>NZ_CP113258.1:0-2660000 GCF_026642215.1 Stutzerimonas sp. R40042 | reverse complement strand
ACCTGCGGCTGGATCACCTCCTTAATCGAAGACACCGGCTTCGTCATAAGCTCCCACACGAATTGCTTGATTCACTTGCGAAAGGCGATTGGGTTTAGACCCGAGAGTAACGATTGGGTCTGTAGCTCAGTTGGTTAGAGCGCACCCCTGATAAGGGTGAGGTCGGCAGTTCGAATCTGCCCAGACCCACCAATCGAAGGGGCCATAGCTCAGCTGGGAGAGCGCCTGCTTTGCACGCAGGAGGTCAGCGGTTCGATCCCGCTTGGCTCCACCATTAACTCTAGTCGCCGAAAGCTCAGAAATGAGTGTTTACCAGGACGGTTGTTGATCGCCTGGGTTGAGCATTGATTTCTGGACTTTGCGCCAGAACTGTTCTTTAAAAATTTGGGTATGTGATAGAAGTAGACCGATGTGTTGCTTTCACTGGCAGCATGTCGCGTCAAGGTAAAATTTGCGTGTTCTCTATGCAAATTTTCGGCGAATGTCGTCTTCACGTTATAGACAGTAACCAGATTGCTTGGGGTTATATGGTCAAGTGAAGAAGCGCATACGGTGGATGCCTTGGCAGTCAGAGGCGATGAAAGACGTGGTAGCCTGCGAAAAGCTTCGGGGAGTCGGCAAACAGACTTTGATCCGGAGATCTCTGAATGGGGGAACCCAGCCATCATAAGATGGTTATCACACACTGAATACATAGGTGTGTGAGGCGAACCAGGGGAACTGAAACATCTAAGTACCCTGAGGAAAAGAAATCAACCGAGATTCCCTTAGTAGTGGCGAGCGAACGGGGACTAGCCCTTAAGCTTCTTTGATTTTAGCGGAACGCTCTGGAAAGTGCGGCCATAGTGGGTGATAGCCCTGTACGCGAAAGGATCTTAGAAGTGAAATCGAGTAGGACGGAGCACGAGAAACTTTGTCTGAACATGGGGGGACCATCCTCCAAGGCTAAATACTACTGACTGACCGATAGTGAACCAGTACCGTGAGGGAAAGGCGAAAAGAACCCCGGAGAGGGGAGTGAAATAGAACCTGAAACCGTATGCGTACAAGCAGTGGGAGCCTACTTTGTTAGGTGACTGCGTACCTTTTGTATAATGGGTCAGCGACTTATTTTCAGTGGCGAGCTTAACCGAATAGGGGAGGCGTAGCGAAAGCGAGTCTTAATAGGGCGTCTAGTCGCTGGGAATAGACCCGAAACCGGGCGATCTATCCATGGGCAGGTTGAAGGTTAGGTAACACTGACTGGAGGACCGAACCGACTACCGTTGAAAAGTTAGCGGATGACCTGTGGATCGGAGTGAAAGGCTAATCAAGCTCGGAGATAGCTGGTTCTCCTCGAAAGCTATTTAGGTAGCGCCTCGTGTATCACTGCTGGGGGTAGAGCACTGTTTCGGCTAGGGGGTCATCCCGACTTACCAAACCGATGCAAACTCCGAATACCAGCAAGTGTCAGCACGGGAGACACACGGCGGGTGCTAACGTCCGTCGTGAAAAGGGAAACAACCCAGACCGTCAGCTAAGGTCCCAAAATCCTGGTTAAGTGGGAAACGATGTGGGAAGGCTTAGACAGCTAGGAGGTTGGCTTAGAAGCAGCCATCCTTTAAAGAAAGCGTAATAGCTCACTAGTCGAGTCGGCCTGCGCGGAAGATGTAACGGGGCTCAAACCAGGTACCGAAGCTACGGGTTCATCGCAAGATGAGCGGTAGAGGAGCGTTCTGTAAGCCTGTGAAGGTGAGTTGAGAAGCTCGCTGGAGGTATCAGAAGTGCGAATGCTGACATGAGTAACG
Organism: Stutzerimonas sp. R40042; assembly: GCF_026642215.1. Classification (NCBI taxonomy): domain Bacteria; kingdom Pseudomonadati; phylum Pseudomonadota; class Gammaproteobacteria; order Pseudomonadales; family Pseudomonadaceae; genus Stutzerimonas; species Stutzerimonas sp. R40042. Next base: position 2,658,213 of record NZ_CP113258.1, on the reverse strand, counting down.
ACAATGCGAGTGAAAAACTCGCACGCCGAAAGACCAAGGGTTCCTGCGCAACGTTAATCGACGCAGGGTGAGTCGGTCCCTAAGGCGAGGCTGAAGAGCGTAGTCGATGGGAAACGGGTTAATATTCCCGTACTTCTAGTTACTGCGATGGGGGGACGGAGAAGGCTAGGCCAGCAAGGCGTTGGTTGTCCTTGTTTAAGGTGGTAGGCAGAGATCTTAGGTAAATCCGGGATCTTAATGCCGAGAGCTGATGACGAGCTTTCTTTTAGAAAGCGAAGTGGTTGATGCCATGCTTCCAGGAAAAGCCTCTAAGCTTCAGGTAACTAGGAACCGTACCCCAAACCGACACAGGTGGTTGGGTAGAGAATACCAAGGCGCTTGAGAGAACTCGGGTGAAGGAACTAGGCAAAATGGCACCGTAACTTCGGGAGAAGGTGCGCCGGTGAGGGTGAATGACTTGCTCAGTAAGCCCATGCCGGTCGAAGATACCAGGCCGCTGCGACTGTTTATTAAAAACACAGCACTCTGCAAACACGAAAGTGGACGTATAGGGTGTGACGCCTGCCCGGTGCCGGAAGGTTAATTGATGGGGTTAGCGCAAGCGAAGCTCTTGATCGAAGCCCCGGTAAACGGCGGCCGTAACTATAACGGTCCTAAGGTAGCGAAATTCCTTGTCGGGTAAGTTCCGACCTGCACGAATGGCGTAACGATGGCGGCGCTGTCTCCACCCGAGACTCAGTGAAATTGAAATCGCTGTGAAGATGCAGTGTATCCGCGGCTAGACGGAAAGACCCCGTGAACCTTTACTATAGCTTTGCACTGGACTTTGAGCTTGCTTGTGTAGGATAGGTGGGAGGCTTTGAAGCGTGGACGCCAGTTCGCGTGGAGCCATCCTTGAAATACCACCCTGGCAACCTTGAGGTTCTAACTCTGGTCCGTTATCCGGATCGAGGACAGTGTATGGTGGGTAGTTTGACTGGGGCGGTCTCCTCCTAAAGAGTAACGGAGGAGTACGAAGGTGCGCTCAGACCGGTCGGAAATCGGTCGCAGAGTATAAAGGCAAAAGCGCGCTTGACTGCGAGACAGACACGTCGAGCAGGTACGAAAGTAGGTCTTAGTGATCCGGTGGTTCTGTATGGAAGGGCCATCGCTCAACGGATAAAAGGTACTCCGGGGATAACAGGCTGATACCGCCCAAGAGTTCATATCGACGGCGGTGTTTGGCACCTCGATGTCGGCTCATCACATCCTGGGGCTGAAGCCGGTCCCAAGGGTATGGCTGTTCGCCATTTAAAGTGGTACGCGAGCTGGGTTTAGAACGTCGTGAGACAGTTCGGTCCCTATCTGCCGTGGACGTTTGAGATTTGAGAGGGGCTGCTCCTAGTACGAGAGGACCGGAGTGGACGAACCTCTGGTGTTCCGGTTGTCACGCCAGTGGCATTGCCGGGTAGCTATGTTCGGAAGAGATAACCGCTGAAAGCATCTAAGCGGGAAACTTGCCTCAAGATGAGATCTCACTGGAGCCTTGAGCTCCCTGAAGGGCCGTCGAAGACTACGACGTTGATAGGTTGGGTGTGTAAGCGCTGTGAGGCGTTGAGCTAACCAATACTAATTGCCCGTGAGGCTTGACCATATAACACCCAAACAATTTGGCTGTTAGACGGTAAGTCGACATATAGACCGAAAATCTGCACGAACACGCAATACCGATTCGATCACATACCCAATTCGCTGCAGCGGCTCAACCCCGAGGCAGCAACCGAATTGCTTGACGACCATAGAGCGTTGGAACCACCTGATCCCATCCCGAACTCAGCAGTGAAACGACGCATCGCCGATGGTAGTGTGGGGTCTCCCCATGTGAGAGTAGGTCATCGTCAAGCTCCTATCCCAAACCCCCGACCCGCATACGCGGGCCGGGGGTTTGCTTTTGCGCCTGGGAAAAATGCGCGCGGGGCCACTGGTTTGTTGAGGCCGATAAGTTACTGCAGCTACTCCTTTGGCTGTGATTGCCCTGCGTAGCAACCTCTGTGCATGAATCACGCGGGCAAAACGCGTAAAATTGCGCGCTTCGTCGCGATCAGATCACGAGTGCATACAGTGGAAATATTCAAAGAATTCACATTCGAGTCGGCGCACCGTTTGCCGCACGTACCGCAAGGACACAAATGCGGGCGGCTGCATGGCCACTCCTTCCGTGTTGCCTTGTATATAAGTGGGCCAGTGGATCCACATACTGGTTGGATTCGGGATTTCGGTGAGCTGAAATCCATCTTCAAACCGCTTTACGAGCGTTTGGATCACAACTATCTGAACGACATTCCCGGTCTGGAAAACCCCACCAGCGAGAACCTGGCGAAATGGATCTGGAACGAGCTGAAGCCGCTGCTTCCAGAGCTTTCCCGCGTCCGCATTCACGAGACCTGCACAAGCGGTTGTGAATACCGTGGTGAGTGATCATCGCGTTGGGTTTTATCTGCTCAGTAAAAAGCTGGTACCGCTAACGCCGAGCCAGTGATAGGGAACGGCTACTGACAACTCAGATTACGCTCATTCGTCTTGAATGTGCCGTTCCGATTTTGACAGTTCCGCGCAGTTGCTGCAGAGTGCGGCGCTTTTCTACGCGACTTGGTCGTTTATACGGAGATTTGAAATGAACGCAGTTGTTGCGGCGGTCGGCATCATGCTGGTCTTGAGCCTTTGCCGCGTGCACGTGGTCGTTGCTCTTATTGCCGGGGCCATGGCCGGTGGGTTGATTGGCGGGTTGGGTATCGAAGGCAGCCTCGCCGCTTTCAACAAGGGCCTGGGTGGTGGAGCGACAGTGGCGTTGTCATATGCTCTGCTTGGTGCGTTCGCCGTAGCCATCGGCAAGAGCGGTCTGGCCCACGCGCTTGCCGACAAGGCTCTGGCTTTGGTCGGAAAGCAAGGCGGCCAGGGCACCGGTGCGGTGAAGTGGATGATGATCGCACTTCTGCTGGCGGTAGCTATTTCGTCCCAGAACATCCTGCCGATTCATATTGCGTTTATTCCTTTGCTGGTTCCGCCGCTACTTTACGTACTGTCGAAGATGAAGATCGACCGGCGCCTGATTGCCTGTGTGCTCGCGTTCGGGCTGATCACTCCTTACATGTTTCTTCCGGTTGGGTTCGGCAACATCTTCCTCAATGAGATTCTGCTGGCCAACGTTGCCAAAAGCGGTGTGGATGTAACCGGAATCAAGGTCACCCAGGCGATGCTAATCCCAGCTTTGGGCATGTTGTCGGGGCTGGCGATCGCCTTCTATAGCTACCGCAAGCCGCGTGAGTATGACCTTGCTCGCATCGAGCAGGTGGAGCCCAGTTCGGTACGTTACAGCCCTCTGACCTTGGTGGTGGCAGGCATTGCCGTTGCTGCGGCGTTCGTTATTCAGCTGTGGCTGGACTCGATGATTCTCGGCGCACTCGCAGGGTTCGTGATCTTTTCGGTTTCCGGTGTGGTGCGCTGGCGGGAAGCGGATGACCTGTTTACCGACGGCATGAAAATGATGGCCATGATCGGCTTCATCATGATTGCTGCTGCCGGTTTCGCTGAAGTCATGCGTGAAACGGGGGAGGTGAAGCTGCTGGTGGATGCATCCACTCAGTGGATCGGCGATAGCAAGGCCATTGGCGCTTTGTTGATGCTGCTGGTCGGCTTGCTGGTGACGATCGGTATCGGTTCGTCGTTTTCTACCGTGCCGATCATTGCTGCCATCTTCGTGCCGCTTGGTGTCGAGCTGGGATTCAGTCCACTGGCGATCGTGAGTCTCGTTGGCACAGCAGGCGCGTTGGGTGATGGCGGTTCTCCGGCATCCGACTCCACACTAGGGCCCACGGCCGGGTTGAATGCCGACGGCCAGCACAACCACATCTGGGACACCGTCGTACCGACATTCCTGCATTACAACCTGCCGCTGCTCGCATTCGGCTGGCTGGCTGCGATGACACTGTAGCGATAAAGCAAGTGGGCCGCCGTCAGGACAACGACGGCCCTATCCCTGATCATCTGTCCGGCCCGCACTCGCGCGCTCGCTCGTTGACTAAACAGTACGAAACGCAGCGACAGGGTCAATAATGGTCAACTCGACGCTCGAGCATAAAGTCTTCCTCGTCCTGCTGGTGGTGGTTTCCCTTGCATTCGGCTGGATCCTACTGCCGTTCTACGGGGCAGTCTTCTGGGCGGTCATTCTCGCCATCCTCTTCGCGCCTCTGCAGCGCTACCTTTACCGGCGATTCAGGCAGCGCCGTAACCTGGCGGCGCTGTTTACCTTGCTGGTTTGTCTGCTGGTTGCCGTACTGCCGGTCATCTTGATTACGGGCATGCTGGTCCAGGAGGGCGCGACGCTCTACAAGCAGATCGAGAGCGGCGAGTTGGACATCGGCCGTCTGGTATCGGGCCTGAGAGAGCTGTTACCACCATCGGTGCAAATGCAGCTGCAGCGTTTTGGTTTCGGTGACCTAGACTCCATGCGCGAGCGGCTGGCGTCGGGCGCACTCGAGGGCAGTCAGTTTCTCGCAACCAAGGCATTCAGCTTCGGCCAGGGAACATTCCAGTTCCTAGTGAGCTTTTTCGTCATGTTATATCTGCTGTTCTTTTTTATCCGGGACGGCAGAGAACTGGTTGCGCGGATCAGGCAGGCCATTCCGCTCAGCGAGGCGCACAAGCGACGGCTTTTCAACAAGTTCACTCGGGTGGTGCGGGCAACGGTCAAGGGCAATATCGTCGTGGCCGTAACTCAAGGTGCTCTGGGCGGCATCATATTCGCCGTGCTCGGCATCTCCGGCGCGTTGCTCTGGGGCGTACTAATGGCGTTTCTATCTTTGCTGCCTGCAGTAGGCGCTGCGTTGATCTGGACGCCCGTAGCGATCTATTTCCTGATGAGCGGTGCCATCCTGCAAGGAGTGATACTCACCCTCTACGGTGTTCTGGTGATTGGCTTGGTAGACAACATCCTTCGTCCTATCCTGGTTGGCAAGGATACGAAGATGCCAGATTATGTCGTGCTGATTTCAACCCTTGGAGGCTTGGCGTTGTTTGGCCTGAACGGCTTCGTTATCGGCCCGCTTGTCGCCGCGCTGTTCATATCGACCTGGGGATTGTTCACTGCGCCGGATGAAACTAGCGCCGAGCGGGCGTGAAAGCGAAGGGGCGGGCTCGCAGCCCACCCCTCCATTGCTACATCAGGCGTTTCCCATCTTCGCGACTGATGATGACCGTGGCTGACCTTGGCCTGCGGCCCGTTCCATCCGGCCAGCTGCTGGTGAAATTTGTCGATGTGGAGCCTTCACCAGGATGTTGTATGTTCACGAATAGTGTTCTGAAGTCCGGCGTTGCCGTTATTCCTGTCACTTCAGCGCCCAAGGGGCCGACGAGAAAGCGTCTTGTCTCACCATTCCTTGGATCCGAAACCAACATCTGATTATTGCCAAAAGGCCCTGTGCGCAGCTGACTGCCGCTCATATCGGTCTGGATCCACAAGCGGCCCTCATCATCGAACCACAGGCCATCCGGGCTGGCCATGATGTTGCTGCCGTCGAGGGCGCGGCCTGTAGGGGAACGGCTATCGCTTTCCGGACCGGCGAGCAGATAGAGGTCCCAGTTGAATCGAGTGCCGGCGAAATCCCGACTGGCTTCGCGCCAACGGATGATATGGCCGTAAGCATTAGGCGTCCGTGGGTTGGACGGAATGGCCTGCTCGCGACTGCTGTTGTTGGTCAGGGTGAAATAGACATCGCCGGTATCTGGGTGGACCGCGCCCCATTCTGGCCGGTCCATCTTGGTCGCGCCGACAATGTCGGCAGCCAGCCGCGTATTGACCAGTACTTCTCCCTGGTCGGCGAATCGGATTCCGGCCGCTTCGCAAGCGCGTTGGAAGTCCGGGTTGTCATAGTCCAGTGCCAGCCAGTCGCCGCTGCCATCGGGGTTGAAGCGCGCAACATAAAGAGTGCCGTCGTCCAGCAGGCGACCATCGCTACGCTGCGGCCGATAACGATCTCGGCTGACGTACTTGTAGATGTACTCGTTCTGCGAGTCATCTCCGGAATAGCAGACAACGGGACGGCCAGGCTTTACTGGGGCGAACACCAGGCCTTCGTGAGCGAAGCGGCCTAAGGCGGTGTGCTTGACGGGAGTAGAGGTAGGATCGAATGGGTCGATTTCCACAATCCAGCCGAAGGTGTTCGGCTCGTTTCGATAATCACCACTGGCGTCTGCTGCGGTCCGCGTTGCGTTGAAGCGCTCGAACTCGTCGCCCGCGACCGTCTCCCATCCGTAGCGGCCACTACCACGCACGCCGTAGCGGCTGAGCTCACGTGGAAGCTCGGAATCAGCACTGGCGAAGTAACCGGCCCAGTTTTCTTCGCAGGTCAGATAGGTGCCCCAAGGTGTGTGGCCATTGGAGCAGTTGTTGAGCGTGCCACGGGTTGAAGTCCCACTCGGGCTGTAGCGGGTTCGCATCAAGGCATGGCCTCGTGCGGGTCCTTCGATGCGCATCGGCGTCGCACCGGTAATACGTCGATTGCGTGAGCTGGGCAGCACGGACCACTCGCCCCGGGGGCCACGACGAATCTCGACTACCGAGACGCCGTGAGCGTTGATCTCCTTGCGAACCTCGTCGACATTGGCGCGCTTGTCATCCACGACGGTCGGACCGTTAGGGTGGAGCAGGGGCGCATCGATGTACTCGTGATTGAGGACCAGCAAGCCGTGGTCGCTCTGCCGACCGCCCAGCCTCGCATTCATGGGGAAGAAGTGCATTCCGTCGTGGTGCATGCCGACCTGTTGGGCCTGATCTTCCGCACTGTTGCTGGCGTCTTCCAGCCAGGCTGGGTAGCGCCCGGTAATCGGGGTACCCCAGGGAATGAAGGTGGTCGCGGTATAGCCAGCGGGTACAGTGATGGTGTCGGCTCGGGTAACAGCGACTGGTGCAAAGGGCAGGCGGGTACGACGTCTGAACGGAACATCCTTGATGCCACGGGCCATCGGCTCTGCCGCTTGCGCGAGGCCGGGAAGGGATGCGCCGAGAAAGGCCAGGGCACCCATGGCTGCGCCGCCCGCGAGGACTTTGCGTCGGCCGAGGGAAATCACATCCTGGATATGCGGATTCGTCGAATGGTTACTGGGCAACTCGTCCCCGTTGCCGAACAGAATGTCGTTGTTCTCAGTAATCACGGCGCAGCTCCATAACGATTGTTGTCGGAGCCATGACGCTAAGGTTCGTATGCGACAAGAGAATGACAGTGGGGCGCGGGACGACGAAGCGTAACCGTACACCACTCAACCAGTCGCAAAAAAAAGCCCCGGCGAATGCCAGGGCTTCTTCACACCTGCAGCCCGTGAAGCTGCGAACCGGTTCTTAGTGGAACTGGTTCATGGTGTTGTCTTTACCGCTCGCCTTCAGAGCAGCTTCGCCAGCGAAGTACTCCTTGTGGTTGTCGCCGATGTCGGAGCCAGCCATGTTCTGGTGCTTGACGCAGGCGATACCCTGACGCAGTTCCTGACGCTGCACGCCCTTCACGTAGGCCAGCATGCCTTCTTCGGCGAAGTAGCCCTTGGCCAGGTTGTCGGTCGACAGAGCAGCAGTGTGGTAGGTCGGCAGGGTGATCAGGTGGTGGAAGATGCCGGCGTGAGCGGAACCGTCCTTCTGGAAGGTACGGATCTTCTCATCAGCGATCTGAGCCAGTTCGGTCTCGTCGTACTCGACGCTCATCAGCTTGGTGCGATCATAGGCGGACACGTCCTTGCCTTCGGCAACCATGGCATCGAATACCTGCTGACGGAAGTTCAGGGTCCAGTTGAACGACGGGCTGTTGTTGTAAACCAGCTTGGCGTTCGGGATGACTTCGCGGATGCGGTCAACCATGGCCTTGATCTGGCCAACGTGCGGCTTCTCGGTTTCGATCCACAGCAGGTCAGCGCCGTTCTGCAGGGAGGTGATGCAGTCCAGGACGCAACGGTCTTCGCCAGTGCCCTTGCGGAACTGGAACAGGTTGGACGGCAGACGCTTCGGACGCAGCAGCTTGCCTTCACGCTTGATGACGACGTCGCCGTTGCCCAGTTCGGCTTCGGAGATCTCTTCGCAATCCAGGAAGGAGTTGTACAGGTCGCCCAGGTCGCCCGGCTCTTTGGTCACGGCGATCTGCTTGGTCAGACCGGCGCCCAGGGAGTCGGTACGAGCAACGATCACGCCGTTGTCGATGCCCAGCTCGAGGAAGGCGTAACGAACGGCAGCGATCTTGGCGAGGAAGTCGGCGTGCGGAACGGTCACTTTACCGTCCTGGTGGCCGCACTGCTTCTCGTCAGAAACCTGGTTCTCGATCTGGATGCAGCAAGCGCCTGCTTCGATCATGCGCTTGGCCAGCAGATAGGTGGCTTCCGGGTTACCGAAGCCAGCGTCGATGTCTGCGATGATCGGGACGATGTGAGTTTCGTAGTTGTCGATCTGGCTCTGGATCTCGGCAGCCTTGGCGGAATCGCCGGCCTCACGAGCAGCATCCAGAGCGGTGAACAGCAGGTCCAGCTCACGGCTGTCAGCCTGACGCAGGAAGGTGTACAGCTCTTCGATCAGGTCGGAAACGGCAGTCTTCTCGTGCATCGACTGGTCCGGCAGCGGGCCGAACTCGGAGCGCAGAGCAGCGACCATCCAGCCGGACAGGTAGAGGTAGCGCTTGTTGGTGGTCTTCAGGTGCTTCTTGATGGAGATCAGCTTCTGCTGACCGATGAAGCCGTGCCAGCAGCCGAGGGATTGCGTGTAAACGGACGAGTCGGCGTCGTACTCGGCCATGTCCTTGCGCATGATGTCGGCGGTGTACTGAGCGATTTCCAGACCGGTCTTGAAGCGGTTCTGGGCGCGCATGCGAGCGACGGACTCAGGGTTGATGGCGGCCCAGCTGCTGCCGTATTGCTCTTTCAGGGCGGCAACTGCCTTGATGTCGTCTTGATATGCGGACATGTTCAATCCTTCAAAAATAAGTGTGGTTGAGCACCGACTTTTTCCCACCGAACCTACGTGCTATCGCTGATCAGTGCGGGCAACACGCGGCAGAGCGTCGAAATATCGACCGGGACGAGGATTGAACCAAGGAGAAGGGGGGATACGACCGCCGGGCTGGCTGGTTCCGGTTGCTGCGCCCACAGCCGGCGTGGCTGCCGTGTGCGCTACAACAACGAGAAGCTGGTCAGACTGGCTGATGCGTCAATCGCTACCCCGTCCCTCGGGACGACTCGTTCCAGTCGCAACCTCGTCAGTCCGCCTTGTGGGCAGTACAGTCACGGAACGGCTCGGCTGGTTGGCTGGAGCACGCCCCGGAGACCCTTGCCAGGGCCCCTGGTTAGCGGGAGCGGGCCAATAATGCGCCGCTGTTTTTTCATCGTCAATGGTTTTGTAGTGTTTTTTTTAGACCACTACATCTTTCTGCGCGTCAGCAGTGGTTCAGTCGAGAACATCTACTTTCAGGCGCATCGAAAGGTTCTGGCTGCCCTGGGTGGAATAGCGACGCAGCGTGCCGCGCTGATCAGAACTTGCGCTTTCATCGACACCGCCCACGGTGATCCATTCGCCGACACGCCCACTGACGCGGGTATCGGCATTCTGCACTTCGACGACGCCACTGCGGCCCTGAGCGAGTCGGTCGCGGCTGCTGCTGATACTGATCTGCACGCGATCGCCATGCACCGTGGCGGTGGCGTAGAAGCCACGCAGAACGTCACGATACTGGGTTTGCTGATAGATCTGGCCATAGCCATCGGTGCCCTGAGTCGTCAACGGAACACTCTGGCCAACCTGAATGAGCGCGGGATAGCCCTCGCTGGCCTGGATCTGCTGAATGCCACCGTCCCGGCTGTTGGTACTGCGACGAATGATGCGAACCTGGTCCCTGCCTCCGATCTCGCCGCGGCCCGTTTCGAACTCCACGTCGCCGGCGCGTACCGAGCCGTCTACCCGATATCCTCCCGTCGCGCTGCTAGCCGAGTCTTGGGTATCGACGCTGATCAACAGGCGTTTGGGGGCTACATCCAGCTGATCGACCACTTGCCGCAGCTCGCGAATCAGCGCGTCCGGTGCGTTGACGATCAGCTGGTTGCCATATGCCGTGACACGGCCCTGGCCGCCCAGTACCGATTCGGCTACCGGGAGCACTTCCTCGCCCATGCGGTTGTTGAGCTGGATGACTTCGGTTGCCGCCTGTAGCGGTAGGCAGATGCTGAGCGCGACGGCCAGCAGCGTGATACGAGGACTCATAACAGGAAGCTCCGCAAGTTTGCGTCCGATTGCCCATGATCCCATGCCTTGTCGAACTCTGCCTGGCGTATGCGCACGCGAGCAGGGTCACGATACAGGGCGTAGCCAGCATACTGGTCGGCCTTGGGGCGCTCCAGCAGCCCGCAGTCGTCGGCGAGGAGATAGGTGCCGTTCGGCTCGGGGTAGTCCGGATGCAGCTTGCGAATATGGACATTGCTGGTCAACCGGCGCGCGAGTTGAAGAAGGCGATGCCCTTCCTTCACGGCGCGAGTTGGGTCGGCGACCAGGATACGCAGCTGGTTGCGAGGGTGTGCGAGCAGAAGGCGAGTGCAGGCCTGCTGAATGCTGCTGTGATGATAGAGCCAGGGCTCCAGGTCAGTGCTGTAGATGCACAGGGCGCGGGTCGCCTGCTGCAGCATGGCCAAGGCGTGCTGGCGTACTTCAGTCGGCTTGTCGAATCGTTGCAGCTCGACATCCCGTCCAAGGCGGAAGGGAGCCGCGACCCAGGCTTCGGGCTCGGGCAGATCAGGAGGCGGATTGTGTACGGCGAAGCGCCCCGGGGAGTGAAAGTCGATAGCCGGCAGTTCGGCCTGTTCGGTTCGCTCCTTGGGGGCATCGTCGTTCATTTCGTCTCACTGGCTCCGGCGGAGCATCTCAACATGAGGGATGCCGGCTTCAAGAAATTCGTCGCTGACAACCTTGAAGCCAAGCCGCTCGTAAAACGCGGTGGCATGGACCTGAGCGGTCAGAGTCTGTTCGGTCAGGCCACGGCGCTCGGCTTCGGCAATGACCGCTCGCATCAGCGCGTCGCCGACGTTCATGCCGCGCCAGTCGCGCAACACCGCCACGCGGCCAATCTGCCCGTCGGCCAGGAGCCGAGCGGTGCCGATCGGATAGTCGCCCTCGAGTGCAAGGAAGTGCACCGCTTCGGCATCATCGGCGTCCCACTCCTGCTCGGGCGGTACGGCCTGCTCGGCAATGAATACGGCTTCGCGGATGCGCCGCAGTTCGGCGTTGTCCTGTTGCCAGTCGGCGATCCGTACCTGAACGCTATTCATCAGCAAACTCCAGACTTCCTTGTTTCACCAGTTCGCACAGCAGCGCCCGGCCATCCTCGTCGCTCAGCCATCGACCGACGTTTTCGACATGCAGCGCGTCGGCCGAGCAGATCAGTTTCAACAGTTCGTTCAGCTTAGAGGGAAGCAGGCGGCTCTGGCCACTGGCGAACAGTAGCAGGCCGATATCAACCTCGCTCCAGGCCAGCCGGGCCGCGGGGTTGCGAACCAGTATCGCGCCGTCCTCCAGCGCCGACAGCAATTCGTCCTCGCTCAGTTCCGGGCCCTCGACACGCTCCGGATAACGCGGCTCGGTCATGAATTGGCCGAACCAGGTAAGCAGGAGGCGTTCGTCGCTCATGTGCTCGGCAAGCAATGCCTTCAAACGGTCCAGTGCATCGCTCTGGATCTGGAAGGGGTCATCGCTGGGTTGTAGATCGGCATCACTGTAGCGTTCTTCGTCTGGCAGGAATTGCGCGAGAAAGTCGGTGAAATGGGTCAGGACTTCCGCGGCGCTGGGTGCGCGAAAACCGACCGAGTACGTCATGCAGGCATCCTCGGCGGTGCCAAAGTGAGCGAGGCGAGGCGGCAGGTAGAGCATGTCGCCCGGCTCCAGCACCCATTCTTCGGTGCCCTGGAAGTCGGCGAGAATGCGCAGGTCGCCGTGGGCCAGCATCGGGCTTTCGCTGTCGCACATCTGCCCGATGCGCCAGCGGCGCTGTCCATGGGCCTGCAGCAGGAACACATCGTAGTTGTCGAAGTGCGGTCCGACGCCGCCACCCGGAGCGGCATAGCTGATCATCACATCGTCGATGCGCCAGTTGGGCAGAAAGCGGAAATGCTCGATCAGCTCGGCGACGTCCGGCACGAGCTGGTCGACCGCCTGCACCAACAAGGTCCAGTCACGCTCCGGCAGTTGCTGGTAAGTGTCCTCGCTGAACGGACCGCGGCGCAGCTCCCAGGGGCTTTCGCCGTGCTCGATGACCAGGCGGGACTCGACGTCTTCCTCGAGCGAGAGACCAGCCAGTTCGTCGGGCGAGATGGGGCTCTGAAAACCCGGGATGGCCTGGCGGATCAGCAGCGGCTTCTTCTGCCAGTAATCGCGCAGGAATTCCCGGGCACTGATGCCGCCCAGAATTTGAAGTGGAATATCAGAAGTCATGCGTAACACCTTGCTCTATATGGCAGAGCTGAAAATAAAAACGCCCGGCACAGCCGGGCGTGCAGGCATAGGGTCGATCAGATGCGCTTGGCCTGAGCGGCAGCGTTGCCGATGTAGCTTGCGGGCGTCAGCTTACGCAGCTCCGCCTTGGCTTCGGCCGGAATGTCGAGGCCGTCAATGAAGGCCTGCAGCGCGTCGGGCGTAATGCCTTTGCCGCGGGTCAGATCCTTCAGCTTTTCGTAGGCATTCTCCACGGCATAACGACGCATGACGGTCTGTACCGGCTCGGCCAGCACTTCCCAGCAGGCATCGAGGTCTTCGGCGATGCGGGCAGCGTTGAGCTCCAGCTTGCCGATGCCTTTGAGGCTCGCCTCGTAGGCGATGACGCTGTGGGCGAAGCCGACGCCCAGATTGCGCAGGACGGTGGAGTCGGTCAGATCGCGCTGCCAGCGGGAAATCGGCAGCTTGTTGGCCAGGTGCTGGAACAGTGCGTTGGCGATGCCGAGGTTGCCTTCGGAGTTCTCGAAGTCGATCGGGTTGACCTTGTGCGGCATGGTCGAGGAGCCGATTTCGCCAGCGACGGTTTTCTGCTTGAAGTAACCGAGGGAGATGTAGCCCCAGATGTCGCGATCGAAGTCGATGAGGATGGTGTTGAAGCGTGCGATGGCGTCGAACAACTCGGCGATGTAGTCGTGCGGCTCGATCTGCGTGGTGTAGGGGTTCCACGACAGGCCCAGATCACCCTCGATGAATTCACGGGCATTGGCTTCCCAGTCGACGTCTGGGTAGGCGGACAGGTGGGCGTTGTAGTTGCCCACGGCGCCGTTGATCTTGCCGAGCAGCGGCACGGCGGCGACCTGAGCGATCTGGCGCTCCAGGCGATAGACCACGTTGGCCAGTTCCTTGCCAAGGGTGGTAGGGGAGGCCGGCTGACCGTGGGTGCGCGACAGCATCGGCACTTCGGCGAACTGGACGGCCAGGCCGCGGATGGCGTCGGCGAGCTGGCGCATCAGCGGCAGCAGAACGGTGTCACGGCCTTCGCGCAGCATCAGCGCGTGGGACAGGTTGTTGATGTCTTCGCTGGTGCAGGCGAAGTGGATGAATTCGTTGACCTTGGCCAGTTCAGGCAGCTGCTTGGCCTGCTCCTTGAGCAGGTACTCCACGGCTTTGACGTCATGGTTGGTGGTGCGCTCGAATTCCTTGACGCGCTCGGCATGCTCCAGCTGGAAGTCCTCGGCAAGCTGATTCAACAGCGCATTGGCTTCGGCGGAGAAGGGCGCGACTTCCGGAATGCCCGGGTGGGCTGCCAGGCGCTGTAGCCAGCGGACTTCGACCTGGACACGGCAACGAATCAGGCCGAATTCGCTGAAGATCGGGCGCAGGGCGCTGGTTTTGCCGGCGTAGCGGCCATCGACGGGGGAAACCGCCGTGAGCGAGGAAAGCTGCATAGAGGGCATTCTCGGACAGTCGGGCAACGAAAAGAGGGCGCAGATTATACACGAATGTACCGGCCGGACCCGGTACATTCGCTGCGCTATCGGTCTTCGGTCTGGGTCGGGCGCAGTTTTGGATAGAGCGTGGCGAGCAACTTGCGTCGGCTGAAGATCAGCTGCCAGCGGTGCCCGCCAAGCTGGCGCCAGAGGCGGGCGGAGCGAATGCCGGCGAGCAGCAGCGCGCGAATCTTGGCGGCATTGTCGGTCTGCTGGAGGTGGCGCATGTCGCCTTGGACCTGGATGCGCTGACGGAAGGTGCTCAGCGTGTCCTGATAGAGTCCGCCGAACGAGGCAACGACATTCTCGTGGGTGATGCCGAAGTGCTCGACCTGCTGTTGAATCTGATCCAGCCGGCTTCCGATGACCTGCAGCATGTCGTCGCGCTTGTCCAGCTGCCGCTCAAGGCCGATCATCGCCAGGGCATAGCGCAACGGCTCGCGCTGCAGGCTGCTGCTGTCGCGCTCCAGCGCGCCGACCAGTGCGCGGTAGCCGTCACGCAGGTTAAGGTCGTCGCCGCCATAGATTTCCAGCGTGGACTGCGGGTTGCGCGCCAGCAGACTGCCGAGCATGCAGCCGAGCGCGGCATTCGGCACCTGGCCGGTTCGGGCAATGCGGTCGACCAGCGTGGCGGCTTCGAATACCGCCCCAAGCGCGATCAGCTGTTCATCCAGATTACTCATGGGCGGCCCTCGAACCAGGGTTCTGCCCTTTCGATGACGCCGCCGCCGAGACAGACTTCGCCATCGTAGAACACCACCGACTGGCCAGGCGTGACGGCGCGTTGCGGCGCTTCGAACACTGCGCGATAGCCATCGGGCGTCCGTTCCAGCGTGCAAGCCTGGTCGCTCTGGCGATAACGAACCTTGGCGGTCAGCTTGAGCGGGGCGCTGAGGTCCACGGGATTCACCCAGTAGATATCGGAAGCCAGCAGCGCGCGGGAGAACAGCCACGGGTGGTCATTTCCCTGGCCGACGATCAGCACGTTGCGCTGCAGATCCTTGCTCAGCACATACCAAGGCTCGTCGGAGGCATCTTTGAGGCCGCCGATGCCGAGCCCCTGGCGCTGGCCGATGGTGTGATACATCAGGCCGTGGTGACGGCCGATCACCTCGCCGTCGACCGTTTCGATGTTTCCCGGTTGGGCCGGCAGGTACTGCTTGAGGAAATCACTGAATCGCCGTTCGCCAATGAAGCAGATGCCGGTGGAATCCTTCTTCTTTGCCGTGGCCAGGCCATGCTTCTCTGCAATCGCGCGGACCTCGGGCTTCTCCAGCTCGCCGACGGGAAACAGCGTCTTGGCCAGTTGCTCGCCTCCGACGGCGTGCAGGAAGTAGCTTTGGTCCTTGTTGGGGTCGAGGCCCTTGAGCAGTTCGCTGCGGCCATCGCGGTCGCGACGCCGCACGTAATGGCCAGTGGCGATGAGGTCGGCACCGAGCATCAGGGCGTAATCGAGGAACGCCTTGAACTTGATTTCCCGGTTGCAGAGGATGTCCGGGTTCGGCGTGCGCCCGGCCTTGTATTCGGCGAGGAAGTGCTCGAACACGTTGTCCCAGTACTCGGCAGCAAAGTTGGCGGTGTGCAGCTTGATGCCGATGCGGTCGCACACGGCCTGGGCATCGGCCAGGTCTTCCTTGGCGGTGCAGTACTCCGTGCCGTCGTCCTCTTCCCAGTTCTTCATGAACAGGCCTTCGACCTGATAGCCCTGTTCGAGCAGCAGGAGAGCGGAAACGGACGAGTCGACGCCGCCGGACATGCCAACGATAACGCGGGTGTTTTCCGGGGCGGAGAGGGTCGCAACAGACATAGAAGTACGCCAGGGTTTTGCAAAGGGGCGAATTCTATCAGCTGACGCTGGCGTGACGAAGGTGTGATCAGTTGCGAATGACGTCAAGCGGGTGCAGCGGTCCGGCCAGATAGTCATCGATGCAGCGCGGAACCAGCTCGCTGCGCCAGCGCTCGGGCTGCTGGGCCAGCTCCTCGCGGCTCAACCAGCGGGCTGCGACGATGCCATCGTCGAGTG
This sequence comes from Stutzerimonas sp. R40042, assembly GCF_026642215.1. Lineage (NCBI taxonomy): Bacteria > Pseudomonadati > Pseudomonadota > Gammaproteobacteria > Pseudomonadales > Pseudomonadaceae > Stutzerimonas > Stutzerimonas sp. R40042. Next base: position 2,642,225 of record NZ_CP113258.1, on the reverse strand, counting down.
ATCGTTGCGCATCGTGACGCAGGGCCTTGGCGGCAAAGCACACGCGCTGATAGGTGACGCCGTTGCTCGGAGCGGTATACAGGTAGATGCCGATCAGGCCGGTGAGCTCGACCTCCCAGCCCGTTTCCTCCAGCGTTTCCCGAATAGCGGCCTCGCGCAGATTCTCGTTGGCCTCCAGGTGGCCGGCGGGTTGGTTGAGCACCAGGCGGCCTGCCTTGAGCTCCTCCACCAAGAGGAAACGGCCCTGGTCTTCGATTACGGTCGCGACGGTGATGTGGGGTTGCCAATCCATGGAGATGCCTTGTGCAAATGAAGCGATCATAGCAGCAGCTAGACCGCTGAAAGCACGAACCCCGGCGCAAGGCCGGGGTTCGTATTGACGCTCAGGTGTCGACTCAGGCGTTCAGCGCGGCCAGGGCAGCGTTGAAGGTGGCGCTGGGGCGCATCACCTTGCTGGTCAGCTCCGGATTGGAGCGATAGTAGCCGCCGATGTCGACCGGCTTGCCCTGTACGGCTGCCAGTTCGGCGACGATGGCCGCTTCCTGCTCGGTCAGGGTCTTGGCCAGCGGAGTGAAGTGAGCCTTCAGTTCGGCATCTTCGTCCTGCGCGGCCAGGGCCTGCGCCCAGTACAGTGCCAGGTAGAAGTGGCTGCCGCGGTTGTCGATCTGGCCGACCTTGCGTGCCGGAGACTTGTTGTTGTCCAGTAGCTTGCCGGTCGCCTGGTCTAGGGTCTTACCGAGGATTTTCGCCTTGCTGTTGCCGGTCTTGATGCCGGTCTCCTCCAGCGAAACCGCCAGAGCGAGGAATTCACCCAGCGAATCCCAGCGCAGATAGTTTTCTTCCACCAGCTGCTGGACGTGTTTCGGTGCGGAGCCACCAGCGCCGGTCTCGTACATGCCGCCGCCGGCCATCAGCGGAACGATGGACAGCATCTTGGCCGAGGTGCCCAGTTCCATGATCGGGAACAGGTCGGTCAGGTAGTCGCGCAGCACGTTGCCGGTGACGGAAATGGTGTCCTTGCCGCGGATCATGCGCTCCATGCTCAGGCGAATGGCCTCGTTGTAGCCCATGATGCGAATGTCCAGGCCGCTCAGGTCGTGCTCCTGCAGATAGGTCTCGACCTTTTTCTGCAGCTGCATGTCGTGGGCACGCTCCGGGTCCAGCCAGAACACGGCCGGGGTGTTGGACTGGCGGGCGCGGGTAACGGCCAGCTTGACCCAGTCACGGATCGGCGCGTCCTTGGTCTGGCAGGCGCGCCAGATGTCGCCTTTCTCGACTTCGTGCTGCATCAGCACGGTGCCATCGGCCAGTACGACGCGCATGGTGCCGTCGGCGTGCATTTCGAAGGTCTTGTCGTGCGAGCCGTATTCTTCAGCCTTCTGCGCCATCAGACCGACGTTCGGCACGCTACCCATGGTGACCGGGTCGAAGGCGCCGTTGGTTTTGCAGAAGTTGATCATTTCCTGGTAGATGCGGGCGTAGGTGCTCTCCGGCATCACCGCCTTGGTGTCCTTCTGCTTGCCGTCCTTGCCCCACATCTGGCCGGAGTTGCGAATCATCGCCGGCATGGAGGCGTCGACGATGACGTCGCTCGGGATGTGCAGGTTGGTGATGCCCTTGACCGAGTCGACCATCGCCATTTCCGGCCGGTGGCTGTAGACCTCATGGATGTCGTGCAGGATTTCTTCCTGCTGCGAAGCCGGCAGGGACTTGATCTTGTCGTAGACGCTGCTGATGCCGTTGTTCGGGTTGACGCCCAGTTCCTTGAACAGGTCGCCGTACTTGTCGAACACATCCTTGTAGTAGACGCTCACGGCATGGCCGAAGACGATCGGGTGAGAGATCTTCATCATGGTCGCCTTGACGTGCAGCGACCACATCACGCCGGTTTCCTTGCAGTCCTGCAGGGTGTCTTCGAAGAAGGCGCGCAGCTTGTTGCAGCTCATGAACATGCCGTCGAGCACTTCGCCTGCCTGCAGGGCGAGCTGCTTCTTGACCTCGACCTTGCCGTCCTTGCCGACGAACTCGATGCGCACGTCACCGGCTTTTTCCATGGTGATCGACTGTTCGCTGGAGAAGAAGTCGCCGCCGCGCATGTAGTCGGCGTGCGACTGCGACGCCTTGCTCCACTTGCCCATCGAATGCGGGTGCTTGCGGGCATAGGCTTTGACGGCGGCCGGAGCGCGGCGGTCGGAGTTGCCTTCGCGCAGCACCGGGTTCACGGCGCTACCGAGCACCTTGCTGTAACGTGCGCGTGCATCTTTCTCGGCGTCGGTTTGCGGGTCTTCAGGGAAGTTGGGAATGTTGTAACCCAGGGCCTGCAGTTCGGCGATGGCTGCCTTGAGCTGCGGAACGGAGGCGCTGATGTTGGGAAGCTTGATGATGTTGGCGTCGGGCTGATTGGTCAGCTCGGCAAGCTTGGCCAGATCGTCTTCGACTTTCTTGTCGGCATCCAGCTGATCGGCAAAGCCCGCAAGGATGCGCCCTGCAAGAGAGATGTCGCGTGTTTCGACGGAGATGTCAGCGGAGGCTGCGAAGGCTTCTACAATGGGAAGAAGCGAATAGGTGGCCAGGGCTGGAGCTTCGTCGGTGAAGGTATAGATGATCTTCGAAGGGGTGGACATTTAGCGTTAACTCTCTTCTTGCTGGGCGTGCACAGAATCCCGAGTGCGCCGGGTAGGCGCCCTAGCTCTCCATCTAGTCGAGCCAGAAGGGGATTCGCCGCGGTGATGATGGATGCACCAATAGAGTGTCGAGCATTTGAACCGCCGAGCCGCGGTGGCAGCGTCAGGGTTCAAGGGGCGGGTCTGGTACAGGCTCGTCCCTTATGACTTGTGAGTCATCGCGGCAGTATACCATCGAGCCCCCCTCTGGCAGAACGGCATTGCACATACGACGAACGAACATGTAGTTTCAGGCAATTCGAGTGGGGTACCCTCGAACGACGATCGATGTCTAACCACGAAGACGGAGTCCAGCATGGGATACCAAAAGATCCAGGTGCCAGCCAGCGGTGACAAAATCACCGTCAACGCCGATAACACCCTGAGCGTTCCTGACAATCCGATCATTCCTTATATAGAAGGGGACGGTATCGGCGTCGACATCAGTCCGGTGATGATCAAGGTCGTGGACGCAGCCGTGCAAAAGGCTTACGGCGGCAAGCGCAAGATCGCCTGGATGGAAATCTATGCTGGCGAGAAAGCCACTCAGGTCTATGACCAGGACACCTGGCTGCCAAAAGAGACCCTGGAGGTGGTGCGCGATTACGTGGTTTCCATCAAAGGGCCGCTGACCACTCCGGTCGGAGGTGGCATCCGCTCGCTGAACGTTGCGCTGCGCCAGGAACTCGACCTTTATGTCTGTCAGCGTCCGGTTCGCTGGTTCACTGGCGTGCCGAGTCCTGTGAAGAATCCCGGCGACGTGGACATGGTGATTTTCCGCGAGAACTCCGAAGACATCTATGCGGGTGTTGAATGGAAAGCCGGCTCCCCCGAGGCGGAGAAGGTCATCAAGTTTCTTACCGAAGAAATGGGCGTCAAGAAGATCCGCTTCACCGAGAACTGCGGCATCGGCATCAAGCCCGTCTCGCTGGAAGGTACCAAGCGTCTGGTTCGCAAGGCGCTGCAGTATGCCGTGGACAATGACCGTAGCTCGGTCACTTTCGTCCACAAGGGCAACATCATGAAATTCACCGAGGGTGCGTTCAAGGAGTGGGGCTACGAGGTCGCTCGCGACGAGTTCGGCGCCGAACTGCTCGATGGCGGGCCCTGGATGCAGTTCAAGAACCCCAACACCGGCAAGAACATTGTGGTCAAGGACGCCATCGCCGACGCCATGCTGCAGCAGATCCTGCTGCGTCCTGCGGAGTACGACGTCATCGCCACGCTCAACCTGAACGGTGACTATCTGTCCGACGCCCTGGCTGCGGAGGTTGGTGGTATCGGCATCGCTCCGGGCGCCAACCTGTCCGACACGGTGGCAATGTTCGAGGCAACCCATGGCACGGCGCCCAAGTATGCCGGTCAGGACAAGGTCAATCCTGGTTCGTTGATCCTTTCAGCGGAAATGATGCTGCGCCACATGGGATGGGTTGAAGCTGCCGACTTGATCATCAAGGGCACTGAAGGTGCCATTGCTGCCAAGACCGTCACTTATGACTTCGAGCGGCTGATGGATGGCGCGCAGCTGATGTCCTGCTCGCAGTTCGGCGATGCAATGATCAGCCACATGTAAGCGAGTGCAGGCAAAAAAGGCCGATCGACTGATCGGCCTTTTCATTTGCCCCGGAAGACGTCAGGCGTCGACCGTGGAGGCACCCTGGGCAGCAGCAGGAGTCGTCGCTTCGGACATGGCCTGCTGGGGCCGAATGTCGGTTGCGTGGAGGCCTTTCGGACCCTGCAGGATATTGAACATGACCGCTTGCCCAGCTTTCAGCGTTCTGTAGCCGTCCATCTGGATGGCCGAGTAGTGGGCGAACAGGTCCTCATCGCCGCCGTCTGCTACGATGAAGCCGTAGCCTTTGGCGTTGTTGAACCACTTGACCTTACCGCTTAGCATGCTGTTATCCCTCTGCAAAGGAGTCCATTACTGGAGTAACATCCATTTCATTCCGCGCTTATGCAGCCCGAGGCCTCATGTTGCGCAACCCGTTTGCCGTTGTAGGCACTTACTGTTTGTATCACCGTTTTGCCGATAGTCAAGGCGACTCGTCAGCTGGCTGCGAAGCTGTCCATATTTATCTGGCCCCCGCGCCACGACCTAGAACCGTTATGCGCATGCATGCATTTGCTCAGATTCGACTAACATTCAATCAGGATCGCCCCTTGGGGGACGAAGACGACGCCTCTGGCCTGGCGGTTCAAGAGGCCAAGCCGGAACTCAAGGCACCACCGATGTATAAAGTTGTCATGTTCAATGACGACTACACACCGATGGATTTCGTCGTCGAGGTACTGGAAGGCATTTTCAATCACGGCAGGGAGCAGGCGACCAAGATCATGCTCGCCGTTCATACCGAGGGGCAGGCTGTCTGTGGGATATATACCCGCGACGTGGCCGAAACCAAAGCGATGCAAGTGAATCAATATGCAAGGGAATGCCAGCACCCGCTGCTTTGTGAGATCGAGAAGGACGGTTAACTCCGACTGCTGGGGATGAGGTGAAAGCTATGTTGAACCGTGAACTCGAAGTCACTCTGAATCTGGCTTTCAAAGAGGCACGTACCAAGCGTCATGAGTTCATGACGGTTGAACACCTCCTGTTGGCCCTACTGGACAATGAAGCGGCTGCTACCGTACTGCGCGCCTGTGGTGCGAGCCTGGATAAGCTCCGGCACGACCTGCAGGAATTCATTGACTCCACCACACCACTCATTCCACAGCACGATGAAGAGCGCGAAACCCAGCCAACCTTGGGTTTTCAGCGCGTTCTGCAGCGTGCCGTATTCCATGTTCAGAGCTCCGGCAAGCGTGAAGTGACCGGTGCCAATGTCCTGGTCGCCATCTTCAGCGAACAGGAAAGCCAGGCGGTCTTTCTGCTCAAGCAGCAGAACGTGGCGCGTATCGATGTCGTCAATTACATCGCCCACGGCATTTCCAAGGTTCCGGGAAATTCCGGTAGCCCCGAGAACGATGCCGACATGCAAGACGAGGATGGTGGCGAGACGGGTACTTCCAGCAATCCGCTGGATGCCTACGCCAGCAACCTGAACGAGCTGGCACGCCAGGGACGGATCGATCCGCTGGTCGGGCGCGAGCATGAGGTCGAGCGGGTCGCCCAGATCCTGGCGCGTCGGCGCAAGAACAATCCTTTGCTGGTCGGCGAGGCTGGCGTCGGCAAGACGGCCATTGCCGAGGGGCTGGCGAAGCGGATCGTAGATAACCAGGTACCCGATCTGCTGGGTGACAGCGTCGTGTATTCGCTGGATCTTGGTGCACTGCTGGCTGGCACCAAATACCGCGGCGATTTCGAGAAGCGCTTCAAGGCGCTGCTCGGGGAGCTGCGCAAGCGGCCTCATGCCATCCTGTTCATCGATGAGATCCACACGATCATCGGCGCCGGTGCGGCATCTGGTGGTGTGATGGATGCGTCCAATCTACTCAAGCCGCTGCTGTCTTCCGGCGAGATCCGCTGCATCGGTTCCACTACGTTCCAAGAGTTTCGCGGCATCTTCGAGAAGGATCGCGCCTTGGCGCGCCGTTTCCAGAAGGTCGACGTCACCGAGCCTTCGGTCGAAGATACCATCGGTATCCTGCGTGGGCTCAAAGGGCGTTTCGAGCAGCATCACAAGATCGAATACAGTGACGAGGCGTTGCGTGCGGCGGCGGAGCTGGCTTCGCGCTATATCAACGATCGCCATATGCCGGACAAGGCCATCGATGTAATCGACGAAGCTGGTGCCTATCAGCGTCTGCAGCCGGAAGGGCAACGAGTCAAATGCATCGACGTCGAGCAGGTTGAAGACATCGTAGCGAAGATCGCGCGGATTCCCCCGAAGCACGTCAGCAGCTCCGACAAAGAATTGCTGCGTAATCTTGAGCGCGACCTGAAGCTCACGGTGTTCGGGCAGGACGATGCGATCGACTCGCTGGCGACTGCCATCAAGCTGTCTCGTGCTGGACTGAAGGCACCGGACAAGCCGGTGGGTTCCTTCCTCTTCGCCGGCCCGACCGGGGTGGGCAAGACCGAAGCGGCACGCCAGTTGGCTCGTGCCTTGGGGGTCGAGCTGATTCGCTTCGACATGTCCGAGTACATGGAGCGCCATACGGTATCGCGCCTGATCGGTGCACCTCCGGGATATGTCGGATTTGATCAGGGCGGTCTGTTGACCGAGGCGATCACCAAGCAGCCACATTGCGTGCTGCTGCTGGATGAGATCGAGAAAGCCCATCCGGAAGTCTTCAATTTGCTGCTGCAGGTGATGGACCACGGCACGCTCACCGACAACAACGGGCGCAAAGCCGATTTCCGTAACGTGATCATCATCATGACCACCAATGCTGGGGCGGAAACCGCGGCGCGGGCGTCCATTGGCTTCACCCTGCAGGATCACGCGTCCGATGCCATGGAAGTCATCAAGAAGAGCTTCACGCCAGAGTTCCGCAACCGTCTGGACACCATCATCCAGTTCGGTCGCCTGAGCCATGACGTCATCAAGAGCATCGTCGACAAGTTCCTGATCGAACTGCAGGCGCAGCTTGAGGATAAGCACGTGACGCTGGAGGTGTCGGATGCCGCCCGTGGCTGGCTGGCGGAGCACGGCTATGATGCACAGATGGGCGCCCGGCCGATGGCCAGGCTGATTCAGGACAAGATCAAGCGGCCGCTGGCCGAAGAAATCCTGTTCGGAGAGCTGGCCGAACACGGCGGTGTGGTGCATATCGATATTCGTGACGGCGAGCCGTTCTTCGAATTCGAAACCACTGCAGAGCTGGCCTGACGGCCATTGAGACGAACGCCCGGCCGCTGTCGGGCGTTTTCGTTTGTGCGGATTGCTGGCGGTGCGCAATGGCTGGCACAAACAAAAAAGCCCGGTAAGACCGGGCGTTTTTTCTCGCGGCTCGCTTAGCGGGCGCGGTAAGTGATGCGACCCTTGCTCAGATCGTAAGGGGTCAGCTCCACGCGAACCTTGTCACCGGTAAGAATCCGGATGTAGTTCTTGCGCATCTTTCCGGAGATGTGCGCAGTAACGACGTGCCCGTTTTCCAACTCCACGCGAAACATGGTGTTGGGCAGGGTGTCGACGACAGTACCTTCCATTTCGAAGCTGTCTTCTTTCGACATTCAGTAAAGTCCTCGGTATTCAGGTAATTGGCCCGTAGATGCACGGGCAAAAGCGGCAAGCATTGTGCCCGAAATGGGTCGATGAGCCAAGGACTTCAGCTGAGCGTTACCCAGCGCTGGTTGACCAAGAGTTCGATGGGCCGATATTCGGTCTTGTAGTTCATCTTCCGGCAGTTCTTGATCCAATAACCGAGATAGACGGCCTTCAGGCCAAGGCGCGCGGCTTCGCCCATCTGCCAAAGAATCGCGTAGCGCCCTAGGCTGCGGCGCTCTTCGTCCGGATCGTAGAAGGTGTAAACAGCAGACAAGCCATTGGGCAGGACGTCGGTAACGGCGACGGCCAGCAGCCTGCCGTCGAGCCGGAATTCATAGAAGCGCGAGAATGGCAGGTCGCGCACGAGGAAGGTGTTGAACTGCTCACGGCTGGGTGGATACATGTCGCCATCGGCGTGGCGTTTCTCGATGTAGTTGGCGTAGAGCGCGTACAGTTCTTCGCTGAATGCCGGGCGTACGCCGCGGACCTGCAGGTCGGCGTTGCGCTTGAGGATTCGCTTCTGTTGGCGACTGAGTTCCGGTGCGCTTACCGGGATGCGTGCCGGAATACAGGCCGAGCAGCGCTGGCAGTGGGGGCGATAGAGATGATCCCCGCTGCGGCGAAAGCCCATCTCTGAAAGCTCCGCATACACCTGCACGTCCATCGGTTGGCTTGGATCGAGGAACAAGGTGGTGGCCTGTTCATCGGGCAGGTAGCTGCAAGCGTGAGGCTGGGTGGCGTAGAACTTGAGGCGAGCCAGTGAAGTCATGGTCAACTCTCAGAAATCATGAACCCAGTGTAGGCCAGCTTGCCGAGGTCGACTAGGCGCGCCAGTCGGCTGCGCTGGGGCGATCCAGATGCGCGGCGAGTGCCTCGGCGAATGCCGCGCGTGGGATGCTGCGAGCGCCAAAGCTCTCCAGATGACGGGTCGGCATCTGGCAGTCGATCAGCGCAAAGCCCCATTCGCGCAGCCGTTCCACCAAGGTGACGAAGCCGACCTTGGAGGCATCGGTGGCGCGGCTGAACATCGACTCGCCGAAAAATAGCTCACCCATCGCCAGGCCGTAGAGTCCGCCGACGAGTTGCCCTTGCTGCCAGACTTCCACCGAGTGCGCGACGCCCATCTCGTGCAGCCTGATATAGGCGTCTTGCATCGGTGTCGTGATCCAGGTGCCGTCGGCGTAGCTGCGCGGGCCGGCGCATCCCTGGATGACCTCGGTAAAGGCCTTGTCGAAGGTCACCTGATAGTCGCCGTGGCGCATGCGCTTGCGCAGGCTGCGCGAAACATGCAGCTCGTCAGGAAAGAGCACCGTGCGCGGATCGGGCGACCACCACAGCAGCGGTTGGCCTTCCTGATACCAAGGGAAACAGCCGTGGCGGTAGGCAGCCAGGAGTCGCTCGGGCTGTAAGTCGCCGCCAGCAGCAAGCAGGCCGTTGGGTTCGCGCAGAGCCGTTTCGAGGGGAGGAAAGCTGAAGTCGTCGCGCTTTAGCCAGGTCAGCATGTCGGCACGCAGGGCAGGGGAGGGCGGGCCGAAGCCCGCTTGGGATCAGTTGTCCAGGTACTTCTCGGCATCCAGTGCCGCCATGCAGCCGGCGCCTGCCGAGGTGATGGCCTGGCGATAGACGTGGTCGGCCACATCGCCTGCGGCGAACACTCCGGGAATGCTGGTGCAGGTGGCATCGCCTTCACCGCCGCCGCGGATCTTCAGGTAGCCATCTTTCATCTCCAGCTGGCCCTGGAACAGGTCGGTGTTCGGCTTGTGACCGATGGCGATGAATACGCCGGCCAGGTCCAGCGTGTTCTCTTCACCGGTAAGGGTGCTCTTCAGGCGAACGCCGGTCACGCCACTGGCGTCGCCGAGGACTTCCTCGAGGGTGTGGTTCCAGTGCAGGCGAATGTTGCCGTTGGTCGCCTTGTCCATGATCTTGTCCTGCAGGATCTTCTCCGAACGGAGCTTGTCGCGGCGGTGGATCAGGTGGACTTCCTTGGCGATGTTGGACAGGTAAAGTGCCTCCTCGACCGCGGTATTGCCGCCACCGATCACCGCGACCACCTGGTTGCGGTAGAAGAAGCCGTCACAGGTGGCGCAGGCGGATACGCCGCGACCGGCGAACGCTTCTTCGGAGGGCAGGCCGAGATACTGCGCCGAAGCGCCCGTGGCGATGATCAGCGCATCGCAGGTATAGACTCCGCTGTCGCCGCGCAGGGTGAACGGTCGCTGCTGCAACTCGGCGGTATGGATGTGATCGAAGACGATCTCGGTGTCGAAGCGCTCGGCGTGTTTCTGCATGCGCACCATCAGATCCGGGCCGGTCAGGCCTTCGACGTCGCCAGGCCAGTTGTCGACCTCGGTGGTGGTGGTCAGCTGGCCGCCGGGCTGGATGCCGGTGATCATCAGCGGCTTCAGGTTGGCGCGGGCAGCGTATACCGCAGCGGTATAACCGGCCGGGCCGGAGCCGAGGATGATCAGACGCGAATGCTTGACTTCACTCATAAAAAGCCCTCATAAGCCTTTGTTGCAAATAGAGAAGCGTGCTCCAGTCGAGCCGCGCCGGGAAATCGGGCGTTTATGCTACACCGAAGCATCGGCAAAAGCCCAAGCCGCCGCGGAACCCGCATGCCATCGAATCGACAAACCCGTACAATGCCGGGGTTCTGGCTGACTACGGTTCATCGCGCCGCAGGCGCAGGAAAGAAAGCGTTTTGAAGAATTCCTCATCTACCGCGCCGGCAACCGTCTGGCGACAACAATTGCACTATCGCCTCAAGGAAGGCGCGTTGATAGCGCTCGGTGCGCTCTGCGTCTACCTGTGGATGGCGTTATTGACCTACGATCCGGGCGATCCGGGCTGGACCCACACGAGCAACGTCGATCAGGTGCGCAACGCCGCGGGGCGCGCGGGCGCCTGGTTCGCCGATGTGCTGTTCATGGCGCTGGGTTACTTCGCATACCTCTTCCCGCTGCTGCTGGGCGTCAAGACCTGGCAGGTATTCCGTGCGCGTCACCAGCCCTGGGTGTGGAATGGCTGGCTGTTCTCCTGGCGGCTGATCGGCCTGGTGTTCCTGGTGCTGTCCGGTTCGGCGCTGGCCTATATCCATTTCCAGGGCGGCGAAGCCTTGCCGGCATCCGCGGGCGGTGCGCTGGGCGAGAGCCTTGGCCAGCTGGCGGTGCAGACGCTCAACGTGCAGGGCAGCACCCTCGCGTTGCTGGCGTTCTTTCTGTTCGGGCTGACGGTCTTTACCGACCTGTCCTGGTTCAAGGTGATGGATATCACCGGCAAGATCACGCTCGACCTGCTGGAACTGATCCAGAGCTTTTTCAGCCGCTGGTGGAATGCCCGCGCCGAACGCAAGCAGCTGGTTGCGCAGCTGCGCGAGGCGGACGATGTGGTAAGCGAGGTGGCCGCGCCAATGGTGCGCGATCGCCGCGAGCAGGCCAAGGTCAAGGAGCGCATCATCGAGCGCGACGAGGCACTGGCCAAGCACATGAGCGAGCTGGGGAAGCGCCAGGCTCCTGTGATCACCCCGCCCGCACCGGCAAAGCCGGCAGAGCCGAGCAAGCGCGTGCTCAAGGAGAAGCAGGCGCCGTTGTTCGTCGATACCGCGGTCGAAGGCAGCCTGCCGCCGATTTCCATCCTCGACGTCGCGGAAAAGCAGCAGAAGCAGTATTCGCCCGAGTCCCTCGAGGCCATGTCGCGGCTGCTGGAGATCAAGCTCAAGGAGTTCGGCGTCGAGGTGGTGGTCGAGTCGGTTCACCCAGGCCCGGTGATCACCCGTTTCGAGATTCAGCCTGCGGCCGGCGTCAAGGTCAGCCGCATCTCCAATCTGGCCAAGGACCTGGCGCGTTCGATGGCCATGGTCAGCGTGCGCGTGGTCGAGGTCATTCCGGGCAAGACCACCGTGGGTATCGAGATTCCCAACGAGGATCGGCAGATCGTCCGTTTCTCCGAGGTGCTGTCGTCGGCGCCTTATGACGACGCCAAGTCGCCGGTCACCCTGGCGCTCGGCCACGATATCGGCGGCAAACCGGTCATCGCCGACCTGGCGAAGATGCCGCACCTGCTGGTGGCCGGTACCACCGGTTCCGGTAAGTCGGTGGGGGTCAACGCGATGATCCTGTCGATCCTGTTCAAGTCGACGCCGGAAGAGGCGCGGCTGATCATGATCGACCCGAAGATGCTCGAACTGTCGATCTACGAAGGCATTCCGCACCTGCTCTGCCCGGTGGTCACCGACATGAAGGAGGCGGCCAATGCACTGCGCTGGAGCGTCGCCGAGATGGAACGGCGCTACAAGCTGATGGCGGCCATGGGCGTGCGCAACCTGGCGGGCTTCAACCGCAAGATCAAGGAGGCGGAAGAGGCCGGCACGCCGCTGCACGACCCGCTGTACAAGCGCGAGTCGATGGACGACGAGCCGCCGTATCTGAAGAGCCTGCCGACCATCGTGGTGGTCGTCGACGAATTCGCCGACATGATGATGATCGTCGGCAAGAAGGTCGAAGAACTGATCGCCCGTATCGCGCAGAAGGCACGTGCGGCGGGCATCCATCTGATCCTTGCCACCCAGCGACCGTCGGTGGACGTGATCACCGGTCTGATCAAGGCCAACATTCCGACCCGCATGGCGTTCCAGGTGTCGAGCAAGATCGACTCGCGCACCATCCTCGACCAGGGCGGCGCCGAGCAGCTGCTCGGTCACGGTGACATGCTCTACCTGCCGCCGGGCACCGGCCTGCCGATCCGCGTGCATGGTGCGTTCGTCTCCGATGACGAGGTGCATCGTGTGGTCGAAGCCTGGAAGGCTCGCGGAGCGCCCGACTACATCGAGGACATCCTCGCCGGCGTGGAAGAGGCTGGTAGCGGCTTCGAGGGCGGTGGTGGCGAAGGCAGCGGCGAAGGTAGCGAAGAAGACCCCTTGTACGACGAGGCCGTTCGCTTCGTTACCGAAAGCCGCCGCGCGTCGATCTCCGCCGTGCAGCGCAAGCTGAAGATCGGCTACAACCGCGCCGCACGCATGATCGAGGCCATGGAAATGGCCGGCGTGGTGACATCCATGAATACCAACGGCTCGCGCGAGGTCATCGCGCCGGCACCCATGCGCGATTGAATCGCTTCGAGGGCTACATGCAATTGATCCGTTTGCTGTGTGCATCTGTCCTGATGGTCGCTCTGGTACCGGCCCACGCCGACCAGGCGGCTTCTACCAAACGCCTGACCGGCCTGCTCAACCAGGCCGAAACCCTGACTGGCCGCTTCTCGCAGCTCTCGCTCGACGGCAGCGGCACCCAGCTGCAGGAGACCTCCGGGGAGCTGGCGCTCAAGCGTCCCGGCCAGTTCCGCTGGCACACCGATGCGCCGATGGAGCAGTTGTTGGTGTCCAACGGCAAGAAGGTGTGGCTGTATGACCCGGATCTCGAGCAGGTCACCATCCAGGAGCTCGACCAGCGCCTGACACACACACCGGCTTTGCTGCTGTCCGGCGACGTCTCCACCATCAGCGAGAACTTCGAGGTCTCGCACAAGGAGGCCGGGGACGTGGTGGACTTCACCCTCAAGCCCAAGGCCAAGGACACCCTGTTCGACAACCTGCGGCTGTCCTTCCGCGGTGGCGTGATCAATGACATGCAGCTGATCGACAGTGTCGGTCAGCGCACCAATATCCTCTTCATGGGGGTGAAGATGAATCAGCCGCTCAAGGCCGACCTGTTCACCTTCGAGATTCCCGAGGGTGCCGACGTCATTTCCGAGTGAGCCTAATCTGACATTCGTATCAGGCGGCCTGCGCAGCGGCGGGCCGCTGCAATCGAGGTAACCGTCCGCAATGGACCTGTTCAGCCGCGAACCTGTCGCCCAGCCACTTGCCGCGCGTCTGCGCGCAGCCAGCCTCGACGAATACGTCGGGCAGGAGCACCTGCTCGCGCGCGGCAAGCCGTTGCGCGAGGCGCTGGAGCAGGGCGCGTTGCACTCCATGGTGTTCTGGGGGCCGCCCGGTGTTGGCAAGACCACTCTGGCGCGGCTCCTGGCCAAGGTCTCCGATGCCCATTTCGAAACGGTTTCCGCCGTGCTTGCCGGGGTCAAGGAGATTCGCCAGGCGGTGGAGATCGCCAAGCAGCAAGCGGCGCAGTACGGCCGGCGGACCATTCTGTTCGTCGACGAAGTGCATCGCTTCAACAAGTCCCAGCAGGACGCCTTCCTGCCTTACGTCGAAGACGGCACGCTGATCTTTATCGGCGCCACCACCGAAAACCCCTCTTTCGAACTCAACAATGCCTTGCTCTCGCGGGCTCGCGTTTATGTGCTGAAAAGCCTGGACGAAGCGGCCTTGCGCAAGCTGGTGGCGCGCGCGCTGACCGACCCCAAGGGCCTGGGCGAGCTCCATCTCACGCTGCCGGAGGACAGCTTCCAGATGCTGCTGGCGGCAGCCGATGGTGACGGTCGTCGGTTGCTCAATCTGCTGGAGAACGCATCGGACCTGGCCGAAGAGGGCGGTAGCATCAGCACCGACCTGCTGCAGGATCTGCTGGGCGACAGTCGCCGTCGTTTCGACAAGGGCGGCGAGGCCTTCTACGACCAGATATCGGCGCTGCACAAGTCCGTGCGCGGCTCCAATCCGGACGCGGCGCTGTACTGGTTCGCGCGCATGCTCGATGGCGGCTGCGACCCGCTGTACATCGCCCGACGTGTCGTGCGCATGGCCAGCGAGGAAATCGGTAATGCCGACCCCCGCGCGCTGCCGTTGTGCCTGAACGCCTGGGACGTGCAGGAGCGCCTGGGCAGTCCGGAAGGGGAGCTGGCCGTGGCGCAGGCGATCGTCTATCTCGCCTGCGCGCCGAAGAGCAACGCCGTCTATACCGCGTTCAAGGCGGCCATGCGCGACGCGGCGGAAAATGGCTCGCAGGAAGTGCCGCTGCATCTGCGTAACGCGCCGACCAAGCTGATGAAAGAACTCGGCTACGGCAACGAATATCGCTACGCCCACGACGAACCGGATGCCTACGCGGCAGGCGAGGATTACTTTCCCGAGTCCATGGAACCGCGCCGCTACTATCACCCCGTACCACGCGGCCTGGAAAGCAAGATCCGCGACAAGCTCGAACACCTTGCCCGGCTCGACCGCGAAAGCCCCATCCAACGGAGAAAGGAATGATCCGCATGGCCTTCGCTGTCGCCTGTGGCGGCGTGATCGGGACCCTGTTGCGCTTTGCCCTGGCGACCTGGGTCAGCGCGCAATGGCCGCGGCATTTCTATCTGGCCACGTTGGCCGTGAACCTGCTGGGCTGTCTGCTGATCGGCTATCTCTATGCAACCTTTCTCGCCCGGCCGGATATCTCGCCGGAGCTGCGTGGCGCACTGATCATAGGCTTTCTTGGCGCACTGACGACCTTCTCCAGCTTCTCATTGGACGCCCTGCGGCTGCTGGAAAGCGGTCAGCCGGCGACTGCCTTCGCCTATGTCGGCGGCAGCGTGTTCGGTGGCCTGCTCGCGGCCTGGGCCGGTCTGGCGCTCGCCAGGTTATGAACCGGCGCGCGTTCACAGTAAACTTCGCTCCCTCTTCGCCTTTCATCCAAGCTTTCACAGACGAGACCCACCATGCTTGATTCGAAACTGGTACGCACTCAGCTACAGGACGTGGCGGCCCGCCTGGCCACCCGTGGCTACCAGCTGGACGTGGCGCGCATCGAAGCGCTGGAAGCTCAGCGCAAGACCGTGCAGACCCGCACCGAACAACTCCAGGCCGAGCGCAACGCGCGCTCCAAATCCATCGGCCAGGCCAAGCAGCGCGGTGAGGACATCGCGCCGTTGCTCGCCGACGTGGATCGCATGGGCTCGGAACTCGAATCCGGCAAGCAGGAGCTGGACCGCATCCAGACCGAACTCGACCAGCTGATGCTGAGCATTCCCAACCTGCCGCACGAGTCGGTGCCGGTCGGTGCGGATGAGGACGAGAACGTCGAGGTTCGCCGCTGGGGTACGCCGAAGACCTTCGACTTCGCCGTTCAGGATCACGTCGCCCTGGGCGAGCAGCATGGCTGGCTGGACTTCGAAACCGCGGCCAAGCTGTCCGGAGCCCGCTTCGCCCTGATGCGCGGTCCGATCGCCCGCCTGCATCGCGCGCTGGCGCAGTTCATGATCGACCTGCACACCCGAGAGCATGGCTACGAAGAGGCCTACACGCCGTATCTGGTACAGGCCCCGGCGCTGCAGGGCACCGGTCAGCTGCCGAAGTTCGAGGAAGATCTGTTCAAGATCAGCCGCGAAGGCGAGGCGGACTTCTACCTGATCCCGACCGCCGAGGTGTCGCTGACCAACATCGTGGCCGGCGAGATTCTCGATGCCAAAGAGCTGCCGCTGAAGTTCGTCGCCCACACGCCCTGTTTCCGCAGCGAGGCCGGCGCCTCCGGGCGCGATACCCGCGGCATGATCCGTCAGCACCAGTTCGACAAGGTCGAGATGGTGCAGATCGTCGAGCCGTCGAAGTCCTTCGAGGCGCTGGAAGAGCTGACCGGTAACGCCGAAAAGGTGCTGCAACTGCTGGAACTGCCTTACCGCGTGTTGTCGCTGTGCACCGGCGACATGGGCTTCGGCGCGACCAAGACCTATGACCTGGAAGTCTGGGTGCCGAGCCAGGACAAGTACCGCGAGATTTCTTCCTGCTCCAACTGCGGTGATTTCCAGGCGCGGCGCATGCAGGCGCGTTATCGCAATCCGGAAACCGGCAAGCCGGAGCTCGTGCACACCCTCAATGGTTCGGGCCTGGCGGTCGGTCGTACCCTGGTCGCCGTACTGGAGAACTACCAGCAGGCCGACGGAAGCGTTGTGGTACCCGACGTGCTGAAACCATACATGGGTGGTATCGAAGTCATCGGCTGAGGCTGCGGCGCTGCGTCATCGCGGTTCGGCATCAGGCCGGATTCTTGATATTCGACAAGGGGCATCGCGGCCGTAATGGCTGTGATGCCCTTACCACCAACGACCCTCCAGGATTCGCCCATGGAATACCTCCCGCTGTTCCACAACCTCAAAGGCCGCACGGTACTGATTGTCGGGGGTGGCGAGATTGCGCTGCGCAAGGCGCGGCTGCTGAGCGAAGCCGGAGCACGGCTGCGGGTGGTGGCGCCGAGCATCGAGCCGCAACTGGCCGAACTGGTAGAGGCGGGTGATGGCGAATGCTTCGATCGTGGCTATGACCCGCAAGACCTGCAAGGTTGTGTGCTGGCCATCGCCGCCACCGATGACGAGCCGCTGAATGCCGCGGTTTCGCAGCACGCCAACGCGCTGGGTATGCCGGTCAACGTGGTCGACTCGCCGCAACTGTGCAGCGTGATCTTTCCGGCGATCGTTGACCGCTCGCCGCTGGTGATTGCGGTTTCCAGTGGTGGCGATGCACCGGTGCTGGCGCGGTTGATCCGCGCGCGCATCGAGACCTGGATTCCCGCGGCCTACGGCCAGTTGGCCGGTCTCGCCAAGCAGTTCCGCGCTCAGGTCAAAGCCAAGTTTGCCAACGTTCAGCAGCGGCGGGTGTTCTGGGAGGAAACCTTTCAGGGACCGATCGCCGAGCAGGCGTTGGCTGGGTGCAGCGCCGAAGCCGAGCGCCTGCTGGCGGAGAAGCTTGCCGGTGCAGCGCCGCGCGCGCTGGGCGAGGTTTATTTGGTAGGCGCTGGCCCGGGCGACCCTGACCTGCTGACCTTCCGCGCCCTGCGCCTGATGCAGCAGGCTGATGTCGTGCTCTACGATCGCCTGGTGGCGCCAGCGATCATCGACCTGTGCCGGCGCGATGCAGACCGTATCTACGTTGGCAAGCAGCGCTCGGAGCATGCAGTGCCGCAGGAGCAGATCAACCAGAAGCTGGTGACCCTGGCCAAGGAAGGCAAGCGCGTTCTACGGCTCAAGGGCGGTGATCCGTTCATCTTTGGCCGCGGTGGTGAGGAGATCGAGGAACTGGCAGCCCATGGTGTGCCGTTCCAGGTCGTGCCGGGTATTACTGCCGCCAGCGGCTGTGCCGCTTATGCCGGCATTCCGCTCACCCACCGCGATCATGCGCAATCGGTGCGTTTCGTCACCGGTCATCTGAAAGACGGCAGCTGCGATCTGCCTTGGGCGGAACTCGCCGCGCCGGCACAGACGCTGGTGTTCTACATGGGCCTGGTGGGCCTGCCGGTGATTTGCCAGCAACTGATAGCCCATGGACGTTCGGCGGATACGCCGGCGGCGCTGGTGCAGCAGGGCACTACCACCAATCAACGTGTATTCACCGGGACGCTGGAAACCCTCGCCCAGCGTATCGCCCAGGAGCAGGTGCAGGCACCGACCCTGCTGATCGTCGGTGAAGTGGTCCAGCTACGCGAGAAACTGGCCTGGTTCGAGGGCGCCCAGGCGAGCGCCTAGCAAGAGGTCGATGCTGTCTGCGCCGTTTCAGCGGCGCAGATAGGCGGTGAAATCGATGTCCCCGGCAGAAAGGATCGCCTGTACACGGTTGTGCACGTTGAGCTTGCGCAGAATCGCCGATACGTGGGCCTTCACCGTGGTCTCGGCGATGTCGAGGTTGTAGGCGATCTGCTTGTTGGATTCACCCTTGGTCATGCGCTCGAGCACAAGCAGCTGCTTGCGCGTCAGCGCCTGCAACAGTTCCGGCGGGATCGATGGCTCGTTGTGATGGGAGTGGCGGCTGCTCGGCTTCTGGCTGCGGATGATGTCCGAAGGCAGGTAGACGTTGCCGTTGAGGATCTGCTCGATAGCGTCGGTCATCTGCGCCCGCGGCGAGGATTTGGTGATGAAGCCGACCGCGCCATAGGTAATGGCCTGCAGCACGATTTGCTTGTCCTGCTCCGCCGAAACGATCACCACCGGAATCGTTGGCGCCTCGTTGCGCAGGTTGATCAGGCCGTTGAGGCCGTGCATCCCAGGCATGTTCAGGTCCAGCAGCACCAGATCGAGATCGTCGTGCTCCAGCGTCAAGGCAAGGGCGCTGTCGAGGTCGGCAGTTTCGAGAATTTCGCTGTCGGGGAAGCCGTCGCGAATGACGTTATGGATGGCTTCACGGAACAGCGGATGGTCGTCCGCAATCAGGATCTTGTACAAGGCCGGTCACCTCTTTGTTGTGATTATGGTGGGGGCATGCTGGTCAGGTGATGCTACTCGTCGTCAGGCAGCGGTTCCGGAGTAGCAGGGTGCAAGGGCAGGCCCGCCTGTTCCCAACCGTCCACCCCATCTCGATACCAGTACAGTCGTGTGTAGCCCAGCCCATGGGCGCGCTTGGTGGCGTTCCAACCGAGCCAGCAGTCCGAGCGGCAGTAGAAGACCAGTGGCCGCTGCATGTTGCCCTGGCTGACGCGGGCAAGATTGTCGCTGAAGTAGCTTGCCCATTCGGGTTGCAGATTGCCATCGCCGGTGTTCGCCAGCCAGATGCTGCCGGGCAGGTTTGCATGGGGTTCGCTGTCGATGAACCGGCCGGCGAGCCACTGGCTCCGATAGACGTCTACCAGCACAAGGTCCGGCTCTTTTGCGATCAGCGTCTGCAGAGCCGCGGTGTCCAGGGTCTGCGCACCTTCCGCGGACGCAGGTGTCGGGCTGCGGTACTGCGTCTGGCGATAGCCGTCAGGCGAGAACAGCGCGAGCTGTTCTTCGGCCGCGGCAACCGTGGGTATACAGAACCCAGGCAGCGCGGCAATCAGCAGGGGCAGCAGCGACCTGAACATAATCCGTATTCCATGGCGTTTCGATAGCTCGATTACAGAGCAATGGGCCTGTCTTTTAAATCCTACGATGGAGGGGAAAACCGGTACCAAAGTAGTAGATCGCTCAGGCTGAGCGGCGCAAGGCTGCGTGCTGTGGGTTGAAGCTGAGCACCGCCAGAAGGCTGAACAGCAGGGTCAGCCCGATGCAGACCATCAACGCGGTTGGTGCCAGGCGCAGATAAAGCGCATGACGAACCAGCTCAACGGCGTGGGTGAAGGGGTTCAGGGCACAGATCCAGTACAACCACTCGCTCGCCTCGCGCATCTTCCACAGCGGGTAGAGCGCCGAGGAGAGAAAGAACATCGGAAAAATCACGAAATTCATCACCCCGGCAAAATTCTCCAGCTGCCGAATGCCGTTGGATAGCAGCAAGCCCAGGGCGCTGAGCAGCAGCGCCACCAGCAGCAGTGCGGGCAGGGCGACGATCAGTCCCAGCGGTGGAGGCTGTACGCCGTAGAACCAGGCGATGGCGAGAAAGGCATAGACCTGCAGCAAGGAGATCAACGCCGTAGCGACGAGTTTGCTGGCCAGCAGAAAGCTGCGCGGCAGCGGGCTGGTCAGCAGTACGCGCATGCTGCCCATCTCGCGGTCGTAGACCATCGACAGTGAGCCCTGCATGCCGTTGAACAGCAGGATCATGCAGGCCAGCCCCGGCACGATGTAGGTTTCGTAGGTGATGTAGGTGTCGTACGGCTCGATGATGGCGATGCCGAGCGCCGCGCGAAAGCCTGCGGCAAACACCACCAGCCAGAGTAGCGGCCGCACCAGGGCGCTGAAGAAGCGCGAACGCTGCTGCACGAAGCGCAGCCATTCACGCAGAACGATACCGCGCAGGCATTCCCAGTAGATGATCATGAGCTCCTCCGCCCGGACTCGAGGGACGCGCGCGCGCTGCCAGCCTCTGGGTTGGAAGCAGGCGCCACCGTCTCGTGTGGGGGCTCGATTGCACGCGGCGTACCGTCTAGCACCGCAGGCCGGTGGCCGAGGCTGCTACCGGCCCCGTGGGTATCGTTGCCGGTCAGGCGTGCAAAGCTCGCCGCCAGGTCTTCACCGTCGGTGGCCAGCTCCGCGGCACGGCCCTGAGCCACCAGACGGCCGCGATTGAGCACCAGCAGATCGTCATCGGCCTGGACCTCATCGAGCAGGTGAGTGGTCCAGAGCACGCTCATGCCCTCGTCACGGCAGAGCGCTCGCACATGCTGGTTGAGCGCTTGGCGGCTGGCGGGGTCGAGGCCGGCGCTGGCTTCATCGAGCAACAGCAGCTCGGGCCGGTGCAGCAGAGCACGGGCGATTTCCACTCGGCGCCGGTGACCACCGTTGAGTTCGCGGACCTTGCTGCGGCGCCGCTCGCCGAGCTGCTGGCGCTGGAGTTCCATCTCGATGCGTTCGTTCGCCACGGCACGTGGCATACCATGCAGCGCCGCGTGGTAGCGCAGGTTCTGTTCGACCGTGAGGTCCAGATCCAGCGTGCTCTGCTGGAACACCACGCCCAGGCGCGCAAGGGCCTTGCGCGGCGTGTCGCGCAGATCGAAGCCGGCGATACGAATCTGCCCCTGCTGCAGGTCGTACAGCCGGGTCAGCAGTGCGATCAGCGTCGACTTACCCGCTCCGTTCGGCCCGAGCAAGGCCGTGAAACGCCCCTGCGCTGCGGTAAAGCTCACTCCGTCCAGCGCGCGCCGCTCACCGTAGGCGAACGCGATGTCGCCCACCTCCAGCGCGTTCATGGGGCGACCACCACGCCCCAGGGATAGCGGCCGACCTTGATTGACTTGGTCACCTTGAGCTTGTCCACGTCGATCACCGAAACGTCGCCGCTGACGCCGTTGGTGGTCAGCAGCAGGCTTTCGTCAGGATTGAACGCCATGTGCCAGACGCGGCGGCCCACCAGCAGGTAGTCGAGCACCTCGTAGGTCTTCGCATCCACTACGGCGATGTGATTGGCCGGGCCGAGCGCGACGAAGGCGTACTTGCCGTCGGAGGTGAGCTTGACGCCCACCGGCTGGACCTTGTCCGGGTGCACGCCCTTGATCTTGAAGGTCAGCGTCTTGAGGATCTCGCGTTTATCCACGTCCACCACGCTGACCGTGCCGCCGATCTCGGCCGAGGCCCAGAGCAGCTTGCTGTCCTTGGTGAACTCCACGTGGCGAGGGCGCTGGTCGACCAGGGTGTTGTCGACCAGTTCGTTGGTGCTGGTATCGATCCAGTGCAGCATGTTGGTGGTTTCGCTGGTGTTGACCGCCCACTTGCCGTCCGGGCTCACCCCCATGCCCTCGGGCTCGACGCCGACATCGATCTGCGCCAGCACTTCTTCCTTGTTGACATCGACCACGGTTACCAGCGCGTCGTCCTCGTTGGAGATGTACAGCCACTTGTTGTTCGGGTGCAGGGCGAACTGCTCGGGATCGGCGCCCGACGGCAGCTGCTTGATGATCTGCCGCGTGGCCAGGTCCATCACCTGCACGGTGTCCGAGTCGCTGGCGCAGATGTACAGCAGCTTGTTGTCATGGGAGAGCGTGAGGCCGCGCGGGCGCATGCCGACTTCCAGCGTCTCGACGGTTTCCATCGTGTCCAGGTTGATCACGCTGATGCTGTCGTCTTTTTCGTTGGAGACGTAGGCGGTGGCGGCGACAGCCGAGCCTGCGGCAAGGCTGAGAGCAATGGCGATGGCGGAGGCAAGGGCAGTTCTGGGCATGGTTGGATTCTCTTGTCGTTATTGTGTGATGGGGGCAGTGGCGTCGCTGCTGTCCAGCTGACGCAGATAGTCTTCGGCTTCTTCCTGGCCGCCGGCGGCTGCGCGCTGGAGCCAGTGGCGTGCGGCGACCTGATCGGCTTCGACGCCACGACCCTCGGCCAGCGCGACGCCCCAGTGGTAGCGAGCCAGGCTGACGTAGCTGGCGTCGTCCGGTTGTTCCGCGCCTTGCTTCAGTAGCTCGGCGGATTTGCGCAGGTCCGGCTCCATGCCGCTGCCGCTCTCGTACATCTGTGCCAGCGAGATCATCGAGTAGACGTCGTTCCAGCGCGCCACGCAGTCTTCGAAGATCGCCTTGGCTGCATCGAAATTACCGGTCTTCGCCGTCACGTAACCGTAGAGACATTTGATGCGCTTGGGGCTGTCGACATAGGCTTCATAGCCCAGTTCGTCGGCGCTGACGGGCACGGTGGCAAGGCCAAGCAGCGCGGCTGCAGCGAGACGAATCACGGGCGCGCCTCGTTCAGGCGGCAGCTGCTTTCCGGTGCGTCGAAGCCAAGGGTGTCCAGTTCGCTGGTGGGATGCAGAAAGCCGTCTTGCGGCGAGTTCGATACCAGTGCCCGCGGATGTACCAGCGGGATCGGCTGGCGCAGCTGGCCATTCCAGGGGCGGAAGCTCAGCTTGCGACCCTTGAAACCATCCAGCGGCAGCTCACCGCTGAGCGACAACTGACGGATCGCTGCAGCGTCCGCACTGCGCAAGCGGGTGACCGCCGCTGCGAGGCTGCGCACGGCCATCCAGGCGGCGAAATCGCGGTCGTTCATCCAGCGCTTGGCATGCGCCTCGAAGCGTTTCTGCAACTGCGCCGCGCCGTAGGTTTCCACCGTCTTGTGCCAGCCGGTGGCGGTCAGGCCCTGGGTGCCGGCCACCGGGCGCGGCAACCAGGTGTGATACGGCACGTACTCACCGAAGTCGCCACGCTCGTCCGCCACCAGCACCACATCGTATTCGGCGCCCTGAGTAAACAGCGGCATCTCGGCCTGGGCACTGCGGCGCTGGTCGTTATCGAAACTCCAGGGCTTCTCCTCCACGATGCGGTGACCGAAGCGTTTGGCCGCACGACGCAAAGCCTCGGCATAGGCCTGATCTTCAGCCGTAGGGCCGACGATCAGCATCCAGCGATTCCAGCGGCGCGCCGCGAGAAACTGGCCGAGCGCATCGGCTAGCATGCTGCGGCTCGGCAGGGTGTGCAGGACATTCACCAGGCAACGCTGGCTGCGCAGTGCATCGTCGGCACTGCCGGCGTTGATCAGCAGCGCTTCCGGCATGGCGTCCGACAGCTGGCGCAGGGACTCGCCCGGCGCGTTGACCACGAACAGGCGCAGGCCGTCGGCGTACTGCTTGCCGGCCTGTTCCAGGAGTTCTTCCGGCGTTTCGCTGGTGGCCGCTTCGAGCACATAGCTGTGCTTGAGAAAACGCCCCGTGCTGTTGCTGTCGGTGATGGCCAGCTCGGCGCCGCGCAGGCCGGCGTCTTCAGGCTCGGGAATGACGTTGGAGAGCACAGGGCCGGTGTCTGGGCGATAACCGAGATAACCGATGCGTATCGCCAGCTCCTGGCTGGGTGCCGCTGTAGCGAACTGCGTGCAGCAGGTGAGGGCGATCAGGAAACCGGCTCGTCGTAATGCGTGGCTCATGGGCAGCTCCTGTGACGTTGCAGGCAGCATAGGAACCATGGCAGAGCGGGGGAATATGCAGAAAGTACCGCTCGGGCGGTACCAAGGTAGTAGGTAAGCGAACGACGGCTACCCCTAGCATGAGTCCGTCCGATAACAATAACGAGGCCATCCCTATGCCCACATATAAAGCTCTGCTGCTCAACCTGCTGTTCGTTGGCAGCCTGGTCGGGTTCGATCACAGCCACGCCGCTGGCGATCTAACCCGTCGTACCCAGGTCTTGCCGGATCTGAAGTTCGGTTCCGAGCAGAGCGATTACGCCGTGTCGCAGAAGGAATATCAGCTGGAGACCGGCGTCGCCTATCAGCTCAAGGTCAGCTCCGATGGCCAGAAGGAGTGTGCGTTCCAAGCGCCCGAATTCGCCAAGTCGATCTTCTTGCGCAAGGTCGAGGCCGGTGGGGTGGAGATCAAGGCGATCACGCTGGTCGAGCTGGAGTTCGAGGATGCCGGCGAGGCGGAAATCTTCTTCCTGCCCGTCAAGCCGGGCAGCTACCCGTTCTACTGCAAGGGGCTTGAGAACAAGGGCATGGAAGGCCGGTTCGTGGTCAAGTGAAGCGGACTGGCGCTCGGCGCTGATCTGCGGGAGTTGCCGATATGTCCGCACTCTGGCGAATCAATCTGCTGGTCACGCTGCTCTTCACGCTGATCACCATGGTCTGTCTGGCGGTGTTGCTGCGCCAGGCCGCCCACGATGTAAAGCGTGAGCTCGATGCCGCGGCGGCGGTGGTTGGCTATCTCGGCGAGATGGCCGAGCGTGATCCCGACTCCCTGCGCCCCGGGCTGACCGATAGCCTGCGCCACGTTCGTGTGCGCTGGCTGGATGCCACGGAGTCGGTGCCCGCCGGTGTGGAGCCAATGCTCGACGACTGGCTCGGGGCCTGGTTGTACCCCGCCGAGCTGTCGTCGCCCAGCGTCCTTCAGCTGTCCAATGGCCAGCGGCTGCACATCAGTGTCGATCCGCATGATGAAGTCGAAGAGGTCAGGGATTCGCTGCTGCAGCTGCTGGTGCTGTTCGGCCTGGCGCTGCTGCTCTGTCTGCTGGCGATCCGCTGGGCCGTGCGCCCGGGCATGCGTGTGCTCGGCGAACTGCTTGGCGCGCTTGTGCGTATCGCTGATGGCCGCCTCGATACCCGTCTGCCATCGCATCGCTTCGCCGAGTCGCGCAAGCTCGCCGAGCGCTTCAATCACATGGCCGCTGCACTCGAAGATGCGCGGGCCGACAACGAGCAGCTGACCCAGGCGCTGCTGGCGCTGCAGGAACGTGAGCGCACCCGGCTGGCGCAGGCGCTGCATGACGACCTTGGCCAGTATCTGGCTGGCATTCGCGCGCGGGCCTGCCTGCTGCGCGTCCAGGCGGAGCAGCCCGACGCCGTTCGCGAAACCGCGGCGCACCTCGAGCAACACAGCCTCGATCTGCAGAACGGCTTTCGCACGCTAGTGCGAGACCTGTATCCGGTGATGCTCGATCACCTGAACCTGGAAGACGCCATCGAGCAACTCGCCGAGCAGTGGCAGAGCACCCAGGGCATCGAGTGCGAGCTCCGGCTGCGCGGACCGATTCCAGTGCTGTCGATGGAGGCGAAGGTGCATCTCTATCGCATGGTGCAGGAAGCGCTGACCAACGTGGCGCGGCATGCGCGTGCGACTCGGGTCTGTCTGCATCTGTGTGGTGGTCACAACGGGCTGCGCCTGCTGCTGCGGGACGATGGCCATGGGCTGCCGCCAGAACGGCCGGGCGTCGGTCTGCGTTCGATGGTCGAGCACGCGCGCTGTCTGGGTGCCCGGCTGCGTATGCGCCACCGCGCCGGCAAGGGTTGGGCGCTCTATCTCAAGTTGCCTTTGCAAGGAGCCACGTCATGAAGATTCTGCTGGTGGATGACCACGCGGTGGTGCGTCAGGGTTACGCGAGCCTGCTCAAGGCACTGCTTCCCGAAGTGACAGTGAGTGAAGCTGCCAGCGGTGAGCAGGCGCTGGAACAGGTGCAGGAATCGATTCCCAGCCTGGTCGTGCTCGACCTCGGCCTGCCGGGCATCAGCGGTCTGGAAACCTGTCGGCGTCTGCGTCAGCGGTTGCCGCTTTTGCCGGTGCTGGTGTTCAGCATGCACGACGAGCTGGCACTGGTCCGGCAGGCACTGGATGCTGGCGCCTCCGGCTATCTGACCAAGCGCTGCGCGCCGGACGTGCTGGTGGAGGCGGTGCGCAAGGTGCTTGCGGGGCAGACCTTCATCGAGCAGCCGCTGGCCACCGAGCTGGCGTGCCAGCGGCCGTCGCAGTCGCCAATCAAGGGGCGACTGGCCGAGATGACGCCGCGCGAGATGGAAATCTTCATCATGCTCGCGCGTGGCATCGGCAATCGGGAGATCGCCGAGCGGTTGTGCATCAGTAGCAAGACCGTTTCGAACCATATGGCCCTGCTGAAAAGCAAGCTGGAGGTCAGCTCCCAGGCTGAACTCGTGCACCTGGCCATCGATCAGGGTTTGCTCCGCGTCGGTGACCGCATGCTGTGCGAGGCCTGATAGGCCTCTTTCCTTCTCTCCTGCTTCGATGCAGCGCGACATGACTGTGTGCTGAGTCCAAAGCACCTCTCCAATTTTTTCCAGAACAGCAGCTGCGCGCCTGTACCAGGCGAGCGGGGCGCCCGTACCTTGCGAAAGTCGCGGGCCGAGTTAGTGCGCTGGTCGTAAGACCAATCTCCACGCGGCCGGGAATTTTTCCCGCCAGAGCCGGGAATTCTTCCCTGTCGGCACCGCGCCACGGCTCTCGATAATCGCGTCTGGCAGGTTGCCAGCATGCGGTTGCCCGCGGTTCTCGCCGCGTTGCGAATGCCGGTGGCCTGGCCAGACCGATTGGCCAACAAGAACAAGGACCACCCATGCCGTATCAGCTCTGTTGCAGCGCGATGCCCCGACATACGCTGCTGTCCCTCGCCATCGCCGCGCTGTTGCCGGCGTCCGTTCATGCCGAGCAGACGCTCGATCTCGGCAGCCAGGAAGTGGTCGGTACCACGCCGCTGCCGGGCATCGAGCTGCCAAAGGATCAGGTGCCGTCCAACATCCAGTCGCTCGATGACGAGGACCTGCGGCGGCTCGGCGGCCAGTCGCTGGCCGAGAAACTGCAGCGCGGATTGCCGAGCGTCAACATCAACGAGATCCAGGGCAATCCGTACCAGGCGGACCTCAACTATCGTGGCTTCACCGCCTCGCCGCTGCTCGGTACGCCGCAGGGGCTTTCGGTTTTTCTCGACGGCGTGCGGGTCAACGAAGCGTTTGGCGATGTGGTGCACTGGGACCTGATCCCGAACACCGCCGTTGCCAACATGGCCCTGGTGCCGGGCTCGAACCCGCTGTACGGCCTGAACACCCTGGGCGGCGCGCTGGCGCTGCAGACAAAACGTGGTGATACCCATCCAGGTGGCTCGGCGGAAATCTACGGCGGCTCGTTCGGACGCCAGAGCGGTGCCATTGAACAGGGCGGCAGCCATGAGGAATTCTCCTGGTACCTGGCCGCCGAGGGCATGGACGAGGACGGCTGGCGTGACCATTCGCCATCCGAGGTCCGCCAGCTGTTCGGCAAGTTCGCCTGGACCACCGACACCACCGATCTGGCACTGACGCTGGCGCACGCCGACAACGACCTGATCGGCAACGGCCTGATCCCGGAGAGCATGTACGACCAGCGGCGCGAGGCGATCTTCACCCATCCCGACCAGACCGAGAACCGCAGCCACCTGATGGCCTTGTCCGCGAGCCACTGGCTGAACGACAACGATCGGCTGTCCGGCACGGTCTATCTGCGCCGCACACGTACCGCAACGCTCAATGGCGACGGCAACGATGAGTACGAGGATGAATACGAGGCGTGGGAAGACGGCGGCTTTATCGGCGAAGGGCCGGAGAGCGGTGTGTTGAACCGTACCCGCACCGCGCAACGAGCCTTTGGTCTGGCGCTGCAGTGGGCGCGGCACGTCGGCGCGCATCAGTTCGCCTTCGGACTGTCCCATGACAACACCCGCGCCAGCTTCCACCAGAGCGAGCAGGGCGGCGAGCTGACCGACGCGCGCGGCATCACCGCCAGCGAAGAGGAGGAGCAGGCCAACAGCTTGCTGGGGCGCACCCGTACTTCCAGCCTCTATGCCACCGACACCTGGGCGCTGACCGACGCGCTGCAGCTGACCGGCTCGCTGCGCTACAACCGCACGCGCGTGGTCAACACCGATCGCATGGGCGATGCGTTGAATGGCGACTTCACCTATCGCAAGCTCAATCCCGCGCTGGGTTTTGCCTGGCAGCTGCAACCGGCGGTCACCGTCTACGGCGGCTTCTCCCAGGGCAATCGCGCGCCGACGCCAATCGAACTGGGCTGCGCCGATCCGGCGAACCCGTGCAGCCTGCCAAACGCCATGGCGGCCGATCCCTTCCTCGAGCAGGTGGTCACCCGCACGCTGGAACTCGGTGTACGTGGCGAACTGGCGGGCGGCACCCGGTGGAACCTCGGGGCCTTTCGCAGCGTGAACCATGATGACCTGCTGTTCGTCGGCACCGGCGGCAGCATGGGCTACTTCACCAACTTCGGTCGCACCCGCCGCCAGGGCATCGAACTGGGGCTGGCCGGCACGCAAGGGCCGCTCGACTGGCGAGTGGACTACACCTATCTGCATGCGACCTTCCGCTCCGCGGCCTGCATCCTCGCCGAGAACAACAGCACCGAAGGCGAGGGCGGCTGCCCGGACGATGAGATTCGCGTGTCCAGCGGCGACTATCTGCCAGGCCTGCCGAAGCACAACCTCAAGCTGGGGCTGAACTGGAATCTCAACGAGCGGCTGCGAGTCGGCACCAGTGTCCTGGCGTACTCGTCGCAGTACGTGCGCGGCAACGAGAACAACCGTCATCAGCCCAACGACGAGGTAGAGGGCAGCGGCAAGCTGCCAGGTTACGCGGTGGTCAACCTCACTGCCGATTACCGCTTCGCTCGTGACTGGACGCTGTTCGGCCGGGTCGACAACCTGTTCGACAAGCGTTACGCCACCGGCGGTGTGCTGGCCGAGAATCCTTTTGTTGGCGCCGGCAACGCCTTCGAATCGGACCCGGACGAATGGCGTCACGAGCAGTTCATTGCCCCTGGCGCGCCGCGGGCGGGTTGGGTGGGCGTGCGTTATCGCTGGGATGCGCTATAACCGACCAGTCGCAGCAGCATCGAACATGCCGGGCCTTTGTGCCCGGCATGTTCGCATTCGGTATCACTGCAGTGTTCGGCTTGCCCGGTTCAAGGTATCTGACGCGAAATCGTCACGGCCGATTGCGTATCCTGGCGAGCTTGGCCGACTGGTTGGCGGCAGCACAGGAGCACGGATGAAGCGCGTCCATCACCACACCCTCGTCTCGCAACGTAGCGCTGGCGGGTGCCGCTGAGCATGCCGTCACGCCTGCGCATCGTTCTCGCTCTCGGCAGCGCACAGACCCTCGCCTGGGGCTCGACCTACTACCTGCCGGCCATTCTCGCCGAGCCGATGGCGAGCGAATTGGGCATCTCCACCGGCAATGTATTCGCTGCATTTTCCCTGGCACTGATCGTCACCGCCGTCCTCGGACCGCTGTCGGGCAAGCGCATCGACCATCACGGCGGGCGTGATGTGCTGGCGCTTTCCAGCGTCGTTTTTGCCCTCGGCCTGGCCATGCTCGGTTTGGCCAACGGACCACTGATGCTCTGGCTCGGCTGGTTGGTGATCGGCATCGGCATGGCGGTCGGCCTTTACGAGTCGGCCTTCTCCACGCTTGCCGGCATCTACGGTCGCGATGCGCGCGGCGCGATCACCGGCATCACGTTGCTCGCCGGCTTCGCCAGTACGGTGTGCTGGCCGATCAGCGGTTGGTTGAATGCCGAGTTCGGCTGGCGCGCCACCTGCCTCACATGGGCCGGAGCGCATCTGCTGCTCGGGTTGCCATTGAACCGGCTGCTGATTCCGGTTGGCGTACAGCCGGCTCCGTCCACGGCAGAGCAATCGCAGACAGACGGGCGTTCGGGTGCGGGATTGACCATGGCGTTGCTGGCCTTCGTCTTCGCCGCCACCTGGTTCACCAGCACGGCGATGGCGGCGCACCTTCCACGTCTGCTGCAGGAGTCCGGACTGTCACCGGCCGCGGCCATCGTGATCGCGGCGCTGGTCGGGCCGGCCCAGGTCGGGGCGCGCTGCCTGGAGTTCGTCCTGCTGCAGCGCTTCCATCCCCTGATCTCGGCCCGCCTCGCCGCCATTGCCCATCCCATCGGTGCGGCTGGCGTGATGCTGGCGGGTGCGCCTGCGACCACCGCATTCGTGCTTCTGCATGGCGGCGGCAACGGCATTCTGACCATTGCCAAAGGCACCTTGCCGCTGGCGATATTCGGTCCCCATGGCTATGGCCTGCGCCAGGGTCTGCTGATGGTGCCGGCACGCTTCGCCCAGGCGTTTTCGCCGCTGGTGTTCGCGCTGCTGATCGACGACTTCGGTACGCGGGCGCTGTGGCTGTCGGCGGGGCTGGGGGTGCTGGCGTATGCCGCGCTGACGTTCCTGCAACGCCGGACGCACGGGCTGGCCTGACTCCGTCGAGCGCCGCCGAAGCCTTGTCAGCGCGGTAGCGCCGCGAGCAGCATTGCCTGCTGCTCTGCACTCAGACCGAGGAACACGCGTAGCGCGGCGTAGGCATCGTTGGCCGCGTAGGCCTGCTGTGCCTCGGTCAGCGCGGGGTTCGCCCAGTTCGAGGTGGCCACGCTGCGAGATTTGTCGATCCGAGCGTCGAGCACCGCGGCCACCGCACCACGCAGGCCGACCTGACCCTTCTTGCCCTGATAGCGAAGCACCGAGCCCAGGTCCAGCAGGCTGGCCGGGCGGATGCCCAGCTTGCCGTGCAGCCTGGAGCGGTCCGACTTCAGCCCGAAACCGATCTTCGCCAGCGCGGGCGCTTGCAGGATTGCGCTGGCCGCTTCGATGCAGCCGGGCACGCTGATCCTGAACAGGTAGGCCTTTGCCGGGGTGGCGAACTGGATCAGGTGCGGACCGCTGGAGACTTCGCCCACCTTGAAGGTCGGTTTGGATTCGGTATCGAAACCGACGCAGGCAAAGCCCATGATCTCGTCCACTGCCGCGCGAAACTCGTCCGCCGCCGCGGGGGTGTCGATGTTCGCCGAGGTCAGCCCGACGAAGCGCGGCAGCCCGTCGATGTTCGGATGCTGGCGGATATGAATGATCAGCTTCTGCGTCAAGCTTGCGTCCTCCGCACGCTGGTGATCGAGTCAGCCTGAGGCAGCGGTGCCGGTTCGGCTGTAGCGCGCCCATCCTTCATGTGCCGATCTGCTGTGGAAAGGCTCGCCATCAGTTTTTCAACTGGCTGGCGAACTGCCCGACCGCGCTGACCACGCGCTGCGCGCCGTCCTGGATTTCGACGATCACCGCGCCGGCCTGGTTGGCGAATTCCAATCCGTGCTCGGCCTGGTCGCGGCTCGCGCTCATGCTCTGTACGGCAGCTTGCGCCAGGTCCTGGTTTTTCTGCACGACACCGACGATTTCCTCGGCAGCCTTGCTGGTGCGGGCCGCCAGCTGGCGAACCTCATCAGCAACCACGGCGAAGCCGCGACCCTGATCGCCGGCCCGTGCGGCTTCGATGGCGGCGTTGAGGGCCAGCAGGTTGGTCTGATCGGCAATACCGCTGATAGTCTTGAGGATCGCGCCGATCAGCTGCGACTGCTTGTCCAGCGCCTCGATACCGTCGGAGGCTTCCTGCATCTGCTGGGCGATGCGATGCATCACTTCGACCGTCTGCTGGACCACTTGCGCGCCGCGCTGGGCGCTGAGGTCGGTGTGCTGGGAGGTGTCGTAGGCGATCGTTGCGGCTTCGGCCACGGCCATCTCACGGTTGACCTGGTCGGTGATGACGGTGGCGAACTTGATCACCTTGTACAGCTTGCCGTAGGCATCGAGCACCGGGTTGTAGGACGCCTCGAGCCAGACGGTCTGACCGTGGGCATCGATACGCTTGAAGCGTTCGGCGATGTACTCGCCTCGGTTGAGGCTAGCCCAGAATTCGCGATAGGCCGGCGACTCGCTTTCCTCCCGTTCACAGAACATGCGGTGGTGCTTGCCCTTGATCTGCTTGAGGCGGTAGCCCATGCCGTCGAGAAAGCGCTGGTTGGCGGTGATGACATGCCCGCCGAGGTCGAACTCGATCACCGCGGTGGAGCGCAGCAGCGCGTTGACCACGCTCTCGTGTTCGCGCGAGGTTTCGATGGTACGGGTCAGGTTGGTGGCGCACAGGGTGTAGTGGTGCAATGTGTCATCCGAGCCCTTGATCGGCTGCCAGATCGAACGCAGCCTGGCTTCCTTGCCGTCGGCCCGCAGCAGTCGGTAGGCACCGCTGAGATGCTCGGCACGCTGCATGGCGGTCTTGAGGCGGGCGTAGTTCGGTTCGGTACGGAATTGCTGGCTGAAGAAGTCGTCGACGGAGCGGCCGATGAGATCGTCGCGGCGATAACCCATTTCGCTGAGGAACAGCTCGTTGGCGTGCTGAATGCGTCCTTGCGGGTCCAGTTCCAGGACCATCATCTCCCTGTACAACGAGTTCTTGATCTGCTGATTGATTGCGGCTTCCTCGCGCAATTCAGCCAGTTCTCGTTTCAGGTTCTTGTTGAACATTTCTTGGCATCCAGTGAAGGGCAAGACCGCCCAGTCACCTGATCGGCGCAGGAGTCCTTTTCCTGAGGTCGAAGGCCAATGGTTTGTTCTATACCGGAGATTGAACTGGCCTATCGCCGGCGCCTTCATTTTTCCCAATCGACTGGGCAGTCCTTGCAGCCTTCCATGTTGGTGCCCTGGAAGGTCGCGTAATGCCGACGCGCGCCGGTCAGAACGGCGTTGCCCAGGTTGGCGTCGTTGAGCTTAGCTTCCTGCAGGTTGGCATCGGTGAGATCGGCGCCCAGGAGGTCGGCCTTGCTCAGCCAGGCCATTTCCAGGTCGGCGGCGTGCAGCGTGCTGTCGTGCATCCGGGCGCCGCTCATGCGGGCGAACTCGAGGTAGGCACCGGTGAGGTCAGCCCCCTTGAACTTAGCGGCCTGGGCAAACAGGCCCCAGCCCTGGATGGCGATCAGACGGGCATCGGTGAAATTGGCCAGGCGCAGGTTGGCCTGTTGCAGGCTGGCGCGGTTAAGCGTGGCACCAGTGAGGTCGGCTTTTTCCAGATTGGCCAGGTCGAGGTTGGCGTGGCGCAGGTTGGCGCCGGCCAGGTTGGCACCGGCGAGGTTGATGCGGCGCAGGTCCTGATTGCTGAGGTCGGCGCCACGCAGGTCGGCGTTGGCACACTGGCTCTCGGGCTGGAGTACGCAGCCGTTGATCGTCAGGGGAGCGTCGTCTGCGGCGATGGCGGACGCGCTGGCCAACAGGATCAGTGGCAGAAGCAAGCGGTTAGCGGTGTTCATGGGAAGTCACCTGGGGCAGGGCGGGGGAGAAAAAGCGGTCGCGCGGCGTCCCTGGGCCTGTCGACGAGAGCGCCAACCCGCAGCCGGCCAGGCCAGGCGCGCCGCGCGAACCGCTGTATCTTCAGAACATGAGGCGTGCCCGCGCGATGGCGGGCACGGCTCGACTCATCGCTTGGCGGTCTTCTTCTCCCATTCCGGCAGTTTGAATACCCAGAACGAACCACCCTGGGCGACCGGCTTGGTCAGTACGGCCATGTCGCCGCCCCACAGCGGCACGGCACCGCCGTAACCGACCGTCACGCCGATGTACTGCTCGCCGTCCTGTTCCCAGGTGATCGGCGGGGAAATCACGCCGCTGCCGGTCTGGAACTTCCACAGCTCGTCGCCGGTTTTCGCGTTGAAGGCCTTGAAGTAGCCGTCGCTGGTGCCGGTGAAGACGAGATTGCCCTTGGTCGCCAGCACGCCAGCCCACAGCGGGAGTTTTTCCTTGTGTTCCCAGGCTACCTTGCCGGTGGTCGGGTCCATGGCGCGCAGGATGCCGACGTGGTCGTCGTACATGCGCTTGATGCGGAAGCCCTGGCCGAGATAGGCCGAGCCTTTCTTGTAGCTGACTTCCTCGGTCCAGTAGTCCTCCTTCCAGTGGTTGGCCGGTACGTAGAACAGGCCGGTGTCCTGGCTGTAGGCCATGGGGTTCCAGTTCTTGCCGCCGAGGAAGGGTGGGGATACTTCGACCGACTTGCCGTGCTTCTCGCCCGGCTCCGGTTTGGGTGGGCGCTGGCCCTCGTTCTCCACCGGCCGACCGGTTTTCAGGTCGATATGGCTGGCCCAGGTGATGCCATCGACGAAGGGAAAGGCGTTCTGCAGCTTGCCGTCCTTGCGGTCGACGACATAGAAGAAACCATTGCGGTCGGCGTGGGCCGTGGCCTTGACGGTCTTGCCATTCTTGTCCTTGTAGTCGAACAGCACCAGCTCGTTGTTGCCGGAGAAGTCCCAGGCATCGTTCGGGGTGTGCTGGTAGAACCACTTCACCTCGCCGGTGCTCGGATCGACGCCGACCTGCCCGGAGGTGTAGAGGCTGTCGTAGTCCTTCGGGTCGCCGCCATCGCTGGTGCGCTCCCAGCCGTTCCACGGGGCGGGGTTGCCCGCACCGACGATGATGGTGTTGGTTTCCGGATCGAAGCTCGCACTCTGCCATGGCGCGCCGCCGCCCTGACTCCAGGCTTCCTTCTTGCCGGTCGGGTGGTTGGGATCGTCCGGCCAGGACGGCGCCTTGATGTCGCCGGTCGGCGTGCTGTCCTTGCCGTTCAGACGGCCCATGTGGCCCTCGACGAAGGGGCGCATCCAGACTTCTTCGCCGGTATCCGGGTCGCGGGCGAACAACTTGCCGACGACGCCGAACTCGTCACCGGAGCTGCCGTGTACCAGCAGCACCTTGCCGGTCTTGGCATCTTTGACCAGTGTCGGTGCGCCGGTCATGGTGTAGCCAGCGCCGTGATCGCCGAACTTCTTGTTCCAGACGACCTTGCCGGTGTCCTTGTTCAGGGCCACGACACGGGCGTCGAGGGTGCCGAAGTAGATCTTGTCGCCATAGATGGCCGCGCCGCGGTTGACCACGTCGCAGCACGGGCGGATGTCGTCGGGCAGGCGATGGGAGTAGCTCCACAGGCGCTTGCCGGTCTTGGCATCGAGGGCGAAGACGCGCGAGTAGGAGCCGGTCACGTAGATCACGCCGTCATGGACGATGGCCTGGGATTCCTGGCCGCGCTGCTTCTCGTCGCCGAAGGAGAACGACCAAGCCGGGGTCAGCTTGAATACGTTGCTCTCGTTGACCTGCGCCAGGGGGCTCCAGCGCTGTGCATTGGTGCCCATGCCGTACTGCAGGACGTTCTCGGTGGACAGATGATCCTTGGCGATGTCTTCCCAGCTGACCGGCTTGGCCTGGGCGGCAGCGGCCAGCGCCAGGCTGCCAGCCAGTGTCAGGCATTGCACAGCGAGGGCGAGCGGACGGGGTGTGCCGGGGTGCGATCTTGTTGTCATGGTTGCGATTCCCTTGGTCGATTCGAACGAGGCCGCCGCATCCGGCTGGCCTGGCGATTCGATTATTGGGAGCGCGCCACGGGTGCGGACACGGAAAACGTCCCGCGAATGCCGGGAATACTTCCCAAGCCCCACTGATTTGGCCTTGCTACCAGTGGAGTGCCGAAGGTGGTAGTAAAACCTAGTACCAAGGGAGGAGATGCAGGCACCCAAAGCAGGATTCTGCCAATCCGTCCTCGCCGCCAACATGACCACCATGCGCTCCGATGGGGCTGCCTTGCACAGGTTCTCGAATAGAGGGTGGTAGTCATGAATAACAAGATCTTTTTGCGCTCACTGCTGGCAGCGGGTGTTCTCGGTATGTCCGGCCTGGTTCTGGCGCATGGTGACGTGACGCCGCAGGCCGTCAACACCAAGGGCCTGCCGGATCTCGGTGAAGAATGGCTGGACGAGAACCCCTATCGTGCGCCCAGCGAGCACCACGACCTGGCCGTGGAAATCGGTTCTTCCGCCTACAACCAGAACTGCGCACGTTGCCACGGTCTGGAAGCCATTTCTGGCGGTATCGCGCCCGATCTGCGTGAGCTTGAAGCCAGCTACGACGGCGACGAGTGGTACAAGGAGCGCGTGATCAATGGCGCGGTCCGTGACGGTGCCGTGTATATGCCGCGTATGGCCGACACCCTCAGCCAGGAAGCGCTGTGGGCGATTCGCACCTATATTGAAAGCGAAGCGGCCAAGCAGTGATGAACGCCGTCCGGCTGGTTCTGTCGCTGTGGCTGGCTCTGTGCTGCGCACTGGCGCAGGCGGACGTGGTCAAGGTACGCGCCTTCGATGACATCATCGAATCCGGCGTGCTCAAGGTGGCGATGTACGAGAACTTCCCGCCGTACAGCTACCAGCAGGATGGCCAGCCACGCGGTGTCGATGTGGAACTGGCGCGCAAGCTCGCCGAAGGGCTGGGCCTGAAGCTGGAAGTGCTGTGGGTGACGCCGGACGAAACCCTCGACGACGACCTGCGCAACTTCATCTGGAAGGGCCACTACCTGCGGCCTGGCGTGCTGGCTGACGTGATGCTGCGTGTGCCGTACGACCGCGAGTTCGCCTACAAGCGCAACGAGCTGGGTGAAATGATCAACGAGCTGGTGGTGATGTTCGCGCCCTATCAGCGCGAGCGCTGGCAGACCGCGTATGACGATCGCCGGATCGACGAGGTGTCGAGCGTGGCGGTGTTTCAATACCACCCGATTGGCGTCGAAGTGGACAGCGTGCCCTCGTTCTACCTGTCTTCGGTCTTCGAGGGCCGGCTGGCGAAGCACACTCATCATTACCCGAGCATCCGCGAGGCATTCGCTGCGCTTCAGGACGGCGAGGTGGACGCGGCCATGGCCATGCGCGCAGAGATCGAGTGGCTGCTCGACCAGGCCGACGACGAGCACCTGAAGCTCGCCGAGAACGCTTACCCGAACATGGGCAAGCAGGTATGGGATCTCGGCATGGCGGTACATGAATCCAACCGCCAACTGGCCTACGCGCTGGAAGGGGTGTTGGAGCCGCTGATTCTTGAAGGCGAGCTGGAAAAACTCTACGCCAGCTACGGCTTGAGCTACGAGTTGCCCGGGTTGTACCAGGATGTGGAGAGCGACGTGGCCGGGCGCTGACCGGCTGCGCCATGCCGATCCCGCTGCGGATCGCCGTTCGAGGAGTCGACATGAGCGTCCGAATCTTGCTGCTAATGATGGTCCTTCACGCCTCGGGCGCCCTGGCGGCCGAGGCCGATCCACTGCAGTCGGTGATGTGGGAATACCACCACAAGGGCTTGCTCAACAGCGAGCCCTACGTGTTCGACGAGCACGTAAAGGTCCAGGTGCCGCCATTCGCCGAGGACTCGCGACAGGTGCCGGTGCATATCGATGCCAGAGCCCTCGGTGACGAGGTGGTGCGCATCGAGGCCTGGGCCGACCTCAATCCCATCCCACGGATTTTCACCTTCACGCCTGGCGAGCAGGTCGTGCCGCTGGTCGCCATTCGCATACGTGTGGAACAGGCGACACCGATCCGCGCGGCGGTGCTGACCCGTGACGGTGTCTGGCACATCGGCTCGGCCAAGGTCGATGCTGCCGGTGGCGGCTGTACGGCGCCGAGCGTGGTACGTGCCCAGCCAGGCTGGGAAGACCGCCTCGGTGAGGTCATCGGTGGGCGCTTCGCCCGCGGCGATTTCAGTCGTTTGCGCCTGCAGGTCTCCCATCCGATGGATAACGGCCTGGTCGGCGGCATTCCCGAGTTCTTTCTCAACCAGGCCGAGCTGCGCGATGCCGACGGTCAGGTCCTGGCGGAGCTGGAACTGTATCCGGCGGTCGCCGAAAACCCGAGTCTGAGCCTGGAAGTGAAGGGCGCGCAGGACACTCGCCTGTGGCTGCGTGACAACAACGGCAACGAGTTCGAAGCCGCGCTCTGAACTGACCAGCCCGCGTTTTCTCCGAGAGCCAGCAACCAAGCCAAGGAGGCTTCATGCGCCTGTTGCTCCTGATGTTCGCGTTCTGTCTGACCCTGCCCGCACATGCCGAGCTGCGTTACACCCTGCAGCCGCGGCAGATCGCCGATGACGTGTGGCTGCTGGAAGGCTCGACGGACAACTTCGACAAGGCCAACGGCGGCAATATCGTCAACACCGGCTTCATCGTCACCGAGGCCGGTGTGGTGGTGATCGACAGCGGCCCGTCGCGGCGTTACGGCGAGGCGATGCGCGCGGCCATCGCAAGCGTGACCGATCGTCCGGTCATCAAGCTGTTGCTGACGCATCATCATCCCGACCACGTCCTCGGCAACCAGGCATTTACCAATGTGCCCATCGCCGCGCTCGCCGGTACGACCGAGCTGTTGCGCGAGCAGGGCAACGCCATGGCCGAGAACATGTACCGCCTGGTTGGTGACTGGATGCGCGGTACCGAGGTGGTGTTGCCGACCGAGACTCTGGCACCCGGCACGCTGGATATCGGCGGACGTGCCCTGCGTCTGCTCGCTCTGCGCGGTCACACCGGTGCCGATCTGGCCATTCTCGACGAACGCAGCGGCGTGCTCTTCGCCGGTGACATCCTGTTCTACCAGCGCGCGCTGACCACGCCGAACAGTCCTGGCCTGGATGTCTGGCTG
Organism: Stutzerimonas sp. R40042; assembly: GCF_026642215.1. Lineage (NCBI taxonomy): Bacteria > Pseudomonadati > Pseudomonadota > Gammaproteobacteria > Pseudomonadales > Pseudomonadaceae > Stutzerimonas > Stutzerimonas sp. R40042. Next base: position 2,603,613 of record NZ_CP113258.1, on the reverse strand, counting down.
GAAGATCTGGATACGCTCGAGGCGTTGCCCTGGAAGCGCCTGGTCGCTGGCCACGGCCCGGTGGCCGATGATGCCGCGCCGTTCCTGCAGATGCGCGACTACCTCGGCTGGCTGGACGGCTTGCTGCGAGAAGCCGCCAATGGCGGGGCGGACATGAATGAGGTGATCCAGAGCCCGATTCCCGAGCGCTTCTCCGGCATCAGCCTGACCCGCTATGAGCTGATCCGCAGCGTCAGTCATCTGTATCCGCGTTACGAGGCGATGGCGCTGCAGCGCGTCGACGAGTGAAGGCGCGCCCGCGGCGCGCCGGTTGATGTTCCACTCCAGTCGCTGCCTTCAATCACTGCAGCTGTAGCTGATCGCCACGCTCCTGCTGCCAGTCGTCCAGGCTGGGTGCGGCTTCCTCGCCATCCATGCGGTGGATGATGGTGAAATAGTCCTGCTTGAAGCGATCCTGCATGATCTCGCTGCGATCGCGAACCTTTACCGCGTAAATGCTCTGGACGTTCTGGTGGTCGAAGTCGCGCCAGTACTGCTCGTCCTTCAACAGGCTATAGCGATGGTTCTCCAGCTCGGCGATGACGGCTTCGCTATCCAGTCGGCCAGCCCGCCCCACGGCATCGGCCCACTGCCGGACGATGCCGTAGGCTGACGCTGCGGTGCTGCCGGGGTAGGCCTGATGCAGCGCGATGTAGCGCTCGACGAACGCCTGGCCGGTTTCGCTTTTCTCTCGCTGCGGTACCCGCCAGGTCCAGGCTTCGGTGCCGATCACGTTTTCCATCACCAGCGGTCCGGCCTGCTCGACGATGCTCTGGGTGAGGTTGGGCGCGATGATCTGCATGCGCTTGCCCAGTTCCAGGGTGTGCGCCAGGCGCATGGTCTGCACCAGATCCTGGCCGAGCAGGACGATCACCAGCACATCCGCGTCGCTGGCGGCAGCCTTCTGCAGTGCGCTCAGGTAGTCGTCGCGACGGGCACCTCGTGCGGCGATCTTCGAGTAGCCATGGCGTGCGCGGTCGCGGCTCTTGGTCGCTTCACGCAGGGCCTGCTCCATGCTGTGGCCCCAGGCATCGTCGAGGCTGATGTAGTGGTAGCGGCGATTGGGCATGTGCCAGCTCAGGTATTCACCGAGTACCCGGGCGCTCATCCAGGCACTGTTGGACTCGCGGAATAGGTGGCGATGGCCGTCCCGCCCGGTGATCTCGTTGGCGTAGCCGAGGGTGGGGAAGTACAGCAGTCCAAGTTCGCGGGCGCGCTGGCCGGCGCTCAGCGCCTCTTCGCTGTTAGCGCCGCCGAAGATCATCGCTGCGCCCTGTTTGGCGAAACGGTCGACATTGGCACGCGCCTTTTCCGCGCGAGCCGCCGAATTCAGGCTGACCAGCTCCAGACGCCGGCCCAGCAAGCCGCCATCCTGGTTGATCTGGTCGACGGCGAGCAGGGCGCCACGGCGCAGCTCCAGACCTTCTGACTTGTAGTTGCCGGTGCTCGGGTAGTTGAGACCCAGGCGGATCGGTTCGGACGCGTGGGCGCTTTGCAAGGTGAAGACGATGAGGGCGATGACCAATTTCGGGCGAAGCATGGCTCTTATCCTTCTGAGCGAGGGGCGTCCGTTGTAGGGCGTGGGGTGGGCTCAGCGGAATAGTCTTTTCCGGCCATATGGGTGCGACTTTCGGTGCCGCCCGGCATTGACGGCGGGCCGAATCGCGCGTCTTTCGTGGCCTGCGGAGGCGTATTGCTACCAAGGGAGGAGGAAAATCGGTACTGCGGGCAATTGTTGGCGAGGCGGTGCAAACCAAGAATCACCCACAGACCGGGAAAATTTCCCGGCATAACAATGAACCCGCAGAGGTAGCCGCAATGAAGCACACCGGTCTTCGCAAGCCCTTCGCCGTGACGGCGCTATGCGCCGCGGTGGCGATGTCCAGCCTGCACGCCTGGGCCGTAACCGACCAGGAAATCCTCAACGACGCCAAATCCACCGATCAGATCGTCACCAACGGTCTGGGTTTGCAGGGCCAGCGCTATAGCACGCTGGACACGTTGAACACCAATAACATCAATCAGTTGCGACCGGTTTGGGGCTTCTCTCTCGGCGGTGAAAAGCAGCGCGGTCAGGAAGCGCAGCCGCTGATCAAGGACGGCGTGATGTACATCACCGGTTCCTACTCGCGCGTGTACGCACTGGATGCCCGGACCGGCAAGGAACTGTGGCAGTACGACGCCCGCCTGCCCGACGGCATCATGCCGTGCTGTGACGTGATCAACCGCGGTGTGGCGCTGTATGGCGACCTGGTGATCTTCGGCACGCTGGACGCCAAGCTGGTCGCCCTGAACAAGGACACCGGCAAGGTGGTCTGGAAGAAGACCGTCGCCGACTACAAGGCTGGCTACTCGCTGACCGCCGCACCGTTGGTGGTGAACGGCAAGCTGATCACCGGCGTTTCCGGTGGTGAATTCGGCGTGGTCGGCAAGATCGAGGCCTACGACGCGAAGAACGGCGAGCTGCTGTGGACCCGTCCGACCGTGGAAGGCCACATGGGTTACGTCTGGAAGGACGGCAAGAAGGTCGAGGCCGGCATCTCCGGTGGCGAAGCGGGCAAGACCTGGCCGGGCGACCTGTGGAAGACCGGCGGTGCAGCTCCGTGGCTGGGCGGCTACTACGATCCGGACACCGACTCGCTGCTGTTCGGTACCGGTAACCCGGCGCCGTGGAACTCGCACCTGCGCCCTGGCGACAACCTGTATTCGTCCTCGCGTCTGGCTCTGGACCCGAACGACGGCTCGATCAAATGGCACTTCCAGTCCACCCCGCATGACGGTTGGGACTTCGACGGCGTCAACGAGCTGATCTCCTTCGACTACAAGGAAGGCGGCAAGACCATCAAGGCTGCCGGCACTGCCGACCGCAACGGCTTCTTCTATGTGCTTGACCGCACCAACGGCAAGTTCATCCGTGGCTTCCCGTTCGTCGACAAGATCACCTGGGCCAAGGGTCTGGACAAGAACGGCCGTCCGCTCTACGACGAAACCCACCGTCCGGGCAATCCTGCCGACGCGGACAAGGGCAAGTCGGTGTTCGTCGCACCGTCCTTCCTGGGTGGCAAGAACTGGATGCCCATGGCCTACAGCCAGGACACCGGCCTGTTCTACGTGCCGTCCAACGAGTGGGGCATGGACATCTGGAACGAGGGCGTAGCCTACAAGAAGGGCGCGGCCTACCTGGGTGCCGGCTTCACCATCAAGCCGTTGAACGAGGACTTCATCGGTGTGCTGCGCGCCATCGATCCGAAGACCGGCAAGGAAGTGTGGCGCTACAACAACTACGCTCCGCTGTGGGGCGGCGTGCTGGCCACCAAGGGTAACCTGGTGTTCACCGGCAACCCCGAGGGCTACCTGATGGCCTTCGACGCCAAGACCGGCAAGAAGGTCTACGAGTTCAACACCGGCTCGGGCGTAATCGGTTCTCCGGTCACCTGGGAAATGGATGGCGAGCAGTACGTCTCCGTTCTCTCCGGTTGGGGTGGTGCGGTACCGCTGTGGGGCGGCGAGGTCGCCAAGCGCGTGAAGGACTTCAACCAGGGCGGTATGGTCTGGACCTTCAAGCTGCCGAAGGATCTGGTCGCCAAGCGCTGATCAGCCTGCGTTACGCAAACCCGGCGGTCGTCGGGTTTGCCAGAACAGAACCCCGGTCGCCATGGCCGGGGTTTTGTCGTTCTGGCGTCAGGCAAAGGCAGTTCATGCCTGGCGATAGGCGCTGGGCGTGACGCCCACCTCACGGCGGAACACCTGGGAGAAGTGGCTCGGGCTCGAATAGCCCACTTCCAGCCCGATATCGATGACGCTGCGCTGCGTTTCGATCAGCAGCCGACGCGCCCGCGCCATGCGCAGGCCGATGAAGTACTGCGACGGCGAAAGCCCGGTTGCGCGCTTGAACATCCGGCTGAAGTGGTACTCGCTCAGTTCAGCGGTCCGGGCCAGCTGCGCAAGGCTGAAATCGTCGCCCAACTGCGCATCCATCGCCTCGATGACCCGGCGCAGCTTGTAAGCCGGCAAGGCGTTGCTGCGACGGACGACGTCTTGCCGATCCCGATAGTGACGCACGAGATGCACGGCAAGTGCCTGGGCCAGGCCGCGAACGTATAGCAGGCTGGGCTGGCGCTCTTCGATCAGCTCGTGGCTGAGCTTCTCCATCAACCAGCGAACCGTGTCGTCCTGAGCGCCGGAGACATCCCGCAAGGCAACCGCTGTGCTCTGCGGCCCGAGCAGTTCCCGAGCGGCCTGGTCGATGAGCGGCAGGCCGAGATACAGATGCATCACCTCGAAGCGCTCACCTTCCAGCGTCTGCCAGCGCATCTCGTAGGGCTCGTGGGTATCGGTCAGGAAGAAGTCGCCGGCCCTGACGGTGGCCGCGCTCCATTGCCCGGCCAGTGCACGTTCCTCGACCCGTGCCGCACCGGCCAGTACCAGCACCAGCAGCGGCTCCAACACTGCCGGTACCTGTATCGGCTCGACGATCGTGTGATGGCTGAACAGCTGCACCACCACGTCCTGCATCGGCGGCTGCTGTGTGCTCACTCGCGCTTCACCAGGCAGGTAATGGCTCATCGACTGCGGGCTGGTTTGCCCCGCATGGGGCCGTGGCGGGGCTTGTGATGGCCGCGGCATGGTGTGCTCCTGGCAGACATTCGAAAGCGCTCAGCGCCGAAAGGTTAGCGCAGGACCCTGCGCGCCGGCAGATCACTGCTGCGCGCAAAACCGCAACAGCCAGCGCAAGCGTGCGAAAGCCCGGCCTCCTGCGATAGGAGACAGTTAACCCATCGCGCCTCGTGGCGCAGCCCCTAAAGAGAGGAGAGCACCATGACTGATTCGAATCACATCGTCGTTCAGGAAGTTGCAGGCAAGGTCGCGCTGGTCACCGGCGCCGCCAGCGGCATCGGCAGGGCGATTGCCTTGTTGCTGCACGATCGGGGCGCCAAGGTCATCGCCGAAGACATCAACCCGGCTGTCGAGAAACTCGCTCGACCAGGTTTGGTGCCGCTGCTGGCGGACATTACCAAGGATGGCGCAGCCGAACGTGCGGCCGGCCTGGCCATCGAGCATTTCGGCCGGCTGGATATCCTGGTCAACAACGCCGGCATCATCATCAACAAGCGAGTGGTGGACATGAGTCGCGAGGATTGGGAGCGCATCCAGGCGGTCAATGCCACGGCGGCGTTCCTGCATTGTCGCGAAGCGGTCAAGGCGATGATGCCCAACCGCTCAGGGGTGATCGTCAACATCGCTTCCTACGCGTCCTATTTCGCCTTCCCGACCATCGCCGCGTACACGGCCTCGAAAGGCGCGCTGGCGCAGCTGACCCGCACCCTGGCGCTGGAGGCGATCGAGCATGGCATCCGGGTCAACGCCATCGGTGTTGGCGATGTGGTGACCAACATTCTCAACGACGTGGTCGAGGACGGCCCGGGCTTTCTTGCCCAGCATGGCGAAGCCGCACCCATCGGGCGCGCTGCGCAACCGGAGGAGATCGCCGAGATCGTCGCCTTTCTCGCCTCGGAGCGGGCCAGCTTCATGGTGGGCTCGGTTGTCATGGCGGATGGCGGCATGACGGTGACGGCCGGCTGAGGCCGTCGCGCAGAAACACGAACCCCGCCGACAGGCGGGGTTCGGTGCTTACGTAGACGGACGCGGGATCAGTCTTCCAGCGAGCCCATCGCGGTGGTGTTGAAGCCGCCGTCGACGTAGAGGATCTCACCGCTGATGCCGGACGCCAGGTCCGAGCAGAGGAAGGCACCGGCGTTGCCGACTTCATCGATGGTGACGTTGCGGCGCAGCGGGGTCTGCTTCTCGTTGGCAGCGAGCATCTTGCGGAAGCTGGCGATGCCGGAGGCGGCGAGGGTACGGATCGGACCGGCGGAGATGCAGTTGACGCGGGTGCCTTCCGGGCCGAGGCTGCCGGCCAGGTAGCGAACACCGGCTTCCAGACTGGCCTTGGCCATGCCCATGACGTTGTAGTTCGGCATGGTGCGCTCGGCGCCCAGGTAGGAGAGGGTGAGCAGGCTGCCGTTGCGGCCCTTCATCATCTCGCGGCCGGCCTTGGCCAGGGCGACGAAGCTGTAGGCGCTGATGTCGTGGGCGATCTTGAAGCCTTCACGGGTGGTGACTTCGGTGAAGTCGCCGTTCAGCTGGTCACCGGGAGCGAAGCCGACCGAGTGCACGATGCAATCCAGGCCGTCCCACTTCTTGCCCAGTTCCTCGAACACGCGGGCGATGTCTTCGTCATTGGCGACGTCGCAGGGGAAGCACAGCTCCGGGCCCGAGCCCCAGCCGGCGGCGAATTCTTCGACGCGGCCCTTGAGCTTGTCGTTCTGGTAGGTGAAAGCCAGTTCTGCACCTTCGCGATGCATGGCGGCGGCGATGCCCGAGGCAATCGACAGTTTGCTGGCAACGCCGACGATCAGTACGCGCTTACCGGTGAGAAAACCCATGTGCTTGTCCCTCTTCTGGTTGTTCGGCAGCGCCGGGCGCCATGAAGGCGGATTCCAGCAGCTGCTGTGTATACGGATGTTGCGGCGCCGCGAATATCTCGGCAGCCGTACCCTGTTCCACCACCTGGCCCTGCTTGACCACCATCATCTGGTGGCTGAGTGCCCTGACCACCGCCAGGTCATGGCTGATGAACAGGTAGGTCAGGTTGTACTTGGCCTGCAACGAGCGCAGAAGCTCCACCACCTGGCGCTGGACCGTGCGATCGAGAGCCGAGGTCGGCTCGTCGAGCAGTATCAGCGCCGGTTTCAACACCAGAGCCCGGGCAATGGCAATGCGTTGCCGTTGTCCGCCGGAAAACTCGTGGGGATAGCGATGCCGGGTTTCCGGATCGAGACCAACCTCCACGAGCGCGTCAATGATTGCCTGTTCCTGCTCCTGCGCATTGCCCATGTGGTGAATGCGCAGCCCTTCGCCGATGATCTGCCCGACCGACATCCGCGGGCTCAGGCTCCCATACGGGTCCTGGAAGACCACCTGCATCTGCCGGCGCAACGGCCGCACGGCGCCCTGTGACATGCCCTGCAGCTGCTGGCCCTGGAAGCGGATCTCGCCGCGACTGGCCAACAGACGAAGGATAGCCAAGCCCAGGGTCGACTTGCCTGAGCCGCTCTCGCCAACGATCCCCAGCGTCTGCCCCTTGGGCAGGCTGAAGTTCACACCATCGACCGCCTTGACGTGATCGACGGTGCGCCGCAGCAAGCCTTTCTTGATCGGGAACCAGACTCGCAGGTCCTCGACCTCCAGCAGCGGTGCCGCCTGCTCGACCGCCACCGGGCCACCGCTGGGCTCGGCTGCGAGCAGTTCCTGGGTGTACGGATGCTTGGGTGAACGGAACAGTTCTTCACACAACGCCTGTTCGACGACACGACCCCGCTGCATGACACATACACGATGGGCGACCCGCCGAACCAGGTTGAGATCGTGGCTGATCAGCAGCAGAGCCATGCCCAGCCGCGCCTGCAGTTCCTTGAGCAATTCAAGGATTTTCAGCTGCACGGTGACGTCCAGCGCCGTGGTCGGCTCGTCGGCGATCAGCAGTTCCGGCTCGTTGGCCAGCGCCATGGCGATCATCACGCGCTGGCGCTGGCCGCCGGACAGTTCGTGCGGATAGGCGCGGATGCGCTTGCGCGGTTCCGGAATGCCCACTAGCTCGAGCAATTCCAGGGTGCGGGCGGTGGCGGCCTTGCCCCGCAGGCCCTTGTGGATCTCCAGCACCTCGTTGATTTGCTTGCCCACGGTATGCAGCGGGTTGAGCGAAGTCATGGGTTCCTGGAAGACCATGGCGATACGGTTGCCACGGATCTTGCGCATGGCCTTCTCGTCGGCCTTGATCAGGTTCTGTCCGTGGAAATGAATCTGCCCCTGCGGGTGGCGGGCCAGCGGGTAGGGCAGCAGGCGCAGGATGGAATGGGCGGTGACCGACTTGCCCGAGCCGCTTTCGCCCACCAGGGCCAGGGTTTCGCCCTTGTGGATGTCGAAGGAGACGCCTTCCACGACGCGCTGGACCTGATCACCGGTGACGAACTCGACGGCCAGATCGCGGACCTCGACCAGGCTCTCGCCAATCGAAACTTCGGACATCTTATTTCCTTGGGTCGAAGGCATCGCGCGCCGCCTCCCCGATAAACACCAGCAGGGTCAGCATGATCGCCAGCACCATGAAGGCGCTGATCCCGAGCCAGGGGGCCTGCAGATTGGCCTTGCCCTGGGCGACCAGCTCGCCCAGCGACGGCGAGCCCGCCGGCAGGCCGAAGCCGAGGAAGTCCAGCGCGGTGAGGGTGCCGATGGCGCCGGTCAGAATGAATGGCATGAAGGTCATGGTCGAGACCATGGCGTTGGGCAGGATGTGGCGGAACATGATCGCGCCGTTCTGCATGCCCAGTGCACGGGCCGCGCGTACATACTCGAGGTTGCGCCCACGGAGGAACTCGGCACGTACCACGTCCACCAGGCTCATCCAGGAAAACAGCAGCATGATGCCCAGCAGCCACCAGAAGTTCGGCTGCACGAAGCTGGCGAGAATGATCAGCAGGTAGAGCACCGGCAGGCCCGACCAGATCTCCAGCAGGCGCTGCCCGACCAGATCGACCCAGCCGCCATAAAAGCCCTGCAGGGCGCCGGCGATCACACCGATCACCGAGCTGATCAGGGTCAGGGTGAGGGCGAACAGCACCGAGATGCGGAAACCGTAGATCACCCGGGCGAGCACATCGCGGCCCTGATCATCGGTGCCCAGCCAGTTCTCCAGCGAAGGCGGCGCGGGCGCCGGCACCTGCAGTTCGTAGTTGATGCTCGAATAGTTGAAGGGAATGACCGGCCAGATCATCCAGCCATCCTTCTCGGCGATCAGTTCCTGGATGTACGGGCTTTTGTAGTTTGCCTGCAGCGGAAACTCGCCACCGAAGGCCGTTTCCGGATAACGCTTGAACACCGGGAAGAACCATTCGCCGTCGTAGCGCACCACGATCGGCTTGTCGTTGGCGATGATCTCCGCGCCCAGGCTGAGCACGAACAGCGCAAGGAAGATCCACAGTGACCACCAGCCACGCTTGTGCGCCTTGAACAGGGCCAGCCGGCGCTGATTGAGGGGGGACAACTGCATTCAGGCCTCCCTGCTTTCGAAATCGATGCGCGGGTCGACCAGGGTGTAAGTCAGGTCGCCAATCAGCTTCACCACCAGGCCGAGCAGAGTGAAGAGGAAGAGGGTACCGAACACCACCGGATAGTCGCGGTTGATCGCCGCCTCGAAGCTGAGCAGGCCGAGTCCGTCGAGAGAGAAGATCACCTCGATCAGCAGCGAGCCGGTGAAGAACATACCAATGAAGGCGGCCGGAAAGCCGGCGATGATGATCAGCATGGCGTTGCGGAACACGTGGCCGTAGAGCACGCGATTCTTGCTCAAGCCCTTCGCTCGTGCCGTGATCACGTACTGCTTGTTGATCTCGTCGAGGAAGCTGTTCTTGGTCAGCAGCGTCAGGGTGGCGAAGTTGCCGATCACCAGAGCGGTAACGGGCAGGGCGAGGTGCCAGAAGTAGTCGATGATCTTGCCGCCCAGAGTCAGGTCGTCGAAGTTGCCCGAGGTCAGGCCGCGCAGGGGAAACCAGTTCCAGTAGCTGCCGCCAGCGAACAGCACGATAAGCAGGATGGCGAAGAGAAACGCCGGGATGGCGTAGCCGACGATGATCGCCGAGCTGGTCCAGACGTCGAACTTGCTGCCGTGACGGGTGGCCTTGGCGATCCCCAGCGGGATCGAGGCCAGGTACATGATCAGCGTGCTCCACAGGCCCAGCGAGATGGATACCGGCATCTTCTCGATGATCAGGTCGGTGACCTTGGCGTCGCGAAAGAAGCTCTCGCCGAAGTCCAGCCGCAGGTAATTGCTGAGCATGATCCAGAAGCGCTCGGCCGGCGGCTTGTCGAAGCCGTAGAGTCGCTCGATCTCGGCGATCAGCTCGGGGTCCAGGCCCTGCGCGCCGCGATAGCTGGTGCCACCCACCGCAACCTCCGAACCGCCACCGGCGATACGGCTGGTGGCGCCCTCGAAGCCCTCCAGCTTGGCGATCGCCTGTTCCACTGGGCCACCGGGCGCGGCCTGGATGATGATGAAGTTGATCAGCAGGATGCCGAACAACGTGGGGATGATCAGCAGCAATCGGCGAACAATGTAAGCCAGCATGCTTAGCGCTCCGCCTCGCCGTTATCGGCTGGCGTGCTCGCACCAGCTTCCGCGGCTTTCTTCGCTTCCACCGGATCGGCGACTGGAGCCTTCGCCTCCGGCTTGCGCCACCAGGTCATCAGGCCGATGTCCTGTTTGGGCGTTACCTGCGGATGAGCCAGGTGGTTCCAGTAGGCGACGCGCCAGGTCTTGATGTGCCAATTAGGCACCACGTAGTGACCCCAGAGCAGCACGCGATCCAGCGCACGGGTATGGGCGACCAGTTCCTTGCGCGAGTCGGCGCCGATCAGCCCCTCGACCAGCATGTCGATGGCCGGTTCCTTCAGGCCGATGAAGTTGCGGCTGCCGGGATTGTCCGCACTCGCCGAATGCCAGAATTCACGCTGTTCGTTGCCGGGCGAGTTGGACTGACCGAAGCCACTGACGATCATGTCGTAGTCGCGCGAGCGCAGCCGGTTGATGTACTGCGAGACGTCGACTCGACGGATCTCCAACTCGATGCCCAGGTCGGCCAGGTTGCGCTTGTAGGGCAGTAGCACGCGCTCGAACTCGGCCTGTACCAGCAGGAACTCCAGCTTCACCGGCTTGCCCTGGGCGTCCAGCATCTTGTCGTTCTCGACTTTCCAGCCTGCTTCCGTCAGCAGCCGATAGGCCTGGCGCTGTTGTTCGCGAATCACGCCGTTGCCCTGGGTTTGTGACAGTTCGAAGGCCTTGTCGAATACCTCGTCCGGAACCTTGCCGCGAAGGGGCTCGAGAATCTTCAGTTCGTCTTCGCTCGGCAATCCGGAGGAGGCCAGTTCGGAGTTGTCGAAATAGCTGCGGGTCCGGGTGTAGGCGCCGTTGAACAGCTGGCGATTGGTCCATTCGTAGTCGAACAGCAACCCAAGCGCCTCACGCACGCGACGGTCCTGCAGCAGCGGGCGGCGGATATTGAAGATGAAACCCTGCATGCCGGTTGGGTTGTAGTTGCGGATCTCCTCCTTGACGATGCGTCCATCCCGGACTGCATCGATGTCGTAGGCGGTGGCCCAGTTCTTCGCGCTGGTTTCGAACCAGTAGTCGAAATGCCCGGCCTTGAAGGCCTGCAGTGCTACGGTGTTGTCCCGGTAGTAATCGAAGTTGATGTGATCGAAGTTGTAGAAACCGCGATTCACGGGTAGATCCTTGCCCCAATAGTCCTCGACGCGTTCATAGCGGATCGAGCGACCGGCCTGGACTTTCTCGACGCGGTACGGGCCGCTACCCAGAGGCGGCTCGAGGCTGCCCGAAGTGAAGTCTTTGCCTTCCCACCAGTGCTTCGGAAGGACTGGCAGCTGCCCGAGAATCATCGGCAGCTCGCGATTGCCGGCATGCTTGAAATCGAAGCGCACCCGTCTCTCACTTTCCGCCGTCACTTTTTCCACATCGGCGTAATAGGCACGGTATTGCGGAGCACCCTGGCTCATCAGCGTCTCGAAGGTGAAGACGACGTCTTCTGCCTTGACTGGCTCGCCATCATGAAAGCGTGCCTGCGGGCGAAGGTGGAAGCGCACCCAGTCGTTGTTCGGGCCTTTCTCGATCTTTTCCGCCAGCAGACCATAGACGGTGAACGGCTCGTCCAGGCTGTTGGTGGTCAGGGTGTCGTAGATCAGACCGATGTCGTCGGCCGCGACACCCTTGTTGATGAAGGGGTTGAGCGAGTCGAAGCTGCCGAAACCGGCCTGACGCAGCGTGCCGCCCTTGGGCGCGTCGGGATTGACGTACTCGAAATACTGAAAGTCGGCCGGGTACTTGGGCTTCTCGCCATACAGCGTCAGGGCATGGCGGGGAGCGGCCTCGGTCAGGGCGGCGGCCATGCAGAGCAGACTCAGCAGGCCGGCGCGAAACAGCGAATGGCTCACGCGATTGTTCATTTGCTCTTCTCCAGGCTCTTCAGCCACCAGGCGCGCAAGCCCAGCGTATAGGGCGGCGTGGTGACATGGGCGAACCGATTGCGGTACGCCAGGCGGTGGTTACTGATGAACCAGTTCGGAATGGTGTAGTGGTTCCACAGCAGTACGCGGTCGATTGCGCGGGCGGCCGACACCTGTTCGTCGCGGGTCTGTGCGGCGAGCAGCTTGCCGATCAGATCATCGATGATCGGGTTGGCGATTCCCGCATAGTTGCGGCCGCCTTTGACGCCGACCTGGCTGGAATGGAAATAAAGGTACTGCTCGATGCCCGGACTGAGGCTTTGGGCCAGCGTCATCAGGATCATGTCGTAGTCGTAATGGTCGAGTCGTTGCTTGTACTGCGCACTGTCCACGGTGCGCAGGTTGGCCTGAACGCCAATGCGCGCCAGGTTCTCGACGTAGGGCTGGAGGATCCGTTCCAGCCGTGGATTGACCAGCAGTATCTCGAAGCTCAGCGGTTGCCCGGCACTGTTCAGCAGTCCGGCATCGGATAGCTTCCAGCCTGCTTCGGCAAGCAGCCCCAGGGCGCGACGCAGGGTTTCCCTCGGGATGCCACGACCATCGGTTTCTGGTAGCTCGAATGGTTCGGTGAACAGCTCACCAGGGAGCTGCTTGCGGTAGGGCGAAAGTAGCAGCCATTCTCCGCCTTCGGGCTTGCCGGTGGCGCTGAAGTCACTGTTGGGGTAGTAGCTTTCGCTGCGGCGGTATGCGCCGTAAAACAGCGCACGGTTGGTCCATTCGAAATCGAACATCAGACCGAGCGCCTCGCGAACGCGGCTATCGGCAAAAGTCGAACGCCGGCCGTTCATGAACAATGCCTGGGTCTGAGTCGGGATCTGGTGTGGGATCTCTGCGCGAATGATGTCGCCACGCATTACTGCCGGGAACTGGTAACCGTTGGCCCAGTTCTTCGCCTGATGCTCGATGAAGAAGTCGAACTCACCGACCTTGAACGCTTCGAACGCCACCACGTTGTCGCGGTAGAACTCGACATCGATGCGATTGAAGTTGTACTTGCCCCGATTGACCGGGAGCTTGGCGCCCCACCAGTTGCGCACGCGCTCGAACACTACCTGCCGCCCGGGTTGCACCTGGGTGATGCGGTAGGGGCCGCTGCCCAGCGGGGGATCGAAGGTGGTGGCCTTGAAGTCGCGATTCTTCCAGTAATGCTGCGGCAGGACCGGCAGTTCACCGAGGCGCATGATCAGCAGCGGATTGTCTGGCTGCTCGAAGACGAAGCGGATGCGGTGCCGGTTGAGAATGTCGACGCGCTTCACCCCTTGCAGATTGGTGCGGTAGCGTGGATGACCGTCCTTGAGCAGCAGCCGGTAGGAGAATGCCACGTCATAGGCGGTGATCGGCTTGCCATCATGGAAGCGAGCTTCCTTGCGCAAGTTGAAAACGACCCAGCTATTGTTGTCGCTGTACTCCACCGATTCGGCGATCAGCCCGTAGCTGGACGCGGGCTCGTCGCCCGAAGGGTCGTAGACGCCGGTACCGACCATCAGCGGTTCGTTCAGCTCGCTGAAGCCGTACTGCAGGAATCCAGGGGTCGCACTTGGGCTGGTGCCCTTGAATGTATAGGGGTTGAGCGTATCGAACGTACCCGACGCCATCAGCTTGATCCTGCCGCCCTTGGGCGCGCGCGGATTCACCCAGTCGAAGTGGGTGAAATTGGCTGGGTACTTAAGAGTGCCGAACTGCGCATAACCATGGCTTTCGCTGATGGTGGCGAGGGCGGGAAAGCTCAAGGCCAGGCAGGTCAATAACAGTAGCAGGGGTCGCATCAGACGGGGGATCCGATCCTTGGCGCTTAAGGGCTTCTCGGGCCGGTACAGTAACAGCTTGTATGCGCTGGAAAAAGGCCGGCCACCTCGGGCAAACTGCCACTCATTTCCCGTACTGGCATTGTGGAGTGTGACCTCTTGGATGTACGTGCCCAGGGTCTGCAGGCGTGGATCGATCGCCTGAACCAATCCGAACTGCCGGCGCTGGCATCGGTGGTCAAGGATATCCAGCGGCTGGCCGAGCACCAGCACGCTTCGGTCCAGCAGCTTGCCGACGTTCTGCTGCGCGATGCGTCGCTGACTTCCAAGGTGCTCCGGGTCGGCAATAGCAGCTACTACAACCCCTCTCAGGAAACCATCAAGACCATCTCGCGGGCGATCGTGATGATCGGCTTCGACAACGTCCGACTGATCAGCCTGTCGGTGACGCTGATCGATAGCCTGCTGGAGAAGGCTCCGCGGGAGCAACTGCTCGAGCTGCTGGCCCGCTCCTTTCATGCGGCCGTGCAGGCGCGCAATATCGCCGGCTATGTCCTTTCGCGGCATGAGGAAGAGGTGTTCATCGCGGCGTTGCTCTATCACGTCGGTGAGCTAGCGTTTTGGGGCTGCGGCGGCGAGCAGGCCGACGAGCTCGCCGTTCAGCTGAAACAGCCAGGCATCAAGCCTGAGGAAGTGGTACAGGCCACTCTCGGCACCAGCTTCCGTCAGCTCACGCTGGGGCTGGTGAAAAGCTGGAATCTGGGCGAGCTGACCAGCCTGGCTCACAGTCAGGCCGTAAGCAATGACCCGGCTGCGCGTGCGGTGGCGTTGGGGGTGAGGATCAGCGAAGCCGCACTGGATGGCTGGGAATGCGAAAAGATGCAGGCTCTGACCAGCGCGGTGGCGGAGTTCACAGGCGTGACTGAGGCCGATGCATTGCAGCAGATCCTCGCCAGCGCCGACGAAGCGGTCACGGTTGCGACCACCTTTGGCGCCAGTCGGTTGGGCCGGCTGATCCCCAGCACCGATCCGGAGCAGATCAGGCTGCAGCAGGCAGAGCGCCAGGCCGCCTTGCTGCAGCCGGACCTGCTGTTGATGCAACAGTCGCTGCAGGATCTTGGGCTGATGGCGTCGGGCGGCGATGCCAGCCTGATTCTGGAGACGCTGCTCAAGGGGCTGCATCGAGGCGTTGGATTGGAGCGGGTAATGGTGGCGGTCCTGACCGACCAGCAGACGCGTTTCAAGGTGCGTTGTGCCGTTGGAGAGGGGGCCGAAGCCTGGCTTCAGAACTTTGCGCTGCCGGTCGACCAACCCGAGCAGCCGCATATCTTCAGCTATGCGTTGCGACATCGGCAGTCGCTGTGGATGGGTGTGCCGGCAAGCTACAACCTGGCGGACCTGGTGACGCAGCCGCTGCGGCAATGGCTCGGCAACGGCATGTTCTTCATTGCGCCGCTGATGGCGGGAGCGCGGGAGATCGGTGTGCTGTACGGCGATTGTCGCTTGTCCGGGCGTGCGCTCAAGCATGAGCAGTTCATCGCCTTTCAGCGTTTCACCCAGCTGACCGGCCGTTGTCTGGAAGCCCTGAGCAAGCGTTCAGCGGGTTGACGGTCGGGGGCTCACCTTGGGAGGTAGAGGGTGAGCAGCTGGCCCGGACGGAGCACTTCGGTGCTTTTCGGGTTCCAGGTCTTGAGATTGGTCAGCTGCACATTGAAACGCTTGGCAATCTGATACAGCGAATCCCCCTTACGGACCTTGTAGTACGTCGGGGCGTCAGCATTGTTCTTGCTCTTGGCGGCAGGCGCAGGCCCCTGCAGGAAGAGCGCCTGGCCTACTTTCAGCTGGCTGCCGGACAGATTGTTCCAGCGCTGCAGGTCGCGTACCGATACGCGCTGCGCCTTGGCGATATCCCAGAGGTTGTCACCGGATCTGACCCGGTAGCTGCGGGGTGTGGTGTCTGGCTGACGCGCTACCGCGTGCAGTAATTCTCGCGATGCACCGGCGTCGCTGCTGGCGGGAATGCTCAGCACCTGGCCGATACGCAGGGAGTCGCTGTTCAGGCGGTTGATGTCGCGGATGACATTGACGGTCAGGTGGTGCCGGTTGGCGATCGCCCCCAGGGTATCGCCTGGGCGGACGGTGTACTGCTTCCAGTCGACCAGTTCCTGCGGCTTCATCAATGCCAGGTTGGCTGCCAGCATCTCGGCCTTCTCCAGCGGCACCAGCAGTTGCTGCGGGCCGTCCAGCGTGATGCGGCGGGTGAAGGCGGGGTTCAGCTGGTACAGCTCGTCTTCGTCAAGGTCGGCCAGCTTGGCTACCCGTGCCAGGTCCATGCGCTGCTTGAGGGCGATGACCTCGAAGTAAGGTTCATTGGCGATCGGGTTGAGGTTGATGCCATAGGCCTCAGGCGCTTCGATCAGTTGCGACAACGCCAGCAGCTTCGGTACATAGTCGCGAGTTTCGCGTGGCAGGGGCAGGTTCCAATAGTCGGTTGGCAAGCCCAGTTTCTGATTGCGTTCGATGGCGCGGCTGACCGTACCTTCGCCAGCGTTGTATGCGGCCAGGGCGAGCAGCCAATCACCGTTGAACAGACCATGCAAATAGCTCAGGTAGCGCAACGCGGCATTCGTCGAGGCGGTAATGTCCCTGCGGCCGTCGTACCAGCTGGTCTGGCGCAAATTGAAATGACGGCCGGTGGAAGGAATGAACTGCCAGAGCCCGACCGCATGGGCTGGAGAGTAGGCGAACGGATCGTACGAGCTTTCGATGATTGGCAGCAGTGCCAGCTCCAGAGGCATGTCGCGCTCTTCCAGGCGCTCGACGATGTAGTGGATATAGGGGCTGCCGCGTTCGCTGGCGATCTCGATGGAGCGGGGGCGGCTGGCGAAGAGCAGGCGCTGCTGCTCGATGCGCGGGTTGCTGTCCAGATGCTCCTGCAGTTTGTAGCCTTCGCGGATGCGCGCCCAGAGGTCCTCGTGTTCGACGATGGTGCTGGTATCGCTCAGCCAGATGGGCTCCTGTACCGCCGGTCCGCTCGCACGCCTCGACTGATCGAACGCATCATCATCGCGTGCGGAGTTGCTTTGACAGCCGGCTAGGGCTACGCAGACGGCGAGGGCCAACGCACGACCAGAGGCTGCCAAGGCGTCCGTTTCGTGGCGTTTCTTGGGAGCTGGCGGCATTGGCTGGAATCTTCCCCGGAAACAAAATTCGGGGGATTCTAGGAATGCGTCCTGATGGGGTCAAGCTGACACGCCCCGTTTCGGGAACTTGTCGACCTTGTCAGAAACGATCCTTCCACGCGCGCAAAGCGGCGAAAACCGCGACTTCGCCGTCCAGCTGGCTGCCGCTGTGCTGGATCGCCGCCTGCCGTACCGTCTCGATATCGCTGCGCAGAAACGGATTGGTCCGGCGCTCGATGTCCAATCGGCTGGGCAGGCTGAAGCAACCGGCTTCGCGCAGCTGGGTCACCTCGCTGATGCGCCTGGCGATATCCGCATTGTTCGGCTCTACCGCCTGGGCGAAACGCAGATTGCTCAGCGTGTACTCATGCGTGCAATAGATCAGCGTGTGATCGGGGGCGCTGGCCAGTCGCTTCAGCGACTCGAACATCTGCTCGGGCGTACCTTCGAACAGCCGGCCGCAACCGGCTGCGAACAGCGTATCGCCACTGAGCAGCCAGGGCTGTTCTGGATCGGCATGAAAGTAGGCAATGTGTCCAAGCGTATGTCCGGGGACGGCAATGACCTCCAGGCGCTTGCCGAGCACCTCGATGTGCTGGCCGTCACTTAGCGATTCGTCACGTGCCGGGAGCTTCTCGGCGGCCGGTCCGTGAACACGTGCGCCGGTGTGTGCCTTGAGTCGTTCGACGCCGCCGACATGGTCGTGGTGGTGGTGGGTCACCAGAATGTCGCTCAGCTGCCAGCCGGGATGGGCCGACAGCCAGTCCAGCACGGGCGCGGCGTCACCAGGGTCGACCGCTACGCAGCGCCGGCTGGCGTCGTCCTGGAGCAACCAGATGTAGTTGTCGGTGAAGGCGGGCAGGGCTTCGATCTTGAACATGGATGGGTCGCCAAGCGGATCACAAAGGCGCATCCTAGGACCTGTTCCCGCCGAGTCGCAAGCCGCGCCGGAAACGGGGGCGGGCTCTGGCAGTCCCAAGGAAATCTTGACCCTGATCGAACCCAGCGCCCTGCGAGCCCGCGGGCAAACGGAGCCGAGCGATGAACGAGCGACCGTCCACTCAAGCCAGCGACCATTGGCTGTCGATGATCAACCAGGCGTCCGACTGGTTTGCCGGCCCCCTGGGCCAGCAGTTGCTAGTGCAGGAAAAGCAGGTCCTGACCGACGAGCTGGCCCGTTGTTTCGGCAGCTATCTGGTGCACAACGGCCCATTTGCCGGCGAACCGGTGCAGCCGCAAAACATCAAACGTAGCGTTCGCCTCGGTGCACCGTTGCCGGGTGTGGAAATCCACTGCGAGGAACAGGCCTGGCCGCTCGGCGAGCATGCCGCCGACGTGGTGGTCTTGCAGCACGCGCTGGATTTCAGCCTTTCGCCACACGGCCTGTTGCGTGAAGCAGCGCGTGGCGTGCGTCCCGGTGGGCACCTGTTGATCGTCGGCATCAATCCCTGGAGCGCCTGGGGGCTGCGCCATCTGGTGTCGCGCGAAGGCTTTCGCCAGGCCCGCTGTATTCGCCCGTCGCGGGTTGGTGACTGGTTGAACTTGCTGGGGTTCGCGCTGGAGAAACGCCGCTTCGGATGCTATTGTCCGCCGCTTTCCTCGAGCGACTGGCAGGCGCGATTGTCGCGTCTGGAAACCGTTGGGCAACAGCTGCAGGCGCCAACCGGCGGCTTCTATCTGCTGGTAGCGCGTAAGTTGATGATAGGCCTGCGGCCATTGCGCCAGGAACGTCGCGAGCGGATGGGCAAGTTGCTGCCGATGCCGGTAGCCAAGATCAGTCGCCGCGATGCCGAGCACCATCGGCTGCCGTAATGCCTGTCGCCGCCAAAACGAGTAAGCAATCCACATGAGCGACGATTGGGTCGAGATTTATACCGACGGTGCCTGCAAGGGTAATCCTGGGCCCGGTGGCTGGGGCGCGCTGCTTATCTACAAGGGCGTCAAACGGGAACTCTGGGGCGGTGAGCCGGATACCACCAACAATCGCATGGAGCTCATGGCCGCCATTCGCGCGCTCGCCGAGCTGAAGCGTCCGTGCAAGGTGCGGCTGGTGACGGATTCGCAATACGTCATGCAGGGCATCAACGACTGGATGCCCAACTGGAAGAAGCGCGGCTGGAAGACGGCGAGCAAGCAGCCGGTGAAGAATGCCGACCTCTGGCAGCAGCTCGACGAGCAGGTCAGTCGTCATGAAGTGAGCTGGCAGTGGGTTCGCGGGCATACCGGGGACCCAGGTAACGAGCAGGCCGACCTGCTGGCCAACCGCGGCGTGGTTCAGGCCAAACGACAACCCATTGTGTAAGTGAGCGAAATGACATGCGCAGCGTAGTACTCGACACCGAAACCACCGGTATGCCGGTTGCCGATGGGCACCGGATCATCGAGATCGGTTGTGTCGAGGTCATCGGCCGCCGTCTGACCGGGCGTCACTACCATGTCTATCTGCAGCCCGATCGCGAGGTGGACGAGGGGGCGATCGCGGTTCACGGCATTACCAACGAATTCCTCACCGACAAGCCGCGTTTTCGTGACATCGCTGACGAGTTCTTCGAGTTCATCAAGGACGCGCAGCTGGTCATCCATAACGCGGCGTTCGACCTTGGCTTCATCAATAACGAGTTCGCCCTGCTTGGTCAGCAGGATCGCGCCGAGATCACCGACCACTGCACGGTGCTCGATACGCTGCTGATGGCGCGCGAGCGGCATCCTGGCCAGCGCAACAGCCTCGACGCCCTGTGCAAGCGCTACGGCGTGGACAACTCGGGGCGCGATCTGCACGGCGCACTGCTTGATGCCGAGATCCTCGCCGACGTCTGGCTGACCATGACGGGCGGGCAGACCAATCTGTCCCTGGCTGGCGATGGCGAAAGTGCCGATGGTGGCCGGCCGCAGCCCACTCCGATCCGTCGCCTGCCGGCTGATCGGCCGCGCACACCCGTGCTGCGGGCCAGCGATGAGGAGATCGCTGCACACCTGGCGCGCATGGCGGCGATCGAAAAGGCCGCGGGCGCCACGCCGCTTTGGACGCAACTGGACGGCTGATCGCCTTCCCGCTCGGTTTCAATGCGCTGTTCCTTTGCTGCGGACACTTCTACCCTGTAGGAAGACCGTCCGCAGAGAGTGCGCATGTATAAAGACCTGAAATTCCCCATCCTTATCGTCCATCGCGATATCAAGGCCGACACCGTTGCCGGCGAACGCGTCAGGGGCATCGCCTCGGAACTGGAGCGCGACGGCTTCAACATCCTGCCCACCGCCAGTTCCAGCGAGGGGCGCATCGTGGCATCGACTCATCACGGGTTGGCCTGCATCCTGGTGGCGGCCGAGGGGGCCGGAGACAATCAGCGCCTGCTGCATGACGTCGTTGAGCTGATTCGTGTCGCCCGGCGCCGCGCGCCGCGCTTGCCGATCTTCGCGTTGGGCGAGCAAGTGACGATCGAAAATGCGCCCGCCGAGGCCATGGCCGATCTCAACGAGCTGCGCGGACTGCTCTACCTCTATGAAGACACCGTGCCGTTTCTGGCTCGGCAGGTCGCCCGGGCGGCGCGCAACTATCTCGAGGATCTGTTGCCGCCATTCTTCCGCGCGTTGGTGCAGCACACCGGCGAGTCCAACTACTCCTGGCACACACCTGGCCATGGCGGCGGGGTGGCCTATCGCAAGAGCCCGGTCGGTCAGGCGTTCCATCAGTTCTTCGGCGAGAACACGCTGCGCTCGGATCTCTCCGTGTCGGTGCCGGAACTCGGCTCGCTGCTGGATCACACCGGGCCGCTGGCCGCCGCGGAGGCGCGTGCCGCGCGTAATTTCGGCGCGGACCATACGTTTTTCGTGATCAACGGCACCTCGACGGCGAACAAGATCGTCTGGCATTCGATGGTGGCGCGTGACGACCTGGTCCTGGTCGATCGCAACTGTCACAAGTCGATCCTCCACGCGATCATCATGACCGGAGCGATACCGCTGTACATGAGCCCCACGCGTAACGAGCTGGGCATCATCGGGCCAATCCCGCTGGAAGAATTCACCCGTGAGTCGATCCAGGCGAAGATCGCCGCAAACCCATTGGCGCGCGGCCGGCCGCCGAAGGTCAAGCTGGCGGTGGTGACCAACTCCACCTACGACGGCCTGTGCTACAACGCCAACCTGATCAAGCGCACCCTGGCCGACAACGTCGAGGTGCTGCATTTCGACGAGGCCTGGTACGCCTATGCGGCATTCCATGAGTTCTACGATGGCCGTTACGGCATGGATACCCGCGAGCAGGGGCCGCTGGTCTTCACCACCCATTCGACGCACAAGCTGCTGGCCGCCTTCAGCCAGGCCTCGATGATTCACGTGCTCGACAGCCAGACCCGGCAGCTGGACCGTGATCGCTTCAACGAAGCCTTCATGATGCACATCTCCACCTCGCCGCAGTACGGCATCCTGGCCTCGCTCGACGTGGCTTCGGCAATGATGGAAGGGCCGGCGGGTCGCTCGCTGATTCAGGAAACCTTCGACGAAGCCCTGAGCTTCCGTCGTGCGTTGGCCAATCTACGCCAGCACATCGATCCGGACTGGTGGTTCAGTATCTGGCAGCCGCCGCGGGCCGACGGCGCCGATGAACTGGTAACGCGGGACTGGCTGCTGGAGCCGACCGCCGACTGGCACGGTTTCGGCGATGTCGCCAATGATTACGTGCTGCTCGACCCGATCAAGGTCACCCTGGTGACGCCGGGTCTCACGGCATCCGGCTCGCTGGGCGAGAGCGGAATACCGGCTGCGGTGGTCAGCAAATTCCTCTGGGAGCGTGGTCTGGTCGTCGAAAAGACCGGCCTGTACTCGATGCTCGTGCTGTTCTCCATGGGCATCACCAAGGGTAAATGGAGCACGTTGCTGACTGAGCTGCTCGAATTCAAGCGGCATTACGACGCCAATGTCCCCCTGGTTGATGCATTACCTTCGATCGCTCGTAGTGGAGGGGCAACTTACGCCGGGATGGGGTTGCGGGATCTCTGCGATGCGTTGCATGGCTGCTATCGCGAGAACGCGACTGCGCGGGCCATGCGGCGGATGTACACGGCACTGCCGGAGCCGGCGATGACGCCGGCGCAGGCCTACGATGCACTGGTTCGTGGCGAAGTCGAGGCGGTACCGGTCGATGAGTTGGAAGGGCGCGTCGCGGCGGTGATGCTGGTGCCGTATCCGCCGGGGATCCCGCTGATCATGCCGGGCGAGCGCTTCACCGGCGAGACTCGCTCGATTCTCGATTACCTTGTCTTCGCCCGCGATTTCGCTGAGCGCTTTCCTGGGTTCGATGCGGATGTCCATGGCTTGCAGCACGAAGTGGGGGCCAGCGGCAGCGAGTACACTGTCGACTGCATTCGCCGGGAATGAGCGGTCGTCGAGCGGGCCGTCTAGTACGGTACGAACAGGTCGCTCAACGGCGTGGTCTGTATCACATCGTCTGCAACCACATTCACTCGTCGTGACGCCAGTTGTTATAGTTGCCCACCGTCGTGCGGCTTGCCTCCGACACGATGCCCCTGCGCCCTTGCTGTCGAGGATGATAGCGTGACCGAATACAAAGCCTTCCGTGTAGAGTTGGCGGACAAGATCGCCCGGGTCGAGATCAACCGGCCCGAGAAGATCAATGCGATGGATGCCGCCTTCTGGACGGAAATCATCGATATCTTCAACTGGGTCGATGCCACCGACGAGGTGCGCGTCGTGGTCCTCAGCGGGGCCGGCGACCATTTCTCGTCAGGTATCGACCTGCAGCTGCTGGCCTCGGTCGGCAGCCAGCTGGGCCGTGATGTCGGGCGCAACGCCGAGCAGCTGCGCCGCAAGATCCTGTCCTTGCAGGCCTCGTTCAACGCCGTCGACCACTGTCGAAAGCCTGTCATCGCGGCGATCCAGGGCTACTGCCTGGGTGGCGCCATCGACCTCATCTCCGCCTGCGACATGCGCTACAGCACGGTAGGGGCGAAATTCTCGATCAAGGAGATCGACATGGGTATGGCCGCCGATGTCGGAACCTTGCAGCGCCTGCCTCGCATCATCGGCGATGGCATGATGCGCGAGCTGGCTTTTACCGGTCGCACGATCGACGGGTGAAGAGGCGCGCAGCATTGGCCTGGTCAATCGCACCTATGCCGACCAGCAGGCTCTGATGGATGGCGTGCTTGAGCTGGCCCGCGACATCGCCAGCAAATCGCCGGTCGCCATCCGCGGTACCAAGGAAATGATCCGCTACATGCGCGATCATCGCGTCGACGATGGTCTCGAATACATCGCCACCTGGAACGCGGCGATGCTGCAGTCGTCCGACATCAAGGTGGCCATTGCCGCTCACATGAGCAAACAGAAGCCGGACTTTGCCGACTGATGCGCCATCATACGTTTGCGCGGGAGGCGCACTAGGCATGGTTACTGGAGCAACTTCTCTCGGTCTGGTCCGTGACGAGCTTTTCGCCACCATGGAGGAGGCCGAGCAGAGCCTCGAGCATTTCATCATCGATCGCAACAACGGCGGCTTGTTGCAACAGGCGGTCGAGAATCTCAAGCAGGTACGCGGCACGCTCAACTTGATCGAGCTGACCGGCGCCGAACTCCTCGCACAGGAAATCCTGCAACTGGCTACCGACATTCCCGTCGGCGCGGGCGAAGACCGTGACGTTCAGCTCGCTGCGCTGAGCAACGCGCTCTATGTACTGCGCCGCTACCTGGAGAGTGTCGATGCCAGCCGTCAGGAGATTCCTGAGCTGTTGCTCCCGGCGATCAATGCGTTGCGTCAGGCCTGCACCCAGCCTCCGTTGCCGGAGAGCTTCTTCTTCAGCGTTCGGCTCGACCATGCGCGACCCGCGACAGAGGTGTCGCCGCGGCCGGGCGGCGCACCGGCGGCCGAAGCGCGGCGACTACGTCAGATGTATCAGGTCGGCCTGCTCGGCTTCATTCGCGAAGAGAACCTGCCTGCCAGCCTGAAGCTCATGGGCCGCGCGTTGTCGCGCCTCGATCACCTTTTCATCGAAACGCCGGCCAGTCGGCTGTGCTGGATCGGCAGTGCGGCCCTGGAGTCTCAGCTGGATGGCCAGCTGTTGCCACGCAAGTCGCGCAAGCAGCTATTCTCCAGGCTCGATCGTGAGCTTAAGCAGGTACTCGGCAATCCTGCGTACGAGGCGCCACGTAGCCTGCTGAAGGAGCTGTTGTACGTCGTAGCGTTGGCCGACAGCAAAGGACCGCTCGCCAGCCAGGTGCGCCAAATCTTCTCGCTGAGCCCGCTGCCCTTTACCGACCATCTGCTCGAGGATGAGTCACAGCGCCTCGCAGGTCCCGGGCAGGCTGTCATGCGCTCGTTGTCCTCGGCGATCCGCGAAGAATTGGCGAGCCTTAAAGATCTGCTGGATCTGATCGAGCGGGGCACCGCCCAGGCAGAGGCCTATTCAAACCTGCACAACCTGTTGGGCAAGCTGGCCAAGACCCTGGGCATGGTTGGTCTGTCCTCGGCAGCGAGCACGCTGCAGGCGCAACTTGGCGACGTGTCCGGCTGGAGCCTGGAACGCACGCCTGACCCCGAAGTGATCCAGCGTCTGGCCGATGCGGTGCTTTACGTCGAGAGCATGGTCGCCAGCCTGGAGCGCGGGGACCGGCGGGAGAACAAGCCTCAGGTCGCCCGGCCGGGCATGGAGGCGGAAGCGTTCGCCAACCACCAGCTGACCGAAGCCTGCATCGTGGTGATCGACGAGGCGACCGCAGGGCTGGCGCTGGCCAAGCGTGCCATCACCGCCTACCTCGAGTCGAACGGGGAAAAGCTGCATTTGGCCAACGTGCCGTTCAGTCTGCAGGCCGTCCGAGGCGGCTTGCGCTTCCTCGAACAGGAACGTGCCGCCGAGCTGATCGGTGCCTGTGCCGATTTCATCCAGAAACACATGCTCGAGTCGAACCAGATGCCACCCGAACAGCTGCTCGAGACCCTCGCCGACGCCCTGACCAGCCTCGAGTACTACCTTGAGGGTGGTGCCGTCCTGCGGCGCGATGATTCGCGCCTCAGTGTGCTCGATCTGGCCAGCGAGAGCGTACGCGCGCTGGGCATGCCGGTCGCCGCCTGATGAGTCTGCGCTGGCAGGCGGCGCTGCTCGATCCCTCGCTGGCGGGGGGCTGGGCGGTGGTGCATTGCCGGCAACAGTTTCTGGTCGACGACAGTGGCGTGCTGTTTCCACGGGACTGGCTCAAGCGTCTGGAGCTGCCGCTGCTGAGCGAGCAGGGGCTCGGGCATTTCGATGGCGAGCCGGTCTTTCTCTTCGAACTGGACTTTCCCGCTGAAGTGCCTGGTGCGCGTTGGCAGGGGCTGCGTCAATTCATGCAGCAGGCCGACCAGGACCTGTTTCGCCTGCTCGGCTACGCCACGCAGATCGGCACCTGGGTCAGCCAGCATCGCTTCTGCGGCAGTTGCGGGTCGCGCATGCAGGCGCGAGCCGGTGAGCGCGCCATGTACTGTCCAGCCTGTGGCGTTCAGCACTACCCACGGCTTTCGCCCAGCATGATCGTTCTGGTTACCCGTGGGGACGAGCTGCTGCTGGCGCGTTCACCGCGCTTCGCAGCCGGCGTCTACAGTACGCTGGCCGGCTACGTGGAGCCGGGTGAGTCGGTCGAGCAGTGTGTGGCGCGTGAAGTGCGGGAAGAGGTTGGGGTGGAAATTCACTCGCCGCAGTACATTGCCAGCCAGGGCTGGCCGTTTCCCCATTCCCTCATGCTTGGGTTCCATGCGGAATATGCCGGCGGCGAGATCGTCCCGCAGCCCGAAGAAATCGAGGATGCACGCTGGTTTCATATCGACAACCTGCCGGCGTTGCCCGCGCGCCAGTCAATCGCGCGCTATCTGATCGAGCTGTACCTGGCGCGTCGGCTAGGCCGCCCCGAACCAGTGCTGCCAGGCTAGGCGCAAGCTCATCGCCAGTACCACGAGGATGAACACCGGGCGGATGAAGCGAGAGCCGCCGCCGATGGCCGTGCGTGCGCCGAAGTAGGCGCCTGCCATCAGCGCCAGCCCCATACCGATCCCCAGAACCCAGGCGACATGGCCGCCCACGACGAAAACGGCCAATGCCACGGCGTTGCTGACGAAGTTCATCGTTCGCGCCAGCCCACTGGCCCGCAACAGGTCGAGGGGATAGAGCAGCATGCTGCTGACGGTCCAAAAAGCGCCCGTGCCGGGCCCAGCGACGCCATCGTAGAAGCCGAGCGAGAGGCTCTGCGGCCACTGCCGTCGACGACCGATTTCCGCAGCATCGCCGGCAGCCTTCGCCGGCACTTTGCTGAACAGCAGGTAGATGCCGCAGGCGGACACCACCAGCGGCAGCAGCTGATTGAGCCAGCTTGCCGGCATGTATTGCGCGAGCAATGCACCGAGCGTTGCGCCAACGGCGGTGCCGAGCAGCGCTCGTCGCCAGAGACCCGGCTCGAAAAGCCGGCGTCGGTAGAAGGTGTAGCTCGCGGTCGCCGAACCAAAGGTGGCGCACAGTTTGTTGGTCCCCAGCACCAGGTGCGGTGGCAGACCTGCCGTCAGCAATGCAGGAATCGTCAGCAGTCCACCGCCGCCGGCAATGGCGTCGATGAACCCAGCGGTGAAGGCGACTGCGAAAAGTAACAACAATGTAGTTGGATCGAGCGCGAGCTCAAGTGCGAAGGGCATACAGGTCTCGCCGGGCAAAGGGACAGCGGAGAATAATGCCGCGGTCGCGACCGCGGAAGTGGCGACAACTTGAACTATCAGAAGATCGACCAAGAACAGTACCGCCGCGTGACTCCCATCCCATGCCGGCTCTGGCTGCCCGGGCGGCGGCCGCGGATAATATCGCACCCAATGAAAAGGATGCTTGGTTATGCAATATCTTGGGCTTGCGATCGTGGTTGCCGTGCTGGCAGTGATCGTGTTGCTGGTGGCGCTGCGCTTGTTGCTGGGGGGGCAGTGGCTGATGGGTTGGTTGAGAGGCACCTGCGGCTTCCTGACTCTCGCCCTTGCCGGTCTGATTGGCCTGATCGGCTACGACATCAGTACCTATGCGGCGCTTCCGGATGCGCGGGCGCTGGCGACCCTGCGCTTTCAGGCCGTAGGGCCGCAGCGTTATGAGGTCAGCCTGGAACAGGAAAAGACAACCCGAACGTACGTGCTTGAGGGCGATCTTTGGCAACTCGACCTGCATGTGCTTCGCTGGAAAAGTCTCGCTGAGCTTATCGGGCTGGAGTCGGGCTACCGCCTGGAAAGACTCTCCGGACGTTACCTGGCGGTGGAACAGCAGAACCTGGCGCGTCATGCGCAGGTTGAGCTGAGTGAGAAGCTGCTGGGGGTGGATATCTGGCAGTCGCTGCAGCTGGAACGGCGCAACTTGCATTTCCTCGAGCCGCAAGTGTTAAGCGTCGATTACATGCCGATCGCCGATGGCGCCAGCTATGCGGTGGAGCTTGCACCGACCGGCCTGCTGGCCAGGCCGTTGAACGCAGCGGCGACCGAAGCGTTGAAGAACTGGTAAGCGTGCGGATAACAAAAGGGAGCCATTCCGGCTCCCTTTTTCATTTGGCTGGTCGGATCAGGCCAGATAGCCGCCATCGACATTGAGCGACACGCCGGTGGTGTAGCTCGATGCCTCGCTGGCCAGGTAGAGCACAGCGCCGGCCATCTCGCTCGGCTGGGCAACGCGGCTCAGCGGAATGTGCTGCAGGGCCATCTGCAGGATCGAGTCGTTCTTGACCAGCGCCGAAGCGAACTTGGTGTCGGTCAGGCCGGGCAGCAAGGCGTTGCAGCGAATGCCGAACTGCGCGCACTCCTTCGCGAACGCCTTGGTCATGTTGATCACGGCACCCTTGGTGATCGAGTAGATTCCCTGGAAGTTGCCTGGCGAAACACCATTGATGGACGCGACGTTGATGATGCTGCCGCCGCCGTGCTCGCGCATCAGCTTGCCGGCCTCGATGGACATGTAGAAATAGCCGCGAATGTTCACGTCGACGGTCTTCTGGAAGGCCGATACGTCAGTGTCCAGCACATGGCAGAACTGCGGGTTGGTGGCGGCGTTGTTGACCAGGATGTCGAGGCGGCCGAACTGCTCGCGGATCTGCGCGAACACGGCCTGAATCTGCTCCAGCTCGCCAATGTGGCAGGCCACCGGGGTGGCCTTTCCGCCAGCCGCGACGATGGCATCGGCGACCGCCTGGCAGCCTTCGATCTTGCGGCTGGAGACGATTACGTGGGCGCCTTGCTGGGCGAGCAGTTTGGCGATCGCCTCGCCGATACCGCGGCTGGCGCCGGAAACGAAGGCGATCTTGCCGTCTAGGTCGAACAGGGTGGTCTTGGACATGGTCGTTCCTCTTTCTTGTTCGTTTCTGTGGCAGGCCACAGACGGATTGGGTGGGGTCAGAGCTTCGATTGCCCGATCACTTGCAGCGCCTTTTGCTCGAGAAGCTTGTTCATGTGGATGAACTGGGCAAAACGCTTGTCCTGGGTCTGGCCGTGATGGAAGCGGTAATAGATCTGTTGGACGATTCCGGCCAGGCGGAACAGGCCGTAGGTGTAGTAGAAGTCGATGCAGGGGATCTCGATGCCGGCGCGCTGGGCGTAGTAATCGACGAAGCCCTGGCGGGTGTGCATGCCGGGCAGGTGACTCGGCTGGCGGCGCATTGCCTGCATCGGCTGGGGATCGTCGGCTTCGATCCAGTAGGCCAGGGTGTTGCCCAGATCCATCAGCGGATCGCCGATGGTGGTCATTTCCCAGTCCAGCACGCCGATGATCTCCATCGGGTTGTCCGGATTGAGAATGACGTTGTCGAAGCGGTAGTCGTTGTGAATGATCCCCGGTTTTGGGTGGTCGGCCGGCATCTTGTCCTTCAGCCAGGCCTTGACCGCTTCCCAGGCTGGCGCGTCAGGGGTCATGGCGCGCTCGTAGCGTTCGCTCCAGCCTTCGATCTGGCGCTTCACGTAGCCTTCCGGCTTGCCCAGATCGCCGAGCCCGCAGGCCTGGTAGTCGACGTTGTGCAGCTCGACGAACTTGTCGATGAAGCTCTCGCACAGGGCACGGGTCTGGGATTCGTCGAAGTTCAGCTCAGGTGGCAGTTCCGAACGCAGGATGATGCCGTTGACGCGCTCCATCACGTAGAACTCGGCGCCGATCACCGATTCATCGGTGCAGTAGACATATGCCTTGGGACAGTAGGGGAACCCAGCGTTGAGCTGATTGAGAATGCGGTACTCGCGGCCCATATCATGAGCGGACTTGGCCTTGTGGCCGAACGGTGGGCGGCGCAGCACCAGATCCAGGCCGGGGTATTGCAGCAGGTAGGTCAGGTTCGACGCGCCGCCGGGGAACTGGGAAATCTGCGGTGTTCCGTCCAGTCCCGGGATATGTGCCTTGAGGTACTGGTCGATGACATCGGCGGGCAATTCCTCACCCGTGCGGACAGGGGTGCTTTGATCTGTAAGCGCCATTGTTATCCCTTCTGCTTATGTTTGGTGCCCAAGATGATTCAACAATCTAATGCTCGCGGTGCCTGATACCAAGCGCGGCTGGCCGTTATTGGCCGGCGTGTTGCCTGTCAATCAAGCTGCCTGATCCGCCATTCACGGCTACGTTGGACATAAAAAAACCGAAGTCGGGACTTCGGTTTTTGGTGTCTCTTGACCGCCGCCTGAGATTCAGGCCGGGAAAAGCTCGCTGAGCTTCAGGGCCAGCATCATGTCGCCTTCGGCGCGCAGCTTGCCGCCCATGAAGGCCTGCATGCCGTCGGTCTCGCCGCTGACGATGCCCTGCATGGTTTCGCTGTCCATGATCAGGGTGACGTTGGCATCGCTGGACTCGCCCTGCTGCAGATCACAGGTGCCATCCTTGACGACCAGGTAGTAGTTCTCGGCATCGGTGATATTGAACTGGAACACCAGATCCAGGCCGGCGGCGGCGCTGGGGTTGAACTTCGACTGCATGCCTTTGAAGGTTTCGGCGACGTTGCTCATGAGGGTTTCCTTTTTGCTCGTTATGGTTACACGCAGCTTTGGGCCGCTTGGGGCTGGGCTCATCTATGGGTGATGAGCTCCGGATTCTTTAGAAGTTGCAGATGCGCATGACTGTTGAATGACGCGAGCGCGACGTCACGCTCACGAAACTTCAGCAGGCTGAGCGACGTGTTGACGATCTGCCAGTTCATCTCAAAGGCCTTGATCGGCGGTACGCCTATGATCAGCTGCAGCAGCGCGGTAATGGTTCCACCGGAGGTGAAGATGGCGATGCGATCGCGCTTGTCGGCCCGCTCGAGCACCCGCTCCAGGCCACCACTTACGCGATCGAGGAAATGCTGCCAGCTTTCCAGTTCGTCTTTCTCGTGCTCGCCGGAGATCCAGCGATGGACCACATAGGTGAAAAGTCTCTGGAAGTCGGCACGATGATCGGCGGCGTTGCGCAGGATATGCATGGCGTTGGGCTCGACCTTCAGCAGGTCGGGCAGGTGGGCGCGGATCACCGCGTCGGCATGAAATTCGTTGAACGCCGCATCGATTTCGACATCGGGTTGCGGACCGAGTCGGGCCAGGGTCGCTTTGGCGGTGTCCTGCTGGCGATCGAGCTCGCCACTGAGGCAGCGATCGAAGCTGACGCCGAGTTGCGCCAGGTAATCGCCCAGCGCTTCGGACTGGCGATAACCCAGGGGGGAGAGCACGTCATAGTTTTCTGCGCCGAAAGACGCCTGACCATGTCTGATCAGGTAGATACTGCCCATGCTGCTGCTCCGGCCGGCACTGTTTTTTCGCGAGGGTAGGGACATCGTTCCGGAGTGTCAACGATAATTCGAACGTTTGTTTGAATCCCGCCGACTGGCTCAGTCAAGGGGCCATCGGTATGCTGGCGGCTCGGCGTCAAGAGCTGCGGCGAACGCCTGAAACTCATCGAGGGGGATACGTGGAATTTCTTGTCGACTACGCCAGCTTCCTGGCCAAGACCGTCACGCTGGTGGTGGCTATCGTGATCGTGCTCATCGCGCTCGCTTCCATGCGACGCGGACGCAGCAAACAGGGTGGTGGGCATCTGGAGGTGCACAAGCTCAACGAATTCTATAAATCCATGCGCGAGCGCCTGGAGCAGGCGGTGCTGGAAAAGGACGAGTTCAAGGCGTTGCGCAAGCGTGAGGCGAAGGCGGCCAAGCAGACGAAGAAGTCGGAGACGCCCGCACGGGTGTTCGTGCTCGACTTCGATGGCGACATCCGTGCGTCGGCGGTCGACAACCTGCGTCATGAGATCACCGCGCTGCTGACCATGGCGACGCCTCAGGATGAGGTGGTACTGCGCCTGGAAAGCGGTGGCGGTATGGTCCACGGTTACGGTCTGGCCGCCTCGCAGCTGGTGCGCATCCGCGATGCCGGTGTGCCGCTGACGGTTTGCGTCGACAAGGTCGCGGCCAGCGGTGGTTACATGATGGCCTGCATCGGCAACCGTATCCTCACGGCGCCGTTCGCGATCCTTGGCTCCATCGGCGTGGTAGCGCAGCTGCCCAATGTGCACCGCTTGCTGAAGAAGCACGACGTGGACTTCGAGGTGCTCACCGCTGGCGAATACAAGCGCACCCTCACCGTATTCGGCGAGAACACCGACAAGGGCCGGGAAAAATTCCAGGAAGACCTGGAAACCACGCACGAGCTGTTCAAGAACTTCGTTGCCCGCTATCGCCAGAACCTGTCGATCGACGATGTCGCGACGGGTGAGGTCTGGCTGGGCATTGCAGCGCTGGGCAAGCATCTGGCGGATGAGCTCAAGACCAGCGATCAGTATCTTGCCGAGCGCGCGCAGGAGGCTGAACTCTTCCAGCTGCATTACGTACAGAAGAAGAGCCTGCCGGAGCGTTTCGGCATGGCGGCCAGCACGATCATGGAGCACGGCTTGCTGAAAGGCTGGAGCCGGCTGAACGAACAACGTTTTTGGCAATGACAAGGGGAACCGCGATGAGCAGCTTCAAGGCACTACAAGTCAGCGAGAGCGAAGGTGGGCGCTTCGAATCGAAGATTGTCGAGCGAGCCACCGACGACCTACCAGCCGGTGAGGTGCTCATCCGGGTGCGTTACTCATCGCTGAACTTCAAGGACGCGCTTTCCGCCAGCGGCAATCGTGGCGTGACCCGCTCTTACCCACACACCCCGGGAATCGATGCCGCCGGTGTCGTGGCCTCGTCCAGCGTGGCCGAATTCGCCGAGGGCGATGAAGTGATCGTCACTGGCTATGACCTGGGCATGAATACCGCCGGCGGCTTCGGCCAGTACATCCGGGTTCCGGCCGCTTGGGTCATCAAGCGCCCGCAGGGTTTGTCGCTGCGTGACGCGATGATACTCGGCACAGCCGGTCTGACGGCGGCGCTGTGTGTCGACAAGCTGGAACAGGCTGGTCTCGAGCCAGGAGACGCGCCGGTGCTGGTGACCGGTGCGACCGGCGGTGTCGGTAGCATTGCGGTGGCGTTGCTGGCCAGCCTCGGCTACAAGGTGGCTGCCGTGACCGGCAAGGCCGACCAGGCCGATTTCCTGACTCGCCTCGGGGCCACGCAGATCGTCGAGCGTGCTGCGCTGCAGGCTGGCGTGGAGAAAGCCTTGCTGAAGGAGCAGTGGAATGGTGCGGTGGATACCGTGGGCGGCGACATCCTGTTCAACGTGGTCAAGTCACTGCAGCGTGGTGCCAGCGTGGCCTGCTGTGGCCTTACTGCCGGCACGCATTTCCAGGCCAGCGTACTGCCGTTCATCCTTCGCGGCGTGAACCTGCTGGGCGTCGATTCGGTGGAGATTCCGCTGGTGGTCAAGGCCTCCATGTGGGACAAGCTGTCGTTGCAATGGAAGCTGGCCAATCTCGATGAGCTGGCCCATGAGATCAATCTGGAGCAACTGCCGGAGGCCATCGAGCGCATCCTGGCGGGCGGTCAGGTCGGGCGCGTGCTGGTGCGTCTGGATTGAGGGGTGACGAAGCCTCGCCTGGTCAATCGGTACGATAGTGGCAATGAATTTCCTCGGGCGCTGTGTTTGGTCGAATCTATCGCCACTCCAGACCGCAATCGAGGAAATCGTTCATGAAGAAGCTGGCCGAAAAGATCAAACAGATCGCTTCCGGAAAAAAGACCGCTGCAGTGCCGGTACCGGTCGAACATCCGAATTTCTGGATGTACCAGTGACGCCAACGAAAAGCCCGCCAATAGGCGGGCTTTTCACTTGCTGGCGTTGCCGTCAGATCTGACGGCGACGGAACAGCGGGCGCTCGTCGTCGGCCGCGGCCTGATAGGTCACCGAGAAGTCCTTGAGACCTTCCAGGGCATCGACGGGATCGCGATCGGCGCGGATGGCGAAAGCGTCGAAGCCACAGCGGCGCATGTAGAACAGCTGGTCGCGCAGCACATCGCCGATGGCGCGGATCTCACCCTTGTAACCGTAGCGCTCACGCAGCAGGCGCGCGCTGGAGTAGTGACGACCATCGGTGAAGCTCGGGAAGTTCAGCGCGATGACCTGGAAGTACTGCAGGTCGTCAGCGATATCCTCCACCTGCTCATGGGCATCGAGCCACACACCCAGGCCACCGTCACGGGCTTTGAGCGCATGGGCATGATCGAGCCACAGGTGCAGCGGCACGATCAGATCGTCGCTGTTGCACAGGTCGTCCAGGGTCTGCTCCTTGGGGAGCAGGTGCCAGGTTTCGTCGACCAGCTGGTCGTTCTTAATGATTCGCTGCATAGACGCGCTCCTTGAAGGGATCAATGCCGATGCGGCGGAAAGTATCGATGAACTGCTCATCTTCGGTACGCTGCTCCACGTAGACGGTGATGATCTTCTCGATGACGTCAGGCATCGCATCCTGGGCGAAGGATGGGCCGAGGATCTGGCCGAGGCTGGCGTCGCGGCCGGAGCTGCCGCCCAGCGAGACCTGGTAGAACTCGGCGCCTTTCTTGTCCACGCCGAGGATGCCGATGTGGCCGATATGGTGATGGCCACAGGCGTTCATGCAACCGGAGATATTCAGGTCGATGTTGCCCAGGTCGAACAGGTAATCGAGGTTGTCGAAGCGACGCTGGATGGCTTCGGCGATCGGGATCGACTTGGCGTTGGCCAGCGAGCAGAAATCGCCCCCCGGGCAGCAGATGATGTCGGTCAGCAGGCCGATGTTCGGCGTGGCCAGGCCCAGTTCGCGCAATTCGTGCCACAGCTCGAACAGCCTGGCCTGTTCGACGTCGGCCAGGATCATGTTCTGCTCGTGGGAGTTGCGCACCTCGCCAAAGCTGTAGCGATCGGCCAGATCGGCGATGGCGTCGAGCTGCTTGTCGGTGACATCGCCCGGCGCAACGCCGGTTGTCTTCAGCGACATGGTGACTGCTGCATAGCCGGGCTTCTTATGCGCGACCACGTTGCGCTGGCGCCAGCGAGCGAAACCGGGATGTTCGGCGTCCAGCTGGGCGAGGGCGGCGTCCTGATCCTGCAGAGCCTGGTACTGCGGATCGACGAAGAACTTGCTGACACGCTGAACTTCAGCTTCGGTCAGCGTCGTCGGACCGTCCTTCAGGTGCGCCCACTCGGCATCCACGCGCTCGGCGAACACTTCAGGCGTGAGCGCCTTGACCAGGATCTTGATGCGCGCCTTGAACTTGTTGTCGCGGCGGCCGTATCGGTTGTAGACCCGCAGGATCGCATCGAGGTAGCTCAGCAGGTGCTGCCACGGCAGGAATTCATTGATGAAACTGCCGACGATCGGAGTGCGACCGAGGCCGCCACCGACCGAAACGCGGAAGCCCAGCTCGCCTACGTCATTCTTTACTGCTTCCAGTCCGATATCGTGCACTTCGATCGCGGCGCGATCGCTCACGGCGCCGTTGACGGCGATCTTGAACTTGCGCGGCAGGAAGGCGAATTCGGGATGGAAGGTGGACCACTGACGGATGATCTCGCACCACGGCCGTGGATCGATCAGTTCGTCGCGGGCCACGCCAGCGAACTGGTCGGTGGTGGTATTGCGGATGCAGTTGCCGCTGGTCTGGATGGCGTGCATCTGCACGGTGGCCAGCTCGGCGAGAATCTCGGGTACGTCTTCCAGTTCAGGCCAATTGAACTGCACGTTGGTCCGGGTGCTGATATGGGCATAACCCTTGTCGTAGCAACGTGCGATCTCGGCCAGCTTGCGCACCTGCGTCGAGGAAAGCAGACCGTACGGCACGGCGATGCGCAGCATCGGCGCATAGCGCTGGATGTACAGGCCGTTCTGCAGGCGCAATGGGCGGAACTCCTCATCAGCGAGTTCGCCAGCCAGGAAGCGGCGGGTCTGGTCGCGGAACTGCCGGACCCGATCCTCGATGATGTGTTGGTCGTACTGATCGTAAACGTACATAAATGTCCTGTTTTCAGGCTGCAACAGCTTTCGCGCGCACGGCCGCGCACCCATTTAGGGAGGGCGGCACGATACCAGCTAGTTGTTATGCGCAAAAGTGATGTTTGGGAATATGTTTAGAACTAAACCAAGCGAAATGAACTTACGGCCGACGCACCTTGAGCAACCCCGATCGCTGGTCTTAACTGCGTGAAGAGAGGCTGCCGATCAAAGCTGTTAGAGGAGAAGTCACGTGAGAAATGACCAGCGCGACAGTGTAGTGGACGCCGCGGCTATATTTGCCTTGATCATGCTCGCCGTGGGTACGGCGATATTCTGGGTCAGTCACCAGTAGCCGTGGCCTACAGGCCCGCGAGGTAAAGTACGAGCTTCACCACGCCCAGGACGATCAGTACGAACAGTACGGTGAATCCGACGCCTAGGATGATGAAATGACTCGGCTTGCCGTGGCGGAAGTCTCTTGCCCGATTCTTGCCGCTCTGCACGCCTAATGCCGCAGCCAGCACGCTGCCGAGCATTTGCCGCAGTGTCAGGTTCTTTTCCTGCTCATCGTTCATGGCTGCCTCGGTTCAGGGTTTTCCGAAGTCTAGTCGAGCGATTCGAGGTTGGCGGAGCGTAAGCAAATATCGATGAGGATCGCTGACCGCGCGGGATCGGCGAATAGAACAGGGCCGACAGAACTGGCAGCCGGCCCTTTTGCTGGTTATTCGGCCTTGACTGAGATGGTTTTCGCAGCGTCGCTGGTGCCGGGTTGCTTGGGCAGTGAAACGCGCAATACACCTTTGCCGAACTTGGCATCGATCTTCTCG
The DNA here is from genome assembly GCF_026642215.1 of Stutzerimonas sp. R40042. Lineage (NCBI taxonomy): Bacteria > Pseudomonadati > Pseudomonadota > Gammaproteobacteria > Pseudomonadales > Pseudomonadaceae > Stutzerimonas > Stutzerimonas sp. R40042. The sequence continues at coordinate 2,567,347 of NZ_CP113258.1, read as the reverse complement.
CGGTCAACCCCGTCCGGTAGGGCGAAACTGCGCTGGAAACTGCCGTAGGAGCGCTCGGACAGGTGATAGCCGTCCTTGTCCTCCTTGTGTTCCTGGCGCTTCTCTCCCTTGATCACCAGGCTGTTGCCGACCAGCTTCACCTCGACGTCCTTTTCGTCCAGGCCGGGCAGCTCGGCGGTGATCTCGAACGAGTTTTCCTTCTCGACCACGTCCACCGCCGGCATCCGGCTGGGTCCGCCCTGCCAGAGAGGTGCCGTTTCCAGGCCGTGGCGACTGAAGGGCAGATGCCAGGGGCGATCGAACTCATCGAAGAGCCGGTCGACCTGTCGACGCAGGGTGTCGAAGGGGCGCCATGGGTCTTGCGGTGCCGTCGGCACCTTCTTTTCATCCGTACTGACTGCAGGTTTGTTCGAAGCGTCGTTCATTTCACAAACTCCTGTAGAAGCTCGGGAAGGTCAGAGCGCATCTAGTTTTCTGCCAAAGCACGGATCGCGGTTTGACTCCGATCAACCCCGATCCACTCTGCGGACGCCATTCAGCGTTGCGCCCTGGCAATCGCCAAGGCGCCGGAGGTCAGAGGCTTTCCTTGAACCAGTCCCAGAGTCCGAGGGAGAAATCGGGGAACAGATTGATGCCCAGCGCGGATTTGAGCAGGTAGAGGATTACCAGCCCGACCAAGGCGGAAAACAGCAGGAAGAGAGTCGCCAGCGCTGCCTTGGCCATCAGCGAAAGGTTCTGCTGTGGCCGTGTCAGGTTGCGCTTGTTGCGCCCGGCGACAATCGCGAAATAGTAGTGGTTGCGCCATAGCCGCACCGTGCCGCGCAGGTCGACCCGGTGCTTGACCCAGGAGCGCGCGCCAAACACACCGCGCAATGCCGCGAGCTGCTCTTCATTGAACGAATCACGCAGGTGCGCAGGGAGGCGCTGCTTGAGCCCGCGAACGAATGGGTCCTGATCCAGCGGAGTGTCGGCGTAGGGCTTGGGATAGGGCGAGCGCGGCTCGTCCGATTCGGGTGAGGTCATGGAGGTGTAGTCGCTCCGGTAATGCGCGTCAGAGCGCGGCGAGAAGGCTATGCAGATGGTCGAAGTCCGGTCGCTGCTCGATGTTGTCGTTCAGGCAGTGTCGTTGCAGATCCAGCAGGACATGCTGACGTGGATCGGTGTCCGGGCAGCGTTGCAGCAATTCTTCCAGCAGGCAACCGAAAGCGCGGGCTTCGATGCGCTTGAGGCGCCGTCCGGCTGCCCTGTCCGGCTCGAAGAAGGAGGCCGCACCGAAATCGCTGAGCAGGCAGGCGCCACTCGGGTCGACCAGCAGGTTGTGGGCATAGAGGTCGCCGTGCAGGATGCCGCGGCGGTGCAGGTGAGCGACGGCGGACGCGACGCCGCTGGCGATGCGCAGGACCTGTTCGAGGGTGAAGCGCTGCTCGGCGCCATAGCAGTCGCGCGTGCAGCTGGCCAGCGAGGGCGGGTTGGCCAGGGGCTGGAAGGCGGGAGCGACGAGATCCATCAGCAGGCCGGGTGTCCGTTCGGCGTGGTCGGCAAGTGGGCCGGCGACGTCGATCAGATTGGCATGGCTGCCGGCCGCCACGCAGGCAGCCATCTCGCTATGGGGCAGGCCGTCGCTGGTGACGTGGCCCTTGAACAGCTTCGCCGCCATCGGGCGCGACGCTTGGCCGGGCACCTGCCATTGCGCGCGATGGATGACGCCGGAGGCACCCTGGCCCAGCTGTTCATGCAGCACGACTTGCGCCCGAGCAATCGCTGGTAGTGAGTGACGTGCGAGGCTCGCGGCCTCGCTGGCATCGCTGAAGGGGTTGCCGGCGAAGGCCAGCCAGCTCAGGCTCGGCAATGTCAGCAGCCAGTCGGGCAGCACCTGCAGCCGGTTGGCGGCGATGCGCAACAACTCCAGGGTGGTGCACTCAGCAAGGGTCGGCGGCAACCTGGTCAATTGGTTGCCGGCGAGCATCAGCTTCTGCAAGCGCTGACAGTTGCCGATCTCTTCGGGCAGGGCTTGCAGCTGGTTGTCGGTAAGGATCAGCCAGCGCAGGTCCGGCGGCAAGGAATCGGCAGGCAGATGACGAATACGGTTGGCCTTGAAGCCGACCATTTCCAGCTGTGGGCAATCGCCGAGGCACTCCGGCACCTCGGTGAACGGGTTGTCCGAGCAGAACAGGATACGCAGCTTGCGCAGACGGGATAGGTCGGCTGGCAGGCTGTCGAGCTGGTTGCCCGAGAGGTTCAGCACTTCCAGCGTGTCGGCGAGGCCGAAGATCGCGTCGGGAAAGACGTCAAGGCCGGCGGAAAGATCAAGGCGGCTGATGCCGGCCAGTTCGCCACGTTCGAGTTGTTCCAGGGTATGCATGCGGTGTTGCGCGTTCCTTGCTGAGATGAACACCTAAACGGCGTCTGCTACAGCCCTCCGACAGCCGTTGGCGAGGTGGGTTCAGGCCCGATCAGCGCGGCCGCCTGCGGCCGAGCACCTGCTCGGCGCGGGCGCGCAGCTGGCCGCAGCCGCCGTCGATATCCTGACCGGCCGAGTTGCGCACCTTGGTCAGCACGCCGCGGCTGTGCAGATAGCGCACGATCTGCACGATGCGCTCACCTTCAGGCCGCTGGTACGCGTCGTCTTCCAGGCTGTTATAGGGGATCAGGTTCATCACCGCATATTTGCCCTTGAGCAGGCGCAAGATGCCGTCCATCTCTTCCTGGTGGTCGTTGATGCCCTTGAGCAACGTCCACTGATACTGGATCGGGAAGCCAGTCGCGCGGGCATAGGTCTCGCCAAGCTCAACCAGTTCGTCCGGGGCGATCTGCGGTGCGCGCGGCAGCAGCGCCTGGCGCAAGGCACCGTCGGTACTGTGCAGCGATAGCGCCAGGGCCGGCTTGACCCGTTGCTGTGGCAGGCGCTCGAACACGCGCAGGTCGCCGACGGTGGAAAACACCAGGTTCTTGTGGCCGATGCCACCCTCGGTGCCGAGCAGGTCGATTGCCTCGAGCACGTTGTCGAGGTTGTGCGCCGGCTCGCCCATGCCCATGAACACCACCTTCTTTACCGGGCGGAAGCGGCGGGCGAGGGCGACCTGCGCAACGATCTCGGCACTACCCAGCTGGCGCAGCAGGCCGCTCTTGCCGGTCATGCAGAACACGCAGCCCACTGCGCAGCCGACCTGGCTGGACACGCACAGCCCGTCGCGCGGTAGCAGCACGCTTTCCACCATCTGCCCATCGCCAAGCTCCACCAGCAGTCTTGCCGAACCATCGGCGGCCGGGTGCTCGGAGCGCAGGCGGGCCAGTGCATCGATTTCCAGGCTCAGCGCCGGCAGACCTTCGCGCACGCTCAGCGGCAGGAAGTCCTCGGCCTGCTGTTGGCGCCGCCCGACATCGAGCGGCAGGCCCTTGAGCCAGGCGCGGGTCATCCGCCCGATATGACGGGGCTTGGCGCCGATATCGGCGAGGCGTTGCTGGAAGTCGGGGATGCGCATAGGGCGCGCATTCTAGCCGGGCTCACGCCGCGAAGCGACGGCAGAACGGCACGATACCGAGCAGCAGGACGGCGAGCAGCGCGAAGGCCATGCCCAGCGAGCTGAAATGGGCGACCATGCCCATCATCGCCGGGCCGGCGAGCACGCCGGCAAAGCCGATGGTAGTGGCGACGGTGACGGCCAGCTGCACCGGCATGCCGTCCTGCCGGCTCAACGAGGAGATCAGTACGGGCGATACGTTGGCGCACCCCAGGCCGCACAGCCCATAGCCGACCAATGCCAGCGCCCAGTGCTCGGCGGTCAAGCTCAGACCGATGCCGAATGCCGCCAGCATGCCGCCGAAGGCGATGACCCGCGCCGTGCCTAGGCTGTTCACCAGCGGAGCGCCAGCGAAACGGGCGATGGTGACCATCAGCGCGAAGGCCGCATAGCCGAGCCCGCCTCTGGCGACTTCCAGGCCTTTCTCGCCGGTCAGGTAGAGCGCACTCCAGTCCAGCACCGCACCTTCAGCCAGGTAGACGACGAAACACATCAGGCCGACCAGCATCACCAGTCCGGTCGGGCGGACGAATGCGAGGCCGCCACCGGGCGCCCGATTCGGCAGGTAGCCGCGTGCAATGCCCAGGTTCGCCGCCACGATCACGCCGATCATCATGAAACTACCGACCTCCGGTGCCAGACCCAGGCTCAGTAGGCCGGTCAGCACCAGCGCACCACTGATGGCGCCGAGGCTGTACATGCCGTGAAAATTGGACATCAGCCGGCGCCCGACAGCGGTTTCCACCAGCACCGCCTGGATGTTCATGATCACATCGATGACGCCCAGGCTGCCGCCGAAGCAGAACAGTGCCAGGCCCAACCACCCGATCGACTCGGTCAGCGCCATGCCGGCCAACGCCAGGGCCAGCAACGCGACGCTGCACAGCTGCACCGGGCGAATGCCCCAGCGGGCCACCAGGACGCCGGAAATGGGCATCCAGGTCAGCGAGCCGATCCCGATGCACAGCAGCAACAGACCGAACACCGCATCGGTCATCTCGATGCGTTCACGGACATAGGGCACCAGCGGCGCCCAGACGGAAAGGCCGAACCCGGCCATGAAGAAACCGCAACGGGTCGCGTTGCGCACGATGGGAGCGTCGATCTGAACGGTGTTACGAACCGCGAACATGGGCGGCGGACCTCGATAAGCAGGAAATGGATGTGCAGGTGGAGGCGCGACTGGGCGCCATCACCACACGGCCAGCAATCCGGTATCGAAGAGAAACAGCAGCCGACTTCCTGCGGGCAGGCTGACAGAGCAGGGACGTGACGTGCTGTACATGGCAGGAAGCAGACTTTCGGACAGGTCGGCAGAGCATACACAACCCGGTCCGTAGGACAACCCGCTCGCGGCGAGCGCGGTCAACCTCAGCGCATTAGGCCCAGGGCGATACCGATACGAGCGTCGATGTCGCCCGTCCACATGTCGATGGCCACGCCAAGCAGGATGTCCTGGGTCAGCCACTTGGGCTTCATGCCTTTCGCGGACCGGGATCGTCAGCAGGCCGGTTCCAGCGGTATGCATGCTATCGTTCTGCGCTTTGCCGCAAACCGTGTCGGAGCAGTCGATGAAGTTCATACACCAGCGCGAGCACCTTGAAGAAGGTGACATCGTCGTTATCCAGTGTTCGCAGACCTGCAATATTCGTCTGATGAACGACGCGAACTTTCGCAGCTTCAAGAATGGCGGCCGGCACACTTACCACGGCGGTGCGTTCGACCGTTTTCCAGCGAAGATCGTCGCGCCAAGCTCGGGTTTCTGGAACATCACCCTGGACACCGTCACTCGGCGCCCGATCAGCGTGACGCGCAAACCGAACCTCACCTATTCCATTAAGGTCATTCGACGGTCGGCGTCGCGTTCATAGACGCCGCGCCAGCCCGAAACCATCCCGCCGGAGCGAAGATTTGAGTCATCGCTATCAAGAGCCCAGCCATGCGCCCACCATCAGCCGAGACGATCCGCGCGCAGGCGCGACGACACGCGGCCATGAGCGCAAGCGTGTCACCCAGGCCCATCTCGGCATGCTGCTCTGGGCGCTGTTCGTCGGGCTTTCCTTTCCCGCGGTCGGGCTGCTCAGTGACGGGCTGCCCCCGCTGCTGCTGACGGCGATGCGCTTCGGCATCGCCGCGCTGGTACTCGCGCCGCTGGCGTGGCGCCAGAGCGACGGGCGCCCGGGCTGGCGAACCCTCTTGCTCTACGCGGCCATGGGGCTCTGCCTGGCGGGCTTCTTCGGCACCATGTTCTGGGCGGCGCATAGGGTCAGTGCACTGTCCATGGCGACCCTGTTCGTCAGCGTGCCGCTGCTGGCGTACTGCCTCGGCCGGGGGCTGGGCGTCGAACAGCGCGCGGGCAGGCTGCTCGCCATCCTCGCGCTCGGGGCGAGCGGGGCTCTGGGGCTGGCCTGGGCCGAGAACGGCGGCGACTTCTCCGGGATGCAGCTGGGCTTCGGCGAGCTGGGTTTCTTCTTCGGCTGCGTCGCCTCGGCGCTCTATCCGGTGCTCAGCAAATGGGGGCTGGCCAACGGATCGTTGCCGACCCAGGCGGGCCTGCGCACTTTCTGGAGCCTGGTGGCGGGCGCTGTGCTGATCGGCCTGATGGGGGCGATATGGGAGCGCCCGGCGGCGCTGCTGCACATGAATCTGCTGGACCTGCTGCTGGTGACCTACCTGGGCGTGTTCTCCAGCGCGATGACCTTCTTCCTGCAGCAGCGCGCCACCAGCGCACTGACCCCCGGGGCGGTAACGGCCTACAGCTACCTGGTGCCCTTCGTCTCGATGCTGTTGCTGTTCTTCGATCAGCCCGCGCGCATGGGTTGGCACTGGCTGCCGGGCAGCCTGCTGGTCATCCTCGCCATCGGCCTGCTGCTGCGCCGGGACGGGCAGCCAAGCCGCTGAGGCGGTCAGCCATCCAGCAGCGCTCGTGTCCAGGCAATTGCCTGACGTTCGCGCTCGGCCCAGTCGCCAGCGATTTCAACGAACGGCTGCCGATGCTGCCGAAGCCAGTCACGGCAATGCTCATAGAAGCGCTGCCTGTCGTCTAGATCCGGCTGGCAGCGCTGGCCGTCCGCATGCCACTCGGCGCCTGTGGGCGAGAGCAACAGGTGCTGGTGGTATTCGCGCGCCTGCAGTTCGGCTTCCAGCCAATCGGGGCAGTCGCCGAACAGCGTGCGGCTCCAGAGCATGTTGCTCAGCAGATGGGTGTCGAGGATCAGCAGATGCGGTGCGGCGGCCCGTGCGGCGTCTTCCCGGGCCAGTTGGCCGCGGGCAATGGCCGGGATGTCGGCCAGCGTCGTGTCGCGTTGCGTCCGCTCGATGTAGTGACGCACGTACTCGTCGACCAATAGACCGCCAAAGCGGCGTCGCAAGCGATCGGCCAGCCAGCTCTTGCCGGTGGATTCCGGTCCGGTGAGCACGACGACCTTCATCGGGCGGCCACCAGGGTCGCACGCCATTCACGCAGCCCCATCACCGCCAGCGCGGTGAACAGCGCGTAGAGCCCGGCCGTCAACCAGTAGCCCTGGAAGCTGAAGAAGCCGACAAACAAGGCATCGACCACGATCCACAGCGGCCAGCACTGCAGGCGCTTGAGTGCCATCCACAGCTGCGCGAGCAGGCTGAAGGCGGTCAGGCTGGCATCGATCCAGGGAAACGCCGCCTCGGTGAAGCGAGCCATTGCGCTGCCGAGCAGCAGGCTGCCTAGCACCGCCATGCCGATGCCGACCAGCACTTCCGGCCCGCTGGCCAGGCTCACGCGCCGGCCGTGTCCATCGGCGCCGCGGGTCCAGGCCCACCAGCCATACAGCTGCATCGCCGCGAAGACGCCGTGCAACAGCACCTGGGAGTACAGCCTGGCATCGAAGAAAAACCACGCATACAGCGACACCATGCCCAGCCCGATCGGCCAGCACCAGGGATTCTGCCGCACGGTCAGCCATACGGCGATCACGCCGAGCAGCGAGGCGACCAGTTCGAGAAGTGACATGGCGAGGTGACCGGTTATGAAACGAATGGGTGGCGGTAAGGCTGGCAGCAGCGCGGCCGTTTGCGGCCGCGGACGGGAGGCGGCGTTTACTCGGCCTCGTCCTCAGCGCCGATGGCGGCGAGGCATTGCAGGCGGTGCGGACCTTCCAGCAGCCAGCTTTCGCCGTCGGCGTCGCGCTGGGCTTCCATGATCTGGTTGTAGCTGAACTGCCATTGGCGGCGGGTGCGGCCATCGACTAGGTCGATGGTCAGCAAGGTGGCCTCGCTGGAGAACGGCTGGTCGGCTTCGGCGGCTGCGTCGGCCTGATCCAGCACGGCTTCGTCAAGCGCGAACTGCCACGCGTGCAGGTCGTCGATGATCAGCATGTCGGCGTTTTCGAGTTCGTCGATCAGCCAGGGTGTTTCGGATGACATGGCGCACTTGCTCCGTGGAACGGGCGGGCGTCGGGAGACGCCCGCGTCGAGATCAGTTGTCGTAGCCCAGGTTCGGCATCAGCCAGCGCTCGCTGATGGCCAGCTCCTGACCCTTGCGCTGGCTATAGCTCTCGACCTGATCCTTGTCGATCTTGCCGACCGCAAAGTACTGCGCCTCGGGATGGGCGAAGTACCAGCCGCTGACCGCCGCGGTGGGCAGCATGGCGTAGTGCTCGGTGAGGGTGACCTGGCTGATGCCGTCGGCATCCAGCAGCTGGAACAGCGTGCCCTTCTCGGTGTGGTCCGGGCATGCCGGGTAACCGGGGGCAGGGCGGATGCCCTTGTACTGCTCGCGGATCAGCTCCTCGTTGCTCAGCTGTTCATCCGGCGCGTAGCCCCAGTAGTGCTTGCGCACCTGCTCGTGCAGCCATTCGGCACAGGCCTCGGCGAGGCGGTCGGCCAATGCCTTGACCATGATCGAGTTGTAGTCGTCGCCCTTGTCCTGATAGGCCTTGGCCAGTTCCTCGGCACCGATGCCAGCGGTGCAGATGAAACCGCCTACATAGTCGGTGATGCCGGTGCTCTTCGGTGCCACGAAGTCAGCCAGCGACAGGTTCGGCTTGGCGTCCGGCTTGATGGTCTGCTGGCGCAGGTGGTGCAGGGTGGCCAGCTTCTCGCCGTTGTCACCGTACACTTCCAGGTCATCGTCCTGGACCTGATTGGCTGGCCAGAAGCCGAACACCGCACGTGCGCGGATCAGCTTGTCGTCGACCAGCTTTTTCAGCATGGCCTGGGCATCGTTGAACAGCGAGGTGGCCGCTTCGCCAACCACCTCGTCCTCGAGGATGCGCGGGTATTTGCCGGCCAGATCCCAGGCGATGAAGAAAGGCGTCCAGTCGATGTAGTCGACCAGAGTGCGCAGATCGATGTCTTCCAGCACCTGGCGGCCGGTGAAGCTCGGCTTGACCGGGGCGTAGCCGCTCCAGTCGAACTGCGGTTTGTTGGCGACAGCGTCGAGGTAGCTCAGGCGTTCGGTGCGCGCACTGCGGTTGGCGGTGCGCTCGCGGATCATCGCGTACTCTTCGCGGGTCTTGTCGACGAAGGCCGGCTTGAGTTCCTTGGACAGCAGGGTGGTGGCCACGCCAACTGCACGCGAGGCATCGGTGACATAGACCACCGCATCGTTGCTGTACTGCGGGTCGATCTTCACCGCGGTGTGCGCCTTGGAGGTGGTGGCGCCGCCGATCATCAGCGGCAGGCTGAAGCCCTGGCGCTGCATTTCCTTGGCCACATGAACCATTTCGTCCAGCGACGGGGTGATCAGCCCGGAAAGGCCGATGATGTCGCACTTCTCGGCGATGGCGGTCTGCAGGATCTTTTCCGCCGGCACCATCACGCCCATGTCCACCACGTCGTAGCCGTTGCAGCCGAGTACCACGCCGACGATGTTCTTGCCGATGTCGTGCACGTCGCCCTTGACGGTCGCCATGAGGATCTTGCCCTTGGCTTCCGGCTTGTCGCCCTTTTCCGCCTCGATGAACGGGATCAGGTGGGCCACGGCCTGCTTCATCACGCGGGCAGACTTGACCACCTGGGGCAGGAACATCTTGCCGGCGCCGAACAGATCGCCCACCACGTTCATACCGGCCATCAGCGGGCCTTCGATCACCTCGATGGGGCGTGCGCACTGCTGGCGGCACTCCTCGGTGTCCTCCACGATGAAGGCGGTGATGCCCTTGACCAGCGCGTGCTCGAGGCGCTTGTCCACCGGCAGATTGCGCCATTCCTCGGTCTCGGCTTCCTTGACCGAGCCATCGCCCTTGTACTTGTCGGCGATCTCCAGCAGCGCCTCGGTGCCGCCGGCGCTGCGGTTGAGCACCACGTCCTCGACCGCGTCGCGCAGCTCCTTCGGAATCTCGTCATAGATCTCCAGCTGACCGGCGTTGACGATGCCCATGGTCAGGCCCGCCTTGATCGCATGGAACAGGAACACCGAGTGGATCGCTTCGCGCACCGGGTTGTTGCCGCGGAAGGAGAACGACACGTTGGACACGCCGCCGGAGGTCAGCGCGTAGGGCAGGTGGTCGCGTATGTAGGCGCAAGCCTCGATGAAGTCGACCGCGTAGTTGTTGTGCTCTTCGATGCCGGTGGCGATGGCGAAGATGTTCGGGTCGAAGATGATGTCTTCCGGCGGGAAGCCCACCTCGTTGACCAGGATGTCGTAGCTGCGCTGGCAGATTTCGCGCTTGCGAGCGGCGGTATCGGCCTGGCCGGCTTCGTCGAAGGCCATCACCACCACCGCGGCGCCGTAGCGCTTGCACAGGTGTGCGTGGTGCTTGAACTGCTCGACGCCTTCCTTCATGGAAATGGAGTTGACGATGCCCTTGCCCTGGATGCACTTGAGGCCCGCCTCGATCACTTCCCACTTGGAGGAGTCGATCATGATCGGCACTCGGGAGATGTCCGGCTCGCCGGCGATCAGGTTGAGGAAGGTGACCATGGCCGCCTTCGAATCCAGCATGCCCTCGTCCATGTTGATGTCGATCACCTGGGCGCCGGCTTCCACCTGCTGCAGGGCCACTTCCAGCGCTTCGGTGTAGTTCTCCTCGCGGATCAGGCGGGCGAATTTGGCCGAACCGGTGATGTTGGTGCGCTCGCCGACGTTGACGAACAGCGAGCTGCGGTCGATGGTGAAGGGCTCCAGGCCGGACAGGCGGCAGGCCTTGGGAATGTCCGGAATCCTGCGCGGCGGGTACTTGCTGACAGCCTCGGCGATCGCCTGGATGTGCGCCGGTGTGGTACCGCAGCAGCCGCCGATGATGTTGAGAAAGCCCGACGCGGCGAACTCCTCGACCACCGCGGCCATTTTTGCCGGGCTTTCGTCGTACTCACCGAAGGCGTTGGGCAGGCCGGCGTTGGGGTGGGCGGACACATGGGTGTCGGCCTTGGTCGCCAGCTCCTCTAGATAGGGGCGCAGGTCCTTGGCGCCCAGGGCGCAGTTCAGGCCTACGGAGATCGGCTTGGCATGGCGTACCGAGTTCCAGAACGCCTCGGTGGTCTGGCCGGACAGCGTGCGGCCGGAAGCGTCGGTGATGGTGCCGGAGATCATGATCGGCAGCTCGACGCCATCTTCCTCGAACACCTGCTGCACGGCGAAGATCGCCGCCTTGGCGTTCAGCGTGTCGAAGATCGTTTCGATCAGAATCAGGTCAGCGCCGCCCTCGATCAGGCCACGGGTGGCTTCGGTGTAGTTCTCCACCAGCAGGTCGAAGGTGACGTTGCGGTAGCCGGGGTTGTTGACGTCCGGGGAGATGGAGCAGGTGCGGCTGGTCGGGCCGAGCACGCCGGCGACGAAACGCGGGCGATCCGGCGTCTCGGCGGTCTTGGCATCGGCCACTTCCCGGGCCAGGCGCGCGCCTTCCACGTTCAGCTCGTAGACCAGTTCTTCCATGCCGTAGTCGGCCTGGGAGACCCGGGTGGCATTGAAGGTGTTGGTTTCCAGAATGTCGGCGCCGGCATCGAGATAGGCTTTCTCGATGGCCTGGATGACGTCGGGGCGGGAGAGCAGCAACAGGTCGTTGTTGCCCTTCACGTCGCTCGGCCAGTCAGCGAAACGCTCGCCGCGGTAGTCGGACTCTTCCAGCTTGTAGCTCTGGATCATGGTGCCCATGCCGCCGTCGAGGATCAGGATGCGCTCCTTGAGTGCTTGCTGGAGGGCCTGAAGTCGAGCGATGCGAGTGGACATGGGAACTACCTGAAAAACGGAAACGAAAAGAGCGCGAATGATAGCAAAGCTGCATGCTTTTTTAGCTTCTGCACTTTTTCATGAAGATTATTCAAGATGATCGGGCAAGCGGCGCTCATTCCACATGCCTAGAATGCAGGCTCACTTCCAGGCGCTCGTTTCATGTCCCTTCGTTTCTGGCTCGGTTGTCTGTTCCTGCTCACCGGCAGCGTTGCACAGGCCGAAGCCCTCTCGTATCAGCGTGATATCCAGCCGATCTTCACCGCCAAGTGCGTGGCCTGCCATGCCTGCTATGACTCACCGTGCCAGCTCAATCTGGGCAGCGGCGAGGGTGTCGAGCGTGGTGCGAACAAACTGCCGGTCTATAACGGTGTGCGTTCCAAGGCGCAGGCGCCGACCCGTCTGTTTCTCGACGCCGAGGGAACAGACGCCTGGCGGCGCAAGGGGTTTCATGGGGTGCTCGATGGCCAGGAAAGTCAGGCTGCGCTGATGGCGCGCATGCTGGAACTTGGCCGCAGCCAGCCACTGACGCCCAATGCCAAGCTGCCCGCCGAGCTGAGCATCGGCATCGGCCGGGAGAACACCTGCCCGCTGCCCGAAGAGTTCGATGGCTATGCACGCAAGAACCTGCACGGTGGCATGCCTTTCGCTGTGACCGGCCTCAGCGATCAGGAATACGCGACGCTGCAGCGGTGGCTGGAGCAGGGCGCTCCGGTCGAGCATCGGCAGCTGCAACCGTCGCCGGCGGAAGCACTGCAGATCGAAGAATGGGAGCGCCTGCTGAACACGCCCGGCCCGCGCGGCACGCTGGTCGGACGCTGGCTGTATGAGCACCTCTTCATTGCCCACCTGTATTTCGAAGATGGCGAGCGCGGGCATTTCTATCAGCTGGTGCGCTCGCGTACACCCAGCGGTGAGCCAATCGACCCCATTACCACGCGGCGGCCGAACGACGATCCGGGTACCCGCTTCAGCTACCGCTTGCGCCCCATCAGCGATGTGATCGTGCACAAGACGCATATCACCTATCCGCTGAGCTCGACGAAGCTGGCAAGGGTCAGATCGCTGTTCTTCGAGGGCGACTGGGTCGTCGAATCGGTGCCGGGCTACGGCGCCAACCACCGGGCCAATCCGTTCAAGACCTTCCAGGCGATTCCGGCCGAGGCGCGTTACCAGTTCATGCTGGATAACGCCGAGTATTTCGTGCGCACCTTCATTCGCGGGCCGGTCTGCCGTGGGCAGATCGCCACGGACGTGATTCGCGACAACTTCTGGGTCTTTTTTCAGGACCCGCAGCATGACCTCTATATCACCGACCGTCGCTTTCGTGAGCAGGCCACACCGCTGCTAGCCATGCCGGGTCAGTTCGACGAGATGGGCGATCTGCTGGCGTTCTGGAAGACCTACCGCGTCAAGCGCAACCAATATGAGCAGCTGCGCACCAAGGCTTATGCCGACGCGCCGGCGGACTGGCCGCAGATCTGGTCCGGCAACGACAATGCCTTGCTCAGCGTGTTTCGTCAGCACGATAGCGCCTCGGTACGCAAGGGGCTGATCGGCGAGATTCCACAAACGCTGTGGTGGATGGACTATCCATTGCTCGAACGCACCTACTACCAGCTGGTGGTCAACTTCGACGTGTTCGGCAACGTATCCCACCAGGGCCAGACGCGGCTTTACTTCGATCTGATTCGCAACGGCGCCGAGCTCAATTTCCTGCGTCTGCTGCCGGCCAACAGCCGCCAGGCGATTCTCGATGACTGGTATGAAAAGGGCGGCCAGCTGAAGCTGCTGCTGGCCTACACCGCCATCGACCGCTCGACCCCCTCGCTGGTGGCGTCGAGCAAGGCGGACCCCAAGCGTGACTTCGCGCAGAGGCTGCTCGTGCGCCATGCCGCTATCAATGCCGCGCCTGATCCGATCAACCGCTGCCAAGGCACGCATTGCTATCGTGAAGACCAGTCGGTCGAATTGCAGCGCGTCGAGCAGGCGCTCGCTCGACTGACGAACCGGATGGCAGCAGGCTTGCCCGCCATCTTGCAGTTGCCGGAGGCGACACTGCTGCGGGTCGAATATGCTGATGACCGCCGCGAGATCTACAGCCTCCTGCGCAACCGTGCTCACAGCAACGTCGCGTTCATGTTCGGTGAATCACTGCGCTGGCAACCGAGACTGGACACCCTGACCGTCTACCCCGGCATTCTCAGCAGCTATCCGAACTTTCTTTTCAGTCTGCCGGCAAGCGACGTGCCCGCATTCGCGGCTGCAATGGAGCAGGTCCGGAACAGGGGCGATTTTGAGCAGGTGGTAGAACGCTGGGGCATTCGCCGCAGCCACCCGCTGTTCTGGAGCTATTTCAACGATCTGACTCGCTATCTCGAGCAGGTCGAGCCACTCGAGGCGGGGGTACTCGACATGAATCGCTACGAGAATCTCTGATCTTCGAACCGGATGCGGGCGTGCTGGAACTGTAAGCAAGCTATCCCGACTAAAATACTAGGACTTAACCGCGGCAGTGGTTTGGCGTACACTGCCGCGCATGTCTGCGAGGAGTTCTCATGAGCGCGATCACCATTACCGAAGCTGCACACGATTATCTGGCCGACCTGCTCGAAAAGCAGAACACCACCGGCATCGGCATTCGCATCTTCATCACCCAGCCCGGCACACCTTACGCCGAGACCTGCATCGCGTACTGCAAGCCGGGTGAGGAGAAGCCCGATGACATCGCCATGGCTTTGAAGAGCTTTACCGCCTGGATCGATGGCACCAGCGAGCCCTTCCTCGAAGACGCACTGGTCGACTATGCCACTGACCGGATGGGTGGCCAGCTGACCATCAAGGCGCCGAATGCCAAGGTGCCCATGGTCAATGACGACAGCCCGCTGAACGAGCGCATCAATTACTACCTGCAGACCGAGATCAACCCTGGCCTGGCCAGTCACGGAGGGCAGGTGACCCTCATCGATGTGGTCGACGAAGGCATCGCCGTATTGCAGTTCGGTGGCGGCTGTCAGGGCTGTGGTCAGGCCGACGTGACATTGAAGGAAGGAATCGAGAAGACGTTGCTGGCTCGGATTCCAGAGCTCAAGGGGGTCCGCGACGTCACCGACCACACCAATCGCGAGAACGCGTACTACTGATCTTCGGGCCCGGTGGAGCAGGTCCACCGGGCCGTTCAGCGGATTAAAGGCAAAATGCCATTATTTTGCCGCCATGACGCACACAGCGCGTCTTTCCTGCGATAAGCTCTGGCGCTTCGGTCGATCGGGCAACGAGAGCTCGTACCATGTCTGCCATTTCACTGCTGATCTGCGATGACTCCAGCCTGGCCCGCAAGCAGCTGCTGCAAGCGCTGCCTGCAGGCTGGCCGGTGGTCGTCAGCCAAGCGGCAACCGGTATCGAAGCCCTGGAGAGGGTCCGGCAGGGCGACATCGACGTGCTGCTGCTCGACCTCACGATGCCCGAGCTGGACGGTTATCAGGTCCTTGCGCAACTGCGCGAAGAAAAACTGCCGTGCAAAACCATCGTGATTTCGGCCGATATCCAGGATGAAGCCGTACGTCGGGTGCTGGCGCTCGGCGCGCTGGCCTTCATCAAGAAGCCTGCGGACCCCGTGCACCTGCAGCAGACGCTCGCCAGCCTTGGCCTGCTGGACGATCTTTCGACGCTGATCGGTCGAGAGGAGGGTGAACGGATCGGTTTCCGCGACACCTTCCGCGAGGTCGTCAACATCGCCATGGGTCGTGCCGCGGCCCTGCTTGCGCGGGTTCTGGGCGTCTTCATTCAGCTGCCGATTCCCAACGTCAACATTCTCGAGGTCGGCGAACTGCACATGGCGCTGGCCGATGCTGCGCGCGGTGACCAGTTGACCGCGGTTTGTCAGGGTTACATCGGTGGAGGGATCGCCGGAGAGGCGTTGCTACTGTTCCATGATTCGGAGGTCGCGGACATGGCGCGCCTGATGCGCCGGCAGGATTACCTGGAGATGGAGATGCTCCTGGATCTGTCGAGCCTGCTGATCAGCGCCTGCCTGAGCGGCATCGCCGAACAGATCGAGGTCGTGTTTTCCCAAGGGCATCCGCAGGTGCTCGGGCAGCATGCGTCGATCGAGGAGCTGATACGCCTCAACAGCGCGAGATGGAAAAAGACCTTGGCGGTCGAGATCAGCTATAGCCTGGAAGGGCATGACATCCACTTTGACCTGCTGCTGTTGTTCACGGAAGATTCGGTCGAGCTGCTGACCCGCAAGCTCGCCCACCTGATGGATTGAGCATGAGCGATACCACCGAGTTGACTGAGCTTCACTGGTTGCTGGCCATCGTCCAGAGCATCGACGTGGGTGTGGTGGTTCTGGACCGCGACTTCCGTGTCGAGGTCTGGAACACTTTCATGGAGAATCGCTCTGGCCTGCCGCCGGCAAAGGCGCGCAATCGCTCTTTTTTCTCTCTCTTTCCCGAAGTCGACGAGGACTGGTTTCGCCGCAAGGTGGAGGGCGTCATGACCCTGGGTACGCCCTCGTTCACCATCTGGGAGCAGCGGCCGTATCTCCTGCGTTTCAAGAACTACCAGCCGATTACCGGGCTGGAAGATTTCATGTCCCAGAACACCACGCTGCTGCCGCTCAAGGGCATCGACGGCAGCATCGCCCAGGTCTGTCTGATCATCTACGACGTGACCGACGTTGCGGTGAACCGGCGCCAACTGCAGGCGGCCAACGCTGAGCTGCAGCGCCTGTCGAGCACCGATCGGCTGACCGGTTTGTACAACCGCGGCCATTGGGAGGAGATGCTGCAGCTGGACTATGCACGTCATCGCCGTTACGAGAGTCAGGCCGCGCTGGTGATGTTCGATATCGATCACTTCAAGGCGATCAACGATACCTACGGTCACCAGGTCGGCGACGCGGTCATCCAGCAGGTTGCCGATCTGATCCGCGAGAACCTGCGGGAGTCGGACGTAGCGGGGCGGTACGGCGGCGAGGAGTTCGTCGTGCTATTGCCGGACACCGACAAGCAGGGCGCCATGACCTTCGCCGAGCGCCTCCGGCATGCCGTTGAGAGTCATGAGGTGCAGCACGAGCAGCACCGTATTCGTTTCACCATCAGCCTCGGGGTAGCTGATCTCAGCGAGCCTACCAGCAGCCACGCCCAGCTGATCGAATGGGCAGACTCGGCGCTTTATGCATCCAAGGCGGCCGGACGCAATCGAGTCACCCTGCATCAGCACGACGCCTGAGCCGGGGGCGCGCCTTCAATCCGCTGCGCTCCTGAGAAAGGCTAGCAATCCAACCTCTTCCGCGCTCAGCCATCTGCGCTTCCTGGCACCTCGCAATCCGGCCAGTGCACCCTCGCTGAATGCCTGCAGGATTGCAGGATGGATGTAGCACTGTCGACATACGGCGGGCGTGTTCCCCAGCTGGCTGGCGACCTGCCTTACCGTCTCAACCAGATTGTGCCGGGCCATGCTCTCGGGGGAGCATTCGAGCTGACGCAGACGCGCCAGTGCCAAGGCACTTCCGGCCCAGGTGCGGTAGTCCTTGGCGGTGAAGTCGCGGCCCGTCATTTCCTGCAGGTAGGCATTCACATCGCTGGAGCTGACCGCCCGGCGTTGCCCCTCGTCATCCAGATACTGAAACAGCTGCTGGCCCGGTAGCTCCATGCAGCGGCGCATAAGCCTGGCCAGGCGCTTGTCGCGCAGGGTGACCTCGTGCTTGACCCCGCTTTTGCCGCGAAAGTGGAAACGGATTGCGGTGCCGCGGATATCAACATGGCGGGTACGCAGGGTAGTCAGCCCGTAGGAGCGGTTGTCCTTGGCGTAACGTGGATTACCGATTCGGATTAGTGTGGATTCGAGCAATAGCACCACCAACGCCATGACCTTCTCGCGCGGCATGCCCCGGAGCGCCAGGTGTTTTTCCAGGTCTCGGCGCAGTCGTGGCAGGGCTTCGCCGAACTCCAGCATCCGGTCGTACTTGTTGCTGTCTCGGATCTCTCGCCACCGGGGGTGGTAACGGTACTGCTTGCGACCACGGGCGTCGCGACCGGTAGCTTGAAGATGACCTTGCGGATCGGAGCAGATCCAGACATCACGGTACGCCGGCGGTATCGCCAACTTGTTGATCCTGCGTATCTCGTCTCCGTCGCGGATGCGCTCGCCGTCAGTATCGAAGTAGGCGAACTTCCCACGTAACGTCCGGCGGCGGATGCCGGGTTGCGAATCATCTACGTAGTGCAGGTCCGGTGGTAACGCAGGGCATAAGAGGGTGCCGGTGTCGCCCGCTTCGTCCCTGGGAACGGGACGATCTCCCTCCGCCAGGGGAGGGGGCTCTTGCATCGTGCTGTCGTCGCGCATCTATTGCGAGATCCTCTGGGCCTCGCCAGCCCTGCTGGCGAGGCGATGGAGCGGCTCAGTTGTCCTTTTCGTTGCCGTTGCGCATCAACAGGCGGATTGCTGCGACGAGTTCGTCAACCGCTTCGCGGTAGAGCTCTGGCTTGGCCTCGGTTTCAGCCTGGTCTGCGTGCTTGCGCGCGGTTTCGAGGTGGTCGTTGATCGATGAATAGTCGCCAAGCATGGTCTGCTCCTGCTTTGATCTGGATTGAAGTCGGACAGCCGCAACGGAGATTGCTGGCCTCTATCAACTGACCGGTTAGAGCGATGGCGGTTCGTACCGTGTATCAGCGTGATCGCAGCGTCGTCAGCGCCTTTGACCAGGTCGGATTGGAGCAGCGCGGGCATCGCTGCGTCTGTTGGCTTTCCAGTGCCTGGGGGAAACCGCAGCGGCCGCATGCATACATGCCGGCCGCGGGAACCTGGCGGAATTCCGGCCGGTATTCCGGCGGTAGAACGGAGAGTCCGGGACGTACTGCTTCGGGTTCATGGAAGAACAGACTGACGTTGCCGTCGTTTTCCAGAATGCCGAGCCGTACCTGACCAAGGTGCTCGACCCCCTGCTGGCGCAGTTCCATGAAGAATTCGTCAGCCGAGATGTTCAAGCTGTCCAGGCTGCGCAGTTCGTAGATGCCGTCGCGAATGATGGTGACCGGTCTACCTTCCAGCCACACACCGAAGCGCGGGCTGCGATTCATCAGATACACGGTGAAGCGATACAAGAACAGCAGGGTGACGAACACCGCCGCGACCGGCAGCAATGGTACGTCTTCATAAAACGAGACGTCGCCGGCGGCGGAACCGAGGGTCAGGATGATGACCAGCTCGAACACCGAGAGCTGGCGAATGCCCCGACGGCCGCTGACCTTGAGAAAGATGAAAACCGCTGCGAAAGCGAGCAATGCCCGTAGCGCCACTTCCGCTACGAACATCAGCGGAAACTCATGCAAAAGCATGCGCTGCAGATCAAAGGGAGTCATCTTCGGTGTTCCTTCGGAAAAGCCGGCGTTCGTCGGCAGGCATCACATTCGGCTTATCCTAGAGTGCCAGCGTCGAGGAGTGCAGCCCCGTTATTCGGCTGCTGCTATCTCGAATTCCAGGTCGATGGCATCACCACTACCGTCGCCGACCACCGAGCCGACTACTGGCTTGCGGGTGACCTTGCGCCCGCCATAGGCCTCGCTCAAGTGCCGCTGTGCGACGTCACCGATGTGGTCGATGAGTCCGGGCGTCTGTGTGTCGCGCGGAATGACGAAGTGCAGTTTCACCAAGTGGCCGCCGGAGTCTCGAGGTAGATCGGCAAGCCCGCAGCTTTGCCATTGATCGTTGACGTAGGCTTCTGCACCTTTCATGGGTCTCTCCTGTTATGTCCGTTGCTGTTGAGACCGTTAAACAGCCGAATGGATCAGTCGAGATCACCAGGGCAGCCCAACCGCCGGACATGAAAAAAGGCCTGGAGCGCGTGCCGCAGGCCTTCGTTCGGGCGAGCCATGCTTATTCAGGCATGTGCCAAGGGGAGAAGTGGGCGCCGTCGCGGCTGAGTTGCTCGCGAGTCTGCTCCAGGGTTTCACCGAGCTTCACAGGATCGGTGAAAACGCTGCTGGACATTTTGCAACGACCCAAGAGGCGGGCTTCGTCGCGATCGACAACGGTGATGCTGACTTCGCCGTTTCCTTCGGGCAGCGTCCAGGCAACGCACTGGAATGGTTTGAACGCGCGGTCGGTGATCAGAAGGGCTTCATTGATACGCAGCGGGGTGTGCATGGGGCATGTCTCTCTGTGTGATACCCAAAATACCTGCAGCCAAGCTCGTTGGCATTGGCCTTACATTGCAGTTGATGTACCCAGAGGACTGATGAGTCACATGCGAGTTCGAAAAAATTTGAAGGCCTTTGCAATTAGCCAAAGGTATAACGTTGACGCATGGTCGGCCGGGGGCTCCAGGTTCGATCTAAACTCTTGTCACTGCTGGAGAATTTCACTGGCGAGGTGAGGGAGGTGGGCTTGCTAGGCCGCAGTGGGAAAAGGCCCGTGCGACAACCTGTCGCGAGGGGAGATGTTGAGGTTAGGCTGGCGCCTGCTTGCTGATGGTGCAAGCGGGAGGGGGCACTGCTTCAGTAGGGTGCCGGCGGTCCCGCTCGCACGAGGACCGCCGGGTGGGGGATCAGACCCTGAACTGACTGAGCAGGCGATTGAGCTGGCTGGCGAGTTCGCCCAGACGCTTGCCCGCCTCACTGGACTGCTCGGCTGCCAGCGTACTCTCTTGCGCCAGGCCGGCGGCCTGGGTCACGTTCTGGTTGATCTCCTCGACCACATGGGACTGCTGCAGGGTGGCGCTGGCAATCGAAGCGTTGACGCCCGACAGGTTGCGCAAAGCCTGAGCGATCTCGCCAAGACTTTCGCCAGCCTGACTGGCCTGCTCGACAGTGAGCTGCGAGGCCCGGTTGCTTTCCATGATGACGTTCACGGCTGCACCTGAATTCTTCTGCAGGCGCTCGATCATGCCTTGGATCTCCGCTGTCGACTGTTGTGTCCGCTGAGCCAGCAGACGCACCTCGTCGGCTACCACGGCGAAGCCACGGCCCTGCTCGCCAGCTCGTGCAGCTTCGATTGCGGCATTCAGTGCCAGCAGGTTGGTCTGCTCGGCGATGGAGCCGATGACCTCGAGAACGGAGCCGATCTTGGTGGTTTCATCGGCCAGCGACTGGATCACGTCCACCGCCTGGCTAATCGTTGCCGACAGCTCATCGATCTGTTGCAGGCTCGTCTCGATGTTGCGCTGGCCGAGCCCGGCCTGGTTCTCTGCTGCGCCCACTTCGCTCGACGCGTGTTCGGCGTTCTTGGCGACTTCCTGCACTGCGTAGGTAACCTCGTTGACTGCCGTGGCCACCTGTTCCATTTGCAGCATCTGCTGCTGGCTCTGTTCGTGGGTCTGGCTAGAAAGCTCGCTGAGCGAGCGCGAGGATTGATCCAGGGCTCCGGCCGTTTCGAAAAGCTGACCGACAACGGTACGCAGTTTTTGGGTGAATCGGTTGAAATCTCGGCCGAGCGTGGTCAGCTCATCATTGCCCGACACATCCAGTGTGTGGGTCAGGTCGGCTTCGCCGCTGGCGATATTGGCCATCGCCGCCATCGTGTGGCGCAGCGGCGCAACGATACTGCGGATCAGGATGGCGACCACCACGGCCATGATCGCGGCGATGAACAGACCGATGATGGAAAAGCGCGTCACGTAGTTCCAGAACTCCTGCTCCACGTCATCGACGTAGATGCCTGAGCCGATGATCCAGCCCCAGGGCTTGAACAGTTGCACATAGGAGATTTTCGGCACCGGATTCTCTTCGCCGGGCTTGGCCCACATGTAGTCGACCAGGCCTGCACCGTCACGACGAGCGATGGCGACCATCTCGTTGAACAGCTCCTTGCCTTCCGGATCCTTGATCTTCGAAAGATCCTGGCCGTCGAGCTTGGGCTGCATCGGGTGCATGATCATGGTCGGGCCGAGATCGTTGATCCAGAAGTAGTCCTGGCCGTCATAGCGCAGCAGCCGGATCTGCTCCATGGCGGCACGTTGCGCCTCGGCAGTACTCATCGCACCGCTGGTTTCCAGCTTGCGGTAGTGCTCGAAAACACCGGCGGCCGCTTCAACCACGTTACGCGTCGCCTCCTGCTTGCCTCGGTACAGGTCGGAGCGAACCTGCTGGATCATCAGCAGGCCGAGGATGAACAGCATGGCGATGGCGACCACGGGGATCAGCCAGAGGCGCTTGCTGATAGGAACATTGCGCAGCAGATTCATGAATACGGCTCCTGGAGGTGTCTTTCTTATCGTTCTTGTCTTGTGGTGGCTCGGACGATGCTTGGTTTGTTGCAAGTGGTAGCGCCATGCTGGTGACGACAACCACCTGAGCCTGTGCCCGCTCAAGCAACCAATGGCTCGCCTGTCAGCTGCGTGCGGCCTGCTGGTTAGAGCCGGACAATGGCTTCTAAGTAGCTTTTCGGCCGCTTGTGACTAAAAATGAGCCCGCGCTTCGTCTGCCGTGGAATTTAGTTCCCCGCGGCGAGTCAGAACAGCGTTTCGATGGCTTTGTGATATATACCTTGGTTGCATTCATGTGCGATGAGTGGCATCGCTTTTGGGGAGTAGATGGATCTTTGGATTGCGGTTCAGGCACTGATTCTGGGCGTAGTAGAGGGAATAACCGAGTTTCTTCCGGTCTCCAGTACCGGCCACCAAATCATCGTCGCGGATCTGATCGGCTTCGGCGGTGAACGCGCACTGGCTTTCAATATCATCATCCAGCTCGGCGCGATCCTCGCAGTGATCTGGGAATATCGGCGCAAGATCATCGATGTGGTGGTCGGCCTGCCTAGGGAGCGCCAGGCACAGAAGTTCACGGCCAACCTGCTGGTCGCCTTCATGCCGGCTGTGGTGCTTGGCGTGGCCTTTGCCGATCTGATTCACGAATACCTGTTCAACCCGATCACAGTGGCCACCGCGCTGGTCATCGGTGGCATCGTCATGCTCTGGGCCGAGCGTCGTGATCACGCGATCCGCGCCGAGACAGTCGATGACATGACCTGGACGCTGGCCTTGAAGGTCGGTTTCGCCCAATGCCTGGCGCTGGTGCCGGGCACTTCGCGGTCGGGCTCGACGATCATTGGTGGACTGCTGTTCGGCCTGTCGCGCAAAGCCGCCACCGAGTTCTCGTTCTTCCTGGCGATGCCAACCATGGTCGGCGCTGCTGTCTATTCCGGCTACAAATACCGCGAACTGTTCCAGCCGGGCGACTTCGCCGTGTTCGCCATCGGCTTCGTTACCTCGTTCATTTTCGCCATGCTGGCCGTGCGAGCGCTGCTGAAGTTCATCGGTAACCACAGCTACGCTGCGTTCGCCTGGTACCGGATCGGTTTCGGTCTTTTGATCCTGGGCACCTGGCAGCTGGGGGTGATCGACTGGAGCACGGCAGTCGGTTAGAGCCACCCATGAAACGAAAAAGCCCCGCGGATGCGGGGCTTTTTCATTTCATGCGCGAGGGTTTCAAACAAGCACGCCCTGGCTGCGCAGATAGTCGTCGTAGCTGCCGCTGAAGTCGGTCACGCCGTTCTCCGACAATTCGATGATGCGCGTGGCCAGGGAGCTGACGAACTCGCGGTCGTGGCTGACGAAGATCAGCGTGCCCGGGTAGTTCTCGAGTGCTAGGTTGAGTGCCTCGATGGATTCCATGTCCAGGTGGTTGGTTGGTTCGTCCATCACCAGCACGTTGGGCTTCTTCAGGATCAGCTTGCCGAACAGCATGCGGCCCTGTTCGCCGCCGGAGATCACCTTGACCGATTTCTTGATCTCGTCGTTGGAGAACAGCATGCGGCCCAACGTGCCGCGCACCAGTTGCTCGCCACCCTGGGTCCACTGGCCCATCCAGTCGAAGAGGGTGACGTCGTCCTCGAAGTCCTCGGCGTGGTCTTGGGCGAAATAGCCCACATCGGCACTTTCGGTCCACTTCACTTCACCGGACATCGGCGGCAACTCGCCGACCAGTGTGCGCAGCAGGGTGGTCTTGCCGATGCCGTTCGGGCCGATGATGGCCACGCGCTCGCCGGCCTCGACCTGCAGATTCAGGTTCTGGAACAGTGGCGTGCCGTCATAGCCCTGACTGATGCGCTCCAGGGTGACCGCCTGGCGATGCAGCTTCTTGTACTGCTCGAAACGGATGAACGGGCTGACGCGACTGGACGGCTTCACTTCGTCGAGCTGGATCTTGTCGATCAGCTTCGCGCGGCTGGTGGCCTGCTTGGCCTTGGAGGCGTTGGCCGAGAAGCGGCTGACGAAGGTCTGCAGTTCGGCGATCTGCGCCTTCTTCTTGGCGTTGTCCGAGAGCAGGCGTTCACGGGCCTGGGTCGCAGCGGTCATGTATTCGTCGTAGTTGCCCGGGAACAGGCGCAGCTCGCCGTAATCCAGGTCGGCCATGTGGGTGCAGACCGAGTTCAGGAAGTGACGGTCGTGGGAAATGATGATCATGGTGCTGTTGCGCGCCGTGAGAATCGATTCCAGCCAGCGGATGGTGTTGATGTCCAGGTGGTTGGTCGGCTCGTCCAGCAGCAGCACTTCCGGGTCGGAGAACAGCGCCTGGGCCAGCAGTACGCGCAGCTTCCAGCCGGGCGCCACGGCACTCATCGGGCCGAAATGCTGATCGAGCGGGATGCCGAGGCCGAGCAGCAGCTCGCCGGCGCGCGATTCGGCGGTGTAGCCGTCGAACTCGGCGAACTGAACCTCCAGCTCGGCGACCGCCATGCCGTCTTCTTCGCTCATTTCCGGCAGCGAGTAGATGCGGTCGCGCTCGGCCTTCACCTTCCACAGCTCGGTGTGGCCCATGATCACCGTGTCGATCACGCTGAAATCTTCATAGGCGAACTGATCCTGGCGCAGCTTGCCCAGACGCACGTTGGGCTCGAGCATCACCTGGCCGGCCGATGGCTCCAGCTCGCCACCGAGGATCTTCATGAAGGTCGACTTGCCGCAGCCGTTGGCGCCGATGAGACCGTAGCGGTTGCCACCGCCGAACTTGACGGAAACGTTTTCGAACAGCGGCTTGGCACCGAACTGCATGGTGATGTTGGCGGTGGAGATCAAGGGCTTACCTATCAATGAATGCGACGTGTAACGGGCCGGGACCGATCCGGCAGCAATACTCGGCGTTCCAGCTCGCTCCGGAAGGAGCTGGTGATCCTGCAATGCTGAGGAGTACGACAGCGACGGATGCTGGCTGTCGAGAACGAATGCGGGGATTGCGGCCGAGCGAAAGGCGCGCATTGTCGCATAGCTGCGCCATCGGAGTAAGGAGGGTGAACGCAGCAATCGAGGAACCGGCCATTCGTGGCGAAGCAGATGCGAATCGTTCCATTGACAGCGCCAAGCCAAACGGACAGCATTGTTACGATATAACGTCGTAACCTTTGAGCATTAGGCATGAGTGAGAAAGTCGCGGTATTGAAGTGGGCGGGTGCCGGAGCGGTATTGATGCTGGCCGGTGTGCCCCTGGCGGGCGCGCAGGAGGCGGCGGTGCTGGATTCGGTCGTCATCACCGCCGATCAGGAACGTGCCGACGGACCGGTGCAGGGCTATCGCGCCAAGCGCACGCGCAGTGCCACCAGGACCGATACGCCCATCGAGGAAATACCCCAGTCGATCAGCGTCGTCCCGGCCTCGGTGCTGGACGACCTGGACAGCCCACGAGTGGAAAGGGCGTTGGACTTCGCCGGCGGCGTTGCACGGCAGAACGACTTCGGCGGCCTGACGATGTACGAGTACAGCGTCCGCGGGTTGACCACCAGCGAGTTCTACAAGGATGGCTTCAGCGTCAACCGGGGCTACATGAACCCGCCGGACGCGGCGAGCATCGAACGCGTCGAGGTACTCAAGGGACCGTCCGCCAGCCTCTACGGCCGTGGCGATCCGGGCGGCACCATCAACATCGTCAGCAAGCGGCCGCAGCTGGACAGCTTCGCCCGTCTCGACCTGAGCGCCGGGCGTTGGGATCGCTACCGCAGCGCGTTGGACGTGAACACGCCGCTGGATGAAGACGGCAACATGCTGTACCGCATGAACATCGCCGTCGAAGACAACAAGAGTTTCCGCGACCATCGCGAATCCGAGCGGCAGTTCGTGGCACCGGCCTTCAGCTGGGAGCTGAGCCCCTATACGCGGTTGCTGGTGCAGGCTGAGGTGGTGCGCAACCGGCAGACCTTCGACCGCGGGGTGGTCGCACCGGGCGGCAACCTGGGCCGGGTGTCCCGCTCGGCCTTCTATGGCGAACCCTCGGACGGTCCGATCAGCAACGACAACGAAACACTGCAGGCCGAACTCGAACACGACCTCAACGAGGTCTGGACACTGCGCCTGGCCAGTCACTACAAGCAGGGGCGGATGGACGGCTATGCCACCGAAGCGGCGAGCGTCGCTGCTGATGACCGCACGCTGCTGCGCAACCTGCGCTATCGCGACTATGACTGGCAGGACGCGATCACCCAACTGGAACTGCACGGCCGGGTCGACACCGGTTCGATCGAGCATCAGTTGCTGATCGGCACCGAGTACGAGCGCTATGCCTTGAGCGAATTCATGCTGCGCTCCAACAATCTGCGTAGCATCGACCTTTACAACCCGGTCTACGGCGCGCCGCGCCCGGCATTCAACCCTGCGCGTACGGTCGACCGTAATGAGCTGGTGCATAGTCGTGCACTGAACCTGCAGGACCAGATTCGCTTTACCGACAAGCTCTTTGGCGTCATCGGCGCCCGTTATGACCACTACGAGCAACGCCTGGACAATGAGGTTGCTGGCCGGCGCACCGAGCAGACTCATGAAAAGGTCACGCCTCGTATCGGCGTGCTCTATCAGCTGGTACCGGAGGTGGGGCTGTTCGCCAACGCCTCGCAGTCGTTCAAGCCGAATAACGGAGCAGACTTCAGTGGCGCGACTTTCGATCCTGAAGAAGGCATGGGTTATGAGGCAGGAGTCAAGCTCGACCTGTTCGATGGACGCCTGGGGCTGACCGCCGCCGCGTTCCACCTGACCAAGGAAAATGTGCTGACCAGCGATCCGGCCAACGATGGCTTTCAGATCGCTGCGGGCGAAGTTCGCAGCCGCGGTGTGGACCTGCAGCTCGCCGGCCAGCTCACCGACGCCATTCGACTGATCGGCGCCTACGCCTACGTGGATGCGGAAGTGACCCGCGACAACACCCTGGCGCGCGGGAGCCGGCTGCTCAACGTGCCACGCCACAGCGGCAGCCTGCTGACCACCTACGAATTCCTCGATGGCGATCTCAGCGGGCTCTCCCTTGGCGGCGCGGTGAACTATGTGGGCGACCGGGCAGGGCAGGCCGATAGCGACTTCGAGTTGCCGTCGTACACGACCGTGGACCTGCTGGCGCGCTACAAGGCGACGGAAAAGCTGACTCTTGGCATGAACCTTAACAATGCGTTCGACCGGACCTACTACGAGCGTTCCTACAGTAATGTCTGGGTGATGCCGGGTGAGCCGCGCAACCTGAGCGTAAGCCTGTCCGTGGAGCTCTGAACCCGTACATCAGCGGGCGCTGTCGCCCGCTGATGTCGTCGCCTACAGCCAACCCTTCTCCTTGTAATAACGCTCGGCGCCCTCGTGCAGCGGCGCAGTCAGTCCGACGCGGATCATGTCCTCGGCTTGAAGCTCGGCGAAGGCCGGATGCAGGCGCTTGAATCGTTCGAGGTTGTCGAATACCGACTTGACCAGTTGGTAGACCCACTTCGGGGGCGGTCTTGCTGGTGGTGGCCAGAACCGCCTTGCCGCCGATCGAGGGGACCGCGTCAACGACACCCGGATAGAGCCCGCCGGGGATCGGCGCCGCGCTGTAGTAGTCGGCCTTGGCGAGCATAGCGTCGATTGCCTCGCCCTGGACCGGGATGATCCGCGCTTTCACGTTCGTCAGTGCTTCCTGGATCGCACCACTGGCCCACTACATAGGTGATGGCATCCAGGTTGTTGTCGCCCGGTCGGAACGGTACGGCTGTGAGATCAGCAGGTTAGGCTCAGCCCCTGCAGCGAAACCGCTGGCGGCGATCCGCCGATTTCGCTGGCGAGCAGGTCGGCGCTGCCGCAGGCGAGCGTGAAGCCCAGGCTGCCGTGGCCGACGTTGAGCCAGAGATTATCGATGCCGCTGCGGCCGATCAGCGGCGTGCCCTCCGGTGTGGCTGGGCGCAGACCTGCCCATTTGCGGGCGTGCCGGTAGTCCCCCGCGTCGGGGAAGGTCGCGCCAGCCAGGCGCTGCAGCGTCGCGATGCGTTTGTGGTCGAGTGCGCTGTCCCAGCCGCCGATATCCACCATTGCCGCGACGCGCAGCTGATCGTCGAGGCGGGCGTAGACGACCTTGTTGTCGTAATCGGTGACGTTGGTCTGCGGCACCTGGCTCCGTTCGCCCAGCGGCAGGGTCAGGCTGTAGCCCTTGAGCGGATAGATCGGCAGATCGATGCCCAGTGGCCGCAGCAGCCCGACGCTGCCGGTGCCGGCCGCCACTACCAGATGGTCGATGGAGACTTCATCGACCCCGAGCACGACGGCGCGGACGCGCTTGCCTTCGCTGCGCAAAGCGCTTACCGATTGCCCGGTATGCAGACGAAACCGAGTGGATGCGCGTAGTCGCTGCAGCAGCTCGGTGCAGAACAGATGGCAGTCGGCAACCTCGTCGCCGGGCGAATAGATGCCGCCGTGCAGCGATGCCGCCAGCGGCGCCAGCGCCGGCTCGACGTCGACGCATTGCGCGGCGTCCAGCAGCCGCTGCCCGGAATCGTCGTCGATGCCCGCCGCGCCTTTGTGCAGGCTGTGCTGATCGCGATAGATCACCAGCTTGCCGTTGGCGCGCCAGGCGAAGCCGTCCAGCTGGTCCTGCTCGCGCCAGTTGCGCAGGATCTGCTGGCTGTGCAGGGCGAGCCGCAGCAAGTGAGCCGCGTTGCGCCGATTGACCGAGCGCTGGCACGCCAGCAGGAACTGCAGGCACCAGCGCCACTGGTGCAGACTTGCCTGCGGTCGGAAGCGCAGCGGGGCATCGGCTCCGCGCAGCATCCAGCCAATCGCCTGCAGCGGCACGCCGGCATCGGCCAGGGGGGAAACGTAGCGATAGCTGAGCTGCCCGCCATTGGCGAAGCTGGTTTCCAGGGCAACATCGTCGCGCCGTTCGATCAGCACCACGCTGTGCCCCTGGCGCACCAATGAATAGGCCGTGGCAAGCCCGATGACCCCTGCGCCGATGACTGCTACCCGCATGCAACCGCTCCTCCGACCCGATCAGCGCAGCCTAGGCCGCGTGTTAGCGAGGCGGCCAATGAAAGGATGGAACGTTCCCATAACCTGCGGTTATGCTCGATTGACTGAAGGGGGGACATGCATGCGGTTGCGTCATATCGAACTGTTCCAGGCGATCCTGCAAACTGGCAGCCTGACGGCCGCGGCCGAGCTGCTGCATATCTCCCAGCCGGCGGCGAGCAAGATTCTCAAGCATGCCGAGCAGCAACTGGGCTTTGCGCTGTTCGACCGGGTGCGCGGCAAGCTGCAGCCCACCGCCGAGGCGCGGGTGTTGCAGCAGCAGACCGAACGCCTGGCGATCGACCTGCAGAATCTGCGGCGGCTTGCAGACAACCTCGGCCGGGGCGAGGAGTGCGCACTGCGCCTGATCTGCACGCCGGCGCTGGCTCAGGCGCTGCTGCCACAGGCGTTGCGCGCCTGGCGCGAGCGATTTCCACGGACGGTCTGTCAGCTCGCGACGCAGCACACGGCGGAAATCGTCGAGGCCCTGCTACTGCGTGAAGCCGATCTCGGGCTGACGTCACAGGCGGTTGAGCATCCGGGGCTCAGCAGCCGATTGCTGGCCGAGGGACGCATGCGTGTGATCGCGCCGCCTGGCTGGTGGCAGCCGGATGAACTGCACCGCCCGCTGCGGCTGCAGGCCTTGGCGGGTAAAGCACTGGTCGGCATCGACGCCCGCGATGCACTGGGCAGCCTGTTGCGCGGCCACATAGAGGAGCTCGATTCGCCGCCGCGCGTCGTTACCTGGGTGCAGACCTATCAGCTGGCGCGACAGCTGGTGTCCGCGGGGCAGGGCGTGGCGCTGGTCGATCCGTTCACCGCGCTGGCGGCCACTGGCGGCGAGGTGCAGACCCGTCTGCTCGAGCCCGCCGTCAGCGTGCCGGTCTATGCGTTGACCCGTGTTCACGAGCAGCCGCTACCGGCGCAGGCGATGTTGCTGGAGCAGCTCCGCGCCCAGGCCGAGCGACTGCTGCAGGATGGGCACAACTGAGCGGTCGCGCGCTACCATGGCGGCTTTTGCGCCGGACGATCATGCACGCCGACTCGCCCCGTGAACGCTACCAGCAGGCAATCGCACAAGACGGTTTCGTTGCCGATGCGGCTCAACAGCGCGCCGTTGCACGGCTTCAGGCCTGTCATGAGGCGCTGCTTTCAGGTGGGGACCTGCCGCTTGGCGTCTACCTATGGGGACCGGTCGGGCGCGGCAAGACCTGGCTGATGGACCTGTTTAACGCAAGCCTGACGGTTCCGTCGCGGCGGCAGCATTTCCACCATTTCATGCGCTGGGTGCATATCCGGCTGTTCCAGCTCAACGGCACGGCCGATCCGTTGCAGGCCCTGGCGAGAGAACTCTCGCAAGAGATTCGCGTGCTCTGCTTCGACGAGCTGTTCGTCGGCGACATCGGCGACGCGATCATCCTGGGGCGCCTGTTCCAGGTGCTCTTCGAGCACGGCGTGGTGATCGTCTCCACCTCCAATCAACCGCCGGAGCAGTTGTATGCCGATGGGTTCAATCGCGAGCGTTTTCTGCCGGCCATCGATGCCATCGTTCAACACATGCATGTGGTGGATGTGGATGGTGGCGCCGATCACCGCCTGCGTCCCGGCGCTGTGTTGCAGCGCTACTGGATCGCCCCGTTCGACGGCGCCACTGCGTTAGCCGCGACGTTCGAGGCGCTGTCCGATGGTGCGGTCAGCACCGAGCCACTCGCACTCAGCCGTCGTCCGCTCGACGTCGTGCGGCGTAGCGAATCGGTGCTCTGGTGCCGCTTCGCCGACCTCTGCGAGCAGCCGTTTTCGGCGCTGGACTTCATCGAGCTGTGCGACCGTTTCACGGCGATCCTGATTGGTGACGTGCCCAGGCTGGGTGGCACGCAGCGCGATGGGCGCATAGCCCGTGGCACCGAGGATGGAGCCGCGCGGGTCGAGGCGGGCGACCGCCAACTGCCCAGGCTCGCCGCGCGGGATGATGCCGTGCGCCGCTTCATCGCGCTGGTGGACGAATGCTACGACCGACGGATTCCGCTCTATATCGAAGCTGAGGTGGCACTGGACGAGCTGTATACCGCGGGCTATCTGGCATTCCCGTTCCGCCGCACGCTCAGTCGCCTGCGGGAGATGCAGCTGCAGCGCTTTGGCTGAGCGCTGGCTCAGTCGCGGTAGAACACCTGCACCAGGTGGTAGCCGAACTGGCTCTTTACCGGGCCGTGCACTTCGCGCAGCGGCTTCTTGAAGATCACCTGATCGATGCTGCGCACCATCTGTCCCGGGCGCACTTCGCCGAGATCGCCACCTTTCTTGCCGGACGGGCAAGTCGAGTACTTGCGCGCCAGCACGTCGAACGCCTCGCCGTTGGCCAGGCGCTTTTTCAGCTGCGCGGCTTCGGCCTCGGTCTTGACCAGAATGTGGCGGCACATGGCTTTGGGCATGCTCGATGTCCTCGATTGCACAGGGGCGCGATTGTAGTCATGCCGCCGCGAAAGTCGACCGGCATACCGTTTCGATGCAGGCGATACGTGACTGATCGGTCGACGAGCGGTAGTTCTATCGCGCCGTTTGATAGCGCTAACATCCGACCAAACAAGCAAAACAATGGATTTCTCACATGCCTTCAGTGCATACCTCAAAGGCTTCCGCGCTTCCGGTGCTGGTCGTCATGGGCGTCAGCGGTTCCGGCAAGACCGACACCAGCCACGCCGTAGCCGACGCGCTCGGCCTGCCGCACATCGAAGCGGACAACTTTCACCCGGCAGAGAACGTGGCGCGCATGCGTGCCGGCACGCCGCTGTCCGACGCCGATCGCGTGGAGTGGCTGCACGCGCTGATCGCTGAAATGCAGCGCACTTTAGCGGCAGGCAGCGGCTTCGTGCTGGCTTGCTCGGCGCTCAAGCGCAGCTACCGGGAGTTGCTGCGCAGTGCGGTTCCGGAGCTGCGTTTCGCCCATCTGGCCATCGATTACGAAACCGCCGTGCAGCGCGTCGGCGGACGGCCGGGCCATTTCATGCCGATTTCCCTGGTCGACAGCCAGTTCGCCACCTTGGAATCACCCGAGGGCGAACCCGGCGTACTGACGGTGGATGCCAGCCAGCCCCGCGAAGTCGTCTTGCGCCAGATCGTCGATTGGATGCAGGGCGCCGGTCTGGATGAGCTGATCGAAACCCGTGTCGATCTTTCCTCGCGTCCGTTTGATAGCGCTACCACGGCGCCGCCTTTGACCAACGAGCCGATCTACAGCGGCACGGTCGCCCAGCACTTCGACCGCCTGACCGACTGGCTGATGGCCGCGCTGATGGCCTTCATGGTCATCGTGGTGTTCTCCAGCGTGGTGCTGCGTTATGCCTTTGGCACCGGTTGGACGGGCGCCGAGGAACTGTCGCGGCTGGCATTCGTCTGGCTGGTGTTCGTCGGCGTCGCTTCGAGCATGCGTCGCGGCGAGCTGATGAGTTTCTCCATGCTGCGCGACCGCTTCCCGTGGCTGTTCCGCCGCGTCGTCGACTCCCTCAGCTGGCTGCTGGTGGCAGCTGCGAGCTGCTTGGCGGCCTGGGGCGGTTGGAACCAGATGCAGTTCGGCTGGACCATCAACAGCCCGGTGGTCGGTTATCCGCTGGGCCTGGCGATGCTGCCGGTGGCTGCCAGCATGGTCGCGCTGGCGGTACTGGCGCTGGTGCAGCTGGTGAATGTCTGGCGGCGCGATCAGCCATCGGCCACTGCCGCTGCGAATGTCACCGCGGACTGAAGCGACGCCGCATTCAGAACAATACGGGCACTGCCCAACCGAGGACCTTGTATGACCGTCGTCGTCTTCCTTTCATCGCTGCTGGGCTTCATGACGCTTGGCATGCCCATCGCCTTCGCGCTGCTGCTCACCGGCGCGGTGCTGATGTGGTACCTGGATTTCTGGGACGTGCAGCTCTTGGCGCAAAACCTTCAGGCCGGCGCTGACAGCTTCCCGCTGCTGGCGGTGCCGTTCTTCATCCTGGCCGGCGAACTGATGAATGCCGGCGGCATCTCGCGGCGCATTATCGCCATGGCGCAGGCCTATTTCGGTCACAAGCGTGGCGGCCTGGGTTACGTGGCGATTGCCGCCTCGGTGCTGCTGGCCAGCATGTCCGGCTCGGCGTTGGCCGATACCGCCGCGCTGGCGACGCTGCTGCTGCCGATGATGCGCGAGCGCGGCTACCCGCTGAGTTCGTCGTCGGGCCTGGTGGCGGCTGGCGGGATCATCGCGCCGATCATCCCGCCGTCGATGCCGTTCGTGATCTACGGCGTAGTCACCGGCACGTCGATCAGCCAGCTGTTTCTCGCCGGCATGGTGCCGGGGCTGATCATGGGCATGGGTCTGATCGTGGCCTGGACGCTGATCGCCCGGCGGATCGATGAACCGAAACAGGAAAAGGCCAGCGCCGCCGAACGCCGTCGTGTGCTGGTCGACGGTGCTGCCGCGCTGATGCTGCCGGTGATCATCGTTGGCGGGCTGCGTGGCGGCCTGTTCACCCCGACCGAAGCGGCGGTGGTCGCCGCCGTCTATGCCTTGGCCGTTTCGACCCTGCTGTATCGCGAGCTGAACTGGGCCGGGCTGGTCGAGGTGCTGACCCGTGCCAGCCGCACCACGGCGTCGGTGATGTTTCTCTGCGCCGCGGCGACGGTATCGGCGTACATGATCACCCTGGCGCAATTGCCCGACGAGATCGCCGCGATGCTCGGCCCGCTGGCGCAGGACCCGAAACTGCTGATGATCGCCATCATGCTGCTGATGATCGCCGTCGGCATGGTGCTGGACCTGACGCCGACCATCCTGATCCTCGGCCCGGTGCTGGCGCCGATCGCGATCAAGGCCGGCATCGACCCGGTGTACTTCGGTGTGATGTTCGTGCTGATCGGGTCCATCGGGCTGATCACGCCGCCAGTGGGCACGGTGCTCAACGTGGTCGGCGGCATCGGCCGACTGCGCATGGAAACCCTGGTGCGTGGCGTCATGCCGTTCTTCCTTATCTATCTGGTGATCGTCGGGCTGCTTATCGCCGTGCCCTCGATCATCACCGTACCCCTGGCCTGGCTGCGGTAACGCCGGTCGTGCAACCCCAGCGTTCAACAACCCAACGTCCAACAACAAGAAGGTAACGCGACATGAAACGACTTCTCATCAGCACCCTGGCCGCCGCCTTGCTCGGCAGCACACTCAGCCTCGGTTACGCGCAGGCCGCGGACGACATCCGCCCACGCATGATCCGCTTCGGTTACGGCCTCAACGAAGACAGCAACCAGGGCAGGGCAGCCAAGCTGCTGGCCGAGGAGGTGGCCAAGGCCTCGGGCGGCAAGCTGAAGGTGCGCACCTTCGCCTCCGCCAGCCTCGGTTCGGACGACCAGATGCAGAACGCACTGATCGGCGGCGCGCAGGAAATGATGGTCGGCTCGACCGCGACGCTGGTCGGCATCAGCAAGGAGATGGCGGTGTGGGATACGCCGTTCCTGTTCACCGACCCGCGCCAGGCCGATCAGGTACTGGACGGTCCGGTGGGCCGGCAGGTGATGGACAAGCTCGAGGA
Source organism: Stutzerimonas sp. R40042 (assembly GCF_026642215.1). Taxonomy (NCBI): domain Bacteria; kingdom Pseudomonadati; phylum Pseudomonadota; class Gammaproteobacteria; order Pseudomonadales; family Pseudomonadaceae; genus Stutzerimonas; species Stutzerimonas sp. R40042. The sequence continues at coordinate 2,532,904 of NZ_CP113258.1, read as the reverse complement.
GAAAGGCCTGGTTGGGCTGGTGTACTGGGAGAACGGTTTTCGTAACGTGACCAATAGTGCGCGGCCGATCGAGAAGCTCGAGGACTTCGAGGGCATCAAGCTGCGCGTGATGCCCAATCCGGTGTTCATCGACACCTTCAAGCGCATGGGCGCCAATGCGGTGCCGCTGCCGTTCTCCGAGCTGTTCACCGCGCTGGAAACCAAGGCAGTCGACGGCCAGGAAAACCCCTACAACACCATCCTCTCGTCCAAGTTCTATGAGGTGCAGAAGTACCTGAGCGTGACCAATCACGTCTACAGCCCCTGGATCGTCACGGTGTCCAAGCGCTGGTGGGACGGGCTGTCCGCGACCGAGCAGGGCATCCTCATGGACGCTGCGGAAAAGGCCCGCGATGCCGAGCGCGAGGACACCCGTCGCGAGGCCAGTCAGGCGCTGGCGGCGCTGAAGGAACGTGGCATGCAGATCAACGAGGTCAGTCCCGAGGAAATCCAGCGCATGCGTGAGCAGGCGCAGCCGGCGATCCAGACGGTGATCGATGCGGTCGGCCAGGACCTGTTCGATCAGGTGCAGGCCGAAGTGGAAAAGGCCGCACCTTAGGAGGCGCCCCCGGAATGCCCGCTGCTAGAATCCGCCGCTTTCGACCAATGGAACGCGCATGACCACACGCCGACGCCGCTCTGCCGAGCGGGTAACCCTCTCGGATGTCGCACGTAGCGCCGGCTGCTCGCTGATGTCGGCATCCCGCGCGCTGTCGCAACCGGATCTGGTTTCCGATGCATTGCGTGAGCGTGTCGAGCAGGCGGTCAAGGCGCTCGGCTACGTGCCGCATCCGGCGGCGCGCAGCCTGGCCAGTTCGCGTTCCAATCTGGTCGCGGTGATCATTCCTTCGCTGTCCAACGCGGTGTTCGTCGACACGGTCGAGGCCATCCAGCGCGTGCTGATGCCGGCGGGCTACGAAATGATGATCGGCGTCAGCCACTATCGGCCCGAAGAGGACGAGCGCCTGCTGCGCGCCTATCTGGCCCATCAACCGGCCGGCTTGCTGATCACCGGGTTCGAGCGCAGCGATACCGCGCGTGCAGTGCTGGCCAACTACACCGCACCGATGGTTACCCTGATGGAGCTGAGCGAGCGGCCGGACGACTACTGCGTAGGCTTCTCGCAACTGGAAGCCGGCGCGGCCATGACCCGCACGCTGTTGGAGCGTGGCTACCGTCACGTCGCCTTCGCCGCAGCGCAGCTCGACCCTCGCACCCTGCAACGCGCCGAAGGCTACCGTCAGGCCATGCGCCAGGCGGGTCGCTATGAGCCGACTCTGGAGCTGCTGACGCCGCAGCTGTCATCCATCGGTCTAGGTGCCGAGCTGCTGGATCGGCTGCTGGCGCAGCATCCGCAGATCGACGCGGTGTTCTTCAACAACGACGACCTGGCTCTGGGTGCGCTATTTCGCGCCCATCAGCTGGGGCTCGACGTGCCGGGGCGTCTGGCGATCGCCGGTTTCAACGACCTGCCGGCCGCAGCCTGGATGCACCCCGCGCTGAGCACGGTGCGCACCCAGCGTGGCGAGATCGGCGAGCTGGCGGCGCAGATGCTGCTGAGCCTGATGCGCGGTCAGCAGCCTGCGGAGCGCTGTATCGATGTGGGCTTCGAAGTGGTGATGCGCGACAGCGCCTGAGGCGGGCTTTCACCCGCCAAGGCATCAGAGATCCTGCTGCGCGGTGACCTGCTGGGCGATCTCGATCATCTGCTCGCGCATCCAGCGGTTGGCCGGGTCCTGATCGGTGCTTTCGTGCCAGTAGATGTGGGTTTCCAGCGGCTGAATATCTACCGGTAGGTCCATCTGGTGCAGATTGTGTCGACGGGCGAAGCGCTCGGGAACGGTCACCGCCATGTCGGTCTGGTCGATCACCTGGGTCGCCATCAGGTAGTGCTGCGAGCGCAGGGCGATCTTGCGCTGCAGGCCCATCTTGCCCAATGCCAGGTCCACCAGACCGAGCCCGCTGCGGCGGCTGGAAATGTGGATGTGCGACAGCGACAGGTATTGCTCCAGGGTGAGCTTGTCCTTGGCCAGCGGGTGGCCGCGGCGCACGGCGCAGATGTAACGATCTTCCAGCAGCTTGACGTGACGGACCTGCGGGTCGGTGTTGAGCGGCGCGTCCATGGCGAAATCCAGACGTCCGGCGGCCAATTCCTTGGTTGTCTCGCGGCGCTTGGCCAGCATGCTCTCGATCTTCACGTTCGGTGCCAGGCGGCGCAGGCGCTGGAACAGCGGCGGCAGCATCACCGCCTCGGTGAGGTCGGTCATGCTGATGCGGAACGTCTTGTTTGCCTGCGCCGGGCTGAAGGTGCGGCTTTCCTGCACCGATACCCGCAGCAGCTGCAGCGCATTGCGCACCGGGCCGATGATGTTCTGCGCCATCGGCGTCGGCACCATGCCCTGGGCGGTGCGCACGAACAGCGGATCGTTGAACGTCTCGCGCAAGCGGGCAAGGGCGTTGGAAACAGCGGGCTGGGTGATGCCGACGATCTGCCCGGCGCGTGTCAGGTTCGCTTCGGTGTAGATGGCATCGAAGACGATGAAAAGATTCAGATCGACCTTGTTCAGGTTCATTGTTGTGCTCTCCGGCGTGTATCGGAATTCGCCGATCATATATCGGTGATGAATGTTTATACACGAGGAAAATAGCTTAGATAAATCACCAGGCCTCCTCTAGCATTCAAAACTACAAAACATTACCTGCCAGAAGGTTGTCGCCCATGAATTTCGCCTACTCCCCGAAGGTTCAAGAGCTGAGAGAGCGCGTGCAAGCGTTCATGGATGCTCACGTCTATCCCGCCGAAAAGGTGTTCTACCAGCAGGTCGCCGAGGGTGACCGCTGGCAGCCGACCGCCATCGTCGAGGAGCTCAAGGCCAAGGCCAAGGCGGAGGGGCTGTGGAATCTGTTCCTGCCGGAATCGGAACTGGGCGCCGGCCTGACCAATACCGAATACGCGCCGCTGGCGGAAATCATGGGCAGCTCGGGCCTCGGCCCGGAAGCGTTCAACTGCTCGGCGCCGGACACCGGCAACATGGAAGTACTGGTGCGCTACGGCAGCGAGGCGCAGAAGCGCGAGTGGCTGGAACCGTTGCTGCGCGGCGAGATCCGTTCGGCCTTCGGCATGACCGAGCCGGGTGTGGCTTCGTCCGACGCCACCAACATGGAAGCCCGCGCGGTGCGTGAGGGTGACGAGTGGGTCATCAACGGTCGCAAGTGGTGGACCTCCGGCGCCTGCGACCCGCGCTGCAAGATCATGATCTTCATGGGCCTGACCAACCCGGACGCGCCGCGCCATGCCCAGCACTCGATGATCCTGGTGCCGATGGATACTCCCGGCGTGAAGGTGCTGCGCCCGCTGCCGGTGTTCGGCTATGACGACGCCCCGCACGGCCACGCGGAAGTGCTGCTGGAAAACGTGCGGGTACCGTACGAGAACGTCATCCTCGGTGAAGGCCGCGGCTTCGAGATCGCCCAGGGGCGTCTCGGCCCGGGCCGCATCCACCACTGCATGCGCTCGATCGGTGTCGCCGAGCGCGCACTGAAGCTGATGTGCGAACGTGCCGTCAGCCGTACCGCCTTCGGCAAGCCGCTGGCCCGGCTGGGCGCGAACTTCGACCACATCGCCGAGTGCCGCATCGAGATCAACATGGCGCGCCTGCTGACACTGAACGCGGCGTACATGATGGATACCGTGGGCAACAAGATCGCCGCCAGCGAGATCGCCCAGATCAAGGTGGTCGCACCCAACGTGGCGCTGAAGGTCATCGATCGCGCCATCCAGATTCACGGCGGCGCCGGGGTTTCCGAGGACTTCCCGCTGGCGCACTGGTGGGCGATGCAGCGTACCCTGCGCCTGGCCGATGGCCCGGACGAGGTGCATCGGGTCGCCATTGCCCGTCACGAGCTGGGCAAGTACGTGCCGCGCGAGGCGCTGCGCAGCCGCTAAGGCGTCGTCCCGGGGAAAGGACCAAAGGCAAAGCCACACACCGTGGCTTTGCCTTTTTTATGACCGTTGGCCTGTAATCGAGCGCGACGCCTCAGGAGGCGACCGGCGTCAGCTCCGGTGGTGTATGCCGACCGTAGGTGCTCGCCACCAGCTGCCGATAGCGCCGATAGGCCTGTTCATAAGCCCGAACCGATTCCGCCTGCGGCTCGACCGCTGTGCCTTCATCGACCCGCACGCAGCGCGCGCACAGCGCCGCGAGGCTGGCGATGGGGTTGCTCTGTCGTGCATGGCACCACGCCGCCTGTATCGCGCCGCCCAGCGCCGCCGCTTCGCTGTGGGTGGTACAGACCACCGGGGTTTCCATCATGTCGGCGACGATCTGGCGCCACAGTGGATTCTTCGCGCCGCCGCCGATCAGCTGGATGCGCTCGCTGCGGATGCCGCTTTCACGCAGCAGGTCCAGGCCATAGCGCAGGCCGAAGGTCACGCCCTCGACAACGGCCCGGCAGAGGTTTGCGCGGGTGAGGTTTTCCGTGGTCAGGCCGTGCAGGCTGGCACTGGCCTGGGGCAGGGCGGGGACGCGCTCGCCGTTGAGGAAAGGCAGCAGAGTGACGCCGTCACAGCCGATTGGCGCCTGCGCTACGAGTGCGTTGAACGATTCGAGATCGAGCTGCAGCAGGTCGCGGATCGCGGCGTTGGCGTTGGTCAGGTTCATGGTGCAGATCAATGGCAGCCAGCCTCCACTGGACGAGCAGAAGGTGGCGACTGCTGGCTGGGGGCTGATGCGCGGCGTGTCCGAATAGGCGTAGAGCGTGCCGGAGCTACCCAGGCTCATGGTGATGGCGCCGGGGCGGATATTGCCGGTACCGATGGCGCCCATCATGTTGTCGCCACCGCCACTGGATACGATGGCGTCAGGGTTCAGCCCGAGCTGTCCGGCGATTTCCGGACGCAGCCGGCCCACGGCTTTGTCCGGTGCGATCAGCTCGGGCAGTGCCGCCTCCAGCCGACCGCTCGGGTCGATGTGGCGCAGGATGTCGATATCCCATTCGCGCGTTCGTAGGTTGAAATAGCCGGTGCCGGACGCGTCGCCGTACTCGGCGCAGGCGCGCCCGGTGAGCCAATGATTCAGGTAATCGTGCGGCAGCAGGATCTGCGCAATCTGCTCGAAGAGTGCGGGATGCTGCGCCTTCATCCACAAGAGTTTCGAGACGGTGTAGCCCGGCGCGATGACGACGCCGAGGCGCTCGAGCGATCCCTGTTCCCCGCCCAGCCAGTCGAGCAGCGCGGCGTTTTCCGTAGCCGATTCCGTGTCGCACCAGAGCTTGGCCGGGCGCAAGACGCGGCCCGCGGCATCGAGCGTGACCAGGCCGTGTTGCTGCCCGGACACACCGATGCCCAGCACCTCGCGACCGTCTACTCCGGCCTCGGTAAGGGCGGCTTTCGTAGCGGTGGCGAACGCGGTTGTCCATTGCGTGACGTCCTGCTCGCGGCGGCCATTGGCGCCGCTGATGAGCGTGTGCGCCGCCGAGCCCTGGCCGAGCACGCGCCCGCTGGCGGCATTGAGCAACAGCGCCTTGGTGCCCTGGGTACCGCAATCGATCCCGAGAAACATGCCGGGTCCCTCACTGCGTCAGCAATAGATCAAGGGTGCCGCTCACCGCTAGCGTGCGCAGCCGCAGCAGGTTGCGCTCGAAGGCATCGCGGAAGGCGAGCGAACGCGGAATCTGCGTGCCGAAGATCTCCTCGCGCCCCAGCAGGCGTTCGGTGAGGCCGTCGTCCTCCGCGACAAGGGATTGGCAGAAATCCGCGCGCGGATCCGGGATGCGGTACCGCTCGCCGTTTTCATCGACGCCCCGCAGATACAGCGCCCAGGCGGCGACCACCAGGGCGGCCCGGTCCAGGGCGGCGTTATCGGCGATCAGGCGGTTGATGGTCGGCACGGTGAACTTGGGAAACTTCGACGAGCCGTCGGAGCACACCCGCTCCAGCTGGTCGGCGATGGCGCAGTTGGAGAAGCGCTCGATCAGGGTCTGCTTGTAGCGGGTGAGATCGATGCCTGGCACGGGAGCCAGTTGCGGAGTGACGTCCTCGTCCATGTAGCGGCGGATGTACTCGGCGAACAGCGGATCGGCCATGGTTTCGTGGACGAAGCGATAACCGCGCAGGAAGCCCAGGTAGGTCAGCGCGAGGTGGCTGCCGTTGAGCAGCTTGATCTTCATCTCCTCATAGGGTGAAACGTCGTCGGTGAACTGCACGCCGACCTTTTCCCAGGCCGGCCGGCCGGCGACAAAGCGGTCTTCCAGTACCCATTGCACGAAGGGTTCGCAGACCACCGGCCAGGCGTCATCGAGGCCGTGCTGCTGCCTGAGGTCCTGGCGATGCGCCGTGCTGGTCATGGGCGTGATGCGGTCGACCATGGCGTTGGGAAAGCAGACGTTGCGCTCGATCCAGCGGGCCAGGTCGGGGTCGACCAGGCCGGCGTAGGCCAGCGTGGCCTTGCGGGTCACGTCGCCGTTGTGGGGGAGGTTGTCGCAGGACATCACCGTGAAGGGCCCGACGCCGTCGCCGCGCCGCTTGGCCAGCGCCGCGCAGAGCAGGCCGAACACGCTGACCGGGCTGCGCGGATGCTGCAGGTCATGTTGAATCTGCGGCAGTTGCGCATTGAACTGGCCGGTGCTGTCGTCCAGGCAATAGCCGCCCTCGGTGATGGTCAGCGAGACGATGCGAATCGCCGGATCGGCCAGGCGGGCAACGACCGCCTCGGAACCATCCTCGTCCACCAGCAGCATGTCGCGAATGCTGCCGATCACCCGGACCTCGGTGTCAGGCCGGTCGTCGAGCTCGACCAGGGTGTAGAGATAGTCCTGCGAGGCCAGCGCGTCGCGCATCGAGCGTTCCTCGGCGCGTGTGCCGATGCCGCAGATGCCCCATTCCAGCCCCTCGCCGGTGTTCATCAGCGCATCGGTGTAGGCCGCCTGGTGGGCGCGGTGAAAACCACCTACGCCGATGTGGGCGATGCCGGTGGTGACCTCGGCCAGGCGGTAGTTGGGGCGCGCGATAGGGGCCGGCAGCTGTGGCAGATTCGCTTCTTTCAACTTCATCTCGGGCCTCGCTGGGCTTGAGTGTGGAAAAGCCGGGGGCGGGATCGCTGCCATTGCGGGCGCAGCGATCTGCCGGTAAGTCAGGGCTCGGGTGGCTATAGGTCGGTCAGGCCGCCTGCTGTGGCGACTGGCCGACTGCGACGCCATTGCTGTCGAAGAGGTGGCAATGGGCGGCTTCCAATGTCAGCGACAGCGACTCGCCATAGCGCGGGGTGAAGTCACCGCGGATGCGCATGGTCAGCTGCTCGCCGTTGCCGGTGACCACGTGGCAGTAGGTGTCGCTGCCCAACCGCTCGCTGACGTCGGCCTTCACGGTCAACTGGCAGTTGCCTTCGCTGCCACGGTTGAGGTGCTCCGGGCGGATGCCAAGGGTGACCGGATCGCCCGCCTTCAGCGTGGCGCCGCTCACCGGCAGGAACAGACGACAACCGGCGTCGAGCTCGACTTCGCAGCCGCTGGCTTCGACACGGCTTGCGCGGCCCTTGAGAAAGCCCATCTTCGGCGTGCCGAGAAAGCCCGCGACGAAGAGGTTGGCCGGATGGTGATAGAGCTCCATGGGCGAGCCGACCTGCTCGATTCGCCCGCCGTTGAGCACCACCACCTTGTCGGCCAGGGTCATGGCCTCGACCTGGTCATGGGTCACGTAGATCATCGTGGCCTGCAGCTCCTGGTGCAGGCGCGACAGCTCCAGACGCATCTGCACACGCAGTGCGGCATCGAGGTTGGACAGGGGCTCATCGAAGAGAAACACCTTGGGGTTGCGCACGATGGCGCGGCCGATGGCGACGCGTTGGCGCTGGCCGCCGGAGAGCTGGCGTGGCTTGCGTTCGAGCAGCGGTTCCAGCTCCAGGGTGCGCGCGGCCGCTTCGATCTTGCGGGCAACCTCCTGTTTGTCGGCACCGGCCAGGTCCAGGGCGAAGGACATGTTCTTGCGCACCGTCATGTGCGGGTAGAGCGCATAGGTCTGGAACACCATGGCCAGGTCGCGCTTGGCCGGGCTGACATCGGTGATGTCGCGCCCGTCCAGTTCGATCCGCCCGCTGCTGACCTCCTCGAGCCCGGCGATCAGGCGCAGCAGGGTGGACTTGCCACAGCCGGAGGGGCCGACGAAGACGACGAATTCGCGGTCGCGGATGTCCAGGTCGATGCCCTTGATGATCTCGTTGCCGTCGAAGCCTTTCTTCAGGTTGTGGATCTTCAGGTCTGCCATGTTCGAATCCTCAGTTGTTCTTGGTTGTCAGGCGGCGCTCATTTCACAGCGCCGAACGACAGGCCGCGCACCAGCTGCTTCTGGCTGATCCAGCCGAAGATCAGGATGGGGGCGCAGGCGAGGGTGGAGACGGCCGAGAGCTTGGCCCAGAACAGGCCTTCGGGGCTGGAGTACGAGGCGATCAGCGCGGTCAGCGGCGCGGCGTTGGACGAGGTCAGGTTCAGCGACCAGAAGGCTTCGTTCCAGCACAGGATCAGCGACAGCAGCATGGTCGAGGCGAGCCCGCCCTTGCTGATTGGCAGCAGCACGCGAACCATTTCCTGCATCAGCGTGGCGCCGTCCATGCGGGCCGCTTCGAGGATGTCGCGCGGGATGTCCTTGAAGTAGGTGTAGATCATCCACACCAGGATCGGCAGGTTGATCAGCGTGTAGATGATGATCAGCACTGCGTGGCTGTCCAGCAGGCCGAACTGCTTGGCCAGCAGGTAGATCGGCACCAGCACGCCCACCGGCGGCAGCATCTTGGTCGAGAGCATCCAGAGCAGGGTGCCCTTGGTGCGCTTGGTCTCGTAGAAGGCCATCGAGTACGCGGCGGGAATGGCGATGAGCATGCCCAGCGCGGTCGCGCCGAAGGAGATGGTCACCGAGTTCCAGGCGTACTTGAAGTAGCCGCTGCGGTCCTGGATGTGCAGGTAGTTTTCCAGCGTCGGCGTGAAGATGAACTGCGGCGGGGTGGCGAAGGCGTCGATCTCGGTCTTGAAGCTGGTGAGGATCATCCAGAAGATCGGGAAGAACAGCAGCAGCGCCACGGCCCAGGCGAACAGCCCGACCACCAGGGTGTTGAGGCGGCGACTTTGTTTGAGCGTCAGCATCGGTCTGTCCTCAGTATTTCTCGGTGAGATTCTTGCCGAGCATCCGCACCAGGATGATCGCCGCGATGTTGGCGATCACCACCGCGATCAGGCCGCCGGCCGAGGCCATGCCGACATCGAACTGCAGCAGCGCCTGGTTGTAGATCAGGTAGGCGAGGTTGGTGGAGGCGTAGCCGGGACCACCGCTGGTGGTGGTGAAAATCTCGGCGAATACCGAAAGCAGGAAAATGGTCTCGATCATCACCACGACCGCTATCGGGCGTGCCAGATGCGGCAGGGTCAGGTGCCAGAAGATCGCGATGGGGCCCGCACCATCCAGGCGAGCGGCTTCCTTCTGTTCCTGATCGAGGGACTGCATGGCCGTCATCAGGATCAGAATCGCGAAGGGCAGCCACTGCCAGGACACGATGATCACGATGGACGCCAGCGGATGCTGTGCGAGCCAGTCCACCGGCTGTGCGCCGAAGAACTTCCACACCGCCGCGAGAATGCCCGAGACCGGGTGATAGATGAGGTTCTTCCAGACCAGCGCGCTCACGGTCGGCATGATGAAGAACGGCGAGATCAGCAGCACGCGGACGATCCCTCGCCCCGCGAAGTCCGCCGCCTCCAGCAATGCCGAGATGAGCACGCCGAGTACCACGCTGATCAGCAGCACGCTGCCAACCAGGATCAGCGTGTTGGTCATGCCCGGGATGAAGCCTGCGTCAGTCAGGAAATAGTGGAAGTTCTCCAGCCCGACGAAATCGTTCTCACCGGGATAGAGCAGGTTGTAGCGGATCACCGAGAAATAGACGGTCATCGACAGCGGAACCAGTATCCACAGCAGCAACAGCGCAACGGACGGGCTAACGAGAAACCAGCTGGGGCCGAAGCGGCGTGACTTGCGCTCGCGCGGCTCGCTTGCCGTATCGGTGACAGGTGCCTTGGGCAAGGCTGCAGATGGGGTGGCCATGGTGTGCTCCGGCTGAAAGAAGGCCATGAGGGCTCTGGCGAGCCCTGTCCGGTTTCATCTTCGAAAGAAAATGCCTACTTGGGATAACCGGCGCGCTTCATCTCCCGCGTCGTGGTCTGCTGCACCGCGGTAAGCATCTGCTCGACCGGCATCTGCCCGGTCAGCGCGGCGGAGAACATCTTGCCGACCTGGGTGCCGATGGCCTGGAACTCAGGGATGGTGACCAGCTGGATACCGACATAAGGCACCGGCTTGGCCGATGGCGAGGCGGGATCGGCCTGCTTGAGCGACTCCAGGGTGATCTCCGCGAACGGCGCGGCCGCCATGTACTGCTCGTTGTAGGTGGACTCGCGCGTGCCCGGTGGCACGTTGGCGACGCCATCGGTCTCGGCGACGAGCTTGGCGTAGTCCTTGGAAGTCGCCCAGGCGGTGAAGGTCTTGGCGGCGTCCTTCTGCTGGGAGCTGGTGGGGATCGCCAGTGCCCAGGAGTACAGCCAGGCCGAGCCCTTGTCGGTTTCTTCCTGCGGGGCGAAGGTGAAACCGACCTTGTCGGCAACCTTGCTCTGCGATTCATCGGTCACGAAGGAGCCGGCAACGGTCGCATCGACCCACATGGCGCATTTGCCGCTGTTGAACAGCGCCAGGTTTTCGTTGAAGCCATTGCTGGAGGCGCCGGGCGGGCCGTACTTGCTCAACAGATCTACATAGAAGTTGGCGGCCTTGGTCCATTCGGGACCGTCGAATTCGGGCTGCCACTTCTCGTCGAACCAGCGCGCGCCGAAGGCGTTGGCGACGGTGGTGACCAGCGCCATGTTCTCGCCCCAGCCGGCCTTGCCGCGCAGGCAGATGCCGTACTGGTCCTCGCCAGGCTTGTGCAGCTTCTCGGCGAACTCGGCCATCTGGCTCCAGGTGGGGTGCTCGGGCATGTCCAGCCTGGCCTGTTCGAACAGGTCGGTACGGTAGTAGGTCATCGAGCTTTCGGCATAGAACGGCAGGGCGTAGAGCGTCCCGTCTACCGACAGGCCCTCGCGGACCGAGGGGAAGATGTCGTCCAGGTCGTAGTCGTCAGGGAGGTCGGTCATCGGAGCCAGCCAGCCCTTGTCACCCCACAGTGACGCTTCGTACATGCCGATGGTGAGCACGTCGAACTGGCCGCCCTGGGTGGCGATATCGGTGGTCAGGCGTTGGCGCAGCACGTTCTCTTCGAGCACCACCCAGTTGAGCTTGATGTCGGGATTCTGCTGTTCGAAGGTCTTGGAGAGGCGCTGCATGCGGATCATGTCCGCGTTGTTGACGGTGGCGACGGTGAGGGTTTCGGCGGCCTGGGCCAGCGCAATCGAGGCCATGCAGGCGGTACCGAGCAGCAAGTTGAATGCTTTCATTCGTGGACTCCTCTTCCAGATCAGGGCCTGGAAGCACTTATTGTTTTTGTTGTTACCCGCGTACTGCGCTACGAGCGTCTGGCAGGCATTACAACGCCGGCTGTGGCTGTGCGACAAAGCCGTGGCTGCACTCGCTTCGATACTTTTTTGCACTCGCTTGACCGAGGTGGGTTGCCGGCAGCGGCATCTTCCGGACCTGTTGTAGAGGCTCAAGAACGAGGCTTTGCCACGATCCTAAGAACGCGAGTGGCGCAGCGGGCGAGGATGAGGGCGCCGAATCCGCCCGGCCGGAAGCGTATCAGCTGGCCAGGTTCTGCTCGGTCAGGCGTTGTTCGACCAGGCGTCGATAGCGCGATGGGGTCATGCCCTTGAGCTGCTGGAAGCGGCGATTGAAATTGGACAGGTTGTTGAAACCTGATTCGAAGCAGACATCCGTGACCGGCTTGTCCTGATCGAGCAGCAGTTCGCAGGATTTGCTGATGCGCAGGCTGTTGACGAACTCGACGTAGCAGCGCCCGGTGGCGCGCTTGAAGAAGCGCGAGAAGTAGGTGGGTTTCATGCCGAGATGGCTGGCGACTTCCTCCAGCGGCAGCTCGCGCATGTAGTGTTCGAAGATGTAGTTGACCGCCATGTTGGTCCGGTCGGCCTGCTGCTCGTCGCTCAACTGTGCCGAGGTGGCGCCGGAGAGCAGCTGGTAGTCGTCGCACCCGGCAAGCAGCTCGAGCATGATCAGGAAATAGCCGAGGCGGGTGGCGCCGCGGCTGTCGGCGATCTGCTGCATCAGCTGGCGTGCCTGGGCGATGGTCTGCGGACAACGAAATTCGATGCCGTAGCGCGAGCGCTCGAGCATCGGCGTGAAGGTCCGCAGCTCGGAGAACACAGCGTGGCCGGCCTCGAGCATCTCGTCCGTGAAGTTGACCAGCATGTCGCGCTTGGCCACGACCTCGCCGTCCTCGACCTGACTGATCCAGTTGTGCGGCAGGTGCGGGCCGGTGAGAAACAGGCTGTCCGGTCCGAAATTGCCCACGTAGTCGCCGACGAACACCTTGCCGGAGCTGGCGACGATCAGATGCAGTTCGTATTCCTTGTGGTTGTGCCACCGCACCAGCGGGCAGGGGAAACCGTGTTCGCGATAGATCAGCGAGTTGCCGTGGTGATCGTCCATGAGTTCGTAGGACGGGTCGGAGATCTTCAACGCTCTCATGCAGGGTCCGTTGTCGTGAAAGGCCACGAAGGGTTATAGCCGCTGAGGGCGCAATGGCCAAACCGGTCAGGCAACTTCGTATCGGTAGGGTAGGTCCGGACCACGCCTTGAACAGGTGATGGCGGCGGCGCTGCTGGCGAAGGCGAGCATGGCCTGCAGTTGCGCAGGCGCCATCTGTGCGAGTCCGTGCGGCGAGTCCAGCTGCTGTTCGGCCAGGTAGGCGAGCAACGCGGCCTGGAAGGTGTCGCCGGCGCCCACGGTGTCACGCACCGTCACCGCCTGCGCTGCCACGTGCAACTGGCCGTGCTTGCGGCTGAAGAGCTGTGCGCCTTCGGCACCTCGGGTGAGCACCACCAGCTCGGCGTGATGGTCCAGCCAGCGCTGGACGATGCTCGCTGGCGCCATGTCTGGATAGAGCAGGGCCAGGTCCTCGTCGCTGACCTTGATCAGATGTGCGCGTTCGGCGAACGCCTCGACCCGCTCGCGCCAACGTTAGAGGCTGGGTTCGACGTTGAGGCGAATGTTCGGATCGAGTGAAATCAGGCGCTGGGCATGCTCGCGATGCAGCAAGGCCAGCAGCGTATCGGCAATCGGCGGCGTCACCAGCGAATAGGAACCGAAATGGATGCCGCGAATGCCAGCAGGCAACGGCTGCAGCTGTTCGGTGTGCAACAGGCGATCGGCACAGCCTTCACCGCGAAAGCTGTAGACCGGACTGCCATCGGCACCGATGGCGACCATCGCCAGGGTGGTCGGCGCATCGAAGATGGCGAGGTGCTCGGTGGCGATGCCTTCTTCCTGCAGCAGCTCTAGCAGGCGCTGACCGAAATGATCGCGCGAGAGCCCACCGAACAGCGCGGCCTGCGCGCCCAACCGGGCCAGCCCGACGGCAACGTTGAACGGCGAGCCACCTGCGACGGCTTCCAGATTCAGGCGACTGCGGCTTCAGTCGAGGCCGCGAACACATCGAAAAGTGCTTCACCACAGACGAGGTACATGGGCGATTCCTGCTGGCGGAAATCGCCCGAGCTTAAACCCGACGCCTGTAGCGGGACAGTACGCCCGCGGCTGGCGGCCGATACGATCTTGCACTCGTTTCAGTACACCCAGACTTCGACGCGGCGATTTTTGATGCGGCCAGCTTCGCTGTTAGATGCCACTGGAAGTTGATCGCCCAAGCCATTGATTTCCTTTACAAGAATGCCGCCACGAGCCAGTTCGCGACGCACCGCCATGGCGCGCAGCTTGGACAGCAACGCAGTCCGCGCGGGATCGTTGCGGGCGTCGCCGAAGCCGACCAGCACCGCCGCGTTCATCTGCTTGTCGTGGCTGTTGAGATAATCGATCAAACGCTGCACATCGCGCTGGGCCTTGTTGTCCAGCTGCGCGCTGCCTTCGGCGAAGCGGAAGTTGACCGTCAGCCGTTGCGCTTCGCGTGCCAACTGCTGGTAGGCAGCGGGCATCGCCGCCTGCGCCGGCAGCCTGATCGGCGCGATGGCCTGGGCCACGTAGCCGGATTTCTCGACGATGGCTTGCCCCGCAGGACTATGCACGAACGTCAGGAATTCGCGGGTCCATTTCGATTGCTTCTGTGGATCGGCGTAGAGGAACAGTCGCCGCGACAGGGGATAGTCTTCGGTGGCGACCAGGGCCGTGGTCGGTGGCATGGGCTGGGAATCGCCGTCGGTGATTGCCAGCGCCTTCGACTTGCCGACAGAGGCGAGACCGACAAAGCCGATGGCCCCGTTACGGCGGCTGACGGCCAGGGACAAGGCGTCGTTGGACTCGTAACGCGTTGCATTGGTAGCCAGCGTTTTGCCCTGGCTGCCCAGGACCAGTTCCTTGAAGGTGTCGTAGGTACCGGACTGGTCATCGCGAGCGTGCAACTCGACCGCTGCATTGGCACCGCCGAGCTCACGCCAGTTGGCGATCTCGCCTGAGAAGAGGCGTGCGACCTGTTCTACGCTGAGCGACTGCACCGGGTTATCGGGATGGACGATCACCGCCAGGCCATCGATGGCGATGACCTGTTCGCTCTCGGCGCTGCGCATGTCGCCCAGGGCGGCGAGGCTCTGCGCTTCGCTCTGCTTGATCGGTCGCGAAGCAGCGGCGAGGTCGGCAGCACCGTCTTTCAGCCCGGCGAATCCGGTACCGGTGCCATGGGCTGCGACCAGCGCCTGAATGGTCTTGCCTCGCTCGTCAAGGGCGGTGACGCGCTGCTCGTTCTCCTTGCCGGCCGGGGCGATGCGGACCGACTGCAGGCCCTTGGCCTCGAACAGGCCGGCCACCAGCATCGGTGCCAGCTTGGCACCCACGGTATTGGAGCCGTGGATGCGCAGTACGGCCGATCCGTCTGGCGGGGTGGGCGGGGCGGCGAGGCTGTTGCCGGAGGCGCTTCCAAGCGTGAGCAACAGCAGGGGCAGTGCCCGATTCCAGAACCGTCCAAACACTCGTGGCGTCATCTCGCGACCTCCTTGTAGAAGGCCGCGAGATTAAGACGATTCGGTTACCAATAAATGACAGCGCGGACGGCGCTGCAGGAATTGCGCAGCGGTCGTCAGCGCAGCTCGATCCACACCGGGCAGTGGTCCGAAGGCTTCTCCATCGCGCGGATCTCGTAGTCGACGCCGCAATCGGTCACGCGCTGGTGCAGCGCTGCGGTGGTCAGGATGTAGTCGATGCGCAGGCCGCGGCGCGGGTCATCCTCGAAACCGCGGCTGCGATAGTCGAACCAGCTGAAGCGATCGACGACTTCCGGGTTGAGGGTGCGGAAGCTGTCCTGCAGCCCCCAGCCCTTCAGGCGTTCGAGCCACTCGCGCTCTTCGGGGAGAAAGCTGCACTTGCCGGTGCGCAGCCAACGCTTGGCGTTCACTTCGCCGATACCGATGTCGCAGTCCTGCGGGGAAATATTGAAGTCGCCCATCAGCGCGAGGGATTCCTCGGGGCGGAACTGCTGTTCGAGCAGTGTCTGCAGGTCGGCGTAAAACTTGGTCTTGGCGGGAAACTTCACCGGATGGGCGCGGCTTTCGCCTTGGGGGAAGTAGCCGTTCATGACGGTGACCGGCTGGCCGTCGGCATCGGCGAACCGGCCCCAGATGAAGCGCTTCTGCGACTCCTCGCCGTCGCTGGGAAAGCCCTTGTGTATCTCCAGCGGTGCCTGGCGCGAGAGCAGGGCGACGCCGTAGTGGCCCTTCTGCCCGTGATAGTGGACGTGGTAGCCGAGCGCTTCGATCTCCGCCTGGGGAAACTGCTCGTCGGCCACCTTGGTTTCCTGAAGGCCGATGACGTCCGGCTGATGCTTGTCGATGATCGCAGAAAGCTGATGAGGTCTGGCGCGTAAGCCGTTGATGTTGAATGAAACGATTTTCATGAGGATTCCATGGGAGGGACGCTGTCGCGACGCGTATCAACGGCGCGCGCCGGTAACTGATGGACTTGAAGCGCTGATTCTAGAGACACCGTGCCGCAGGTACAAAGGCACTGTCACGGCGATTGCCGCGGCGCGCTCAGCTGGTCATCTGCCGACGTGGCGGGCGGCGCGAAGCGCTGCTAAGTTGCAATCACCCATCATGAAAAAGCCGAGAGCCGTCATGCCGATGTCCGCCGAGGTTCGTACGCTCGACAGTGGTTACGACCGCGAAACCCGTTCCCTGCTGTATCACGCCTACCGCCACGAACCGACCTTTGCCTACCTCTTCGAGGCCGACCGCCCGGGCTATCAACAGCGCGTGCGCGCGACCGTGCGGGAGCTGGTTAACCAGCATTTTCTGCAGCAGCAACCGGCGCTGGGGCTATTGCTGAACGACCGGCTGATCGCCGTTGCGCTGATTGCGCCGCCGCAGCGTCGGCTGGATATCACCGAGAGCTGGGCCTGGCGCGCGCGGATGCTGCTGACTGCCGGTTTCCGCTGTACGCGGCGCTATCTGGATTACCACGCCGCCGTGCTTGCCTGCCTGCCCAGCGATGCCGTGCACCTGCTACCGCTGCTCGGTGTGCACCCGCAGTTCCAGGGCCAGCACTACGGCGAGCAGCTGCTGGAAGCGGTGCATGAGTGGTGTGCCGAAGACGAAACCTCCCAGGGCCTGGTCATCGACACCGGCAACCCGCGCTACCTGAACTTCTATCAACGGCAGGGCTACGAAGAAATCGGCCAGGTCGCGGTAGGGCCGGTCGTCGAACATGTCTTCTTCCATCCGGCACCACGGCGGATGGAAGCGGCGCGCTAGGTGTGGGCGAATTTTATCCGGGCGGGTCAGTCTGACTGGTCTGAAGCTACGCGATGTCAGCCGATGCCCGTCCCCCCGCAAGATCGCCTTACACACTGTCTAGCCCGCTCTTTCGGGCTCGCTCGGAAACACGTGCTAGCATCGCTGGCTATGTGCAAATCGAACCGAATCGGCCCGCTGGTAGCCGCACTTGTGATGTTGAGCGGCATCCATGCCAGCGCCGCCGAGCTCGACGTTCGCATCGAGCCTGAGAATCGGGCGCTTAGGGAAAATATCGAGAACTACATAGGCGACCTGGGCGACCGGGATGCGCGCGAGTTGCTGCGCTACAGCCGGGTGGCGCAGCGTCAGGCAGAGAAAGCCCTGCAAGCGCTGGGCTACTACCGCAGCCGCATCCGCACCGACGTGCGTGAGGGCGAGGAACCGACCCTGGTGCTGCGGGTGCGAACCGGCGAACCGGTGCGCTTACGCAACATCAATGTGCGGCTGGAAGGGCCGGCGGCGGAATTTTCGGGCTTTCGCGTCACTCAGCGCAGCCTGCGTCAGGGCGATGTGCTCAATCACGGCCGCTACGAGGACGTGAAACAGCAGTTCCTCAATCAGGCTTCGCGCTTCGGTTATTTTGACGGGCGCTTCACTCAGCAGCGGCTGGCGGTCGATCCGCGGGAGAACATCGCGGACATCGATCTGGTGTTCGACAGCGGCCCGCGTTACCGGCTGGGGGACGTGCGTTTCGAAGGCGATGCGCCATTCGACGACGACCTGCTGTCGCGCATGGTGCCTTTCGAGGCCAATACACCTTACGACTCGGAGCTGATCGCCGAACTGACCCAGGCGCTGCAGTCCAGCGGTTATTTCGAGGGTGTGCGGGTCGATGCCAACCCCACCAGTGCTCGCGATCAGCGGATCCCCGTCGCGGTCAGTCTGACAACTCGCAAGCCGCGTACCTTCGGGCTCGGGCTCGGCTATTCCACCGACGTCGGGCCGCGTATCCGCCTGGACTGGACACGCCACTGGGTCAATCCGCAAGGTCACAGCTACGGCGCCGAGGCCGAGTTGTCCGCGCCAAGGCAGAACGTCGGCCTCTGGTACGACATTCCCCTCGACCCACCGTTGACCGACAAGCTGCGCTTCGTCGGCGGCTATCAGTATGAGGAGATCGCCGGCACCGACAGCCTCAGCCGCCTGCTCAGAGTCGGCCCCGAGTGGCACAGCCAGCTGCCCAGTGGCTGGTTGCGGGTTCTCTCATTGAAATGGCAGCACGAGGAATACCGCCTCGGCGACGATTCGGGGCTGAGCACGCTGCTGATGCCCGGTGTCGCCTACAGTTACCTGCGCAGCGACAACCGTATCGACCCCAGCCATGGCTATCGCCTGCAGTTCGAGCTGGCCGCGGCCAAGGCGGGGCTGTTGTCGGATGCCGATCTGATCCACGCCAATGCCCAGCTGCGCGGGTTGACCACCTTGGGTAAGCGGCATCGCTTTCTCGGTCGCGTGCAACTGGGCGGCAACTGGACGGATGAATACGTCAATGTGCCCCCTTCATTGCGTTATTTCGCCGGTGGCGACCAGAGCGTGCGCGGCTACGACTACCAGAGCCTGTCACCGACCAACTCCGATGGCGACAAGATCGGCGGCCGCTATCAGTTCGCGGTCAGCGCCGAGTATCAGTATTCGATCAGCGAGAAGTGGCGTGTCGCCACCTTCTTCGATCAGGGCAATGCTTTCAACTCGCTGGAAATTCCCACGCTGAAAAGTGCCGTAGGCGTCGGTGTGCGCTGGGTATCGCCGGTCGGTCCGATTCGCGTCGATGTCGCTCATCCGCTGGATGGCGACGGTGGCGTCCGCCTGCACTTTTCCATGGGGCCGGAGCTGTGATGCGGGTACTGCGTGGGCTTGGCTGGACGCTGCTTGGGCTGATACTGCTCGTGCTCATCGTCACCGCCGTGCTGCTCGGCACCGCCAGCGGCAGCCGCTGGTTGCTCGAGCAGGTGCCGGAGCTGACGGTCGAAGCGTTCGAGGGTCGACTCGGCCAGCGCTGGCAGGCCGAGCGGCTGATCTGGGAGCAGGGCGGCAGTCGCGTCGAAGTGCAACAGCCCCGTCTTGCCTGGTCACCGGCATGCCTGCTCAGACGCACGCTGTGCATCGACGAGCTGGTCACCGGCGACATCGACCTCAGCTTCCCGCCCAGCGAGCCTGACCCGGCGGCGGAGCCCTTCAGCTTGCCTGAGCTCGATCTACCGCTGGCACTGCAAGTCGAACATATTGAGATTGGCCGGGTGACGCTCAATGAAAGCGAGCAGGTGCGAAACCTGTATCTGCAGGCCAACTGGCGTGCGGATGGCCTGGACATCCAACGCCTCGACGTGCGCAGGGCGGATGTGGACCTGTCAGTGACTGGCCGACTGCAGCCCAACGGCGCCTGGCCGCTGCAGCTGCAGGGGCAGGCAGCGCTGCAGTCGCCTGATGACGAGCAGCCGTGGGCTCTGCAGCTCGCGGTCGCGGGTGAGCTGCGTGAGCAGCTGCAACTCGAGGTCGAGAGTCAGGGCTATCTCGACGGCACGCTCAGCGGCCAGGTTCGTGCACTGGACGAGCGATTGCCGGCGAACATCAGGCTCACCGCAAACGGTTTCAAGGCAATGCCCGATCTGCCGGAAACCCTGCGCCTGCAGGAGCTGGAAATCACCGCGACCGGCGATATCGAAGATGGCTACCACCTGCTCGGCACCAGTCGGCTGCCGGGCGAGGGCGGTGCCGTGCGCCTGGCGCTCGAAGGCATAGTCAACCCAAGCGGCGCAGAGATCGACGTGCTCGAGCTGGATGCCGGGCAGCAGCGCCGGGTGAGCCTTTCTGGCGACATCGCCTGGCAAGACGGACTGGCCGCCAACGCCGAGCTGGCGTGGCGCGATTTTCCCTGGCGACGGCTCTACCCGGCGATCGAGGGGCCGCCGGTGACGCTGCGCGAACTCAACGCGCAGATCCAGTACGACAATGGTAACTACCTCGGCAACTTCGATTCGGCGATGACCGGGCCGGCCGGAGATTTCACATTAAATAGCCCGGTCAGCGGCAACCTCGAAGCCGTGCATCTGCCGCAACTGCAACTGCAGGCCGGGCAGGGCAGTGCGACGGGTTCGTTGAGTGTCGGTTTCGCCGAGGGCGTGGACTGGAAAGCGGACCTGACGCTTAGCGAACTCGATCCGGCGTACTGGCTGGCCGAGCTGCCGGGCAATCTCGGCGGTTCGTTGAAAAGCCAGGGCGCCTTGCGTGACGAGCAGTTGCAGGCCGAGGCGAGCCTCGACATCGCTGGGCGCCTGCGCGGCCAGAACACCAGCCTGCAATTGCAGGCCAATGGCGAAGGCGAACGCTGGAACCTGCCGGTCATCGAACTGCGCATGGGCGATAACCGCGTGCACGGCAGCGGCACCTGGGCACAGACGCTGGATGGTCGGTTGCAACTGGAGCTGAGCCGCCTGGCACAGCTGTGGCCCGGCCTCAGGGGGCGAGTGAACGGTGAGGTCACGCTGGCGGGAACCGCAGCGGCGCCGAGCGGGCAACTCGAGCTCAGCGGCCGCAACCTCGCTTATCAGGACAATCGGCTGCGGCGCCTCAGCGTGCAGGGTCAGCTATCCGATGGGGAGCGCGGTCGGCTGGCGCTAGATGCCGAGCGAATCCGCGCAGGCGAGACCGATCTTGGCGCGCTGCGGATCAATGCCCAAGGCACTGCCGAGCGGCATCAGGCCGAGCTGCAGCTGCAGGGTCCGTTGCTCGACCTGGCGCTGGCCTTCGATGGCAGATTGCGCGGAGAGGACTGGCTTGGCCGGCTGACGCGCGGCGAGCTCAGCGCGCAGCAGCAGGACTGGGCCCTGCAACAGCCCGCGACACTGCAGCGTTTTGCCGATGGCCGACTGGAATTCGGTGCGCATTGTTGGCGCTCCGGGCCCGCGAGCCTCTGTGCGGAGAATCAGCGTCTGCTGCCGGAGCCGCAGATTCGCTATCGCCTGCGTGATTTCTCACTGCAGACCCTGGCCGAGTATCTGCCCGAAGATTTCCGCTGGCAGGGCGAGCTGAATGCCGATATCGAGCTGGACCTTCCCGCTGGCGGACCCAATGGCCGGGTTCAAGTCGACGCCGGCCCCGGCGTGCTGCGCATTCGCGATGCAGACGAGTGGCATGACTTCCCCTATCAGACCCTGGCGCTGAACAGCCGCCTGCTCCCGGAGCGGATCGACAGCCAGCTGCGCTTCCAGGGCGGTGAGCTGGGCGAACTGGACGTGCAGCTGCAGATCGATCCGCGCCCTGCGGCCAAGCCAATCGATGGCGAGTTTCGCCTGAGTGGTCTCGATCTTTCGGTGGCGCGCCCGTTTGTGCCGATGGTCGAGCGTTTGCGCGGCGAACTGAACGGCAGTGGCCAGTTGGCCGGCACTCTGCAGCAGCCGACGCTCAATGGCCAGCTGCTGTTGAGCGACGGGGAGATCGCCGGCAGTGAACTGCCGACGACCTTCGAAGACCTACGGGTGCGCATGCTGATCGAGGGCGAGCGACTGGAAATCGACGGCAACTGGCGAGCTGGCGAACAGGGCCGCGGCAGCCTGAACGGCGCACTGGACTGGCGGAACGAACTGGATCTGGACCTGGCAATCAAGGGGAGTCGCCTGCCGGTGGTGGTCGAGCCTTACGCCGACCTTGAAGTCGAGCCCGACCTGCGCATCGTTCTGAGCGGCCAGCAACTGGCCGTCAGTGGTCGGGTCGAGGTGCCACGGGGCGCGATCACCGTGCGTGAGTTGCCGCCGTCGACGGTGAAGGTATCCGAAGACACCGTGATCGTCGGTCGCGAAGCCGAGGAGCCGGCGACACCGCTGGCGGTAAAGATGGATATCGATGTCGAGGTCGGCCAGGATCGCCTGCGCTTCTCCGGCTTCGGCCTGACCGCGGATCTCGCCGGCTACCTGCATATTGGCGACAACCTGGATGCGCGCGGCGAGCTGCAGCTGAAGAACGGCCGCTATCGCGCCTACGGTCAGCGACTGACCATCCGGCGTGCCGAGCTGCTGTTTACCGGCCTGATCAGCCAGCCATTCCTCAATATCGAGGCGATCCGCCGGATCGAGGCGGAAAACGTGGTGGCCGGCCTGCGCATCACCGGTAGCGCCGAACAGCCGCGCATCGACGTCTTTTCCGAACCCGCTATGAGTCAGGAACAAGCGTTGGCCTATCTCGTGCTCGGCCGTCCGCTGGGTGCCGATACCGGGGACAGCAACCTGCTGGCCCAGGCTGCGCTGGGCCTCGGTCTGGCTGGCAGTTCATCGATTACCGGCGGGTTGGCGCAACGACTGGGCATTCAGGATTTCCAGCTGGACACCGAAGGCACGGGCGCCAGCACCAGCGTGGTCGCGACCGGACGGCTGACCGAACGGCTGGCCCTGCGCTATGGCGTGGGCGTGTTCGAGCCGTCCAATACCATCGCGCTGCGTTATCAACTGACGCGGCGGATTTTTCTCGAGGCGGCCAGCGGTCTGGCCAGTTCGCTGGACATTTTCTACCGCCGCAATTTCTGAGCGCAGGCACGGCGTGGCTGCAGGGCGGCCGTCGCCTTGCGGCGCTGTTCTACCCGGCCGATCGATCTGATATGGCAATAGCCGCACCAAAGCGCGCCAGCGATCACTGGCGCGCGCACCAGACTGGGCTACGCTGAGTTCGCTTTGCTTGCCATTCGCTATTCAGCGGGCGCGGCTGTCCGGGTTTGACCGTTCGGTCTGGTTCCTGCGTCGATTCGATCATCGAATCTGGCGCGATTGCCCCGCGCCCAACGAGCGAATGCAGTGGTAGCATCCACGCTTCCGACCGTCGCGGTCATCGCCGCGCAACGCTCTAGCACGAGTCTTGCAAAGCGCTGCGGACCTCAGCGCTTAGCAGCTCCAGAGGCGGATCGGAGTCGTCGGTACCTGGTCGCTGAAAAACCACCGCCACAAGCGTCATGTTTTTCAACGGCTCCACGGTAGCGCGCCCCCAACGCGAGGGAACTCGCCTATAAGAAATAAGGTGCTCGAATGGAATTTCTGAACAACCTCGTCAATACCGTAAACGGCCTCGTCTGGGGGCCACCCATGCTGGTACTGATCCTCGGTACCGGTCTGTTCCTGATGATCTTCCTCAAGTTCATGCCGCTTACGCGCATCGGCACGGGCTTTGCGCTGATGTGGCGCGGTCGTGCCAAGGGAGATGATTCGACCGGTGAAATCAGCCCGTTCCAGGCGCTGATGACCTCCCTGGCCGCGACAGTGGGGACAGGGAATATCGCCGGTGTGGCGACCGCGATCTTTCTCGGCGGGCCGGGGGCGCTGTTCTGGATGTGGTGCACCGCGCTGGTCGGTATGGCGACCAAGTACTGCGAGGTCGTGCTGGCGGTTCATTACCGCGAGAAGGACGACCGGGGCGAGCACGTTGGCGGCCCGATGTACGCGATCAAGAACGGCCTGGGCAAGAAGTGGGTCTGGCTCGGCACCGCATTCGCCATCTTCGGCGGGCTGGCCGGCTTCGGCATTGGCAACATGGTGCAGGTCAACAGCATGGCGCATGCGCTGGAAACGACCTTTGCCGTACCGCTCTGGATGACTGGGCTGCTGACCATGGTGGTGGTCGGGCTGGTGATTCTTGGTGGCATCCGCCGCATCGGGGTGGTCGCCGCCTCGCTGGTGCCATTCATGTGTCTGGCCTACCTGATCGCCGCGGTGGTGGTGCTGGTGGTCAACGCTTCGGCGATTCCGGCAGCCTTCGACCTGATCTTCACCCACGCTTTCACCCCGATCGCCGCGACCGGCGGCTTCGCCGGTGCCGCGGTCATGGCGGCAATTCGCTTCGGTGTGGCTCGTGGCATCTTCTCCAACGAGGCGGGCCTCGGTACCGCCGGTATCGCTCAGGCGGCCGGCACCACCACCAGCTCGGTGCGCTCGGGCATGATCGGCATGCTGGGTACGTTCATCGACACCATCATCGTCTGCTCGATGACGGGCCTTGCGATCATCTGCACCGGCGTCTGGACCAGCGGCGAAAGCGGTGCGGCGCTGTCCGCGGCAGCCTTCGAGTCGGCCATGCCGGGTATCGGTGGCATCATCCTGACCATTGCACTGGTGGTCTTCGCCTTCACTACCATCCTGGGCTGGAGCTACTTCGGCGAGAAGTGCTGGGAGTTTCTGGTCGGCACGCGAGCCATCTGGCCTTTCCGTGTGATCTGGGTGCTGGCGGTTCCGTTCGGTGCCATCGCCCAGCTCGACTTCGCCTGGCTGTTGGCCGATACCCTTAACGGCCTGATGGCGATCCCCAACCTCGTTTCGCTGTTGCTGCTGAGTCCGGTAGTGGTCAAGCTGACCAAGGAATATTTCGCACGCAGCTGATGTCCGGTAACGGTCGGTAATCGCCCTAGATGGCTGTTCACCGATCGGCGGTCCGAGGCTACACTCGGGCCCTCTTTCAGGCCGTGGGGCTGATGGCCCCGCGGCCTTTTCGTGTCACCCATCGAGGAGCGAAGCAATGACAGAAGTCACCCTGAAAGGCACCCCCGTCCAGGTAGCTGGCGAGTTTCCGCAGGCCGGCCAGCAGGCTAAGCCGTTTCGCCTGGTAGGCGCCGACCTCGCCGACGTCGAGCTGGCAGCCTTTGCCGGCAAGCGCAAGATCCTCAACATCTTCCCAAGTGTCGATACGCCGACCTGCGCCACGTCGGTGCGCAAGTTCAATGCTCAGGCCAATGCGCTCGAGAACACCGTCGTGCTGTGCATCTCCGCCGACCTGCCGTTTGCGCAGAAACGCTTCTGTGGCACCGAGGGGCTGGAGAATGTAATCAACCTATCAACCATGCGGGGCGCCGAGTTCCTCAAGGACTACGGTGTGGCCATCGCCAGCGGCCCGCTGGCCGGCGTTGCCGCACGCGCGGTAGTCGTGCTGGATGAGCAGGATCGCGTGCTGCACAGCGAACTGGTCAGCGAAATCGGCAGCGAACCGAACTACGAGGCAGCTATCGCTTCACTTGCCTGAAGCTCAAATGGCTAATCGACGGCGAGTCCTTAGGGGCTCGCCGTTTTTTTTTGGCGACAGAAACCCATCGGCACAGGTGAAACCGCCTGTCGAGGTCAATTAGCGGAAACAGCAGGGTCGAACTACTTTCCGTGGTGTCGCTTACCCGAGGATTTCAGGGTGAGCGCAAGCCCACAAAGATGGCAATTAGGCAGCTTTTCTTAAAAATCTTTTCGCGCGGCTGCTGTCATAGAGCTGATGCCCATTGAATGGATTCAGTTATGCCTACCTCAGATGTCAAAAGAATCGGTATATCCGGAACCGGAATGATTGCCCACGGCATCGTTCGGTTGATCAACCGGCACTATCAGGACATGCAGATCTCCCGCGTCCTGACGCGCCGCCCGCTTTCCTCGCTGACTGACTTTCCGCTGCCCGAGGCACTGACCAACTCGCTGGACGAGCTGATCGATCATTCCGATCTGATCGTCGAATGCAGTGGTGATGTCTTCCACGGTACTTCGGTCATCGAACGGGCCTTCGAGGCTGGGCTGCAGGTGGTGACCGTCAACGCCGAGCTGCAGGTCACCACGGGTTCCTACCTGGCGGGGAAGGGCTTTCTCACCGAAGCCGAGGGCGATCAGCCTGGCTCGCTCGCCGCATTGCGCGAAGATGCGCTGCAGATGGGCTTCCAGCCGATGGTCTACGGCAACATGAAGGGCTATCTGAACCACGACCCGTCGCCCGAAGACATGGCCTACTGGGCCAATCGACAAGGCATCAGCGTTGACCAGACGACCTCCTTTACCGATGGCACCAAGGTGCAGATCGAACAGGTGATCCTCGGCAACGGCCTTGGCGCGACTATTACCCGCCAGGGGATGGAAGGGCTGGCCTCGACCAATCTGGACGACAGCGCCAGTTTGCTGGGAATGATGGCCGAGCGCGCTGGACAGCCGATCGTCGACTATGTGATCCCCTCAGGTTACCCAGCCGGTGGCGTGTTCCTGGTTGGGCGGCACGACGAGGATCAGGCCCGAGCCATCGAGTACTTCAAGCTGGGACGCGGGCCGTTCTACACGCTGGTCAGGCCGTTCCATCTGTGTTCGCTGGAGGTGGGCAAGACCCTGCGCCGCGTACTGGACGGCGGCGGTGTGCTGCTCAACAACTCGACCGAGCCGACCTTGGGCGTGGCGGCGATTGCCAAGCGCGCCATGAAGCCCGGTGAGCTGATCGATCGTGGAATCGGTGGCTTCCAGTTCCGTGGCGAGGCGATCAAGCTCGCCGAGCATCCGGATCACGTACCCATCGGCCTGCTACGCAAGACGGCGCTCAAGCGTGCGGTCGAGCCGGGGCAGATCATCACCTTCGACGATATCGATATCCTGCCCAGTCGTGCGCTGGACATCGTCATGGAGCAGCGCCGACCGCGTCCGCAGAAATCCGATGCCACATCGGACGGCTGGACGACGCCCTGCGTCAGCACCATGGGAATGCTCGCCCTGGGGGGGTGAGCATGAACATCCTGACGACAAGGCCGCTGCACCACGCAGCGGCCTTGTCGTTTCTGCCGTTGGAACTTCAGCTCATGACGGCGGTGAGCGTCTGTCAGGCCTTGCGCATCGACCAATAGCGCGGACGGAACAGATCACGCTCACCCAGCAGGGTGACCCCTGCGGCGAAACCCACCAGCACCAGCCCGATGTAAAGGCACAGTTCGACGAAGCCCTGTGGCTGCGGCAGGAAATGCACTGCCCCGGCGAGCGCTACTGCGGTCGCCAGCCAGCGCGCCAGTACGGCCACGCCGGCGCCTCGGGGCGAGGTACGGTAGACGAACAGCCCCATGAACAGCGCCTGCAACATGGCCCCGCTGGTGAAGGCCAGTGCCAGCCCGGCGGCGCCGTAGTGGCGATAGAGCGCAGCATCCAGCGCTATGGTCATGACCGAGCTGATCAGCGTGATGACCAGGAACAGACGCGCCTGGTGCTGCGCAAGCAACGCCCGTCCCCACAGCAGGGCAAGTCCCATCGCCGGTAGGCCGAGCGCGTAGATCACCATCAGCGAAGCCGTTGCCTGCGTCTGGGCCGTGCCGAACTGCCCACGTTCGAGCAACACCGAGACTACCGCCTCGGGGAAGGAGCACAGCACCACTGCGGCAGGAACGAGGAACAACAGCGTCGCCAGCAACCCCTTGCGAATCACAGCGGCGTGACCGCTATGGTCCTGGTCGTTCCAGCTTGAGGAAAACTGCGGAAACAAGACCGACAGCACCGACATGGCGTACAGCGTCAGCGGAATGGTGACGATGCGGAAGGCGAAGGAAAGCATGGTGATGCTGCCTTCCTCGAGAAACGAGGCGAACATGCGTTCGGCGAGTATGCATGCCTGCTGCGCCCCGGCAGCCAGCAGCACTGGCGCGAACGCGAGTCCGAACTGACTGCCGTGTCCCTTCTCCAGCGGCAACGCTTCGCCACGCATGTAGCGGATGCGCCGGTGCTGGACGATGATCAGCGCAACCTGCGGCAGCAGCATGCCGAGGAAGATCACCATGCCACTGGGCTCGAACAACAGAATGCCGACGATCGCCCCGGCATTGAGTAGCAGCGTGCGCGTCATCGGCATGATGAACACGTTGTCCATGTTCAGCAGTGCGCCCTGGCAGTAAAGCGCCGCTTGCACGGCGATCAGCAGGGCGCCGACACAGAACACCAGCTGACCGCTGGCTACTTGCTCGGTGGTCCAACCGGGCGCCAGCGCGTTGAGTACCCAGTAGCTGGAGAGCACGATCAGTGCGCAGGCGGCGGCACCGAGCAGCATCACACGCCAGTACAGCCAGCGCGCGACCGCCTCGAACAGCGATTCCGACTGGCTGCGCAGCTTCTGCAGGTAGGGAATCATGGTGTCGCGCAATGCCAGGCCGAGGAAGTTCTCGAAGAACAGCGGCAGGATCAGCGCAACGAAGATGAGATCCGCTTCCCAGCTGAGGCCGAACGAGCGGGCGATGAACAGATCGCGAAGAAAACCGAGAAGAAAGCTGGCGACGGTGAGCGCCAGAATGACCAGCGATGCATTCATTCCTTGATCCTATGCCGGCCATCGATGAGGCGATGGCTCGTTGAACGACACGACAATGTCCGATTTCGACGTGCTGCAAAGCGCGGGGCTTGCTCACAGCGCTCCACTCGCGCACGGGCCGCGAGAGGAACGCTAGATAGACTTAAGACCTGCTCCATGGTTCCAGGCCCATGGCTCTGAACCGGTCATCGTGTACATGCCGATACGTAAAAATGCCGTAAAGGCACTTTGCGAGCGGATCGCGACTGCTTATGGTTCACGCTCCTTTCCAAGCGAACTCCGTTCATGTCCGAGACGCATCCCACATCCACGCGCTCCAGCCTTCGCTGGGTGGTTCTAATCATCGCCGTCATCGCCATTGCGGCGCTGATCTGGTGGCTATGGCCCGCTGCCAAGGAGGCCCCGCAGCGCCCGGGTGGTCGACCGGGATTCGGCGCGTTCGGCGGCCCGGTTCCGGTGCGTGTCGCGACGGTAGAGCAGGGCGAGTTCGAGGTGTTCCAGAAAGCCTTGGGCAGCGTGACGCCGTTGAACACGGTCAATGTGCGCAGCCGGGTCGGCGGCGAGCTGGTGGAGCTGCGCTTCGAGGAGGGGCAGCGCGTCAAGAAAGGCGACCTGCTGGCCGTGATTGATCCGAGGCCTTACAAGGTCGCGCTACAACAGGCCGAAGGCACGCTGCAGCAGAACCGTGCGCAGCTGAGGAATGCCCAGGTGGATCTCGAGCGCTATCGCGGCCTGTACGCCGAAGACAGCATTGCCAAGCAGACACTGGATACCCAAGAGGCGCTGGTCAGCCAATATCAGGGCACGCTGGCGGCGAATCAGGCTGCGGTCAACGAGGCGCGCCTGAACCTGGAGTTCACCCAGATCCGCTCACCCATCGACGGTCGAGTCGGTCTTCGCCAACTTGACGCAGGTAACCTGGTGTCGGCCAATGACACCACGCCGCTGGCGGTCATCACGCAGACCCAGCCCATGTCGATCAGCTTCACCCTGCCCGAGGGTGACCTGCTGCCGGTACTGACCCGCTATCGGCAGGGCGACGAGCTGGCGGTGCAGGCCTGGGATCGTGGCGAACGCGTGCTGTTCGGCGAGGGCGTGCTGGAAAGTATCGACAACCAGATCGACCCGACCACCGGCACCCTGCGGCTCAAGGCGCGCTTCGATAACGAGCCCGAGCTGCTGATCCCCAACCAGTTCGTCAACGTCCGCCTGCGGGTGGAGACCCTGGCCGATGCTGTACTCATTCCCTCCGCGGCGCTGCAGTTCGGCTCGCGCGGTACCTTCGCCTACGTCGTCGGCGACGACAGCAAGGTGGAACTGCGATCGCTAGAGGCCGGCCCTACCAATGGCGAAACCACCGTGGTGCTCAAGGGCCTCGAAGTCGGCGAGCGCGTGGTGATGGAAGGCACCGACCGCCTGCGTGACGGTGCTGAGGTCGAGGTCGTGAGCGGCCAGCGAATGGCCGAGGAGGCGGCCGAGAAGCCGGTCCTAGGTGGCGACGAGGCCGCGGAGCGCGAGGCGCGATGAATATCTCCCGCCTGTTCATCCTGCGGCCGGTGGCGACCACGCTGAGCATGGTCGCGATCCTGCTGGCCGGGTTGATCGCCTACAAGCTGCTGCCGGTGGCTGCGCTGCCGCAGGTCGATTACCCGACTATCCGCGTGATGACACTCTACCCGGGCGCAAGCCCTGAGGTGATGACCAGCGCGGTAACCGCTCCGCTGGAGCGCCAGTTCGGCCAGATGCCGGGGCTCGCGCAGATGTCCTCGACCAGCTCGGGTGGTGCCTCGTTGATCACCCTGCGCTTCTCGCTGGAAGTGGCGCTGGATATCGCGGAGCAGGAAGTGCAGGCGGCAATCAACGCGGCGAACAACCTGCTGCCCAACGACCTCCCGGCGCCGCCGGTCTACAACAAGGTCAACCCGGCAGATACGCCAGTGCTGACGCTGGCGGTAAAGTCCGATGCGCTGCCGCTACCGCAGCTGCACGATCTGGTCGATACCCGCATGGCGCAGAAGCTGGCGCAGATCAACGGCGTCGGCATGGTCAGCATCGCCGGCGGGCAGCGGCCGGCGGTGCGTATCCGTACCAATCCAGAAGCGCTGGCCGCCTATGGCCTGTCGCTGGCCGACGTGCGTTCGCTGATCGCCAACTCCAACGTCAACCAGCCCAAGGGCAACTTCGACGGACCGACGCGGGTGTCGATGCTCGACGCCAACGACCAGCTGGAGACGCCGGAGGAGTACGCCGAGCTAATCCTGACCTATCAGGACGGCGCCGCGCTGCGCCTGAAGGACGTAGCCGAGATCGTCGACGGCGCCGAGAACGAACGTCTCGCGGCCTGGGCCAACGAAAGCCAGGCCGTGCTGCTGAACATCCAGCGCCAGCCGGGCGCCAACGTGATCGAGGTGGTCGAGCGCATCCAGGCGTTGCTGCCGGAGGTGACCGCCAGCATGCCGGCCGGGCTCGACGTGATCGTGCTTACCGACCGCACCCAGACCATCCGCGCCGCGGTCACCGATGTACAGCATGAGCTGATGCTTGCCACCTTCCTGGTGGTGATGGTGACCTTCGTCTTTCTCAAGAAGCTGTCGGCCACGGTAATCCCGTCGATCGCGGTGCCACTGTCGCTGGTCGGCACCTTCGCCGTGATGTACCTGTGCGGCTTCTCGCTGAACAACCTGACGCTAATGGCGCTGACCATCGCCACCGGCTTCGTGGTCGACGATGCCATCGTCATGCTGGAGAACATCGCGCGGCACCTGGAGGAGGGCGAGACCCCGCTCAACGCGGCGCTCAAGGGCGCGAAGCAGATCGGTTTCACCCTGATCTCCCTGACCCTCTCGCTGATCGCCGTGCTGATCCCGCTGCTGTTCATGCAGGACGTGGTGGGCCGGCTGTTCCGCGAGTTCGCCATCACCCTTGCGGTGGCCATCCTCATCTCCCTGGTGGTCTCGCTGACGCTGACCCCGATGATGTGCGCCAAGCTGCTCAAACCCCACGCGGCAGAAGAGAAACCCGATTGGGTGGAGCGGCTGATCGGTGGCTATTCGCGCTGGCTGACCTGGGTGCTGCGCCACCAGACGCTGACCCTGGTGGTGGCAATCGTCACACTGGGGCTGACGGTTGTGCTCTACCTTGCCGTGCCCAAGGGCTTCTTCCCGGTGCAGGACACCGGCGTAATCCAGGGCATCAGCGAGGCACCGCAGTCGATCTCCTTCCGCGCCATGAGCGAGCGTCAACAGGCATTGGCGCGAGTGATTCTTGCCGATCCGGCGGTGGACAGTCTGTCGTCCTATATCGGCGTTGACGGCAGTAACGTCACGCTCAACAGCGGCCGTTTGCTGATCAACCTCAAGCCCCACGGCGGGCGCGACCTGACCGCCAGCCAGGTGATCGATCGCCTGCGGCCGGAGCTGGCAAAGGTGCCGGGTATCGAGCTGTATCTGCAGCCGGTGCAGGACCTGTCCATCGAGGACCGGGTCAGCCGCACGCAGTTCCAGTTCAGCCTGGAAACGCCGGACAGCGAGTTGCTGCAGGAGTGGACGCCGCGGCTGGTCGAGGCGCTGCGTGAGCGGCCGGAGCTGACCGACGTGGCCAGCGACCTGCAAAGCAACGGCCTGCAGATCTACCTGGACATCGACCGCGACGCGGCGGCGCGCCTCGGCATCCAGGTCGCGGACATCACCGATGCGCTGTACGACGCCTTCGGCCAGCGACAGATCTCCACCATTTTCACCCAGGCCAGCCAGTACCGCGTGGTGCTGGAGGCGGAGGCGGGCAACCGCCTCGGCCCGCAGGCGCTGGAACAGCTGTTCGTGCAGAGCGAAGGCGGCACGCCGGTGCGGCTGTCGAGCCTGGCAACCCTGGAACAGCGCAACGCACCGCTGCTGATCAACCATATCGGTCAGTTTCCGGCGGTGACCCTCTCGTTCAACCTGGCCAGTGGCGTGTCGCTCGGCAAGGCAGTGGAGGTGATCGAGACGGTTGAGCAGGAGATCGGCCTGCCGGCCGGAATCCAGACGCGCTTCCAGGGCGCCGCGGAGGCGTTCCGCGCCTCGCTGTCGAGCACGCTGCTGCTGATCCTTGCCGCGGTGGTGACCATGTACATCGTGCTCGGCGTGCTCTACGAGAGCTACATTCACCCGATCACCATCCTCTCCACGCTGCCCTCGGCTGCGGTGGGCGCCTTGCTTGCCTTGTTGCTGACCGGTAACGACCTCGGGCTGATCGCGATCATCGGCATCATCCTGTTGATCGGCATCGTCAAGAAGAACGCGATCATGATGATCGACTTCGCCCTTGAGGCCGAACGGCAGCAAGGCATGAGCCCGCAGGATGCGATCTACCGCGCGGCGCTGCTGCGCTTCCGGCCGATCCTGATGACCACCCTGGCGGCACTGTTCGGTGCGATTCCGCTGATGCTGGCGTCCGGTTCCGGCGCTGAGTTGCGCCAGCCGCTCGGCCTGGTGCTGGTTGGCGGTCTGCTGCTCAGTCAACTGCTGACGCTGTTCACCACGCCGGTGATCTACCTGTTCTTCGACCGCCTCGGCCAGCGCTTCGGGCGCCGTCGCGAGCCGCTGGCGGAGGCGCAAGCGTGAGCCGGACTGCAATCGCGCGGGGGCAGGCATGAACCTTTCTGCCCCGTTCATCGCCCGCCCGGTGGCGACGATGCTGCTCAGCCTGGCGATCCTGCTGCTGGGTGGGGTCAGCTTCGGCCTGCTACCGGTGTCGCCGCTGCCGAACATGGATTTCCCGGTGATCACCGTGCAGGCCAGCCTGCCCGGCGCCAGCCCGGAAATCATGGCCTCCAGCGTGGCCACGCCACTGGAGCGCTCGCTGGGCAGCATCGCCGGGGTCAGCCAGATGACCAGCCGCAGCAGCCAGGGCTCGACGCGGATCATCATCCAGTTCGATCTGGATCGCGACATCAATGGAGCTGCCCGCGATGTGCAGGCAGCGATCAACGCCGCGCGCAACCTGTTGCCCAGCGGCATGCGCAGCATGCCCACCTATCGCAAGATCAACCCGTCCCAGGCGCCGATCATGGTGCTCTCGCTGACCTCGGACGTGCTGGACAAGGCCGAGCTGTACGACATCGGCTCCACCATCCTGGCGCAGAAGCTGTCGCAGGTGTCCGGCGTTGGCGAGATCCAGGTCGGTGGCAGCTCGTTGCCGGCGGTGCGCGTCGAATTGCAGCCGCAACAGCTGGAACAGTACGGCGTTTCGCTGGACGAGGTGCGCCAGACCATCGCCAATGCCAACGTGCGCCGGCCCAAGGGCATGGTCGAGGACGCCGACCGGCACTGGCAGGTGCGCGCCAACGACCAACTCCACCAGGCCGCCGACTACACGCCGCTGATCATCCGCTACCAGGACGGCGCCGCGCTGCGCCTGGGTGACGTGGCACGGGTTCGGGACTCGGTCGAGGACCGCTACAACAGCGGTTTCTTCAACAATGAGCAGGCGGTGCTGCTGATCGTCAACCGCCAGGCCGGTGCCAACATCATCGAAACCATCGAAGGCATTCGCCGTGAGTTGCCGGCGCTGCAGGCCATCATGCCGGGCAGCGTCGACCTGGATATCGCCATGGACCGCTCGCCGGTGATCCGCGCCACGCTGCACGAGGCCGAGCGCACGCTGCTGATCGCGGTGGGCCTGGTCATCGTGCTGGTGTTCCTGTTTCTCGGTCGCCTGCGCACCGCGCTGATTCCGGCGCTGGCGGTGCCGGTGTCGCTGGTCGGCACCTTCGCGGTGATGTACCTGTTCGGCTTTTCGCTGAACATCCTTTCGCTGATGGCACTGATCCTGGCCGCCGGCCTGGTAGTGGATGACGCCATCGTGGTGCTGGAGAACATCGCCCGGCATATCGATGAAGGCATGCCTCCGTTGAAGGCCGCCTATGTCGGTACCCGCGAAGTCGGATTCACGCTGTTGTCGATGAACCTGTCGCTGGTGGTGGTGTTCGTCTCGATCCTCTACATGGGCGGCATCGTCGAGCGGCTGTTTCGCGAGTTCTCCATCACCCTGGCGGCAGCGATCCTGGTTTCCCTGCTGGTCTCGCTGACGCTGACGCCGATGCTCTGCGCGCGTTGGCTCAAATCCCACGAAGCGGCGACGGAAGGGCGCCTGCAGCGCTGGAGCCACGCGGCGCACCAGTGGCTGCTGCGCTACTACGATCGCTCGCTGAGCTGGGCGCTGCGTCATCGGCGCATCACCCTGTTGAGCCTGCTGGCGACCATTGCGCTGAACGTGGTGCTCTACGTGCAGGTGCCCAAGACGTTCCTTCCACAGCAGGACACCGGTCAGCTGACCGGCTTCATCCGCGGCGACGACGGCCTGTCGTTCCAGGTCATGCAGCCGAAGATGGAGATTTTCCGCAAGGCGGTATTGGCCGATCCGGCAGTGGAGAGCGTGGCCGGCTTTATCGGCGGGCAGGGCGGCATCAACAATGCCTTCATGATCGTGCGCCTCAAGCCCCTGAGCGAGCGCAAGATCTCGGCGCAGAAGGTGATCGAGCGCATCCGCAAGAACCAGCCCACAGTGCCCGGCGGGCGCATGTTCCTCATGGCCGACCAGGATCTGCAGTTCGGCGGCGGCAGGCAGAGCAGCTCGGCCTATTCCTACACGTTGCTGGCGAGTGATCTCGGCGACCTGCGCACCTGGGTGCCACGGGTCACCCAGGCGCTTTCGGCGCTGCCCGAGCTGACCAGCATCGACGCCAATGATGGCGAAGGAGCGCAACAGATCACCCTCAAGGTCGACAGGGATGCCGCCAAGCGTCTGGGCATCGACATGAGCACGGTGACCACGCTGCTCAACAACGCCTTCAGTCAGCGGCAGATTTCCACTATCTACGAGGCGCTCAACCAGTACCGCGTGGTAATGGAAATCGACCCAGGCTACGCCGATTACCCTGAGGTACTCGAACAGATTCACGTCATCACCGGGGAGGGTCGCCGTGTTCCGCTGGCGGCCTTCGCACGCTACGAGCGCAGTCTGGAAGAAGACCGGGTCAGCCATGATGGCCAGTTCGCTGCGGAGAACATCGACTTCGACCTCGCCCCGGGCGTCAGCCTCGACCAGGCAACGCTGGCGATCGAGCGGGCGGTGGCGGCAATCGGCCTGCCGAGCGAGGTACAGGGCCGTCTCGGCGGCACCGGCAGCGCCTTCGAGAGCACTCAACAGGGCCAGCCGCTGATGATCCTTGGCGCCTTGCTGCTGGTCTACATCGTGCTGGGCATTCTCTATGAGAGTTACATTCACCCGCTGACCATTCTCTCGACGCTGCCATCGGCCGGAGTCGGCGCGCTGCTGGCGATCATCCTCACCGGCAACCAGTTCAGCCTGATTTCGTTGCTCGGGCTGTTTCTGCTGATCGGCGTGGTGAAGAAAAACGCGATCCTGATGATCGACCTGGCGCTGCAGTTCGAGCGCCAGGACAAGCTGTCGCCCGCCGAGTCGATTCACCAAGCCTGCCTGTTGCGCTTTCGCCCGATTCTGATGACCACCATGGCGGCGATCCTTGGCGCGCTGCCCTTGCTGCTCGGCGGCGCGGAGGGCGCCGAAATGCGCCAGCCGCTGGGCCTGACCATCATCGGTGGCCTGCTGCTGAGCCAGATCCTGACCCTCTACACCACGCCGGTGGTCTATCTGTACCTGGACCGTCTGCGTCATCGTTTCAACAGCTGGCGCGGTGTACGCACCGATGCCGCCCTGGAAAATTCGCTATGAGCCCGTTGTCGCTGAAGATGCCCCTGCAACCCATCGCCGCTGCCGTTCTGGCTCTGTCGTTGAGTGCCTGTACCCTGGGCCCGGACTATCAACGGCCGGAACTGCCGGTAGCCGCCGAGTTCAAGCAGGCCGAAGGCTGGAAGCCGGCGTCACCGGCCGATGTGCTGGCGCGTGGCGAGTGGTGGCGGCTTTATGGCGATGCCGAGCTGGACGCCCTGGTCGGCCGGCTGAATGTCGACAATCAGAACCTGGCAGCGGCCGAGGCGCAGTTCCGTCAGGCCCGGGCACTGGTACGTGGTGCACGCTCGCAGCTGTTCCCGATCCTTTCCGGCAGCGCCGGCGTGACCCGTTCGGCGCAGGGCAGCGGTAGCTCGGACACCAGCGGCGGCTCGTTCGGCAGTGGCGTCAGCGAAAGCTACGAAGCAGGTTTGAGTGCGTCCTGGGAAGCGGACATCTGGGGCCGGCTGCGGCGCAATCTGGAAGCGAACCGCGCCAGCATGCAGGCCAGCGCCGCAGACCTGGCCGCGGTGCGGCTGAGCCTGCAGGCCGAGTTGGTGCAGACCTACCTGCAACTGCGGGTGATCGACGAACATCAGCGCCTGCTCGATCAGACCGTCGCGGCCTACGCACGCTCGCTGCGCCTGACCGAGAACCAGTATCGGGCCGGTATCGTGCCGAAATCCGACGTCACCCAGGCGCAGACACAACTCAAGAGTACCCAGGCCCAGGCTATCGACCTGCGCTGGCAGCGGGCGCAGATGGAACACGCGATTGCCGTGCTCATCGGCGTTGCGCCCTCGGAGCTGGACATCGCGGTGCGCGAGGACATCCCGGCGCTGCCGGGCGTGCCGCTAGCCGTGCCGTCACAGTTGCTGGAGCGGCGTCCCGATATTGCCGCCGCCGAGCGCCAGGTTATGGCGGCCAACGCCAACATCGGCGTCGCCGAAGCGGCCTGGTATCCCGACCTGACGCTCTCCGCCAGCGGTGGCTACCGCAACAGTAGCTTCAGCGACCTGTTCAGCGTGCCCAACCGGTTCTGGTCGCTCGGCCCGCAACTCGCGCTGACACTGCTGGACTTCGGCAGCCGGCGCGCCGAACTGGAGCGTGCCGAAGCCAGTTACGACCAGACCGTGGCCACTTACCGGCAGACCGTGCTCGACAGCTTCCGCGAGGTGGAGGATTACCTGGTGCAGCTGCGAGTCCTGGAAGAGGAGGCGGTGGTGCAGCGCGAGGCGCTGGAGGCGGCACAGGAGTCCCTGCGTCTGATCGAGAACCAGTACCGGGCAGGCACCGTCGATTTCCTCAGCGTTGCCACGGTGCAGACCACCGCGCTGAACAACGAGCGCACCAACCTGACCCTGCTGGGCGATCGGCTGACCGCCAGTGTGCTGCTGATCGCCGCGCTGGGCGGTGGCTGGGACAGCGCGCAGCTGGATCAGTCACCGACGGCTGCGGCTTCGCCGGACGCGCCCTGATTCCAGTCGCGAGGTCGCTGCCGGAAAAAAAAGCCCCGCATGATCGGCGGGGCTTTTGCGTCCTAAGCGGCGTCGCGCGCGGCGGTCATTTGCGCTGCTTGCGATTGACGGTCTGGGCTGCCTTGATGATGTCGGCGCCGATCACCGGTTCGAACTGCTGCCAAACCGGACGCATCGCTTCGCGCCAGCGCTCGCGCTCTTCCGGGGTCAGGCTGACGATTTCGGTCGTTCCCGCCTGGCGAATGCGTTCGCGGTCGGCCTGATTCAGCTCCTCGGCCTCGCGGTTCACCATGTAGCTCACCTCGTCGAGGATGGCTTCCAGCTCGAAACGAATCTTGTGCGGCATGCCCATCCAGAAGCGGGTGTTGCTGACCACCATATAGTCGAGCACACCGTGGTCGCTCTCGATGATGTAGGGCTGCACGGTATGCATCTTCTTGCTGTAGATGTTCGACCAGGGGTTCTCCGCGCCCTGTACGGTACCGGTACGCAGGGCATCGTAGACATCGGCGAAGGCGATCTTCTGGGTTGAGGCGCCGACAGCACCGAACTGCGCCTCGAGCACGGCAGAGGGTTGGATGCGGAAGCTCAGCCCCGAGGCATCGCTTGGCAGGCGCAGCATGCGGGTCGCCGAGAGCTGCTTCATGCCGTTATGCCAGTAGGCCAGGCCGGTGATGTTCTGGTCTTCCATGGAGCGCAGCAGCTGCTTGCCCTTGGTGCGCTTCTGGAAGCGGTTTACCGCGTCGATATCGTCGAACAGGAAGGGCAGGTCGAATACCTGCAGCTGCTTGGTGTACTGCTCGAACTTCGCCAGTGACGGCGCCAGCAGCTGCACTTCGTTGTTGCGCAATGCCTCCAGCTCCGTGGCATCACCGAACAGCGTCGAATTCGGGTAGACCTCGACGCTTACCTGGCCCGGCAGACGCTCCTCGGCCAGGCGTTTGAACATCAGCGCACCCTTGCCCTTGGGCGTGTCTTCGGCCACTACGTGAGAGAACTTGATGACGATGGGCTCTGCCTGGGCAAAGGCGCTGGCGGCAGCCAGCACGAGCCCGGCAAGGGTAATGATCGGCTTCATGAAAGACTCTTTATTCTGGTTGGTTGGCAGTGCATCCGTGCGGCTGAGCCACAGGACACCTCTAGGCTTTCAGCCGCTCGTTATGCCAAAGATAGATGACGACTGAAAGCGCTTTCCCCAACCAACCAGACGGGAGCGGCACCGTGTCACATTTTCGCCTGACCGGCCGCCGAAACCGCGAGGCGAGCCGACTGACCACCGAGGTCCCAGCCACCCCCGAGCGCCTTGTACAACGACACAACCGAGCGGTAGACCTCCACCTCGGCCTGGGCCTGGGCATCCTCGGCCTGCAGTCGCTCGCGTTCGGCATCGAGCAGCACGAGAAAGTCAGCCGTGCCTTCGCGATAGCGGATTTCCGCTTGCTGTGCGGCGGCGCGGCTGGCCGTCGATTGGCGGATCAAGGAGAGCAGGCGCTGCTGCGCGTTGGCGTAGTCGCTGAAGGCGTTTTCAGATTCCTCCAGCGCCAGCAGCACTTGCTGCTCGTAACCCGCTAGAGCAGCGTCGGCATCCGCCTCGGCACCGCGCAGACGGGCGCGCACGCTGCCCAGGTCGAACGCCGCCCAGCTGATGCTCGGCGCCACGCCCCAGGCCTGTGCGGCGCTGGAGCCGATCTGCGAGCCGCGCCCGGCGATGAAACCGAGAAATCCGGACAGGCTCACTCGCGGGAACAGATCGGCTGTGGCTACGCCGACATTGGCGGTCGCCGCCGCCAGCTGACGTTCGGCCGCACGGATGTCCGGACGCCGGCGCAGCAGCTCACCGGGATCGCCAATCGGTAGCGACTTGGCGATTGCCGGCAGCTCGCGGGGCGAGAGGTCGACGCTGAGCTGATCGGCGCGCTGGCCGAGCAAGGTGGCGATGCGGTTGCGCGCACGCACCTGCTGTGCCCTGAGCTGCGGCAGGCTGGCCTCGGTGGCCGCCAGACGGGCATCGGCGCGCAGCACATCGAGTTCGCTGCCGACACCCGCTTCGCGCAGCTGCTCGGTCAGTTCATGGGAATTGCGCTGGTTGGCCAGGTTGTCGCGGGCGATGCGCTCGCGCAGCTGGGCGCCACGCAGCTGACCGTAGGCATCCACCAGCTCGGCGACCAGGCTGACCTGCAATTGATAGAGCTCGGCCTCGGCAGCTTCGGCCTGCGCTTCGCTGGCCTCCAGGCTGCGCTGGATACGGCCGAACAGGTCCAGCTCCCAGGCCATGTCCAGGCCCAGATCGTAACGCTCGGCGTTCACCCGCTCTTCGCTGAAACCGGGTTGCTGGGCCTTGCCGATATCGGCGCGCGCACCTGCGGTGACGGTGGGCAGACGATCATTGCCGACATCATCGCGAATAGCCCGCGCCGCACGCAAACGGGCATAGGCGATACGCAGCTCGCGGTTTTCAGCCAGTGCTTCGCCGACCAGGGCATCCAGTGTCGGGTCCTCGAACTGCTGCCACCAGGCCGCCTCGAAGCGCGAGCGGTCGTGATCGCCGCGCTCGGCCTGAAGCAGCCGCGCCGGCTCCGGTTGCGGCGCGCGGTAATCCGGGCCGACGGCGCAACCGGTGATGGTCAGGGCGAGCAGGGAAAGGGTGAAGAACTTCATGCGCGGGCCTCCTTGAATACCGCTTTGCGTGCTTCGCGCTTCTCGACGAAGGCGCGAATCACCAGATAGAACACCGGGGTCAGCAGCAGCCCGAAGAAGGTCACCCCGAGCATCCCGGAGAACACCGCCACGCCCATGGCATGGCGCATCTCGGCGCCGGCCCCGCTGGAAAGCACCAGCGGTACCACGCCCATGATGAAGGCGAAGCTGGTCATCAGGATCGGCCGCAGGCGTAGGCGGCAGGCCTCCAGGGTGGCGGCGAGCCGGTCCATGCCTTCCTCCTGCTTGTCCTTGGCGAACTCGACGATCAGGATCGCGTTCTTGCACGCCAGGCCCACCAGCACGATCAGGCCGATCTGGGTGAAGACGTTGTTGTCGCTACCGGCCAGGATCACCCCGGTGATGGCCGAGAGCAGCGTCATCGGCACGATCAGGATCACCGCCAGCGGCAGGCTCCAGCTTTCGTACTGCGCTGCCAGCACCAGGAAGGCCAGGAGCACGCAGA
Source organism: Stutzerimonas sp. R40042 (assembly GCF_026642215.1). NCBI lineage: Bacteria > Pseudomonadati > Pseudomonadota > Gammaproteobacteria > Pseudomonadales > Pseudomonadaceae > Stutzerimonas > Stutzerimonas sp. R40042. The sequence goes on along the minus strand of NZ_CP113258.1, from coordinate 2,492,509 downwards.
GCGGGAAGACGAAGACCGCGGTGTTGCCGGCGAGGATCTGCTGGTAGGTCAGCTCGGTCCACTCGTAGGTCATGCCGTTGGGCAGCTCGGTCTGGAGCAGTCGTTCCATGGCTGCTTCGGCTTGCCCTGAGCTGTAGCCCGGTGCGGCGGCGCCGTTGATCTCCGCGGTGAGGAAGCCGTTGTAGTGCATCACCCGGTCCGGGCCGGCGCTGTCCGTGACGCTGACGAAGGTCGACAGAGGGACCATCTCGCCGCGGTTGTTGCGCACCTTTAGCTGGCCGATCTGCTCTGGCGCGAGGCGGAACTTCTGGTCGGCCTGGACGTTGACCTGATAGGTGCGACCGAAGCGATTGAAGTCGTTCGCGTACAGCGAGCCCAGGTAGACCTGCATGGTGTCGAAGATGTCGTCGATGGCCACGCCATGGGTCTTGGCCTTCTCGCGGTCGATATCGGCATCCACCTGCGGCACGTTGACCTGGTAACTGGTGAACAGGCCGGCCAGCTCCGGATAGTCCGCGCTCTTGGCGATGACGTTCTGCACCTGCTTGTACAGCGCCTCATAGCCAAGGTTGCCGCGATCCTGCACCTGCACGCGGAAGCCGCCGATGGTGCCCAGGCCCTGTACGGGTGGCGGCGGGAAGATGGCGATGAAGGCATCCTGGATCTGCGCGAACTGGCCGTTCAGGTCCGCCGCGATGGCGTTGGCCGAGAGCGACGGATCCTTGCGCTCATCGAAGGGCTTGAGCGGGGTGAAGACGATGCCGCTGTTCGGGCTGTTGGTGAAACCGTTGATCGACAGCCCCGGGAAGGCCACGGTGTTCTCCACGCCCGGATGCTTGCCGGCGATATCCGACATGCGCTTGATCACGTCCTCGGTGCGGTCCAGGGTGGCGGCGTCCGGCAGCTGGGCGAAGGCGACCAGATACTGCTTGTCCTGCTGCGGAACGAAGCCGGTCGGGGTGCTGGCGAAGCCCATGTAGCCCAAGCCCACCAGGCCGAGGTAGACCAGCAAGGCCACGGCGCTGCCGCGCAGGATGCGCCGCACCACGCCGACGTAGCCATGGCTGGCGCGGTCGAACACGCGGTTGAACGGGCGGAACAGCCAGCCACCGAGCAGCCGGTCGAGCAGCCGCGAGAAGCCGTCCTTCGGCGCATCGTGGGCCTTGAGCAGGGTCGCGGCCAGCGCCGGCGACAGGGTCAGCGAGTTGAACGCCGAGATCACCGTCGAGATCGCGATGGTCAGTGCGAACTGCTGATAGAACTGCCCGGTCAGACCGGAAATGAACGCAGTCGGGATGAACACCGCGCAGAGCACCAGGGCGGTGGCGATGATCGGCCCGGTGACTTCCTTCATGGCCTGACGGGTCGCCTCTACCGGCGACTTGCCGAGGCCGATGTTGCGCTCGACGTTCTCCACCACGACGATGGCGTCATCCACCACGATGCCGATGGCCAGCACCAGGCCGAACAGCGACAGCGCGTTGAGCGAGAAACCGAGCAGGTGCATCACCGCGAAGGTGCCGATCAGCGACACCGGCACGGCGGCCAGCGGAATGATCGAGGCGCGCCAGGTCTGCAGGAACAGGATCACCACCAGCACCACCAGCACGATGGCCTCGAGCAGGGTGTGCACCACCGCCTCGATGGAGCCGCGCACGAAGATGGTCGGGTCGTAGACGATCTCGTAGTCCACGCCCTGGGGGAAGCTCTGCTTGAGCTCGGCCATGCGCTCGCGCACCAGGTCCGAGATGGCGATGGCGTTGGAGCCCGGGCGCTGGAATATCGGGATGGCCACCGCCGGCTGGTTGTTCAGCAACGAGCGCAGGGCGTACTGGCTGGAGCCCAGTTCGATGCGCGCGATGTCCTTCAGGCGGGTGATCTCACCGTCCTCGCCGGCGCGCACGATGATGTTCTCGAACTCCTCCTCGTCCACCAGGCGCCCCTGGGTGTTGATCGACAGCTGGAAGTCGGTGGCGCCCGGTGCCGGCGGAGCGCCCAGGGCTCCGGCGGCGACCTGACGGTTCTGCTCGCGGATGGCGTTGACCACGTCGGTGGCGGTGAGGTTGCGCTGGGCGACCTTGTTCGGGTCGAGCCAGACGCGCAGGGAATAGTTGCCCAGGCCGAACAGCTGCACGTCGCCCACACCGTCCAGCCGCGCCAGCTCGTCCTTGACGTTGAGCGCTGCGTAGTTGGACAGGTAGAGCATGTCGTAGCGCTGATCCGGCGAGGTCAGGTGCACCACCATGGTCAGGTCGGGGGAGGCCTTGTCCACGGTGACGCCGAGGCGCTGCACCTCGGTGGGCAGGGTCGGCATGGTGCGCGTCACGCGGTTCTGCACCTGCACCTGGGCGTTGTCCAGGTCGGTGCCGAGGGCGAAGGTGATGGTCAGCGTCAGCTTGCCATCGGCGGTCGCCTGGGACGACATATAGAGCATGCCCTCGACGCCGGTGATGGCCTGTTCCAGCGGCGAGGCAACGGTTTCGCCGATCACCTTGGGGTTGGCGCCGGGGAAGTTGGCCCGTACCACCACGGTGGGCGGGACCACTTCTGGATATTCGCTGATCGGCAACTGGAACAGCGAGATGGCGCCGCCGATGAGGATCACCAGCGACAGCACGGCGGCGAAAATCGGCCGTTTGATAAAGAATTGCGAGAAATTCATGGCGCACTCCGGGGTAGGGCGCGGCGGGCGCGCCCTGGCGGATCGATCGGATGGGCGCGCCTGGCGCGCCGGGGTTCAGGGCAGCTGTCGAACGATGCTCAGCTGCTCGGGCGCTGGGCCAGCGTGCGCTCGACCACCTGCGGTTTCATCGCCTCGCTGATCGCGCGGCGCTGGCGATCGAGGGTCGCGAGGGTCTCGGCATCGGCCATCGGTACGCTCTCCGGCTGCACCTGGCTGCCCGGGCGTACCCGCTGCAGGCCGTTGACCACGATGCTTTCGCCCTTGGCCAGGCCATCGCGCACGATGCGCAGCCCCTCGAGCTTGGGCCCGAGCTCGACCGGCCGGTAGGCGACGGTGCCGTCCTCGGCCAGCACCAGGACAAACTTCTTGCCCAGGTCCGTGCCCACCGCCACGTCCTTGATCAGCACGGCCTCGTAGGTCGGGCTGCCGACCAGCTTCAGCCGTGCATACAGGCCGGGGGTGAAGCTGCCGTCGCGGTTATCGAACACGGCGCGGCCGCGAATGGTGCCGGTACGCGGGTCGACCTGGTTGTCCATGAAGTCCATGTGGCCCAGATGCGGGTGGCCGTCCTCGTCCGAGAGGCCGAGATAGACCGGGGTCGCCTCGCCGCGGTCGCCATGACGCGCCAACTCGCGGTACTTCAGGTACAGACGTTCGTCCGCCTCGAAGTAGGCGTAGACCTTGTCGGTGGAGACCAGCGTGGTCAGCAGGGCCTCGCCGGCGTTGACCAGGTTGCCGGCCGTGATCAGTGCGCGGCCGGCACGGCCGTCGATGGGCGCCGTCACGCGGGTGAAGGAGAGGTCCAGCTGGGCCTTGTCCAGCTGCGCCTGAATCGCCGCGACCGCGGATTTCGCTTCGCTGGCGGCGCTGACACGGGCATCGGCCAGTTCGGCGGAAATCGCGTTCTTCTGCCGCAGGCGCTCGCCGCGCTCGGCTTCGGCGGCCGTGCGCTGCTGGGTCGCGCGGGCCTGTTGCAGCTGCGCCTGCAAACGCTTGACCTCGGCCTGGAACGGGCGTGGATCGATCTGGAACAGGAGGTCGCCTTTTTTCACCAGCGCACCTTCCTCGAAGGCCACCTTGTCGATGAAGCCCGAGACGCGCGGGCGGATCTCCACCGACTCCGGCGCCTCCAGGCGCCCGGTGACCTCGTCCCACTCGGTCACCTGCTGCTCGATGACTTCGGCCACGCTGACCGCAGGCGGCGGCGTACCCGACTGGGTGGCCTCCGGTGCCTTGCCGCAGGCGGCGGTGATCAGCACCGTCAGGGCAATAAGGGGAAAACGCAAGGCGTTGAGCGAACGTTCCATGCTTGACTCCGCAAGTCGGATTTGTTGATGGCAGGAGTCTGCGTAGTCAAGCCGTTCAGCAGAAATCGAACGGGCCAAAGGTGAATATCATTGGCGGTGATGGTTGGGCATTCGATATCAGCGCGAGGCGAGGACGTCGTGCAAGGTGTTGGTGCCGTTGCGTCAGGTATGGACACTCGAGAGGGGGTTGTAGGGTGGGCTTTAGCCCACCAACGGGCCTTGAGGCCTGGGAACGCTTGGTGGGCTGAAGCCCATCCTACTGGACTGCTAGAAGGAGCTGCTGGGGCAGGGCACTGAAAATGGTGAGGCGGTGTGCGCGGGGGCGATATACGCGTGGAAAAGGCTGCGCCGTTTCCGCCCTACAGACTATCCGGGTCGCCGACGAACATCTGGATGCGCGAGCGCAGCCAGCGCTCGGCGGGGTCGTTGTCCTGAGCGCCGCGCCAGGCCATGGACAGTTCGAAGTCCTGGCTGGTCTGGAAGGGCAAGGGCTCGGCACGCACGCCGCCGTTGGCCGCCAGCGCGGCCGCGGCGTAATCCGGGACGGTGGCGATGATATCGGTGCCGGCGAGCAGGCTGGCCAGGCCGTTGAACTGCGGCACCGCCAGCACCACCTTGCGCTTGCAGCCGTGCAGGGCCAGTTCCTCGTCGATGTAACCGTTGAGGTCGCCGGCAAAGGAAACCATTGCATGGGGACGGCTGCAGTAGTCCTCCATGCTCAGCCGGCCGGGAATGCTGTCGGCCCGCAGCAGCATCGGTTTGGGCCGGCGCAACACCTTGCGCTTGGCGTTGGCCGGCAGCTCCTCGGTGTAGCAGACGCCCACCGAAATCTCGCCGGATGCCAGCAGGCCGGGCATCAACAGGTAGTTGGCGCGCCGCACCACCAGCACCACGTCCGGTGCCTCGGCGCGCAGGCGGCGCAGCAGCGGCGGTAGCAGGGCGAACTCGACTTCATCCGTCAGGCCGATGCGAAACACCTGGGTGCTGGTGGCCGGGTCGAAGGTGGAGGCGCGGCTGACGGCGGTGGAGATCGAGTCCAGCGCCGGCGACAACAGCTGAGCGATGTCCAGCGCGCGGGCAGTGGGTTCCATGCTGCGACCGGTGCGCACGAACAGCGGGTCGTCGAACAGCGCGCGCAGGCGGGCCAGCGCGGCGCTGATTGCCGGCTGGCCGAGAAAGAGCTTCTCGGCGGCGCGGGTCACGCTGCGCTCGTGCATCAGCGTTTCGAAGACGATCAGCAGATTGAGGTCAACACGGCGAAGGTCGTTGCGATTCATGCCTGGTTCACGTCGAGCCTGGTGGCCGGACCACGGTCCGGTTCGGTGGGTCGCTGCATTCTAGACAGCTTGCGCAGACGAGCGCATGCCCGATTCCGCTTTCGAAATGCACAAACCTGCGATGCGCCCCGCGGGGATACATACGCAAACCCATCATTGCCGTGCATGGCAACTATCGATGGGAATCCGCGTCGCTCGCTGGAGTTGTGACGATACTGACGATAGAGTCCGTTTGCACAGTAGTAAGCGAGGGGTCGCAATGTCCCGCATCATCCGTTTTCATCAGTTCGGCCCGGCCGACGTATTGCGTCAGGAAGAGCGCGCGGTGCCGGTTGCCGGCCCGGGCGAGGTCCTGATCGGCGTGCGCGCCGTCGGCGTGAGCTGGAACGACGTGCTCTGGCGGCAGGACCTGGCGCCGCGCCATGCGCGTCTGCCCGCCGGGCTCGGCAGCGAGGTGGCGGGCGAGGTGCTGGCGGTGGGCGAGGGCGTCCAGGGCTTCAGCGTCGGCGACCAGGTGGCGGGTTTCCCCGCCCACGATCTCAATCAGTACCCGCTGTATGCCGAACACGCGCTGCTGCCTCAGCAGGCCCTGGTGCATTACCCGGACATGCTCAGCGCCAGCGAGGCGGCGATCCACTATACGCCGATGCTGGTGAGCTATTTCGCCCTGGTCGAACTGGCTCAGCTGGAGCCCGGTCAGTACGTGCTGATCAACCAGGCCGCGCATTGCACCGGCCCGGCTGCCGTGCAGCTGGCCAAGGCGCTGGGCGGGCGGGTGATCGCCACCTGTGACACCAGCGAGGACCGTGACTACCTGCGTGAACTGGGTGCCGAGACGGTGATCGTCACCGAGGAAGAAGACCTGGTCGGTCGCCTGCAGAAGCTGACCGAAGGGCGCGGTGTCGAGGTGGTACTGGATGCCTGTGGCGGCTCGCAGATGAAGCTGCTCGGCGATGTCATGGCGCCGCTGGGCAAGCTGATCCTCTATGGCATGAACGGCGGCAACGAGACCGCGCTGCCGGTCTGCGCGGCCTTCAAGAAGAACTTCAAGTTCTTCCTGCATTGCCTGTGCGACTTCACCGGGCAGCCGGAACTCGGGATCGAGCAGAACCGCGAGGCCGTCGAACGCGCGCTGCAACACATCAACCAACTGACCGTCGACCGCCTGGTGCGTCCGCAGGTCGACCGGCAGTTTCCTTTCGAGCAGGCAGTCGAAGCCCACCAGTACGTCGAAAGCGGCGTACCTCGTGGTCGTGTCGTGCTGACGCTGAACTGACCATCCGAAGGCCCTGTACAGGGCCCTCTCATCGCCCCGCAGAAACTTTTCTCGCAGCGTTCCAGTCCTCCGAAGACAGGCTCACTACCTTGACGGAGGATTTTCCATGGCCGATGACAATCAGACCCTACCCCCACAGAAGCAGGCGGAACCCGGCAAGGAAGGGCTGATGAACCCGCGCCCGGAATATCGCGGTGAGGACTACAAGGCCGCTGGCAAGCTCGCCGGCAGGGTCGCCATCATCACCGGCGGCGATAGCGGTATCGGTCGCTCGGTGGCGGTGCTGTTCGCCCGCGAAGGCGCCGACGTGGCGATCCTCTACCTCGACCAGCATCAGGACGCCGAGCAGACACGCAAGGACGTCGAGCAACACGGCCGGCGCTGCCTGACCTTCGCCGGCGACGTGGCCGACCGCGATGTATGCCGCAAGGTCGTCGACGAGACGCTGGCGCAGTTCGGCAAGTTGGACATCCTGGTCAACAATGCTGCCGAGCAGCATCCCCGCGATCGTTTCGAGGACATCCCGCCGGAGCAGTGGGAGCAGACCTTCCGTACCAACGTGTTCGGCATGTTCCAGCTGACCCAGGTGGCGTTGCCGCACCTGCAGGAAGGCGCCTCGATCATCAACACCAGCTCGGTGACCGCCTACAAGGGCAACCCGATGCTGATCGACTATTCCTCCACCAAGGGCGCCATCGTCGCCTTCACCCGTGCCCTGGCCATGAGCCTGGCCGAGCGAGGCATCCGGGTGAACTCGGTGGCGCCGGGACCGATCTGGACGCCCCTGATTCCCTCCACCTTCGATGCCGACAAGGTCGCCGAATTCGGCTCCAACGTGCCGATGAAACGGCCCGGCCAGCCTGAAGAGGTGGCGCCGGCCTACGTCTATCTGGCCAGCAGCGATGCGTCCTATGTCAGTGGGCAGGTGATTCACGTCAACGGCGGCACCGTGGTCAACGGCTGACCGCAGGCCGGCACCTAAGCGAAGGAGTACAGGGTATGCCACGCACGATCTGGAAAGGCGCGGTCAGTTTCGGACTGGTACACATCCCGGTGGCGCTGGTGCCGGCCACTACACGGCAGGGCATCGATTTCGACTGGCTGGACAAGCGTAGCATGGATCGGGTCGGTTACAAGCGCATCAATAAGACCACCGGCGAGGACATCGACAGCGAGAACATCGTCAAGGGCGTCGAGTACGAGAAGGGCCACTACGTGGTCATCAGCGACGACGAGATCAAGGCGGCGCATCCCAAGGCCACGCAGACCGTGGACATCGTCGCCTTCGTCGATGCCAAGGACATCTCCTTTCTCTACATCGACACGCCGTACTACCTGACCCCGGACCGGCGTGGGGAAAAGGTCTATGCGCTCTTGCGCGAGACGCTGATCCAGACCGGCAAGGTCGGCATCGCCAACGTGGTGCTGCGCAACAAGCAGCATCTGGCGGTGGTGATGCCGCTGGGCAAGGCGCTGGTGATGAACACCCTGCGCTGGGCCGACGAGGTGCGCGGCGTCGAGTACCTCGAACTGAAGGACGAAGCGCTCGATCCGGACCTGGCCGAGCGCGAACTGGACATGGCCAAGCGTCTGGTGGAAGACATGACCGAGAAGTGGAAGCCGGAGCAGTACAAGGACACCTTCCAGGACCAGATCATGGACCTGGTGGAGAAGAAGGCTCGCGAAGGCAAGCTGGAAGCCGTGGGCGGGCCGGAAGAGGTGGTGGATCGCCGCTCGGCGGATGTCATCGACCTCACCGAGCTGCTCAAGCGCAGCCTGGCTGCCAAGCCGGGCAAGGCGCGCGCCGCCGAGGCGGACGAGGAGGAAGATGCGCCGGAAAAGGCGCCAGCCAAATCCAAGCCTGCGAGCAAGGCCAAGACCAGCAAGTCGTCCAGCTCGTCACGCACACGCAAGGCACCGGCCGCGAGCAGCAAATCCAGCAAGAAGGCCAGCTAAGGCATGGCCGCGCAGCGAAAAGGCACCGCCCGCCCTTTGGTCGGCGGTGTCGGCATCAGCAGCCATCAGCGGGTGATCGACGAGGCAAGCGGCACCACCAAGCTGGCGCTGGCAGAGTATTACCTGGCGGTAGCGGACTGGCTGGTGCCACAGCTCGCCGGGCGACCGCTTTCCATCGTCCGTGCGCCGGAAGGTATCGGCGGCGAGAGCTTCTTCCAGCGCCATTGCGGCCGGTTGAAGATGCCGCACATGCGCGCGCTGCCGAAAAACCTCGATCCCGAGCACGCCCGGTTGATCCAGGCCGACAACATCACCGCCGTCATCGAGGCGGTGCAGATGGGCAGCGTCGAATTCCATACTTGGAACGCCCGCAGCGATCGCATCGAGCGACCGGACCGGGTGATCTTCGATCTGGATCCGGACCCGGCACTGCCCTGGGCGAGCATGGTCGAGGCTACCGAGCTGACCCTGGCGCTGCTGGATGAGCTGGGGTTGCGCGCCTTCCTCAAGACCAGCGGCGGGCGCGGGATGCATGTGGTGGTGCCGATCGAGCGGCGCCACGACTGGGATTGTGCGCGCAGCTTCGCGCGCTCGGTGACGGAGCGGCTGGCGCGGGAGTCGCCGCAGCTGATCGTCGACAAGATGGGCCCGCAGAATCGTGTCGGGCGCATCTTCGTCGACTACCTGCGCAACCAGAAGGGCGCCAGTACCGTCGCCGCCTACTCGGTGCGGGCGCGGCCCGGCCTTGGGGTGTCGCTGCCGGTGAGCCTGGAAGAGGTGCGCCACCTGGAAGGCGCCGGTCAGTGGCGGCTGGGCAACGTCCGCGACTACCTGAATACGCGCAGCGACGACCCCTGGTCCGACTACGGCAACACCCGCCAGCGGTTGGGAAGGGAGCTGCTCGAGCGGTTGCGCGAGGGCCGCTAAGCGGCCCTTTGTGCATCCTCGCAGTCACGCTTCCGACGGGACGCAGCGCATTCCGACCACCTTGCATCCCCGGCGGTAGAGCCGCCCGTCATCCCGTCTGAACCTCTGCCAGCCGTACCCAGTCGACCCTCTAGCAGTTGAGCCGAGCATTCATGACAGGAGATACCGATGACGGCACGAGTATCCCGGCGGCAGTTTCTCAAGTTGGGCGCAGCCGGCTTGGGCGCTTCCAGCATGGCGATGATGGGCTTCGCCCCGGAGGAGGCGCTGGCCTCGGTGCGGCATTTCAAGCTCACCGGCGCCAAGGTCACCCGCAACATATGCACGTACTGCTCGGTCGGCTGCGGCATGTTGCTGTACGCACGTGGTGACGGAGCGATCAACAGCCATGACCATATCTTCCATGTCGAGGGCGACCCGGATCATCCGGTCAGCCGCGGTTCGCTATGCCCGCGGGGCGCCGGTGTGCTCGACTTCATCAGGAGCGATTCTCGGGTGCGCTACCCGCAGGTGCGCGAGCCGGGCACGGATGAGTGGAAGCGCATCAGCTGGGATGAGGCGCTCGACCGCATCGCCCGCCTCATGAAGGACGACCGCGACCGCAACTTCGAGAGCCAGGATCAGGAGGGGCGGCAGGTCAACCGCTGGATGACCACCTCGATGGTAGCGGCCTCGGCCTGCACCAACGAGACGGCGTACCTGACGCAGAAGATCACTCGGGCGCTGGGCATTCTCAAACTCGACAACCAGGCGCGCGTCTGACACGGACCGACGGTGGCAGGTCTTGCCCCTTCATTCGGTCGCGGTGCCATGACCAACAGCTGGGTCGACATCCGCAATGCCAATATTGTCCTGTCCATGGGCGGGAACTCGGCCGAGGCGCATCCGGTGGGCTTCCGCTGGGTCATGCAGGCGAAGGAGCGCAGCGACGCGATCCTGATCTCCATCGACCCGCGCTACAACCGCACCACCGCGGTGGCGGACTATCACGCCTGGATCCGTACCGGCACCGATATCGTCTTCCTTGGCGGGCTGATCAGCTACCTGATCGAGAATAACCGCTACGCCCACGAATACGTGCTGCATTACACCGACGCGGCGCACCTGGTGCGCGAAGGCTTCGAGTTCAACGACGGACTGTTCACCGGCTACGACGAGGAGCGCCACCAGTACGACAAGGCCACTTGGAACTTCGACCTGGACGAGCAGGGCTTCGTCCGTCGCGACGAAACGCTGCAGCACCCGCGCTGCGTGTTCCAGATGATGCGCAAGCATTACAGCCGTTACACGGTGGAGATGGTCGAGCGTGTCTGTGGTATGCCGCAGGCCAAGGTTCTGCAGCTTTGGGAACTGCTGGCGCAGAGCGCGGCGCCCGACAAGACCATGACCATCCTCTATGCCCTGGGCTGGACCCAGCATTCCATCGGCGCGCAGATGATCCGCACCGGCGCCATGGTCCAGCTGCTGCTGGGCAACATGGGCATGCCGGGAGGCGGGGTCAACGCACTGCGCGGGCATTCCAACATCCAGGGGCTGACCGACATCGGCCTGCTGTCCAATCTGCTGCCGGGCTATATGACGCTGCCGGCAGCTGGCGCCCAGCGCTACGAGGACTACATCCGCGAAAAGATCCGCAAGCCGTTGCTGCCCAATCAGGTGTCGTACTGGAAGCACTACGAGCGCTTCTTCGTCAGCATGATGAAGGCGTTCTACGGTGATGCCGCCAGCGCCGAGAACGACTGGTGCTACGACTGGTTGCCGAAGCTCTCCGAGCCGCTGTACGACGTGCTCTATGCGGTCAACGACATGACCAAGGGCAAGATGACCGGCGCCTTCTGCCAGGGCTTCAACATCCTCGCGGCCTTTCCGAACAAGGCGAAGGTGCTGGATGGGCTGTCGAAGCTCAAGTGGCTGGTGATCATGGATCCGTTGGCCACCGAGACCGGCGAGTTCTGGAAGAACCATGGCGAGTTCAATGACGTCGATCCGAGCCAGATCCAGACCGCGGTGTTCCGCCTGCCGACCACCACCTTCGCCGAGGACGACGGCTCGATCACCAACAGCTCGCGCTGGCTGCAGTGGCACCACCAGGCGGCACCGCCGCCCGGCGAGGCGAAGACCGACACGGCGATTCTCGCCGGGTTGTTCCACCGCCTGCAGAAGCTCTACCAGCAGGAGGGCGGCGCCTTCCCCGAGCCGATCCTCAACCTGACCTGGGACTACAGCGACCCGGCGCATCCCGCCGCGTCGGAGCTGGCCAAGGAATACAACGGCCGCGCGCTGGCGGACATCGATGACCAGGGGCGGATCATCCGTCGCAAGGGCGAGCTGCTCAACGACTTCGGCGAGCTGCGCGCGGACGGTTCGACGTCCTGCGGCTGCTGGATCTACTCGGGCGCCTGGACCGAGCAGGGCAATATGATGGACCGGCGCGACAACTCGGACCCTTACGACATCGGCGTCACCCTCGGTTGGGCCTGGGCCTGGCCACTGAATCGGCGGATTCTCTACAACCGCGCGTCGGCTCGACCCGACGGCACGCCGTGGGACCCGAACCGTGCGCTGGTCTGGTGGAACGGCGAACGCTGGGTCGGTGCCGACGTACCGGACTACCCCGTGGCCGCGCCGCCGGAAGATGACGTCAAGCCGTTCATCCTCACCGAGAGCGGCACCGGGCACTTCTTCGCCAGCGAGTGGCTGGGCGAGGGGCCGTTCCCCGAGCACTACGAGCCGCTGGAATCGCCGATCCCCAACAATCCGCTGCACCCGGACAATCCGCTGGCCTACCACAATCCGGTTGCCCGCATCTTCGCCGAAGATCGACATACCTTCGGCACCTACGAAGAGTTTCCGTATGCGGCGACCACCTACCGCCTCACCGAACACTTCCACTACTGGACGACCCACGTGCTGCTCAATGCCATCGTCCAGCCGGAAAAGTTCGTCGAGATCGGCGAGGTGCTGGCTGGCGAGCTGGGCATCGCCGCGGGGGAAAAGGTGCGGGTTCGCTCCAAGCGCGGGCATATCGATGCGGTGGCGGTGGTGACCAAGCGCCTGCGTCCGCTGCAGGTGGACGGGCGCACCGTGCATCAGGTCGGTATCCCGATCCACTGGGGCTTCACCGGCGTGGCGAGAAAGGCTCACCTGACCAACACGCTGACCCCCTTCGTGGGCGATGGCAACACCCAGACCCCGGAATTCAAGTCGTTCCTGGTGAACGTCGAGAAGCTATAGGAGGCGCCTGATGCGAGGTGACCAGATCAACCTGCAGAACATCATCGCGCGTTCGGCGACCACCGAGCCTTCGCCGCAGATCCGCTCCGGCGGCGTGGAGAAGGTGACCAAGCTGATCGACGTGTCGGTGTGCATCGGCTGCAAGGCCTGCCAGGTGGCGTGCATGGAGTGGAACGACCTGCGCGACGAGGTCGGCGAATGCGACGGTACCTATAACGCGCCGCAGGACCTGACCCCCTCATCGTTCGAAGTCATGCGCTTTTCCGAGTACGAAAACGAGGAAGGCGGCCTGGAGTGGCTGATTCGCAAGGACAACTGCATGCACTGCGCCGAGCCGGGTTGCCTGAAGGCCTGCCCGTCGCCCGGCGCCATCGTGCAGTACGCCAACGGCATCGTCGACTTCAACTCCGAGCACTGCATCGGCTGTGGCTATTGCGTGGCCGGTTGTCCGTTCGACATTCCGCGGATCTCAAAGAAGGACAACAAGGCCTACAAGTGCACGCTTTGTTCCGACCGCGTCTATCACGGCCTGGAGCCCGCCTGCGTGAAGAGCTGTCCGACCGGCGCGATCCAGTTCGGCACCAAGGACCAGATGCTCGACTACGGCGCGCACCGGGTCGGCAAGCTCAACGAACGTGGCTACGAGAACGCCGGCATCTACGACCCGGCGGGTGTCGGCGGCACCCACGTGATCTATGTGCTGCAGCACGCCGACAAGCCGGAGATCTACAGCGGCCTGCCGAGGGATCCGCATATCAGCCCGACGGTAGAGCTGTGGAAGGGCGTGACCAAGCCGATCATGTCCGCAGTGCTGGGCGTGTCGGTGCTGGCCGGCTTCTTCCACTACATGACCAAGGGACCGAAGGAGGAACCGGAGGACGACCCCGAAACGGAAAAAGCCGCGGCGGACCCTGAACAGGATCTGCGTGACGAGGAGCGGCGGCCATGAGTCATCCCAACGTACGCAAAGGCATCCTGCGCTATGGCCCATGGGCGCGGGCCAATCACTGGATCGTCGCGATCTGCTTCGTGCTGCTCACCCTGAGCGGACTGGCGCTGTTCTACCCGGCGTTCTTCGGCCTCACCGCGCTGTTCGGCGGGCCTGAGCCGACGCGCATCGTGCACCCGTACATCGGGGTGTTCATGACGCTGTTCTTCCTGATCCAGGCGGTGCGCTTCTTTCGCGCCAATCTGTTCCGCCGCCATGACGTGCAATGGGCGCGGCAGATCGGCGACGTGCTGTCCAACCGGGACGAGCGGCTGCCGCCGGTGGGCCAGAACAACGCCGGGCAAAAGCTGGTGTATTGGGTTTTCCTGGCCACGGTGCCGGTCCTGCTGGTGACAGGTGTGGTGCTGTGGCGACCCTGGGTGGCCAGCGAGATGCCGATCTGGGCGCTGCGCTGGGCCGCGCTGATCCACGCGGTAACGGCGTTCGTCGCCATCCTCACGCTGATCATCCACATCTACTCGGCCATCTGGGTCAAGGGCTCGATTCGCGCGATGACCCGGGGATGGGTCAGCCCGGCCTGGGCCAGGCATCACCACAAGCTCTGGTATGACGAGGTCATGGCCGGCGACAAGCGTGGCGAAGAGACGGCCTTGCCCCATCGCGAGCCCGGCGATGCCGCGGCTTCGAGAAACCGAACATGACTGAACAAGGAAATCGAACATGAAAGGAAAACGCGGAGCGGCGGGTCATGAGTTCGGCTATGCGCCGACCACCATCATGGAGCCTCCAGAGGTGGTACTGCCGGACGTCCAGCTGTTCAGCCGCCGCGCGCTGCGCCTGCGCGAGCTGATGGTCATGGTGCCGGCGCTGGACGAGTTTCTCGACTTCATGGCACGCCTGGCGCAGGCCCAGCATCAGGTCCTGAGTGGGCGCGAACCGTCCTGGCGTCCGGCGCCGGATGCCTTCGATCAAGCCTTGGAGCATCGCATGCCGCCGCTGGGCTTCCGTGCGTTGCGCCGCGATCTGGACTGGCAGGGTGATCTGCGCGCGATCCTCGATGCGCTGGCGCTGCACGTCGGTGAGCGGCAGAGACCGCTGCTGCAAGCCCTGCGTGACGCGGATGCCGATGCACTGCAGGCGATCGCCGAGGATGTACTGGAACAGCGCGCCGGCAGCGCCGAGACCCGCGGGCTGATGCCGCTGGTGGCAGCCGCGCTGCAGGTGGCCTGGGTGCGCCTGGCGGCGGGTTTGCCGCGCGCCCCTGCGCAGCCGCTGGCCGAGGCCCGAGCCTTGTGCCCGTGCTGCGGATCGCCGCCGGTGGCGAGCGTGGTGCACAACGAGCCAAATCGCAGCGGCGTGCGCTTCCTGCATTGCGCGCTGTGCGCGACCGAATGGCACCTGGAGCGGGTCAAGTGCAGCAACTGCGAAACCGGTGGGCAGCTGCTCTACCTGGGGCTGGACGACGAAAAGGGCGAGCCGTTCCTGCCGGTGCAGGCGGAAGCCTGCGGCGCTTGCGAGAGCTATCTGAAGATCGTGCTGCGGCCGCTGCAGGGTCGCGCCGAGCCAGTGGCAGACGATCTTGCCAGCCTGGCGCTGGACCTGATGCTCGCCGAGGAGGGCGACTACGCCCGCAGCGGCTACAACCCGTTGCTCGTCTTCGATGCACAGTCGTGAGCGGCGCCCCAGGGTCAGGACGGTTGTGGGTCGTCGGTATCCACGACCGACTGATTGCCATAGGGCGAACCGGGTTTGTGTTCGTCCAACTCGTCGGCACAGGGCACCTGCGGCACATCGCCTGGCTTGTCATGCACGATCGGATCGGGTTGGGGCATATCGGGGCGTGCGTGAGTCATGCTCGTTCTCCTCTAACCGGACGCTGATGATGACGTCCGACGTTCTTGATTGATGGGCGCGGGCTGCGCCGGTTCCGGCCAGCCGTCGGGACTTTCAAGGCTTGCGACGGTCGGCCGTAGCCGCCTGCGCAAGGGTTCCAAGCGCCCCGCAGGCATCCCGTCGACCAGTTGCCGAATGGGGCTGTCGACGCCGTAAAGCGCTGAACTTTCCCAGGCGGGCTGGCTCGGAAGAAAGAGCCGACAAAAACCGCCATTCGCGGGTCGGCACCCGAACCGCACGATGACGCATCCAGAGGCGGCTCGGGCAATCCGAACCCTTGCGCCCCAGGAGCCCGTTCGATGAGCGATGCACAGCCCGACGTGACGATTCACCCTCGACTCGAAGAAGCCCTGAAGATGCCGCGCATCGCCATCGAATCCACCCTGCCGGTGGTCGACGATGGCCGCTTTGCGGCCAAGGCGATCATTGGCCAGCCTGTCGTTGTCACCAGCAGGATATTCGCAGACGGCCATGACCAGCTCGCCGCCGCAGTGTGCTGGCGCGAAAAGGGCGAGAGCGGCTGGCGTCGTGCGCGATTGAAGCTCCTGGGCAATGATAGCTGGCAAGGTCAGCTCACCCCGACCCAGGTGGCCGAACACGAGTTCGTGATCGAGGCCTGGTGGGATGTGTTCGAAAGCTATCGCTACGAACTGTCGAAAAAGCACACCGCGGGCGTACCGGTGCAGCTGGAGCTGGAAGAGGGCCGCCTGCTGCTGGAAAAGGCCAGCGCGCGCGCCCAGGGCGAGAACCGCGCGATCCTCGACGATCTGTTGCACCGGCTGGGCTCGGCGCATCTGGAAGATGAGCGGGTGTCGCTGCTGCTGGCGGCGGAAACCGCTGCGGCCATGGCTGCGGCCGATCCGCGCGAGCACTGCAGCCGCAGCCCGGTCTATCCGCTGGATGTCGAGCGCCCGATGGCCCAGTTCGCCAGCTGGTACGAGCTGTTCCCACGCTCGGAGACCGATGATCCCAATCGGCACGGCACCTTCCGCGACGTGCACAAGCGTCTGCCGGCGATCCGCGACATGGGCTTCGACGTGCTGTACTTCCCGCCGATCCACCCCATCGGGCGCCAGCACCGCAAGGGTCCGAACAACAGCCTGCAGGCCGGCCCGAACGACCCGGGCAGCCCCTACGCCATCGGCAGCGAGGAGGGTGGTCACGACGCCATCCACCCGGAGTTGGGCTCGCTGGACGACTTCCGCGAGCTGGTCGCCGCGGCCCGCGAGCACGGGCTGGAGATCGCCCTGGACTTCGCCATCCAGTGTTCCCAGGACCACCCCTGGCTCAGGGAGCATCCGGGCTGGTTCTCCTGGCGCCCGGACGGCACGATCAAGTACGCCGAGAACCCACCGAAGAAATACCAGGACATCGTCAACGTCGACTTCTACGCCGAGGACGCCATGCCCGACCTCTGGATCGCGCTGCGTGACGTGGTCTGGCACTGGGTGGAGCAGGGCGTGAAGATCTTTCGCGTCGACAATCCGCACACCAAGCCGCTGCCGTTCTGGGAGTGGCTGATCGCCGATATCCGCGAGCGTGACCGCGACGTGATGTTCCTCTCCGAGGCCTTCACCCGCCCGGGCATGATGGCGCGCCTCGGCAAGGTCGGCTTCAGCCAGAGCTACACCTACTTCACCTGGCGCAACACCAAGGCGGAGCTTTCCGACTATCTCAGCGAGCTCAACGAGCCGCCGCTGCGCGACTGCTACCGGCCGAATTTCTTCGTCAACACGCCGGACATCAACCCCTTCTTCCTGCAGGACTCCGGCCGCGCCGGTTTCCTTATCCGCGCGGCGCTGGCGACCATGGGCTCGGGGCTGTGGGGCATGTACTCGGGCTTCGAGCTGTGCGAATCGGCGGCGATTCCGGGCAAGGAGGAGTATCTGGACTCGGAGAAGTACCAGATCCGACGACGCGACTACCAGGCGCCTGGGAACATCGTCGCCGAGATCGCCCAGCTCAACCGCATTCGCCGGCAGAACCCCGCACTGCAAACGCACCTGGGTTTCAAACCCTACCTGGCCTGGAACGACAACATTCTCTACTTCGGCAAGCGCACGCCGGACCTGTCCAATTTCATTCTGGTGGCGGTCAGCCTCGATCCACACAACGCACAGGAAGCGCACTTCGAGCTGCCGTTGTGGGAGCTCGGCCTGCCGGATGACGCCCACACCCAGGGCGAGGACCTGATGAATGGGCACCGCTGGACCTGGTACGGCAAGACCCAGTGGATGCGTATCGAGCCCTGGCATCTGCCGTTCGGTATCTGGCGCCTGACCGCTCAACGGCCTGACCCGGACCTCAAGTAGTTTCTAGGAAGCAGCTGAAAACCATTTCAAAATCAATTGATTATGGTTTTGTCTTGATATGGATTTCAGCTGTGGCTTCGTCGTTGCCCGGGTCGCAGACACGCGCGGCCCTTCACCACGACAGGAATGAAGAACATGGCAAAACCGCGCAAGCCGGCCGCATTCATCAAGGATCCGCTCTGGTACAAGGACGCGGTGGTGTACCAGGTGCACCTGAAATCCTTCTACGACTCCAACAACGATGGCGTTGGCGACTTCGTCGGGCTGATCGACAAGCTGGACTACATCGCCGATCTGGGCGTGAACACGATCTGGCTGTTGCCGTTCTATCCCTCGCCGCGGCGCGATGACGGTTACGACATCGCCGACTACCGCGGCGTGCATCCCGAGTACGGCAACATGGCCGATGCCCGGCGCTTCATCGCCGAAGCGCACAAGCGCGGGCTGCGGGTGATCACCGAGCTGGTCATCAACCACACCTCGGACCAGCACCCCTGGTTCCAGCGCGCACGCAAGGCGAAGAAGGGCTCGGCGGCGCGCAATTTCTACGTCTGGTCCGACACCGACGACAAATACCAGGGCACGCGGATCATCTTTCTCGACACCGAGAAATCCAACTGGACCTGGGACCCAGTGGCCAAGCAGTACTTCTGGCACCGCTTCTATTCTCACCAGCCGGATCTGAATTTCGACAACCCGCAGGTGATGAAGGCCGTGCTGGCGGTGATGCGCTTCTGGCTGGACATGGGCATCGACGGCCTGCGCCTGGACGCAATTCCCTACCTAGTGGAACGCGACGGCACCAACAACGAGAACCTGCCCGAGACCCACGCGGTGCTCAAGGCGATACGCGCCGAGATCGACGCCAATTACCCCGACCGCATGCTGCTGGCCGAGGCCAACCAGTGGCCGGAGGACACCCAGCTGTACTTCGGCGGCGAAGACGGCGGCCCCGGCGACGAATGCCACATGGCCTTTCACTTCCCGCTGATGCCGCGCATGTACATGGCCATCGCCCAGGAAGACCGCTTCCCGATCACCGACATCCTGCGGCAGACGCCGGATATCCCGGACAACTGCCAATGGGCGATCTTCCTGCGCAACCACGATGAGCTGACCCTGGAGATGGTCACTGACCGCGAGCGTGACTACCTCTGGAACTACTACGCCTCGGACAAGCGGGCGCGCATCAACCTCGGCATCCGTCGTCGCCTGGCGCCGCTGCTCGAACGCGACCGTCGCCGCATCGAACTGCTGAACAGCCTGCTGCTCTCCATGCCCGGTACGCCGGTGATCTACTACGGCGACGAGATAGGCATGGGCGACAACATCTTCCTCGGCGATCGCGATGGGGTGCGCACCCCCATGCAGTGGTCGGTGGACCGCAACGGCGGTTTCTCCCGCGCCGACCCGCCGAATCTGGTGCTGCCGCCGGTGATGGACCCGCTCTACGGCTACTACACCATCAACGTCGAGGCGCAACAGCGCGACCCGCATTCGCTGCTCAACTGGACGCGGCGGATGCTGACCATCCGCAAGCAGTTCAAGGCCTTCGGCCGCGGCACGCTGAAAATGCTGGCGCCGAGCAACCGGCGCATCCTGGCCTATCTGCGCGAATTCACCGGGCCGAATGGCGAAACCGAGATCATCTTCTGCGTCGCCAACGTTTCGCGTTCGGCCCAGGCGGCGGAGCTGGAAATGTCGCAATACGCCGGCATGGTGCCGGTGGAGATGGTCGGCGGCAGTGCCTTCCCGCCCATCGGCCAACTGCCGTATCTGCTGACCCTGCCGCCTTACGGCTTCTACTGGTTCCAGTTGGCGCCCACCAATCAGATGCCGAGCTGGCACCAGGAACCGGTGGACACCATGCCGGACTTCCGGACCCTGGTGCTCAAGCGCCTGGACACGCTCACCAGCGGCAACCGGCGGATTCTGGAGACCGAGTCGTTACCCGCCTACTTGCCCAAGCGTCGCTGGTTCGCTGCAAAGGACGTGGCGATTGAGGCGATTCGCATCAACTACTGCGTGCCGTTCGGCGATCCCAACCGGCCGGTGCTTTTGAGCGAACTCTGTGTCGAGTCGGCCGGGCGCAGCGATCTCTATCAGTTGCCGCTGGGCTTCCTCGACGAGGCTGACTTTGGCACCGCACTGCCGCAACAGCTGGCGCTGGCCCGCGTACGCCGTGGGCCGCAGGTCGGACTCATGACCGATGCCTTCGCGCTGGAACAGTTCAGCGCAGCGGTCATCCAGGGGCTGCGCGACGAGCTGGTGCTGCCCTGCAACGATGGCGAGATCCGCTTCGTGCCGATGCCGCAGCTGTACGAGCTGCAGTTGCCGGAGCACCCGGAGGTACGCTTCATCTCCGCCGAGCAGTCCAACAGTTCAGCGATCATCGACAACAAGGTGATGATCAAGCTGCTGCGTCGCGTCGCGGCGGGTATCCACCCCGAGCTGGAAATGGGCGGCTTCCTCACTGCCGGTGGCTTCGCCCACATTTCCGGCATGCTCGGCCAGGTCAGTCGGATCAACAAGCAGGGCGAGCCGGTGGCGCTGATGGTGATCCAGCATTTCCTCGACAGTCAGGGCGACGCCTGGGAATGGACGCTGAACAACCTCGACCGCGCGGTACGCGACGAGATCGCCGGTGGCGTGTCGCTGCACGAGAATCAGTTCAGCGCCCTCGATGAACTTGAGGCGTTCAACCGGCTGCTCGGCCAGCGCCTTGGCGAAATGCATGTCGCCCTCGCAGCGCAAACGGACGATCCGGCGTTCGCCTACGAACGCACCGACAAGGCCAATGCCGAGCAGTGGGCGCAGAGCATCGTCGGCCAGCTCGAACAGGCGCTGGCACGCCTCGCCGAGCACCGTTCCAGCTTCGAGCGCAAGGATGCGGCCGCGGTCGGTCAGTTGCTCGAGCGGCGTGACGGCCTGCTCGCACAAGTGCAACCTCTTGCTGCTAGAACGCTTGGAGGTCTGCGCACCCGAGTGCATGGCGACTTGCACCTCGGCCAGGTGCTGGTGGTCCAAGGCGATGCATACTTCATCGACTTCGAAGGCGAGCCCGCCCGCTCGCTGGAAGAGCGGCGTGGCAAGCACAGCCCCTTCAAGGACGTGTCAGGGCTGCTGCGCTCGTTCGAATATGCAGCTGCCATGACCATTCGCGGTGCACAGATCAGCGACAGCACGCCGGAAGCGGACCAAGCCCGTCAGCGCATTGCCGCGAGTTACCAGAGCAGTGCCCAGCAGGCTTTCCTCGAAGCCTACCGGCAGGCCACGGCCGAACTGCCGCATGCCTGGAAGGACAAGGATGGCGCGAATGCTGCACTGCTGCTGTTCAGCCTGGAGAAATGCGCGTACGAGATCGTTTACGAAGCGGAGAACCGCCCGGCCTGGTTGCCCGTCCCGCTACAGGGACTGCTGGCCCTGGCACAACAGCTTTTCGATGGAGGTTCCAATGATTGATCGCCCGGTTCTGACCACGCCAGGGGAGACCCTGATGCCCAGCGATACCGATGTGGACGCCCTGGTACGAGCCGAACATGGCAATCCCTTCGCCGTGCTCGGACCGCACCCGGACGGCGATGGAATGGTGGTACGGGCCTACCTGCCCAACGCGCTCGGTGTGGAGCTGCTCGACCGGGACCAGCAGTTGCTGGCGGTGATGGAGCAAGGGCAGGTACCGGGTTTCTTCTTCACTCGACTGGCCCATCAGCAGCCCTACCTTTTGAAGATTCGCTGGGCGGGCGGGGAACAGATCACTGAAGATCCCTACAGTTTCGGCCCACAGCTCGGCGAGCTGGACATGCACCTGTTCTCCGAAGGCAACCATCGGCAGATCGGCCGGGTGTTCGGCTCCCAGGTGATCGAGGTGGACGGCGTACAGGGCGTGCGTTTCGCCGTCTGGGCGCCCAACGCCCGGCGCGTCTCGGTGGTCGGCAGCTTCAACGGCTGGGACGGCCGCCGCCATCCCATGCGGCTGCGCTTTCCATCCGGCGTGTGGGAGCTGTTCATTCCGCGCTTGCAGCCTGGCGACACCTACAAGTACGAGATTCTCGGCCCCAACGGCATCGTGCCGCTGAAGGCCGACCCGGTTGCCCTGGCCACCGAGCTTCCACCGGGCACCGCCTCGGTCATCGCGCGGCCGCTGGATTACCAGTGGAAGGACCAGGCCTGGATCCAGCAGCGCGCCTCGCGCCAGTCACTCAACGCGCCGATGAGCATCTATGAGCTGCATGCGGGTTCCTGGCGACGTGAGGGTGGCGATAACGGCCGGCTGTACAACTGGCATGAGCTGGCCGAGCGGCTGATCCCCTACGTGGTAGACATGGGCTTCACCCATATCGAGCTGATGCCGATCATGGAGCACCCGTTCGGCGGCTCCTGGGGTTACCAGTTGCTCTCGCAGTTCGCCCCCAGCGCCCGCTACGGCAATGCCCATGACTTCGCCGAGTTCGTCGATGCCTGCCACAACGCCGGCATCGGCGTGATTCTCGACTGGGTGCCGGCGCATTTTCCGACCGATGCCCATGGCCTCGGCGAGTTCGACGGCACCGCGCTGTACGAATACGCGCACCCGTTCGAGGGCTTCCATCAGGACTGGGACACCTACATCTACAACCTCGGCCGTACCGAGGTGCACGGCTTCATGCTGGCCTCGGCGCTGCATTGGCTGCGTGAGTTCCACGTCGATGCGCTACGCGTCGACGCAGTGGCCTCGATGCTCTACCGCGACTACTCGCGCAACGAGGGTGAGTGGATTCCCAACCGTCACGGCGGGCGCGAGAATCTCGAGGCGATAGATTTCGTCCGTCACCTGAACGACGTGGTGGCCACGGAAACGCCGGGCGCGCTGGTGATCGCCGAGGAGTCCACCGCGTTCCCCGGGGTCAGCAAGCCGACCAGCGAAGGTGGCCTCGGCTTTTCCTACAAGTGGAACATGGGCTGGATGCACGACACGCTCAAGTACATCCAGGAAGACCCGATCCACCGCCAGTATCACCACGACAAGCTGACCTTCGGCATGGTCTACGCCTATTCCGAGCATTTCGTGCTGCCGATCTCCCACGACGAGGTGGTCCACGGCAAGGGCTCGCTGATCGACAAGATGCCGGGCGACCGCTGGCAGAAGTTCGCCAACCTGCGCGCCTACCTGTCGTTCATGTGGACACATCCAGGCAAGAAACTGCTGTTCATGGGCAGCGAGTTCGGCCAGTGGCGTGAATGGAATCATGATCGCGAGCTGGATTGGCACCTGCTCGAAGAAGCCGATCACCGCGGCGTGCAGAACCTGGTGCGCGATCTGAATCGGCTGTACAGCCAGGAGCCGGCGCTGCATGAACTGGACAGTGACCCCCGCGGTTTCCAGTGGCTGATCGGCGACGATCGGGCGAACAGCGTGTTCGCCTGGCTGCGCAAGAGTTCGACCGGCCATCCGCTGCTGGTGATCGGCAACTTCACCCCGGTGGTGCGCGAGGGCTATCGCATCGGTGTGCCGGTGGATGCCAGGTGGCTGGAGGTGTTCAACAGCGACGCCGAATGCTACGGCGGCTCCAACACCGGCAACGGCGGCGGCATGCTGGCCGAGCCGGTGGAGAGTCACGGCGAGAAGGTTTCGCTGTCGCTGACCCTGCCGCCACTGGGCGTGCTGGTAATGCGACCGCAGGTCTGAAGGCTACAGCGATGACAAGCGCCGCTCGGGGCAACCTGAGCGGCGTTTTTTTACTGGAGGGCGGGGAAGCGGGGCATCTGGTCACTGCACTTTGCGGGTTTGCTTGAGTCGCTGATGTCACGGTCAAGACCACTCCAGCGAGTGCCGCGATCAACCCTGTCGTGGAGCGGGCTGCCGACTGGTCTGATGGCGAGGCTGCAGCGTCGCCCCTTGTGGGGGCGGGAGCTGCAGCCGACCCAGGTCTCAGCTCGTCTCCCGGGTAGCCGTCGGCTGCTCTGCGCCCTGGTTACCTTTACGCAGCTTCTTCGCCCGCGCCTCGAGTACCACGTAGACAAGGGTGGCGAACAGCAGGGGGATCAGGAAGTAGATCACCCGATAGCCGATCAGCCCGGCGACGATGGCTCCCTTGCTCATCTCGTCGGCGAGCATGGCCACGAACACGGCCTCGATCACGCCGAGCCCCGCGGGAATATGGGTTACCACGCCGGCGATGCTGCTGATCATGAGAATGCCCAGCACCTCGGGATAGGCCGCCTGCCTGGACAGCATGAAGTACACCACCAACGCCATCAGTGACCAGTTCGCCGCGCCGAGGACCAGCTGAATCAGTGCCAGGCGCAGTGACGGCAGGTGGATCTCATGACCGCGAATGGTCCACGAACGCCGTTTGGAAAAGCCACAGAGCCCAAGGTAGACGACGCACGCCAGCAACAAACCGGCGCCTAGCACGCGCAGCGCGGTGAAGCCGATTTCCCAGTTGGCTGGTGGCGTGATCCAGCCCATGACGAAGATCAATCCGGCCAGCCACATGTAGCCCAGCCAGTTGGTGAGCAGGCTCAGGGTGAACACCCTGGTGATCTGCGATGGGCGCAGGCCGAGGCGCGAATAGAGACGAAAGCGCAGGGCGATGCCACCGACCCAGGCGCTGAGGTTGAGGTTGAAGGCATAACAGACAAAGGTGACCGGCAGGATCTGCCGCAACGGCAGGTCATGGCGCGCGTAACGCTTGCCGAGCACGTCGAAGAAGCAATAGACGACGTAGCTGCCTAGCGCAGCCGCGCCTGCCATCCACAGCGTCTCGGCGCGGTAGTTGCGCAGGGTGCTGTAGACCTCCTGCCAGTCGAGGTTGCGGGCCAGCCCGATCAACAGCCCTGCGACCAGGATGAAGAAGACGTACGTGAGAATCCTCTTGATCAATGGCCAGCGCCGACGCCAGCCGCCTTTCGCCTCGCCGTGGGTCGTGTGGCTCATCGTTGTTCTCGCTGTATGGGGGCGGGCACGCTATCGAGTGGAGGCGCATCTGCATCGAGCAGCTCCAGACGTGGCTTGTGTTTGGGGAACAGGTCCACCAGACCGGGGAAATGCCGCAGGAAATGGAAGATCAGAAATGCCAGCGGCGCGCGCCACCAGAAGCCACGGATGATCCGTTCCAGCGGGATGCGTCGGCAGTCGGTCTGCAGCAGGTGATCGAGCCGCTCGTGCAGGTGCCGGTTGAACACGTGGTCGCGGATGATCAGGTTGGCTTCCAGATTCAGCGACAGGCTCAGCGGGTCGAGATTGCTCGAACCCACCGTCGACCATTCATAGTCGGCCAGCGCCACCTTGCCATGCAGCGGGCGCCGGCAGTATTCGTGAATCTCCACGCCGTCACGCATCAGATAGTTGTAGAGCATGCGCGCGCCGAACTTGGCAATCGGCATGTCCGGTTCGCCCTGGAGGATCAGCCGCACCCGCACGCCACGCCGCGCGGCATTGCGGATCTCCCGTAATACGCGATAACCGGGGAAGAAATAGGCGTTTGCAATCAACAACCTGGAGCGAGCATCTCGAATCGCCTGCAGGTAATGCTGTTCGATGTCGTTGCGATGCTGGTCATTGTCGCGGGTGACGAACAATGCTCGCGCTTCGCCACGACTGACGCCGCCATAGCCGGGCGTCTGCTGCCGCACGCGGCGTCGCCACCAGCGATGCTGCGGCGGTTTGTTCGGCGCGATCTGGCTGAGGGCGAAATGATGGATATCCCGCACCACCGGGCCTTCGACCTGCAGCGCGTAGTCCTGCTTGGCGGCCGGGCCGAAGTCAGCCAGGTGATCGGCCGAGAAGTTGATCCCGCCGATGAAGGCGACTTCGCCATCGACCACCACGATCTTGCGGTGCATGCGGCGGAACACGTTCAGTCGGCGGCCAAGCAAACGCTTGCCCGGATCGAACATGTGAATGCGCACGCCAACCCGCGTCATCGCGCTGACGAACTCGCCGTGCAGATCGGCCGAGCCGTAACCGTCGACTGTCACGTCGACGCTGGCGCCATTGTTCGCCGCGGCGATCAGCGCCTGCTGCAACTCGGCACCGACCTTGTCCTGAAACAGGATGAAGGTTTCCAGCAGGACCTCTTTCTTGGCCTGTGCGATGACATCGAACACGCGGGGAAAGAACTCTTCGCCATTTTCCAGCAACTGAAGGCGATTACCGTCTCTCCAGTGGTAACTCATAGGTGTATCTCCACCGCCAGGGGCAGATGATCGGACAAGTGCGTCCAGGGTTTGTTACCGAGTATTCGCGGTTTGTGACTGCTGGCATTGCGCACATAGATGCGATCCAGGCGCAGCATCGGCCAGCGCGCCGGGAATGTCTTGGCGACCTTGCCCTGGGAAACGGCGAAGACCTCGTGCAGCCCGGCGCAGCGATCGAGCGTGCGCGTGGCCTTCAATCGCCAGTCATTGAAGTCACCAGCGACCACCACTGGCGCACCCTCGGGCAGCGAGTCGAGCAGGTTGCAGAGTAATTCCAGCTGCTGCTGGCGATGCGATTCGCGCAGGCCCAGATGCACGCAGATCGCATGGAACTCCTCGTGCCCCGGCACCTGCAGCACGCTGTGTAGCAGGCCACGCCGCTCGGGGCCGGCTATGGAGATATCGAGATTCTCGTAACGGATAATCGGAAACTTCGACAGCAGGGCATTGCCGTGGTCGCCGTCCGGATAGACCGCGTTGCGCCCGTAGGCAAAATCGGTCCAGATGCTGTCGGCAAGAAATTCGTACTGCGGGGTCTGCGGCCAGTTATGAAAGCGCAAGGCGTGCTTTTCGTGCGTACCCAGCACTTCCTGCAAGAACACGACGTCGGCCGAGACGCTGCGGACCGCTTCGCGCAGCTCCGGCAAGATGAATCGCCGATTGAACGCGGTGAAGCCCTTGTGGGTGTTCACCGTGAGAATGCGGACGGCATTGACCGCCGTAGCCATGTGCGCGTCGAGGTCGGCGCTTGCGATCGGGTGGTCTTTATCCAGAGTCAATCGATAGCTCCTTCCAGTTTTCCGGGGCTGACCTGCAAATGCTCATCCAGGCCGAGCCGATGCAGCAGTTGGCGTGCGTCGTACGGCGCACGGACCTTCACGTCGTTGTCGAAGTAGCAGTACACCTGGCGCGAGGCTCGCCGTCGCGGCTTCTTCGAGCTGATCAGCCGTGCGTCGTCGGGCTGGCTGCCGGCGTTCCAGGATTCGATCCGGTGGCGCCATTCATCCAGCGCGGCGTCGGTGTAGCCACTGGTGTAGAGCTCTTCGGCACCATGCAGGCGGATGTAGACGAAGTCGCTGGTGAGGTCTTCGTGATGCGGCCACTTGCCGGCGGTATCAGCCACTACCAGCGCTACCTGGTACTTGCGCAGAAGCTCGACGAACGCCGGATCGACGAAGCTGGCGTTGCGGATCTCCACGGCGTGGCGCATGCGCCGCTTGCGGTCTACGGACAGGTAGCTGCGGCCCTCCATGCGTGGCTCGCAGTCTCTGGCAATTGCCAGCGCCGCTTCGGTGTCGTGGGGCAGCTGGCGCAGAAAGGCTTCGAACAACGCAGGGTCGAACTTGAACGACGGTGGGAACTGCCAGAGGATCGGCCCCAACTTTTCCTTGAGCTGAAAGATGCCCGAGGCGAAGAAGTTGGCCAGCGCCCCGTCGACCTCGCGCAGCCTGCGCACATGGGTGATGTAGCGCGGTCCCTTGACGCTGAAGACGAAGCCCTTGGGCGTATCGGCGTACCAGTCGGCATAGCGTTCGGGCGTCTGCAGCGAATAGAACGAGCCGTTGATCTCGATGCTGCTGACCGCCCGGGAGGCGAAACGCAGCTCCTTCTTCTGCGTCAGCCCCTTGGGATAGAAATCGCCTCGCCACGGCGCATAACGCCAGCCCGAGATGCCGATATGGATGCCAGCCATGGGCGAGCTACCTGGGATTCTGCACGGTAGTCGGGTCGCTGGCCGGAAAGGTATCGGCCACTGCCTCATCGAGAATCTGCTCCTCGCTGCCCTGTGCATCGCCGCGCTGAGGCTGCAGTTCGACCTTGATCCAGCCATTCTCGCGACGGTCGAAGGCTTCGAAGGCAGCGATCACGTCGGTCATCGGCTTGACCTGGGTAAGGATCTTCGCCGGGTCGATACGCCGCGCCTGAACCATTTCGATCAGCCGCGGGATGTACTTGCGGTGGTGGCAGTTGCCCATGTTGATGGTGATGTTCTTGTTCATCGCCATGCCAATGGGAAAGGTCATTGCATCCGGCGGATAGACCCCGATGATCGACAAGGTGCCGGCCTTGGCCAGGCTCTGCACGGCCCACTCCAGCGCCTGGGCGGGTGCGTCGCCGGGCTGCCAGAGCGCGCCGGATGTGGCGCCCTCGGCCGGCTTGCTGCCGCAACAGCCATGCTCGGCATCGACCCCCACGGCATCGATGACCCGGTCGACACCAATGCCGCCGGTGAGGCGCTTGATGGCTTCGACCGGATCTTCACGATTGAAATTGATGGTTTCTGCGCCCTGGCGCTGGGCCATGCGCAGGCGATCGTCGTACTGGTCGATGGCGAACACCCGACCGGCGCCGAGCAGCTTTGCGCTGGCGATGGCGAACTGGCCCACCGGCCCGCAGCCGAACACCGCCACGGTGTCGCCACTACCGACCTCGGCCATCTCGGCGCCGAAGTAGCCGGTGGGAAAAATGTCGGACAACAGGATCGCCTGGTCATCGCTGATCTCCGGCGGCAGCTTCACCAGGCCGATGTTGGCGAAGGGGATCCGCGCCTTTTCGGCCTGCAACCCATGAAAGGGGCCGGTGGTCTGCGGGCCGCCGTAGAAGGAGGTGCCGGCTTCCTTGCCGTTGGGATTGGCACCGTCGCACTGGGCGAAGTAGCCCGCCCGGCAGTAGGAACAGTTGCCGCAGGCAATGGTGGATGGGATGACCACCCGATCACCGACCTGCAGGTTACGAACATCGGCACCCAGCTCCTCGACGATGCCGACACCCTCGTGGCCGAGAATGGTGCCAGGCTGCATGCCGCTCACGGTGCCGCGCACGAAATGCAGATCGGTGCCGCAGATGGCCGATGCGGTGATGCGCACGATGGCATCGGTAGGCGCAAGGATGCGCGGTTCGGGTACGTCTTCCAGGCGGATGTCGCCGACGTCGTGATAAACCACAGCTTTCATAGCTACTCCGTATCGCCGGCGCGGTGCGGGGCACGCAGCCGACGGTTGTCGGGCGGAACGGATGAGCGGGCAGCACGGCAGAAGAAGCGAACCGGCGCGATGCTCGAATCTCAGGCTCCGCGGGGTATCAGAAAAATTCGTATGCGCACGGCGCAATGACGCCAGGGCACATCTGTTCCGACTTTCCCCGGCGTTGGCGGTTCATCTTTTCTATGTCTGGCGCCGTTCGGCCGCCGCGCAGGGATGGGCTATTCGCGCGTCCAGGGCTGGCGTTCGCCGATCACCTCGACGAGATAGTCGATCATGACCCTTACTTTTGCCGGTGGACGGCGGTCCGGTGGATAGACCACATGGATGCCACCCAGCCCGACACAGGGGTGATCCAGCTCCAGCGTGACCAGCTCGCCGCTACGCAGCGCCGGAGCGACGATGAACTGCGGCTGGTAGACGATGCCCTGGCCACCGATCGCCGCCGCCAGCAGTGCTTCGCCGTTGTTGGCGATCAGGTCGCCCGAGACTGCCACGCGCACATCGCCGTTGCGGCCGAACGCCCACAGCGTGCCGCTTGCCAGGCTCGACAGGCTGTAACCGAGGCAATTGTGCTGGGCGAGGTCGGCGACGCTGCGCGGCACGCCCCGTTCGTCCAGGTATCGCGGTGCGGCGCAGATCAACAGCGGACAATCGGCCAGACGCCGAGCCTGTAGCGGGCTGTCCTCCAGCCAACCGATACGGACCGCCAGATCCCAGCCCCCGTCGAGCAGATCGATGCGGCTGTCGGTCAGGCCCAGCTCGACTTTCACCGCCGGATGACGGCGGCTGAAGTCCGGAATCAGCGGGGCGATGTAGCGGGTGCCGAATGACAGCGGCACGTTCATCCGCAGCAGCCCCGACGCCTCGACACGCTGCGACGCGACACTCGCTTCGATCTCGTCGATTTCCGGGAGGATGCGTTGGCAGGCCTCCAGATACTGGCCGCCCGCTTCGGTCAGGGTCAGGCGGCGCGTGCTGCGATGGAACAGCTTTACCCCCAGGCGGCTCTCCAGCGCATCTACATGCTTTGTGGCCATGGCCGGCGACATGCCCAGATGCCGCGCCGCTGCCGAGAGGCTTCCGGCGCTGGCGGCGCGGGCGAACACGCGCATCCCGGTAATGCGATCGAGCATGCGATTCCTCGCTATCAGTAAAAGGTGTTGGCTGTACTTGCCCGGTTCTCACACCTCTGAGTGTAAGCCATGATTTCCGCATATTCGTTCCGGGAAGGCTTGCAATGCTCACGTCCGCCACATCGACTGCCGGTCAGACCATGCCAACTCTGTTCGTCCCGCACGGTGCCGGGCCTTGCTTCTTCATGGACTGGAACCCGCCGACCGCGTGGAATGCCATGGCGGGCTTTCTCAAAGGCATCGCCGCAACCTTGCCGGCCAGACCGACCGCCATCGTGCTGGTATCCGGCCATTGGCTGCAGCCGAGTTTCAGTGTGACCAGCGCCGCACGTCCCACGCTGATCTACGACTACCACGGCTTTCCGCCGCACACCTACGAGCTGCGTTATCCGGCGCCGGGCGAACCGGCCCTGGCCGCGAGGATCGCCGACTTGCTCGACGCCGCCGCGCTGGGGGGGCGTGAGAATGCGCAGCGTGGCTTCGACCACGGCATGTTCATCCCGCTGAAGCTGATGTTTCCGGATGCCGACATCCCGGTGGTGCAGCTTTCACTGCGCAGCGACCTCGACCCGCAGGCGCACCTCGCGGCTGGCCAGGCCCTTAGGGCGTTGCGCGACGAAGGCGTGCTGATCGTCGGCAGCGGCATGAGCTTCCACAACATGCGCGGCTACGGCGACCCGCGCTTCGCGGCGATTTCCGATGAGTTCGACCATTGGCTCACCGCTGCGGTCGAACTGCCGCCCGACGAGCGAGACCGGGCGCTGCAGCGCTGGGAAGACGCACCGGCGGCGCGCCTGTGCCACCCGCCCAGGGCCGAGGAACACCTGATCCCGCTGCTGGTGGCTGCCGGCGCAGCGGGCGATTCGAATGGACGCAAGGTCTTCAGCGACCGCGTCATGCACACCACGCTGTCAGCCTACCGCTTCGGCTGACGCGCCTATTTCATCGAGGAAACACCATGTACCGATCCCAAAGCCGAATCACAGCGAGCAATCCGTCGCGCCTGATCAAGCGCCTATGCAACCACTGGCGACACAAGTTTCCCGTGCAGCTGGACGAGCAGGGCGGCGACATCGAACTGCCGCTCGGCCGCTGCAGCCTGCGCGCCAACGAGGGCGTGCTGGACGCAAGATTGGAGGCCGACGATCGGGCGCAGCTGCAGCAGTTGCAGAAAGTGGTCGCCGATCACCTGGCGCGCATGGCCGGCGACGAGCCGCTGAACATCGCCTGGCAGACCGAAACCGGTGCCGAGCCAGCCGCACAGCCGGCCGAAAACCGGGCGCTGGACTCCAGAACTCGCTACGGCACCGTTTCGCGGGTATTCCACTGGCTGATGGCGCTGCTGATCGTCTGGCAGTTCCTCAAGCTGGGTGACCGCATCGAAGAGGGCGAGCACTGGGTCGGACAGACACTGGTGCCTTGGCACGTCTCCCTGGGCGCCGTGCTCTTAGTCCTGGTGGTGCTGCGCATTCTCTGGTCGGCCAGCCAGCTGAGCCGGCGGCCGCTGCACGATCCAGCCACGGCCTGGTTGGTCAAGGGCGGTCACCTGGCGCTGTATGGGTGCATGGTGGCGATGCCGGTTACCGGCGTGCTCTATCTGGTCGGCAATGGCTACGGTCTGAAGGTGTTCGGCCAGCAGCTGGTGGAGAAGGGACCGGAGATCGCCTGGGCGGCCTCGGTCGGTGGCCTGCACTCACCGCTAGCCTGGCTGACCGTACTACTGGTGATCGGGCATATCGGCGCCGCGCTGTATCACCGACTGGTCAAGCGCGACGACATCATGCAACGCATGCTCTAGCCCAGGGCGTCGCCTCGCGAGCGGACGCAGCAGTCAAGAGCTCCGGTAATCGGAACTCATTGATTGCTGAGGGCGAAGTTCGGCAGCGAATCCACCGGCTGGCTGAACCGGAAGGGGATAGACAACATCGAGCCGCCATAAGATTTCTGCACCACGAAATGCAGGTGCGGCCCGGTGCTGCGGCCCGTATTGCCGGACTTGCCGAGTAGCGTGCCGGCTTCCACTCGCTGCCCGGGCTTGACCCGCACCGAGCCCCTGCTCAGGTGCAGATAGGCGCTGTGGGTGCCGTCTTCATGCTCGACTCGAACATGGTTACCGGCTGGATCGGGCAGGCGCCCGCCCTGGCCGTTGCGAATCTTCACCACGGTGCCGGCGCGAGCGGCAACGATCGGAGTGCCTACCGGCATGGCGATATCCACCGCGTAGCGTCCGCTCGGCGAGTTGTGGCTGAAGTCGCCGCCAGCGCCCTGGGAGATCCTGAACGGGCCGCCGCGCCAGGGCAGGGCATAGGCGGGGCCATCGACGGTGCCAGGCTGATCCGGCTCCGGCGAGAAGAGCAGCGCGTAGCTGAACGAATGCTTGAACATG
Organism: Stutzerimonas sp. R40042; assembly: GCF_026642215.1. Taxonomy (NCBI): domain Bacteria; kingdom Pseudomonadati; phylum Pseudomonadota; class Gammaproteobacteria; order Pseudomonadales; family Pseudomonadaceae; genus Stutzerimonas; species Stutzerimonas sp. R40042. The sequence continues at coordinate 2,460,011 of NZ_CP113258.1, read as the reverse complement.
ATCGGCCCACCGGCCTGGCGCTTGCTCAGCGTGGCGACGCGCACCCGGCTGTTTGCCGGCACCGTCTTGCGAATCACGCCCTTGCCGACGCCGGCCACATTGACCATCCGCGTCAGGCGCAGGGTCACCTCCACCGGTACTTCCAGGGTATTGCTGACATCCATGGCCTTGCCGCTGCCGGCGCGGTTGATGAACAGCCGCACCGAGCCGGGCTTATCGGTCGCTTTCGCTTGTTTGCTGGAGGCGAAGGTAGGAGCCAGCGGGGCCAGCCCGATCATGAGCAGAAGGGGATAGATGAGCGGTCGAAGAGAGAGCATGACGTGTGATCCATCACGGAAAAGACAAGACTGCCGGCGACAAGCAGAACGAATCCGTTGGTTGGTTAAGAGGGCCGCGCTGGATTTTGGGACTTGAGTCACATGGCGAGGTTCACTGCCGCATGTCATTTTTTTTGCAAAGGAGAGTGGTCTCGACCGCAAGCATGGCGCGTAACGCTTCGCGAGCCGATTAACCATGCTGGGTTCAGCGAGCCAGCGTCGGAGAAGCAGGGCGCCCCTGGGCGGGGCGCGCCTCGATCACTCGTCGGCCTTGATCAGCTCAAGCAGCAGCAGCGAACGACCCGTCACGGCGTACTCGTCATTGAAGTCGAAGCGTTCCGGCCGCGCGGTCGGGTGGTTGGTGTCGATCAGGCGATTCCAGTAGATGCCCTGCGGCACTTCCGGCAGCGTGAAATTCACCAGGTCGTGGTGCGCGTTGACGATGAGCAGCAACGTTGCATCCGAACCGGCGCGACGGATGCCGGTAGGCTGGGCTCGGCCGTCGAGCAGCATGCCCATGCAGCGGTTGTGGGCGTCCTCCCACTGCTCGATGGTCATTTCCTCGGCATTCGGCGCGAGCCAGGTGACATCCTTGACCCCCAGCTCCTCGTTGTAGGCGCCAACGAGGAAACGGCCGCGACGCAGCATCGGGAAGCGCTGACGCAGGCGGATCAGCTTGCGGGCAAAGCCGAGCAGGCCGTAGCTGTCCTCGCTGATGTCCCAGTTCACCCAGCCGATCTCGCTGTCCTGGCAATAGGCGTTGTTGTTGCCATGCTGGGTCCGAGCGAATTCGTCCCCGGCGACGATCATCGGCGTGCCTTGGGAGAACAGCAGGGTGGCGAGGAAGTTGCGCATCTGCCGGTAACGCAGCTCGTTGATCTCCGGATCGTCGCTGGGGCCTTCGACGCCGTGGTTCCACGACAGGTTGTTGTCGCTGCCGTCGCGGTTGTCTTCGTCGTTGTCTTCGTTGTGCTTGTGGTTGTAGGACACCAGGTCCTTCAACGTGAAACCGTCATGGGCGGTGACGAAGTTGACCGAGCTGAACGGACGCCGTCCGCGCTGGTTGAACAGGTGGCCGGAGCCGGTCAGGCGGCTGGCGAAATCGGCCAGCTGACCATCGTCACCCTTCCAGAACGCACGCACCGTATCGCGGAACTGGTCGTTCCATTCGGCCCATCCCGGCGGGAAACCGCCCACCTGATAGCCACCGGGGCCGCAGTCCCAGGGTTCGGCAATCAGCTTGATCTTGGCCAGCACCGGGTCCTGGCGACAGGCGACAAGGAAGCCGTGGCGCTCGTCGAAACCATCGTGCTCGCGGCCGAGAATGGTCGCCAGATCGAAGCGGAAACCATCGACGTGCATCTCGGTGGCCCAGTAGCGCAGCGAATCGGTAACCATCTGCAGCACGCATGGGTGGCTCATGTCCAGCGTGTTGCCGGTGCCGGAATCGTTGATGTAGTAGCGCTTGTCGTCCGGCATCAGACGGTAGTAGGAGGCGTTGTCGATGCCGCGCATGGACAACGTCGGGCCCAGCTCATTGCCTTCGGCCGTGTGGTTGTAGACCACGTCGAGGATCACTTCCAGGTCGGCGTTGTGCAGGTGCGCGACCATCTCCTTGAACTCGCTGATCTTGCCGTTGGCCAGGTACTTCGGATGCGGCGCGAAGAAGGCGATGCTGTTGTAGCCCCAGTAATTGGTCATGCCCTTTTCCAGCAGGTGCTGGTCCTGGACGAAGGCATGAATGGGCAGGAATTCTATGGACGAGACGCCGAGCTTGCGGATGTAGTCGATCACTTCCGGCGTCTTGAAGCCGGCGAAGGTGCCACGCACATCGTCGGCCACAGAAGGGTGGCGCATGGTGTAACCGCGCACATGGGTCTCGTAGATGATCGTCTTGTCCCAGGGCACCTGCACCGGATGGTCGCGGCCCCAGGTGAAGGCCGGGTCGATGATCTTGCACTTGGGCACGAAGGGCGCGCTGTCGCGCTCGTCGAAACTGAGATCACCATCGGGGTGGCCGATGGTGTAGCCGAACAGCGCTTCCGACCATTTCAGCTCGCCCACCAATTGCTTGGCGTAGGGGTCGATCAGCAGCTTGTTCGGGTTGAAGCGATGGCCGTTCTCCGGGTCGTAGGGCCCGTGAACGCGATAGCCGTAGATCTGCCCGGGATGCGCGTCTGGCAGGTAGCCGTGCCAGATCTCATCGGTGTATTCCGGCAGCTCGATACGTTCCAGTTCGGTCTCGCCGCTGGAGTCGAACAGGCACAACTCCACCTTGGTGGCATGGGCGGAGAAAATGGCGAAATTGACGCCCAGCCCGTCCCAGGTTGCACCGAGCGGGAAGGGTAGGCCTTCGCGAATCCTGGAAGGGGTCATGACCTGCGGCGCATGGGGCTTTTTCTTACTCATGAAATCTCCAGTGGCATTTCTCGAAGGCAAAAGGGCGACCGTGTCGGCACGGGCGATCATTCGACCGATCCGATGCCGACAAGGTGCAGCCGCCGGTCAGCTCTCCTTCTTGGCCCGCGGAGCGCGTGGTTTGCGGATGGTCTCGGGCGTGCCGGCAGCGGCGTCGGTGTCGGCTTTCGGTGCCGCTCGCGACGCTCGAGGCTTGGCTGCCGGAGCCGCCTTGGCCGCCGATGTGGCCTTGCTTTTCGGCGTGGCATCGGTGGGCTTGGTGGCGGGCTTGCGGGGGCGGCTGGCGGGTTTTGCCTGCGGAGCACCTTTCTCGGCCTCCACCAGCTTGCGCGCCATCTCCCAGTGGCGTTCATCCTCCCCGTGCGGGCAGCCTTCGGACTGCCAGATCTGGTAAGCGAAATCGCGGATTCTCTGCTCGTCTGAACTCATTGTTGGGATTCTCCTGTTGCACTGATGGACGTATACAGGACGGCCACCGAGAGTCCGTCCAGAACACGCGCAGCTTCGAGGCTGGCTTGTTGGGATGTGACTGTCGTTCCGTCGAAAAGTCGTTCGAACTCGCTACCGTCCAGCGCCTCGGGCAATGCGACACGCGTATCCCCCCAGCGCTGGGCCGGAATCCGTGGCTGCTTGCTGTCGCCCAGCAGGCCGACAGCCAAGCGCGGCACCAGCACCACCAGCCATTGCCCGTCCAGCTCCCGGGCAAAGGCGAGCAAGTGCTCGGAATGCGCGCCGCTCACTGAAAGCGGCAGGTAACGGCCTTCCCTGAACAGCCGCGAAAAGCGACGACGTGCCTGCAACGTGCGGCTGATCACCAGCTGCTTTATGCGACCGTCATGCCAGCTCTGCAGCAGCTGGTCCGGTGTCGCGGCCTGCGTGAGGCTGCTGCGGCGGGCCGCGAAGTCCACCGGGCGGCGGTTATCCGGGTCGACCAGACTGAAATCCCAGAATTCGGCACCCTGATAGAGATCCGGCACCCCCGGCGTGGTCATCCGCAGCAGGCTCTGCGCCAGCCCGTTCAGGGCGCCGGCTGGGGCCAACTCGGCTGCAGCTGCGCCAATCTCGCCACGTAGTCCCGCACCTTCGGCGCCGGTGAGCAGGTGCTCCACATACCGACGACAGGCACCTTCGTAATCGCTGTTGGGGTCGGTCCATGTGGTGCGCAACTTGGCCTCTCGCAGGGCTTTCTCCTGCCACTGCAGGATGCGCTCGCAATACTGCTGCATGCCCGCGGCGTCCTCGCCTTCCAGGTCCAGCGGCCAGCTGCCGAGCAGCACCTGGAACAACATGAGTTCGTCAGCAGGCGAGGGCGCAGGGCCGTCGGGTTGCTGCTCAACCTTGTCCGCGGCCAAGTCACGCCAGCGCCGCACCTTGTCGGCAAACCACTCGGCACGTTCGCTGAGCACGGCGATCCGCGCGCGCGTGTCCTCGCCACGCTTGTGATCGTGGGTCGCGGTGGTCAGCAGATTGAGCGGGAAATGCTCGGCACGCTGCAGGCACTCATCGTGGAACGCCTGCAGCGGGGCGCTGAAGTGCTGCGGGTCGAAGCCCACATCGTTGCGCGAGAGCAGAATGCCGGAGCGATAGCAGGCGGTGTCTTCGACGGCTTTGGCGGCGGCCGGCGAGGTCAGCTGCTGGAAGCGCGTGCAGGCGTAGCGGCGGATCTTGCGCAGTGCTCGTGGCAGCTGGCGCAGGCTTTCACCGCCGAGCCAACGCTGCAGATGCTCGAGCAGCGGCCAGTCAGCTTCGCTCAAGGTGGTCTTCGCGCCTTCCAGCGCCTGCTGGAAGAATGGCTCGTCCGCCTCGCGCCTGCCCGGCGCCGCGATGTAGGTGCGGTAAACCGGAAAGTGGATGATCAGTTCGAGCAGGGCCCGGCGGATCGCGCCCAGGGTGATGTCACGGGTCATCACGTCACCGCGCGCCACCTGCAGCAGTGCCTGGGCCACGGTTTCGAAATCGCCGGCCAGCGGTCCGGTCAGCACCAGCTGACGTGCCTGGCGCGCCTCTTCCATGAAATCCGTAGTGCGTCCGCTGGTCTCGCCCCACAGTGCACAGAGTGGCTGCTCGCCCGCCGGGTCATGCTGCAGCAGCGACACCTGGTTCATGAATTCGTAACCGGTGGTGCCATCCACGCCCCAATCGTCATGCAGCCGCTCGCCACCGGCGAGGATCTTCTCGACATAGATCGGCACATGGTCCTGCAGCGCTTCGGCGGGACGACCGGCGTTGAGCCGATCGACGCGCCGTCGCAGGCGACGGCAGTAGCCACGCGGGTCCGCGAGGCCGTCGACGTGATCGATACGCAGGCCATCGACGAGACCTTCGCCGATCAGCTCGAAGATCTTGGCGTGGGTCTCCTCGAACACCACCGGGCGTTCGACACGCAGGCCGCCCAGCTCGTTGATGTCGAAGAAGCGTCGCCAGTTGATGTCGTCACCTGCGGTGCGCCAGCTGGCCAGCCGATAGTGCTGGCGCTCGAGCAGCCCATGCAGGCGGCGGAAGCCGTCCGCCGTGGTCGAGTCGTAACTATTCAGGGCCTGTTCCAGCGCTTGACGCGTGCTGGCGTCCTGCAGTTGTTCGGCCAGGTCGGCGCGCAGCAGGCGTGCGGTCTGGTAGGGCGCCGGTTCGGTCTTCAGCGCATCGAAGTGTTGCGCAAGCGTCCTCAGCTGCGGGTGATCGGCGGCGCGAAGTACCTCGCCATAACTCGGCGGGGTGATCGGAAAGCGATGCTCGTAGTGCTCGGCGTAGAGCGCCCCGTTGTCGATATCCAGGCACAGCTTCACCGTGCCCTGTTGCAGCGCCTCGCCGTAGTCGCTGCCGAGGAAGGGCACCAGCAGCTGGCCTTCGAGCAGCGGATCCGGCGAATTCCATTCGATGTCGAAGAACTGCGCATAGGGGCTGCGGCGGCCCCATTCGAGCACGTCCAGCCACCAGGCGTTTCCTGCCCCGCCAACGGCCATGTGGTTGGACACGATGTCCAGGATCAGCCCCATGCCCTTGGCGCGTAACGCCTCGACCAGTCGCTGCAGTGCCGGTTCGCCGCCGAGTTCCGGATTGATGCGGGTCGGGTCGATCACGTCGTAGCCATGCATCGAGCCTGGACGGGCGGTGAGCAAGGGCGATGCGTAGATATGGCTGATGCCCAGTTCGGCGAAGTAGTCCACCAGCGCGGTGGCGTCGTCCAGGGTGAAGCCGCGGTGGAACTGAAGTCGCAGCGTAGCGGTGAGATCTTTCATCGATGCGCAGCTCCACGATGGTTGTGGCGGGCCCGCGCGAGACATTCCAGACGCCTGCGACTGGCATCGCCGTCAAGCAACGTCGCGCTGTCACCGGGGTACCGGCGGCGCCAGTTGGGATGGGTTTCGACGATGCCGGGCATGTTGGTCTGTTCCTCCAGGCCGAGGGCATCCTCGACCGGCAGCAGCACCAGCGGTGCGGGGGTATGACCGAGAAAGCAGGCGGCAGCGTCAACGGCCTGCTCGGTGCTCAGCAGCTGATCGGAATGCCTGCCGCTGTCCTCGCAGAGCAGCCGGTTGAGACCGGCACGCTCATGCTCGCGGACCCGCCATTGCTGGTCGCGATCGGCTTCCTCTACCTGGCCGACCTTGATGCGCCAGTCGATGTCATGGCCATTCCACCAGCCCGTCAGGGTCGGGATGTCATGGGTGGTGGTGGTAGCCAGGGCCTGGGATGAGTAGTGCCCGGCGCGCTGGAAATGCCCGTCATGCTGTTCGAACAGCAGCACGCGCATGCCAAGGATGCCGCGTGCGGCCAGGACGTCGCGCAGTCCGGGCGGAATGGTGCCCAGGTCTTCACCCAGGATCACGGCGCGATGGCGCCAGGCTTCCAGGCACAGCAGGCGCAGCATGTCGTCGAATGGGAAGTTCAGATAGACGCCATGTTTCGGATCGGCGCCGGCGGGCATCACCCAGAGGCGCTTTAGTCCGAGCACATGGTCGATCCGCATGCCTCCCGAATGGGCCAGGTTGGCGCGCAGCATCTCGATGTAGGCACGAAATCCGTTCTGCTTCAGCCCCCAGGGCGAGAACGCCGAAATACCCCAATTCTGCCCATCGCGGTTCATCACGTCCGGTGGCGCACCGACGCTCAGTGAGGCCAGCAATTCAGCCTGACGGCTCCATGCCTGGCTTCCGCCGCCATCGGCACCGACGGCCAGATCGGAGATCAGGCCGATGCGCATGCCCGCGCTGCGCGCGGTGACCTGGGCGCGCTCGAGCCCTCGCGCCATCAACCACTGACCGAAGGCGTGGTAGCTGACCTCATCGGCATGTTCACGGGCGAACTTCTCGACGGCCGGGCTCGCTGGGTCACGGTAGTCTTCCGGCCAGTTCCGCCAGTGCTGCGGATGGCCATCGGCGCTGCGCAGATGGGCATGCAGCGCTTCGAATCGACAATGGTTTTCCAGCGCTTCGCCGCCGTTGCTGCGAAAACTGTCGAAGTCGAGCTGCTGCGGGTTCTCACCCTGACGGAAATCGTCGAACAGCTGCCGCAACAGGCGCTGGCGCGATTGCGCCACGGCCGGCCAATCGATCAGCTCCAGCCGCTCGAGGCGCTCGAGCTCACCGCCGAGTCCACAGGCCTCGATGGCCTGACGCACCGGCAGCTCACCGAGGATGGCGCCGGGCGCGGCATGCAGGACGTTGTAGAACAGCCGGCTGGATGGCGAGTAGGGACTGTATTGATCGATGTGCACGCCGAACATCGCATGTACCGGGCTGATACCCAGCGCATCGGCGCCGTGAGCTGCCGCATTGCGTACCAGTTCTTCCAGGGCCTGGGTGTCGCCCAGGCCTCCATCGCCCGGGCGGCGCAGACTGTAGAGCTGAACGGTCAGGCCCCAAGCGTGGGCGCCGGCGACTTCGGCCACGGTCGGGCACGAGTGAGGCGCAACGGCGAGCGTGACCTGCCTGTCAGCAACCGCCAATTGGTGGTAGCCCGGTGTATCGATAGCCGGCAGCCGTGCCTGATGGTCGAGCTCGCCATGGCGGACCTCGCCGTTCTCCAGCGTCAGCTCGAATCGGCTGGCAGGTTGGAAATACGCCGCGAGTTCCAGCGAATGGTGCTGATCGCAGGTCATGAGAGGCGGTAAGCCGCCATGGTTGTTCTGGCGATCCAGCATGGCCAGGCTGGCGTCGACATCCTCAGCGCTGTCCGCGGCCAGCCCCAGACAGGCAAGCACCTCGCGCAGCACGTCCGGGGTAACGCGTTGCTGGCGATTGTCGGCGTCGATCCAGTCGATGGACAGGCCGGCGGCTTCCGCCAGGCGGATCAGTGGTTCGTCGCTCATGTGGCTTTCTCCAGATACAGCTTGGCCATACGAGGCGCCAAAAGGCCCTGTGCCGGGCTCGCGATGTCCCGGCTGGCGAACAGCAGCTGGGCTTGCTGAGGCGCTGCGGGCAGCGGTACATCAATGTCGCTCAGGTTCAGCTCCAGCCGCAGCCGACTGCCGTCGCCGAACTGCCAGCGCACCAACACCGAGCCCTCGCCGAGTACCGTCGAATCCAGAAAGCGCACGCCCGGTAGCCGCGGCACGATCTCGGCACGGCGGATCTTCAGCAGCTGGCGGTACAGCGCGAGCCACTGCGCATGGTCGGGTTCCTGTCGGGCGGTGAAGTCCGGTCGCGAATCCTCAAACGTGGAGAGGGCGTTGGGGTCGGGGATTCGCTCGCGGGTCGCTTCGTCGGCGAACTCGGCAAACTCGGCAAACTCGTTACGGCGGCCTTCGCGCACGGCATCAGCCAGTTCGCCGTGGTGGCTGGTAAAGAACAGGAAGGGTTGGCGTGCGCCCCATTCCTCGCCCATGAACAGCAGCGGCACCATGGGCGACAGCAGCAGGACCGCAGTCGCCGCCCTGAGCGCATCGGCATCGGCCAGGCTGACCAGGCGTTCGCCAAAGGCGCGGTTGCCGGTCTGGTCGTGGTTCTGCAGAAACAGCACGAAGGAGGTCGGCGACAGGTGGCCGCTGGGTTCGCCGCGCGCCTCGCCGCGGCGGTTGTTCTGGCCCTGGTAGATGAATCCCTCACCAAGAAAGCGCGCAAGTTTCGCCGTCGCGTTCTGGCAGTAGTCGGCGTAATAGCCCTGCTGCTCGGCGGTTAGCAGGGTGTGCAGCACGTTATGGCCGTCATCGTTCCACTGCGCGGTGAAGCCCTGATCAAGCAGGCTGGCGCGGTTGTCCTCATTCTCCAGCACCAGGTGGACATGGCGACCAGGCTCGACGGTCGTGTGCACACGCTCGGCCAGTTCCAGCAGGAAGCTGCGGTCGGTGATCGCATGCACGGCGTCGAAACGCAGCCCGTCGAAGCGATAGTCCATCAGCCACATCAAGGCGTTGTCGATGAAGAAGTCGCGCACCTCGCGGCGGCGGAAATCGATGGCGTCACCCCAGGGCGTCTGCTGATCGTGGCGAAAGAAATGCTTGGCGTAGTGACCAAGGTAGTTGCCGTCCGGGCCGAAGTGGTTGTAGACCACATCGAGAAACACCATCAGCCCCAGGCCGTGGGCGGTATCGATCAGGTGCTTGAGCTCTTCCGGACTGCCGTAGGCGGCTTCCGGCGCGTAGGGCAGCACGCCGTCGTAGCCCCAGTTGCGGTCACCGGGAAACTCGGCGATCGGCATCAGTTCGATGGCCGTGACACCCAGCTCGGCAAGATCGGACAGGTGCTTCTCCATGGCCGCGAAGCCACCATAGAGGCCGACATGCATCTCATAGAGCACCGTTTCGTGCCAGGGCCGCCCCTGCCATTCGCCGTTGCGCCACAGATAGCCATTGCCGGTGTCGACCACCAGACTCGGTGACTGAATGTCACCGGCCTGTCCGCGCGAGGCCGGGTCCGGCACCTGGAGTTCATCGTCGATGAGAAAGCGGTAAAGGGTTCCGACGCCGTAAGGCGCATCGATGCTGTACCAGCCATCTTCGGCGGCGGTCATCGGCAGCGTTTGTGCGCCTACGACAATCAGGCTGACGCTTCGCGCGTCGGGTGCCCAGAGGCGGAAGCGGGTGGTCCCGCTATCCAGCAACTCCGGACCGTGATGCGCGATATAGGCACGCTGCTTCTGCATTGATCACTCTCTTCAGATGGTTAGACGAACCTCGCGGCGCTCCGTGAGCAGCTGCCGGTAGAGCAGGTCATATGGCTCGATCGCATGACGCCAGAAGAAGCCGGCGGACATCGCCCGGCAGCGCATCGCGCCGAGCAGTTGCGGACGCTGATGGCAGGCCAGCGCCCGCTGGACCGCTTGGCGATAGCTCTCGGCGCTCGGTTCGTCGAACAGGAAGCCGGTGATGCCATCCTCGATGGAATCGGCCAGACCGCCGGTGCGGCGAGCGATCGGCAGCGACGCATAACGTTGTGCGTACATCTGGCTGAGGCCGCACGGCTCGTAGCGCGACGGCATCAAGAGGAAATCGCTGCCGGCGAACAGCCGACGGGCATCGGTCTCGTTGAAGCCGACGTGCGCCGCGACCCGGCCCGGATAACGGCGGGCCAGCTCCCGCACCTGGTGCTCGATATGGCTCTCACCCTGACCGAGGATTGCCAGCTGGCCTCCGCCTTCGACGATGCTGTGAGCGACCTCGAGGGTGAGGTCGACGCCTTTCTGATGAACCAGGCGCGATACCACCGCGAACAGCGGCGCCTCGCTGGCTTCCAGGCCGAACGATTCGCGGATGTAGGCGGCGTTCGCTGTCTTGCCATCCCAGTCGCGCGCGCTGAAACCGCTGACCAGATAGGGGTCGCTTTGCGGCTCCCAGCTCTCATCGATCCCGTTGAGCAAGCCACTGAGCAGGCCCTGGCGGGCCTTCATGCTGAGGAAGCCCTCCATGCCACAGCCGAACTCCGGCGTGGTGATCTCCCGGGCGTAGGTCGCACTGACCGTGGTGACCTGATTGGCGTAGGCGATGCCCGCCTTGAGGAAGGACAGCTTGCCGTAGAACTCCATCCGCTCCGGATCGCACGCTTCCCCGGGAATGCCCAGATGGCGACGCAGGCTCATATCGACATTGCCCTGGTAGGCAAGGTTGTGAATGGTGAAAACGCTGGGCGTCGATAGCCCGCGCCAATGCATGTAAGCCGGTGTAAGGCCGGCCGGCCAGTCATGCGCGTGCACCAGTTCCGGTGCCCAGCTGATGCAGGCGGTACCCGCGGCGATCTCGGCGGCGGCCAGGCACAGGCGGGCGAACCGGACCGGGTTGTCGGGCCATTCCTGGCCGTGGGCGTCGCCGTAGGGTGAGCCTTCGCGCTCGTAGAGTTCCGGGCAGATCAGGACGTAGATGATCAGGCCGTCGGGCATGTCCATACGGCCGATCCGGCAGCCGGGCACATCGGCATACGGCCCCAGGTTGCCGACCGTGCGAATGGCGTGTCCGCTGTTGATCACCTGCCGATACCCAGGGATCAGCACGCGCACATCGTGGCGGGCACTCAGCGCACGGGGCAGGGCGGCGGACACGTCGGCCAGCCCACCGGTCTTCACCAGATCAGTCAGCTCAGAGGTTACGAAAAGGATGCGGCGTTTATCGTCGTGGCTACTGCGAATCTGCAGAGCAGGGCGAGTAACCGGAGGCAAATTGAGTGGGGCCTTCGGCAAGCCGAGAGGCTGGGCGTTCACAGCGGCAATACTCATCAAGATCTCCCCAAGAGCTCCGGCGAACAGGCACCGGCGCCAGCTACGAGCATATTTCTCCCATGCAACGATCTGATGACCGCCACATACCATGAACACGACAAGGTAAAACGACTTTTTGGAGCTGCCGCGAGACAGGCAGGGCTGCGCCGGCCCTACCAGAAACCAGACCCAGCGTCGCGGTAGAAGTTCTTAAAAATGTAGAACAAAAAACCAACACTGGAACTCACAGCAGGCCAACCCGTTCCGAATAAAAACCCTCAACGAAATAGCCCCCAGAAGGGCGGAGCAAAAAGCATGCAAGAGATCGAACGAGTCGTTGCGTTTCTGCAGCGCGAGCAACTCAAGCTGACCACGGCAGAGTCGTGCACCTGCGGGCTGATGGCATCGTTACTGGGCGATATTCCAGGCTGCGGCCAGGTGCTCGACAGCGGCTTCGTGGTCTATTCGCCGAAGGCGAAGAACCGTCTGCTGCGGGTTGAGTTCGAGACCATGGAGAGCTTTGGCCTCACCAGCGAAGAGGTCGCGCGGGAGATGGCGGTCGGCGCGCTGAATGCGAGTGGCGCAACGTTGGCAGTGGCCAATACCGGCGTCGCCGACGACGATCAGGAAGACGCCGGAGGCACCCAGTGCTATGCGTATGCACTGATGCGGGGCGAACGGCAGGTGGTAGTGAGCGAAACGGTGCAGTTCGACGGTGACCGGGTGGAGATTCGCAAGCAGGCTGCACGACACGGGCTCACCCAGCTGCCGAACATGTACGCGCGCCTGCTGAAGAAGCTCGATGGGGAAAGCGGGGCGTAACGCTATACCGGCGGCTGGCGTTCCGGCTCGACGTGCTCCGGCTGCGACATATCGACGCGCTGTTTGTGGCCCACGCTGAGGTCAGCGCGAAGCTGCGGCAGCGAGTGGGGATATTGGCGTTGGATGAACCCCAGCAGATTTTCACGGATATGGCAGCGCAGGTCCCAGTTGCGTGACGAGTCCGCCGAGCTGACCAATGCACGCAACTGGATGGATTTCTCGCTGGTGTCGGTCACCTGCAGTACGCAGACACGTCCATCCCAGAGCTCGGGAACGTCCTTGCACAGGCGGCGCAGCTCTTCGCGCAACGGCTCGAGCGGCAACGAATAGTCGGTCCAGAGGAAGACCGTGCCGATCAGGCTGGAACCGCGACGGGTCCAGTTCTGGAAAGGCTTTTCGATGAAATACTGCAACGGAACCACCAGTCGCCGATCGTCCCAGATCCGTACAACGACGTAGGTCCCGGTGATTTCCTCGATACGCCCCCATTCGTTCTCGACGATGACCACGTCATCCAGCCGGATCGGCTGGGTCATGGCGATCTGTACGCCGGCGATGAGGTTGGCCAGTACCGGCCGGGCAGCAAAGCCCACCGCCAGACCGGCAAGCCCGGCCGAAGCCAGCAGGCTGGCGCCGAACTGCCGCGCGCCGGGGAAGGTCATCAGCATTGCCGCAGCCCCGACCAGCAACACGAAGAAGGCAAGGGTACGCAGCAGCACTCGCGACTGGGTCTGAATCTGGCGGGCTCGCAGGTTGTCGACCACATCTACCGGATTGCGCAGCTCGATGAAGTGCTGCAGGCCGCGCAGCGAGCGCATCACCAGCCAGGTCAGGGTGGCGATGATCAGGAGTGTGGTGACGTGGCGTGCGGCATCGATCAACAGCAGATCGTTCGGGGCCGACGTCCATACGCCCTGCACGCCGATCAGCGGCAGCAACACCCGAATGGGCTTCTCCAGCTGTTCGGACAGCTCTCGGGTGAACAGAAAAGCCCGAGCCAGACGCAGCATCAACGCGGTCAGTAGCCGTCCAAACAGGCTGAGGACCAGCGCGACGAACAGCGCCGCAACGATGGTGCGCAACGCCGGCTGGCTGATGTGCTGGTCCCATTGCAGGAGGAAAGCTGGAAATTCGATGGTGGTGATCCCGTTGGCTATATCTGGCCCAATGACAGACGCTGACCCGCGAAAGTTCAGGGCAGAGCAGACGGACCACCCCGGACGGATGGGCGGAACTCCTGTGCGCGGGGTGCCTCACAAATTTCAAGCGGGCTGCGAAGAAAGGCCCAGTATTCCCCGACCAGATTGGAGTGAGCCATGCAAAGCGCACAGACCGGCAACGACGTCCGTACAGAACGCCTCATCGAATGGCTGCGCGATGCGCATGCCATGGAAGCACAGGCCGAGACCATGCTCAACAAGCAGGCCAGCCGTATCGAGCACTATCCGGAACTCAAGGCGCGAATCGAGCAGCACATCACCGAGACGCAGAACCAGGCCAAGCTGATCGAAGGCTGCCTGCAGCGTTACGACAAGTCCTATTCAGGGCTCAAGGACCTCGGCGGCAAGATGATGGCGATGGGGCAGGCCATGGGCGGGATGATGGTCAACGACGAGGTCGTCAAGGGCGCGCAGATGGGCTACGTCTTCGAAAATCTGGAGATCGCCTCGTACAAGATCCTGATCGCCGCTGCCGAGGCGGTAGGTGACATGCAGACCAAGGAAGTCTGCGAACGCATCCTGGTCGAGGAGATTGCCATGGCTGACTGGCTGCGCGATCACCTCGCCGAACTGACCCAAGCCTATCTCACTCGCGCGGCAGAGCCGAAGGTCGAAGCCAAGCGCTGAGTTCCCGCCCGCAGGTCCGGCCGCGACCGGCCGGACCGACTCCCAACTCATTCACGGCATGCACAGCAGTCCATGCTGACGGTGGAAGCTGCCCATGAAACCACGCCCCCTGATCAAAACTCTGACCTTCGCCGTGCTGCACTTCGCCACGGCCTTCACCGTGGTCTATGCGCTGACCGGCAGCCTGGTGATAGGCGGGGCCGTCGCGCTGATCGAGCCGTTGTGCAATACCCTGGTGTTCTATCTGCACGAGCGGGCCTGGCAGCGCTTCGGTCGGCAGAAGCGTCCCACTCCTACAGCTACGGCCATGATGTGTTCCTCCGGTACATGAGCCGTGGGCAGCGTGGCGCCAATCGTGCGGCGCGCTCGTCGCGCTGATTATCGGCGGCTCACTCCACCGTCTCGAAGCGGCCGCCTTCGCTCGGCAGCGTGCTGCGGGTCGCGCGCATCTCTATACGCAGCTCCTGAGCCAGGCGCACCAGATTGGCTGCATCACGGCACTGGTCATAGGAAATACCGAGCACGGTCAGCTCTTCGTTCGGCGGTTCGTGAAAAAGGCGCACGCTGAGCGAGCTGTCGGTTTCATCGCGTACCTCGCAGTGAAACGGGCGCAGGTAGGTGTGCAGAATGGCTTCGATCTTGAACAGAGGAAGACGCGTATTCATAAATCCTCCCTAGCTAAGGAGGGTGACTGAAGCGCAGTACGGCGTTCGCTGCGCACCCCTGGTTTTGCGACGTCTCTCAACCGTAGCAGCCTGATCCCGGTTGTAAATGCGGCGATCTGTCCATCGATGGGATTAGCTCGCGCAGAGGCTCTAGCGCGACGAGTTTCACCACCACCGCTCATCGGAACTTCCCACGTCGCGGCGCTTGTCGCTGGCTGAACTCATACCGGCAGAGGATGACCAAATTAAGTACGCAGCCTCGCCGGAGACCGAAATGAACAAACTACTGCTTGCGACATTACTCAGCGCATTGGTCGTGACACCAGCCGTCGCACAGTTTCCTGCCGGTACCCCGCGGGACGATACCGGGTCGCGTCCGAGCCCGATGGGCAACCCCACGCCGCAAGAAAAAGTCGAAACCCGCAAGGACCAGCAGGGAAGGACGGTCACCGAGGATGGTCGCCTGGTGGTGCCGCAGCCCGGCGAGGAGACATCCACCGATCCCGCGCGTCATTCGGCCCCCGGTGGCGCTGATGACACGTCGACGGATGCCGGCAAGCTGGAATGACCCCTGGTTTCGACGCGGAGCTCAGCCATGGCGCTCGACGACTATCAACGCATGCGCGACTTCGCCGCCACGCCGGAACCCGCTGGCAAGGCGCGGCCGAAATCGCGCAAGAGCCAGACTCTGCAGTACTGCATCCAAAAGCATGACGCGACGCGCCTGCACTACGACTTTCGCCTGGAACTGGATGGCACGCTGAAGAGTTGGGCGATTCCCAAAGGGCCGAGCCTGGATCCGAGCGTGCGCAGGCTGGCGGTGCACGTGGAAGACCATCCGCTGGAGTACGCCACCTTCGAGGGGCATATCCCCGAAGGGCATTACGGTGCCGGCGATGTGATCGTCTGGGATCGGGGTGTGTGGAAACCACAGGGCGATCCGCAGGAGGGTTACCGCAAGGGCAAGCTCAAGTTCAGTCTCGAGGGCGAAAAGCTCGCCGGCAGCTGGAACCTGGTCCGCACGCGGATGGACGGGAAGAAAGAACAGTGGTTCCTGATCAAGTCGCGTGACGAGGCGGCGCGCGAGGAGGGCGATTACGACATCGTCGCAGCCGAACCCGATAGCGTGCTCAGCGACCGAACCCTGGTGCCGCGCAAGCGTGGCGCAGCCAAGGCGCGGATCGCCGAATCTCCGGCCAAGCCGGTCAAGGCACCGGCGAAGAAGCGTCAAACGGGGCAGCAGAAGGCGGCAGTCACCCTGGAAGGCGCGGTTCCGGCTGAGCTGCCGGAGAGCTTCAAACCACAGCTGGCCACCCTGGTCGATTCGGTGCCCGCCGGCGACTGGCGCTACGAGATCAAGTTCGACGGCTACCGCATGCTCGCGCGCATCGATTCCGGTGAGGTCAGGCTGTTCACCCGCAACGGCCACGACTGGACGGCGAAAATGCCCCAGCAGGCCGCAGCGCTGGCCGGACTTGGCCTGGAGTCGGGTTGGCTGGACGGTGAGGTGGTGGTGCCGAACGAGGAGGGCACCCCGGATTTTCAGGCGCTGCAGAACGCATTCGAAGCAGGCCGCAGCGGCAACATTCTCTACTATCTGTTCGACATGCCCTACCTGAACGGCATGGACCTGCGTCAGGTACCGTTGGAGCAGCGCCGCTCGGCACTGCACGAGGTTCTGCAAGGTAGCGACAGTGAGCTGCTGCGTTTTTCCGAGGACTTCACCGAGCAGCCCGACAGCATTCTGGAAAGCGCCTGCCAGATGAAGCTCGAAGGCCTGATCGGCAAGCGCGTCGGCAGCAGCTACACCTCCCGGCGCAGCAGCAGTTGGGTGAAGATCAAATGCAGCAACCGGCAGGAATTCATCATCGTCGGCTACACCCAGCCCAAGGGCACCCGCACCGGTTTCGGCGCGCTGCTCCTCGGTCTGCATGATGACAAGGGCGAACTGCGTTACGCCGGCAAGGTCGGCACCGGCTTCAACCATGCAACGCTGCAAAGCCTGCACAAGAAGCTGAAGAAGCTGGAAACCGATAAAAGCCCGCTGGCCAAGGCGCCGCCGGCCGCCGATGCCCGTGGCGCGCAGTGGCTGGAGCCGAAGCTGATGTGCGAGGTGGCGTTCGCCGAGATGACCCGCCAGGGCGTGGTGCGTCATTCGGTGTTTCATGGCTTGCGCTCTGACAAGCCGGCGAAAGCGATTACCCATGAGCGACCCAAGGCGGCTGCCAAGCCTGGAGCGGCCGGCACGCGCGGCAGGACGGATCCCATCGCCCGCGGGCGCATCAAGATCTCCAATCCCGACCGCGTCATCGATCCCAGCAGTGGAACCACCAAGATCGAGCTGGCCCGCTTCTACGCGCAGATCGCACCTTGGGCCCTGCCGCAACTCAAGGCCCGCCCGCTGGCTCTGGTGCGCGCACCGGAAGGAATCAGCGGTGAGCTGTTCTTCCAGAAACACGCCGACAAGCTGGCCATCCCGCATATCACGCAGCTCGACCCGGCACTCGACCCGAAGCATGGCGCGCTGCTGGTAATCGACAACGCCGAAGCACTGGTCGGTGCGGCGCAGATGGGCACCGTCGAACTGCACAGTTGGAATGCCGTGGCGCCAGACCTCGAGCACCCGGACCGTTTCGTCCTCGACCTCGACCCGGATCCCGCGCTGCCCTGGAAACGCATGATCGAAGCGACACAGCTGACGCAGACCCTGCTGGACGAGATCGGCCTGGTTTCGTTTCTAAAGACCAGCGGAGGGAAGGGCATGCACATCATCGTGCCCCTCGACCCCGTGCACGAGTGGAGCGAGGCCAAGCGCTTCAGCCAGGCCATCGCCCAGTACATGGCCAAGCTCCTACCAGGGCACTTCTCGGCGGTCAGCGGACCGAAGAACCGGGTCGGCCGCATCTTCATCGATTACCTGCGCAACAGTCGCGGCGCCAGCACCGTCGCTCCCTATTCGGTGCGTGCACGCGAAGACCTGCCGGTTTCCGTGCCCATCCATCGCGACGAGCTGGCGGACCTCAAGGGCGCCAACCTCTGGACCGTGCGCAATCTGCTGGAACGCCTGGAGCAACTGGGCGACGACGATCCCTGGGCAGAGATGCCGCGGACCAGGCAGACCATCACCGCGCAAATGCGCGAGCGTCTCGGCATTTGGACTTAAGCCGCCGTTGGTCTAAACACCGGTTGCTCTACACCGTCAGGGCGATACCCGGGTGACGCCACTGGGCGAACAATCGGCGCGTTCAGGGGAGCGGTAGCGGTGAGGGAGGCGCCAGACAAGGCCAGCATGATGTCGGCCAACAACAGTATTCGAAGGAGTGTCCCGCATGTCCGCGCATAAACCGCTTATCGCCTGCATCCTGCTTGGCTCGCTGCCGGGCCTGGCTTTGGCACTGGCTGAAACCACCCAGACCGGAAACGACAACGAGGTCGTCCTCGAGCAGAGTGGTGGCTCGAATACGGCGATGCAGTTGCAGCAAGGGAATACCAACTTCTCGCGTGTCGAGCAGGACGGCGGCGACAATTCGGCTCAGACAACGCAGCTCAATCTCGACAATCAGGTCGAGGTTTTCCAGAGCGGAACTGCCAACCAAGCGACGGTGTATCAGGCCAGTGATTACACCTTCGGGCATTCGGCATCGGTCATTCAACTCGGAGACGAGAACGTTGCCGAGGTGGTGCAAACCGAAGGTAACGGATCGCAGGCGACCATCCACCAGCAGGGCGCGGGCAACGTCCATCGGGTCGAGCAGCTGTTTTATGCCAATGGGCTGGAAAGCCGAACCTTCGGCACGGACAACCTCACCGAAGTCACTCAGAATGGTGCTGCAACCGCCACTACCCAGCAGTTCGGCAGCAACAACCGGATCACCATCGACCAGAACGTCTTTGCCTATGGCGGGGCGGTTACCGTGGAACAGGACGGCGCCTTCAACGAGGCCACTGTTACCCAGGTGGGCGGGCGGTACTACACAGGGGAGGTCGACCTGAAGCAGCTCGGCAGCGCCAACAGTGCGCAGGTCGAGCAGTGGGCGGGGTTCAGCAACCTCACCTTTACCCAGGATGGCATCGGTAACGAGCTGGCCGCCAGGCAGACGACACGCACAGGAACGATCCGCGGCAGCTCTGTGGGCAACGACAACCGCGTCAACATCAGCCAGGGTTACGATGGCCCGGTGCTCGAGATTGCCCAGACCGGTTCGTCCAACGAGATCGATGTCGTGCAGGATGCCGCCTATGGCACGGCTTCAATCAGCCAGACCGGCGATGCCAATGTCGCCGTGCTCAATCAGCTGACGGAATTCGCCGCGCCGCCAAGCGCCGCCATCATCCAGAACGGCACTGGCAACAGCACGTCGATCACCCAGCGCTAGCAGGTAGTTTTTTAACGGCCTGATAGAGCGACGGCAAGCGCGACTATTAAACAGTCGCGCTGCGTTCATGGAACGCAGCGTACGGCTTGTGCTGCACAGCGACAGCAGGCGTCAGCGGCGAAGAATTCGCCCGGGTGCATATTCAGAGCGACCTTGCTGCCAGCGGTTCGATGGCCGGGCCGTGTATGACCTCGCCGTCAGCCTGGAAGATCGAGCCATGGCACGGACAATCCCAGGTACGGTCGGCGTTGTTCCAGGTCACGTTGCAGCCCATGTGTGTGCATGCGGCGGATACGGCGTGCAGGATGCCAGCGTCGTCGCGCCATACAGCGAGCTTTTCGTCGCCGCGTGTGACCACACCGCCTTCGCCCGGCGCGATGGAATCCAGGTCGTCGACCAGCGAGTGACTGTCGCTGCTCTGATTGAAGTCATCCGGGGAAGGCCGATTAGGATCGTAAAGATGCTTCCACGGACGGCGTCCGGTGATGATCTGCCGCGCGATGCCAAGCCCTGCGGCGGTGCCGTTGCTGATACCCCAGCCATTGAAGCCGGTAGCGACGAACAGGCCGGGCGACTGCTCGCGATCCGGCTCACCGACATAGGCCATCCGGTCAGCGGTGTCGTAATCCTCATTGCACCAGCTCCACACCGCTTCGCCCACTGGCAGGTTGCGCTGTGCCCAGTGTTCAAGATCGACGAAGCGTTGGGCGACGTTGCCATCCTGGCCGGTCCTGAAGCGCGGGCCGAGGACAATGAAGAGCGGGCCTTCGTCATCTCGCGCCATACGAATCGAGTGGGTCGGCTCGTCGACTCCGATGAACATGCCCTCCAGCCGCGCGCCGGCCTGCGGGCGAAAAGCCATGGCCACATGGCAGCGCGGCTGGGTCGGACTGACGAGGTCGACCGGTGTTTCGACCGGCATGTGCGTAGCGAGAATCACCTGGTCGGCTTCCACGCTCCCATTGTCGAAACCGACGCGCCAGCGTTCTTGGCGTTCGAAACTCTTCGCGCGGGTGTGCTGGTGGATTCGCCCACCGCGCGCCTGCAGCGTATTGGCAAGGCCGATCAGGTAGCGGGTCGGGTTGAACTGCGCCTGGTCGGGGAATTCCAGTGCGCCAGCGGTGGCGAAGGGCAGCGGCGGCTGGTCGACCACGCGCGCGGCAAAGCCCAGGCGGCGCGCCGCTTCGGCTTCCTCTTCGATGGCTGACCGCCAATCGGCGGAGCAGGCGTAAGCGAAGGCGGACTGCCTTTGATAGTCGCAGTCGATGGCGTGGCTCGTGACCCAGTGGCGAATCCGCTCCACCGCCTCACGGTTGGCGTCGGCGTAGCACTGCGCCAACTCCTGGCCGAAGGTATCGATCAGGTAGCGATAGATCAGCGCATGCTGGGTGGTGATCTTTGCGGTAGAGCGTCCGGTGACCTGGCCACCCACTTCACGCGCCTCGAGTACCACCACGGACTTGCCGGCTTCGCACAACGTCATGGCGGCGCTCAACCCGACAATGCCGGCGCCAATCACCACCACATCGCACCGACTGTCGCCGGTCAGACGCGGAAAATTGCCTGGCGGCGCGCTGGCGCTCCAACAGCATTCAGGAATGGCGGATAGGGCAGGCATGGCAAGCTCCTTGTCGGCTGAGTCGATGGCTGTCCAGTTTCGCTAACCGTTGCAGCAACGGTGACGGGGCGCCCGGCACGGTGGCTGCCGGGCGGAGCGTGTGCGAAACATCAAGACCTAGGCAGTAGAACGACTCGCTCCGGTCAGGTTCCTGACCATCGGGCAGGGCATCAATGTGCAGCGGTTGGCTGCCGCGGATAGCCCCGTGTTTTGTCAGCCCTTGTTCAAGGGACGAGGGGCCGCGACGCCGCGGCAGTATCGAAACAATCGAAACAGACGTCTCCGCGGGCGTGCGCCACCTGGTCAGCGAGTGCGCACGCTAGCTGCGGGCGCGCTTCATGCACGCGAGATGCCGGTCATTGACCCGGTTGGCGAACCAGGCGGTGGTCAGGTTGCGGGTGATCTTCGGGCTCTCCAGCCGGATTCCCGGCAGCACCGCCCGAGGCAACGGCTTGCCGGCGCGCTTTTCGGCCAGTGCGAAGACCTTTTCATACAGGTCGGTTTCCTCGAAACCGTGGCTGTCGCCGCGCTCCAGCGCGTTGCGAATCGCCGTCTCGCTCATGTCCAGCTTGCCGGCGAGCGCGCGAACCGCACGCTCGGTCTGACCGGCCTTGCTGCTGCCGTGAATGATCAGATCGCCGTCGAGGGCCAGTTTGATGCCACTGGCACGGCTGACTGCGGCCTGAAACGCGGCGTTGCGGCTGGCGTACCAGCCGGCATTGAAGTCGGCGAAGCGGTACAGCGGTTCGCGATAGCTGGTCGGGTAGTCGAGCAGGTGGGCGATGCCGAAATACATGCCACCGCGGCGTGTGAAGACTTCGTCGCGAATCGAGCCTTGCCGTTCATAGGGGTAGGTCCATCGGCGGTCTTCGGCAAAGGCGATGCTGACCTGCATCGGGCCGCCGGTCTTGACCGGGTTGAGCGTGCCGAACAACTGCTTGCCGAGCGGCATGATGCCGACGAAATCATCGAAGATTGCACTCAACTGCTCTTCGGTGCGCACCGCCGCAATACGCTGGCTATAGGTCTTGCCGTTGGGCGACTTCACGTCCAGCGCCGCATCCACCACGAACCGTGGGACGTGCAGGCGGCCGGCACGCCGGTAGATTTCCTCTCGCGCGATCTTCGCCAGGCCGGGCACCGGCGGGGTCGCCTGGAACGTCGATTCCTGCACCGTCACGGCCAATACCGAGCAGATGTTTTCATCGTTCGGCGGAATATCCAGCGCATCGAAGGCTGAGTAGATGTCCCGAGCCCAACCCTGACGATCGGGAATGTCGGCGGGGATCAGGCGAACGATCTTGGCGCGGACTTCTTCCGGCTTGGGCGCGGGAGTCTCCGGCTGCTGGGAGCCACAACCGGCAAGCCCGAGCAACGCCGCTGCGGCGATTGCCGACAGGAATGAGCGGGTGTTGCCAGGTACTGCTCGGGTAGCGGCAGGGCGGTACGCCGTGCGGCAGGTAGAGATCGGAATGGTCATGCGGTCCTGAATGTAATGAGCCCTGGGGCTCGGACAGTAAAACAGCCGAAACCGTTCTGCCTCATTCAGAAACCGCTTGCCGGACACGGGCGTGCACCTGGCCCGTCCATGAGCCAGCGCTGCGACGCGCGGTCATTGCGGATCGGATACGCCACAAGGGCCTAGAAATCGTGGCAGTCCGGGCCTTGGCGCAGGTACGTGGTTTCGTGGGTTTCACCCTTGGAATCCACATAGGTCATCCGGGCCGTCACGACCTCGCAGCCGCCGGCAGGCACGTCTATCGAAATCACCTCGGCGATATCCAGTGTGTCGCCATATTTATAAGGCTTGGCTTCATCGGCGGCATACGCCAGCTGGGCACTTAGTGCCAGGCCGGCAATCCAGATCAGTTTGTTCACAGGTAACCTCCAGAGCGCTGCGCGCCCAGGTCGCTGGGACAGGGGGCAGCTTCTTGCGTGCAGCACCTGCCGGATGGCAGACGCCGGGAAATAAACGAGGCTGCCATGTGGGGAGGCAGCCAAAAGGTGGCAGGACGATCGATCGAAGGAGCGCTCGACCGACGAAGGAGCGGACTGGCTTCTAGCGTCTGTTGCCACCCGACAATTTTAGTGACCGACCAGCAGCGGAAAAACCGCACCAGCGGTGAAGCACCTTTACCCGCAGCGCAACAATCGGTCAGGCCCAATGGGCCGGGTCCTGCAGGATGCGGTGGTAGCCGGCGAATGCGCGCGGCAGCTCCAGCGCGAGAAAGTCGACCCAGGTCTTGATCTTCGCGTCGAGAAAACGCCGGGACGGGTAGAGCGCGTGGATCTGCTTTTCCTGCAGACGA
Organism: Stutzerimonas sp. R40042; assembly: GCF_026642215.1. NCBI lineage: Bacteria > Pseudomonadati > Pseudomonadota > Gammaproteobacteria > Pseudomonadales > Pseudomonadaceae > Stutzerimonas > Stutzerimonas sp. R40042. The sequence goes on along the minus strand of NZ_CP113258.1, from coordinate 2,437,014 downwards.
TAGCGGGGCAACAGGCGCAGCAGTGCGCCGCGCTGCAGGGCCGGAGCCGCGACATAGTCGGGCAGCAGGCAGATGCCCATGCCGGCCTCTGCTGCGCTGGCCATGGCCTCAGCAACGTTGACCTTGAACGCTTCGCCTGGACGAATCACGTCTTCGGCACCGTCTGCGATGAAGCGCCATTCATCCGCGAAGACCGGGTCTGCCAGACGCAGGCAGCGGTGCTGTTGCAGGTCGCACGGTCGCTGCGGCACGCCATGCTGCTGGAGATAGCCGGGCGCCGCGCAGACAACGTTGCCAACCTCACCCAGTCTCTGGGCGATCAGCTCGGAATCCGGTAGCTCGCGGGACAGCGTGATGATGACGTCGAGCCCGGCTTCCAACAGGTCGGGCTGGTGTTGCGAAAGGCTCAGGTCGAGGCTCACGTCGGGGTAGCGCTCAGCGTATCTCCCAGCCAGTCCCGCCAGCAGCTGGATGCCCAGCCCCGTTGTCGAGTGCACGCGCAGTCGCCCGCGCGGTGTCAGATGAGCCCCACAGGCTTCCGCCTGCGCCTGGTCCAGCTGCGCCAGGATCTCGCGCGATCGTTCGAGAAAACGTGCGCCGACCTCGGTCAGCGCCAACCGCCGCGTGGTGCGGTTGAGCAGGCGCGCATGGAGGTGGTTCTCCAGCTCCGCCACCAGGCGGGAAACCTGCGCGGTGGACATGTCGATCAGCTTCGCCGCGGCGGTGAAGCTGCCGGCGTCGACTACCCGGACGAATACCCGCATCGCTTGCAGCATGTCCATCGACTAGAACCTCGTTGGGTTATTGGCCAGGCACGTCCGGCAATGGTTTTTCAACACGCGCCGCCGCTTGCATGCTTTGCCAGCCGCCCCCCAGCGCGAGGAACAGGTTCACCTGATCCTGCGAAAGCTGAGCCTGGGATGCCGCCAGGGCGGCCTCGGCCGTTGCCAGGGTGCGCTCGGCGTCGAGGCTGTCGAGATAGGCCAGTCGTCCTTCCTGGTACAACCGGCGTGTGTGGTCCGCGGCGGCTCGCGCAGCATCGCGTGCTTCGCCCAGCGCCTGGTCACGATGCAGGTCATGGGCGTAGTGCGTGAGCAGGGTCTGGGTCTCGCGCAACGCGTCGAGCACAACGCCATCGAAGCGGGCGAGGGCGGCAGCGGCTTCGGCCTCGGTGGCGCGAATGCGCGCGCGATCGACCCGGGTCGGAAAATGCCAGCTGATCGACGGGCCGAATTCCCATCGACGGGTCACTGGATTACCGAGGTGTTCGAGCATTCCGGTGTAACCGGCCGCAGCGCCGAGACTGACCTGCGGATACATCATCGCCGTGGCGACGCCGATCTGTGCTGTGGCGGAGGCGAGTGCGCGCTCGGCCGCACGGATATCCGGACGGCGCTTGAGCAGGGCGGTGCCATCACCCAGCGGGATCGCCTGGCGCAGCTGTGGCGCGTGACTGCAGGCGCTGATCGTCTCGGGAAGGTCTCCGGGCGTGCGGCCGAGCAGGGCGGCGAGCTGATACAAAGCGGCCGCCTTCTTCGCTTCGAATGGCGGCAGTTCGGCACGCAGGGCCTCCAGCTGGGCGCGGGCGCGGGCCACATCGACTTCGTTGCCACGACCGCCCACGAACAGGCGCTCGGCGACATCCAGCTGTTGCTGCTGAATCGCCAGTGAATGCTTCGCTATCGTCAGTTCCTCGCTGGCATGACAGGCCGTCATGTAGCTGCGTACCACCCCGGCCACGGCAGTTATGCGGGCCGTGTCGAGCAGCGCGGCACTGGCGTCGGCATCGGCTCCCGCTGCTTCCGCGGCGCGATGCAGCTGACCGAACAGGTCGAGCTGGTAACCCACGCTGAGGCCGGCGTCAGCGAGGTTCATCACGGAAAGTTTTTCCTCCAGGGCCAGGGCTTCGCTGGACAGCTGGCCGCGTGCAACCGAGCCGTTGCCGCCGACCACGACTTCCTGCGCGTGGTGTGCCATCTGGAAGCCTTCATAGGCGCGACGCAGGTTGTGATACGCCTGGCGCACGTCGGCATTGCCGATCAGGGCTTCACTCACCAGCTGATTGAGCGTCGGATCGTCATAGAGCCGCCACCAATCGTCCGGCAGCGGCGCCTGTTCGACCCGCTCGTTGCCGGCCAGATCGAAGGGCTTCTGCGCAGCGGGCTGCAAGACCACGGCTTCGTCTGGCACGCGGTAGTCCGGGCCCACCGCGCTGCAGGCGGCGAGCAGCGTAGTCAGCGCGAACGGCAGCGTGCATACCGTGCGCCTCATTGGCTGACCATCGCCGATGTGTCGTGCGACCACGGCAGCACGGATAGCGTCGCCGTACGACCGACCACCAGGCGAATGTCGCTCTGCTGGCCGTCGTCCAGCACAACGCGAACCGGAATTCGCTGCGCCAGGCGCACCCAGGTGAAGCTCGGGTCGATATTCGGCAGCAGCGAGTTGCCGCGCACACGGTCGCGATCCTCGATGCCTGCGGCGATGCTCTGCACATGGCCACGCAGATGCTGCGCTTCGCCCATGACGTGGATGTCCACCGGCTGCCCGATCTCGATGGCGTGCAGCTTGGTTTCTTCGAAGTAGCCTTCGACGCGCAGTGAATCGGTATCGACGATCGACAGCACCGGTGTACCGGTTTTCACGTAATCGCCCACGCGCATCGTCTGGTCGCCGAGATAGCCATCCACCGGGCTGAGCACGGTGGTGCGTTCGAGATCCAGACGCGCCACGCCGAGGGCGGCCTCTGCCGTGGCCAGGGCGGCAGCGGCGCGCTTGACCTGGGTGTCGCCGATCTCGACGGTTTCCGCGGCGATCAGGTCTTTCAGCACCCGATTACGCCTGGCTTCGCGTTGCGCCTGGTCCAACTGCGCGCGGCGTTCGAGCACCGCGGCTCGGGCTTCGTCGACCGCCAGTTCGAAGCGTGCCCGGTCGATCACGAACAGCACCTGGCCGCGGCTGACCTTCTGGTTGTCGCGCACGTGCAGTTCGGTCACCAGCCCGGACACATCCGGTGCGACCTGAATGATGTCGGCGTGCACGTGGCCGTCGCGGGTCCAGGGTGCCTCCATGTAGTAGTCCCACAGGTGCAGGCTGACGACGACGGCGATGACAACCGCCAGCAGGGTCAGCAGCACCGAGCCGGCGGCGGGTATCCATTTCTTCACGATTCACATCCGGGGTAGGAGATTGAACAGGGCCCCGAGCACGATGATGTACAGGGCGAGGTTGAACAGCGGCGGATGCCAGACCCAGCGGTAGAAGCCGGTGCGCTGCAGCACGTTGGCGAGCAGGCTCTTGACGCCGTAGGCGGCCAGCATGGCAACCAGCAGGACCGGTACATAGACGCCGTACACATCGAGGTGACCGGTCATGCGTGCGCTCCAGCGGGGGAGAGGCCGGCTTCGGGTGGGGGGCCTCCCGGTGCCGCACGCACGCTGGCCGATGCGTCGGCGAAAAGCGCCAGTCGCAAGCCGTGCACCACCTGCGCCGCCTGGTGTGCGCTGGGCGAAGCATCGCGCTGCAAATCCAGCAATGTGGCCTCGAGTGCGTCGCGTAAGGGCTCCGGTGCCGGCAGTTGGCTATGCGCGGTGGCGCAGGCAAGGAAATGCGCGCGGATCATGCCCAGCACCGGCTCCAGCTTCCGCTCGATGGCGGGCGTCAGCCGCAGTTCACGCAGTTCCAGCAGGCGAAAACCGACGCGCAGCTCGCGCGTGGCGTCGTTCAGCGCCAGGCGATCGTCATCCAGCTGAGCCAGGCGTGGCAGCAGCTGGGCGATACGGTCGATGAAGCTTGAGACATCATCGGCTTCGTTGCGCCAACGTCGCAGGTCTGCCAGCGCCGCCAGGCTCAGCCAGCCGTGGCGTACCAATCGCCGCGCCGCCCAGAGCGTACCGAACGGCCGGGTCAGACGGGCCCAGACGAAGGCGAAGAGCACGCCCAGCGCGGTGGACAGCGCGATGTCGGCAAACAGCTGAAAATCGGCGCGGTAGCTGTCCTGAAGGGTGATGTTGGAGATCGTCTGCACCGCAATCACGATCACTGTTCCGGCGTGTTGCGGTCGACCGGCGAGGGTGCCCAGCAACAGCAGCGGCACGGCGAGCAGGATGGCCAAGCTGCCGAAATCGTGCACGTTGGGCATCAACGCGAAGAGGTAGATGCCGGCGGCCGTCGAGGAAATGAGCGTGGCGACCAGAAACGACTTGATGAACGGCGCCGGATTGTCCTGACTGGCGAAGAAACAGCCAGCCACCGCGGCGATGAACACGCCGCTATAGCCGTGCTCCCAACCGGATACGAACCACAGCATGCTCAGGCAGAACACCGACAGCGCTACCGAAGCCGCGGTGAATGCCAGTAGGCCGTAGTCATAGTGGCGTGGCCCGCCGACCAGTTGCTGTACGTGATAGCGCAGCGTCGGTACCGCCTCGGGATGGCCCTCATGAAACTGCTGGTAGAGGTCGAGGCAGTCCTGCCACAGGTCGATCAACGCGCGCAGCTGGCGCAGGCCACTGTCGATCGCCAGGGCATGCGCCGGATAGCTGTCGCCCAGCCAGGCCGCCAGCTGCAGGCTGCGTTGGCGCAGATGCTCGCCGTGCACAGCCTCGGCGTCGGACTGGATCCAGCGATCCACCTGCTGCAGGTAATACACCAGTTCCGGCAGCAAGCCCTGTAGCTCGGTTTGAAGTCGGTGCAGCGAGTCCGCGGTGGAGATTAGCTGGGGCATCAACATCGCCATCCGCGCGCGAAATTCGCGAGCATGAACGGTGGAGAAATGACTGCCGCTGTCGTGGCTGAGATGGCTGATCATCGCGTCCAACCCCATCACATCCATCAGCAGCGCATTCAGCGCACGCTGGTCGGCTTCGCCCAGGTGCTGGGTGTTGAGCATCCGGCTGACGGCACCACGCCCATCGCGCAACAGCAGGTGCATCTTCGCGGCAAGGGTCGGCGCGATGCGGCTGGGAAACAGCACAGCGTTCACCACGCTGGCGCAGACGATACCGAGCAGAATCTCCTCGGAACGCGCCAAGGCGACATCGAAGATGGTCGCCGGGTGGTTGACCTCGGCGAGGCTGATCAGCGGCACCGTATAGGCAGCGAGTAGAAAGATGTAGCTGCGTGGCGAGCGGTCCAGCAATGAGAGAAAGAGCAGGGCGCCGATCCACAACGAGATCGCCAGGCTCAGCATCACCGGTTGCTGAGCGAACGTCGGCAGAAGCACGACCGAAGCGGCTGCCCCGAGCAACGTACCCAGCGCGCGATAGATCGCTTTCGAACGCGTCGCCCCGGACAATGGATGCGACACGACATAGACCGAGGCCATGGCCCAGTAAGGGTTTTCCAGCGGTATCGCCAGTGCGATGTACAGCGCAAGCAAGGCGGCAATCAGCGCCTTGGCCGAAAACAGCCATTCACGCCAGGTCGGCATATTCATAGAGTTCGTTTTTTTGGGGCGTGGGCCAGAGGCGGGAGAGGGCGCGGCCGTCACGCTGCAACACAGATGGTTACATTTAACGTCAAAGGCGTATGACAGACTGAACAACCACTAGGACAAACAGTGCAATTTTTTCGCGCCGGGCACCGGCACGACGGCAGGAATTCATGAGTAAACGCATTCCCAACTATGCCTTGTACGGTCAGGCTGCATTGCCCGCATGGCAGGACCTGCTGCACCTGGAGTGGATCAACGAACGCGGCGACATGCATCAGCGCGAAATCAAGCCGCATCAGCATGACTCGCTGCTGCAGATCGTCTATGTGCGAAGTGGCGAGGGGGAAGTTTCGCTGGAGAACAGCCGCATGGGCTTCCGTGCGCCGTGCCTGATCCTGCTGCCGCAGCGCACCGTGCATGCCTTTCGCTACAGCCCCGAAACTGACGGGCCGGTCATCACGGCAGCACAGCGCCCGCTGGAGTCGATGGCGCGGATCCTGTCCAGTGAGCTGCTGGCCTTGATGCAACGTCCGGCCGTAGTGCCGCTGCCGTGGGATGCAGACGGCGAAGAGCCGATTTGGCCGCTGATCCAGCTGATCCAGACTGAAGCGCAGAGCCAGGAACGCGGCAATGTCGCCGCCGGGCACGCATTGTTGCTCGCGCTACTCGTACATGTCGTCCGGCTGGAACAGCCAGTGCCGATGGCTCGTCCAGCCAATGGCAGGCGGTCCCGGCTGCTGATCCAGTTTCGCGAGTTGGTCGACACGCATTTCAGACAACATTGGCCGCTTGGCCTGTACGCCGAAGCGCTGGGAATCACGCCAGTCACGCTGGGCCGAGCCACTCGCGAAGGTCTGGGTGAATCGCCGACCGCGATCATCAGCGAGCGAGTCGTTCGCGAAGCACAACGTCAGCTGGCGTATACCGCGCTCGACATCCAGCAGATCGCCCGCGATCTGGGGTTCGACGACGCGGCATACTTCAGCCGTTTCTTTCGCAAGCAGACCGGCCTCAAACCCAGCGAATTTCGCTCAGCGTTTCGAAATGCGGAAACTGGTCAGCCGAACAGGCAGCATGCTCAGGCAAAGGATTCACCTGAGAGCTGAAGCGCTTTGGAGATATTGAGGCGAAAGTGTCGTAAACACTTAATTGCAAGAATACTTATATCATTGATTTTTCTGATTATTTTTTTACGCACCTGCGCCAGCTGTCTGAAAAATGTGCGTTTTTTTGCATTTAGATATCATTCTGCTTGAATTATTGCATTTAGATAAAATGCAGATCGTTAATGATTATTCAAAAAAGCGACCGCTTTCTCTATGAAGGGAAGGTGTGGACCTACGCAGCGTCCCTTACAGAAACATCAGTGCAGCTGTACTGCGAAGCAGATCATCTTTTTGTTGAAGCCGACTTATCGGATATTGAACTTATTTCTTTTGCCTCCCCATCAAACGAGCGGCCAAGTAAAGATTTGGCTGGAGCATCGTGGGAGGAGTGGGAGCTGGCTGAGTATCGGTATCTTGCGATAAAAGAATATTTTCATAATATTGAAGATAATGAGGCGTTCGAAAAACTGCAGGCAGCTTTATCGTTAAGTGAGTCTCGTGTTTATGTGCTTTTAAGAAACTATAATGATGAGGAAGGGCCAAGTAGCCTTTTGAGATCAAAAAAGGGGAGGAAAACAGGTTCTAAGTTTATCGCTTACAATATAGAAAGCATAATAAGTTCGGCTATTGATCACGAATGGAAAGGCCCTGGTAGCACAATTAAGAAGGTTTTTCTAAGGGCCGAAGAAATGTGTCGGGCAGCTGGTGTGCCTCGCCCCTCCTATGGAACCGTTAAAAAAAGATTGAAAGAGCGCCCCGAGTCGGATTTGGCAAAATTGTCCATAGGCGTCAAGAGGGCAAATGATAAGCACTCAGCTCGACCCAAGCATAACAATTCACAAAGGCCACTCGCAAAGTGGCAGATGGACCACTGCGTTATAGACTGCATCATCGTGGATGAAAAAACACGCAAACCGTTATGTCGACCTTGGGCGACGTTGATTATTGATTTGCATAATCGAGTCGTCCCCGGCTATTACTTATCGTTAAATGCCCCAGGGGCATATAACGTGGCAATGGCAATCACACATGCGGTATGTCCTAAGGGGAAATGGATTGAGGCACTTGGTGATGAAGATATTAAATACCCCTACTACGGTAGGCCAGAAGAAATCGCCATGGATAACGCCAAGGAGTTTAAGTCACAATTCTTTAGAATTGCCGCCAAGAAGAATAAAATACACTTAGCGTGGCGACCAATTGGTAAACCTTGGTGGGGAGGGCATATAGAGCGTCTGAATGGCACTTTGGCGATGAGCTATATTCACTTTCTTCCAGGAACGACACTTTCAAACGTAGTGCTGAGGGGGGACTATGACAGCGAGGGAAAAGCCTGTCTAACGTTTGCCGAGTTTAGATTATGGTTCGCACGTGCAATCCAGTCGTACCATCACAGTGAGCACCGTATGCTGGATGGCATGACACCTCATGAAAAGTGGATTGAAGGCTGGACAGCAGAAAATGGAAAGCTGTCTCACCCAGCCTTGCTCGCTAATCCACAAGAATTTTTTATTGATTTTCTACCTGAAGAGTCGAGGGTCATAACGCGCCAGGGGATAATGCTTTGGAATATCAACTACTGGTCGCCGTCATTGGCTTCCTGTATATCGGGTAAAAAGTGCTCGATCAAGTACAACCCCAATTCATTGCGGCATATATGGGTTAATCCTACTGGGGAGCGATATATACAAGTACCGTATAGCGACATAACCAGGCCGGATATAAGTATTGAAGAATATCGAGCGGCCAAAAGGGAGGTTAGAAGGGATAGGCGCGGTGCGGCCAAAGTAACCTCTGATGAGGTTTTTTTGATGATTCAGAAAAATAGAGCGCTGGTCGAAAATTCAAAGAAATTAACTAAGCAAGCTAAGAAAAAAATAGAACATCGGGAAAACGCCACTGGTTTCGACCGTGCCTCTGGGGTGATCGAAATGCCTGTCGCGACTGTTAATATCGATGACGATGATTATGATTCCCCACCCAAAATATTTCCTGTGGATGCATGAGGCATTAAATGAGCGAGTTGGAACGCTACCCGCATGTAATTCCAAGTCGTCGTAGCATTGTCGACGCTGATGACGCTACGCGCATCCGTATGATTAACGAAGATGTTTGGATTGAATACCCGCTCGCTGCAAAAATTTTGGGACATGTTAAATACATGTTGCAGCTACCTATAAAGCAGCAATCACCTTGCTTGCTGATTCATTCAGGTGGGGGGATGGGTAAAAGCGCTCTTTATCAAAAAATATTGAGCTTGTATGGATTCGGGCGAAGCTCAGGGGCTACGCTGGCGTCCATGACTATCCGAGCAAAGCATGCCGCAGGCCATCGTATTTTTAGTGATGACCTTATTGGTGCGGTTACGGGTAACATGTATAGGAGTAGTCGATTAGAGGACGAGAAACTTTCTGCTGCTATTGCTTCCAGAGATGTTAGGGGTATCGTATTGGATGAGGTCAACGATATGCTACACGCTAATCGATCTGATCAAGCCAGAAATATGAAATTTATTAAGGAGTTGTCGGGTGCTCCGTACCATCTTATGGTCATTGCGATTGGCACCCATGAATGCAATGAAGCAATCAATTCAGATCGACAGTTTGCCAGACGGTTTTCTAGAATTGAATTGACGCCGTGGCGGGATGAGCAAGCACTGCGATCTTTTATAGCGACGTACACGATGACTTTCCCGCTGAAGTCGCCCTCTGATGTGGGTAAATCGGCAATCGTCAAATACTTGGTGAGCGAATCAGATGGTGTGCTTGATACTATTGTGAAGATGCTTTGCAATGCCGCCTCTTGGGCGGTACTTGAAGGGCGTGAAGAAATTGATCTGGAGTTGATAAAAAAAGGGCGGGAGATGCCGATAGCGAAAAAGGACTAAACAGTGAATGAGATGCTTGGCGATGAAACTATTTCTTCTTGGGTGGAGAGACATTTGTTTTATGCGTCTCTGGGTGGAGAAAATCAAATTTTTCGCGGTATGAGAGAATACTTAGATAGTCGGACTAATAGTGACGCCGACTATTATACCGATCAGGACTTTGGTCGCTTGGTTTCGACGCTGCCTTGTATTCCTCGGGATCTTAGTTTGCATAGGACCCCCATGACTTCATTTATGCTAATTCCTTCATTAGAGCGAATTAATTTCTGCCCAGCTTGCGTGAAGGATGACCTTAAAACTAAGAAAACTGCCATTTGGCGAGAGCAATGGGCATTTGGATGGTATGTGATTTGTGTGAAGCACCAGTGCGCGTTGTGTTCATTGGGTACAGAATATCGTTGTGGAAGCACGAAGTACCGGGCTGAAAACGCTTGTCGGTTTTTGATCGAGAATAGGTATATAAGTTCTGAAAGTCACTTGGAAAACGAATGTCATTTTTCGTCAGAGTTATCTAGCTACAGGCCGGCGGGAGCGCTCGTTAATGAAATTAATGGCCTTGCTTTTATAATGCAGGCAAGAATTCAACTGCTAATCACATACAAGCCATCTATAGCAAACGCTGAATTGACTCTCATCTATGATTTGATGAAGGTTATGCTGAGAAGTCATGTGAGAAGGATTGAGGCTCCACCATTTTGTTATCAGCTGGTCAAAAAAATCACAGGACGGAACTTTTCAATCCCTCGCCAGTTTTCTGGTGATGCCTCAGTTGCGTTGCTTGGGGTTGCACAGGTGATCGAACCTTACCCTCGTTTGCTTGCGATGGCTTTAAGCGCGTTTTTACTTGAGTTGCCTGGGTCGCAAGCGCGCTGGTTGCGTGCCAGTAAATTGTTTGCCGAAATGGGTATGTTAGTCCCAGGAGAGAAGAAACTGCTGTACACGGCGCTCGCCGGCCCCTCCGAATTTGGGATTAAAAGCTGGTTTTCCAAACGTACTTTAGTGTATCCCATTGAACTTCGGGGGCTATGTCGAAAGTTTTGTCTCGATTCATGATGCCTGCGGCGAGCGCTGCGCTCTAGAGCCTAGACATGACGGCTCAGGTAACCCTGCCAACCTGCATGCGCGAGTATTGATTCCCGATCCCAACTTCCGCCCCCTTCGTTAGCGGTCAATCCATTACGCAAACCTGTGCTGGTGATGCGAGCGTTAACCCCCGAATTACTCGCAATCGTTTCAAGAATAAGATTAATCGACTGCGAATTAATTTTGTCATTTTTAATCTCTCCCCATCTATTTATTGGCCGCAACAGAGGCCCTCTATTAGAGAGTATCACTGCCATCCATTCTTTAGTCGCCCTCACTGGGCAATGATGCTTCAGGTAGGGAACCAGCACTTTAACTTGATGATTAGTGGAGGAGGAAAGATTGATCAGCATGCCTTGGGTGTTTGATATCTCTAGATCGGTTATCTCCAAGCCCACGATTTGCTTGGCTGAAAGCGAGCACCAATAACCCAGGAGCAGGATCACTCGGTCACGTAGCGACCGTAATTGTTCGTTGCTGGGTGGGAGCAGCAGGTTGCTATGCTCATCGTGCGCATCCTCATTAAGATAATCATCCATTATAGTTAAGTCATTAAATGTCACCGACTGGCGACGACAGGGAACATGGCCGCTTGTTCTTTTGATGTGAGCCATGAATTCACGGATGACCTTATCCTTTGTTGGGTCTGCGAAACCTTGGTTGCTATGCCAGTTTGATAGAGCGGACAAGTGGATTTGAAGCGTGCCCGGTGAAAATGAATTTCTGGAGGCCGATAGGTAATCTACGATTGCTGCTACAGAGGTGGGCAATTGTCTCCCACAAGTGTAGCGGTAGTAATTTACGGCCGTTTTGTAGGCTCTGGCGGTTTTGGGGCTGAAATGCGGCGGAGTCGCTAAGCGCTCATTAAGAAAACCCTTGTTTATGAATGCTTGCTCAGAGCTTGATTCATCACCTTTATTGCCGCTCATGCTTGTTAGCTCTTCAATATTTTTTAAATGGTAGTCACTATCAGCTGCCTTCCAAAATCAACGGGGTTGGGTGCGGGTTAGCGCTGTATGGACTCATCTTGGGTGGCGCGCTGAGTGAATGTCGGAATTTACCTAATAAGTTGTGATGAAGGTTGTCCGTACTGTACTCATCCTTGAGATTAGCTAATGGTAGAGGGTGATACCACTACGGAAGGAGCATTGTGGCTTTGCTGTTTAGTAGTGCGCCAGCTTCAAAGTAGCTCATCACGGTGTCAACACTGCGGTGCTCGGTCATCGCCATCACCTCGCCCAACGGCACGCCCTGACGTCCGGCCTCTGTGACAAACCCCGACCTCAAGCTGTGCGCCGCCCAGTCGCCGTCGAGGCCCGCCAGTAGCGCTCGGCGCTGGACAATACGCGCCACCTGGTCACAGGACAGTCCAGCGCTTCCTACCTTGCCGCCCTTATACAGCCGCCGGAACAGCGGGCCGGATTCGGCCGGTGCGGCCTCCAGCCAAGCCGTGAGGGCCTGTGCTGCCGGCCCGCGCAGCGGTTTCTCGCGGCGGACTCCGCCGGTATCGGTCTTGGTCGTGCCCAGCGCATAGAACCAGGTATCAGCATCCAGTTGCCGCACATCAGTGACTTGCAATCCGACCACTTCGGAACGTCGCCGCCCGCCACCACTCCAGGCTAACAAAAGCAGGGCGCGATCGCGGATCCCGCGCACACCGTCGGTGCAAGTGGCGAGCAGCGCTTGCAGCGGCTCGAGGACGATGGCGGTTTTCTTGCGCACCGATACGCCTTGACGCGACTGGGCTTTGCGCGCTTCGCGCAGCAAGGTCTTCAGTGCCGCCGCCTCGGTTGGACTGTCCCAGCCGTTAATCCGGTGCCATTTACCGAGTACCGCCAGGCGATGGCTGACGGTGTTGTAGGCCAGGGGGCCGAGTTTGGCTTTGACCCTCGCAGCCACCAGCGCGGCGTCGATGGTCGGTGGCAAAAGGTGCACCCAGCCACCGTCAGCAGTCGGACGAGCCAGGTGGTCAACCACAAACTGTACGGCCACCGTGGAGGGCAGGGCCTCAGCGCCCAGCGCCTGGCCGTAGCGCAGTTGCAGCCACGCCGACCAGTAGGCGAGGGCGCTGCGGTAGCTGCGCACGGTGTTGGCTGCAGTACCAGCGGCGATGAACGCCGCTGCTGCTTCCTGAGCGTTGATCGCTAGAAAATGCAGATCCAACGGCGTTTCGCTAACCAGCGACAACTGATCTGTAATATTTAATACGTTCAACGTATTATATTTCCAATATTAAAAAAATAAGATCGGATAATATTTCATTATCAGACCTAATATAGCCGGAGGTGACCCGTGGCGATAGGCGTACCCGAAACTGACGTATTCGCTGCTGCAGACGCTGTGCTTGCCCGAGGGGAGCGACCGACTGTTGAGCGAGTTCGGCAGGAGCTAGGTCGCGGTAGCCCGGCGCGAGTGGGAGGGCTGCTCGATCAATGGTGGGCGCGGTTGGCTGAGCGGCTGAATGGCGAGACCCGCCTGCCGGCGCTGCCGAGCGAGGTGTCGCAGGCCTTTGTCGCCATCTGGCAGCAGGCGACACACTTGGCCCAGGGTGCCGCTGAACAAGCGCTGGCTGAGCAACGCCAGGTGCTGACCGCCGAGCGCGAGCAGCTCGCGGCGCTTGAAGACCAAGCCCGCCAGGATGCCGCCCAGTACCGTCAGCTGGCGGCCGAGGCGGTGGCCGGCCGCCAGGCGGCGGAGACGCGCCTGGCCGATCTGGAGTTGCTGTTGGCCCAGCGCGTGGCACAGATCGAGGACTTGCGCCAACAGCGTGAAGAGCTAGTGCGCGAACGAGGCGAGGCGCACCTACACGGCCAAGGACTGCAGCAGCAAGTGCGGGATCTGGCGCTCAAGCTCCAACAGGACCGGGTTGACCACGCGACCTACGTGCGCGGCGTTGAGGAGCGGGCCTACCGCGAGATCGACCGTGCCCGGGAGGAGAGCAAGAGCCGCGCTGTGCAGCTTAAGGCAGCACGTCGGCAACTGGACGACCTGCAACGCCGCCTGGAGGCGCTGCACAGCGGACTGAGCGAAGCCAAGCAACAGGCGGCAGCACAGCAGGCGCGGGCCGACACCCTGGCCCAGCAATTGTTGCAGCGACCTGCTGGGGCGGGGGTAAAGCCCAAGATGCGCAAACGCACCACCTCGGCCTCTAAGCGCTCAAGCTGAGTAGGCGAGGGCGGCGGCATCGTCTGCAACCGAAAACTCAGCGCCCTGCGCAATTTAAAATACTGAGCACATTCGATGCATCTCTGGGTGCCAGGCTGCATCGGCCCCTCCATTGCGAGGGCTTATTGTTGGCGAGCCGATTACACAGCCAGGCAACACGCAGGAATAAACAAAGGCTGGGTTGCAGCAAGTCGTAGTTTCGTGAGCGGCGGACCGGAATTTGGTGAGCGCTGCTGACCTGAAATGCAACCGATATGTGATGAACGCTCCAATTTTCGTGACCTCTATAGCCATTGGAGCATGCCAAACGTCCGAAAATCGCTGAAATCAGGGCACCGGAATTAGCTGAGCGCTTAAACAGCACTATTGGGTTCCCGAACCCAGCATCAAGCACGCTATCAGCCACAAATCTGCAGCTGGGTTTCATGACATTCTCTAAACGCTACCCTGGCTTACCCCCGCTCCGGTAGACATCCCCGGCCTATGCTTTGAGCATAGGAGGAAGTCTATGAGCGTCTGCACTGCCCCCTGAAAATAAAGTGCCCGACGCAGTGCATCGGGCATGTTGCGTACTTCGAATATAGCTAAACAATGTAAATCTATATTAGAACCAAATATCTAATCGATACCTTAAAGACAGGCCTACTCAGGTTTTTTCCATCGACCCGGATTCCATGCCTTGTGGTCAAGGTCAAGATCTGGAAATTTGCCAGGATCGAAAAGCGGCCTCTCGATACCCGCTTTCAACTGCGTGCGAAAATCATTAATCACGCGTATCGCCGTGGGGAACAACATCAGGATCGCCACTAGATTCACCAATGCCAGAATGCCCATCATCGGGTCGGAGAAAAAAAATATCGAAGTTGCGCCTGGGGCTGTCGCGCCTACGAAGATCAAACCGAGGATCAGTACACGCAGTATCAACAACGCCCGTTTGGACTTTGTGATTGCTGCCAGTGCACTCTCCCCCAAATAGACGTTGTAGATGATCGACGAAAACGCGAAGAGAAGGATCGCGAACGTCAGTGCATAGCTCGACCATTCGCCAAGATGACTGACCAACGATTGCTGTGTCAGAACCACACCGTCTACTGCGGCCGCACCGGGAACATACACGTCGCCTAACAAGATGATGAAAGCAGTGCAAGAGCAGATCACTATCGTATCGATGAAAACTGAGAATGATTGCGTGATGCCCTGGCTGACTGGATGGTGTACGAGTGCAGTCGCTGCCACGTTCGGCGCGGAACCCAGACCTGCCTCGTTAGAGAACAACCCACGTCGCAAACCCTGTGCAATTGCAGCCCCCATACCTCCGGCGACTACTTCTTCAAAGCCAAAGGCGCTCGAAACGATTTGGGCAATAAGAGACGGAATCTCGCCGAGATTCATCAGGATAACGATCAACGCAAGGGCTAAGTAACCAAGCGCCATAATTGGTACAACGACATCGGCAGCCTTGGCGATGCGCTTGATGCCGCCGAAGATTACAAATCCCGTGACGATAGTCAGCAGAGCGCCCGTGACATAGCGGCTAATGCCCAGCGAGTCCTGTACCGCGCCTGCAACGGTATTACCTTGAAACGCATTAAAGCCAAGTCCAAATGCCGCCAATAGACAGACCGCATAAATAATTGCAAGCCAATTGTATTGCGCCCCTAGACCATGCCGAATGTAGTCTGCTGGGCCGCCCCGAAAGGAGTTTTCGCCATCCGTACGCTTATAAAGCTGGGCAAGTGTGCATTCGACAAGGCTTGTCGCCATACCCACTAATGCTATGCACCACATCCAGAACACGGCACCAGGTCCGCCGAGTGTTATCGCTACTGCTACACCGGCAATGTTACCGCCACCAACACGCCCTCCCACAGATACCAATAGTGCTTGACGGGCGCTCAAACTGTTTGGGTCGTTGTTTTGATACTTCGGTAGCAACACCCGGAACATACGGCCAAAGAACTCGACCTGAACGAATCCGGACATAATCGTGATAAATACGCCGAAGACTACAAGAATGGGGATGAGTGACCACCCCCACGTAAGGCTGTCGACGTAGCCGAACAGTGTTTGCAAAGATTCCATCTGTCTCTCCGATTATTGTTTTTGCGGGAGCTGTTTTGATAACGCCGCGAATAGTTGGTGAGGGGTGTTACATCGATAGATCGATCCATAAACGCGCGAGTGCTGCTTCCGGCGTCTCTGTGCCGCCGTTTTCCACTCCGGCGCGCCATAAGGCTCCACCGGCTGCGTATGCTCCTGGATGAAGCCCACCTGCCTCGCACTGGCTGACCGCACGAATGCGGCAACCACTTGCGACAGCCTCCTTCAGAACTGACTCGAGAAGTGGATCCGACATGACCGTTCCTGCTCCAAAAACCCGCAACACAGCACCGTCGAGCTTTTTCAGAGCAGCGCCCACAGCCGAGGCAGGTAAGCCAGGGGACAGAGTCAGGATTGCCAGATGTTTAGCCTTAAAGCAGCATCGACGTGGCAGCTCGGCTTCAGGGAGCTGTGGCACAGAGCGAAAAGCGTCGGCATCATGAGAGTTGTGTTTGATCAGCCCACCGGCTGGTAGGAGCTTGCTGGCGAAGGCAAGCCAGACTCCGGCTCGATTCTCGCTCGCCGCCTTGAGCGCCAGTAAAAGGTTTCCTTCGGCGTCGCCACCGGTATTCAGTGGGAGCATGGAGCCGCAGAGAACAACTGGAACGTCAATTCCGCTCAGAGCTAGAGACAGTGCTGCCCCAGTGAAGGCCATCGTGTCTGTGCCGTGGGTGATGACGAACCCATCGCACTCAGAGCCGGTGATGAGATCGATCATCCGGTTCCAGTGCGTGAAGCTGACTTCTGCGCTATCCACGAGCGGATCAAATGCCAGTACCGTGACATTGACATCGTCTGGCGAGAGACTTTCGATCGCTTGTTCAAGTACACCTTGCGCAGGCGTCAACCCATCCAGCCCAGGCACCATGCCGATAGTTCCGCCGGTATGCAGTACAACCAGCTTTTTTACAGTTTCTGTATCGGGGGCCTGATCCAGTGTCGGCGACCTCGAAGCCTGTAGCATGTTTACCCCGTGACTCAAGGTGATATTCGCGGCCGTTCCTGTTGAGGTGCTAGGGAACTGCATCTTGTTCATACCTGCAGCTCCACATCACGCCCGACCTTTGGTGTGGTAACAATTTCGCCTGAACATGAGCAGGCGACTAATGCGTCAGCAACCAAGTTGGTTACATCAACGAGGGTCTTTTCAGTTTGTATATCTGCAATCAGCGGCAGCTCCGTGCACGCCAGAATCAGGACATCCGAAGTGAGAGCATCAATGATCTGCTTGAACCTCGGACGAAGTGAGGGATCGTCGCTGCCCAGACGTTTCACGTCTTCGATGAGGACATGCAGATCCTTTGGGCTTTCAGGAAGCTCCACTTCTGTCAATTTGCTCAGGTCGCGATAAGCTGACCACTCGCCCATTTCTGTGACAGGAGCTGCGCCAAGAAGCGCCAGGCGAGTCACCCCGGAATCATTGATCCAACGCTCAAGCACCGACTGAAAAGAGATGAGCTCTGCACTCAAGTTCAGCTCGGCGATACGCGGCGCGAACCAATTCAATGTGTTGCAGGCTATGGCATAGGCATCAACCTGAGGTGCAAGTATGTTCAAAGACTGGCGCATGGCTGACCACACTGCTTCTTCGTTCGCAGCAAGGTCCATGGACAACCCCAACAATGGTTCCGAGACCACTACCATTCGTGGCGCATCGAGGTCGCCCTGAAAGCTTTTACCAATCGATTTTTTGTTACGTTTGAGGATCTTTGCCCACAGATCCAAGCCTGCTTCCGGGCCTGACCCTGTGATAATTCCGATAGTCGCGCGGGAGTGGGTACTAAGCATGACTTCCGACCGCATGAGGTGCTCCGAGAAATGGGTGGATTCCCGGACAAGGTTACTCAGAGCTCGGAGTGCTCAGTATTTGGCAAACAAATGAATTTTGATGCATTGTGATGCTTTTAGAGAGCCACTTAGCACCATGTGTTGGCGCTGATGGAAAATTGACCCACCCTGCCGATTGAAATTTGACCCAGGGCGGATTGCTGATTTTGTTACCAGCAACTGTGGATAAGTCTACCAGCGCAGCTGCTTTTGAACCCACTCCCTCGCTGTCCCAGTTCAGCTGTTGAAGACCTGCCACATGCAGCCATGCAGCAGGCCGTCGTCACCATGAAATCAGAACGACTCATCGTCCTCCGGTTCCTGGCCGCCCTTACGCTTTCGCTCCCGTGATTTGATCTTGGCCTGGGCCGCCAAGCTACTGTGTTGCAGGCGATAGGACTCGTTACCGGTTTCGACGATGTGGCAGTGGTGGGTCAGCCGATCCAGCAGGGCGGTGGTCATCTTGGCGTCGCCGAACACGCTCGACCATTCGGCGAAGCTCAGGTTGGTGGTGATCACCACGCTGGTGTGTTCGTACAGCTTGGACAGCAGGTGAAACAGCAACGCACCGCCAGCCTGGCTGAACGGCAGATAACCCAGTTCGTCGAGGATGACCAGATCCATGCGCAGCAGTGCCTGGGCGATCCGCCCGGCTTTGCCGTCGTGTTTTTCGCGCTCCAGCAGATTGACCAGATCGACCGTGGAGTAGAAGCGCACGCGCTTGCCATGCCGGGTGATGCCGGACACGGCCAGCGCGGTGGCTAGGTGGGTTTTACCGGTGCCTGGCCCACCGATCAGCACCACGTTCTGCGCGGTGTCGGTAAAGGCCAGGCTGGCCAGCTCGCTGATCAGGCGTGCGTCGGCGCTAGAGGCGTTGAAATCGAAGCTGGCCAGATCGCGGTGCATCGGCAGCTTGGCCATGTTCATCTGGTGGCTCACCGAGCGCATGGCGCGATCTGTGTGCTCTTGTTCCAGCAGGTGTTCGAGCAGCCACTTGGACGAGGCTGTGTTCGACTCACCCTGTGCAGTTAACTCCGCCCAGGCCGTGGCCATGCCGTGCAGGCGCAGCTCCTTGAGTTCCGCCATCAAATCACGCATGACCGACCTCCTCGGCCTGGCCACGCAGGCGGTCGTAGCGCGCCGTGTTAGCGACGGGGGCTTCCTTGAGCGACAAGTGGGTTTCGACGCTGGGTGGTGGTTCGGTCGCGGCCAGGCGCGCCACGACATTGAGGATGTGTTCGGCGCTCAGGCTGCCGCTCTCCAGTACCAGCTCAACGGCTACCAGCACGGCATCGAGCCCGGCGACCGGTACGGCAGCCAGAACTTGCGCCATGATCCGGTCACCGCCGGCATGACGCCCCAGACCGTGCTTAAGCTGACGCAGCGGCGCCGGCAGATCAGCAAAGGGCGCGCCGTTGCGCAGCGCACCGGGCTTGCGTTCGATCAGCGGGAGGTAGTGCTGCCAGTCATAGCTGACCTGGTCGCGATCCAGCAAGCGGACATGGCTGGCGATCAGCGCGTCGTCAGCCACCACCTCGATTCGCGTCGGATACAAACGGCTGCTGACCCACTTACCCGCGTACTCACACGGCACCGAGTAGCGGTTGCGCCCGACGCTGACCAAGCAGGTGCTGGAGACCCGCGCAGGCCGCTCGACGTAACCGTCGAATGGCGCTGGCACAGGCATCAGTTCAGCGCGCTCCAACTCAAGCACTTCGGCCACACTCAGCCCGCTGTATTGAGGGTGCGTCAGCTCGTTCCAAAGCGCGCGGCAGCGCTGGCCCAGCCAGGCATTGAGTTCCTCGAAGGAGTGAAAATGACAGTCCTGGGCGTCTAGCCAGATGCGCCTACGGCTGTCTTGCACGTTCTTTTCAACGATGCCCTTTTCCCAACCAGCGGCGACGTTGCAGAAGTCCGGATCGAACAGGTAATGCGCGCACATCACCGCAAAGCGCGCATTCACCGCCCGGCCTTTGCCCTTATTGACCTTGTCGACGGCGGTCTTCATGTTGTCGTAGATGCCCCGGCGCGGCACGCCGCCCAAGGCGCCGAACGAGCGTGTATGGGCGTCAAATAACATCTCATGGCCCTGGCTCGGATACGCCACAAGCCAGAACGCACGGCTGGCACACAGCTTCAGATGTGCCACCTGCATACGCCGGTAAATGCCGCCGACCAGCAAGTCTTCCTCGCTCCAGTCAAACTGAAACGCCTCGCCAAGAGCAAAGGTCAGCGGCACAAAGGCCTGCGACGCCTTGCCCTGTCCCCCTCGCCAGGCACGGATAAACGCGGTGAGCTGGCTGTAGCCACCGTCATAACCTTCGGCTTTGATTTGCGCCAACAGCGCCTTGGCACTGCGCCGCTGTTGCTTGGGCCGCAGCGAATCGGCTTTTAGCGCCTGCTCCAGCGTGGCGTGAAAAGGGCTGAGTTTGTTGAAGATCGCGCGGCGTTGGTAGACCGGCGGCTTGGCCTCAGGTGCTCTGACCCACTTGCGAATCGTGTTGCGCGCCAACCCGGTGCGCTTGGCTATCTCATGCAGCGACAGCTTGTCGCGGAAATACATCCGGCGGATTTTGCCCATCATTTCCATACTGATCACCCTGTGTTCTCCTGCTCAAAAATTGAGCAGAAGCAGTTGAACACCTGGGTCAGTTTTCAGTCGGCAGAACAGCCTCTACTGGGTCAGTTTTCGGTCAGCGGCAACACGCAAATCCAACTGTAGATGGTGGGTTCGGGCTTCATTACGCCTAAATCACAGCTAAATGCATATGCGTCTAGCATGGGGTAGCAACGCAGGACGGCTTGCCGGTACGGGAAAGCCAAATTCGAGCAAACACCGATTCGAATGCCTTGCTCTTGGAGCAGTTTCACCGCTTCGAGCCCGTCAGGATATGCCTCAACGGCTGCGATCTCTTCTGCCAGGACAGTTTCCAGAGTGCTCAATTGTTCAGGGCTTGCAGTGATCCCCAAATGCGCTGCGGCTTGCGTCAACGTTATCGCAGATTTCATCAGGAAAGACGCGTCGTCCGGGCGGGGGCGCCGCCCATGCGCCTTTCCGATCTTCATCAACTGTCGGTACGGATGCGACCCATCTTGAATCTTTATCAGTGTCCCGAAAGCATCAAAAATGACGGCTTGTATGGTCATTAGACATCCCGTCACGACAGGGTATCGAAGGCTGGCGCATTCAACCGACGTGCTTGATTGGCCCCGAATACTTCGCTATAGCATGATTATTGGTTACTAGGATGAAGCCTTCCGAAGCTGCTTGTCCAATGAGCATCCGATCAAATGGGCGCTGTGAAGGAGAGGCGAGGCCGCAGCCTTAATGGCGTGTCGGCTGGTCATGGACAGCTCCTTGTAGTCGCCGTCCAGAAGAGACCTTCTTAGTACTCCTGAATCGAACTGAAAGCTGGCTTTGCTCATCGCGTTTTTGGCCGATTTTCCAGCTGCTAGCGGCGCTGATGAACAGCTCATTGGCGCGATCCTCGATCATCTCCACAGCCCCGAGTTAGCTAACCTACTTAGTCTATCCCCTCGTTGGAGGGGCAGCTGTCATGGTCAATTGCAGGCTGTAAATAATTGCGGTTTTTCCGTGACGCTGCGGTTATATGAAATTATGGCTCAGCCATAATTATTGCTGAGCCATAATTTTCATCATTTTGTGGCCTCGCCGTACAGCTCGACGCGTGGCGCGCTTCGTGCGTGCACTAGATGGGTAGCTAGGTGTTAGTGAGCAGATCTCAGCGTACGCAGACTTTCTCGAACCTGCCCCTCGCTACAAATTACTCAGATCATCCGCTTTCGTTTGCAATTTAAGCAGTCGCGAGGAGTCGCGGTACCCTTCCGCGTCACCGACGCGCCTCGCTTGTGGTGATTACCAACGGTGCGAAATTTCAAAATTCGAAAAGAAGACTCCGAGCCGGTTGGATCAGCTTCGCATCGTCCGTGGAGATATGTCTTGATCTCAAATAGTCATTGACCGCGCCCAGGGTAAGTCCGATAAGGATTATCTTCTTGCTCTTCTGGTGCATGAGTTCTGGCAATCCTTGTCAATATATACGTATTACAAATACCGACGGTCAGTGGTTGGCTTTTTCTTTTCTAAAAGTGCTTGACGGGCGGTCGTTGGAGCTGGATTATTTTATTGCATTGGTTTCAGGTTGCTGTTTTTTGTCCAATACTGAGCGTAGTGGGGCGACGCCATAGGCTTGCATTGATGAATAAAGTACTTAGTTTAATAATGGAGGTTGATGGGGTTGCGCTGTTCGCCTTTTAGACTCAGGCCATATATCAAAAGTCAGAACTGACGCTCATTGGGAAGCAAGCTTTTCATACTTGGTAATTTTGTCAAGGTAGGGAAGTTTTGCCCAGATTCTGCCTCTAGACATCTATGGTTCAGATAGAGAGACGGTATGGACGATTTAAAGAAAATATCTCATTTGTTATACGCCCCGGGTGAGGTAATGCCTGGTATCGAGATGTCGTTAGCAGAAGCGTGCGCGCGTGGTTCAGCGGCTGCGTTGCATGACGAGGTGCCTTTCTGTGTTGTGCGTGACTGGATCTGGATCGATCTCATCGTGCCTGACGCGATACGAGAAACGTTACAGGCGTCCGGGCAACAGCCCGCGATGGTGTATGCCGGCCGCGTGTTGTACGACAGTGCCAACCGTTTCCAAGAGGGTGACTGGGTGCGTACAACACAACTGATTGAGTTTGCCGATGGGTGCATTTTCAGAACGCGCAATACGCGATATGTGCTTGCTGGCCCAGGGGCTCGCAAAAGCGCCGAGCTCACTACTGTGTTGAAGATTTTTTGATGCGTAGACAGATATTGGCGGGCATGGACGTACCAGACAACCGACACCCCGATGTGCCTTGCGACGTCTGTGGTACCTCCATGCGAGTGCCTGGGTACGGCGAACAGTTCGGTGTGCTGCAAGCGCACTGGGGATACGGCGCGCGACATGACGGTGAGCGTTATCGCGTACGGATGTGTGAAACCTGCTTCTTCATGACCTTGGCGTATTTGCGACAGGAGCGACGCATACATCATTTGTTTGGCGACGCCCCGCAGCATGAAGACTACAAGTTTGGGCGTATTGCTCGAGACGATTATTGGTTGGACAGCTAGCCGTTAGTGGGGGGGAGGCAACGAGTTTTGATCCGAATTTGGGTGCTGACGTGATGGGTTCAACTAAACGAAGTATCAACCAAGCACGTGATGTATCTGGCGCGTTGTCGCGAGCAATGGATATGTCTTTTGGTAGGGAAGTTACGGCGTATCTCACGGACGCTTATTTAATCGCAGGCTGTTGTATCGGCGTGGTTCATCGTCACGTGCGGGCGGATGTGTATGGAAGGTTTCAGGACGGTCACCGGGTTCGGACCTCCGATGTACTGAAAGCTCATGAGCAAGGCGGGTTTTGGGCGCTGTTTACCGCCACGGGCAGCTTGTACGTTATTGTGACTTTCAAAGAAGACGGCGGGCGTCTGTCACTGGATTGGCTGTTGGCACAGAGGGCAAAAGGCTTACACGCAACCCCGGTAACGATTCAGTGATCCGTTTCTCGTGTCACTACTATAAAACGGAGCCCACGGTCCGTGCTGATGCTCGTAGGTTTATATCCTCTGAGGAAAAGAAGGGCGGGTGTCATGCAGGTAAAGCGTTGGGGACAACTTGATGCGCTTCGTCAACAACTTGGCGAAAGTCGCTGGTTACTTTGCGTGGATCTGGAAGCGACTTGCGATGACTACCCTGCCGACCTAAACGAGGCGGCCCGGAACGCTCACGTATTGGAGGTCCAGCGCGACGAGATGGAGACGATCGAAATTGGCATCGGGCTGTTGGATGTTCAGTTGGAGTACAGGATTGTCGATCATTTCGGACAGTTTGTCTGGCCGCTACTTCGCCCCACGCTAACTGAGTTTTGCACGGGGCTGACCGGCATATCTCAATCTGACGTCGATACTGCAAAGCGTTTCGCGGAGGTACAAGATCAGCTTGGTGAATGGCTGAGGCCGCGAAATACAGAAGGCTGGCGCTGTGCCGTGGCGGCGGCTGCGGTGTGTGCAAGGTGCAGATCACCCAGGGCAGCTACGAGGCGAAGGTGATGAGCCAGGCCCACGTCAGCGCCGAGGAACAGGCGCAGGACATAGTGCTAGCCTGCCGGATCATGCCGCACAGCGACATTTGCCTGCAGGTGCTCGGCAAGATGAAGGAGCGCGTATGCGCCCGAGCGGCGCCAGTTTCGGAAGCTTAAGGACCGAGGCGGCCGCTGCAAGGCTAATGGACCACACCGTTGTTTCTCGTTTTCTTGCATGGCCATTCGGTCTGGACGAGCTCCCTAGTACCGGGTGCTTACGTTATAGAGGCTGCTATGGGGGTACCGACGAGAACTCGCGCCATCAACTCTTGGATCAATCGAGGAAGGCCCGGCGGGTCTATAGAGATTCACGAGGTAGCTGCTCAGATTGTTGACATTCAGGCACTCCTCGACGCTGCGCGTGAAGTGCTAGGCGGACGTGATTTCGGGATTGAGCGACTAGAACAGGCGTTGCTGTTCTCCCAGCAACTGCCCCTATTTCAACAGGACCAACAGGACCAACAGGAATCATCGCTGGCGTCTTGGCTGAACACGATGTTGCGCGACGTCCTTGGGGGCGCGCATATCATCGTGGAACGAGGAGCTGCGTTGATTCATCACCTCCAGCCAGCCTTCCAGAGTCGACGGTTAGCCCTTCCTTCTCGCGGCTGTTGAGCCGGGCGCCGCGGAAGGTTGTTGCAATGGCCTGCTGTAGTTGTTCATCAGGACTGGCTTTTCTAGTCGCCCGCACTGGCCACGCGGACCAATGCGGGGAGGTTTGGGGGCGGGCGGCGGTCAGTCGGCTTCGCTGGGGCGCTGGGCGCGCACCCCGGGGGAGGCGAAGCGCAGCAGGTGGGTGCGCTCGATCAGCAGGTACAGCACGGCGCCAGCGGCCAGGCCCCAGCCCGCGCCGTACACCGCCAGCACCACACCCATGGTGCCGGCGATACCGCGTTCGGCGTTGTTGTTGAGCTGCTCGAAGCCGACCATCAGGCAGATGTAGCCGGTGAGGATCAGCGTCAGCGACAGGGCGATCGGCAGCACCGGCTGGAAGAAACTCACCAGCGGCAGGACGAACAGCGCGAGAAAGCCGGTGATCCAGAAGGTGCCGGCGCCGCTGTAGATCGACTCCATCGCCTTGCGGCCGTACTTGTAGCGCTCGGCCATGGTCGCCGCCACGGCCGTCCACAGCGGGCCGGCCAGGCCCGGGTAGGGCGCGAAGAAGGCATGCAGGGCGTTGCGGATGGCGCACACCAGGTGGATGCGGTCGACGTTGATCTCGATCTTCTCGTCGGTGCGCAGCTCGTCGGCGCGCTGCATCAGCGACTGGCCGACGATGATGTCGCCGAAGGCGATGATGTAGGCGATCACCGCGGTGGGCACCGCCAGCATGAACACCTGGGCGTCGGGGAAGCCGGCGGTGAAGGGCAGGTACTGCCAGAGCTGGTCGAAAGCCGGCGCGGTGATGCCGAAGCGCACGTCCGGCATCCTGTACTCGCCCACCGCGATGCCGGCGACGATGGCCACGATCATCCCCGGGACCATGCCGTAGTTGACGATCTTGCGCGCCAGCGGCACCCGCTCGGTAAGCCCGCGGAACGACACCGAGAACATCAGGTACAGGCAGATCAGGCTGCCCAGCACCAACGAGATCGGCGTGTTGGCCAGGCGCCCGCCGGTCTCGATCTCGCCGATCAGCGCGGCGATGCCGGCGCCGATGATGATCCCGCCCTTCATCGAGTTGGGCACGATGCGCACCATCACGCTGCCCAGGCGCGTGACCCCGAGCAGGAAGAAGATGACGCAGACCAGGATCTGCAGCGCGAACAGCGCGCGGATCGCCTCCGGCCCCGGCTCGAAGTTGCCGAGAAACAGCAGCACCACCGGGATGCCGGGGGTGATCCAGCCCGGCACCAGCGGCACGCCGAGCAACGCCGGCAGCATGAAGCCGATGCCGCACACCACCACGTAGGCCAGCGCCACCTCGTAGGGCAGGCCGAGGTATTTCTCCAACAGCGGGATCATGCCCAGGCTGACCACGAACATGATCAGCGCCTGGAGCATCTCCGCGGTTTCCCAGCGGTAGTGCACGAAGGGCAGGCGAAGCTTGAACGGTCCGGCCTTCCAGCAGGGTTGTTCATCGCCGTCGTTACGTTTGTACAGTTGCATGGAGCCTCCGTTGACGCCGCGTGGCGCCTTCTTGTTGTTGTGAACGGATGCCGCCGGCAGCCGCCATCCCTGCAACGGGATGGCAGTACCAGGCAGAAAAAAGAGGGGTCAGGCCAGATTGCGCAGAGGTGCAGGCTGGGGTGGCGACAGGTCGCGTGCCCGTTCGCGCAGGACGTACTTCTGGATCTTGCCGGTCGAGGTCTTGGGCAGCGCCCCGAATATGACGGTGCGTGGCACCTTGAACGAGGCCAGGTGCTCGCGGCAGAAATTGATGATGGCGTCTTCGTCGACGGCCTGGTGATCGGCCTTGAGGTTGATGAAGGCGCAGGGGGTTTCGCCCCATTTCTCATCCGGTCGAGCCACCACGGCAGCTTCCAGCACGGCAGGATGGCGGTACAGCACACCTTCGAGTTCGATGGTGGAAATGTTCTCCCCGCCGGAAATGATGATGTCCTTGAGCCGATCCTTGATCTCCACGTAGCCGTCCGGGTGGCAGACGGCCAGGTCGCCGGTATGGAACCAGCCACCTTCGAACGCTTCGGCCGTTGCACTGGGGTTCTTCAGATAACCCTTCATCACCGTGTTGCCGCGCATGAAGATCTCGCCGATGGTCTGGCCGTCGCGCGGGGTCGGCTCCAGGGTTTTGGGATCGGCCACCATCAGCCCTTCCAGGGTCGGGTAGCGCACGCCCTGGCGTGCCTTGATTTCCGCGCGCTCCTCCAGAGGGCGTTCGTCCCATTCGGCATGCCAGGCGCAGATGGTGACCGGCCCATAGACTTCGGTCAGGCCGTAGACATGCGTCACCTTGATGCCCATTTCCTCGACTGCGCCGATCACCTTGGCCGGCGGCGCGGCGCCGGCGACCATGGCGTGCACGGGGTGGTCGATGGCGGCTTTGGCCGAAGCGGGCATGTTGACCAGCGCATTGAGCACGATCGGCGCGCCACACAGGTGAGTGACCTGATGCTCGCGAATCAGCCCGAGAATCTTCTGCGGGTCGACGCGGCGCAGGAACACATGGACGCCGGCCAGCGCGGTAATCGTCCATGGGTAGCACCAGCCGTTGCAGTGGAACATCGGCAGCGTCCAGAGATACACCGGATGGTTGCCCATCGCCCAGGTCATCTGGTTGCCCAGCGCGTTCAGATAGGCGCCGCGGTGGTGATAGACCACGCCCTTGGGGTTGCCGGTGGTGCCGGAGGTGTAGTTGAGGCTGATCGCCTGCCACTCGTCTTCCGGCCACTGCCAGGCGAACGCCGGGTCGCCTTCGGCGAGCAGCGCTTCGTAGTCGAGGCTGGAAACCGGCTCGCCTTCGCCGTACTCGGGGTCGTCCACATCGATCACGAGCGGCGGGTGATCGAGCATCCCGACGGCCGCGCGCACGACCGAGGAGAACTCGCGGTCGGCGATCAATACCCGGGCCTCGCCATGCTGCAGCATGAAGGCAATGGCTTCGGCATCCAGTCGTACATTGAGCGTATTGAGCACCGCGCCGATCATGGGCACGGCAAAATGGGCCTCGAGCATCGAGGGGATATTGGGCAGCATCACCGCGACGGTATCGCCCTTGCCGATACCACGCCCGGCCAACGCAGAGGCCAGGCGTCGGCAGCGCATGTAGGTTTCGGCCCAGGTGCGACGGATCGAACCGTGGATCACGGCGGGGTAATCGGGATAAACGCTGGCGGTGCGCTCGATGAAGCTGAGCGGACTGAGGGCAACATGGTTGACTGCGGCGGGCGCAAGGCCCTGTTCGTAGATGGTCATGCAAGACACCACTTGGCTGATTATTAGCTCTTGTTCTGCATCGCCTGGGAGCTTCTCCCGGGCGGCTTGCAAATCTTATAGATCAGTCGGAAGGCATATGGAAGTATTGCTGGGCGAATATGGTAATACTCCTATATCTATTTCCGTGCGGGCCAGGGGGTTTCTCCCGGCCAACCTTTCAGACGGATTGCTTATGAGCACAACTCCCGTTCGCCTTCACACCTGGCTGCGTCTGCAGCGTGAACAGGTAGCGCTCGACGCGCGCGCCGATGCCCTGTGCCGGGTGCTGCGCGGCTGCGCCGGGGTACGCCAGGCGTACTACATGACCTGGCAGGCCGGTGCCGGCATCTACACCCATGAGGGCAGTGGCGCACAGCTGCCTCCCGGCCTGGGTGATCCGCTGCAGGCCAGTGATCGCCTGCTGCATGAGCGGCTCGGCGGCGAGGGCCTGCTCGACCTCGCCGTTGTCCGTGGGCTGGACTGCTGGCTTGCCGGCCGCCTGCGCCGGGCAGGTATCGTTCAGGGCGCCGTGCTGGCGCTGGATCTGGATGAAGCCGTACCCGGGTTGTTGCTGCTTGCCACCGATGGCGATGTCGGTCCCTGCTCGCTGAGCTGGGTACGCGAGCTGTTGCTCAGCCTGCTCGCATGCGCGAGCGGCCTGGCGCGTCAGTCGCCGTTGCTCGGCCTGGATCCGCAACCGAGCCTGCTGCTGGACGAGCACGCGTATCCCGTCGAGCTGAACGCTGCCCTGCTGGCGCTGCTGGCCGATCGCCCTCTGGATGAGCTGCTGCGCTTTCTGCCCGTCAATCACGCCGCGCTGGTCGGCGCTTGTCTGGCGCAACAACGGGCTATCGAAGGGGTGGAGGCCGAATACGACCAGCGCATCCTGATCTGGACCTTTGTTCCCGACCCCGCGCAGAACCGGGTGCTCGCGCGCTGTCGAGAGGCGACCGCACAGGTCCTGGCCGAGCGGGATGCGGCACGCGCCCGGCGTCTGTATCGGCTGATCACCGAAAACACCACCGACCTGATCTCCCGGCACGCGCCCGATGGACGCTTTCTCGACGCCTCGCCAGCGGCCTGGCGGCTGCTCGGCTATTGGCCGGAGCAGTTGCGTGGCCAGCTCGTGGAAACGCTGTTCCACCCCGAAGACCGGGCCCAGTTGCCGGCGCGCAGCCGCGACGCGCTGGAGGTGGACGGCTATCACACGATGACCTACCGGGTGCGCCATCGGGATGGTCACTACCTGTGGTTCGAGACCGCCAGCCATGCCATCCGCGAGACCTATACCGGCGCGGTGGTCGAGGTGGTCAGCGTGTCGCGCGAAATCACCGCGCGGGTGCAGGCCGAAGAGAACCGCCGGCGTCTGGCCGAGGTGGTGGAAGTAAACACTGACCTGGTGTTGTTCATCGATGCCGAGGGGCGGGTGACGTATCTCAATCCGGCGGCAAGGCGAGCGCTGCGTCTGCAGGATGGGCAGATGCCGGCGCTCGATGCGCTGTTCGATACCGAGGTACTGGCGCTGCTGCACGGAACCGGCCGCACGACCGCCGAGCGCGAGGGCGTCTGGAGCTGCGATTCGCGTCTGCTCGCACAGGACGGCGGTGCCTCGGTGCCGATTTCCCTCGTGCTGCTGGCGCATCGGACGACCGGCGGCGAGCGTTATTACTCGCTGGTGGCCCGCGACATGAGCGAGCGTGAGCTGCGCGAGGCGCAGCAGCGGCGCCACCAGGACGAGCTGGCGCATACGGGGCGCCTCATCACCCTCGGCGAGCTGGCATCCGGCATCGCGCATGAGATCAACCAGCCGCTCGCGGCGGTGGTCAACTACGCCAGCGCCAGCCAGCGCTACCTGCAGAGCCTGGGGCAGAATCCGCAAGCAGCCGAGCGCGTGGCCCAGGGCCTGGAGCGGATTACCGAGCACGCCAACCATGCCTCGGAGGTGATCAAGCGCTTGCGGGCGTTCCTGCGCAAGGGGCAGCGGCGCATGCAGCCGCTCGATGTCGCCGAGGTCGCGCGCGACGCGGTGCGCCTCTGCGCGTGGGAGACCGCTGCCGCCCAGGTGACCGTCGAGCAGGTGCTGGCCGCCGACCTGCCACGGGTCTATGCCGACCGCGTGCTGCTCGAGCAGGTCTTGATCAACCTCTTGCGCAATGCGATAGAAGCGAACCGCGAAGCCCACCCGGGGCAGCCGTCGCGTATCGTATTGCGCGCCGAGCGACAGGCCGATGAGGTGGTCCTGGCCGTTGCGGACCAGGGCCGTGGGTTGGATGAGCAGGAACTCGAGCAGGCCTTTACGCCGTTCTTTACCCGCAAGCCGGACGGTCTCGGGCTCGGGTTGCCGATGAGCCGCAGCATCATCGAGGGGTTTGGCGGCGCGTTGCAGGGCCAGCCGGGCGAGAACGGAGGGCTCTGCATGCGCTGTTGCCTGCCGATCAAGACAATAACAACAGAGGAACGCTGATGAGCGATGCTCACGAGCAGGTGGTGTATATCGTCGACGACGACCAGGGCATGCTCGACTCGACGGTCTGGCTATTGGAGTCGGTGGGGTTGTCTGCCAGGCCGTTCATCGGCGGGCGGGAGTTTCTCGAAGCCTGCAATGGCGCGGATAACGCCTGCGTGCTGTTGGACGTCAGGATGCCGGGTATGGGCGGTCTGCAGGTTCAGGAGGCCATGCGCGCGCGCGGGCTGCAGTTGCCTGTGATCTTCGTCAGCGGCCATGCCGATGTGCCTATCGTGGTTCGCGCATTCAAGGCCGGCGCGGTGGATTTCATCGAGAAGCCCTACAACGAGCAATTACTGCTCGATAGCGTGCAGCAGGCACTCAGTCGTCAGGAACGTGCCGGCGGCACCGGCGAGCACGTCAGCCTGCAGGCCCGCCTGGACAGCCTGACCCCGCGAGAGCGCGATGTACTGCTGCCGCTGGTGCAGGGCTACACCACCAAGGAAATCGCTCGCCAGCTCGACATCAGCATCAAGACCGTCGACCTCTATCGGTCCCGGGTGATGAAGCGCATGCAGGCCGAGCGCCTGGCCGATCTGGTCGGCATGGCCGTAGCGGCACGCCTGGTGGATCCGCTGCGCTTGCGCGGCTAGGCGTTCAGGCCCGCGCTGCTTCCCGATAGGCGCGTGGGCTGTCGCCGGTCCACTGACGAAAGGCACGGGTGAAAGCCGAAGGTTCGGAGAAACCGAGACGCTGGGCGATTTCACTGATCGGCAGCCCAGCCTGACTGAGGTAGTGGATGGCCAGGTCGCGGCGCAGGCCATCCTTGAGCGCCTGGAAGCGGGCACCTTCGAGGGCAAGACGCCGCCGCAGGGTGCGCTCGGTGATATGCAGCGCCGCTGCCGCGGCTTCGATACCGAGGTCCCTGAACGCGCCATCGTATTGGAACAGGTCACTGACGCTGCGCGTGAAGGCGGCCTGGTAGGACGGGCGCGTGAACCATTCCAGCGGCGCCCGCCGCAGGTGTTCACGCAGCGTGGCGGGCGTCTGGACCACCGGCATGTCCAGGCATTGAGGGTCGAGCACCAGGCGGCAATCGGGCATCGAGAAGCGTGCCGGGCAGGGAAACATCAGCCTGTACTCGGCATGGTTGGCCGGTTGCGGGTAGTCGAAGTGCACCTCCCGCAATCCGATGCGCTGGCCCACCAGCCAGCTGGCGAAACGATGCCAGAGCAGCATGAACACTTCCCGCAAGAGATGCTCCGGGTCATGCTCCGGATCGGCCAGGCGCATCACGAAAGCGGTTTGCCCGCCATCGGCGGTCAGCTCCAGACGCAGCGAATCGTTGACCAGATTGTAAAAGCGCGCCATTCGGTAATAGACCGAGGCCAGGCGACGACAGCCGATGACCTGGCGGGCCATCAGGGCGAACACACCGTGGCGGCTACGGGAGGGCGCAAGGCCCATGAATTCGTCGTCGCCAACGCGCCATAGCGCCAGCATCAGCCGGCTGAACTGCAGTGAGGTCATGCGCATCTGCGCGTTGTCGAGCAGGCGCTGGCCGATGCCGGCTTCCTGCAGCAACGCCTGTTCGTCGAGCCCACTGCGCTGCGCCGCCTTGATGGCGCTGCAGGCGAAGTGGACCGAAATGCTGTAGCCCTCGTAAGACATGTGAGGCTCTCGGATTGTCCGTTTATGTCAAGTATTAGTCAGCTTTGGTTATGGCTGGCGCCTGCGTGAGCGGCGAAGCTAGCGGCGCTTTACGAACGAGCGAGCGGCGACGTGCTCGGCTGGTGCAGTGGCCGGCTCGAGGCCTTCCTGCGCGCTATCCGGCAACTCTACCTGAGCAGGGAGCCTTCCATGCAACTACGAGAGGTGGTGATCACCGGCGCTTTGCGCACGGCGATCGGGGATTTCGGCGGCAGCCTCAAAGACGCCAGGCCGAGTGAGCTGGCAACCCAACTGGTTGCCGAATCGGTCAAGCGCTACGGCGTGGCCCCGGCGAGCGTGGGGCACTGCGTGTTCGGTAACGTACTGCCGACCGAGTCGCGCGATCTGTATCTCTCGCGGGTGGCTGCGCTGGAAGGGGGCCTGACCGAGCGCTGCGTCGCCATGTCGGTGAACCGGCTCTGTGGTAGCGGCCTGCAAGCGGTCATCAGTGCGGCGCAGCAGCTTCAACTCGGCCTTTGCCAAGCGGCGATCGCGGGCGGCGCCGAGTCCATGAGCCGCGCGCCCTACCTGCTGCCCGCGGCCCGCTTTGGCCAGCGGATGGGAGACGGCCAGACACTCGACCTGATGGTTGGCGCGCTGACCTGTCCGATCAACCGTTATCACATGGGAATCACGGCGGAAAACGTCGCCGAGCGCTACGGCATCAGCCGTGCGCAGCAGGACGCTCTCGCCCTGGAAAGCCACCGCCGGGCGGCCCGCGCCATCGCCGAGGGGCGCTTCGCCGGGCAGATCGTCCCCGTGGAGCTGAAAACCCGCAAAGGCACGCGGTCGTTCGACACCGATGAGCACGTGCGCCACGACTGCACGCCGGAAGAGCTGGCGGCTCTGCGCCCGGCGTTCAAGCGCGAGGGCGGCACCGTTACCGCGGGCAACGCGTCTGGCCTGAACGACGCCGCCGCGGCGCTGTTGCTGATGGACCGCGATTACGCCGAGGCCAACGGCCACCAGGTCATGGCGCGGCTGGTGGACTACCAGGTGTCCGGCGTGGCACCCGAGATCATGGGCATCGGCCCGGTGCCGGCGGTGCGCGAGCTGCTGGCGCGCAACGGGCTGGAGATCGGGGATATCGATTTCTTCGAGCTCAACGAGGCGTTCGCGGCACAGGCGCTGGCGGTGGTGCAGCAGCTCGACCTGCCGCTGGAAAAGGTCAACCCCAACGGCAGCGGCATCTCCCTTGGCCACCCCATCGGCGCCACCGGGGCGATCCTGATGGTCAAGGCCGTGCACGAGCTGCACCGCAGCGGCGGCCGCTTCGCCGTGGTCAGCCTGTGCATCGGTGGCGGCCAGGGCATCGCCGCATTGCTGGAGTGCCTCTGATGACTCTTTATCAAGGGCAGGCGCTGCGCCTGGAAATGCTTGGCGACGGCTTCGCCGAGCTGGTGCTGGATGTCGACGGCTCGTCGGTTAACAAACTGGACCGCGCCACCCTGGCGGATCTGCGCGCGGCGCTGGAGGTGCTCGAGCACACCGCGTTGCGCGGGCTGCTGGTGCGTAGCGCCAAGCCGGCGTTCGTGGTCGGTGCGGACGTCAGCGAATTCCCCGCGCTGTTCGAGGCCGGGGAGGGCGCGCTGCACGCCTGGATCGAGCAGGCGCTGGACAGCCTCGGGCGCCTGGAATCGCTGCCCTACCCAAGCGTTGCCGCGATCAACGGGTTCGCCCTTGGTGGCGGCCTGGAGCTGGCGCTGGCCACCGACTACCGGGTGCTGGCCGAGGATGCGCAGGTCGGCCTGCCGGAAGTCACCCTGGGCATTTGCCCCGGCTTCGGCGGCACGGTGCGGCTGTCGCGCCTTGTCGGCGTGGCCGATGCGCTGGACTGGCTGCTCGAGGGCAAGCCGCGGAAGGCCGGGGCGGCGTTGACGGCCGGTGTCGCCGAACGTGTGATGCCCCCGGAAACCTTGCGCCAAGAGGCGCTGGCGCTGCTCGGTGAGGTTGCCGAGGGCGGCGACTGGCAGGCCTGGCGCGCACGCAAGCGTCAGCCGGTGGCTGTGCCGGACGGCATCGCCGCCCGTGGCGATACGCTCGACCCGCGCTACCCGGCGCCGCAGGCGATTCTCGCCGCGGTGCAGACCCACGCCGGGCTGCAGTTCGCCGAGGCGCTGCGAGTCGAGCGCGAGACCTTCGTGGCCCTGGCGCGTGGGCCCGAGGCGGCCTCGCTGGTCGGGCTGTTCCTCGCCGATCAGGCGGTGCGCAAGCAGGCCCGTCGGCATGCCGAAGGTGCCGCGCCGGTGCGCCGCGCCGCAGTGCTCGGCGCTGGCATCATGGGCGGCGGCATTGCCTACCAGGCGGCGGCCAGCGGCACGCCGATCCTGATGAAGGACATCCGTGCCGAGGCGCTGGAGCTGGGCATGCGCACCGCCACCGCCCAGCTCGACCGGCAGGTCGCCAAGGGCAAGCTGAGCGAGGCACAGAAGGCGGCGATCCTCGAGCGGATCACCCCGACGATGGACTGGCAGGGCTTCGCCGAGGTCGATCTGCTGGTTGAAGCGGTGGTCGAGCGGGCCGACGTCAAGGCCGCGGTGCTCGGCGAAGCCGAGGGGCTGGTGGCCGACGCCGCGGTGCTGGCCTCCAACACCTCGACCATTTCCATCGACCGGCTGGCCGAAGGGCTGCGCCACCCCGAGCGCTTCTGCGGCATGCACTTCTTCAACCCGGTACCGATGATGCCGCTGGTGGAGGTCATCCGCGGTCGCCACACCGACGACGCGACGCTGTCGCGCACCGTGGCCTTCGCCCTGGCGCTGGGCAAGACGCCCATCGTGGTCGGCGACTGCCCGGGCTTTCTGGTCAATCGGGTGCTGTTTCCCTACTTCAACGGCTTCAACCGGCTGCTGCAGGACGGTGTCGATTTTGAGCGTATCGACCGGGTCATGGAAGCCTTCGGCTGGCCCATGGGCCCGGCCTATCTCGCCGACGTGATCGGCCTGGACACCATGGTGCATGCCGACCGGGTGCTGCAGGAGGGCTACCCCGGGCGCATGGGGCATGACGGCGAGCCGGTGATGGAGCAGTTGCTCGCGGCCGGCTGCCTGGGCCAGAAGAACGGCCGCGGTTTCTACCTCTACGGCACCGATGAGCAGGGCCGGCGCCAGCGCGAGCCGTCGGCCGAGGCGCGGGCGCTGCTGGGTACGCCGGGCGCCGAGGTGAGCGACCAGGACATCGTCGACCGGCTGATGATCCCGCTGTGCCTGGAAACCGTGCGCTGCCTCGAAGACGGCATCGTCGCCAGTGCCGCCGAAGCGGATATGGGCCTGGTGCTCGGCCTCGGCTTCCCGCGCTTTCGCGGTGGCGCGCTGCGCTACATCCAGAACCAGGGGCTCGCCGAGTTCGCCGCCCGCGCCAGGCGCCATGCACACCACGGCGGGCTGTACCAACTCACCGACGAGTTCCGCGCGCGGCTGCACAGCGGCCAGCGCTACCACTAACGCACCGAGAGAAACGCACATGGCCGATTACGTCCATCCGTACCGCGACACCGAGTTCGTGCTCAATGAAGTACTGGGCTTCGAGCGCCTATGCGCCGAGCTTGGCCTGGGCGATATCAACAGCGAGCTGGCGGCGGCAGTGCTGGCCGAGGCGGGAAAACTGGGCGCCGAAGTGCTGGCGCCGCTGAACGCGATCGGCGACCGGGAAGGCGTCCGGCTGACCGAGCACGGCGTCAAGGAGGCGCCCGGTTTCGCCGACGCCTATCGGTTGTTCAGCGAAGGGGGCTGGTGTTCGCTTACCGCGCCCGAGGCGTTTGGCGGGCAGGCGCTACCGAGTGTGCTGGGGACCGCGGTCAGTGAGGTCTGGCACGCGGCGAACATGGCGTTCGCGCTTTGCCCGCTGCTGACCCAGGGCGCCATCGAGGCACTGGCGCATCATGCGTCGGCACCGTTGCAGGCACGCTATCTGCCCAGGCTGGTCAGCGGCGAGTGGACCGGCACGATGAATCTCACCGAGCCGGATGCCGGCTCCGATCTGGCGGCTGTCAAGGCGCGCGCGGTTCCCGAAGGCGAGCACTACCGCATCACCGGGCAGAAGATCTTCATCAGCTGGGGCGACCACCAGATGACATCCAACGTGATTCATCTGGTGCTTGCTCGCCTGCCGGATGCGCCTGCTGGCGTAAAGGGTATCTCGCTGTTTCTGGTGCCCAAGTTCCTGCCGAACGCCGCAGGCGAAGCCGCCGAGCCGAACGATGTGCGCTGCGTGTCGCTGGAGCACAAGCTCGGGATCCACGGCAGCCCGACCTGCACCATGAGCTTTGGCGAGCAGGGCGGGGCGATCGGCTACCTGGTCGGCGAGCCGCACGCCGGGCTGGCCTGCATGTTCACGATGATGAACCACGCGCGTCAGGCCGTGGGGCTGCAGGGCCTGGCGATTTCCGAACGCGCCTGGCAGGAGGCCCGCAGCTATGCCCGCGAGCGCTTGCAGGGCACCCAGCGCGACGGCAGCCGCTACCCGATCATCCGCTTCCCCGATGTGCGCCGCATGCTGATGCAGATGAAGGCCTCGACCGAGGCCATGCGCGCCCTGGCGCTGCTCGCGGCGTCCGAACTGGACCGCGCCCGCCATGCGCCCGACCCGGCCAGCCACCGTGCCCGCCAGGGCCGCGTGGATCTCTACACGCCGATCATCAAGGGATGGCTGACCGAGCTGGCGCAGGAGGTGACCTCGCTGGCCGTGCAGGTTCATGGCGGCATGGGCTATGTCGAGGAGACCGGTGTTGCGCGGCATTTCCGTGATGCGCGCATCCTGCCGATCTACGAGGGCACCAACGGCATCCAGGCGATGGACCTGGTAGGGCGCAAGACCCTCGCCAACGAAGGAGCGTTGCTGGCCGAGCTGCTCGATGACATCGACACGACCCTCGGCCACCTGCGCCAGGATGCGCGCTGCAGCAGGCTGGCGGCGCCGCTGGCCGAGGCGCTGGCAGCTGCACGGCGAGCGCGCCAGTACCTGCTGGAAGGTGCTGCAAGCGATCCCGCGCTGCCCGGCAGCGTCGCCTTCAACCTGATGATGCTGTTGGGTTACCTGTGCGGGGGCTGGGCCATGGCGCGCTCGGCGCTGGCCGCGTCCGCCGCGCTGGCCGCAGGGCGCGGCGATCCCGCCTTTCTCGAGGCCAAGCTGGTCACCGCGGGCTTCTACACCGACCACCTGCTGCCTCGCACCGGCGCCCTGCTTGCCAGCGTGCTCGCCGGTAGCCACAGCACCATGGCGCTCGTCGAAGAGCTTTTCTGAACCGACCCGGCAGGTGCTCGCCTTACCCGCCGGCTGGGCGGCGGGCATCCGCTCCCGTGAGATCGAGAGGTTTTCCACATGAAAGTACTGATCGCCGTCAAACGAGTGGTCGATTACAACGTCAAGGTCCGCGTCAAGGCGGACAACTCCGGCGTTGACCTGGCCAACGTCAAGATGTCGATGAACCCCTTCTGCGAAATCGCCGTGGAAGAAGCCGTGCGCCTGAAAGAGAAAGGCGTGGCCAGCGAAATCGTGGTCGTCTCCGTCGGCCCGAGCGCTGCCCAGGAGCAGCTGCGTACCGCCCTGGCGCTGGGCGCCGACCGCGCCGTGCTGGTCGAGTCCGCTGATGAACTCAATTCCCTGGCGATCGCCAAGCTGCTCAAGGCCGTGGTCGACAAGGAGCAGCCGCAACTGATCATCCTCGGCAAGCAGGCGATCGACAGCGACAACAACCAGACCGGGCAGATGCTCGGCGCGCTGACCGGCTACGCCCAGGGCACCTTCGCCTCCAAGGTGGAAGTCGCTGGCGACAAGGTCAACGTCACCCGCGAGATCGACGGCGGCCTGCAGACCGTCGCGCTGAACCTGCCGGCGATCGTCACCACCGACCTGCGCCTGAACGAGCCGCGCTACGCGTCGCTGCCGAACATCATGAAGGCCAAGAAGAAGCCGCTGGAAACCCTGACGCCCGAGGCGCTGGGCGTGACCACCACCTCGACCGTGAAGACCCTCAAGGTCGAAGCGCCGGCTGCCCGCAGCGCCGGTATCAAGGTCAAGTTCGTGGCTGAACTGGTCGAGAAACTGAAGAACGAGGCGAAGGTGATTTGATGGCTATCCTGGTTATCGCTGAACACAACAACGCGGTCCTGGCGGCTGCAACCCTGAACACCGTGGCGGCGGCCACCAAGATCGGCGGCGACATCCACGTGCTGGTCGCCGGCAGCGGCTGCGGCGCCATCGGTGAAGCGGCGGCCAAGATCGAGGGCGTGTCCAAGGTGCTGGTCGCCGACGACGCGGCCTACGCCAATCAGCTGCCGGAAAACGTCGCGCCGCTGATCGCGCAGCTTGTAGGGGAAAGTGGGGCGAAAAATTACAGCCACGTGCTGGCTCCGGCCACCACCAATGGCAAGAACTTCCTGCCGCGCGTGGCGGCGCTGCTGGATGTCGACCAGATCTCCGAGATCATCGCCGTCGAAAGCGCCGACACCTTCAAGCGCCCGATCTACGCCGGCAACGCCATCGCCACCGTGCAGTCCAGCGCCCCGATCAAGGTCATCACCGTGCGTGCCACCGGCTTCGGCGCGGTGAACGCCGAGGGCGGCTCAGCGGCCGTCGAGCAGGTCTCCGGCAGCGGTGACGCCGGCAAGTCCGCCTTCGTTGGCGAAGAGCTGGCCAAATCCGACCGTCCGGAGCTGACCGCGGCCAAGATCGTCGTTTCCGGCGGCCGCGGCATGCAGAACGGCGACAACTTCAAGCACCTGTACTCGCTGGCCGACAAGCTCGGCGCCGCAGTCGGTGCCTCGCGAGCCGCGGTCGACGCCGGCTTCGTGCCGAACGACATGCAGGTCGGCCAGACCGGCAAGATCGTCGCGCCGCAGCTGTACATCGCCGTCGGCATCTCCGGTGCGATCCAGCACCTGGCGGGCATGAAGGACTCCAAGGTGATCGTCGCGATCAACAAGGACGAGGAAGCGCCGATCTTCCAGGTCGCCGACTACGGCCTGGTCGGGGATCTGTTCGAGATCCTGCCGGAGTTGGAAAAGCTCGTCTGAGTCGAAGTAGGTATCATTAATCGAAACCATCGGCCTGTAGCCAACGGTAATAGGCGAACTAGGCGGCTGTCTGCGTTCCTTTGCCTGTCCTGAGAAATAGACCACTAAGGAGACGCTGAACAATTAGCCAATTCTCACCGTCCCCCTTTTTCAACCCGGTTTTTTCAACCTACCGGCCTTATTCTGCGTTTCTTGGGCCGATTTCTACCCTGATTTTGCTGATTAGCGGGCCAGCCCCGCCTTTCGGACGGACTTATCCCGCCGTCCGTTGCAAATACCGCTTGGCCAGTACCAGATTGGCCAACCCAAACAGACTGAACAACTGCGCCGTATTCTTTTCCAGTCCACGGTAGCGAACCTTACGATGATTGAAGCGCACCTTGATCACCTGGAAGGGATGCTCGACCTTGGCACGCAGCTGCGCCTTGGCGTATTCGACTTTGCGCTTGACTCGGTACAGCACGCTGTCTTTGCCGTGATGTTTGTAACTGCTTGGCCGTGCTGCAATCGACCAGACAACGTCCCGTTCAGCATGCTCCGGTCGCTTGGCCGCACCAGTGTATCCAGCGTCACCCGAAACATAGGTTTCGGCGCCGTGCAGCAACTGATCGACCTGGGTGACATCCGCCACGTTGGCGGCAGTCCCTACCACGCTGTGCACGAGTCCCGATGTGGCGTCGACACCAACGTGGGCCTTCATCCCGAAGTGCCATTGATTGCCTTTCTTGGCCTGATGCATCTCAGGATCACGCTTACCTTCTCGGTTCTTGACCGAGGGCGGCGCGGCGATCAGGGTAGCGTCGACGATAGTGCCTTCCTTGAGCAGCAGACCCCGGCTGGCCAGATGCTGGTTAATCGTTTCAAACAGCACCCGCGTTAGCTGATGGGTTTCCAGCAAGCGGCGAAATCGCAACAAGGTAGTGGCATCCGGTGCCGACTCACGGCCCAGGTCGATGCCGATGAAACCACGAATGGCCTGGCTGTCGTAGACGGCATCTTCGGTACCTTCATCGGAGAGACCGAAACACTGCTGCACGACATACATGCGCAGCATGCGCGACAACCCAATCGCAGGGCGTCCACGCTTGCCTGTGGTGTCGCTATAGAACGGCGCCACTTGCGCCTCCACTTGTGCCCAGGGCACCAGCTGTTCAAGGTCAGCCAGGAAGCGATCTCGGCGAGTCTGCTTTTTCTTGCCGGTATATTCGAGTTCGGAGAAGGTCTTCTGCACGCGCGTAACAAAGCTCATGGAGGGGGCTGGTTGAGGGGGCTCAGTGTGCCAAGGGTGGGGGCGGCTGGCTATTTATGCAGTGTCTCCCTAACGGTTGTTTCAGGGAAATACGGTGGTGTACGAATTGACGACGGTCTTCGCAACTCTCTGCGGAGCAAGCACTTGCTCCGCTATGTTGTCTGCTGGCTATAGTATTGCTTAATGGTTATATGGGGCGCCTCGAGGCGGAAATACTGGATGACGGTACTTCTGCTGTAGATGAACCATGATCCATGCGCCTTTGTTGGTTCAATCTATAAAGCGTGCGTCGGTTGCCGAGCATTGCTAAACGAAAGGCTACCGCGAGACAGAAAAGATTTGAAGTGAGCAGCCTTCAAGTTAATCAGGTGGACTACAATAAAGCCAACGTCTAACCGAGTCGGATGAAGTCAATTTAGTCGGTTAAACGTCTTTATCTATAGCGCGCCTGCGGTTGCATGCGGCTTTTGATTAGGAATGCAATGGCGGGACATTAGCGCTTGCACGCTTACCGTGACGCATTGAAACCTAAAATATCCAGTTGCTCGGTCAGCCAGCGATGTGCCTGATATGTACTCTGAAATTTACGAGCTAGGATGCGTACACCTTTATCTACGTTACAGTCACGGAGCGTGAGGCCAAGACCTTCTTCGTCGATTTCGTAGGTCTTTGCTTTCATATCGCCGAGCCGCATTGCAAGCAGCTTAACATCATCGAGTGAATGAATGGGGGCGATGCTGTGCTTGCGCACGTAGGAGCGTACCTGCTCTGAAAGCTCATTGAAGTCATCTGCATTAATGCGGTGGACTATATCATCTGAATCTGGGATTTGCTCCGGATAGTCATCATCAAGTGATACGTAGTGTTCCACACCGTGAATGCTTGCTACTAGGTATTGACCGCCGACTTCGTCGCGCTCGCAGTTAAGAATTAGGACAGACATGTTTTTTCCTCAGGTTGTTGTTCTGTTCATAATTCTAAGTTGCTCCGCTTTAAAAAGGCAATAGGCTATACTGTATTTTTATACAGCTCTCACGGTTAACGCCCCGGAGGCCGTTCGGCTGGCTATCTAGTAGCGTGTCCGACCCAAACCCATAATTTAAAATTGGCACAAGCAGTATGCCGTGGGCAGTGGTGTCTCGGTAGGCGATTGCCCCAGTCCGTCGCCGACCCAAACTGTGAGCACAATTTAAAATCACTCCACTTGCTTCTGGCATTTTAAAATGTGAATCGGCTGTAAGAATGGGAGCACCTGCTCATACCCAGCGCTATCCAGTCGGCCTATGTGCTGCTCCCGGCCGGTCGTCTTGTGGGATCCGGTTAACATGGTGCGTCCTTGGCCAACGAACCAAAGTCCGGAATGCGATATAGAAAGGATAGAATTTTTGCACCTTTGCAATGTTTGGCTTTTGGGGTTATATAAAAAATAATGCTCTGGTTGTTGTTTTTTTGTTTTCGTATTTGCAATAATTGATTGTGTGGCATGTGTCACGCAAATAATAATTAGAAGAATAATATGAATGCAGAGACTCAAAGCGCCTATATTAGTTTGGCCAGTAATTTTTATGCGACTCGGATGCAGGGCGTTGAGCTTGATGAGCTCAATATTATTGGTGCTTTACTACGGGCGGCCCCTGATTACCGCCCGGATTATTATCGGCGCCTACGTAACGCTTTGGCGTTTGATCAAAAGCATCGAGGAAATTTCTGGGCTGCCCAAGAAATCAATCGTACGCTCAATCCGGTCACTGTGTTAAATCTGCCGCGAAAGAAAAAGCAGCGACGTCCGCAGAAGCTTTCTACCGCTGATTTCGAAGCGTGGCTACGGT
The DNA here is from genome assembly GCF_026642215.1 of Stutzerimonas sp. R40042. Lineage (NCBI taxonomy): Bacteria > Pseudomonadati > Pseudomonadota > Gammaproteobacteria > Pseudomonadales > Pseudomonadaceae > Stutzerimonas > Stutzerimonas sp. R40042. The sequence goes on along the minus strand of NZ_CP113258.1, from coordinate 2,395,143 downwards.
GTCTGGCTGAACGAGATATGCCTGTCGAAGCGGGAGCTTTAATGGTGATATCTCTTACCGGAGCGCGACCATGCGAGCTTAACGGAATTTCTATCGATGGCCGGCGCATCCATATATCCGGTGCAAAGCTTAGCCACAACGGTTTACGCGGCGCTAGCCGAACGCTTGAGGCTGATGGAGACGTCTGCAATATCTTGAGAAACGCTCTCGCTGCTTTTAAATGTCAGCCGCGCAGTATGGATTCAATACGCGTTGCGCTTCACCAAGTCGCTACTGAGCTATTCGGTAGGAGGAAGGTGCCGAGTATGTACACACTTCGTCACCAGTTCGGCTCAAATCTGAAAGCCTCAGGCATGTCCGCAATAGAAATGGCATACGTCATGGGGCACCAGGCTACCGATTCGATTAGCCGCTATGGCGATAAAAGATTTGGACGTGCAGAAGCGGTTAAGGTTAAGCCTGCAAGCGATGCTGACTTTTCAAAGGTGAGAGATACAGTGCCTGCTCGAATGCGTGCGGACGCCGTGGCTCTTAATGATCAGCGAGACTTGGATCGTAGGACTGAGGTCGCTGACGGCTGAGGTGATGTGGTCATTTCAGCGGACAATCATGAATTCCTTAGGCTATAGAGCGTTTGTATCTAGCTCTGGTTTTGATAGCGGTTTCCACCTTTACGTCGTCAACGCTCAGGTATCTGTTCGTTTTGTCGAACCATTGCATCGCCCTTTGTGATTGGCGTATAAACACACAAACACCTATTAGCGGAGAACGCTATGAATACCATTCGCTGGAATGTCGCCGTCTCGGCCGACACCGACCAGTCGCTTCGGATGTTTCTGGCCAGCCAGGGCGGCGGCCGTAAGGGCGACCTGTCGCGCTTCATCGAAGAAGCGGTACGGGCACACATCCTGGAGCTGAGCGCTGAGCAGGCCAAGGCCGCTAACGCCCATCTGAGTGAGGCAGAATTGACCAACGCGGTTGACGAAGCGCTCGACTGGGCACGTAAGCGCTGATGCGGGTCGTGTTGGATACCAACATCCTGTTCAGCGCCCTGATCTCGCCACATGGCGCGCCCGATGCGATCTACCGTGCCTGGCGGGCGGCGCGTTTCGAGGTGGTGACCTCGCGGATGCAACTCGATGAAATTCGTCGAGCCAGCCGCTATCCCAAGCTTCAGGCCATCCTACAGCCCGCCAAGGTGGGCGCCATGATCAATAACCTGCAACGGGCTGTGGTACTGGAGCGCCTGACCATCGAGGTCGAAGCCGATGATCCGGATGACTCGTTTTTGCTGGCCATGGCCTTGGCGGGCGATGCGGACTACCTGGTAACCGGTGATCGCCGCGCCGGCCTGCTGCAACGCGGGCACATCGAACGCACGCGGATCGTCACGCCCGCCGTGTTCTGCGTCGAGGTGCTGTGATCAATGCCGGTCGGTTTTCTGACTCAAGAGCAACGCGACGGTTTTGGCCGCTATGTTGATTCGCCCAGCCGTGAAGAGCTGGAACGTTACTTCCACCTGAGCGATGAAGACCGTGAAGCCATCCAGGTGCTGCGGGGTAACCATAACCGTCTGGGTTATGCCGTTCTGCTGACCACCGTCCGCTTCGTTGGCGTTCTGCCGGACAAGCCCGCCGCCGTGCCGGTGGAAGTCCTGCAGGTGCTTTGCCGACAACTGGCGATTCCAGACCCCGACTGCCTCCAGCGCTATAGCGATCATCGCCGCTGGATACATGCCACCGATATTCAGAACCGCTTTGGCTATCGTCATTTCACCGATCCGGGCATCGGCTTTCGCTTGAGCCGCTGGCTGTATGCCCTCTGCTGGACGGGCACCGACCGGCCGGGAGTGCTGTTTGAGCGAGCCACCTCGTGGCTGTTCACACAGAAAGTCCTCCTGCCTGGTGTGTCTCAACTAGAGCGCTTTATCGCCCAGTTGCGCAGTCGGGTCGAAGAACGCCTCTGGTTTACGCTGGGCCGCAGCGTGACTGAGGAACAGCGATTGCAACTGCAAGACTTGCTGACGGTGGCCGAAGGCAACCGCAGCTCCCGGCTGGATCAATTGCGCTCCGGCCCGGTCATGGTCAGTGGCCCCGCGTTGATTCGGGCACTGCGCCGGCTCGATGACGTGCGCGGCATCGGCATCACCTTGCCGGCGGCGGCGCACATCCCTCCCAGCCGTATCGCCGCCCTGGCCCGCTTCGCCAACACGGCCAAGGTCACCGCGATTAATCGGCTGCCGGCGTCGCGGCGGATGGCGACACTGGTGGCCTTCGCACTCTGCCTGGAGGCGACTGCGCACGACGACGCACTGGAAGTCCTGGAGGCCTTGCTGCGCGACCTGTTCAGCAACGCGGAGAAGGCCGACAAGAAAGCCCGCATGCGCAGCCTGAAAGACCTGGATCGGTCGGCCGCGACGCTCGCCGCCGCGTGCAAGGTCGTGCTGGACAGCTCGATCAGCGATGACAACGTGCGCGCCCGGCTGTTCAACGACCTGCCGAGGACCACCCTGGAAAAGGCCCTGGAAGAGGTCAACGCGCTGATCCGCCCGGTAGATGACGTCTATTTTCTTGCATTGGAAGCGCGCTACCGCAGCGTGCGCCGCTTCCTGCCCGACCTGCTCAAGCACATCCGCTTCGGCTTCAGCCCGGCCGGCAAGGGCGTGGCGGCTAGTCTGGAGTGGCTGCAACTGAACCTGCCGCGCCGGAAGCCAGAGGATGACGCGCCGCAGGAGATCGTGGCCAAGGCTTGGCAGAAGCACATCACCCGCGAAGATGGCTCCCTCGACATGGGTGCCTATGTGTTCTGCACGCTCGATGCGCTGCGCACGGCCCTGCGCCGCCGCGATGTCTTCGTCTCGCCCAGTTGGCGCTATGCCGACCCGCGCCTTGGCCTGCTCGACGGTGCCGAATGGCTGGCGGCGCGACCGATCATCTGCCGGTCACTGGGCCTGACCATCGACGCCAAAACCACCCTGGACGCCTTGTCCGTCGAGCTGGATGCAACCTGGCTGGCAGTAGCCGCGCGCCTGCCCGACAACCCGGCGATTCAACTGAGCGAGAACACCGAGGGCAAGACCGAACTGTCGCTCGGGGCGCTGGACAAGCTGGACGAGCCCTGCTCGTTGCTGCAACTGCGGGCGGCCGTGTCTGACCTGATGCCGCGTGTCGATCTGCCGGAAATCCTCTTGGAAATCGCCGCCCGCACTGGCTTTTCCGAGGCCTTCACCCATGTCTCCGAACGCAATGCACGCGCCGACAACCTGGTCACCAGCCTCTGCGCGGTGCTGTTGGGCGGGGCCTGCAACACCGGCCTGGAGCCCTTGATCCGCACCGACAACCCGGCGCTGCGCCGTGACCGGCTGTCCTGGGTCAGCCAGAATTATATCCGCGACGACACCCTGTCAGCGGCTAACGCCATCCTGGTCGGAGCGCAAAGCCAACTGGAACTGGCCCAAGTCTGGGGTGGCGGCGAGGTCGCCTCCGCCGATGGCATGCGCTTCGTCGTACCGGTGCGCACCGTGCATGCCGGCCCCAATCCGAAGTATTTCGGCACCGGCCGGGGTGTCACCTGGTACAACCTGATTTCCGACCAATTCTCCGGCCTCAACGCCATCACCGTGCCCGGCACGCTGCGCGACAGCCTGGTGTTGCTGGCGGTCGTGCTGGAACAGCAGACCGAGTTGCAGCCGACGCAAATCATGACCGACACCGGGGCCTACAGCGATGTGGTGTTCGGGCTCTTCCGCCTACTTGGCTACCACTTCAGTCCGCGGCTGGCCGATGTCGGCGGTACCCGCTTCTGGCGCACGCGCCCGGACGCGGACTACGGCAAGCTCAACGGGCTGGCCCGCCAGTCGGTCAAACTCGACCTGATCGCCGAGCACTGGGACGACCTGCTGCGCCTGGCCGGCTCGCTCAAACTCGGCCGGGTGCCGGCGACTGGCATCATGCGCACGCTGCAAACGGGAGATAGACCCACCCGGCTGGCCCAGGCGCTGGCCGAATTCGGGCGGATCGAAAAGACTCTGCACACGTTGACCTATATCGACGACGAGTCCAAGCGCCGCGCCACCCTGACCCAGTTGAACCGAGGCGAAGGCCGGCACAGCCTGGCCCGCGCCGTGTTCCACGGCAAACGCGGCGAGCTCCGCCAGCGCTACCGCGAAGGCCAGGAAGACCAGCTCGGTGCTCTGGGCCTGGTGGTGAACATCATCGTGCTGTGGAACACCCTCTACATGACGGCGGCCGTGGAACGGCTCAAGCAGCACGGCTATCCAGTGCTGGAAGAGGATTTGGCCCGGCTATCGCCGCTGATCTACGAGCACATCAACATGCTCGGGCGGTATTCCTTTGCGGTACCGGAAGAAGTTGCGCGCGGCGAGCTGCGGCCACTGCGTAATCCAGACGACGACCTGTGATCCCCCTAAACGCTATGAGCAACACCCAAGCTGCTGCTGGATCGGCGGGCACTTCACCGAGCCGAACGAACAGAAAACGCAGCAATCCCCTGGGTTGGGGCGCAGCAGCGCCTTGCAGTTGCTGCACTCGTAATAGAACTGGCAGGCGTCCGTGGGCATGGTTTCCGGCTTGGCGAAGCCGCAGCGCGGGCAAGTCAGCACGGACTCAAGGACAATGGCGCTCATCGTGACCTCACTTCTGCACTGTGGAGGGGTATCCCGCGTTCGCGGTCGCCTCAGTCAGTGCCTCGGGCTGGGCCTTATCGGGATCGTAGGTGACGGTCGCCGTCTTCTGGTCGAAATTGACCTGGACGTCACTCACGCCGGACACCTTCTCCAGCGACTTCTTGACCGTGATCGGACAGAGTCCGCACGTCATGTTCTGCACGTCGAGCGTGACGGTTTTCGGGGGAGCCGCCAGCGCCACGAAGGGCAAGGCGAAAAGCACGGCGATCAGCAGTTTGCGCATGGTTAATCTCCTTCAGTAGAACAGCGGGGCGAGCCACGGCACGGCCAATAGGCCGAGCAGCAGCACGCTGACGATCCAGAACACGAGTCGCTGTCGCACGAGCGTGCGCGGATCGGCGCAGGGTGTACCTGGCGTACAAACCTGTGGCACCAGGTAGAGCTTGCGGAATGCCAATCCCAGGAACAGTAGAGTCAACCCGATGAAGAGGGGGCGTAGTGGCTCCATCATGGTCAGAGCGCCCACCCACGTACCGCCGACACCGAGTGCCAACAGCACCAGTGGCCCGACACAGCACACCGACGCACCGATGGCGGTCAGCGAACTCGCGACCAGCGAGCCTTTCCCGGTGAGTTGCATCCCCATTCCCATCTCCTGAGCCTGATTGCCTAGGTGCTATTCTAAACTCCGTACCAAAGTACGGAATCAAGGAGAAAGTGATGGCCACAGAGCTGACCATTGGCAAGCTGGCAGACGCCGCCGGGGTGAACGTCGAGACGATCCGCTACTACCAGCGACGCGGGCTGCTGGATGAACCAGCCAAACCCTTGGGTGGCCATCGGCGCTATCCGGTGGACATGGTGAAGCGACTGCGTTTCATCAAGCGGGCTCAGGCGCTGGGTTTCACGCTCTCGGAAGTCGGTGGACTGCTGACGCTGGATGAGTCGTGCGCCTGTGCCGAAACGCGAGCACGGGCTGCACGCAAGCTCGCGTTGATCGAGCAGAAGATGGCCGACTTGGTCGTCATGCAGCAACTGTTAGGCGAACTGGTGCAGCAATGTGATGCGGGAGACGGCGGAACGATCTGCCCGATCATCGAGGCACTGATCAGAGAGTAATGCCTGGCGGGTGAGCTGGAGATCGGAAAGCCCCTTTACGGTGGGATTCAGAGCTTACGTTGGTTTTTGGTTCCATTGCTCCCCAAACCCCGAGTTCCTTGACGTGCTGCAGCAGGGTGCCGCCCACGCCGTGGACGATGCACTTGGGCACGCCGGTGGTGCCGCTGGAGTAGAGGATGTATAGCGGCTGGTCGAAGGGCACGGCGGTGAATTCGGGTTCGCCGCCGGGGCGGTAGAAGTCCTGCCACAGCGACACTCGGGCCTGGGTGCTGAAGTCGGCGGGCTTCGCCTCGGGCCGGGAGTAGGGCACGACGACGAGTTGCTCCAGGCTCGGCAGGCGTTCGAGGATTTCACCCAGCTTGGCGGCCAGGTCCAGATTCTTGCCGGCGTAGCGGTAGCCGGCAGCGGCGATCAGCACCTTGGGCTCGATCTGGCCGAAGCGGTCGATCACCCCCTGGGTGCCGAAGTCCGGCGAACAGGACGACCAGGTGGCGCCGAGGCTGGTGGCGGCGAGCATGCCCACCACCGTCTGCCAGGTGTTGGGCATAAAGGCCGCGACCCGGTCGCCGACGCCCACGCCAGCCGCGCGCAGGCTGCGCTGCAGGCCAGCGACATGCCCGGCCAGCTCCAGGTAGCTGAGCTGCTCGCGGCTGCCGTCTTCGCCCACGGCCACCAGCGCCGGATGCGGGTCGCGGCGGCGCAGCAGGTGTTCGGCGAAATTCAGCCGGGCGCCGGGGAACCAATCGGCGTCGGGCATGGCCGGGCCCTCGCGCAGCACCCGCTCGGCGGGCGCGCTGAAGCGAATCTCGAAGAAATCGACGATGGCCTGCCAGAAGGCCTCGCGCTGTTCGATGCTCCAGGCGTGCAGGGCCGGGTAGTCAGCCAGTTCGAGGCCGTGGCGCCGGTTGATCAGGCGGCGGAAGGCATCCAGGCGGGTAGCGGCGATACGTTCGGCGGAGGGCGTCCAGAGAGGCTGCTGCATGGCCGGTCCTCGTCGTTGCTTGTCGGTACTTTCTACCCTAGCGCAAGCGGACGGGGTTGCCTTGACGCGCAGCGACGCTTATCGCCACGCGACCGACCTTCTGCCGCAGTGACGCCACCACGGCAACTGGCGCGAAACGCAAGGTGGCTCGGAGCGTAGGGTGGATCACGCTTCACCGATCCACCATGGCGTGACACCGTGGTGAGGATTGGTGGATGAACAAAGCGTCATCCACCCTACGGGCTTATCGGCTCAGGCGTGCGCGCGCCACCCGCGAACCGTTGGCCTTGCCCAGCACCTCGCAGATGCGCTGGCCGGCGGCGATCAGCTTGTCCATGTCGATGCCGGTGTCGATGCCCAGACCCTGCAGCATGTAGAGCACGTCCTCGGTGGCGACATTGCCGGTGGCGCCCTTGGCGTAGGGACAGCCGCCGAGGCCGGCGACCGAACTGTCGAACACCTGGATGCCTTCGAGCAGGCTGGCGTAGATATTGGCCAGGGCCTGGCCGTAGGTGTCGTGGAAATGTCCGGCCAGCAGGTGGCGGGGGATGTCGCGGCCGACCACGTTGATCAGGTGGCGGGTCTTGCCCGGCGTGCCGGTGCCGATGGTGTCGCCGAGCGATACCTCGTAGCAGCCCATGGCGTACAGCTCGCGGGCGACGCTGGCGACCTGCGCCGGGTCGATCTCGCCGTCGTAGGGGCAGCCGAGCACGCAGGACACATAGCCGCGCACGCGCACCTTGGCGGCCTTGGCCGCCTCCATCAGCGGCACGAAGCGCTCCAGACTCTCGGCGATGGAGCAGTTGATGTTCTTCTGCGAAAAGGCCTCGCTGGCGGCGGCGAATACCGCCACCTCTTCGACCTCGGCCTGCAGGGCGGCCTCGAAGCCTTTCAGGTTCGGCGTCAGCGCGGCGTAGGTGACGCCCGGCTGGCGCTGGATGGCGGCGAAGACGTCGGCGGAGCCGGCCATCTGCGGCACCCATTTGGGCGAGACGAAGCTACCAACCTCGACATAACCGAGGCCGGCGGCGCTCAGGTCGTCCACCAGGCGCACCTTGTCGGCCACGCTGATCGGCTGTTTCTCGTTCTGCAGGCCGTCGCGCGGGCCGACTTCGACCAGGCGTACGGATTTGGGCAGGCTCATCGGGGTTCCTCGTATGTATCCGTTGTCATCGCGCGTGCGCGGTGGCGTAGGGTGCGCCGTGCGCACCATGGGGTTTGGCTATCTTAGGGCGCTTGCTGCGCATGACGCACGACAGCGTAGGGTGGATGTCGCTTTTTACATCCACCAACGCAGCCGTTGGTGCGCAAAGCCTAGGCGGCCCCGCGACACCCTACGACAATTCCACCAGCACCGCGCCGTCGCCGACCAGCTCGCCTTCGCGGCAGTAGATGGCCTTGACCGTGCCGGCCTCGGGCGCGCGGATGCTGTGTTCCATCTTCATCGCTTCCAGCACCACCAGGGCGGTGCCGGCCTCCACGGCCTGGCCCGGCTCGACCAGTACGCGGACGATGCTGCCGTTCATCGGCGCGGTCAGGCCGCCGTGCTGATGATGGCTGGCCTCGGCGGCGGCGATCGGGTCGAAGCGGCTGACCGCGTGCAGTTCTCCCTGCCATTGCAGGTACAGGGTGTCGCCCTGGCGGATCGCGGGCAGGCGCTGCTGCGCCGCGCCGGGCACCAGCAGGCTGTCGCCCTGCAGATGCGCCTGGCCGCTGGCGCGCACCTTGCGGCTGCTGCCCTGGCAGCTCAGGTGCAGTTCGATCTCCGCCGGGCCGCCGCTGCGCCAGCCGCTGCGCGCGGCCCAGGGCGAATGGGCGTCGTCGGCGCGACGGTGTGCGGCTTCGCTCTGGATAAAGGCATCGGCCGCCAGTTGCCAGAAGGCCTCCGGCAGCTCGCTGGGCGGTGGCAGCAGCTGCGCCTCGTGGCGCGGGATAAAGCCGGTGTCCAGCTCGGCGGCGGCGAAGGCCGGATGGGCCAGCACGCGACGCAGGAAGGCCAGGTTGGTCTTGACCCCGCCGACCAGGGTTTCGTCGAGCATGGCCAGCAGGCGCAGGCGCGCTTCCTCGCGGTTCTCGCCCCAGGCGATGACCTTGCCGAGCATGGGATCGTAGAAGGGCGAGACCACATCGCCCTGGGCCACGCCGCTGTCGGTACGTCGGCCGGGGCCGGCGGCGGCTTCGCGGTACAGCGCCAGGGTGCCGGTGGCCGGGAGGAAGTCGTGGTCCGGATCTTCCGCGTACAGGCGCACCTCGATGGCGTGGCCGTTAAGCGGCACTTGTTCCTGCGTGATCGGCAGCGCCTCGCCGCGGGCGACGCGAATCTGCCAGGCCACCAGGTCGAGGCCGGTGATCAGCTCGGTGACCGGGTGTTCCACCTGCAGGCGGGTGTTCATCTCCATAAAGAAGAAGTCGCCGCGCTCGTCCAGCAAAAATTCCACGGTGCCGGCGCCGACGTAGCCGATGGCCTGGGCGGCCTTGACCGCCGCCTCGCCCATGGCGCGGCGCAGTTCGGGTGACAGGCCGGGGGCGGGGGCTTCTTCCACCACCTTCTGGTGGCGGCGCTGGATCGAGCAGTCGCGCTCGTTCAGGTACAGGCAGTGGCCGTGCTGGTCGGCGAATACCTGAATTTCCACGTGGCGCGGTTTGAGTACGTATTTTTCCACCAGCATGCGCGAGTCGCCGAACGACGACTGCGCCTCGCGCTGGGCGCTGGCCAGGGCCTCGGCCAGCTCGCTTTCGCGCTCGACCACCTTCATGCCCTTGCCGCCACCGCCGGCAGCGGCCTTGAGCAGCACCGGGTAGCCGATGCGCTCGGCGGCCTGGCGGAAGGTGTCGATATCCTGCGCTTCGCCGTGATAGCCGGGCACCAGCGGCACGCCGGCGGCCTCCATCAGCGCCTTGGCCGCGGACTTGCTGCCCATGGCGTCTATGGCCGAGGCGGGCGGGCCGAGGAAGATCAGCCCGGCTTCTTCGATGGCGCGGGCGAAACCGGCGTTTTCCGAGAGAAAGCCGTAGCCGGGGTGGATGGCCTGGGCGCCGCTGGCCCTGGCCGCGTCGATCAGCTTGTCGATCAGCAGGTAGCTTTCCGCCGGCTTGGCGCCGCCCAGATTCACCGCCAGGTCGGCCTCGCGCACATGCCGCGCCGTGGCGTCGATGGCGCTGTGCACCGCCACGGTACGGATGCCCATGGCCTTGGCCGTGCGCATCACGCGGCAGGCGATCTCGCCGCGGTTGGCCACCAGCAGGGTGTCGATAGGCTTGAGGTTCATGCTTGTTGCTCCTGCCAGGCGGGCGTGCGTTTGTCGAGGAAGGCGCGCAGGCCTTCCTGGCCTTCGGCGCTGACGCGCAGACGGGCGATGGCGTTCTCGGTATAGCGGCGCAGGGCCGGCGTCAGTTCGCCGCTGCCGACTTCGCGCAGCAGGTCCTTGCTGGCGCGCATGGCCTGCGGGCTATTGAGCAGCAGGTTGGCGATCCAGGCCTCGGCCTGGGTATCGAGTTCGGCGGCCGGGCAGGTCTCGGCGAGCAGCCCGAGCTCGCGGGCGCGGTGGCCGTCGAAGCGCTCGGCGGTCAGTGCGTAGCGCTTGGCCGCGCGTTCGCCCAGTGCTTGGACCACGAAGGGACTGATCACCGCCGGGGCCAGGCCGATACGCACTTCGGACAGGGAGAACAGGCTGTCCTCGGCGCCGATGGCCATGTCGCAGCAACTGACCAGGCCCACCGCACCGCCGAAGGCCGCGCCCTGCACCACGGCCAGGGTGGGGATCTTCAGGGCGGCCAGGTTGTACATCAGCTCGGCCAGCTCGCGGGCGTCATTGAGGTTGGCGTTGTAGTCGAGCTCGGCGGCCTGCTGCATCCAGGCCAGGTCGGCGCCGGCAGAAAAGTGCTTGCCGCGGCCGCGCAGCAGCAAAAAGCGCAGGCTCTTGTCCTCGCCAACGGCGTCGAGGGCGAGGATCAACTCGCGGATCATCGCGGCGTTGAAGGCGTTGTTCTTCTCCGGGCGGTTGAGCCACAGGGTGGCAAAACCGCGCGGGTCTTTTGCAAGCTCGATGGTGGTGAAGTCGGTCATGGTCATTCCGTAGGGTGCGCCGTGCGCACCGATACATTGGATTCGGTGTGGGAGGGGCTTTAGCCGCGACCTGTAGCGCGGTTGTCGCGGCTGAAGCCCCTCCCACGGATTACATGCGGAACACACCGAAACGGGTCGGCTCGATCGGTGCATTGAGGCTGGCCGACAGGGCCAGGGCCAGCACTTCGCGGGTCTGCGCCGGGTCGATCACGCCGTCGTCCCACAGTCGGGCGCTGGAGTAGTATGCGTGCGCCTGCTTCTCGTACTGCTCGACTATGGGCTGCTTGAGGCGCTGCTCGTCCTCGTCCGAATAGTGCTGACCGGCGCGCTCGGCCTGCTCGCGCTTGACCTGCACCAGCACGCCCGCGGCCTGTTGCGCGCCCATCACGCCGATCTTGGCGTTGGGCCACATCCATAGAAAACGCGGGTCGTAGGCGCGGCCGCACATGCCGTAGTTGCCGGCGCCGAAGCTACCGCCGATGATCACGGTGAACTTCGGCACCTGGGCGCAGGCCACGGCGGTGACCAGCTTGGCGCCGTGTTTGGCGATACCGCCCTCTTCATATTTTTTCCCGACCATAAAGCCGGTGATGTTCTGCAGGAACAGCAGCGGAATGCCGCGCTGGCAGGCCAGTTCGACGAAGTGCGCGCCTTTCTGCGCCGACTCGGCGAAGAGGATGCCGTTATTCGCCAGGATCGCCACCGGGTAGCCGTCGATGCGGGCGAAGCCGCACACCAGGGTGGTACCGAACAGCGCCTTGAATTCATCGAACTGCGAGTCGTCGACGATACGGGCGATCACCTCGCGCACGTCGAACGGCTGCTTGGCATCACTCGGAATCACCCCGTACAACTCCTCGGCCGGGTAGCGCGGGGCGATGGGCGCGCGGGCGTCGAGCTGGCCGAGCTTGCGCCAGTTGAGATTGGCGATGCTGCGCCGGGCCAGGGCCAGGGCATGTTCGTCGTCGTCGGCATAGTGGTCGGCCACGCCGCTGGTCTTGCAGTGCACATCGGCGCCGCCCAGCTCCTCGGCACTCACCACTTCACCGGTGGCGGCCTTGACCAGAGGCGGGCCGGCCAGAAAGATCGTCGCTTGCTGGCGCACCATAATGGTCTCGTCGCTCATCGCCGGCACGTAGGCGCCGCCGGCGGTGCAGGAGCCCATCACCACGGCGATCTGGGGAATCCCCATTGCGCTCATATTGGCCTGGTTGAAGAAGATCCGCCCGAAATGCTCGCGGTCGGGGAACACCTCGTCCTGGCGCGGCAGGTTGGCGCCGCCGGAGTCCACCAGGTAGATGCACGGCAGGCGGTTCTCGCGGGCGATGGCCTGGGCGCGCAGGTGCTTTTTCACGGTCAGCGGGTAGTAGCTGCCGCCTTTTACCGTGGCGTCGTTGGCCACGATCATGCACTCGACGCCTTCGACCCGGCCGATGCCGGCGATCACCCCGGCGGCGGGTACCTCTTCGCCGTAGACCTCGTGGGCGGCGAGCTGGCCGATCTCCAGGAAGGGCGAGCCGGGGTCGAGCAGGCGGTTGATGCGTTCGCGCGGCAGCAGCTTGCCACGCGCGGTGTGGCGCGCCTGGGCCTTCTCGCCGCCGCCTTCGTGCAGGCGGGCGAGCAGGGCGCGCAGGTCGGCGACCTGCTCGAGCATGGCCGCGCTGTTGGCGGCGAACTCCGGGGAGCGGGTATTGATCTGGGTATGCAGGATGGCCATGGTCGCTTCCTGTAGGGTGCGTCGTGTGCACCCTGCCGTTGTTTTGGTGCGCATGGCGCACCCTACGGATTACTTGGTTTCGTTGAACAGCTCGCGGCCGATCAGCATGCGGCGGATCTCGCTGGTGCCGGCGCCGATCTCGTAGAGCTTGGCGTCGCGCAACAGGCGGCCGGCCGGGTACTCGTTGGTGTAGCCGTTGCCGCCGAGCAGCTGGATGGTGTCCAGGGCCATCTTGGTGGCCATTTCGGCGGTGTAGAGGATCACCGCCGCGGCGTCCTTGCGCGATTCCTCGCCGCGGTCGCAGGCCTTGGCGACGTTGTACAGGTAGGACTTGGAGGCGTTCATGCCGGCGTACATGTCGGCCAGCTTGCCCTGCACCAGCTGGAATTCGCCGATGGACTGCTTGAACTGCTGGCGCTCGTGCACGTAGGGCAGCACCACGTCCATGCAGGCGCTCATGATCCCGGTGGGGCCGCCGGAGAGCACGGTGCGCTCGTAGTCCAGGCCGCTCATCAGCACGCGCACACCGCCGCCTTCGCTACCCAAGATGTTTTCTTCCGGCACCTCGCAGTCTTCGAACACCAGCTCGCAGGTGTTGGAGCCGCGCATGCCCAGCTTGTCCAGCTTCTGGTGGCGGGAGAAGCCCTTGAAGTCGCGCTCGACGATAAAGGCGGTCATGCCGCGCGAGCCGGCGTTGATGTCGGTCTTGGCGTAGATCACGTAGGTGTTGGCGTCCGGGCCGTTGGTGATCCACATCTTGTTGCCGTTGAGCAGGTAACGGTCGCCGCGCTTCTCGGCGCGCAGCTTCATCGACACCACATCGGAGCCGGCGTTGGGCTCGCTCATGGCCAGGGCGCCGACGTGCTCGCCGGAGCACAGTTTGGGCAGGTACTTGAGCTTCTGCTCGTGAGTGCCGTTCTTGCGGATCTGGTTGACGCACAGGTTCGAGTGCGCGCCGTAGGACAGGCCAACCGAGGCGCTGGCGCGGCTGATCTCTTCCATGGCCACCACGTGGGCCAGGTAACCCATGTTGGTGCCGCCGTATTCCTCTTCCACGGTCATGCCCAGCAGACCCATGTCGCCGAACTTGCGCCACATGTCCATGGGGAACTCGTTGTCGCGGTCGATCTGCGCCGCGCGCGGGGCCAGCTCGGCCTGGGCGAAGTGGTGGACCGCATCGCGCAGCATGTCGATGGTTTCGCCGAGGCCGAAGTTGAGGGTGGGGTAGCTCATGGGACACCTTTTGTTGTTTTGGGGTGCGCCGTGCGCACCGGGTCGGTTGGGGGGGCGCGACGCACCCTACATGTCGGTTTCGGCCAGGGCTGCCAGGCAGCGCTCCTCGGCGGTATCGAGCTCCAGCTGCATCTGCCGGATGTCCAGCAGCTGCTGCTCGAGCTGGGCGCGGCGTGCGGCGATCTTTTCCATGAAGGTTTCCAGCTGCTTGCGGTTGCCGCTGCTGGGGTCATAGAGGTCGATCAGCTCCTTGCACTCGGCCAGGGAAAAACCGATGCGCTTGCCGCGCAGGATCAGTTTCAGGGTGACCAGATCGCGGGGGCTGAAGATGCGCTCCTGGCCGCGGCGCTCGGGGGCGAGCATGCCTTGCTCCTCGTAGAAGCGGATGGCGCGCGGCGTCACGTCCAGTTCGCGGGCCAGGTCGGAGATGGAGTAGGTGGTGGGCATCGGGGTGCTCTCGTTTACCTTTACGTTAACGTAAAGCTGGAAAAGCACCCCTGTCAAGTACGGACGATGCCGTCAGAAGGTGTGAACGGCCATGCCGAGCGCGCCAGCCAGCGCGCCCAGGACCATCTCCTGCTGCAGGCGCAGGCGGCTGGCGGGCTCGTCGCAGGCAGCCTGGGTCCAGGCCGGCAGCTGGTTGAGCAGCGAGACGATGGCCCGTACCGCGCCGCGACGGACAGCGTCTGGCGCCTGGCCGCACAGCGGCGCCACGGCCTGCAGCCAGTGCTGTTCGTAGCGCTCGCGCAGCTCGAGGATCTGCTCCAGCGGCTCGGGTGGCAGGCAGCACAGCTCGTATTCGGCCAGACGAAAGTGCAAGGGCATGCTCTGGTGCAACTGCAAGTGGCGTTCGAGCAGCGCGCGCAGCCGACTCCTGGCGTCGGGCTGGCTCTTGAGCAGTTGTTCGGCGCCCAGCGTCAGGGCGCTGTAGAACTCCTCGATGAACTCGAACAGCAGCGCTTCCTTGCTCTCGATATGGTTGTACAGCGAGCCGGCGGCGATACCCATATGGGCGGCCAGGTCACGCATGCCGACGCGACTGAAACCACGCTCGGCGAACAGCTCCAGCGCCGCACGCTGGGCATCCTGATAGCGTATTCCGGCCTTGCTGCGCGGCGCCGGGCGTGCCACCGGGCTAGACACGGAACTGCTCCGGGGCGCTGTCCTCGGCCTGGGTGACGTTCTGGTTGATATCTTCGCTCACGTGGACTTGCTCCAGGGTAGTGCTGGCGATGGATGTGGTGAGGTCGCCGAGATTGCGCAGCGCCTCGCCGCTTGCAGGTCGAGCCCGGACAACTCCGCGGCAGGTTCGGCAGAAGGGCGGGTGCGTGGCGCCCGCCGTTGCGTCAGAGCGGGTAGTGCGCCAGCTCGCGGGCGATCAGCAGGCGCTGGATCTCGCTGGACCCCTCGTAGATCTGGGTGATGCGCGCGTCGCGGTAGTACTTCTCCACCGGGAAGTCCTCCAGGTAGCCGTAGCCGCCGTGGATCTGGATGGCCTTGGAACACACCCATTCGGCCATTTCCGAGGCGAACAGCTTGGCCTGCGAGGCCTCCGACAGGCAGCTCAGGCCGGCGCTCTTCAGCTGCGCGGCATGCAGGATCAGCAGGCGCGCGGCGTTGAGCCGGGTGTGCATGTCGGCCAGCAGGTTGGCCACGCTCTGGTGCTCGGCGATCGGCTTGCCGAACTGCACGCGCTCGCGCGAGTAGCCCAGCGCCGCCTCGAAGGCCGCGCGGGCGATCCCCAGGGCCTGGGCGGCAATGCCGATACGCCCGCCCTCGAGGTTGGCCAGGGCGATGGCCAGGCCCTTGCCGCGCTCGCCGAGCAGGTTGTCTTGCGGAATGCGGCAGTCCTGCAGGGTCACCGCGCAGGTGTCCGAGGCCTTGATGCCCATCTTGTGCTCGCTGCGCTCGACCACGAAGCCGGGAGTGTCGGTCGGCACCAGAAAGGCCGACAGGCCCTTCTTGCCCAGCGCAGGATCGGTGACCGCGAAGACGATTGCCAGCTGCGCACGCTTGCCGTTGCTGACGAACTGCTTGGCGCCGTTGAGCACCCAGTGACCGTCCTGCAGCAGCGCCTGGGTGCGCAGGTTGTTGGCCTCGGAGCCGGCCTGCGGTTCGGTCAGGCAGAAGCAGCCGATGGCCTGGCCGCTGGCCAGCGCCGGCAGCCAGGCGTCCTGCTGGGCCGCGCTGCCGTACTTGAGCAGCGGCCCACAGCCCACCGAGTTGTGGATGCTCATCAGCGCGCCGAGGGCGCCGTCGCCGGCGGAGATTTCCTCCACGGCCAGGGCATAGGCCACATAGTCGGTGTAACTGCCGCCCCAGGCATCCGGCACCACCATGCCGAGCAGACCCAGTTCGCCCATCTGCGCCACCACGGCGTCGTCGATCCAGCCGGCCTGCTCCCAGGCCTGGGCGTGCGGCGCCACCTCGCTGCGGGCGAAGTCGCGCGCCATGTCGCGGATCATGCGTTGTTCTTCGGTCAGTTGCAGATCGTTCATCATGTTCTCCTGCGCTCAGGCGGTGCGAAGGGGCTTGCCGGAGGCCGGGCGGAAGCCGTTGAAGAAGGCCTGCACCCGCGCCGGCGCCAGCTCATCCAGGGTGGGCGGGTTCCAGCGCGGCTGCTTGTCCTTGTCGATGATCAGGGCGCGCACGCCTTCCATCAGGTCGCCCTTGGCGAACCACTGGTAATCCAGGTGCAGCTCCAGGGCGAAGCAGTCGGCCAGGCTCAGGTAGCGGCCGCGGCGCAGCAGCTCCAGGGTCACCGCCATGGCCAGCGGCGAGCGGCTGTCGAGTACGCGCAGGGTCTCCTCGGCCCAGTCGCGCAGCTCCGGGCGGCTCTCGCGGCGCAGCGCGTCGCGAATCGCCAGCAGGTCGGGCAGGGCGAAATGCTGGTCGATCGCCGGGCGCAAGGCCTTCAGCTCGGAACCGGGGATGCGCACGGTGGCCAGCTCGGTGAGCAGCGCGCGCAGGTCCTCGTGGGGCGAGTCGCTCCACTGCAGCTGGTCGAGACGGGCGTCCAGCTCGGCGAGCCGTTCGCTGGCCAGGCAGTAGTCGGCCAGGTCGGCGTAGAGCGCGTCGGCGGCGCGCACCTGCACGCCGGTGACACCCAGGTACAGGCCCAGTTCGCCCGGCAGGCGTGGCAGGAAGTAGCTGCCGCCGACATCGGGGAAGAAACCGATGCCGACCTCGGGCATGCCCATCCGCGTGCGCTCGGTGATCACTCGCAGCGAAGCGGCCTGGGCCAGGCCCATGCCGCCGCCCAGCACGTAACCGTCCATCAGCGCCAGTACCGGCTTGGCGTAGCCGTGCAGGTATTCGTCGAGGGCGTATTCCTCTTCGAGGAACAGCACGTTCTGGTTGTCGCCGGCACGCTGGCTCTCGTACAGCATGCGGATGTCGCCGCCGGCGCAGAAGGCCTTGCCGCCGGCGGCACGCAGGACCACGGCGACTATCGCCGGGTCCTGCTCCCAGGCCCAGAGGTGGCGGCAGAGCAGGCGCACCATGGGCAGGTCGAGGGCGTTGAGGCCCTCGGGGCGGTTCAGCGTCAGATGGCCGATGCCGTTGCGCACCTCGGCCAGTACCGCTTGCTCCTGGCTCATGTTCAGGCTTCCCGACGGAACAGGTTGATGATCGCGGAGAAGTCCAGGCCGCCATGGCCCTGCAGGCTGAAGGTCTGGTACAGCTGCTGGGCGGTGGCGCCAAGCGGCACCGGCTGGCGCGCGTGGCGTGCGGCATCGGTGGCCAGGCCGAGGTCCTTGAGCATCAGGTCGCTACCGAAGCCACCGCTGTAGCCGCGTGCGGCGGGCACGTTGTCCAGCACGCCGGGGAAGGGGTTGTACAGCTCCGAGCTCCAGCAACGACCGCTGGAGGTGTTGATGATGCCGGCCAGCACCTTGGCGTCCATGCCCAGGGCCACGCCCAGTGCCATGGCTTCGGCGACGCCGACCATGGAGATGCCCAGCAGCATGTTGTTGGCGATCTTGGCCACCTGGCCGTTGCCGGCGCTGCCGCAGTGCACCACGTTCTTGCCCATGGCCGAGAGAATCGGCAGGGCCTGGTCGAACACGCTGACCGAGCCGCCGACCATGAAGGTCAGGGTACCGGCCGCGGCGCCGCCGGTGCCGCCGGAGACCGGTGCATCGAGCATGGGATTGCCCTGGGCGATGGCCAGGGTCGCCACCTCGCGGGCGCTCAGCGGGTCGATGGTGGAGCTGTCGATCAGCAACACGCCCTGGCCGACATGGGCCAGCAGGCCGTCCTTGCCCAGGTAGACCTGTTTCACGTGGGCGGCGGTCGGCAGCATGGTGACGATCGCCTCGACCCCGGCCTTGGCCACCGCGGTGGGCGAGGCGGCGGCGCTGGCGCCGGCCTCCACCAGCGCGGCGACCGCCTGGGTGAAGGGGTCGAAGACGGTCAGGCTGTGGCCGGCCTTGAGCAGGTTGCGGGCCATGGGGGCGCCCATGTTGCCGAGGCCGAGAAATCCGATATGCATGGTGGATACTCCGTAGATGAGGGTGGCGGCAGCGATTCAGTGATGGCGGAAGTTCGGCGCACGCTTGGCGACGAAGGCCTGCATGCCTTCCTTCTGGTCGTGACTGGCGAACAGCGAGTGGAACAGGCGGCGCTCGAAACGCACGCCTTCGGCCAGGCCGATCTCCTCGGCGCGGTTGACGCATTCCTTGATCATCATCGCCGCCGGCAGCGATTTGCCGGCGATGCCGCGGGCCGCTTCCAGGGTGCGTTCCAGCAGCTCGGCGGCCGGCAGCACGCGGGCCACCAGGCCGGCACGCTCGGCTTCTTCGGCATGCAGCTGGCGGCCGGTCAGGCACAGCTCCATGGCCTTGGCCTTGCCCAGCGCGCGGGTCAGGCGCTGGGTGCCGCCGATGCCGGGGATCACCCCCAGGCTCAGCTCCGGCAGGCCGAAGCGGGCGTTGTCGGCGGCGTAGATGAAGTCGCACATCAGCGCCAGTTCGCAGCCGCCGCCCAGGGCGTAGCCGGCCACCGCGGCGATGATCGGCTTGCGCCGCGCGGCGATGCGGTCGGCGGCGGCGAAGAAGTCGTCGAGGTAGATCTGCGGGAAGCCCTTGTCGGCCATTTCCTTGATGTCGGCGCCGGCGGCGAAGGCCTTGGCCGAGCCGGTGATGACCAGGCAGCCGACCTCCGGGTCGGCCTCCAGGCGGTCGAGGGCCTGGTTCAGTTCTGCGATCAGCTGGCTGTTCAGCGCGTTGAGGGCCTGCGGCCGGTTGAGGGTGATCAGGCCGACGCGCTCGCGCACCTCGACCAGCAGGGTTTCGTAGTTCATCGGCGTGTTCCTGGCGGGGCCGGCGCGCGGGCGCCGGCCCGGGTGGTCATTTCAGGGTGATGGTGGTGTTCACCGCACCGCCGTCGGCATCCTCGTCGAACCAGCGCTGGGTGACGGTCTTGGTCTGGGTGTAGAAGGTCACCACCTGCTTGCCGTAGGGGCCCAGGTCGCCGAGCTTGGAGGCGCGCGAGCCGGAGAAGGAGAACAGCGGCACCGGCACCGGAATCGGCACGTTGATGCCCACCTGGCCGACGTCGATCTCTTCCTGGAAGTGCCGCGCGGCGGCGCCGGAGCGGGTGAACAGGGCGGTGCCGTTGCCGTTCGGGTTGGCGTTGATGATGTCGATCGCCTCCTGCAGGCTGGCGGCCTGCATCACGCACAGCACCGGGCCGAAGATTTCCTCGCGGTACACGGTCATCTGCGCGGTAACCCCGGAGAAGATGGTCGGGCCGACGAAGTTGCCGTCCTGATAGCCCGGCACGTGCGGGTTGCGACCGTCCAGTTCCAGCTTGGCGCCTTCCTCGACGCCCTTGACGATCAGGCCGGTGATGCGCTCCAGGGCGGCGCAGGAGATCACCGGGCCGATATCGGTGCCCGGCTCGGTGCCGGCGTTCACCTTGAGGGTCTTGGTGCGTTCGATCAGCTCCGGCAGCCAGGCCTGCGCCTCGCCGACCAGGATCACCACCGGCAGGGCCATGCAGCGCTGGCCGGCGGCGCCGAAGGAGGCGCCGAGCAGGTTGTTGAGGGTCTGCTGCTTGTTGGCGTCGGGCAGCACGATGGCGTGGTTCTTCGCTCCCATCATGCACTGGGCGCGCTTGCCGTTCTGGCTGGCGCGGTTGTAGACGTGGGTGCCGACCTGGGTCGAACCGACGAAGGACACCGCCTTGATGTCCGGGTGGTCGCACAGCAGGTTCACCGCATCGACCCCGCCATGGATGACGTTGAGCACGCCCTTGGGCACGCCGGCCTCCAGGGCCAGTTCGACCAGGCGCATGGTCACCAGCGGGTCCTGCTCGGACGGCTTGAGCACGAAGGTGTTGCCGCAGGCGATGGCCATGGGGAACATCCACAGCGGGATCATCGCCGGGAAGTTGAACGGGGTGATGCCGGCGCATACGCCCAGGGGTTGCAGCAGGGTGTAGGTGTCGACGCCGCCGGCGACGTTGTTGGCCAGCTCGCCCATCTGCAGGGTGCCGATGCTGGCGGCATGCTCGACCACTTCCAGGCCGCGGAACACGTCGCCTTCGGCATCGGGCAGGGTCTTGCCCTGTTCGGCGGTGAGCAGGGCGGCCAGCTCCTTGATGTTGTCGCGGATCAGTTGCTGGTATTTGAGGAAGATCCGCGCGCGGGCGCCGATCGGGGTCTTGCGCCAGGTTTTGAAGGCTTCCTTGGCGGCGGCCACGGCGGCGTCCATTTCGGCGGCGGTGGCGAAGGGCACGCGGGCCAGCACCTGCTGGGTGGCCGGGTTGACCACGTCGCGCCACTGGGTGGTCTTGGATTCGACGAATTCGCCGTTGATGAGCAGCTTGACGCTGGGAACGCTGGAAGAGGTCATTTTCGGTCCTGCCTGCTTTCTTGAGGTCGAGTGGGTCCCCTCGGCCGGTGCGGCCGAGCGGTCGGGGTGATTTGCGGAGGGCCGGCGCGCCGGCCCGGTTTCAGCCCTTGAGCTGCGGGAAGTCTTCTTCGAAGTATTCCTGCGCGCCGCGTTCGCCCTGGCGGCGCTGCACTTCCATCTGCCGCAGTTCGACCCGGCGGATCTTCCCGGAGATGGTCTTGGGCAGCTCGGTGACGAACTCGATGCGCCGCACCCGCTTGTAGGGCGCCAGGTGCTCGCGGGCGAAGGCCAGGATGTTTTCCGCCAGCGCGGCGCTGCCGGGTTCGTCGTGGGCGAGGATGAGGAAGGCCTTGGGCACGGCCAGGCGTACCGGATCCGGGCTCGGCACGACCGCCACCTCCATCACCGCCGGGTGCTCGATCAGTGCGCTCTCCAGCTCGAAGGGGCTGATGCGGTAGTCGGAGGCCTTGAACACGTCGTCGGCGCGGCCAACGAAGGTGACGTAGCCGTCGGCGTCGACCGACGCGGTGTCGCCGGTGCGGTAGTAGCCGCCGCGCATCACCTCGGCAGTCTTCTCCGGGCTGTCCTCGTAGCACAGCATCAGGCCCAGCGGATGGGGCTCCAGCGGCAGGGCCACCTCGCCGTCGCTGGCCGGCTGGCCGTCGGGGTCGAGCATGCACACCCGGTAGCCGGGCAGCGGACGGCCCATGGACCCGGGTTTGAGCGGCTGGCCGGGGGTGTTGCCGACCAGGGCGGTGGTTTCCGACTGGCCGAAACCGTCGCGCAACCACAGGCCCCAGGCATGCTGGATCTGCTCGATGATCTCCGGGTTGAGCGGCTCGCCGGCGCCCACCAGTTCGCGCAGGCGCAGGCGGCCTTTCAGGCTGGCCAGGTCTTCCTGGATCAGCATGCGCCATACCGTGGGCGGCGCGCACAGGCTGGTGACGCCGTATTTTTCCAGCACGCCGAGCAGGGCCGGAGCGCTGAAGCGGGCGACGTTGTGAATGAAAATGCAGGCGCCGGCGTTCCACGGCGCGAAGAAACAGCTCCAGGCGTGCTTGGCCCAGCCCGGCGAGGAGATGTTCAGGTGCAGGTCGCCCGGCTGCAGGCCGATCCAGTACATGGTCGAGAGGTGGCCGACCGGGTAGCTCTGGTGGCTGTGCAGGACCATCTTCGGTTTGCTGGTGGTGCCGGAGGTGAAGTACAGCAGCATGGGGTCGGTGGCCAGGGTGGTGCCCTCGGCAGTGAACGCGCTGGCGTGCTCCGCGTAGGTCTGATGCGGCGTCCAGCCCGCCACCGGTGCACCGACGCAGATGCGCGTGCAGCCTGCGGCCAGGTCGGCGAACTTGCCGGTGTGCTCGCTGCCCACCACCAGGTGGCGCACCTGGCCGCGATCGATACGGTCGCGCAGGTCCTCGGCGGTGAGCAGGGCGGTGGCCGGGATCACCACGGCACCGAGCTTGAAGGCGGCGAGCATGGTTTCCCACAGGGCGATGTGGTTGCCCAGCATCAGCAGCATGCGTTCGCCACGGCGCACGCCGAGGGCGCGCAGGTGGTTGGCCACGCGGTTGGAGCGCTCGGCCAGTTCGGCGAAGCTGTAGCGCTGCTCGCTGCCGTCTTCCTCGACTATCCACAGCGCCGGCGCCTGGTTGCCCTCGGCCATGGCGTCGAAGTAGTCCAGTGCCCAGTTGAACTGGTGCAACTGCGGCCAGCGGAAGTCGCGCACCGCGGCGGCGTAGTCGGTGCGGTGGGCCAGGAGGAAGTCGCGTGCGGCGACGAAGGGTTGGCTGTTGCGGTTCATGGCGGTTCTCCTGCGATCGGCGCGGTACGGGCGGTCAGGCGGCGCGGTGGCCGGCATGGACGAGGCACATGCGGGCGGTCGATGGCGGGAGGAGGGTGGCAGCGGAGGATGGTTTCATGGCGAGTGCCCTTGTTTATTTTTGTTGGGACTGGCCCGGTTTTATCACCAGGCTGGTGAGTCCAGTATAGGTAGGCATTGTTAGGATAAGAACACGTATGGATTCAGGTGCGATATGCAAAAATGTTGCATGTCCCGCAGCGATGTCCCCCATGGCTTCTCGACGGTCCGGCCCGGCGGTGGGGGTGAAGGGAAGGACCTGATACGCAGGCATAAAAAAGCGCGACGCAAGGAACTTGGTCGCGCTTGGGGCCTTACGCCCCAGGGAGGCGCCAGGGGTTGGCGCCACGTGGGTCGCGTCAGTGACTGCTGGCGGCGGCTGCGCCGAAGCCGGTCTGGGCCCGCACGAACTGGTCGGCGTAGGCGGCGCGCTCGGCCTGGGCGCGCTTGCTGCGGTCCAGCTTGGAGACCAGCACTATGGTGACGAAGGCCAGCGGCATGGAGAACAGCGCGGGCTGGTCGTAGGGGAACAGCGCCTCGGCATGGCCCAGCACGCCGACCCACACCGAGGGCGAGCCGATCACCAGGGCCAGGGCGCTGATCAGGCCGGCCAGGCCGCCATAGACCGCACCACGGGTGGTCAGGCCGTCCCAGTACATGGCCATGATCAGCACCGGGAAGTTGGCCGAGGCGGCCACGCCGAAGGTCAGGCCGACCAGGAAGGCGATGTTCATCTGCTCGAAGAGAATGCCCAGGCCGATGGCGACCATACCGATGGCCACCGTGGCGATGCGCGAGACGCGCATCTCGTCCTTCTCGTTGGCGCGGCCTTTCTTCAGCACCGAGGCGTAGAGGTCATGGGAGATGGCCGAGGCGCCGGCCAGGGCCAGGCCGGCGACCACCGCGAGAATGGTGGCGAAGGCCACGGCGGAGAGGAAACCGAGGAACAGGTCGCCGCCCACTGCCTTGGCCAGATGCATGGCCACCATGTTGCCGCCGCCGATCAGGGCGCCACCGAGCTTGCCGTCGACGAAGTACTGCGGGTCGCCGCCGACTATGACGATGGCGCTGTAGCCCAGGGCGCAGACCACGAGGAAGAAGAAGCCGATGAACAGCGTGGCGAACAGCACCGAGCGCCGCGCCTCGCGGGCGTTGGGCACGGTGAAGAAACGCATCAGGATGTGCGGCAGGCCGGCGATGCCGAAGACCAGGCCGAGCGACAGCGACACCGCATTGATCGGGTCGGCCAGCAGGGAGCCGGGGCCCATGATCTGCGCGCCGCTGGCATGCAGGGCCACGGCCTGCTCGGCCAGCGTCTCGAAACTGAAGTCGAAACGCGCCAGTGCCAGCACTGCCAGGGTAGTGCCGCCGCCAAGCAGCAGTACCGCCTTGGTGATCTGCACCCAGGTGGTGGCGAGCATGCCGCCGAAAATCACGTAGACCAGCATCAGCGCGCCGACCACCACTACCGCGGTGCTGTAGTCGAGGCCGAACAGCAGTTTGATCAATTGGCCGGCGCCGACCATCTGCACCACCAGGTAGCAGCACACCACGGTCAGCGAGCCGAGCGCGGCGAAGCTGCGCACGCGGGTCTGGTCCAGCCGGTAGGAGACGATGTCGGCGAAGGTGTAGCGACCCAGGTTGCGCAGGCGCTCGGCCATGAGGAAGGTGACGATGGGCCAGCCAACGAAGAAGCCGATGATGTAGACGAAGCCGTCGTAGCCCCGGGCGAAGACCAGGCTGGACAGGCCCAGCAGGGTGGCCGCCGACATGTAGTCGCCGGCGATCGCCAGACCGTTCTGGAAGCCGCTGATACCGCCGCCGGCGCTGTAGAAATCGGCGGCCGAACGGGTGCGCCGCGCCGCCCACCAGGTGATCGCCAGGGTGGCGAGGACGAAGACGAAGAACATGCCGATGGCGTGCAGGTTGAGCGGCTGTTGCTCGGCCGTCAGGGGGGCGGCCTCGGCCAGTGGTGCACAGAGCGCGAGCAGAAGGGCTGGACGTTTCATACCTGGGACTCCTCGAGGATCTGCGCGCTGATGGCGTCGAAATGCAGGTTGGCGCTGCGCACGTACCAGGCGGTGAGCAGCCAGCACAGCAGGATCAGCGCAGCTCCCAGCGGCAGGCCCAGGCTCAGGTGGCTGCCGGCGTACAGCGGCAGGTGCAGCCAACCGGGAGCGAAGGCCACCAGCATGATGAAGCTGTAGTAGAGGGCCAGCACCAGGGCGCTCAGGGCCCAGGCGAGGCGCGCGCGGCGGCGGGCGAGGCGCTGGAACTTGGGATTGCTGCGGATCAGTGCGCAGGTCAGGGCATGGTTGGCGTGGCTGCTCATGCTGGTGCTCCGTGGTTGTTGTTGTCGGATTGCTGCAGATGTCGTCGCGTGTGGGACGCGGACGCTGGGTACGTGGGAGAGCAGTGCCCGGGCGGGTGGGGGGAGGCGGGTCGTCGTCGACGGCGCTGCCGCGGAGCGATCCGCAGCCGCCGCACACGCCGGTGATGGACCATGCGTTCATGCGCTAAGCCCTGAATTGTTGTTGGAGGGGCCGGCCCGATCTGGTCAGGCGTTGTGACAGGGAGTATATGTAGGCGTATTTACTCTATGAATTGACAAATAAGCCTGACTCATATGCAAAAAAGCACAGCTATGGAGCGAATCAACTGGGACGACCTGCGCTTTTTCCTCGAGGTGGCGCGCAGTCGCACCGCCAGCGCGGCTTCGCGTCGGCTGGGAGTGGACTACACCACGGTGTCGCGGCGCATCCGCGGCCTGGAACAGAGCCTGGGCGCGCTGCTGTTCGAGAAGTCACGCAGCGCCGGCTTCGTCCTGACCAGCGAGGGGCAGCGCCTGCTGGGGCACGTGGAGAGTCTGGAGGGCACGCTGCAGGTCGCCTGCGAACAGGTCTCCGGCAGCACCGGCGGGCTCGCCGGGCATCTGCGCATCGGTTGCACCGAGGCCTTCGGCTCCTGCTTCGTCACGGCGCAGATGAGCCATTTTCTCGACCACTACCCGAACATCTCGGTGGACATCCTGCCGGTGCCGCACTTCATCAGCCTGTCGCGGCGCGAGGCGGACATCGCCATCACCCTGGAACGCCCGGAACGCGGCCCCTATGTCTGCTCGCGGCTGTGCGACTACCGCCTGCGCCTGTACGCCACGCCCGGCTACCTGGCCAACCACGCGCCGATCCGCAGCCGCGACGACCTGGCCGGGCATGCCTTCGTCACCTACGTCGAGGATCTGGCGTTCAGCTTCAAGCTGCTGTACCTCAACGACCTGCTGCCCGGTGCGCACAGCCGCCTGCGCAGCACCAGCGTGGTCGCTCAGTACCACGCGGCCCTGGAGGGCCGCGCGCTGGCGATACTGCCGTGTTTTCTCGCCGGCCCCGATCCGCGCCTGCAGGCGGTACTGCCGGACGAAGTCGAGGTGATGCGGCAGTTCTGGATGTACTACAGCGAGGATCTGCGCAAGCTCAAGCGAGTCACCCTGGTGGCCGAGTACCTGCGTGCCTGCGCCGAACTCAATCGCGACCTGCTGCTGGGCGAGTCGACGCAGATGGTCTACCTGCCGAGTCTCTAGGCCGACGGGCGCCAGCGCGAATCGGCAGGCGCGCCGGTGGCCAGGCAGAAGCAGCCGGCGGCGGGCGAGCCCAGCGCCAGCAGGGCCCGATCCAGGGCCTCCGAATCGAGCGCGGCCACCGCCTCGCGCAGCCGCTGCAGTTGTCCAGCGTCGTCCCCAAGTTGCCAGAGCAGGGTCGCGGCCTCGCCCGGGGCTAGTTTTGCGGGGGCGAGACGGGCCAGCAGCAGTTCGCGCTGGCGCGCCAGGTCGAGACCTGCCAGTGGTACGCGCTGGGCGTCGATAAAGGCCTGCACATGACCGAGCAGCGTGTGGGCGTCGGCGTATGGCGATTGCACGGCGAACAACAGGCCATCCAGCCCGGCCAGGCGCCGATGACCGGCGAACACGCCGTAGCCCAGCCCCAGTCGCTGACGCCAGTGGTGATGGAAGGGCGCCTGCAGCCACTGGCCGAGCAGGCGCGCGGCCGCCTGTTCGGCGGCACTACCCTGGCCGCTCGGAACGAACAGCAGCAGCGCCTGTTCGCCGGCCATCGGCTCGACCTCCAGCCACAGCCGCTGCTCCAGTCGCGGGCGCTGCGACGGCCAGCGCCCGGCTTGCCCCGGCGCCGCGTTCCACAGCGCACAGACCGCGTGCCACTGCGCGTCGTCCAGGCCCAGGGCCAGGCCGTCGCGGCGGCAATCGCTCAACCTCACCGGGTCGCCAGGCGGATGCAGCTGGCGCGTCAGCTCGCTTTCCAGGCGTTGCCACAGGCGGCGCAGGAACATCGCCGCGGATGGCGAGGGCGTCGGCGCCGGCTGGGGAAGCGGGGCATTGTCCAGGGCGTCCAGGCTGGCGCGCAGCAGGTCCGGCAGCAGCGGCGCGGGTCCGCTCAGGCGCAACTCACACAGCTCGCCGCCGGAACTCAGACCCAGCTCCAAGCCGGCGCGCCGGGTCGTCGTGGCGAGCGCTTGCACGGCGCCCTGCAGCAGGCCGCCGGGCGGCGAGTAGCCCGGCGCTGCCTGCCAGCGTAGAAACAGCGCTCCATAGGCATGGCCGCCGGGCAGGCGCTCGCGGCGCAGGCCTGTGGCATTGCTCGGCGCCGTCGTACCGCTCGGGCCACGCTGCTGCAGCCAGGGATTGGCCGAGAGCAGCTGCCAGTGCGGCGGGGTGGCCGCGTGCCGCGCCACTGCGCCGCACTGGCCGACCAGACGCAGCAGGTTGCCGAGCTGCAGCTGGGGCAGGATCTCGCGCAGTACGTCCTCGTCCGGCGCCGGCGTCTCGCCGACCTGCAACCAGTGGCGCAGCAGACCCAGCGGTTCCACCGTACTGGCCTGGCGCGCCAGCCATCGGCGATGTTCGGTACTCAGCGCGCCCCAGTCCTGGCGGGCGAAGAACGCCAGCCAGTCGAACAGCAGCTCGAGCACCGCGGTTTCGCCGTCCGCGGCGATGCTGCCCAGGTCGAGTTGCAGCAGTGCCTGATCCTGGTGGTGGTAGGCCAGGCTCGCCTGTACCGGACCGCCCAGGCCGCGTTCGGCCAGGCTGGCGGCCCAGCCGCCGGGGGCGTCGTGCTGCAGTTGCTGGCAGAGCCACTGCAGCGCCGGCGCGGCGCCGTCCGGCAGTTGCTGCAGGGTAAACAGCAGGCACAGACCGGGGCGCGCCATCGCCACGCGGCTGTGGCGCGGCGGCAGCAGGGCCGGCGGCGGCGGGCGCGGCGTGGGCGTAGCGGCACGCAGGCGATTGCCCTCGCGTTCGGCGAGCTCGCGCAATTGCTCCGGCGGCTGCGGGCCGAGCAGCACCAGGCGGGCCTGGCCGGCGTGGTAGAAATCCCGGTGGAAGCGGCGCAGGGCCTGCTGAAACCCCTCTTGCTGCAGCGCCAGGCTGGCGCGCTCGCCGGCGTGGCAGCGCGCCAGCGGGTGCCGCGCCGGCACGGCCTCGGCCAGGGCCCGGCTGGCGGCGCTCAGGTCGTCGCGCGACCAGGCCAGGTATTCGGCGTGCAGCACCTCGCGCTCGGCGTGCTGCTGGCGCAGATCCAGGGTCGGCGCGGCGAGCATGTCGCACAACCGCGCCAGGCCGGCGTCGACGGCGGCCGTCGGCAGCTCGAAGAAATAGTCGGTGTGGCGTTCGCGGGTGCTGGCGTTGGCCTGGCCGCCGTGCTCCATCGTCAGGGGCAGCAGGCCGTCCTGCGCAGCGAAGTGGCGGCTGCCGAGAAACACCAGGTGTTCGAGGAAATGCGCCAGTCCCGGGTACTCCGGCGGTTCGTCGTGGCTGCCGGCGCCGATGCGCAGGGCGGCGCCGCAGCGGTTCAGCCAAGGCGCGTGCAGCAGGGTCACGTGCAGGCCATTGCTCAGGCGCAGGTGCTGCACGTTTGGGCTGGGCATTCAGCGAACCCGGGCGATCAATCGTGAGGTGGCGGCGTTGCGAAAGGTCAGCTCGGCGATGGCTTGCTCGGCCTGCTCGGCCTCATCGCGGGCGGTGAGGATCACGCCGTGATGGGCCGACTTGCTGCACACCGGGTCGGCGTTGCTGGCGTCGCCGGTGAGCAGGAAGGCCTGGCAGCGACAGCCGCCGAAGTCCTTGTGCTTCTCGTCGCAGCTGCGGCAGGGCTCGGGCATCCAGGCGTCGCCGCGGAAATGGTTGAAGCCCGGCGAGTCGTGCCAGATCTGTCGCAGCGGCATCTGCCGCACGTTGGGGAACTCGATCGGTAGCTGCCGCGCGCTGTGGCACGGCAGCGCGGTGCCGTCCGGGGTGATGTCGAGGAACAGGCTGCCCCAGCCGTTCATGCAGGCCTTGGGGCGCTCCTCGTAATAATCCGGGGTGACGAAGATCAGCTTGCACGGGTGGTTCTCGACCGCGAGCCTGTCACGCCATTGATTGGTAATGCGTTCGGCGCGTTCCAGCTGCGCACGGGTCGGCAGCAGCCCAGCGCGGTTGAGCTCCGCCCAGCCATAGAACTGACAGGTGGCGAGCTCGACGAAGTCTGCCTCCAGCTCAAGGCACAGCCTGATGATGCGCTCGATATTGTCGATATTGTGCCGGTGGGTGACGAAGTTGAGCACCATCGGATAGCCGTGGGCCTTGACCGCACGGGCCATCGCCAGCTTCTGGGCGAAGGCCTTCTGCGAGCCGGCCAAGAGGTTGTTCACCTCCTCGTCGGCGGCCTGGAAACTGATCTGGATATGATCCAAGCCCGCCGCGGCGAACTCGGCGATGCGAGCCTCGGTCAGGCCGATGCCGGAGGTTATCAGGTTGGTGTAGTAGCCCAGGCCACGTGCCGCCGCGATCAGCTCGGCCAGATCCTGACGCACTAGCGGCTCACCGCCGGAAAAACCCAGTTGCACCGCGCCCAGCTCACGGGCCTGGCGAAACACCTCGATCCACTCGGTGGTCGACAGCTCGGTGCCCTGCTGGGCGAAATCCAGCGGGTTGGAGCAGTACGGGCACTGCAGCGGGCAGCGATAGGTCAGTTCGGCCAGCAGCCAGAGCGGCGGGCCGAGCGGGGTGTCAGGCGAGTTGCAGCCAGAACTTGTCACGGGCCACCTCCATAAACTGTTCAACGTCGTCGCCCAACTCCGCGACCTCGGGATAGCGCGCCTTCAGTTCGGCGACGATGGCGGCAACGCTGCGTCGACCGTCGATCAGGCTGGCGATGGCGCCGGCGCTGTCGTTGAGCTTGACCATGCCCTCCGGGTAGAGCAGTACATGGGCCTGCTGCGCCGGTTCCCATTGCAGGCGGTAGCCGGGGCGCAGGCGCGGGACCAGGCGACGGTCGAAGCCGCTCACAGGGCGATCCCCCGATGCCAGACGCGTTCGGCGGTCACCGTGTGGTACGGCGGGCGCTGCAGCTCGTAGGCCATGCTCATGGCGTCGAGCATGCTCCACAGCACGTCGAGCTTGAACTGCAGGATATTTAGCATGCGCTCTTGCGCCTCGCGGGTGCGGTAGTGCTCCAGGGTGATGCGCAGGCCATGCTCGACGTCGCGCCGCGCCTGGCTCAGACGATTGCGGAAGTAGTCGTAGCCGGCCGCGTCGATCCAGGGATAGTGCTGCGGCCAGGCGTCCAGGCGCGACTGGTGGATGGTCGGGGCGAACAGCTCGGTCAGCGAGCTGCTGGCCGCTTCCTGCCAACTGGCTCGGCGGGCGAAGTTGACGTAGGCGTCGACGGCGAAGCGCACACCGGGCAATACCAGCTCCTGCGACAGCACCTGCTCGCGCTCCAGGCCAACCGACTCGGCCAGGCGCAGCCAGGCTTCGATGCCGCCTTCCTCGCCTGGAGCCCCATCGTGGTCGAGGATGCGCTGAATCCACTCGCGGCGGGTTTCCCGGTCCGGGCAGTTGGCCATGATCGCGGCGTCCTTGAGCGGAATATTGACCTGATAGTAGAAGCGGTTGGCCACCCAGCCCTGGATCTGCTCGCGGCTGGCCCGGCCTTCGTACATGACCCGGTGGTAGGGATGGTGAATGTGGTACAGCGCGCCCTTGGCGCGCAGCGCCTGCTCAAATTCGGCAGGTGTCATGGCAGGTTGGCTCATCGACGCTCCGGATTTTTGTTGTTGGCCCGTTACAGGTGGATGCTCATGCCATCGAACGCGACCTCAATGCCGCGGGCGTCCAGTTCGGCACGCTCGGGCGAGTCCAGGTCGAGAATCGGGTTGGTGTTGTTGATATGGATCAGGATCTTGCGCGCCGCCGGCAGGCCATCGAGCACCTCGAGCATGCCGCCTGGGCCGCTCTGCGGCAGATGGCCCATCTCGCTGCCGAGCTTGTCGCCCACCTCGCACCGGCGCATCTCGTCGTCGCGCCACAGCGTGCCGTCCACCAGCAGGCAATCGGCGCGGCGCATCCAGCCCAGCAGCGGCTCGTCCACCTGACCCAGGCCGGGGGCGTAGAACAAGGTTCCCCCCGTGCGCAGGTCCTCGATAAACAGGCCGATGTTGTCGCCCGGATGCGGATTGCCGCGGTGCGGCGAATACGGCGGCGCGCTGCTGCGCAGGGCGATGGCGGTGAGGCGCAGCCCAGGACAGGCGGGGATGGTGAACGGCTTGGCATCCAGCTCGATCAGCTGGTGCTGCAGGCCGCCGTTCCAGTGGCTGAGCATGTTGAACAGCGGAAAGCCGCTGGTCAGGTCCTGATGGACCATCTCGGTACACCAGACCTGGTGCGGGCAGCCTTCGCGCAGGGTCAGCAGGCCGGTGCAGTGATCGATCTGGCTGTCGAGCAGGACGATGCCGGCGATCGCCGTGTCGCGCAGCTGGCGCGCCGGTTGTAGCGCCGGGAAGGCCTCGAGCTGGGCGCGGATGTCCGGCGAGGCATTGCACAGGACCCACTCGCCGCCGTCATCGGAAAGGGCGATGGACGACTGGGTACGCGGCTGCGCCCGCAGGGTGCCGGCGCGCACGCCGCGGCAGTTGCGGCAGTTGCAGTTCCACTGGGGAAAACCGCCGCCGGCGGCGGAACCGAGAATCCGAATATGCATCTGGGCCTCGCGCGGCAAAAATCAGGCCCCGGCAGGCCGGGGCGGGAAACGCGGCGCGCCCGGCGCGCCGCGGCAGGCTCAACGGTTGGCGAAGTACAGGGTCACTTCGAAGCCGATGCGCAGGTCGGTGTAGCTAGGTTTGGTCCACATGCTGCTGTTCCTCCGGTGCTTGGGGTGGTGTCCACGGGCGGGCCGAGCCCGCCCATGGGGGTCAGGGTCTGGCGGCTTGCTGCGCCTTGAGATGGTCCTCGTACTCGCGGCTCATCACATAGGCCTTGATCTGTTCCACCTCGGCCGCGCTCAGCGAGTTCTTGAAGGATGGCATGCCCAGCGGACGGAGGATGCCGTCCCGGACGATCTGCTGGAAGTTGTCGCGGCGCCATTGATCCGTATGGCGCAGGTCGGGGATCAGGCCGCCGCTGACGGCGCCGACGCCGTGACACATCGAGCAGTAGTTGCCGTACAGCAGCTTGCCGGCGTCCAGGTCCGCGGCACTCGCTTGGACCGCTTGCGGCGTGCGCTGCACGGCGGCCGTGGTCGCCTGCGGCAGCGGCGGCAGGCTGCTCTGGCCGCCGAGCTTGAACACCAGCAGGCGGCTGAGGTTGCGCACCCCGGGCGCCAGCGCCGCGTCGCCGCCGAACAGCGGCGCCACGCCGCCCCAGCCGGCCATGACCGCCACGTACTGTTCGCCGTCCAGGCTGAAGCTGATGGGGGCGGCGACTATGCCGGTCTGCGCGGCGAAGCTCCACAGGCGCTGTCCCTTGTCCGCCGAGTAGGCGTGCAGCTGGCCGTCGGCGGTGCCCTGGAACACCAGGTTGCCGGCGGTGCTCAGGGTGCCGCCGTTCCAGTAGAAGCTATGCGGCACGCGCCAGGCCTCGCGCTGGCGTACCGGGTCCCAGGCCAGCAGGGCGCCGCTCACCGCATCGCGGGGTATCTCGTGGGTGTCGCTGAAGCCGGTACCGGTGTTGAAGCCGTCGATCTTTTTGAACGTGGCCCCCTCGTTGCGATAGACGCCGGGGATTTCCTGGTAGGGGATGTACATCAGCCCGGTCTGCGGGTTGAACGACATGGAGTGCCAGTTGTGCGCGCCGAACGGGCTCGGCCACATCACCACCTGCTCCTTCTCGTAGCGCGAGCCGGGCACCTCCACCGGGCGGCCGGTGGCCAGGTCGACCTTCTCGGCCCAGGTCACCTTGCCGAACTTTTCCGCCGAGAGCAGTTCGCCGGTGGCGCGATCGAGCACATAGAAGAAGCCGTTCTTCGGCGCCTGCATCAGCACCTTGCGCGGCTTGCCGTCCAGCTCCAGGGTGGCCAGGGTGATCTGCTGGGTGGCGGTGAAGTCCCAGGTTTCGCCCGGTGTGGTCTGGTAGTGCCAGAGCAGCTTGCCGCTGTCCGGGCGTAGGGCCAGGATCGACGACAGGTACAGGTTGTCGCCGCCGCCCGGACTGCGGATCTCGCGGTTCCACGGCGAGCCGTTGCCGGTACCGATGTACAGCAGGTCCAGTTCGGGGTCGTAGGCCATGCTGTCCCACACGGTGCCGCCGCCGCCGAGCTTCCAGTACTGGTCGCCCTTCCAGGTCTTGGCCGCTTCGGCCAGTTCGGGGTGCTCGTAGGGCTGGGCCGGGTCGCCCGGCACCGTGTAGAAGCGCCAGGCCATCTTGCCGGTCTCGGCATCGTAGGCGGAGAAGAAGCCGCGCACGCCGTACTCGGCCCCGCCGTTGCCGATGATCACCTTGCCCTTCACCACCCGTGGCGCGCCGGTGATGCTGTAGGGCTTGGTCGGGTCGGTGGTCTGTTCGCTCCAGACCTCGCGGCCGGTCTTGGCGTCCAGGGCGATCAGGCGACCGTCCAGGGCTCCGACGTAGACCTTGCCGTTCCACAGGGCGACGCCGCGGTTGACCGCGTCGCAGCAGGCGTAGCGGGAGCGGCCGCGATCCACTTGGGGATCGAACTGCCACAGGCGCTTGCCGCTGCGCAGGTCCACGGCCATCACCCGGCTCCAGGACAGCGAGGCGTAGAGCACGCCGTCGGACACCAGCGGGGTGGCCTCCAGGCCACGGTTGTTTTCCAGATCCATGTACCAGGCCAGGCCCAGCTTGCCGACGTTGCCGGCGTCGATCTGCTTGAGCGGGCTGAAGCGCTGCTCGGCATAGGTGCGGCCATGGCTGAGCCATTCGCTGCCGTCTTGCTCGCTGGCACGGATGGCGGCCTCGTCGACCTTGGCGGCCTGGGCGCTACCGGCGACCAGCAGCGCAGTCAGCATGCAGACGAGACGGCGTGATTGAGGGAGGGTAGGCATCACGTGAAACTCCTGTTGTTGTTGGAATGGGAAGGCAAGCGGCGGTGCTTAGAAAACGTGTAGCAGGCGCAGGTTGACCCGTCCCTGCTCCTTGAAGCCATTGTCCACCGAGAGGTCGCGGCCGAAATTGACCAGCAGCTGGTCGCGCGGGGTGAAGAACCAGCTGGCGCCGACGCTGAACTTGCTGGTGTTGGGTTTATCGTCCATGTCCAGGCCGTCCACCTCGGTCTCGCCGCCCCACAGGCGCGAGACGCCGGCGCGCAGGTCGAAGCGTTCGTTGACGTGGTAGCGCAGGAACGCCTGGGCCTGGAACAGCGGCTTCTGCTTGAGAGTCTGGCTGGCGGGGCCGAAGTCGTCGTTCTTGCCGAAGAAGGTCACGTCGCCCACCAGGTCGAGGCTGAACTTGTCGCCCAGGCCCTCGATGTAGCCGGCCTGCAGCGCACCCTTCCAGCGGTTCTCGCCGAGGTTGATGGCGCGGTCGTTGTCGTAGCTGCCGGTGGGCAGCCAGAGGTAGGGGGTGATGCCGAAGTAGCGGCGCTGTTCCGGCTGGTTCACCAGCCATACGGTGGCGGCCAGGATCAGGTCGCCGGTGCCGCTGTCGCTGCCCAGGGTCGACAGATCGTCCTGGGCGCGCACGTTGCCGAAGGGCAGGAGGAACTGCGGGTCGACGATGTAGCTGCCCAGTTCCATGAAGTGCACGCCGCGCAGGATGCCGATGTCCGAGTCCAGGCCGGCGTCCAGCGGCAGCTTGTCGCCGTTGGCGTAGAGGCGGTTGCGTTCGGCGTGCTGGTAGTAGAGCAAGCCCAGGTTGGTGCCGGCAGGCAGGGCGGTGTAGTCGCCGGCGTCGACGTCGACCGCCGAGGCGCTGGCGGAGAAGCCGGCCAGCAGGCCGAATAGGGAAGCATGCAGCCACTGCCGGGCCAGTTTGGGCCGAGCCGCATTTGTGCTCAATTTCATGACATCACCTTTATTGTTTTTGTTTAAGATCATAGTGCTACCGGGTTTCTCTCCGGACGCTGTGAGGTCATTGAGCAGAGTCTATGCCAGCTTTTTTATTTCGGCAAAAAACCAATCTAAATCAATGACTTATATAACAACAAGAGTCCTCTAGCAGGGCGCGAGCACCGCCTCGCCGTAGCGCTGTTTCAAACTGAGACAGTGGCTCGGGGCCGGGCTGGCCCAGTTCGAGACACCAGGCCGTGAGACATATGCCATGCACAGATCCAGTGACCCCGCCGCGACGCCCACCTCGGGCAAGCATCTGGTCGATTCACAGGTGGTCGCCCGTTCCTGGCAGCGTTCGCAGCACTACGGCCTGTGCCAGCGCGACAAGCTACTGTTCGAGGCACCACTGGTGGCCAGCGGTAAGCAGATCGCCGAGCGCGACCGCCTACTGCTGGGCTGCGCCATGCCCGAGATGCAGCAGCTGCATGCGGCGCTGGCACCGCAGGATTGGGTGCTGGCCTGCATCGACCTGGAGGGCGTGGTGCTTAGCAGCCTGAGCGGGCGCGGCGCCGGCACCCGCGAGCTGAGCCAGGTATTTCGCATCGGCGCGCAGATTTCCGAGCAGAACGTTGGCACCACGGCTCCGGGCTGCGCCCTGGCCGAGCGCGAGTCGGTGTTCTTCGTCGGTGAGGAGCACTATCTGGAGGAGGCCCGCCAGTTCTCCTGCCTGGCCACGCCGATCTTCGGCCTGGACGGCGGCATAGTCGGGGTGTTGGACGCCAGCAGCCGGCAGGGCGCGCCCTCTGTCTACACTCTGGAGTCGCTGGTGTTCGCCGCCCGCGCCATCGAGAATCGCCTGTTCGCCCAGCTCGGCGAGGTGCTGCTGGTGCACCTGCACCATCGTCTGGACATACTCGGCACGCCGCTGGAGGGGCTGCTGGCCTTCGACCCGGCGGGCAAGCTGCGTTGCGCCAACCGCATCGCCGGCCAGTTGCTGCATCTGGGCGAGGTGCGCGCCGGCCTGGACTTCGCCGAACTGTTCGACATGCCCTTTGCCCACGCCGCCTGTTATCGCCGCCACGATCTCAGCGCGCCGCTGCGCCTACGCAGTCACCATGGCGGCGAACTGCACGCTTGCATCACCCAGGACTCGCCGCAGCGGACGGCACCGACGCTTGCCGAGACGCCGCGTCCGCGGCGCACCGCCGAGTCGCTGCCGGCCCCGCAGAGCGGCCCCTGCCTGCAGGACCCGGCGCTGCAGGATGCCCTGGCGCGGGCGCGCAAGGCCTTTGCCCGCGATATCCCGGTGCTGATCAATGGCGAGACGGGCACTGGCAAGGAGGTCTTCGCCCGCCTGCTGCATGAGGGCAGTGCGCGGGCCGGCGAAGCCTTCGTGGCCATCAACTGCTCGTCGATTCCGGCCAGCCTGATCGAGTCGGAGCTATTCGGCCATGTCGAAGGCGCCTTCACCGGCAGCCGCAAGGGCGGCGCCATCGGCAAGATCGAGCAGGCGCACAAGGGCACGCTGTTTCTCGACGAGATCGGCGACATGCCGCTGGAGCTGCAGGGCCGTCTCTTGCGCGTGCTGCAGGAGCGCAGCCTGAGCCGCCTGGGCAGCAACCAGCTGATCAAGGTGGACTGCGCGCTGATCTGCGCCACCCACCGTGACCTGCAGCAGCTCAGCGCCGAGCAGGGCTTTCGCGAGGACCTCTACTACCGCATCAACGGCCTGCGCGTGAGCCTGCCGGCACTGCGCGAGCGGCGCGACCTGGCGGCGCTGATCCAGCACCTGCTGCGCGCCGAGACCGACGCACAGCAGCCTCTCCAGCTGAGCCCAGCGGCGCTGCAGGCGCTGCTGGACTATCACTGGCCGGGCAATATCCGCCAGCTCTACCAGTGCCTGCGCCTGGCTGCGGCGCTGGCCGAGGACGACGGCGAGATCGGCGTGCAGCACCTGCCGGACGAGGTGCGCGCCGGCCGCGGCGAACAGGCCGCGGCGGTGGCGAACGAAGGGCTGACGGCGGAGGCGGGGAGTACGCTGCAGCGTGCCGAGGCGCGGGCCATTCGCGCCGCGGTGGAGGCCGCCGGCGGCAACCTCTCGGCCGCCGCGCGCAGCCTGGGCATCGCCCGCGCGACGCTGTATCGCAAGCTCAAGGGAATGGAGCAGGGGTAGCGAGCCGCTTGCCTGCGCGGCGGCCGTCGCCGAAGCGGCGAATCAGCCCGCGGTGGTGGGATCGATGATGCCGCGCACTTCGGCCACCTGGTTGACCGGGAAGCCGCCTTGCGCGGCATGCTCGCGTACCTGGGCCTCGGTGGCGGCGATGTACAGGCAGTAGACCCGGTCGTCCGTCACGTAGCTGTGTAGCCACTGGATCTGTGGCCCCATGGCGTTGAGTACGGCGCAGGAGCGCTGCGAGATGGCCTGCAGCTCCTCGACGGTGAGCTGCCCGGCGCCGGGAATATCGCGCTCGATCAGGTATTTCGGCATGTCGGTTTCCTTGTCGGTTGGGGCGCCACTGGCGCGCCCGGAAGAAAAAGGGCAGGGCGCCGCTCGGGACGGCATCCCACCTGCAAAACTCACAACTTGATCATCACGGTCTTCAGTTCGGTGTAGTGCTCGATGGCGGCGGCGCCCATCTCGCGGCCGATGCCGGACAGCTTGTGGCCGCCAAACGGCAAGACCGGGTCGAGGGCGCTATGGCAGTTGACCCACACAGAGCCGGAGCGGATGCGCGGAATCATCCGGTGCACCGCTCCGAGGTCATTGGACCAGATGCTGGCACCCAGGCCGTAGGGGTTGTCGTTGGCCAGGCACACCACCTCGTCGATATCGTCGAAGGGCATGGCCACCAGCACCGGGCCGAAGATTTCTTCTTGCACCAGGCGGTGGCGCTGGTCGACGTCCACCAGCACCGTCGGCTGGACGAAGTAGCCGGGGCCGAAACCTTCGCCGCCGCAAGCAACGGTGGCGCCCAGCTCGCGGCCCAGGTTGATATAGCCGGTGACCCGATCCTGCTGCTTGGCGGAGATCAGCGGGCCCATCTGCACGCTGGGGTCGAGGCCGTTGCCCAGCTTCATGCCGTTGGCGATGGCGGCGATGTCGGCCACCACGTTGTCGAAGTGCTTGCGCTGCACGTACAGGCGCGAGCCGGCGCAGCACACCTGACCCTGGTTGAAGAAGATGGCGCTGGCGGCGCCGGCGGCGGCCTGCTGCAGGTCGGCATCAGCCAGCACGATGGTCGGCGATTTGCCACCCAGCTCCAGGGTCACGCGGGTCATGTTGTCCATGGCCGCCTTGCCGATCTGCTTGCCCACCTCGGTGGAGCCGGTGAAGGTCAGCTTGTCCACTCCGGGGTGGCTGGACAGCGCCGCGCCGGCGTTCAGGCCGGTGCCGGTGACCACGTTGAACACCCCGGCCGGGTAGCCGGCCTCCTGAACCAGCTCGGCGAGCTTCAGTGCGCTCAGCGGGGTTTCGTCGGCCGGTTTGAGCACCAGGGTGCAGCCGCTGGCCAGCGCCGGACCGAGCTTCCAGCAGGCCAGCAGCAGCGGAAAGTTCCAGGCCACGATGGCGCCTACCACCCCCACCGCCTCGCGGCGGATATAGGCGTGGAAATCCTCGTTCGGCATCAGGGGCAGGGATGGCTCCACCGTGCTGCCCTCGATCTTGGTGGCCCAGCCGGCCATGTAGCGCAGAAAGTCGATGCACAGCTGTACGTCCATGGCGCGGGCCACCTGGACGCTCTTGCCGTTGTTCAGGCATTCCAGCTCGGCCAGCACGTCGGCGTCACGCTCGATCAGGTCGGCCAGGCGCCACAGCAGGTTCTGCCGTTCGCGCGGGCGGGTGCGGCTCCAGGCGGAGTCGTAGAAGGCAGTGCGGGCGGCCTGCACGGCGCGGTCCACGTCCGCGGCGCTGGCCGAGGGGACGCTGGCCAGCGGCTCGCCGGTGGCCGGGTTGCGCACCTGCAGGCAGTTGCCGTTGGCGGCATCCAGCCATTGGGCGCCGATCAGCATGCGTTGCGGTCTGGCGAGGAAATCGAGGGTTTTACGGTGGAGCGGCAGGGTTGCCATGGGCGAAGCCTCTTGTCGTGGTCTTGTGCCGGGGGCTTGAGCAACGCCTGTGCCACTGTCGGCAAAGCCTTGCCAGGCGCCGTCGAGGGCGGCTCTGCCGATGAAAGTGGAGAAATCCGGCTGTATCGAAGCCATACAGCTGTCGCAAAACGAGACAGTGACGCTGCCCGCCGGAAACCACGCAACCTGCGCAGGAGCCGGGAACCGGCGGCTTGCGCCTGCTTGGCATGCTTCCTGTTGGGAGTGCCGGCGATTTCCGCGCTCGCGGATTTCCCATAACAAGCACAACAAGTGGGTACCGACATGACTCAGCTCAGCTACACCCGCGGCCCGCAGGACAACCCCCTGCTGGCCATGACCATCGGCGAAGCCTTCGATGCCACGGTGCGTCTGCACGCTCGCCGCGAGGCGCTGGTGGTGCGCCATCAGAACCTGCGTTACAGCTGGGGCGAACTGGCCGAGGTGGTCGAGGACTGCGCCCGCGGCCTGCTCGCCCTCGGCCTGCTGCCGGGCGACCGGGTCGGCATCTGGGCACCGAACTGCGCCGAGTGGTGCATCGCTCAGTTCGCCATGGCGAAGGTCGGCGCGATCCTGGTCAACATCAATCCGGCCTACCGTCTTAGCGAGCTGGAGTACGTACTGAAGCAGTCCGGCTGCCGCTGGCTGATTTGTGCCGAGCAGTTCAAGAGTTCCGACTACCACGCCATGCTCGCCGAGCTGATCCCGGAGTTGGCCGATAGCCCGCCCGGTGGGCTGCATGCCACGCGGCTTGCCGACCTGCGCGGAGTGATCAGCCTGGGGCGCACGCCGACCGCCGGGATGCTCGGCTGGGCCAAGCTGCTTGGCCTGGCCGGGCAGATCTCGCGCGACGTGCTGCGTCGTCGTCAGGCCCAGTTGCAGTTCGACGACCCGATCAACATCCAGTACACCTCGGGCACTACCGGCTTTCCCAAGGGTGCGACGCTGAGCCACTACAACATCCTCAACAACGGCTACATGGTCGGCGAGAGCCTGGGCCTGAGCGAGCACGACCGCCTGGTGATCCCGGTGCCGCTGTACCACTGCTTCGGCATGGTCATGGGCAACCTCGGCTGCCTGACCCACGGCAGCACCATGATCTATCCGGGCGATGCCTTCGACCCGCTGAGCACCCTGCAGGCGGTGGCCGAGGAACGCGCCACGGTGCTTTATGGCGTGCCGACCATGTTTATCGCCGAGCTGGATCATCCGCGTCGCGCCGAGTTCGACCTGTCCAGCCTGCGCACGGGGATCATGGCCGGCGCCACCTGCCCGATCGAGGTGATGAAGCGGGTGATCGGCGAGATGCACATGGCCGAGGTGCAGATCGCCTACGGCATGACCGAGACCAGTCCGGTGTCGACCCAGACAGGCCCGACCGATGATCTCGAGCGCTGCGTCACCAGCGTCGGTCGCACCCAGCCGCACCTGGAGAGCAAGATCGTCGACGAGCAGGGCAACATGGTACCGCGCGGGCAGATCGGTGAGCTGTGCACCCGCGGCTACAGCGTGATGCTGGGTTACTGGAACAACCCCGAGGCCACCGCCGAGGCGATCGACGGGGCGCGCTGGATGCACACCGGCGACCTGGCGGTGATGGACGAGGCGGGCTACGTCAGCATCGTCGGGCGCAACAAGGACATGATCATCCGCGGTGGCGAGAACGTGTACCCGCGCGAGATCGAGGAGTTCCTGTTCGGCCACCCGGCGGTGGCCGACGTGCAGGTGGTGGGCATTCCCGATGAGCGCTACGGCGAGGAGATCGTCGCCTGGGTCAAATGCCATCCGGGGCACGAGGCCAGCGACGAGCAGTTGCGTGCGTTCTGCAAGGGGCGCATCGCCCACTTCAAGGTGCCGCGGCATTTCCTCTTCGTCGAGGCCTTCCCCATGACCGTGACCGGCAAAGTGAAGAAATTTCGCATGCGCGAGCTCAGCATCGAGCAATTGGCGCCGGCCAGGGCCGGCTGATGCTTGGCGGCGATTGTCTGCACGCTCGGCGCCTGCCACAGTGCGCGTCCAACACCTGCGGCAAGCACGGAGTCCGATGACCGCCAGCACCACCGAGAAAGGCACTATCTCTGTCCACCTAGTCGCCGAGGCGCTGCTCGAGCTGCGCCGCCGCGGCCTGCCCGACGAGCCGCTGCTGCAGCAGGCCGGCATCGCTCCGGCGCAACTGCAGCGGCCCTACGCACGGGTTTCCGCCCAGGCCTACGCGCGCCTGTGGCGGGCCATCGCCGCGGCGATGGACGACGAGTTCTTCGCCATGGATGGGCGGCGCATGAAGTCCGGCAGTTTCGCCTATATGGCCCACGCAGCGCTGAGCGAGCCGGACATCGGCAGTGCGTTGCAGAGCATGCTGCATTTTCTCGGCCTGGTGTTCGATGACCTGCAAGTGCGTCTGGAGCGCCAGGGCAGCCTGGCGCAGATCGTCCTCTACGAGGACGGCAGACCACCGTGCCGGGCCTTCGCCTGCTTTACCCTGTGGCTGATGCTGCACGGCCTGGCCTGCTGGCTGGCTGGACGGCGCATCGCCATCCTCGGCGTCGAGCTGCGCTGCTCAGCGCCGGACTATTGCGGCGACTACCGGGTGATGTTCAGCGACCACCTGCGCTTCGAGCGACCGCACAACCGCCTGTCGTTCAACGCCGACTGCCTGGCCCTGCCGGTGCGCCGTAGCGCACGCGAACTCAGGCGCTTCCTCGCCGGTGCGCCGGGCAACATCCTGGTGCGCTACCGCGACCCGCAGAGTCTGGGGGCGCGGATCAAGGCCTACCTGCGTAGCCTCAAGCCGGAACGTTGGCCGGACCTCAATGCGCTGGCCGGGCATTACTACATGGCCCCCTCGACCCTGCGGCGCAAGTTGGCTCAGGAGGGGCAGTCCTATCAGGGGCTCAAGGACCAGGTGCGCAGTGACCTGGCTATTGCTCGGCTGGACGACGGCGCGAGCAACTTCAGCGAACTGGCCTTTGACCTCGGTTTCGCCGATACCAGCGCCTTCTACAAGGCGTTCAAGAAATGGACCGGTACCACCCCGGGGCAATATCGCGCCCTGCATCACCCGGACTGA
Organism: Stutzerimonas sp. R40042; assembly: GCF_026642215.1. Lineage (NCBI taxonomy): Bacteria > Pseudomonadati > Pseudomonadota > Gammaproteobacteria > Pseudomonadales > Pseudomonadaceae > Stutzerimonas > Stutzerimonas sp. R40042. Next base: position 2,353,240 of record NZ_CP113258.1, on the reverse strand, counting down.
GCGGCGCTGTCCAAAACGCTCAAACCGATCGACGGCTTTCGACATTGCCGGCCGCCCCGGCTGGAGCGAGCATTCCCGGCACTCCACACAACAACAAGCCGGGAGCCCGATATGCACGATTACTCCACCGCCGCCCAGGCATTCGACCTCGACCAGGCGCTGGCCAGCGTCCTGTCCGGGCGTGCCGATGCGCTCAATGCCTGCATCGAATGCTGCGACCGGTATGCCGACAGCGGGCGCGTTGCCCTGTACTGGGAGGGGCGTGACGGTGCCAGCGCCACCTGGACCTTCGCCCAGCTGCAGCAGGCGTCGGCGCGCTTCGCCAACTTCCTGCACAGCCGCGGCGTACGTCCCGGCGACTGCGTGGCCGGCATGCTGCCACGCACCCCCGAGCTGCTGATCACCATTCTCGGCACCTGGCGCCTGGGCGCGGTGTACCAGCCGCTGTTCACCGCCTTCGGCCCCAAGGCCATCGAGCATCGCGTGAGCAGTGCCGGCACCCGCCTGGTGGTGGTGGATGCGGCCAACCGCGCCAAGCTGGACGAGGTGGTCGATGCGCCGCCACTGCTGACGCTGAACGCCGCTGCCGGCGAGGCGGACTTCTGGGCCGAGCTGGAGGGGCAGTCCGACCGCTTCGAGCCGGTGCTACGCTCGGCCTCCGACGCCTTCCTGATGATGTTCACCTCTGGCACCACTGGCCTGGCCAAGCCAGTGCCGGTACCGCTCAAGGCTATCGCCGCCTTTGTCGGCTACCTGCGTGACGCGGTCGACCTGCGCGAGGATGAGGCGTTCTGGAACCTGGCCGATCCGGGCTGGGCCTACGGTCTTTACTACGCGGTGACCGGGCCTCTGGCCATGGGCCACGCCACCACCTTCTACGAGGGTGCCTTCAGCGTCGAGAGCACCTGCCGGGTAATCCGCAAGTACGGCATCCGCAACCTGGCCGGCTCGCCTACTGCCTACCGTCTGCTGCTGGCCGCCAGGGACGAGGTCGAGTCTCAGCTCAAGGGCCAGCTGCGCGCGGTCAGCAGCGCCGGCGAGCCGCTGACCCCGGAGGTTATCCGCTGGTTCGCTGAGGGCCTCGGCTGCACCATCCACGACCACTACGGGCAGACCGAACTGGGCATGGTGCTGTGCAACCACCACGGCCTGGCCCACCCGGTGCGCCTTGGCGCCGCCGGTTATGCCGTGCCGGGCCACCGCGTGGTGGTGCTCGACGAGCAGGGCGGCGAGCTGCCGCCTGGCCAGCCCGGCGTGCTGGCGGTGGATCGGGGCCGCTCGCCGCTGTTCTGGTTTCCCGGCTACCTGGGCATGACCACCAAGGCCTTCGTCGGCGATTACTACCTGAGCGGCGACACCGTCGAGCTCAACGACGACGGCAGCATCAGCTTCGTCGGCCGTAGCGATGACGTGATCACCACCAGCGGCTACCGGGTCGGCCCGTTCGACGTGGAGAGCGCGTTGATCGAGCATCCGGCGGTGATCGAGGCGGCGGTGATCGGCAAGCCCGACCCCGAACGCACCGAGCTGGTCAAGGCCTTCGTCGTACTGCATGCGGATCGGGACGGCTGCGCCGAGCTGGCCGAGGCCCTGCAGCAGCATGTGCGCAAGCGCCTGTCGGCGCATGCCTACCCGCGCGAGGTGGAGTTCGTCACCGAGCTGCCGAAGACCCCAAGCGGCAAGATCCAGCGCTTCCTGCTGCGCAACCAGGAAGTCGCCAAGGCCCAGGCGGCCGCCAACCACTGATTCGAGGAGAACCACCGATGCATATTGCCGACTCCGTATTCCTGGTCACTGGCGCCGGCTCCGGCCTGGGTCTGGCCACTGCCCGCGAGCTGATCGGCCAGGGCGCCAGGGTCGTGCTGCTGGATATCAATGCCGAAACCGGGCACGCCGCCGCCGAGACACTGGGCGGCGGCGCTCTTTTCGTGCAGGCCGACATCTGCCGCGAAGAGGATGGCCGCGCGGCGGTTGCCGAAGCGTTGCAAGCCTTTGGCGCCGTGCACGGGCTGGTCAACTGCGCCGGTGTCGCGCCGGCCGAGAAGGTGCTCGGGCGCAGTGGCGTGCACGGCCTGGACAGCTTTCGCCGTACCATCGAAATCAATCTTATCGGCAGCTTCAACCTGCTGCGCCTGGCAGCCGAGGCCATGGCCCTGAATGCGCCCAATGCCGAGGGCGAGCGTGGGGTGATCGTCAATACCGCCTCGGTGGCGGCGTTCGACGGGCAGATCGGCCAGGCAGCCTATGCCGCCTCCAAGGGCGGGGTGGCCGCCATGACCTTACCGGCGGCGCGCGAACTGGCGCGCTCCGGTATCCGCGTGATGTGCATCGCCCCCGGCATTTTCGAGACGCCAATGATGGCCGGTATGCCGCAGGAAGTGCGCCACTCGCTGGCGACGGGCGTGCCGTTCCCGCCGCGTCTGGGCCGCCCCGAGGAGTACGCTGCGCTGGTGCGCCACATAGTCGAGAACGCCATGCTCAACGGCGAGGTGATTCGTCTCGATGGCGCGCTGCGGATGGCAGCCAAATAACGGACAGGTAGCCCGGATGCAATCCGGGACAGCGCCTCCCCGGATTGCATCCGGGCTACGGTGAACTGATCGGCCTAGCCGCGGCCCATGGCAAACCAACGATTTTCAGGAGAGACAACCATGTCCATTCCAACCGACCCGATAGTGATCGTCAGCGCCGCCCGCACCCCCATGGGCGGTTTTCTCGGCGACCTGGCCGGCCTTAGCGCCAGTGAGCTGGGCGCCGCCGCCATCCGCGCCACCCTGGAGCGCGCCGGCGTCGCCTTCGATGCCATCGATACCGTGCTGATGGGCTGCGTGCTGCAGGCCGGCCAGGGCCAGGCGCCAGCGCGCCAGGCGGCGCTCGGCGCGGGCCTGAGCCAGGCGGTGCAGTGCACCACACTGAACAAGATGTGCGGCTCGGGCATGCAGGCGCTGATGCTCGGCCACGACCAACTGCTGGCCGGCAGCGCCGAGGTGCTGGTGGCCGGCGGCATGGAGAGCATGTCCAACGCGCCGTACCTGCTACAGCGCGCCCGCGGCGGCTATCGCATGGGCCATGGCCAGGTGCTCGACCATATGTTCCTCGACGGCCTGGAAGACGCCTATGAGCGTGGCCGCCTGATGGGCACCTTCGCCGAGGATTGTGCGCAGAGCTACGGCTTTACCCGCGAGGAGCAGGACGCCTTCGCCCTGGAATCCCTGCGTCGCGCCCAGCAGGCGATGAGCGCTGGCCATTTTGCCGACGAGATCGTCGCGGTCGAGGCCCCGGTCGGGCGCGAGCGACGCCTAATCGCGGCCGACGAGCAGCCGCCGAAGGCCAAACCGGAGAAAATTCCTACACTCAAGCCCGCCTTCCGCGACGGCGGCACGGTGACTGCGGCCAACTCCAGCTCGATTTCCGATGGCGCCGCCGCCTTGTTGCTGATGCGCCAGTCCGAGGCGCAGAAGCGCGGCCTGAGCCCGCTAGCGCGCATCGTCGCGCATGCCGGCCATGCCCAGGCGCCGAGCCTGTTCACCACCGCGCCGGTGACCGCGATCCGGCGCGTGCTGGAGCGCAGCGGCTGGGGGTTGGACGACGTGGACCTGTTCGAGATCAACGAGGCCTTCGCCGTGGTGCCCATGGCGGCCATGCGCGAGCTGGGCATTGACCACGCCAAGCTCAATGTGCACGGCGGCGCCTGCGCCCTGGGGCACCCCATCGGCGCCTCCGGCGCGCGCATCCTGGTTACCCTGCTGGCGGCGTTGCAGCAACGTGATCTCAAGCGCGGCTTGGCCGCAGTGTGCATCGGCGGCGGCGAGGCCACCGCGGTGGCCATCGAGCGCATCTAGAGGAGCAGCGAGATGATTCCATCCGAACAGGACATCCAGATCCGCGACATGGCCCAGCAGTTCGCCCAGGAGCGGCTCAAGCCCTTCGCCGCCGACTGGGATCGCGAACACCTCTTCCCGGCCGAAGCCATCGCCGAGATGGGCCAGCTGGGCTTTATGGGCATGCTGGTGCCGGAGCAGTGGGGCGGCGCCGAGACCGGCCACCTGGCCTACGCCCTGGCGCTGGAGGAAATCGCCGCCGGCGACGGCGCCTGCTCCACCATCATGAGCGTGCACAACTCGGTGGGCTGCATGCCGATCCTGAAATACGGCAGCGAGGCGCAGAAGCAGCGCTTCCTCCGCCCGCTGGCCAGCGGCGAGATGCTCGGCGCCTTCGCCCTGACCGAGCCGCAGGCCGGCTCCGATGCCAGCGACCTGCGCACCCGCGCGCGACGCGACGGTGAGCACTACGTGCTGACCGGCAGCAAGCAGTTCATCACCTCGGGTAACCACGCCGGCATGGTCATCGTCTTCGCCGTCACCGATCCGGGGGCCGGCAAGAAGGGCATCAGCGCCTTTATCGTGCCGACCGACACGCCGGGGTTTTCCGTGGTGCGGGTAGAAGAGAAGCTCGGCCAGAACGCCTCGGACACCGGCCAGATCCAGCTCGACGAGGTGCGCATCCCGGCCGAGCTGCGCCTGGGCGAGGAGGGCGAGGGCTACCGTATCGCCCTGGCCAACCTGGAAGGCGGGCGCATCGGCATCGCCGCGCAATCCGTGGGCATGGCCCGCGCCGCGTTCGAGGCGGCGCGCGACTACGCCCACGAGCGGGTCACCTTCGGCAAACCGATCATCGAGCACCAGGCGGTGGCCTTCCGCCTGGCCGACATGGCCACCCAGATCGCCGTGGCGCGGCAGATGGTGCACCACGCCGCCAGCCTGCGCGAAGCCGGCCTGCCGTGCCTGACCGAGGCCTCGATGGCCAAGTTGTTCGCCTCGGAGATGGCCGAGCGGGTGTGTTCGGCGGCGATCCAGACCCTGGGCGGCTATGGCTACTTGAAGGACTTCCCGGTCGAGCGCATCTACCGCGACGTGCGCGTGTGCCAGATCTACGAAGGGACCAGCGATGTACAGCGGATGGTGATTGCGCGCAGCTTCTGACGCCCTATTTTTGGTTTTCCACGGAGTCTGGGGAGGGAGCGAGTTGACAGTGAATCGCCCCTACTGTCGTAAATAGTTTCAAGCGTCAGCATTAGGGGCGGAATCTACATCAGACAAGTGTCTGCTTCTGGCCGATTCAAGGCTGTTGCAACTGGCGACTCCCGGCCTGAAGCAGTTATTCGATTGAGACGGCTGATCATTAGCGGTCACTCACTTTCTTGGTGACTAACGCGGCATTCAGCGACTTGTTCGCTGCAATGCTTTGCATTGGAAAAAGGCAAAGAGTTGGAGCCGGTAAGTCGCTTAAACGCGTAGCCAAGGTGCACGCATATCAAATCCAAATCAGGGCAGGTATGTCTGAATCGGCATCATTACCAAGGCGTACCAAGCGGGCCATAGTCTGCGAAGAAGGGAGAAGAGAGAAGGGGGGTTCCATCGCGCAGCATGCAGTCCCGTCTACGTCTGGAACGCGAATGCCGGCGTGATCTCGTGATGTGCTTGGCTGGGTTGCGGTTTTAAAATTGACGAAGCCGAGAATGAAGAGAACAACTGGGCATATCTGCCGAGTCAATGTTATTTTGATCAGGCAGCCCAAGAGTTTCCTCTCCCGGGCATTAGTATCGGTGAAGAAACTTGGTTCAAGGCGACCTCTAGTAGGTCGCCTTTTTCATTTCCTGCGCGCCAAATTTATAACGTGTGATGGAGCTAAAGCCTTGAGAGCTCCGACACCCTCATCAGTCGCCTGGCAGCTCACTCAGAGCTCCCTACTATCTCTGTACGAATACGCGCAAAGAGTTGTTCCAGTGTGAGGGTGTCATCTACTAGAAGGTAGCAACGAGCCAGGATTGTCAAAGGGTGGACGCCCATTACAGAAGCAAGTTCATGCGTTTTTTCCAGGCTAGGTCCCTTTGTGCCGGCCTCCAGCTGGCTCAAGTACGTTTGGCTGCTGACGCCCCCAAAATCCTCTTGAATGAGATTTCGAGCTTTCCTAGTGTCTCTAAGTGCCATGCCAAACGCGCGCTTCAGCTCCATCTCTTTTTCTTCCCCGTAAAAGGGATGATGAAGCAGGCTTGAACCTCAGATCACCATTAACTATTGTTAATATTTTCAAGGGGATTGCTATGTTTATGACGTACAGGCATGCAGAGCTTCTTCCGGGAGGCATTCTTGGAGATCCTCGAGTACAGCACTGGCAGTTTGTAGAGCAGGATATTCATTGTCCGTGGTTTTACGTGGAGCTAGTTCGAGACTACGGAGATGAACAAGTAGGAAGCATGCTTATGATTCCGACGGTCCCAGTACTACAGCAGGTGCTCGGGGAGCTAGGCGACCGCTTATGGTTGTCCCAAGCATTTCTGGTGTCACCAGGCCACCTTAGGGGCGAAAAGAACTGGCTGATGGAGCCTCTTACTGAGGTGTGTATCGCAGAGGATGATGTGAACAACCATCCGGGTTACGTTTACAGAGTAGAAGGTGGGAGCAGTTACAGCACACATCCAGCATGTGGCAGGGCTAAGCTTCGGACAACTGAGGTCATTTTCTCCGCAGGACACCACCTTCGAGCCTAGTCCGAGCCCCCTGCAAAACTCGAAGCAAAAATTGCCAGGCAACCTAGGCGAAGTCCTGATCCAGATCGACTGGAGAAGGCGCGAGCTTCGTTCTCGCCACAACATTATCAAGCATAACTGCAGCCTAACGCTGATAGTTCGGTGTACTCATGAGCATGTACAGACGACACCAAAGTCGTGTTGTTAAAAGCGAGAATACTGAAGAAAGAATCGATGACAGCTTCGTAGCTCCATGTTTTTTATGATTATTTTTTTAAAGAAATAATTCTTTTTTTTAAAAGATTGCGACAGAAAGCTGGAGATGATCTGGTGGCGGGTAACGCCTAAGGCGCAAGGTCTAATTTCGCATAATATATATTATGTTAAATCTAATATGCCAAAGTAATACGGATGCGGAGCGTCCTGTCGATCGACAGCCCCGCCTTCGCCGAATGAATTGATGAAGGAGAACCCCATGAAACGTTTTCTGCTAGCCAGCGCGCTGAGCCTCTGCGCCTCTGCGCCTTTGTCGCCCGTGCCGATGATCTCGGTGTTACCGCTCAGGCCGTCTATGACCGCGTTCAAAAGAACGAATCGAAGCTGCTGTTCGTCGACGTGCGCGATCCAGTGGAGATCATGTTCGTCGGCTTCACCGATGCGGTGCATGTGAACGTCCCTTACCTGCTGGTGGACCGCAACACCTGGGACGAACAACGCGGGACCTACAAGGTCTCGCAGAACCCCAATTTCCTTTCTGAAATCCGCACGGAACTGAAGAAACGCGGCCTCGACGAGAACGCCGAGATCATCACCATGTGCCGCTCCGGCAGTGAACGCGGCAAGCCCAGCGCCGACTACCTGCGCGACAACGGCTTTCCCAACGCCCGCTACGTGATCGACGGTTTCCAGGGCCCAGCGATCAAGAAAGGCCCACAGACCGGGTTCCGGCTGCTGAGCGGTTGGCAGAATTCGAACCTGCCATGGTCGCCAAAGATGAACGCCGAAAAGATGTACCGCCCGTAACGCCGGCCCATCCGGGATATTCAGAAGAAACAAGTCATGTAGTCGATGGCTGACGCACCTCAACGTGCGGATACCGAAAGCCACGTAGCCTGACGTCAGCATCATGCTGGCCGGGGCGATGAACTATCGTTTCAGCAGAGGCTGTGCATTTTCGCCCCATGGAGACGGGAACGATGAATGTATTTCGCCGAGATCTGGCCTGGCTCGCATACCTGGCCCTTCTGCTGCCTGTTTCGTTGCTGGCTGCCACGGCCGACCATAGCCGCTTCAGGCAGTTGCAGGGACCATTCGCCAGCGGCGAAGAGGTCACCCGAGCCTGCCTCGGTTGTCATACCGAAGCTGCCTCTCAGGTGATGGCCACGCGTCACTGGACGTGGGACTACACCAACCCGGACACCGGCCAGCGTCTGGGCAAGAAGACCATGCTCAATGGCTTCTGCATCGGTGACCGCTCCAACGAAGCCTTCTGCCAGTCCTGTCACGTCGGCTATGGCTGGAAGGATGCAAACTTCGACTTCTCGGACGAAACCAAGGTCGACTGCCTGGCCTGCCACAACACGGGCAACTACCTGAAACTTGCCGGATTGGCCGGCCACCCTCCCCTGGTACGCACCGAAACCTCACCCGGCTCGGGCAAGTTCGTCGATCCGGTCGACCTGGCCGCGGTCGCCCGCAATGTCGGCGCAACCTCGCGCCGCACCTGTGGCACCTGCCACTACTACGGCGGTGGCGGCGACGGGGTAAAACACGGCGATCTCGACTCTTCGCTCAACGATCCTCCGCGCACCCTCGACGTGCATATGACCAGCGAGGGGCCGGATTTCAGCTGCTCGACCTGTCACGTCGCCGATGAGCACCGAATCGCCGGCAGCCGCATCAGTGTCACCGCCTCCGATCCTCACGCGGCGATCCTGCGCGGTGAGCGCAGCGCACGCAATCCGTCGACCTGCCAATCGTGCCACGGCGAGCGTCCGCATCAGGGCGACCTGCTACACGCCAGCCGGCTCAACGATCACACCCGCGTCCTGGCCTGCCAGAGCTGCCATATCCCGGCCTTCGCTCGGGGCGGCGTGCCAACGAAGATGGGCTGGGACTGGTCGACAGCCGGCAAGATGAACGCCGAAGGCAAGCCCTTCCTGACCCGAGATGCCGACGGTCACGTGATCTACGACAGCCGCAAGGGCGACTTCCTCCTCGCCGAGAACGTGGTGCCGGACTATGTCTGGTTCGATGGCACCGTCACTTACGTGCAGCCCGAGACCCGGATCGATCCGGATAGCCGGGTGCCGATCAATACGTTCCACGGCACGCCGGGCGCCGTGGATGCGCGGATCTGGCCGGTGAAAACTTTCCATAGTCGCCAGCCGTATGACACGGTGCATCGCACCTTGCTGGTCCCACATACCGCCTTACCCGATGACACGGCGTTCTGGTTCAACTTCGACTGGGCCAAGGCGCTGCAGGCCGGTGCCGACGCCACCGTTGCGCCCTACAGTGGTCAGTTCGGCTTTGTCGATACGCAGATGCTCTGGCCGATCACCCATATGGTCGCGCCCAAGGAGCAAGCGCTGGACTGCGCCCAATGCCACGCGGCTAAAGGGCGACTGGCGGCAGTGCCAGGCATCTGGCTGCCCGGCAAGGATCGCAATCCGCTGCTCGACCGTCTCGGCTTCGGCGTGGCCGGGCTGGCCCTGCTCGGCGTTCTGCTTCACGCAATGCTTCGCGGCATCGCCCATGCGCGCCGAAGGAGACACTGAAATGGCCGACCGCCTCTATCTGTTCACCCGCTTCGAGCGCTTCTGGCACTGGTCGCAAGCTGCGTTGATCATCACCCTGCTATTCAGTGGCTTCGCCATTCATGGCAGTCACGCCCTGCTCGATTTCCGCACTGCGGTCGAGGTTCATGAAATCGCCGCCTGGCTGCTCATCGCGTTATGGATTTTCGCCATCTTCTGGCACTTCACGACCGGCCAATGGAGGCAGTACATACCGACGCTGACCAATATCCAACGCGTGGCACTCTATTACGCGCGCGGCATCTTCATCGGCGCGCCGCACCCTTACAAGGTCACCGCCGAGCGCAAGCACAATCCGCTTCAGCGCATCGCTTACCTGGGCGTACTGGTGCTGATCAACCCGCTGATCTGGATCAGCGGGCTGCTCTATCTGTTCTGGGGCCGCCTGGAGCCTTTGCTGCCTGACTGGCTGGCCCTCGAGGCGGTAGCCCTGGCACATACCGGTGGCGCGTTTCTTATGCTGATCTTTCTGATCGTGCATGTGTATCTGACCACGACCGGGCATACACCATTGGCTCATATCAGGGCGATGATCACAGGCTGGGAAGAGCGGCATTGAGACGTTGCTCGACGCCATCACGTTGAGGCACCGAAGTGCCCCGATTCGATCGCTGCGAAAGGGATGCCTCTAGCCCGCTACAGCAGGTTCCGCCTCAAGCGGGTATTTGAGCCGTCGGCTTGCGCGCCACCAGATCGATCAGTGCGGACATTCCGCGGTGGCGGCTGCCCTCCTCTATGTAGGCATCGTATTCGGCCAGATGCAGGATCTGCAGGCCGGCGAAAGCCTCGCGCAGCGCTGCGGCGGTGTAGAGATTGGCCGGCTCCTTCGGGCCGCCGGTGGCGTAGCTCAACTGTTCGAGACGATAGCCTTCCAGCAGCAGAAGCCCGCCGGGCTTCAAGGCGCGCTGCATGTCGGCGAACATCTGCGCACGCAGCTCCGGGCCGACGAACTGGATGAATATCGCGACGATCGCGTCGAAGCGCTCGCTGCCCCAATCCCAGGTCAGCAGATCGGCGCATTCGTAAGCGAGGTTGACGCCCCGCTCGGCCGCCAACTGGCGGGCCTTGTCGATCGCCCGCGGCGCTGCCTCCACGGCCAGCACATCCAGCCCCAGCTGAGCCAACCAGACGCCGTTGCGGCCTTCGCCATCGGCAACAGATAGGACCTTCATGCCTGGCATGAAACGCTCTCGCTGGCTGGCCAGAAAGGCGTTTGGCTCTTTACCAAACAGATATTCCGCGTCGCTGTAGCGTTCGTTCCATTCTGCGATCTTTGGGTTCATGCGCCCTCCGGTTGAGCGTGAATTCGGCGTCGCCGACGCCTCTGGAAGCTGCCCGCAATATACCCCTTGCCGTATCCATCAGGGCAAGCCGCACGGCCACCGGTCAGCCGCCTGGTAGTTGCTCTGCTGGCAGTCAGTTGCGCGGCTGCTCCTGCAGGCAATCGTGCAGATAGGCGACAACGGCATCAATGCTCGTCAGCAACTGGTAATCGGCTTCCGGAATGTTCACCCCCAGTTGCTGGTGCAGCGCAGCGATGTAGCGCAGCCAGTCCATCGAATCGAGGTCCACCTCGTCGCGTAGCAGGCGGTCGGGGCGCAGGGTCTCCATGTCGATTTCCGGCGCGATGTGTTGCAACGCATCGAGTGCAATGTGGCGAATCTGCGCCTGGTCCATCTCGCTCTCCTGTCACAGGCTGTCTGGGCTCTGCAGCAGACGGTGCACTTCGGCGAGGAATCGCGCGCCGTAATGGCCATCGCTGACGCGGTGGTCCGCCGCCAGGCTTAGCGTCACGGTCGGCATCACGCAAAGCGCACCAGCCTGCGTCCATGGGCGCTCGGCAATGCGCCCGACGCCGACCAGCGCCACCTGAGGCGGATAGATGACGCCGAACACGCTATCAACGCCCTGCTCGCCCAGCTGGGTAACGGTGAGGGTCGCATCGCTCATTTCCGAGCTGCGCAACGATCCCGCGCGCGCACGTTGAACAAGATCGCTGAGCGCTTGCATCAGGTCCGGCAGCGAGCGATCGGCGACATCGCGAAGCGCAGGCGCAACCAGTCCGCCTCGTCGCAGTGTGATCGCGACCCCCAGGTGGATGCCTTCGGTAGGCTGGAAGGCGTTATCTCGCCAGTAGCCGTTGAGCTGCGGATAGTCACGCAGCGCCAACGCCACCGCCTTGAGCAGCACCACGCTGGCCAACAACCGCTGCTCGGGTGGGCGCTCGGCGTTGTAGTCCTGCAACCACTTGGCGGCTGATCCGAACGCCATGGTTTCGCTCAGGTAATAGTGGGGAATCTCGCGCTTGGAGCGACTCATGGCCGCCGCTATGGCCTGACGCATCGCCGTGTGTCGATCCACGGTTAACGTGCGGGCGGCGGCCGCGTCTATGTCCTGCAGCGTGATCGACCCCTGTGGGCCGCTGCCGGTAAGGCTTGCCGGGTCGATGCCAAGCTCGGCTGCGCGTTTGCGCGCCGCGGGCGAGATGCGCACACGCGCCGCCTCGCCCCCCGATTGGGCCGGCGGCGCCGCGCGCATTTCAGGCACGCTCGGTGCCTGCCGTGCCACCTCCGGAATCGTCTTCGCGCGCTGTGCCATGGCCGCCTCGCGGTTTTCGCCGGGTTCCAGCAGCATCGCCATGGCTGTACCGACCGGGATCTTGCTACCCGGTTCGACCAGCAGTTCGAGCACCTCGCCGCTGTGCCAGCACTCCACATCGACCGCCGCCTTGGCCGTGTCGACCACGGCGATCACCTCGCCCCGCTCGATATGCTCGCCGGGCTCGACCTTCCATTGCAGCAGCGTGCCCTCATCCATGTCCGCACCCAGCGAAGGCAACCTGAAGACGATCATGCACACCTCATGGCTGTGGTAGGGACTACTGGAGCAGCCGTCGGGCCGCTTCGACGATGCCAGGCACCTGCGGCAGAGCCGCATCTTCGAGGTGTTTGGCGTAGGGAATCGGTACTTCGGCACTGCATACCCGTGCCGGTGGGGCGTCGAGCTCGAAGAAGCCCTGCTCGATGATGCGCGTGATGATCTCTGCCGACAGGCTGCCGCTGCGCCAGCCCTCGTCCACCACCAACACACGATGCGTCTTGCGCACCGACTCGAGAATCGTCGCGTCATCCAGCGGACGCAGCACGCGCAGATCGACGACTTCCGCCGAAATGCCCTCGCCAGCCAGCTGCTCGGCCGCCTGCAGCGCCTTGTGCAGGGTGCCCCCGTAGGCGATCAGGGTCAGGTGCTCGCCCTACCGGCGCACTCGCGCCGAGTGAATGTCGACGGTCGCTGTGCCGTCCAGATCGGCTTCCTGGTTGTACAACTGCGCATGCTCGAAGATCAGCACGGGGTTCGGGTCCAATAGCGCCGGCCAGAGCATGCCGCGTGCATCCTCGACGGTCGCCGGAGCCAGAATTTTCAATCCGGGCACATGCGCGAACCAGCCCTCCAGGCTGTGCGAATGCTGCGCCGCCAGCTGCCGTCCGGCTCCGGTGGCCATGCGCAGCACCAGCGGCACGGAAAATTGCCCTCCGGACATATGCCTGAGCGTTGCCGCGGTGTTGATCAGCGGGTCGAGGGCCAGCAGGGCGAAGTTGACCGTCATCACCTCGATGATGGGCCGCATGCCGCCGAGCGCCGCGCCGATCCCGGCCCCCACGAACGCCAGCTCGGAAAGCGGCGTGTCGCGGATGCGCGCCTCGCCGAACTCGTCGAGCAGCCCCTTGGAGACGGCATAGGTGCCGCCGTAGCGGCCGACATCCTCGCCCATCAGGAACACGCGCTCGTTACGCTGCAGGGCATCGCGCAACGCTTCCCGCAGGGCTTCGCGGTAGCTGATCTGGCTGCTCATGGCTGCACCTGCGTGGCGTAGACGTCGCTACACAGCTGCTCGATGGGCTCGAGTGCGCCGGCTTCGGCGTAGGCCACGGCCTGCTCCACCTCCTGCCGCACTCCAGCCTCGATGGCGAGAAAGCCCGGCTCGTCGAGGACGCCCTGCGCCCTGAGCCGCGCGCTGTAGGTTTGAATCGGGTCGCGCTGCTTCCATTGCTCCACTTCCGCCTTGTCGCGATACAGCTCCGGATCGAACATGGAATGAGCCCGGAAGCGGTAGGTCTGCAGCTCCAGGAAGTACGGCCCTTGCCCGCTGCGCACGTACGCCACCGCGTCACGGGTGGCATCGTGCACGGCGACCACGTCCATGCCGTCTACCGCGCTGGCGGCCACCCGATAGGCCGCGGCCTTGGCACACAGGTCGGTCTGCGACTGCGAACGGGCCAGGGCTGTGCCCATCGCGTACAGGTTGTTCTCGCAGCAGAACAGCACCGGCAGCTGCCACAGGGCCGCGAGGTTCATCGACTCATGAAACGCGCCCTCGGCCATCGCGCCCTCGCCGAAGAAGCAGGCGCTGATGCGCGAGCCCTTCTGCATCTGCTCGGCCAGCGCCAACCCGACCGCCAATGGAAGGCCGCCAGCGACGATGGCGTTGCCGCCGAAGAAGCGGGTCCGCGCATCGAACAGGTGCATGGAGCCGCCGCGACCATGCGAGCAGCCCTCCTGCCGTCCGAACATCTCGGCCATGATCGAATTCATCGACACTCCCTGAATCAGCGCGTGGCCATGCTCGCGATAGGTGGCGACGATCGCATCATCGGCGGCCAGCGCATGCAGTGCCCCTACCGCCACCGCCTCTTCGCCTATGTAGAGGTGCAGGAAGCCGCGGATCTTGCCCTCGCCGTACAGCTCGGCGGCGCGCTCCTCCATGAGGCGGATACGCAGCATGTCGCGCAGCAGGGTCAGCGCCAGGTCCGGTGGATAGCTCACGGCAGCCGGCGTGTTCATCAGGGATTCTCCAGTGTCGAGGTATCGCCTTCCGGCAGCCCCAGCTCCCGGGCCTTGAGCAGCCGGCGCATCAGCTTGCCGCTGCGGGTGCGCGGCAGGCTGCCGAGAAACTCCAGTTCCTTCGGCGCGACGGCCGCCCCCAGGCGCTTGCGCGCATGGCCGATCAGCTCGTCGTGCAGCGCCTCGCTGGCCTCGCGGCCGCGCTTCAGTGAGACGAACGCCTTGACCGTTTCGCCCAGCAGAGGATCGGGCTTGCCGATCACCGCCGCTTCGGCCACCGCGGAATGCTCCATCAGCGCGCTTTCCACCTCGAACGGGCCGATCAGATGGCCGGCGGACTTGATCACGTCATCGCTACGGCCGATGAACCAGTAATAGCCATCGGCATCGCGCCGGGCCAGGTCGCCGCTCAGGTACCAATCGCCGGCGAAGCAGCGCCGATAGCGCTCCTCCTGACCGAGGTAGGTGCGAAACATGCCCGGCCACGGCTGTTTCAGGGCCAGCTCGCCGATCTCCTCGTCGCCAAGGAGGATCAGGCTGCCGTCTTCGCCGTGGCGGACGATCGCCGCCTCGATGCCCGGCAGCGGCTTGCCCATGGAGCCCGGCTTGATCGGCATGGCTGGCAGGTTGGCGATCATGATTCCGCCGGTCTCGGTCTGCCACCAGTTGTCGTGGATCGGCAGGCCGAGCACTTCCTTGCCCCACCAGACCGCCTCAGGGTTGAGCGGCTCGCCGACGCTGGCGACGAAGCGCAGCTGCGGATGGAAATGCCGGCGCGCCAGCTCCGGTCCGGCCTTCATCAGCATGCGAATGGCGGTCGGCGCGGTGTACCAGACGCTGATGCGCTCCTTCTCGAGGATGCCGTACCAGCGCTCGGCATCGAACTCGCCGCAGTCGACCACGCTGGTCACGCCCAGCAGCAGTGGCGCGAGGATGCCGTAGGACGTGCCGGTGACCCAGCCCGGATCGGCGCTGCACCAGTAGATGTCTTCCGGGTGCAGGTCGAGCGCGTACTTGCCGGTGACATAGTGAGTCAGTGCGGCGCCATGCACGTGTAGCGCGCCCTTCGGCGTGCCGGTGGTGCCGCTGGTGAAATGCAGCAGCGAGGGGCTGTCGGCCGTGGTCGGCACGACCTCGAAATCCTCGCTGGCACTGGACAGCAGCTGGTGCAGGTCCAGCGTGCCGTCGATGCCGGTGTGACCGCCGCTCTCGTCATAGATCAGCACATGCTTGAGCAACGGCAGCCGCTCGCGCAGCCCGGCGACCTTCTTGCGATACAGCGTCTCGCTGGTCAGCAGAACGCTGCACTCCCCCAGACGCACGCGAGTTTCCAGCGGCTCCGGGCCGAAGGCGGCGAACAGCGGCGAGACCACGCAGCCGTTCTTCAATCCGCCCAGCACACCGAGGTAGAGCTCGACGCCACGATTGCACAGCACGAACAGCCGTTCGCCCGGAGCGACGCCGAGTTGGACGAGCATGTTGGCGAAGCGATTGGTCTGGCGCTTGAGCTGCAGGTAGCTCAGCTCGCGACGGCTGCCGTTGCGTTCAAGGAAACGCAGGGCCGGATGGCCCGCCCGCGTGCCAACAGCGTGGCGATCGACCGCTTCATGAGCCAGATTCAATCCTCCCCCTGGCAGGCCGGTGAGCGCGCCGGCAGCGGCCTGCCAGCTGAACCGACTGACGTCGAAGGCCGCGTCGGGCCAGTTGGGTTTTACTGCCAGGTCCCGAGATGTTTTTTCAATGGTCGCTGAACGCATGAGGCGGTCCCCTGAGCAGGTCGTGCCGCGGTGCGACACCCAGGCAGATTGGCATGAGGCAGCACAGCCGCTATTCAGAGGCTAGAACTGAAATCGAAAAAGGGTTTGATCCCGATCAACGCCCGGCGACGGCCGTCCGGCAGTCGGGCACGCCGAGACGGGGCGACTAGACTCGCTGGCAGCAGGGCTTGATCCAGGCCCCGACCACCAGCTGGTGGCATCGCCACGCGCAGAGCCGACCGTGAGGAACAGATGAGCGATCAGCGAGAGGTCATCGACTTTCTTTCCCGCGCCGAAAGTTACGGGCAGGCCGGCGACAGCGTCGAGCGCATCGACACCCATGGCTCGTTGATCTTTCTGTGCGGTGAACGCGCCTACAAGCTCAAGCGCGAGATTGCCTATGCTTCGCTGGACTTCCGGACGTTGCACAAACGCGAGCGCGCCTGCCATGCCGAGCTGCGCCTCAACCGGCGGACCGCGCCGGCCATCTACCTCGAGGCGCGTGCAGTTACTCGCGGCCGTGACGGTCGGCTCGCCTTTGGCGGAGACGGCGAAGTGCTCGACTGGGTCGTGGTCATGCGCCGATTCCCTCAATCGGCGCTGTTCGAGCGCATGGCGCTGGCTGGCCGGCTGACGCCCCCGTTGATGCAAGCGTTAGGCAAGGAAGTCGCCCGCTTCCATGCCGCAGCGGAACGCACGCCGGCATTCGGCGGCAGCGCCGGGATTCGTCAGGCGATCGAAAGCAATCACGTCGAACTGGCTCGCTACCGGCAACTGCTCGACGCATCCAGCGTAAATGCGTTGTATCGCGACCAGCTGGGTCTGCTCCGACAGCAGGCTGCCGAACTCGAGCGGCGGCGCCTGGCTGGCCAGGTACGACGCTGCCATGGCGACATGCGTCTGGCCAATATCTGCCTGTTCGCCGGCCACCCGACACTGTTCGATGGCATCGAGTTCAGCGACGAGATCGCCTGCATAGACGTGCTGCACGACCTCGCTTTCGTATTGATGGACCTGCAGCACCACGGGCTTGGTGAGCTCGCGCCGGTGGTGCTGCGGGCCTATCTGGACGAAAGCGGTGAGGCGGATGATTGCCTGCCGCTGCCACTGTTTCTCTCGGTTCGCGCAGCGACCCGCTGCTTTACCCTGGCCGGCAGCTCCCTGCGCCAGTCCTCTTCCGAGGCGGCGCAGGCGAAGGCCAGCCAAGCCCGCGCGCTCTTGCAGCAAGCACAGCTTTATCTGCTGGATCACCAGGCCCTGGGCCTGGGTTATCCGCAGCTGGCATCCGACCCATCTCATTCCACCAGGAGCCGCTCATGAACGCACACTCCCCTCTCCTGTTCGCCCTGCATGGCAGCCGCGATTACGCGACGCGGGTCGCGCGGCACCTGGGGCTCGTGCTGACCGATCTGGAAGAACGGGCCTTCGAAGATGGCGAGCACAAGACCCGGGCGCTGACGCCGGTGGAGAATCGCAAAGTTGTCGTCTTCCACGGCTTGTACGGTGACGACGAGCGCAGCGTGAACGACAAGCTCTGCCGCCTGCTGTTCTTCTGCGGCGCACTCAAGGATGCCGGCGCGCGGCACGTCCAGGTGGTCGCACCATACCTTTGCTACGCCCGCAAGGAGCGTCGCACGCAGTATCAGGACCCTATCATCACCCGCTACGTGGCTGCGCTGTTCGAAGCCTGTCGGGTCGACCGGCTGACCACGCTGGAGGTCCACAACGTCGCCGCGTTCGACAACGCGTTCCGCATCCCGACCCGGCACATCGAGAGCGCCGAACTGTTCGCTGGTCACTTCGCCGGCCTGCCCGGCGACATCGAGCTGGTAGCCGTTTCGCCCGATGCAGGAGGCGCCAAGCGCGCCGAGTCGTTTCGCCGCGCGCTGGAGCGACATACCGGGCGTGCGGTCGGCAGCGCCTACATGGAGAAGTACCGCAGCAACGACATCGTCACCGGCGCCATGCTGGTCGGCAAGGTGCGCGACCGGATCGCGGTGATCGTCGATGACTTGATCAGCACCGGCGGCACGCTGCTGCGCGCCGGGCAGGCGTGTCGGGATGCCGGCGCGCGGCAGGTACACGCCGCCGCCACGCACGGCCTGTTCACCGGTGGTTCCGAAGTAGTGGAAAGCCCGGTATTCGATGGGTTGGTCGTTGCCGATACGGTGCCCCCGTTCCGACTTGACCCAGCGCTCGTCGCACGCCGTCTGACCATTCTGGATAGCAGCGCATCGGTCGCCGCGGCACTCGCCGCCGAGTACCGCTGACGCCATGGTTGTGGTGTCCACGCTGCTCGCCGGCGAATTCTTGGCTACAGTCATGCAAGGAGCCAGGAACCGCCACGCACGTCCGGGGGACCGTCATGGATGCCACGTACAAGGCCTGCAAGACGTTGAGATGCCGCGAGTGCTCGCTGCGCCGAATATGCCTGCCGGCGACACTGGAGGATGCCGAACTGCAGTGCCTGGAAGCGATCATTCGGCACAACCGGCGTGTCGCCAGGCAGCAGAACCTGTACCGAGTGAATGAACCGGCCACTCACGTTTATGCATTGCGCAGTGGATCGCTCAAGACCTATCTGACCGGTAGCGATGGCAAGGAGCTGGTAACCGGCTTTGTTTTCCCCGGCGAACTGGTCGGCCTGGATGCGTTCGCCGGCGATCGTTGCGTCAACCATGCCATGGCGCTGGAGCCTTCACTGGTGTGTGCCATTCCGGTCGCGGCGCTCGAAGAATTGCTGACCAACAGCGCACGGCTGCGCAGCCGCGTGCTCAAGTCGATCAGCCATGAACTGCTCGTCGAACAGGCACACCTCAGGCATCACCGCGAGAGCGCTGCACAGCGCTTCGTTGCCTTCTTCCTCGAGATTTCCGCACGCTTCGCCCGGCGTGGGCTGTCGGCAACGAGGTTCACGCTGCCGATGACCAGAGCGGAGATCGGCAGCTACCTGGGCCTGACCACCGAAACGGTCAGTCGCCTGTTCACCCGCTACCGCCAATTGGGGCTGATCGAAAGCAACGGCCGTGACATCCGCCTGCTGGATATACGCTCTCTGTGGAATGCCTGCGAAACGGCACCACTGCGGCTGTCGTGCGTGGCCGAGTAAGACATGGCAGGCGGTTGACCCCCATCAAGGCTCCGTCCTGCCGCGACGCAATAATCGGAACCCTACCCTCCTTCGTCATGCGGCCTGCCTGTGACGAAGCTACAGCCTGCCGCAGCGGAGGTTTGCCTTGCAGTCCTACGAACTACCAGCAGAACGCCTTTATCACGCCTGCGATGACGGGCAGCTGGACTTCTCGACGACCGAGGAGCTGGCCGAACTCGACGAGACCCTCGGCCAGCAACGCGCCCTCGGCGCGCTCCACCTTGGCATCGGTATGCGACACGAGGGCTACAACCTCTACGTGATGGGCGCACCGGGGCTGGGTAAGCACGCGATCGTACGCAAGCTGTTGCAGCAGCGTTCGGCCGAGGCACCGCAGGCGCAGGACTGGTGCTACATCAACAACTTCCGAGCACCGCACAAGCCGCTGGTGCTCTGTGTTCCGGCCGGAACCGGCAACACGCTGCAAGCCGACATGCGCCGACTCATCCGCACCCTGCTCGGTGCTCTGCCCGCGGCATTCGACAGCGACGACTATCGCAATGCGGTGCAAGCCATCAAGGACGAGTTCAAGGCGCGCGAGGAAACCCTGTTCGGCTCGGTCAGCGAGCAAGCCCGCCAGGCGGGCATCATGCTGATGAGCACACCCAGCGGCTATACCCTGGCACCGCTGCTCAAGAGCGGCGAAGTGATGGGCCCGGCGGAGTACGAGCAGCTCTCTGCCGAAGAGAAGCAGCGCATCGAGCAGAGCAGCGAAACGCTGCGCCAGACGCTGCGCCAAGGGCTGCAGCTGATCGCTGGCTGGCATCGGGAGCACGACAAGCGTATCGAGCAACTCAATCAGGAGACCACCAGCGCCACGGTGGACATCCATATGGCGGAGCTCGAATCGCGCTATCGATCGCTTCCGGGTGTGATGACCTTTCTCGCCGAGGTCAAGCTGGACATCATCGAACGAGGCGAAGACCACTTTGCCAACGTCGAGCCCGACAAGGTGCTCGGCAGCCACCGGCTGACGCCATTCAACCGTTACTTCGTCAACGTGCTGGTCGATAATTCCGGCAGCAGCGGCGCGCCTCTGGTCTACGAGGATCATCCGAGCTACCAGAACCTGCTGGGTCGCATCGAGCATCTGGCGCAGATGGGCACCCTGCTTACCGACTTCACGCTGATCAAGAGCGGCGCCCTGCATCGCGCCAATGGCGGCTACCTGGTACTCGATGCGCGAAAGCTGTTGAGCCAGCCGTTCGCCTGGGAGGCACTGAAACGTGCGCTGCAGGCGCGCGAGTTGCGGCTGCAGTCACTCGAGCAGGTGCTCAGCATGGCCAGCACCATTTCCCTCGAGCCGGACCCGATTCCGCTGAACGTCAAGGTCGTGCTGGTCGGCGAGCGGCGCCTGTACTACCTGCTGAACCAGTACGATCCCGAGTTCGCACTGCTGTTCAAGGTCGAAGCGGATTTCGCCGAGGATTTCGAGCGCACCCCGCAGAACATCCTGCTGTACGCGCGACTGCTGGCGACACTGCAGCGAAGGGAGAAGCTCAAGCCGCTGGAACGCGGTGCCGTTGCGCGGTTGATCGAGCATGCCTCACGCCACGTCGACGACGCCGAGCGCTTGTCCCTGCACCTGGCCAGCATGCTCGATGTGCTGCGCGAGTCGGATTTCTGGGCGAACGAGCACGGTAGCGAGCTGATCCGCCGCGAGGACGTCGAACGCGCCCTGGCTGAATCCATCCACCGCGCCGATCAGATCCGCGAACGCATGCACGATGCGGTACTGCGCGATCTGCGACTGATCGAAACCAGCGGACGTGCCGTGGGCCAGATCAACGGGCTGGCCGTGGTGCAGCTGGGCAACCATGCCTTCGGCCATCCGGTCAGGATCACGGCGACCGCGCGGCTCGGCGATGGCAAGGTCATCGACATCGAGCGAGAGGTCGAGCTGGGCGGTGCACTGCATTCCAAGGGCGTGATGATCCTGTCCGCCTATCTGGCCAGTCGTTATTCGCCTGAAGCGCCGCTGTCGCTGGCCGCCAGTCTGGTCTTCGAACAATCCTACGGCCCGGTCGAGGGCGACAGTGCCTCGGTGGCCGAACTCTGCGTGCTGCAGTCCGCTCTGGCCGGGCTGCCGCTGCGCCAGGATCTGGCGATTACCGGATCGGTGAACCAGCACGGCAACGTCCAGGTGATCGGCGGCGTCAACGAGAAGATCGAAGGCTTCTTCGACATCTGCCGTGCCCGTGGGCTGAGCGGCACCCAGGGGGTGATCGTGCCGGCAGGTAACGTCAAACATCTGATGTTGCGTCAGGATCTGCTCGCCGCCGTTCGCCAGCAGCAGTTCCACATCTACGCGGTCAGCGATGTCGACCAGGCGATGGAGTTGCTCACCGGATTGCCCGCCGGCACCGCCGACGATACCGGGCGCTATCCGCCCGACACGCTGAACGCCGCCGTGCAGCACCGCCTGGATGAGCTCAGCGAGCTGCGTCGGCGCTACATCCAGAGCGCAGGTAACGGCCGTGATCAGCGCGACGCGTGATCCAGCTGCTCCACGCCGGGTGCTGCTGGCGCTGGAACCGGCGGGCATCAACCCGGGCTCGTTGCAGATCGCCGTGCAGCTGTCACGCACCCTGCGTGCCGAGCTGACCAGTCTGCTGCTGGAGGATGTGGCCCTGCTGCGCGCCGCCGCCCTGCCCTTTGCCAGGGAAATCAGCCACAGCGGCACCGAGCGCATGCTGGACCCGGCAACGCTCGAGCGCAGCCTTCGGGTGCGCGCGGACCGCTTGCGCGAAGAACTGGCCCGGCAGATCGGTCCCAGCGGGATCGCCTGGTCCCTGCGCAGTCTGCGCGGTCCAGGCCTCGAGACGCTGTTGAACGAGATCAGACAAAGCGACGTGACGGTATTCGGCCGCGCTCAACGGACGCCCTGGCGTACCCAGCCGCCAGATCGGCATGGCATGGTGCTCTACCGCCAACCGTCAGCCCTGCAGAACGCCGCTATCGCAATGCAATCGCTGGATCGGGATGGGCGCCTCCCTGGGCTGGCCTGGGAGGCGATGCGCTGGGCTGGCACGGAACAGTCGCTGCCGTTGCTGCGTCGCCGCCAGCCAACCCTGGTGCTGCTGGCCGGTGCCGCTGGCGATTGGTCCGCGGCGGAACTGCGACAGCTGACCGAGCATCTGGATTGTCCGATCCTGCTGATTCCGCCGTTCTGACCGGCCCACGCTGCCGCTGATCGATCACGTCGGCAACGGCGGTTCATGGTCCTGCTTGTCCGGCACCTCGATCATCGTGGCTTCGGTCAGCAACAGCACGCTGGCAATCGAGACGGCGTTCTCCAGCGCCACCCGCACGACCTTGGTGGGATCGATGATGCCCGCTTCGTACATGTCGACATAACGGTTCGCAGCCGCATCGAAGCCGATATCGCCAGGTTCGGCCAGCAGACGAGCGACCACCACGCCATCATCCACGGCGGAATTGTCGGCGATCGTGCGTACCGGGGCCTCCAGGGCCCGCCGCAATATCTGCAGCCCGGTTCGCTCATCACCCTCGGCCTTGGCTTCCTCTGCGCTGAGCGCCGGGACGCCGCGTAGCAGCGCGAGCCCGCCACCCGGCACGATGCCCTCGGACATGGCCGCCTTGGTCGCGGAAATGGCGTCATCGAGGGCATCCTTGCGGGCCTTCATTTCCGACTCGGTCGGTGCACCGACGCGAATTACCGCAACCCCGCCGGACAGCTTCGCCAGGCGCTCCTGCAGCTTGTCGCGATCGTAGTCGCTGGTAGTCTTTTCAATCTGCGTGCGGATCTGCTGCATGCGCGCATCAATTGCCGAGCGGTCGCCCGCGCCGCCAATCAGCGTCGTATGCTCGCGATCGACCACCACGCGCTGGACGTGACCGAGCTGCTCGATCGCGATCTGTTCCAGGGCAATACCGAGATCAGCCGACACCACTTGCGCATCAGTGAGCACCGCGATGTCCTGGATCATGTCCTTGCGTCGGTCACCGAAGCCGGGCGCCTTCACGGCAACCACCCGCAGCACCCCGCGGATATGGTTGACGATCAGCGTCGCCAGCGCCTCTCCTTCGATGTCCTCGGCGATCAGCAGCAACGGCCGACCGCTCTTGGCGATGGTTTCCAGCAGGGGTATGAGGTCCTTGAGCAGTCCGACCTTCTGCTCGCAGAGAAGCACGAACGCGTCTTCCAGCACGGCCTCCATCTTCTCGCTGTCTGTGATGAAGTACGGCGAAACGTAGCCGCGATCGAACTGCATACCTTCGACCACGTCGAGTACGGTCTCGGTGGTCTTGGATTCCTCGACGGTGATGACGCCCTCGTTCCCGACCCGTTCCATGGCATCGGCCACCAGCTCGCCGGTTTCCGGGTCGTTGTGCGCGGAGATGGCGGCGATCTGCGCCTTTTCCTTGCGCGTCCGGATTTCACGAGACTGCTGATGGAGCGATTCGACCGTCACGCGCAGCCCCCTGTCGAGCCCGCGCTTGATGTCGATGGCACTGGCGCCCGCCACGACGTTGCGAATGCCCTCGGTGAGGATGGCATGAGCCAGAACCGTCGCCGTGCTGGTGCCATCGCCCACGGCATCGCCTGTCCGCTCGGCAGCCTGACGCAGCATCTGTGCACCCAGGTTTTCCTCGGGGTCTTCGAGCTTGACCAGTTTGGCGATCGTGACACCGTCGTTGCACACTCTCGGCGCACCATAGACGCTCTGGATCAGAACCGATTTCGATTTTGGGCCGAGGGTGATGCGGATCGCCTCGGCGAGTTGGTTGGCGCCGTGCAGCACTTTTTCGCGAGCGGCACTGCGAAACAGAAGCTTGGTATGGCTCATCGAACGCATCCTCCTGGGCATTGCCAGCAGCTTTGTTCAGAGTAGGCGCGCCGTGTTTGATCGGAATCAACGTCCGGTCTGTACGGGAGAACTGCCGGGTTGCACCAAGCGGCGTAATATGGCGCTTCTCTCAACCGGAACTGGAGTATTCACATGCTGCTTCGCTTACTGGCCGCAGGCGCCTTGACCGTGCTCTGCCAGCCTGCCTTCGCGCAGGATCACCACCATGATCACGCCCCGACGCAAGCAGCCCCCAGCGAGCTGGTGGTCAGCCAGGCCTGGTCGCGGGCGATGCCCCCCAGTGCACCCACGGGCGCGGTGTACTTCGTGCTGGAGAATCGTGGCGAACGAGCGCACAAGCTGGTCGGGGCGCAGACTCCGCGGGCCCAGAAAACCGAGCTGCATACCCATGTCCATCAGGGCGACATGATGAAGATGCAGCAGATTCCGTCGGTCGAGGTGCCGGCCGCGGGCAAGGTGGAATTCAAGCCCGGTGGCAACCATGTGATGCTGTTCGGGCTCAAGCAACCGCTGGTGGCCGGCGAGAGCTTCCCGATCACACTGCAGTTCGAAAACGGCAGCGAGCTCACCGCCGAGGTCAGCATCGAGGAAGACGCCCCGGTCAGTGGCGGCTCGGCATCAGGCCATCACCACTGAGCGTCGGCCAAGGGCATGCGACTGACCATGCCCTTGACCCGCTTCAGACAGCTGCAGGCGTACGCATGGTGACGAATTCTTCCGCTGCGGTCGGGTGGATGCCCATTGTGTCATCGAACACCTGCTTGGTGGCGCCGGCCTTCAGCGCCA
Organism: Stutzerimonas sp. R40042; assembly: GCF_026642215.1. Taxonomy (NCBI): domain Bacteria; kingdom Pseudomonadati; phylum Pseudomonadota; class Gammaproteobacteria; order Pseudomonadales; family Pseudomonadaceae; genus Stutzerimonas; species Stutzerimonas sp. R40042. Next base: position 2,328,524 of record NZ_CP113258.1, on the reverse strand, counting down.
CGGCCAACCCCTGCATGATCTCCCCAGCCTCCGGCCCGGCCATGTGGCAGCCAAGCACGCGGTCGGTTTCGGCTTCCACCACCAGCTTCATCAGGCTTCTTTCCAGGCTGTCGGTCATGGTCAGCTTCATCGGTCTGAAGCGACTCTCGAAGATGGTGACCTTGTAGCCCTGCTCACGGGCTTCTTCCTCGGTCAGCCCTACGGTTGCCATGTTCGGCAGGCTGAACACGGCCGTCGGGATGGTGGAGTAATCGACCTTGCGGTACTGCTCGGGCTTGAACAGTCGACGGGCGACCGCCATGCCTTCGGCAAGCGCAACCGGGGTCAGCTGTACGCGACCGATCACGTCGCCGATCGCCAGGATCGAAGACACCGAGGTGCGGTACTCGTCATCCACTGCGATGAAGCCACGCGCATCCAGCGCCACGCCGGCTGTTTCGAGGCCCAGACCTTCGATCATCGGGCGGCGGCCGGTGGCGTAGAAGATGCAGTCCGCTTCCAGGGTACGGCCGTCTTCCAGGGTGGCGCGCAGGCTGCCGTCGGCCAGCTTGTCGATATGAACGATGTCGGCGTTGAACTGCAGGTCCACGCCCTTCTTGATCATCTCGTCTTTCAGATGGTCGCGTAGCGAGCCATCGAAGCCGCGCAGGAACAGCTCCCCACGGTAGAGCAGCTTGGTGTCGGCGCCACAGCCGTGGAAGATCGAGGCGAACTCGACTGCGATATAGCCGCCGCCCACCACCAATACCCGACGCGGCAAGGCATCCAGATAGAAGGCCTCGTTGGAGGTGATGGCATGCTCACGACCCGGAATCTCCGGTACGTGCGGCCAGCCGCCGGTGGCGATCAGAATGTGCTCGGCGCTGTAGCGCTTGCCGTCGACTTCGACGGTATGCGCATCGACCAGCCGCGCATGCGCCTGCAGCAGGGTCACGCCGCTGTCCACCAGGATGCTGCGATAGATGCCGTTCAGGCGCTGAATCTCGCGATCCTTGTTGGCGATCAGGGTTTTCCAGTCGAAGGTTGCGCCGTCGATGGTCCAGCCATAGCCCTGAGCCTGGCCGAAGTCCTCGGCATAATGCGCGCCGTAGACCAGCAGTTTCTTCGGCACGCAGCCGACATTGACACAGGTACCGCCCAGATAACGGCTCTCGGCAACCGCTACTCTTGCACCGAAACCAGCCGCGAAGCGCGCCGCCCGAACACCACCGGAACCTGCGCCGATGACGAATAGATCGAAGTCGTAAGCCATGTAGAGTTGTCTCCTTGTCTAGCGAACAGCATAACCCAGGCTTCTGACCCGATTCACCGAAGGAGTGCCGCATGCGCCCTACCCTGACTCACCTGGCTCTGCATGTGCCCGATCTGGACGCCTGCATTGCGTTCTACGCACGCTTTTGTGGCATGCGGGTGTTCCACGAGCGGCCCGGCAAAGGGTCGCGCATCGTCTGGATGGCCGAGCCCGGCAAGGAGAGCGAGTTCATCTTCGTGATCATGCCTGGCGGCGCGGATCGCGCGTTGGCAGCGAACGACTACAGCCATTTCGGCTTCGCGATGGCCAGTCGAGAGGAGGTCGATGCGGTCGCCGAGTTGGCGCGCGAGGACGGTTGCCTGATCTGGGAACCGCGCGACGAGCCGTATCCGGTGGGTTACTACTGCGGCGTGCGCGACCCTGCGGGCAACTATGTCGAATTCAGCTATGGGCAGCCGCTCGGGCCGGGTGCCGAAGCGTTGCCGGCACCCTGAAACGAACGGGCCACCCTGAGGTGGCCCGATGGGTTCAGAACGCCTTACCGGTCAGGTAGAAGTTCTGGTAGCAGAAGTTGGTCGCCTCGATGTATCCCTCGGCGCTACCGCAGTCGAAACGCTGACCCTTGAATTTGTAGGCCAGCACGCAACCATCCTGCGCCTGCTTCATCAGCGCATCGGTGATCTGGATCTCGCCGCCCTTGCCCGGTTCGGTCTGTTCGATCAGATCGAAGATGTCCGGCGTCAGGATGTAGCGACCAATGATCGCCAGGTTCGACGGAGCGTCCTCCGGCTTAGGCTTCTCCACCATGTGGCTGACGCGGAAGATATCGTCGCGGATCATTTCACCGGCGATCACGCCGTACTTGCTGGTTTCCTCCGGCGGTACTTCCTGGATCGCGACGATGGAACAGCGGAACTGGTTGTACAGCTTGACCATCTGCGCCAGTACTGGATCGCCGTCCAGGTTGATGCACAGGTCGTCCGCCAGCACCACGGCGAACGGCTCGTCACCGATCAGCGGGCGGCCGCTGAGGATGGCATGGCCCAGGCCTTTCATTTCCACCTGGCGGGTATAGGAAAAGCTGCACTCGTCGATCAGGCGCCGAATACCGACCAGGTATTTTTCCTTGTCGGTGTTGCGGATCTGATGTTCGAGCTCATAGCTGATATCGAAGTGGTCTTCCAGCGAGCGCTTGCCGCGTCCGGTAACCATGGCGATCTGCGTGAGCCCTGCAGCAAGCGCTTCCTCGACCCCGTACTGGATCAGAGGCTTGTTCACCACCGGCAGCATTTCCTTGGGCATGGCTTTGGTTGCAGGAAGAAAACGTGTGCCATATCCGGCAGCAGGAAAAAGGCATTTCTTGATCATGTGAGTCCTTGAAATAAAGGTTCCAGTCGATGCACTGCCATCGAGAACAGCAGCTGCCTTGCGGTGTCATCCGGCCATGCCGGCGTAGAGCCTACGACCATCGTTTTCTATCGGGGTTCGCAGCGAACTCGGTTGCTGATGCAGATAGTGTGCCTGCGCTACGCGGGGTCACTTCGCCGTCTCGGCGGCGGCCACGCTAATGGCGGTCTGACATTCTGTAAAGTCACCGGATAGTGTTTTTTCACGCCTCCTTCGCGCCCGTCGTCGCCGTCATACAACTCCTATATGCATAGCTGTCGCTCATTACACTTTTGTAGCAGTCATCAGCGTAACCAGGCCGTTCGACTTATGACCTGAGTCAGGGAAATGTGCAATTGCACCGTTGTCGGTCGGCCGTTTCGCTCGATCGTGCCGGAAAAGCAATACCATAGTCGCGCCCTGTAATGGCGCATAGCTATTACCCACCTCGGATCTTCAAGAATCCCGGTAAGTCGCCGATACGAGCTTCAGATTGCTCAGTTCGTTGCTGCGTCGTCGTGGGAAACCAATAAAACAATAGTGCAGTGGCAGTTACCTTCCGCGTGGCAGTAGTACTAAGGAAAACCATGAACAACTCCGCCCCTCGACAAATGTCCGTGCAGACAAAGATCAACCTGGCGCTGGTGCTGGTGCTGGTGGCAATCATGTCTGCCTCGCTGTTCTTCTCTGCCAGTACCGAAAAGCGCCTGGTGCTCCAGGTTGTCGAGCAGCAGACCAAGGATGCCGCCGACTCCTATTTCGATAGCATCAACACCATGATGCTCACCGGCACCATGGCGCAGCGTGAAGTGCTGCGGAACAAGATCCTCGCGCGTCCGGGTGTTATCGATGCGCGCATCATTCGCGGCGATGAGGTCACCAAGGTATTCGGGCCGGGATATGACCACCAGGCGCCTGTCGATGCCCTGGACCGCCGCGCCTTGGGCGGCGAGGAGATCATCGAGGTCAACGAGCAGAACGGCGGCCGTGTGCTGACGGTGATCAACCCGATCCTGGCGCACGCCGACTACCGGGGCACCAACTGCCTGACTTGCCACCAGGTCGGCGAGAACACGGTAATGGGCGCAGTGCGCATCAGCTACGACCTCAAGGCACTCGACCAGGAAGTGGATCGCAACATCATGATCAGCGGCGGGATTCAGCTGCTCCTGCTGTTCATCGGCGTGGTGGTGATGTGCCTGACCGTGCGCCACGTAATCATTCGCCGCATCACTGCCATGCGCCACACCATGAATACCATGGCCGAGGATGAAGACCTCAGCCGCAGCGTCGAAGTGGGTGCGAAGGACGAGATCGGCGCGATGGGCGATGCCTTCAACCGCATGATCGGCAAGTTCCGCCATAGCCTTGAGGCTGTCGCGGGCGTTACCCACCAGCTCAGCGATGTCTCCGGGCGGGTCTCCCATGTGGCAGAGAAAACCCTGGCCGCCGTCAACGAGCAGCGCAACGAAACCGACATGGTCGCCTCGGCGATGAATGAAATGAGCGCAACGGTTCAGGAGGTCGCGCGCAACGCCAGTCAGACTGCAAGCGCGTCCACCGGAGCGGATACCGAGTCCAAGGCCGGCGTGAAGGTGGCGACCGAAGCGCTCGACGGTATCGAAGTGCTGATCGCCGAGATCGAGAAGGCGGCTCAAGTAATCCAGCGCGTCGAGAGCGACAGCGCCAGCATCGACATGGTGCTCGGCGTGATTAACGGCATTGCCGAGCAGACCAACCTGCTGGCGCTGAACGCCGCAATCGAAGCTGCCCGCGCCGGCGAGCAGGGCCGTGGCTTTGCGGTGGTGGCTGACGAGGTGCGCACCCTCGCCTCGCGCACGCAGAAGTCTACCGAGGAAATCCAGGCGATGATCGAGCAGCTGCAAGGCGGCGTGCGCAATGCCGTACAGGCAATGAAGGAAGCGCAGCTGCGCGCGCGCTCCGGCTCGGAATGCGTCGAGAAGGCTGCACAGAGCCTGGGCGTGATCGCCGACGAAGTGGGCACCATCAACGAGATGAACACCCAGATCGCCACAGCCGCCGAACAACAGAGCGCTGTCGCCGAAGAGATCAATCGCAACATCACCACCATCAGCCGCATCGCCGACACCACGTCGGCCGACGCGACGCAGACCTCGGAGATCAGCGAAGAGCTGGTGCGCCTGGCCACCGAACTGAATCGTCTGGTCGGCCAGTTCAAGCTCTGAACACGAGCGCGAGGCCGACCATGGCCTCGCTCCCTTGGCGTCTGTTATTCCGGACCCGCCCAACGGCGCGGTCCGGGACGCTATTCTTGATCTGAGACAGTCGGCGCGCAGGCGCGAATCGTCCATAATCCGCGCCCATGATCTGCCTGAGCCGGACACACCCAAGGGTGACACCGCGTTCCGCACCGACTCCGAATTCAACCCTTAGGTGAAACGAACAATGGACCAACTGCCGAGCTTCAACCGGGCCCTGGTCGAGAAATACGACCGTCCCGGTCCGCGCTACACCTCCTACCCCACTGCCCCGCAGTTCCATCAGGCCTTCGCCGAGGACGACTACCGCGCTGCCGCTGCGCGCAGCAATCAGGCGCAGCCGCCCAAGCCGCTGTCGGTGTACATCCACATCCCGTTCTGCAAGAGCCTGTGCTACTACTGCGCCTGCAACAAGATCATCACCCACAAGACCGAGCGCGCCGTCGAGTACCTCGAGTACCTCAAGCGCGAGATCGCAATGCAGGGCGCGCTGTTCGACCGCTCACGCAAGCTGACGCAGCTGCACCTGGGCGGCGGCACACCGACCTATTTCACCAGCGAGCAGCTGGCCGACCTGATGGCGAGCCTGCATCAGGCGTTCAACATGGATGACAGCGACAGCCACGAGTTCTCCCTTGAGGTGGACCCGCGGACCGTCACCCCGGAGCAGATCCATGGCTTGCGCAAGCTCGGCTTCAACCGCCTGAGCTTCGGCGTGCAGGACTTCGACGAGCAGGTGCAGATCGCCGTCAACCGCATCCAGACTGAAGAGCAGACCCGCGAACTGGTTCAGGCCGCCCGTGACGCCCGCTTCAAGTCGGTCAGCGTCGACCTGATCTACGGCCTGCCGCTGCAGACCGTGGCCAGTTTCGATGCCACGCTGAGCAAGATCATCGACATCCGCCCGGACCGCATCGCCGCCTACAGCTACGCGCACCTGCCGGATCTGGTGCGCGCGCAGAAGCTGATTCGCCCCGAAGACATGCCGCCGCCCGAGCGCAAACTGGAACTGCTGGAGCTGACCATTCAGCGCCTGACCGCTGCTGGCTACGTCTACATCGGCATGGACCACTTCTCGCTACCCGAGGACGAGCTGACCCTGGCCCGCGCCAACGGCACGCTGCAGCGCAACTTCCAGGGCTACTCCACCCATGCCGACTGCGACCTGATCGGGCTGGGCATTTCCTCCATCGGCAAGGTCGCCGACAGCTACAGCCAGAACGTCAAGGAGCTCTCGCAGTACTACGCGCGACTGAACGACGGCATGCTGCCGGTGCACCGTGGTTACAAGCTGAGCGACGACGATCGGCTGCGCCGCGACGTGATCGTCTCGTTGATGTGCCATGGGCGTATCGATTACCGGCAGATCGAACAGAAGCACGGCATCGACTTCCGCAGCTATTTTGCCGACTCGCTGGCCAAACTGGCCGAGCCGGTCGCCGATGGTCTGGTGGAGCTGCGTGACGATGCGCTGATTTTGCTGCCGCAGGGCCAGCTGATGATGCGCAACGTCGCCATGGCCTTCGATGCCTATCTCGGTGGCGAGCAACGCGGACGCTTCTCGCGCACCGTCTGATCCTTCCATCGCGTCCGGGGCGGCACCCACGCCGCCCCTTCCGCTGATCACCGGCCATTGCCAAATACCGCTCGAACTGTATAAATAGCCAGCTTTCGAGCGGGCCGCCCGCGCCCCAGTTTTACCGGATGTGCGATGCGTCAGGCCCTGGAAAACCCCTTCTACTATCTCGACAACTTTCAGCAGGTCCTGGCCTGGGTGGACCAGCATCATGGCGACCTGCTGGACGACGCCGAGCGCGCTTTCATCGGGCGTTTCGCTCTGTTGCCGCAGGCGTCCCAGGCATTGCTGGTGCGCATGGTGATGCGCAAGGGCGCGCTGTTCCGGGCCAGCAAACTGCACTATGGGGAGATCGGCTGTCCACGTCGGGCGGCAGCGCCATTGATCGAGCAGGGCTGGATCGATGCCGAGCGTGAGCTGACGCTGGAACAGCTGTTCGGCCTGCTGACCAAGGGCGAACTGGTGCAGCTGTTCGGCGCCACGAACTCGGCCGGCCTGCGCAAGGCCGAGCTGTTCGAAAGGCTGCGCGCCGACCATGACCTGGCCAAGCCCTTCGGGCAATGGTGGGCGGGCTCCGAGGACGCGGTGTACAGCCTGTGCATCGACGAACTCTGCGAGCGGCTGCGCCTGCTGTTCTTCGGCAATATCCATCAGGACTGGTCGGAGTTCGTGCTGGCTGATCTGGGCGTTTATCGCTACGAGCAGGTGTCCTTTTCCCCCGCCTCACGAGCGTTCAGTTCGTGTGCCGAGCTGGACGCCTACCTGCATCTGCATCGCTGTCGCGAGGGCTTCGATGCCGGCGAGCCACTGGCGGAGATCCTGGCGGCTGTACCAGCCGCGCCGTTCGGCAATGCCTGGCTGGAAAGCCGCCGCGGCAAACTGCTGCTGCGCATCGGCCAGCAGTTCGAGCGGCTGGGCGAGCTCGACGAGGCCCTGCGCGTGCACGCGTCCAACAGCTATCCCGGTGCGCGTGAGCGGGCAATTCGTGTATTGGAGCGCGCCGGCCAGCCAGCGGCGGCGCTGGATCTGTTGCTTCAGGCCCGGGCCGCGCCGGAAAGCGAACATGAAGTGCAGCAACTGCAGCGCATCCTGCCACGTCTGCAACGCAGCCTGGGCATCCCGACCGAACGTGTACGCAGCCGCAAACCGGAACAGCTCGACCTGATCCTGCCGAGGCCTACCTGCAGCGTCGAGCAGGCGGTGCGCGAGCATCTGACGAGGCCGGATGCGCCCGTGTATTACGTGGAGAACGCCCTGGTCGGCTCGCTGTTCGGCCTGCTCTGCTGGGACGCGATCTTCGCGCCGTTGCCGGGCGCGTTCTTTCACCCGTTCCACTGGGCGCCGGCCGACCTGAACCGCGCGGACTTCCACCAGCGCCGCGCCGATCTGTTCGCCGCCTGCCTGGCCTGCCTCGACAGCGACGACTACCGTGACTGCATCTGGCGCACCTTCCAGGCGAAACTCGGCATCCATAACGCGTTTGTCGCCTGGGGCCTGCTCGACGAACAACTGTTGGCGCAGGCGCTGGACTGCATTCCCGCCGCGCACCTGAAGCTGCTGTTCCAGCGCATCCTGGCGGACGTCACTGGCAATCGCACCGGCCTGCCGGACCTGATCCAGCTGTGGCCGGAAGCGCGCCGCTATCGCATGATCGAAGTGAAGGGCCCAGGCGATCGCCTGCAGGACAACCAGAAGCGCTGGATCGACTACGCCCATCAGCACGGTTTGCCCATTGCGGTCTGCCATGTCCAGTGGGCCGAGGCCATGGCGTGAGCTATCGGGTCGCAGTGCGCGCGCTCTGCGAATTCACCGCCAAGGTCGGCGATCTGGATCTGCGCTTCACGCCCTCGCCCACCGCGCTGGAAGGCATCGCCGGGCACGCCCAGGTCACCGCCAGGCGTGGCGACGGCTACGAGCGCGAGATCGCTCTGGAGGGGCAATACGGGCAACTGAGCGTGCGAGGCCGTGCCGATGGCTACGACCCGGCGCGCAATCGCCTGGAAGAGATCAAGACCTTTCGCGGCGACCTAGAGCGCCAGCCCGCCAATCATCGCCAGTTGCATTGGGCGCAGGCGAAGATCTATGGCTGGCTGCTGTGTCAGACACGCGGGCTCGATGAACTCGAACTGGCACTGGTCTATTTCGACGTCACCAGCCACAAGGAAACGCTGTTCGTCGAGCGTCACACCGCAGCACGGCTGCGCGTGTTCTTCGAGACCCAGTGTCAGGCGTTCATCGACTGGGCCGAACAGGAAATGGCCCACCGCGCTGCGCGCGACCAAGCACTTTCCGCCCTGCGCTTTCCCCACGAGGAATTTCGTACCGGCCAGCGGCAACTGGCCGAGGCGGTGTACAAGGCTGCCTGCACGGGCACCACGCTCATGGCGCAGGCGCCTACCGGCATCGGCAAGACGCTGGGCACCCTGTTCCCGCAGCTCAAGGCATTTCCGGGGCAGCGGCTGGACAAGCTGTTCTTTCTCGCCGCCAAGACGTCCGGCCGACGCCTGGCACTGGATGCGTTGCAGACGCTGCAACGCAACGCCAAGCATGGATTGCGGGTACTGGAGTTGGTGGCGCGCGAAAAGACCTGCGAACACCCGGACAAGGCCTGTCATGGCGAATCCTGCCCGCTGGCCCGCGGCTTCTACGACCGCCTGCCCGCGGCGCGGGCCGCCGCGCTGGGGCAGGTCCAGCTCGACCAGGCTGCCCTGCGCGAAGTGGCGCTTGCCCATCAGGTCTGTCCCTATTACCTCAGCCAAGAGCTGGCACGCTGGGCGGACGTGGTGGTCGGTGACTACAACTACTACTTCGATAGCAGCGCCCTCCTCCACGGCCTGACGCTGGCCAACGACTGGCGCATCTGCCTGCTGGTGGACGAGGCGCACAACCTGATCGATCGGGCGCGCGGCATGTACAGCGCCGAACTCGATCAGCGCGCCTTCGCCGGCCTCGGCAGGCAGGCGCCAGCGCCCTTGAAGCGGCTGCTGGGGCGCGTGCAGCGCTGCTGGAACGAGCTGCATCGCGAACAGCTGGCGGACTATCAGGTACAACCGGAGTTGCCGCTCAAGCTGCTGGGTGCGCTGCAGCAGGCGGTCAGCGCCATCACCGACTACCTGGGCGAGCAACCCGCAGGGCTGGATGCGGAGCTGCAAAGGGCCTATTTCGACGCCATGCATTTCTGCCGTGTCGCCGAGCTGTTCGGTGAACACTCGCTGTTCGACATCAGCCTGTTGCCGGCGACTGCTCGCAGCAAGGTCCGTCGCTCGATCCTTTGCCTGCGCAATGTGGTTCCCGCCCCCTTTCTGGCTCCCCGCCTGGCACAGGCGCGTTCCAGTGTGCTGTTCTCCGCCACGCTGAGCCCGCGCAGGTTCCACGCCGACATGCTGGGCCTGCCCGCCGGCAGCGCCTGGATCGATGTCGAGTCGCCGTTCCAGAGCCGGCAACTGCGCGTCTGCCTGGCCGAGCATGTTTCGACCCGTTATCAGCACCGGCAGGCCTCGCTGGGCGCCGTGGTCGAACTGATTGCCCGTCAATATCGCGAGCGTCCCGGCAACTACCTGGCCTTCTTCAGCAGCTTCGATTACCTGCAACAGGTCACCGTGCTGCTGCGCGAGCAGTGCCCGGACGTACCCTTCTGGGAGCAGACCCGCGGCATGCAGGAAGCGGCACGCAATGCCTTTCTCGATCGCTTTACCGAACACAGCGAAGGAATCGGTTTCGCCGTGCTTGGCGGCGCCTTCGCCGAAGGTATCGACCTGCCTGGCCAGCGCCTGATCGGTGCCTTCGTCGCGACCCTTGGCCTGCCGCAGGTCAACCCGGTCAACGAACAATTCAAGATACGGCTCGACGAGCTGTTCGGGCGCGGCCACGGTTATGACTACACCTATCTCTACCCCGGCTTGCAGAAGGTCGTGCAGGCCGCCGGCCGAGTGATCCGCACACAGCAGGACGAGGGCGTCGTGCATCTGATCGACGATCGTTTTGGCCGTCCACAGGTGCGTCGTCTGCTGCCCGGGTGGTGGGCATTGTCTGGCAGTTCTGGTGGCTGAACGCCGGTCGTTCTGGTTGCATGGGCCTCGGAGGCTGGTTATAGTCCTGCGCCGCCGATTCCCCATCGGCACGCTGCGACGCAGCCTCCGCCCGGATGGCGAAATTGGTATACGCAAGGGACTTAAAATCCCTCATCCGAAAGGGTATGCGGGTTCGACCCCCGCTCCGGGCACCAACTTCCGGTGGTTCCAGCAACTGGCGCTGGCACAACCCATTCGAATATCCCTCTTATATATCCCATCAGCCGCTCAAAGATCGGTTGCGCTCGATTGCGCGTGGTTCAAGCCCTTCACGTTTGTTGGCGATTAAGTTGTCGGAGAATATCGACAGCTCTACATGTCTGTAGAGTAACTTTGTGCTAATGTGTATCTACAGAAACAAACTGTCGGAACCATTGCCATGTCAGCCACCCTTCAAGTTGCCGCTTTTTCCAAGGATCAATGCACAACCGGATTGCGCGCTGCGGTGAATATTCTGGACAAATGGCAGGCCACGACTGAACAGGCCTGCCGGATTCTGCGTATTTCCCGCAGCACTCATGCGCGTGCCAAGTTGCGTAATGCCGACTGGTCGGTGAGTCTGGATCCGGATCAGATGCAGCGCATCAGTTTCATCCTCAATATCCACGCCGCGCTGCGACTGATTTTCGATAATCCGGAGAACACCTACGGTTTCCCTGGAATGCCCAATCACAACGAGCTCTTTAACGGCCGTTCACCGCTGGAGGTCATGGCGCAGGGCGACATGATTTCGCTGTACGAGACATTTCGGCGGATCGACAGTCTGCGGGGCGCGCAGTGGTAGTGCCGAAGCGGCTGCCGGTTCGGCCGCCGGCGAAGCTGCAGGCGTATCGGTTGGTGAACTCGAAGTTTCCGCCCATCGAGCTGTTCGATGACGTGGCCGACGCCGATGAGTTCGACATGCTTTATCAGCTCCAGGCCCTGACGAACCCGCGCCTGCACAACGAGACCGGCCGACTCGAGCTGATTCCCCGCGGCGAGATCCCGTTCGGCATTCCCGGCTGCTCCTATGCCACCGCTCCGTTCACCCATGTGAATCCCTCCGGCTCGCGTTTCAGCGATGGCAGCTACGGCGTGCTCTACCTGGCCGACAGCATGGAAACGGCCCTGGCCGAAGTGCGCCACCACCAGGAACTGTACTGGTCCGGCGTGGTGGGTCTGAACTTCGAGCGCTTCGTCTTTCGCGGATTGTCGTGCCAGTTCGACGAGGCAGGCCTGCTGGATGCCACGACCGTCGCGCTGACCGACCCGATCTACGATCCGAATGACTATTCCGCGGCGCGCCAGTTCGGTCGTCAGCTCCGGCAGGACGGCTTTGCAGGTCTGCGCTACCGCTCGGTGCGCAAGCCTGGCCAGCATTGCTGGGCGCTCATGACGCCGCGCAATATGCTCTCCATTGTCCAGACCGCCCATTACGAGATGATCTGGAACGCCGGCATTACCAGTGTCAGCGCCATCGGCGAGGTTTCGCCGTAGGCCCACCCCGGCACCGCTCGTCCGCACGCGCGTCACTGCCAACCAGCTGTAACAAACGCCGCGCATCCTTTGCTCAAGGACTCCCCCATGGCGCACGGACGCTCCGCCTGAACAGACGATGTGAGGACGCGACGATGAGCAAGCGATCACTCGAAGAACTGGTAACCCGTTCGGATATCAGCGCACTGCAGCCGATGGCGCACTGGCGTCGTGGTCGTCGCAGCGGGCAGGAAAAAGCGGGGCCGAACGCTGCGGCGCTGATGCAGAGAGCCTCGGCAGACATTGGCATGCTAAGGACAGCCCCGTCCCACTGATCCGTTCAGGCAACGCCAATGACGAGCGGAGCGAACCCTGCCGGTCTAGCGGGCAGGGCCGACCTCGCGAGCGCCCTGCCCTCACCCGTGGTGCCGCGGTAACCACAGTGAGATCAGTGCAGCGAGCAGCACGAACAGCGACGACACCCACAGACACGCCTGCAGGCCGTAGGCCTGGAACACCCAGCCCGACAGCAGCGTGCCGACCAATCGACCCAGCGCGTTGGACATGTAGTAGAAACCTACGTCCAGCGAGACACCGTCCCCCTTGGCGTAGCTGACGATCAGATAGCTGTGCAGCGATGAATTCACCGCGAACAGCACGCCAAACAGCATCAATCCTCCGATCAGAACCCACTGTGGCGACGCAGCCGTCGCCAGCCCGATCGCAATTGCCGCAGGCAATGCCGCCAGCGAAGCTGCCCATAGGCATGCCGCCCGACCATCCGGGACCTTGCCACTGCGTTTGCCGGTGATCGCCGGTGCGACCGACTGGACAATGCCGTAACCGATGATCCAGCACGCAAGGAAGCCGCCGACCATCCAGAAGTTCCAGCCGAAAACCGTGCTCAGGTAGACCGGCAAGGCCACCACGAACCACACGTCTCGCGCGCCGAACAGGAACAGGCGCGCCGCCGAGAGCACGTTGATCGCGCGACTCTTGGACAGGATGTCGCGGAACTTCGGTTTTGCCTTGGCCTTGCCGAGATCCTTCTTCAGCAGCACCAGGCTGGCCAGCCAGACCAGCGCCAGCACGGCAGCCATCGAGAGAACCGCCCCGGCGAACCCCAGCAGACCGAGCAGCGCGCCGCCGAGAAAGAAGCCCACGCCCTTGAGCGCGTTCTTCGAGCCAGTGAGGATGGCGACCCACTTGTAGAGCGTGCCCTGCTGGCTGTCGGGTACCAACAGTTTGATCGAGCTCTTGGCCGACATCTTGTTCAGGTCTTTGGCGATGCCGGAAAGCGCCTGCGCGCCCATTACCCAGGGCACGGGCAGCCATGTGGCCGGTACGGTGAGCATCAGCAGGGCCGCGACCTGCAGCGCCAAGCCGAGGTTCATCGTACGGTTCAGACCAAGCCGCGCACCGAGGTACCCGCCAATCAGGTTGGTGACGACGCCGAATATTTCGTAGAACAGGAACAGCGCGGCGATCTGCAAGGGCGAGTAGCCCAGCGCATGGAAGTGCAGCACCACCAGCATGCGCAGCGCGCCGTCGGTGAGGGTGAAGGCCCAGTAGTTACCGGTTACCACCAGGTACTGGCGGATTTCCGGGGAGAGGCGTTGGAGAGCATGCATGGCGGCGGCTCGAAGATGTGTACGGATCACTGATACAGGCGCGAACCCGCTCGGCTCACCCCGGACGCCGGGATGAATGGTGGGCTGAAGCCCACCCTACGGGATGTGCACCCTAGCGAATGTCGGCTAGCCCAACCTTGCGCGCCAGTTCCACGGTGCGGTTGGCGTAGCCCCACTCGTTGTCGTACCAGGCGTAGATCTTCACCTGCGTGCCGTTGACCACCATGGTCGACAGTGCATCGATGATCGACGAGCGCGGGTCAGTGCGGTAGTCGATGGAAACCAGTGGTCGCTCCTCATAGCCGAGAATGCCCTTGAGCTCGCCCTCCGCTGCAGCCTGCAGCAACCGGTTCACCTCTGCGGCATCGGTGCTTCGCCCCACCTCGAACACGCAGTCGGTGAGCGAGGCATTGGCCAGCGGCACGCGCACGGCATGGCCGTTCAGCTTGCCGCGCAGCTCGGGAAATATCTCGGCGATCGCCGTGGCCGAGCCGGTGGTGGTGGGAATCAGGCTCATGCCCGAGGCGCGGGCGCGGCGCAGATCCTTGTGCGGCTGATCAAGAATGCTCTGCGTATTGGTCAGGTCATGGATGGTGGTAATCGAACCGTGGCGGATGCCCAGCTGCTCGTGGATAACCTTGACCACCGGTGCCAGGCAGTTGGTGGTGCAGGACGCCGCGGTGACGATGCGGTGCTGCGCCGGATCGTACAGGCCGTCATTGACGCCCATGACGACGTTCAGCGCGCCCGCCTCCTTCACCGGCGCGCTGACTACCACGCGCTTGACCCCCTGCTCCAGATACTGCTGCAGCACCGCAACGGTCTTCATCTTGCCGCTCGCCTCGATGACAAGATCGCAGCCCGACCAATCGGTGTCTGCGATCGTCTTGTTGGCGCTGACCTTCACCCGCCGGCCGTTGATGACCAGGCAGTCGCCGTCGGCGCTCGCCTCGTGCTGCCAGCGGCCATGCACGGAGTCGAAATTGAGCAGGTGCGCATGGGTCGCCGCATCGCCGGCCGGATCGTTGATCTGCACGAAGTTCAGCTCCGGCCAATCCCAGGCCGCACGCAGGGCCAGGCGACCGATGCGGCCGAAACCGTTGATGCCTACTTTTATGCTCATGGATGACTCGCTCCTGAAATGATGGATCAGAGATCGCGCGGCGCGAACATGATGATCGCCATGCCCAGCAACGCCACGGCGCAGCCGAGCAGGTCCCACCCGGTGGGGCGAACACCGTCGACCAGCCACAGCCAGACCAGTGCGACAGCGACGTAAACGCCACCGTAGGCGGCGTAGACCCGCCCGGCGGCGGTGGGGTGCAGTGACAGCAGCCAGGCGAACAGCGCCAGGGAAAGCGCCGCCGGAACCAGCAACCAGATACTCTTGCCTTGTTTCAGCCAGAGGTACGGCAGATAACAGCCGACGATCTCCGCTATCGCGGTAATGACGAACAAGCCGAGCGTATTCAGCATGAGAGGCCCGTCATGCGCCGAAGCGTTCGATCCAGCCGACATGCGCCGGATGCTGGATAGCCTTGGGTCGAAGCGCCTGGACGCAGGCGATGGCGGCCGCGCGCGGCACTTCGCGGTCGATCAGGATGCGTGCTGCGATCAGTCCGGTACGACCTGAACCACCCTTGCAGTGAATGGCGATGCGCTTGCCGGCATCCAGTAACTCATGGATCCGCGCTGCCGCCCCTTCCCAGGCCCGATCGAAGTCCGCCAGCGGCACCTGTTCGTCGGCCACCGGCAGGTGAAACCACTCGAGGTCGCGTTCGGCACAGAGTTGCGGCAGCTGGCTCGCGTCGTTACGGGCCAGCTCTTCGGCGGGCATCAAGGTGATCACTGCTTCGGCACCAGCCGCCTGTAGCGTGCCCAGCGCCTCGTCGAGGCTGCTGCCCTTGCTGCCGGGACACGGCGTGAAGATCAGCTGACCGGCACAGCCGGGTACATCGAGTATGTCGTAGGGATGGGACACGCGGGCGATTCCTGGAAGTCAGATTGAGCGTTGATTGACGCGACGGGACAGCGCTTCGGCCGACTCCTTGCGCTCCGAATAACGGTCGACCAGGTAATCGGCGCGACCGCGTACCAGCAGGGTGAACTTGATCAGCTCCTCCATCACATCCACCACGCGGTCGTAATAGGCCGAGGGCTTCATCCGCCCTGCCTCGTCGAACTCGAGATAGGCCTTGGCCACTGAGGACTGGTTGGGGATGGTGAGCATGCGCAACCAGCGACCCAGCACGCGCATCTGATTGAGCGCATTGAATGACTGCGAGCCGCCGCTGACCTGCATGATCGCCAGCGTCTTGCCCTGAGTCGGGCGCAGCGCGCCCATGGCCAGCGGCACCCAGTCGATCTGGGCCTTGAATACTGCGCTCATCGAGCCATGCCGCTCCGGCGAGCACCACACCTGCCCCTCCGACCACTGCATCAGCTCGCGCAGTTCCTGGACCTTCGGATGGCTGTCAGGCGCATCGTCCGGCAGTGGCAGCCCTGCCGGATGAAAGATGCGCGTCTCGGCACCGAAACGCTCCAGCAGCAGCGCCGCTTCCTGAACCAGCAAGCGACTGTAGGAGCGCTCCCGGTTGGAGCCATAGAGCAGCAGGATGCGCGGCTTGTGCGCAGGCCCGTCTGGGAGGCCCAGCTTGGCGAGATCGGGTAGATCGAGCAGCGTTGGATCGATATTGGGTAGGTCGTCGTGCATGGGGTAATCCTGAAAGTTGAGGCGAGTGAACGATGCGATTCAGCCACACACCGTCGCCCGCTCGGGACGATTGCGCATGCGCTCCAGACGCTGCAGGTTGTCGCTCAGCCAGTTCTTGTTGGCAGCCAGAATCGGTTGCAGCATGTCCGTGACCCAGTCAGGCAGATGCGGATGGAGCCGGTAATAGACCCACTGTCCCTGACGGCGATCTTCCAGCATGCCGCAGCTGCGCAGCATCGCCAGGTGACGGGAAATTTTCGGCTGGCTTTCATCCAGCGCGCAGGTCAGCTCGCACACGCACAACTCGCCTTCGCGGGCGATGAGCAAGGCGATGCGCACGCGAGTCTCGTCGGCCAGGCATTTGAATACGGTGGTAGGTATCAAGTGCTCGATCACGAAAATACCCTTCTGACGCTTGCCGATCGGTTGATAATCGCGAAACGTATGCGTCGGCGAATATATTGCTTAGCGCATATACGAGTAAAGCGCAGGTTGCGCGCACAGGTACTGAAGGCAGCCCCTGGAGTGGCGAATTGCTCGGTGTAATGCAACCCGCGTATATTCCGCAGAGCGTATATAAGGTGAATCGAATGTCTTGGATGAAAGTCTGCTGATGCCAGCCCCCCATGTGCTCGATGTGATCATCATCGGCGCCGGGCAGTCGGCCCTGGCGACCGCGTACTTCATGCGGCGTACGGCGCTTTCCTACCTGCTGCTGGACGATCAACCCGCCCCGGGTGGCGCCTGGCTCCACGCCTGGAATTCGTTGAGGCTGTTCTCACCTGCGGCCTGGAGTTCTATCGCCGGCTGGCCGATGCCGACCCCCGTCGAACCGGGCAATCCGTCGCGCGACGATGTGATCGACTATTTGCATCGTTACGAGACCCGCTACAGCTTTCCCATTCAACGCCCGGTTCATGTCGATGCGATCAGGCGCGTAGACGATCTATGGCAGGTTCAGGCCGGTGATCGGCGCTGGCTGGCCCGGGCAGTGATCAGTGCGACCGGCACCTGGAGCAAGCCTTTCATTCCGGACTATCCGGGGCGCGAGGCGTTCCAGGGGCTGCAATTGCATTCAGCGTACTACCGGGACCCTGCACCCTTCTCCGGCAAGCGCGTGATGGTGGTCGGCGGCGGCAATTCAGCCGCGCAGATCCTGGCGGAACTCTCGAAGGTCGGCGAAACCATATGGGTCACTCAGGACCCGCCGGCGTTCCTTCCCGATGAGGTCGATGGTCGCGTGCTGTTCGAGCGTGCAACCGCGCGCTGGAAGGCCCAGCAGGAGGGCCGCAGCATCGATGACCTGCCCGGCGGCTTCGGCGATATCATCATGGTGCCCTCGGTGCTCGACGCGCGGAAACGTGGCGTGCTGATAGCGCAACCGCCGTTTGTGCGCTTGCACGAATCTGCCGTCGAATGGGCGGACGGCCGTCAGACTAGCCTCGATGCGGTGGTCTGGTGCACCGGCTTTCGCCCGGCGCTCGATCATCTTCACCCGTGCGGGCTGGTGGAGGCCGACGGCAAGGTGCAGGTAGCAGGGACCCGAGCCGTGAAACAGCCCAATCTCTGGCTGGTCGGCTACGGCGAGTGGACCGGCACGGCATCTGCCACGTTGATCGGCGTCACGCGCAGCGCCCGAAGTACGGTCGACGAAGTGGTCGAAGCGCTGTCTGCACAATCCCGCTAGCGCGGCGACACAACCCACCACCTACAGAAAGAAAAGGTACGGTTCCAGATGTCCACTCAATGCGAAGTGACCAGCAAGCAGGCCGGGGCGCCATTGGGCTTCTTCGAGCGTTACCTCACCCTCTGGGTATTCCTCTGCATCATTGCCGGCACGCTGCTCGGGCTTGGCATGCCCGCGGCGGCACAGGCCGTGGGCGCCCTGGAAGTGGCCCACGTGAACATCCCGGTCGGCCTGCTGATCTGGGTGATGATCATCCCCATGCTGATGAAGATCGACTTCTCCGCCCTGCGGGAGGTCTACGCGCAGCGGGCGAGCATGGGCATCACGCTCTTCGTCAACTGGGCCATCAAGCCGTTCACCATGGCGCTGCTGGGCTGGCTGTTCATCAAACAGGTCTTCGCGCCCTGGCTGCCGGCCGCCGAACTGGACAGTTACATGGCCGGCTTGATCCTACTGGGCGCGGCGCCCTGCACCGCAATGGTCTTCGTATGGAGCAACCTCTGTAACGGCAACGCCAACTTCACCCTGACCCAGGTCGCACTGAACGATGTGGTGATGGTGTTCGCCTTCGCCCCGATCGTCGCACTGCTGCTCGGTGTGTCTTCGATTCCAGTGCCTTGGGACACGCTGCTGCTCTCGGTAGTGATGTACATCGTCATCCCGCTGGCGATCGCCCAGGTAATTCGCGCACGCCTGCTCAAGCGCGGCGAAGAAGCATTCCACGCCGCCCTGGCAAGAGTCCAGCCATTCTCCATCGTTGCGCTGCTGGCCACCCTGGTGCTGTTGTTCTCCTTCCAGGGCGAGGCCATTGTCGACCAGCCGCTGATAATCGCCATGCTGGCTGTGCCCATCCTGCTGCAGACCCTGCTGATCGCCGGGCTGGGCTATTGGCTCAATCGCCGCTTCCAAGTGCGCCACGATGTGGCAGGGCCGTCGGCCATGATCGGTGCCTCGAATTTCTTCGAGCTGGCGGTGGCCGTCGCCATCGTGCTCTACGGCTTCAATTCCGGTGCCGCACTGGCCACGGTGGTCGGCGTGCTGATCGAGGTGCCGGTGATGCTCTGGCTGGTGCGCAGCGTCAATCGCAGCCGCGACTGGTACAACCGCGCGCTGACGGCCAACCGAACATAGCCCTGCACTTGACGCGGATCAGCCCCGCCGCACGCCAGCCAACTACCATGGTCGTGACTACCCAGCAGGACCATGGTCATGGACAGCTCCGCGCCCGAGCGATCGGCTCCTTCGGCTGACGCCTCCCCTTCGCTGTGGAAACATCTGGCGCGTTTCTGGCGCGACCGCCCTGGCGAGGCCAAGGTGCTGCTTGGCATGTCTGCCGCATTTCTGCTGATCTTCTTCCTGCCGCTGGGGCAGCCTCGCTTCGAGAATGCCGTACTCGAAGGCCTTCGCCTGACCCAGTGGTACGCCCGCGAGCACGTCATCCTTTGCCTGTTGCCGGCCTTCGTCATCGCCGGTGCGATGGCCGTCTATATCAGCCAGGGCGCGGTGATGAAGCACCTCGGCCCGGCCTCGCCCAAGCCGATCGCCTTCGGCGTGGCCTCGGTCGCCGGCACGCTGCTGGCGGTGTGCTCCTGTACCGTCCTGCCGCTGTTCGGCGGCATCTACAAGCGCGGGGCCGGGCTCGGCGCAGCCATCGCCTTTCTCTACTCGGGGCCGGCGATCAACGTCATGGCCATCGTGGTGACGGCCAAGGTGCTTGGCGCCGAGCTCGGTATCGCCCGGGCTGTCGGCGCCATCCTCTTTGCCCTGGTAATCGGCGCGATCATGCACCTGCTCTACCGTCACGAAGAAGCCGCCCGCGCCGCCAAGGGCGCCCGCGGTTTCACCGCCGACGACAGCGGTCATCCGCTCGGCGACATCGTCGCCCTGTTCAGCCTGATGATCGGCATCCTGGTGTTCGCCAACTGGGCCAGGGCGGAAACCCCGGCGTGGATGCTCGTTTACGCCTGGAAGTGGTCGATCACCGCTGCGCTCGCCGTCCTGCTGGCGGCGCTGTTGGTACGCCGTTGGCGCTGGTCGCTAAAACCGCTGCTGGTCGTCGCCGGGTTGGTCGCTGCAAGCGCCCTGCTCCGGCCCGAATGGCCGGAACTGGCGATGGTCATCGGTATCGGCGGTCTGATGTTGCAGGCCAGCCGTGAGAACGCTGCCGGACAGGAGTGGGTCGGGCAGAGCTGGGACTTCACCAAACAGATCATGCCGCTGCTGCTGGGTGGTGTGATGGTCGCCGGCTTGCTGCTCGGCCGCCCCGGCCATGAAGGGTTGATCCCCAGTCAATGGGTGGTCTGGGCAGTGGGTGACAACAGCTTCGCATCCACCCTGCTCGCTTCACTACTGGGCGCCTTCATGTACTTTTCCACGCTGACGGAAGTGCCTATCGTCGAAGGCCTTCTTGGCGCTGGCATGGGCAAGGGCCCGGCACTGGCGATATTGCTCGCCGGCCCTGCGCTGTCCCTGCCGAACATGCTGGTGATTCGCACGGTGCTGGGCACCCAGAAGACGCTGGTGTACTGCACGCTGGTCGTGGTCATGGCCACGCTTAGCGGTTATCTCTATGGCCAACTGATGTGAGGACGACGATGAAACTGACCGTCTACGGTTCCGGCTGCGCCAAGTGCCAGCAACTCACTGCCAATGCCGAAGCGGCGGCACGTCGTCTCGGTCTGGAATATCAGCTCGAGAAAGTCACCGACGTCAACGCGATCATCGATGCCGGGGTCATGCGCACGCCGGCGCTGGCGGTCGATGACGATGTTCTCGTCGAAGGGAAGGTGCCCAGCAGCGACGAACTCCAGCAGCTGCTGGGCTGAACGTAGGAACCAGCCAGGCTCGTCGCATCATTTGATGCCCTTAACGGTACGGAACCCTCCTGCGCGGTTCGTGGCCTCATAACCTGAGCCGTCAGGAGAAATGTGAAGTGTCCGATTCGATGACTTACCTGGCCATCGCAGCCGCGGTGGCGCTCATCGCGCTGAACTTGCTGGCGATCATCAGCGTATTCAAAAGCGAGCGAAGCGTGGGCGCAAAGGCGCTCTGGGCGATCGGTATCGCCCTCTTCCCAGTGCTGGGCCTGCTGTTCTGGCTGCTGGTTGGCGTTCGCCGAGTCCGCTGATCAAGGCTTCTGACCTAGCAGGTACAGGGCTCGTCCCAGCACCCGTACCGAATCGGCGTGCTTGCCGGCCTGATGCAACTGCTCACCCTCGGCACGCAGTTCGCGCACCTGCTGCAGGGTGGCTGCGTCCTTCGGTGGATTGGTCTTGAGCAGTTCGTCGATCTTGGCCATGTCCATGGGGCAATGCATCGCCAGCAGTGGCGAGCTGAACAGAATCACGAAGGCAAAGGCTGAGAGGCGTCGCATGGCTATTCTCCTGAGCGAGAGGCGCCCATGCAGTATAGATAGCAGCGGCAGAATCGCTTGCTGCCCACTCACTGGCAGTACCGGTAGCCGCAAACTCTGCGACGCAAAAGAAAAAGCCCCAAGCAACGAATTGCTTGGGGCTCTTCAATATGGAGGCCGATGTCGGAATCGAACCGGCGTACACGGATTTGCAATCCGCTGCATAACCACTCTGCCAACCGGCCTCAAAACGAAGGCGCCGCATGATTTCTGCGGCGCGATCTTACAAACTGGAGCGGGAAACGAGACTCGAACTCGCGACCCCGACCTTGGCAAGGTCGTGCTCTACCAACTGAGCTATTCCCGCGTTGTCTTGGTGACGGGCGCCATTCTATACGATCGAAGGCTGCCGTCAACCCTTTGATTAAAAAAGTTTTTATTTCTTTTCCGTAGTGCTCAGGTGCGGCCAGGCAGCCATCAGGTAATTGATCATCGACCACAGCGTCAGCCCTGCCGCGACGATGAGCAATGCGTAACCCATGCCGACCCATATTGTCGGCTGCGGCGGATTGGCCAGCAGGATCACCAGCGCCACCATCTGCGCCGCGGTCTTCCATTTGCCGAGATTCGACACCGCGACCTGCGCACGGGCACCAAGCTCGGCCATCCACTCGCGCAGTGCCGAGACGACGATCTCGCGGCCGATGATGATCGCAGCCGGCAGCGTCAGCCAGAGATTGGCGTGCTCCTCAACCAGCAGCACAAGCGCGACCGCCACCATCAGCTTGTCGGCTACGGGATCAAGAAAGGCGCCGAATGGCGTGCTCTGTTCCAACCGGCGCGCCAAATAGCCATCGAGCCAGTCGGTCAGCGCCGCGATGGTGAACACGGCACTGGCGGCCAGATAGCTCCAGTAGAACGGCAGATAGAACAGCAGAATGAAGATGGGTATCAGCAGCACGCGCAGAACGGTGAGCAGGTTCGGGATATTCATCGGTACCACTGATCGGCGAAATTCGGGGACAGTTTACTCACTGTGCAGAGCGGCATAAATCGACTCGGCAAGCTTTTTACTGATACCAGGCGCCTTGGCGATCTCGTCGAGGCTGGCCCTGCACAGTTCCTGAAGACCGCCAAAATGCGTGAGCAGTTCGCGACGACGTTTAGGCCCGATGCCCGGAACGTCCTCCAGCGTCGAAGTGCGCCGAGCCTTCCCACGCCGTGCGCGGTGGCCGGTGATGGCGAAGCGATGCGCTTCGTCACGCACCTGTTGGATCAGGTGCAGCGCAGGCGAGTCGGCCGGCAGTGTGAACTCGTGGGCGGCGTCATTCAGATAGAGGGTTTCCAGGCCCGGCTTACGGGTGACGCCCTTGGCCACGCCGAGCAGGATGAGCTCCGGCACGGCCAGCTCCTCCAATACCTCGCGCGCCATGTTGAGCTGGCCCTTGCCACCGTCGACGAGCAGGATGTCCGGCAGCTTGCCCTCGCCCTCCGCCGCCTTGCGAAAACGCCGCGACAGTGCCTGATGCATTGCCGCATAGTCGTCTCCGGCGGTGACGCCCTCGATGTTGTAGCGGCGATAGTCGGATTTCAGCGGGCCTTCCGGGCCGAACACCACACAGGAGGCGACGGTAGCCTCGCCGCTGGAGTGGCTGATGTCGAAGCATTCCAGGCGCATCGGTGGCTCGTCGAGCTCCAGCGCTTCGGCCAGTGCGTCGAAGCGTGCCGACAGATGCTGACGATTGGCCAGGCGCGCGCCCAACGCTTGTTCGGCGTTGGTCAGCGCCAATTGCTGCCAGCGTGCCCGCGTCGCGCGTACCCGATGGGTGATGGTCAGCTCGACGCCACGCAGCTCGGAGATGGCGTCGATCAGCGTGGCGAAATCCTCGTGCACTGCATTGACGATCAACTCGCTGGGCAGGTCGCGTTCCGTAGCCCCCAGGTAGTACTGCTCCAGAAAGGCCTGCAGCACCTCGCTGACGCTTTCCTCAATGGCGACCTGCGGAAAGAAGTTCTTGCTGCCCAGCACTCGCCCACCACGCACGGTGATCAAATGCACGCAAGCGCCGCCTGGGCTGACCGCCGCGGCGACGATGTCGACATTGCCCGCCCCCCCTTCCATGCTCTGCTGGTCCTGCACGCGGCGCAGGATGCCGATCTGGTCACGGATCTCGGCGGCGCGCTCGAAATCCAGATTCGTCGCCGCCTTTTCCATGTTGCGCGACAGCTCCTCCGCCAGTGCATTGCTGCGACCCTCAAGGAACATCACCGAGTGACGCACATCTTCGGCGTACTCTTCGGGGTCGACCAGATTCACGCAAGGCGCCTTGCAGCGCTTGATCTGGTATTGCAGGCAGGGTCGGGTGCGGTTGCGGAAATAGCTGTCCTCGCATTGCCGCACGAAGAAGGCCTTCTGCAGCAGGCTCAGGCTTTCGCGAATGGCCCCGGCGCTCGGATAGGGGCCGAAATAGCGTCCGGGCTCCTTCTTGGCGCCACGATGAATACTCAGTCTTGGGAATTCACCGGCCGAGAGGAACACATAGGGGTAGGACTTATCGTCCCGTAGCAGGATGTTGTACGGCGGCCGCCACTGTTTGATGAGTGTCTGCTCGAGCAGCAGCGCCTCGGTCTCGTTGGCAGTGATGGTGGTTTCGACCTGCGCGATCTTGGCCACCAGCGCTGCGGTCTTCGGCGCCTGCCCGGTCTTGCGGAAGTAGCTTGCCAGGCGCTTTTTCAGGTTCTTCGCTTTGCCCACATAGAGCAGCTTGGCCTGCGCATCGAACATGCGATAGACGCCCGGCCGGCCGCTGCAGGCGGCCAGGAACGCCGAGGAATCGAAAGCTTCTGTCATCAGTTGACGGTGTCGACCATCCCGTGGCGAACCGCCAGCAGGGCCAGCTCGACATCACTGGTGATCGACAGCTTTTCAAAGATGCGATAGCGGTAGGTGTTGACTGTCTTCGGCGACAGGCAGAGCTTGTCGGAAATGTGCTGTACCTTCTGACAGTTGGCAATCATCAGCGCGATCTGTATTTCTCGCTCGGAAAGCAGGTCGAACGGTGACTCACTGAGCTGCGGCTGGAAGGATTTGAGCGCCAGCTGCTGAGCGATCTGCGGGCTGATGTAGCGCTGGCCGCCGAACACCATGCGGATGGCCTGCACCATTTCCTCCAGCGCCGCGCCCTTGGTCAGATAGCCCGCCGCCCCGGCCTGCAGCAGGCGAGTCGGAAAGGGATCTTCTTCACAGATGGTCACGGCAATGACCTTCAGGTCCGGGTAGCTGCGCAACAGCTTGCGGGTCGCCTCCAGACCACCGATGCCCGGCATCTTGACGTCCATCAGCACCACATCGGGCTTGAGCTCCCGAGCCTTGCGGATCGCATCCTCGCCAGAATCCGCCTGACCGATCACCTGCAGCCCAGAGATGTCCGCCAGCATGCGACTGATGCCTGTGCGAACCAGATCGTGGTCATCGACCACCAGCACCCTAATCAAGCAGACACCTCATTGACCGAATTGAAAGCTGGCTGGCTGCTCGCTTTTTCAGGAGCGCACTCTATCAAAAAAATCATCGACCTGGCCGATCACGACGCAGGTAACTGATCGAGATCATAAGTCCGGGGCGCCAACCGACGAACTGCATGCTGAACGCCGATGGACGGCCAAAGTCACAAAGCTGATGGCCATTTCCGCGGATCTCTCATGCTCACCCTGATCGCCGCACTGGTGCTGACAGCCACCCATATGCTGGCCGGAAGGCTGAGCAAACTACATCAGTTGCCGCGCAGCCGCTGGCTGTCCGCAGCCGGTGGCGTCGCCGTCGCCTATGTCTTCGTGCACCTGCTCCCCGAACTGGCCGACGGGCAGAGGGTGATGGAGGATAGCGGGTTTCACCCGTTGCGCTACCTTGAGCACCACGCCTATCTGCTGGCGCTAGGCGGCCTGGTCTGCTTCTACGGACTCGAGCGACTGATCAAGCAGCACCGCGACGAGCGGCCTGACGGCGCACCCTCCCACGCGGGCGTGTTCTGGCTGCACATAGGTGCCTTCGCCGGCTACAACGCACTGATCGGGAATATCCTCGCCAACCGTGATCCTGACCAGATGCTGGAACTGGTCTGGTACACCGTGGCCATGTCGCTGCACTTCATGGTCAACGATGTGGCCCTTCAGCATGACCACCAGGATCTGTTCGCTCGACGCGGCCGCTGGATCCTGGCGGGGTCAACGCTGATCGGCTGGGCGGTCGGCTCGGTCATCGAACTCTCGGAGCTGGGTGTGTCGGCCCTAACCGCCTTCATTGCCGGCGCGATCATCCTTAACGTTCTGAAGGAGGAACTGCCGACGGAAAGGAACAGCCGATTCGGTGCTTTTCTGCTCGGGTCGCTCGGCTACTCCTTCCTTCTATTGCTGATGCAGCCGAGCCAGTAAGTCATTACCTCGCTCTGCGCATCAAACGGTAGGCGGCCGGGATGACGAACAGCGACAGCAGCGGCGCACTCAGCATGCCGCCGACCATCGGCGCCGCGATGCGGCTCATGACTTCGCTGCCGGTGCCCGCCCCCAACAGGATCGGCAACAGGCCGGCGACAATCACTGCCACGGTCATCGCCTTCGGGCGTACCCGCTGCACTGCGCCTTCGCGGATTGCATCGCACAGCGCGGCCTCGCCGCTCAGCCCGTCGCGCTGCTGTTCGGCCCAGGCGTTTTTCAGATACAGCAGCATGATCACGCCGAACTCCGCAGCGACCCCCGCCAGCGCGATGAAACCGACACCGGTGGCCACCGACAGGTTGTAGTCCATCAGATAGAGGAACCAGACGCCGCCGGTCAGCGCGAACGGCAGGGTCAGCATGATCAGCACGGCCTCGTCCAGCCGGCCGAAGGTCAGATAGAGAAGGAAGAAAATGATCAGCAACGTCGCGGGCACCACCAGCTTGAGGCGCTCGTTGGCGCGCTCGAGAAACTCAAACTGGCCCGAGTAAGCCAGGCTCATGCCGGGCAGCAGGCTGACTTCGGTACTGACCACATCGCGCAGATCGGCGACGACCGACGCGATATCCCTCCCGCGCACGTCGACGTATACCCATCCCGCGAGCCGCGCATTCTCGCTGCGCAGCATCGGGGGACCGTCGCTTATGCGCACCCGCGCCACGCTGCCCAGAGTGATCTGGCTGCCCTGCGGCGTGAGGATCGGTAGCCGCTCCAACGCCTGGGGGGTATCGCGCCACTCGCGTGGATAGCGAACGCTGATCGGGTAGCGCGCCAGGCCCTCGATGGTCTCACCTACGGTTTCGCCCCCGATGGCGCTGGAGACGATTGACTGCACGTCGGCGATGTTCAGCCCGTAGCGGGCGGCGTCCCGACGATCGATATCGATATCGACGTAGCGCCCACCGACCAGGCGCTCGGCCAGCGCCGAACTGACACCCGGCACCTTTCTGGCAACGGCCTCCACTTGCTGGCTGACACGGTCGATCTCCTCCAGGTTGGCGCCGGCGATCTTCACCCCGATCGGGCTCTTGATGCCGGTGGCGAGCATGTCGATGCGATTGCGTATCGGCGGAATCCAGATATTGGTCAGGCCTGGCACCTGCACTGCCCGGTCCAGCTCGTCGATCAGCTTCTCAGGGGTCATGCCGGCGCGCCACTGCTCTCGCGGCTTGAAACGGATGGTGGTCTCGAACATCTCCAGCGGTGCCGGATCGGTCGCTGACTCAGCGCGGCCAGCTTTGCCGAACACGGTTTCGACTTCCGGAACCGTGCGGATCATGCGATCGGTCTGTTGCAACAGCTGCGCGGCTTTCTGTGCTGACAGCCCCGGCAGCGCCGAAGGCATGTAGAGCAGATCACCCTCGTCCATCGGCGGCAGGAACTCCCCGCCCAGTCGCGACATCGGCCACAGCGTCGTAGCCAGGATCAGCACGGCTACGGCGATGGTGGTTTTCGGGTGATCCAGCACTGCATTCAGCGCCGGGCGATAGACCCGTATCAGCCCGCGGTTGAGCGGATTGCGCGCCTCGTCCGGCAGCTTGCCGCGAATCCAATAGCCCATCAGCACCGGCACCAGGGTCACCGAAAGCCCAGCCGCTGCAGCCATGGCATAGGTCTTGGTAAAGGCCAGCGGGCCGAACAGGCGGCCTTCCTGCGCTTCGAGGGTGAACACCGGAATGAACGACAGGGTGATGATCAACAGACAGAAGAACAGCGCCGGCCCGACTTCCTGCGCCGCGCTTGTCATCACCCGCCAGTGCTCTTCACCTTCCAGTGTCTTGCCGGGATTGGCGTGGCGCCAGGCCTCGGCCTTCTTGTGGGCGTTCTCGATCATCACCACCGCCGCATCGACCATCGCACCGATGGCGATGGCGATACCGCCGAGCGACATGATGTTGGCGTTGATGCCCTGGTAACGCATCACGACGAAGGCGATCAGTACGCCGATGGGCAGCGAGACGATCGCCACCAGCGAAGAGCGCAGGTGCCAGAGAAAGACTCCGCACACCAGCGCGACGACGACGAATTCCTCCAGCAGCTTGAAGCTGAGGTTCTCCACTGCGCGGTCGATCAGTTCGCTGCGATCGTAGGTGGTGACGATCTCGACGCCATCGGGCAGGCTGCTTTTAAGTTCTTCCAGCTTGGCGTGTACGGCGGCCAGGGTTTCCCGCGCGTTCTTGCCGCTGCGCAGGATGACCACCCCGCCGACCGTTTCCCCCTCCCCGTCAAGCTCAGCAATGCCCCGACGCATTTCCGGGCCGAGCTGAATATGCGCCACATCGCCCAGCGTGACCGGCACGCCCCTGGCGCTCAACTGCAGTGGAATCTGGCGAAAGTCCTCGAGCGTCTGCAGGTAGCCGGAGGCGCGGACCATGTACTCGGTTTCGGCCAGTTCGAGTACGGCGCCGCCGGTCTCCTGATTGGCCTTGCCGATGGCCTCGATGACCTGCGCCTGAGTGACGGCAAGGCTGGCCATCTTCAGTGGATCGAGCACGACCTGGTACTGCTTGACCATCCCACCGATGGTCGCCACCTCGGCCACGTTGGGCAGCGTGATGAGTTCGTACTTGAGGAACCAGTCCTGCAGACTGCGTAGTTGCGCGAGATCGTGCGTGCCGCTGCGGTCGACCAACGCGTACTGATAGATCCAGCCGACGCCGGTGGCGTCCGGCCCGAGAGATGGCTTGGCACCGGCCGGCAGCCGGCTCTGCACCTGGCTCAGGTACTCGAGCACCCGTGAGCGCGCCCAGTACAGATCGGTGCCGTCCTCGAACAGGACATAGACGAAGCTATCGCCGAAGAACGAATAGCCGCGCACCGTTTTCGCCCCGGGCACCGAGAGCATGGTGGTGGTCAGTGGATAGGTCACCTGGTTTTCGACGATCTGTGGCGCCTGCCCCGGATAGGGCGTGCGGATGATCACCTGCACGTCGGACAGGTCAGGCAGCGCGTCGATCGGCGTGGTACGCACCGCCCAGATGCCCACGGCAGTCATCAGCAACGTCGCCATCAGCACCAGGAACCGATTGAGGACAGACCAGCGAATCAGCGCGGCGATCATGGCTGCTTCTCCAGCGACTGAATCTGCTCGATCAGCAGGCCTTCATCGGTTTCCCGGACAGCGAAACGCACCCGATCCTCGACCTTGATGTTCTGCAGCAATGCCGCATCGGCGACCGCGAATGCCATGGTCATGCCGGGCATGCCAAGCGTATGAAACGGACCGTGAGCGATCTTCACGCGGGCATCAGCGAGCGCCATGACGCGGCCCTCGGATTCATGCAGCGCCGGTGCCGGCTGAGCATGGCCATGATCATGATCGTGCTGCGTATCACTGGCCGCGGGCGGCGCGACGATGCCACGCAAACTGGCTTCGGAGTCCAGCAGGAACTGGCCGGATGCGACCACCTGCTGGCCCTCTTCCAGGCCGCGGAGGATGACGGTCTGGCTGCCGTTCTCCCGCCCGGTCTCGACTTCCACCGGGCGATAGCGGCCGCCGGGCTCGGCTAGCATCACCAGGCTACGGCGCCCGGTGCGAATGACAGCCTCGCCCGGAATCAGCAGAACCGACGCATCGTCGCCACTGGCAAGGCTGGCCTGAGCCGTCAGCCCGGGCCGCAGCAGTCCGTCTGGATTGGGCAGCTGTATCCGCACACGTAGGGTGCGGCTTGCAGCATTGGCTTCCGGCAACACCGCGGTGATTTCACCCTCGATGAGCTGACCCGGCAGCGCCGGCAGCCGTGCAGTGGCGCGCTGGCCGACGCGGATGCCTTGGCTCTGCGCCTCTGGCACCGCCACTTCCAGCCAGACGCTGTCCAGACCATTGATCCGCGCGAGCGGCGCACCGGACGCAAGCGTCATGCCTTCGCGAACGTCCAGTTCCTGCAGTACGCCGGCGATCGGGGTGGAAATGGTAATGGACGCGTTGACCTTGCCACTGCGCTCGAGCTGGCTGATGGTCGATTCCGGCATGCCGGCCAGACGCAGGCGCTGCCGTGCGGCCGCCAGCAGCGCCGGTTCGCCGATTCGCCGCAAGGCCAGGTATTCCTCCTGGGCAGCCGTCCACTCGGGAATCAGCAGGTCGGCCAGCGCTGCGCCCTTGTCCAGCACATCGCCTGGCGCATGTCGATAGACACGTTCGACGAACCCGCCGGCTCGCGCCTGAACCCGCGCGACATCACGCGCGTTGTATTCGAGCACACCGACCGCGTCGACCACATTCGCCAGCTGTCCGCGGCTGACGGTCGCCAGGCGAATACCAAGGTTCTGCGTGACGCCGGCATCGATACTGATGGCCGCAACGTCGCCATCCTCATTGGCGTAGCGTGGCACCAGGTCCATATCCATGAACGGCGACTTGCCGGGCTTTTCGAAACGGTGCTGCGGCACCATCGGGTCGTACCAGTACAGCACTTCGGCATCACGCTCGACGGCGGGTGCGAGCGGTTCGGATGCCTGGTCATCAGCGCTGGCCAGCCAGTAGCCGCCAGCCGCGCCGATCAGAGCCGTCACCCCAGCCAGGGTGACGCTTGCGAGAATGTTCCGGCTCATTTGGCTTCTCCGTAAGCGAGGTGCAAGCGCGCAGCCGCGATGGCTACCAGACCTTGCAGGTCGATGTGTTCAAGGCGGGTCTCGATCAGTTCGTTGCGCGCTGTCAGCACCGCTTCCAGTTCGCTGGTCCCGGCGCGATAGCCGGCCATCGCCAGCGCCACCTTTTCCTCTCCCAGCGGCAGCAGCACCTCTGCGTTGCGTTCAAGTGCGCGCTGCAAGCGATCCAGCTCGGCCAGCTCGACGTCCAGTTGCTCCACGAACTCGCGCGTCATGGCTTCGCGTTCGGCTTCCAGTTGTTCAAGCTCGGCGTAGCGGGCGGCGATCCGCGGGTTCTGCCGCGAGCGCTGGAACACCGGCAGGTCGAAACTGAATTGCAGATTGACCATGTCGCCATACTCGCGACCGCGCTTGAGGTAGCTGACCTCCCAGCTCCAGTCGACCTGTTTCTCGGCGGTCGCCTCACGGATGCGTGCCTGCGCCACCTGGGTCAGCGGCGCATAGGCGGTCAGTTGCGGGTGCTGCTCGACCCGCTGCGCCAGTTGTTCAGGGGCAATGGCTCAGCGCGGCGGTTCGCCGAGCAGCGGTCGGTTGCCATCGCTGCCGACCCAACGCACCAGCGCCGCGCGTGCCTGGCGGCGCTGCTGCTTCAGTTCGTCCTGGCGATCAGCCAATAGCGCTGCCTGTTGCTTCGCCGCGACGCTGTCGGTCAACTGCCCTCGCCCGCCGGCGATACGCGCCCGAATCGCTTCGGCGAGCAGGCGGTTCTCCTCGAACAACTGGTCGAACAACCGGATCTTGCGTTCTACCGCGTGGGTGGCGATCCACGCCTGGGCGGTCGCCAGACGCACCCTGAGGGTTTCCACCTCGCGCGAGGCAGCGGCGCGCTCGACAGACGCCTGCGCCACATCGCTACGCGCCTTGCGCTTGTCGCGGTTCGGTACTTCCTGCATCAGGCCGACCATGCGCATGGTCATGCCGTCCTCATCGAGGCTCCAGCGCTCGGCGCCCTCAATGGGCAGATTCTGCAGCCCCAGCAGCAGCTTCGGGTCCGGCAGTTCGCCCGCGGCGACGGCTTCGCTACGCGCGGCTTGCAACCTCGACGCCTCGGCACGCAGCGATGGCGCCTGCTGTTGCGCAAGGCTCAGGGCATCGTCGAATGTCAGCCCGGCGGCTGCGCCGGGCAGGCCGAACGCGGCGACAGCCACCACGCCCGCGAACGGCCGGTACTTCCCTATCAATCGGGAGATCATGGATTGGATTCCTCGGTTTCCTGCACGCCGCAAGGCATGCCTACAGCGCCTCAACGCATGAACGCGGGGCGAGTCAGGTCAGCGTGGAATCAGTAACGCGGAGGGCGCCAGACGTCGGCGTTGGAGCGGGCGGGAAAGAACCCTGGGTAATGAACTGCGAGTTGCGGCAGCGAGGCAGTCAGATGCGGCTGCGCGACGCCGGTCTGCAACATGCTGCCGGTTTTGCACTGGTGGCCGCTTTTACACAGTGGATTGCCATCGTGCGAATGCGTGTCCTCGCCCTGAGCTTCAGCCTGGTGTGCGAGATGCCCGGCAGTGTCCATGTCGCTTTGCATCTGGCAAGGCTCTGCCTTCAGCTCGAGCGCAGCCATGCTACTCACGGGGAGCGCGAGGCTAAGCAACAGGACGAGTAGCAGACGCAGATGGGCTTTCATGGCGAGGAGTCTAGCCGAGCCGACACCCGGTAAAACTTGATCCAGATCGTGTCAGCCCGAATTCTGCCCGCCATTGCCATTGTCGGCGAGAAGATGACTGAGCACCGAACGCATCTTGCCGGGTTTGACCGGCTTGTTCAGCACAGGCACGCCGCAGCCCTGCAGTTGCTGGCGGCATTGGTCGCTGCGATCGGCGGTGATCATCACCACCGGCAGCGCCTGGTTGAAGCGTCCTCGCACCGCGAGCACGACATCCCAGCCGGTCAGCCCGTGATCCAGATGGTAATCGGCGAGGATCGCGTCCGGTGCGACTCCATCCAGCGCCGTCATTGCGCTTTGCTCGTCGGTGGCCGTCAGCACCGTGCAGCCCCATTGTTCGAGCAAGGCAGCCATGCTCAGCAGGATGCTTTCCTCATTGTCGATCACCAGCAGCCGGCGCCCTGGCAGCGGGTCGCCCAGCTGCGGCACGATCGCCGCGGCTGCAACCCGTTCGCGGGGCATCGCTTCGGCCAGCGGCACGTCGATACTGAACACCGAGCCACGCCCCGGCATCGAGCGCACCAGCACCTGATAGCCCAGCATGCTGGCGATACGGTCGACGATGGCCAATCCCAGCCCTACGCCACTGCGTTTCGCGGATCGACCAATCCCGAGCTGATTGAATTCGAGAAAAATCGCCTGCAGCTCCTCCTCCGGAATGCCCCGTCCGGTATCCCAGACCTCGATACGCAGCGCCCCGGCGCGCATGCGCGCGCCAACCAGTACCGCGCCCTGATCGGTATAGCGGCAGGCATTGCTGAGGAAATTCCGCAGGATTCGCGTCAGCAGGCGGAAATCGGTCTTGATCGCGACCCGCGGGATGTAGTGTTTCAACTGCAAGCCCGCCGCAGCAGCGACCGACTGGAATTCCGACACCAGCGGCAGCAGCACCTCGTCCAGCGAGTAGATATCGATGTCCGGTTTGATCGCGGCCTGATCGAGCTTGGAGATATCGAGCAGGTCGGTCAGCAGGTCTTCGGCGCCTTCCAGGGCCTGGTGGGCACGCTCGACCAGATGCAGCTCGTTCTGCGGCAGTTGGCGTTCACGCAGGGTCGAGATGAGCAGGCGTGCGGCGTTGAGCGGCTGCAGCAGATCGTGGCTGGCCGCGGCGAGGTACTTGTCCTTGCTCAGATTGGCGGCTTCCGCTGCATCGCGGGCCTCACGCAATTCACAGGTGCGCTCGGCCACGCGCTGCTCGAGCTCTTCGTTGAGCTGCAGCAGACGCAATTGCGCCAGCTTGCGCTCGGTCACGTCGGCGACGAAGCCTTCCACCAGACCGTCTTCGTCCGGCTTGAGCAGCAGGTTCATGATCACGTAGATGGCGCTGCCGTCCTTGCGGCGCAGGCGCGTCTCGTAGCCAAACAGGCCATGTTGCTGGCTCAGGGTATGGCGGATCTGCAGCAGCTCCTCTTCACCACCGATGAACAGGTGATGGGACAGATCGGTCAGCGCCCACAGCGCCTCTTCAGGGGTTTCGTAGTTGAGCATGCGCGCCAAGGCAGGATTGGCAGCTCGAATGCCTTCATGGAGGCTGGCCTGAAAGATGCCATGCACGGCGTGCTCGAACAGCCATTTGTAGCGATTGCGCTCGCCCTCCAGCTCTTCCAGGCGTGCCACCAGTTCCGGGTAGTGGCTCTTGCGTGCGGAATGGCTGCCGAACCCGAGCAGTTGCGCCAGGGCCTGATGCTGATCATCAGAGGGCTTCGGCATAGACGACCTCGACGTCCCGCTGCGTCGACGAGCGTGGATTAGTCAGGATGCAGGGATCCTGCATCGCATGTTGCGAGAGGAACGGGATATCAGAAAGGTTAACGCCGTGCAGGCTCAGCGTTTCGCGGAAGCCGATCTGCTGCTTGAGATCGATCAGGTGCTGCACCAGCCGCTCACGAACCTGGCGGTGGTTCAGCCCGCGCGAATCGATGCCCAGGGTTTCGGCGACCTTGCGGTAGCGGTCCGGCGAGGCGTCGTAATTGAATGCGACGACATGTTCGACCAGCACGGCATTGCAGACGCCATGGGGCAGATCGAGATAGCCACCGAGGCTGTGGGACATGGCATGCACCGCACCGAGAATCGCATTGGAGAACGCCAGCCCGGCCTGCATGCTGCCGAGCATGATCTGCTCGCGCAGCGCGATATCCGCCGGATTGGCGATCATCTGCGCAAGATTGCCGTTGATCAGTCGCATGGCTTCCAGCGCGTGCGGGTCGGTCAGCGGCCCATGGCCAGTCGACACGAACGCCTCGATGGCGTGCACCAGCGCATCGATGCCGGTACAGGCGGAGAGAAACGGGTCCATGCTCAGCGTGGTTTCCGGGTCGATCAGCGAAACATCCGGCACGGCTGCTTTGCTGACGATGGAGAACTTCATCCGCTCCTGTTGGTTGGAGATGATCACGAACTGCGACACGTCAGCCGATGTGCCGGCGGTGGTCGGGATCAGGATCAGTGGTGGACTGGGCACACGCAACGTATCCACCCCTTCGAACTCGTTGATATGGCGCCCGTGCGCCGCAACGATACCAATGCCCTTAGCACAGTCCATCGGACTGCCCCCGCCTACCGCGACGATCACGTTGCAGCCTTCGCTGCTATACAGCTCGGCGCCGAGCATCACTTCTTCGCAACGGGGATTGGGCGAAACATCAGTGAACAGGCAGTGTTCGATGTTCTGCCGGTCGAGGCTCGCCAGCACGTCGGCCACCCAGCCCGCCTTGACCACGCCGGGGTCGGAGACAACCAGCACCTTTCGCGCTCCGAAGTTGCCGGCGCAGGTCCCGACGCTGTGGCGACATCCGGCGCCGAAGATGATTTCTGGGGAAACGAACTTGCGCTGAAGGCTGATATTCGGGCTCATGACTGCGGCCTTTTTTATTTTTTGTAACAACGAGCGCAAGCCTACTGCATTGCTCAAGTAAAGCAATGCACCTAATGGCTGCCTGCCATCCGTCCGGCGGAAAACTCTACAGCAGTCCACGATAGAAGCGCAGTTCACGCTCCAGCGCATCGGCCAGATTATTGGCCTGGCGAAAGCCATGTCGCTCGTCCGGGTAGAGTCGGTACTCCACCTCGATACCTCGCCCGCGCAGCGCCGCCACCATGGTTTCGGTCTGCTCGGGCAGTACCACCGCATCCTGCGCACCCTGCAGGAAGAGTATCGGTGCAGCGATGCGCTCGGCGTTATACAGCGGCGCGCGCTCGCGAAAGCGCTCCGGCACCCGCTGCGGATCACCTATTAGCCAGTCCAGATAGTCGCCTTCGAACTTGTGCGTCACCCGACGCAGCGCCAATGGATCGCTGACGCCGTACAGGCTGGCGCCGCCGCGAAACAGATCGGTGGCTACCAGCGCGCTGAGGGCGGTGTAGCCACCCGCACTGGAGCCGCGAATGAACACCCGCTGCGGATCGACCGCACCTTGTTCTACCAGCGCTCGTACTGCCTGGCAGGCGTCCTCCACATCCACCACGCCCCATTGCTCGTGCAGGCATTGCCGGTAGGCTCGACCAAAACCACTGCTGCCGCGGTAGTTGACGTCCACCACGGCAAAGCCGTGCTGCGTCCAGAACTGGATGCGCGGATCGAAGACGGGGTAGCACGCCGACGTCGGACCGCCGTGGATGAACACCACCAGAGGTGGCGACGTTCCGGGTTCGCCCCGGCAGTTCACATTGCGCGGCGCGTAGAAAAACGCATGGGCGGTTTCGCCGTTGCCGGTTGGAAAGCGCATGGGCTGCGGATAGGAGACCTGTGCCCCGGCCAACGGCGTCGCACCACCGGCGAGGATCTGCACCATGCCGCTGGCCCGCTCGATGGCCAGCACCGCAGGCGTGCGCTGCGCTGCGCCAGCGATACAGAACATATGGGTGGCGTCGGCGGCCAACTGGCGGCAGCGGCTGAACGCACCGGCCAGCTGTCGCTGGCGGCCTTCGGCGACGTGTTCGAACAGCAACCCGTAGCCATCGACCATATGGGTCAACAGCAGGCCGCCATCGGCCAGCGGCAGATAGCTGCTGGTACCCAGCTGCCAGGGCGCAGGTGCGCAGTCGAAATCCCGTGCGGACTCCGGTTTCGTCGCGACCAGCGGATGCAAGGCCCAACCGCCCTCGCGCTCGGCCCAGGGTTGCCAGTAGCCCAGCCGATCACTGAGGCACAGCAGCCGACCGTCTTCGGCGAAGCGCGGTTGCTGCAGTGATTCGCCACCCGCCTCGCCGGCCAGGCATCGCACCGCCCCCCACCCCCCGTCCGGCTGGCGCTCGGCGTTGCACAGGCGCGTTGAGGTCCAGGGTTGCTCAGGGCGATCCCACTCGATCCAGGCGAGGCGGCGACCATCACGATCAAGCGTGGGTGAGGCGTAGAAGCCAGCCCCTTCGACGAGGAGTCGACGTGTGCCATCGGCGATGGCGATGCTCACCAGCCGATGCACCACGCCATCGCCTTCGCGCGATTCTTCCAGGGTGACGATGGCGTTCTCATGGCGGTCGTACTGCAGATCGCCATAGCGGCAGTCGGGACGCGCAGTCAGCGCTGACGGCAGAGACTGAGAATCTTCGCTCAGCGTTTGCAGGTAGATCTGCTGGTCCGCTTCGTTGACGAAAGCAAGGCCCTGCCCGGTCAGGCAGAACGCGCCGCCGCCGTATTCATAGACGCGGCTGCGGACCGAATACCCTGCCGGCGTCAGGCAGCGCGCATGGCCGGCCCGCCAGAACCACAGGCTGCAGCGCCCTTCGGCGGGGTCGTATTCGATCCAGAACAACCCGCCCTGCCCGGCCCGCAGCTCGGCGAAATCCCGGCTGGCGGCCGCGGCGGACTCGGCGCTCCAGTCGCTGGGCCAGAAACCATACGGCAGGCGCGCGGCTGCCGTACCTTGCGGGGCAGCTCCGGGTGCCGTCATACCTTGAGGATCAAGCGGGAGGCCTTTTCGTTGCGATGCTGCAGCTGGTCGAGGCCGAGGGCGCCATGCTCGGCCTGCTCCCGAGCAGCGAGAATGGTGCCGTGATGCGCCGACTTGCTGCACACCGGGTCGGCATTCGCGGCATCGCCCGTGAGCATGAAGGCCTGACAGCGGCAGCCTCCGTAGTCGCGCTCCTTCTCGTCGCAGCTGCGGCAGGGTTCGGGCATCCAGTCGTAACCGCGAAACTTGTTGAAGCCGAACGAGTGTCGCCAGATGTGCTCGATGCTGTGCTCGCGCACATTGGGGAATTCCACCGGCAACTGCCGGGCGCTGTGACAGGGCAGCGCCGTACCGTCCGGGGTGATGTCGAGGAACAGGTTGCCCCAGCCGTTCATGCAGGCCTTCGGCCGTTCTTCGTAGTAATCGGGCGTCACGAAAATCAGCTTGCACGGATGGTTTTCCGCGGCGAGCTTGTCGCGCCACTCATTGGTGATGCGCTCGGCACGTACCAGCTGTTCCTTGCTCGGCAGCAGCCCGGCACGGTTCAGCTCGGCCCAGCCATAGAACTGGCAGGTCGCAAGCTCAACGAAATCCGCTTCGAGTTCAATGCACAGACGAATGATCTGGTCGATGTTGTCGATGTTGTGCCGATGGGTGACGAAGTTGAGCACCATCGGATAGCCATGCTTCTTCACCGCACGGGCCATTTCCAGCTTGTGGGCGAAAGCCTTCTGCGAACCGGCGAGCAGGTTGTTCACCTCCTCGTCCGCGGCCTGGAAGCTGATCTGGATATGGTCGAGGCCGGCGTCGGCGAAGCTGGCGATCTTCTCTTCAGTGAGACCGATGCCGGAGGTGATCAGGTTGGTGTAATAGCCGAGCCCACGCGCAGCGGCGATCAGCTCGGCGAGGTCCTGACGGACCAGCGGCTCACCTCCGGAAAAGCCCAGCTGGGCGGCGCCCATCTCGCGCGCCTGGCGGAAAACCTCGATCCACTCGGCGGTGGTCAGCTCATCGTGGCTGCGGGCGAAGTCCAGCGGATTGGAGCAGTACGGGCACTGCAGCGGGCAACGATAGGTCAGCTCCGCCAGCAGCCAGAGCGGCGGGCCGGGCTCGTAGCCGGGTTTAGCGAAGCTCGATCCAGAACCGTTCAACGGCAACCTCCAGGAACGCGACGATATCCTCTTGAATGCCCTCTGCCTCAGGGTAGCGGGCCTGCAGATCGGCAACGATGGCGCCCACGGTCCGCGTGCCGTCCACCTCGGTCAGCACCGCCGCAGCGCTCTCGTTGAGCTTGATCATGCCTTCCGGATAGAGCAGTACGTGGCAATTCTGGGCCGGCTCCCACTGGAAGCGAAAGCCTCGGCGAAAGGTCGGAACCTGGGTCAGTTGGATATCGCTCATGTCTTCTCTCATCAATGGGCGTGCAGGCGTCGATCTGGCCCCCGGCAGTGATGGGCTGCAGCCCACCCTACCAGGCGCTTAGATGCTGATGCCCTTGTGCCAGACGCGCTCGCAGGTGACGGTATGATACGGCGGGCGATCCAGCTCATAGGCCATGCTCATGGCGTCGAGCATGCTCCACAGCACATCGAGTTTGAACTGCAGAATGTTCAGCATGCGCTCCTGGGCCTCGCGGGTGCGATAGTGATCCAGGGTGATGCGCAGGCCGTGCTCGACATCGCGGCGTGCTTCCTTCAGGCGCTTGCGAAAGTAGTCGTAGCCCGAGGCGTCGATCCAGGGATAGTGCTGCGGCCAGCTGTCCAGGCGCGACTGGTGAATGGTTGGGGCAAAGAGTTCGGTCAGCGAGCTACTGGCGGCCTCCTGCCAGCTTGCGCGGCGGGCGAAGTTGACGTAGGCGTCGACGGCGAAGCGTACACCAGGCAGCACCAGTTCCTGCGACAGCACCTGCTCGCGATCGAGCCCGACAGCTTCCGCCAGACGCAGCCAGGCTTCGATGCCACCCTCCTCGCCCGGCGCGCCATCGTGGTCGATGATGCGCTGAATCCACTCGCGGCGGGTGTCGCGGTCCGGACAGTTGGCCATGATCGCCGCATCCTTCACCGGAATGCAGACCTGATAGTAGAAACGGTTGGCGACCCAGCCCTGGATCTGCTCGCGTGTCGCCTGCCCGGCGTACATGGCCCGGTGAAACGGGTGATGGATATGGTAGTACTCGCCCTTGGCGCGCAGCGCCTGTTCGAATTCCGCGGGGCTCATGGCTGGCAGGTTCATGGCAGTATCTTTTTCCTTTTCTTATCGTTCCGCTGTTCGGGTTTTGCTGCAGCGCGCGACTGAAGCCGCGATGAGCTGCTATAGCTCGATGTTCATGCCATCGAAGGACACTTCGATTCCATGCTCGCCGAGGATTTCGCGTTCGACGGAGTCTTCATCGAGGATCGGATTGGTGTTGTTGATGTGGATGAGGATCTTGCGCACCGCGGGCATGCCATCGAGCACTTCGATCATGCCGCCGGGGCCGCTCTGCTGCAGGTGCCCCATTTCGCTGCCGAGCTTGGTGCCGACCTCGCGCACGAGCATTTCGTCATCGCGCCACAGGGTCCCATCGACCAGCAGGCAGTCGGCCTGGCGCATGGTTTCCAGCAGATCGTCGCTGACCTTGCCCAGGCCCGGCGCATAGAACAGCGTGCCACCGGTTTTGCGGTCCTCGATCAGCAGGCCGATGTTGTCGCCGGGATGCGGGTCATTGCGGTGCGGCGAATATGGCGGCGCGGAGCTGCGCAGCGGAATCGGCGTGATGTGCAGGTTGGGGCAACAGGGAATGGTAAAGCTGCCGGTCAGGGCGATGGGGTTCCATTTCAAGCCGCCGTTCCAGTGTTCGAGCATGTTGAACAGCGGGAACCCGGTGGTCAGATCCTGATGCACCATCTCGGTGCACCAGACCTCGTGCGGGCAACCTTCACGCAGGGTCAGCAGCCCGGTGGTGTGATCGATCTGGCTGTCCAGCAGAACGATGGCACCGATGGCGGTATCGCGTGGCGCACGGGCCGGCTGCAGCGTCGGGAATGACTCCAGCTGAGCGCGGATGTCCGGCGAAGCATTGCACAGAATCCAGTCGACACCGTTATCGCTGATGGCGATGGACGACTGGGTACGCGCCTTGGCGTTGAGTGTGCCGGCACGCAGGCCCGCACAGTTGGCGCAATTGCAGTTCCACTGCGGAAAACCTCCACCCGCGGCGGAACCGAGAATTCGGATGAACATGGACAGCCCCCAAAGCAAAGCCCCGGCCGGAGCCGGGGCTGATCGATCAACGATTTGCGAAGTACATGGTGACTTCGAAACCAATACGCATGTCGGTGAAGGCGGGTTTAGTCCACATAGGTCGGTCCTCTTTTTATGGTGCCGGAAGATTCCGACAGCCCAATTAAGCCCCCTGTTCTGCATTCAGCAGAATGGTACTTTGGAAGGAGACAGCGCCGTGCCTTGGTAGTGCCCGACGGACGGCACAGATCTGTTACCAGGTTTCAGTCCAGCTGACGCCTCGTTGCCAGGCATGTCAACTGGTACGCAGCGCTGGCCGATCATGGGCATTGCGCCAGGCCAGCTCGTTGGTGATGGTGGCCATCGGCACGAACATCGAACCGTCGAAATCGCTCAGCTCGATGCCTTGCTGAATACGTAGC
Organism: Stutzerimonas sp. R40042; assembly: GCF_026642215.1. NCBI lineage: Bacteria > Pseudomonadati > Pseudomonadota > Gammaproteobacteria > Pseudomonadales > Pseudomonadaceae > Stutzerimonas > Stutzerimonas sp. R40042. The sequence goes on along the minus strand of NZ_CP113258.1, from coordinate 2,287,858 downwards.
GGCCAGTCGTTGTTGGCCAGCGCGGCCTTGCCTACCGCCACCAGATCCATCTCGCCGCAACCAAGCAAGGCCTCGGCCTGCTCGCCGGTGACGATGCCACCGTTGCCGATCACCGGGATCGCGACGCTGCCCTTGGCGATGGCAGCAAGGCTCGGGCCTTCGACAAAGGCCGGGGCGGCGGCGTCGGGTTCAGTGATATGCAGATAATCGAGTCCCGCGTCAGCAAGGGTGCTGAAGCGCTGTCGGGCCAGCTGCTCACCGCCCTCCCATTTCAGTCGGCCGTCACAGACCATGCTCTGCGACAACCGCATCCCTACCACGAACTCGTCGCCCACCGCGGCTCGCACGGCGGCGATCACCGCCAGAGGCATGCTCAGGCGTTCGAGAAAATCACCACCCCACTGATCGCTGCGCTGGTTGAACTCGGCACTCATGAATTCGTGCAGCAGATAGCCGTTGGCACCGTGCAGTTCGATGCCGTCGAAGCCCGCGTCCCGGGCATGCCGGGCAGCCAGCGCGAAACCGGCGATGGCTTGCTGGATATCGTCCTCGCTCATCTCGGCCGGCGTGGCGTAGGGACCTTCGCCGCCGTAGAACGTCAGCTGCGATCCGCTCGGCTGTATCGCCGACGGCGCCACATGGCGGGCGTGATGGATGTTGCCCTGGGTCTGGGCACCGCCATGCATGAGCTGCGCGATGAACGTCGCGCCGGCTTCGTGAACCGCCTGCACGACAGGTTTCCAGCTGTCCCGGTGCACCTCGGTGGCAAGCCCAGGCTGGTTGAAATAGCCCTGGCTATAAGCGGTATCGGTGTAGATCCCCTCGCTGACGATCATGCCGAAGCCGCCTTTGGCGAAGGACGCGTAATAGTCGCGCATCAGTTCGTTGGCAGCTCCCTCGGGCTCGGCGCTGACCCGCGTCATGGGTGCGACGACGGCTCTATTGCGTAAGCGCAAGTGCTTCAGCGAGCAGGGCTCGAGCAGTTGCGGCATGGGTGACCTCCTCTACTTCCGATATTGGCCTATGCAGATGTGAGGCGCTTCGGCTAGGGGGAGTTCGATGGTCGCGATGGCTGGTCGAATCCGGAGCATAAAAAAACGCGGCCGAAGCCGCGTTTGCGATAGGAACCTTGCGCTCGATCCGAGGGGGTAACTACAGAATCGGCGCGGATCCCTGCACATGACGTGCGTAGCAAAATAAACCGGCGCGCTGGAGCACACGCGCCGGGGCCCTCATCAGAAGAATCCGAGCGGATTGATGTCGTAGCTGACCAGCAGGTTCTTGGTCTGCTGGTAGTGGTCGAGCATCATCTTGTGGGTTTCGCGGCCGACGCCGGACTTCTTGTAGCCACCGAACGCGGCATGCGCCGGGTACAGGTGATAGCAGTTGGTCCAGACGCGACCGGCCTTGATGCCACGACCCATGCGGTAGGCGCGGTTGATGTCGCGGGTCCAGACGCCGGCACCCAGGCCGAACTCGGTGTCGTTGGCGATTGCCAGGGCTTCGGCCTCGTCCTTGAAGGTCGCCACGCCAACCACCGGCCCGAAGATCTCTTCCTGGAACACACGCATCTTGTTGTGACCCTTGATCAGGGTCGGCTGCACGTAATAACCGGAGGCCAGGCCACCTTCGAGCTTCTCGGCAGCACCGCCGGTGAGGATCTGCGCGCCTTCCTGCTGAGCGATCTCCATGTAGGAGAGGATCTTGTCGAACTGTTGCTCGGAAGCCTGGGCGCCGACCATGGTGTCGGTATCCAGCGGGTTGCCACGCTTGATCGCCTTGATCTTCTTCATCACCACTTCCATGAAGGGCTCGAAGATCGATTCTTGAATCAGTGCACGCGACGGGCAGGTGCAGACCTCACCTTGGTTGAAGAAGGCCAACACCAGGCCTTCGGCAGCCTTTTCGATGAATGCAGGCTCAGCATTCATGATGTCTTCGAAGAAGATGTTCGGGCTCTTGCCACCCAGCTCCACGGTGCTCGGAATGATGTTCTCGGCGGCGCAGCGCATGATGTGCGAACCAACCGGGGTCGAGCCGGTGAAGGCGATCTTGGCGATGCGGGTGCTGGTAGCCAGCGCCTGGCCTGCCTCCTTGCCGAAGCCCTGAACGATGTTCAGCACGCCCGGTGGCAGCAGATCGCCGACCACTTCGATGAATACCATGATCGACAGCGGGGTCTGCTCGGCCGGCTTGAGCACGATGCAGTTGCCGGCGGCCAGGGCCGGAGCCAGCTTCCAGGCTGCCATCAGCAGCGGGAAGTTCCACGGAATGATCTGACCAACCACGCCCAGCGGCTCATGGAAATGGTAGGCCGCGGTGGTGTCGTTGATCTCTGCAGCGCTGCCTTCCTGAGCGCGGATGCAGCCCGCGAAGTAACGGAAGTGATCTGCAGCCAGCGGTACGTCGGCGTTCAGGGTTTCACGAACGGCTTTGCCGTTGTCCCAGGTTTCGGCGACTGCGAGCTTTTCCAGATTCGCCTCGATGCGGTCGGCGATCTTCAGCAGGATGTTGGCGCGATCCTGGACAGAGGTGCGTCCCCATGCATCGGCAGCGGCGTGAGCAGCATCGAGAGCCCTCTCGATATCTTCGGCACCCGAACGCGGGAATTCGGCGATCACTTCACCATTGACCGGCGAGGTGTTGACGAAGTATTCGCCTTTGACCGGCGGCACGAATTCACCACCAATGTAATTGCCGTAGCGCGGCTTGAAGGAAACAACGGCGCCAGGGGTACCGGGCTGGGCATAGATCATGATGGGCCTCTCTTTGTTCTGCTTGTCAGAGCCTGTGCCGGAAGGTGCACAGGACATGGACCGATCTTAGGCAGCGGGGTCTTCGCTCCGGTATGCACCCATGGCAGCGGAGGGCTCCTCATTTGGTAGTAGATGGCAAGGCGCAGAGGCAGAGCTGATGGCGGTTTGCGATTGATTCGAGCAAGCCGGAACGTGAGAAAAAAGCCGAGCAGAGTAGGCCCAGAATCGCACCCTAAAAATGACCCTGAACAAGGGCGTCGAGCTAAAGCGCAAATTCTCCTGCAACGCAAGAAAAGCACGACCAAAAGGCCGCAAAACCAACGCCAAAGTCTTATTAGCCGGCCCGCCAAAGCGCCTTAGCTTCGAGGTGCGACATCGCTTTTCCTGACCACAACGATGAGGAGATACGCCATGCAGTGGATCAATCCGGACTTCTGCGACCTGCGCCTGGGCTTCGAAGTCACCGCGTACGTCTACGTGCGCTGAAGTCACGACCGGCGCGATGGCTCAAGCCATTGCGCCGGTCGAGCGAGGAGCTCGACATGACAACAACCATATCGTCGGCCAGCTGCTACACGATCCGCCCGCCTTTCCTCTTTCGCTGGGAGGAGTCGCAGCAGGCCCATGTGCTGCTCTATCCCGAAGGCATCGTCAAGCTCAATGCAACGGGTGGGGAGATCCTTAAACGTTGCGACGGCAAGACCAGCGTCAGCGAACTGATCGAGCAGCTGCATACGGCCTACGACGCAGCCGATATCGACACTATCCGCAACGGCGTCCTGAATTTCCTGGAGGTGTCCCATGCCAAAGGCTGGATCAGAGCTAAGGCTTGACGGCAGCGGCAACCCAGTCTGGCTACTACTGGAGCTGACCTATCAATGCCCGCTGCAGTGTGTGTTCTGCAGCAACCCGCGCAACTTCGCCGACTACCGCCAGGACGAGCTGAGCACGGCGGAATGGATCGACGTGATGGCCCAGGCGCGCGCCATGGGTGCCATGCAGATCGGCTTCTCCGGCGGCGAACCGACCTTGCGCAAGGACCTCGAGACGCTGGTCGCCGAGGCCGACCGAATGGGCTACTACACCAACCTGATCACCTCCGGGATAGGGCTGACCGAGGCGCGCCTGCACGCCCTGAAGGATGCCGGGCTGCGCCACATCCAGCTCGGTTTTCAGTCCACCGACCGTGACGTGGCGCGTCAGCTGGCCGGCGTCGATGCCTGGGAGCGCAAGCTCGGCATGGCGCGACTGATCAAGTCGATGGACTTTCCCATGGTCCTCAACGTACCGATCACCCGGCAGAACATCGGCCAGGTACCGGAAATAATCGACTTCGCCGTCGATCTGGGTATCGAATACCTGGAGTTAGCCAACGTCCAGTACTACAACTGGGCCCTGCTCAACCGCGACGCGTTGATGCCGACCCGTGAGGAGCTGCTTCGCGCCGAAGCACAGGTAAGAAGTGCAAGAGAATCCTACGGCGATCAACTGACCATATTCTTCGTCATCCCTGACTACTTCGAGGGACGTCCAAAAGCGTGCATGAATGGCTGGGGCGCGATCCATGTCACCATCGCACCCAACGGCAACGTGCTGCCGTGCTCTCAGGCCAGCAACTTCAAGGACCTGACCTTCCCCAATGTGCGCGAACAGCGGCTGGAGCAGATCTGGCACGACTCACCGGTATTCAACCTCTACCGTGGCGACGCCTGGATGCCGGAACCCTGTCGCAGCTGTGACGAGAAGGAAAAGGACTTTGGCGGCTGCCGCTGCCAGGCATTGCTGCTGACCGGCAACGGCGCCAACACCGATCCGGCCTGCAATAAATCCCCGCATCATCATCTGATTCGCCAGGCCGTAGACCTCGCGCAAGACGCCGCGCGCCCGCAAGGCACGCTGATCGCCCGACAGGCCAGCCAGGGAGTCGATTATGACGCTGCCTCATGATTCCTTTGCCGGGACCATAAGCGCCGGGCTTTCACTGACCCTCGGTTGCTACCTGCTGCTGCGTTACTGGCTGGTGGGCTGAGCCATGCAACTGCCTGTCATCGACGTGCTGGCACGCTATGCCCACCTGCTGTTCGCCCTGGTCTGGATTGGTCATAACTACGCCAACTTCATCCAGAACCCGCGCTTCGTACCGCTGCAGAACGGCATCGACACCGCCACGCTGAATCGCGATCTGGAAGTGCGAATGAAGCGAGAGCACGGCATTTTCCGCTATGCGTCTGTGGTGGTGTGGCTGTCCGGGATGGCCATGCTCTGGCAGCGCGGCTGGCTTGCCGATGCATTGCTGCTGCAAGGGCCGCTTGCCGTGATCGGTCTTGGCGCCTGGATCGGCACGTTGATGCTGCTCAACCTCTGGCTGGTGCTGTGGCCGCATCAGAAGAAGCTGCTGGGCTTCGTTCCGGCGACGCTCGAGGAGCGCGTGCGCTGCTCACGTATCACCTTTCTCTCGTCACGCAGCAATACCATCCTGTCTTTCCCGTTGCTGTTCCTGATGGCGGCTGGTGGCCATGGCCTGCATCTCTTCTGAGCGGCCCGAGCGCTACAACTTCGCCGCAGGGCCGGCGATGCTTCCGGCCGAGGTGTTGGCGCAGATCCGCGAGGAGCTGCCGAGCTGGGGCGACACCGGCTTTTCCATACTCGAGCAGCCCTTTACCGGGTCGCTCTTCAAGCGACTCATGGCAGAAGTGGAGGATGATCTGCGCGGGCTGCTGCGGATTCCCAACGGTTATCACGCACTGTTTCTGCAGGGCGGAGCCAGTGCCCAGTTCGGCCTGCTGCCGCTCAACCTGTTGCAACCTGGGCAGCGCGCCGCCTACGTGGAGAGCGGGCACTGGGCCGGCAAGGCCATCCGTGAAGCCCGTCGCCACATCGAGGTGAGCGTCATCGCCAGCGGTGCGGATCAGGCTTTTACCGCCATCCCGGCTTTTGATCAATGGCGGCTCGACCCTGGAGCCGGGTACTGCCACATCACCAGCAACGAGACCGGCAACGGACTGCAGATGCAGGAGTTCCCCCGCTTAGCCGTGCCACTGGTGGCCGATATGAGCTCCGATTTCCTGACCCGTCCGATTCCAGTCGAACGCTTCGGGCTGATCTATGCCAGCGCACAAAAGAATCTGGGCGTGTCCGGCTTATGCGTCGTCATCGTGCGCGACGATCTGCTGCATGTGCCGTCCAAGGGGCTCCCCAGCGTTTTCAGCTACGCCATGCAGGCAGAGCATCGGAGTCGTCTGAACACACCTCCGACGTTCGCCCTTTATGTGACCGGCTTGATGCTGCGCTGGATCAGGCGTAACGGCGGGCTTGAGGCGATGGCGGCAGCGGCACGAAGCCGAAGCCGGTTGCTGTATGAATACATAGATGGCAGCCGCCTCTTCAAATCCTTGCAGCGTCGCCAGGATCGCTCGGCGATCAACGTCTGTTTCCAGCTTGCTGATACGGCGCTTGTCGAAACCTTCCTGCAGGACGCAGCGCAGAACGGTCTCGCCAATCTGGCTGGACATCCCGCCGTCGGCGGTGTACGGGCCAGCCTTTATAACGCCATGCCAGTGGCAGGGGTCCGGCGGCTGGTTTCGTTCATGACAGCATTCGAGCGGCAGCATGGCTAGCGACATACGCTGGGCAATGCTCGGCCGCAGGGCACTGCAGCGTCTTGCGCTAGGCATCACCAGCGCTGCCTGCAGCGTTACCCGGGGCGACCTCACACAGCCAGTCGCGGCAATGGGACTGAGCTTCCGCTCTCCTCTTGGGATCGCTGCCGGTTTTGATCGAAACGGACGTCTGGCACGGCGCGTCGCCACCCTGGGTTTCGGCTTCACCGAGATCGGCAGCCTGACGGCAGCGCAAACCAATGACCTCGGCGACATTCCGCAAGGCCCTGCGCTACTAGGGATCAACCTGACACTGGATGCGAGAAACTCATCGGCCGAATGCCGTGGCCAGCTGCGGAATGCGTGGCGGCAGGCCGACTACCTGATGCTCAATCTGATTGGCCCAGCAAGCGCACCGCTGCTGCATCAACCCGCACGGCTGCGGGGGCTGCTCGTTGCGCTGCGCGAGGAACAGCAAGTGCTGAATCATTCAGCCGGCCGCCACGTACCACTGGTGGTGAAACTGCGTTGTCTGCCCGGACAGATTCCCTTCTCTTTGACGGGCTTGCTGTTGGAGCTGAGCTATGACGGCGTACTGGCGGCTCATGATCCGGGGCCGCCAGCCACACGACAGCGCTACGACGCCTGGCGCAACGAGCATCAACAGGCGCTTGCCTGCGAACAGATCGAACAGTTGCATCGATTCTGCGGCAACGACATAGCGCTGATGTCGGTTGGTGGAATCCAGACCGCAGAGCACCTGGCGGCGCGCCTGCAGGCGGGTGCCCGTCTTGTTCAGATTCACGCTGCGCTTTTGCGTCAGGGCCCCTGGGTAGCGCGACGCCTTCTGCGTTGAGGTCAGAAAAGAAAACGCCCCGAATGGTTCGGGGCGTTGTCGTATCGGCTCAGGCTGTCAGAAACGTTCGATTTCCGCTTGGGCCTGTAGCTTCTGGCGGAACGCAGCGAAATCCTGCTGTCCCATCCGGGAGGCGAGGAAACGCCGGAAATTCAGCTTCTCCTCGTCGGACAACGAGGCTTCAGGCTCGTTGACGCCATTGAGCCGCACCACGGCATAGTCGCCATTGCTCAAGGCGACACCTGCGTAACTCGGTTTGCCCTGCTCTGCCGGGCGAGGCATGCGGAACACCTGCTGCAGCAGTGCCGGTGCAACGCCCTCCTGGCTCCGGCCAGCCGCCTCGATCGTCTGCCATTGGCCATCAGTCTGCTTGCCATCGCGCAGATCGGCCAGCAGCCGCTCGCCCTTCTCGCGGGCGCGCTCGGCAGCCAGACTCTGCTGCAGCTGCTCGACGATATCGCCACGTACATCGGCAAGCGGAATGGCTGCCGGCTGCAGATGCTTTTTCACACGCAGAGCGATGGATGTGTCAGGGTCAAGTTCGATGACGCTACTGTTGGCCCCATCGACCAGCACTTCGTCGCTGAATGCAGCCTGGACAACCTGGCGATTGGCAGCGATGCCTTGTCCACCGTCACGCCCGAACGGCTCGGTGGTCTGCACCATCAAACCGAGTTCCTGCGCAGGCTGAGCAAGATCGGATGCTTCGAACGCAGAGTCTTCCAGTTGCTTGCTGACTTCGACGAAACGTTGTTCGACCTGCTGCGCCTTGAGCTCGCGAACCAGCTCGGGCCGCATGCTCTCGAGGGAAGGCACTTCCGGCGACTGAACACCGAGCAGCTTGATAATGTGCCAGCCGAATTCGGACCGGACCGGCGCCGACACTTCCCCTTCTTTCAGCGCGTAAAGCGCTTCTTCGAACGCTGGGTCGTATACGCCAGGCCCGGCGAAGCCCAGATCGCCACCTTCGTTGGCGGAGCCTGGATCCTGAGAAACCTCCTTGGCGACGGCGGCGAAATCTTCCCCACCCTTCACACGCGCAGCAATCTCGTCGATCTTGGCCTTGGCCTCGTCATCGCCCGACTCTGCACCGGTTTCGATGAGGATATGCGCGGCGCGGCGCTGCTCCGCCAGGTTGGCGATCTGCTTCTGGTAGAGCGCCTGCAGCTCCTCATCAGACACCTCGACCTGATCGAAGAACGACTCCTTCTTCAGCTCGACGTATTCGACGATGACCTGCTCGGGGGTGCGGAACCGATCGGCGTTGGCCTCGTAGTACTCGCTGATCTGCTCGCCGCTGACCTCTATCGTGTCACTGCGAGCCGGGATGGTGAGCGTGTCGAAATCCCGCGTCTGCATCTCCAACCGCGCGAAGTTCTCGACCTGTTGATCGGTTACGAAACCGGTGCCGGAGATGCCGGCACGCAGCTGACCGATGAGCATTTCCTGCTCGAGAAGCTGACGGAACTGAACACGGGAATAACCCATTTGCTGCAGGACTTGGTCGAAACGCGCAGCGTTGAAGACCCCGTCCACCTGAAACTCGGGCGTCTGCAGGATCAATTGGTCGAGCGCCTCACGGGAAAAAGCGAAGTCGGCGCTCTTCGCGCTCTGCAAGAGCAGCATCCGGTCAATCAACGAGCCGAGCGCTGCGTTGCGCAGCAGGCGCTCGTCGAGCATGGAGGGGTCGAAGTCGCTGCCCAGCTGCTGAGCCAGCTGCCGCCGCTGCATATTCATCGCCTGGTCGAGGTCGTAGCGGGAGATTTCTTCGCCATTGACCTCGGCCGCAGTCTGGCTGTTGCTCGCGGCATTGAAGATGGCGTCGAAACCAGTGAGCGCCAGCAGCACCACGATGATGCCGATGATGGTCTTGGCTATCCAGCCTTGAGAATTGTCCCTGATGTTCTGAAGCATGCGACCCCCAGGAGTCTGCGGCGCGATGGGTGCGCAACGCGGGTGGAAACCGGATAAAAGAAAGGCGCATCCAGGGATGCGCCTTCTCGGAGCTTATGGAGCGGTTGGGCTTATTCCCCCAAGCCGGATCGGGCAGGCCTTACCTGCCCTTCAACCGCCCCAAGCCAGAGCAGCGCACGCTGACTGGCTGGGTGAAAAACGCTTAGTTGACGGCGTCTTTCAGAGCTTTGCCAGCCTTGAAGCCAGGGATCTTGGCAGCGGCGATGTTGATCGGCTTGCCGGTCTGCGGATTGCGACCAGTGCGAGCAGCGCGCTCCTTGACAGCGAAAGTACCGAAACCAACCAGTACCACGGAGTCACCTGCCTTCAGGGCGCCGGTGACGGATTCGATCACTGCATCCAGCGCGCGGCCAGCAACAGCTTTTGGGATATCAGCAGATGCAGCGATGGCATCGATCAGTTCCGACTTGTTCACTCTAAGTCCCCTTATTTCTGTTGAGTCGTATCTTTAATTTTCGGGTGTAAGCAAAGCGGTGCTAGACGGCAATGACACAAGAGGCCGATTAAACAAGGGCACCTGAAATGTGTCAACGTGGCCATCCAGACTAATGCGTGCTGATTCGCTCCTTGGAATCAGGCTCGCGCTTGTCATCCTTTGCAACAATCTCGGGAGCCGCATCGGACAAGGGCTCCGGCGCGTATTGCAGCGCAATTTGCAGGACCTCGTCAATCCACTTAACCGGTTTAATCTGCAGGTCCTGCTTAATATTTTCAGGAATCTCTTTCAGATCACGCTGATTCTCTTCCGGGATGATGACTGTCTTGATCCCGCCGCGATGTGCCGCGAGAAGTTTCTCCTTGAGCCCACCAATGGCGAGTACCTGTCCACGCAATGTAATCTCACCGGTCATTGCGACATCTGCGCGCACCGGGATTTGCGTAAGAGCCGATACGAGCGCTGTGCACATACCAATACCGGCACTGGGGCCATCCTTGGGAGTTGCACCTTCCGGGACGTGAATGTGGATATCCTGCTTCTCGTGGAAATCTGCTGCGATACCCAGACTGGCCGAGCGACTGCGAACGACCGTCAACGCAGCTGTGATCGACTCGCCCATCACTTCGCCGAGCGAGCCTGTCTTGGTCAACCGCCCCTTGCCCGGAACCACGGCGGCCTCGATCGTCAGGAGCTCGCCGCCAACTTGCGTCCAGGCCAGGCCTGTTACCTGGCCGATCTGATCCTGCTGCTCAGCCAGACCGTAGCGGAACTTGCGCACACCCAGGAAATGCTCGAGAGAATCGGCGTCCACAACCACATGGAAGCGTTTCTCGGCCGCATGCTCCTTAACCACCTTGCGGCACACCTTGGCCAGCTGGCGCTCAAGACTGCGGACACCGGCCTCGCGGGTGTAGTAGCGGATGATGTCCCTGATAGCGCCTTCCTGGAACTCCAGCTCACCCTTCTTCAGACCATTGGCCTCGATCTGTTTGGGTGCCAGATAACGTGTGGCGATGTTGACCTTCTCGTCCTCGGTATAGCCCGGCAGGCGGATGACTTCCATGCGATCGAGCAACGGTGCTGGTATGTTCATCGAGTTAGCGGTGCAGAGGAACATCACGTCCGAAAGGTCATAGTCGACCTCCAGATAGTGATCGTTGAAATTGTGGTTCTGCTCGGGATCGAGCACTTCCAGCAGTGCCGACGCTGGATCACCTCGCATGTCGCTGCCCATCTTGTCGATTTCGTCGAGCAGGAACAGCGGGTTACGTACGCCAACCTTGGTCATCTTCTGGATCAGGCGCCCAGGCATGGAACCGATGTAAGTACGACGGTGACCACGGATTTCCGCTTCGTCCCGCACGCCGCCCAATGCCATGCGCACGAACTTGCGATTGGTCGAACGCGCGATCGACTCAGCCAGGGAGGTCTTACCAACCCCGGGAGGACCAACCAGGCAGAGCACAGGCCCCTTTAATTTCTTGACGCGCTTCTGCACGGCGAGATATTCGAGGATGCGGTCCTTGACCTCTTCCAAGCCATAATGATCGGCGTCGAGCACTTCCTCAGCCTTGGCAAGATCCAGCCGCACCTTGCTCGCGGCCTTCCACGGCACATTCACCAGCCAGTCGATATAGGTACGAACCACCGTCGCCTCTGCAGACATCGGCGACATCTGCTTGAGCTTGTTGAGTTCGGCCAGGGCCTTGGTATAGGCGTCCTTGCTAAGGCCAGCGTTCTCGATGCGCTTCTTCAGATCATCGACTTCGTTATGGCCCTCATCGATGTCACCGAGTTCTTTCTGAATGGCCTTCATTTGCTCGTTCAGGTAGTACTCACGCTGGCTGCGCTCCATCTGCTTCTTGACGCGACCTCGAATGCGCTTCTCCACCTGCAGCAGATCAATTTCCGCATCCAGCAGCGCCAGCACATGCTCGACCCGCGCCGGCAGGTCGGTAATCTCGAGAATTTGCTGCTTCTGTTCGATCTTCAGCGCCATGTGCGCCGCCATGGTATCCACCAGGCGGGCAGGCTCGTCGATGCTGCTCAGTGAGGACAGAACTTCTGCCGGAACCTTCTTGCCAAGCTGGACGTATTGCTCGAACTGACTGAGCAGGCTACGGGTGAAGACCTCGGATTCGCGGGCCTCGACTTCGGCCTCTTCGATCAGCGAGACCTCCGCGCGGCAATGATTGTCCACGTCGGCGAAGCGCTCGATGGCGCCGCGCTGCTCCCCCTCGACCAGCACCTTGACGGTCCCGTCCGGCAGCTTCAGCAGTTGCAATACGGTGGCGACCGTACCAACGCGATACAACGCGTCCTCGGCCGGATCGTCGTCCGCCGGATTCTTCTGCGCAACCAGCAGGATCTGCTTGTCGCCGGACATGGCGGACTCGAGGGCTTCGATGGATTTCTCACGGCCAACGAATAGCGGGATCACCATGTGCGGATAGACCACCACGTCTCGCAGCGGCAAAAGGGGCAATTCGATGGTTGTCTTCATAAATTCAGCTCTACGACGGCCATACGGCGGTAAACGGACGGGCAATGCCCTTCAACCAAAGATGAGGGCGCGCCCCGCAAAAAACAAGGCAGCGAGCAAACACAAAGGGGCCCGCAGGCCCCTTTGTTCGATCACGCCTCAGGCGCAGCCTTGGCTGGTGGCTCCGTATTCTCGTAAATCAACAGCGGCTGGGAGGTACCTTCGATCACGCTTTCGTCGATCACTACCTTGCTGACATCCTTCTGCGAAGGAATCTCGTACATGGTATCCAGCAACACGCCTTCCAGAATCGAACGCAAACCGCGCGCGCCAGTCTTGCGCTCCAGCGCGCGATGGGCCACGGCCTTCAGTGCGTCGGCACGAAACTCCAGATCAACGCCTTCAAGCTCGAACAGTTTGGCGTACTGCTTGGTCAGCGCATTCTTGGGCTCGGTAAGAATCTGGATCAGCGCCGCCTCGTCGAGCTCGTCGAGTGTAGCGATTACCGGCAGACGACCCACGAATTCCGGGATCAGGCCGAACTTGACCAGATCATCCGGCTCTACCGCCCGCAGCGATTCGCCAATCTTCTTACCCGGATCCTTGCTGCGAACCTCGGCATTGAAGCCAATACCGCCCTGAGTCGAGCGCCCTTGAATCACCTTTTCCAGGCCGGCGAAAGCCCCGCCACAAATGAACAGGATGTTGCGGGTGTCGACCTGCAGAAACTCCTGCTGCGGGTGCTTGCGACCACCCTGCGGCGGCACGGACGCAACCGTACCCTCGATCAGTTTCAGCAGCGCTTGCTGGACACCTTCACCGGAAACGTCGCGGGTGATCGAAGGGTTGTCGGACTTGCGCGAGATCTTGTCGATCTCGTCAATGTAGACGATACCCATCTGGGCCTTTTCTACGTCGTAGTCGCATTTTTGCAGCAGCTTCTGAATGATGTTCTCGACATCCTCGCCCACGTAACCGGCTTCGGTGAGGGTCGTCGCATCAGCGATAGTGAACGGAACATTCAGCAGGCGCGCCAATGTCTCAGCAAGCAGTGTCTTGCCCGAACCGGTCGGACCGATCAACAGGATGTTGCTCTTGCCCAGCTCGACTTCTTCTTTCTTGTCGCGCTGGTTCAGCCGCTTGTAATGGTTGTAAACGGCCACCGCCAGGATCTTCTTCGCACGCTCCTGACCAATGACGTACTGGTCGAGAATGGCGCTGATCTCCTTGGGCGCGGGCAGTTTATGCGCGTTGCTCTCAGCCTGCGCTTCCTGCACCTCCTCACGGATGATGTCATTGCACAGGTCGACGCACTCGTCGCAGATGAAAACGGAGGGCCCGGCGATCAACTTGCGTACTTCATGCTGGCTTTTGCCGCAGAAAGAGCAATAGAGCAGTTTGCCGGAGTCCTCGCCGTTGCGGGTGTCAGTCATTCGGTCGATCCAATCGGGAAGGCTTGAAACACAAGATGAAGGCAATCGTGGGCTTTTTCAAGCCCACGGGGTGGCCGCATATCGCAGGCTGCGAGCGATCAAAGTGCCAACTGGCGCTGAGTCAGTACCTGATCGATCAAGCCGTACTTGACGGCTTCTTCGCCGCTCATGAAGTTGTCGCGGTCGGTATCTCGGGCAATCACATCCATCGGCTGACCGGTGTGGTGTGCCAGGACCTTGTTAAGGCGCTCGCGGATCGTGAGGATTTCACGGGCATGAATCTCGATATCCGACGCCTGCCCCTGGAAACCGCCCAGCGGCTGGTGAATCATCATGCGCGAGTGCGGCAGACAGTAACGCTTGCCAGCCGTACCGCCGGCCAACAGCAAGGCTCCCATGGAACAGGCCTGGCCGATGCAGATCGTCGACACGTTCGGCTTGATGAACTGCATGGTGTCGTAGATCGACATACCGGCAGTGACCGAACCGCCCGGGGAGTTGATGTAAAGATGGATGTCCTTCTCAGGGTTTTCCGCCTCGAGAAAGAGCATTTGCGCAACGATCAGATTGGCCATGTAGTCTTCGACCTGGCCGACCATGAAGATCACCCGCTCCTTCAGGAGGCGGGAATAGATGTCGTAAGCGCGCTCACCGCGTGCGGACTGCTCGATCACCATCGGGACCAGGCCACCGGCGGCCTGAATGTCCGGAGCTTGCATAAAAGGATTGCGGGACATGTTCCAACGATACTCCCTATGTCATGCCTCAAAAGACATAAGCCAGCACGAGGCTGGCTTATGTTGGTGCACTCGGAAAGATGAAGAAATCAGGCGGCTTGCGGAGCTTCCGCAGGCTTGACAGCTTCTTCGTAGGAGACCGATTTGTCGGTCACCTTGGCTTGCTGCAGAACAGTATCTACAACTTGCTCTTCGAGCACAACCGAGCGAACTTCGTTCAACTGATCGGCATTCTTGTAGTACCAGGCCACCACCTGCTCCGGCTCCTGGTAAGCAGACGCCATCTCCTCGATCAGCTCGCGAACGCGTGCTTCGTCGGGCTTGAGCTCTTTCTGCTTGACCACCTCAGCGACGATCAGACCCAGCACGACGCGGCGCTTGGCCTGCTCCTGGAACAGCTCGGCCGGCAGCTGGTCAGGCTTGATGTTGCCGCCGAACTGCTGAACAGCCTGGGTACGCAGACGGTTCACCTCGTTGTCGATCAGCGCCTTCGGCACCTCGATCGGGTTGCCAGCGACCAGACCTTCCATGACCTGATTCTTCACCTTGGTCTTGATGGCCTGACGCAGTTCGCGCTCCATGTTCTTCTTCACCTCGGCGCGGAAACCTTCCACACCGCCTTCCTGAACGCCGAACTGGGCGAAGAACTCATCATTGAGTTCCGGCAGCTGCGGAGCAGCAACGTTGTTCACCGTGACGGTGAACTCAGCAGTCTTGCCGGCCAGGTCGAGGTTCTGATAATCCTCAGGGAAGGTCGGGTTGATCACGCGCTCTTCACCGGCCTTGGCACCCACCAGGGCGTCTTCGAAGCCCGGGATCATGCGACCTGAGCCCAGCACCAGCTGAGTGCCCTTGGCCGAGCCGCCGGCGAAGGCTTCGCCGTCGATCTTGCCGACGAAGTCGATGGTCAGCTGGTCACCGTTCTCGGCGGCACGCTCGACATTCTCGAAGCGAGTGTTCTGCTTGCGCAGGATTTCCAGCATGTTATCGACGTCGGCGTCGGTCACTTCAGCCTGCAGGCGCTCGATCTCGATGGCCTCGAAACCAGCCACCTCGAATTCGGGGAATACTTCGAAGGTGGCGACGTACTCGAGGTCCTTGCCCTTCTCGAACACTTTCGGTTCGACGGACGGAGCGCCGGCCGGATTCAGTTTCTCGGCAACGATGGCTTCGTAGAAAGTCGACTGGATCAGGTCGCCCAGTGCTTCCTGACGAGCGGCCTCTTCATAGCGCTGGCGAATCACGCTCATCGGCACCTTGCCGGGACGGAAACCAGGAATCTTGGCACGGCTGGCGGTCTGTTGCAGACGCTTGTTGACTTCGGTCTCGATGCGCTCGACCGGCACGCCGATGGTCATGCGGCGCTCAAGAGCGGAGGTGCTTTCAACAGAAACTTGCATGGATTTTCCTCGTTGCACAGACATAAGCCGGGCGTTCCGGCCCCAGAATGGGCAAGCATTCTAGTGGCTCGGTTGGCATAAGTCACCCTGCCCTTCATGGCCGCCGAATGACCGGTACGGTTGCCAGGTCGCCGCCGTTCGCTTCGCCATATGGCTGAACCTTACGACTGCCGCAGCGGCTAGCTCTGCACCAGGCGTTTCATCCAGTCGAGCAGCACCGTTGGCAAGAGACCAGGCCGGGGAAGCAGCGCATAGCGGCTCGTGCCGAACATCCGCGGCAGGTAGGCTCCGGCCTGCCGATCGACAGTGAGACAAAACGGCGATATCCCCTGCAGCACCGCCTCAAGCACGGCCTGGCGGGAATCCTCGACACCGTGACGACCTTCGTAGTCGTCGCTGTCGCTTGGCTTGCCGTCGGACAGCACCAGCAACAATCGACGTGTAGCGGGCTGACGCATAAGTGAGGCACTGGCATGACGTATGGCCGCACCACAACGCGTGTAGTGTTCCGGCTCCAGGGCGGCGATGCGTAATGCGATGTCCTGCCCGAAAGCCTCGTCGAACGATTTGATGTTGCGCACTACGACCGCGGTCCGCCCCTGCCCGGAAAATGCCTGTATCGCATACGGCGCCCCCAGGCTTTGCAACGCGATGCCTACCAGCAACAGTGCCTCCCGCTCGACATCGATAACGCGCCGCCCCTGCGATATCCAGCTATCGGTCGAGCCACTCACATCGATCAGCAACATGATCGCCAGATCACGCTGTATCGACCGCTGACTTCGGTACAGGCGGTCGTCCAGACCCGCTCCGGCTCGCAGGTTCGCCACGGCAGCGACATAGGCGTCCAGATCCAGCTCTTCACCGTCGACGCGCCCGCGCACCCAGGCGCGATGCGAGCGCAGCATCTCGAAACGGCGACGAATCCCGTCGAGCATGCCGCGATGGGATTCGAGCGTGTCTCGTACCCAGGCAGAACTGCCTGGCAGCGCGGCATGCACCTGCACGAACGCGCCCTGGTCCCGATAACGACCTATCCGGTAATCCCACTCCGGATAAAGGATGCCAGCCTGCGAAGCGTTGCCGGCAATTGCGGACGCTGGCGAGCCGTCCGGTGGCTCGTCACTGAGCAGTACCTCCTTCGGCTGTCCGGAAGAAGCGACCAAGCGCGCCTGGGGCAAGTCGCCAACCATTTCGCCGAACAGCTCGGTATCGCCTGCGTCGTCCCGATCGATCGGGCGCTGCAAGCCCAGCGGATCTTCCGCATGGGGATGCGGCTCATCGAGCTGGATCATCAGTGGTCCGCTCTGCGGCGACTCGTCCTCGTCCGGCTGCGCCTGACGGACATCGGGTCGCCGCCACATCCGTACGCTGCGCGGCGGAGACAGCGCTGGCTCCTGGTCGGCCTCCGCACAACCAGCGGCGCGATGATCCGTCGTCGGCGCAAGCAAGGCGCCCGACCAGTAGTCGGCGAACAGCGGGTCGAGGCCGATCCGGCCGCCTGCGGCTGGCTGCAGTTGCCAGCGATCCAGCAGGCGTGTGGCCCAGCCGCAAGAATCTTCGGCTGATGAAGGAAGCGGCAACTCATCGAGCTCGCCGCCGAGCCATTCTCGCACGCGAATCTCCAGTGGCCGACGCGCCGCCCCAAATGCACTCAACGGCGGGCGGAATGCCAACGCGTGGGCTCGTAGCGTTCGCACCGCCTCCGCCAGCCCCGGCATTTCCCGCAATAGCTCCTGCTCGGCCGCATGAGCTTCGAGCAATCGATAAAGCGCACCGGTCATGGGTGTGAGGCTGCGCCAGTCGATCAGGGCGCTACCCCGACGGATCCGCATCGCTTGCTGCAGGGCCATGACCTTGTATAGCGACGTTGCCAGCGTACGGTCTGGAACATGCACCGCCCGTGGCAACCAGATGCTCGCACCGTCGGTCGCCGGCACCGCCGCCAGGCGGTGCGGTCGAGGGCTTTGGCCGAACATCTCCGCCAGCAATGTGGGGCGTGGCGGCGGTTGGGCGATGCGTAGCCGATAGCTATGTCCGGTTACTGCCGCCAGCAGCAGCTCCAACCGCTCGGCCACCTCGCTGAGCGGAACACTTTTCGGCTCCGGCGAGTCTGGACCGAAGCGCCGCCACAAACGTTGGACGAACACGGTGGCGTGACGTGCCGCATCGGTCAGGACTTCCTCTGCTTCGGCCATGTCCTAGACGAACATTCCAGAGACCAGGTCCTGCATCGCCTCGGCCAGCGCTTCGTCGTCCGACAGAGGTGCCACGATCGCCGCCAGACAGGCCTCACGTACCGGTATGCCATCGGCACACAGCGCACCCGCGGCGATCAGCAGACGAGTGCTGGGCACCTCGGTAAGGCCTCGGTCGCGCAAGGCTCGCAGCCGATGCGCCAGCGCGACCAGCGCCCTTGAGGTGGGTGCGTCCGCCCCGCTCTCCCGCTGTACGATCCTCGCTTCCTGTTCTTCGCCCGGAAAATCGAGATTCATTGCCACGAAGCGCTGGCGCGTGCTGGGCTTAAGGTCCTTGAGCATCCGCTGATAGCCCGGGTTGTAGGAAATCACCAGCTGAAAACCCGGTGAGGCGACCAGTAACTCACCGGTCTTGTCGATGGGCAGCAGTCGCCGGTGATCGGTCAGCGCGTGCAGAACCACTACGGTGTCCTGCCGCGCCTCGACGACCTCGTCCAGATAGCAAATGGCTCCCTCGCGTACCGCTCGGGTGAGCGGGCCGTCCTGCCACACGGTGCCGTCATGGCGGATCAGGAAGCGGCCGATCAGGTCGCTGGCGGACAAGTCATCGTGGCACGCTACGGTGATCAATGGCCGCTCCAACTTCCAGGCCATGTGTTCGACGAAACGCGTTTTGCCGCAACCGGTCGGACCTTTGAGCATGACGGCCAGACCACGCGCGTGGCAGCGCTCGAACACCGCGACTTCGTTGCCACCGGGTAAATAGAACGGTTCGCCCGCACAGGCCTGGGACAGTGGAGCGCGCTCTGGCAACGTCATGTCGCGCGCGCCTCTGCCAAGGCCGAATCGGCCCCGTCCGTGCTGAAGCGCGGCGCATGGCGGAAAAAGTCATAGATGAACAAGGCAACGCCCACGGTAAACAGCGAGGCGGTAGCGATCAGCATGACGAAGTGAATCTGGATCTTCAGCTGCGCATCCAGGTAGCCCATGCCCATGATCCGTTCGAGGTAGACCTGAGCGATACCTGCCGTGGCAAATGACAACGTCATGCCGAACATGCCGGTGATCTGCAGCCAGAACGCCCAGTAGCCCAGCGTGCTGCCCTGCTCCCTTCGGCCGGCGGTCATCGATGGCAAAGCGTAAGTGATCATCGCCAGCACAATCATGGCGTAGGCCCCATAGAAGGCGGCGTGACCATGCATCGCGGTGATCAGCGTGCCGTGGGTCCATTTGTTAACGCTGGGCCAGGTATGAGCCAAGCCGAGCAGCCCGGCGCCGAACAGCGCAAACACCGCGCTGCCGATCGTCCAGTGCAGCGCCAGCGTATTCGGATGCGCCAGGCCTGAGCGGCGCATCGCACCATAGGCGTAGGCGGCCATGCCAACCAGCGCGAGCGGCTCGAGCGCGCTGAAGAATCCGCCAATGGGCAGCCAGTAAGTGGGCACACCGACCCAATAGTAGTGATGCGCCGTACCGAGGATGCCGGCAAGAAACACCAGGCCGACGATCACGTACAGCCATTTCTCCATGACCTCTCGGTCCGCGCCGGACAAGCGGATAAGCAGGTACGCCAGAAAGCCACCCATGATCATCATCCAGACACCCTCGACCCATAGGTGGATGGTCCACCAGCGATAGAAGATCGAAACGGTGTAGTTCTCGTAGTGCAGCAATGCAGGCAGATACAACAGCGCGGCACTGACGAAGCCGATCATCAGCACCGCTTCGGTGGTCGTGAAGCGCCCGGATTTACGGATCGTCATGCCGACGTTGTAGAGAAAGATCAGCATACAGATGACGATCACGATCTTGTGCGGCAGCGGTTGCTCCAGCAGCTTGTTGCCCGTCCCGTAGCGGAACAGGTAGCCGATGATCGCGGTGACACCCATCAGCGTCCACAGCACTAGCTGCACATAGGCTAGCCTGGTGCTATGCAACTCGGTACGCGACTCCTCAGGAATCATCCAATAGGTCGCGCCCATGAATCCGGTCAGCACCCAGACGATCAGCAGGTTGGTATGGATAACCTTGGTCACGTCGAATGGCAGGATGTACAGCAATGGGTCCGGTCCGATGTACTTGGTCGCAGACAACAGGCCGAAAACCAGCTGAAGGCCGAACAGGACCATCGCCACGGCGAAATACCAGTAAGCGACCGATTGGGACTGATAGCGCATCTTAGTTTCCCCTTGCAGCGAGCATGGAACAGGCCGGGCCTGTGCCGTGCGCGTGTCACTTGAGCGTTTCGAGATAGGCTGTCAGCTGATCGATCTGTTCGTCCGTAAGGCTCTCGCTGTAGCCGGTCGGCATGAACGAGGTGCCGTCAGCCGAGTACATCGCGCCTGCAACGATGTGCGCGCTGGGGGCGACGATCGATTCGCGGATGTAGCCGCGTGCGTCCTGAGCCTGCCCCTGGTAGTCGGGCGAAGCGATCACTTGCGCGGCGCGAGTCGCGATGCCGGATAAGGTCGGCCCTGCCATGTCGGCACCCGGCGCGGTGGAGTGGCAGGCGTTGCAAGCCGGTACCGCTGCGCGGAACACCTGCTCTCCCAGTGCGCGCTCGTCGTCCTCTGCGTCCACTGGCCGCGCCCCAGGAGGCAAGTCGCTACGTTGCGTGCCACCAGTCTTCAGCGTATCGGCGCCCGGAACGAAACTGCCGGTGATCAGGATCGGTCGCGGCGGCCAACCTTGGTTGTCGACCTTGCTGACCCAATCGAGGAATACGATCAGGTCATCGATTTCGCTCTCCGCCAGGTCCTGCTTAGGCATCAGGCGGCGGTGGACCTGCTCGTCGTAGAACTTGGACGGATCGCGCATGTACGCTTTCAGATATGGCTCGCCGCGATGCTGGGTGATCTTGGTCAGGTCCGGTGCGTAGTACGCCCCTTCGCCGAACAAGGTGTGGCAGTTGATGCAGTTGTACTTGTGCCATACATCCATGCCGTGACTGACCTGCGCCGTGATGTTCTCAGCGTTGGTCAGCTCGGGAAACTGCCGATGACTGTCGACAGTCAGTCCGAGGAATACGAGCGCGGCCACTCCGGTTGCGGCTACCGCGAAAAGCCTGGCTTGGCGGTTGTTCATTTCACCCCCTCAGACATTGATGCCGGTCCAGTGAATGAGGGTCATCGAGAGCGCGTAAAGCATTGCGCCGAGCATCAGAAGCAGCACGACGAAGCTCAACAATTTCACCGGACCGTAGAGCTTTTTGGCTTGCATGCGGTTCTCCTTTGACGGCAATCGCTACCCACCGTCGGGCTGTCAGAGTTCGGTACAACAGCGCTCAAGCCTCTCCGGGCCAATGAGTTCAGCACCGCGCGGCGCCTATGCCTCTGCGCCGCTCCGAGAAGGGGATGAACTTTTATCGCTCCGCTACCCGCGATTGCCCGGTTAAAGACTGATTTGACGAAGCACTGCTGTCTGATGATTACTTCATCGTTATTGCAGGCCGCTTGCCGGCGAAACTCGAAGTTACTTCTATTCGGCCGTTTACACATGAGTCGCGGGCTTAATAACCCATATTCCAAGAGGCTCGCCTTCATTCGACTCATGCTCGAATACCGAACAGCTGCAAGGTCCATTCTAGACGGCCAAGACCTGTCCGCCAGCAGTCCGATGCACGCCCAGGCTGCACATATCAGATTTAATGATCCGAATATCAAAAATCATTGATGCAGTATTAATCCGCTCTGCTTGATGAAATTGACGCTGATCAAATCGAGCAACTCCGGCGCAAACCGC
The DNA here is from genome assembly GCF_026642215.1 of Stutzerimonas sp. R40042. Classification (NCBI taxonomy): domain Bacteria; kingdom Pseudomonadati; phylum Pseudomonadota; class Gammaproteobacteria; order Pseudomonadales; family Pseudomonadaceae; genus Stutzerimonas; species Stutzerimonas sp. R40042. Next base: position 2,266,243 of record NZ_CP113258.1, on the reverse strand, counting down.
GGGATTAATTACGCCCTTCGAACTTATATATTCAACTGGCCGACAGATGGTTATGGCAGTGCGCAAAACGGGGGCTCGTCCATGAGTCGCATGTAATGGCCGGTGAGGAATATCCGGTACGGGAAAGAATGAACAGTGCACAATAAGGATCGTTGCAAGGCGCCCAGCCAGCGGCGGATGCGTTGCTCCACGCGCTCAGGAACGCTAACGTAGCGGCCACCGCATCCGATCACACTTCCCATGACCAAGCCCCCTTCATGCCCGGCCTTGCAACTGGACAACCAGCTCTGCTTCGCCCTGCATTCGACCTCGCTGCTGATGACCAAGGTCTACAAGCCGATGCTCCAGCGCATCGGCCTGACCTACCCGCAATACCTGGCGATGCTCGTGCTGTGGGAAGCCGATGGCATCACCGTCGGCGATGCCAGCTCCCGCCTGATGACGGACCCGGGATCACTGACACCCTTGCTCAAGCGGCTGGAAACGGAAGGATTGATCACCCGCACTCGCCGTAGCGACGACGAGCGTGTTGTCGAGCTGCGTCTCACCGATAAAGGACGCGCGCTGCAGGAACAAGCCGAGTGCATTCCCGCGAGCATCCTCGGTGCCAGCGGTCAGTCTACCGAAGCCGTTGCAACGCTGAAGGACCAGGTAGTTGCCTTGCGTAGCGCTCTGCTGAAGCTGCTCTGAGCCATTGCGGCTCGTCTCGCAACGATAGCCCGGGTTCGAAACGAAATATTATCTTGCGCACAAAGAAATTGCCGGCTAGCTTTCCCCGACATTATTTAGCGCGCAATTATTTTGCGTATAACGTGAGGAGAGTACCATGCAGACCATCCAAGCCCTGTATACCGCCACCGTTACCGCCACCGGCGGACGCGACGGTCGCGCCATATCGACGGACGGCAACCTTGACGTCAGGCTGGCCACACCAAGGGAGCTTGGCGGTCAGGGCGGTAACGCGACCAACCCGGAGCAGCTCTTTGCGGCAGGCTACTCGGCCTGCTTCATCGGTGCCTTGAAATTCGTCGCTGGCCAACAGCAGCAGGCGCTTCCGGCAGAAACGTCCATCACCGCCAACGTCGGGATCGGCCAGATTCCGGGTGGTTTCGGCCTGGAAGTCGCGCTGCAGGTCAGCCTGCCGGGACTGGACCGAGAACTGGCCCAGCGGCTGGTCGAAGCCGCCCATCAGGTATGCCCCTACTCCAACGCAACCCGCGGAAATATCCAGGTTAGCTTGTCGCTGGTCTGACGCCACGGTCCCAGGCAAGCCCGGAGGCATGGTACCTCCGGGCTCAGCAGGCGGCCTTCAGATCCGCAGTGCTACACCGAGGCGCAGCTCGCGGCCCGGCTCGTAGCTACCACGCACGCCTTCGTACCCGGGGATGTGTTCGAAATCCTCGTTACTAGCGTGATCCAGGTACTGCTTGTCGAAGATATTCTTCAGCGTCAGGCTCACCACCAGCCGATCATTGCTCAGCGCTGACCATTGGGCGTAGAGGTCGTGCACACCATAGCCAGGCTTGTCCAGCGTGCCCACACCGGTACGCAGCGAATCGACGCCGCTGACGAAGCGTCCTTGCCAACCGAAGGACAAAGCATCACTGGCGCGATAGTCGGCAAAACCGGTCCAGGTATCGCCGACCGTCGTACCGAGACCGTTGTGCTCATAGACATTGAGCTCGTCGCCGTCGAGCTCGACGTCGTTGTGGTGATAGCTCCGCCCCGCCGCAGCGGAACTCGAAACCCAGTTCGTTGGTACGGGCCTTTTCTGCGTCGAGGCAGGGATCGTTACCGGCGGCACAGGAGGAGCGATCGCTTGCTACAAGCCAACGGCCGCATCGCAGACGCCCTGGCTCGCTCACGATGCATCACCTAGCGACGAAAGCGAAATATCGTCGTCTCGAGGTGCTCAACTGCGGAAGAACAGCACCGTCATGACCGAACCCGTGACGATCACGACAGCCCGCACGAATGCCGGCGGCAACTTTCGGCCGACGCGCGCCATGAAGTAACCCCCGACACTGGCAGCCAGCATCATGACCAGCGCCTCTTTCCACAGGATGGCCCCGCCAAACGCGTAGACCGACACCGCGATGGCCGTCAGTACCGACGAAACCAGATTCTTTAGCCCTTGCATGGAGTTGATGCTGCTATGGCCGAGCAGGCTGAACGCGGCCAGCAGGACGATACCCAATCCGCCGTTGAAGTAGCCTCCGTAGATACTCACCACTGCCAGTGTGCAACCTTGCAGCCAGGCGCCGGCTTCGCCTTCACGGGCATTGCCGCTGAACATGCGCAACAGCCATGGGCCGAATGCGAACAGCAACGTGGCGAACAGCAGGAGCCAGGGCACGATGGCGCGGAACATTTCGTCAGGAGTCGTCAACAGCAAAGCCGCGCCAATGGCGCCGCCGCCCAGGCTGATGGCAATGACTGCGCTCATCGTCAGCGTGGCCGGCGGTTTGAGGTCCTCGCGATATCCCCAGGTGCTGGCGAAGTAGCCGGGCAAGAGCGCAAGGGTTCCGGATGCATTGGCCGCGACGGCGGGCACCCCTGCATAAACCAGAGCCGGGAAGGTGAAAAAGCTCCCGCCACCGGCGATAGCGTTCAAGCCGCCGCCGAGAAATGCCGCCACAAGTAGAATTAGCCAGGTGGCGAGTGAATGGTCCATGCGCTACTTACTCCTGTTCCTTCAATGGGTGGGTGGCGTGTTCGAGCGTTCTGGCGAGGGCTTCCAGCGCGGGGGTCAGCAGCTCGCTGGCCGCTATGGCGGCTTGCTCGGGACAGCCGCTGCGGATGGCCTCGTAGAGTGCGGCATGTGCCTGATAGGTCGGCTCGGGGAGTTGATGCTCCGCTTCCGTTCTGACGATGGTGTTCTGCAGGCCAGCCCAGAAGAACTGGTACATCTCCAGCAACGTAGCGTTATGGCTGGCCCGGACGATATTCAGATGAAACTGCGCGTCTCGCTGAACGAAGTCCGCCAACGAGGCTTCATCGTTCCAGCTTCCTCTCGCCCCAAGCGCGTCGTGGATGGCTTGCAGATCCTCTTCGCTACGGCGAGACGCAGCGAGGCGTGCCGCCTCCACCTCCAGAGCACGACGAACCTCCAACTGGTCGTGCAGGGCCGCGCGCTCCAAATGCTGAAGCAGGCCAGCAGGGTCGCGGACAGAGCGCACGAATGTTCCGGCGCCCTGGCGAACCTCCAGGACGCCGGTATGCACCAGCGCCCTTACCGCTTCGCGAATCGTGTTGCGTCCTACGCCCAACGACTCGCTGAGCTGACTTTCCGTGGGAATCCGCGCACCGCATGGCCACTGCCCCGCTGTGATCTGCGAACGCAGTTGCCCAATCACCTGCTCAACCAATGACGAACGCGCCGTTTGCTGCAGAGCCATATCGACCACTCCGTAAGAATTTAGCCGATCATAGGATGAATTATCAGCAGCGACAACGAGAGAACCGATTTCGACGCCTGGACTTCTGTAGAACGTGGCTCCAGAAGACTAACCACCGCTGGTCGGCAACCGACAAAGGCACGGCCAGGTCTGCAAAACTGAAGAGGCATCGATAGCCTTGCCAGCGAGATGCCTATGCACACCACCTACAACATTGCTCTGGTAAGCCTGTCCATTCTGATCGCCATCGCCGGCTCGTTCACGGCTCTGGACCTTGCCAGTCGAAGCAAGGTCGCCATAGGCTGGGCCCGCCACGCCTGGCTGGCCACCGCAGCCGCCTGCATGGGCGGCAGCATCTGGTCGATGCATTTCATCGGCATGCTCGCGTTCGGCATGCCGGGCATGGAGATCCGCTACGATTTGCGTCTGACGCTCTGGTCCTTCATCGTGCCGATGGTGGTGACGGCCATCAGTTTCTTTGCGGTAGGTATCCGGGGCTCGAAGCGCTCCACGCTTGGCATCGGCGGGCTGTTCATGGGGCTTGGCATAGGTGCAATGCACTATATGGGGATGGCAGCCATGACCATGAACGCCGAGCTCAGCTACGACGGCTTGTGGGTGGCAATTTCCTTCGCCATCGCCATTGGCGCCTCGACCGTGGCCCTGTGGCTGGCGGCCAAGGGGCCCAGGCCCCTTCTACAGGCTGTGTCAGCGGTAGCGATGGGTTTCGCAATCGCCGGCATGCACTACTCCGCCATGGTCGGCGCGCACTTCACCACCCTGGACGCCACTCAACCTGCCCTGCCGGGTGGCGGCTTGGATCTTGTGTCCCTCGCATCGGCCGTCTCGGGCTCAACCTTCGTGGTTCTGTTCTTCGGCCTTGCCGCCTCTCTGCATGATCGACGCCGCGCGATGGTCAGCGAGCAGGAGGCAGCCGCGCTGCGGCGTAGCGAGGAACGCTTCAAGGAGCTCTACAGCAAGACGCCGCTGCCGCTGCACTCGTTGGATACGGATGGACACCTGCGGTCGGTGAGTGACGCCTGGCTCGCGCTGGTCGGTTACCGTCGTCAGGACGTCATCGGGCGCAAGCTGATCAGTTTCATGACCCCAGAATCGGCTCGCCAGCTGGTCGAGCACGACTGGCCCCGGCTAGTCGCCACGGGTGAATGCCTGAACGCCGAATATCGCCTCGTTGCCCGGGCCGGCCTGTTCGTCGACGTGCTGGCATCCACCCGGATCGAAGCCGCCGCTGAGGGCGCGTTGATCCTTGGTGGCCTGGTGGACGTCACCGAGCGCAGGCAGGCCGAAGCGGCATTGCGCCAGGCTCAGAAAATGGAGGCCATCGGCAAGCTGACCGGCGGAATTGCCCACGACTTCAATAACCTGCTGGCGGTTGTCGGCGGTAACCTCGAGCTGCTACGCAAGCGCCTTCCGGATGGCGAGCCGCGTATCGACAGCCTAATCGAGAACGCCTTGCAAGCCGCCCAGCGGGGAGCGGGTCTGGTGCAACGATTGCTCACGTTTGCCCGCAAGCAGGAGCTACGCCCAAGCTCGGTGCTGCTTCCCGATCTGGTGATGGGCATGCGTGAGCTGCTACAGCGTTCTGTCGAGGCCAACATTACTGTCGACATGCGCTTTCCGTTGAATCTGCCGCCGGCCTTCGTGGACGCCAACCAGCTGGAGATGGTGCTGATCAATCTGGTCGTCAACGCACGCGACGCGATGCCGGGCGGCGGCACGATCTGCATCGAGGGCCAATACCACCCCGCCGCCAACGACAACGCACCGCCTGGAAACGAGCACGTCGTGCTACTGGTACGGGACGATGGCTGCGGAATGCCCCAGGAGATTCTGTCCCGTGCCACAGAACCCTTCTTCACCACGAAGGGCCCCGGCAAGGGCACCGGTCTCGGGCTGTCGATGGCTCACGGTCTGGCTGAGCAATCGGGCGGGCGTCTTGAGATCCGCAGCACTCCGGGCGAAGGCACGGCGATCGAGCTATGGCTTCCAGTGGCCAAGCCGCAAGAACGCGCCGAAGACAAGAGCACCTCGGCGGCTGCAAGCCCATGGACCCGCACGGTAGCCAAGGCTTCTCTTACCGTGCTCGTCGTCGACGACGATCCACTGGTTCTGGAAAACACGTCGGCGCTGCTCGAGGATCTCGGCTATAGGGTGACTGCCGTTGACAACGGTGAGGCCGCCCTCTGCCTGCTCCGACGGCAGGACGACTTCGACATCCTGGTCACCGATCACATGATGCCCGGCATGACCGGCGCTCAGTTGGCCGAGACCATACGCACCGAGCGACCGGGCCTTCCCGTTCTGCTGGTCAGTGGCTACGCCGACCTGGCCGAAGGCAACCGCCGCCTGCATACACTGGCCAAGCCCTTCAACCAAGCATCGTTGGTGCATGCAATGAATCAGGCGATGGATCGGCCGGAATCTGGCGTAGTCGTGGAGCTCTACCCATCACACTGAGTCTCGCCTCGATGCGCTCAAGATGAATCCATCCCGAGCTCGCTGCCGAGGCGTTCGTGACAGGGCAACAGAAACATCAGCGCACGCGGCGGTCTTCGGCGGCGTCCAGCCATACGGGCTCCACCTCGAAAGCGGCTCGCAGCACCTCCATGAAGGCCGGCGCTTCCGGAACGGCGATAGGACCGAACGCCGTGACCGCTACCCCCGGCGACCAGGAGTTCAGCACGGCCGCGCCCGCAAATCTCTTCACGCCATCGAGGAAGACATCCTCATGCCGCTGCGCGATACCAAGGCCGCCCAGCTGGCGCTGGATCATGCCCATCATCGTTCCGGCCAGTACCTGCGCACGTGGCCAGACAACCGAACGGCCGTCCCAGAAAGCAAGATTCCAGATGGTCGCCTCGCCAAGGCGCCCATGCCGGTCGACGAAGGCCGCATCGTCGAAACCCTGCGCTACGGCCTTGCACAGGTAATGGGTTTTCGCGCCCTCACCGACATGCTTTATGCCAGGGTGGTATCGCTGATGCTCGACGACGCTCAGCCGAAGCGGCCCCCGAGGACCATCCGACGGAGGTCCGGTACGGACCAGCAGACTCGGCTCGGTACTGCCGCTTGCGGCGGTGAATTCGCCCTCAGGTGAGAACGCCGTTACGGTGAGCGACTGATCCTGAGGGCCGATTTCGATCGCACGACGGACACTGCGCATCACGGTATCGTCGGATGGCGCCCGACCGAACAGTTCGATCGAGGCGCTCTTCAGGCGCGCCAGGTGCAGGTCGAGACCCTTGACCCTGCGGCCCCTCACCTGCAAAGCGGTGAAGTGCGCGAATCCGGCGAATGCTAAAGGCGCCAGATCACACGCAGTGGCCGGCACTTCGTTGAGCAGTATCGGGTAAGTTTCGCAATGTGACGCCATGGGAATGCTCCTCACCTTTCGATTGGGAGCATCGAGTGTAAAATCTGACAGCACTGTTAGAGTCAAGCCCAATATGAAGATCGGCGAACTGTCCAGACGATGCGAAGTGAACGTCCGCATGCTGCGCTACTACGAGGAGCAAGGGCTCCTCAAGCCGCAACGCAGCCAAAGCGGCTTCAGGGAATATGGGCCTCGGGAACAGCAAACGGTCGAGCGAATCAAGCTGCTGGGCTCCGCAGGCATGACGCTCACCACGATCAAGCAGTTTCTGCCGTGCATTCGGGGCGAAGGTCATCTCTTGGAACCGTGCGAAGAACTCCGCTCCACGCTGATCGGGCAGATCGCCCTGATCGACCAGAAAACCGAAAAGCTCATGAACAGCCGCAAGGTGCTCGAGAGGTTTTTGCTGGAAGTCCAGTGAAGCCCCCTCAACGGTTGCAGTGGCACGGCAAGGAGCTCCCCCCCTTACGATCAGCTGGTCCGCATCCTTTAGCGAGACGGAACCTGCGCGGCCGTTCCCTTAGAAGAACTCATCGAGCAGTCGGTAAACGCGCACGCAACAGATCGGACGCTTCGATCCCATAGCATTCCAGGCGCACCTGAACCCATTCCTCTCACGGTTCTTCGCCGATATCGCGACAGGCTGCTCAGCCCCGGAAACAGTACGTTGGGCAAACATGCATCGAGCATCCCAGGCCGCGCGCTGAAGAGACACGTACGGCACCCGGCACCAGCGATTACGTACGCGAAAGGCCATTTCCTGAAGGATCTGCGGCTATGCGCGCCCATCTTCTACAGATGTCGAATTCGATGGCAAAGGCTATTTCGAAAGGCTCCACATGCTGGGCTGGCTACTTAACTTTGAAGGCTAAGTACCGCTCTCGTTGCGTACCTTTTTTCCGTGGGAGCACGCTGGGAACGCTACACCCAGACTCGCGCTGCCCAGAAACGCGAAAGCCCCGGAATCCGGGGCTTTCAGCTTTTCACATGGTGCGGACGGAGAGACTCGAACTCTCACACCTTGCGGCGCCAGAACCTAAATCTGGTGTGTCTACCAATTTCACCACGTCCGCCAAGCGGGCTAAACGAAAACGCCAGGCAGCGCCTGGCGTTCTCGAGAATATGGGGTGGACGAAGGGGATCGAACCCTCGACACCAGGAGCCACAATCCTGTGCTCTACCAACTGAGCTACGCCCACCATATTGCATTTGCTTGTGCCAGAGCCCGAAATGGCGCACCCGGCAGGACTCGAACCTGCGACCATCCGCTTAGAAGGCGGATGCTCTATCCAGCTGAGCTACGGGCGCTTTTATCTGCATTCTGTTCGGAGCGCAGACTTGAAGCTCCGGCTATTGAAAGAAGTCGCCTTCTTCGTAAGCCATCTTACCCAGCAGCAGGCTGTGCTCGACAAGCGGGGCGAATGTTATAGAGGCTCCAAACAGTCGTCAACAGCAAATTGAAAAAAATTTCAGCTAGATAAAGGGGTTACAGATGACGAACGCTGCTTCGCCTTTGCCGTATCGCTACGACATGCGAGAATACGCGCCCTTTCCAAGTCCTCTCCAATGGTTAACCAAGCGTCATGACCGCAAAACTGATCGACGGTAAAACGATTGCTGCCAACATTCGCCAACAGATCTCCGGTCGTGTTGCCGAACGTCGCGCCCAAGGGCTCCGCGCACCCGGCCTCGCCGTGATTCTGGTCGGCAGCGATCCAGCCTCCCAGGTGTACGTGGCGCACAAGCGCAAAGATTGCGAGGAGGTGGGCTTCCACTCTGTCGCCCATGATCTGCCAAGCGATACCCGCCAGGAAGACCTGTTGGCCCTGATCGATCAGCTCAATGACGACTCTTCGATCGACGGCATTCTCGTCCAGCTGCCTCTGCCCAAGCATCTCGATGCATCCCAGCTGCTGGAGCGCATCCGCCCGGACAAGGACGTAGACGGTTTCCACCCCTATAACGTCGGCCGCCTCGCGCAGCGTATGCCATTGCTGCGCCCATGCACGCCGAAAGGCATCATGACGCTGCTTGAAAGCACCGGAGTCGACCTGCATGGGCTGGACGCGGTCGTGGTCGGCGCTTCGAACATCGTCGGGCGGCCTATGGCGCTGGAGCTGCTGTTGGCCGGCTGCACCACTACCGTAACCCACCGCTTTACCCGCAATCTCGAAGAGCACGTACGGCGGGCCGACCTGGTCGTGGTCGCAACCGGCATCACTGGCCTGGTCAAGGGTGAATGGATCAAGCCCGGCGCAATCGTCGTCGACGTCGGCATCAACCGCCAGGCTGATGGCCGTCTGCTCGGCGACGTGGAATTCGAACCAGCCAGCGAGCGCGCCGCATGGATCACCCCGGTGCCGGGCGGCGTCGGCCCGATGACCCGCGCCTGCCTGCTGGAAAATACCCTGCACGCCGCAGAACATCTGCACGACTGATCGTGAACGACGCAAACAAGAACGGCGCCCTTCGGCGCCGTTCTTGTTTGCATTGGACTATTCAGCCAGACGCCAGGTCGTCCCGCCCTTGCCGTCCTCCAGGACCACACCCATGGCGCTGAGCTGATCGCGGATACGGTCGGACTCGGCCCAGTTCTTTTCCGCTCTCGCCGCCAAACGCGCGGCGATCAGCGCCTCGACCTCGGCAGCGTCAACCTTGCCATCAGCTCCCGCCTGCAGGAAGGCATCGGGCTCCAACTGCAGTACGCCGAGCACACCGGCAAGCACCTTAAGCTGAGCAGCCAGCGCGGCAGCAGCAGCAAGATCGGTCTCACGCAGGCGGTTGACCTCACGCACCATATCGAACAGCACCGCGCACGCTTCTGGCGAGTTGAAATCGTCGTCCATCGCCGCGCCGAAGCGCGCCACGAACGCCTCGCCACCGGCAGGCGTCGCGTCAGGCAGGCCTTTCAAGCCGTTGTAGAAGCGCTCCAGCGCACCTTTGGCTTCGCGCAGGCTGTCCTCGGAGTAGTTGATTGGACTGCGGTAGTGGCTGGACACCAGTAGGTAGCGCACCACCTCCGGGTGGTACTTCTCCAGCACCTCGCGGATGGTGAAGAAATTGCCCAGGCTTTTGGACATCTTCTCGCCGTCGACCCGCACCGCGCCAGCGTGCATCCAGACATTGGCGTACTGCTTGCCGGTCGCGGCCTCGCTCTGCGCGATCTCGTTCTCATGGTGCGGAAACACCAAATCCGGGCCGCCACCATGGATGTCGAACGTCTCACCCAGGCAGCAGGTGGACATTACCGAACACTCGATATGCCAACCGGGACGCCCAGGGCCCCACGGCGAATCCCAGCTCGGCTCGCCAGGCTTGGCGCCCTTCCACAGTACGAAGTCCAGCGGATCTTCCTTGGCTTCGTCCACCTCGATGCGCGCGCCGATCTTCAGGTCCTCGATCTTGCGCCGCGAGAGTTTGCCGTAACCGACGAATTTGCCGACCCGGTAGTAGACGTCACCGTTGCCCGGCGCATAGGCGAAGCCCTTGTCGATCAGGGTCTGGATCATCGTATGCATGCCGGCAATATGGTCGGTGGCGCGAGGCTCGACGTCCGGACGCAACACGTTGAGGCGCGTCTCGTCTTCATGCATCGCCGCAATCATGCGCTCGACCAGCGCCTGGAACGGCTCGCCGTTATCAGTGGCACGGTGGATGATCTTGTCATCGATGTCGGTGATGTTACGCACGTAGGTCACGTCGTAGCCGCGCTGGCGCAGCCAGCGGGTGACCACGTCGAACGCCACCATTACCCGTGCATGACCGATGTGGCAGAAGTCGTAGACCGTCATGCCACAGACGTACATGCGCACCTTGTTGCCTTCCAGCGGGCAGAACGCTTCCTTGGTCTTGCTCAGCGTGTTATAGATCGCCAGCGCCATCATTGACCCCAGGAGTCACGCAGCGTGACGGTGCGATTGAACACAGGAGCGCCGGGCTTGCTGTCCTTCATATCGGCGCAGAAATAGCCTTCACGCTCGAACTGAAAGCGCTCTTCAGGAGCCACATCCGCCAGCGAAGGCTCGGCTCGACACCCCTTGAGCACGACGAGCGAATCGGGGTTGATATTGTCCAGGAAGCTGCCGCCCTCCTCGTCCTTCTCAGGATTGGCGGAACGGAACAGACGATCGTACAGACGCACCTCGCACTCGACGCTTTCGGCAGCCGGCACCCAGTGGATCACACCCTTGACCTTGCGGCCTTCGGGGTTCTTGCCCAAGGTATTTTCGTCGTAGCTGCAGCGCAGCTCGACGACGTTTCCAGCCTCGTCCTTGATCGCTTCATCGGCACGGATCACGTAGCTGCCGCGCAGTCGCACTTCACCGCCAGGAACCAGTCGCTTGAAGCCCGCCGGCGGGACTTCTTCGAAGTCGCCCGCATCGATGTAGATCTCGCGGCTGAACGGCAGCACCCGCACCCCCATGTCCTGCTTCGGATGACGCGGCAGCTCGAGGTCTTCGCTCTTCCCTTCCGGATAGTTGGTAATCACCACCTTGAGTGGCTTGAGCACGCACATGGCACGCGCAGCGTTGGCGTCCAGGTCTTCGCGAATCGCAAATTCCAGCATGCCGATGTCGACAACGCCGCCTGCGCGATTCACACCGATCATGTCGCAAAAGTTGCGGATCGAGGCCGGGGTGTAGCCGCGGCGCCGGAAGCCGGAGAGCGTCGACATGCGCGGGTCGTCCCAACCGCTCACGTGCTTCTCATCCACCAGCTGCTTGAGCTTGCGCTTGCTGGTGATGGTGTAGTTCAGGTTGAGACGGGCGAACTCGTACTGGCGCGGTTGGGCCGGTACTGGCAGGTTGGCCAGGAACCACTCGTACAACGGGCGATGATCCTCGAATTCGAGGGTGCAGATGGAATGCGTGATGCCCTCGATGGCGTCCGACTGCCCGTGAGTGAAGTCGTAGCTCGGATAGATGCACCACTTGTCACCGGTCTGGTGATGGTGCGCATGGCGAATGCGATAGAGGATCGGGTCGCGCAGATTCATGTTCGGCGAGGCCATGTCGATCTTCGCCCGCAGCGCACGGGCGCCATCCGGGAACTCACCAGCCTTCATGCGGGCGAACAGGTCGAGGTTCTCGTCCACCGAACGCTCGCGGAACGGGCTGTTCTTGCCAGGCTCGGTCAGGCTGCCACGGTATTCACGGGCCTGCTCGGGTGTCAGGTCGCAGACATAGGCCTTGCCCGCCTTGATCAGCTCTATCGCCCAGTCATGCAGCTGATCGAAATAGTTGGAGGCGTAGCGTTCCTCGCCGGCCCACTGGAAGCCCAGCCACTGCACGTCGCTCTTGATCGCGTCGATGTACTCCTGGTCTTCCTTGGCCGGGTTGGTGTCATCGAAGCGCAGGTTGCACTCGCCACCGAACTCCTTCGCTAGGCCGAAGTTCAGGCAAATCGACTTGGCATGCCCGATGTGCAGATAGCCATTGGGCTCCGGCGGGAAGCGAGTGACGATCTTGGCGTGCTTGCCGGAGTCCAGATCAGCCTGGACGATCGGACGGAGAAAATTGCTAGCGGCGGGAGTCTCGGGCTTGCTCATGATGTCCTTAACGTCAGCGAGTGTGCGGCTTAAGAGAGGCTTACAAATATAACGAGCGATGGCCAGGCAGTGAGATCAGCGCAAAAAGCGGAATGTACAAAGTCGTACTTAAGCATTTTGAGACCATTTCAACGTCGCAGGGCCGAGTGCAGTAGCTTGTAAATGCCCTCTCAGGGTAGGCCGACCAAATCAAAGCGCCTATCATAGCGGACCCGTCAACCCCCTGACAGAGCAATGCGCTCAGGGGATACCGCCATCAGTGACTGGCGGCACTCGGTAACGACGACCCTTGCAGCGGCGCGCCCGCACCAACGAAACGGAACCCTTCCCGATGATCAAACTGCACACCAACTACGGCGTCATCACCGTCAATCTGTTCGAAGACAAGGCTCCGGAAACCACAGCCAACTTCAAGGAATATGTGAAGAGCGGCCACTACGACGGCACCATCTTCCATCGCGTGATCAGCAATTTCATGATCCAGGGCGGCGGTTTCGAGCCAGGCATGAAGCAGAAGTCCACTCGCGCGCCGATCAAGAACGAGGCCAACAATGGTCTGTCGAACAAAACCGGCACTCTGGCCATGGCGCGCACCATGGAACCGCATTCGGCGTCCGCGCAGTTCTTCATCAACGTGAAGGACAACGACTTCCTCGATCACAGTGCGCCTACCGTACAGGGTTGGGGCTATGCCGTGTTCGGCGAGGTGACCGAGGGCATGGATGTGGTCGAGAAGATCAAGGGTGTGGCGACGACCATGAAGTCCGGCCACCAGGACGTCCCGGTCGAGGACGTGGTGATCGAGAAGGCCGAGATCGTCGAGTAATCGCGAGTGATCCTGCTGATCTCAGATCTGCATCTGGAAGAGGAACGCCCGGATATCACCCGGGCGTTTCTGCATTTTCTCGCGACGCGCGCTACCCAGGCCGAAGCCCTATACATTCTCGGTGACTTCTTCGAGGTCTGGATCGGCGACGACGCCATGACGCCGTTCCAGGAATCGATTGCCCGCGCCCTGCGTGCGTTGAGTGAGCGCGGCGTCAGAATCTATCTGATGCACGGCAACCGCGACTTCATGCTCGGCCAGACCTTCTGCCGCAAGGCCGGCTGCAAGCTGCTGGCTGACCCGAGTGTGGTCCAGCTCTGCGGCGAGCCGGTACTGCTGATGCACGGCGACAGTCTGTGTACCCGCGATGAAGGCTACATGCGGCTACGCCGGCTGCTGCGCAACCCCCTCAGCCTGCTCGTTCTGCGCAATCTGCCGCTCGCGACTCGCCGGAAACTCGCCCGCAAGCTGCGCAACGAAAGCCGCAGCCAGACCCGAATGAAAGCCAGCGACATCATCGACGTCACCCCGGAACTGATACCCGGCGTGCTGGCCGAACATGGCGTTCGCACGCTGATCCACGGTCATACTCATCGACCGGCGACACATGACTTCGAGGTAGATAGCCAACCCGCCAAGCGGATCGTGCTGGGCGACTGGGATCGACAGGGGTGGGCATTGCAGGTGGATGAAAACGGCTACCACCAGGCGCCATTCGCCCTGAGCTAGGCTGCCAGCGGCACGCCGCTGTGAAACCGGAACTCGCTGTCCGGGCTTTCGATCAATTCCCGTTCCCGCTCGCGCACCCGAACGATGGTGGCATCCACATCGGCGGCGTCGCCGTACTGATAGGCCAGCTTCAGGTAATCCTGGAAGTGCCGCGCTTCCGACTTGAGCAGCCCGTGATAGAACTTGCCCAGCTCTTCATCCAGGTGCGGTACCAACATGGCGAAGCGCTCGCAAGAGCGCGCCTCGATAAAGGCACCGATCACCAGCGTGTCGGTCAGTCGATAGGGCTCATGATTGCGTACGAGCTCGCGCAAACCGGCGGCATAACGAGACGAGCCAACATTGCGCAACTCGATCTCGCGGCGACGGATGATCGCCAGCACCTGCTCGAAATGGCGCAGCTCCTCCCGCGCCAGACGCGACATCTTGTTCTGCAGATCCGGCTTGTCGACATAGCGGAACATCAACTGGAACGCCGACCCCGCTGCCTTTTTTTCGCAGTTGCCGTGGTCGATCAGCATCACGTCCTGATTCTGCAAGGCAGCGTCTACCCAAGCAGCGGGGGTGACGCAGGCGAGGAAGTCGTTCAGATCAGGAAGCATGTCGAACCTTGCATATTCAGGAACAAAATAGTGGGTCATCGCGTGGTGCCGGCCGACACCGCGCGGGCATTATACGAATGCCGCGCGGAGCAGCCAGTCTTGCTTGATATACATCACAACTGGCGTCGCAGGCTTGTCTATAGTTGACCAACCCGCATCAGGAAATGGAGCCGATCATGCAAGCCATTCGCTGCATCCTCGTGGTAATTGACCCGAACCAGCCACAAGAGCTGGCCCTCAAGCGCGCGCGCCTGATCTCGACCGTCAGCCAATCTCACCTGCATTTGCTGATCTGCGACACCAGACACGACCACAGCGCACACCTGAGCGCATTGCGAAAGCAGCTCGAGTCCGAAGGCCATCAGACGACCACACAACAGGCGTGGCACGAGAGCGTCCACCAGACCATTATCAGCGTGCAACAAGCAGAAGGCTGCGGCCTGGTGGTCAAGCAGCACGTGCCGGACAATCCGCTGAAGCGCGCCCTGCTGACGCCGGAAGACTGGAAGCTGCTGCGCTACTGCCCCTGCCCGGTGTTGATGGTTAAAACCGACAAGCCATGGACCGGCGGCAACATCCTCGCTGCCGTGGATGTTGGCAACGCCGACCTCGAACACCGCACGCTGCATACGACCATCGTCAATCACGGATTCGAGATCGCGAACCTCGCCGATGGCAATCTCCACGTCATCAGCGCCCATCCGTCGGCGATGTTGTCTGCCGCAGATCCGGCCTTTCAGCTGAAAGAGACCATCGAGGCGAGATATCGCGACGCCTGCAAGCAATTTCAGGAAGATTTCGCTATCCCGAACGAACGTCTGCATGTTGTCGAAGGGCCGGCCGATGCATTGATTCCCCGCGTCTGCCATCAGCTCAATGCGGTCGTAACCATCATCGGAACCGTGGCACGAACCGGATTCTCGGGCGCCCTCATGGGCAATACTGCGGAAGTGGTGCTCGATACGCTGGAAAGCGACGTCCTGGTACTCAAGCCAGATGACATCATCGATCACCTGGAAGACCTTGTGCGCCATTGATCCAACGCGCGGAAGCCTCGCTAGAGGCTTCCGCCTTCACACCCTCAGATCCATACCCTGGCGTATGAATTGCGGAGCGATATAGCGATCGTAGTGGGCCTCGGAAAGTAGAAAAAACTCCCGATCAATGGCATCTCGCAGCTCAGGCAGCGCCCAGTCGCGAAACTCGGGCAACAGACTGACTCCGTACGCGTCCAGCTGCTGGATAAGCCGGGCGCCGCGCGCGATCAGCTGATAAGCCCAGCAGTAGGGAGATTGCTCGGCCACGAAGCGAATCTGCCTCGCTTCCAGCTGCTGGCGCAGCAGCACGGCATCGAAGATCTCGAGTTTCGCCATCATCACCTGAGCGAGAAGAATCTCGAGGCGCCGCCAGACCGCCAACTTTTCCTGTTCAGCGTATGCGTTCCAGTTGACCACCTCGTGGTGAAAGCGCTTGCAGCCGCGACAGACGACATCGCCGTACACGGTCGAACAGAGGCCTACGCAAGGAGTTTTGATGCGCTGAGTGGACATGAGCAGAAAAGCGGCATGGAGTACGGGCTGAGCATCTTAGACTTTTGTCCTACCAGGGTCACTCGCGCTGACATCCGGATGGCGGCAAATCACGCTGAAGCCCAGGCCAGACGGTGCTCAGCGCATTCGAGGCGAGCCGACAGGCGTTGGCGCAACACCCACAGCAAGCGGTCCTCGACTTAACTTCACGAGCCATTTCCAGTAGACTCAGCCCGCCGTTTTTGGCGCCACATTCCATACGAAGCTGTTTTCAAAGCGTCACGAGCACAGTTGAACCGGCTGCGTGCCGGATGCGCAGAATTGCCTTTCTCCTGCCCATCCGGCCTCGCCCGCCCGGCGTAAAACTTTGAAAACAGCTTCCGGATGCGCGTCCCGAAACACCCAAGGGACCAATGATGAGGGTAAAAACTGTGCTTGAAGCCTATCGCAAACACGTAGAAGAGCGTGCCGCCCAGGGCGTCGTGCCCCAGCCGCTGAACGCCGAGCAAACCGCAGGCCTGGTCGAGCTGCTGAAGAACCCGCCGGCCGGCGAAGAAGAATTCCTCGTTGACCTGATCACCAACCGCGTCCCTGCTGGCGTCGACGAAGCCGCCTACGTCAAGGCCGGTTTCCTGTCCGCCCTGGCCAAAGGTGAAACCTCCTCGCCGCTGCTGAGCAAGCAGCGCGCCGTCGAGCTGCTGGGCACCATGCAGGGCGGCTACAACATCGCCACCCTGGTCGAGCTGCTGGATAACGCCGAGCTGGGCGCTGTCGCCGCCGAGCAGCTGAAGCACACCCTGCTGATGTTCGACGCCTTCCACGATGTGGCCGAGAAAGCCAAGGCCGGCAACGAGCACGCCAAGGCCGTCATGCAGTCCTGGGCCGAAGGCGAGTGGTTCACCAACCGCCCGGCAGTTGCCGAAAAAGTCACCCTGTCCGTGTTCAAGGTCACTGGCGAAACCAACACCGACGACCTGTCACCTGCTCCAGACGCCTGGTCGCGCCCTGACATCCCACTGCACGCCCTGGCCATGCTGAAAATGGCCCGCGACGGCATCAACCCGGACGTGCCGGGCTCGGTTGGCCCGATCAAGCAGATGGAAGAACTGAAGGCCAAGGGCTTCCCGGTTGCATACGTCGGCGATGTGGTCGGTACCGGTTCTTCGCGCAAGTCGGCCACCAACTCCGTGCTGTGGTTCTTCGGTGATGACATTCCGAACGTACCGAACAAGCGCGCCGGAGGCTTCTGCTTCGGCACCAAGATCGCTCCGATCTTCTACAACACCATGGAAGATGCCGGCGCCCTGCCGATCGAGTTCGATTGCAGCAACCTCGCCATGGGCGACGTGATCGACGTCTATCCGTACGCTGGCAAGGTTTGCAAGCACGGCACCGATGAAGTCATCACCACTTTCGAGCTGAAAACCGACGTGCTGCTGGACGAAGTCCGTGCTGGCGGTCGTATCCCGCTGATCATCGGTCGCGGCCTGACCGAGAAGGCCCGCGCCGAGCTGGGTCTGGCTCCGTCCACCCTGTTCAAGAAGCCGGAAGCGCCGGCTGACAGCGGCAAAGGCTTCACCCTCGCACAGAAGATGGTCGGTCGCGCATGCGGTCTGCCGGAAGGCCAAGGCGTCCGCCCGGGCACCTACTGCGAGCCGAAGATGACCACCGTCGGCTCCCAGGACACCACCGGCCCGATGACCCGCGACGAGCTGAAGGACCTGGCCTGCCTCGGCTTCTCCGCCGACCTGGTCATGCAGTCGTTCTGCCACACCGCGGCCTATCCGAAGCCGATCGACGTCAATACCCATCACACCCTGCCGGACTTCATCATGAACCGCAGCGGCGTGTCGCTGCGTCCGGGCGACGGCATCATTCACAGCTGGCTGAACCGCATGCTGCTGCCGGATACCGTTGGTACCGGTGGTGACTCGCACACCCGTTTCCCGATCGGTATCTCCTTCCCGGCCGGTTCCGGCCTGGTCGCCTTCGCTGCCGCCACTGGCGTCATGCCGCTGGACATGCCGGAATCCGTACTGGTGCGCTTCAAGGGCCAAATGCAGCCGGGCATCACACTGCGCGACCTGGTCCATGCCATCCCGTACTACGCCATCCAGCAGGGCCTGCTGACTGTCGAGAAGAAGGGCAAGAAGAACATCTTCTCCGGCCGCATCCTCGAGATCGAAGGCCTGAACCAGCTGACCGTCGAGCAAGCGTTCGAACTGTCCGACGCCTCCGCAGAGCGCTCGGCTGCTGGTTGCACCATCAAGCTGCCGGAAGAGTCGATCGCCGAGTACCTGAAGTCGAACATCACCATGCTGCGCTGGATGATCAGCGAGGGCTATGGCGATGCTCGCACCCTCGAGCGTCGTGCCCAGGCGATGGAAGCCTGGCTGGCCGATCCGAAGCTGCTGGAAGCCGACAAGGACGCTGAATACGCCGCTGTGATCGAAATCGACCTGTCCGAAGTGAAAGAGCCCGTGCTCTGCGCACCGAACGACCCGGACGATGCCCGCCTGCTGTCCACCGTTGCTGGCGAGAAGATCGATGAAGTCTTCATCGGCTCCTGCATGACCAACATCGGCCACTTCCGCGCTGCCGGCAAGCTGCTCGACAAGGTCAAGGGTGGTATTCCGACCCGTCTGTGGCTGGCCCCGCCGACCAAGATGGACGCTCACCAGCTGACCGAAGAAGGCTACTACGGCATCTACGGCAAGGCTGGCGCGCGCATGGAAATGCCGGGCTGCTCCCTGTGCATGGGCAACCAGGCTCGCGTTCAGACCGGTTCGACCGTCGTCTCCACGTCGACCCGTAACTTCCCGAACCGCCTCGGCGACGCCACCAATGTATACCTGGCCTCGGCCGAACTGGCAGCGGTAGCCTCCATCATCGGCAAGCTGCCGACTGTTGCGGAGTACATGGAGTACGCGAAGAACATCGACAGCATGGCTGCCGACATCTATCGCTACCTGTCCTTCGACCAGATCGCCGAGTTCCGTGACGCTGCGGAAAAGGCCAAGATCAAGGTCGTCGAAGTCTGATGACGCTGTAATGCAATAAAAAAACC
Source organism: Stutzerimonas sp. R40042 (assembly GCF_026642215.1). Classification (NCBI taxonomy): domain Bacteria; kingdom Pseudomonadati; phylum Pseudomonadota; class Gammaproteobacteria; order Pseudomonadales; family Pseudomonadaceae; genus Stutzerimonas; species Stutzerimonas sp. R40042. Next base: position 2,247,150 of record NZ_CP113258.1, on the reverse strand, counting down.
CCGCTTCGGCGGGGTTTTTTTATGCCTACGGATTTCTTCGCCGGCTGATGTTTATCCGGTCAACCATTTGTATACGGCAGCATCGCAACCGCCAGCCGCGGCCCGAAGCACAGCGGCGGCACTTTTGCTGCAGACAAAGAAAAGCCCGGACTATGCCGGGCTTTTCGAGCTTGAAGACTTCAGCTCAGCATTACTGAACCTGAGCTTCTACCTCGGCCTCAACACGACGGTTGATCTGACGACCTTCCTCGGTGGAGTTATCAGCAACTGGACGAGATTCGCCATAACCGACGGAGTTCACACGACCGCCTTCAACGCCATACTCGTTGACCAGAACGTTGCGTACTGCTTCAGCACGACGCTCGGACAAGCGCTGGTTGTACTGGTCGGTGCCAACGGAGTCGGTGTGACCTTCGACCACGGTGGTGGTTTGCGGGTACTGCTGCATGAAATCAGCGAGGTTCTTGATGTCGCTGTAGCTTTCTTCGCGGACGCGCGACTTGTCGAAGTCGAACTTGACGTCCAGCTCGACGCGTACGACTTCCGGAGCCGGTTCCGGCTCGGTGTCAACGATCGGAGCCGGGGCCGGTTCCGGAGTCGGCTCAACGGCAGCAACCTGACGGGCACCGCCACCGAAGTTCAGACCGACACCAACGCCAGCCATCCACTCGGCTTCATCAGCATCGATGTTGTACATGCCATCAACGCTGGCCTTGGCAAAGAAGTTCTCGGTGAAGTAGTACTTCAGGCCGGTGCCCACGTTGGCAAAGGTGCTGTGGTCACGACCACTGCGGGCGGCCTGGCCAATGCTCTGATGAGCAACGCCAGCGGAGACGTACGGACGCAGGCCAACACCCGGAGCGCCAAAATGATAGGCAGCATCGAGGGAAGTCAGGCTGCCCTTGATGTTCTTGTGACTACCATCGGCGCCCGGCTCCTTAGAGGTCAGGTCATGGTATTCGCCGTAGGAGAGACCCAACGAAACATCGTCGGTAAGAAAATAGCTGACGCCAGCGCCATACAATTCGCCATCACGCTGAACGTCGCGCGAGCTGTCAGTGAAATAGTGCTTACCGAACGCCTCCACCTCTACGGCACCCTGTCCTTGAGCCAGCGCGCTGAGAGAAGTCGCGGCGACTATCGAACCGATTACGACGCCTAAGGTGTTTTTAAGTTTCATCCGTAAATCCCCATCTGGTGGTTAGTATCAGAACAATCTAAGGAACCCGGTTGCATGTTTGCCCAAGCTGTTCGCTACGGGTAAGACAAGTTTGACGGGCTAAGTTTCACTTTGATCGGAAAATTTTTCCCGCAGCTTGTCCAGTGCGCGCTTGTAACGCATCTTCGTCGCGCTAAGCCCCATGTGCATGATATCGGCGATTTCCTGAAACTCGAGTTCAGCAACAAAACGCAACACCAATATCTCCCGATCGATCGGGTTTACATGCACCAACCAACGATCCAGACCCGCCTTCTCTTCGAGTTTAGGCGCCTTCTCATCGGATGCTTCTTCCAGCGGATCGAGGCTAAGCGCATCGAGCAGGCGCCGTTTGCGGCGCTCTTTACGATATTGCGTAATGCATTCGTTGTAAGTGATGCTATAGAGCCATGTTTTGAACTTCGACTTACCTTCGAAGTTCTTCAACCCATATAACACCTTGAGCATAACTTCCTGGCATACGTCATCCGCATCCCGCTCGTTCCCCAAGTAACGCGCACAAACATTGAACAACGTGCGCTGATAGCGACGCATCAGCTCTTCATACGCTCGGGTTATATGAAACAGTTCGACGTGAGCATGCCGCACCAGCTCTTCATCGCTGAGCTGGCGTGGATCGTAGCGCGAAATGGACGTTGGGGTTTTAGTCAAGACGCTTCGAGCCGGCAGTCAAAATCTCGGCCGCCAATCATGGAAACCGGAAAAAAGGCGACGTACTTTACCAGATACTCAGGGCTAGCGGCTGCCGACTCGCTGTTCGAGTAGCACTTTGTTCGCTACGGACATCAGCTCGCCGTCATCGGTAAGCAATAAGGTTTTCACCGTACCGATTTCCTCGATCTGGCCTTCCATGTCAGGCAGCCGTACCTTCTGACCCACTTCGTAGAGCTCACGCACATAGATTCCAGCCAGGATCTGACTTACCAGCTCACGACTACCGAGACCAAGGGCCAGCGCAACCGCGAGGCCGACCGTGATCAGAACGATGGCAATCACATAATTGAGCAGCTCGGTCTTGACCTCGAGCTGCCCAATCGCCACGGAAATGCTGATGATTATCACCAGGCCCTGCGCCATTCGCGCCAAACCGTTCGCGTAATCAAGGCCGACACCCTCGGCGGCGCCTCGAACCAGACCGCTCAACAGCTGCGCCAGCAGGACACCAGCGAGCAGAACCAACGCAGCGCCGAAGACCTTCGGCACATAGAGCGCAAGCATGTCGAGGGTTGCCGAAACGCGCTCCAGCCCCAGCGATTCGGCGGCCGAGACCAGGAAGATCAGCAGCACGAACCAATACACCACCTTACCGATCAACGCCGAGACCGGAATGCGTATGCCCGCTCGGCCCAACAGTTTGGTAAGCCCGGTTCCGGCCATCAGCCGATCCAATCCGACCTTGGCCAGCACTTTGGATAACAAGGTATCGAGCAGCTTGGCTACCACGAACCCGAGCAATACGACGACCACGGCGCCGAACAGACGGGGAATAAAGGCCGCTACAGATGCCCAAAGCGAGCTCATCGCCGACAGCAGACTTTGGGTCCAGGGATCGAATTCCATGATCAATCAGCCTTATCGAAAGAACGGTTGGAAGCAGCCCGGCGGGAAACCGGTGCGAGATGTCGCGACCCGCTATTGACGGCCATCAGCAATGCTTCGAGCCAGTGCCCTACCAGAGCAAACAGGTCGCCAGCACCCACCTGCCGGTTGGCCGTCTTCAGCACTCGCCCCAGGCAGGCGTCGTCATCGTGCACGGAGGGCTTGTTGAGCAGATCTCGCAGGGATTCTTCAAAGGGATCGCGCATGCAAACCTCGCTAAAGTATGTGGCCTAGACGGTCTATGGCCGGTCGGGAGTCACATTCAGAGCCAGCGGAGGCGCCGTAGCATCCACCATTGCAGCAAGGCGATACTGCCTATCAGCGCGCAGGCTACGGCAAACCCGTATGGGAAGTCGGCACCAGGTATGCCCCCGACGTTGATTCCGAGCAGTCCGGTGAGAAAGCTGAGCGGCAGAAAAAAGCCCGTAATGATAGCAAGCAGATACATGGTCCGGTTCATCCGCTCGCTCAGCCTGCGGTGTTCAGACTCCAGCACGAGATTGATCCGCTCCCGGACCATTTCCAGCTCTTCGAGATAACGGGTCAAGCGGTTGCTGAGCTCGTTCCAATACTCGGTGTCGTCCTCGACGAACCAGCTCAGTCTGTTGCGCGTCAGCTGACCGTAGAGCTCCCGCTGGGGCAGCAGGAACCGGCGCAGGCCAGCCGCCTGCCGACGCAAGGAGAGCATCGAATCGTGCTCGGGGGTGTAGCGCTCGTTCGCCTCAAGCGCTTCTTCTTCCTTATCGATCCGCTCGGAGAGCTGCATGACGAGATCATCGACGCGATCGGTCATCGCCTCAGCGAGATAGATCAGCAGTTCAGACGCGGTTTTCGGCCCCCTTCCCTCCGACAGCAGCTGTATGACCACCTCCGTAGAGCGCAATGGTCGCAGCCGAAGAGAAATGACCCGTTGCCGGTCGGCGAACACGCGCACCGACACCATGTCTTCCGGTTCTGCATCGGGGTTCAGATTGACGCCGCGCAGGAAAAGCAGCAGCTCCTCCTGAGGCAAGGCCAGCATGCGAGGCCGCGTGTTCTCTTCCAGCAGCACATCGCAGGCAAAGGCACCGAGTCCGCTCTGCCTGCGTAACCATTGCTGCGCCTGGGGCTGGCTGCGATCCCAGTGCAACCAGAGGCTTTCATGCCCCTTCAGTTGCAAAATAGGCAGGTCCTGATAGCCGATCTGTCGGGCACCGCCGCTGCCATCCAGAACAAACGCGTGGATCAGGCCGTTTTGCTCGCTGTGAAATTCCCGCATCGATGTATCGTCGTCACTCATGAAAAGCCCGGCGTCGCCGGGCTCGGAACAAATGGCGGGTATGCCCCGCCAGTGCAGCGGATTACTCCGGCATGGACAGCGGCTCCGGCGACACGATGATGCCGTTATTGTCGGCATAAACGTATTCGCCCGGGCGGAATGTCACGCCGCAGAAAGTCACTGGAACGTTGAGATCGCCGATACCACGCTTATCAGTCTTCATCGGGTGGCTGGCCAGCGCCTGCACGCCCAGCTCAGTCTGCGCGAGAACATCGACGTCGCGCACACAGCCGTAGATGATCAGGCCTTCCCAGCCGTTGCGTGCCGCTTTCTCGGCGAGCATGTCGCCCAGCAGGGCGCGACGCAGCGAGCCGCCGCCGTCAACAACCATCACCTTGCCAGTGCCATCGACATCAACCTGATCCTTGACCAGTGAATTGTCCTCGAAGCACTTGACGGTCACGATCTCTCCGCCGAAGGAGTCGCGGCCACCGAAATTGCTGAACAGCGGTTCGACGACCTGCACCAGGTCAGGATAGGCGTCGCACAGATCAGGCGTGACGTATTGCATGGAAAGCTCCTTCTGCTAGGGATAACGACCTTTGAACCATCTGGCGCGACATATTAGCCGCAAGCGGCCAGTGGCGGAACGGACATGGATTTCCGGCACAAATGAAAACGGGGCTGACGCCCCGTTTTCGATCTACCGTAACGGTCAGATCTGACGATCAGCCAGGAAGAACCAGGTATCCAGCACGGAATCCGGATTCAACGACACGCTTTCGATGCCCTGCTCCATCAGCCACTTGGCCAGATCCGGATGATCCGACGGGCCCTGACCGCAGATACCGATGTACTTGCCGGCCTTGTTGCACGCCTGGATGGCGTTGGCGAGCAGCTTCTTCACCGCCGGATTACGCTCGTCGAACAAGTGGGCGATGATGCCGGAGTCGCGATCCAGGCCCAGCGTCAGCTGGGTCATGTCGTTGGAGCCGATTGAGAAGCCATCGAAGAACTCGAGGAACTCGTCGGCCAGCAGAGCGTTGGACGGCAGCTCGCACATCATGATGACCCGCAGACCATTCTCGCCACGCTTGAGGCCGTACTTCGCCAGCAGATCGACAACCTGGGATGCTTCGCCCAAGGTGCGCACGAACGGCACCATCAGCTCGACGTTGGTCAGACCCATGACGTCGCGGACCTTCTTCATCGCACGGCATTCGAGTTCGAAGCAGTCACGGAACGAATCGCTGATGTAGCGAGAAGCACCGCGGAAGCCGAGCATAGGGTTCTCTTCTTCCGGCTCGTAAAGCTTGCCGCCGATCAGGTTGGCGTACTCGTTCGACTTGAAGTCCGACAGGCGCACGATGACCTTCTTCGGCCAGAATGCCGCGGCCAGAGTGCTGACGCCCTCGACCAGCTTCTCGACATAGAAGTTGACCGGATCGTCGTAGCCGGCGATGCGCTTCTCCACGCTGCTCTTCACATCTGCAGGCAGACCGTCGAAGTTCAGCAGCGCCTTGGGGTGCACGCCGATCATGCGGTTGATGATGAACTCGAGACGGGCCAGGCCAACGCCTTCATTCGGCAGGTGGGCGAAGTCGAAGGCGCGGTCCGGGTTGCCGACGTTCATCATGATCTTGAACGGCAGCTCCGGCATGGCATCGATGGAGTTCTGGCGGATGTCGAAACCCAGCTCGCCATCGAAGATCAGGCCGGTATCGCCTTCGGCGCAGGAAACAGTAACGCGCTGGCCATCCTTGAGGACTTCGGTGGCATTGCCGCAGCCGACGACGGCGGGAATACCCAGCTCACGGGCGATGATCGCTGCGTGGCAGGTGCGCCCGCCGCGGTTGGTGACGATCGCGCTGGCGCGCTTCATCACTGGCTCCCAATCCGGATCGGTCATGTCGGAGACCAGCACGTCGCCCGGCTGGACCTTGTCCATCTCGCTCACGTCGTGGATGACCTTGACCGGGCCTGCGCCGATGCGCTGGCCGATGGCACGACCCTCGACCAGTACGGTGCCCTTCTCCTTCAGCAGATAACGCTCCATCACGTTGGCGCTGCTGCGGCTCTTCACGGTTTCCGGACGGGCCTGGACGATGTACAGCTTGCCGTCGTCACCGTCCTTGGCCCATTCGATGTCCATCGGGCGGCCGTAGTGCTTCTCGATGATCATCGCCTGCTTGGCTAGGTTGGTGACCTCTTCATCGGTCAGGCAGAAGCGCGCACGGTCGGCCGCATCGACGTCGACAGTCTTGACCGACTTACCGGCCTTGGCTTCGTCGCCATAGACCATCTTGATCGCCTTGCTGCCCAGATTGCGGCGCAGGATGGCCGGGCGTCCGGCTTCCAGGGTCTGCTTGTGGACGTAGAACTCGTCCGGATTGACCGCACCCTGTACCACCGTCTCGCCGAGGCCGTAGGCGCCGGTGATGAACACCACGTCACGGAAGCCCGATTCGGTGTCGAGGGTGAACATCACACCGGCGGTGCCGGTTTCCGAGCGGACCATGCGCTGCACGCCGGCAGACAGGGCGACCAGTTTGTGATCGAAGCCCTGATGCACGCGGTAGGCGATGGCACGGTCGTTGAACAGAGAGGCGAACACTTCCTTGGCCGCGCGGATCACGTTGTCCACGCCACGGATGTTGAGGAAGGTTTCCTGCTGGCCGGCGAAGGAGGCATCCGGCAGGTCTTCAGCAGTGGCCGAGGAGCGGACCGCGACGGCCATGTTGTCGTTGCCGCCGGACATTTCGGCGAAGGCCTTGCGAATGTCGGCGTCGAGCTGCGGCGGGAATTCAGCATCCATGACCCACTGACGGATCTGCGCGCCGGCCTTGGCCAGGGCGTTGACGTCATCCACATCGAGGGCATCAAGCAGCGCGTGGATCTGATCGTTCAGACCGCTGAGCTCGAGGAAGTCGCGATAGGCCTGGGCCGTCGTGGCGAAACCGCCCGGTACGGAAACGCCGGCACCGGCGAGGTTGCTGATCATCTCGCCCAGGGAGGCGTTCTTGCCCCCTACACGCTCAACGTCATGATTGCCGAGCTTATCGAGGGAAACTACGTACTCTACCAAGGTGATCTCTCCACATTAGTGTTGGAAACTCAACCGGAGCCGGGCCGCACGACTGTGGCCCGACCCTGCAAAATAAGTAACAATGCCCGCCAACCGGGCTCGGCGAAGGGCCTACTATAGCTGGGAACCGTTCTCGACTTAAGGCCCAAGGCACATGAAACGAACTGCTTTCTTCATTTCGGACGGCACAGGCATCACCGCGGAAACCCTGGGCCAGAGTCTTCTGGCGCAGTTCGAGAACATCACCTTCACTAAACTGACGCGCCCGTATATCGACACCGCGGAAAAAGCGCGGGCCATGGTACAGCAAATCAATAATGCCGCGGAAAGGGACGGTGGCCGGCCGATCATTTTCGACACGCTGGTTAACCAGGAAATCCGTGACATTCTCGCCGAATCCAATGGCTTCATGATCGATATCTTCTCTTCGTTCCTTGCTCCGCTGGAACATGAGCTGATGTCACGTTCCTCCTATTCCGTGGGCAAATCCCACTCGATCAGCCACAACACCAACTACATGGAGCGTATCGAGGCGGTCAACTTCGCCCTCGACAACGACGATGGTGCGCGCACCCGCTACTACGACAAGGCGGACCTGATCCTGGTTGGCGTGTCGCGCTGCGGCAAGACGCCAACCTGTCTGTACATGGCGATGCAGTACGGCATCCGCGCCGCCAACTATCCGCTCACCGAGGACGACATGGAGCGCCTGCAGCTGCCCAGTGCACTCAAGGAGTACAAGGACAAGCTGTTCGGGCTCACCATCGACCCGGACCGCCTGGCTGCCATCCGCAACGAACGCAAGCCCAACAGCCGCTACGCCAGTTTCGCCCAATGCGAATTCGAAGTCCGCGAGGTGGAAAATCTGTTCCGCCGCGAGAACATAAACTTCATCAACTCCACGCATTTTTCGGTCGAGGAAATCTCGGCCAAGATCCTGGTGGAGAAAGGCGTCGAGCGTCGACTCAAATAAGTGCCGCTTCGCTAGACAACAAAAAGTCCGCTTGGTGCGGACTTTTTGCGTTTTTCAACCGGAAGAATTTGCTTCCCGGCGGCTGAAGCGCATCAGAACGCGTCGCCTGGCACACGTACCCAGCCTTCCATCAGCACCCGCGCGCTGCGACTCATGATTGCCTTGGTAACCGTCCACTGGCCGTCGATCTGCTTCGCTTCGGCCCCGACCCGCAGGGTGCCGGACGGATGCCCGAAGCGCACGGCCTGACGCTCACCACCGCCCGCGGCGAGATTGACCAGCGTACCGGGCACCGCCGCCGCGGTGCCGATGGCCACTGCACAGGTGCCCATCATGGCGTGGTGCAGCTTGCCCATGGACAGTGCACGGACGAGTAGATCGACCTCACCCGCTTCGATGTTCTTGCCGGAGGACGCCCGATAGCTTTTCGGTTGGGAAACGAACGCAACCTTCGGCGTATGCTGACGGGTCAGCGCCTCCTCTGCGGTCTTGATCAAGCCCATGCGCAGTGCACCGGCCACACGGATCGCCTCCAGACGTGCCAGCGCCTCCGGATTGCCGTTGATGTCCTCACGCAGCTCGGTGCCCTGGTAGCCGATGTCCTCTGCATTGACGAATACAGTGGGAATGCCGGCGCTGATCATGGTCGCCTTGAGCGTGCCGATACCGGGCACCTCCAACTCGTCGACCAGGTTGCCGGTGGGGAACATCGAGCCGCCCTCCTCGCCGTCATCGGACGGATCGAGGAATTCCAGCACGATCTCGGCTGCCGGAAAGGTCACGCCGTCCAGCTCGAAATCGCCGGTTTCCTGCACCTGGCCGTCGGTGACCGGTACGTGGGCGATGATGGTCTTGCCGATATTGGCCTGCCAGATCCGCACCACACAGGTTCCGTTCTGCGGAATGCGCTCGGCATCCACCAGGCCGGCATGCAAGGCAAAGGCGCCCGCGCCAGTGGAAAGGTTGCCGCAGTTGCCGCTCCAGTCGACGAAGGACTTGTCGATCGACACCTGACCATAGAGGTATTCGACGTCGTGATCCGGCCGACTGCTCTTCGAAAGGATGACGCATTTGCTGGTACTGGACGTCGCGCCACCCATGCCGTCGATATGCGCCGAATACGGGTCAGGGCTGCCGATCACGCGCATGAACAGCTTGTCGCGCGCAGCGCCCGGCACCTGGCAGCTCTCCGGCAGGTCCTGTAGGCGGAAGAACACGCCCTTGCTGGTGCCGCCACGCATGTAGGTGGCAGGAATCCTGATCTGGGGAAGATGAGCCATGGGAATCTGGTCCTCATGAAGCTGCGCCACCGGACGGTCGCGCAGAAATGAAATATCGCCGCTGCGCACGTGCTCTGCGGACGAACCACAGAGCACGCGCGGAACTGGCGTGCCTCAGGCCTGACCGAGGAAGTCCTTGGCAAAGCGCTGCAGTACACCGCCAGCCTGGTAGACGCTGACCTCGGCCGCGGTATCGAGACGGCAGGTCACCGGCACACGGGTTTCCTCACCGTTCTTACGATGCACGACCAGGGTCAGATCGCAACGCGGCGACAGCTCGCCTTCGATATCGAAGGTTTCGGTGCCGTCGAGGCCGAGGGTCAGGCGGGTGGTGCCCGGCTTGAACTCGACCGGCAGCACGCCCATGCCCACTAGGTTGGTGCGGTGGATGCGCTCGAAGCCTTCGGCGACGATCACTTCCACGCCGGCCAAGCGCACGCCCTTGGCCGCCCAGTCACGCGAGCTGCCCTGGCCATAGTCGGCACCGGCCACGATGATCAGGTTCTGCTTGCGGTTCATGTAGGTTTCGATGGCTTCCCACATGCGCATCACCTTGCCTTCCGGCTCGACGCGCGCCAGCGAACCCTTCTGCACCTTGCCGTCCACGACCGCCATCTCGTTGACCAGCTGCGGGTTGGCGAACGTCGCCCGTTGCGCAGTCAGGTGGTCGCCGCGGTGGGTGGCGTAGGAGTTGAAGTCCTCCTCCGGCAGGCCCATCTTCGCCAAGTACTCACCGGCGGCCGAATCCAGCAGGATCGCGTTGGATGGCGACAGGTGATCGGTGGTGATGTTGTCCGGCAGGATCGCCAGTGGGCGCATGCCCTTGAGCGTGCGCTCGCCAGCCAGGGCGCCTTCCCAGTACGGCGGACGACGGATGTAAGTGGACATCGGACGCCAATCGTACAGCGGACTCTTGGCTTCCTCGATGCTGCCCAGGTCGAACATCGGGATGTAGACCTGCTTGAACTGCTCCGGCTTGACCGAGGCGGCGACGATGGCGTCGATCTCCTCGTCGGATGGCCACAGGTCCTTCAGGGTAACCGGATTGCCGTTCTTGTCGGTGCCCAGCACATCCTGTTCGATATCGAAGCGCACGGTACCGGCGATGGCGTAGGCGACCACCAGTGGCGGCGAGGCGAGGAATGCCTGCTTGGCATACGGGTGGATACGGCCATCGAAGTTGCGGTTACCGGAGAGGACCGCGGTGGCGTACAGGTCACGCTCGATGATCTCTTGCTGGATCTTCGGATCCAGTGCGCCGGACATGCCGTTACAGGTCGTGCAGGCATAGGCGACGATGCCGAAGCCGAGCTTCTCCAGTTCCGGCAGCAGGCCCGCCTCTTCCAGGTACAGCTTGGCCACCTTCGAGCCCGGCGCGAAGGATGTCTTCACCCAGGGCTTGCGCACCAGGCCAAGCTCGTTGGCCTTCTTCGCTAGCAGGCCGGCGGCGACCACGTTGCGCGGATTGGAGGTGTTGGTGCAGCTGGTGATGGCGGCGATGATCACCGCGCCATCCGGCAACCGGCCTTCGGCTTCCTCGGCGCGGGCTGCGGCCAGCTTGGCCTCGTCGGCGATACCGCGCTCGTGCAGGGCGGAGGTCGGCAGGCGCTTGTGCGGGTTGCTCGGACCGGCCATGTTGCGCACCACGCTGGACAGGTCGAACTCGAGCACGCGCTCGTACTCGGCGCCTTCCAGGGCAGTCGCCCACAGACCGGTTTCCTTGGCGTATTGCTCGACCAGAGCAACCTGCTCCGGCTCGCGACCGGTCAGCTTGAGGTAATCGATGGTCTGTTGGTCGATGTAGAACATCGAAGCGGTGGCGCCATACTCCGGGCACATGTTGGAGATGGTCGCGCGATCGCCAATGGTCAGACTGTCGGCGCCTTCGCCGAAGAACTCGACCCAGGCTCCGACGACACGTTCCTTGCGCAGGAACTCGGTCAGCGCGAGGACGATATCGGTGGCGGTGATGCCCGGCTGACGCTTGCCGGTCAGACGCACACCGACGATGTCGGGCAGACGCATCATCGAGGGCAGGCCGAGCATCACGGTTTCGGCTTCCAGACCGCCAACACCGATGGCGATCACACCCAGCGCATCGACGTGCGGCGTATGCGAGTCGGTGCCGACGCAGGTGTCCGGGAAGGCCACGCCGCCGCGGGCCTGGATCACCGGGGACATTTTCTCCAGGTTGATCTGGTGCATGATGCCGTTGCCGGCCGGGATCACGTCGACGTTCTTGAACGCGGTCTTGGTCCACTCGATAAAGTGGAAGCGGTCCTCGTTGCGACGTTCCTCGACGGCGCGGTTCTTCTCGAAGGCATCCGGATCGAAACCGGCATATTCCACCGCCAGCGAATGGTCGACGATCAGCTGCGTCGGCACCACCGGGTTGACCTTGGCCGGATCCCCGCCCTGCTCCGCGATCGCATCGCGCAGGCCGGCGAGATCGACCAGCGCGGTCTGGCCGAGGATGTCGTGGCAGACGACGCGAGCCGGATACCAGGGAAAGTCGAGGTCGCGCTTGCGCTCGATGATCTGCTTCAGCGAATCGGTCAGCGCTTCGGGCTCACAGCGGCGCACCAGCTGTTCGGCCAGCACGCGGGAGGTATAGGGCAGTTTGTCGTAGGCGCCCGGCTGAATCGCTTCGATCGCCTCGCGGGTGTCGAAGTAGTCAAGCCCGGTGCCTGGCAAAGGTTTGCGGTGTTCTGTATTCATGCCGGAAGAACTCAATTCAATAATGTTCCGAGGGGCCAGGCCTGAGGAGCCCGCACAGCGGGCTCCCGCTCCGATCAGCGCTGAGCGATCGGTACGACCTTGCGCTGTTCCGGACCGATGTACTCGGCGCTCGGCCGAATGATCCGGTTGTTGCTGCGTTGTTCGAACACATGGGACGCCCAGCCGGTTACGCGCGAGCAGACGAAGATCGGCGTGAACAGCTTGGTGGGAATGCCCATGAAGTGATAGGCGGAGGCATGGTAGAAGTCGGCGTTGGGAAACAGCTTCTTCTGCTCCCACATGGTTTCGTCGACCGCGACCGATACTGGGTAGAGCACGGTGTCGCCCACTTCGTCGGCGAGCTTCTTGGCCCAGACCTTGATGACCTCGTTGCGCGGGTCGGAGACGCTGTAGATCGCGTGGCCGAAGCCCATGATCTTGTCCTTGCGCTCGAGCATGCCGAGGATCGCTTCACGCGCCTCTTCCGGGCTCTTCCACTGCTCGATCATGTCCATCGCCGCTTCGTTGGCGCCGCCATGCAGCGGGCCACGCAGCGAACCGATGGCACCGGTCACGCAGGAATAGAGGTCGGAAAGAGTCGACGCGCAAACCCGCGCGGTGAACGTCGAGGCGTTGAATTCGTGCTCGGCATAGAGGATCAGCGAGACGTTCATCACCTTGACGTGCAGGTCGCTCGGCTTCTTGTCGTGCAGCAGCGCGAGGAAGTGGCCACCCAGGGTGTCTTCGTCGCTGGTGCAGTTGATGCGCACGCCGTCGTGGGTGAAGCGGTACCAGTAGCACATGATGGCCGGGAAGGCCGCCATCAGGCGCTCGGCCACGTCGCGCTGCTGGTCGAAGCTGAGTTCCGGCTCAAGAGTGCCGAGCACCGACGAGCCGGTGCGCATCACATCCATCGGATGCGCGCTGGCCGGAATGCGCTCGAGCACTTCCTTCAGTGCCTGCGGCAGGTCACGCATGGTCTTCAGGCGATTCTTGTAATCAGCCAGCTGCTGAGCGTTCGGCAGCTCACCGTAGAACAGCAGGTAGGCGACTTCCTCGAAATCGCATTCGGCGGCCAGGTCGCGGACGTCGTAGCCACGATAGGTCAGCCCGGCGCCGGTCTTGCCAACGGTGCACAGGGCAGTCTGTCCGGCGATCTGTCCGCGCAGACCCGCACCGCTCAATACTTTTGCTTCAGCCATTGCTATCTCCTTATTGGATTTGTTCTGGATACCGCAAATCACGTTGAAAAATGGATCGCAAAGCGCCCGCTGGCAAATCGGTCGGGCGCTACTCGTCAGCTCTTCTTCTGGGCGAACAGCGCGTCTAGGTGCTGTTCGAACGAGTGGTAGTTGATGCGATCGTAGAGCTCCATGCGGGTCTGCATGGTGTCGATCACGTTCGCCTGGGTGCCATCACGGCGCAGTGCGGTGTAAACGTTCTCGGCAGCCTTGTTCATGGCGCGGAACGCCGACAACGGATAGAGCACCAGCGACACGTCGACGCTGGCCAGCTGCTCGGTGGTGTACAGCGGCGTGGCGCCGAACTCGGTGATGTTGGCCAGGATCGGCGCCTTCACCCGGTCGGCGAAGACCTTGTACATGTCCAGCTCGGTGATCGCCTCGGGGAAGATCATGTCGGCGCCGGCCTCGATGCAGGCGGCAGCACGATCCAGCGCCGAGTTCAGCCCTTCCACCGCCAGCGCATCGGTACGCGCCATGATCACGAAGCTGTCGTCGGTACGCGCATCGACGGCCGCCTTGATGCGGTCGACCATCTCCTGCTGCGAGACGATCTCCTTGTTCGGACGATGACCGCAGCGCTTGGCGCCGACCTGATCCTCGATGTGGATCGCCGCCGCGCCGAACTTGATCATCGACTTGACGGTGCGGGCCACGTTGAAGGCCGAGGAGCCGAAGCCGGTGTCGACATCCACCAGCAGCGGCAGGTCGCAGACGTCGGTGATCCGGCGTACGTCGGTCAGCACATCGTCGAGTCCGGTGATGCCGAGGTCAGGCAGACCCAGCGAGCCGGCCGCAACGCCGCCGCCGGACAGATAGATCGCCTTGAAGCCGGCACGCTTGGCCAGCAACGCATGGTTGGCGTTGATCGCACCGACCACCTGCAGGGGATGTTCGCTGGCGACCGCATCGCGGAATCGCTGACCGGGGGTTGGGAGTGTCATGCCTCACCTCTTGGTTGTGGTGTTTGCTCAAGAGCGCCCTTGAAGTGGCGCTCGACATTGCGCTTGGAAGCGGCGATATGGCGGCGCATCAGCAGTTCCGCCAACTCGCCATCGCGCTCGGCGATGGCGTCGAGAATCCGGTGGTGTTCGGCGAAGGCCTGATGCGGCCGGTTCGGCGTCGTTGAGAACTGGATGCGGTACATGCGCACGAGCTGGTAGAGCTCGTCGCACAGCAGTTTGGCCAGCGTGCGGTTGCCGCTGCCCTGGATGATCCGGTAGTGGAAATCGAAGTCGCCTTCCTGCTGGTAGTAACCGACGCCAGCCTGAAATGCCTCGTCGCGCTCGTGGGTGCGCAGTACCCGGCGCAGATCGTCGATCTCCGCCTCGCTCATGCGCTCGGCGGCGAGGCGGCAGGCCATGCCCTCGAGTGATTCGCGAATTTCATAGAGTTCGATCAGCTCGGCGTGGCTCAGCGAAACCACTCGCGCGCCCACATGCGGCACACGAATCAGCAGCTTCTGCCCTTCAAGCCGATGAATCGCTTCGCGCAGCGGTCCGCGGCTGATGCCGTAGGTGCGCGCCAGTTCCGGCTCGGAAATCTTGCTTCCCGGAGCGATCTCACCCTTGACGATGGCAGCCTGGATCAGGCGGAACACGTGCTCGGCAAGCGTGCCACTATCTATCTGTTGCGTTGCCGGGGCGACTTCAACGGTATCCAACATGATTGTCGACAATCTCCAGATCGTTCCGGCGAAACTACGCCTGAAGAAACCCGCAGTCAACAAGCAAGCCGGATGGATTGTCGACACCTTTACTAAAGTCGTAACCATGAAGGCGTCGCTTCGAGTCCTCGCTCGCCGTTGTCCTGTGTTGAAAGCGCCATGCTAGAATGCCAGCCTTTCGCGCCCAGCCCGCTCGCTCGCCACCGCTACCAGACGCGCCAGGCCGTACGTCATTTCCGTTTCGTCCCTTCCCTTAGATATCAGGTCCATGAGAGTAAAAGTTCTATTTCTGCTGCTCTGCATCTCGATCCTGCCCACAGCCACCCAGGCTGCCGACAACACCATCTATGGCCTCAACGAATACGTCGGCCTGCCCGATTTCGGCCTCGAGGTGGAAGCCAAACTCGATACCGGCGCCCAGACTGCCTCGCTCAGCGCCCGGGATATCGAGCGATTCAAGCGCAACGGCAAATCCTGGGTACGGTTCTACCTGGCTCTGGACGACGCCCACGCGCACCCGATCGAGCGGCCGCTGGCACGAATCAGCAAGATCAAGCGTCGGGCTGGCGACTACGATCCTGAAGAGGAGAAAACCTATACGGCGCGCCCCGTTATCGAACTCGATCTGTGCATGGGCAAGGCCAAACGCACGATCGAAGTGAACCTCACGGACCGTACCGCTTTCCAATACCCACTTTTGATCGGTTCCGACGCGCTCACCCGCTTCGGCGCCCTGGTCGACCCGAGTCGCACCTTTATTGCCGGCAAACCCGGTTGCCTCAACGAATCTGACGCTGACGAGTAATACCCATGCGCGCTCTCACTCTGCATCTGAAAGTCCTGATCTTCCTGCTCGTCGCACTGGGAGTTTCGATCACCGCCTACCAGATCTTCGTACTGGGCATCCCGGTTACCGAAGATGAAACCGACGACCTGTGGAACATCGACGCGAAGATCGAATTCCAGGCCAGCCCCCGCGAGCCGGTGAAGCTGCAGATGTTCGTGCCGCCGCTGAATCAGGAGTTCGTCAGCCTCAACGAAAGCTTCATCTCCAACAACTACGGCGTCAGCATCAACCGGGCCGACGGCAACCGCCGCGTCACCTGGTCCGCGCGCCGTGCCAGCGGCAACCAGACGCTCTACTACCGCCTTGTGCTCACCAAGCGCTACAGCGGCGAGCAGACCAAGGCGACCGGCCCGATCTTCCGCGACAGCATCCCGGTAGAGGGTCCGGAAAAAATTGCTGCCGAAGCTCTGCTCTCACCGATCCGCCAGCACTCGGCGGACGTCGAGACGTTCATCAGCGAAGCCATCAAACGTGTCAACAATCCCAACGATGACAACGTCAAGCTGCTGCTCGGCGGCGATGCCTCGATCGCCAACAAGGCCAGCGTCATCGAGTTGCTGCTGTCGATCGCTCATGTCCCGATGGAGCGCGTCCATACCGTCCGGCTGAACGCCGATCAGCCGCAGACGCCCGAGCTCTGGCTGCGCAGCTTCAACGGTGACAAGTGGCTGTACTTCAATCCGGGGACCGGCGAGCAGGGCCTGCCGGCAGACCGCCTGGTCTGGTGGACCGGCAACGAGCCGCTGATCAACCTCGAAGGCGGACGCAACCCGCAGGTGACCTTCACTCTCAACAACAGTGAGATGAATGCCATCCGCCTGGCCAAACTGACCGACGAAAACACTGACGCCGACTTCCTCGAGTACTCGCTGTACGGCCTGCCGCTGCAAACCCAGCAGACCTACCAGATCATGATCATGATCCCGATCGGCGTACTGGTGATCCTGATCTTGCGCAATCTCGGCGGCCTGCAGACCCTCGGCACCTTCACTCCGGTGCTGATCGCCCTGGCCTTCCGCGAAACTCAGATCGGCTTCGGCATCATCCTCTTCACCCTGATCACCGCACTGGGCCTGTCGCTGCGTTCGTATCTGGAGCACCTCAAGCTGCAGATGCTGCCGCGCCTGTCGGTGGTGCTGACCTTCGTCGTGGTGCTGATCGCGGTAATCAGTCTCCTGAGCCACAAGCTCGGGCTCGAGCGCGGGCTATCGGTATCGCTGTTCCCGATGGTGATCCTGACCATGACCATCGAACGCCTGTCCATCACCTGGGAAGAGCGCGGCGGCGGCCACGCCTTCAAGGTCGCGGTTGGCACGCTGATCGCCGCGAGCCTGGCATTCATGTTGATGAACATCCAGGCGCTGACCTACTTCATCTTCACCTTCCCGGCGGTGCTGTTGATCATGGTGGGCTTCATGCTGGCGATGGGTCGCTACCGCGGCTACCGCCTGACCGAGCTGTTCCGCTTCAAAGCCTTTCTGAAGGATTGAGCCATGTTCGGTCTGATCAAGACGTGGAAGGCCCTGGAAGCCAAGGGCATCATGGGCATCAACCGCCGCAATGCGGATTACGTGCTCAAGTACAACAAGCGCAGCCTGTACCCGATCGTCGATGACAAGATCATCACCAAGCAGCGCGCCATCGAGGCCGGCATCCATGTGCCGGAGATGTACGGCATCATCGAGACCGAAAAGGACATCGACAAGCTCAAGGACATCGTCAAGGACCACACGGACTTCGTCGTCAAGCCGGCCCAGGGTGCTGGCGGCGACGGCATCCTGGTGATCGCCGACCGCTTCGAGGGCCGCTACAAGACCGTCTCGGGCAAGATCATGACCCATGAGGAGATCGAGCATCAGATCTCCAACATTCTCACCGGACTCTATTCGTTGGGCGGTCATCGTGACCGCGCACTGATCGAATACCGCGTCACACCGGACCCGATCTTCAAGAGCATCAGCTACGAGGGCGTGCCGGACATCCGCATCATCGTGCTGATGGGCTACCCGGTCATGGCCATGCTGCGCCTGCCGACTCGTCAATCCGGTGGCAAGGCCAACCTCCACCAGGGCGCGATCGGCGTCGGCGTCGACCTCGCTACCGGCATCACCCTGCGTGGCACCTGGCTGAACAACAAGATCACCAAGCACCCGGACACCACCAATGCCGTGGATGGCGTGCAGCTGCCCAACTGGGATGGCTTCATGAAGCTGGCCGCCGGCTGCTACGAGCTCTGCGGCCTGGGCTACATCGGTGTCGACATGGTGCTCGACCAGGACAAGGGTCCGCTGATCCTCGAGCTGAACGCGCGTCCGGGGCTGAACATCCAGATCGCCAACGACTGCGGCCTGACCCACCGCGCCCACGCGGTAGAAAATCGCCTGGAAGAGCTCAAGGCGAAAGGCATTCAGGAAACCGCCGAGGAGCGGGTGAAGTTCTCCCAGGAGCTCTTCGGCCACGTTCCGCCGCACGACTGACCCATCGGCCGGCCCGTGCATCTCGCGGGCCGGCCCATATCGATTCGACCATGCCGACCTGCACGCTGCACGCCCTGCCCTATCGGGCCGACCCCGCCCCATGGTTCGAACGCATCCGCCATGCTTACGGTGCCGTCCTGCTGGATTCTGGCCGACCGACAGCCGTGCGCGGGCGCTTCGACATCCTCAGCGCCTGGCCGTCGGCACTCTTCGAGCCAGCCCGAAACGAATCGGGACGCGATTTCTTCCAGCGTTTGCGCCAGGCATTGCACGACCTGGGGCCTGCAGAGCTGCCCGACAACTGCGAACTGCCATTCACGGGCGGGCTGATAGGCCTGCTGAGCTATGACTTCGGCGCGCGCCTGGAAACGCTTCCACAGCACGCTCGCGACGACAACAGCCTGCCGCTGGCGCGTCTGGGGCTCTATGAATGGGCGCTGATCACTGATCACCAGCGTCAGACCAGTCAGCTGCTGTTTCATCCTGCCTGCGCCCCGGTCGACCGCGAGCGCCTGATCCGTCTGTTCGAAGCGACCACGTCCGCCGCCGCCGCGCCGTTCAGGCTGCACGGCCGATTCACTGCAGACATCTCCCGGGACGTCTATCGCCGCGGCATCGAGCGCATCCAGGCGTATATCCAGGCAGGTGACTGCTACCAGGTGAACTACACCCAGCGTTTTCGCGCCACCTGTTCGGGTGATGCCTGGAGTGCCTACAAGGCGCTGCGCAAGGTGTGCCCGACGCCGTTCGCCGGTTTCGTTGCCCTCGACGACGGCGCCATCGTCAGCCTGTCGCCGGAGCGTTTTTTGCGCCTAGAGCGTGGCCTTGTGGAGACGCGACCGATCAAGGGCACGCGGCCCCGCGGCCACGACGAGCAGAGCGATGCCTCACAGGCGCAGGCGCTACTGGCCAGCGACAAGGACCGCGCCGAGAACCTGATGATCGTCGACCTGCTGCGTAACGATCTCGGCCGCAGCTGTCGCATCGGCAGCGTGCGCGTGCCGCAGCTGTTTGCGCTGGAAAGCTACCCCAATGTTCATCATCTGGTGAGCTGCGTCACCGGCGAACTGGCCGCTGACCACGATGCCTTCGACCTCCTCGCCGGCAGCTTCCCCGGCGGCTCCATCACCGGGGCGCCGAAGATCCGCGCCATGCAGATCATCGACGAACTGGAACCTACCCGCCGCTCGATCTATTGCGGGTCGTTGCTCTACATCGATGTCAGAGGAGAGATGGACAGCTCCATCGCCATCCGCACCCTGCTCGTCCGTGATGAACAGGTCAGTTGCTGGGGCGGTGGTGGCATCGTCGCCGACTCGGACTGGCAGTCGGAGTACCAGGAGTCGATCGACAAGGTGAGCGTTCTGATGAGAACGCTGGAAGGGCTATAAGCTGCGAGCGGATCAGTTTCAGGGACGGGTAACCATCAACTCTCTGAACCTGCCCCTCCATGATACTGCCAAAGTGCGGCAGGGCCTGTAGCTGGTGGGCTAAAGCCCACCCTACACAGCGCATCCAGACCCTTTTCTTGCCGCTTATGCCCTGCAGCTCGTGGCTGCGTCAGAGGGCGAGCTTGCGGTTCGACGCTTTGAGAAATTCCTGCTTGAGCGCATCGAAGGTGTGCACCGCCGGGAACTGCGGGAATTCGGCGATGACGTTATCCGGCGCGTGGAACAGGATGCCGGCGTGCGCCTCACTGAGCATGGTCGTGTCGTTGTACGAGTCGCCTGCGGCGATGACTCGGTAGTACAGGCTCTTCAGTGCGATGACCGACTGACGCTTGGGATCCTTCTGGCGCAGCTGATAATCCACCACGCGATCGGTCTCGTCGGTGATCAGGCGATGGCAGAGCAGCGTCGGGAAGCCCAGCTGGCGCATCAGCGGTTGGGAGAACTCGTAGAAGGTGTCGGAAAGGATCACCACCTGGAAGCGCTCGCGCAGCCAGTCGACGAATTCCCGAGCCCCGTCCAGCGGCTTGAGGGTGGCAATGACCTCCTGGATATCGGCGAGCTTCAGGCCATGCTCGTCGAGAATACGCAGGCGCTGCTTCATCAGCACGTCATAGTCGGGGATGTCCCGTGTGGTCGCCCGGAGCGATTCGATTCCGGTGGCCTCGGCAAAGGCGATCCAGATTTCCGGAACCAGCACACCTTCCAGGTCGAGACAGGCTATTTCCACGGGCCACTCCTCAATGCAGAAAATTGAAGGCGGCACTCTAACGGCAGCTCGCAGCCGAAGCAACGCAGGGCTTATACCTGAAAAGGTTGAAAGGCGTACCTAAACGTTATTTAGCGGCATAAACGGCGTTTGCTACCATCCCCGGCCTCAGAGCGCCAAAGCGCCATTGTCATCTATAAGGAAGCCGCCTGATGAGCCCATCCATCGACGTCGCAGCGTTGGCCGCCGCCTACGCCGATAAATCGCCACAAGACGTTCTTAAGCTCGCCTTCGATCTGTTCGGCGATGACCTGTGGATCTCCTTCAGTGGTGCCGAAGACGTGGTGCTGCTGGACATGGCCTGGAAGCTGAACAAGAGCGTCAAGGTATTCACCCTCGATACCGGGCGCCTGCACAGCGAGACCTACCGCTTCATCGAGCAGGTCCGTGATCACTACGGCATCGCCATCGAGATCATGACACCGGACCCGGCGTTGCTGCAGCCGCTGGTCAACGAAAAGGGCCTGTTCAGTTTCTACCGCGATGGTCATGGCGAATGCTGCGGTATCCGCAAGATCGAGCCGCTGCGCCGCAAGCTGTCGACCGTCCGCGCCTGGGCCACCGGCCAGCGGCGCGACCAGAGCCCGGGCACGCGCAGCCAGGTTGCGGTGCTGGAGCTGGATAGCGCGTTCTCGACGCCGGACCACACTCTGTACAAGTTCAATCCGCTGGCGCAGATGACCAGCGAGGAAGTCTGGGGTTACATCCGCATGCTGGAAATCCCCTACAACAACCTGCACGAGCGGGGTTTCATCAGCATTGGCTGCGAGCCCTGCACCCGTCCGGTTCTGCCGAACCAGCACGAGCGCGAAGGACGCTGGTGGTGGGAGGAAGCGACGCATAAGGAATGCGGGCTGCACGCCGGCAATCTGATCGCCAAAAGCTGACCGCACACCGCGGCGGTAAAAACCTCTGATGGGTTGGACGACAAACTCTCAACCCGTTTCAGCCGATTAGTATGTCGGCAGCTGCATTCCGTCGAACAACTCGTCCAGTTCCGCCTTGTTGCGGCACTGGATGGCCTTCTCCAGCATGTCCCGATTCAGATGTGGGGCGAACTGCTGGATGAAGTCGCACATGAAGCCACGCAGGAAAGTGCCGCGGCGGAACCCGATCTTGGTCACACTGGACTCGAACAGCTCACTGGCATCGAGCACCACCAGATCCGAATCCAGGTTCGGGTCCACCGCCATGCGCGCCACGATCCCCACTCCCAGCCCGAGCCGGACGTAGGTCTTGATCACGTCCGCGTCGGCCGCAGTGAAGACCACCTTCGGCACGAGACCGCGATGGCCGAAGGCTTCGTCGAGCTTGGAGCGCCCGGTGAAACCGAACACGTAGGTCACGATCGGGTGCTCGGCCAGCGCTTCCAGAGTGAGCTTGTCCAGCTTCGCCAGCGGATGACCGCGAGGCACGATCACGCAGCGGTTCCAGCGATAGCAGGGCATCATCACCAAGTCGCCGAACAGCTCCAGCCCCTCGGTGGCGATGGCGAAATCAACCGTGCCATCGGCGGCCATTTCGGCGATCTGCATCGGCGTGCCCTGATGCATGTGCAGCGAAACGTCCGGGTACTGCTTGATGAAGCTGCTGATCACCTGGGGCAGCGCATAACGTGCCTGGGTGTGGGTAGTGGCGATGCTCAGGGTGCCCTTCTTTTCGTTGGAGAACTCCTGGGCGATCTGCTTGATGCTTTCGCACTTGCGCAAGATTTCGCCGGCCGTGGTGATGATCCGCTCCCCCGCCGGTGTCACCCGCGTCAGATGCTTGCCGCTGCGGGCGAAGACCTCGACGCCGAGTTCGTCCTCCAGCAGGCGAATCTGTTTGCTGATACCCGGTTGCGAGGTGAACAGGCTCTGGGCGGTTGCCGAAACGTTGAGGTCATGGTGCGCCACTTCCCAGATGTAACGCAGTTGTTGAAGCTTCATAGAAATCCCTCAAGGCAAAGGCACCACTGCGCCTGCCGCAACACTTATAACCTTATGAACGGTGCGCCAACGGATGATAGATGTTCCGTCCGGCTTTTGCTGTGCGACCTTTGGTCTGACTCGCCGCGACTGCCGTTGAGCTTAGCAGCGCGGTGAAAACCGGACCCGGCGTTTGCGTCAGGCGCCGTTACGCAGCTCCAGAAAACGCAACAGGCGATAGAGCATTTCGGTGCAGGGCATGGAGACACCCTGCTGCGCCGCCGCGGCAAGTGGCGCTGCATAGATCGCCTCGAGCTCCATCGGCCGATTCTGGAAACGGTCGTGGTACATGCTGGGCAGATAGTCGGGCATCCGCGCGGTCCCCATCAGCAGCTTCTCGGGGAAATCTTCCGGCAACGAACAACCCAGCGCCTGCGCCGCAGTGCAGACCTCCTGCATGATGGTCTTGATCTGCGCCCGCGTATCGTCACTGGCCAACAGCGACTCGGTACCAGCGTCAAGCAGAGCCGAGAGGCCGTTGAACGGGACGTTCCACACCAGCTTCATCCAGCGCGCTTGCGCCAGGCTGGGCATCGGCGAGGAATCTACTCCGGCCTGCCGCAGCATCTCGGCCATTTCGCCCAATAGTGCCTGTTGCGCCTGCGGATCCAGGGTGGCAGGCCCCGAATGGTAGCCAAGGTTCACCCCACCCAGCGCCTGGTGTTCGACGACGCCCGGTGCAGAGCGATGTGCACAGATCGCGCAAAGCCCACCCAGCAGGTGCACGTTCTCTGGCAGGAACGGCCTGAGCACATCCTCCACGCCCAGCCCGTTCTGCAGCACCACGACTTTGCAGCCAGGCGCAGCGACCTGGGCGATGACTGGCGCCAGTTCCTGATTACTGGTGCTCTTCGCCCCGACCAGCAGCCAGTCGCATTGCGGCATCAGGGCGGCATCGCGGTAGATCTGCGGCTGCTCCAGCAGCAGCGGCCCGTGCACCGCACTATTGACCTGCAGACCCCGGGCAAGCACGGCATCGTATTCGCTGCGCAGCAGGAAATGCACATCGAAGCCCGCGCGCGCCAGCATCAGGCCGTAGAAACCTCCGATGGCGCCGGTGCCGATGATGCCTATACGTGGATTGGCTGCAGACATAAGCACTCCAGATCAGGCGGCTGGCCGCGTCCATCGCGCCAACCGGTTGAAAAACCGAACGATAGCAGCCCGGCGATGCGCATCACAGCGTCCCGCTCGGCGTTGCGAAGTTCGACAGGCGGATCGCCTCAATACGCTATCAATCTCGTTGTCGATTCAGCCCTTTAGCGCTAAGGTTCCGTTTCCCCGCTGCGCCCTCAAGCTCTGTTCCGCCGCACCGGGATCGCTGGCGGACGGCTCCGTGATTCCTGACGAGTGACAAATGGCTGATTTACCAATCGACGACCTCAACGTTGCGTCCAACGTGACCCTGATCACGCCGGAGCAATTGAAGCGTGAAATCCCGCTGACCGCCTCGGCATTGCAGACCGTCTCCCACGGGCGTCAGGTCGTACGCGACATTCTCGACGGCAAGGATCACCGCCTGTTCCTGGTGATCGGCCCCTGCTCCATCCATGACCTGAAAGCCGCCCATGAGTACGCCGAGCGCCTAAAGGTACTGGCGGAAAAGGTCTCCGACAGCCTTTTCCTCGTCATGCGCGTGTATTTCGAGAAGCCTCGCACCACGGTCGGCTGGAAAGGCCTGATCAACGATCCCTACATGGATGATTCATTCAAGATCCAGGATGGCCTGCACATCGGTCGCAAGCTGCTGCTCGATCTGGCGGAAATGGGCCTGCCCACCGCCACCGAGGCGCTCGACCCGATCTCTCCACAGTACCTGCAGGACCTGATCAGCTGGTCGGCCATCGGCGCACGCACCACCGAATCACAGACGCACCGCGAGATGGCGTCCGGGCTGTCCTCTGCGGTCGGCTTCAAGAACGGCACCGACGGCAGCCTGACTGTCGCCATCAACGCGCTGCAGTCGGTTTCCAGCCCCCATCGTTTCCTTGGCATCAACCAGTCCGGCGGTGTCTCCATCGTCACCACCAAGGGCAACAACTACGGCCACGTGGTGCTGCGCGGCGGCAATGGCAAGCCCAACTACGACTCGGTCAGTGTTGCGCTGTGCGAACAGGAGCTGAACAAGGCCGGCATTCGGCCGAACATCATGATCGACTGCAGCCATGCGAACTCCAACAAGGATCCCGCGCTGCAGCCGCTGGTCATGGAGAACGTCGCCAACCAGATTCTGGAAGGCAACAGCTCGATTGTTGGCCTGATGGTCGAAAGCCACTTGAACTGGGGCAATCAGGCGATCCCGAAGGATTTGTGCGACCTCAAGTACGGCGTCTCCATTACCGACGCCTGCATCGACTGGGATACAACCGAGAAGGCAGTCATGAGCATGCACAACAAGCTCAAGGACGTGCTACCCAAACGGCAGCGCAACTGAAACGAAAAAACGCCGGTCTCCGGCGTTTTTTCATTCAACTCAGCGACCACCCACGTTCGGGCGATGGCGCTCGATATAACGTTCGACATAAGAGCACGACGGGATCACCTGATAGCCCTCGCGCTCGGCATACTCGAGCGCATGCTGCACCAGAATCGCCGCGATGCCCTTGCCGCGCAGGGCGTCGGGCACGTAGGTGCGATACATGTCTAATGTCTGCTTGCCTAGATCGACATATGCCAGGTAAGCACAGTCACCATCGATCTCAGCCTCGAAGCGATGGCCAGCCTGGTCGTGGCGAACGCGCACCGTATCGCTCATCTCGTCTCCTCAGCAGGTTGCCCTGTCTTCTTGTTCTCCGATTAGCTGGGGCGCACGTCACTGCATCCGCCTACAACTTGCATAGGCTGTCTTTTCTACCTGTTTCCGTTCAATTCGGCCAGCCTCCGATTGATCATTATTTGTTCGGTGTAATAGCGGAACTTTCTTTCAACGAGCGGATCATGCAACTAGAAGCTCCAAGTGAACGAGCCAGGCGCTGGCTGTTTTTTATCCAACTTGCCTCGCCAAGCATCAAAGCAGCGGCCGATTGAAAAAAAACCCTCGGCGCCGCTGTCGGCTCAGTTTACTTAAGCTAAGTTATAGGTAGTATGTGCGCGCAAACTTTCCATAACGGAAGTTGCTTTATGGATTTCCACCTTAAGGGGAACAAGATGAACAACGTTCTGAAATTCTCTGCTCTGGCTCTGGCCGCAGTTCTGGCTACCGGTTGCAGCAACAGCATGACCAAAGAAAGCGAAGCTCGCCTGACCGCGACCGAAGACGCCGCTGCCCGCGCCCAGGCTCGCGCTGACGAAGCGTACAGCAAGGCCGACGAAGCTCTGGCCGCCGCTCAGAAGGCTCAGCAGACTGCTGACGAAGCCAACGAGCGTGCTCTGCGTATGCTGGAACGCGCCAGCCGCAAGTAAGCTTCACGAAATGAAAAAGCCGACCTTTGCAGGTCGGCTTTTTTTTGCCTCCAGATAGAGCCTCAGAACAGCTGATCGTTCTGAGCGGCCACCTCGACCTCGTTGCGCTGCTCGGCGATCTGGATAGGCAGACCGTCTTCGCCTGCGATGATTTCACGCACCATCTCCCAGTCCAGGTGCAGATTGCCGGCCGCTTCGTCACGCTTGAGCAAGGTATTGATGACGATGGCGTGCTTATCCATCAGGGTCAGCGACTTTTCCTCGTTCTCTTCCAGCGGGGCATGCGCTTCAAGATAGACCTTGCCATCGCTGACACCGAACTTGTAAGGCTCGTCGATAATCCGTACCGGCGTGCCGACCTTGACCATCTTTGCCAGCTCAAGCACGTTGTGATTGAGCATGCGGAAGCACCCATGGCTGACGCGCATGCCAATGCCGAACTTCTTGTTCGAGCCGTGGATGAGGTAGCCCGGCAGGGCCAGGCTCATCTTGTAAGGGCCGAGGGGGTTGTCCGGACCTGGCGGCACGACGGTAGGCAGCGGATCGCCATCGGCGGCGTGCTCCTCACGAATCGACTGCGGCGGATACCAGGCCGGATTGCTGGTCATTGCCGAAATGCGCGTATTGCCAACAGGCGACCCCCATCCTTCACGGCCGATACCCAGCGGGAACGTGTGCACCACGTTCTGGCCTTCCGGGTAGTAGTACAGGCGGTACTCGGCGATGTTTATCACGATACCCTGGCGAGGTCCCGGTGGCAGGATGAAGCGGGTCGGGAGAATGATGTCCGTCCCCTCTCCCGGCAACCACGGATCGACCCCCGGGTTGGCCGCGACCAACTCCAGATAGCCAAGATCGTGGGCTTCACCGATGGCAGCGAAGGTATCTTCGTACTTCGCCTTGATGACCTGGATCTGACCGACGACATCGTCACCCTCGGGCGGCAATGGCAGCTCAAGAGCGGCGCACGTGCCTGCCGATAACAGCACAGCGAATGACAGACAGGAGGCGACAGCGGACGCGCGCGAGAGCATTCGGAGAATCCTTGGAAAATGTGGCTTAGGAAAATGACGACGATTGTACTTGAAGCCGCGGAAACAGTGACCTACCAGGCAGCCGTGGCGGACGGAAGGCCTTTGCGTCGCGCCTCCAGCAACTGGCGACAGTTGGGACACAGCTGCCGATCCTTCAGCGTAGCCCGCTCGAGCTCCCTCCAGCGCGGCTGAGCCGGCAGCAAACCGCCACACAGGGTGCGGTCGGCATTGCCGTTCAGTTCCAGCTGCCGCAACGCCAGGTGCAGTCGATTCTCGCGGCAGGCGAACATGTCGTACTGCTCGTCCGGCACGATGAGTCGATAAGCGTAAAGGGTCCTGGCTGAGCGCGACATCTGAGGCTCCAATCGAGGGCGCGACAGTAGCTGCGCCCACGCATCAAAGCAAGGGTTCGAGTGCCGGCCAGACCGTCTCCAGCAGCTGACTCTGCGCCTCGGCCGTCGGGTGAATGCCATCGGCCTGCATCATGCCGCTGACGCCGCCGACGCCATCCAGCAAGAACGGCACGTAAGCAACGCTTTTCTCCGCTGCAAGCGAGTCGAATGCATCGGCAAATGCGCGGGTGTAGCGCTGCCCCAGATTCGGCGGCATGCGCATCCCGAGCAACAGAACCTCGGCACCCGCTTCGCGGCTGCGATCGATCATCTCGGCAAGATTCTGTTTCAATTGCACAGGCGACTGCCCACGCAATCCGTCATTGCCGCCCAGCTCCAGAATGACCACCGCAGGGGTGTGCGCCTCGAGCAGCGGATCGAGCCTGGCGAGCCCGCCAGCAGTGGTGTCGCCGCTGATAGAGGCGTTCACCACACGCCAGGATTCATCGCCCTCGACGAGGCGTTCCTGCAGCAGATGCACCCAGCCCTGGCTGGTTTCCAGCCCGAAAGCGGCGCTGATACTATCGCCGACCACCAGTACGGTTCCGGCCAGGGCTCCCTGAGCCCAGCACAGCAGCGCCAGGGCCCCGCATTTCAGCCATCTTCGCATCGGATTCCCTCATGAGCGGCAACATTCTCGACGCCCGGAACCTTAACAAAGTGGTACCCAGCGCGGAAGGCGAGCTGAGCATCCTGGCCGACCTCTCATTGCAGCTGGCCAAGGGCGACAGCCTGGCCATCGTCGGCACCTCAGGGTCGGGCAAGTCGACACTGCTCGGCCTGCTGGCCGGGCTCGATCTGCCGAGTTCGGGCGAAGTTCATCTGGCCGGCCATGCGCTGGCGGCGCTCGACGAAGACCAGCGGGCGCGGGTGCGTGCCGAACACGTCGGTTTCGTCTTTCAATCGTTCCAGCTGCTCGACAGCCTCAACGCCCTGGAGAACGTGATGCTGCCGCTGGAGCTGGACGGGCGCCGCGACGCTCGCGAGCGCGCCACCGAGCTGCTCTCTCGCGTCGGCCTGGGCGAGCGCCTGCAGCATTATCCCCGCCAGCTATCCGGTGGCGAGCAGCAACGCGTCGCACTGGCCCGCGCCTTCGCCGCCGAGCCCGAGGTGCTGTTTGCCGACGAACCCACCGGCAACCTCGACACCCATACTGGCGCGCATATCACCGAACTGTTGTTCGAGCTTAACCGCGAACGCGGCACGACCTTGGTGCTGGTCACCCACGACGAGCGCCTGGCCAGGCGCTGCCATCGCGTGCTTCGCCTCGAGGGCGGGCGCCAGATCGCCAGCGAGACGAGCGAATGATGGGCCTACCCAAGGCGCGCCTGTTCGCTCTGGCTTACCGGCAGTTGCTGCGCGACGCTCGCGCCGGCGAGTTGCGCGTGCTGTTTTTCGCCCTGTTGATCGCCGTCGCCGCCAGTACCGCCATCGGCTATTTCGGCGCACGCCTGAACGACGCCATGCTGCTGCGGGCCAGCGAGTTCCTTGGCGCCGACCTGGTGCTGGGCGGCAGCGCACCTGCCTCGGCGCAACAGATCGACGCCGGCAAGGCACAGGGGCTGGAACATGCCCAGGTGGTCGAATTCTCCAGCGTCATCGCCACCGACCAGGACTTGCAGCTCGCCAGTGTCAAAGCGGCCAGCAGCAGCTATCCCCTGCGCGGCGCCTTGCGCAGTGCGGCGCAGCCCTACGGCGCCGAAGAAGCCGGCGCCGGTCCGGCCCCGGGTGAAGCCTGGGCCGAGGCCAGACTGTTCGCCGCCCTGGATCTGGCAATCGGTGACGACATCGAAGTCGGCAACAAGCTGCTGCGCCTGACCCGCGTGTTGACCTACGAGCCCGATCGGGTCGGTGATTTCTACAGCCTGACGCCACGCGTGCTGATGCACCTGGACGATCTTGCCGCGACCGGTGTCGTCCAGCCTGGCAGCCGAGTGCGCTACCGGGAGCTCTGGCGCGGCGAAAGCGCCGCACTGGCGGCTTACCAGCAGGCACTGCAGCCCGGTCTGCAAGCCCATCAACGCATCGAAACCGCCGGCGACAGCAACCGGCAGATAGGGGGCGCACTGGGCCGTGCGGAACGCTATCTGAACCTTGCGAGCCTGGCTGCGATTCTGTTGGCGGGCGTTGCCGTCGCGCTGTCGGCTGCCCGCTTCGCCACCCGCCGCTTCGATGCCAGTGCGCTGCTCCGCTGCCTGGGCCTCTCCCGCCATGACGCGCTGCTGCTCTATACCTTGCAACTGGGCATGCTCGGTCTGCTGGCCAGCGTCGTCGGCGCCCTGCTCGGCTGGACCGCACAGCACGGGCTGTTCTACCTCCTGCGAGATCTGCTGGCGCAGGAGATTCCCCCCGGCGGCATCTGGCCCGCTGCAGCCGGTGTGGCCACGGGTCTGGTGGCGCTGGCGGGCTTTGCCCTTCCGCCATTGGCAGGACTGGGTCGCGTACCACCATTGCGGGTACTGCGCCGCGACCTGCTACCGGTGCCACCCAGCGCCTGGCTGGTGTACGGCACGGCGATCCTGGCCCTCGGCCTGATCATGTGGCGGCTGAGCCTGGACCTGAAGATCACCCTGGCTCTGCTGGGCGGCGGCCTGCTTGCCACGCTGGTGCTGGGAGGCCTGTTGCTGCTCGGCCTGAAGGGTATGCGTCGCCTGCTTGCCGGCGCTTCGCTGAGCTGGCGGCTGGGTCTGGGTCAGCTGCTGCGGCATCCGCTTGCAGCGGCGGGACAGGCGCTTGCCTTCGGCCTGATCCTGTTGGCCATGGCACTGATCGCCCTGTTGCGCGGCGAGCTGCTCGACACCTGGCAGGACCAGTTGCCGGACGACGCACCCAACCATTTCGTACTCAACGTGTTGCCTGCAGAAAAGGATGCCTTCGCCGAGCGAATCGACGCACTCTCCAGCCATGCCGCGCCACTGTATCCGGTGGTGCCGGGCCGACTCGTGGCGATCAATGGCGAGCCGGTCCGCCAGCTGGTCAGCAAGGAGTCCCAGGGCGAACGGGCGATTCGTCGCGATCTCAGCCTGACCTGGTCGGCCGACCTGCCCAAGGACAATCATCTGGTGGCTGGCCAGTGGTGGCATGAGCGGGCCGAGGCGGAGCTGCCAGGCGTGTCCGTCGAGGCCGAACTGGCCGAAAGCCTGCAGCTGAAGCTGGGCGACCAGCTGAGCTTCACCATAGGCGGGCTGACGCGTGACGCTCGCGTCACCAGCCTGCGCGAGGTCAACTGGGACAGCTTCCAGCCCAACTTCTACATGATCTTCGAGCCCGACACCCTGCAGGGCATGCCGGCCACCTACATGACCAGCTTCCACCTGCCACCAGGCAACGAGCGCGAACTGGTGGAGCTGGCGCGGGCTTTCCCGGCGGTGACCCTGCTCCAGGTGGAGGCGCTGCTGGCCCAGCTGCGCAGCATCCTCGCGCAGGTCTCGCTGGCGGTGGAGTACGTACTGCTGTTCGTGCTGGCGGCGGGGCTGGCCGTGCTCTTCGCCGGTCTGCAAGCGACACTGGACGAACGCATCCGCCAGGGTGCGCTACTGCGCGCGCTAGGGGCCGAACGGCGTCTGCTGCTGAGGGCGCGCCGGGCCGAGTTCGGATTGCTCGGCACTGCCAGCGGCCTGCTCGCCGCGCTTGGCTGCGAACTGGTGAGCGCCCTGCTCTATCACTATGCGTTCGACCTGCGCTGGCAGCCGCATCCATGGCTGTTGTTAATGCCGCTGATCGGCGCGCTGCTGGTCGGCAGCGCCGGGCTGATCGGCACGCGTCGCGCCCTCAACGCGAGCCCGCTGAGCGTACTGCGCGAGAACTGAAGCGCTACAATCGGCGCTTTTGCAGCGAGGTCGGAATTCAATGAGCCGTTATCGCCCACCCCGCCCGGCCGGCACGCCGCTGATCACACCAGAAGGCGAGGCCCGGCTGCGCGCCGAATTGCACGAACTGTGGCATGTCAGGCGACCACAGGTTACCCAGTCGGTCAGCGAAGCCGCCGCCCAGGGCGACCGTTCGGAGAACGCCGAGTACACCTACGGCAAGAAAATGCTGCGCGAGATCGACAGCCGTGTTCGCTTTCTAACCAAGCGTCTGGAAAAGCTGAAAGTCGTCAGCGAACGACCCGGCGACCCCAACAAGGTGTACTTCGGGGCCTGGGTGACGCTCGAGGATGAAGACGGTGAGCAGGCGCGCTACCGCATCGTCGGTCCCGATGAACTGGACCTGCGCCAGGGCATGATCAGCATCGATTCGCCGCTGGCTCGTGCGCTGGTTGGCAAGGCGCTGGACGCCGAGGTGCAAGTACAGACGCCAACGGGGACGAAATTCTGGTACGTGGTCGCCATCGACTACCCATGACCAGACAGTCAGATACAGAATATTTAGTCACGATAATCGTCGATCATGCAGGCTTTAAACGCTCATGTTCTGCGAAAAAGCCAGATCATCACCTAATCACCCACTCTGGCGTTTCGCTTCGTAACAGGCACGCCCAACCCGCCTGATAGCGCAATGCTAGCCGCATCGCTGCGATCCGCCAGTTAGAGCGGACGCTGCCGAGTGGGTCGGCTCTGGCACGAATGCTGCGCTGGCAAGGGCGCAGTACGCGCCACGCGCGGTGAACGGCAAGGGACTGCCCCGAAAGCCCGATTCACAATCGAAGAGTGCGTCCATGAACAAGAACAAAACCTTGCTCGCCCTCTGTCTCGGAAGCGCCCTGGCGCTTTCCGGTCAGGCATTCGCTGCCACCGGCAGCGGCTATACCGCCACGAAGTACCCAATCGTGCTCACCCACGGCATGCTTGGCTTCGATAGCCTATTGGGCATCGACTATTGGTATGGCATCCCCAGTGCGCTGCGCCGAGACGGCGCGCAGGTCTACGTCACCGAAGTCAGCCAGCTCAACACATCGGAACTGCGTGGCGAGGAACTGCTGGCCCAGGTCGAGGAAATCGTCGCTATCAGCGGCAAGCCGAAGGTCAACCTGATCGGCCACAGCCACGGTGGGCCGACCGTGCGTTACGTGGCTGGCGTGCGACCCGACCTGATCGCCTCGGTCACCAGCGTCGGCGCGCCTCACAAGGGCTCGGACGTCGCCGACCTGATCCGCAAGGTTCCGGAAGGTTCGGCCGGCGAAGCGGTGATCGCCGGGCTGGTGAACGCCATGGGCGCGTTCATCAACTTCGTTTCCGGCAGTTCCAGCAGCGCTCCGCAGAATTCCCTGGGCTCGCTGGAATCCCTCAACAGCGAGGGAGCGGCCCGCTTCAATGCCAAGTTCCCTCAAGGCATACCGACCACCGCGTGCGGCGAAGGCGCCTACAAGGTCAACGGCGTGCGCTACTACTCCTGGAGCGGCACCAGTCCGCTGACCAATCCACTGGACGTGAGCGACGCCATGATGGGCGCTGGCTCGCTGGCCTTCAGCGGTCCTAACGACGGGCTGGTGGGGCGCTGCAGTTCGCACCTGGGGATGGTGATCCGCGACAACTACCGCATGAACCATCTGGACGAGGTCAACCAGTTCATGGGGCTGACCAGCCTGTTCGAGACCGATCCGGTCAGCGTCTACCGCCAGCACGCCAACCGATTGAAGAACGCGGGTCTTTGAACCGTCTCATGAACCAGGCCGGGATCACCGATCCCGGCCGCCATTGCAAGGCAACTCCATGACCAGAAC
Organism: Stutzerimonas sp. R40042; assembly: GCF_026642215.1. Lineage (NCBI taxonomy): Bacteria > Pseudomonadati > Pseudomonadota > Gammaproteobacteria > Pseudomonadales > Pseudomonadaceae > Stutzerimonas > Stutzerimonas sp. R40042. Next base: position 2,214,110 of record NZ_CP113258.1, on the reverse strand, counting down.
CATCCTTCTGTTGCCGCTGGCCATCGCGCTGGGTCTGGGTATCTTCCTCACCCGACCCGCATCCACAGAGGCGCCGATGAGCGAAGCGCCCGCATCTTCCCCTGCAGCCATCCAGGCTCCCCCACGCGCTACCCAGCGCGCAGCGACCGGCACGGCGCCACAGGCCATGGCGAAGCTGCCCGACTCGTTCAAGGGCACCCAGGTCGACGGCCAGTTCCAACTGGACACTGCCGGCAACCTGATCATCAACCGCGAGCTTCGCCAGCTGTTCGACTACTTTCTCAGCGCCATCGGCGAGGAGCCGCTGAAGCAGAGCATTGAGCGCCTGCGTCGCCAAATCACCACGCAACTGTCGGAGCCCGCAAAGGCGCAAGCGCTCTCCACGCTCAACCAGTACCTCAACTACAAGCGCCAACTCCTTGATTTTGAAGTCGATAATCCCCGAATAGCGGATCTCGCTGCGATGCGGGAGCGATTGAGCGCGGTACGGGCACTACGCGCGCGCGTGCTCGATCCGACGGTTCACCAGGCGTTCTTCGGCCTGGAGGAAGCCTATGACCGGTTCAGTCTGGAGCGGCTGGCCATCCGCTTCGATCCAGCGCTGGACAGCGATGCCAAGGGCCGTGCCATCGATCAGCTGCGTGCTGGGCTGCCCGCTGAATTGCATGACCTGCTGATCCCTCAGTTACAGACCGAGCTGCGTGAGCAGACCAAAGCTCTGCTGGCGAGCGGGGCAGGCCCGCAGCAGCTGCATCAGCTGCGCCAGCAACTGGTCGGCAGCGCCGCGGCGGATCGGCTGGAAGCGCTGGACCGGCAACGACAGCAATGGCAGCAACGCGTCGCCAGCTATCAGCAGGAACTCGCCCGTATCGAAGCCGTCCGCGGGCTGGATAAGGTCGAACGCCGTGCCGCCGTCGAGCGACTGGAAGCACAGCGTTTCAACGACAGCGAGCGTCTGCGGCTGCTCGCTGCTCTGCAGCAGAATCAGACTCGCTGAGCGAGATCAGTTGGCGGCGGTCTTGCGGTCCGCCTCCAGCAGATAGCGTTCGCGCTGGTAGGCCAGGTAGTACTTGTTGACGCTGTTGACGTAGGCCACCACGCCCATGCCGACCGTTTCCATGGCGATGCGCTCGACCTGGAAGAACCACTGGTCCGGATTCAGACCGCGCCGCCTGGCTTCGGCGCGCATGCTCTGCACCCGCTGCGGCCCGAGGTTGTAGGCCGCAAGGATGAACGCCATGCGCTCGCGCTCGTTCAAGCGAGGGCTGGCGAAGTAGTTGCGGCGGATATTGGCCAGGTACCTGGCGCTGGCCTGCACGTTGTTATCCAGCTGCTGGATGTTGCTCACGCCCATCGCCCGGGCGGTCGCCGGCGTGACCTGCATCAGCCCTGTCGCGCCGCCGGCGCCCTTCGCAGTCGGATTTAGCGTGGACTCCTTGAACGCCAGCGCTGCAAGGTTCAGCCAGTCCAGCTCGATCTGCTCGGCGTAGCGCTGCAGCGTCGGCCGGACCTTTTCCAGACGCTGACGGCCGACTCGATCCAGTGGGTATTGCACCTTGTACAGCCGCCGATAGACGCGCTCGAAGGCGGCATCCTGATTGTCGGGAAGGTCATAGTCCTTCAGAAACCGATCGGCACTGGCGCGCAGCATGCTGGCGTCCTTGCGCACGAACCAGTGCATGCTGGTCTTCTCGCCGAGGCTCAGGTGCTGCTCGATGCGCAGCTTCGGCATCACCTTGGCCCAGCGTTGCGCGATGGTCTGTTCGACGACCGTGGCCGGATAGACGCCGGCATGCACCATCTCCAGCACATCCTCCACCGCCAGGGTCGGGTCGACCCACTCGGCGACGATGGGCGCCAGCTTGCGCTCCATCAGCTGCTTGTTCAGCCGCGCCAACGCCGGCCCGGCCGCACTGCCTGGGGAAAGCGCCAGGCTGCGACCGGAGAGCTGCTCGAGGCGCTGGTAGCGCGGCCCGCCCTGACGTCCGACCACTACCAGCGCCACATCGCGGACCACCGGCCGGCTGCGACTGATGCCCTTCATGCCGGCCAGCGGCAGTAGTTCCCCGGGCGCCACCAGATCCCCTTCGCCGCGCTGCAGCGCGCCGAGCAGCTGGTCCTTGGCCTTGGGAACGATCTTGAGGGTAATGGCCCGCCCGGGCGCGGCGTTGCGGTTCAGATACTGCTCGAAGGCACGCAAGCGGGCATATTCCACGCCGATCGCTTCGCCCTTGACCTCACCGGAGCTGTTGCGGCTCTGGTTCACCAGCACGCGTAACACACCGCTGCGGCGAATTTCGGCCAGATCACGTACCTTGTCGCTCGACTGCCAGGCCTCCGGTCCGGCCACGCGGGCGCTTGCCGTGAGCGGCAGCGAACTCAGCAACAGGCAGAGCAGAAGTGGCAGCAATCGTGACATCGAAGATGCACCGGTTTGGGACACGAAGGACGCTGTTGCGGTACTCCCTGCCCGCAAAAAGGTGGCAAAGATTCGCACAGCGCGAGCCATTGCGCCAGTTTCGCCTAAAAAAGTGGTTTAGATGTATTCTCTATCTTATTGATTTATTTAATTTTTTAGTACGTAGAGGTTCTCATGCAGCTTGTCGATATCGGTGTCAATCTGACACACCGCTCTTTCGCCTCCGCCCCATCCGCGGTGGTGGAACGCGCCAGAGCGGCAGGCGTGACGCAGATGGTGCTCACTGGCACCAGCCTCGCGGAAAGCGAAGCCGCCCTGGCCTTGTGCCGTGAACTCGACGAATCCCGCCGGCACCTGTTCAGCACCGCCGGCGTGCACCCGCATGACGCCAGCCAGTGGAGCGTCGACAGCGCCAGCCAATTGCGCGCCCTGCTGGCCGAACCCGAGGTGCGTGCCGTCGGCGAGTGTGGGCTGGACTTCAACCGCGACTTCTCGCCCCGACCACAGCAGGAACGCGCCCTGGAGGAGCAGCTGCAGCTGGCGGCAGAGAGCGCAATGCCGGTGTTTCTCCACGAACGGGACGCCAGCGAACGCCTGGTGGCGATCCTGAAACCGTTCCGCGATCGACTCAGTGCGGCGGTCGTACATTGCTTCACCGGCGAGAAGCGCGCGCTGTATGCCTATCTCGACCTCGATCTGCATATCGGCATCACCGGCTGGATATGCGACGAACGCCGCGGTACCCATCTGCATCCATTGGTCAAGGACATCCCTGCGGGCCGCCTGATGCTCGAAAGCGACGCGCCATACCTGCTGCCACGCACCCTGCGACCGAAGCCGAAAAGCGGGCATAACGAGCCGGCCTACCTGCCAGTAGTGCTGCGTGAGGTGGCCTTGCATCGTGGTGAAAGCGAAGCCCAGTTGGCAGATCAAACCACACAAACAGCGCGCCGATTCTTCGGCCTGCCTGACCTCGATTGATTCACAAAAATCCACTCAAGCTCTGCGCCGGCCAGCCGTTAATTATTCCGTCGCGCCGAAAGCGCTAATGCGCTCCGGCAACCCTCAATAGAAGAAGAGCAGCCATGGCCGTTTGGATTCGCGATCTGTCGCTCAAGTACAAGTTCTGGGCGCTCAACATGGTGACTTTCGTTATCGCCTTGTTGCTGGTGCTTTATGCCGTGCAGCTGGAGCAAAGCGCTCGCAGCGCCGACGCCCGTAGTGCCGCTCAGGCGCGTGCTGCCCTGCTGGCCACCTGGCCTGATGGCGCGACCTTGCCGCAGGCGGCGGACCTGACTGTGTATCCCGCCGGGCAACGTGCCATGGTCGATCGTCAGCCGCTGGCCGATTCTGGCTGGACGGCGCTGCCCCATGATCGCTTGTTCGCCTCCAACCCGCTGATCGGTGCGGAAATGCTCACCCGCCCCGATGGCCGGAAGCTCGCGGTAATGGCACGCACGCCCAGCGTGATCCAGATACTGGGGCAGCATTTCTTCAGTTATGCCGCCGCCGTCGCCGTGCTGATGCTCGGTCTGCTCGCCGCCTCGCAGATGCTGATCCGTTTCCTGCTCAGCCACCTCAACACGCTCAAGGACGTCATGCTGCACGTCGAGCGCAGCGGCGACCTACAGGCCCGCGTGCCGCTGGACAGCCGTGACGAAGTCGGTCAGATGGCCGGCGCCTTCAATGCGATGCAGGGCGGCTATCAGCGCGTCGTCAGCACGGTTGCCCAGGCCGCCGCGCGTCTCGACGAGGGCGCCAGCCGCCTTGCACTGAGCATGAATGACGTGCACAACGGCATGCGCGGCCAGCAGGGCGAGACCGATCAGGCCGCCACCGCGATCAACGAAATGAGCGCCACGGTGCATCAGATTGCCGAACATGCCCGCGAAACCCGTGATCAGTCGCAGAATGCCGATCGTCTCGCCGGCGACGGCCATCGGGTGGTCGGCCGAGTGGAGAAGTCCATTTCCAGCCTGTCCCAGGGCGTACAGCAGACCGGTGAGATGATCGAGCAGCTCGCCGCCGACAGCCAGAAGATCAACGGTGTGGTCAGCGTGATTCACAGCATCGCCGAGCAGACCAACCTGCTGGCGCTCAACGCGGCGATCGAAGCCGCCCGCGCCGGGGAGCAGGGTCGCGGTTTCGCGGTGGTGGCCGACGAGGTACGCAACCTGGCCAAACGCGTGCAGGACTCCACCGACGAGATCACCCAGATGATCACCGGACTGCAATCGATGACCCGCGATGCCGTGGAATTCATGCAGGAGAGCTCGCTCAAGGCCGACGATTGCGTGCGCGAGGCCCACGAGGCCGCCCAGGCCCTGGAAGCCATCGCCGAAGCCGTGGCGCAGATGCGCGAAAGCAACACGCAGATCGCCGTGGCCGCCGAGCAGCAGAGCCAGGTCGCCGAGGAGCTCAACCGCTCGGTTACCGGCATTCGCGACGTCACCGAGCGCACCGTGGAGCAGACCGTCAGCTCCGCCAGCACCAGCGCCGAACTCGCCGCGCTCTCCACCGACCTCAGTCGCGCTATCGGCCAGCTCAGGCTCTGAGGTACGCCCCGCGCCGCGCGCACCACAACGCGGCGCGGCCTGCCCGAAAAACAGGCAGCACCCCGTCTCATGCCCCATGAAGGGGCGCCTCGCCAGCCTTGGTTCAGCGCAAAAGCCGCTGACGCCTGTCCATCGCGCCTTGGCACCGCTCTTGCTTTGTCGATCATGCAGGCGAAGCTGCTGCGACAATTCGAAATAGCCGACTAGGGTTCCGACTCGCTCGCGAGTGGCTGGTCCGAGAGTTGGCGACCTCCAGTGAGGTTACACGGCGGGATAAAAGCCCGGGAGAACAGCGTGATCCGCACGCAGCTCCTGCGCCATCCCCAAACACTGGAGGGTTTGCCATGTGCCCGCTCGTATCGGCTCTGCCACTCGCCGCTCTACCCGCCCCCGCGGCCGCCTCGCAGTGGGGCACCTGCCCATGCGCCTGATCAATCGAACGCCGAGCCGCAGCGGCTGGCTTGCTCTGGCCATACTGCCCTTCGCCCTGTTGCTGGCGCTGTACCTGACCAGTTCTACCCAGCGCCTGGAGATCAATCCCAACGACAAGCTGCTGCCCAGCTTCGGCCAGATGAGCGCGGCTGTCGAACGCCTCGCCTTCACCCCGGACAAGCGCTCGGGCGACTACCTGTTCTGGCAGGACACCGCCTCGAGTCTCAAGCGCCTCGGCACCGGTCTTGCCATCGCCGCAGTGGCCGGTCTGTGCCTGGGGATCGTTGCCGGCACCCTGCCACTGTTCAGCGCGCCGCTCTCGCCGCTGCTCACGGTGCTGTCGATGGTGCCACCGCTGGCGATCCTGCCGATCCTGTTCATCGTGTTCGGGCTTGGCGAGCTGTCCAAGGTGATGCTGATCGTCATCGGCATCACCCCGATCCTCGCCCGCGACCTGGAGCAGCGTGCTCGCGAGATCCCCCGCGAGCTGCTGATCAAGGCACAGACCCTCGGCGCCAACACCTGGACGCTGATCCTGCGCCTGGTCCTTCCGCAGCTGCTGCCGCGCCTGCTGATCAGCTTGCGCCTGGTGCTCGGTTCGGCCTGGCTGTTCCTCATCGCCGCCGAGGCCATCGCCTCCACCGATGGTCTGGGCTACCGCATCTTTCTCGTGCGCCGCTACATGGCCATGGACGTCATCCTGCCTTATGTCGCCTGGATCACCCTGCTGGCCTGGGCCATGGACTACCTGCTGCGGCGCCTGACCCAGCTGCTGTTCCCCTGGTACGAAGGAGCCAAGGCATGAGCGAAAACAACGCGGAGGTGCCCGTGGCTCGCGCAGGCAGCAACCCCGGTTCTTTCATTCAGGTGAAGAACGTCTGGCAGCAGTACGGCGATCAAGTCGTGCTGGAGCGCCTGAACCTGAATATCGCCGAAGGTGAGTTCTGCACCCTGGTCGGTGCATCCGGTTGTGGCAAGTCCACCTTCCTGCGGCTGTTGCTCGGCCAGGAAGCGCCCAGCCGTGGCGAGATCCTGCTGGATGGCCAGCCATTGGCAGACGAACCGGATGCCAGCCGTGGCGTGGTTTTTCAGCGCTACTCGGTATTTCCGCACCTGACGGTACTGGACAACGTCGCCCTCGGCCTGGAACTGCCGCGCGCCCCACTGCTGGGTCGTCTGCTCGGACGCCGCAAGCGCGATGCCCGTGAGCGGGCCGCGCAGATGCTGCACAAGGTCGGCCTCGGCCATGCGCTGGACAAGTACCCGGCACAGCTCTCCGGCGGCATGCAGCAGCGCCTTGCCATCGCCCAGGCGCTGGTGATGAAGCCCCGCGTACTTTTGCTGGACGAGCCCTTCGGCGCACTCGACCCCGGTATTCGCAAGGACATGCATGAGCTGCTGCTGGAGCTGTGGCGGGAAACCCGGCTGACGGTGTTCATGGTCACCCATGACCTCTCGGAAGGCTTCACCCTCGGCAGCCGCATCCTGGTCTTCGACAAACCGCGCATCGACCCCCACTCCCCGGGTGCCTATGGCGCACGGGTGACCTACGACATTCCGCTGCACGAGGGCCGTCATGCTCCCGGCGCGTCCGCAGGCCTGCCGACCGCCCTCGCCGACTCTTTTCGCACTGCCTATCAAGGAGCCTGACATGAGTGCTTCACTCGCGATCCGCCCCACGCTGTACGAGGAAACCGTTCCTGGCGGCGGCCACACCTCCTTCATCCTCAAGCGCGGTCAAGTGCTGCGTCTGACCGATCTCGAAGGCGGCGCCAACGTCAGCCTGATGCTGCTCAACGCCCAGGAGAAGAGCGAGCGGCTGAACCTGCCGGATACCCTCAAGGGCCAGCACACCGCCAAGCTCACCGCCGGGCATTGCCTGTACTCGGACATGGGGCGCGTACTCGCCGCCATCACGGCCGACACCTGCGGCTGGCACGACAGCTTCGGCGGCGTGCTGAACGCCGATGAAGTCGCCGAGAAGTACGGCATCGGCCGCTATCAGGAACTGCGCAACGGCTTCTTCCGCAATGGCACCGACAACCTGCTGGTGGAAATGGGCAAGTGGAACCTGAACCTGCAGGACCTGCTCATGGTGCTCAATCTGTTCAGTCGCGTGGACGTCACCGCCGACGGCGCCTTCGCCTTTCACAGCGGTAATTCCAAAGTGGGCGACTACATCGAGCTGTACGCGCCCATGGACACCCTGGTGATCCTCACCGCCCTGCAGCATCCGCTGGACCCCAATCCGCTGTACGCACCCAAACCGGTGCAGCTGAGCTGGCACAAGGTCGAGAGCGATGGCATCAGCGTGCTCTGCCGCACCTCGCGCCCGGAGAACGGCCGTGCCTTTCACAACACCGAACGCCTGTACATCTGAGGAGGTGGCCGCGATGAGCCTTACCGAAAGCAGCCTGCACCCCGAAACCGCCGCCTTCCGCCATGTGATCCCGGCCGGCGAACCGTACCTGTTCGAAGTCAAGGCCGGACAGACCCTGCGCCTGCTCGATCTCGAAGGCAACCAGGCGGTGGACACGCTGTTCTTCAGCGCGAAAAACCCGCGCGAGCGCTACGACCCACAGCGCACCCTGCGCCGGCAGAACCGCGTCTACCTCACCACCGGCACGGTGCTCTATTCGAACCTCGGCAATCCGCTTCTGACCATCACCGCCGACACCTGCGGCCGCCATGACACCCTCGGCGGGGCCTGCGCCCAGGAGAGCAACGTGGTGCGCTACGCGCTGGACAAGCGCTACATGCACAGCTGCCGTGACAACTTCCTGCGCGCGAGCCTCAACGACGGTCGCCTGACCAAGCGCGACATTGGCGCCAACATCAACTTCTTCATGAACGTGCCGGTGACCCCCGAAGGCGGCCTGACGTTCGCCGACGGCATCTCCGCGCCAGGCAAGTATGTGGAGCTGAAGGCCGAGCAGGACGTGATCGTGCTGATCTCCAACTGCCCGCAGCTGAACAACCCCTGCAACGGCTGGAACCCGACGCCGGCCGAGGTGCTGGTGTGGAACTGATGCCGCTGTTGCGTCGCTACCTGCTGCCGCTGCTGCAGGCACGCGCCGGGCAGCGACCCCAGCGGCCGGCAACGAAGAAACCCTCCCCAACCACGGACGGCCGTGGCACTGATGAATAAAGGCGGGACGGCCCGCCAGCCCTTCGAGGGTTACTGACCATGTTCGACAAACTGCTGATCGCCAACCGCGGCGCCATTGCCTGCCGCATCCTGCGTACGCTGCGCAACCTGAATGTGAACGGCGTCGCCGTCTACTCCGAGGCCGACGCCGCCAGCCTGCATCTGCAGCAGGCCGACGAGGCCCACAGCCTGGGCGAAGGCCCGGCCACACAGACTTATCTGGACGCGCAGAAGATTCTCCGCATCGCCCGTGAAACCGGCGCGAAAGCCATCCACCCCGGCTACGGTTTTCTCTCCGAGAACGCGGCGTTTGCCGAAGCCTGCGAGGCCGCCGGGATCGCCTTCGTCGGTCCGACGCCGGAACAGCTGCGGGTGTTTGGCCTCAAGCACACCGCCCGCGCCCTGGCCAAACAACGCGGCGTACCGATGCTGGAGGGCACCGAGCTGCTCGACAGCCTCGCCGATGCCCTCGGCGCAGCCGAGCAGGTCGGCTACCCGGTGATGCTGAAAAGCACCGCCGGCGGTGGCGGTATCGGCATGCGCGTGTGCCGCTCGGCGGCGGAGCTCACTGATGCCTTCGAGGCGGTCAAGCGCCTGGGGCAGAACAACTTCAGCGATTCGGGCGTGTTCATCGAGAAGTACATCGAGCGTGCCCGCCACCTGGAGGTGCAGGTGTTCGGCGACGGCGCCGGCGACGTCATCGCCCTCGGCGTGCGCGACTGCTCGGTGCAGCGGCGCAACCAGAAGGTGCTGGAGGAAACCCCGGCGCCGAACCTGCCGGCCGGCATGGCCGAGGCCCTGTGCGAGGCGGCGATCACCCTGGCCAAGGCGGTCAGTTACCGCAGCGCCGGCACCGTCGAGTTCGTCTACGACGCCGAAGCCCAGCGCTTCTACTTCCTCGAGGTGAACACCCGCCTGCAGGTGGAGCACGGCGTCACCGAGCAGGTCTGGGGCGTCGATCTGGTGCGCTGGATGATCGAGCTGGCCGCCGGCGACCTGCCGCCTTTGGTCGAGCTGGTGAAGGGTCTCAAGCCCAGCGGCCACGCGATCCAGGCGCGCGTCTACGCCGAGGACCCGGGCCGGGATTTCCAGCCGAGCCCCGGTCTGCTCACCGCCGTGGCCTTCCCGGCCGCCGACGGCAAAGCCCTGCGTATCGACACCTGGGTCGAGGCCGGCTGCGAAATCCCGCCATACTTCGACCCGATGATCGCCAAGGTCATCACCTGGTCCCCGAGCCGCGAGGATGCCCGCGTCGCGCTGGACGCCGCCCTCGGCGACACCCTGCTCTACGGTGTGGAAACCAACCGCGATTATCTGCGCCAGATTCTTGCCTTCACCCCATTCGCCAGCGGCAACCCCTGGACCCGCTGTCTGGAGGGCCTCAGCTACAAGGCCGATACCTTCGAGGTGATCAGCGCCGGCACCCAGACCACCGTGCAGGACTTCCCCGGCCGCCTCGGCTACTGGGCGGTGGGCGTGCCGCCGTCCGGCCCGATGGACAGCCGCGCGCTGCGCCTGGGCAACGCCCTTTTGGGCAACCCCGAGGACGCCGCCGGGTTGGAAATCACCATGAACGGGCCGATCCTGCGCTTCAACACCGATGCGGTGGTGGCGGTCACCGGTGCCGCGATCCCTGTGAAGCTCGATGACGTCGTGCAGCCGATGTGCACCGCCATTCTGGTCAAGGCCGGCAGCACCCTGACCATCGGCACCATCGCTGGCGCCGGTGCGCGAAGCTACCTCTGTGTGCGCGGCGGGCTGCAGGTGCCGGAGTATCTCGGCAGCAAGAGCACCTTTACCCTCGGTCAGTTCGGCGGTCACGGCGGCCGGGCGCTGCGTGCCGGCGACGTGCTGCACCTGGCGCCGCTGAGCGACTCGTCTGCCGGCGCCAGGCTCGCCGCCGAGCTGTGCCGCGCCCTGCCGGCGGTGCGCGAGCTGCGGGTGATCTACGGCCCGCACGGCGCGCCGGAATACTTCACCGAGGGCTACATCGCGCGCTTCTTCGCCACCGACTGGGAAGTGCACTTCAACTCCAGCCGCACCGGCGTGCGCCTGATCGGCCCGAAACCCGAGTGGGTGCGCGAGAGCGGCGGCGAGGCCGGCCTGCACCCATCCAATATCCACGACAACCCCTACGCCATCGGCGCGGTGGACTTCACCGGCGACATGCCGGTAATCCTCGGCCCGGACGGCCCGAGTCTGGGTGGCTTCGTCTGCCCGGTGACCATCATCGAGGCCGATCTTTGGCAGCTCGGCCAGCTCAAGGCCGGCGACAAGGTGCGCTTCGTGCCGGTGGATATGGCCACCGCGCGGGCCTTGGCCTCCGCGGTCAATAGCGAACGCGCCAGCCTAACCGCCGCCACGGAGACGGCGCTTCCGGTCGCGCTGCAATCTCCCGTGGTACTCGATATCGGTGACGCCGACACCCGTCTGGTTGCCCGACTTTCCGGCGACACCCACTTGCTCCTGGAGATAGGCCAACCAGAGCTGGACCTGGTGCTGCGCTTTCGTGGCCATGCGCTGATGCAGGCCCTGGAAGCCAAGCAGCTCGATGGGGTGATCGACCTGACCCCCGGCATCCGCTCGCTGCAGGTGCACTACCAGCCCGAGACCCTGGCGCTGGAGGATCTGTTGGAGATCGTCGCCGGCCTGTGGGATGCCGTGTGCGCCGCGCAGGACCTGAAGGTGCCCTCGCGCATCGTCCACCTGCCGCTGTCCTGGGACGACCCGGCCTGCCAGTTGGCCATCGAGAAGTACATGACCACGGTGCGCAAGGACGCGCCCTGGTGCCCGAGCAACCTGGAGTTCATCCGCCGCATCAACGACCTGCCGAATCTGCAGGCGGTGTTTCAGACCGTGTTCGACGCCAGCTACCTGGTGATGGGCCTGGGCGACGTCTACCTCGGTGCGCCGGTGGCCACCCCGCTGGACCCGCGCCACCGCCTGGTCACCACCAAGTACAACCCGGCGCGCACCTGGACAGCGGAGAACTCGGTGGGCATCGGCGGCGCCTACATGTGCATCTACGGCATGGAAGGCCCGGGGGGTTACCAGTTCGTCGGCCGCACCCTGCAGATGTGGAACCGCTACCGCGCGGTCGAGGCGTTCGGCGGTCAGCCGTGGCTGCTGCGCTTCTTCGACCAGATCCGCTTCTACCCGGTCTCCGCCGAGGAACTGCTGAAGATCCGTCGCGACTTCCCGCTGGGCCGCTACCCGCTGCGTATCGAGGACACCGAGCTGCGCCTGTCCGACTACCAGGATTTCCTGGCGAAGGAGGCCGACAGCATCGACGCCTTCCGCCGCCAGCAGCGCGGCGCCTTCGACGCCGAACGCCAGCGCTGGATCGAATCGGGCCAGGCCCACTTCGAGAGCGAGGAAGTCGCCGCCGACCTCGGTGAGGACGCGCCGCTCGGCGCCGGCCAGCACGGCATCGAGAGCCACATCGCCGGCAACCTCTGGCAGGTGTCGGTGGCCGAGGGCACGCGGGTCGAGGCCGGCGACGTGCTGGTGATCCTCGAGAGCATGAAGATGGAAATCCCGCTCACCGCGCCGGTCGCCGGCGTGGTCAAGGAGGTCCGCGCCCAGCCCGGCTCGCCGGTGCGCGCCGGCCAGCGGGTGGTGGTGATCGAGGAGGCGTGAGCCCAAGCAACTGTAGGGTGGACAGCGCCTTACCTGTCCACCAACCGGCCCAGCGGGCCGGCAACGAACATCGCGGTGGAAAAGGCTTCGCCGTTTTCCACCCTACGAGGGACATGAGATGACCACGACTTTTGACCTGCGCCTGGCCACCCTGCGCACCGCCTATGCCGAAGGCACCACCACCCCGCGCCAGCTGATCCTCGGCCTGCGTGACAAGGCCGCGAAGCTCAACGGCGAGTTCAACGCCTTCATCCACCTGCTGAGCGCCGCCGAGCTCGAGCCCTACCTGGCCGCACTCGACGGCAGGACGCCCGCCGAGCTGCCGCTCTACGGCGTGCCCTTCGCCATCAAGGACAACATCGATCTGGCCGGCGTGCCGACCACCGCCGCCTGCCCGGCGTTTGCCTATACGCCCGAGACCAGCGCGACGATCGTCGAACAGCTGATCGCCCTCGGCGCGGTGCCGCTGGGCAAGACCAACCTCGACCAGTTCGCCACCGGCCTCAACGGCACCCGTTCGCCCTACGGCGAATGCCGCAACTCGGTGCACCCGGACTACCCCTCCGGCGGCTCCAGCGCCGGCTCGGCGCTGGCCGCGGCCCTGGGGCTCTGTTCCTTCGCGCTGGGCACCGACACCGCCGGTTCCGGCCGCGTGCCGGCGGCACTGAACAACCTGGTGGGCCTGAAAGCCAGCAAGGGGCTGATCTCCACCGCCGGCGTTGTCCCGGCCTGCCGTACGCTGGACTGCGTGACCTTCTTCACCGCCACCGCCGCCGAGGCCAGCCAGCTGCTGGCGCTCACCGCCAGGCTCGATCCGCGCGACGAGTACAGCCGCGCCAACCCGCTGTGGAACGACGGCTCGGCCTTCGGCCAGGTGAAGGCCTTCCGCTTCGGCGTGCCGAAGGACCTGGAGTTTCTCGGCTGCCCGGAGAGCCCGGCGCTGTTCGCCGTCACCATCGAACACCTTAAAGCCATCGGCGGCGAGCCGGTGGAGATCGACTTCTCGCCCTTCCTTGAAGCTGCACGCCTGCTCTACGAAGGTCCTTGGGTGGCCGAGCGCTACAGCGTAGCCGGCGAGCTGATCGAGCAGCAGCCCGACGCCGTGCTGCCGGTCATCGAGGCGGTACTGGAAAAGGCCCCGGGGACCACGGCGGTCGGGCTGTTCCGCGCGCAATACCGCCTGCAGCAGCTCAAGGCCATCTGCGACCGGATCATGGCTGAAGTCGATTGCGTACTGACCCCGGCCTACCCGCGCCCGGTGACGCTCGCCGAACTTCATGCCGAACCGGTCAAGCGCAATTCGGACCTGGGCTACTACACCAACTTCATGAACATGCTGGACTACGCCGCCGTAGCCGTACCGGCCGCCGTGATGCACAACAGACTTCCCTGGGGCGTGACGCTGTTCGGGCGCGTGTTCACCGACCAATACCTGCTGAGTCTGGCCGATGCGCTGCAACGCCAGACCGATCTCACCTTGGTCGGCGGCAACGCGATCACCGGACCCGTGCCGCGGAATCCGGCACGCAACGACCGAGCGAACGTGGTGGTCTGCGGTGCGCACCTCGATGGTCTGCCGCTGAACTGGCAGCTGCGCCAGCGCGGCGGTCGGCTGCTCGAAGCCACTCAAAGCTCGCCGGATTACAGGCTCTACGCCCTGGCCGGCGGCCCGCTGTTGCGCCCGGGAATGGTGCGCGTCACCGAGGGTGGCGCGGCGATTGCGGTGGAAGTCTGGGACATCCCCAGCAGCGAGCTGGGCTCCTTCCTGACTGGCATTCCCGCGCCGCTGGGCCTGGGCAAGGTGCAGCTGGCGGATGGGCGCTGGGAAACCGGGTTTATCTGCGACGCTTACGGCCTCGACGGCGCCGAAGACATCACGCGCTTTGGCGGCTGGAAAGCCTGGCTGGCCAGCCGTAACTGAAGCACTGCCACGCAGCCATCTTCTCTGGTGATCACGACTGTTCAGGCGGCTCGTCCAGCAACCTTACGGTACTCGCGCCCGGGTCCGGCAGGTCCACGCCGGCGTCGCGCAGGGCACGGATGACGCGGATGCGCACCCGCGAGGCAGTCTGCATGAAGTCGGACCGCCTCGAGTCGCACCAGAAGTTGAGCTGGAACGTCAGCCCATCAGCCCGCAGTTCCAGTAACACAACGAGGGGTGGCGGCGTATCGATCACCCCTTCGGTTTCCAGGGCCGCTGCGTTCAGCAGCGCCATCACCTGCGCAACCTCGACCCCATACCCCAGATGACACAAAACCTTGGCCCGGCGCACCGGAGCAGCGGTGTTGTTGGTCACCCGCGAGGTGAAGGTCTCGGCATTGGGTACCAGTACGCGGCGACCATCGTAGGTACGGATCTGGGTGGCACGCAGTTCGATACGTTCGACGGTGCCCTCGGTATCGCCGATGACGATCTGGTCGCCAAGTTTGAACGGCCGCAGCGTGAGGATCAGAAGGCCGCTGACGAAGTTTGAGAGGATGTCCTTCAGCGCAAAGCCGAGCGCCAGACTGGTCAGGCCGAGGCCAGTTGCCAATGTGCTGGGCTCCAATCCGAAAGCGGTGGCCGCGACGATCAGGCCCAGCAACCAGACGGTGTAGTAGCTGACCTGCTTGATCAGGTTCTCGACCGTACGATCCCGCACCAACCGCTCGGAAATGATCCGGGTCAGCCCCCGCACGCCGGCCGCCAGGGCCCAGAATACGCCGATGACCAGCAGCGCAGCGAGTGCCCGAGGCACGATGCTGACGGCCGCCTCCACCAGCCGTGCGAAGGCGGTATCGACGCTGGCGCGCACATCGGTAACGAAGCGCGCGCGCTCCGAGGTACGACGTGTACTGGCCTGTACCAGTGCGGTCTCCAGCACCGAGGCCCACTTCCGGGCCTGGGCATCCAGCGTCTGACCGTTGGCCTGTGCGTCGTCTTCGAACACCTGCATCAAGGTGCGGCCGGCGACGCTTATCTGCCGCGCCTCACCGTTTTCCCCCGCAGGGGCAATGCGCGCCTTGGCAATGCCTTCGGGAACCTCCAGCACGGCCAGCAGCTGCCGCTCGATCAGACGGGCCCGCTGGCGCGCCTCCAGCTCGCCGATAGCCCCGATGCGAAAGAGTGCGCGCCCATCCAGGCGCACTGTAGCCAGACCGTCATCGACCTGAGCGCTGACCGGCGGCGGAGACAGCAACGCCAACAATGCAAGCAGCAATGCAAGGGCAGGCGACGAAAAAGCGGTCATGGATGAAAGCGCGAACGGTGTCTGGATGGATGCGCAACCCCGAGTCGGCCGAAGGACGGCCGCTCAGGGCTCGAGGAGTGGTCAGAAGATCAGCGCGAACAGGCCGAATACGACGATCAGGCCGATGAGAAAGATGATGCCGACGGTGCTTCCGAGAAATTTCAGCATTGCGGTGCTCCCGTTTTTGCGTGGGTTCACTTGTTCCGACTGAGCCTTATCCCCATCGTTCAGGATTTTCCATCAGGTATTGCGCGTCGCCACTCGTCTGCGCGGCACCATTGCAGCGCGCGGAGCCTTTCCGCTGACCTGCATTCGCGCACGCGGCTTGCCTCGCTTGGAAGCGCAAAGCGGGGGCAAGCAGCGCCAGACGTGGCCTGGCGACCACTTCATGGTATCTGGCACGCAACCTGCTCTATCACCCTTGCACGGGATGAGTCGCCTCCGGCACTCATGACGCTTGGCACAATTAGGAGCAACTTCAAGGAGAACTAGGGTTCCGGCTCACAGGGAGTGGGCGCTGGTCCGAGAGTTCTCCGGTCCCAAGGACGGGACTACACGGAGGGATAAAAGCCCGGGAGACGCGATGTCATCCCGTGCCTGTCATTCCAATGTGTAGGGAAATCACGCCATGTCCACACTGCGCTCGCTGAACAAGACCATCCTCGCCGCCGGCCTGGCCGTCGCGACGTTGTTTTCACCGCTGGCCAGCCAGGCCGCCGAGAAGCTGAAGATCGGCACCGTGGTCTGGGCCGGCTATGGCCCCTTCTACGTCGCCGACAAGCTCGACCTGTACAAGCCCCATGGCCTGGACGTTGAGCTGCAGTTCTTCAACGACCCGGCACTGATCCCCACCGCCATGCTCAGCCGCGCGCTGGACGGCGGCATGCTCACCTACGACCAGGTAGTGGCCTCGGTCGCCAAGGGCTTGAAGCACCGGGTGGTGATGCCCATCGACTTCTCCAACGGCGGTGACGCCATCGTCGCCGACGCCTCGGTTCAGTCGGTCGCTGACTTCAAGGGCAAGAAGGTCGGCTTCAACCCGCTGTCGCCCTCCGACTTCCTCCTGGCCTACGCGCTGCAGCAGAACGGCATGAGCGACAAGGACATTGATGCCGTCAACATGACCCCGGAAGGCATCCCCGGCGCCATGGCCTCGGGCAACCTGCCAGTCGGCGTGACCTACGAGCCCAACGTCTCGCAGATCCTCTCCATGGGCGGCGGCGACAAGTTCAAGGTGGTCTATTCGTCCAAAGACGCCCCGGGGCTGATCACCGATGTGCTGGTCTTCGACGAGGCGGTGATCGCCAAGAAGCCCGCCGCCATCAAGGCGATGATTCAGGGCTATCTCGACGGCCTGGCCTACATGCAGGCGCACCCCGAGGAGTCGGCGAAAATCATCGGCGAGGTGCTCGGCGTCAGCGCCGAGGAAGCCGTCGAGCAGATGGCCGGCGCCTACAACATCCCGCTCGCGGAGATGGGCAAGAGCTTCACCCCGGGCGACGACACCCATTCCTTCCATGGCAGCGGCGCGATCATCGCCAAGCTGCTCAAGGACAACGGGCAGATCCCGAGCATCCCCGACTTCAGCCAGACCTACGACGCCCAGTTCACCGAAGCGCTCGCCCAGTAAGCCGACGCCGGGCGGGCCGTCGCCCGCCTGTGCTGGAGAAAAACCATGACTGCCAAACCCCTGTACCGTTACGCCGATGGCCGCCTACCCAACACGCTGGCGATCCTCTATACCGCGCTCGCCTACGGCGGCGGCCTGGCTCTGCTGTTCGCCAGTAACGGCTGGCTGAACGCACTGGGCACGCTGCTGCTGGCCCACGGCATGATCATCGCCGCCTACCTGATCCACGAATTCGCCCACGGCGCCATCTTCAGCGTGCCCAAGCACAACGAATGGGCCGGCAATGTCTGCAGCTGGCTGTGCGGCAGCTGCTACGCCGAGTTCCAGGACCTGCGCAAGAAGCACATGCGCCACCACGTCGACCGCGCCGACGTGATCACCTTCGACAGCAAGGCCTTCCTCAAGGCACGCCCGCTGTGGTTCCAGAAGCTGGTGCTGGCGCTGGAATGGGCCTATGTGCCGGCGGTGGAACTGATCATGCATTTCTACGTGATCGCCCTACCCTTCATCACCGACAACGACAAGCACCGCGCCCGGCGCGGCAAGGTCGCCGCGGTGCTGGCCATTCGCACACTGCTCTTTGCCGGGCTCGCGGTGCTCTCGCTGAAGGCCGTGCTGCTCTACGCCGTGGCCTGGATGATCATGCTCAGCGTGCTGCGTTTCGCCGATGCCTATCAGCACACCTACGAGGCCTTCGCCGTGCTGGAAGACGGTGGCAAGCTGCCGGAGGACAAGCGCCGCGACCGCAGCTACGAGCAGCAGAACACCTACAGCAACGTGGTTTCCGAGCGGTGGCCGGCGCTGAACCTGCTGCTGCTCAACTTTTCCTTCCACAACGCCCACCACGAGAAGCCGGTGGCGCCCTGGTATCGCCTGCCCAAGCTGCACGCCGAGCTGTACGGCAGCACCTACAACCAGGTCATCCCGATGCGCAAGCTGCTCGGCAGCTTCCACCGCTACCGAGTACGCCGCGTGCTGGACGATGACTACGGGGTGGTCAGCGAGGGGCCGCACAAGGCCGACAACTTCTATGGCGCCGTGGGCGTCTCCTTCCTGACGGCGGTGTGACATGCACAAGGCACTGGATTACCGAGGCCGCTGCGTGGTCATCACCGGCGCCGCCGGGGGCATCGGCCGGGGCCTGGCGCAGAGCTTCGCCGCTGCCGGCGCCACCCTGGAGCTGCTGGACCGTGACGCCGACGCCCTCGCCCGGCTCGCCGACGAACTCGCTGGCGAGACGCCGCTGCACTGCACCGCACTGGACCTGGGTGATCGCCAGGCGGTGCAGCAGTACGCCGATGACCTCGCCTGCCGCGGCCTCAACGCCGATGTGCTGATCAACAACGCCGGCGTCGAGTACGCAACGCCGCTGGGCGAGTGCAGCTTCGAGGCCGATCAGCGCTGGTCGGCCCTGCTGGAGAACAACGTCGGTTCCATGCAGCGCCTGACCCGCGCGTTGCTGCCACGCCTGCGCGCCGGCGCCAGCGTGATCAACCAGGCCTCCATCTGGGGTCTGAAAGGCGTGCCGGGCTTTTCCGCCTATGTTGCCAGCAAGCATGCGGTGGTCGGCCTGACCCGTTCGCTGGCCTGGGAGCTGGGCCCGCGGCGCATCCGGGTGAACGCGGTGTGCCCCGGCTGGATCGGCACCGATGCGGCCATGCGCTCGCTGCAGGTGATGGCGGACGCCAACGGCCGCAGCGACAGCGCCGAGCTGGCGGCGATACTCGCCAACCAGGCCATTCCGGAGCTGCTGACACCGGCCGATCTCGGCGGCACCTTCCTGTTTCTCGGCTCGCCACTGGCCACCGCCCTGACCGGCCAGGCGCTGTCGGTCAGCCACGGCGAGGTGATGCACTGATGGCTGCCATCCTTACCGGGCGGACCGCTCTGGTCACCGGCGCAGCGACCGGCATCGGCCGTGCCACCGCACTCGCGCTGGCCGCAGAAGGCGCGCGGCTCTGGATCAACCATCGCGATCAACACGACCTGGCGGAACGAGTGCTCGAGCAGATCATCGCCAGCGGCGGCTGCGCCTGGGCCATCGAGGCCGATGTCAGCGATCCGGCCGCAGTCGCGGCAATGTTCGAGACCATCGAAGCACAGGGACCGCTGGATCTGCTGGTCAACAACGCCGGGGTGATCCTGGAAAAGCCCTTTCTCGAAACCAGCGAGGCGGACTGGGCAAGGGTGCTGGGCGTCGATCTCGCCGGCGTCTACCGCTGCTGCCGCCATGCACTGGCACAGATGCAGCCGCGGCGCAGCGGCGCCATCGTCAATGTCGCCTCGGACCTCGGATTTCTCGGCCGCGAACAGTACGTCGCCTATTGCACCGCCAAAGCCGGGGTGATCGGCCTGACCCGCTCGCTGGCCCGCGAATTCGCTGCAGACGGCATTCGCATCAATGGCGTCGCACCCGGCCCCATCGCCACGGCGATGGTCAGCCCGGAGCACATGAGTGACGAGTGGATGGCCAAGGAGCTGGCGATCCCCATGGCGCGCCTGGGCACGCCGGAGGAAGTCGCGGCGGCCATCGTCTTCCTGCTTTCGCCGCAGGCGAGCTATTTCACCGGACAGCTGCTCGGGCCCAACGGCGGCTCCTGGATGGGCGCATGAACAGCCTGATGCCACAGGGCATGCTGATCGGCGGCGCCATCATGTGGGGGCTGGGCTGGCTGCCGCTGCAGTTCTTCGCAGCCCGCGGCCTGGCCGGCATGCCGCTGGTGCTGCTGACCTATTCGCTGCTCAGCCTGCTGGCGCTACCGGTGCTCTGGCAGCAGCGCCAGCAGTGGGCGAGCCAGTATCGCCAGGTGCTCACCATGGGCCTGTGCGGTGGCTGGGCGACCGCCGCCCTGGTCACCGCCCTGGCCGAGGGCAACGTGGTGCGGGTGATGCTGCTGTTCTACCTGGCGCCGGTGTGGGCGATGGTCGGCGGCTGGCTGCTGCTGGGCGAACGCCTCAGCGGCACACGGCTGTTCGCCCTGGGCCTGGCGATGCTCGGCATCGGCCTGACCCTCGGCATTACCGGCGAAGCGCTGGACGCACCGGGCGCGAACGACTGGCTGGCGCTTTCCGCCGGCCTAGCCTTCAGCCTCAACAACCTCGCCACCCGTGCCGCCGACCGGGTGCCGCTGGCGAGCAAGGCGCTGGTCAGTTTCGTTGGCAGCGCGCTGCTCGGTGGGCTGTTCTGCCTGCTGCTGCGCCAGCCACTTCCGCCCCTGGATCTGACCCTGAGCTGGCAGATCGCCCTGCTCGCCCTCGGCTGGCTGGTCAGCATGGCCGCCGTGCAGTACGGCCTGACTCATCTGGAAGCCGGCCGCGCCGCAGTGCTGGTGGTGTTCGAGCTGATCGCCGCGGTGCTGTCGTCCGCCTGGTTCGGCAGCCACGCCATAGGCCCGAACGAATGGCTCGGCGCCGCCCTGATCACCACCGCCGCGCTGATCGCCGGCTGGCCGGAACGTCCCCTTTCAATCGAGACAAGGAGCACCTGCGCATGACCGTGCACATGGAGCAACTGAGCTGGGTCGATTACGAACGCCGCGTGCGCGAAGGCGCCGTGGTCTTTCTGCCCTGCGGTGCCACCGAGCAGCATGGCCCGCACCTGCCGCTGGGCACCGACGCGTTGCTGGCCAGTGCCATCAGCGCCGATGTGGCGGCACGAGTCGGCGGGCTGGTGGCACCGGCGCTGTCATACGGCTACAAGTCGCAGCCGAAATGCGGCGGCGGCCAGCACTTCTGCGGCACCACCAGCCTGGATGGCGCGACCTTGAGCGCGCTGGTGCGCGACGCCGTGCGTGAGTTCCATCGCCACGGTGTGCGCCGCCTGGTGCTAGTGCTCGGCCATTACGAGAACCAGTGGTTCGTCGCCGAGGGCATCCAGCTGGCGCTGCGCGACCTCGGGCCGGACGCCGGGCTGGAGGTGATGCGCCTGGAGCACTGGGATTTCTGCCACGAGCAGACCCTGACCGACATCTTCCCGGAAGGCTTTCCCGGTTTCGCGCTGGAGCATGCCGCGGTGATCGAGACCTCGCTGATGCTGCATTTCCATCCGCAACTGGTCGCGCTGGAGAAGATTCCCGACGACGCCCCGGCCGACTTTCCGCCCTACGACATGTACCCCACCCGTACCGAATGGGTGCCGCTCTCCGGGGTGCTGTCCTCGGCCAAGGGCTCCAGCGCAGAGAAAGGCCAGCGGCTGGCCGATGACATCGTCGAAGGCATCGCCGCCGCGGTGTGCAAGGAGTTTGCCCTGTGAGCCTGACGACTAACTCGCTGCAGTCCGGGCGCACGGCGCTGCTGGTGATCGACATGCAGCGCGACTTCTGCGCACTGGGCGGTTACGCCGACCAGGCCGGCATGGACGTCCGCCGCCTGCGCGCGCCGATCCCGGCGATCCAGGCACTGCTGGAACGCGCCCGCGGCGTGGGCATGCTGGTGGTGCACACCCGTGAAGGCCATCGACCGGATCTTTCCGACCTGCCCGAACCCAAACGCCGCCGCGCCCAGGCCACCGGCGCTCCCATCGGCAGCCCCGGCCCCCTCGGCCGCCTGCTGGTGCGCGGCGAATTCGGTCACGACCTGATCGACGAGCTGCAACCGCGCGCCGGCGAGCCGGTGATCGACAAGCCGGGCTACAGCGCCTTCGCCCATACCGATCTCGAACTGATCCTGCGCCGCCGCGGTATCGAGCGGCTGATCCTGACCGGCGTGACCACCGAGGTCTGCGTGGCCTCGACGCTGCGCCAGGCCATCGACCTTGGCTTCGACTGCCTGACCGTCCGCGACGCCTGCGCCTCGTCCGACCCGCAACTGCATGCGGCTGCGCTGGCGATGATCGAGGTGGAAGGCGGCCTGTTTGGCAGCGTGATCGACAGCCAAGAGCTGCTGAGCCAGCTGGATGTATCGCCATGACTACCCAGCCTGATCGCGTCCGAAGCACGTCATTTGCGGAGCATTACCCATGAAAACCGTTCCCGATGCCTATCTCGGCGTCTGGCGCCGCCGCCTGCTGACCACCACGGCCGGCCTGCGCGACGAAACCAGCGAAGTCTACTGGCTGCAGACCGCCAGCCTGCACGCCGACCTGCGTCTGCCGGGGGGGCAACCCGTGGCACCGGCAGCTTCGCTTGAAACCTGCAGCCATGCCCAGCAGCTGGCGTTGAGCGAACAGGCCGGCTTCGCCGGCATCACCGAGGTCAACGGCGATATCTGCCAGTGGCATCGCCTGATCGACTTCCAGCCGCCGGGCGGACCTGCGGATATCGGCCTGATGCGCTTCGAGAACCCGGAACGGCTACTGGAAGACGGGCTGGACGGCAGCTATCACGAAATCTGGCAGCGCCTGCCGGAATCGCAGGGGCGCAGCTGGGGGATCTGGCTGCGCGCATCGGAGCAGCCGGCCCGCCAGGCCTGCCTGGTGGTAGCGGGTGACTACTTCCTGTTCGCCGCCGAGCGGCCAGTTCTGCTGCCGGCCAGCTCGGGACATCTGCGTGACCAGCTGGCCGCCGTCGGCCCCGCGTTGCGGCCGCAGCTGCTGGCCTGCGAGCTGTCCTTCGGCCGCCACCGCAACGGCGCCACCCCCTGGCAGATCACCCATTCGACGCTGCCCGGCCGCGTCGGCGACGCTCTGCTGTCGAGCTACTGGAACTTCGCCGACCCCGCCAGTCTGCCCGCCGCGGACCTCGCCGCGCTCGGCCGTTATCCGGCGGCCGGCGGCTGGCAACGCGTCGAACTGGATGTGCCCACCGCTACACAGGAGGTTCCCGCATGACCGCACAGATCAGCATTCCCTCCGCTGCCCCCGCCGCTCAACAACGACACACCACAGCACCCGTCGTACGAGCCGAACCGGTGGCAAGCAAAGGCAGTTTCTGGCGCATTCGCGGCGAACTCTCACGGCGCAGCGCCTGGCTGCTCACCGGCGCCGGGCTGAGCCTGCCCTTCGTCGTCTGGTGGCTGTGGACCGCCCTCGGTCTGGCCGACCCGATGTTCATGCCCAGCCCCGGCTCAGTGCTCGAGCGCATCGGCCGCTGGTGGACCAGCGAGGGGCTGCTGGGAGACATCGGCATCAGCGTCTGGCGGGTCATGGCGGGCTTCGGCGCCTCGGCACTGATCGCCCTGCCGCTGGGGCTGTACATCGGCACCTACCGGCCGGTGCAGGCCTTTCTCGAACCGCTCACCGACTTCATCCGCTACATGCCGGCCGTGGCTTTCATTCCGCTGGTGATGCTCTGGGTCGGCATCGACGAAGGCTCCAAGGTGCTGATCATCTTCATCGGCACCTTTTTCCAGATGGTGCTGATGGTCGCCGAGGATGTGCGCCGTGTGCCCATGGCGCAGATCGAGGCGGCGCAGACCATGGGCGCCAACCGCAGCGAGATCGTCAAGCTGGTGATTTTGCCCTCGGCCAAGCCGGCACTGCTCGACACCCTGCGCATCACCTGCGGCTGGGCCTGGACCTACCTGGTGGTGGCCGAACTGGTCGCGGCCAACTCCGGCCTCGGCTACGCCATCCTCAAGGCGCAGCGCTACATGCACACCGACAAGATCTTCGCTGGCATCCTGCTGATCGGTCTCATCGGCCTGCTCACCGATCAGGCCTTCCGCTGGTTGCACCGCCGCGCCTTTCCCTGGATGAGGAAATGACCATGTCCGATGCCAAGATTCGTGTACGCCAGGTCGGCAAGACCTTCGTCAGCGAGCGCCGTGAGGTGCAGGCGCTGCAGTCGATCGACCTGGACATCCAGCCCAACGAGTTCGTCACCTTCGTCGGCGCCTCGGGCTGCGGCAAGTCCACCCTGCTGCGCATCATCGCCGGGCTGGAGACGCTGAGTCACGGCGAGATCCTGCTCGACGGCAGGCCCATCGACGGTCCCGGCGTCGACCGCGCCATGGTCTTCCAGCACTACAGCCTCTACCCCTGGCTGACGGTGATGCAGAACATCAAGTTCTGCCGCCAGCTCAAGGTGATCGGCGATACCGTGCGCCACGATGGAGACGTGGAGTCCGCCGCCGGCCGCGCCGATGCCCTGCTCAACCTGATGGGTCTGACGCGCTTCGCCGACGCCTACCCCAGCCAGCTCTCCGGCGGCATGCAGCAGCGCGTCGCCATTGCCCGCGCCCTGCTGCCCAAACCGGCGACGCTGCTGATGGACGAGCCGTTCGGCGCGCTGGATGCGCAGACCCGCGAGGTCATGCACGACCTGATCCGTCACGTGCACCGGCTGGAGAAGAGCACCATCCTGTTCGTCACCCACGATGTCGAAGAAGCCATCTATCTGGGCAGCCGCATCGTGCTGATGGCGCCCCGCCCCGGGCGCATCGATTCGATCTACGAGGTGCCGCTGCCGGCCCAGCGCCATCAGGACATGAAGCTCGCGCCGGAATTCACCGAGCTCAAGCGCGAGATCCTTGCCCGTATCCGCGAAACCTCCGGCATGCAGACCGACCTCGAGCAACTGGCCAAACTCAGCGCCGTGGCCGGCTGAAAGCTAGCGGCCAAGCAGTTCGGCCATTGCCGCGAACACCTGGTGCATGGCCGGCGCGCTGCGGCCCGGCCCACCGGCACAATGGCCCCAGTCCGACTCGAGCACCCGCAGCTCGGCACCCGGAATCAGCGCGGCCTCGTAGCGGGCATCCTCGACGGTGAAATACAGATCGCTGCTGCCGGGCATAAGGATGGACCGCGCACGGATGCGACCCAGCGCTTCGGCCAGCGAGCCGGCAGCGAAACTGCGGGCCGGGTCGGCCGATTGCCAGGTATGCAGCACGCAGAGCAGGTCGTTGGCGTCCTGCTCCAGATGATCCTGTTCCCAGTAGTCGAGCAGCGCCTCGAGGCTCTCGAAACCCAGCTCACGCCACAGCTCATGACGATAGAACGCCTGCGAATAGGCCCAGCCGGCATAGGCACGGCCGAAAGCCCGCAGACCGCGTTCCGGCGGCACGCTGTAGCGCCCTCCCAGCCAGGCGGCGTCGGCGCACAGCGCCGCCTTTACCCCTTCGAGAAACACCCGATTGTGCGGCCAGCAGCGTGCCGTACAGCAGAACGGCAGGATGGCACGCATCCGTTCCGGATAAGCCATTGCCCAGAACAGCGTCTGCATGCCGCCCATGGACCAGCCGCTGACCAGGGCGAGCTGCCAGTCATCGCCATACAGCCGATCGAGCAATGCCTTCTGTGCGTGCACATTGTCCAGCAGGCTCACCTGCGGAAAGCCGGCGCCCTCCTGCCCCGGCGCCGCATTGCTCGGCGACGTCGACCAGCCGGCGCCGAACAGGTTGGTCAGCACCACGCAGTAATCGCCACCTGCCAGCGGGCCATCCGCACCAAGCAGGGGCAGACTGCCCCAATGTGTGCCGCCGTAGTAGCTCGGAATCAGCACCAGGTTGTCCCGCGCGCGGTTCGGCGTGCCGATCACCTGATAGCAGATGCGTGCATTGCGCAATCGCTCACCACTTTCCAGGCGCATTTCGCCCAGCGCGTGAAGCTTTTTTTCCCTTTTTATTTCAAGCATTTGCATGACTCCCTCATCGGCGAAACGGGCAAGCAGGGGCACCAGCCGTAGCCCGTTTCTATACACGCTGGCATGTATATTGGATGAAGGAATCGTGCCAGCGGCCCCGGCCGCCATTCATGACTCCAAGGAGCGCAAGCCGATGACCAGCTTTCCCCTCTCCTCCGTCGAGGAGTTGAAACAGCAGTTGCAGGACAAAGGTGTGAAGTACGCGATGGCCAGCTACGTCGACATCCACGGCGTGATCAAGGGCAAGTTTGTCCCCATCGCCCATCTCGGCCAGATGCTCCGCGGCTCCGAGCTCTACACCGGTGCGGCGCTGGACGGCGTCCCGCAACAGATCAGCGACAACGAGGTGGCCGCGATGCCAGACCCGGCGACCGCCACCCAGTGCAGCTGGAACCGCGATCTCGCCTGGTTCGCCAGCGACCTCTACCTGGACGGCAAGCCCTTCGACGCCTGCTCGCGCGGCA
Organism: Stutzerimonas sp. R40042; assembly: GCF_026642215.1. NCBI lineage: Bacteria > Pseudomonadati > Pseudomonadota > Gammaproteobacteria > Pseudomonadales > Pseudomonadaceae > Stutzerimonas > Stutzerimonas sp. R40042. The sequence continues at coordinate 2,188,074 of NZ_CP113258.1, read as the reverse complement.
TCCTCAAGCGCCAGACCGAAGCCGCTGCAGCGCTGGGCTACACCTTCAACCTCGGCATCGAGACCGAGTTCTTCCTCTTCAAGGACACCCCGGATGGCGGCTTCGCGCCCATTTCCGAGCGCGACGACATGGCCAAGCCCTGCTACGACCCGCGCCTGCTGATGGACAACCTGCCCATCGTCGACGAACTGGTGCAGGCGATGAACGAGATGGGCTGGGGCGTCTACTCCTTCGACCACGAGGACGCCAACGGCCAGTTCGAAACCGACTTCAAGTACACCGACGCCCTCGGCATGGCCGACCGCTTCGTGTTCTTCCGCATGATGGCCAACGAGATCGCCCGCAAGCACGGCGCCTTCGCCACCTTCATGCCCAAGCCCTCGGCCAACCGCACCGGCAGCGGCGCGCACTACAACATGTCGCTCGCCGACATCGAGACCGGCAAGAACCTGTTCGAAGTCGATGGCGAAGACCCCTATGGCTGCGGCGTGACCCCGCTGGCCTATCACTTCATCGCCGGGGTACTGAAACACGCCAAGGCCATCTGCGCGGTCATCGCGCCTACGGTGAACAGCTACAAGCGGCTGATCCGCAAGGGAGCCATGTCCGGCTCGACCTGGGCGCCGGTGTTCTGCTGCTACGGCAACAACAACCGCACCAACATGCTGCGCATCCCGTCCCAGGGCGCGCGGGTCGAATGCCGCGCCGCCGACATCGGCTGCAACCCCTACCTCGGCGCCGCAATGATTCTCGCCGCCGGCCTCGAAGGCATCCGCGACAAGCTGGAGCCCGGTCAGCCGCATCGCGAGAACATGTACGACTACAACGAAAAGGACGTTGCGGACATGGGCATCGAAACCCTGCCGCGCACCCTCAGCGAAGCCATCGACGCGTTCGAGGCCGATCCGCTGTCGCGCCAGGTGTTCGGCGATGCGATGTATGAAGCCTTCGTCGAGTTCAAGCGCGACGAATGGAATGCCTACCACACCCATGTTTCCGACTGGGAAATCCAGCGCTATCTGAAGTTCTTTTGATCAAGGAGATTCGCCATGCAAGCCAACACCTTCAAGCGTCTGCTGTGTGCCGGCGCTGTGGTCTTCGCCAGCCTTTCGCCCTTCGCTCAGGCGGAGGAAAAGAAAAGCTTCGATATTGCCTGGACCATCTACGCCGGCTGGATGCCATGGAAGTACGCGGATGAGTCGGGAATCATGAAGAAGTGGGCCGACAAGTACGGGATCGAAGTGAACATCACCCAGGTCAACGATTACGTCGAGTCGATCAACCAGTACAGCGCCGGCCAGTTCGACGGCGTGGTCGCCACCAGCATGGATGCACTGTCGATTCCGGCAGCCGGCGGCATCGATACCACCGCACTGATTGTCGGTGACTATTCCAACGGCAACGACGGGATGGTGATGAAGGACAGCGCCGACCTGAGGAGCCTCAAGGGTCAGCAGATTCATCTGGTCGAGCTGTCGGTTTCGCATTACCTGCTGGCCCAGGCGCTCGATAGCGTCGGCATGAGCGAGCGCGACGTACAGGTGGTCAACACCTCGGACGCCGATCTGGTCGCCGCATTCAGTACGGACGAAGTGCGCAATGTCGTGACATGGAACCCGCTGCTCGACGAAGTCGCCGCCACGCCCGGTGCGCACCGGACCTTCGACTCCAGCCAGATTCCCGGCCACATCAAGGACCTGACCATCGTCAACAGCGAAACCCTGGCCGACAACCCTGACTTCGGCAAAGCCGTGGTTGGCGCCTGGTATGAGGTGATGGCGATTCTGGAAAGCGACACCGAGGAAGGCGCCAAGGCGCGTGCTTCGCTGGGCCAGGCCTCCGGAACCGATCAGGCCGGTTACGATAGCCAGCTCAAGGGCATGAAGATGTTCTGGAAGCCGGCCGACTCGCTCGCGTTCATCAACAGCAACGAGGCGTATCAGGCCATGGATAGCGTGCGCAGGTTCTCCTTCGACCACGGTCTGCTGGGCGACGGTGCGGACTCGGTAGACTTCATCGGCATCGCCATGCCTGGCGGCAAGTTGCTGGGCTCGGACGCCAACGTCAAACTGCGTTTCGATACCACCTACATGCAAATGGCCGCGGACGGAAAACTCTGAATCCTCAACCCGTGACGGGCGCCAGGCGCCCGTTTCATCAGCCACGGCGCGCTGTCGCACAGTGCGTTCTGGCTGAGCCACCGCGCATCATCTGAGGCCCCACATGCGCCGGACCAAAGAAGACGCCGAACAGACCCGCCTGAAGATCATCGCCGCAGCGCTGGAACTGTTCAGCCGCAACGGTTACTCGAACACCACCCTGGCGATGATCGCCGAGGCCGCCGGCTTCAGCCGTGGCCCGATCTACTGGCACTTCAAGAGCAAGGATGAGCTGTACGAAGCGGTGCTGGCCTATTCCCAGGAGCCGCTGGAGCAGCTGATCGAGCAGAGTCGCCAGCTGGCCGGCGACCCGCAGGCTGCGCTGGAGCACTTCGTCGGTGAATGGTTTCGCCTGCTGCTGGACGAGCGCTGGTATCGGCAGTCCTTCGAGATCCTGCTGAACAAGACCGAACTCACCGCGCAGATGGCAAGCACCCTGAAACGCGAACGCAAGCTCACCCGCGCCATGGTGCAGCTGCTGGAAGAACTGATCGCCAAGGCGCACGCGGATGAAGGGTCGGCGCGCTCACTGGCCTTGCTGCTCTATTCGAGCCTGATGGGCATCACCCATACCTGGCTGCTGTCGCCCAAGCTCTTTTCGCTGAGGGAACAGGCACCGTTTCTCACCAGACGTCTGTTGAGCTCGATGGCGCCGGGCTTGGAGATGGCAGGCGGGACAAGCGGAACGGGTCGATCAGCCGAGTAGCCGTGGACGCTTGAGCTTGTTCAGCAGAGCGGGCCGAAGCGCGGCGGCATCGGCATCGATGGAGGCGATCAAGCCAGCGATTTCAGCGCGCGACAGCGAGATGCGGCACGGCAGGCCGGTCAGCAACAGGGATTCGCCAGTGGCCTCATCGAGCAACATCACGCGCACCGTGGTTGGCGAGTCCATCCGTGCGTTGAACACCAACGGTTCGTAGTGTTGCTGGACCAGAGCAAAGGCCTCCGGCTGTCTGAATCGTTTCATGGCGACAACTCCTTTTGTCGGGGCGCGGATTCTAGCAGCAGCGGCCGCCTCGCAGGCGGCCCGATTGCCAACAGCGCCACAAGCCGGATGGAGATATCACGGGCACGCGGTGGGATAGGCACCAAACGGAACGTCGGGCTCGACTCAGGGGGGTCGGGAAAAGTCAGGTGCTGACGGGACCAAACTGGGACCAAAAACATGCTCTTTTCCGCACCCCAGAAACGCTGAAGGCCCCGGAATACGGGGCCTTCAGGATTGCAGATGGCGGAAGCGCAGAGATTCGAACTCTGGGAAGGGTCTCCCCTTCGGCGGTTTTCAAGACCGCTGCCTTCAACCACTCGGCCACACTTCCGGATAAAGCGGGCGCAATAGTACCGGATAGAAATACACTGTCAAACACTGATGCTAGGCATCCAACTTGCCTCTGTTATGATCCGGGACAAATCGTCTCAGGCTTGAATTCATCCAAGGAGTGTCGCCATGCACGAACACGAATACGCGCTTAGCCACACGCAGGTCGAACAGCGTGAGGTCAGCAAGGTCCTGCGCAACACCTACGGGCTACTGGCCATGACCCTCGCGTTCAGCGGCCTGGTGGCTTACCTGGCCATGCAGGCCAACGCGGCCTACCCGAACATCTTCGTGGTACTGATCGGCTTTTATGGCCTGTTCTTCCTCACCGCCAAGCTGCGCAACTCGGCATGGGGCCTGGTCTCCACCTTCGCCCTGACAGGTTTCATGGGCTACACGCTGGGTCCGATCCTCAACATGTACCTGGGGTTGGCCAACGGTGGTGAGCTGATCAGCTCGGCGCTGTCGATGACCGCTCTGGTGTTCTTCGGACTGTCTGCCTACGTGCTGATCACCCGCAAGGACATGAGCTTCCTCAGCGGCTTCATCACCGCGGGCTTCTTCGTGTTGATCGGTGCGATGCTGGCGGGCTTCTTCTTCCAGATCACCGGGCTGCAGCTGGCGATCAGCGCAGGTTTCGTGCTGTTCTCCTCGGCCTGCATCCTGTTCCAGACCAGCGCGATCATCCACGGTGGCGAGCGCAACTACATCATGGCCACCATCGGCCTGTTCGTTTCGCTGTACAACCTGTTCATCAGCCTCCTGCAGCTGCTGGGTATCTTCGGCGGCGACGACTGATTCACGGCTGGACCCGCCCGCCTCGGCGAGCAATCCGACACCCTGCGAAGGCCACGCTTTCGCAGGGTGTTTTCGTTTGGGCTGCCGATACGCGCATTGTGCAAGCGCCTCAGCCGTTGCGAGTGGCGCGGCCCTCTGGCGCGGCATCCTCGAAGCGGTTCACCTGGCGCAGACTCCTGAAGCCGAGCATCCAGCCGCCGGTCACCGCCAGCGTGCAGAAGCTGCCCAGCAGCGCCGCCGGTACCGCACCGAGCCAGGCGGCACTGGTGCCGGCGCGGAACTCACCGAGCTCGTTGGACGAACCGATGAACAGCATGTTCACGGCATTGACGCGTCCACGCATGGCGTCCGGCGTGGAGAACTGGATCAGCGACGAGCGGATGTACATGCTCACCATGTCCGCACCTCCGGCGACGAACAACGCGGCGAACGACAGCCAGAACAGACTGGACAGCGCGAAGACCATGTTGGCGAGACCGAACACCGCCACGGCAATGAACATGGTCATGCCGACATGGCGGTTGAACGGCCGCGTGCTCAGATAGAAACCCACCATCACCTCACCCAGCGCCATGGCGCTGCGCAGCGCACCGAGGCCGGTCGGGCCGACGTCCAGCACCTCCTGGGCGTAGATTGGCAACAGCGCAACCACACCACCGAGCAGCACGGCGAACAGATCCAGCGAGATGGTGCCGAGGATGATCGGCCGCGAGCGGATGAAACGGATGCCCGCGGTGAAGCGCTGCCATGCGGTAGCCTCCAGCGCCCGCATGGCCTCGCCGTAGCGCACAGGTACCCGTTGCAACAGCACGATTGCCGCGAGGAAGAACAGCAGGCAGGCCGCATAGGTCAGCCCGCCACCGCCGAGTGCGTAAAGGCCACCGCCGAACACCGGCCCGGCGATGGTCGAGCCGCGCACGATCATGCTGTTGGCCGCGATAGCCGCCGCCAGGCGCTCACGCGGCACGATCTGTGGCAACAGGCTGGACAACGCCGGCGCGGTGAAGGCGCGGGCGCAACCGTAGAACACCAGCACGATATAGAAGCTCGGCACCGCCCCGCCGCTGAGCGAGAGCCACAACAGAGCCGCCGCGCAGATCGCCTCGAGCGCCCAGCTCAGGGCGAGGATGCGCTTGCGATCGTAGCGGTCGATCAAATCGCCGGCTGGCATCAGCAACAGGAACATCGGGATGAACTGCGCCAGGCCGACATAGGCCAGCGACAGCGGATCGCGGGTCATGTCATACACCTGCCAGGCCACCACGACGGCGAGGATCTGCACGGCGAACATGGCCAGCACGCGACTGATCAGAAATGGCAGAAAGCCAGGCTGGCGGTAGACGGAATCAGGCAAAGCGGAAGTGTCGGCTACAGACATGGGATATCCAGACAGCCAGGCCCGGTACGGGCAGAAAGCCGGCCAATCTACCGGAGTGGCGAAGACCCGAGCAATGCTGGCCCGCCCGGGCGCAGCCCGTTAGCTCGGGTATCCCGCGGAGCCTTGCCGCGCGACGACAGTCCGGATGGGCGACGACGGATTCTTCATCCGCGCAGCTGGCGTATCATGTCGGCTGTTTCGCAATGGTGCCCCGATGAAATTCGTAATCGCCCTGTTCGCCCCACCCCACTCGCCGGCCGCGCGTCGCGCGCTGCGCTTCGCCGAAGCCGCGCTGTCTGGCGGCCACGAGATCAGCCGCCTGTTCTTCTATCAGGACGGCGTGCACAGCGCCTCGGCGAACATCGTCGCGGCCCAGGATGAGCTGGACGTGGCGGCCGAATGGAGTCGTTTCGTCAGCGCTAACCAGCTGGACGGCGTGGTCTGCATCGCCGCGGGTTTGCGGCGCGGCGTGCTCGATGCCGGCGAAGCGCAGCGCTATCAGCGACCCGCAGCAAACCTTGCGCCCGGCTGGGAGCTGTCCGGCCTGGGCCAACTGCACGAGGCGGCGCAGCAAGCCGATCGTCTCATCTGCTTCGGAGGTCATTGATGGCGCGCTCCCTGCTCATCATCAGCCGCCAGGCGCCCTGGTCCGGCCCATCCGCCCGCGAGGCGCTGGACATCGTGCTGGCCGGCGGCGCCTTCGAGCTGCCGCTGGGAATGCTGTTCCTCGACGACGGCGTATTCCAGCTCGCCGCCGCGCAGCAGGCGGCATCCGTTGAGCAGAAGGATTTGACTGCGAATCTGCAGGCACTGCCACTGTTCGGCATCGATGCCCTGTTCGCTGCGCGACGCAGCCTCAGCGAGCGCCAGCTCGCCGAATCGACGCTGGCGCTGCCGGTCGAGGTCCTCGACGATGCCGGCCTGCGCGCCCTGATCAACCGCTACGACCACGTGATCACCCTCTGATGGCTACTCTGCACCTGCTTTCTCATTCGCCGTTCAGCGACAGCCGCTTCGCCAGTTGCCTGCCGCTGCTGGGCGACGCCGACGCCCTGCTGTTGACCGGTGACGCCACCTATGCGCTACAGCCCGGCAGCCAACCGTGCCAAGCGCTGGAGCAGCTGCCCGAGCAGGTCGCCCTGTTCGCCCTGGAAGAAGACGTGCAGGCCCGCGCGATCGCCGTCCTGCCGCCGCGTGTCCAGCTGCTGGACTATCCCGGCTTCGTCGAGCTGACCTGTCGCTATCCGCGGGTCAACAGCTGGTTATGAGCCTGATCGTCGAAGGGCGCGAAATCGCGCTGGACAAGGACGGTTTTCTGGTCGATCTGAGCGACTGGAACGAAGCCGTGGCCGAGGCCCTGGCGGCCCGGGAAGAGCTGGAGCTGGAAGACGAACACCGCGAAGTGCTTCGGCTGCTGCGCGAGTTCTACGCCGAATTCCAGCTGTCGCCGGCTACGCGCCCATTGATCAAGTACACCGCGCTCAAGCTGGGGCCCGAAAAGGGCAACAGCATGCACCTCAACCGCCTGTTCAAGGGCACGCCCGCCAAACTGGCCGCCAAGCTGGCGGGGCTGCCGAAACCGAGCAATTGCCTATGAACCTCGAAACTCCAGCCGAACACCCATTCGCCGTATATGTGCGCATCCTTGGCAAAGGCAAGCGTGGCGCCCGCGACCTGACGCGTGAAGAAGCCCGCGAAGCCATGGGCATGCTGCTCGACGGCAAGGTCGAGGAGGCCCAGCTCGGTGCTTTCCTCATGTTGCTGCGGCACAAGGAAGAAAGCGCCGACGAGCTGGCCGGCTTCACCGAAGCGGTACGCGAACGGGTGCAGGCACCGACGATGGCCGTCGACCTCGACTGGCCAAGCTACGCCGGCAAGAAGCGCCACCTGCCCTGGTATCTCTTGGCAGCCAAGTGCCTGGCAGCCAACGGCGTGCGCATCCTCATGCACGGCGGTGGCGCCCACACCGCCGGGCGCATCTATAGCGAACAGCAGCTTGAGCTGCTTGGCATCCGTGGCTGCGAGAACTGGCAACAGGTCAACGCTGCACTGGACCAGAGCAATCTCGCGTTCATTCCGCTGGGTGCCTGGATGCCGGTGCTGCAGCGCATGATCGACATGCGCAACCTGCTCGGCCTGCGCTCGCCGATTCACTCGCTGGCGCGCCTGCTCAACCCGCTCGGCGCACGCTGCGGCCTGCAGAGCATCTTCCACCCCGGCTATCAGGACACACACCGCCAGGCCAGCACCCTGCTCGGCGACCACGCCATCGTCATCAAGGGCGAAGGCGGTGAGGTCGAGATGAATCCGGACAATATCTCCCATCTCTACGGCACCACTGGCGGGCTGCCCTGGGACGAAGAATGGCCGGCATTGTCCGAGCGCCGCCATGTGAAACCGGACCAGCTGGACGCTCGGCAGCTACTGGCCGTGTGGGAGGGTCGTGAAGAAGATGCCTATGGCGAACTCGCCGTGATCGCCACCATGGCCCTGGCTCTGCGAGGCCTTGGCGCGACACGGGACGCAGCTTTCGAGCAGGCGCGTGGTTACTGGCACAGCCGCCATTCATCGATTTAAGCGATAGGATTAACCCGCCATTCGGTCACATCGATCGAACGATGCTTCATAGACTGGCCTCCTATTCCGTAACAGGAGGGCACCATGGGACTACTGATCGATGGCCAGTGGCACGACCGCTGGTACGCAAGCCGCGACGGCAAATTCGAACGCGAACAGGCCAAGCGCCGGCACTGGGTCACCCCCGACGGCGCGTCCGGGCCCGACGGCCAGGGCGGCTTCAAGGCCGAGGCAGGTCGCTACCATCTCTATGTTTCACTTGCCTGTCCGTGGGCGCACCGCACGCTGATCTACCGCAAACTCAAGGGCCTCGAGCCGCTGATCGATGTCTCGGTGGTCAGCTGGCTGATGGCCGAGCACGGCTGGACCTTCGACAAGTCCACCGGCTCCAGCGGCGACGCATTGGACGACCTCGACTACCTGCATCAGCGCTACAGCCGTGACGATCCGAAGTACTCAGGCCGGGTCACCGTTCCCGTTCTGTGGGATCGCGAGCGCCAGTGCATCGTCAACAACGAGTCGGCCGAGATTATCCGCATCTTCAATGACGCGTTCGACGAGCTGACCGGCTCTACACTGGATTTCTACCCGGAGGCGCTGCATGGCGAAATCGACGCACTGAATGCGCGGATCTATCCGGCGATCAACAACGGGGTCTACCGCGCAGGTTTCGCCACGACTCAGGACGCCTACGAGGAAGCCTTCGACGACCTGTTCCGCGAGCTCGACTGGCTGGAACGACGCCTGGGCAAGCAGCGCTACCTGACCGGGGAGTACCTGACCGAAGCCGACTGGCGCCTGTTCACCACCATCATCCGCTTCGATGCGGTGTATCACGGCCATTTCAAGTGCAATCTGCGCCGTATCGAGGATTATCCGAACCTGTCGAACTGGCTACGCGAGCTGTACCAGTGGCCGGGGATTGCCGAGACCGTGGATTTCACCCACATCAAGAACCACTACTACGCCAGCCACCGGCAGATCAACGCCAACGGGATCGTCCCGCAAGGGCCACTGCTCGGCCTGGATCGCCCACACGATCGCGAGCGGCTACCGGGACGCGGGATATGGTCGCGCTAAGGCCAAGTCCTTTGCCGCGGATCAGGCGCGCAACACTGCGCTGATCATCCCTGTCCCTAGCTTGCCGTACCGTGCTCGAGCATATGGCACATGGCGGTCTTCAGTTTCATCGGCCGCACCGGCTTGTGCATCAGCATATGGCCGAGCTCGCGGACCTGCTGCTTGAGCTCGTTGCTGTAGTTGGCGGTAATCATCAAGGCCGGGAGCGGGCTGGCGCGCCGCGCATTGACGGTAGCCACCACGTCAATGCCGGTGTGGCCGTTGTCCAGGTGGTAATCGGCGATCATCAGATCGGCCTCGGCATGGAAGTTATCCACCTGCCGTGCCAGGTCTTCCTCGGACAGCGCCGTGATCACCTTGCAGCCCCAGCCTTCCAGCAGCGTGCGCATACCCGCGCAGATCGCCGTGTCGTTATCCAGCACCCACACCCGGGCACCCTGCAGCCGCTGCAGCACCAGCTCCGTGGTGCTCGGCTCTGGCCGCGCCTTGGGCGCGCGTTTGGCCAGCGGTACGTCGATGGCGAAGCACGAGCCGCGCCCAGGATGCGAACTGACCCGGATGCGATGGCCGAGCATGCGCGCGATCTTGTCGACGATGGCCAGACCCAGACCGAGGCCGCGATCCTGGTTAGGACGCACGCCCTCCCCGCGCTTGAACTCCTGAAAGATTTCCTCGAGCTTGTCCGAGGCGATACCGACGCCGGTATCCCAGACCTCGATGGACAGGCTCTGCCGGTGCCGGCGACAGCCCAGTAGCACGCGTCCATTGGGCGTGTAGCGAATCGCGTTGGTCAGCAGATTACGCAGGATGCGCGCCAACAGCTGGATATCACTGCGTACCAGCGCCGAACAGGGAATGAAGTCCAGCTGCAGCTGCTCGGCGCCGGCGATCTGGCGAAACTCCATGGCCAGGTTTTCCAGCAGCTCACTGACAGCGAACGGGGCGATATCCGGCTTGATCACGCCGGCATCCAGCTTGGAAATATCGACCAATGTGCCGAGCAGGTTTTCCACGTCCTCCAGTGAATTGCTGATGTTGCGGATCAGCCCGCTGCTGGACGTGCCCGGCTGTTCCAGCAAGGCGCTGGTGAACAGCCGCGCAGCATTGAGCGGCTGCAGCAGGTCGTGGCTGACCGCGGCAAGGAATTTGGTCTTGGACAGGTTGGCCACTTCCGCCTCGCGCTTGGCTTCGCGCAGCCGCGCCTCGACATGGCTGCGCTCGTCGATCTCGCGCAGCAGCTGGTCGTTGAGGCTGGTCAGCTCGGCAGTGCGCTCCCGCACGCGCTGTTCGAGATTCTGATAGGCCTGGTGCAACGCCTCGGCGGTGCGCCGGCGATCGGTGATGTCCTGAATCAGCACGAAGATGCCGGCCACCTCGCCATTGGCCTGCCGGTTCGGCACGTAGGAGCGCAGCATGTAGCGCTGCTGGCCGGCATGGTTGCGCTCGGCCATCTCGAAGCTGACGCTCTCGCCCGACAATGCGCGATCGATGTAGGGCTCCAGTTGCCGCCAGTGCTCGCCACTGTGGACCTCGCGCAGCGACTGGCCGAGCATGCCGTCGCTGGGCCAGCGGTACCATTCCTCGTAGACCTTGTTGGTGAACTCGTAGGTGAGGTCGGCCGACACATAGGCGATCAACGCCGGCACATGGTCGGTGATCAGGCGAATCCAGCGCTCGCTCTCGCGCAGCGCCTCGGCATGGCGGTAACGCTCGGTGATGTCGGTGAAGGTATTGACGAAGCCGCCGGTGGGCAGCGCGTGGGTACGAATTTCCAGCACGCGGCCGTCGAACAGGCGCTGTTCCAGCTCGCGAATCGGCCGGCCGCGGGCGTCACGGCTGTTGGGCGTGAGCAGGGTCAGCTCGCTGTCGGCCATGACCTCCTCGAACGGCCGATGTGCCTCGATCGGCGCCAGCCCGCACAGTTCGAGAAAGCGCCGGTTCCACAGCTCCAGCGCACCCTCGGCGCTGACCATCGCCACTCCTTGGGACAGATTGTCCACCGCACGCTGCAGCAGCCGCGACTTCTGCGCCAGCGCCTGCTCGCGGCGCATGGTTTCGCTGACCTTCACCTCGGTGATGTCGGTGTAGAGAATCACCAGGCCGCCTTCGCGGGTCGGGCGCTCGCTGACCTGCACCCAGCGCCCGTTGTTCAGGCGGTACACCGTGGGCTCATCGCCCTTGCCGCGATGCTCCTCGACGATCAGCCCGGTGCTTTCCGCCAGCCGCCGCACCTCCGCCAGCCGCGTACCGGCGTTGATGCGCGCGCGCGTGCGCGTCCATAGCGACTTGAAGCGGCGGTTGAACAGGACGATGCGCTGGTCGCGGTCGAACAACACGAAGGCATCGGAAATGCTCTCGATGGCATCGACCAGGTGCTGGTGCGCCGTTTCCGCGCGCAACCGTGCATCGCTGAGCAGCTGGTTGCTGCCCTTGAGCTCGGCCATCGCCTGATTCAGCGCATCGGTGCGCTCGCGCACTTGCTCGGCCAGTTCCACCGAGTGCTGGAAGGCGGCGTAGGACGCATCGCGGCCGGCACCGCTGGATTCGACGCGTTCGATCAGCGCAGCGTTGATGCGTTTGAGCTTGAGGTTTTCGCGCTCGAGTTCGGCCTGGCGCGCCAGCAGCTCAGCGACCTGCCCGGCCTCCCGGTCGGCCAATGGCGACGCCGGTGAAGGTCTGGTTGATATGCATGCCATTGAACTGCTCTCCGTAGGTGTTGAAGCCGATCACCTGCTGGCGTCGGAGAAAAGCCGAGGTTTGTTCGCTGGTATCGTTGGCCTCGATTTCCAGGCGGCGAAGGAAGCAATCACAGCCGATCGTAAGCAGCGGTGGGCCGAGGCGCTGTTCCAGTCGCTCGAATAACGCTTCCAGGTTCGGCATCAGCGGCCCCGGCTCCATGGCGGTCAGCACGATGCCGTTCTCCACGGCGCAATAGAAGGTCAGGCTCATGTCCTCGTTGACCTTCTGAATCGAACGCACGTAGTAGTGCTCATTGATTCGCACCGCCAGCGGATGGGCGGCGAACAGCCGATGATCGAGATCGCTGACCGGCACGCCGATCAGCCGTGCGTATTCCTCGGCGGCCGGCTCGGCGTTCAGCTCGTAGACCCGTCGGCTGGTACTGTCGGCGCGGGTCACCACCAGCTTGTCTTCGAGCGGCAGGATGTGGTGAGTGGTGAACACCTCGAAATCCAGCCAGGTGTTGATCAGCACCACGATGGCCGCACCGCTGTAGAAGCGGCCGTCGTAATAGACGTAGGTGTCGCTCAGGTGATTGTCATCGCCGGCCGAACCGCCGAAATGCGGAATGCTGCCGAACGCCGCGCTGAGCGCGGACAGCACCACTTCCTCGCGGCTGGACAGCCCGTCGAGCAGGGTCAGCGCGAAGCTGTGATCCTTGATTGGCGCCAGCGAGTTGCTGCGGCAGTCGCTACCCAGGCGTTCGACCAGTTGCTGCGCCTCGATCAGGCTGAAGCGATCCATCTCATCTATCAGCTCGCAGGCGATGGAAAAGCTCCGATGGTCGAATCCGACCGCCGTCACGCAGCTGCGGCCGTAACCTTGGGAGGTGATCTCGCCCGCCGAGGTGCAACCGACCAGACGCACACCGCCGAAGTACTGGCGCAGCGCATCGCCCAGCGCCGGAAGATCGTATTCTGCCGAACAGAAGAACAGCACGAAGCCCAGATGCGGATGCATCAGCTGGCGCGCCAGGTCCTGGGCCACCGTCTCGGGCAGCCGCGCCTCGGACATCGCGGTGCGGATAACTTCGCCTTGTTGTTCGGTCACGCACGATACCCCGCACCACCTGAATCGGATGACCCCATTCTTGGCCAGGGCATATGGCCCGAAAATGCTACTTGAGTACCGGTAAAGGCCTGCCTAGGTAGCATCGCGACGAAACAACGCGGGCCAGCAACAGTTCCGCTGCCGACAGTGCTCGTCTCAGCCTGTGCAATAGCGAAAAAGGCTGACCCCCTCGCGGGGGCCAGCCTTTCAGGATGCAGCGGTTAGCTCTGCATCGAGGGCGTGGGGACGATCAACGTACCTACCACTGCATCGCAACGGATGACGCGACCTACGGTTCGGCTGCCATCCGCGCCCTGTACTCAGCTTAGAAGCTCAGCGCCGCACCCACTGCGAAGGTGCGGGTTTCCTCGTCCAGCGTCGGGGTGTCCTTGCCTTCGATCTCGAACTGGTTCAGCTCGGCGACCAGGGTCAGGTTGTCGTTGATGCTGTGGAACAGCGCGATGCCGCGGGTTTCGTAATCTGCTTCACTGCCCAGACCGTTGCCATCGTCCTTGGTCTGGCCGTAGGACAATGCCAGGCGGTTCTTGCCGAAGCGGTAGGAGCCTTGCAGCAGGTAGCCGTCGCTATCCACTTCACGCAGCAGCGCCTCGCCAGCATTGTTGGTGAAGAACGGGTTGATGCCCTCGGCCTGGAAGCCGGAGGCGGTCAGCGACAGGTTGCCCATCTTGGCCTGTACGCCATAGCCCAAGCCTTTGGAGTCAACTTTCTCGATGCTGCTGTCGGTATTGTCCGAACTCTGCTGCATGCCGTTGATCCAGGTGTAGAACTGGGTACCACCCAGTTCGAACTCGTAAGTCACCTCGGTTTCGAAGCGTGGGGCTTCCTGGTAGGCCTTATCCAACGCGGTGCTGGTGTCGTCGGTGGTATCTACCGGATCCATGATGCCCGCAGCGATGCGCAGACCGTTCATCTTTGGCGAGCGGTAGGTGATTTGCGAGGTCGGGAAGGGGTACGGGTAGCCGGTACCGATGTTGCCGAAGGAGACGCCACCGCCATCGACCAGGCCCAGCGTGTCACTGACCTGACCATAGCCACTGAGCATCTCGTCGAGCAGGATATTGGAGCGCCCGAACAGGCCGAAGTCCTTACCGAACAGCACTTCACCCCACTGCTCGTTGCCGGCGGTAGCGTAGAACTGACGAACGTCGATACCGGTTTCGGTGCCGTTGCTTTCGCTGTCGTTGATGGTCACCCAGAACGAGGAGCGGCCGCCCAGCTTGAGGTCACCGACCTGCTTGCCGAAGTTGAAGCCGATCCAGTTGGGCAGGAAGCCCATCTTCACCCGAGACTGCTTGCGATCGAACTGCTCGCCGTCCCGCTCCACGTCGCTGTGGACGTAGAAGGTGTTGAAATAACCATCGGTGGAAAAGGTAGTGTCGTTCTCATCATAGAGCACGATCTCAGCCATGGCCGACTGGCTCACGGTCATGGCAACAGCACTGGCCAAGGCCAGTGGCAGCAGGGTTGATACGGCTTTCTTGTTGTTGTGCATGGCGCTCTCCGCTGTATTGACGACTCGCAGTCGTGTCGGGAGCGATTATCGAAAGGCCTCATGGGTGGACATACGCTGCGATAGCGGCGAAAGGCTAGTACTTTCGCCGCGGTCCTGGTCTTGCACGCAAAGCATGCCCTCCCCCACACCCACCGAACGAACCATGGGTCTTACACCCAAAGCAGTGCCGGACACCGACTGCCATGCAGTGGCGATGAACTGGATCGACGAAAAGAGAGACGAGCTATGTCAGCGCTGTAGCCAGCGCGCATCCGGCGCATCGGTGTTGGCGATGACTCGCCAACCGCCTGCGGCACTGCGCAGCGCCTGCAGCTGTGCGGCGATGTCCCGGAGCTCCTGCGTCTTCATCGCGGCGGCGACAGCAGCCGGATGCTCCGGCCCCAACCCGGCCAGTTGGGCTTGCCAGTTATCCTCGACGCGGCGACGCAAATCCTGGGTCGAACCGCCTGCCGAGTCACCGCCAGCCGCGAGCGCGTCTGCCCCCGCAGAGCCCAAGGCGTAGTCGAAGGAGCAGAGAAACTCCTCGATGTGCCGCAGAATTTCCGCAGCCGAAGCCGTCGGCGATTGGACGGCGAAAACGATACCGGCGTGCTCACCGAACTGACGGAAGCCGGAGAACACCGCGTAGCCCAGCTGCAATTCGCTACGCAGGCGGCGAAAGAACGCCCCTTCCATCAGCAGGGCCAGCTGCCGCCAGCCGGCCTCGATGGCGATTGAGCGTGTCGGCAACGGACAGAACAGCACCAGCGCGGTTTCCTCGCCAGGGTCGCCGAAGCGAGACCAGAGGTAGCGCGCGGAAGTGTCTCCTAGCGCACCCACAATAGCGACCTCGGGCACGCCTGGCAGCGCTTGCAGAACATCCTGCAGCGGCCCACTCAGCGTTGCGGGAAGCCCCATGACCAACGCATCCCAGTGCGCATACCGCCAGGCGCCGGCAAGATCGGCCTCGCCTTCGGCTACCCCACTTTCGTCTGCAGTCCGCTCCAGCAGCAGTGGCAGACGCCGCATCAGTTGGCGAATCAGGAGCTCGTCTGCGGAAGGCGACCGGGCCTCATCGAACAGGCGTAGACCTTCGCGCACGGCATCCGGCGAAGGCGCCCGCAGTACCGGAAGCAGGTCTTGCAGCACGAGTGGCAGCGCTTCGGCATAGCCGAACAGCGCCAGACACCAGCTGCCGCCAAAGTCTTCGAAGCGCACCTCCACCCCCGCCTGCGTCGCAGCCGCAAGGTAGGGCCGCAACGCCGACCGCACTATGTGCCAAAGACACTCGCCAGGAGCGTGCGGGGCAAAACGCCAGCGAAGGTAAAGCGCAGCCTGCCCCCCTGAATTAGCGGCAGCTTCCAGCCAGCACAAGCTCGGCGGCAATACCGATGCCACGCGTGGCGTCGGTCGCTCCGTCAGCCAGCGATTGGCCGCGGGGAGGCGCCAGGGCCAGGTGCGCGGCTCCATCTCCGGCAGCGGCTCGTGTCCCAGCGCCAAGGCGAAGCCGCCGTGCACAGCAGAACATTCAATCTGTTGCCCATCGGCCCCGTCGGTAACTGTCAGCACGATTGGCGGCTGGCTCTGCAACCGTGAGCCCAGAGCCACGAATGCGCGCTGCACGCGAGCGCTCTCGATCGATGGTCGCCAGGCAGCGGGATCGATCCAGTAGCGCAGGCGCGCCAAGGGCTCCTTGCCCAGCAGGCCTCGTTCGCGGATACGCACGAAGTCATCCCAGAGCCTGCCCCAATCAGCCTGCTCGGTCATGAAGCGCAGCCATTCGCGGACCGCCGCGACGATCTGCGCACGGGCGGCCATGCCTTGGCCGGTCAGCTGCAACTCCAGACTGATCACGCCCTGATTTTCATGCCAGTAAGGCACGCGCAACGTCGCCGTTTCGCACCAGCCTGTCTCGCGCAGCGTGGCCAGCAGGCTATCGGGCGCCTGTGATGTCAGCCAGGTGCCAAGGAGGTCCAGCGCCACGCAGGTTGCATCCGGCATCTGGTCCAGCGAGAACGCCAGAATCAGGCAAGGACGAGCGTTGGCGACCATCAGCCTCAGCGAGGCACCGGAACCGGCGGGCAGTGGAGGGACCGTTCGCCGGACCGGCGGCGCAGCGGGCAGCCGGCATTCGCTGCAGTCGAGATAGGCCTGCAAGACCTCGATGCTGCAAGGGGCCGCGACCAGTAGCTCCATCTGCCCGGCATGATAGAAGCGTCGATGGTAGTCGCGCAGTACCTGCTGGAAAGCCGGCTCTTCCACGGGCAGCGTTTCGCGATTGCCGGCGTGAAAAGCGCTGAACGGGTGCGATTCCAGTGCGGTACCGATTGCGGCATCGCTGAGGGTTTCGCGGTCGCGGCCGCGCGCGAGGAACTCCGCTTGCAGGACTTCCCGCTCACGTAATTGCGCCGCCGGGTCGAGCAGCGGACGGGCCAGCATGTCGAGCAATCGCTTGAGCGCCTCGCCAAACGCATCGGCCGGGACCTGGAAGAAATAATCCGTGTGCCGCTCACGCGTCGACGCATTCAGCTGCCCGCCACAGCCCTGCACGAAAGGCATCAGGCTGCGATCCTGCGGGTAGGCTTCACTGCCGAGAAACAGCAGGTGCTCGAGAAAGTGCGCCAGTCCCGGGTACTGTACTGGCGCGTCATGCGAGCCGGCATGCACACGCACCAGCGCGGCGGCCTGGCTGCCGGTTGGTAGCGCGATGAATCCCAGCTGCAACCCGCCGGGCAGCGTCACTCGCTCGGGAGGTGAGGAGGTCGGCAGGCCGCTCGCAGTCATGGTTCGCCTCCGGGAGCGCGGAACGCGCTCATTCGGTCAGGTATCCAGCTGACCGGCAAGGAACTGCCGTAGCCGCCGTTGCATCAGCTTGCCGGAGTTGCCCAGGCAGGCTATCGGTGATCCGGTCAGGGCTTCACGGGCCAGCTCCGCCGCCTCGCCAGCCAGCGCCAGCGGGCAATCGATGCCGAGCGACAGCTTGTTGAGCTGACGCAACTGCGCTTCGCGGTGGGGAACGTTGGAAAACAGCACCAGTGCCTGCGGTTTCATCTTGTCGCAGACCAGCGCCAGTTCCTCGAGGGGCTGGCCAATGGGCAACACGCTGACAGCCAGGCTGTCGCCACTCAGCATCAACCCGGTGACCAGCAGCTCCAGCTCGCGCCCCTGCCCCGGCATGGCTGCGAGCAGGACGCGCTCGGCAGAGTGAATACGTGAGAGTTGCAAGCGTTGCAGTACGCGGGCCCGCAGGAACGCATCGAGAAACAGCCACTCGCTGGTGCGGCCGAACTCGTCCTGTCGCAAAAGCAGCTCCTGCCAGATAGGCAGCAGCACATCCTGAAACACCACGGTCGGCGGGTAGGTGGAGAAAATCTGACCGTAGAGCTGCTCCAGACGAGTCTCATCGAAGCTGCTTACCGCCTCGCGCAGCTGCTCCTGCCACTCGCCCCACTCGTTGTTCGCCGCGACGACCGGCTCGTCGGCGTCACGCCCAGCCGCACTGCGGGCGAGAATGCTACCGACCTTGCTGACCGCCACGCCTCGCTCGGTCCAGGCCAGGATGCTGCGCACCGCCTCCACGTCGGCCATCGAGTAGAGACGATGGCCACTATCGGTGCGGGTAGGCCGGATCAGGCCATAGCGACGTTCCCATGCCCGCAACGTGACCGGATTGACACCGGTCAGCCGCGAAACCTCGCGTATGGGGAACAGGTCCTGCTGATTGAAGGCGTTGGCAGCGAGGGTCGAAGCGCCGGAAGAATCGGTCATGAGGGCGGCTCGTTCGAAAAGAGTGCAGCGATTGTAACTCAGCGTTTCCCGACATACCCTCTACAAACATTGTACAAACGTGAGATGCGATGAAATGTCGCCCGATTTGCCGCTGACACTCTACGTTGATCGCAGCTGCCCGCTCTGCGCGCGCGAGGTGCGCTGGCTGGAGCGTCAGGCAGACCCTGCGAGGCTCCTGCTGGTGGATATCAGTGCACCGGACTTCAACCCGGACGGCCTCGGGCGCGAGCTAAGCCAGCTACAGCGACGCCTGCATGCACGCAGCGCCAGCGGACAGTGGCTGACCGGCGTCGACGCGACCTACTGGAGCTGGCGGCTGGCCGGGCATGGCGTCTGGGCCGCCCCGCTCGGTTGGCGACCACTGCGCCCATTGCTACTGCTGGCCTACTGGCTGTTCAGCCTGGCGAGACCGCACCTGGACTGGCTGCCGCATCCCGACGGTGCCAGCCGCTGCGGCACGCAATGCAATCTTGCCGACAAACCGCATGCGATGCCGGGGCGAGCCGACAAGCCGGACTAACCTTCTGCACGCAGCGGCACCGGCAGACCTGCCTCGGGCTCACTGCAACCGGGGCGGCCGATCATCTCGTCATGGCTGACCACCTGCCGCCAATAGACTTCACGTACACCCACGCCGTGCAAAACCCGCTTCAGGCTGCCCTGATCAAGCCAGACGCTACGCTCACCTTCGGCAAACTGCCGTCGCTGGCCCTGTCGATCGATCACCCAGACGCTGTATCCGCAGCAACGCAAGCCATGCAGCTCGACTCGTGCGACTTTTCCCCTGAGCAGCGCCAAACGCAACCCGAACCTGGATAGCTTCTTCACCGCCGATTCCTTTACAGATTTCCCGATTTGCACAACGCAGGCCGGTGCAGGCAGCGCTGGGATGCCCGCCCCCAGGCTTATGCTCGTTGAAGCGCAGCGTATTCCTATACATTTAGTTGTACAAGATTATATCTTCGTATAGCTTTATCGGCAGCAGCGCTTCGCTTTCAAGCGTGCCCACCAACGCAAGCGCGTTTTTCCACAAAGGAATTCGTCATGAACGATCTATCTGGTCACTACCGCGAAATACTGTCCGGCCTCGGCGAGAACCCGGAGCGTGAAGGCCTGCGCGACACCCCGCTGCGCGCGGCCAAGGCCATGCAATACCTGTGTGGTGGTTACCAGCGCAGCCTTGAGGAGATCGTCAATGGCGCGCTGTTCGCCTCGGACAATGACGAGATGGTGATCGTCAAAGACATCGAGCTCTACTCGCTGTGTGAACACCACATCCTGCCTTTCATCGGCAAGGCGCACGTGGCCTACATCCCTACCGGCCGCGTGCTCGGGTTGTCGAAGGTCGCGCGGATCGTCGACATGTTCGCCCGCCGCCTGCAGATCCAGGAAAACCTGACCCGCCAGATCGCCGAGGCCATCCAGGAAGTCACCGGCGCGGCTGGCGTCGCGGTGGTCATCGAGGCCAAGCACATGTGCATGATGATGCGCGGCGTCGAGAAGCAGAACTCGGTGATGAACACCTCGGTAATGCTCGGCGCCTTCCGCAGCTCCTGCAACACACGCATGGAATTCCTCCAGCTGATCGGGCGGGGCCAGTGATGCCGCGCCTGGAACCCGGTATGGCGCGCATTCGCGTAAAGGACCTGCGCCTGCGTACATACATCGGCATCAACGAGGACGAGATCCTCAACCGGCAGGACGTGCTGATCAATCTGACGATTCTCTACGGCGCCGTGGAGGCGGTGCGTGAAAACGACATCGAGCAGGCGCTCAACTACCGCACCATCACCAAATCGATCATTCGTCATGTCGAGCAGAACCGTTTCGCCCTGCTCGAGCGCATGACCCAGGAAATCCTCGACCTGGTGATGGCGCACCCAGCGGTGTGCTATGCCGAGGTGGAAGTCGACAAGCCCCATGCGCTGCGCTTCGCCGACTCGGTATCGATAACCCTGGCGGGAAGCCGCTGAGTCCATGCCATGAGCCGCCGCCCGCTGATCGCCCTGCTCTGCACGCTGTGGCTGCTGCCCGCCGTCGCGTCAGCCAGCTGGCGCGAGGTGCTGCCCGACGCCCGGCTGGTGGGCGAAGGCCAGCTGCGCTTCTTCGGTTTTCGCATCTACGATGCACGACTCTGGAGCCCCACGAGCCCGCTGCGACCGCAAACGCCCTTCGCCCTGGAACTGACCTACCACCGCGCCATCAGTCGTGACGACTTCGTTCGTACCAGTCTGGAAGAAATCCAGAGGCTGGCCGGCGCAACGCTCGACTCCACGCAGCTTCGCCAGTGGCGTGTCGAGATGCAGCAGGCCTTCGTCGACGTCACGCCGGGCGAGCGCATCACCGGGGTTTACCTGCCCGGCCAGGGCTGTCGGTTCTACGTCAACGACCGCTTGCACCACGAGGTGAGAGATCCGCTATTCGCCGATGCCTTCTTCGCCATCTGGCTCGATCCACGCAGCCGCGACCAGAAACTGCGGCGCAACCTGCTGGGTGAGCCGTGAAGAATAGGGCGCTGGCAGCGTACGGCGTACTCGGCCTGCCGTTGGCAATGGCCATGCTGCCGATCTACGTACTGGTGCCGAATTTCTATGCAGCGGACCTCGGGCTTGGGCTCACGTTGACCGGTGCCGTGCTGTTCCTTGCGCGGCTGCTGGACACCGTCCAGGACCCCTGGCTCGGTCGCCTGATCGATCGCCGCTCGCCGCGCGGCTGGACCGCCCTGCTCGCCGCTGCCGCCGCGCTGCTGAGCCTGGCTATGGCGGCCCTGCTGATTCCACCGGGCGGCTTTGGCACCTTCGCGCTTGCCGCATGGCTGGGTGGTTTGCTGGCACTCACCTACACCTTGCACAGCCTGGTCAACATCACCTATCTGGCCTGGGGCGCGCGGCTATCCGATCACCCCAACACCCGGACCCGCGTCGCCGCCTGGCGCGAAGGCGCCGGGCTTTTCGGCGTGGTGCTGGCCAGCGTGCTGCCGAGCGCGATAGCGAATCGATACGGCATGGCGACCGGACTCGCTGCGTTCGCGGTGACCTTCGCCGTGCTGCTTTACATCGGCACCGGGACGCTGCTGTTCGCCGCGCCTCGACCGCAGCGAGCCTTACGCGCCGATACTGGCAACTGGCGACAGCCATTGCGCAACCCGGCCTTTCGACGGCTGGCGGGCGTGTATTTCATCAATGCGGTCGCCGTGGCAATTCCCGCCACGCTGGCGCTTTTCTTCATTACCGATCGCCTGCAGCTGGCGCGGCTGACCGGACTCTTCCTGACGCTCTACTTCGTCAGCGGCGCCCTTGGCCTTCCACTCTGGACCCACCTGGCCGATCGCATCGGCAAACGGCGCAGCTGGCGGATCGGCATGCTCACCGCCTGCGCCGCGTTTATCTGGGCGGTGCTGCTGGAACCCGGTTCCGCGTGGGCCTATGGGGCGGTATGCATCCTTTCCGGCCTCGCCCTCGGGGCGGACCTGGCGCTGCCACCGGCACTGCTGGCCGACATCATCCCGGTCGATGAGCGCGACTCGACCGCTGCCTATTTCGGCCTGTGGAGCTTTCTCGCCAAGCTGGCGCTGGCACTCGCCGGCCTCGCTCTGCCATTGCTGGCGCTAAGCGACTACCAACCGGGCACTGCGGCCGGCTGGAACCTTGCGCTGGTCTACGCCGGCCTGCCCTGCCTGCTGAAGCTGCTGGCGGCGTGGCTGCTCACATCCCTGCCCTGCGGAGAAACGCAACCATGAAAAAGCTATTGATCCTGGCTTGCTGTCTGATGTTGCTCAGCTGCACCGCCGTCGACGTCGAACACTACCGCAACGAGGAACCGCAGCTGGATCTGCGCCGGTACTTCGTCGGCACGGTGGATGCCTGGGGCATGTTCCAGAAGCGCTCCGGCGAGGTGGTCAAGCGCTTCCATGTCGAGATCGAAGGCAGCCTCGATGGCGACAAGCTGATCCTCGACGAACATTTCCGCTACAGCGACGGCACCACCCAGCAACGCGTCTGGACCCTGACCGAGGAACGCCCCGGACACTGGCGCGGCACGGCTGCAGACGTTGTCGGCGAGGCCGTTGGTGAAGTGGCCGGCAACGCCCTGCGCTGGCGCTACGTACTCAGCCTGCCGGTGGATGGCAAGGTCTACGACGTACACCTGGACGACTGGATGTACCTGATCGACGAAAACACGCTGGCCAACCGTTCGTTCATGAGCAAGTTCGGCGTGGAGGTTGGCCAGGTCACGTTGTTCTTCCGCAAGCGCGGTGATTGAACGAGCCGCATGGCAGAGCACTGATTGGGTCAAGTTGTTCTAGAATGCGCCGCATGACCCTTCAGGATGCCGCCACATGATCAACGCCAAGCTGCTGCAACTGGTTATCGAAGCCTCCAACGATGGAATCGTGGTCGCCGAGCAGGAGGGTGACGACAACATCCTGATCTACGCCAACCCGGCGTTCGAGCGGCTGACCGGCTACGCCGTGGACGACATCCTCTACCGCGACTGCCGCTTCCTGCAGGGCGACGACCGCGACCAACCGGGCCTGCAGGCCATCCGCGAGGCGGTGAAGAACAACCAGCCGTGCCGTCAGATCATCCGCAACTACCGCAAGGACGGCACACCATTCTGGAATGAGCTTTCCATTACGCCGGTGTTCAACGAGGCCGATCAGCTGACCTATTTCATCGGCATCCAGAAGAACGTCACCGCCGAGGTGGATGCGCTGCAGCGGGTCGAAGCACTCGAGGCAGAGATCCGCGAACTCAAGGCCCAACTCGGTCAGGCCTGAACCCACCCACACACGCCCCTCCCGGCGCGCCGCGCCCGCAGCGCGCCCCGCACCCTTTCTCCCAGTTACCGTCCGGTCGCTCGACTGTGGAATAATGGCAAACAGCCATTTCACCAATCCTGATGTGGGTATGCATGCCCTAGGATGATGTCTTGACCATAAATGCCGTTGTACAGAACGCGGTCATGCTGCTCGCCCTCTGCTGGCTGCTCGCGTTCACCACCCGCAGCTGGAACCGGAGCGGTCAGCTTTCTGCACAATTGCTTGCCGGGCTCTGGTTCGGCAGTGCCTGCATCATCGGCATGCTGATGACCAGCGTTGGCGAGACCGGCATCATTCTCGACGCACGCACCGTGGTGCTAAGCATGGCCGGCCTGTTTGGCGGACCGCTGGTGGCTGCCATCGCCGGCACGCTGGCGGCCGCCTACCGCCTGTGGCTCGGCGGGCCCGGCGTCGTCCCAGGCATTGCCAATATTCTGCTGCCGATTGCGCTCGGGCTGGCCTACTGCTGCGCGTATCGCAAGCGTCTGCTCAGCATCGGCTTCTGGCAGCTGCTCGCCTTCGGCGTGCTGCTGCATCTGGGTGTCCTGGCGCTGGTGGTCCTGATGATTCCCGGCGAGCTCGGCACCGCTGCAGCGCGGGAAATCGCCGTGCCGGTACTGCTGGCTCTGCCCCTCGCGACCGCAATCCTCGGCGTGCTGCTCAAGGACCTGCTCGAACGCAGCCAGATCGAACAGGCACTCAGGCTGAGCGAAGCGCGGCTGCGCGCCATCGGCCAGGCAATCCCCGATCCGCTGCTGGTGGTCGACGAGGACGGCCGTTGTCTGGACGTTATCTGCTCCGAACGCAACCTGCTGTATGGCGACGCCATCCGGCTGCACGGCAAGAACGTGCAAGAAGTGATGCCGGAGGCAGAGCAGCAGCGCTTTCTTGACTTCATCCAGCAGACGCTCGAAAGCGACACGCCTCAACTAATGGAATACAGCCTGCCGACACGGGTCGGTCAGCGCGTGTTCGAAGGCCGTGCGCTGCCTCTGGAGCAACCGCCAGGATACAAGCGCGCGGTGGTCTGGCTGAGCCGCGACATCACCGAGCGGTTCAACACCGAACTGGAGCGGCGGATTGCGGCGATTGCCTTCGAGTCCCAGCAAGGCATGCTCATCACCGACGCGCAGAACCGGATTTTGCGCGTCAACGGCGCTTTCACGCGTATCAGCGGCTTCACACCCGAAGAAGCCATTGGCAACACTACCGCCCTGCTCGCTTCCGGCAAGCACGGCCGCGAGTTCTACCGGGCGATGTGGACCAGCATCGAGACGACCGGCGCCTGGGAAGGCGAGGTCTGGAATCGGCGCAAGAGCGGCGAGATCTATCCCGAGTGGCTGACGATCAGCGCTGTGCGCAATTCCCTTGGCGAGGTGACGCACTATGTGGCCGCCTTCACCGACATCACCGATCGCAAGGCGGCCGAAGAACGCATTCACAACCTTGCCTTCTATGACCCACTCACCGGTCTGCCCAATCGTCGGCTGCTGCTGGATCGGCTGCACCAGGCAATGGCCGCCAGCCGGCGAAACGGCGAACTCGGCGCGCTGATGTTCATCGATCTGGACAACTTCAAGAACATCAATGATCTGCATGGCCATCAGACCGGTGACCAGGTGCTGCGCCTGGCTGCCGAGCGGCTGCACAAAGAGGTCCGCGGCAGCGATACCGTGGCTCGACTGGGCGGCGACGAGTTCGTGGTAATGCTCGAGAATCTCGGACCCGACCCGTTACAGGCGGCCTCGCAGGCCGAACACATCGGCATGAAACTGCTCAGTTCGCTGGATCGACCGTACCGTATCGACAACCTCGGTCTCTACAGCAGCGCGAGCATCGGCGTGGTGCTGTTCGGCACGGAGAGCAGCACCAGCGACGAGCTGATGAAACGTGCCGACATGTCAATGTATGAAGCCAAGATATCCGGCAAGAACGCCTTGCGCTTCTTCGACCCGCGCATGCAACTGGCCGTGCAGGAGCGTCTGCGCCTGGAGGATGAGATCCGCCAGGGCTTGAAGAACGGCGAGTTCATCCTGCACTTGCAGCCCCAGCTGGAACAGCACGCGGGCATCGTCGGCGCCGAGGCACTGGTGCGCTGGCAGCATCCGCAGCGCGGGCTGCTCGCGCCCGGTGCATTCATCGCCCAGGCCGAACACGCCGGGTTGATCCATGCGCTGGACCAACAGGTGCTCGGCAAGGCCTGCGAACAACTGGCACTCTGGGAGAAACAACCGGCGTTCGCCGGGCTTACCCTTTCAGTGAACCTGAGCGCCCATCTGCTCTATCAGGACAGCTTCGTCGCCAACCTGCTCGAACTGTTGCGAAGCAGTGGTGCCAATCCGTCCAGGCTCAAGCTCGAACTGACCGAAACCCTGCTGCTGGACAACATGCCCGAGGCGATCGCCCGCATGACGCAGCTCAAGCAGCACGGCATCCGTTTCGCCATCGATGACTTCGGTACCGGCTATTCGTCGATGAGCTATCTGCAGCAGCTGCCGCTGGATCAGTTGAAGATCGACCAGACCTTCATTCGCGGCCTGCCAGAAGACGCCAGCAGCCTGACCATCGTGCGCGCCATCTGCGCCCTGGCAGCCGGGCTTGGGCTGGAAGTCGTCGCCGAAGGGGTCGAAAGCGAGGCCCAGCGGGCAGTGCTGCTCGGCAACGGTTGTCACCGTTTTCAGGGTTATCTGTTCGGAAGACCGATGGCGCTAGACGAGTTCGAGCGGATGTTCATCGATCACGTGGCCTGAGCGGCGCCGCCGGGCAATAAAAAGGCGCCTGGACGGGCGCCTTCTGGCACGGGCTCAAAGCGCGAGGGGCGCACGGCCGCAGAGCTTGACCAGTGCCTGCACCCAGTCTTCATGGGTATTCAGGCAGGGCACCAGCACCAGTTCCTCGCCGCCGGCCTCGGTGAACTGCTCACGCCCGCGGTCGCCGATTTCCTCCAGGGTCTCGATGCAGTCGGAAACGAATGCCGGGCACATCACCAGCAGCTTCTTGACGCCCTGCTCGGCCAGTTCGTCCAGTCGCGTCTCGGTGTACGGCTCGATCCACTTGGCGCGGCCCAGACGCGACTGGAAGGACACCGACCACTGATCGTCGCGCAGACCGGCGCGAGCGGCGAAGCCCGCCGCGGTACGCATGCACTGTGCGCGGTAACAGCTGGCCAGCACTTCACCTTCGGCGCGCTGACAGCAGTCATCGCCCTTCAGGCAGTGCGCGCCGGTGGGATCGCTCTTGTGCAAGTGCCGCTCCGGCAACCCGTGAAAACTCAGCAGCAGGTGATCGAACGGCTGCTCAAGGTACGAACGGGCGCTGGCCACCAGCGCTTCAAGGTACTCGGGCTCTTCATAGAACGGCTGCAGGATCGACAGCTGCACGCCCAGATCATGTGTGCGGACGACCCGTCGCGCTTCCTGAATGACCGTGGTGGTGGTGCTGTCGGCGAACTGCGGATACAGCGGCGCCAGGGTGACCTGAGTGATGCCCTGGGCCGCCAGGCGCTTCAGTGTGCTTTCGATGGAAGGTTCGCCGTAACGCATCGCCAGCTCCACTGGCCCCTGCGTCCAGTGCGGACGGACCGCCTCCTGCAGGCGCCGGCTGAGCACCACCAGTGGCGACCCCTCCGGCCACCAGATGGAGGCATAGGCATGCGCCGATTGTTCGGGGCGCTTGATCAGAATGAGTGAAACCAGCAGGCGCCGCAGCGGCCAGGGCAGATCGACCACATAGGGGTCCATCAGGAACTGGTTGAGGTAGCGGCGTACATCGGCGACTTCCGTGGAGGCCGGCGAACCCAGATTGACCAACAACAACGCCTGCTCTGTCATGCAACTTTTCCAACGACTGATGATTAGGATTGACGCCCGGCTCCAAGCGGCAGGCGCGCTATTTTCACACAGGGCCTCGCGTTCAGCGATGCGTCAGAAGGTCGGCAAGCGCCTGATCCAGCTCGGCGAAGCGAAAGCGGTAGCCTTCGTCCTGCAGCTTTTTCGGCAGCGCGTGCTGGCCACCGAGCAACAAACCCGCCAGCTCCCCGAGGGTCGCCTTCAGCACAACCGCCGGCACCGGCAAGCACGTCGGCCGATGCAGGCACCGACCAAGGCTGTGGGTGAAGTCGGCGTTGCGCACCGGCGCCGGCGCGCAGGCATTGTAGGGGCCTTCAGCGGTCGGCTGCCGCAGAACAAAATCAATCAGACCGATTTGATCTTCGATATGGATCCAGGGCATCCACTGTCGGCCGCTGCCCAGGCGCCCGCCCAGCCCCAGCCTGAAAGCCGGTAGCAGCCGTTTCAGGAAGCCACCGTCGCGAGCGAGGACCAGCCCGGTACGCACCAGCGCCACGCGGATGCCCAGCACCGACGCTTCCATCGCCCGCTCCTCCCAGGCGCTGCACAGCTGGCTGGCGAAATCCGCGGTGACCGGCTGATCGGCCTCCGTCAGGCGATGCTCGCCGCCGTCACCGTACCAACCGACTGCAGAGCCGGAGATCAGCACGGCCGGCTTCTGCTCACGCTTGCCCAGCCAGTCGACCAATTGCTCGGTCAACTTCACTCGGCTATCCCAAAGCAGCGCCTTGCGTGACTTGGTCCAGGGCCGGTCAGCGATCGGTGCCCCGGCCAGATTGATCACCGCGTCCAGCTGCACCCTGTCGAGCTGTTCAAGACTGCCAACGCCCTGAACCTCAGCGCCGCACAGCCGGGCGACGCGATCCGGCGTACGGCTCCAGACCCACAGCCGATGCCCCTCCGCCAACCAGCGCCGGCAAAGCGCTCGGCCAATCAGCCCGGTACCGCCAGTCAACAAGATGTTCATGGTGAGCTCCTGTGCGATGCAGCCGCGCCCAACGGACAGCTACATTCAGCATACACCTATACAGACGAAGGCAAACGTACAGCACTTTAGCCCTCATACCCCTGCCTTTCGCCACCTCAAGACCCGTCTTCCGATCAAGATCGGCCCTCGCCAAATCGCTCCAGCGGAGACGGGGCGACGGCCCCAGACGTGTTCGATGGTTACTTTGTACAGGAAATACAGCTTACTTGTACATCTGATATTGACTTGTACAACATCTGCAATATGATGACCTCAAGTTGTACATCAATCCTGTTTGTACAAGTGAGGTACGTCATGCACACCACACTCCCCACGCCCAAGATCGGAATCAGCGCCTGCCTGCTGGGCAATCCGGTGCGCTTCAACGGCGGCCACAAGGAATCGCGTCTGTGCAGCGAAACCCTCGCACAGCACTTCGAATTCGTGCCGGTGTGCCCTGAAGTGGCTATCGGGCTCGGTACGCCGCGCGAGCCTATCCGGCTGGTAGGTGACACCGAAATGCCGCGGGCGGTTGGCACCGTTCGACCCGAGCTGGACGTGACCGATGCACTGGCCGCCTATGGCCGGCAGATCGCCGAACAGCTGCACGACATCAGTGGCTACATCCTGATGCAGAAGTCGCCGTCCTGCGGCATGGAGCGAGTGAAGGTCTATGCCGCCAACGGCCATACCCTGCCCGGTGGCGGCACCGGCGTGTTCGCCCAGGCGCTGATGCAAGCGCGGCCGGACCTGCCAATAGAGGAAGACGGCCGGCTGAACGATGCCGTGCTGCGCGAGAACTTCCTGACCCGCGTCTACGCCTACGCCGACTGGCAGCGACTGCTGCATGGAGGTCTGACGCGCCGCGCCATCGTCGACTTCCACTCCCGGTACAAGTACCAGCTGATGGCCAGCAATCCGTTGCAGTACAAGGCCCTCGGCCGGCTGGTGGCGAACCTGGCCGAGCACGATCTGGACGAATTCGCCGCGCGTTACTTCAGCCAGATGATGCTGGCGCTGAAGAAGCCTGCCACCCGCGGCACGCACTGCAACGTGCTGTTGCATCTGAGCGGCTACCTGAAGGATGCCCTGGGCTCCGAGGATCGCCGCGAGATGCGCCACCTCATCGATCAATACCGCGCCGGGGTGATTCCGCTGGTGGTGCCGCTGACGCTGCTCAAGCACCACTTCCGCCGCCATCCCGATCACTACATCGCGCGCCAGGCCTACCTGCAACCGCACCCGGAAAGCCTCAGCCTGCGCAACGGAATCTGACCATGCCCGAACCACTGGACCAGAGCCAGATGACTGCGGACGGCCTGTTGCCGATCCGCGAAGTAGCCCGCATCACCGGTGTCAACGCCGTGACCCTGCGCGCCTGGGAGCGGCGTTACGGACTGATCGTGCCGTTGCGCACCGCCAAGGGCCATCGGCTGTACGAAGAGGCGCATATCCAGCGCATCCGCGACATCCTCACCTGGCTCAACCGCGGCGTGGCGGTCAGCCAGATCAAGCCGCTGTTGGACACCAGCACGCCCCCGGAACTGCCTCAGGCGAACCAGTGGTCGGAGCTACTGGACGAACTGCTGCAGGCCATCGAACGCCTCAGCGAACGGCGGCTGGACGATGCCTTCAATCGCGCCATGGCGCTGTATCCGCCACGCACGCTATGCCAGCACCTGCTGCATCCGTTGCTGGATCGGCTCGACATGCGCTGGCAGGGGCAGTACGGCGCCGCGCTGGAGCGGGCGATGTTCAGCTCCTGGCTGCGCAGCAAGCTGGGCACGCGCATCTACTTCAACAACCGCCAGCAGGCCGGCCGGCCGCTACTGATCGTCAACCTCGACGAAGAAGCCTTCAGCCCCGATCTCTGGATAGCCGCCTGGCTGGTTTCCAGCACCGACTGCCCGGTGGATGTCGTGGAATGGCCGGTTCCGCTGACCGAATTATCTCTGGCGCTGGAGCGCATGCGGCCACGCGGCGTCCTCCTGCATGCCAGCAAGGCGCTGCCTGGCGACTGCCTGCAGCGCCAACTGCCACGCCTGCTCGAACATAGTGCCGCGCCGCTGTTGCTGACCGGGCCGGCTGCCCACATCCACGCGCTTGAACTGCGCCGCCACCGCGAGCTGCTACTGGCCGATCACCCGCTCGGCGCACTGCAGCAGTTGCATGAAGCCGGCCTGCTGCCCGGTAGTGAAGGACGTTCATCATGACCCAGCTGCTCTGGCTGCGCAGCGATCTGCGCGTCAGCGACAACACCGCGCTGGCCGCTGCGATGGCAGCCGGCCCGACCGTCGCCCTGTACCTCATCACACCGTGCCAGTGGCTCGCCCACGACGATGCCCCGTGCAAGGTGGATTTCTGGCTGCGCAACCTCGTCGCGCTATCCGAGCAGCTGCACGCACTTAACGTGCCATTGCTGATTCGTGAAGTGGACGACTGGACGGCGGCTCCCGATGCCCTGCTCAGGGTCTGTCAGCAGCTGGGCGTGCAGGGCGTGCATTGCAACGACGAGTACGGCGTCAACGAGCAGCACCGCGACCAGGCAGTGGCCGAGCGCCTGCAGGGCGCCGGCGTCAGCCTGCGCCGGCATCTGGATCAGCTGCTGTTCGCGCCAGGCACGCTGCGCACTCAATCCGGCGGCTACTTCAAGGTGTTCAGCCAGTTCCGCAAGGCCTGCCTGGCGCGGCTGAGCGTTTCGCCACCACTCTGTATCCCGCGACCGGCGGCTCAGCCACCCTTGCCCATCGTCAGCAATCCGCTACCCACGGCAGTGGCCGGCTTCCCGCCGCCGACCGATTATCTGCGCGCACTCTGGCCGGCCGGCGAGGCCTTCGCCCAGCGCCGCCTGGCCTCGTTCGTCGAAGACGACCTGGAGCAATACCACCAGCGCCGCGACTTGCCGGCCGAACCGGGCACCAGCCAGCTTTCGCCCTATCTGGCGGCCGGCGTGATTTCCATCCGCCAGTGTCTGCATGCCGCTCTCTGCTACAACCGGGGCGAACTGGACAGCGGCGCCAGCGGTGCCACGACCTGGATCAACGAGCTGCTCTGGCGCGAGTTCTACAAACACATCCTGGTGGGCTACCCACGGGTGTCGATGCACCGCGCCTTCCGCCCGGAAACCGAGGCGCTGCCCTGGCGGCGCGCCCCGTACGAGCTGGAAGCCTGGCAGCAGGGCCGCACCGGCTTTCCCATCATCGATGCCGCCATGCGCCAGCTGCGTGAAACCGGCTGGATGCACAATCGTCTGCGCATGATCACCGCCATGTTCCTCAGCAAGAACCTGCTGATCGACTGGCGTGAGGGTGAGCGCTGGTTCATGCGCCACCTGATCGATGGCGACCTGGCCGCCAACAATGGCGGCTGGCAGTGGAGCGCGTCCACCGGCACGGATTCAGTGCCCTACTTCCGCCTGTTCAATCCCACCAGCCAGTCGCAGCGCTTCGATCCGGACGGTCAGTTCCTGCGTCGCTGGCTGCCTGAGCTGCAACACCTGAGCCGCCGGGACATTCACAGCCCGGCCACGCATCACAACCTGTTCGGGGTCATCGAATACCCCACGCCGATCGTCGATCTGGGGAAAAGCCGCGCGCGCGCCCTAGATGCCTTCCGCAATCTGCCGGAGGGTCGGCCATGAGCGCCTTCCTGCAACGTTTCGCAGAAGATTTCGCCCGCCTGAACGCGAGCAATCTCGAGCGCCTGGCGGACCTGTACAGCGCTGATGTGCATTTCACCGACCCGCTGCACGAGGTGTGCGGCCTGGATGAACTGCAGCGCTACTTCAGCGAGCTGTATGCCAACGTCGAGCAGCTGCATTTCGAGTTCATCGGCCATGATCTGGTCGCAGACGGTCAGGGTTATCTGCGCTGGGTCATGAGTTACCGCCATCCGCGGCTCAATCGGGGCCGGCTGATCAGCCTGGAAGGCTGCTCGCTGTTGCGCTGGAACGCCGAAGGCAAGGTCGAGCGGCACCGCGACTACTTCGATGCCGGCGCGCTCATCTATCAGCATGTGCCGCTGCTCGGCAGCGCCATACGCTGGCTGCAGCGGAGACTCGCATGAACCTGTCACGCCGTATCTGGCTGACCGGTGCCAGCAGTGGCATCGGCCAGGAACTTGCGCGTCAGCTGTTGGCCGCTGGTCACTGCCTGGCCCTGTCGGCGCGTCGCGCGGAGCCACTCGAGGCCTTCGCCCGGCGCTATCCGGGGCAAGTCCTGGCGCTGCCCGGTGACCTCACCGATCTCGAACAGGTACGTGCCATCGGCGCGGCCATCGATTCGCATTGGGGCGCGCTGGACAGCGTGATCATCAATGCCGGCACCTGCGAGTACATCGAGGTGCAGCATTTCGAAGCGGCGCTGCTTGAGCGCGTGATTCAGACCAACCTGATCTCGGCCGGGTACTGCATCGAAGCCGCGCTGCCCCTGTTGCGCCGGGGCGTGCGGCCACAACTGGTCGGCATCGGCAGCTCGGTCACCTGGCTACCGTTGCCGCGGGCTGGCGCCTATGGCGCCTCGAAAGCCGCGCTGCGCTATCTGCTCGAATCCCTGCGCCTGGACCTGGCCGGCGAAGGGATCGACGTCACCCTGGTCAGCCCGGGCTTCGTCGACACCCCGCTGACCCGCCGCAACGATTTTCCGATGCCCCTGCGCTGGCCGGTCGAAAAGGCCGCGCGGCATATCGCCAGGCGCCTGGAGCGTCGCCCGCTGAACATCAGCTTCCCCGCTGTATTCATCGGCGGCCTGCGCCTGCTCTCACTGCTGCCCGCGCGCCTGCAACTCGCCCTGGGCCGGCGAATGGCCCGCTCGCAGTTCAAGGAAGGATAAGCATGAAGATCGCCATCATCGGCAGCGGCATTGCCGGCCTCACCTGTGCACACCTGTTGCGCCGCCAGCATCAGGTCACCGTGTTCGAATCGGCCAGCTGGATCGGCGGGCATACCCATACCGTCGACGTCCGCGTGCACGGGCAGGACTATGCCGTGGACACCGGATTCATCGTCTTCAACGACTGGACCTACCCTAATTTCATCAAGCTGTTGAGCCAGCTGGGCGTGAGCTACAAACCGACCGAGATGAGCTTCTCGGTAAGCGACCCGATCAGTGGCCTGGAATACAACGGGCACGACCTGAACACGCTGTTTGCCCAGCGCAGCAACCTGTTTTCACCGGCGTTCTGGGGCATGATCCGCGACATCCTGCGCTTCAATCGCGAAGCTCTGGATGACTATCGCAACGGTCGCATCGCCCCGCACCTGACGTTGGGCGCCTACCTGCAACTGGGCCGTTACGGTCAGCGTTTCATCGACCACTACATCGTGCCGATGGGCGCGGCAATCTGGTCGATGTCGCTGGCGGACATGCTCGCGTTTCCGCTGGAGTTCTTCATCCGCTTCTTCAAGAACCACGGGCTGCTATCGGTCAGCGCGCGGCCACAGTGGTACGTGATCGAGGGTGGTTCGAGGGCCTATGTATCGCCACTGACCAAGGGCTTCAGCGAGCATATCCGCCTCAACTGCCCGGTCTTCGAGGTGCTGCGCGATGCCCATGGCGTGACGCTGCACAGTCCCGCGGGTGCCGAGCGCTTCGACAAGGTGGTCTTCGCCTGCCACAGCGATCAGGCGCTGCGCCTGCTGGCCGAGCCGAGCCGCGCCGAACGGGAGATCCTTGGCGCGCTCGAGTACGCCAGTAACGACGTGGTGCTGCACACCGACACCCGCCTGCTGCCCGAACGCCGCCGCGCCTGGGCGAGCTGGAACTATCGACTCGGCGGGCCGAGCGAGCAGCCCGCCGCTGTGACCTACAACATGAACATTCTGCAGGGTATCGAGGCGCCGGAAACCTTCTGCGTCAGCCTCAACCAGACCCAGGCCATCGATCCCGAACTGATCCTCGCGCGTTTTACCTACGACCACCCGCAGTTCAGCCTGGCTGGCGTCGCAGCGCAGGCCCGCGCCGATGAGCTGCTCGGGGCCAACCACAGCTATTTCTGCGGCGCCTACTGGGGCAATGGGTTCCACGAGGATGGCGTGGTCAGCGCCCTGCATGTGGCCGGCGCCTTCGGAGAAACGCTGTGAGCGGCGTCATCGAACACAGCGCGCTGTACCGCGGCTGGGTGCAGCATCGTCGCTTCGCGCCCCGTGTGCATGCGTTCAGCTACCGCATGGGATTGCTGTACCTGGACCTCGCCGAGCAGGACGCGGTGCTCGGTCTGTCCGCCCTGAGCGGCCGCGGTCGGTTCGCGCCGTTGTCCTTCCGCGAGCAGGACTATCTGCCCGAGTACACCCGCCAGGGCATCGCCCTGGCCGATGCCGTGCGTCAACGTGTCAGCGAGGCGCTGGGTCGACCGGTCAGCGGTGCCGTGCGCCTGCTGACCCAGCCGCGCAGCTGGGGCCTGTGCTTCAACCCGGTGAGCTTCTTCTACTGCTTCGACGAGCAGGAGCAGCTGACTGCCGTGCTCTGCGAAGTCAGCAATACGCCCTGGCGCGAACGTTATCACTACGTGCTGCCGGCCAGTGGCAATCGCAACCTGCGTTGCTCGGTAGCCAAGACCTTTCATGTGTCGCCGTTCCTGCCCGGCGACCTGGAATACCGCATGCGCTTCAACCCGCCCGGCCAGCGCATCGGCGTGCACATGGAGGACTGGCAGGGCGACCGCAAGCTGTTCGACGCCACCCTTGGCCTGCAGCGCGAGGCGCTGACCCGCGGCGCCGTGTACCGCTACCTGCTGGGCTTCCCCTGGATGACCGGCAAGACGTTGCTGGCCATCTATTGGCAGGCCCTGCGCCTGTTGCTCAAGCGCACGCCGATCTTCACCCACCAGCCCGCCGCGACTTCTTACGGGCTGGCCGTCACGCAACCCTCCGGAGACCGTCATGAAAAGCCCTAGCCTGACCGTCAAAGCCCGCCCGCTAGCCGGCGTGGGCCTGGCCAGCAGTCTGCTGCGCCGTACCGTGCTGAATCAGCTCGAGCACCTGCGTCACGGGTTGCTGCGCGTGCAAGATGGCGATGTCTGCCGGTTGTTCGGTGATCTGGCGAGCCCGCTCAAGGCGGACATCCATGTGACCGACAGTGCCGCCTGGGGCCTGATCGCCGCGCGCGGCTCGATCGGCGCCGGCGAAGCCTATATCCATGGCTACTGGCACAGCCCGGACCTCACCGCGGTGATCCGCCTGTTCGTCGCCAACCTGGATGTGCTCGACAACATCGAGCGCGGCAGCCTGGCGCTGTTCGGCCAGCCGGTGATCAAGGCCTTGCACTGGCTCAACCGCAACACCCGCAGCGGCTCGCAGCGCAACATCGCCGCCCACTACGACCTCGGCAACGAGCTGTTCGAGCAGTTTCTCGACCCGACCATGATGTACTCGGCGGCGATGTTCACCAGCCCCGAGCAGGATCTGGAGCAGGCACAGCTGCACAAGCTCGAGCGCATCTGCGAGAAGCTCGACCTGCAGCCCGACGACCACCTGCTGGAGATCGGCACCGGCTGGGGCAGCATGGCGCTGTACGCTGCGACCCACTACGGCTGTCGCGTGACCACTACTACCCTGTCGCGCGAGCAGTTCGTCTACACCCAGCGACGTATCGAAGAGCAGGGCCTGCAGGACCGCATCACTCTGCTGCTCAAGGACTATCGCGATCTCGACGGCCAGTTCGACAAGCTGGTGTCCATCGAGATGATCGAGGCCGTGGGCCACGACTTCCTGCCGACCTACTTCCGCCAGTGCGCGCGGCTGCTCAAGGACGACGGCCTGATGCTGTTGCAGGCCATCACCATCCGTGACCAGCGCTATGAGCAGGCACGGCGCAACGTCGACTTCATCCAGCGCTACATCTTCCCCGGCGGCGCCCTGCCCTCACTGCAGCGCATGCTCAACGTGGTGTCGCAGGACACCGACATGAACCTGCTGCACATGGAGGACTTCGGCGAGCACTACGCACGCACCCTGCGCCTCTGGCACGAGAACTTCCGCCGCGCCCGCGGCGAGCTGGAGCGCCACGGCTACGACGACTACTTCTACCGGCTGTGGGAGTTCTACCTGTGCTACTGCGAAGGCGGCTTCCTCGAGCGCGCCATCGGTACTGCGCAGCTGCTGCTGGCCAAACCGGGCGCTCGTCGGAAACCGCTGTACGTAGCGTCAAGCGTCAGCGCCGAGACCCGATAACACCTGCGCCTACCTACCGGAGTCTTTCATGAGCAGCGAGAGCGTCACGTTGCAAGCCTATTACCTCAAGGCCGACCGCATCATGCTCGGCGTCATCTGGTTTCTGGTGGCGTACGGCCTGGCGATCGCGGTGTTCTATGAAAACTGGGCCCAGGCCGTGGTGATCGGAGGCCTTACCGGGATCGCGCTCACCGCGCTGTACCTGCTCATTCCCGGCACACGCCTGCTGCGCTGCCTGATCGGCGCCGCGTTCATGGTGCTCGCCGCGCTGCACATCAACCAGGCCCACGGGATGCTGGAGATGCACTTCGGCATCTTCGCTCTGCTGGCGTTCCTGGTGTACTACCGCGACTGGCTGCCGATCGTGGTCGCGGCAGCGACCATTGCCGTGCATCACCTCGGCTTCTTCGCCCTGCAGCAACAAGGTGCCGGCGTGTACCTGATGCCCGAAGGCAGCTGGCCTGCGGTATTCCTGCATGCCTTCTATGTCGTGCTGGAGAGCGCGATCCTGATCTACCTGGCCATTCGTGCCAACGCCGAAGCCCGTGAGGGCGATGCCCTGCTGAGCACGGCCGGAGCCATCAGCGCAAACCCGGAGCACATCGACCTGCGTCACCGCAGCGAAGTCAGCGGGCCGGTAGCGCGCCGTTTCAACCTGCTGCTCGACCAGCTCGGTGCCCTGGTGGGTGCGGTGGTACGCGACACCGGCGGCCTCGGCGGCACCGCCACCAGCCTGAGCCAGGCGACACGCCAGCTTCGCGACGGTGCCAGCCGACAGCTCGACGAAACCGCCTACATCGTCGAAGCCATGCGGCAGATGGCGGTAGCCATCGATGACGTCGCCGCCCATGCCGACCGCGCCGCACAGGCCGCGCAAGGCGCCAGCCAGCAGGCCGGTCAGGGGCGCAGTGCAGTGAGCGGCGTGCGCAGCGAGATCGGCACCCTCGCCGAACATATCGAAGGCACCGAACTCGTGGTGCAGGAGCTGGCCACGCAAACGGCACAGATCGACCGGGTGCTGGAAGTGATCCGTACGATCGCCGAGCAGACCAACCTGCTGGCGCTCAACGCTGCCATCGAAGCCGCACGGGCCGGCGACCAGGGTCGCGGCTTCGCCGTGGTCGCCGACGAAGTGCGCAACCTGGCGCAGAAGACCGCTGCCTCCACCACCGAGATCCAGGAAATCATCAGCCGCCTGCAGCACGGCAGTCGCAAGGCCACCGAGGCCATGCAGAACAGCCGCGCAAGCGTCGCCCGCTGTGTCAGCAGCAGCCAGCAGACCACCGCGCTACTGGATGCTATCGCCAGCGAGGTAGAAGCGATCAGCCGGATGAACGAGATGATCGCCGCGGCCACCCACCAACAGACTGCAGTATCGGCCGATGTCGGTCGGCACCTGCATAGCGTGCAGCAGGTCGCCGAGCGCAATGCTGACGGTGCCAGTCAGCTGGACAACGATGGCCGTCAGCTACACGAGCTGGCCGCCCGTCTCGGAAGCCTGGGCGCCCGCTTCATCGTGCAGTGACGGCCGCGCCGCGCTCAGCTGCGCCAGCCGCGCCCGGCCGAACTGCCGATGGCTTCAGCGTCGAACTGTTCGAAGGCCGCACATACCGCGGCCACCAGCAGGCGCGCATGGGACGGTATGCGCAGCCCGTAGTCGTTCAGCTCG
The DNA here is from genome assembly GCF_026642215.1 of Stutzerimonas sp. R40042. NCBI lineage: Bacteria > Pseudomonadati > Pseudomonadota > Gammaproteobacteria > Pseudomonadales > Pseudomonadaceae > Stutzerimonas > Stutzerimonas sp. R40042. The sequence continues at coordinate 2,150,200 of NZ_CP113258.1, read as the reverse complement.
ATCACGCCATCGGCATGCAGTCGCCGCAGCGCGGGCCAGTGCCGCGCGTAGCGCTGGCGGACATCGACGCCGTGCTGTGCGGCGAGCGCCGCGAAATCCAGTTCGAAGGTGCAGACCAGGCGCTCGAACAGCGCACGGTGCAGACGGTCCAGATGAAGCGGGTGCAGCCCACTGGTGCTGGGCAGCTGGCCCTGCTCGATGGCTCGTTGATAGGCGGGAAGCGTATCGGCGTTCTGGCAGTACAGTTCGCCGATACGGCTGATGGCACCGATGCCAATGCCGAGATGATCGCAGTCGCCATGCAGCGTGTAGCCGGCGACGTCGTGGTGCAGCACGCCGATTTCCTGCCCCATGGCCAGGTCATCGTGCGGCAGAACGAACTTGCCCAGGCCGATGTAGCGATAGCCGGCCGCGCTGAGCTGCTCGACACCATGCCGGTACATCGCCAGGGTATCGGCAATCGAGGCCAACCCCAGACGGCTGCCGCCCACCGGCGCGACATCACGGTAATCGAACATCGTCACCTGATCGGGTGCGAGTTCGATGATCGAGGCCAGCTTGCGGGCGAAGCTCGCCGGTGTCTGCCAGGACCGGCCGTAGCCAAGATCCAGGTTCACCGAGCGATAGTGCAGCGCGTGTGCCGCCTCGATCACCGCACGAATACGTGCGGAGCTGCGGAAGTAGGCCACCGTGCCGCCGTCGTCGGCGCGCAGGTCCGGAACGCTGACGCTGAGTTGGTTGAAACCCAACTCATGCAGGGCACCGATCAATGGCCAGTCGGCGTGCGCCAACTCGATTTCGGCGGTGAAACTGGCCGCGCCACTCTCGGCCAGCTGGAAGCGGGATTTGAGCACGCCGACCAGCCGGCGCAGCGCCGCGATACCCAGCGTGCCGACAGACAGGTGCAACTGCTCGACCTGCTGGGACGGCCCGACATGGCAGGCAAGCTGTTCGATCTCATGCTGCAGGCTCAGCTGATACGCAGCCGCATCGTCGGCCGGCAGGGCTGCCCCGACGGGCTGCCGGACCGACAGCGACAACGGCCGACCGGCGCGCCGGCTTTCTCGCAGCGCGCGTAGCAGGTCCAGCGGCGCGATGCGGTCGGTGAAATCGAATACGGCCGGATAGCCGCATTGCAGCTGACCGATCTGACCGTAACGTTGCACCAGGCCGTCGTCCCAGTTCACTGAGCCAAGCATAAGAGCCTCCCGGCATCGAATAGCGCTTTTGCAGCCGTTGAAGTTTCATCGCCAGCCGCATTGCCACAGCTGGTGCCTACGCCAGTGGTGGCGTTTCAGGCCAGCGCAACAACGCTCACGGCCGCCTTGGACGCATCATCCGTGAGCCGCCACGGGCGGCGTTGACCCCCGTCAAGTAGGTGACAAATGGCGCCAACCATCAGCCGGACGGTCAGAAAGCTGGCGACACCCCACGCATTCGGCGCTGGCCGGCGGGCTTTGGGAAACGCGCGGCAGGTGGTATTGGTAGCCCCTTCTCTGCTGACAGGAGCCGAACATGCAAGCAACCGAGCTGCCCGCGGCGCTGGCTGCGGCAACCCGTGTCGTCGTCTTCACCGGGGCCGGCGTCTCTGCCGAAAGTGGCATCCCGACCTTTCGCGACGCGCTCAGTGGGCTGTGGGAGCGCTTCGACCCCGCCGCGCTGGCCACGGCGGAAGCCTTCCGTCGCGACCCCGCGCTGGTCTGGGGCTGGTACGAATGGCGGCGCATGCAGGTGGCCAAGGCACAACCAAACCCGGCGCATCAGGCTATTGCCAAGCTGGCCCGCCATGTGCCGCAGCTCACGCTGATCACGCAGAACGTCGACGACCTGCACGAGCGCGCCGGCAGCCGCGAGGTGATCCACCTGCACGGCAGCCTGCACCGGCCGCGCTGCTTCGACTGCGCCCGCGAGCCGGCCGAGCCGCTGCCCGTGTCCGACGAGCCGGAAGGCGGGCGTCGTCTCGAGCCGCCACGCTGCATTCATTGCGGCGGACCGCTGCGGCCGGGCGTGGTCTGGTTCGGCGAGAGCCTGCCGGATGATGCTTTGCGCGCCGCCTTCGCCGCCGCACAAGACTGCGACCTGTTGCTCTCGGTCGGCACCTCCGGAATGGTCTACCCCGCCGCCGAGGTGCCACATCGGGCGCGCGACGCCGGCGCCACGGTGGTGCATATCAACCCGCAGGGTGACGCGCCGCAGGGCCGCCGCGAACACCTGCTCGCGCTGCCCGCCGGCCAGGCATTGCCGCAGCTGCTCCGCGAGGCCTTCGGTAGCTAAGGCAGCATGCAGATCGCCCCAAAGCAGTGAGCGTATAGCGCCTGTCGCACCGAAGTGGTTCAGCCGCCTCGTGAGGCAGGCTGCGAATCAACCCCCCAGACAAACCCGTGCGGGCCCGCCAACTGTGGCCTGCAGCGGTGCATCAACGCAGCTGGCACGCAACCTGCTAAATCCCTTGCAACAGCTGCCACCACGGCAGCACGTCCCAGGCGGTCACCGACGACCGCCCGCCAGCAGGCACGGGACCGGGTGAACCAGGCAACGACGCCAGGCCAATTGCCCCCACACATATTTGAAACCAGGCAAAGGCGCCTGGAGCTGATACCAGCTCCAGGCGCCTTTTTGCGTTTTGCCGGCCGCGTGCCGCAGCCGCTCGAGAGGAAAGGCTATGAGTTCAACCGTCACCCCGCTCAAGCACGAGACATTGGTCATCGTCGGTAACGGCATGGTCGGGCATCACTGCATCGAACAGCTGATCGAACAGGACGCCCTCGCCCGCTACGACGTGCACGTGTTCGGCGAGGAACAGCAGCGCGCTTACGACCGCGTGCACCTGTCCGAGTATTTCGGCGGCCGCGATGCCGAATCGTTGGCGATGTGCGATGCCGATTACTACAGCAGCCACGGCGTAAAGGTCCACCTGGGCGAGCAAGTGCTGGAGATCGACCGCGAGCGCAAGGAAGTGGTCACCGGCAGCGGTCGCCAACCCTACGACAAGCTGATCCTGGCCACCGGCTCCTACCCCTTCGTACCTCCAATTCCAGGTGCCGAGGGCAACTCGCGACTGGTCTACCGCACCCTCGAGGATCTCGATGGCATTCGCGCTGCCGCCAGCGGCGCACGCCGCGGGGTGGTGGTCGGCGGCGGCTTGCTCGGCCTGGAGGCGGCCAACGCGCTGAAGTCGCTCGGCCTGGAAGCCCACGTGGTCGAGTTCGCCCCGCGCCTGATGCCGGTGCAGCTGGACGATGCCGGTGGCGCGGCGTTGAAGGCGCGCATCGAGGCGCTGGGCGTCGGCGTGCATCTGTCGCGCGCCACCCAGGAAATCGTCGCCGGCGAGCAACACGCCTACCGCATGGTTTTCCAGGATGGTGAGTTTCTTGAAACCGACCTGATCGTATTCTCCGCCGGCATCCGCCCGCAGGATGCCCTCGGCCGAGTCGCGGACCTAGAGATCGCCGCGCGCGGCGGCATCGTCATTGACAGCGAATGCCGCACCTCGGACCCGGCGATCTTCGCCATCGGCGAATGCGCCAGCTGGAACGGCAGCGTATTCGGCCTGGTCGCCCCGGGCTACAGCATGGCGCGCAGTGTCGCCGCGCAGCTGGCCGAGCAGCCGCACGAGCCGTTCTACGGCGCCGACATGTCGACCAAGCTCAAGCTGCTCGGCGTCGATGTAGGCTCCATCGGCGATGCCCATGGCGCGACCCCGGGCTCGCGCAGCTACCGCTTCATCGACGAGGCCAGCGCCAGCTATCGCCGTCTGGTGGTATCCGCCGATGGCAAGACCGTGCTCGGCGCGGTGCTGGTCGGTGACAACAGCTACTACGACACCCTGCTGCAGTACGCGCAGAACGGCATCAAGCTGCCGGCCGACCCGTCCGCGCTGATCCTGCCGCAGACCGAAGGCGCTCCGACCCTTGGCCCGGACGCCCTGCCGGCCAGCGCGACCATCTGCTCCTGTCACAACGTCAGCAAGGGCGCGGTGTGCTGCCAGGTCGACGCCGGCGTCACCGACCTCGGCGAACTCAAGGCAGCGACCAAGGCGGCCACCGGCTGCGGCGGCTGCAATGCCTTGCTCAAGCTGGTGTTCGACGCCGAACTGGCGGCGCGCGGCGTGGCGGTGGACAAGAGCCTGTGCGAACACTTCGCCTACACCCGCCAGGAGCTCTACGGCATCGTCCGCGTCGAGGGCATCCAGAGCTTCGCCGAACTGCTGGCCAAGCATGGTCGCGGGCATGTCGGTTGCGACATCTGCAAGCCGACGGTGGGTTCGATCCTCGCCTCCTGCTGGAACCAGCCGATCACCGATCCGGCACTGATTCCGCTGCAGGACACCAACGACACCTTCATGGCCAACATGCAGAAGAACGGCACCTACTCGGTGGTGCCGCGCATCCCGGGTGGTGAGATCACCCCCGAGGGGCTAATCGCCATCGGCCAGGTAGCGAAGAAATACGACCTCTACACCAAGATCACCGGCGGCCAGCGCATCGACCTGTTCGGCGCTCAGCTGCATGAACTGCCGGACATCTGGGGCGAGCTGATCGCCGCCGGCTTCGAGACCGGCCACGCCTACGGCAAGAGCCTGCGCACGGTGAAATCCTGCGTCGGCAGCACCTGGTGCCGCTACGGCGTGCAGGACAGCGTCGGCATGGCGCTGCGCCTGGAGGACCGCTACAAGGGCCTGCGTGCCCCGCACAAGATCAAGTTCGCCGTATCCGGTTGTACCCGCGAATGCGCCGAGGCGCAGAGCAAGGACATCGGCGTGATCGCCACCGACAAGGGCTGGAACCTCTACATCTGCGGCAACGGCGGCATGCGCCCGCGACATGCCGAACTGTTCGCCACCGACCTCGACGACGAGGCGCTGATCCGCACCATCGACCGCGTGCTGATGTTCTACGTGCGCACCGCGGACAAGCTGCAGCGCACCTCGGTCTGGCGAGAGAGCCTGGAAGGCGGCCTCGATTACCTCAAGGCCGTGATCCTCGACGACAGCCTGGGGCTGGCCGCCGAGCTGGAAAGCCAGATGCAGCACGTGGTCGACAGCTACCAGTGCGAGTGGGCCAATGCCATCAGCGACCCGGAAAAGCTCAAGCGCTTCCGCACCTTCGTCAACGACGGCCGCGGCGACCCCGACATCCACTTCGTCAAGGAGCGCGGCCAGCGTCGGCCGGTGCGCGCCAGCGAACTTCACCTGATCCCACTTACCCAGGAGGTCCTCTGATGAGCCAGTCCAACGTCGTTCGTATCGACTCCCGTTCCGCCGCTCCGGCGGCCTGGCAGGCACTGTGCAGCCGTGCCGATCTGGTCGCCAATTCCGGTGTAGTGGCCTGGCACGAAGGCGCCCAGGTAGCGCTGTTCCACCTGCCTGACAACGCCGACGGCGAGCAGCTGTTCGCCATCGACAACCGCGACCCCAAGTCGGGTGCCAACGTCATCGGCCGCGGCATCGTCGGCAGCCTCAAGGGTGAGCTGGTGATCGCCTCGCCGCTGTACAAGCAGCACTTCCGCCTGGCCGATGGCAGCTGCCTGGAATACCCCGAACAAAGCCTGCGGGTCTGGCCGGTGCGCCTCAATGGCGATGCCGTGGAAATCGCCGTCGCCTGAATCCGCCGCCGGCGACGCGGCACAACCCACAACTTGCAAGTTTCTGCCCACTACTCGAGAGCATCCGCCATGTCCTACATAATCCCTTCGGAGTTCGCCACCAAGATGGTGGACGCCGGTGAATCGAAGATATTCATGTCCACCCGCGACACCCTCATCCGCGCTTTCATGGCCGGGGCGATCCTCGCCCTCGCCGCGGTGTTCGCGGTGACCATCACCGTGCAGACCGGTTCACCGCTGATCGGCGCCATGCTCTTTCCCGTGGGCTTCGTCATGCTTTACCTGATGGGGTTCGACCTGCTGACCGGGGTGTTCATGCTCACCCCGCTGGCATTGCTCGACCGTCGCCCCGGGGTAACCGTCGGCGGTGTACTGCGCAACTGGGGCTGGGTATTTCTGGGCAACTTCGGCGGTGCGCTGGCCGTGGCCTTCATGATGGCCTTCGTCTTCACCATGGGCTTTTCCACGGAGCCGGGGCCGATCGGCGAAAAAATCTCCCACATCGGTGAGGCTCGCACCCTGGGCTATGCGGAGTTCGGCGCAGCCGGCTGGGCGACCATCTTCCTGCGCGGCATGCTGTGCAACTGGATGGTCTCGATGGGTGTCGTCGGCGCGATGATCTCCACCTCGGTCAGCGGCAAGGTCATCGCCATGTGGATGCCGATCATGCTGTTCTTCTTCATGGGCTTCGAGCACTCGGTGGTGAACATGTTTCTGTTCCCCTCGGCGATGATCATGGGCGGCGACTTCTCGGTGATGGACTACGTGCTGTGGAACGAAATCCCCACCGCACTGGGCAACCTGGTCGGCGGCCTGGCCTTCACCGGCCTGACGCTCTACACCACCCATGTGCGCACCGCACCCAAGCGCACCGTCTACTGACTTTGGAGTGAACGAAGGCCCCGGCTCGCATGCGCGCCGGGGCTTTTGCGCAGATGAAGATGCCCAGCCAACTCGCCATTTCCCTCGGCCAGCATTCGGACCGCGGACGCAAACCGGCCAACCAGGACTTTCACGGCGCCTGCGTGCCCAGCGATGCCCAGCTCGTCAGCAAGGGCATCGCCATCGCGCTGGCCGACGGCATCAGCAGCAGCGAGGTCAGCCATATCGCCAGCGAAACCGCGGTGGCGAGCTTTCTTTCCGACTATTTCTGCACCTCCGACGCCTGGTCGGTGAAGCAGTCGGCGCAGCGGGTGCTGGTGGCGATCAATTCCTGGCTGCATGCGCAGACCCGCCACAGCCCGCACCGCTATGACCGCGACCGCGGCTATGTCTGCACCTTCAGCGCGCTGGTGCTCAAGTCCGCTAGCGCGCACGTGTTCCACGTCGGCGATGCGCGCATCTATCGACTGCGCGACGGCGGCCTGGAACAGCTGACCGAAGATCACCGCGTGCGCGTGTCGGCGGATACCAGCTACCTCGGCCGCGCGCTGGGCATCGACCGGCACCTGGAGATCGACTACCGCACCCTGCCGCTGGCGGTCGGCGATCTGTTCCTCCTTGCCACCGATGGCGTCTACGAGCACATCGGCGCGCGGGATGTGGCGCAGCTCGTCGCCGAGCATGGCGACGACCTCGACCTGGCGGCGCGCCGGATCGTCGAGCGGGCATTGGCCAACGGCAGCGACGACAACCTCACCGCACAGCTGGTACGCATCGACAGCCTGCCGGAGCAGGCCGTCGACGACGTGCAGCGGCAACTCGGCGAACTGGCGCTGCCGCCGCTGCTGGAACCGCGCATGCAGTTCGACGGCTACCGCATCGTCCGGGATCTGCACATCAGCAGCCGCAGCCACGTGCACCTGGCCGTCGACGAAGCCAGCGGCGCCAAAATGGTGCTGAAGACGCCGTCGATGGAACTGCGAGGCGACGCGGCCTATCTGGAGCGCTTCCTGCTGGAGGAGTGGATCGCCCGCCGGCTGGACAACCCCCACGTGGTCAAGGCCTGCCCGCCGCCACGGCAGCGCCGCTACCTGTACACGGTGAGCGAATTCATCGATGGCCAGACGCTGGCGCAGTGGATGCTCGACCATCCACTGCCGGACCTGGAAACGGTGCGCGGCATCGTCGAGCAAATCGCCCGCGGTCTGCGCGCCTTCCACCGCCTGGAAATGCTGCACCAGGACCTGCGCCCGCAGAACCTGATGATCGACGCCACCGGCACCCTGAAGATCATCGATTTCGGCTCGACCCGCGTCGCCGGGCTGGCCGAGCGCAATGCGCCGGGTACGCAGGACAACCTGCTCGGCACCGCCGCCTATACCGCCCCGGAGTACTTCCTCGGCGAGGCCGGCACGCCGCGTTCGGATCAGTATTCGCTGGCGGTGATTGCCTATCAGCTGCTCAGCGGTCGCTTGCCCTACGGCGCCGGCGTCGCCAGGGCACGCACCACTGCAGCGCAAAAACGCCTGTGCTATCAGCCGCTGCGCCATGCGCAGCGCGATATTCCCGCGTGGATCGACGAAGTGCTGGGCAAGGCACTGCATCCCGATCCGGCGCGGCGCTATGCCGAGCTGTCGGAGTTCGTCTTCGAGCTGCGCCAGCCCAACCCGGCGTTTCTCAACCGCGCCCGCCCGCCGCTGCTGGAACGCAATCCGCTGCTGTTCTGGAAGGGCCTGTCGCTGCTGCTGGCCGGTACAGTCGTTGCGCTGCTGTTGCGCTAGCCGCGCTGGCGCAACAGTGCCGTGGCACCCTGAGGCTTGCGCGTGTACCAGAACACCCGGCTGACGCCGCGGGTGATCGCCACGTAGCCCAAACGCAGGCTTTCATCGGCCATGGCCTGGTCATAGCTGTTGCGGAAGAAACCCGAGTAGGCATACAGCGCATTGCGCAGCGGGTGCGGCTGCACCGGGGCGCAGTCGTCGACGATGATCGCCACCTCGCCCTGCAATCCCTTGGCGCGGTGGATGGTGTAAGCCTTGACCGGCAGCTTGCGGTCCAGCTGCGCCTGAATGGTCCGCAGCGGCTCGTTGCGCCGGCTGAGCAGCAGCACCGCGGTGCGTTCGCGGCTTTGCCGTTCGGCCACATGGGCGCACTGCGCAGTGATCGCCTCGATCAGCTTCGGCAGGCCCTTGTTCAGGTCGAAACCAGTGACCAGCTTTACCCCGTGGTCGCCGGGCTGCGTCGGCTTGCATGGCCGGCTGGTCCTGGCCTGCTTGAACTGCACGCCGGCCAGCACCGCCTCGCCATCGCGAATCACCGGCTCGATGGAGCGGTAGTTGGTCTCCAGCAGCAGCGTCTCGCTGCCCTTGGCGCCGCGCCGCGGGAAGTACTTGTCGAAGTCCATGAACAACTCCGGCGAACTGCCGCGCCAGCCGTAGATCGACTGCCAGTCGTCACCGATGGCCATCAGACTCGGGCCGACCTTCTGTCGCGCCAGCCGGCGATGCAAGGCCTGCAGCCACTGGACGATCTGCGGGGAGATGTCCTGAAATTCGTCGATCAGCAGGTGCTCGAACGGGGCAAGGCTGGCCTGTGGCATATCCGAGCCTGAGCCCAAGAGTTCGGTGAGCTGCTGAAAGGCCTCATTGAAGGTCAGCAGCCCCTGCTCTCGCAGCGCGGCCCTGAAGTAGCCATGGAAGCTCACCAGCGCCTCGATGAAATCCTTTTCGCGCGACGCGCACTGCAATCTGGCCGCTTGTAGCTGATCGATGCGAATGCCGATGCTCTCGATAAACCCAACCTGGGTGTAGAAGGTCTCGTACAGCGGCAGTGGCGTGAACTCGCCGGCCAGAGTGAAGGCATCCCCTGGCGCTTTTGGTGCGGCGCGTTTGCCCTGCTCGGCTTCGGCCGCAGGCTCAGGCAGATCGAGCAGGCGGTGCACCCGTTCGCGGAATGTCGCCTGCTCGGCGTAGCACTGCTGATAGGCCTGTTTGAGCAGGCGAACTTGCGCCGGACGCAGGCGTGCGGTGGCCAGCGGGTTGTCCGGCTCGTCCGCCGCGGCGGCCTTGTCGTCCAGCTGCTCGAACCAGACCGGCCGGGCCAGCACCTCACGCGCCAGCTGCGCCATGGCCGAATGGAAGGTGCGCACGCACTGGCGCGCCTGCTGCGCATCGAACGGCACCTCCCAGAAGCCAAGCACCCGCACCAGCTGTTCGCGCAGCTGCGCGCAGGAGGCATTGGTAAAGGAAATGACCGTCAGCCGACCAGGCTCGACGCCCATGTGGCAGAGCATGAACACCACCCGCAGCAGCAAGGTGGTGGATTTGCCGGAGCCGGCGCCGGCGAAGATTCGCGTCACCGGGCTGCGGCTGAGGATCATCGCCCATTGCTCTTGCGACGGTGCGCTGATGATCCCGGCAGCTACCGCCTGCTCGACGCGGTCGCGCATCGCCTGAACCTGCGCATCCTCAACCTTTATTTGCGCAGCCGCATAGATGCCCTGAGCGGCCGTCTTGCGCGGCTTGGCGGCGGCACGCGCTGGCCCTTCCGATTTGCTCTTTGACTTGGTGGCAGGTTTGCCCTTGCGTTTGCTGGCCGTGGCCTTGTTCGCCTTGCCAGGCGCACCGCCCCAGCGACGAAACAACAGCTCGTCCTCATCACGCAGATGGGCCGAGGTACGTGGAAAACAGCGCTGCAGCACCCCGGCGACCAGAGCCCTGTAACGCTTGACGGCAGAAAACATCGGAAATCACCGTGGGCATTGCATATCGTTGATATGGTACGGGTTTTTCCCTGTACGCTGGCCGCTGCAAGGACGAACAGCAGCGAATGGCGCCAGCAATCGCCTGCCTCGCCGGCACGACTTCCCGGGCAATCGGCTGTCCGAGCTGAACCAGCTCTCGCCTGTACAGCCCTGCCCTGTCTTCACACCGGATACGGATCGCTACTAATGGACCCGGCAGCAAACCTCGCGCCTGACAACTCGAGCCTCGCATTTCTCCCCGCCGGCGGCGCGCTCGGCGCACTGATTCGCCGCTTCGACTGGTCGCAGACGGCGCTGGGACCGCTGGCGGAATGGCCGTCGAGCCTGAAGACCGTCACGGCCATGCTGCTGCTTTCGCCGACGCCCATCGCGCTGCTCTGGGGCGAGCGCGGCGTCATGATCTACAACGACGCCTATTCAGAGCTCGCTGGCAGCCGACATCCGCAGTTGCTCGGTTCTGAAGTACGCGAGGGCTGGCCGGAAGTCGCCGAGTTCAACGACAACGTGATGAAGGTCGTCCTGGCTGGCGGCGCGCTGTCGTACAAGGACCAGGAACTGCTGCTGTACCGCAGCGGCCGTCCCGAGCGCGCCTGGATGAATCTGGACTATTCGCCGGTGTTCGATGATCAGGCCCGGCCGGCCGGCGTGATCGCTCTCGTGGTGGAAACCACCGAGCGGGTAATGGCCGAGCGTGAGCTGCAGCGCCAGCAGGCACGCCTGCAACAGATGTTCGAACAGGCACCGGGACTGATGGCAATGCTGCGCGGCCCGGAACATGTCTTCGAGATGACCAATCCGGCCTATCTGCGCGTAGTGGGTGAACGCGATGTCATCGGCAGGCCGGTACGCGAAGCGCTGCCGGAGGTCGAGCGGCAGGGCTTCATCGACATTCTCGACCAGGTCTATCGCAGCGGCACGGCCTTTGTCGGCTCCGGTATCCGCGTCGGCCTGCAGCGCATCCAGGGAGAGGCGGAGGAAGAGCGCCTGCTGGATTTCGTCTTCCAGCCGGTGACCGATGCGAATGGCGATGTCTGCGGCATCTTCGTCGAAGGTCATGACGTCACCGAGCGCGCCGAGGCCGAACAGGCCCTGCGCGAAAACGAACAACGCTTGCGTTTCCTCGACGCACTGGCCAAGGAAACAGCCCGCAGCGTCGATGCCGACGCCATCCTGGCCACCACCACACGCATGCTCGGCGAGCATCTGGGGCTGTCCAGCTGCGCCTACGCCGACATGGAGCCCGACCAGGACAGCTTCACCATCCGCGGCGACTGGTCGGCGCCGGACTGCATGAGCATCGTCGGCCACTACCGGCTCGCCGCGTTCGGCAGTCTCGCGGTCCAGCAGCTGCGCGCCGGCGAAGCCTTCATCGTCGACGATCACCTCGCCCGCCTGCCCGCCGCCGACGCGGCGACCTTCCAGCAACTGGATATCGCCGCCACCATTTGCCTGCCGCTGGTCAAGGAGGGCCGACTGACCGCGCTGATGGCCATTCATGACCGCGTGCCTCGCGTATGGAGCGCCTGTGAGCTTGCCCTGCTCAGAGAAGTCACCGATCGCTCCTGGGCGCACATCGAGCGTGTGCGCTCTGCTGCGGCAGTCAGGCAACGCGAGCAGTGCTTTCTGGAACAGCTGGAAGCCAAGGTCGCCGAGCGCACCGCAGCGCTGGCCCGCAGCGAGGCCAACATCCGCGCGGTGCTGGAGACGTCGCACCTGTACATGGCGATGCTCGCGCCGGACGGCGCGATTCTCTACGTGAACGCCACGGCGCTGGCGGGCATAGGCGCCCGCTTCAACGAACTGGCCTACCTGCCGTTCTGGGAATCGCCCTGGTTCGCCGCGACACCCGGCATGCCAGAGAGGGTCCGCGAGATGACGCGGCGGGTAGCGGCCGGTGCCACCGAGCGCGTGACCATGACCCTAAACATGCCGCAGGGCGTGCGCGTCTTCGATTTCTCCGTGCGCCCGGTCACGGGCGAGGACGGCAGCATCTTCGCCCTGGTACCCGAAGCGCTGGACATCAGCGAACGGGTGAATGCCGAACAGGCACTGCAGCAGCTGCACAAGATGGAGGCGCTGGGCAACCTCACCGGCGGTATCGCCCATGACTTCAACAACCTGCTGATGGCCGTGCTCGGCAGCCTCGACCTGCTGCGTCGGCGCATGCCCGCCGACCCCGCGCTGCTGCGCCTGGTGGACAATGCCAGGACCGGTGCCGAGCGCGGCGCTTCGCTCACCGCGCGCATGCTCACCTTCGCCCGCAAGCAGGAACTGCACAAGACGCCGATCGACCTGGCGCAACTGATCGCAGGCATGGAGGAGCTGCTGCTCAGCTCGCTTGGCCCGACCATCCAGCTGCAGGTCGAGCTGCCGACCCGGCTGGCGCGGGTGAAGACCGATCCCAACCAGCTGGAAACCGCCCTGCTCAACCTCGCCGCCAATGCGCGTGACGCCATGGCCGGCGTCGGCCATATCCGCATCACCGCCGAAGAACTGAGCCTGGCCGAGGAGCAGAACGGCTTGCCCGCCGCTCGCTACGTGCGCCTGGAGCTCAGCGACAGCGGCACCGGCATGGACGAAACGACGCTCAAGCGTGCGGTCGAGCCGTTCTTCACCACCAAGGACGTCGGCAAGGGCACCGGTCTCGGCCTGTCGATGGTGCATGGCCTGGCCGAGCAATCCGGCGGCTGCCTGGTGCTAAGCAGCTCGCCCGGCGCGGGCACCACCGCCGAGATCTGGCTACCGGCCCTGGCGGCGGATAACGCGCCTGCATCGGCGCCTGTCTCCATGCCGGCACCCGATGAAAGCCCCCGGCGCACGACGAAGCCGCTGACGCTGCTGGCGGTGGACGACGACGAGCTGGTGTTGTTCAGCACCGTCGGCATCCTGGAAGCTGCCGGGCATCGAGTGCTCAGCGCGCGTTCGGCCGGCGAAGCGCTGGACCTACTGCGGGTCAACCAGGTCGACATCCTGGTCACCGACCACGCCATGCCGCTGATGAGCGGCGCGCAGCTGGCGGCCGTGGTGCGGGAAACGCGCCCGCAGCTGCCGGTTCTGCTGGTGTCCGGTTACGCCGAACTGCCCTCCACCACACCGGCGCTAGCGTTGCACCGGCTGGCCAAGCCCTTCACCCCGGACCAGCTGCTCGACGCCATCGAGCAGCTGCGTGGCGGCTCCTGAACAGATGACGGCGGCGTGATCGTCAGCTGCCGATCACGCCGCCATCGTCCTTGGTGATCAGCACCGTGGACGAGCGCGGGCGTGACTGGCCGTCGCTGGCCGGGAAGCTCAGCCCCGGGTGCTGCACGTTGATCCACATGGCGCGGTAGTCCGGACTCCAGGTGATGCCGGTGATCTCGCAACCCCGCGGCCCGACCAGGAAACGCCGCACCTCGCGCGTTTTCGGATCGGCGCAGAGCAGCTGATTGGTGCCCATGGCCTGCATCACCGATTCGTCATCGTCGAAATCGGTTTCGATCCACAAGCGCCCGTCACGATCGAAGGCCAGCCCGTCCGGCGAGGAAAAGATGTCACCGTCGATGGTGCCGATCAGGTTGGCGGCAACCGGCCGGCCCTGGGCATCTCGCGCACCACGACGCTCGCCGGCGAGCAGGAAGACTTCCCACTGGAAACGCGTCGCCGCCGGGTCGCCACCCTCTTCCTGCCAGCGCAGGATCTGCCCGTGCAGGTTGTTCGGCCGCGGGTTGGCCTTGTCCAGCGGCTGCTTGGTGCCGCGCCCGTCATTATTGGTCAGGGTGACGTAGACCTCGCGGGTATCGGGATGCACTGCGACCCACTCCGGCCGGTCCATCGGCGTCGCGCCAGCACGGTCGGCGGCGGCGCGAGCGTTGAGCAGCACCTCGGCCTGGCTGGGGAAGCCGTTTTCCGCGGTCAGGCCATGCTCGCCGTGCAGCAGCGCCAGCCACTGGCCACTGCCGTCGGCATCGAAACGCGCGACATACAAGGTGCCCTCATCCAGCAAGCGGCGGTTGGCCGCGTCCGCACCGGGCACGTAGCGGCCGCTGGGAACGAACTTGTAGACGTACTCGCCCTTGGTGTCGTCGCCTGAGTAGAACGCCATGCGCCCGTCCTCGCCCAGCGACAGCACCGAACACTCGCGGCAGTAGCGGCCGAAGGCGGTGCGCTTGACCGGCGTGCTCTGCGGGTCGAACGGATCGACCTCCACCACCCAGCCGAATCGGTGCGGCTCGTTGACGAAGCCGCCATGGGGTTGGCCTGCCTGCGGCGTGGCATCGAAACGCGGATCGACCGTGCCCCAGCCGTAGAGCTTGCTCATGCCGCTGCCAGCGATGCCGTAGCGGTTGTGCGAGACGCGCGCGGCAAGGTCGTCGGCGTCGTGGTTGACGAAGTAGTTGTGCCAGTTCTCCTCGCAGACCAGATAGGTGCCCCAGGGCGTGAAGCCGCTGGAGCAGTTGTTCAGCGTACCGAGCACCGTCCTTCCTTCCGGGTCGTCCATGGTCTGTATCGCTGCATGACCAGCCAGCGGCCCGGCAATGGCCATCGGCGTCATGCCGGAAATGCGGCGGTTGTACGGTGAATCCATTACTCGCTGCCATTGGCCCTGAGCATCCTTGCGCACCTCGATGACGCTCAACCCGTGGGCCGCCTGCTCCTTGCGCACCTGCTCCAGCGGGCGCCGGCCGTCGACCACGCTGATGCCCTCGGGATGCAGCGTCGGGTTGACGTACTCGTGGTTGATGGCCAAGAGACCACGGCTGTCGGGCGCGTCGGGGAACGGGAAGAAATGCATGCCGTCGTGGTTGTCGCCGGCCTGCTTGAGCTGGGCGTGCCAATCGTCGCTGGCATCCGGCTGCCACTCGGGTGCGTCGGCATGCACCGGATCGCCCCAGGAGAAGAACACCCGGGCGCTGTAGCCCGGCGCCACCTCGACCCGGTCGAAATGCGGGTCGAGCTGGGTCGGAATACCTTCGAAGCCGAGCAGCGAGTCGCCCCGGGTTGCTGCTCGCGCGCCGGCCATTCCGCCGCCGAGAAAGGCGATGCCGGCCAGGCCCAGGCCACCCTTGAGCAGCCCGCGCCGGCGTTGATCGATCGCCTGCTGCAGCGGCACGTTGCCGCTCGGATTGACAGGTTGGTCGTCATGAGCGCCCACGCTCGCGTGAAAATCGGTGAAATCCTGTTTCATCGAAAACGGTTCCTGAATTCGTAACGGCATCATTCGATGCGGTAATGGAAGGTGTTCTTTACGTCCGGCACGGCAACCGCGCGGCCGTCGACGATGCGCGGCTGGTAGCGAAAGCTCTTGGCGGCGGTGAGTGATGGGCGGATGAACAGCGGATGGCAGTCGCCGACCACTTCCGGCGAGCGCACGCGTCCCTGCTCATCGACCGTGTAGCTGACCGTGCAGGAACCCTGCAGCCCGGCGTCCAGCGCACGTTGCGGATAGACCGGCGGCTTCTTGGCAATCGGCAGGTACTGCCGGCTGGCAGCCTCGGCCGCTGCAGCCTGTCGTGCGCGCTCAGCCGCTTCCGCGCGCGCCGTTGCCTCGGCCTGGCGGCGCTGCGCGTCCAGTCGCGCCTGCTCAGCCTGACGTTCGCGCTCCTGCTGTTGCTCTTGCCGGCGACGCTGCTGCTCTTCCCGGCGACGCTGCTCCTCGCGCCGGCGTTCCAGCTGCTGCTGGCGCTGCTGCTCGGCCTCGCGCTCCCGTTCGGCGCGCTTGAAAGCCAGGTCGGCCTGCTCCACCTGCGGGGGCGCTTCGACCTCGACGGGGGGCGGCGGCGCTGCAACCGGCTCTGCGACCGGCGGTTCGGGCAGCACCGGCGCTGGCGGTGGCAGGCTGATCAACTGAGTCTGCATCACCTGGGTGGCGACCGGCATTTCCAGCGCTGGCGACCAGCTGCCGAGCAACAGCGCGAACAGTCCGGCGTGCATCCCGAGGGTCAGCAATGCAGCCCCAGCCGGCCCCATCCACTGGCGCGGGACAACTTCACTGCCGTGCGCGGCGGGCGTGCTGAAGGTCATCATCACTGCTGCTCGACTCCGGCCGGCGCCTCGGTGATCAGGCCAAGGTTGACCACGCCGCCGCGTTGCAACTCGGCGATACCGGCGACCACGCGACCGTAGTCCGCCGCCTCGTCGGCACGGACATAGACCTGGGTGTCGCCGCGCTCGGCGATGATCGCGCCGACCTTGGCCTGCAGCTCGGCCAGGTCGACGGCGCTATCGGTCTGGTTGTCGATGTCCAGTTCGCTGCCCAGGTTCCAGTAGAAGCCGCCATCGGCCTTCACCGAGAGCGTGAGGATCTGCCGCTCGTTCTCCACCGGCAGCGCTTCGGCTGCGACCTTGGGCAGCTCGATCTTGACGCCCTGCACCAGCATCGGCGCGGTGACCATGAAGATCACCAGCAGCACCAGCATCACGTCGATGTAGGGCACCACGTTCATTTCCGCCTTGGGCCCGTGTTTGTGCTGTGGCCTGACTAGCATGGCTGTCCTCCTCAGGCGGCTGCGGCGACGTTGGGCGAAGCGGCATGCAGGCGCCGATGCAGGCGCGCCTGCAACTCGTTGCCGAAGGCGTAGTAACGGCCGACCAGCGTCTGCCCACGGGCAGCGAAGCGGTTGTAGGCCATCACCGCGGGAATCGCCGCGAACAGGCCGATGGCCGTTGCGATCAGCGCTTCGGCGATGCCCGGCGCGACGGTCGAGAGCGTCGCCTGCTGCACCTGCGACAGGCCGAGGAAGGAGTTCATGATTCCCCACACGGTGCCGAACAGGCCGATATAGGGGCTCACCGAACCCACGGTCGCGAGAAACTGCAGGCCCTTCTCCAGACGCTCCTCCTGCTCGGCGACGGCCACGTAGAGGCTGCGCTCGACTCCTTGCGCCACTACATCCGGCGCGATCCCCGGCTGGCGTTGCAGCTGGGCGAATTCGCCGTAACCGGCGAGGAAGATGCGCTGCAGCGCGGCCTCGTCCGGCAACGGCTGCGCCTGGCCTTCGCGATAGAGCTGGGCGAGATCGCCGCCCTGCCGGAAGCGCTGCAGGAAGCCGCGCTGCAGCCGTTCGGCGCTGCGCAACGCCACGCTGCGACGGATGATCAGGTACCAGCTCGAAACCGAGGCCAGGACCAGAATCATCATCACCGCCTGCACCACCAGGCTGGCTTCGCTGATCAGGCCCCAGATGGACATGTGCTCGAGAGTCGTTTGCATGAATCGTTTCCTCCTGCCCCGACTGGGGCAGCTGCTATTGGATGGCGGGTCGGTTACCGGGCGATGACGTCAATCCAGCCCCAGCGCATCGGCGACCGCCGACCAGCGCAGGTACTTGTAGTTCTGCGTACCCTCGGGCATGCGCTTGCGGCCGTCCTGCACCACCAGCATTCCGCGGTTCCAGATGCCGCCGAGGTCTGCCGAGGTGACTTCCAGCCCATCGGTCTCGGACGCGCCGTCGATGCCGCGCTCGGCGTTCAGGCCGATGCGGAAGGCGCCGCGTACGGCATAGGGCGCCTGGGCATCGAGCACCACATAGCTGTCGTTGCCCTGGCTGGAAATCACCAGGTAGTCGCCGCGCTCGCCGTGGTAGATGGTCAGACCTTCGATGTCGTCGTAGACCGGCCCGCCGACACCGATGACCTGTTCCGGCACCGCCGGCACCTCGGCGCGGGCATCGACCACCCACACCGCGACGTCTTCCTCGCCGACGAACAGCCGCTCGCTGCGGTCGTCGGCCACGCAACCCTCGGGCTGGCTGTCCAGCTTGAAGCGCCGCACCAGCTCGCCACGCGGCTGGCCGGAGCTGCCATCGAGGCGGTACTGCAGGAAGGTGCCGTCCTTGTCGTTGGCGATGGCGTAGGTGGTGCCCTGGCGATCCTGGAACATGCACAGGCCATAGATTTCGCTCAGCGGCGTGGCGACCTCGCCGACATCGCGGAGCACCCCGCTCGCCCGGTCGATGGCGAACAGGTGCAGGCTGTTGTGATCGCGATTGCTGGCCACGGCCAGGTCCACGCGCTTGCTGCCAAGGCGGAAGCCGCTGCGCACATCGACGTTGTTCAGCCGGCCGGCGCGCAGGTCCTGCACCTGACGGCCGTCCAGGTCGTACACCACCAGGCCGCCCTTCTTGTCGGTGCCGAGCACACGGCTCCCAGCCGGATCGCGCGGATGGACCCAGATCGCCGGATCATCGGCGGCATCACCCAGGCTCGGCACCGGGCCGGTCTCAACTGCGGCCGGCAGGCTGACGATCGGCTCGGGCTGCGACAGCGCGGTCGGCTGCCAGTCCAGACGGGCCGACTGCAAGCCGCGTTCGTCCGCCAGCAGCAACTCGACGCCCTCGGCACTGCGGCGGGCGCTGATGCGCTCCGGTTCGTCGAAGCCATCCAGTGCGATGACTTCATCGGCTTGCCAGCCGGCTTCGTTCTGCCGGTACAGATGCAGCACCGAGGCTTCGGGATCGAGCGCCAGCAGTCCACCCGGCACCAGGCTCATGCCCGCTGCGGCATGGGTCAGGCTGCCGAACGGCTGGCGCAGATCGACCGGCTCGCGCTGCAACGGCGCCTCGGCGTCGGCAGGGTAGCGCCAGAAGCCGACGTCCTCCTCGTTGACGTAGAGCTGCCCGGCGATGTCATCGGTTTGGCAGAAGGTGCTCTGCGGCGGCAGGCTGAGCCCGCGCACGCGCCGTGCTTCACCGAGCAGGCGGCCCTGGCTGCCCACCAACCATTGCTCGCCGATACCTTCCTCGCCGAGCAGGAACAGGAAGTCGTTGCGCGCGCTGTCGCGGTACAGGCACAGCCCCTCGATAGCGAATGCGGTGCGCGGCAGGTATAGCGGCTGGCTCCAGGCACGCGCGGCATTCAGGCCGATCAGCATCGCTTGCTGGCGCTTGCGCTCGACGGTGGCCAGCAGCAGGCCCTGGCGGTCGACGCGATGGTCCAGTCCTTCGAAGCGCCCGGCGTGGCGCGCCAGGCTGTTACCGGCGGCGTCCAGCAGCTGCAGACCCTGGTCATCGACCTGTACACGGTCGGCGCCGGCCCAGAGGGCGTCGCCGTCTAGCAGCTGGGCGTACTCGAGGCCGGCCAGCAGCGGTTCGCTGAAGGTCAGCCGGGCCGACTTCGCCGGGGTATCTGGCTGTGTGGACTGGCAAGCCGCCAATGCGATGCACAGGCCGAGCAACAGGGTTTTGGGTAGTGCGTTCATGGTGTATCCATTCAGGCTGCCGCGGGCCGGCGCCCGGCCGTAAAGGGGAACGACGGGCACCGGAGCGGCATAGGGTCAGAAGTGGGTCAGGGTCAGGCCGAGCTTGTAGGTCGGGCCGTACTCTTCGTACTGGGCGTTGTAGGCGTGGCGGCCGCTGTAGACGTAGTAGGTCTCGTCCGTCAGGTTCAGCGCCTCGAAGGTCAACTGCAGGCTCGGCGTGATGAAGTAGCCGGCCTTGAAATCGACGAACAGCTGATCGTCGACGTACAGGTCGTGCGCCTCGTCGTCGATACCGGCTACCTCGTAGAGGTAGTCCGACTTGTAGTTGGCAGCCAGGCGCAGGTTGAGCCGGTCGTTCTCCCAGCCGAGCATCAGGTTGCCGACCGTGTCGGAGTGGTTCGGCAGGTCGATGCTGCGCTGCATGCCCTGCCCCTCGATGTCCGCATCGGACTGGCTGAAGGTGGCGTTGGCGCCCAGCAGCAGGCCATTCCACGGCGCCGGCAACCAGTCGAGCTTCTGCGAGTAGGCTAGCTCCAGGCCGTAGAGCTTCGCGCTGCTGCCATTCTGGAAGCTCAGCGCTTCGTCGAACGCGGCCCATTGGCCGGTGCCGGCCAGATCGGTGTTGTAGATGAAGTTGTCGATGTCCTTGTAGAACAGATAGGCAGACACCACGCCGGCGCGGCCCATGTAGTGCTCGATGCCGAGGTCATAGTTGATCGACTCCAGCGGCTTGAGATCGGGGTTGCCGAACTCGGCGTCGTTGCCGTCGATGACGAAACCCGGCGCCAGCTGGCCGAAGGTCGGGCGCACCACGCTGTTGGTCCAGGCGGCGCGGATCATGGTGTCGTCGGTCAGCTGGTAGCGCAGGTGCAGGCCGGGCAACCAGTGGTGGTAGTCATTGCTGCTGGAGATGGACTCGAACTGGCCGTCGCGCAGGCCGGTGCCCTTGGCGCTGAAGCGCGTGCCTTCGTAGCGCAGGCCAGCGATGACGCGCCAGCGGTCGATGTCCACGGTGTTCATCAGGTAGGCGGCATTGATGTCCTCGTGCATGTCGAAGTCATTGATGCGCGACTCCTCCTCATCGTAGAACTCGCTGGCATCGAGACCGCCAATCGCGCCCTTGATGGCCGAGGCGCTGATGCCTGGGCCGAAGCGGCCGAGCGCGTAGTCGACGTTGCCGCCCTGGAAATCGGCCAGGGTCAGGTCGTCGAAATCGTCGTACTTCCAGACTTCGTTATCGTTGTCCTTGTGCCGGCGGCTGAGCTTGCCGCCGAACTTGGCCTGGGCGGCGTAACCCTGGATGTCGTATTCACGCGCCAGGTCCAGGCGAATGTTCTTCTCGCGGTCGAGGGTGTCGCTTTTCTCCCACTCCACTTCATCCAGCTCGAAGGACGCCGGGTCGTAGAAGGACGAATCGATCATCAGGCGCGGCTTGCGGCTGCTGGAGAAACCGGCATCGGCGAAATCGCCCTCGAAGGTCGCGCTGGCGATACCGCCCGGATTGCGCTCGCGCGACTGGCTGTAACCGGCCTGCCCGCTCAGGGTCCACAGGCCCATCATGCGTTCACCGCCGAACACATAGGACTGCACGGTCTGGGTGTCCTCGCGGGACTTCAGCTCGCGCCAGCCCTCGGCGTCACCGGTCTCGCCCGGCAGCTGCGAATCCTCGAAGGCGACACCGGCGGCGTTACGCGTTTCGGTGTCCTTGAAGCGGCTGTACAGCGTGCGCAGGTAGTAGCTGCTGACATCGTCCGGCTTGTAGTCGAAATTCAGCCCGAAGCCGGTGCGCTCGCGGGTGATCTCGTAGTCGCGCTGCTCGAGTTCCTCCAGCCGCGCCCCGTCGTCGGCAAAGTCCCACTTGCCGCCGGTCTCGACGTTGTCCGAGCCGAAGTCGCGCTCCTGCCAGCTGACGGCCGCGGCGACACCGAAATTGTCGACGCCATCGCCGAGGCTGAAGCGGTCGCTGATGGCGCCGGAGAATTTCGGGCTGGTCTTGTCGACGTTGTCGTCATAGCTGCCCTCGCCGCTGAGGCTGTAGAACAACCCGTCATGGTCGAAGGCCGAGAGGCTCTGTACCTCGATGGTGCCGCCCAGGGAGTTGGCATCCATGTCCGGCGTCAGCGTCTTGACCACCGACAGCGACTGCACCAGCTCCGATGGCAGCACGTCGAGCGCCACGGCACGGCGATCGCTCTCCGGCGATGGGACCAGGGTGCCGTTGATGGTGACGCTGTTCAGGTCAGGCGCGATGCCGCGCACGCTGACGAAACGCCCTTCACCCTGGTCGCGCTCGACCGAGATGCCCGGAATGCGCTGCAGCGCCTCGGCGGCGTTGTCGTCCGGCAGCTGGCCAATGCCATCGGCGTGAACCACGCTTTCGACGCTGTCGGAATTGCGCTGGTCCTTCAGTGCCTCGTCGATGCTGACCGCCTGGCCGATGACTTCGACGTGCTCCATGACAAGCGGCTCCTCGGCCCAGGCTGAACCGGCGCTGACGGCCAGGGCCAGCAGGCTGATGCGGAATCCTGCATGGCGGATGCCGCTGCGGTATGTGCTCATGAACAATCCCCCGAACGGTGTTTACCGGGTCCATCCCGGAACTGCAGCGGACGGTAGGTGGGGGATATGGCGGTTCTGTGACAGGAAATTGGGGGAGGGTTTGGAAAGGTGGGTTTTGGGGGATTTTGGGGGTGGGGTTGAGCTGATATGACCTGTTTTTAGCGGTATGGATACGAGTTGCCTATCTCAGACACGCTGGGATCAAGTTGTGGGGACCAACCCACTTTTTCGGGAGGTCCGATCCTTCTGTTTCGCGCTGCTGCGCGAGTTCCTTTTGGCAGTCGCCCGGATGGCCGGCCCCGCCAAAAGGAACCAAAAAGTCTTGCCCCTGCCATCCGGGTCTCGCTGCGCTCGACTTCCCTCACTCCATCGCCGCTCCGGGGGTCGCCGCGCAAGGGCCATGGATGGCCCTTGTACGGCGACCCTCGGAGCGGCGGCGTAGAGAACGAACCCCGGCGCAGCCGGGGCCGGATGCAGGGGCAAGCGTTTTTGCCTACTTTTTCCGCGACTGGAAAAAGTAGGTCGCCCAGCAGGGCGAAACCCAGCTATCAAGCAACTCCCTAATTCGTCTGACGCCCCAAAAGATTAAAAACCCCCTGAGCCAATTCAACCCCCACCCCATTCATCCAACCGTCACATCCATCTGTTTCCGTGCCCTCACGCACTGGCGCCATCCCTCGCCACGGAGACCCGATGAAATCCCTTCTCAAACTCCACACCCTCACCCTCCTCGGCCTCGCCCTGGCCGCCAACGTCGGTCTGCAGCTGCTGCTCGCCGTCGGCACGGTCAAATCCTGGGGCGAGATCGACTGGATGGACGTCGTCGGCGAAGGCGGTTGCGCAGCCCTCGCCCTCGCCTGGCTGGTCATGCTGCTGCACAGCCGCCCGGCCGGCCGGGTGACGCGGCTGCTGGCGCTGGGTCTGGCCTGTATCTGTTTTTCCTGGTGGATGGACCTGCTCGATGAGTTCATCCAGATCCCCGCCAACATCGCCTGGGACAACTGGCTGGAAACCGCGCCCATGCCGGCGGGCCTGTTGCTGCTGACCTTCGGCATCTACCACCTGAACCAGGAACAGCGCGCCATCAACGCGCAGATGCACAAACGCGAGCGGCTCTTCCGCGAGCATCGGCTGTTCGACAACCTGACCCCGCTCGGCACCGCCGAATACCTGCGGCGGCAGCTGGATCAGGCCCTGCGCCAGGCCGCCGACGAGCAAAGGCCGCTGTCGCTGCTGGCGGTGGACCTCGACGAGTTCAGTCGGGTCAACCAGCGCTACGGCCAGGCCGAGGGTGATCTGGTGTTGCAGGCCGTGGCCCAGTTGCTGGTGCTCAACCTGCGCCATCAGGATTTGCTCTGCCGTCTGGCTGGCGATCGCTTCGTCGTGCTGCTGCCCGATACTGCCGAACAACAGGCGCGACAACTCGCCGAGGAGTTGCAGACCGCCGTCGCCAGCCTCGCGCACAAGACCCGCCAGCATGGCGAGCGCCTGCATCTGCGCGCCAGCACCGCGGTGGTGATGGCCTTCGACGACGATGCCGAGCAGTTGCTCAAACGCCTCAACCTCGGTTTGGCCAAGGCCAAGCAGTCACTGCCACACTGCGCCTGAGGCGATCATGGAAAGCCCGTTACGCTGGTACGAATGGGACACCCGCTTCATCGCCGCCCACCACCAGCCGGCGGTGTTGCTCGACCTGGCGCTGTCGCGCGGTATCGACAGCCATGCGCTGCTGCGTGGCAGCGGGCTGTTCTACGAGGACGTCGCCAGCGGCCGTGCCCGCGTCAGCCCGCAGCAACTGCTGACGCTCATCGGCAACACCGAGCGCTTGTTGGGTGCTGCGGACAGCAGCTTTCTGTTCGGCCAGCGCTTGCTGCCCGGGCACTACGGCGATGTCAGCCTTGCCTTGGCCAACGCCGGCAACCTCGAACAGGCGCTGGAGCGGCTTTGCCAGTTCCGCGCTCTGCTCTGCCCGCTGCTGGCGCCAAGGCTGCTGCTGGATGAACAGCAGCTGCACATCTACTGGCTGGACAACGGCAGCGCCGGCCGCCACCAACGGTTTCTCATCGAGGCGCACCTGACCGCCATCGTCGCGCTGTGCAAGCGCGGCAGCGGCCTGCGCCTGCCCTGGCGCTTTCAGTTTGCCTATCCGCAGCCGCGCCATGTCGAGCAGTACTGGGTGCACCTGGGCGACGCGCTGCAGTTCGACCGCCACCTGACCCTGCTCAGCCTGCCTCGCGAGTACCTGCATCAGCCCTGGCCGGATGCTTCGGCCACGGTAGGCCAGGTCGCGCAACAGGCCAGCCAGCAGCAGATCGATACGCTGGAAGGCCCCTGCGCCTTTCTCGATGCGTTCTACCAATACCTGCATGACAACATCCGCGAGCCGCTGAACCTGGAGCGCGTCGCGCTGGCGTTCGCCATGAGTCCGGCGACGCTCAAGCGCAAGCTGGCCAAGCACGGCACGCACTTCCAGGAACAGCTCGATCTGGTGCGCACGCACGTTGCGCTCTACCTCTATCAGGCCCGCGGCCTAGGCAACGAGGCCGTGGCGCGGCACCTCGGCTTCAACGACACCACCAACTTCCGCCGTGCTTTCAAGCGCTGGACCGGCGTGGTGCCCAGCGGGCTGCAGCCGCTGTTCGACGCCCCCTGACGGCGTGCTAAGGTGCCGCCCGCACTACCTTCGAGGCGAGCGGGCATGGATATCAAGCAGCTGAAGTTTCTCGTGGCGCTGGATGAAACGCGTCATTTCGGTCAGGCGGCGGCACGCTGCCATGTCACCCAGCCGACGCTGTCGATGCGCCTGCGCGGCCTCGAAGACGAGCTCGGCCTGCAACTGGTGATCCGCAGCCAGCGTTTCGAAGGCTTCACCGCCGAGGGTGAGCGCATCCTGGCCTGGGCGCGCAGCCTGCTCGCCGCACAGGACGGCCTGCTGGCCGAAGCCGCCTCCTGCCGTGGTCAGCTGGTCGGCACCTTGCGCCTGGGCGTGGTGCCGCTGGCCGGTTTCGACCCGATGCAACTGGTGCAGGCCTTCGGCGAGCGCCACCCGAACCTGCGCTTCGAGTTGTTCGCGTTGAGCAGCGATCAGATTCTCGAACGGCTCAATCGCAATCTGCTGGACCTGGGCCTGTCCTATCTGGAACGGCTGGATGACGCGCACTTCACCAGCCTGCCGCTCGGCGAAACTCGCATGGGGCTGTTGCATGACGAGCGCCATTTTCGCTTCGACGCGCCATCGCTGCGCTGGGATGCCCTGGCCGATCTTCCGCTCGGTCTTTTGACCGGCGGCATGCACTTTCGCCAGTCCATCGACCATGCGCTGCGTAGCCGTGGCCTGAGCCTGGCGCCGCGGCTGCAGACGGATGCCGTGCACCATCTGCTGCAGGCCGTAGGGGCCGGACTGTGTTGCGCCATCATGCCGCTGGATAGCGGCCTCGAAGCACTGGATAGCCGGCTGACCCTGACGCCCATCGACGATGCCAGTACCCTCGCACCGCTGGGGCTGATCCTGCGTCGCGGCTCGCCACGCTCCGCGCTGGGCGAGGCCTGCTTCAACGAGGCACGCGAGCTGTTGCAGCGGCAAAGACCTGTCATCCCCTGACGGACGATCGATACGCTCGATCACCCTATCGAACATAGCGATTGGACGATCCATCCCAGCGCTCCTAGGCTCCCTGCGTCGACCTGTCGCAGGCCATCGCCATGCAATACGCCACCCTCAATACCCCAAGCGCCAACGCTCCGGATCTCGGCGCGGCGCTCTTGGCTGACGAATGTGCCCTGGCCATCAGCTACAACGGCCTCAATCAGGCCGTGATGATGGTGACACCGCTGGATCTGGAAGACTTCGTTATCGGCTTCAGCCTGAGCGCCGGCTTGATCGAGCGCATCGATGATCTACGCGATCTGCGCTTGCGGGGCGATGGCAGCGCGCAGCATGCCGAAGTGCAGGTAAGCCCCCGGGCGTTCTGGCACATCAAGCAGCAACGGCGGCAATTGGCCGGCCACAGCGGTTGTGGCCTGTGCGGTGTGCAGGCGCTGGAGCAGGCATTGCCGCAGCTCGTACCACTTTCGCCAATCGATCTGCCACCCGAAGGGCATTTCCACGATCTGCGCCAGCGCATCGCCAACGCCCAGCTGCTGGCCCGCGACAGCGGTGCGCTGCACGCGGCGTTGTATGTCGACGGCAACGGAGAGATCGCCCTGTGCCGCGAGGACATCGGCCGGCACAACGCCCTGGACAAGCTGATCGGCGCGCTGATGCTGCAGCGCCGTAACCCGAGCGAAGGTTTCGTCGTAATCACCAGCCGCTGCAGCCTGGAGCTGATCCACAAGGCCGTGCGCGCCGGCATCGGCACGCTGGTCAGCCTGTCCGCGCCGACCCACCTGACCGTCGAGTGGGCGCGTCGGCATCACCTCAACCTCATTCACCTGCCCCACCACAGCGCGCCGCGGGTCTACAGCCCGGCGCCCGCACTGCCCGAACAGAACGGATGCCACCCATGAGCCGCACGTCCCGCTTCCATCCCGCCACCCGTTTCCAGCCCTACGCCGGCCCGGCAGGCGGCTGGGGCGCGCTGCGCAGCGTGGCCAGCGCCTGGCTCGGCAGTGGCAACGCGCTGAAGAACATCCGCGCCATGCTGCGCACCAACCAGAACGGCGGCTTCGATTGCCCCGGCTGTGCCTGGGGTGACTCGCCGGAAGCCGGTGCGGTGAAGTTCTGCGAGAACGGCGCCAAGGCAGTGAACTGGGAAGCCACGCGCCGCCGCGTGGATGCCACCTTCTTCGCCCGCCACAGCGTCAGCCAGTTACGCCAGCAGAGCGATTACTGGCTCGAATACCAGGGCCGCCTGAGTGAACCGGTCCGTTACGACGCCGCCAGCGACCGCTATCAGCCGATCAGCTGGGACGATGCCTTTGCGCTGATCGCACGACACTTGAACGGCCTGGACAGCCCGCACCAGGCAGCTTTCTACACGTCCGGCCGGGCCAGCAACGAAGCGGCCTATCTCTACCAGCTGTTCGGTCGCAGCTTCGGCACCAACAACTTTCCCGACTGCTCGAACATGTGCCACGAGGCCAGCGGCGTCGCCCTGAGCGAATCCATCGGCGTCGGCAAGGGCACGGTGACGCTGGAGGATTTCGCTCACGCCGATGCGATCTTCGTCCTCGGGCAGAACCCCGGCACCAACCACCCGCGCATGCTAGAACCATTGCGGCAGGCTGTGGAGCGCGGCGCTCAGGTGGTCTGCTTCAATCCATTGCGCGAGCGCGGGCTGGAACGCTTCCAGCACCCGCAGAAGCCCATCGAGATGCTCGCCAACCAGGACGCGCCGACTCACAGCGCCTACTTGCGGCCCAATCTCGGTGGCGATCTGGCGGTGCTGCGCGGCATCGCCAAGTACCTGCTGCAATGGGAGCAGGAAGCCCAGGCCAGCGGCGCGCCGGCGGTGTTCGATCACGCGTTTCTGGCTGAGCACAGCCGCGGGCTGGACGCCTATCTGGCCGAGATCGAAGCCACGCCCTGGGCGCTGATCGAGCAGCAGTCGGGGCTCGACCGCGAAAGCATTCGCCACGCCGCCGCGATCTACCGCAACGCCGACAGGGCCATCGTCTGCTGGGCGATGGGCATCACCCAGCACCGTCACTCGGTGGCGACCATCCAGGAAATCACCAACCTGCTGCTCCTACGCGGCAACATCGGCAAGCCCGGCGCTGGCGCCTGCCCGGTGCGCGGCCACAGCAACGTGCAGGGCGACCGCACCATGGGCATCAACGAGCGGCCGCCGCTTGCGCTGCTCGATGCACTGCAGCGCCAGTTCGACCTGCCGATGCCGCGCCAGCCCGGCTACAACACCGTGGAATGCATCCAGGCCATGCTGGCCGGGCAGGTCAAGGTATTCATCGGTCTGGGTGGCAACTTCGCCCTGGCGACGCCGGACACCCCGCGCACCCGCCAGGCGCTGCGCAACTGCGCGCTGACCGTACAGATCAGCACCAAGCTCAACCGCAGCCACCTGACCATGGGCCGCAACGCGCTGATCCTGCCGTGCCTCGGCCGCACCGACATCGACCGCCAGGCCTGCGGCCCGCAGGCGGTCACCGTGGAAGATTCGTTCAGCATGATCCACGCCTCGCGCGGCCAGCTCGAGCCCGCGTCCGCCGAGATGCGTTCGGAGCCGGCCATCGTCGCCGGCATCGCCGCCGCCACGCTGGGCAAACACCCGGTGGACTGGCTGTGGCTGGTGGAGGACTACAGCCGTATTCGCGAGCTGATCGCCGCCACCATTCCCGGTTTCACCGGCTTCGACTACCGCCTGCATCGCCCTGGCGGCTTCTACCTCGGCAATGCCGCTGCCCGGCGCGAATGGAACACCGCCAGCGGCCGCGCCGAGTTCAAGGCGCACCCGTTGCCGGCCGATCTGCTGCCCGAACAGGCCCGCCATGACGGCGTGGAGGCCGATCTGATCCTGCAGACGCTGCGCTCCCACGACCAGTACAACACCACGCTCTATGGTCTGGATGATCGCTATCGTGGGGTGAAAGGCATGCGCGATGTGGTGTTCGTCAATCCGGCCGACATCCAGCGGCTGGGCCTGGAAGCCGGTCAGCAGGTCGATCTGCTCTCGCTCTGGGACGACGGCATCGAGCGCCGCGTGCGCGGTTTCACCCTGCTCGCCTACGACACTCCGCCCGGCCAGGCCGCCGCCTACTACCCGGAAACCAATCCGCTGGTGCCGCTGGAGAGCTTTGGCGAGCGCAGCCACACGCCGACTTCGAAATTCATCGCGATTCGCGTGCTGCCGAACACGCAGAAGACCGAGCAGCCGCTGATCGCTAGCGGGCAATGATGCTCATTCGAAGCGGCTGGAGTCGTCGCGGTCGTACGGGTAGCGCCGGTTGAGCGGAAACGGTGGCAGCCAGGCTTCGCGGCGCACGGTCCAGCATTCGTAGGTCGGCGTCAGCTGGTCGGGCGCATCCAGGGCGCCGAGATGCACCTCGATTTCATCGGCCAGGCGGGAAAAAACCGACGAGCCACAGCGCGGGCAGAAATAGCGTCCGGCATATTCGGCGGTCTCGCCCTCGACGGTCACCGCATCCTGCGGGAACACCGCAGCGGCGTAGAACAGCGAGCCATGATGCTTGCGGCAGTCCAGACAATGACAGATGCCGACTCGATAGGGCTGCCCCGCCGTCACGATGCGCACGTCGCCGCACAGGCAGCCACCGGTTAATGAGTTCACCTTGCGTCTCCTCCGTCAGTGCCCAAAGCGCCGCTAAGGGGTAGCGGGCGCACGGTCGTGGCTCGGCCGCCCGAGAAGCGTAGTCGCCTCCGGACCACCGCACTAACGGAGACCAGCTTCAGCTTCCCTTGCGCCCCTGGCCAGCGAAACGCTGGATGTCATGGGTCGGCCCCGAGACGATCAGCAGATCGCCCGGCAGTACCTGGGTGCTGGGCGTCGCGTGCTGGAAGTCCTGGTTGGCCCGCTTCAGACCGACGACCGTCACGCCGAATTTTTCGCGCACCCCAGCCGCAGCCAGGGTGCTGTTGTGGATGCGCTCGGGCGCATGGATCTTGGCGATGGCGAAGCCGTCGTCGAACTCGATGAAATCCATCATCCGCCCGGAGATCAGATGGGCAACCCGCTCGCCCATGTCCGCCTCGGGATAGACCACATGATGCGCACCGATCCGCGTCGCGATCTGCCCATGCTCGGTGGTCAGCGCCTTGACCCAGATGTCTTTGATGCCCAGTTCGGTCAGCGCCATGATGGTCATCAGGCTCGCCGCCATGTCCGAGCCGATACCGACGATGGCATGGGGAAAATCGGCGACGCCGAGCTGCCGCAGCGCCATGACGTTGGTGGAATCGGCCTGCACCGCATGGGTCAGCAGATCGGCCCATGCATGAACGGGCTCGGCGGCCTGGTCGATGCCCATCACGTCATGGCCCAGGCGCGTCAGTGAGCGCGCCACCGAGCTGCCGAATCGCCCCAACCCGATGACCACCACACTGTCGCCTTTCGAAAAAGAGAACTGCTCAGAAAACAGCAACTTAGCCAACAATTGGGTGTTCCTCCGGATAGCGGTATGGCATGCGGTGCTCGCCCAGCGCGAGTGAAGCCGCAAGGGTGATGGTGCCGACCCGGCCGACATACATGAGCAGGGTCAGCATGAGCTGACTCGCCTCCGGCAGGTCGGCGGTGATACCGGTGGAGAGTCCAACGGTACCGAATGCAGAAATGACCTCGAAGATGACCTGGTCCGTCGGGATGTCGGTGTCTCGAAGAATGAACAGCGTACCCAGCACGACCATGGCACTCCCCAGCACCAGCACGGTGATCGCCTGGCGCTGGGCCGAACTACCGACCCGGCGGCCGAATGCTTCGGTGTCGGCCCTGCCGCGGATCTCGGCGATCACCAGCAGCGCAAGGATGGCGACGGTTCCGACCTTCACCCCACCGGCAGTACCGGCGCTGCCGCCACCGATGAACATCAGGAAATAGTGCAACGCCCAGCTTTCATGCGTCAGCGCGCCGATATCGAGCGCATTGAAACCGGCCGTACGCGCCGAGACCGAAACGAAGGCAGCCGAAAGAAGCTTGTCGGCCCAGGCCATGGGCCCGAGCGTACCCGGGTTGGACCACTCGAACAGCAGCACCGCCATGAAGCCGCCCACCAGCAGCACCGCCGTCCCGGACAGCGTCAGCTTGGTGTGCAGCGACCAGTGACGCGGGTCCGACCACCTGCGGCGCAGATCGTTGAGAACCGGAAAGCCGATGCCGCCGATGACGATGGCGCACATGATCGGCAGCAGAATGAATTCATCGGTGGCGTAGCGCACAAGGCCATCGCCATGAATGGAGAATCCCGCGTTATTGAACGCCGATACGGCATGGAACAGGCCGCTCCAGGCGGCCTCGCCCCAACCAAGCCCGTACGACAAATGCAGCCGCAGGGTCAGCAGCAGCATGACCGCCAGCTCCATCACCAGCGTGACGACCAGCACCAGTTTCGCCACGCTGCTGATGTCGCCCAGACCCAGTACATGGGACTCGGCCTGCGCGATCAGCTTGGCCCGCAAGCGGAACGAACGGTTGACCAGCAATCCCAGCAAGGTCGCCAGGGTCATCATGCCGAAGCCACCAAGCTGGAACAGCACCATGATCACCACCTGTCCGAAGGTCGACCAATAGGTGCCGGTGTCGACCACCACCAGGCCGGTCACGCAGACCGCCGAGACAGCAGTGAACAATGCAGTAACCCAGGGTACTGGCTCGCTCTGCACGTGAGCGGCCGGCAGGGACAGGAGAGCGGCACCACAGAGGATGGCGAACAGGAATACGAGCGCGACAGCCCGACCCGGATGCAACAGTGATTTCATTCGATCCACACCGACGGAACCGAGAGGTTAGAGCCATCGGAATCGGCGGCCCTGGAAAGCAGGGCGAGAGGCTAGGCGCATTGCCGCGGTTATTCAACAGCCGCCGAGAAATCACCCTGGGCCGCCCTGGCCTTAGCTGCTGAGCAGTTCCAGTACACGAGCGGCGAGGATCTCTATCGCGAACGGCTTGGTCAGTACCTGCATGCCCTCCCCAAGCGAGCTGTTGCCCAGAGCTGCGCTCTCCGCATAGCCGGTAATGAACAGCGTCTTGAGACCTGGTCGGACCTGCCTTCCAGCGTCGGCCATCTGTCGCCCGTTCATTCCGCCCGGCAACCCGACATCGGTGATCAGCAGATCGATCGCAACATCCGACTGCAGCAGCTTCAGCCCAGCGAGGCTGTCCGCCGCCTCGATCAATGTGTAGCCGAGATCGCCGAGCACATCGGTCAGCAGCAGGCGTACAGTCGGTTCGTCGTCGACGATCAGGATGGTCGCACAGGCTCCGGCCAGGGTTGCGCCGCTGCGGCCCGGGGTTGCGGCAGCGGCGCCTGCCTGACCGTGATAGCGCGGCAGGTAGATGGTCATCGAGGTGCCTTGGCCCACTTCCGAGCTGACACGTACCTGCCCCCCCGACTGTTTGGCGAAACCGTAGATCATCGAAAGCCCGAGCCCTGTGCCTTCACCGATCGGCTTGGTGGTAAAGAACGGATCGAACGCCTTGGCCATCACACCCGGCGTCATTCCCGTGCCGGTATCGCTCACCGACAGCGCGAGGTATTGCCCGGCGGGCAACTCTTGCGCCTGCGCAGCGTCCGGCCCGAGCCAGCGATTGGCCGTCTCGATGGTGATGCGTCCGCCGTCTGGCATGGCGTCACGCGAGTTGATGCAGAGATTGAGAATGGCGTTCTCCAGCTGGCTGGCATCCACCGACACGGGCCAGAGAAAGGGAGCGCTGATGGTCTCGACGAGGATGCTCGGGCCCACCGTGCGCTGGATCAGCTCGGTCATGCCATCCACCAGGACACTCACGTCAAGCGGCCGCGGATCCAGAGTCTGCCGCCGGGAGAACGCCAGCAGCCGGTGGGTCAGCGCCGCGGCACGCTTGGCCGCGCCCTGAGCCGCCAGCATGTACTTGTCGATATCGTTCAGCCGGCCCTGGGCGATCCGCATGCTCATCAGCTCCAACGCGCCGCTGATGCCGGCCAGCAGGTTGTTGAAGTCATGCGCCAGACCGCCAGTCAGCTGCCCCACCGCCTCCATCTTCTGCGACTGGCGCAGCTTTTCCTCGGCGTGGATCAACTCGGCCGTGCGTTCGGCGACGCGCTGCTCAAGGGTGTCGTTCAGCGCTCGCAGTGCTGCGGTGGCACGGTCACGCTCGGCCTCGATGGAGCGTCGGTCCTCGACATCGATGAGCACGCCCGGAAAGCTCAGCGCAGTGCCGTCCGGGCCATGATCGACACGGCCATTGGCCTCGATCCAGTAGTAACGACCATCGGCGCGACGCACTCGGTATTGGTGTGCGTAGGCCCCACCGCGGGCAATAACCTCGTCGATGGCAGCGAGCAGCCCCGCTCTGTCTTCCGGATGGACCGTCGTGATGATCTGTTCCAGGCCTAGCCCTTCGCGGCCAAGCCCTGGATCGAGACCGAAGGCGCGAGCAAAACCGTCATCGACGGTGAACTGGTCCGTCTGCAGGTCCCAGTTCCAGGTACCAATGATCGCCCCAGCCGCCAACGCCAGCTGGACGCGCTGGACGTTCTCGCGTGCCAGCGCTTCGCTGATGCGCAGACGATTCTCGGCATCCCGCCGCTCGGTCACGTCGTTGAACAGGATGGCGATCCGGCGCTCGCTGGGATCGCCGACCCGGACTGCCCGCACATCGAACCAGCGCTCGAACGCTCGCGCGTAGCTTTCGAAGTTGGCCGGCTCACCGGTCTTGGCGACATGGCCATAGGCTTCGAACCAGAACTGCTCCAGCTCCGGGGCGAATTCGGTGATCCATTTGCCGCGCAGATCGACACCTGTCTGGCGTTCGAAAGCCGGGTTGACCTCGACAAAGCGGTAGTCCACGGGTCGGTCATCGGTGTCGAATTTGACCTGAACGATGGCAAAGGCGGATTCGATGGTCTGCAAGATGGCGCTGAAACGCTCCTCGCTCTGGCGCAACGCTGCTTCGGCGGCACGTACACGGGTCAGATCGAGCATTGCGCCGATCATGCGCACCGCCTTGCCCTGCACGCTGCGAATCACGTGGCCGCGATCGAGGATTTCTGCGTAGGTCCCATCCAGGCGCTGAAAACGATACTCGTCGGTCCAGGTCGTGCCACCGCCGTCGATGACCAAGTGGATCGAATGGTAGATTCGCTCGCGATCGGCCGGGTGGATCTGCTCCAGCCACCATTGGCCGGACGTGTCGATAAATGCCAGAGGATGCCCATAGGCCTGTTCCAGCGCATCATTCCAGAGAACATGATCCGACTCGAGATCCCAATCCCAGACGGCATCACGGGTGGCCTTGGCTGCCAGGCGATAGCGCACTTCGGAGTCATGGGTGGCGCTGTCATTCAGCTTGGCGCGCAAGCGCAGCACCTCGGCTACCAGCTCCTCGCGGGTGAGATTTTCCAGAAGTGTTCCCCTCGTCGTATCCATGCTCAAGGGCGAACTGCTACCCAAAATGTCTGGCGGCAATCAAAGCAAAAAAGGCGAGATTTTGCACATCCGATATCGCCGAAAGCCGCTCATCGACTGGCGCAGCGCGTGCGAACTTTTCGCCGCAACGGCTGTCATTCAGCTGATGCGCCATACGGAGCGGCGACTGCGCGCTCGATTTACGCGCCAAGTGTCTCGGGCTCCCGACTACGGTCGCCGCCCCACCGGCTGTGTCCAACGTGCCTGTCGTCCGGTATCGACAGCGCCCCGAGGGGCCAGGTGCAGCCAACCTCAGTGCCCCGCCCCGGGACTTACTCTTATTTCAATATCGCGAATCCTTCATGCCCATATCTCTTCATCCTTCTGCCTTGCTTTCCCGCCTTACCTCCTCCCGGTCGTGCAAGTGGATCGGCGCCGGTCTGCTCGGCGCCATGCTGGTCGCCGGGCCGGCCCATTCCCAAGAGCCCACCGACAACACACGCTGGGTCAGCGACAGCCTGAACACCTATGTACGTAGCGGTCCAACCGATGGCTATCGCATCGTCGGTACGCTGACCTCCGGGCAAAAGGTCGAACTGATCAGCACCCAGGGCGACTACAGCCAGGTCCGCTCGGAGTCGGGCTCAACCGTCTGGATTCCCAGCAGCGAGTTGCAGGAAGTCCCGGGCCAGGCCGAACGCCTACCGCAGCTCGAGCAACAAGTGGCTGAGCTGAGCGAAGAGCTCAAGACCATCGATGACAGCTGGCAACTGCGGGTACAGGGCATGCAGGAGACCCTCGATTCGCGTAAGGCGCTGATCGACGAGCTCGAAGCCCGCCGCGCCGCGCTCGAAGCGTCTCTGAGCGAAACCCAGTCCGAACTGCGCGCAACCCAGGCCCGTCTCGGTGACGAGAACAAGCAGATGCTCATGCAGTACATGATCTATGGCGGCAGCATCGCCGGTGCCGGGTTGCTGGTTGGGCTGATCCTGCCGTCGCTGACCCGCGGCCGCAAACGCAACGATCGCTGGTTCTGAGCGGGTTAGGCCAGGTAAGCGCCCAGCAGGTAGTAGAGGGCAGCCGCGAGCAGCGTGCTGCCTGTTAGCCCAACCCGACCATGCAGGGCGAGCACCGCGATGGCCATCAATGCCGGCCCGCCTGCGATGGGCGAATGGCTGATCTCGCTATACACGACGTACACGGCGAGGTTGAGGAACACAGCCATTGGCATCACCTGCCCGACCAGGTGCATCCCTCGTGCGCTCAGCGGGAAGCGGACGAATGCCGGCACGACGCGCACCAGCATGCTGGTGACCGCCAGCGCCGCAAGGGTGACCAGAGCCGCATCGTTCATCCGCGGCTCCTGCCCAGCAGCCAGGTCGCCAGCAGAACGCCCGGCCCCCAGAAATACACCGGCCCCAGCAGCAGGAGCAATCCGCTCGTTCCAGCAGCAGCAAGCCCAACTCGCATGAGCGTCACCCGCCGATCACCTTGCAACGAGCCGATCCGGTTCTTGAGCTGTGACGCGGCCAGATACAGCAGCACAGCACTTGCCGGGAACGCGAGGTTCAGATCGTCGCCGAACCAGCTGTCGGACAGCACCTCGCCGAGCGCCGCACCAAGTACACCCGCCAGCACCCAGGCAAGAAAAATGACCAGGCGAATGCGCAGCACCACGCCGGGCGAATCGTCATCACGCTCGCTGGCATAGGCCTCGTCGCCGAGCATATGGGCGCAACAGGCGCGTTTGAATGCGCCGTCCGGCAGGCGATCGACGGTGCTGAGTGCCATGGGCAGATAGCGACTATTGATAGAGGCCGTGACCAGCAACAGCGTGAGGAAATCCGCGCCATGCTCGCTGAGCGGCAATGCGGCGAACTGGCCACTGCCAGTGAAACCGAACAGACCGACGAGCAGTATCTCCAGCATCGACCAATCGGAACGCGCTGCCAGCAGGCCGAATAGCATGCTTACCGGCATGACCGACAGCGCGACCGGTAGCGCCCGCCTCAGTGCCGGCAGTCGAGTCGCAGGCCCGCCCTGAGGCCGGTCGAATGCATCCACTGCTTCTGTCATCCGCAATCCCCACTGTTCAGCACCTGTTTCGCCCAGTCTCGGCGCCGCCACCCGCTGGCGTCTTGCACGATCGTGCAGACAAGCGGCTCAGGCGCGGCGTATCAGCCGCAGCCAATGCCCAGGTGAAAGGCCGTAGGCCTGCTTGAACTGACGGGTCATATGGCTCTGATCGGCGAACCCGGCGATCAGCGCAGCATCGCTGGGCACACTTCCGCCAAGCAGCAGATGGCGCACGCGGTCGAGTCGCCGCAGCGTCAGATAGCGGTAGGGGCTGGTGCCATACAGCGCGCGGAAATCCCGCGACAGGCTCCAGCGGTCGCGGCCCGACACCCGTTCCAGTTCATCGAGACTGATGGGCTGGGTCAGGAATTCGTGGATGTAATCCCGGGCTCGCTCGGCCGCACGGTAATCCACACTGCGGCGCCGGCCTTTGGCACCGGAGACTGCTGCCAGGGCCTGAGCAACGTCATATAGCGCATCCTGCTCCTCCAGCCTGTCGAGTGGCCTGTCGAAGCTCTGCAGCAGGCTTCGGACGGCCCCTTGCATGCGCGGATCGCGGGACACGCCTTCGTTGATGAACGGCAGAGCCTGGCCGCCCAGCGCTCCCTGCAGCAGCGCGGGCTCGATGTAGACGATGCGGTAGCGGAAACCGGCCTCGCTGCCGGCCTCACCGTCATGCAGTTCATCGGGGTGCAACACGATGGTGTCGCCCGGCAGGCTGTAGCGCGAACAGTTGCGGTAATTGAAGCGATGTACGCCCGCCAGCGTACTGCCGATGGCATAGGTATCGTGCCGGTGAGGAGCGAACCCATAACCGGCGAAATAGGCTTCCAGCCGCTCAAACCGTCCCGGTTCGTGCGGGCGCCTGACCCAGTCCTTGTCGCTCATGTGCGTTGCGCCATCGTCCGGTATCCATCGGTCGCGTTGTTGACCGCGCTACGGTAGCGAGCGATTGCGGCGGCAGGCAATCGCAGGCTGCGCAGGCGCATTCTTGAGCCGCTCCGTTCGTCAAACCGCCATCGCTTAAGCCCCACGCGCCGACTATGCTTTGCTCAGACACTGCTAGGAAGCCAGGCACACATGGGCGCAGTATGGCGGTCCGACAAGACATCCCAGGATGGGCGTTATCAGCGCGCCCCCTCACCGGCCTCATCCCGTAACTCGGCCAAATCCCGCCGCAAGACAGCACGGCGGCTGGCGCTGGTTGTCGGGGGTTTTCTGCTGGCCGGTGGCGGCTATCTCGGCTGGCAGGAGCTGGAAAGCTCTCGCTGGCAATCCCATTGGCTGAGTCGCTACGCAGACGATCTGGATTACAGCGTGCGACCCGGGCCCAGCGCCCGTATCCAGTTTCCGACGGATGGCCCCTTCGATCGCCGGCTGGGTTACGTCGACCTGCCGCACTTCATCGAGCGCCTGGTGCAGCGCAATTTCCGCATCGAGGAGCAAGCCCGCTTCTCGCGCGCGCTGCTGGATTACACCAGCCGCGGTTTTTTCCCGCCCTACCCTGAGCAATCCCAGGCCGGGCTGACGATCAACGACTGTCGTGGCGTACCGCTCTATACCAACAGCTATCCGCGCCAGTACTACGAGCGCTTCGAAGACATTCCGCCGCTGGTGGTGATGAGCCTGCTGTTCATCGAGGACCGCGGGTTGCTGGACGCCAGCCGGCCGAACGCCAACCCGGCGGTGGACTGGCCGCGCTTCACCAAGGCGGCCATCAGCCAGCTGGAGAAACGCCTGGGCCTCGGCGGCCAGGCGGCGGGCGGCAGCACTTTGGCCACTCAGGTGGAAAAGTACCGGCACTCCCCCGAAGGGCGCACCGGCGACCCGCAAGAAAAGATCCGGCAGATGATCTCGGCCAGCATCCGGACCTACCGGGAAGGGCCGCAGACGCTCGCCACCCGCCAGCGCATCGTGCGTGACTACCTCAACAGCGTGCCGCTTTCCGCCGCGCCGGGGCACGGCGAGGTGCACGGCATCGCCGACGGTCTGCGACTCTGGTTCGGCGCCGACTTCCGCGAGGTCAACCGCCTGCTCGATCCGCATGCCGCCAGCGTGGTCGATCCGCAGGCCCGCGGCCTCGCCCTGCGCCAGGTGCTCTCGCTGCTGATCGCCCAACGCCGGCCATCGTATTACCTGGGTGCCGGTCGCGAGGAGATGGCTGATTTGACCGACAGCCACATCCGCCTGCTGGCCAATGGCGGCATCGTCGACCCGGCGCTGCGCGATGCGGCACTTGCCCAGCGGGTGGTGGCCGACAACCCCAGCCGTGAGGTGGCGATTCGTCCCGTCGACGCGACCAAGGGGATCACCGTTGCACGCATGCGCCTGGCCGGCCTGCTCAGTCTGCCGCTGTACGACCTCGACCGGCTGGACCTCACGGCGAGCACACCGCTGCAGGGCGACCTGCAGCGACAGATCAGCGAATACCTGGTGCGCCTGGCCGATCCTGCCTTCGCCGAATCGGTCGGCCTGTTTGGCGATCGCATGCTCTCGCCGGAAAAGACCGCTGATGTGCGCTACAGCTTCACCTTGTTCGAGCGCGGCGATGAAGGATTCCGCGTGCGCGTGCAGACCGACAACACCAACCAGCCGTTCGACATCAACGAAGGCAGCAAGCTGGAGCTGGGCTCGACCGCCAAGCTGCGGGTACTGACTACCTACCTGGAAGTCATCGCCGAGCTGCACCAGCGCTATTCCGAGCTCAGCCCGAGCGAACTGCGCAAGATCGATGCGCGTGCCAATCTCAGTCGCTGGGCTATCGACTATCTGGCAACCAACAGCGATCGCAGCCTGGACCGCATGCTCGATGCCGCACTGGAGCGCCGCTACTCGGCGAGCCCGGCCGAGCGCTTCTTCACCGGCGCCGGCATGCACCGTTTCGGCAACTTCCGCCGCGAGGACGACGGCCGTATTCCCACGGTGCGCGAGTCGCTGCGCGAGTCGATCAACCTGCCGTTTGTGCGCCTGATGCGCGATCTGGTCAGTTACAGCACTTACGAGACCATCAACAGCGCCGAGCTGCTGAAAGACGACAAGGACCCGCGCCGCCAGGAGTACCTGACCCGTTTCGCCGACCGCGAGGGCTCGGTGTTCCTGCAGCGCTTCTGGAAAAAGTACCGCAACAAGAGCACCAACGAGCGGATCGAAACCTTTCTCCAGGGCATGCGCCCGACGCCCGTACGCCTGGCCGCCGTGCATCGCTATCTGATGCCGGACGCCGAGCGCGAAGTATTCGATCACTTCCTCAGGCAGCACCTGCCAGATGCCGATCTCAGCGACAAGAAGCTGGATGAGCTCTACACGCGCTATGGCCCAGGCGCCTACAGCCTGCCAGATCAGGCCTATATCGCCCGTACCCACCCGCTCGACCTGTGGCTGCTCGGCTACCTGATCGCCAACCCGCAGGCGACGCTGTCCGACGTGGTCGCCAACAGCCGCGCCGAACGCCAGGAAGTCTACGGCTGGCTGTTCCGCAGCCGGCACAAGAGCGCACGCGATAGCCGCATCCGCATCATGCTGGAAGTGGAAGCCTTCACCGATATCCATCGCCGCTGGCAGCGCCTGGGCTATCCGTTCGACAACCTGGTGCCTTCGCTGGCCACCGCGCTTGGCAGCTCCGGAGACCGGCCGGCGGCGCTGGCCGAGCTGATGGGCATCATCCTCAACGACGGCGTCCGCCTGCCCAGCGTGCGTATCGACAACCTGCACTTCGCGCAGGGCACGCCCTACGAGACACGCCTGGGGTTCGTCGCCGGCAACGGTCAGCGGGTGGTGCCGGTGGAAGTGGCGCGCGCGCTGCAGAACGCACTGGCCAATGTGGTCGAAGGCGGAACGGCGAGACGTCTGCAAGGCACCTTCGTCACCGACGATGGCACTCCCCTGCGCATCGGCGGGAAGACCGGCACCGGCGACAACCGCATCCAGAGCGTCGGAGCCGGCGGACGGCTGATCAGCTCGCTGGCGCTGAACCGCACCGCGACCTTCGTGTTCTACCTGGGGCCACGTCACTTCGGCACGCTGACGGCCTACGTGCCGGGGCGCGCGGCCGACAGTTTCCGCTTTACCTCGGCGTTGCCGGTACAGACGCTCAAGGGTATGGCACCGATCCTGCAGCCGTACCTGCAAGGCGCGAACAGCCTGTGCCAGCCCGAGCACCTGCCGGCTCTGACCAGCGGCATGCTTTCAGCCGAGCACTGACGCCAAGGGGAACGCCGGCGACCAGCTCAGCCCTCGGCAGCTCGTAGCGCTCCGATGCACATGCAAACCCGTGCTCGTCCGCACGCTTCGCCTGTCAGCCTGTCGAACGCCATGGCGCTTGCACTTCCACAGAAGTGCAAAGCCGGTTCGCCGAACTGATCGATCAACAAGAGAACGCCATGCTCGAAGGAATCTTGCTGGCCAGTACAGGCCTCCTGGCACTCGTCACGCTGCTGCCGCTCTGTCGGTACCGCGTCTGGTGGATACGGGTCTGGGAGTTTCCACGTCTGCAACTGGGCGCCCTACTGGCGCTGCTGCTGCTCGTGCAGGTGCTGTGGCTGGACTATGGCCAACCCTGGCATGGCCTGATGACGGCCGTGACCGTGGCCTGCCTGATCTACCAGCTGGCCTGGGTCGTACCCTACACACGCCCCTGGCGCAACGAGGTGCGCCGGGCCAAGGCAGATGCCAAAGGGCCACGCATTCGGGTGATGTCATCCAATGTGCTGGGGCCGAACCGGCAGTCCGATCGGCTGCTGGCGCTGGTTCGCGAGTATCGCCCCGACGTGCTGGTGACCCTTGAGTCGGACCAGTGGTGGGAAACGCAGCTCGAGCCGCTGGCCGAGGAGTATCCGCACAGCATCCGCTGTCCGCTGGACAACCTCTACGGCATGCATGTCTTTTCGCGTTTACCGCTGGAAGAGCCGGAACTGTGTTTTCTGGTGGAAGACGACGTCCCCTCCATGCATGCTCGGGTGCGTGTCAGCGACAACCTCGCGGTGCGCATGCATTTTCTGCATCCGGCACCGCCCAGCCCCACCGAGAACGACGAATCCACCGAGCGCGACGTCGAACTGCTGGTGGTGGCCAGAAGCATCCAGCACAGCGATGACCCGATCATCGTCTCCGGCGACCTCAACGATGTGGCCTGGTCACCGACCACCCGCCTGTTCCGCAAGATCAGCGGCTTGCTCGATCCGCGCGTCGGCCGCGGCATGTACAACACCTTTCATGCCCATCACTGGTTCCTGCGCTGGCCGCTGGATCACTTCTTCCACAGCGCGCATTTCCGCTTCGTCCGTCTACTGCGCCTGCCGGATATCGGTTCCGATCACTTTCCCGTGTTCATCGAGCTGCAGTACGACCCGAGGCATACTGAAGAGCAGCAAGGCCTCGAAGCTGATCGGGAAGACGAGCGAGAGGCCGCCGACACCATCGCCGAAGAGCCGGCCACCCCGCAGGATGTGCCGCAACCCGAGGCCGGGCCAGGCCGCTGATGTGCGAACCCCAGGCCACGGCGGAAGGCCTATGCTGGACGAGACAGTGCTCACCGGTTCTGAAGAGAGGTCACTTTGGCTCCTGCATCCGATCGCCCCGCCCTCACCCCAGAAACCCTGCGCGAACTGGCGTTCGACCAGTCGATCCGCTGGACCAGCCAGAACGACGACCTCTGGCAGCTGATCGACAACGACCTCTGGGCACTGACCCGCAACCCTAGCCTGATCCTCAGCACGGTGCCGGAGCAGAAGCTGGAGGCGCTGCTGCGCCGCGCCGACTGCCACCGCCTGGTGGACGGCATCGTCAAGGCGCGCCAGGCGCGGCTGGAGCAGCCGACCTGGTTCGCCAGCCAGCAGTACGGCGAGCGCCTTGCGCGAGTCGCCTACTTCTCCATGGAATACATGCTCAGTGAAGCGCTGCCGATCTACTCCGGCGGGCTCGGCAATGTCGCCGGTGACCAGCTCAAGGCCGCCAGCGACCTCGGCGTGCCGGTTACGGCGGTCGGCATGCTCTGGCAGCACGGCTATTTCCGCCAGAGCATCGGCCCGGACGGCCGACAGCAGGCGCTGTACCCGGTCAACGACACCCGACAGATGCCCATCGAGCCGCTGCATGACGCTGGCGGTGCACCGCTGCGGCTGGCCATCCAGCTGCCTGGGTTGCAGATCTGGCTGCGCGGCTGGCAGGCCCGGGTCGGGCATAACCGGCTGTTGCTGCTCGATACCAACGACCCGGCCAACCCACCCATGGCGCGGCTGATCGCCAGCGAACTCTATGGCGGCGACAACGAGATGCGCCTGCGCCAGGAGCTGGTGCTGGGCATCGGTGGCTGGCGCCTGCTGGAAGCCGCCGGCCTGGAGCCCGATGTGCTGCACCTGAACGACGGTCATGCCGCATTCGCCGTGCTGGAGCGCGCTCGCAGCCATATGGCCCGGGAACGGGTCTCCTTCGCCGTGGCCCTCAATGCCACCCGCGCCGGCAACCTGTTCACCACCCATACGCCGGTGGAAGCCGGGTTCGATCGCTTCGCGCCGGAACTGGTGAGCCAGTACCTGGAACGCTATGCCGAGTACGAACTGGGCATTTCCATGCAAACCCTGCTGGCCATGGGCCGCAAGCAGCCGCAGGACACCCGCGAGCCGTTCAATATGGCCTACCTGGCGACGCGCGGTGCCGGCGCGGTCAACGCCGTCAGCCAGCTGCACGGCCATACCAGCCGCTACATCTTCCGCGAGCTGTATCCGCGCTGGCCGCTCGAGGCGGTACCGGTCGGGCACGTCACCAACGGCATCCACCTGCCGACCTGGGTATCGCCGGATGCCGAAGCACACTGGTACGAGTTGCACGGCGACGAGATTCCCTGGCGCGGCATCGACCACGCTTCGGTGGACGAACTGCTGGCCCAGGTCGACGACCGCTGGCTGTGGCAGATCCGCCAGCATGCGCGCAACGAACTGCTCGGCTTCGTGCGCAGCCATCTGGCCCGCAGCCTGGCCGTGCACGGCGCTTCACCGGCAGAAATCGAGGTAGCCGGTTCGCGCCTGCATCCGGAGCATCTGATCCTCGGCTTCGCCCGCCGCTTCGCCAGCTACAAGCGCCCCAACCTGCTGCTGCAGGACCCTGAGCGATTGGCGCGCATCCTCAGCCATCCGGCCTATCCGGTGCAGCTGCTGGTGGCTGGCAAGGCGCACCCGGCCGACCGCGCCGGGCAGGCATTGCTCTCCGATTGGCAACGCTTCGCCGCGCGACCGGACATCGCCGGTCGTGTGGTCTTTCTCGAGGACTACGACATGCGCATCGCCCGACACATGGTGCAAGGCGTCGATGTCTGGCTGAACACTCCACGGCGGCCATGGGAAGCAAGCGGCACCAGCGGCATGAAGGTGCTGGCCAACGGCGGCCTGAACCTATCGCAGCTCGACGGCTGGTGGGCCGAGGCCTACGCCGCCGACCTCGGCTGGGCCGTGGGTGACGGCCTCGAACACCCAGCCGAACACGACGCAGTCGATGCCGAACAGCTCTACGCGCTGCTGGAAACCGAGGTGATCCCCAGCTTCTACGCCCGCGACACGGAAGGCCTGCCCACCGCCTGGGTGCAACGCATGCGGCGCAGCATGAGCGCGCTGGTCGAGCGTTTTT
This sequence comes from Stutzerimonas sp. R40042, assembly GCF_026642215.1. Taxonomy (NCBI): domain Bacteria; kingdom Pseudomonadati; phylum Pseudomonadota; class Gammaproteobacteria; order Pseudomonadales; family Pseudomonadaceae; genus Stutzerimonas; species Stutzerimonas sp. R40042. The sequence continues at coordinate 2,106,511 of NZ_CP113258.1, read as the reverse complement.
CCGCCGACCGAACCGTGCGCGAATACACCGAACGCTACTACTTGCCCATGGCGACGACCTTTCGCCGTCGCTGCGCCGAAGGTTCGGCGCTGGCCAGCGAGCTGGCGCACCAGCTCACCGGTCTGCGCAGCTACTGGCATGAATTGGCCTTCAGCGAGGTGCAGTGGACCTGCGAGAACGGCCAGCTTCAGGTCGATGTCCGTCTGCATCTCGGCCATCTGGAACCGCGACAGATTGCCGTGCAGCTCTATGCCGAAGGCCGGGGCGAAGCTCCCGCCGAGGTCCATCCGCTCACCCTTGTCGAACACGACGGCGCTTTCGCCAGCTACCACGGCCACTTGCCTGCCGACCGCTCGGCGACGGATTACACCGCGCGGGTCATCCCTGGCAGCCAACTGGGGCTGTCTGTGCCGCTGGAGCTGGGGTTGATTCACTGGCAGCGATGAACGCCCGGAACGCCAGCGCAGCGGCGCAGTCCTCTATTAACCACTTGCCTTTCGAGGATGCCGCAGATGATGAAGCAACTGTTCGACAAATCCGCCCCACAGAACGTCCACGGCTGGGAACGCGCCGCCTCGCTGGCCGGTGGGCTGGTGATGATGGGCAAAGGGCTGCGTCGGGGCGGGCTGATCGGCTTGGCGGAGCTGGCCATGGGCGGCATGGCGCTGGCCCGTGGCATCAGCGGACGCTGCGAAGCCAAGCGCATGTGGAGCGAGATGGAAAGCAAGCCGGCGTTGCCGAGCCAGCGCTACAGCCATATGCCCCTGGATTCGGAAGTACATAGCCCGGACTTTCAGGGCGACAGCGTAACGCTCCCGGACAGCTCGCCGATGGGCAACGAGAGCCGCACCACGCCACGCGTCTGATCCACCGGGCGACGCTTCGATGATGTGCCGCCTGCGCACAGCCGCCACATGGCTGGCGCGCAATCCCAGCGCTCTCTCGGCGCCGCCCTGCTTCTCTCGACAGCTCGGCCAGCAATAACTACTGGCCCAGCAACCGCCCCTGATTCTGCTGCGCCATGTCCTTCAGGTAATCCCAGGTGGTGCGCATGCGCGCCAGGTCCTTGAATTCGATCGGCATCAGCATCCAGAAGGTTCGGGTGAAGCTGACCTCCTCGGGCAGCAGCAGCCGCAACCGCGGATCGGCATCGGCGGAAAACGCCGGCAGGATCGCGATCCCCGCCCCCATCGCCACGGCTTCCTGCTGCGCCAGCAGGCTGGTGCTGCGCAGGCCGACCGAGCGGGGATCGGCGATCCCATCGAGAAACAGCAGCTCCTTGCTGAACAGCAGGTCATCCACGTAGCTGACGAAGCGATGCGCGGCCAGGTCCTCGCGGCTGCGGATCGGCGGGTGTTCGTCCAGATACGCCGGCGACGCATACAACCGCAGCACGTAATCGGTCAGCCGGGTGATGATGAACGGCCCGCGCTCCGGGCGTTCCAGGGTGATGACGATGTCCGCCTCGTGACGCGACAGGCGCACCGCGCGCGGCAGTGCCAGCAGGTCGATGTTCAGATGCGGATAGCGCCGGCTGAGCCCGGTCAGCTGGCCGGCGAGCATCACCGTGCCGTAACCCTCCGTCGCGCCGATGCGCACCTGCCCGGAAAGGCCATCGGCCATGCTCGGCAGCGAATGTTCGATGGCCACGCTGGCACTTTCCATGGCCTCGACCCGCGGCAGCAGATTGCGCCCGGCTTCGGTGAGCTTGTAGCCACCCGGCTCGCGCAGGAACAGCTGCAGGCCCATGCTTTTTTCCAGCGCCTGCAAACGACGGGACACCGTTGTGTGGTCGACCGCGAGCCGACGCGCCGCGGTCGTCAGCCGCCCCGCTCGGGCGACCTCGAGGAAATAGCGCAGATTGTCCCAGTCCATGGTTGAAGCCTCCATCAGCTCCTGTGCATTTATGCAGAACGACTCTGCAGTAGATCGCATTGTAATGTGGTTTTTTGCATTGCTACATTCGGTGCAACTGGTCGCAGCCGTCCGCGAGCCATAACAACAACAGTGCCTTCTCAGGCGGAGAGCCTTATGACAACGTCCACCTCCATTCCTACCGTCAAATTGCTGATCGACGGTGAATTTATCGAATCGACCACCCAGGACTGGCGCGACGTCGTCAACCCGGCGACCCAGGAGGTCCTGGCGCGCGTGCCGTTTGCGACCGGCGAGGAAATCGACCGCGCCGTCGCCAGCGCCCAGCAGGCGTTCAAGACCTGGCGCAAGACGCCGATCGGTGCGCGTGCGCGCATCTTTCTCAAGTACCAGCAGCTGATCCGCGAGAATATGAAGGAGCTGGCGGCGATCCTCACTGCCGAACAGGGCAAGACCCTGGCCGATGCCGAGGGCGACGTGTTCCGCGGCCTGGAAGTGGTCGAGCACGCCGCCGGTATTGGCAACCTGCAGCTCGGCGAGCTGGCGAACAACGTCGCCGCCGGCGTCGATACCTATACCCTGCTGCAGCCGCTGGGCGTCTGCGCCGGTATTACCCCATTCAACTTCCCGGCGATGATTCCGCTGTGGATGTTCCCGATGGCCATCGCCACCGGCAATACCTTCGTCCTCAAACCGTCCGAACAGGACCCGATGGTCACCATGCGCCTGTGCGAACTGGCTTTGGAAGCCGGCGTGCCGCCGGGCGTGCTCAACGTGGTGCATGGCGGCGCCGATGCGGTGAATGCGATCTGCGACCACCCGGATATCAAGGCGGTGTCCTTCGTAGGTTCGACCAGGGTCGGCACCCACGTCTACAACCGTGCCAGCCAGGCCGGCAAGCGCGTGCAGTGCATGATGGGCGCGAAGAACCACGCCATCGTGCTGCCCGATGCGCACAAGGAGCAGACCCTCAACGCCATCGCCGGTGCCGCCTTCGGCGCGGCCGGCCAGCGCTGCATGGCGCTGTCGGTGGTGGTGCTGGTGGGTGAGGCGCAGGCCTGGATTCCCGATCTGGTAGCCAAGGCGCAGACCCTCAAGGTCAACGCCGGTGTCGAGGCTGGCACCGACGTCGGCCCGCTGGTTTCCTGCGCGGCGCTGGATCGCGTCAGCGGGCTGATCGAACGTGGCGTGCGCGAAGGCGCCAAGCTGGAGCTGGACGGCCGCAACCCGAGCGTCAGCGGTTACGAGAACGGCAACTTCGTCGGCCCGACCCTGTTTTCCGGCGTCACCCCCTCGATGAGCATCTACCGCGAAGAAATCTTCGGCCCGGTCCTGTGCGTCATGGCGGCGGCGACCATGGACGAAGCCATCGAGCTGATCAACGCCAACCCGAATGGCAACGGCACCGCCATCTTTACCCGCTCCGGCGCGGCGGCGCGGCACTTCCAGGAAGAGATCGACGTGGGCCAGGTGGGCATCAACGTACCGATCCCTGTGCCGGTACCGATGTTCTCCTTCACTGGCTCCCGCGCTTCCAAGCTCGGCGACCTCGGCCCCTACGGCAAGCAGGTGGTGCAGTTCTACACCCAGACCAAGACCATAACCGAGCGCTGGTTCGACGAAAACGAGGTCGGCGGCCCGGTCAACACCACCATCAATCTGAAGTGACATCACCCACCGGGCCGGCGGACGCGCCGGCCCTACAGGATGCTGAAATGACATTCGAAACCCTGCTCGTAGAAATCAAAGAACGCGTTGCGCTGATCACCCTCAACCGACCGCAGGCGCTCAATGCGCTCAACGCCCAACTGATCAGCGAACTGAACCAGGCCCTGGGCCAGCTCGAGGCCGATCCGCAGGTCGGCTGCGTCGTGCTCACCGGCTCGGCCAAGGCGTTCGCCGCCGGCGCCGACATCAAGGAGATGGCCGAGCTGTCCTACCCGCAGATCTATCTTGATGATTTCTTCGCCGAAGCCGACCGCATCGCCACGCGCCGCAAGCCGCTGATTGCCGCCGTCGCCGGTTACGCCCTGGGTGGCGGCTGCGAGCTGGCATTGCTCTGCGACATGATCTTCGCCGCCGACAACGCGCGTTTCGGCCAGCCGGAAGTCAACCTCGGCGTGCTGCCGGGTATTGGCGGCACCCAGCGCCTGACCCGCGCAGTGGGCAAGGCCAAGGCGATGGACATGTGCCTGACCGGTCGCCAGATGGACGCCGCCGAAGCCGAGCGCGCCGGCCTCGTCGCCCGTGTGTTCCCGGCCGAAAGCCTGCTGGAGGAAACCCTCAAGGCCGCCCGGGTGATCGCCGAGAAATCCCTGCCCGCCACCATGATGATCAAGGAAAGCGTCAACCGCGCCTTCGAGACCACGCTGGCAGAAGGCATCCGCTTCGAGCGCCGCGTGTTCCATGCGGTGTTCGCGACCGCCGATCAGAAGGAAGGCATGGCCGCGTTCAGCGAGAAGCGCAAGCCTGAGTTCACCAATCGCTGAGCCGCATCTGGCCATAACAACAAGAGGAAACACGCCATGCATATCGGATTTATCGGCCTGGGCAACATGGGCGCACCCATGGCCCACAACCTGCTCAAGGCAGGCCACCAGCTCAGCGTCTTCGACCTCAACGCCGCGGCCGTGGAGAATCTGGTCGGCGCTGGTGCGCTGCCGGTCGACTCCCCGACCGCAATCGCCCAGGGCAACGCCGAGCTGATCATCACCATGCTGCCGGCCGCCGCCCATGTGAAGAGCGTGTACCTGGGCGAGAACGGCCTGATCGCCCATAGCCGTGCCGGCGTGATGCTGATCGACTGCTCCACCATCGACCCGCACAGCGCCCGCGAAGTGGCCAAAGCCGCCGCCGAGAATGGCAACCCGATGCTCGACGCACCGGTTTCGGGCGGCACCGGCGGTGCAGCAGCCGGCACCCTGACCTTCATGGTCGGTGGCAGCGATGCGGACTTCGATCGTGCACAACCGATTCTCGCGGCCATGGGCAAGAACATCGTGCACTGCGGTGCAGCCGGCAACGGCCAGGTGGCCAAGGTCGCCAACAACATGCTGCTGGGCATCTCCATGATCGGCGTCGCCGAAGCCATGGCGCTGGGCGTCGCGCTGGGCATGGATGCCAAGACCCTGGCCGGCGTGATCAACACCTCCAGCGGCCGCTGCTGGAGCTCGGATACCTACAACCCCTTCCCTGGCGTGCTGGACAACGTACCGGCCTCCCGCGGCTACAGCGGCGGCTTCGGCAGCGACCTGATGCTCAAGGATCTGGGCCTGGCCACCGAGGCCGCCAAGCAGGTGCGTCAGCCGGTGATCCTCGGCGCCCTCGCCCAGCAGCTCTACCAGACCTTCAGTGCCCAGGGCCATGGCGGCCTGGACTTCTCGGCGATCATCAATCAGTACCGCAAGGACACCTGACCATGAGTGCAACCGAACGCCCCGTGCTGGCCGCCGTACGCAACCACGTCGGCCACCTCACCCTCAACCGCCCGGCCGGGCTGAATGCGGTGACCCTGGAAATGGTGCGCCTGCTGCAACAGCAGCTCAGCGCCTGGGCTGCCGATCCGCAGATCCATGCCGTGGTACTGCGTGCCAATGGCGAAAAAGCCTTCTGCGCCGGCGGTGACATCCGTTCGCTGTACGACAGCTTCCAGCGCGGCGATACCGAGCACGAAACCTTCTTCGAAGAGGAATACGCCCTCGACCAGTACATCCACGCCTACCCGAAGCCGCTGCTGGCGCTGATGGACGGTTTCGTCCTCGGCGGCGGCATGGGCCTAGTCCAGGGCGCCTCGCTGCGCGTGGTCACCGAGCGCGTGCGCATGGGCATGCCGGAAGTCGGCATCGGCTATTTCCCGGATGTCGGCGGCAGCTATTTCCTCTCGCGCCTGCCGGGTGAACTTGGCACCTACATGGGCGTCACCGGCCTGCAGATCCGCGCCGCCGATGCGCTACATGTCGGCCTGGCGGACTGGTGCGTCAGTCACGATCAGATCGCCGAGCTGGATCGCTGCCTGGACCGCATGAGCTGGTCGGTTCATCCGCAGGAGGCGCTGCGCACCCTGGTGGCGACGCTGGGCAGCAACAAACTGCCGGGTTCCGAGCTGAAGACGTTGCATCAGGCCATCGACGAGCACTTCGGCAAAAGCGACGTGGCGGCGATTCGCGCATCGCTGGCCGCCGAGACGCGCCCGGAGTTCGCCGACTGGGCCGAGGAAACGCTGAAAGTGCTCGACAGCCGCTCGCCGCTGGCCATGTGCGTCACCCTGGAGATGCTGCGTCGCGGCCGCGAACTGCCGCTGGCCGACTGCTTCGCTTTGGAACTGCACCTGGACCGTCAATGGTTTGCCAAGGGCGACATCATGGAAGGCGTGCGTGCGCTGATCATCGACAAGGACAAGTCACCGCGCTGGAATCCGCCGACGCTGGCAGAGGTCACGCCGGAGCGCGTCCAGGCGTTCTTCGACGGCTTCAAGGCCACCACCGGCAAGACACGCCGCAGCGCCACGGCTTGAACCTCTTTTGCAGCACAACAACAAGAAGAGACCGCGCAATGCATGACCTCGAACTCAGCGAAGACCAACGCATGATCCGCGACATGGCGCGCGACTTCGCCCGCCGCGAGATCGCCCCCCATGCACAGGCCTGGGAAAAGGCCGGCTGGATCGACGACGCTCTGGTCGCCCAGATGGGCGAGCTTGGCCTGCTCGGCATGGTCGTCCCGGAAGAATGGGGCGGCAGCTACATCGACTACGTGGCCTACGCCCTGGCCGTGGAAGAAATCTCCGCCGGCGACGGCGCCACCGGCGCGCTGATGAGCATCCACAATTCGGTGGGCTGCGGACCGGTGCTGAACTATGGCTCGCAGGCGCAGAAGGACGAGTGGCTGGCTGAACTGGCCAGCGGTCGCGCCATCGGCTGCTTCGCCCTCACCGAACCGCAGGCCGGCTCCGAGGCGCACAACCTGCGCACACGCGCCGAACTGGTGGATGGCCAGTGGGTGCTCAACGGCAGCAAGCAGTTCTGCAGCAATGCCAAGCGGGCAAAGTTGGCCATCGTCTTCGCGGTGACTGATCCGGACCTCGGCAAGAAGGGCCTTTCCGCCTTTCTGGTGCCCACCGAAACCCCCGGCTTTGCGGTGGAGCGCAGCGAACACAAGATGGGCATCCGTGCCTCGGACACCTGCGCGGTCTCGCTCAGCGACTGCCGAATCCCGCAGGCCAACCTGCTTGGCGAGCGCGGCAAGGGCCTGGCGATTGCGCTGTCGAACCTCGAAGGCGGGCGTATCGGCATCGGCGCGCAGGCGCTGGGCATCGCCCGTGCGGCCTTCGAAGCCGCCCTGCTCTACGCACGCGAGCGCGTGCAGTTCGGCAAGCCGATCGCCGAACACCAGAGCATCGCCAACATGCTCGCCGACATGCAGACCCAGCTGAATGCGGCGCGTCTCTTGATCCTGCATGCCGCGCGGCTGAAGAGCGCCGGCCTGCCCTGCCTGTCCGAAGCCTCCCAGGCCAAGCTGTTCGCCTCGGAAATGGCGGAGAAGGTCTGTTCGCAGGCGGTGCAGATCCACGGTGGCTACGGCTATCTCGAAGACTACCCGGTCGAGCGCTACTACCGCGATGCGCGTATCACGCAGATCTACGAGGGCTCGAGCGAGATCCAGCGCCTGCTGATCGCGCGGGAGCTGGCGAACTACGCGCTTTAGTAGGTACGCCGCGAGGCTGCGGGCGTGAAGCTGCTGGGGTCAGGAGCGCTTGCTCCTTGCGGCGTTTGTTGGTGGGCTGAAGCCCACCTCTAAGGTGCATACCCCCATGCAACGCCGGACTCCCACCTAAGCGTCTACGGACTTGTAGGGTGGGCTTCAGCCCACCAATCCCGCCCCCGCCCCGCCGGAAATTCGCAACAACCGTTAACTACGGCCAATAAAAAGGGGAGCCGTTAGGCTCCCCTTCAGGGCGTGTTGCTTTGTTCTTCTTCTGCTGACGGGCTTGTTGTTTTTGTTGGCAGCCCGATCGGACATCGTCCGCATAGCAGTCCCATTCGGGACACAAAGAACAAACGGATTATTTTGGTCGCTGATGTTGCCACTACCCTCACGGGCTCAACCGGTTCTGGAGCTGCCTCAAGGCAGTTTTGTTGTTCTCGGTCCGGTCGACAGGAAACCTGTCGGGCAATTCCTCTCCAAAAGAATCAGTTTGCTACGTCTCCCACCTGCTTGTTTTTATAGTGTCGGAGTCGCTACGTGTTGTTCTTGTTATGGGGTGTGCTTTCTTGTTTTTGTTGTGCCCATAGGAAAGCATTCCCCGTGCCAGTTTTAATATATGCTTATTTTTCAATAGGTTAGCTAACATCAGCCAATCGCAGCAGGCTGCCGAAACGCCCTTTCGTTACTGCCCGCCTCAGCGAACCGTTACACCGTACGGAAGGAGTAACACCTTTGGATGGGTTTCCAGTAACAGCTGCGGCAGCTTCGAACGCGCAATGCAGGACACCCCGACAGTGGTCACCGTCAGGGTGTCGATCGCTCGATTGGCATAGGTAGGTTCTTCGGCTGGTTAGCGCCTGGGTCGTATCAGGCGTCTGCTGTCAGAACAGCAGTTTCCTTGGATCTGGCCAGATAATCGCAGAGCGCGATGGCCAGCAGTGGAGCGACACCAATGTTGAAGGCCGCGTGCCAGGTTTCCACCAGCCCCACGAAAAGCATCCCCACGACAACGATCGCGGCGAGACAGTGAGCAAGGAAACGGCACAATTCAAGTGCAACTACTTGTTGTTCGGCATTGTTATTCATACGTTTGACTCCCCGTTTTTGTTGTAATAAGCAGCCTCGGTTTTGATATTAGTCCGCTGACCCAGCCGTGCAACTTCAACCGACGTGCGGCACGTCTACAACGCCTGTTCCAGCGCCCAGTCGAGACCTTGGTCGTATCCAGTTCATTACTTCCTACTGTGTGCCGACATCAACGTTATATATGGGGGAATCGTTTTCTTGACTAACTGTCCAATAAACGCCGACCTCGCATAGAGCATCAGACGAAACGCGGACTGGAGAAAAAGAACTTGTTCTGTTGGTCCTACACGATGCAGCTGCTTGGCGCTTAGCCGTCGGCAGCGATTCGCCCCTGGCTATCCGGTCAATCCCACCCTGCTTCCGGCTCGCATCTGAGCGTCCGCCGCGCCTTGCCTGGCGTTCGTGAAAAGCGCGGCGCCGGCGCCGCCTGCAACATGCCGTCGAGATCCTGATAGACACCCCGCTGACGCAGATGGGGATGCCGCGCCGCCTCGGCCAGCTCCAGCACCGGAGCGAAACAGGCGTCGCTGCCTTCCAGCAAGGCGCACCACTCGGCTTGCGTGCGCGTCGCGAACAGCCGCTCCAGCAGCTCGCCCTGCACAGGCCACTCGGTCGGATCGACACAGCCCGCCCACAGCGCTTCCGGTGCGTCCATGCGCTCCAGCAGCTCGCGCCAGAACTGCGGTTCCAGCGGGCCGATGGCGATCTCGCGACCATCGGCACAGCGATAGCACCGGTAGTTCGGCGCCGCTCCACCCAGCGGATTGCGCTCACGCTGCAGGTCGATCCGCCCACTCGGCAGCAAGCCGGCGAAGAACGTCATCAGCGAGGACACCCCGTCGACGATGGCCGCATCGATCACCTGTCCCTGCCCTGAGCGCTCGCGCTCCCACAAGGCAGCGAGAATGCCGACGGCGAGGTAGAGCGAGCCACCACCGAAATCGCCGACCAGATTCAGCGGAGGGATGGCCGGCCCGCTGTCGCCACGGATCGCCGCCAGCGCGCCGGTCAGCGCGATATAGTTGATATCGTGCCCGGCGGCCTTCGCCAGCGGGCCGCTCTGCCCCCAGCCGGTCATGCGCCCGTAGATCAGCCGCGGATTGCGCGCCATCAGTTCATCCGGCCCCAATCCCAGCCGTTCCATCACCCCGGGGCGGAAGCCTTCGATCAGCACGTCAGCGTCCGCGGCCAGCGCCAGGCAGCGCTCTCGCCCAGCCACACTGCGGATGTCGAGGGTCAGCGTCTTGCGTCCACGATCGACCACCGGGTTCGGCCAGCCATTGCCACCTTCGCGCTCGATGCGCAGCACCTCGGCGCCCATGTCGGCCAACAGCATGGCGCAATGCGGGCCGGGGCCGATGCCGGCGAACTCCAGTACGCGCAGCCCGCACAGCGGTCCGCTACGGGTATCGTCATGTTCGTTCATGAGCTATCTCCTCGATTCACACGCGCGCGGACGCGCCCCGCGCCGAAGCACGGAGCGCGTCGGGGGTAACAGGCGTTACTGGTTGACGACGCTGGGCTGGTTCTCCACCAGATGATTGCGATAACGCTCGCGCAGGACCTTCTTGTCGATCTTGCCGGTGGCGGTGAGCGGCACCGCGTCGAAGATCACCGCGTCAGGCATCCACCACTTGACGATGTTCGGCTCCAGGTGGGCGAGGATCTGCTCCACCGTGATCTCGGCATCGCTGTGCGGCTCGACCACCAGTAGCGGCCGCTCCTCCCATTTCGGGTGGAACACCCCTACCACTGCCGCCACCTTCACGCCCGGGCAGGCCGCGGCCACGTTCTCGATATCGATGGAGCTGACCCATTCGCCACCGGACTTGATCACATCCTTGCTGCGATCGGTGATGCGCATAAAGCCATCGGCATCCAGCGTGGCGATATCCCCGGTGTCGAACCAGCCATCGGCATCCAGCGCGCTTTTCTCGCTGCGGTAGTAACGTTCCACCGTCCATGGCCCGCGCACCTTGAGGCTGCCGGAGCTGACGCCGTCGCACGGTAGATCACGTCCTTCCTCGTCGACTATCTTGAGTTCGATACCGAATTGCAGGCGCCCCTGGCGCGTCCAGATGGTGTCGTTGGTGGCCTGCTGGCCACGTTCGGCCAGCTTGGGCGTCGGCGTCGCCACCACACCCAGCGGGCTGGTCTCGGTCATGCCCCAGAGCTGGCAGACCGCGACGCCGTACTTGGTCTGGAAGGTCTCGGCCATGGCCCGCGGCACCGCGGACCCGCCGATCACCAAACGCGCCAGGCTGCCGGAGTCCTCACCGCTGCGCTCAAGATGGGCGAGGTACATGGTCCAGATGGTCGGCACGCCGCCGGACAGGGTGACGCCCTCGCTCTTGATCAGCTCCTGCAGGCTGGCGCCGTCCATCTTGTCGCACGGCAGGACGAACTTGCAGCCATTGATCGCCGCGGCAAACGGGATGCCCCAGGCAGTGCCGTGATAGAGCGATGAGCACGGCATGATGCAATCGAAGGCGGACAGTCCGAACGCACCGGAAAGCCCCGCCGCCATGGCGTGCAGCACTACCGAGCGGTGGCTGTAGAGCACGCCCTTGGGGTCGCCGGTGGTGCCAGAGGTGTAACACAGCACCGCACCGGCGTTCTCGTCGAACTGCGGCCAGGCGAGCGGCTGTTCGACGGCGATCAGCTGCTCGTAGCCCATCACCCCTTCGAGACCGGACGAAGGTTGCGCGGCCAGTTCGATGAAATGCCGGATATTGCCCAACCGCGGCCGCAGACGGGCGACGCAGGCGGCGAAGCTGCTGTCGAACAACAGCACCTGGCTGCCGGCATGGTTGATGGTGTAGACGATCTGCTCATCCGACAGCCGCGGATTGGCGGTGTGCAGCACCGCGCCGATGCCGGGTACGGCGAAGAACAGTTCGTAATGACGATGGGTGTTCCAGGCCAGCGACGACACGCAGTCGCCGGGGCCGATGCCCAGCGCACGCAGCATACTTGCCGCCTGCGCGGCGCGGTTCGCAAGGCCGGCGTAGTCGTAGCGCCAGAGGGGTTCATCGACCAGCCGCGAGACGATTTCGCGGTCGCCGTGGGCACGGGCGGCGTGGGTGAGGATGCCGCTGATCAGCAGGGGGGCGTTCTGCATCAAACCTGGTTGCATGTTTCCTACCTCTATCTTGTTTTTATTGTCGACGTGCCGGTCGAGGAAACGGCGTTCTACCGGCATGGTTCTTCGTTTGGCCGCCTCAGGCACGCGGGCGGCGCAGCGGTGCTCAGTCAGATCCTCCGAGGTTGCGGGAGATGACCAGGCGCTGGATGTCGCTGGTGCCTTCGTAGATCTGGCAGACCCGTACGTCGCGGTAGATGCGCTCCACCGGGAAGTCGGACAGGTAGCCGTAGCCACCCAGGGTCTGGATCGCTGCCGAGCAAACCTTTTCCGCCATCTCCGAGGCGAACAGCTTGGCCATCGAGGCCTCCACCAATGCCGGCCGACCGGCCTCGCGCAACGCCGCAGCGTGATGGACCATCTGCCGCGCCACGGCGATCTGCGTCGCCATGTCGGCCAGGCGGAAGGCCACCGCCTGGTGCTCGACGATCGGCTTGCCGAAGGTTTCGCGCTCCCTGGCGTAATCGCGCGCCGCTTCGAAGGCAGCGCGGGCCATGCCCACCGCCTGGGCGGCGATGCCGATGCGGCCGCCCTCCAGGTTGGCCAGGGCGATGCGGTAGCCCTCACCCTCCTCGCCCAGCCGGTTGGCCACCGGCACGCGCAGATCCTCGAAGGCGATCTGGCAGGTATCCGAGGCGTGCTGGCCGAGCTTGTCCTCGACCCGTACCACCTGATAACCCGGGCTGTCGGTCGGCACGATAAAGGCACTGATACCGCGCTTGCCGGCGTCCGGATCGGTGACGGCGAAAACGATCACCGTGCCGGCATGCTTGCCCGACGTGATGAACTGCTTGGCACCATTGAGCACGTAGTCATCGCCGTCGCGCCGGGCGCGGGTGCGCAGGCTGCTGGCATCGGAGCCGGCCTGAGGTTCGGTGAGGGCGAAGGCGCCGATCTGCTCGCCGCGTGCCAGCGGGCCGAGGAAATCGCGCTTCTGCTGGTCGTTGCCGAAACGCAGGATCGGCACGCAGCCCACCGAGTTGTGCACGCTCATGATGGTCGAGCAGGCGCCGTCACCGGCGGCAATCTCTTCCAATGCCATGGCATAGGCCAGGTAGCCCGTGTCGCTGCCGCCCCACTGCTCCGGCACCAGCATGCCGAAGAAGCCGAGCGCAGCCATCTCGCCGATTGCCTCGGCGGGATAGCGATGCTCGCGGCTCCACTGTTCGGCGAACGGCTTCAGCCGTTCCTGAGCGAACTGGCGAGCCATCTCGGCGATCGCGTTTTGATCTTCATTGGGCAGCATGGGCGCCTCCTCAGATCAGTTCGACGGCCATGGCCGTGGCTTCGCCGCCGCCAATGCAGATCGCCGCCACGCCGCGGCGCAGGCCACGGGCGCGCAAAGCCGAAAGCAGCGTCACCAGGATTCGCGCGCCCGAAGCACCGATGGGATGCCCGAGCGCACAGGCGCCACCGTTGACGTTGACCTTGGCGTGGTCCAGGCCCAGCTCGCGCATGGCGGCCATGGCAACCACGGCGAAGGCCTCGTTGATCTCGAACAGATCGACCTCATCGATGGCCCAACCGGTGCGCTCCATCAGCTTGCGGATCGCCCCGATCGGCGCGGTGGTGAACAGATTCGGCGCATCGGCGTAGGCCGCGTGACCGTGGATCACCGCCTGCGGCTGCAGGCCCCAGCGCTCGGCCTCGGAGCGGCGCATCAGCAGCAGCGCCGCGGCGCCGTCGGAGATCGAGCTGGAATTGGCCGCGGTCACCGTGCCGCCCTCACGGAAGGCCGGTTTCAGGCTGGGAATCTTCTCCGGCATCGCCTTGGGCGGCTGCTCGTCGTCACGAATCTGCCGCTGCTGTTTACCCTGGGTGACCTCCAGCGTGACGATCTCCTCGGCGAAACGCCCCTCGGCTATGGCCGACTGGGCGCGGCGCAACGATTCCAGCGCGTAGCCATCCTGCTCCTCGCGGCTGAAGCCGAAGGCGTCGGCGCATTCCTCGGCGAAAGTGCCCATCAGCCGGCCTTTGTCGAACGAATCTTCCAGGCCATCGAGGAACATGTGGTCGAGTACCCGGCCGTGACCCATGCGGTAGCCGCCGCGGGCGCGGTCGAGCAGGTACGGTGCGTTGCTCATGCTTTCCATGCCGCCAGCAACAACGATATCGGCGCTGCCGGCGAGCAGCTGATCGTGGGCCATGATCACCGTCTGCATGCCCGAGCCGCACATCTTGTTCACCGTGGTGCAGGTAGTGGCGCGGGTCAGCCCGGCGCTCAAAGCCGCCTGGCGAGCCGGTGCCTGCCCCTGGCCGGCAGGCAGCACGCAGCCCATCAGCACGTCCTGCACGTTCTCGGCCGGCAGGCCGCTGCGTTCCACTGCCGCGCGGATGGCGGCAGCACCGAGCTGCCAGGCGGTCATGCCCTGCAGGTCGCCCTGAAAGCCGCCCATGGGCGTGCGTGCGCTGCTGACGATTACGATCGGATCATCTTTCATCTCTGCTTCCTTCATTTGGCGGCCATGCGCAAGGCACCGTCGAGGCGGATCACCTCGCCATTGAGCATGCTGTTCTCGAAGATGTGCCGCACCAGCGCGGCGTATTCGGCCGGATGCCCCAGACGTGGCGGGAATGGCACGCCGGCAGCCAGCGAGTCGCGGATCTCCTGGGTCATGCCGGCCATCATCGGCGTCTCGAATACGCCGGGGGCGATGGTCATCACCCGGATGCCGAAGCGCGCCAGCTCGCGGGCGGCCGGCAATGTCAGGCTGACCACGCCGCCCTTGGACGCGGCATAGGCGGTCTGGCCGATCTGCCCGTCGAAGGCGGCGATCGAGGCCGTATTGATGATCGCGCCGCGCTCGCCGCCTTCGTCCGGCGCGTTCTCGGCCATCGCCTCGGCGGCCAGGCGCAGCATGTTGAAGCTGCCGATCAGGTTGATGCCGACGATGCGGCTGAAGCTGTCCAGACTGTGCGGCCCGTTGCGGCCGAGGACCTTTTCGCCGCCGGCGACGCCGGCGCAGTTGACCAGCCCGTGCAGGGCGCCGAAGTGCTCGCGCGCAGCGCTGACGGCATGGCGGGCGGCCGTCTCGTCGCGGATGTCGGCGACCACACTGAAAGCGTTCGCGCCCAGTGCGTGGGCAGTAGCCTGTGCGGCCGTTTCGTCGAGATCGACCAGAACCACCTTGCCGCCCGCCTCGACCAGCGCCTGGGCCGCTGCGGCGCCGAGGCCGGACGCGCCGCCGGTGATAAGGAATACATTGTCCTGAATCCGCATGGCGTTCTCCCGTGCTTGTTGTTATGGGGTTCGAAGCCGGGATCATCTTTGGACAGCGACGAGCGGGCGGCAATGGTCGATCTATTCAACCTGCCTGACCGTTTTGGCCAATGGCAAAAAGCGATTACAGGTCTGCCCCAGGGGACTGTGGGCAGAAGAGCTGGTGGGCTGAAGCCCACCCTACAAGTGCGGGGTTCAGCTGCGTATGGTGAGCTGAAGCCTCGTGCAGGCGCGGCGCTCGGGCTTGCAGGGTGGGCTTCAGCCCCCCAAACGCATGGTCAGCCGCGAGCCGGCGCGAGAATCAGATTGCGGTAGTGCCCGGGGTTGATCCCGGTCCACTTGCGGAAGGCCTTGTAGAACGAGCTGACATCGGCAAACCCCAGTCGCTCGGCAATCTCGCCATAGCTGACGCTGGCGTCGGCCAGCCACTCGGTGGCCATTTCCTGCCGCAGGCCGTCCTTGATGGCCTGGTAAGGCTGCCCCGCTTCGGCCAGGCGGCGCCGCAGCGTCGAGGCCGACATGCACAGTGCCTGCGCCAGTGTCTCGCTGTCCGGCCAGCGTTCAGCGGGCAGGCTGCGCAGGTGCTGCTTGATGCGACTGGCCAGGCTGGAATGGTCCCGGTAGCGCACCAGAATGTTGGCCGGCGCCTCGGCAAGAAAACTGCGCAGTTCCGCCTCGCTGCGACGGATCGGCAGATCGAGCACCTCGGCAGCGAAGATGATGCGCGTCGAGGGACGCGCGAAGCGCAGGTTGTCGGAGAACATGACCCGATAGTCGTCGGTGTACTCCGGCTCGGCGCAGCGCAACTCCACCGCCAGCAAGGGAATGCGCCGTCCCACCAGCCAGCAGGCCAGCCCGTGCAGCAGCATCCAGTAGGTGAAGTAGCAGAACGCCCGGGCCGGCTCGGCGTTGCGCTCGCGCAACACCACTTCGGCCAGACTCTGGCTACGGATCAGCTTGCCGCGCAGGTTTTCCAGACCCAGGCCGAGAAATTCCAGCGCATGCACCAGAGCCTTCTCCAGCGTCGGCTGCTGCATGCAACTGCGGCTGAGGAAGACGAAGCTGCCCGAGCGCAGCCGTCGCGGATCCATGCCGAAGAACTCGTCATCGAAGCGCCGTGCCAGACGCAGCCAGAGCTGCGAATAGTCGCGCACATCCATGCGCCCATCGGGGGTTCGCAGGCAGCCGGGGTCGAGACCGATCTGTTCCAGCAGCTGCTCTGCGGTCAGCCCCGGTTGCAGGAAGCCGCGCAGCGCCTCGACCACCAGCCGCACGCTGATACTGTCGCGGCTGGCGGTGACTGCCTTGTCAGCCTTCAATTGCATCTCGGTGATCATGCGGCTCGGCTTCCTCCATCGATGCCCGTCATGATCGGCCAGGCCGCCGCGTCTGTCAGCCCTCGCCTCACGTCCAGCCGAGGGTGAGCGCCATTACCATCAGATAACGACCGGTCTTGGCCAGGCTGACGATCAGCAGGAAGCTCCATAGCGGCTCGCGCATCACCCCGGCCACCAGGGTCAGCGGATCACCGATGACCGGTACCCAGCTGAGCAGCAGGGTCCAGCGGCCGTAGCGGTGATAGCTGGCTTGCGCCTTGGCGAGCTGGCGCTCGTTGACCGGAAACCAGCGTTTGTGACGAAAGTGCTCGACGTAACGGCCCAGCAGCCAGTTCACCAGTGAGCCCAGCACGTTGCCCAGGCTCGCCAGCGCCACCAGCCCCCACACTGCATAGCGCTCGGACAGCAGCAGCCCGGCCAGCACGGCCTCGGACTGCATGGGCAGCAGGGTCGCAGCGCCGAAGGCCGCCAGGAACAGGCCGAGATAGCCGGAAAGCTCGAACATCCACCGCCCCGTGCAGCAGTCTCTGAGTGGTGCGGCAGTATGCTCGAAACAGGTCTGCGCTTACATCTCGTGGATGCGGCTTACCTGGCGCGCCAGGCGCATCGTCTCGTGCTCCTCGAGCTGCAGGAGATCCTCGGCCAGGTTGCGCGCACCGTCGATCTCGGCCCGACGCGCGAGGGAGCGGTAGAGGTCGATGACCTGGTTGTGGATGGTGAAGATATCCAGCGATATCTCCTCCACGCTCATGGTGTCGTAGGCTTTGCAGGCCTGGTTGCGCAGCACCGGATTGCGCGTCAGGTAGTCGTAGATCCAGGTATGCAGCGCTTTCGGATCGGCATGTTTCTCGATCTTGTCGACCGTTTCGGCCAGTACTCGCTCGTGATCGGCGAGATAGACCAGCAGCCATTTGGCACGGGTCTCTTCGTGCTTGTCGGAACAACGAGCCATGCAGCGGGCGAGCATGGCATGGGTATCACGTGTCCAGTCGATCAGGTCTTCGAATCGCTCGATCTTCATCGCCAAGTCTCCCCTGTGTGGCGGCAAACAGCACGGCGCCGATCCGCCTGCTGTCGCTCGAGTCTGTCCACGGCTCAGGCTCTTTGCCATGACCCTGGTTAAGAGATTAGCTCAGCCTGTCTCGGCGCGACCCGCGGCAGCGCCCAACCTTGCTACAGATCATTGCCGAGCGGACCCGCACGACCGACGATCTTGCCTTCATCAGCAGCCCCGCTCGCCAGCAGCGGCGGGATTCATGGATGCATGCTCATGTTCCAGATCTTGCTGCGCAGCCTTCTGTTATTCCTGTTGGGCACAGCGGCTCCGACCTATGCCTTGGCCAACCCGCCGGTGCTGGAAGTGTTCGTACGCGACGGCTGTCCGCACTGCAGCGCGGCCAAGGATTTTCTCGTCGAACTGGCCGAACGGCACCCCCAGCTGGAGATTCGCCTCCGCGAGGTGGACCGTGACCCTTCGGCCCGCGCAGACTTGCTGCGACTATCTCGTGAAGCCGGTAGCTGGCCACCGGCAGTTCCAACCTTCGTGATCGGCGAGCGTCTGCTGGTCGGGTTCGATGATGCCGAGCACAGCGGCGCGCAGCTGATCGCGCTGCTCGAACAGTCGGTGCCGCAACCCACCACATTGGAGAGCAGGCTGTTCGGCAACCTCAGCCTGGAACGTCTGGGCCTGCCGCTTTTCACCCTTGCCCTCGGCCTGCTGGACGGATTCAACCCGTGCGCCATGTGGGTCCTGCTGTTCCTGCTGTCGCTGCTGGTCCGCCTGCGCGATCGCCACCGCATGGCGCTGATCGCCGGCACCTTCGTGCTGGTCAGCGGCGCGGTGTACTACCTGTTCATGGCAGCCTGGCTGAACCTGTTCCTGCTGGTCGGCCTGTCGTCCTGGTTGCTCGCCGGGCTGGCACTGTTGGCGGTGCTTATCGGCCTCATCAATCTGCGTGACGGCCTGAGGCCTGCCGGCGGCTTCGCGCTGTCGATACCGGCCTCCGCCAAACCCGGGCTCTATGCACGGATGCGTCGGATTCTGCAGAGCCAATCGCTATGGCCCGCTCTCGGCGGCGTCGCGGCGCTGGCTTTGGTGGTCAATTTCGTCGAGCTGCTGTGCACCGCCGGGCTGCCAGCGATCTACACCGCCGTACTGGCGCAGCAGCAACTGGGTGCGCTGGCCCATCATGCCTATCTCGGGCTCTACATCCTTGGCTATATCGCCGACGACGCGCTGATGGTGACCGTCGCGGTGCTCGCACTGAGCAGCCGCAAGCTCACGCAACGATCCGGCGCGACGCTGAAGCTGGTCAGCGGCGCGGTAATGCTGGTGCTGGGAGTCGTCATGCTGCTGCGGCCGGAATGGTTGCGCTAGCAGCCTGCGAGTGGGCGGCAAATCTGCTTCATCCAGACACTGCCGCCCGGCGGCGCGGCCTCAGCCGAACACCGTCACCGTCTGCCGGCTCAGGGCGATCAGCTCGCCGGATGGCGACCACAGCGCGGCGGCGCAATGGCCGTAACCGTCGCGGGCATGCTCGATCTCGGCGCGGTACATGCACCATTCATGGCTGTCGAGCACAGGCATCGGCTGGATGAACTCGATGGTCCAGGTCAGCGAACTGCCCGGCGCGAAGCTCTTGAGGTGCGGCAGCACGGCAGGCGGCCAGGCATCCACCAGCGCCAGCAGGTGCGCCTCGGTCATCGGCTCGCGAGGAACATCGCCACGCTGGCGCACCCAGCCGCCCATCTGGCGGGAAGTGTTGCCGCTGAACGGCAAGCCACCGATGCCCCAGCGCATCGCCAGGTAACGAGTGAACTCCGGCGTCACGCCTGGTACGTAGGGCAGCTCCTGGCAGGCTTCCACCGGCGGCATGGATGGACCGGGCTCGGCCGGCACATCGATCACCGAACTGCGCGGCGCGCCAAAGCTGCCCTGAACGATGGTGACCACCTGGCCGTCCTGCATCACCCGGCCGAGCATCTGGCTCACCGCCTTGCCCTCACGCAGCACTTCGGCCTCGTAGCTTGCGGGCTTGTCCACTGCCAGGGGACCGACGAAAGTGATCGCCAGCGAGCGCAGCGGGCGTCCCTCCGGCACCTTGGCACGCATGCTTTCGAAGACCAGCGCTGCGACCAGGCCACCGAAACCCGCACGCCCCTGCCCCCAACTGGCCGGCACAACTACGCTCTCGGGATTGTCACGCACCGCTTGCAGCAGCTCGCAAAGCTCCATATCCACCTCGTTATCGTTCGTTATGCCGGCGATGTTAAAGGCGCATGGTGGGCCGCGCGACCCTGTCTGGCAGAAGCAGCCGGATGAAATGCCGAATCATCCATGCCGGCAATGAACGAATGTCAGGAACGCCGCGACGGGGCAGGGAGACGCCAGGGCATGGCACGTCGGACAGTGGTCAGGGCACGCGACAGTTCGTCCCCCGCTCCGGGCTGCTGCGCATAGCGCTGTGCCTCGTACAGCCTGACGAAGGCGCGAATGGCTGTCGCCTGTTCGGGCAGCTCGGCGGCAGCCCGCTCGGCGAAGCTGCGCGCGCCCTCGCCTTTGAGCCGGCGAACGCCCTGGCGCGCGAGCAAGCGTTCGAAGCGATCGAACTGGCGCTGCTGAACATCCTTTTCCCGCCGCCAGGGTTTGAACAGCACGAGCGCCAGTATTCCGGTCAGCAGCCCGAGCACGGCGACCAGGCCCAGACCGAGCGCCTGGCCGTCGAGCTTGCCGAACCAGCGCTGCAGCATCTGCGACTGCTGCTCATCCTGATAATTGAGGACCCAGCGCTGCCAGCCATAGTTGAGGCTGTCCCAGCGCAGCCGCAACGTGTTCATCCAGCCGACGTCGCGGAACCGCAGCAGCGACAGCGGCTCGTCGGCGAGAAAGCTCTGCTCGCGGGCCAGGGCCTGCTCCAGCCCCTGCTCGACGCGCTCGGGCGCGACTTGGAAGGTTGGGTCGACACTGACCCAACCGCGCTCGGCGACCCAGTATTCGACCCAGGCATGGGCATCGAACTGATGCACCGAAAGGTAGTTGCCTGCAGGATTGACCTCGCCGCCCTGGTAGCCGGCCACCACGCGCGCCGGAATGCCCGCCGCGCGGAGTACGAAGGTCATGGCGCCGGCGTAGTGGGCACAGAAGCCGCTGCGGGTCTGGAACAGGAAGTCATCGACGATATCGCTGCCCACCGGCGGTGGTTCCAGGGTGTAGTGATAGGGCTCGCGATTGAAATGCCGCAGCAGTGCATCCACCACTGCCTGCGGCTCCTGTGCGCTACGCCTGAGCTCGGCCGCCCAGGCGCGGCTGCGCGGGTTGCCCTGCTCCGGCAACTGCAGCGCTCGGCTGAGACTCTCCGGCGCATCGGTGGCCTCACGGCGGGCGTCCAGCCAGGATGTCACCTGGTACATCAGCGGCTTGGTCACCGGCTGGCGGCGCTGCAGGTGGAAGTCGGTCATCAGTTGTGCCCCGCCCGACGCAACCTGAGCAACGTCCAGGGCGAACAGCCAGGGCTGGCCGCTGGGCTGCATGACCACGCTGTAGCTGAGCGGCTCGCCCAGCGCCTGCCACTCCGGTGCCTGCGGCACGTTGGATGCGTAGGACTGCGACCAGCGCCGGCCGTCGAAACGCTCGAAGGTCACCGCGCGCCAGTAGAGCTGGTCGCGAGGGGGAATCTCGCCGTCGAAGCTGACACGAAAGGCCAGCTCCGCCGAGCGCCCCAGCCGCGCGATATCGCCAGGCGCCATGTGGTCGGCCAGACCGGTCGTACCCCTGTCACCGGCCTGCGGCAGCGACCACAGCGGTGGCAGGCGGGGAAAGAACAGGAATAGCACCAGCATCAGTGGCACGGCCTGCAACAGCAGCGCGCCGGCCAGCCGCACGGTCGGCCACGGCCGTGTCACCAGGCTGCTCTGCTGCAGGCCGATCATCGCGGCGAGCAATGCAGTGACCGGAAGGAGGCTGTAGAGCCCGGCGAGCAGGCTGTCCTCGAACAGGTAGCTCGTCACCACCGCGAAGAAGCCGAGAAAGATCAGCACCAGCGCATCGCGGCGGGTACTCATCTCCACCAGCTTGAGGATGAATGCGGCAATCAGCAGCACCACACCGGCCTCGAGCCCAACCAGGCTGCCGCGGGAGAAGTACACCCCGAATCCCGCGCCGATCATCAGCAGCGCCTTGGTCCAGCTGCGCGGGTAACGCGCGCGCATGCGGAATATCTGGATTCGCCAGCCCGCGCAGCCCAGCCACAGGCCGATGATCCACAGCGGCAGATGGGTGAGATGCGGCAGGATCACCAGCACCTGCGCCACCAGCAGCCAGATCAGGCTGTTGCGTGGAATACCCGGCTTCGCACTCATGCACCGCCCCCATCAGCCAGGCCGTGCAGCGCCAGCGCACGCAGGCAGGCATCTCGATGCGCCTGGCCGCTGTCCGGGCCAAGCACGCCGCCTGGCAACCGCAGCGCGAACGGCTGCTGCTTTTCGCTGAGGTCGATGACCCAGTGGCAGAGCACCGACAGCCGTTGCTCGGTATCGCCGGTAAGCGCGTCGAAATCCAGCAGCGGATCGTTACCGAGCAGACTGGCGAAATCCTTCACCAGCAGGCCCTGGCCACGCGAATAGGCCTTCCAGTGCAGGCGGCGACGCGGATCGCCCGGCTGCCAGGCGCGCAGGCCCTGATAGTCGTCGACGCCCGAGCCGCGGGTCAGCACGCCTTCATCCTCGCTCTCCGGCGCGCTGCCGCCCTGGGGACGCTCGCCTACCGACGGCTGCGGGTAGACGAGCGCGGCCAGCTCCAGGTCGATCCAGCTCCAGGCCACCAGCAGCCCCAGCGGGAAACGGCTCTCCACCCGCACCCGGCCCGGTCGTAACCAACCGCGGTGGCGGGTTGGCAGGCTCAGCTCGACCTCCACGGTGCCGCCAGCCGGAACGTCGACCAGACGCAATCCGCTCGCCGGCCAGCCCAACGCAACGGCCTGATAGGCACGCCCCTGGCTCTCCAGGCGGACGCGCAGCAAGGCCTGCTCGCCGACGAATGCCGCCGTGGTACCACCAGCCTGCAATACCAGCCCGGCCAGGTTGCGCCAGGTGTGCAG
The DNA here is from genome assembly GCF_026642215.1 of Stutzerimonas sp. R40042. Classification (NCBI taxonomy): domain Bacteria; kingdom Pseudomonadati; phylum Pseudomonadota; class Gammaproteobacteria; order Pseudomonadales; family Pseudomonadaceae; genus Stutzerimonas; species Stutzerimonas sp. R40042. The sequence continues at coordinate 2,084,053 of NZ_CP113258.1, read as the reverse complement.
GATGGTGACCAGATAGAGGGAGCCAAGCAGAAAGGTCAGCCCATAGGCGAGGCTGTTCTGGTAGTTGATCGCGGTAAGCAGCATCAGCAGCAGCGCCACCATGAACATCAGCCCCACCGCCGTCGGCATGATGAAGATTCGCCGCTGGTTCAGCCGCACGCTGGAAGCCGGCGGAATGCGCCGCAGCAACCAGCGGTCGCGAAAGCGCGGCAGCAGCCTCACTCCGGACGCCCGCAGTACGGGGCGGACAGCGGCCTCACAGCGCCGGCACCTCGCGCAGCAGCCATTGCACCAGCGCACCGCCGCCGTGACCGGTGGCATCCGCGCGCTCGCGCAGACGGTGACCGACCACGGTGGGCAGCACCGCCTGCACATCCTCCGGAATCACGTAGTCGCGTCCGTCGAGGAATGCCCAGGCGCGGGCGGCCGCCAGCAACGCCAGGCTGCCGCGCGGCGACAGCCCCCAGGCGAACTGCGGCTGAGTGCGCGTGGCCTCCACCAGACGCAGCACGTAATCGACAAGGGCATCGCTGACCCGCACATGGCCGACCGCATCCTGGATTGCCCGCAGTTCGTCGTGCTGCAGCAATGGCTCGAGTCGGGTCAGCAGATCGCGCCGGGATTCACCCAGCAACAGAGCCTTTTCCGCCGCCTTGGCGGGGTAGCCCAGGGAGACGCGCATCAGGAAGCGATCAAGCTGCGATTCCGGCAACGCGAAGGTGCCGCCAGAGCTCACCGGGTTCTGCGTGGCGATGACGAAGAACGGCTCGGGCAATGGGCGCGTCGCCCCTTCGATGGTGACCTGGCCCTCCTCCATGGCTTCGAGCAGCGCGCTCTGGCTTTTCGGCGTGGCGCGATTGATCTCGTCGGCGAGCACCAGCTCGGCGAAGATCGGCCCGGGATGAAAGACGAACTGTCCGCTGTCCTTGTCGAACACCGAGGTGCCGAGAATGTCGCCTGGCAGCAGGTCGGAGGTGAACTGGATGCGCTGGAATTCCAGGCCCAGCACCTTGGCCAGGGCATGACTCAGGGTGGTCTTGCCCATCCCGGGCATGTCCTCCACCAGCAGGTGACCGCGGGCCAGCAGGCAGGCCATGGCCAGCCGGACCTGCGCCTCCTTGCCGAGCAATACTTCATTGACTGCTTGCAGGCAGGCGTCCAATCGGGTGCGCATAGACTCTCCTTGGTTCGTCCTCCCGCGATGCTACTTGCCGCAAGCAGCCAGGCAAAGCGCTGGAAACGCCCGGTGACGACTTTGTGATATGCAGCCGGAAGGTGTGCAGCTGTGTGCTCAGCACTACGGCAAGCGATGCCGAAGGAACGCTGGGGGTGGGAGAGTCATGCGCAGAGCAGTGGCCACTGCTTCAGCCAGTTGCAGGTCTGGAACGGCCGGGCCTGCTTGCGCAAGCATAGCCGGCCCGAGCGGGCCGGCCTATGTTGGAGCTCAGCGTCCGGCGCGGGATTCGCGCAGATAGAAACGTGCCTTCTGTGCCTTCTGCGTGCAACCGCGGAAGGCCTCGAACTGCTGCTGGGTCTTGGCGCCGGTCAGCAACGCCATGGCCTTGGAATAGCTCACGGTACCGGCAAAGCCTTCGGCTTCCGCCAGGCTCTGCTCCTTCCATGCCGCATCCAGCTCCGCGGCACAGCTATCACGGTACGCGGTCTTGCCGGCACAACCGGCCAGCAGCACAACCAGCAAAGGCAAAGTCAGCCAGGTTTTCATCGCATCATCCCTCACGTGCCATTCAGGGTTACGGCGCGTTGCGCGCCTTACGGTTACGCAGATACTCGACCACGGACGGCTGGTCACCGGCGAACTCGATCCGCTCGGCCTTGCTTTCGCGCTGGTAGGCGTACATCGGGTCGTAGTATTCGCCCAGCAGCGCTTCGATCCAGGCGCGATGCAGATCGACCGCACCGCTGCGGGCCTGCTCCGCCAACGCCTGATCCATCAGCAGCGCCAGGCGCTGATAACGCTCCCCACCGAGCCGCTTGTTGATATTGACCAGACTTTGCTGAAGACGCTCAGCGAATGCAGCGAAACCGTTCTCACCCTGTTCGGCGATGAACTCGGCGCATAGGTCGATCACGTAGTCCTTGAGGATGCGCTCGACCCGGCCTTGCAGGCTGTCTTCCAGCCAGATCAACGGAAACTGCTGCATGCCCTGGAACAGCGGCAGCGGGATGGAGCAGCGCCCGACCAGACGCGCCTCGTCCTCGAGCACGAAGCTTTCAATCCCCGCCGCGCGCATCTTCAGCAGGCGGATCGCCAGGGCGTTCTCGAAATCGATCTGCGAGGGCTGCGGCGTGGCGCGCTTGCCGAAGCTGGAGCCGCGGTGGTTGGCCAACCCTTCGAGATCCAGGCTGTTACCCAGCTGGGCCAGCACCTCGGTCTTGCCGGTCCCGGTCATGCCGCCCACCAGCACGAACTCGCACTGCTCCACCGCCTGCTCGATGGTGTCGAGCAAGAAGTGACGCATCGCCTTGTAACCGCCGACCACGCGCGGATAGTCGATGCCCATCTCGTCCTTCAACCATTGCTGGACGATCTTCGAACGCAAGCCACCACGGAAGCAGTACAGATAACCATCCGGGTGGGCGCGGGCGAAATCGGCCCAGGCCTGCAGCCGCTCGGCCTTGGTCTTGCCGGAGACCAGCTGATGGCCCATCTCGATGGCGGCTGTCTGGCCGTGCTGCTTGTAGCAGGTGCCGACCTTCTGCCGCTCCACATCATTCATCAGCGGCAGATTGACCACGCCGGGAAAGGCGCCCTTGCCGAACTCCACCGGCGCACGGGCATCCATCATGGGGACGTCGTTGAGGAACAGCTCGCGATAATTCTCCGTGTCGCCGCGCATCAACGTACCTCGACCGCGTGGCTACGTGCGGCGACCAGCTGGCCGATCGGCTCCAGCGCAAGGCCGAGCTCGGCACAGGCCGCGAGGAACTCCGCCTCGCCCTCCGGCGCCACGGCGATCAGCAATCCACCACTGGTCTGCGGATCGCAGAGCAGTGGTTTGTAACGTTCGTCGAGCGCGGCGATGCGCTCACCGTAGCTGTCGAAATTGCGCTGGGTCCCGCCGGGCACGCAGCCCTGCTCCAGGTAGTATTCGATGCCAGGCAGGCGCGGTACGCGGTCGTACTCGATCTCGGCGGTCAGGCCGCTGCCATCGGCCATCTCCACCAGATGACCGAGCAGACCGAAGCCGGTGACGTCGGTCATGGCGCGTACGCCCTCGAGCTTGCCGAAACGACTGCCGGCGGTGTTCAGCGTGCACATCCAGTCGCGGGCCAGCCCGACGTCCTCGGCGCGCAGCTTGGCCTTCTTCTCGGCGGTGGTGAGGATGCCGATGCCCAGCGGCTTGGTCAGGTACAGCTTGCAGCCGGCGGTAGCGGTGTCGTTACGCTTCATCTGGTGCTTGTTCACCAGGCCAGTGACGGCCAGCCCGAAGATCGGCTCGGGCGCATCGATCGAGTGCCCGCCGGCCAGCGGAATGCCGGCGGCGTCGCAGACCGAACGGCCACCTGCGATCACTTCGCGGGCGACTTCCGGCGGCAGCACGTTGACCGGCCAACCGAGGATCGCGATGGCCATCAGCGGGTCGCCGCCCATGGCGTAGATGTCGCTGATCGCATTGGTGGCGGCGATGCGGCCGAAGTCGAAGGGATCGTCGACGATGGGCATGAAGAAGTCGGTGGTCGAGACCACGCCGCGTTCCTCGTCGATGCCATAGACCGCCGCGTCATCGCGCGAGGCATTGCCGACCCACAGGCGCGGATCGAGGTTCTGCGCACCGCTGCCGGCAAGAATCACGTCCAGCACCTTGGGCGATATCTTGCAGCCGCAGCCGGCGCCGTGACTGTACTGGGTGAGGCGGATCGGTTCGCTCATCGGGCTCTCTCGTGGCACATGCACAAACGGGCGGCGATTGTAGCAAAGGCAGCCGTGCATTCGCCCTTGCAGCCTCGGCGGCCAGGCATGAAGCTATCGCCAGTGCCACAGGGAGATCCACATGAGCAAGAAGGTTGCACTGGTATTGGGATCCGGCGGTGCGCGTGGCTATGCGCACATCGGCGTGATCGAGGAGCTGGAAGCACGTGGCTACGAGATCGCCTGCATCGCCGGCTGTTCCATGGGCGCTGTGGTCGGCGGCATCTACGCGGCCGGCAAGCTCGACGAGTACAAGAGCTGGATCGAAAGCTTGGATTACCTGGATCTGCTGCGCCTGGTCGACCCCAGTTTCAGCCTCGGGGCGATCCGCGGCGAAAAGGTGTTCGGTCGGATCCGCGACATGGTCGGCAAGGTCTGCATCGAGGACCTACCGATCCCCTTCACCGCCGTTGCCACCGACCTCACCAACCAGCAGGAAATCTGGTTCCAGGAAGGCAGCCTGGAGCTGGCGATGCGCGCCTCCGCCGCCATTCCCAGCCTGTTCACGCCGGTGATGCAGGGTAACCGCATGTTGGTCGACGGCGGCCTGCTCAATCCGTTGCCGATAGTCCCGGTGGTGTCGGCGCACTGCGACATGATCATCGCGGTCAACCTCAACGCCAACAATCACAAGCAGTATCCGCTACCGGAAATCGAGCGCCCCGGACGCTTCGATTCGCTCATGAGCTCGATTAGTTCGCACCTGCCCTTCTGGCGCAAGGAGGAGACCGCCCTGGCCGAACTCGACGACATCCGCACCGGCGAGTTGCTGCGCGGCGATCAGCCGCCCGCAGCGCCGACCAGCCGCAGCGCTCCAAAATCCGCAGAAGGCGCGACCGTGGTCGACGTGACCGGGCCGGCGTCGCTGCTGGAGCTGATCAACCAGAGTTTTGATGTCATGCAGTCATCGCTGGCGCAGTACAAGATCGCCGGCTACCCGCCGAACGTGCTGGTCAACATCCCCAAGCGGGCCTGCCGCTTCTACGAGTTCTACAAGGCGCTCGAGCTGATCGAGCTCGGACGCATCGTCGCCCACGACGCGCTGGTGCGCTACGAAGAGGAGCAGTGAACGCGCCCCGTCGCTATGGGCCGATCGATTCGCGCGACTCGCCTGGCAGCTGTGTCGACTCGTGGGTCGGCATCTTCGGCACCTCCTTGATCAGCCAGTCGCCGAGCAGGCTGTAGGCGACCGCGAGCAGCGTCGGGCCGAGGAACAGCCCCATGAAGCCAAAGGCCAGGATGCCGCCGAATACCCCGAGCAGCACCACCACCAGCGGCAGGTTGCCGCCACGGCTGATGAGGTAGGGCTTGAGCACGTTGTCCACGCCGCTGATGACGAACATGCCCCAGACGCCGAGGAACACCGCCATGCCGTAGTCGCCCTGCCAGGCCAGCCAGGCGACCGCCGGCCCCCAGACCAGCGGCGGAACCATGATGAAGCTACAAGCGAACGTCAGCAGCCCCAGTACCAGCGCGCCCGGAATGCCGGCGATGAGAAAACCGACGTAGGCCAGAATCGCCTGCGCCGCGGCGGTCCCGATCACCCCGTTGACCACGCGCTGCACCGTTCCGGCCACTAGCTCGAGGTAATGATCCGCGCGATCACCGATAAGCCGGTGCAGCAGACTGTGCACGAAGGCCGACAGGCGCGGGCCGTCGCGATAGAAGAAGAACACCAGCACCAGGCTCAGTGCCAATTCGAGCATGCCGCCGCCGATCCGCGCACTGCGCACCAGCAGCCAGTTGGCGACCTGACCGATGTAGGGGCGGATGCTGGCGATCAGCGCAGTTCCCTGCTCGTCTACCGTGTCCCAGAAGCTCACCAGCGAATCGCCGATCAACGGCAACTCACCGAGCCAGTCTGGCGCTGGCGGCAGTCCCTCAACCTGCAGGTCATGCAACAGCGCGTTGGCATCACGAATCTGGTCGGCGATATTGAAACCCAGCCATACCAGCGGCACGGCCACCAGCACCATCCAGCTGAAGGTGAGCAGGCCAGCGGCAAGCGTGGCGTTACCGTTCAGCCAGCGGGTCAGCAGGCGCATCAGCGGCCAGCTGGCGAAAGCCAGCACGGCAGCCCAGAACAAGGCGGAAGCAAACGGAGCCAGCACCCAGAGACAGGCCGCCAGCAAGCCGACCAGCAGGATCTGCACAAGCAGGCGATCATTGTTGAGCATGGGAAATTACTCTACGGATTAGAGCCGACGCGTCCTCTCGTTTGCGGATGCATCGGTAAAGTCGGCTATTGCAGCCGCAATGATCGATCAGCGCAATAGCCTGATGAGCAGGCCGGCCTGCTCGGAATCATCCACCTCGAGCCGTCCGGGGCGAATGCGTTCGACGATCAGCGCCTCGCGCCAGGCTACCGCCCCGCGTCCGGCGAGGCTGATGCGCATGGTGCTGTCCAGGCGCAACATGCTGGCCAGGATGCCGCCCCACTCTGCCGTCGGCTCATCGGCAAGACGAGGCAATTGCAGCTCACCGGTGCTGCGCAATTGCCGCAACAGAGTCGCCGCGGTAGGTAATACCTCACCCAGCGGTTGTTCCGGCCGAAGCTGCTCCACATGCAGGTAAGGTCGGCCATTGCCACGGGTAATACCGTAGAGCGCCACCAGGCTGCCATCGACCTCCGGCAAACGCGCCAATAGGTAGGCCTGCTGGCCCTCTGGCCCGTAAAGCATGGATTTGCCGAAGATGGCGTTGGCCCAGAGGCTGCTGGAACCACATTCGCGCCCTTCGCACCAGAAAAGCAGCTCAGCACCCTGGCGCAACAGTTCACCCCGGGCCTGGGTGAACGCTTCGATACCGGTGTGCGTAGCTGGTAGCAGGTAAGTGATGGCCGTAAGCTCGCCAGACACGGTGACTTGTGCAGCCATACGCAGTTTGCCGCTGATGCGCCTGATCGAATCCTGCGGATAGACGCGCTCCTGCACCTGATCCTGCCGATAATCGACGATCTGAGCCTGAGCAAAACGGGAAAGCGCCTCCAGATCGGCACTGCCGGGTGTGTCGGCGGCCCCCGCTGCACCAGCGAACAGTAACGATGCCACTATCCATGCACTTCGCATAACACTCCTCAATGGACATGGGCACGAGACTGACATCGATGAATAGCCAGCCTGGAACAATGACGCCGGCCGAGGACCGATCAGCTCACAGCCCGCATGAACGCGCTGGCCAGCCAGCGCCGTTGCCAGCCTCACCACTTGCCAAAAACAAGTCAAGCGAGGCTTTACGAGAGAGTATTGCAGAGGTGTGCAGCTGCTACGCCTGAAAGAACGTGTTGAATAGCGAGGCGACCGCTTCGGCGCCGGCTTCGTCGTCCAGATGCAGATGATGCCCGCCGGGCAGTTCGCGAGCGGCGAACGGTAGCCGCTTGACCAGCGAGCGCAGCTCTGGCTGGGTCATCAACCCGCCCTCTGCCAGCACCAGGCTGGCTGGACACGCCACCCGCTCGACGAACGCCAGGGCGTGGGCGCGTGTCAGGCGCATCGCCGAAGGCAGCATGAGGCGCGCATCGGTGCGCCAGGTGTAACCTCCCGGCACCGGCATCAACCCGCGCTGAGCCAATAGCTGCGCGGCCTCGTGACTGACCGCACCAACGCCTTTCATACGCGCAGCAACGGCCTGATCAAAGGTGGCATAAACCGGCTTGCGTTTGTCATCGACCGCCAGCAGCGCCTCGATCGCCGCACCCAGCTTCTGCGGTGCTTCGTCCGCTTCGCCGGTGTAGGGAATCACGCCATCGATCAAGGCCAGCCGCTCGATCCGCTCGGGCAACGCACCGGCCAGCAGGACCGAGACGATCGCTCCCATGGAATGTCCGAGCAGGGAGAAACGCTTCCAGCCGAACTGCTCGGCGACTTGCAGCACGTCGTGGGCATAGTCCCAGATGTTGTAACTGGCCCCGACCGGACGATGGTCGGAATGGCCGTGACCTGGCAAATCGAGCGCAACGATACGCAGCCCCTGCAAGCGCGGCGCAAGCCGGGCGAAGGTCGCCGCATTGTCCAGCCAGCCGTGCAAGGCAATCACTGGCTGACCATCTTCAGGCCCGTACAGGTGGGCCGCCACCTCGAGGTGAGGCAGGCTCAGTCGGACCTCTTCGAACAGGACACTCATGCCGCCCCCTTGGATAGCTCCAGCTGCGCACCCCAGCGCCCGAGCAGCTCGTGCAATTTTTCGGCGGTCTGCTGCGGCCGCTCAAAGGGGAACATGTGCCCACCGGGTAGCGTATGCGCTTCGCCACGCGCCATCAGCCGCAGCAGGTAGCCGTGATGCGGCAGCACCACACGACTTTCGCGGCCACGCACCATGGCCAGTGGAATCTTCAGTGCCGGCGGCCAGCCCGGCGTGAGATGCGGCACGCTGCGGTAGATGCTGATTTCGGTCTGCGGATCGAAGCGCAGGCGCATTCCCTGCCCTGTCGGCTCCAGCCCATGTTCGATATAGGCTTCCAGACATTCCGGGTCGAAGCTGCTGAACAAAGCCTTGCCGGCGAAGTAGGCACGCGCTTCCTCGGCGCTGGAAAACTGCTCGCGACGTCCAAGCGTACGGCCAGCCGGGGTCAGTCGGTCGATGAAGCCCAGGCGCTTGGCGGCCCAGATGACGGTCTGGTCGAACCAGGTCGGCAACGGTGAATCGAGCATGACCACCCCGTGATAGAGGTCGGGCCGCAACAATGCCGCGCGGTAGTGCAGCATGCCGCCAAAGGAATGTCCCACGCCCCAGACCGGCTCGCGCAGACGTTCGAGCTGCTCGAACAGTTCCTCGAGCAGGTTGTTCCAGTTGTCATCCACCGGAAAGCGCGGATCGTGACCGTGACGATCCATGTGCGTGACCTGATATTCCGGCGCGAGCGCCTCGAACAGCTTGCGATAGGTCGCAGAAGGAAAGCCGTTGGCGTGGGCGAAGAAGATGCGTTGCGTCATGAAGAAAGTGTTGCCGGACGGACTGGATCGCCATTGTCCGGCAGGCCCCGGCAGGCAGCAATCGCCATAGTCCTGCCGAATGAAGGGCATTCAGGCCAATCAGCAGGCCGCAATGGCGACCCGCCCCGTGCTCAGTTCCTTTCCAGCGGCACGATTGCGACGGTCAGCCGGGAAATGCAGCTGGGCTTGCCGTCCTCACCACTCAGGCGGATGTCCCAGACGTGAGTGGAGCGCCCCAGATGCACCGGTCGGCACACACCTGTGACGCGACCGCTGCGCAAGCCGCGCAGATGATTGGCGTTCACCTCGAGCCCGACGCAGTAGAACTTGCTGGTATCGATGCAGTGATAACTGGCCATGGAACCGAGGGTCTCGGCCAGGACGACCGAAGCACCACCATGCAAAAGGCCGTAGGGCTGATGGGTGCGGGCATCGACCGGCATGCTTGCCGTGATCGATGACTCGTCGAACGATTCGAAGCGGATATCCAGCAATTCGCTGATGGTGTTCTTGCGCGTGCTATGCAGTGCTTCCAGGTCGGGCTGACGGTGCCAGATGCTCAAGGGACGTGCTCCTGATGGTTATTGTCGTTGGCTCACCTCACACGGAGCGGCGAGGTGAGCAGCAGCAACCCTAACCAACGTCGTGCAGCGATACCAGTCGCATCAGCCCGCCGGCGATCGCCTCGCCTTCGAGCTCCGCCAGCGATGCAGTTGCCATCGGCAGCGGATCGCCATAGTGGCCGTTGACCAGCCAACCGGCCAGGTTGCCGACGAAGGGCTGGTGGGTGACCAGAAGCAGATCGTGCTCGCCACGCGAATCGAGCGCTCTCAGGGCCTCCTGCAGATCCGACTCGGGCGTGGCCCAGTCCACGGTTTCGCGCTGGCCGCTGAAGCCCAGCGCCGCGCAGACCTCGTCCGCAGTCTGCTGCGCGCGCCGGTACGGGCTCACAAAGATCGTCTGCAGCGGTTTGCCTCGCAGAAAGGTAGCGCTGCGCCGGACATCTCGACGCCCACCCTCGGTCAGATTGCGCTCGGCATCGGTGCGCGCGTTCGGCTCGGCGTGACCATGACGCAACAACCACAGCCTCATGGTGCCGGCCCCTCCTTCGGCTGCTCCGGCGCTGCGGGAGGTGCCGGCGGTGTCAGCTCGACGTCAGCCGGTCTCGGTGCCGGCCAGTCGGACAGCGGCCAGGGCTTTTGCTCGGTATTGAAAGTAGCGAAGCGCCCGATCTGCGCAACGTACTGACTGAGGCTGTCACCGAAGCCCTGCAGACTGGCGTCCGGATGACCCTTGACCAGACGCAGCACCAGCTGCAGGACCACCACGACCAGCAGCACCAGTTCGGCCAGTTGCCAGACGAAGAAGAAGATCAGCATCCAGACGGCTCGTAGAATCAAGGATTCCCGGTCCGTCGCCTGATTGGATTGGTTCATGGAGTCTCCTGGAGCTCGGTTCAGAATCCGTCGGTTGAAATGAAATCCACGTCGGTCTTGGGCTCACCGCGCATCAGCATGGCGATGATCTGATCGAGCGTACGACCCTCGAACAGAATGGCGTGCAACCCCGCGACCAGCGGCATGTAGACCTGCAGTTCCTCGGCCTTGCATTTGAGCACCTTGATGGTGTTCACGCCTTCGGCGACCTCGCCCAGGCGGGAAACCGCCTCGTCCAGGCTTAGTCCTTCGCCAAGCGCATAGCCCACCTGGAAGTTGCGGCTCTTGGGTGAAGTACAGGTGACGATCAGGTCGCCGACACCGGCCAGCCCGAGAAAGGTCATGGGGTTGGCCCCCAGCTTTACCGCGAAGCGGGTCATTTCCGCCAGGGCCCGGGTAATCAGCATGCTGCGCGTGTTTTCGCCCATGCCCAGCGCGGCTGCCATGCCGGCCATGATCGCGTAGACGTTCTTAAGCGCCCCGCCCAACTCGACACCGAAGCGATCGGAACTGGCGTAGACGCGGAAGGTACGACCATGCAGGACCTGCTGTACGCTGCGACACAACGCCTCGTCGTGACTCGCCACGACGGTAGCGGTCAGCGCGTGCTCGGCCACTTCACGAGCCAGGTTCGGTCCAGACAGCACGCCGATACGAGCCTGCGGCGCAATCTGCTCGAGAATCTGGCTCATCAGCGTAAAACCGTCCGCCTCGATGCCCTTGGTGGTGCTGATCAGCATCTTGCCGCCCAGCTGCGCGGCGAACGGCTGCAACGCCTGGCGCAGGGCGCTGGAGGGCAGCGCGACGAAAACCAGCTCGCAAGCCTCGAGAGTCGACGCCAGATCCGTGGTCGGCTCCACCTGTGGCAGAACCTCGACACCCTTCAGGTACCGAGGGTTCTGCCGCTGCGTACGTATGCACTCGGCCTGCTGTGCATCGCGCATCCAGAGCAGGACGTGATGCCCGTTCTCGGCCAGCAGGTTGGCGATCGCGGTACCGAAACTGCCGCCGCCGAGTACCGCGATGGATTGCTGTTGTGTCATGTGGTTTCCGTTATGAGCCATTCGCGATGGCAGTGACGGGCATTATACGTTTCATGCTGGCGGCCACCAGCGCAAAGCCAAACCCCGACAAATCATCGACTTAGCGCCGCGTCTGCACCGCTGAGATACGCATTTGCGAGCAATAGGCAACCGTCACTGCAACGATTGTCTATAGAGGACACGCTGTCGCAAGGTCCTCGTTAGCAGCTCAGGAGTGTTAAAGTAGCCGCCCAATTCTGTCTTTGCGCCCTTCGGCCACAGATATGGCATGAATGGCGTCGCTGTTGCCAGGCTGTGACTTTAGCCACAACACGGCAGTCTATGACTAGTCTTGATGATCAGGCCTTCGAATTCTGGGCCCGGTATGTAAGCAGCAAAGCCCTCTGTACGGGGCCCATTGAGGAATACGCATGACCAAACAACACGCCTTTACTCGGGAAGACCTGCTTCGTTGCAGCCGCGGCGAACTCTTCGGTCCCGGTAATGCGCAACTGCCTGCGCCGAACATGCTGATGGTCGACCGTATCGTTCACATCAGCGAAGTGGGCGGCAAGTATGGCAAGGGCGAGCTGGTCGCCGAACTGGATATCAACCCTGATCTCTGGTTCTTCGCCTGCCACTTCGAAGGCGATCCGGTCATGCCCGGCTGCCTGGGCCTCGATGCCATGTGGCAGCTGGTCGGCTTCTACCTCGGCTGGCAGGGCAACCCTGGCCGCGGCCGCGCCCTCGGCTCGGGCGAAGTGAAGTTCTTCGGTCAGGTGCTGCCGACCGCGAAGAAGGTCACCTACAACATCCACATCAAGCGCACCATCAACCGCTCGCTGATTCTCGGTATCGCCGACGGCACCGTTAGCGTTGATGGCCGCGAGATCTACAGTGCCGAAGGCTTGCGCGTCGGCCTGTTCACCTCTACCGACAGCTTTTGAAGGACATCCGCATGCGTCGCGTCGTGATCACTGGCCTGGGTATCGTTTCCTGCCTGGGCAATGACAAAGAGACCGTCTCCGGCAACCTGCGCGCCGGCCGCCCCGGCATTCGCTTCAACCAGTCCTACGCGGACATGGGGCTGCGCAGTCAGGTTTCCGGCTCCGTCAACCTGAACCTCGAAGAGCTGATCGACCGCAAGGTCCTGCGCTTCATGGGGGACGCTGCCGCCTACGCCTACCTGGCGATGGAGCAGGCCGTGAAGGACGCCGGCTTCAGCCTGGATGACATTTCCAACCCGCGCATCGGTCTGGTGGCCGGCTCGGGTGGCGCCTCCACCATCAATCAGATGGAAGCCATCGACATCCTGCGCGACAAGGGCGTCAAGCGCATCGGCCCATACCGCGTGCCGCGCACCATGAGCAGCACCGTCTCGGCCTGTCTCGCCACCCCGTTCCGCATCAAGGGCATCAACTACTCCATCGCTTCGGCCTGCGCCACCAGCGCGCATTGCATCGGCCATGCCATGGAGCAGATCCAGATGGGCAAGCAGGACGTCGTCTTCGCCGGTGGTGGCGAAGAGGAGCACTGGAGCCAGAGCTGCCTGTTCGACGCCATGGGTGCCCTGTCCAGCCAGTACAACGAAACCCCGGAAAAGGCCTCGCGCGCCTACGACGCCAAGCGTGACGGTTTCGTCATCGCCGGCGGCGGCGGCATGGTGGTGGTCGAAGAGCTGGAGCATGCCCTCAAGCGCGGCGCCAAGATTTACGCCGAGATCGTCGGCTACGGCGCCACTTCCGACGGCTACGACATGGTCGCACCGAGCGGTGAAGGCGCCCTGCGCTGCATGCAGCAGGCGATGTCCACCGTCGAGGGCTCGATCGACTACCTCAACACCCACGGCACCTCCACCCCGGTGGGCGACGTGGCCGAGATCAAGGCCGTGCGCAACATGTTCGGCGACAAGGTCCCGACCATCAGCTCGACCAAGAGCCTGTCCGGCCACTCGCTGGGCGCCGCCGGCGTTCACGAAGCGATCTACTCGATGCTGATGATGGAAGGCAACTTCATCGCCGGCTCGGCCAACATCGACGAGCTGGACCCGGAAGTCGCTGACATGCCGATCCTTCGCGAAACCCGCGAGAACGCTCAGATCGACACGATCATGAGCAACAGCTTCGGCTTCGGCGGCACCAATGCCACGCTGGTACTGCGCCGCTACAAGGCCTGAGCCAGCAGCAAGCGACACATGAGAACGGCGCCCTAGGGCGCCGTTCTTGTTTCCGCGATCAGTTGATTCAGACGCGCCGCTCGGCACCCTCGTCGATATCGCCATGGGCTATACAGGAGGCCGCAGTGAACAGCACGTCAGTCGACGAGTTCAGCGCGGTTTCTGCCGAGTCCTGCACCACGCCGATGATGAAGCCGACCGCCACGACCTGCATCGCCAGGTCATTGGAGATCCCGAACAGGCTGCAGGCCAGCGGAATGAGCAGCAGCGAGCCGCCGGCGACACCCGAGGCCCCGCAGGCGCAGACCGCCGCCAACAGGCTCAGCAGCACCGCCGTGGCGATATCCACCTGGATGCCGAGAGTATTGACCGCAGCCAGCGTAAGCACCGTGATGGTGATTGCTGCCCCACCCATGTTGATGGTCGCACCCAGCGGGATGGACACCGAGTAGGTGTCCTTGTGCAGCCCGAGACGCTGGCACAACTGCATGTTCACCGGAATATTGGCAGCCGAACTGCGCGTGAAGAAGGCCGTGATGCCACTCTCACGGAGGCAGGTGAGTACCAGCGGATAGGGATTGCGGCGGATCTGCCAGAACACGATCAGCGGGTTCATCACCAGCGCCATGAACAGCATGGCGCCCACCAGCACGAGCAGCAGCCGGACATAGCCCAGCAGCACATCGAAGCCCGAATCGGCCAGCGTGCCGGCGACCAGGCCGAACACACCGAGCGGCGCGAAGCGGATCACCACCTTGACGATCAGCGTGACGCCATCGGACAGGTCGCCAATCAGCCGCCGCGTGCTGTCCTGTGCATGGCGAAAGGCGAAGCCGAGACCGATTGCCCACGCCAGGATGCCGATGAAGTTGCCATTGAGCAGCGCACGCACCGGGTTGTCGACGATATTGAACAGCAGCGTATTGAGGACCGCTCCTACCCCGGACGGCGGTATCACGTCAGTTGCTTCGCTTACCAGCGTCAGCGAGGTCGGAAACAGGAAGCTCGCCAGCACCGCAACCGCCGCCGCACTCAGCGTACCCAGCGCGTAAAGCACGATGATGGGCCGTATGTGGGTGGGCTGACCGCGCTTGTGGTTGGCCAGTGACGAAGTCACCAACACGAATACCAGAACCGGCGCTACGGCCTTGAGCGCCTGAACGAACAGGTCGCCCAGCAGCGCGGCCGATTTGGCGGCAGCCGGCAGGAAGAGCGCCAGTAACGCTCCGACGACCAGTCCGATGACGATCTGGAGTACCAGACTGGTGCGACTGATGAGGCGGACGATTCGAGGCATATCGGACATAGGCGCATCTCGCAGCTGGGAAAGAGCGGCCCCGAACGGACCGTTCCTGCCATGGAAAAACGCGGGATGGTACGCCGCTGGACCGCCCATGCCCAGCGTTGAGCTGTCACGGGTGGGCGAAGTAGTCGGCTCGAAGCGCTTGAAGAACAAAGGGCGCCCTGGAAGAGCGCCCTCGGGATCAGACCTGGAAGCGTGCCACGAGATTGTTCAGATCGATCGCCAGGCGTGCCAGCTCCTGACTGGCTGCACTGGTCTGGTTCGCACCCGCTGAAGATTGCAGCGACAGATCGCGAATGTTCACCAGATTGCGATCAACCTCACGGGCGACCTGAGCCTGCTCCTCCGACGCACTGGCGATCACGAGGTTGCGCTCGCTGATCTGGCTGATCGCGCTGGCGATGCCATCGAGCGCCTCACCGGCTGCCCGCGCCAGCTCCAGCGTGGTCCTGGCGCGCTCATTGCTCGCCTGCATGGCATGCACCGCCTTGTCGGTGCCCTGATGTACATCGCCGATCATCTGTTCGATTTCTGCGGTCGACTGCTGTGTGCGGTGCGCCAGAGCCCTCACCTCATCGGCAACCACGGCGAACCCCCTGCCGGCATCACCGGCGCGCGCCGCTTCGATAGCCGCGTTGAGGGCCAGCAGGTTGGTCTGCTCCGCGATGGAGCGAATCACGTCCAGCACCTTGCTGATATCGCGCACCTGGCCTGCCAACCGCTCCACCTCGGTGGCCGTCTGGGTTACGTCGCCCGCCAGCAGGTCGATCGACTCGACCGTGCGGATGACCTGCTGCCGACCATGCTGCGCCGTCTCGTCGGACTCGCGCGAGGCTTCGGACGTCGCGACGGCATTGCGCGCCACCTCATCCACCGCGGTGGTCATTTCGTTGACTGCGGTGGCGGCCTGCTCGATCTCGTGGTTTTGCTGATGCAAGCCACGGGTAGAGTCTTCGGTCACGACGTTGAGCTCTTCCGCCGCCGAGGCCAACTGGTTGGATGAGTGGGAAATACCCTGGATGGTATCGCGAAGACTTTGCTGCATGGCCTGAAGCGCGACGAGCAGGCGCGCGGGCTCGTCGTTGCCGACCACCCGAATGCTGCGGGTCAGATCGCCGCCCGCGATGACTTCGGCGACGCCGACAGCCTCGGCCAGCGGTTGAACGATGCTGCGGGTCAGCAATAGTGCCAGGATGATGGTCGCGATGACCGCCAGCACCATGGCGACCACTACACCCTGGAAAGCGCTAGCCGCGACTGCCATGGAGTTGGCGCTAGCCGCATCGGCGGCTTTACGCTTGATGTCGATAAGGTCGCGCAAGGTCTCCGAAGTGACGCTCGCATGCTCGTTGAGCTCGCCTCGTGTGATCGCGATCGCCTCATCCGTACGTCCCTGCAACGCGAGATCTATCATCTGCCGCTGAAAGGTCTCGTAGCGGGCCAGGGATTGATCGAATGTCGCCAGCAGCGCTTTGCCCTGGGCGTCCTGAACCAGGCGATCCAAATCCTCGCGCTCTTGCGCCAGCGTTCTGCGGAGCGTCTGCAGGCCGTCTACACCGCTGCGCTGCTCTTGCTGGTCACCAATAAGCAGCCGCAAGGTTCCGGCACGGATACGTAGGAAATCCTGGTTTGCTTGACCCAACAACTGAATCGTTGGTAACAGATGCTGCCCGATTTCCTCAGTCTCATCCTCCATTGCCGAGATGCGCGTCAGCGCGAAAACGCCGAGCGCAAAGACCAGCAACGCCACGATGCCGAACCCCAAGCCAGCCCTCAGGGCAATCTTCATCTGTCTGAACATAACGCGACCTCATACGACTACGGTAATAACCGTATATCGGATGAGGTCACCGGTAACTTGACCCCTCTGGAGAAATATGTTTCCGGAACTGAGAATTCTTCTTCTTTAGCGCAGATCAGACCTGGGAACTTCCGCACCACCTCGTTCAGCCCTATCGCCAACCGCGCCAGCTCCTGGCTTGCCGCGCTGGTCTGATTCGCCCTGCTTCTTCGCGCATGTTGGCCATCTGGTTCATTGCGAACAGACCGAGGAAAAGAACGAGCAGACCAATCAAGCCGAAACCCAGTGTTGGGCGCTTACCAATAGTGAGCGAGCGGATGGACATGTACCTTCTCCATGAAATGAAGCAACGCCGAGCGCGTGGCATGCTGCATCATCGAAAAGGCAAAACCGCCCACCCGAATCCTGCCGCCAATGAACCGGCCCGAGCGTCCTAATCGACTAACGGTCCGACTGCGATTAGCCACTACTGCTCGCGTACCGTGAAGCGTTGCTCGGCCAGCTTGCGATCTCCCTGGAACACCATCATCCGCCACTCGCCAGGCACTACTTCGTGGGGCTCGGTGAATTCGAATGCCATGACATCCTGCTCCACGTCAGGGACCAGCGCCTGGACCACTTCGAACTTGTCGTGTCGTTTGCCGTCGGGCGTCTGCACGCCTGGCGTCAGGTAGAGCAACGTCAACGGCGTATCAGCAGCCTGCTTGCCCACCAGGCGATAACGCAGGCCGAATTTGCTGCCGAGTTTCGCGGGGATCTCGGTGGTCTGGCGGATCGACTGATCGCGTCGTGTCAGAACGCGCTCCCCGGGCTGGAAATCCTCTTTCGTTGTTTCGAACAGACCATATTCCACTAGTCCCACCACCTGCACGTCGGCTTGCGCAAGCGGCGCACTCATTCCCAGCACGGCCACGGCCAACGCCAAACGGACTAACGACATGTACCTGCTCCTTGATGGATTACGGAGCCGGCAGGTTATGACGCAACGATGACAGCAGCGTGACGATCAGCGCAGTTGCTGCTGCCGCTTGCGTGGCAACAGCGCAAGGAAGTTGTCTCGAGCGACGCCCTGCGCCACCGATTCAGGGAGTGCATCGAGGAACGGCTCGAATGCCTGCATACCCGAGGCCAAGCTGTCGAAACGTCCTACCACGTCCGAACCGATCACGAAGCGATCCGGATATCGCTCGACCAGCGCCACCCATTTGGGGTCCGGATTGCCCTGCTCGTCCAGCAGGTAAGGACGCAGCATCGTCCAGGATAGGTCGATGTAGAGATTGGAATAGTCACCGAGCAGTCGGCTGACCGTATCGTACAGAAACTCCAGCTTCTCCTGATGCCGATGAAGCTCCATGCTGGTGCCAGCGTGGGCCCAGATGAAACGGGTATGCGGGTGGTTGCGCAGCGGCTCCTCCAGCTCGGCGAGATAGAGCGGATTGCGCTCGCGCTTGGAGGTGATGTTCGAATGCAGCAGCACCGGCAGATCGAACTCGGCCGCCAGATGGTAGACCCTCGTCAGCGCCTCGTTGTTGGCCCGCGGAGTGTCACCCTCGGTCAGGGCGGTTACGTCATCGTGACGCGTGAATACCTCCCCCAGCCCCTGCCAGAGCCCCGGATGCAGCTCGAGCATCCGCCGAATATGGGCGTCGGCGTTCTTGTCATTGGGATTGAAGCCAGACAGAAAGGGATGGAAGCGCTTGCGCTGCTCCTCATCCAGCTCCTCAAGGGCTGCGGCGACCAGCACATCGGTAGCGCTGTACCAGTACACCGGCGCATCATC
Source organism: Stutzerimonas sp. R40042 (assembly GCF_026642215.1). NCBI lineage: Bacteria > Pseudomonadati > Pseudomonadota > Gammaproteobacteria > Pseudomonadales > Pseudomonadaceae > Stutzerimonas > Stutzerimonas sp. R40042. The sequence continues at coordinate 2,065,673 of NZ_CP113258.1, read as the reverse complement.
CCCAGCGTAATAGCGCGGACGCTTGGGCTCGTTCTCGTGCCACTTCTTCGCTACCGGAATACCGCTGATCATGACGTGATCGATGCCGCCGGCGTCCATCGCCTTGAGCAGCTTTTGCATGCCATCGGTCTCCTGGAAGAAATCCACGTAATGCAGGTGTGCGTCGCTGTAGCGGTAATCGCGCGCTTGAGCACAAGCCAGCGGCAAACAAAGAAAGAGAGCGAGCAACAGGGCGGGTCGTTTTTTTGGCAAGGCGTGGTCCTCCGGACAGGCAGCGAATAGACCGCCGCTATGCTTGACCGTTCAGCCGTGGCATAGCGCGACAATACCCCCCACCGTATTTGACAAACATCAAGGCCGGCCAGGGCAAGGCGCCATAGCATGCCTGGAACAGAAACGCGGGCCACTCTGCCGCGTTTGATTGATCACCTAACTGAGCGAGGCACGTTTCCATGGCCCTGAAGACCATCAGCGCACGCGGACAATTGAATGCAGGTATGGCAATCGAGGTCGAGTGCGGCAACCACCGCCTGATCATGGATCAACCGAAGAACGCGGCTGGTCAGGACCTCGGCCCCACTCCACTGGAAGCCATCATGGCTGCGGTGGCGGGCTGTTTCGGCACCATCGGCCGGTTCATCGCTCATCAGCAGAAGATCGAACTACGCGGCATGCGCTTCGAGATCGAAGCGGACTACGACCCGGCCGGCCTGCTCGGCCGCGACCCGGACGTCCGCCCTGGCTTCCAGGAGCTGCGCGTCAAGGTCGAGATCGATGCCGATCTGGACCGGGAGGGCAAACAGGCGCTGCTGGAGCAGATCGAAAAGCGTTGTCCGGTCGCCGACAACCTCACCCATGGCACTCGCCTGGTCAGCGTATTGGTCTGAATGGAAGGAAATGAAAACGGCCCGTCGTTGACGGGCCGTTTTCATCTTGCAGCAGCGGCTCAGGCCGAAAGTTCGACCAGCAGCTTGTTCAGACGCTGCACATAGGCAGCCGGGTCCTTGAGGCTGTCTCCCGCCGCGAGTGCGGCCTGATCGAAGAGGATGTGTGAAAGATCGGCGAAGCGATCTTCGTCCGGCTCGGCGTCCAGCTTCTCGATCAGCGGATGCTGCGGGTTGATCTCGAAGATCGGCTTGGACTCCGGCACCTTCTGCCCGCTAGCCTCAAGGATCTGACGCATCTGCAAGCCGAGATCCTGCTCACCGATGGCAAGAATGGCTGGCGAGTCGGTCAGGCGATGCGAGACTCGCACCTCGGCGACCTCGTCGCCCAGCGCGCCCTTGAGACGCTCGATCAGCCCTTCCTTGGCTTTGGCAATCTCTTCCTGGGCCTTCTTGTCCTCTTCCGAGTCCAGCTTGCCCAGATCCAGGTCGCCACGCGCCACGTCGACGAACTGCTTACCGTCGAACTCGGTGAGATAGCTCATCAGCCACTCGTCGATGCGGTCGGTGAGCAACAGCACCTCGATGCCCTTCTTGCGGAAAACCTCCAGGTGCGGACTGTTCTTGACCTGTGCATGGCTCTCGCCGGTCAGGTAATAGATCTTGTCCTGGCCTTCCTTCACCCGGCCCAGGTAATCGGCCAGCGCTACCGACTGCTCGCCGGACGCATCGCTGGTGGAGGCGAAGCGCAGCAGGCCGGCGATCTTCTCCTTGTTGGCGAAATCTTCCGCTGGGCCTTCCTTGAGCACCTGGCCGAACTGCGACCAGAACTGCTTGTAGTCCTCCGGCTTGTCCTTGGCCAGCTTTTCCAGCATGTCCAGCACGCGCTTGGTCAGCGCCGATTTCATCGAGTCGATCACCGGATCCTTCTGCAGGATCTCGCGGGAGACGTTGAGCGACAGGTCGTTGGAGTCCACCACACCCTTGATGAAACGCAGATACAACGGCAGGAACTCGTCCGCCTGATCCATGATGAACACACGCTGTACGTAGAGCTTGAGCCCCTTGGGTGCTTCGCGGTGATAGAGGTCGAACGGCGCGCGGCCCGGCACGTAGAGCAGCGAGGTGTACTCCAGCTTGCCCTCGACCTTGTTGTGGCTCCAGGACAGCGGATTTTCGAAGTCGTGAGCGACGTGCTTGTAGAACTCCTGGTATTCCTCGTCCTTCACTTCGCTGCGCGGACGGGTCCAGAGGGCACTGGCACGGTTGACCGTTTCCCATTCGGTTTCCGCCGGCTTGTCCTTCTCTTCATCGCTCTCCAGAGACGAAAGGGGCTCCTTCGGCAACTCGATGGGCAAGGCGATATGGTCGGAATACTTCTTGACGATATTGCGCAGGCGCCAGCCATCGGCGAACTCTTCTTCACCCTTCTTCAGGTGAAGGACGATGCGGGTGCCGCGCTCGGGCTTATCGACGGTGGCGACTTCGAACTCGCCCTCGCCCTTCGAAGACCAGTGCACACCTTCGCTCGCCGGAGTACCGGCGCGGCGGCTGTAAACGTCGACCTTGTCGGCGACGATGAATGCCGAATAGAAGCCCACACCGAACTGGCCGATCAGGTGCGAATCCTTCTTCTGGTCGCCGGAGAGATTCTTCAGAAAATCCGCAGTGCCGGATTTGGCGATGGTGCCCAGATGCGCGATCACGTCCTCGCGGCTCATGCCAATGCCGTTGTCTTCGAGGGTGACGGTCTTGGCCTCCTTATCGAAGGAAAGCCGGATCTTCAGCTCGGCGCCACCTTCGAGCAGCTCCGGCTTGGCCAGTGCTTCGAAGCGCAGCTTGTCAGCAGCGTCGGAAGCGTTGGAAATCAGTTCGCGAAGGAAGATTTCCTTGTTCGAGTACAGCGAATGGATCATCAGATGAAGCAGCTGCTTCACTTCAGTCTGGAAGCCCAGGGTTTCTTTTTGAGTCTCCACACTCATCGTCTACGAACTCCACATCATCTCAATGGCTCGGACCGCGGCTGCGGCGATGACAGGCAGATGGGGGCACGACGATGGATTTCAAGGGCGGGCGGCGCCTGTCTTGCGCCACCCCTGGGTCATGGCTCGACCAGTTCGAGTAGTACGATCTCACCCGGTGCCAGGTTGTAGCTGGCCTCGCCGGGCCCGCTAATGACCCGTCGAATGATCAGCTTGCCTTCACTGTCCAGCCCCAGAAAGCGACCCTCGGCAACCCCGCCACGTTCGGTATGCGCGCGGACCAGCATCTGTTGGTAGCGAGCCGGATCGCGCAACAACCGTTCCAGCGAAAACCCCGGATGACGATCCTTGGCGGTGACAGGGATGGCCTTCACGGCGGCGGGGCTATCATCGCGGGCAGCGGCCGGCGCGATCACGTCGGCAGTCAGGGCAGGATAATCGTCGCCCCTGACCTGCCAGCCCTGCGCATCCTTGATCAGATGCAGAGTAAAGCCCTGCGCCTCGCCCTTGACCGTAGCCTGAACACTTACCTCAAGCTCATCGGCAGGCAGCGTCAACGTCGGCAGCGGTTGTATCGAGACATCGCGACTGGCGTGGCGACGCTGCAGGTAATCCTCGATGACAAAGGCCAGCGTATCCTGTGAATCGTGCCGACGATCAACCTCGCCGTTGCGGTAGCGCAGCCGATTGGTGAACAGTTCGACGTTGCCGTTGAGGCTGGTCTGATAATGCGGGGGCAGGACCAGGTGAAAATCGCCACTCAGCTTGTTCGGTGCGACGGGTTCCAGATCGAGATGCAGGGTATAGCCACGGTCGAGACGGCGACTTTCGGGCAATTCCCGGTCGCGGCTGAGCCAGGCTATCTCGACTTCCGGTAATGGTCCGGCGTCGTCGGGCAGCACATCGACGCGCAGGGCGCCATCAACCGGCTCGCGCAGCCGTACGATGACTTCCTGGCGGGCGAAAAAGCCCTGCCCTTCGCGCAGTGTCAGCACACCATTGATGAATTCGCCCTGTTGCGGCGCAAATGCCCGACCATTGAGTTGTCCTTTGATGTTCATGCTCAGCTCGGGCTGAACCTGTGTCGGCAGCCAGCGCAGGCTGAAGATCGCTGCCAGGCGGTCAGCATCGCGGCTGGCCAGCAACGACAACCCGACCACCAACGGGATCACTCCGAGACAGGAAAGCACCACGGCCCTACGTGCAGCACGCCAATGACTGACCACGAACGCCAGCGTCAGTGGCGGCAGCAAGCTGCCAATCCCCCACAACAGGCTCGTCGCGAATGCCTGGCTGATCAGCCAGACGAAACCGGCGAACACCAGCAATAGGCCGCCTAGTATCAACAGTGCTTCCATTCGAGTTCCTTCAACGCAGTCGCGGAGTAACAGCGCATACCGCGGCGCTGCCTCCCCGTCGGATGCGTCAGGGCTCGTCGATCTTGAAGTGGCAGCGGGCGGTGGCGATGGGCTCGGCCTGACGGGTCTGCCAGGCGGTGATCGCGACATTGGCGACCCTGCGGCCTTGGCGCCAGACCTGGCAGGCGGCGAAGGTGTCACGATAGTGACCAGCACGCAGATAATCTATCGAGAAGTCGATGATTTTGGGCAAATGTGGCGCCCCCATGAACATCAGCAGGTGCAGCATCGCTGCATGCTCCATGAAGCCTGCGATGACACCGCCATGAATGGCCGGTAGCGGGTTGCCGATGTTGCTCTCGTTCTGCGGCAGTCGGAAAACCATCTCGTCGCCCAGACGCAGGCACTCGATGCCGATCAGGCGAGCATAGGGCACCAACTGGATCAGCGAGTTGTAGTCATTGGTCGCGTGCGCTTTCTGAACCAGCTCGCTGAGGTTGAAATCGCTCATGCCTTCCCCTCCGAGCCAAACACACCCTGGGCGCCCTTGCCCATACGCATGAAGGTTCCCACCGCGTGGGCAATGGGCTCATTGATATCGCGCTGGTAGGCGATGCCCCGGGTGAAGATTACCGTCGGCGTAACGCGGTAGCATTCGGCGAAACCGAAGATGTCGTGGCCCGGCTCAGCCGGATGCATGTAGTCGATGCGCAAATCGAGCGTCGGGCAGACCTCGAGCTCCGGCAGTGCGCAGGCTGTGGAAATCCCGCAGGTGGTGTCCATCAGCGTAGTGATCGCGCCGCCATGAACGACTCCGGTCTCCGGGTTGCCGATGATCTTTTCGCTGTAAGGCAGGCGCAAGGTGAGTCCGCGGCTGTCGGCATGCTCGACACGCAGGCCCAGAACCTGGCAGTGCCGCAGGACTGACAGAAAGCGCTGGGTGCGCTCGAGTATCTGGCTATCGCTCATTCGAATTCTCGACGGTTGGATCAGCCGCGAATGATACCGCCTCACCCGTGCCGTGCCCTATTCCCTGGGCGCTTCGGCTGGCGAAGTTGGCGTGAACACCATGACTTCCAGCACGTCGGAGTGGAATTCCCGGCGATAGAGAATGAGCACCACGCCGGCCGTGACGAGCATGAAGAACCAGGGATGAACGAACCAGGCGAGCGTCGCCATGCCGAAGTAGTAGGCACGCAGGCCGAAGTTGAACTGGTTGGCGGCCATGGAAATGACCTGTGCCGCCCGATCGGCGAAAGCTCTTCGCTCCTGATCACTGACGTTGCGCTCCCCCACCATCGGCGCGGAGGCAACCAGCACGGCGGCGAAGTTGTACTGGCGCATGCACCAGCTGAACGTGAAGAACGCGTAGACGAAGACCACTGCAAGACACAGCAGCTTGATCTCCGACAGCCCGCGGCTGACCGGTTGCGCGAACGGCAGATCGGCGAGCAGCGAGACTGCACGATCCGACGCACCCAGTGCAGTCAGAATGCCGGCAAGGATGATCAGCGTACTGGACGCAAAGAAGGAGGCGTTGCGCTCGAGATTGCCGATGACATTGGCATCGGCAATGCGGTTGTCACGCATCAGCAGCCGCTGCATCCAGTCTTCCCGGTACAGATGCAGCACGCTTGCCAGGCAGGCTGTGTCCCGCGCCCGCCAGCTGGCGTAACGGGTGTAACCGACCCAGCACAGGATGAACCACAGCACAGCGATCAGATGAGGCAGGTTTGGATCGGACAAGCTCATGGCACACCCTCGGAAACGTCGCGTGATTATAGCCAGCAGCGCTCCCGACGATAGCGCTGCAGCGCCGCCTGATCGGCCAGCGGCGTTGCAGCGCAACGCTTACCTCATGCCCGACTGCACACGCTCGGCACGACCCAGCAGCCGGTCGGTAACAACTGCCAGCACCAGCATCAGCAAGACCGGAACCAACCAGCCCATGCTCTGATCGGCCAACGGCAACTGGCTGAACAGAGGCGGAACCCAGCCGCCCAGCCCGGCCGCGGCGAGGCCGTCGACGACACCGAAGACCAGCGTTACTGCCATCACCGGCACGAAGACCCGCGGTGCCGACAGCCAGAAGCGATCAAGCAGACTCAACGCCACCAGCACGATGGCGAGCGGATAAAGCCCAACCAGCACCGGGACCGACACACTAATCAACTGAGTCAGGCCTTGGTTGGCGACCAACAGGCTGAAGAGTGCGAAGACGATCACCACAGCGCGATAGGACACCGGCAGCAAGGCACTGAAGAACTCGCCACAGGCCGTGGTCAGGCCTACCGCAGTGGTCAGACAGGCCAATGTGATGACGACCGCAAGCAGCAGACTGCCTGGAGTGCCGAAGGTGTGTTGCACGTAGGTGGTGAGAATCTGTACGCCGTTTTCGGCGCCGGCGGCGATCCCCTGGCTCGTCGCGCCAAGGTAGAACAGAGCCAGATACACCAGCGAAAGGCCGATGGCTGCAATCACGCCGGCGATCATCGAATAACGGGTCACCAGGGCCGGCTCGGTCACGCCACGGTCTCGGATGGCGGTGGCGATCACGATGCCGAACACCAGCGCACCGAGCGTATCCATGGTCAGATAGCCCTCGAGGAACCCTTTGATCAGCGGTGACGCCCGATACCCCTCGGTCGCGGCACCCACCTCACCCGCTGGAGCGAAGATCGCAGCGCCGCCCAGCACCAGCAATGCCGACAGCAATACGGGGGTGATGAATTTGCCGATGCGATTGACCAGCTGCCCCGGGTTCAGCACCAGGAACAGCATCGCCGCGAAGAAGACCAGCGTATAGAGAAACAGCGGCATGCCCGAGTTACCGCTGAACGGCGCGATACCCATCTCGAACGAAACGACAGCCGTACGCGGTGTGGCGAACAGCGGTCCGATTGCCAAATAGACCGCCACTGCGAGAACGGTGCCTGCGACATTGCCGAGCGGCGCAGTCAGGCGGTCCATGCCACCGCCGACGCGGGCCAGCGCGACAACCGTCAATAGCGGCAGGCCGACCCCGGTCAGCAGGAAGCCAAGCGCCGCCTGCCAGATGAACGCACCTGCAGCCATGCCGGCGCTGGGGGGGAAGATGATATTGCCGGCGCCCAGGAACAGCGCAAACGTCATGAAGCCAAGTGCCAGCAGGTCAAAACCTTTCAAACGATTCATGCGGGAAAAACTACCAGAAGATGACGGCAACCAATGAACGCGGCGCAGCTCACGAGCGCGACGGAACGACGATTCATATCGGCCTGAATGATGGAGTGCGGGTTTCCTTCAGGGATAAGGGGAAACATCATCCAGCCGTTTGGGCCGGATTCTTCTTGCACGCTGTCGCTCTTGTGAAACGAACAAACGTATGAATGAGCGGCAATGATGCCACGATGCGCCGATGAATGCTGACCGGAACGTCAGCATCGGCCGCGAAAAATTGTCGCTCGGCCTGCGCGAAGGAAAGCCAATCGCGCGAACAGATGGAACTCGTTGCGCCGCGGCGGCACAACGAGGTACGTCTCGAATCCAAGCGCCCGGCGATTGCCCGGGCGCTTGGAGTCCGGTCAGGCTTTCATCGCCCAACCGGTCACTTCTGCCAGTGCTTTGCCAATGTCGGCCAGAGAGCGTACGGTCTTCACGCCTGCGTCCTGCAGGGCAGCGAACTTCTCTTCCGCAGTACCCTTGCCGCCAGAGATGATCGCCCCCGCATGTCCCATGCGCTTACCAGCCGGAGCGGTGACACCGGCAATGTAGGACACCACCGGCTTGGTCACGTTGGCCTTGATGAAGGCGGCAGCCTCCTCTTCGGCCGAACCGCCGATCTCGCCGATCATGACGATGGCCTCGGTCTGCGGATCGTCCTGGAACAGCTTGAGGATATCGATGAAGGTCGACCCCGGGATCGGGTCGCCGCCGATGCCGACGCAGGTCGACTGGCCGAAACCGGCATCGGTGGTCTGCTTCACGGCTTCGTAGGTCAGCGTGCCGGAGCGCGAGACGATGCCCACCTTGCCCGGCTGGTGGATGTGCCCCGGCTGAATGCCGATCTTGCACTCACCCGGGGTGATCACGCCGGGGCAGTTCGGCCCGATCAGTCGCACGCCAAGCTCGTCGCACTTGATCTTCACTTCGAGCATGTCCAGCGTCGGGATGCCTTCGGTGATGCAGACGATCAGCTTGATACCACCGAATGCCGCTTCGAGGATGGAGTCCTTGCAGAACGGGGCCGGCACGTAGATCACAGATGCATCGGCGCCGGTGGCCTCCACGGCCTCCTTGACGGTGTTGAACACCGGCAGCCCCAGATGCATCGTGCCGCCCTTGCCGGGCGTGACGCCACCGACCATCTTGGTGCCGTAAGCGATCGCCTGCTCGGAGTGGAATGTGCCCTGCGATCCGGTGAAGCCCTGGCAGATGACCTTGGTGTCCTTGTTGATCAATACGCTCATTACTTGCCCTCCGCGGCTTTGACAACCTGAATGGCCGCATCGGTCAGGCTGCTCGCGCCGATGATGTTCAGACCGCTCTCGCTCAGCATCTTGGCTCCCAAGTCGGCGTTGTTGCCTTCCAGACGAACCACAACAGGCACCTTGACGCCCACTTCACGCACGGCACCGATGATGCCCTCGGCGATCATGTCGCAACGCACGATGCCGCCGAAGATGTTCACCAGAACGGCAGCGACATTGCTGTCGGAGAGAATGATCTTGAACGCTTCGGTCACCCGTTCCTCGGTGGCGCCACCGCCGACGTCGAGGAAGTTCGCCGGTGCACCGCCATGCAGGTTGACGATGTCCATGGTGCCCATGGCCAGGCCCGCGCCGTTGACCATGCAACCGATGTTGCCGTCGAGCGCCACGTAGTTCAGTTCCCACTTGGCGGCATGCGCCTCGCGCGGATCGTCCTGCGATGGATCGGCCATGTCGCGCAGCTTCGGCTGGCGATAGATGGCGTTGCTGTCGATGTTGATCTTGGCGTCCAGGCAGTGCAGGTTGCCGTCCTTCTTGATCACCAGCGGATTCACTTCGAGCAGTGCCAGGTCGTAGTCCTGGAACAACTGGGCAAGACCGACGAAGATGTGCACGAACTGCTTGACCTGGTCACCCTTGAGGCCCAGCTGGAACGCCAGTTCGCGCGCCTGGAACGGCTGCGCGCCGACCAGCGGATCGATGGTTGCCTTGAGGATTTTCTCGGGTGTGTCGTGAGCGACTTTCTCAATGTCCACGCCGCCTTCGGTGGAGGCCATGAAGACGATCCGGCGACTGGCACGATCGACCACGGCGCCCAGATAGAGCTCCTTGTCGATGTCGGTGCACGCCTCGACCAGAATCTTGCTGACCGGCTGACCATTGGCGTCGGTCTGGTAGGTCACCAGACGCTTGTCGAGCCACTGCTGGGCGAATGCCCGGGCCTCATCCTTGCTGCGAACCAGCTTTACGCCACCCGCCTTGCCACGTCCACCAGCATGCACCTGGGCTTTGACCACCCATTGCGTGCCGCCGATCTTGTCGCAGGCTTCCGCTGCTTCCTTCGGGCTATCGACTGCGTAGCCTTTGGACACGGGCAGACCGTATTCAGCGAACAGTTGTTTACCTTGGTACTCGTGAAGATTCATGCTTTCTACCGTCTGTGTTGGTATTGGCGCATTTACGGCACGACGAACCGTCGTGCCTCCCTCACAAGTCGCTGAAAACTATCTGCGAATTCACGATACCTCTCAGCGACCTGCAATCCTTTTCGAATCTGCAGTTTGCAAAAGGCCCGGCGTATCTGCAGATACGTCGGGCCCGGGTACAGCACGAAACCGATTAGCGCTTCTTGCGATTGGCGATATGGATGGCGTGGCCATTCACTGCCAGGGCCGCTTCATGCAGCGCTTCGGACATCGTCGGATGGGAGAAGACCATCATGCCCAGGTCTTCGGCACTGGTACCGAATTCCATGCCGATCGCGCCCTGCTGAACCAGCTCGGCGGCGCTTGGGCCCATCACATGCACGCCCAACACGCGGTCGGTCTTGGCATCGGCGATGACCTTGACCAGGCCGGCGGTGTCGTTGGCAGCCATGGCACGGCCACTGGCGGCGAACGGGAAGGTACCGACGTTGACTTCAACGCCTTCGGCCTTCAGTGCCTGCTCGGATTTGCCGACCCATGCGATTTCCGGGTGAGTGTAGATGACCGACGGAATCAGGTCATAGTTCATCTGGGTCTTGTGGCCAGCGATACGCTCGGCAACCATCACGCCCTCTTCCGAGGCCTTGTGGGCCAGCATGGCGCCGCGAACCACGTCACCGATGGCGTATACGCCCGGAACGCTGGTAGCGCACTGGTCGTCGACGAAGATAAAGCCACGCTCATCCATGTCGACGCCGGCATCGGCAGCCAGCAGGTCAGTGGTGACCGGACGACGGCCGACTGCAACGATCAGCTTGTCGAAGGTCATCTGCTGCTCGCCTTCGGCGCTGGTGAAGTTGACGGTCACTTGATCGCCCTTCACTTCCGAACCGGTCAGGCGCGCGCCCAGCAGGATCTTCAGACCCTGCTTGGACAGGACCTTGAAGGCTTCCTTGGAAATCTGCTCGTCCGCGGCCGGCAGGAACTTTTCCATGGCCTCGATGACGGTGACTTCAGCGCCGAGACGGGCCCAGACCGAACCCAGCTCCAGACCGATCACACCGGCACCGATGACGCCCAGCTTGCCCGGCACGCTCTGGAAGTCCAGTGCGCCGGTAGAATCGACGATGACTTTCTGATCAACCGGCGCCGGTGGGATGTTCACTGGAGTGGAACCGGACGCCAGGATGACATTCTCGGCGGCGAGCGTCTGGACATTGCCGTCCAGGCCGGTGACTTCGACCTGCTTGCCGGCCAGCAGCTTGCCATGCCCTTCGAACACGGTCACACCGTTGGCTTTCATCAGGGACGAGACACCGCCGGTGAGGTTCTTAACGATCTGGTCTTTGCGCGCAACCATGGTCGGCACGTCCATAGCCACTTCGCCGGTGCTGATGCCGTGAACCTTGAAGCTCTCATGGGCTTCATGGAACTTGTAGGAGCTGTCCAGCAGAGCCTTGGAAGGAATGCAACCTACGTTCAGGCAGGTACCGCCCAGCGCGGTCTTGCCGTCCTTGCCCTGATATTTTTCGATACACGCGGTCTTCAGACCCAGCTGGGCTGCACGAATGGCGGCCACATAGCCGCCAGGGCCGGCACCGATGACGACGACGTCGAATTTCTGGCTCATTACGAATCCTCTTAAAAGCAGCTAAAAGCCAAAGGCTGCAGGCAGCAGGGACGGCTTTCGCCAGACCCGCCAACTGCAGCCTGGGGCGTTTCTATCAGATATCCAGCAGCAGACGGGCCGGGTCTTCCAGCAGGTCCTTCATGGTAACCAGGAAGGTCACTGCTTCCTTGCCGTCGATCAAGCGGTGGTCATAGGACAGCGCCAGGTACATCATCGGCAGGATGACCACTTGACCATTAACGGCCATCGGACGTTCCTGGATCTTGTGCATGCCAAGAATAGCGGTCTGCGGCGGGTTGACGATCGGCGTCGACAGCAGCGAACCGAACACACCACCGTTGGAGATGGTGAAGGTACCGCCGGTCATCTCTTCGATGGTCAGCTTGCCGGCCTTGGCCTTCTTGCCGAAGTTGTTGATGCCGCCCTCGATCTCGGCCAGGCTCATGTGCTCGGCGTTGCGCAGCACCGGAACCACCAGACCGCGGTCGCTGGAGACGGCGACGCCGATGTCCTGATAACCATGGTAGACAATGTCGTTACCGTCGATGGAGGCGTTGACGCCGGGCTGGCGCTTGAGTGCTTCGACTGCGGCCTTGACGAAGAAGGACATGAAGCCCAGACGCACGCCGTTGTGGGTCTTCTCGAAGAGGTCCTTGTACTTGGCGCGCAGCTCCATGATCGGCTTCATGTTGACTTCGTTGAACGTCGTCAGCATGGCCATGGAGGACTGCGCTTCGACCAGGCGCTCGGCGACCTTGGCTCGCAGGCGGGTCATCGGCACGCGCTTCTCGACACGATCACCCTCGGCGAAGATCGGCGCGGCAGCAGCCGGAGCAGCAGGCTTGGCAGCAGCAGCCGGGGCGGACTTCTTGGCTTCGACGGCGGCGACGACGTCTTCCTTGGTCACACGACCGTCCTTGCCAGTGCCGCGGATGCTGTTCGGGTCAATGCCATTTTCTTCGGCCAGCTTGCGGGCAGCAGGAGCGAGAATCGGCTCTTCGCCACTGGCACTGGCGCTGGCGGCAGGAGCCGGAGCAGCAGCCGGAGCGGGGGCAGCAGCCGGGGCAGGTGCAGCGGCCGCAGTGGCGCCCGCCTCCAGCTTGCCGAGCAGCTCGCCGCTGAGCACGGTATCGCCTTCGTTCTTGACGATCTCGGTCAGCACGCCGTCAGCTTCGGCCAGTACTTCCATGACCACCTTGTCGGTTTCGATGTCGACGATCAGCTCATCACGCTTAACCGCGTCGCCCGGCTGCTTGTGCCAGGTGGCAACGGTGCCGTCGGCGACCGATTCCGGGAATGTAGGGGCTTTGATCTCGATAGCCATTATTCAGGGGTCCTATTGATTCGGTTTCTACATCGAGGCCGCGAACGCTCGCGGCCTCTCGCACGAATGGGTTAAACGGTGAAGGCGTCCTGCAGCAGTTTTTCCTGCTGCTCGGCATGCATCGAGGCGTACCCGACCGCGGGCGCCGCAGAAGCATCACGACCCGCGTACTGAAGGAACAGTTCCTTCTTGTGCGCTGTCGCCACACGACGCATATGGTGCTGGCTGCAGTACCAGGCGCCCTGGTTCATCGGCTCTTCCTGACACCAGATGATGTGCTTGAGGTTCTGGTAGGGCGCAAGCGCTTCGGCCAGATCCTCTTCCGGGAACGGATAGAGCTGTTCGATACGGACGATCGCGATGTCTTCGCGGCCTTCCGCCCGGCGCTTGTCCAGCAGGTCATAGTAAACCTTGCCGCTACACATGATGACGCGCTCGACCTTGGCCGGATCGACCGGATCGATCTCCGGAATCACGGTCTGGAACGAGCCCTGAGTCAGCTCCTCCAGAGTCGATATGGCCTGCTTGTGGCGCAGCAGCGACTTGGGCGTCAGTGCTACCAGCGGCTTGCGCAGCGGGCGAATCGCCTGGCGACGCAGCATGTGGTAGACCTGCGCCGGAGTCGTCGGTACGCAGACCTGGATGTTGTGCTCGGCGCACAGCTGCAGGTAGCGCTCCAGACGCGCGGAGGAGTGTTCAGGCCCCTGCCCTTCATAGCCGTGCGGCAGCAGCATGGTCAAACCGCACAGGCGGCCCCACTTGTGCTCCCCACTGGTGATGAACTGGTCGATCACGACCTGGGCACCGTTGGCGAAATCACCGAACTGCGCTTCCCAGACCACCAGCGCATTCGGCGTAGTGGTGGCGTAGCCGTATTCGAACGCGAGAACCGCTTCCTCGGAAAGGAAGGAGTCGTACAGATCGAAACGTGGCTGGCCTTCGTACAGGTGCTGCAGCGGGATATAGGTGCTGCCATCCTTCTGGTTGTGCAGCGCTGCGTGACGATGCGAGAAGGTACCGCGACCGACGTCCTGACCGGAGATACGCACCGGATGGCCTTCGAACAGCAGCGTCGCGTAAGCCATGGTCTCGGCATAGCCCCAGTTGATGGCCAGCGCGCCGGCGCCCATCTTCTGGCGATCTTCGAGGATCTTCGAAACCTGGCGCTGAACCACGAAGCCTTCAGGCGTTTGCAGCAGCTTGTTGGACAGATCCTGCAGGGTCTTCAGGTCGAAGCTGGTGTCGTGACGCGCAGTCCAGGCATGCCCCAGATACGGGCGCCAGTCGACGAACAGTTCCTTGTTCGGCTCCTTGACCAGGCTCTTGACCACATGTAGACCGTTGTCCAGCGCAGTCCGATATTCGTCGACTTTTGCCTGGACGCGCTCATCGTCGAGCACCTTGGTCTGGATCAGCGAGTCGGCGTACAGCTCACGGGTGGTGCGCTGCTTGGCGATCTTCTGGTACATCAGCGGCTGGGTACCGCTTGGTTCGTCCGCCTCGTTGTGACCACGACGACGGTAGCAGATCAGGTCGATGACGATGTCACGCTTGAACTGCATGCGATAGTCGACGGCAAGCTGGGTGACGAACAGCACTGCCTCGGGATCGTCTGCGTTCACGTGGAAGATCGGCGCCTGGATCATCTTCGCCACGTCGGTCGCGTACTCGGTGGAACGAGCATCTTCCTGCTTGTTGGTGGTGAAGCCGACCTGGTTGTTGACCACGATGCGGATGGTGCCACCGGTGCGGTAGGCACGGGTCTGCGACATCTGGAAGGTTTCCATCACCACACCCTGACCGGCGACGGCGGCGTCACCGTGGATGGTGACCGGCAGAACCTTGTCGCCAACCGGGTCGTTGCGGCGGTCCTGGCGAGCGCGTACCGAACCCTCGACCACCGGAGAGACGATCTCCAGGTGCGACGGGTTGAACGCCATGGCGAGATGGATCTCGCCGCCCGGGGTCATCACGTTGGACGAGAAGCCCTGGTGATACTTGACGTCACCGGAGCTCAGGCCTTCGACCTTCTTGCCTTCGAACTCGTCGAACAGGTCGCGCGGATTCTTGCCGAAGGTGTTGACCAGTACGTTCAGACGACCACGGTGGGCCATGCCGATGACGATTTCCTTGGTGCCGTAGGAGCCGGAGCGCTGGATGATCTCATCGAGCAGCGGGATCAGACTCTCGCCACCTTCCAGACCGAAGCGCTTGGTGCCCGGATATTTGGTACCCAGATACTTTTCCAGACCTTCGGCAGCGGTGAGGCGCTCAAGCAGGTGGCTCTTGATCTCCGGCGAAAACTCCGGACGGCCACGCACGCTTTCCAAGCGCTGGACGAACCAGCTGCGCTGCTCGGAATCGACGATGTGCATGTATTCCGCGCCAATGGTGCGGCAATAGGTTTCTTGCAGAGCCTTGACGATTTCGCGCAGAGTGGCCTGGCCGTTGACCATGGCCAGGTCGCCGGTGCGGAATACGGTATCGAGATCGGCGTCGGTCAGACCGTAGTTGTTGATCGCCAGGTCAGCGGGGGCGGTGCGCTGCTGCAGGCCAAGCGGATCGAGCTGTGCTGCCTGATGGCCGCGCACTCGGTAGGCCTGGATCAGGCGCAGGACTTCGATCTGCTTCTTCTCATGCTCGCTGCTGACAGCACCTGCGGAGACAGGCTGAGCACGGCGCTGGTTCTTGGCCAGCAGAACGAAGTGGTCGCGGATCGTCGAATGCGATACATCGGCTGAAGCGCTGCCACCGGAGGGCAACTTCTGGAAGTAAGTGCGCCACTCTTCGGGCACAGCGTTGGGATCGTGCAGGTAGAGCTCATAAAGCTCTTCCACATAGGCAGCGTTACCACCGGATAGGTGGGCACTGTCCCACATGCGCTGCATTACGCTTTCTTGCATGTCTGGTCACCTTCGATAAGGAGACACCACCAGCGTGGAAACCGCAGCATGACTTCCCAAGTTCTGAAGCAGCGACTCAGGTAAAGCCACTACGGACCGCGCAGATAGTTCCCGGGCACAACCCGGATGCTCCTGCTGGTCATCAAATTTTCAGAGTGAAATCCCGGCTTTGTGAGCTGGGATTCCTACTAAAACTACGGCGCCGAGCTTCGACTTCGGCGCCGCAGGTGTCACGGGTAAAGCAATCCGGCCGTTCCAGGCTAGCGCATAACCTTTCCCGACCGGGGTGTCATCAAGTACCGCTCTGCAGCAGCATGTTGCGTATGTGACCGATTGCCTTGGTAGGGTTCAATCCCTTCGGACAAACGTCGACGCAGTTCATGATACCGCGGCAGCGGAACACACTGAACGGATCGTCCAGACCGGCCAGACGGTTCTCGGTTTCGGTATCGCGGCTGTCGGCCAGGAAACGGTAGGCCTGCAGCGACGCAGCGGGACCGAGGAACTTGTCAGGGTTCCACCAAAACGACGGGCAGCTGGTCGAGCAGCATGCGCACAGGATGCACTCGTACAGACCGTCCAGCTTCTCGCGATCTTCCGGACTCTGCAGTCGTTCGATAGCCGGCGGCGGCGTATCGTTCATCAGATACGGACGCACTTTCTCGTACTGCTTGTAGAAGATGCTCATATCGACGACCAAGTCACGAATGACCGGCAGACCTGGCAGCGGACGGATGACCAGCTTGTTGCCCTTGACCACGGAGGACAGCGGGGTGATGCAAGCCAGACCGTTCTTGCCATTGATATTCATCCCGTCGGAACCGCACACGCCTTCGCGGCAGGAGCGACGATAGGAGAAACCCTGGTCCTGTTCCTTGATCAGAGCCAAGACGTCCAGAACCATCAGGTCTTTACCTTCGGTATTGACCTGGAAGTCCTGCATGAACGGCTTTTCGTCCTGATCGGGGTTGTAGCGATAAACACTCACTTGCAACATATCGGCGACCTCAATAAGTCCGAACCTTGGGCTCGAATGCCGGAACGGTCTTCGGAGCGAAGTTCACGGCACGCTTGGCAACGCGCTTGTCACCCGGGAAGTACAGGGTGTGGCACAGCCAATTCTCGTCATCACGCTCTTCGAAATCTTCGCGAGCATGGGCGCCACGGGATTCCTTGCGGTGCTCCGCGGCAATTGCAGTAGCCTCGGCGACTTCCAGAAGGTTCTGCAACTCAAGCGCCTCGATACGCGCGGTGTTGAACGCCTGGCTCTTGTCCGAGATTTTGACGTTGGCGATACGCTGACGCAGATCGACCAGCTGAGCGATACCCTTCTGCATGTATTCGCCGGTACGGAATACACCGAAGTAGTTCTGCATGCAGCTCTGCAGCTCCTTACGCAGCGGAGCAACGTCTTCGCCAGTGCTGCGCTCGTTGATACCAGCCAGACGCCCCAGCGCAACATCCAGATCGGTTTCGCTGGCACCGCGGTGCTCGATACCTTCCTTCAGCGCCTTCTCCAGGTGCAGACCGGCAGCGCGGCCGAACACAACGAGGTCGAGCAGCGAGTTACCGCCCAGACGGTTGGCGCCATGCACGGATACGCAGGCCACTTCGCCCACAGCGAACAGACCGTCGATGATCTTGTCATTGCCGTTGGCGTCCTGAGTAATCGCCTGACCATGGATGTTGGTGGCGATACCACCCATCATGTAGTGGCAGGTCGGAACAACCGGCACCGGTGCGACGACCGGATCGACGTGAGCGAAGGTCTTCGACAGCTCGCAGATACCGGGCAAACGGCTGTGCAGTACTTCTTCGCCCAGGTGATCCAGTTTCAACATCACGTGGTCGCCATCCGGACCACAACCGTTGCCCGCCAGGATTTCCTTGACCATCGAACGTGCAACGACGTCGCGACCAGCCAGGTCCTTCGCGTTGGGCGCGTAACGCTCCATGAAGCGCTCGCCATGCTTGTTGATCAGGTAGCCACCTTCACCGCGGCAACCTTCGGTTACCAGCACACCAGCACCAGCGATACCGGTCGGGTGGAACTGCCACATCTCGATGTCCTGCACCGGTACGCCGGCGCGCAGCGCCATGCCGACACCGTCACCCGTGTTGATCAGGGCGTTGGTGGTCGATGCGTAGATGCGACCAGCGCCGCCAGTGGCGAGCACGGTAGCCTTGGAGCGGATGTAGACGGTTTCGCCGGTCTCGATGCAGATGGCGATGACACCAACGACTGCGCCGTCCTGGTTCTTCACCAGGTCGACCGCGTACCACTCGTTGAGGAATACGGTGTCGTTCTTCAGGTTGCCCTGATAAAGAGTGTGCAGCAGTGCGTGACCGGTACGGTCTGCAGCGGCACAGGTACGAGCGGCCTGACCACCCTTACCGAAGTCCTTGGACTGCCCACCGAACGGACGCTGATAGATGCGACCCTGCTCGGTACGGGAGAACGGCAGCCCCATGTGCTCGAGCTCGAACACCGCCTCTGGGCCTACGGAACACATGTACTCGATAGCGTCCTGGTCACCGATGTAGTCGGACCCCTTGACGGTATCGTACATGTGCCAGCGCCAGTCATCGTTCGGGTCGGCCGAAGCGATGGCGCAGGTGATGCCACCCTGCGCGGAAACGGTGTGAGAACGAGTCGGGAAAACCTTGGTGACCACAGCAGTCTTGTGACCGGACTGGGACAGTTGCAGCGCCGCGCGCATACCGGCGCCACCGCCACCAACGATGATGGCGTCGAAGGAAAGCGTACGAATATTAGCCATGAATCAGATACCCCAAAGAATCTGCACACCCCAGACGAAGAAGGTGAACATGGCAATGCCACACACCGCCTGGAACAGGAAACGAACGCCGGTAGCCCACTTACCGATCGCCATGTTGGTCAGGTAGTCAGTAGAGATCGTCCACATACCTACCCACGCGTGCACACTCAGGGCGACCAGAGCCAGCAGGCTGAAGATTCGCATCCAGTTGGCCGAGAAAAGCTCGTGCCACTGGGAATACTCCAGCCCTGGGTTCGCAATCAGGTACCCAAGCAGGAACAGAAAATAAGCCGCAAGAACCACTGCAGAAACGCGCTGCGCCATCCAGTCATACAGACCCGAGCGCGAAAAGTTGGTGACGTTGGTTACCATATCCACACTCCTGCCAGAACGATCAGCACCGCCGATACGACGATAACGATTTTCGAGCCCAGCTTGCCGCCTTCCAGCGTCTCACCATGGCCAGAATCCATGATCAGGTGACGAACACCCGCCACCAGGTGGTACAGCAGTGCGGACAGCAACGCCCAGCTCACCAGCTTGGCCAGAGGACTACCCAGGTACGCACGAACCTCCTCGAAGCCTTCTGGCGAAGACAGCGAGGTATCGAGCGCGAGCAGCAACAAGGCGATACCGACGAACAGGATGACACCGGATACACGGTGGAGAATCGACGTGTAAGCAGTGATGGGGAGTTTTATTGTCCTAAGATCTAGGTTTACAGGTCGTTGGCTTTTCACGGCTTTTTTTCACACTTGAGAGCCCCAGAGCGCAGGGCAAAGTTGTTGGGAAGAGTACGCAGCAGTACCCGCTACCCACGAGTGACAACCTACAGAATACTGCCTGTAAGGCCCCTGCCGGTCGGTGTCCGAGTATAAACAGTTAGGTCACTAATGACAATGTGGTGAAGTGCCACTAAAGGCTGATAGCGACCTCTATATAAATGCCGTAAACAGTGCACCCAAGCTGTACGCATCCCCCTGCAGAGCCCTCTACGGCATGGGTTCGCGCAAATTGACTTTGCGGTTTATCACACTATAGTGATGCGGGCCCTGCGTGGGGGGCCATGATGATTCCAAGCACAAAACAGGAGGCCATACATGGCTGACAAGAAAGCGCAGTTGATCATCGAGGGCGCTGCCCCCGTCGAACTGCCCGTTTTAACCGGTACCGTAGGGCCTGATGTAATAGACGTGCGAAGCCTGACCTCCACGGGTCACTTCACCTTCGATCCCGGCTTCATGTCGACCGCCTCTTGCGAGTCCAAGATCACCTACATCGACGGCGACAAGGGCGTCCTGCTGCATCGCGGCTACCCGATCGAGCAGCTGGCGGAAAAATCCGACTACCTGGAAACCTGCTACCTGCTGCTGAACGGCGAACTGCCTACCGCCGAGCAGAAGGCACAGTTCGTCAGCACCGTGAAGAACCACACCATGGTTCACGAGCAGCTGAAGTCCTTCCTCAATGGTTTCCGTCGTGACGCCCACCCCATGGCCATCATGTGTGGCGTTGTCGGCGCCCTTTCGGCGTTCTACCACGACTCCCTGGACATCAACGATCCGCACCACCGCGAAATTTCCGCCGTGCGCCTGGTCGCCAAGATGCCGACCATCGCCGCGATGGTTTACAAGTACTCGATCGGTCAGCCGCTGATGTATCCGCGTAACGACCTGAGCTACTCCGAAAACTTCCTGCACATGATGTTCAACACCCCGTGCGAGATCAAACCGATCAGCCCGGTGTTGGCCAAGGCCATGGATCGCATCTTCATCCTGCATGCCGATCATGAGCAGAACGCTTCGACTTCCACCGTGCGCCTGGCTGGCTCCACCGGTGCCAACCCATTCGCCTGTATCGCCGCCGGTATCGCCGCCCTTTGGGGACCGGCACACGGTGGCGCGAACGAAGCCGTACTCACCATGCTGGACGAAATCGGCGACGTGTCGAACGTCGAGAAGTTCCTGGCCAAGGCCAAGGACAAGAACGATCCGTTCAAGCTGATGGGCTTCGGCCATCGCGTCTACAAGAACTTCGATCCGCGCGCCAAGGTCATGAAACAGACCTGCGACGAGGTTCTGGGCGAGCTGGGCATCAACGATCCGCAACTGGATCTGGCCATGAAGCTGGAAGAGATCGCCCTCAACGATCCGTACTTCGCCGAGCGCAACCTGTATCCGAACGTGGACTTCTACTCGGGCATCATCCTCAAGGCCATCGGCATTCCGACCAGCATGTTCACCGTCATCTTCGCCCTGGCGCGGACTGTCGGCTGGATCTCCCACTGGAAGGAAATGATCGCCTCCGGCCAGAAGATCGGCCGTCCGCGTCAGCTGTACACCGGTCACACCAAGCGCGACCTGCCGCGTTAAGCGACAAACCCCGCGCACAAAAAAGGCTGCCTTTGGGCAGCCTTTTTTGCTTTTGCAGGACCATTAGTTGTAGTGCGTAAGTACGAGCCGGAACCCCTAGAGGACGACGCCTCTAGGCAGTACCATCAGGGACTATCGCTACGCCGTCGCCTGCTCCAGCCAGCCAAGCAGACGAATCGCGTCCTCCCTGCTTTCCCCACAACAAACAGGGTCTGCCGAAAAAGCCGAGCACACGGCCGGCCGCCGCGGATCACCGAACAGCAAACAGAGAAAGTCAGCGCTTAATTGAACACAGCGCTCCCCAGCGCGTTTACCGTGTGGCATTCCGGGAATAGGTGAGCTGATGGAAGGCGCGATGCAGCAGGCACCGCAACCGGGGCGACAATCCATAAAACTGCCACTCAGTGAAAAAACGGGCGCGATGATAATCCGACAGAAGCGTGCGCACCAGATGGCCATTGCACGCGGCACCGCCTGGAAATACGCTAGCGCGTCAGTATTTCGAGCCCCACCCCATCATGCCTATCTGGTTGCAAACCGCCGCCCTGCTCTGCTGCTCCAACCTGTTCATGACCTTCGCCTGGTACGGCCACCTGAAAAGCCTGAACGGTAAACCCTGGCTTATCGCCGCATTGATCAGCTGGGGTATCGCATTCTTCGAGTACATGCTGATGGTGCCAGCAAACCGCATCGGCTATACCGAGCTGTCGATCGGCCAACTGAAGATCATGCAGGAGGTAATCACCCTGATGGTGTTCGTTCCGTTCAGCGTGCTGTACATGCAGCAGCCATTGAAGCTCGATTATCTATGGGCAGGGCTTTGCCTGATCGGTGCCGTGTACTTCATATTCCGCAGCTAGCACGCATGCCAGGTGACGCCAGCCCAGGCGCTTGGGCATACTGGCGCCCCTTTTCCAATCCTGCAAAGGCACCCAAATGTTCAAGGTAAACGAGTACTTCGACGGCACCGTCAAATCCATCGCATTCGACATGGCTGAAGGCCCTGCCACGATCGGCGTCATGGCGCCAGGTGAATACGAATTCGGCACTGCGCAACTGGAAGTCATGCACGTAGTTGCTGGCAGCCTGGACGTGAAACTGCCGGGTAGCGATGCCTGGGAAACCTTTGCCAGCGGCAGCCAGTTCACCGTACCCGCGAACAGCAAATTTCAGCTGAAGGTCAAGGTAGACACCGCGTATCTGTGCGAGTACCGCTGAGACGCAGCGAGCACTGCCGGAGACGGTGGGTTCGCGGTGGATGAGCGAAGCGTCATCCACCCTACTCCCACGCACCCTCGGTACCGCCCAGCTCTTCGCCGCGCGAATGATCCAGCGTAACGGGCGCCTAGCCTAACGACCCGTAAGCACGGCTGACCTGCTTGGCCTGATTCAGCTTGGTCAGCTCCGCGGCCAGCCGCTCACGCTCAGCGCGCCCAGCCTGCTGGAGCTCATCATACAGAGCCGCCACTGCGTCGATTTCTGCACGCAGCCCGGCATCAGCTGCATCTTCGTCGCACAATGATGCCACCAGCGCGCTGCACTCATGATCCAGCGAGCTGACCGCATCCCACTCCCCTGCACTCAGTGCGCCGCGGAGCTTTTGCGCCAAAGCGGCAAAGGCTTGCTTCTTCAACGACATCTTTTCCCCGAAAACGCGGTAAGCCAACGAACCTGCTTCGGGCGAATCAGCCCCTGGGCGCAATCTGATCCCAAGCCAGCTTTATCTCACCCAGAAGCTTGCCCACTTCATTCAGTTTGTCGACATCATTATGTCGACTCGCTTCGAACAGGCGCATCGTCATGTATTCGTACAGGCGATCAAGGTTGGCCGCCAGCTCGCCGCCAACATCCTGATCAAGCGCATCACGCAGCCCACCTATGATATTGATGGCCTTGCCGATCAGCACACCCTTCTCAGCGAAAGCATCACGCTCCATCGCACCTTTGGCCTGAGCGATACGATCCAAACCGCCTTGCATCAGCATCTGAATCAGGCGATGCGGGTCGGCCTCGGTAACCTGAGCTTTTACGCCAACCTGCTGGTATTGCCGCATTGCTGCCATAGCATTCATTTGGATGAGCCCCTTGCCACATCGATCTCACATGCCTGTTTATCGGTCATCTGGCGCAGGACTTGAGTTTGTTTTGCAAACAAAAAACCGCCTACCGGCGGTTCTTGTATAAGCAGCCTGGCCTACTTTTTCGAATTGCTTGCTGCCCAAGGCAGATTCTCCAGCGACGCGAGAAGGCTCGAAGACGTATTAGACAACTGCCCCACCAACAGATCCATTGCATTGAACTGCTTGTACAGTCGCTCCTGAAGCGAGGTGATACGGCGGGTGAGCGCCTCTTTCTGATCATCTATCTTAGTGATCGTCTCGGTCATTGCCTTGTTGCGCTGCTCGAGTATTCCACCGGTCTCGGTGTATGGCTTCAGCTTCGCATCAAGCCTGGAAGCCAACCCCTTGTCACCTGTGAACAGGCCCGACAATTCGCCGAAATTACCGGCCATCGCCTTGTCCAGCTTGGCGCTGTCAATGGCGAGCGTGCCATCCTTCTGTGTGGTGATACCAATATCGGTCAGCGCACGCAGTGCACCATCACCCTGCACGTTAACCAACTCGTTGCGAATCGTGTTGAGCAGGGTACGCGCCGTGGCATCACCTACCAGTGCTCCCGCGACCGGCGCCTTATCCTCGCCTACCGATGTGACCTTGGTCTGCGCGTTAATCACACCGATCAGCTTGTTGTAGCTGTCGACAAAGGACTGGATCTGCTTTTTAACCCCCGCCTTGTCTTCCGCCACCGCGATGGTCAGCGGTTCGTTTGCAACGGTTTTGGCCTTAAGGTCGAGCGTGACGCCCTCAATGGCACCATCGACTTTGTTGGTTTCGCTGATTACCTTCAAACCGTCGACATACAATTCAGCACTCTGTGCCGAGGTCAACACGCGAGCATCTTTGCCGGTGCCTGAGGTACCGTCGAAGTTCAATGCGGAAAGACCGATGAGCCCTGGTTCGTCTGCCCCGGTTGCAGTGACAGTAATATCGCGCCCTGCGCCCGTCTTGCTGCTACTCAGCACCAGTCGAGAACCATACTCGTCCGTAACGATGGTGGCGCTAACCCCCATGTCTTTCCCGGCCGTGTTGATTGCATCACGCACACCGACGAGCGTGTTGTTGTCCTCGTCAATCGTGACGGAAAAGGATTCCTTGGTGTTCGGCGCGGGCGGGATGCCTGGCACACCAAGCGAGACCTCGAACGTTCCACTGGTAAAACGCGCAGGGGCTTCGGCCGTATTGGGAATCGCGGCCAATGCAACCTTGCTGCTGCTCGCCAGTGATTTGACTTCCAGTTGATAGCTGCCAGCTCCCGCGGTGGTTGTCGCCGTAACGCCCACGAAGTCCGACTTGCTGGAGGTAGCCGAGCGCGCTTGGAACAGCTCTGGCTTGTTTAGCGCACCCAGTGCAGTCTGGAAATCACTGATTGCACCCTTTAGCGCGCCAACCGCCGTGATCCGCGTAGTGGTCTTCTTTTCGAGGGTTGCAAGCTGGGTTTCCTTGGGCGCGCGCTCGGCAGCCACCATGCTGGCCACGATGCTGTCGATGTCGATCCCGGAACCGATGCCTGTTACGCCTGCCATAGCTTCACCTCGTCAAATAAACCACGCGACCGTACTAGATCTAAAACCAAACAAGAAACGTGCCTAGGCCTTGGCCTCGAACAACAGGCTGCGCATCTCATCCAAACGCTCTGCCAGGCGCAGGATATCCTCGGATGGAATCTGCCGCACCACTTTGCCCGAGTCGCCGTCCAGCACCTGTACTACAACCTGACCGGAGGAATCATCCACGCTGAAGTTCAAATCGCGCTGCAAGTTCTGCACCTGCGTGCGAATTCGCTCTACTGCTTCGTTTACATCTACATTTTGTGGCGCCTTGCCAACGCCACCCTCGTCCTGCAACGACGAAAGCCCAGCCTCCTGACGAAAGCTGGGCATTGCATTGCTCGACGAGGATGACGCAAGTGTGGCACTGGCTGCTCTTGCGACGTCCATGATTCACCTCTCAATGAATCGATGGGGTGGATTAACCACCCCATCGGTAAGCCTCGCTTACTGCAGCAAGCTGAGAACGGCCTGCGGCAGCTGCTTGGCCTGAGCCAGGATCGCGGTACCGGCTTGTTGCAGAATCTGGTTCTTGCTCAGATTTGCAGTTTCGGCAGCGAAGTCGGTGTCCTGGATGCGGCCGCGGGCAGCGGAAACGTTCTCGGAGATGCTCTGTAGGTTAGCGATGGTATTGTCGAAGCGATTCTGCACCGCACCCAAATCTGCGCGCTGGCTATCAATACTGGCTAATGCCGAGTCGATAATGGCGATAGCAGATTGGGCACCGCCTTGGGTACTAATGTTTACGCTAGAAATCGCTTTCAACGCCGAGGTTTCGGTGCCAATAGCACCAGTAACATCAGCTGTATCAGCGGTAATCGAGAACGCCCCAGAACTAGTAGTGCGAACAACACCAACCGCAGTAGCAGCTGCAGCACTAGTCTCGGTGATAGTGAATGTACTAGTCGTAGCTTTACCTTCATAATCGAGCGCGGTAGCTACTACCGACTGGTCGCCAGTAGCGTTGCCAGCGAAGTTAGTAATCTTAATATCATCGCCAGCTTCGCTTATCAGTTGAAGCTTACCAGACGAGTCGGCCACAGCGACGATCCCAGTGCTACTACTAACCGCGTTAATCTTATCAGCAAAGTCGGCAAAATCGGTCGCTGAGGTTGCAGTCGCTGTGATAGCTACAGCGCTGGAGTTTGCACCCTGCAAATTAAAGGTGTAAGTGGCAGCTCCTGACAGCGTAGAAAGCTGCAACCCTGTGCGCGCGTCTGCAGCAACACCGGTATTACCGGTTTCAGCATTAATGGCTGCGGCTGTGGCCTTTGCAGACGCCCCTGCCCCAACGTTAATTGCTGCGGCATTACTGCCCTGAGGCCCCGTAATGTTCAGCGCCGTAGCAGCGACCGCATTGGCTGCAGAGACCGTGCCGATATCGCCTGCTGCCGCACCCGTAAGGTCGTTGAAATTCGTGCCCAGCGAGTTAGCAGACGCTCCTTTCAAGGCCACGTTAATAGTTTCATTTGCATTCGAGCCGACCTGAAAGGAGCTCGTTCCAAAGGTACCGTCCAACAACTTGCGCCCACCGAACGTAGTCGTGTCCGCAATCCTGGTTAGCTCAGACTGCAGCTGAGCTACTTCCTTCTGAAGGGATGCTCGATCTGACCCATCATTACTTCCATTAGCTGACTGCAGCGAAAGGTCACGCATGCGCTGGAGAATGTTTGTTGACTGCTGCAGTGCCCCTTCTGCAGTTTGTGCCAAGGAGATTCCATCGTTGGCGTTACGAACGGCAACTCCCAAGCCGCTGATCTGACTGGTCAGGCGGTTGGAAATCTGCAGACCAGCGGCGTCGTCCTTAGCGCTGTTGATGCGGCTACCGGTGGACAGGCGCTGCATGGAGGTGGCCAGCGCATTGGAAGAGTTGCTGAGGTTGCGCTGAGTATTCAGCGAAGCAATGTTGGTATTGACGGTAAGAGCCATGGTGTTTGCCTCCAAGGGCGCTAGTTACTTTGGTTGCCTGAGCTTGCGACTCCGGGCCGGCTTGTGCCCAGGCACCCATTGAGTTCGCATTCGATTAGCTTATCGGCGCCGTTTGGGTTGGCTTTAGGGCAGATTCGAACTTTTTCGTGAGCCCGGTACCGCTCCAACGCTACGCCAGCACATCCATACTGCGGACTTGCTTGACTAGCTTTTCGGGTGAGGCGAGGAAAACTTTAGGGGAAAGCTGCAGCTGTTCCCTGACCTGGAGTCAAAGGGGCTCGCTCACTGCTGGCGAGCTTTGCTAACGCATTCCCGCCGAAGGCCGCTCCCACCAATTCGGTGAAACATTTGGGGAGCGGGTATGACAGCGAAGCTCGCTGGGATGAGGCGTTGCTGACGTGCTATGAACCAAGCTGTGCGAGATGCTCGAGGAATTGCGCTTCGTCGAGCACCGTCACGCCGAGTTCGTTGGCTTTGGTGAGCTTCGACCCCGCGCCTGGGCCCGCCACTACGCAGTTTGTTTTGGCGGATACGGACCCGGCGACCTTTGCCCCCAAAGCCTCCAGCCGCGCCTTGCCTTCATCACGACTCATGGTTTCCAGCGTGCCGGTAAGTACCCAGGTCTGCCCGGCCAGCGGCAGGCCTTCCGCAGACTTCCTCTCGCTCTCCCAGTGCATACCGAACTCCCGCAGCTGGGCTTCGATAGCGCGGGCGCGTTCGGCGCTCTCGGGTTTGTCGAAGTAGTCGCGCAGGGAGCGCGCGGCCTTTTCGTTCAGCCGTTCAACCTGACGCAGATCGAGCCAGTCGGCGGCGATGATTGCTTCGAGCGTGCCGAAACGCTCTGTCAGCCGCTGGGCACCGGTGCGGGCGATATGAGGAATGTTGAGCCGGTCGAGCAGGTCAGCCAGTGTCGCGCAGGCGGCGAACTCGGGATGTACATCGCCCTCCTCCTGTGGTTCGACGCCGCGCTCGCGCAGCAGCGCGATGACCGTGCGGTTGTGTTCGTCCTCGAAGAAGCTATGGATTTCATGAGCGACTTCGAGCCCCACGTCAGGCAGGTAGACGAGCACGTCCGGCAATGCCCGGCTGATTCGCTCCAGGGAACCCAGCGCGCGTGCCAGCAATTTGGCGGTTTCTTCACCGACGTCTGGTATGCCGAGGGCGTAGACGAACCTTGCGAGGCTCGGTTTGCGGCTGGCATCGATGGCGTTGAGCAGGTTGCGCGTGGAAATTTCGGCGAAACCTTCCAGATCGATGACCTGCTCATGGGTCAGGCAGTAGAGATCCGCCGGCGATTTGACCAACCCCCTGTCGACCAGCTGCTCGACGATCTTGTCACCCAGGCCGTCGATATCCATCGCACGACGCGAGACGAAATGGATGATCGCCTGCTTAAGCTGCGCCTGACAGGCCAGCCGGCCGACGCAACGGTAGATCGAGCCTTCGCTCACCGACTCACGCCCCTTGCTGCGCTTGATCAGCTGGGTACGCTCCACGGCAGAACCGCACACCGGGCACTGCTCCGGCACATGCACGGCGCGCGCGCCGACCGGGCGGCGTTCGGCGATTACGCCAAGGATCTGGGGAATCACATCGCCTGCACGGCGCACGATCACCGTATCGCCGATCATCACGCCCAGGCGCGCCACTTCGTCCATGTTGTGCAGCGTCGCGTTGGAAACCGTAACGCCCGCCACCTGCACCGGCTTCAACCGGGCGACCGGGGTGATCGCGCCGGTACGGCCGACCTGGAATTCCACATCGAGCAGTTCGGTGATTTCCTCCCGCGCGGGAAACTTGTGGGCGATGGCCCAGCGCGGCTCGCGCGCCCGGAAGCCCAGCTCACGCTGCTGCGCGACCGCGTTGACCTTGAACACCACACCGTCGATCTCATACGGCAGCGCGTCGCGCTTTTCACCGATGGCGTCGTAATAGGCGCGGCATTCGGCGACGCCCCTGGCCAGTTTCAGCTCACGGCTGATGGGCAGGCCCCAGCTTTTCAGCGCCTGGAGAATACCGATGTGCGTACCCGGCAGCTCGCCATCGCTGCGCCCTACGCCGTAGGCACAAAGTTCCAGCGGACGGCTGGCAGTGATCTTCGAATCCAGCTGACGCAGGCTTCCAGCAGCGGCGTTACGGGGATTGGCGAAGGTTTTGCCGCCGCTTTCCAGCTGCCGCGCATTCAGCGCTTCAAACCCCGCCTTGGGCATGTAGATTTCGCCGCGCACCTCGAGCACCGCCGGCCAGCCACTGCCATGCAGCTTGAGCGGGATGTTGCGAACGGTGCGCACATTGGCGCTGATGTCCTCACCCGTGCTGCCATCGCCGCGGGTGGCGCCGCGCACCAGATGGCCGTTCTCATAAAGCAGGCTGACCGCCAGACCATCCAGTTTGGGTTCGCAGCTGTACTCGACTACAGCGCCATCGCCGAACAGGTCACCTGCCGGCAAATCCAGCCCTTCGCGCACGCGGCGGTCGAAATCGAGCAGATCCTGCTCCTCGAAGGCATTGCCCAGACTCAGCATCGGCACTTCGTAGCGCACCTGACCGAACGCCGCCAGCGCCGCTCCGCCGACCCGCTGGGTTGGCGACTCGGGTGTCACCAGCTCCGGGTGCTCCGCCTCGAGCGCCTTGAGCTCATTGAACAGACGGTCGTACTCGGCATCGGGAACGCTGGGTTCGTCGAGCACGTAGTAGCGGTAGTTGTGGGCGTCGATTTCGCTGCGCAGTTCGGCAATTCGCTCGGCGGCGGTTTGGGCGGAAGGCATAGGGACGGAGCCGTGACTGGGGCTGTGCTGATTCAGACCGCATCAGCGCGCCTTGGTTGATATGGAAGGCGTCGGATTCTAGCCGAATGCGAGTCCGAAGGCAGGTCTGCAGGTTCTGTTGGCTGGGGTCGGACTGGGCAGGCAGCGTTGCGTGACGACGCGCTGAAGCGAAGTGCCGGTGGGCTGAAGCCCACCCTACGACAGTCTGCAGAGCGAGGCGGCAGGCCAGTGAAAGCGAGTCTGCCCAATCAAACGCAACACCGGGCGCGAGGCCCGGTGCTGTGAATTATCAGCGTTGCTTGATGGTCATCTGTCGGCGTTCGAACTCGACGATGCGCTGGCGGTAGTGTTCGATGGTCTGGGCGGTCAGCACACTGCGCTGGTCGTCCTTCAGCTCACCGTTGAGCTCCTGGGACAGCTTGCGCGCCGCGGCGACCATGACATCGAAGGCCTGCTTGGGATGACGCGGCCCCGGCAATCCGAGGAAGAAGCTCACGGCCGGTGTGGTGAAATGATCGATATCGTCCAGATCGAAGGTGCCGGGCTTGACTGCATTGGCCATGGAGAACAGCACCTCACCATTCCCGGCCATGCTTTCGTGGCGGTGGAAGATGTCCATCTCACCGAAGCGCAGGCCGCTTTCCAGGATGTTCTGCAGCAATGCCGGGCCACGGAAGCCGTGCGGATCGCGGCAGATGACGTTGATGACCAGCACTTCTTCCACCGGTGCCTGCTCTTTCGCCGGCTGCGCCTCGACATCGTCCGCGTCGCCGACGACCGGATCCAGCAGGGTCGGCACCGGCTCGTCAGTGCTCAGTTGCAGATCGCCCTGGTAAGGCTCGCTATGCCGGCGCTTCTTGCCCGCGTCGCGACCAGACTGGCGGGCGCTCACCGGCGGCATGTCGGCTTCGTCCAGCGAAGGCTCATGCTCACGATCCACCACGCGAGCCGGCCCTAACAGCTCGGTGGAATCATCGACATCGGGAAGGTTGGAAAGGCTGCGGTCCAGCTTGAATTTCAGCTTGCCCTTGCCACCGCGCATGCGACGCCAGCCGTCGAACAAAATGCCGGCAATGACGATGATGCCGATGACGATCAGCCACTCGCGCAGACCGATATCCATTAATGCATTAACCTCTGAATTCGATGATAAAGACGCAACAAGCGGTCACCTGGGACTGCTCTCAGCGCATCGTAAAAATTGTGCCCTAAGCTAGCACGACGAACGGTAGATTTGCACCGTGCGGTAGTTCTCTTTTTATGGGCTCTTCAGTATCAAAAACGCTCAAATGCGCGGCTTAATCCTCATGCTTCGGCCAGTGCCACGGCCTGTTCGACATCGACCGCCACCAACCGTGAACAACCCGGTTCATGCATCGTCACGCCCATCAGCTGATCGGCCATTTCCATGGCGATCTTGTTGTGGGTGATGTAGATGAACTGCACTTTCTCCGACATTTCCTTGACCAGTCGTGCATAACGGCCGACGTTGGCGTCGTCCAGTGGAGCATCGACTTCATCCAGCATGCAGAACGGTGCCGGGTTTAGCTGGAAGATCGCAAACACCAGCGCCAGCGCAGTCAATGCCTTTTCGCCACCGGAAAGCAGGTGAATGGTGCTGTTCTTCTTTCCGGGCGGACGCGCCATGATCGCCACCCCGGTATCGAGTAAATCTTCTCCGGTAAGTTCCAGATAAGCATTGCCACCGCCGAACACTTTTGGAAAGAGCGCCTGCAGGCCACTGTTGATCTGGTCGAAGGTTTCCTTGAAGCGGTTGCGGGTTTCACGGTCGATCTTGCGGATGACGTTTTCCAGCGTGTCCAGCGCTTCGACGAGGTCGTCGTTCTGCGCATCGAGATAGCGCTTGCGTTCGGACTGCTGCTGGTATTCGTCGATCGCCGCCAGGTTGATCGGCCCCAGACGCTGGATACGCTGAGCCAAGCGCTCCAACTCCGCTTCCCAGGTCTGCTCGCTGGCGTCGCCGGGAAGCGTGGCGAGCACGCCATGCAGGTCGTAGCCGTCCTCGTGCAGCTGATCCTGCAGCGCCTTGCGCCGGACGCTCAGTTCTTGCCAGCCCAGGCGCTGTTGCTCCAGTTGCCCCCGCAGCAGCTGCGCCTGTTGTTCGGCCTGGGTACGGCGTTTCTCCGCATCGCGCAGTTCGCGATCGGCGTCTTCCAGCGCCAGACGCGCATGCTTGAGTTCATCCTCGACGCCCATGCGCCGCTCCAGCAGCTCTTCGAGCTTCATGCGCAGCTCTTCCAGCGGTGCCTCACCCTCCTCCAGGTTCAGCGTCAGCTGCTCGCGGCGCTCGACGGCGCGTTCGAACTGCTGTTCCAACCGCTCCAGAGCCTGGCGAGTCGACTCGTGCTGCGCCCTGAGCGAACCGACCCGCAACGCCAGCTGATGGGCATGATCCTTATGCTGCCGCGCCTCCTGGCGAATACGATCGAGCCGCTCACGGATGCCGTCGCGGCTGGCCAGCAGCGTCTCGCGCTGTTCGGTATCCTGCGCCATCGCTTCCAGCGCTTCTTGCAGCTGCAGGCGCGCTTCGCCCAGCTGTTCGGTCTCGATTTCGCGCTGTTCCTGCTGCTCGGCCAGCTCTTCGTCCAGCCGACGACGGCGCAGCGCCAGCTGTTCCAGGCGTGCCTGGCCGGCCGACAGCTTGGCCTTGAGGTCGCCATGCTTGCGTGCTTCTTCCTGTTGCTGACGACGCTGCTGTTCGCGCTCGCCTTCCAGACGGGACTGCTCGCCGCCCAGCTCGGCGATGCGGTCCTCCATCGTCGCCAGGCTCGCTTCGCGCTCGTCACGCTCGGCCAACAAGCGCTGCAGCTCCTGACCGCGCGCCAGTACGCCGGACTCCGCCTCGCTAGCGCGACGCACACGCAGAAAATGCCGGCCGACCCAATAGCCATCGCGGCTGACCAAACTCTCGCCCTCGGCCAGCGACGCGTGCGCGGCCAGTGCCTGCTCCAGCGATTCGACCGGCCGCACGCGGCTCAGCCAAGGCGAAAGATCCTGCGCCGACTCGACCCGTTCCAGCAGACTGCCAGGACAGCGGACGCCGCCACGCGACGCGTTGGCCAGATTTAGCTCGCCGTGCTGGAAGCCCGCAAGCTCGACCTCGGCGAAATCATCCAGCAGCACCGCCTGCAGATCCGCGCCCAGCACGGTTTCCACGGCCAGTTCCCAGCCTGGCTCGACGCGCAGCCCATCGGCCAGCCGCGGGCGCTGCTCCAGCCCCTGTTCGCGCAACCATTCAGCGACGCCCTTGCCCGGCTCCATCGCCGCCTGCTGCAACGCCTCCAGCGACGCGATTCGCCCATTCAGGCGCTGCAGTTCACCTTGCGCCTGCTGCTGGGTTCGGGTCGCCAGCTGCAACTCTTCACGCAGCTGCTCAAGACGTTCATTGAGCGCTTCGCCCGCCGCGGCGAATGCTTCGAGCTCGAGCTCACTAGCGGCAAGCTGCTCGTCCAATTCAAGGATCGCGACATCTTCCGGGTCGGCCGCCAACAACGCACGCTCGTCATCCAGACGGCGCTGCCGCTCGGCCAGGCGTTCCAGGCTCTGCTCCAGCTGCTGGATGCGTGATTGCTGCACTTCCGCGGCGCGGCGCGGCTCGGCGCTGTGCTGGTTGAAGCGCTCCCACTGCTCCTGCCAGGCCTGCATGGCGGATTCGGCTTCTTCCAGCTGGGCGGCAGATTCCTCGGCAGCAGCGTCGGACAGCTCCTGCTCGGGCTCGAGCATCGCCAGCTCTTCACCCAAGGTAGCGAGCAGCGTGCGGTCGTGGCCAAGGTGCGACTCGGTCTCAAGGCGCGCCTGCTCCGCCTCGCGCAGGTCGTCCTGCAGCTGGCGCAGGCGCTGCTGGCCATGCTGGATGCTCTGCTCGACGCGTGCGATATCACCGCCAACCGAATAGAAGCGGCCCTGCACCTGATTGAAACGCTCGGACAGCTCATGGTGACCGTCCCGCAGGCGCTCGATGCTCGCATCGGCACTGCGCTGCTCGGCCACCAGTGCTTCGAAGGCGACCTCCTGATCGCCGATGACCTGCTCGCGCTGACCGACCTGCTCGTTCAAGGCCTGCCAACGAAGTGCCGACAGCTGCGCCTTGAGCTGGCGCTCTTCGGCCTTGTACTCCTGATACTTCTCCGCCGACTGCGCCTGACGGTGCAGGCGCTCGAGCTGGCGTTCCAGCTCTTCGCGCAGGTCGGTCAGGCGCGCCAGATTCTCGTGAGTGCGGCGGATGCGATTCTCGGTTTCGCGCCGGCGCTCCTTGTACTTGGAGATGCCGGCCGCCTCTTCGATGAAGTTGCGCAGATCCTCCGGCTTGGCCTCGATCAGCTTGGAGATCATGCCCTGCTCGATGATCGAATAGCTGCGCGGCCCGAGCCCGGTGCCGAGGAAGATGTCGGTGATGTCGCGGCGCCGACACTTCACGCCGTTGAGAAAGTAGGTGTTCTGCGAATCACGGGTGACGCGACGGCGGATGGAGATTTCGGCAAAGGCGGCGTACTCGCCGGTAAGCATGCCATCGGAATTGTCGAAGATCAGCTCGATGCTCGCCTGGGTCACCGGCTTGCGCGTGTTGGAGCCATTGAAGATGACGTCGGTCATCGACTCGCCGCGCAGGTTCTTCGCCGAGCTTTCGCCCATGACCCAGCGTACGGCGTCGATGATGTTGGATTTGCCGCAGCCGTTCGGGCCGACCACCGCCGCCATGTTGCTGGGGAAGCTGACCGTGGTGGGATCGACGAAGGACTTGAAGCCGGCGAGTTTGATGCTTTTCAGTCGCATGCGGCCTATCCGTGGCGATCAGCGGGAAAACGAACAAGCGGAGTCGCCATGAGCATCGGGATTCCTGGCATCGATTGGGCTACTGGCAAGAAGCCGCGAAGCTTATCACGGCGCCCCGGCTGTCTCGCAGCGCGTCGGCGCACAGAAACGCAGCCGCGCACCTCGCCATGCTCTATGGCGACAGGACGAACACAGGAATGAAGCGCCATTCGGTGAATGGACGACGAAACGGTCTCAGCCGCCGGTCATGCTCATGAAACGCACCACCTGGACTTGCTCGTCGGTGCGGAAGTGGTGCTTTTCCGGCTTGAGCTGCAGGGCATCCACCAGCGCATTGCGCAAGCGCTCGCTGTCACCCGGATAGCGGCGCATCAGGCTCTTCAGATCCAGCGCCCCCTCGTGGCCAAGACACAGCACCAACTTGCCCTCGGCTGTGATGCGCACACGGTTGCAGCTGCCGCAGAAGTTGTTGCTGTGTGGGGAGATGAAGCCGACCTGCGTCTCGCTGCCCGCCACTTGCCAGTAGCGCGAGGGGCCACCCGTGGCATGGCTGCTGCGCACCAGCGTATGGCGCGCCTCGATGCGTTCACGCACCTCGTCGCTGGAGCAGAAGGTGATCTGCCGCTGATGACTGGACACGCTGCCCAGTGGCATCTCTTCGATGAAGCTGATATCCAGCCCGCGCTCGATGGCGAATTCCACCAGATCGAGAATCTCGTCGTCGTTGCGCCCCTTCTGCACCACGCTGTTGAGCTTGATGCGCTTGAAGCCGGCGCTGCGCGCCGCCTCGATGCCTTCGAGCACCTGATCGAGCCGGTCACGGCGGGTCAGCTCGGCAAAACGCTCGCGCTTGAGCGAGTCGAGGCTGATATTGAGCCGCTTGACGCCGGCTTCGTGCAGCGATGCAGCGAGGCTCGGCAACTGCGAGCCGTTGGTGGTGATGGCCAGATCTTCCAGCTCGCTGCGCTCGCCCAGGCGCGCCAGCAAGCTGGTCAGCCCCTTGCGCACCAGCGGCTCGCCACCGGTCACGCGGATGCGCTTGACGCCCAGACTGATAAAGGCGTCAGCCACCGCATAGAGTTCTTCCAACGTGAGAATCTGCGCGCGAGGGGCAAAGACCATGTCCTCGCTCATGCAATAGGTGCAGCGAAAATCGCAGCGGTCGGTTACCGACAACCTCAGGTAGGTAATGCGCCGGCCGAATGGATCGACCAACTGGGAATCGGGCATGGAACTCTCCAACTGCTGGATGCGCCTGTAGTCAGACTATGCGCTAAGTACGATTCAGGCAAAGCGACGTTACCAATGGCGCAGCTGCAACGCCACCACGCGACATGCAGTCGCCGCAACGCAATGCTTTAATGGACCGCTTTGGCAGGTGACCGCGAAACCTGCCACCCGTGCGAGAGACCACTGCGAATGGACAACGATTCCCTGAAAACGATGAGCTGGCGTGAGCGGCTATACACCATCATCTTTTTCACCAATACCCCGGCCGGCAAGCGTTTCGATACCTGGCTGCTGGTGATCATCTTC
This sequence comes from Stutzerimonas sp. R40042, assembly GCF_026642215.1. Lineage (NCBI taxonomy): Bacteria > Pseudomonadati > Pseudomonadota > Gammaproteobacteria > Pseudomonadales > Pseudomonadaceae > Stutzerimonas > Stutzerimonas sp. R40042. The sequence continues at coordinate 2,030,132 of NZ_CP113258.1, read as the reverse complement.
GCCAGCCTGATCGTGGTGATGTTCGACAGCATCGCCTCGTTCAACGAACGGCACGGCCAGCTGCTGACCGCCCTGGAGTGGGGTTTCACCGCGATCTTTGCCACTGAGTATGTGCTGCGCATCTACACCCACCCCGAACCACGCAAGTACATCTTCAGCTTTTACGGTGCGGTCGATCTGCTCTCGGTGCTGCCCGCCTTCATTGCGCTGCTGTTGCCCGACGCCCAGTATTTGCTGGTGGTTCGCGTCGTACGCATGCTGCGGATCTTCCGCGTGCTCAAGCTCACCCCCTACCTCAGCCAGGCCAACTTTCTGCTCGTGGCGCTGCAGGGCAGCCGGCAGAAGATCATCGTTTTCCTCGTCAGCGTGACCACGCTGATCATCGTCTACGGCACGCTGATGTATGTGATCGAAGGGCCAAGCAATGGCTTCACCAGCATTCCGATAAGCATCTACTGGGCTGTGGTCACCCTGACCACTGTCGGCTTCGGCGATATCGTTCCGCATACCCCGTTGGGCAAGGCGCTGGCGACGATGGTAATGATCACCGGTTATTCGATCATCGCGGTACCGACCGGTATCTTCACCGCCGAGCTGGCCAACGCCATGCGCCAGGACAGCCTGCGCCACAATTGCCCTACCTGCGACAAGCTCACCCACGAGCCCAATGCGGCGTTCTGCAGCCGCTGCGGCAGCCAACTGTTCGAGCCGAAGCAGCAGGACACGGCAGACTGAGCGCAGCGACCCCGCGCCCATCCGTGCGCGCGGCGGCCACCTCGCTGATCACACCCGAACTGCCTACCAGCAGGGCTGTCACATCCTCAGATTCGCATCAGGCAGGATGGAGACCGGCATGCCCTTGCTCAAACTGCTGCACTTCGCCGCTCTGCTCTGCTGGTGCGGCTCGCTGCTGTATCTGCCGGCCCTGATCGCCGCCGGCACCAAGCGCAGCGACCAGCTCTTCTATCGCGACCATGCCCATCTTACCCGCATGGTCTTCACCCTCATCAGCACCCCCGCCGCACTGCTGGCCATCGGCTCCGGCACGGCGCTGTTCCTGCGCGACGGCACCCTGGCCGGCTGGCTGATCCTGAAACTCACGACGGTAACGGGCATGGCGCTCTGTCACGCCCTGTGCGGCGTGCTGGTGCTGCGCATCGAACGCCAGCCGGAGCGTGGCGTCACATACCAATGCATGGCGCTGGGTGTACTGGTGCCGGTTCTGATTGCCCTGACCCTGTGGCTGGTACTGGCCAAACCCTTCTGACTCAAGGAATGACCACCTCGCATGACCGATCGCCCGGCCCGCCTCGACCATTCCCTTCCTGCCTGCGTGAGCCGGGCATTTCCGGCACGTCGGAGCGACGACTCAGGGTGCCTGCTCGCCATCCAGATCCACACCGACCGCATGCTCGTAGACCAGCCGCCCGCCGAGGAACGCGGCCAGCGAGATCAGCACAGCGGTCAGCAGCGAGAGATAAAGCCCCCACATCGCGTCGCCGTCTCCACTATCCAAGCCCTGGTAGCGCAGCAGCCAGTTCAACGAGGCCAGCGAGAGCATCATCACCGCGAGGATCGCATGGCACCAGGCGGTGACCTTGCGGCGGATCTGCTGGACCGAAACCAGGTCGATGATGCCCGCAATGCTGGCGATCCAGCCGCCGATCGCGCCGACGCCCGACAGCCACAACCCTGCGCGCCACCAGAACTCGTCGAGTGTCCACAGGTAGGCCAGGTCGGCCGGCACCAGCCCGATCAGCGCGGCGACCGGAAAGTGGATCATCATCGGGTGCAGCGGATGGCCACCAATGGCGGCATTGCTATTGATGGACTCGCGTTCTATGGCCATCCAGCCCTCCCAGGCATTGAAGTGAAACGAGCCGTACGTGCGACGAGGCGAGACGGCAACCCTTTCAAATGGACCACACTGGCGCTGGCAGTTCCTTTGCTCGCTGCCTGCGACGGGCCGCAATCGGCGCTTTCACCGGCCGGCCCGATGGCCCGCGATGTAGCGAACGTCTGGTGGGCGATGTTCGGTTTCTCCGTCGTGGTGCTGCTGGCCATAAGCGTGCTGTGGATCTACGCCATGCTGCGCCGCCCGCAAACCCACAGCGCCGAAGAGGCCAAGCGCATCAACCGGCGCTGGGTCATCGGCGGCGGTATCGTTCTGCCCACCGTCAGCATCATCGCCCTGCTGGCCTTCGGCATTCCCACCGGGCGCAGCATGTTGCCGCTGCCGGTGGAAGGCGAACAGCCGCTGCGGATTCAGGTGATCGGCCATCAGTGGTGGTGGGAGGTGCGTTATCCGGAAAGCGGCGTGGTGACGGCCAACCAGTTCATCCTGCCGGTGGACCGGCCCGTCGACGTCGAGGTCACCAGCGCCGACGTGATCCACTCATTCTGGGTGCCGCGCCTGGGGGGCAAGCTGGACATGGTCCCCGGGCGAACCAACACCTTGCGCCTGCAGGCGGCGCAGACTGGCGTTTTCCGCGGGCAGTGTTCGGAGTTCTGCGGCAGCCAGCACGCGCACATGATCCTGCATGTCGAAGCGCTGGAAGCCGATGCATTCGCCAGCTGGATAGACGCCCGCGGAGGCCTCGAGCACCAGCCGCCTACAGGTGCGGCGGGCCAGGTGTTCGATGAGCGCTGCGGCCAGTGCCACCGCGTCGCCGGTGTCAGTGACGGCAATCGCGCCCCGGATCTGAGCGACCTGGCGACCCGCCCGACGCTGGGTGCCGGAGTGATTGCCAACGACGCCGAAGGCCTGCGCCGCTGGCTCAGCGATCATCAGAGCATCAAGCACGGCATTGCCATGCCGCGCCACGACGACATTCCCGAAGAAACCCTCGGCCAGCTTGCCGACTGGCTGGAGACGCTCGCTCCATGACCCCGACCCGCAACAGTGGCGCGCCCGCCACCGACCCTGACCAGCTGCACGACCAGTTCAACGAGGTCTGGGGCAACCCGCGCGGCTGGCGCGCGCTGACCATCGTCAACCACACCAGCATCGGACTGCGCTTCCTGGTGACCGGCGCGTTCTTCTTCCTGGTCGGCGGCCTGCTGGCGATGCTGATCCGCACGCAGCTCGCCCTGCCCGGCTACGAGCTGATGGAGCCGGACGTCTACAACCAGGTCTTCACCATGCACGGCACGGTGATGATGTTCCTCTTCGCGGTGCCGATGATGGAGGGGCTTGCGGTCTACCTGATCCCGAAGATGATCGGCGCCCGCGACCTGGTCTTTCCGCGGCTATCGGCACTGGGCTACTACTGCTACCTGTTCGGCGGGCTGATCCTGCTGTCGAGCATCTTTCTTGACGTCGCCCCCAAGGCCGGCTGGTTCATGTACACACCGCTGTCCAGCTCGGCGCACACGCCGGGGGTGAACTCGGATTTCTGGCTGCTGGGCATCACCTTCGTCGAAATCTCCGCGGTTTCCGCCGGGGTCGAGCTGGTGGTGTCGATCCTGCGTACCCGTACCAACGGCATGGCGCTGCACAAGATGCCGCTGTACGCCTGGTACATCCTGGTGATGGCGATGATGATCGTGGTCGGCTTTCCGCCGCTGATCCTCGGCTCGATCCTGCTGGAGCTGGAGCGCGCGGCCGGGATGCCGTTCTTCGATGTGGCACGTGGCGGCGACCCGATCCTCTGGCAGCACCTGTTCTGGCTGTTCGGTCACCCCGAGGTATACATCATCTTCCTGCCGGGCGCGGGAATCGTCTCGACGCTGATCCCGGTGTTCTGTCAGCGCCCGCTGGTGGGCTACCGCTGGGTGGTGCTGGGGGTGCTGACCACTGGCTTCATCAGTTTCGGCCTGTGGGTGCACCACATGTTCACGGTCGGCATTCCGCAGTTGGCCACCGCCTTCTTCTCGGCGGCGAGCATGCTGGTGGCGATCCCCACCGGCGTACAGATCTTCGCCTGGCTGGCGACGCTCTGGCTCGGCAAGCCGGTGTACAAGGTGCCGATGCTCTGGCTGGTGGGCTTTCTCATCGTTTTCGTCGCCGGCGGCCTGACCGGCGTGATGCTCGCCCTGGTGCCGTTCGACTGGCAGGTACACGACACCCACTTCGTGGTTGCGCACATGCATTACGTGCTGGTGGGCGGCATGGTCTTCCCGCTGATGGCCGGGCTGTATTACTGGCTGCCGCACTTCTCCGGTCGCATGCCCTCGGCCAAGCTCGGTCGCTGGGGCTTCTGGCTGTTCTTCATCGGCTTCAACGTCACCTTCATGATCATGCACTGGACCGGCCTGATCGGCATGCCGAGACGGGTCTACACCTATGACACCGGCCTCGGCTGGGACCTGCCCAACCTGGTGTCCTCGGTCGGCAGCTTCATCATGGCGGTGGGCGTGGCAACCATCCTGCTGGATATCGTCCTGCACTTTCGTTTCGGCGTTCCGGCGCCGAAGAACCCATGGAACGCGGATACCCTGGAGTGGGCCACCAGCCTGCCGCCCAGCGCCTACAACTTCGTCAGCCTGCCGGACGTGACCGACCGCCATCCGTTGTGGAAAGACCCGGACCTACCCGACAGCGTCGCCCGTGGTGAGCACGCACTGACCGTGATTGACCATGGCCGACGGGAAACCTGGGGCAGCGACCCACTGACCGGCAAGGCCCGCGAGATCATCCACCTGCCGGGCAACAGCTGGCTGCCGTTCATTGCCTCAGTGTTTCTCGCGGTGCTCTGCCTGAGCCTGCTGAACAAGTTCTACTGGGTCGCACTGGGTGCGACCGTGGCGACTCTAATCGTGCTCTTTCGCTGGTCCTGGGAGAACGGCGCGCATCCAGCGGCCGCGCCGGATGCCCATACCCAGCCCGGCGAACCGCCGCTGCATTCACGCACGTTCGACGGGCCGGGCCTGTGGGGCATGGGCGTAACATTGCTGGCCAACGGCGCGCTGTACCTTTCGCTGTTGTTCGGCTGGTTCTACCTATGGACCGTTTCGCCGCAGTGGCGGGTTCCGGAGAGCCAGCTCAACGGCTGGCTGATGTTCGCCAGCGCCGTGCTGCTGAGCGCCGGCACGCTCTGGCTGCACCGCCTGATCAAGCGTCTGCGGGCCGGCCCGCACAGCGGCTTGATGGCGCAGCTGGCATGGCTGGGGCTGCTGGCACTGGTGCAGTCGGCGATGCTGCTGTGGCTGATGCTGAGCGCCGGGCTGGCGCCGACCGAAACCGCGCATGATGCGGTGATCTTCGTGATGCTGGCCTATAGCCTGATTCACTGCGCCTTGGCCGCCGTGCTCACCATCCTGCAGGCCTGGCGCGTACAGCTCGGCTATGTCGGCGACAAGGCGCCCTACGAACCGGTGGTGGTCGAGCAGCTCTGGTATTACAACCTCGGCGTGCTGTGGGTCAGTTACGCGGCCATCGTGCTGTTCCCTGCGACCTGGGGAGGTGCCTGATGAAATACGCGCGAACGTCGCCCTACCATCCGATCCAGATCCCTATCGGCCTGATCATCTGGAGCCTGTGGTTCATAGCCATGTATGGCGGCCAGGCGGTGATCTGCAAACTCAGCCCGCCCGACCCGGCACAGGGTGTGTGGAACTGGCTCAATGCCGGCCTCGGCGTGCTCACTGTGCTGACTCTTGTGCTGCTGCTGTGGATGGCCGGTTATTTCTGGCGCCTGTCGCGCACACCCGAGGCGCTGAACGAGCGGCAGCAGTTCGTCACCAAGATCGCGGCGGGCATTCACTTCATCGCCGCCCTCGCCACGCTGTTCGTCGGCATTCCGCTGCTGCAGATACCGCCATGCCTGTGACCACCCGAACCAAGCGCTGGGGTTTTTTACCCCTACTGGCGATGACCATCAGCCTCGGCCTGCCCATGCCCGCGCTTGCCCACGGCCTGTTCGACGCCCATCTGCTCGACCGCGCGCCGCTGCTGCTGACCGCCCTGCTGGTGGCTGCGGCCTGGCTGCTGTACCTGCTCGGTAGCCGCAAGGTGCCGCCGCGGCGCCATGAAGCGCTCTGCTTTCACGCGGCAATGCTGCTGGTGGTGTTCTCGGTGTTCGGCCCTATCGACGACTGGGCGGAAACCAGCACTGCCTGGCACATGACCCAGCACATGCTGTTCATCATCGTGATCGCGCCGCTGTGGGCGCTGGCGCGGCCGCTGCCGCAATGGCGAGGCATCACCGGGCGCTTCGCCCAGCCGCTATGGACCGGCATTCTGCGTGCCGGGCGCTATCCCACATTGCTGGCGCTGCTGCATGGTGCGGTGATCTGGATCTGGCACACGCCGAAGCTCTATGTACTGGCGCTGGACAACCTCTGGTGGCACGCCTTCGAGCATGCATGCTTCCTGTTCACCGGCTGGCTGTTCTGGTGGTCGGCGCTGCGCGCGAACCCGAAGCAGGTACCGCAGGCGCTGATGGCAGTGCTGCTGACGCTGATACACACCGGCCTGCTGGGCGCCCTGCTCACCTTCGGTAGCGTGTCGTTCTACGGCGAAGGCCGCTCAGTGGAAGATCAGCAGCTGGCCGGTCTGATCATGTGGGTGCCGGGCGGGCTGATCTACCTGATCGGCGGCGGCTGGATCGCCTGGCGCTGGCTGACCCGCATGTGGCGCCGGCAGAACACGCGAGCCGCTGCCCCGGATACCTAAGGCTCAGCCAGGCATCACGTTTGCCGACGTCAGTCGACTTTCTTGCGAATCCAGTAGAGATAGGTGCCTGCGTCTTGCTGCTGTTCGACCAGATCATGGCCGAGGAACACGCAGAACTTGGGAATGTCGCGCTGGGTCGAGGGATCGGTGGCGATGACCTTGAGCATCGCCCCGCCAGCCAGGTCGCGCACCTTGTTGTGCAACATCATCACCGGCTCAGGGCAGTTCAGGCCGGTGGCGTCGAGCACGGCGTCGACAGTCATTTCAGCTGATTGGCTCATCAGTGGGCTCCGGAAAACAGGCGTGCATTGTGGCGCAAGCGCGCGGACAGGTCATCCGCAGGTGATCGACGATCAGAGGCGGCGCAGGTGACAGGTCACCTCTTCCCGGTCGTGATACAGCTGCTTGCAGCCAATACTGGCCTTGACGCCACGTTCGGCCAGCCCGTCAGCGATACGTTCGAGGAGGCGCTTGACCTCGGCATAGCGCTGCTTCATCGGCAGCTTGAGATTCACCACCGCCTCGCGGCACAGGCCCTCGCCGATCCAGGTTTCCAGCAGCGCAGCATTGCGCGCCGGCTTCTCGACGATGTCGCAGACCATCCAGTCCACCGGCCTCTTCGGGCGGAAGGTGAAGCCATCAGCACGAAAGTGCTCCACCAGCCCGGAATCCATCAGGTCGGCGTTCATCGGCCCGTTGTCCACCGCGCTGACCTTGATATGCCGGTTGACCAGCTGCCAGGTCCAGCCGCCCGGCGCCGCGCCGAGATCGACCCCGGTCATGCCCGCCGCCAGCCGCGTATCCCATTGCTCGCGCGGGATGAAATGGTGCCAGGCCTCTTCCAGCTTGAGCGTCGAGCGGCTGGGCGCCTGGCGCGGAAACTTCAGCCGCGGGATACCCATCGGCCACAGCGCGCTGTTGTTTGCCTCGGCGGTGCCGGCGAACACCTCGCGTCCGCTCTTGAACGTGAGCAGCAGGCGCGGTCCCTTGCCTTCTTCGTCGAGGCGACCGGCCTTGATCAGTGCCTTGCGCAGCGGCGCCTCGAACTTGCGACAGAAGTTGGAAAGCTCCTTGCCATCGTTGGTATCCAGCACTTCAAGCCATAGGCTGCTGCATACCGGATAGCTCGCCAGATGCGCCAGCAGCACGCTGATCCGGTCGGTTTCCGGCAGTTGCACGTACTCGCCACGCGCCCACTGCCGCGGAAAGATCAGCTCGGCGAAACGCAGCCGGCGCATCAGCTTCTCGGCACCGCCGGCTTCGCTGCAGATGAACTCGGCGCAGGCGCTGTCGGGCCGCGCCTTGGCATAGCCTGCGACTTCGAGGATGGCGGCGTGCTCACTGATTTCCGCACACACCTCGCCCTCGAAACCGGGACGGCAATGCAGCAACAATGTGTTCATGTTCGAATCCTGTCAGCGGTATGGCCTGGACCAAAGCCGCGCATCATAGCCGACCGCGGGAACCCTCGCCCGCATCGCCCGGTCCAGTGCAGTAGCGAAACACCTGCCCAAGGGCTAGTTTCAAAGCTCGTTCATCAGCCAGCCCCTCACCGTGTGGGCACAAGGAGATGAGGAATGCCTTCCCTGGATAGCCTGAAATGTCGCCGCAGCCTCGAGGTTGCCGGCAAGACCTACCACTACTACAGCCTCCCCGAAGCGGCCGCCCAGCTGGGCGACATCAGCCGCCTGCCAACCTCGCTGAAAGTGCTGCTGGAAAACCTGCTGCGCTGGGAAGACGGCGAGACGGTACGCGGTGAGGACCTCCAGTCGCTGGCGCGATGGCTGCAGACGCAGAGCTCCGAGCAGGAGATCCAGTACCGCCCGGCCCGTGTACTGATGCAGGACTTCACCGGCGTACCGGCCGTGGTCGACCTCGCCGCCATGCGCGATGCCGTGGCCAAGGCCGGGGGAGATCCGCAGAAGATCAACCCGCTGTCGCCGGTGGACCTGGTGATCGACCACTCGGTGATGGTCGACCGTTTCGGCAGCGACCATGCCTTCGAACAGAACGTCGAGATCGAGATGCAGCGCAACGGCGAACGCTACGAGTTCCTGCGCTGGGGCCAGCAGGCCTTCGACAACTTCAGCGTAGTGCCGCCGGGTACCGGCATCTGCCACCAGGTCAACCTGGAGTATCTCGGCCAGGTGGTCTGGACCCGCGAAGAGAACGGCGAGACCGTCGCCTACCCCGACACCCTGGTCGGCACCGATTCGCACACCACCATGATCAATGGCCTCGGCGTGCTGGGCTGGGGCGTCGGTGGCATTGAGGCCGAAGCGGCGATGCTTGGCCAGCCCGTGTCGATGCTGATTCCCGAAGTGATCGGTTTCCGCCTGAGCGGCAAGCTCAACGAAGGCGTCACCGCGACCGATCTGGTGCTGACCGTGACGCAGATGCTGCGTAAGCACGGCGTGGTCGGGAAGTTCGTCGAATTCTACGGCCCGGGTCTGGATCACCTGCCGCTGGCCGACCGGGCGACCATCGGCAACATGGCACCCGAATACGGTGCCACCTGCGGCTTCTTCCCGGTCGATCAGATCACCATCGATTACCTGCGTCTGACCGGCCGCGACGAAGAGCGTATCGCGCTGGTCGAGGCCTACAGCAAAGCGCAAGGCATGTGGCGTGACAGCGACTCGCCGGACCCGGTGTTCACCGCCACGCTGGAACTCGATCTCAGCCAGGTACGCCCCTCGGTGGCCGGTCCCAAGCGTCCGCAGGATCGGGTCACCCTCGGCGACATCGGCGCCAACTTCGACCTGCTGCTGGAGACCGCTGGGCGCCAGGCTCAGGCGGATAGCGCGGTGCCGGTCGCAGGCGAAGACTTCCAGCTCAAGCATGGTGCAGTGGTGATCGCAGCGATCACCTCGTGCACCAATACCTCGAACCCGAACGTGCTGATGGCCGCCGGCCTGGTCGCCAAGAAGGCAGTGGAGCGCGGCCTCAAGCGTCAACCCTGGGTCAAGTCCTCACTGGCGCCCGGCTCCAAGGTGGTCACCGACTACCTCGAGCGGGCTGGGCTGACCCGCTATCTGGACCAGCTCGGCTTCAACCTGGTGGGCTACGGCTGCACCACCTGCATCGGCAACTCCGGGCCGCTGCCGGACGCCATCGGCCAGGCGATCACCGACAACGATCTGATCGTGTCGTCGGTGCTGTCCGGCAACCGCAACTTCGAAGGCCGCGTGCATCCGCTGGTCAAAGCCAACTGGCTGGCTTCGCCGCCGCTAGTGGTGGCCTTCGCCCTGGCCGGCACCACGCGAATCGACATGGATCGCGAACCGCTGGGCTACGACGGGCAGAACCAGCCGGTGTATTTGAAGGACATCTGGCCAAGCAGCACCGAAATCGCCGAAGCGGTGGCACGCATCGACGGCGAGATGTTCCGCAGCCGCTATGCCGACGTATTCAGCGGTGACGAGCACTGGCAGAAAATCCCGGTCAGCGCCGGCGACACCTATCAGTGGAACGCCGGCTCCAGCTATGTGCAGAACCCGCCCTACTTCAAAGATATCGGCCAGCCCCCGACGCCGCCTGCGGATGTCGAGAACGCGCGAATACTCGCCCTGTTCGGCGATTCCATCACCACCGACCACATTTCACCCGCAGGCAATATCAAGGCCAGCTCTCCAGCCGGCCTGTATCTGCAATCGCTGGGCGTGGCGCCGGATGACTTCAACTCCTACGGCTCGCGCCGCGGCAATCATGAAGTGATGATGCGCGGCACCTTCGCCAATATCCGTATCAAGAACGAGATGCTCGGCGGCGAGGAAGGCGGCAACACGCTGTATCAGCCGAGCGGTGAAAAGCTCTCGATCTACGACGCCGCCATGCGCTACCAGGCCGAAGGCGTGCCGCTGGTGGTAATCGCCGGCAAGGAGTACGGCACCGGCTCCAGCCGTGACTGGGCCGCCAAGGGCACCAACCTGCTCGGCGTCAAGGCGGTCATCGCCGAAAGCTTCGAGCGCATTCACCGCTCCAACCTCATCGGCATGGGCGTGCTGGCATTGCAGTTCGTCGGCGAGCAGACGCGCCAATCGCTGGGCCTCAATGGCACGGAGAAGCTGTCGATCCGAGGGCTCGGCGCGGACATCAAGCCTCGCCAGCTGCTTACCGTAGACGTCGAGCGAGCTGACGGCTCGCGTGATTCGTTCCAGGTGCTAAGCCGGATCGACACGCTGAACGAGGTCCAGTACTTCAAGGCTGGTGGCATCCTGCACTACGTATTGCGCCAGCTGATCGGCAGCTGAGCGCAAAAAGAAAAAACGCCGGTGCGAAGTCCTTTCGCACCGGCGTCAGCCACTCCCTTGGCATCGAATCTCCAGCCGCCTGGGCCTCCATGCACGGGTCCGGCTCCCTGAACTGGTCGCCGCTGCCTCCCTCGAGAGCAGCGTCCGGACATGCACCGACATTGCCGAAAAAGCATTGCAGAAAGATTAAGCCCCGACGTCCGCCAGTCGCCTGTATCGACAAAGCTGATCCTCGAATCAGCTTTCCGCTCAAGATCGCCACGCTACGGCCGACCCATTGGTCAGCCTGAGACCGAATTAAAACGATAAAGGTCAGGTGTGCCATTCCGAGAACACTTCTATGCCAGGCGTGAAAGTAGATGCGTAACAACCAGCCCGTAACCCAGCGTGAGTATGCCTTCCCCGATCAGCAGCGCCTCATCTCGACCACCGACCTGAAAGGCCAGATAACCTACTGCAACGACATCTTCGCCGAAGTCAGCGGTTTCACTCGCGACGAACTGATTCGAGCACCACACAATCTGGTGCGCCATCCCGATGTGCCGCCCGCGGTGTTCGAACACATGTGGGCGACCCTCAAGCAGGGCAAGCCGTGGATGGGGATCGTGAAAAACCGGCGCAAGACCGGTGATCACTACTGGGTCAACGCCTATGTCACGCCGATCCTGGATCAGCAACGCCAGGTAACCGGCTACGAATCCGTGCGAACCAAGCCGAGCCGCGAGCAGGTCCAACGGGCCGAAGCGCTATATGCTCGACTGAACGCGGGCAAGAGCGGTGTGCCCCGCCGCAATAATTGGCTTCCGGTATTGAAGAAATGGCTGCCGTTCATTCTCGTCAGCCAGGTCGGCTTTTTGGTAGGCGCTTCCTTTGATCACGCGATGGGATTCGTCGCGGCCGCGCTGCTGTCCGTTCCGCTCGGGCTTGCCGGGCTGCATTGGCAACAGCGCGGTCTGCGGCGCCTGATGCAGCTTGCCCAAGAGACCACCAGCGACCCGCTTATCGCCTGCATGTACACCGACAGCCGAGGCGTCGAGGCCCAGCTGGAAATGGCGATGCTCAGCCAGCAGGCGCACCTGAAGACCTGCCTGACCCGCCTGCAGGACACAGCGGTGCAGCTGCAGGGACAGGCCAAACAGGCCGATTCCCTGGCGCAGAATTGCGCCAACGGCTTGGCCCAGCAACATCAGGAAACCGAGCAGGTGGCCACGGCGATCAATGAGATGGCCGCAACGACGCAGGAAGTGGCCAGCAACGTCGCGCTGGCAGCCGACGCCACGCGTGAAGCCAGCCGGCTGACCGTTCACGGGCGCGAAGTCACCGCAGACACCCGCAAGGCGATTCAGCAGCTATCGGAATCGGTCAGCAAAGCCGGCGAGTCGGTCAACCAGCTGGCAAGCGACAGCGAGGCCATCGGCAGCGTGGTCGATGTGATCAAGAGCATCGCCGACCAGACCAACCTGCTCGCGCTCAACGCTGCAATCGAGGCCGCACGAGCCGGTGACAGCGGCCGCGGCTTCGCGGTGGTCGCCGATGAGGTGCGTCAGCTGGCGCAACGTACCGCGGCAGCCACCGGCGAAATCCACCAGCTGATCGAGAAGCTGCAATCGCAAGCTCAGCATGCGGTGTCGACGACCGAGCAGGGCCGTGTGCATGCGGCCCGTGGCGTCGAGCAGATGATCCAGGCAGACCAGGCCCTGAGTGGAATCAACGAGGCGATGGGCAACATCATCGACATGACCACCCAGATCGCCTCCGCCACCGAAGAGCAGAGCGCAGTGGCCGAGGAGATCAGCCAGAACGTCAGCACCATCGCCCGCCTGGCCGATCAGACGTCCGGCGACGCGCGCAGCTCGGCATTGCTCAGCGAAGCGCTGACCGCAACGGCCGAAGGCCAGTATTCGCTGGTCGAGCGCTTCAACCGCTGAACGGGTAACCCGCCCGGTCAGCCAGTTGGGCGGCCGACCGGGCCTGAAGCCTAGGCCAAGCCTCGCAGAAACGTCGCCACCGCCGTGACTGCGGCGTCCATGTGCTGATCATGCGTCAGCCCGGAACGCTTCAGCGGCTTGAGATCGTGGTCGGCGGCGGCCAGCCAGTGCAAGCTGATGGCAGCTGACAGCGGGTACTGCTCGACTGTCGCGCGGTTACCCAGCGCATCACGCTCGCCCTGGACGATCAACGTAGGCGTGAGCAATTTCTCCAGGTGGGCGGTGCGCGTTTTTTCCGGCTTTCCGGCCGGGTAAAACGGATAGCCCAGACACACCAGACCGTCGACACCCAGCTCGTCGGCCAGCAGGCTGGCCATTCGCCCGCCCATGGACTTGCCACCGATGACCAGCAGTCCTGTGGCCTGCTGTCGCACCTCGGCATGGACCTCCCGCCACTGAGCCAGCAGCTGCGCCTGCGGGCTGGGTGGTCTTTTGCTCGCGCCCAGGCGCCGCGCGGCCATATAGGCGAACTCGAAGCGGCATACCGCAACCCCGCGTGCGGCAAGGCGTACGGCTACTTCCTCCATGAACGGACTGTCCATCGGTGCCCCGGCGCCATGCGCCAGAATCAGGCTCACCCAGGCTTCATCCTGCGGCCGGTTCCACCTGACGAGATACCCTTTGTCACTTTGTGTGTATTGACCCGCGTCAATACCGGCAGATTGCCCTTTCCCCATCCTTGCCCCGCTTTCTATTAGAAAGAAAAAACTGCTCATTACCCGTGGATGGAAGCCCATACATGAACACAGCAACCAGTACCGCCTACAGCTACAAGGTGGTCCGCCAATTCGCCATCATGACGGTGGTGTGGGGAATCGTCGGGATGGGGCTCGGCGTTTTCATCGCAGCACAATTGGCCTGGCCTTTCCTGAACTTCGACCTCCCTTGGACCAGTTTCGGTCGTCTGCGCCCATTGCACACCAACGCGGTGATCTTCGCCTTCGGTGGCTGTGCATTGTTCGCGACGTCCTATTATTCGGTCCAGCGCACCTGCCAGACCACCCTGTTCGCGCCGAAACTGGCCGCGTTCACCTTCTGGGGCTGGCAGCTGGTCATCCTGCTCGCCGCGATCTCCCTGCCGCTGGGTTTCACCAGCTCCAAGGAATACGCGGAACTGGAGTGGCCGATCGACATCCTGATCACCATTGTCTGGGTGGCCTATGCGATCGTCTTCTTCGGCACGCTGGCGACGCGCAAGGTCAAGCACATCTACGTCGGTAACTGGTTCTTCGGTGCCTTCATCCTGACCGTGGCGATTCTGCATATCGTCAACAATCTGGAAATGCCGGTCACCGCGATGAAGTCCTACTCGGTATACGCCGGGGCGACCGATGCCATGGTCCAGTGGTGGTACGGCCACAACGCCGTGGGCTTCTTCCTCACCGCCGGCTTCCTCGGGATCATGTACTACTTCGTGCCGAAGCAGGCCGAGCGTCCGGTGTATTCCTACCGCCTGTCGATCGTCCACTTCTGGGCACTGATCACCGTCTACATCTGGGCCGGCCCGCACCACCTGCACTACACCGCGCTGCCGGATTGGGCGCAGAGCCTGGGCATGGTGATGTCGCTGATTCTGCTGGCTCCAAGCTGGGGCGGCATGATCAACGGCATGATGACCCTCTCGGGCGCCTGGCACAAACTGCGTAGCGACCCGATCCTGCGCTTCCTGGTGGTCTCGCTGGCGTTCTACGGCATGTCGACCTTCGAAGGTCCGATGATGGCGATCAAGACCGTCAACGCCCTCTCCCACTACACCGACTGGACCATCGGCCACGTTCACGCCGGCGCCCTCGGCTGGGTTGCCATGGTGTCCATCGGTGCGCTGTATCACCTGATCCCGAAAGTGTTCGGTCGCGCCCAGATGCACAGCGTCGGCCTGATCAACACCCACTTCTGGTTGGCCACCATCGGCACCGTGCTCTACATCGCCTCGATGTGGGTCAACGGTATCGCCCAGGGCCTGATGTGGCGCGCGATCAACGACGACGGCACGCTGACCTACTCCTTCGTCGAAGCACTGGAAGCCAGCCACCCCGGTTTCGTGGTGCGGATGATCGGTGGTGCGATCTTCTTCGCCGGCATGCTGGTGATGGCCTACAACACCTGGCGCACCGTGCAGGCTGCCAAGCCCGCCGAGTACGACGCTGCCGCGCAGATCGCCTGAGGAGCCTAGGTAAATGAAATCGCACGAGAAACTAGAAAAGAACGTCGGCCTGCTGGCCCTGTTCATGATCCTGGCGGTGAGCATCGGTGGCCTGACCCAGATCGTCCCGCTGTTCTTCCAGGACGCCGTCAACGAGCCGGTCGAAGGCATGAAGCCCTACACCGCGCTGCAGCTGGAAGGCCGTGACATTTACATCAAGGAAGGCTGCGTCGGCTGCCATTCGCAGATGGTACGCCCGTTCCGCGCCGAGACCGAGCGCTACGGCCACTACTCCGTGGCCGGCGAAAGCGTCTACGACCATCCGTTCCTGTGGGGCTCCAAGCGCACCGGTCCGGACCTGGCCCGCGTTGGCGGCCGCTACTCCGACGACTGGCACCGTGCGCACCTGTACAACCCTCGCAACGTCGTACCCGAGTCGAAGATGCCGTCCTACCCGTGGCTGGTCGAGAACACCCTCGACGGCAAGGACACCGCCAAGAAGATGACCGCTCTGCGCACCCTCGGCGTGCCCTACACCGACGACGACATCGCCGGTGCCCGGGATGCCGTCAAGGGCAAGACCGAGATGGACGCCATGGTCGCCTATCTGCAGGTGCTCGGCACGGCTCTGACCAACAAGCGCTAATCACAGCCAAGAAAAATGACGGCTGTCACACCAGCCGTCAGGGACTTCAATCGCGGACAGCCAGAGTTGCTCGGGCTGTCCAGGAGTAGCACATGAGCACTTTCTGGAGTGGATACATCGCCCTGCTGACGCTGGGCACCATCGTCGCTCTGTTCTGGCTGATCTTCGCCACCCGCAAGGGCGAGTCCGCCGGCACCACGGACCAGACGATGGGTCATGCCTTCGACGGCATCGAGGAATACGACAACCCGCTGCCACGTTGGTGGTTCCTGCTGTTCATCGGCACCCTGGTGTTCGGCATTCTGTACCTGGTGCTCTACCCGGGCCTGGGCAACTGGAAAGGCGTCCTGCCGGGTTACGAAGGTGGCTGGACTCAGGAGAAGCAGTGGGAGCGTGAAGTCTCGCAAGCCGACGAGAAGTACGGCCCGATCTTCGCCAAGTACGCTGCCATGTCGGTGGAGCAAGTGGCACAGGACCCGCAGGCCGTGAAAATGGGTGCCCGTCTGTTCGCCAACTACTGCGCCATCTGCCATGGCTCCGACGCCAAGGGCTCCCTGGGCTTCCCGAACCTGGCCGACGATCACTGGCGCTGGGGCGGTGATGCGGCTTCGATCAAGACCACCATCCTGAACGGTCGTATCGCTGCGATGCCGGCCTGGGGCCAGGCCATTGGCGAAGAAGGCGTGAAGAACGTCGCCGCCTTCGTGCGCAAGGAGCTCGCCGGCCTGCCGCTGCCCGAGGGCACCGACGCCGATCTGGGCAAAGGCAAAGAGGTCTATGCCCAGACTTGCGCCGTTTGCCACGGCCAAGGTGGCGAAGGCATGGCCGCGCTGGGCGCGCCGAATCTGCAGCATGCTTCCGGCTGGATCTATGGCTCAAGCCTGACCCAGCTGCAGCAGACCATCCGCCATGGTCGCAATGGCCAGATGCCTGCTCAGCAGCAGTATCTGGGTGACGACAAGGTTCACCTTCTCGCCGCCTACGTTTACAGCCTGTCGCAAAAACCGGAACAACTCGCCAAGCAGTGAGTCATTAAAGGGCGGTACACTCGTACCGCCCTTCCCACCTTGTTCCCAAGCAAGTTCCCGAGCGCTGCGACCATCTGTCGCATCGCGAGCTGACCAGCGCCCTTTCCCCTCTTCGCTTGCCCTCCTAAGCTTTGCTTTCGACTCGCCGCCCTGCCTAGAACCATAAGGCGACGTCACCATTCCAGCGCGCCGGCCTGGCGCGTAAAAGCCCCTTGGCAGAGCATGGAAAACGCTTGAAATCAGGGGTTTGGAGAGCAAAAGGAGCCTTGGCGTCGTTTGCATTGCCCCCCTGCTTTCTCCATACTTGCCGCCGTTTTTGCCTTCGAAAATGCCATTAGCGTGGAAGCCTTGCATGAGCACAGCAATAAGTGAGACTGCTTATAACTATAAGGTGGTTCGCCAATTCGCCATCATGACGGTGGTATGGGGAATCATTGGGATGGGTCTGGGTGTCTTCATCGCCGCGCAGCTGGTGTGGCCCGCACTCAACTTCGACCTACCATGGACCAGCTTCGGCCGTCTGCGACCGCTGCACACCAACGCGGTGATCTTCGCCTTTGGTGGTAGCGCGCTGTTCGCCACGTCCTACTATGTCGTCCAGCGCACCTGCCAGGCGCGACTGTTCTCCGACAGCCTCGCCGCTTTCACCTTCTGGGGATGGCAAGCCGTGATCGTGCTGGCGGTCATCACCCTGCCGCTGGGCTACACCAGCTCCAAGGAATACGCGGAACTGGAGTGGCCGATCGACATTCTGCTGGCGATCGTCTGGGTCAGCTATGCGCTGGTGTTCTTCGGCACCATCATGAAGCGCAAGGCCAAGCACATCTATGTGGGTAACTGGTTCTTCGGCGCCTTCATTCTGGTCACGGCGATGCTGCACATCGTCAACAACCTGGAAATGCCGGTAAGCCTGTTCAAGTCCTACTCGATCTATTCCGGTGCGACCGACGCCATGGTCCAGTGGTGGTACGGCCACAACGCCGTGGGTTTCTTCCTCACCACCGGCTTCCTGGGCATGATGTACTACTTCGTGCCGAAGCAGGCCGAGCGTCCGGTGTATTCCTATCGCCTGTCGATCGTCCACTTCTGGGCGCTGATCACCCTTTATATCTGGGCCGGCCCGCACCACCTGCACTACACCGCGCTGCCGGATTGGGCGCAGAGCCTGGGCATGGTGATGTCGATCATCCTGCTAGCTCCGAGCTGGGGCGGCATGATCAACGGCATGATGACCCTCTCGGGCGCCTGGCATAAGCTGCGCACCGACCCGATCCTGCGCTTCCTGGTGGTCTCGCTGGCGTTCTACGGCATGTCGACCTTCGAAGGTCCGATGATGGCGATCAAGACCGTCAACGCGCTCTCCCACTACACCGACTGGACCATCGGCCACGTACATGCCGGCGCCCTCGGCTGGGTAGCGATGATCACCATCGGTTCCATGTATCACCTGATCCCGAAAGTATTCGGTCGCGAGCAGATGCACAGCATCGGCCTGATCAATGCGCACTTCTGGCTCGCCACCATCGGCACCGTGCTCTACATCGCCTCGATGTGGGTCAACGGCATTACCCAGGGCCTGATGTGGCGCGCAATCAACGAAGACGGCACGCTGACCTACTCCTTCGTCGAAGCGCTGGAAGCCAGCCACCCGGGCTTCATCGTCCGCGCCGTGGGCGGTGCCTTCTTCCTCACCGGCATGCTGCTGATGGCCTACAACACCTGGCGCACCGTGCGTGTCGCCAAGCCAGCCCAGTACGACGCTGCCGCGCAGATCGCTTGAGGAAACGGATAGATGAAGAACCACGAAATACTTGAAAAGAACATCGGTCTGCTGACCCTGTTCATGATCCTGGCGGTGAGCATCGGTGGTCTGACCCAGATCGTTCCGCTGTTCTTCCAGGACGCCGTCAACGAGCCGGTCGAGGGCATGAAGCCCTACACCGCGCTGCAACTGGAAGGCCGTGACCTGTACATCCGTGAAGGCTGCGTCGGCTGCCACTCGCAGATGGTGCGTCCGTTCCGCGCCGAGACCGAGCGCTACGGCCACTACTCTGTGGCCGGCGAAAGCGTCTACGACCATCCGTTCCTGTGGGGCTCCAAGCGCACCGGTCCGGACCTGGCCCGCGTTGGCGGCCGCTACTCCGACGACTGGCACCGTGCGCACCTGTACAACCCGCGCAACGTCGTGCCCGAGTCGAAGATGCCGTCCTACCCGTGGCTGGTCGAGAACACCCTCGACGGCAAGGACACCGCCAAGAAGATGACCGCTCTGCGTACCCTTGGCGTCCCCTACACCGACGAAGACATCGCCGGTGCCCGGGATGCCGTCAAGGGCAAGACCGAGATGGACGCCATGGTCGCCTATCTGCAGGTACTCGGCACTGCACTCACCAACAAACGGTAACGCATGATGGAAATCGGGACTCTTCGCGGCCTGGGCACAATTCTGGTATTCGTCGCCTTCATCGGCGTGGTGCTCTGGGCTTACAGCAGCAAACGCAAGAACAGCTTCGACGAAGCCGCCAACCTGCCCTTCGCGGACGACGAGACCGACGCCAAGAAGCGTGATGAAGAAGCTTCCAGGAGTAAGAAATAAATGACCTCGTTTTGGAGTTGGTACGTCACCCTGCTGAGCCTCGGCACCATTGCCGCGCTGGTCTGGCTGCTACTGGCAACTCGTAAGGGCCAACGCCCCGACAGCACCGAAGAAACCGTCGGCCATTCCTATGACGGCATCGAGGAATACGACAATCCGCTGCCGCGCTGGTGGTTCATGCTGTTCGTCGGCACAGTCATCTTCGCGCTCGGCTATCTCGCCCTGTATCCCGGCCTGGGCAACTGGAAAGGCGTCCTGCCTGGTTATGAGGGCGGCTGGACGCAGGTCAAGGAATGGCAGCGCGAAATGGACAAGGCCGAGGAGCAGTACGGCCCGCTGTATGCCAAGTACGCCGCCATGCCGGTAGAACAAGTGGCCACCGATCCCCAGGCGTTGAAGATGGGTGGCCGCCTGTTCGCCTCGAACTGTTCGGTCTGCCACGGCTCCGACGCCAAGGGTGCCTATGGCTTCCCCAATCTGACCGACAACGACTGGTTGTGGGGCGGTGAGCCGGAAACCATCAAGACCACCATCCTGCACGGCCGTCAGGCCGCAATGCCGGCGTGGAAGGACGTGATCGGCGAAGAAGGCATTCGCAACGTGGCTGGCTATGTTCGCAGCCTCTCCGGCCGTGATACCCCAGAGGGTATCAGCGTCGACATTGAGCAGGGTCAAAAAATCTTCGCCACCAACTGTGTAGTCTGCCATGGACCGGAAGCCAAGGGCGTTGCAGCCATGGGCGCGCCGAATCTGACCGACAATGTCTGGTTGTATGGTTCCAGCTTCGCCCAGATCCAGCAGACCCTGCGCTACGGTCGCAATGGCCGCATGCCGGCTCAGGAAGCAATCCTTGGCAACGACAAGGTGCACTTGCTGGCAGCCTACGTCTACAGCCTGTCGCAGCAACCGGAGCAGTGATCCACAAGGGTCGGGGGTGACGACCTGTCGCACCTGACCCCAACGCTCCGGGCGTACCATTCGCAGCTGGACAGAAAAATGATCCTGGTCGGCACGTATCGGCCAGGACACCCACCTTCCGCCGTGGTACGCACTCGATGACTGAGCAGATCCCCGTTCGTGATGTAACCCCCCCGTCCAAGGCTGAAGCGTCAGCCGACCTTTATGCCGCGCGTGAAAAGATCTATACCCGAGCCTTCAGCGGTGTATTCCGCAACCTGCGACGCGTAGGCGGCGCCGTACTGTTCGTCCTCTTTTTTGGAACCGTGTGGCTCAACTGGAACGGCCGTCAGGCTGTCTGGTGGGACCTGCCGGACCGCAAATTCCATATCTTCGGGGCGACGTTCTGGCCCCAGGATTTCATGCTGTTGTCGTGGCTGCTGATCATCTGCGCCTTCGGTCTGTTCTTCATCACCGTGTTCGCCGGCCGCGTCTGGTGCGGCTACACCTGCCCACAAAGCGTGTTCACCTGGGTGTTCATGTGGGCCGAAAAGGTCACCGAGGGTGATCGTAACCAGCGAATGAAGCTGGACAAGGCGCCGATGAGCGCCAACAAGTTCTTCCGCAAGCTGGCCAAGCATGCGATCTGGCTGGGTGTCGGCATCCTGGTCGCCATCACCTTCGTCGGCTATTTCACGCCGATCCGCCAGCTTGTGCCCGATCTGCTCACTCTCAACGTCAATGGCTGGGCGGCGTTCTGGATCGGCTTTTTCACCCTTGCCACTTACGGCAGCGCCGGCTACCTGCGCGAGCAGGTGTGTATCTACATGTGTCCCTATGCTCGCTTCCAGAGCGTGATGTTCGACAAGGACACGCTGATCGTTTCCTACGATCCGCGCCGCGGTGAAAAACGCGGCCCGCGCAAGAAGGACGCCGACTACAAGGCGATGGGTCTTGGCGACTGCATCGATTGCACCATGTGCGTGCAGGTCTGCCCGACGGGCATCGATATCCGCGACGGCTTGCAGATCGAGTGCATCGGCTGCGCGGCCTGCATCGATGCTTGTGATGCCATCATGGACAAGATGAACTACCCTCGCGGGCTGATCAGCTACACCACTGAACACAACCTCTCCGGACAGAAGACCCACTTGCTGCGTCCGCGCCTGATCGGCTACGCGGTCGCGCTGCTGGCGATGATGAGCCTGTTCACCTATGCCGTGTATGATCGGCCGCTGGTGAAGCTGGATGTCCTGAAGGACCGCGTCCTCTACCGCGAGAACGAGCTGGGCAACATCGAAAACGTCTACACCCTGAAGGTGATGAACAAGGCTCAGCGCGAGCAGACCTTCGTCATCGAAGCGTCTGGCCTCGACGGCCTGGTCTATGAGGGGCGCAGCGAAGTGCGCGCCGAGGCAGGCGAACTGGTCACGATCCCGGTCGAGCTGTCCATCGCGCCCGAGAAGCTTCCTTCAAGCACCAACGAGATCGTCTTCCATATCCGCTCGGCGGACGATGAATCGATTAACGACGATGCCGATAGCCGCTTCATCGGCCCGAGCATCCGCTAAGCAAGGTAATACATGCGCTCTGACAACGAACAAACGCGTTGGTACACCCAGTTCTGGGCCTGGTTCGTCATCGCGATCCTGCTGATCGCCGTCGTGCTCGGCCTTTCGCTGCTGACCATTGCGATCCGCAACGCCGATACCCTTGTCGCTGACAATTACTACGATGCCGGCAAGGGCATCAACCAGTCGCTGGAACGCGAGAAACTGGCCGAGCGACTGGACATGCAAGCCCGCCTCGTCCTCAACGACGAGCGCGGGCTGGCAGAAGTGCAGCTCAGCGGCGCGAGTCGCCCCCAACAGCTTGTTCTCAACCTGCTCTCGCCAACCCAACCCGAGCGCGATCGCCGCATCATCCTGCAGCCGCAGGGTGACGGCTTTTATCAGGGGCAGATGCAGGAATCGGTAACCGGGCGACGCTTCATCGAACTGCTTGGTCGCGAAGGTGATCAGGACTGGCGTCTGTACGAGGAAAAAACCATCGAAACCGGCCGCGCGCTTGAACTGAAGCCCTGAGCCGCAGATGGCAACGCCTACTCCCTGCTACCACTGTGGTCTGCCGGTTCCGGCCGGCAGCCACTTCCAGGCCCGCGTGCTGGGCGAGACGCGGGCCTTATGCTGCCCGGGTTGCCAGGCAGTCGCTGAGGCCATCGTCAAAGGCGGGCTGGAAAGCTACTACCAGCACCGCAGCGATACGGCAGTCAATCCCCAGGCGCTTCCGCAGGAGCTCGGCGAAGAACTGGCGTTGTACGATCGCCAGGACGTCCAACAACCATTTGTCCAGCACCAGGGCGACCTGGCCAGCACGTCTCTGATGATCGAGGGCATCAGCTGCGCTGCCTGTGGCTGGCTGATCGAGCGCCATCTGCGCAACGTCAGGGGCGTTGCCGAGGCTAGCCTCAACCTGTCCAACCACCGACTGAACGTGCGCTGGAGCGACTCGGAGCTGCCGCTCAGCGAGCTGCTGGCTGAGCTTCGTCGCATTGGCTACGCCGCTCATCCCTACCGCGCCGATGAGGCCGCTGAACGCCTGGCTAACGAGAATCGCCGCTCGCTGCGCCAGCTCGGTGTCGCCGGTCTGCTGTGGATGCAGGTGATGATGGCCACCATGGCGACGTGGCCCGAGTTCAATCTCGACCTGTCGGAGAGCTTCTTCGTCACCCTGCGCTGGACCGCCCTGCTGCTGACGACCCCTATCGTCTTCTACTGCTGCACGGACTTCTTCAAGGGGGCGCTGCGCGACATACGCACCCGTCATCTGACCATGGACGTTTCCGTGTCGCTGGCCATCGGCGGTGCCTACGTTGCCGGCATCTGGTCGACGATCACCGGCCAGGGGGAACTCTATTTCGATGCGGTCGGCATGTTCGCCCTCTTTCTGCTGGCAGGACGCTATCTTGAGCGAAGGGCCCGCGAGCGGACCGCAGCCGCCACCGCGCAGCTGGTCAACCTGCTGCCGGCTTCGTGCCTGAGGCTTGATGCGCAGGGCCATAGCAGCCGTATTCTGCTCAGCGAACTGCGACTGGGCGATCAGGTGCTGGTGCAACCTGGCGGACTGATTCCAGCGGATGGCACGATCATCAGCGGTCAATCCAGCGTCGATGAATCACTGCTCACTGGCGAGTATCTGCCGCTGCCACGAGGTGCAGGCGATGCCGTCACCGCAGGCACCCTGAATGTGGAAGGTCCGTTGACCATCGAAGTCCAGGCGCTGGGAGACGACACCCGCCTGTCCGCCATCGTCCGGCTGCTGGAGCGGGCGCAAGCGGACAAACCGAAACTGGCAGAGCTGGCCGATCGGGTTGCACAGTGGTTCCTTCTGGTGGTCCTGGTCGTAGCTACCGTTGTCGGTCTGGTCTGGTGGCAGATCGACCCGCAACGGGCGTTCTGGATCGTCCTCGCGCTGCTGGTGGCGACCTGCCCGTGCGCGCTGTCGCTGGCGACCCCTACCGCCCTCACCACGGCAACCGGAACCCTGCACAAGCTCGGCCTGCTATTGACTCGCGGGCACGTCCTGGAGGGGCTCAATCAGATCGACACAGTGGTGTTCGACAAAACCGGCACCCTGACCGAGGGGCGCCTCACGCTCAGCGCCATACACCCCCTCGGCGCTCTCGATGCCGATGCATGCCTGGCACTGGCCGCCGCCCTCGAGAACCGCTCCGAGCATCCGATCGCCCGCGCCTTCGGACGTGCGCCGTTGCCGGCGGAGTCGGTCGAGACCGTGCCAGGCCTTGGCCTTGTGGGCAGCGTCGACGGACGCGTGCTGCGTATCGGCCAGCCGAGCTTCGTGGCAGAAGGCTACGGTAATCCACCCCCATCGATTCCCGGAGACATGGGGCAATGGCTGTTGCTCGGCGATGACCACGGGCCACTCGCCTGGCTGGTTCTGGACGACCGGCTGCGTGACGACGCACCAGCGCTGCTCGATGCCTGCCGGGGTCGTGGCTGGAAGACGCTCCTGCTTTCCGGCGACAGCTCACCGATGGTCGGTCAGATCGCTGCCGAGCTGGGCATCGACCAGGCCGAGGGCGGCCTGACCCCCGCGGCAAAGCTTGCCAGACTGCAAGCACTGCAGGCACAAGGACATCGGGTGCTGATGCTCGGTGATGGCGTCAACGACGTGCCAGTTCTGGCCGCTGCCGATATCAGCGTTGCCATGGGCTCGGCTACCGATCTGGCGAAGACCAGCGCTGACGCTGTGCTGCTCTCGAACCGTCTTGGCAGCCTGGCGCAGTCGTTCGAGGTTGCACGCCGCAGCCGGCGCATCATCATCGAAAACCTCGTCTGGGCGAGTCTGTACAATGGCCTGATCCTGCCGTTCGCCGCGATAGGCTGGGTCACTCCCCTTTGGGCGGCACTGGGCATGTCGGCAAGCTCGCTGCTGGTGGTATTGAACGCACTTCGGCTGACCCGCCTACCCAAGGCGCTCGGCTGACACATGCGGCTCAGGCACCTCGACGCACGCGAGGTACTGGCTACGCATTTTTTCCGCGCTGAAGGCTTTCGCTTCAGCGCATGGAGGTCCCGATGGCGGCTTTGTATATCCTGATCCCTGTCGCAGTGGTACTGGTGGCTCTGGCAATCTGGGTGTTCTTCTGGGCGGTGGACAGCGGCCAGTTCGACGATCTGGACGGACCGGCACACAGCATCCTGTTCGATGATGAAGAGCCGCAACGGCCGTCCAGCGGAGGCCCTCAGGAAACCGACGAGCAGCAGCAGGAGCAACGCAAAGGTGAATGAGCTGGCGCCCTTGCTGCTATCCGCCTGGGTGCTTGGATTGCTCGGCGGAGGCCACTGTCTCGGCATGTGCGGCGGCCTGATGGGTGCCCTGACCATGGCCATCCCGCCGGAGCAGCGCGCCCGGCGTCTGCGTCTGCTGTTCGCCTATAACCTGGGCCGCGTATTGAGCTATGCGCTTGCCGGCTTCCTCATCGGCCTGGCCGGCTGGGCCGTGGCAAAGAGCCCCGCGGCAATGACGCTGCGGGTCATCGCTGCCCTTTTGCTGATCAGCATGGGATTGTACTTGGCCGGCTGGTGGAGCGGGCTGACTCGCGTCGAGGCCCTCGGCCGCGGCCTCTGGCGGCATATCCAGCCCGTCGCCAGTCGCCTGATGCCTGTGACCAGCGTTTCCAGAGCCCTGATTCTGGGCGCGCTTTGGGGGTGGCTGCCGTGCGGGCTGGTCTATAGCACATTGTTGTGGTCGGCCAGCCAGGGTGATGCGCTGGACAGTGCCATGCTGATGCTGGCGTTCGGCATCGGCACCTGGCCGGTACTGCTTGCCACCGGCCTCGCCGCAGAACGCTTGACGACGCTCCTGCGCAAGCGCGGAGTACGTGTCGCCGGGGGCATCATGGTCATTCTGTTCGGCATCTGGACCATGCCCGGCCCGCATCAGCAGTGGCTGATGGGGCATGGCTCGGCTGCGTCGAATGGCAGCCACTCGCATTAGTCAATCGCCAGTGCGCCTCAAGGCTCCTTGGGTAGCTGACGCTTGTGCGCCGTCTTGTCGTAGGTCTGGACGATGATGCGCGCCGCTTCCTCTGGCACTGGCTTGCCCTGCAGAAAGTCGTCGATATGGCGGTAGGTCACGCCGTGTGCCGCTTCGTCGGGCTTGCCGGGCGACAGCTCCTCGAGATCAGCGGTGGGCACCTTGTGAACCAGCTGCTCCGGCGCACCTAGAGCCCCGGCCAGCTGGCGCACCTGATCCTTCACCAACCCCGCCAACGGCGTCAGATCACAAGCCCCATCGCCAAACTTGGTGAAGAAGCCCATCACCGCTTCCGCAGCATGATCAGTCCCGATGACCAGCCCCTGCCGGGCATTGGCAATGGTGTACTGCGCGACCATACGCATGCGCGCCTTGGTGTTGCCCAGCACGAAGTCGCGCTGCTCGGGACTTAACGGTTCGAGGGCCTCGGTCGCTGCAGCCAGACCAAGCACAGCTGTACCGATGTTTACGGTGTGGCATTCGTCCGGCTTGATCGTGTCCACGGCGAGCTGCGCCTCATGTTCATCATGCTGGACCTGGTAAGGCAGACGAACCGCAATGAATCGGTAATCTCCTTCGCCAGCCGCCCGCATGCCCTCGACCGCGCGCTGGGCGAGCAAACCGGCAGTCGTGGAGTCGACCCCGCCACTGATGCCCAGCACCAGCGTCTTCATTCCAGACTCACGCAAACAGCGCTGGATGAAGGCCACGCGCCGGTCGATTTCGGCCTGAATCGCGTCGGGCCCGCTAAACGGTGCGCAGACGTTGAGCGCAGCTGCAATTTCTTGCTGGCGGCTGTGCATGAAACTCTCCTTGGCCTTGTGAGGCTCTGCTGATCAATACGATTCGATGTAATGTCCGACCACGGCTGCGGCGGAATCTTCGCGCCCGGAGGCATCGATTTGGTACCGCTGGCTAGGGTCAGACCAAGTTTGATACAGGTCAAGTCCGGTGCCAGGCGCTCCCCCTAGAATCCAGCGACCGCTGTCATGACCGGAAACACCACATGCTCGACTCCATTCGCTGGGATGCCGACCTGATCCGTCGTTACGATCAGATTGGCCCGCGTTATACGTCGTATCCGACAGCGGCCCAGTTCAACGACAAGATCGGATCCTTCGACCTCCTTCACGCGCTGCGCAGCAGCCGTCTGGCCGTGCATCCGCTGTCGCTGTACGTGCATCTGCCATTCTGTGCCAACGCCTGCTACTACTGCGGTCGCAACAAGGTCATCACCAAGGACCGGGGCCGCGCTCTCCCCTACCTGGAGCGTCTCGAAAAGGAGATCGAGCTGATCGCCTGCCACCTGAGCCCGGAACAGGTCGTCGAGCAGCTGCACGTCGGAGGCGGTACCCCCACGTTTCTCAGTCATGACGAACTGCGAAGGCTGATGCGCCACCTGCGCCAGCATTTCCATCTGCAGGACGACGATCACGGGGATTTCAGCATCGAAATCGATCCCCGCGAAGCGGACTGGCCAACCATCGGTCTGCTCAGAGAACTTGGCTTCAATCGCCTGAGTATCGGTGTCCAGGATCTGGACCCTGACGTGCAGCGCGCGATTAACCGCATGCAGACCCTCGAACAGACCCGCACCATCATCGATGCGGCCCGCACGTTACAGTACCGCTCACTGAACATCGATCTGATCTACGGCCTGCCATTGCAGAGCCCGGACCGCTTTGCCAGGACCGTCGACGCCGTAATCGAGCTGCAGCCGGATCGCCTGTCCCTGTTCAACTACGTGCACCAGCCCGAGCGATTCACCCCACAGCGACGTATCAACCAGTCCGACCTGCCGTCTGTGGCCGATAAACTGACCATACTCGAGCGCAGCATCGAGCAGCTCACCGATGCGGGATACCGCTACATCGGAGCGGATCACTTCGCACTGCCTGACGACGAGCTGGCAATGGCACAGGAAGATGGCAGCCTGCAGCGCAACTTCCAGGGCTACACCACCCATGGCCACTGCGATCTGATTGGTCTCGGCGTATCGGCAATCAGCCAGATCGGCGACCTGTACTGCCAGAACAGCGCGGATATCGCCGACTATCAGCATCAACTGGATCTCGGCCAGTTAGCGACAGCCAGAGGTTTGCGCTGCAACCAGGATGACCGCATCCGCCGCGCCGTCATTCAGTCACTGATCTGCGACTTCGAACTGTCCTTCGCCACTATTGAGCATGCCTATGGCATCGACTTCCGCGCGTATTTCGCCGAAATCTGGCCGATCCTCGAGCACATGGCGGCGGACGGGCTGCTCGAACTGACGCACAGTCACCTGATCATCCAACCTGCCGGGCGCTTGCTGGTTCGCTCCATCTGCATGCTGTTCGATCACTACCTGCCGGAAGACGCCGCCCGCGGCCAATTCCATGTGATCTAACCTTCCCCAAGGACGGCCTGTCTCGAAGCCCCTGCGACCCTCGCGCCGATTGGCTATGGTCGACAAGCTGAGTTAACCTTGCGCGCTATAACCCGGTTTTCCAGGAAGCCCTCTATGTCCGAGTCGATCAAGGTCCGTGCGCAGCGGCAAGCTCACTGCAAGGATTGCAGCCTTTCCGGGCTCTGCCTGCCCCTGTCCCTGAACATGCAGGACATGGACGCGTTGGACGACATCGTCAAGCGCGGACGCCCGTTGAAGAAAGGCGAGACACTGTTCCGCCAGGGCGACGTGTTCAGCTCGGTATTCGCGGTGCGCTCCGGGGCGCTGCGTACCTTCAGCGTGACCGATGGCGGCGAGGAGCAGATCACCGGCTTCCACCTGCCCAGCGAGCTGGTCGGCCTGTCGGGTATGGACACCGAAAGCTACCCGGTCACGGCCCAGGCGCTGGAAACCACATCGGTATGCGAAATTCCTTTCGAGCGACTCGATGAACTGAGCGTGCTGCTGCCGCAACTGCGCCGCCAGCTGATGCGCATCATGAGCCGCGAGATCCGCGACGATCAGCAGATGATGCTCTTGCTGTCGAAGAAGACCGCCGATGAGCGCATCGCCACCTTCCTGATCAACCTCTCGGCGCGCTTCAGTGCGCGGGGCTTCTCGGCTAACCAGTTCCGCCTGCCCATGTCGCGCAACGAGATCGGCAATTATCTGGGCCTCGCGGTCGAAACCGTATCCCGCGTATTCACCCGCTTCCAGCAGAACGGCCTGCTCGAAGCCGAGGGCAAGGAGGTGCGCATTCTGGATTCCATCGGACTGTGCGCCCTCGCCGGCGGTGCCATGGACGTCTGAGTCACCGAGTTTTTGGAGTAGTAACCCGATGATCTTCGACGAATTCAGCATCAAGACCCTGATCCGCCCGGTGCCGGATTTTCCGCAGCCGGGCGTGATCTTTCGCGATATCACCCCTCTTTTCCAGTCGCCGAAAGCGCTGCGCATGGTGGCTGACAGCCTAATCCAGCGCTACGTGGAAGCCGACTTCACCCATATCGGCGCACTCGACGCCCGCGGTTTTCTGATCGGTTCGATCCTCGCATATGAGCTGAACAAGCCACTGGTGCTGTTCCGCAAGCAGGGCAAACTGCCCGCAGACGTGCTGTCGCAGGCCTATTGCACCGAATACGGCGAAGCGCACCTGGAGATCCATGCCGACAGCCTGTGCGAAGGCGATTCGGTACTGCTGTTCGATGACCTGATCGCCACCGGCGGCACCCTCCTCGCCGCTGCCCAGCTGGTGCGGCGCATGCGTGCCAGCATCCATGAAGCCGCTGCGATCATCGACCTGCCCGAGCTCGGCGGATCGCAGAAGCTGCAGGACATTGGCATTCCGACCTTTACCCTGACCGCCTTCGCGCTGAGCGACCGCTGATCAGTTACGGCCTCGACGCGATCTAGAGGAGCCGCTGTGCCAATGACTCTCTGGCGCTGCCTGCTGATTCTTGCGCTTGCCTGGACCACACCAGCACTGGCACTGGACCGTGACGCCCTGCTGGATGAGGCGAATGTTCTGCTGCTGCCGCGTGAGCGTGTGATACCTCCGCTAACGCTGATCGACCAGGATGGCCAGCCGTTCGACACGCGGTCATTGCAGGGACGCTGGCATATTCTTTTCTTCGGATTCACCGCCTGCCCGGACATCTGTCCGACGACGCTGAGCGACATGCGCCGACTGTTCAGCCAGCTACCGAGCGATACCCGCGAGCGGTTGCAGCTGGTATTGATCACTGCCGATCCTGCGCGCGATACACCGCAGCAGCTGAAGACCTATCTCGATTACTACCGCGCGGGCTTCAGCGGCCTCACCGGCGAAATGGAGCAACTACAGCAGCTGTCCAGGGCGCTCGGCCTGCCGTTCGTGCCGGCGAACGAGACTCAGGGCGACTACAGCGTCAGCCACAGCGGCAATCTGGCGCTGGTGGGCCCCGACGGCACCCTGCGTGGGCACATTCGCGCCCCACTCATGCTCGATGGACTGCAGCGAGCGCTACCGCGGATCGTCGATACCGAGCACTGAACAAGCCGCTGATGTTGACTGCGAGGCGATCAGTGGCAATCCAGAGTGTCGGCCAGCACATAGGCCTGAAAGGCGACCTCATCGATCCACTGCCGCGTCAGTTCCGCCAGGCTGCCGTCCGCGGACCAGCGAGCGATGAGCGCGTCGAGCTCCTGCTGTAGTTTAGTATCGTCAGCAACCAGGCGAAGCTGCCGCTCGGCGTTGCCCAGCGCAGGCAGCAGTCGCTTGTAGCGGCGCCATTCCGGCAAGGTGGCCAGCTCCGTCAGTAAGCCTTCATCCTCGACCACCGCCACGCATTCGCCGAGCTTGAGGCCGATAAGTGCGTGCGCTGTGCTGGGATACTGCCGCGGAGATGCCGCAAAGCGTTGGCGCAGCAGTGCCGCATAGGGGCTTGCATTGCTGACGCAGACCGGCTGATCGTGAAGATCGGCCCAGCCGGCGGGCCCCGCCTCGGTCGCGACGAGCGCGGCAGGCACGGCGCGATAGTAGGCACTCACGCCACGCGGCAGGCTGGCATCCATGCGCACGGCGGCCTCTCCTTCCGACACCACGAGCTGCACCGGACGCCCGAGCTCGGCGCCGATCTGCTCGGCCAGCGCCGACTCGAAACTCTCCGTCTCGCTACTCGAGAGCACACGGTGTTCGGGCAGCGCTATCGGCAGCGGCTCGGCCAAGGACGCAGCTGGCGCCAACAAGGCGAGCCACAGAACGATGCGCGACGAAGCAGGCACGGGCCAATCCTAGACGTACTGGTAGCGCAGCATTCGCTGCTTGAACTTCTCCAGCACCACCTGATCGATCAGGGTCGCGAGAATGGCAATCACCAGGATGTTCATCATGACCCCCACCATATCGGCGATCTCCCCGGAGTAAGCCAACGAGCGACCCAGGCCCTGACCGAAACCGATCAGCATCTCGGCGGAGATGAGTGCACGCCAGGCATTACCGAAGGCCAGCTGGGCACCAGTGATCAGCTCTGGCATCACCGCCGGCAGGTACACGCGGCGCAGCAGCTGCCAACGCGAAGCGCCCATCACCCGTGCGGCCGAGACATGCACTGGCTGCACGCTCTCGGTGGCGTTCATCACCGAAAGCGCCATCGGGAAGAACGCCGCCAGCGCCACCACGACGATGATCGGCAGGTTGCCGAAGCCCATCACGATGAGGAACAGCGGCACCCAGGCGATCGACGGAATCGACTGCAGGATGACAATGGCCGAGCGCAGGATCTCGCGGAAGAAGAACAGTACGCCCCCGACCAGGCCGAAACCGATGCCGAACAGCAAGGCGAAGCCATAACCACTGCCCAGGCGGCTCATGCTGCCGTACAGGCCTTCGCGGAACTCCGCTTGCTGGATCGTGGTGATCAGACGCTCAACGACGGTCGGGATACCCGGCATGAGGAACGCAGGCAGGCTCCAGGCCGCCACCTGCCAGATCAGCAGAATGAACAGGATGGCCAGAACGACGGCGAGGTATTTCTTCGGGCCGGTTAGACGACGAGCCTGACTCATGGGTGCGCTACCTCCGTCTTGATGCCCAGCAGGCTGAGGATTTCCTTACGCTCGGCAGCGAAGTCCGACAGGTCGTGGCTTTTTTCGCAATGGGTGAAATTGAACGTCTTGAGCACCCGAGTCGGCCGCGCACTGAAAACCAGCACATGATCGGCCAGATACAGGGCTTCATCGACGTCATGGGTAACCAGCAGCACGGTCGGCTGATGCTCCTCGATCAGCTCGCGCAGCACATCCTGCAGCGCCATGCGAGTCAGTGCATCGAGGGCGCCGAACGGCTCGTCCAGCAGCAGTACCTCGGGCTTGGCGATAAAAGCCCGGGCCAGGGCCGTACGCTGGCGCATGCCACCGGAAACCTGGTGCGGATAGTAGTGCTCGAAGCCATTGAGCCCGACACGCTCGAGCCAGACGCGCGCCTGCTCGAACGCCTCGCCCTTGGCCACGCCCTGCAGCTCGAGCGCCATGGCCACATTGCCCTGCAGGCTGAGCCAGGGATACAGCGCATGCTCTTGGAACACCAGCGTTCGCCGCGGGCTCGGCTCGGTGATCGGCTTGCCATCGGCAAGCACGCGGCCAGCGCTGGGCTTCTCCAGCCCCGCAACCAGATGCAACAGGGTCGACTTGCCACAGCCTGAAGGCCCGACCAATGCGACCAGCTCGCCCTGGGCGAACTCGCCGCTGAATCCCTTGATGACTTCGAGCTGCCCGAAGCGCTTGTCTACTTCTTCAAACCTGAGTTGCATAAAAATCCGCAAATCCAGAAACGAAATTGCCCGGCAATGCGGGCGATGCAAACGGCCCGGCGCAAGGCCGGGCCCGTGTGGTTCCAAACAGAGGGAGCGATCAGAGCTGGCGAGCTTCCTGCCAGGACAGATCGACGATGGCGCTGGTGTCGAACGGCTTGCCATCGCGGGTCTTCAGCGAACCGAGCTCCTGCAGAATGTCCGCCAGCTCCTGAATGCGCGCCAGATCATCCTGGCCAAGCTTGGCGCTGAAGGTCTGGGTGCCGATCGCCTCCTCGATCACCACCTCGCGAGCGAGCTCACCACGCTTGAGCGTTTTCAGCGTCGGTTCGGCGATGAAGTAGTCGGCGATCAGCTTGGCTGCCTCGGCTGGCTGCTTGTCGAGCATCTCGATGGCATCGCGCTGAGCATCCAGCGACTTCCAGACGGCGTCCTTGCGCTTGGCCAGGGTGTCGCCGGAGGTGATCACAACCATGCACGGGAACGGCCACACTTCACCGATCTCGTAGACCTGCTGAACCGGTGCAACCAGCTGCGCGATGCGATCGTATGGCTCGAACAGGAAGGCGGCATCGACACGTCCGGAGACCAGCGACTGCACCGCAACGGCCGGGCTGACACCCATGATGTTGACGTCGCTCGGCTTGAGCTCTGCGCTTTTCAGCGTCACGCCGCGCAGCACCGCATCGGCCGTGCTTCCTTCTTTCTGGGAGGCAAGGATCTTACCTTTCAGGTCCGCAACCTTCTCGATGCCCGAACCCTCAAGCGCCACGATGGAGTGGTAGCCCTGCTGAGCACCGCCCACGACCTTGAGATCTGCGCCTTTGGAAGCCCAGGCCACCGCATTGGTGAAGCCGAGCACGCCGGTATCCAACTGCCCACCAACGATCGCCTTGATCAGATCGGTACCGGAGCTGAACTCGATCAGCTCGACATCAAGGCCGTGCTTCTTATACAAGCCAGCCTCATGTGCAACCATGGCCTGGGCATCGTCCATCACGCGGATGTAGCCAACCTTGAACTTCTCCTGCGCCTGAGCAAACGCGCTCAGCAACAGCAGAGCCGGAACCAGCCAATGCTTTGCTTTCATTTCGACCTCGATTCGGATAGCCAGTACATATAACCAGAACGAAGGACTATATTCGTTTTAGTTATCTAATGTTAATGGCTTAGAACTGTACCTGAATCACACGGGAAACGGCACTACCGAGGTGGCATATCATCAATGCTGCAGGTTATAGGCTGATCGTCTTGCGGCCGGCCAAGGCATGGGCGAGGGTTCCGCCGTCGACCAGATCCAGTTCGCCGCCCAGCGGAACGCCGTGGGCGATTCGGCTGATGGTCAGCCCCTTTGGAATCAGCATCTGCGCGATGTAATGCGCCGTCGCCTCCCCTTCCACCGTGGGGTTCGTCGCGAGGATGACTTCAGTGAATGCACCGTCCGCAACACGCGCCAGAAGCTCGGGGATGCCAATGGCTTCCGGACCCAAGCCATCGAGTGGAGACAGATGCCCCTTGAGCACGAAATAACGTCCACGAAAGCCAGTCTGCTCGACCGCGAACACATCCACCGGGCTCTGCACCACGCAAAGCAGCGAATCGTCGCGCCGCGGATCAGCGCACTGCGGGCACAGATCGTCTTCGGTCAGCGTGCGGCACTGCCGGCAGTAGCCAACCCCTTCCATCGCCGCCGTCAGCGCCTGCGCCAGGCGCAGGCCACCGCTGCGGTCGCGCTCGAGCAACTGCAACGCCATGCGTTGTGCGGTCTTTTGCCCGACGCCGGGAAGAATGCGCAGGGCATCGATGAGTTGCCGAATCAGCGGGCTGAAGCTCATGAGCGTCTCGGTTTGAATCACTGGAAAAGCGGGCCGCTCCCTGGCAAGCGGACGGCCCGGGTGGGACCTGCCTGATGGATCAGAACGGCATCTTGAAGCCCGGCGGCAGCTGCATCCCGGCGGTCATGCCGGCCATCTTTTCCTGGCTGTTCTGCTCGATCTTGCGTACCGCATCGTTGACGGCCGCAGCGATCAGGTCTTCGAGGATTTCCTTGTCTTCCTGCATCAGGCTGTCATCGAGGCTGACGCGCTTGACGTCATGACGCCCGTTCATCACCACGCTGACCAGGCCGGCGCCGGACTGTCCGGTGACCTCGGCGTTCGCCAGCTCTTCCTGCATCTTCTGCATCTTTTCCTGCATCTGCTGCGCCTGCTTCATCAGGCCGGCCATGCCACCTTTCATCATGGGTATCACCTCAATTCGATCAGGGTTCTGAGTGTTCTACGGGTTCGATGGTGCCTTCACGGATCACCGCGGCGAACTGCTGCATCAACTGCTGGACCAGCGGATCCGCATGAATCGACTGCTCGGCGGCACGCTGTCGCTCGGCGCGACGACGCTGCGCGGCCTGCGCCGGCGTTTCCTGCTCGGGCTTCTGCAGCACGATATCGAGCTGCAGCGTCCGCCCGTGGTACTGATTCAACGCATCGTTCAGCCGGCGCTGCTGCGTCGGATTGAACAGGGCGCTCTGCGCCGGGTCGAGGTGCATCAGCCAGCGATCGCCCTCCACCGAAATCAACGTGCAGTTGGCAGCGATGCTGCCGGTCAGACCGGACAGGCCGAGCTTGAGATAGAGCTCCAGCCACTCGGCAGCCAGCCCGGTAGCCGGCTCCACCGCGGGCAGAGGCTCGGCCTCCTGCTGCTCGGTCTCGTCCTGCTGCAATTCTTCGAGGTACGCCTCGGCCTGGTTCTCCACCTCGAAATAGTCTTCATCAGTCAGCGGCGGCTCGTCATCGTCAGGCTCTTCGACCTGGACCACGGCGGCCACATGATCAGGCGGACCGTCCAGCGCCGGCTCCGGCAGAACGGCATCGGACTCGACGGCCACCGGCGCCACCGCGGGCGGCTCGTTCCAGGGCACATCGACCACTGGCACCGGCTGTTCTTCAATCGCTGACGGTGCCGGTGGCTCTGCCGCGGTGGGCTGCTCAGGAGCGGCTGCGGCCAGCGGCTCGACAGGGCTGGCCGCCACCACAGCAGCTGACATCGGCATCTCTGAGGCGACAGGAGCCTCTGGAGCGGAACCAGGAACAGGCGACACGCCGGGAGCAGCGGTATCGGCCACCGCTGCAGGCTTGGAATCAGCTGTGGCCGGGCTGATTCCCAAATTCTTTAGCGATGTTCGCGGCGCGTCATCCGTATCCGCCGGACGGAACGCCAGCATACGCAGCAGAACCATTTCGAAGCCACTGCGCGGATCGGGCGCCAATGGCAGATCGCGGCGGCCGATCAGCCCCATCTGGTAATAAAACTGCACATCTTCGGCTGGCAGCGCCTGGGCCAGTGCCAGCACCCGATCGCGATCGCCCTGACCATTATCCACCGCATCCGGTAGCGCCTGGGCGATGGCAACGCGATGCAGCACATTGAGCATTTCCGCCAGTACACCGGCCCAATCCGGGCCCTGTTCGGCAAGATGGCGAACGGCTTCGAGCAGCGCCCGGGCGTCGCCCTCGAGCAACGCCTGCAGCACGCCGTAAACCTGACCGTGATCGAGCGTGCCAAGCATCGCCCGCACATCGGCGGCCAGCACCTTGCCCTCGCCGAATGCGATCGCCTGGTCGGTCAGACTCATGGCGTCGCGCATCGAGCCGTCCGCGGCGCGCCCGAGCAGCCACAGCGCATCTTCCTCGAAAGGCACGTTCTCGACGCCAAGCACATGGGTCAGGTGCTCAACGACTCGCTCCGGCGGCATGTTTTTCAGCGAGAACTGCAGGCAGCGCGACAGGATGGTCACTGGCAACTTCTGCGGATCGGTGGTCGCGAGCAGGAACTTTACGTGGGGTGGCGGCTCTTCGAGGGTCTTGAGCAGCGCGTTGAAAGAGTGCGACGAGAGCATGTGCACTTCGTCGATCAGGTAGACCTTATAGCGCCCGCGGCTCGGCGCGTACTGCACGTTGTCCAGCAGTTCGCGCGTGTCCTCGACCTTGGTGCGGCTTGCGGCGTCCACCTCGATCAGGTCGACGAAGCGCCCCTCATCGATCTCCCGGCAGACCGAACACTGCCCGCAGGGTGTGGAACTGACGCCCGTCTCGCAGTTCAGGCACTTGGCAATGATCCGCGCAATCGTCGTCTTGCCGACGCCGCGGGTACCGGTGAACAGATAGGCATGGTGCAGGCGCTGATTGTCCAGCGCGTTGATCAGGGCCTTGAGCACATGCGTCTGGCCGACCATTTCGCGGAACGAGCGCGGACGCCATTTACGTGCAAGAACCTGATAACTCATAACACCATCGCGGGGAACTAGGCAGAGGACGGGTAATGCTAGCGGAGCAGGATGGAAATTGCATCCGAGCCGCGCCCGATCTGCCAGCTAGTGCAGCAAGCGAGCACCGAGCGCGCTGACAACCGTTTCCAGCGCTCGGTTGTCCCCCTCTATCCGCACGGCGAGCCCGTCGATCTCGCGGCGCGTCGGGTAGCCTTTGCGCAGCAGATCGAAAGCTGTCCGGCGCTGCGCGTCGTCGCCGACGAGGCTACGACGGAAGTCGGCATCGTCGCGGCGCGGGTCGTAGACCGCCCGGCACAGCGTTGCCAGCATGTCGGCCGGCTCTGCCGATGCGGCGAAGGTCAGCTCGGTCAGCGCGGCACCCGGCATCAGCTGCGCCAGCTGGACGGTCGGCTCAAGGCCTCGTGCAGCGCAATAGGCCGCATGGATCTGCGCCGTGCCGCGCAACTTGCCGTCCAGACTGTAACCGGCAATATGCGGCGTGGCGATGCGACACAGATCAGCCAGTTCGACGTCCACCTGCGGCTCGCCTTCCCAGACATCCAGCACTGCCTCGAGGTCCGGGCGCTGCAGCAGCAGGTCGCGTAACGCTGCGTTATCCACCACCGCCCCTCTGCTGGCGTTGATCAGCCAGGCGCCCGGTCGCAGCTTGCTCAGCCTCTGCCGATCGAACAGATGGAAGGTCGGGCAGTCGCCGCTCATGCTCAGCGGGGTGTGCAGGCTGATGACGTCGCACTCGGCGAGCACCTCATCCAGCGACACGAAACCGCCCGTTTCGCGCGCCTGGCGCGGTGGGTCGCAAACGCGCACGTCCCAGCCGAGGCCTCGCAGCACTTCGACCAGGCGCCCGCCTACCTCGCCGGCGCCCACCACGCCGAAACTACGTTGCGCCAGGGCTTCGCCGCTGACCTCGGCCAACGCCAACAGGCCGCCCAGCACATAATCGACCACCCCCCGCGCATTGCAGCCTGGCGCGCTGGCCCAAGCGATGCCAGCCTGCTCGAAATAGTCGAGATCCAGATGGTCGGTGCCAATGGTGCAGGTACCGACGAAGCGCACCGCCGTGCCCTGCAGCAATTCGCGGTCGACCCGCGTCACCGAGCGCACCAGCAGCACATCCACGCCTTCCAGCGCCGCCCGGTTGATACTGCGGCCGGGCATGCGACGAATCGCCCCGAGACCGGCAAAGAACTCATCGACCAGCGGAATGTTTTCGTCGGCAAGGATGTGCATGGCATGGCTCCGGTTGGGGGAAGCACATTCTAGACGGCCCGCCACTGCTTTGCCGCCTTCCTGAGTACGGCGACCCGGCGTAGACTAGCGCGTTTCTTGTATACAACCGGAACGCCTTGAATGCCCACTGAGCTGCGTCTCAGACGGGTCCGCCTTGAACTGCGCACCCTCTTCGCCCTCGCCCTGCCCATGATGATTGCCCAGCTGGCCAGCACCGCCATGGGTTTCGTCGATACCGTGATGGCGGGCCGTGTCAGCCCGCATGATCTCGCTGCCGTCGCGCTGGGCAACTCGATCTGGGTGCCGGTCTACCTGCTGGTCAGCGGCATTACCCTGGCCACCACACCCAACGTTGCCCAGCGCTTCGGCGCCGGTCAGCATGCCGAAATCGGCCCTCTGGTGCGCCAGGCCCTGTGGATGGGTGTGGGTATCGGCATCATCAGTGCGCTGCTGATGTGGAACGCCAAGCCGGTGCTGCACTTGATGCGTGTCGAACCCGCGCTGATCGACCCGACCATGGCCTACCTGCGTGCCGTCGCCTGCGGTTTCCCCGCCGTGGCGCTGTATCAGGTGCTGCGTTGCTTCAGCGATGGCCTGGGTCACCCACGGCCGAGCATGGTCATCGGCATCCTCGGCCTGCTGCTGAACATCCCGCTGAATTACATCTTCATCTACGGCAAGCTCGGCATGCCGGCACTGGGCGGCGTCGGCTGCGGCGTCTCCACGGCGCTGGTGATGCTGTTCATGCTGACGGCGATGAGCCTGTGGGTGAAGCGCGCGCCGGCCTACCAGGCGAGCCAGCTGTTCGCCCACTTCGAAGGGCCGCGCTGGCCGATGCTAAGTCGGCTGCTGTCGGTCGGCGTCCCCATCGGCATCGCCGTGTTCGCCGAGGCGAGCATCTTCTCGGTGATCGCGCTGTTGATCGGCGCGCTCGGTGCGACGGTGGTTGCCGGGCATCAGATCGCACTGAACTTCACCTCGCTGATCTTCATGATCCCGCTGTCGCTGGGTATGGCGGTAACCGTGCGCATCGGGCAGGAGCTGGGTCGCAGCGCCCCGCGGGACGCCCGTTTCGTCGCTGGTGTAGGGATCGCCGCGGCGCTGGTCTATGCCTGCTTCTCGGCCAGCGCCATGCTGCTGTTCAGCGAGCAGATCGCACGAATCTATACTCCGGACCCGGCGGTGATCGCAGTCGCCGCCAGCCTGTTCTTCTATGCGGCACTGTTCCAGTTCTCGGATGTGGTGCAAGTCACCGCGGCTGGCGCATTGCGTGGCTATCAGGACACCCGCATGACCATGGTCTACACGCTGTTCGCCTATTGGGGCATCGGATTGCCGGTCGGATATCTGCTGGGGCTGACCGATCACCTTGGCCCGGCGAGCGGGCCGAGCGGCCTATGGCAGGGTCTGATCGCCGGCTTGAGTTGCGCCGCGCTGCTGCTCAGCGTGCGACTGGCGCGCAGCGCTCGCCGGGAGATTCGTCGCCATACGGCGCTGCGCCGAGCCGTAGCCTGACGGATCAGAGGCTGCGCTCGATGCGACCATCGGATCGCGCCAGGTAACCGGTACCGCACTCCCAGAGCAGCGCATCGCGATCTTCGGCATCGAGCGCATCGAGCCCACCACGCAATGCGTAGGCGGTAAAGCCAAGCTGGGTCAGCAGAAACACGGCGTTGGCGCTGCGCTTGCCGCTTTCGCAGTAGCACAGGTAGGTGCGTCGCGGGTTGAGAAGACGGGTCTTCAGACGTAACAGATGCAAGGGCATATGCAGCGCCTGCATGGCATGCCCCCGCTCGTAGTCATCCAGCGGCCGCACGTCCAGCCATTGGGCGCCGCAACCTAGCAGATCGGCCACCTGCTCCAGCTCGACCTCAGCCACGACCGGCGCCTTGAGCAACTCGATGAAGTCCGACCGATCGAGGCGCAGCACACAGCCATCCTCGATCATCACGACACTGGCATTGCGTGCCCGCTCCTCCAGCAGCGCCTCCTCGCCGAAGCAGGCGCCGGGCTCCAGCTCGGCGAGCAGCTGCTGCTGGCCACTGTCGATGTTTTTCAGTACCTGGGCATGACCGCTCTTGAGGAAATAGCAGCAGTCGCCGACATCACCTTCGTTCAGCAGGATCTGGCCCGCCGCGACGTCAATGCTCACCAGTCGGCTCAGCATGCTGCGGATGTTCGCCGGCGGGACCTGAGCGAACAACGGGTTGTCCAGCAGCCGCTCGAGCCAGTCGCCCACCTCGTCATCCGAAGACAGCTCCAACAGCACATCCTGCAGGGCCTGACGCCAGGACAGCAGACGATCCAGTTCATGGCTGTCGATCGACAGCATCAGACAGTCATCCACCGCGCGCACCTCGCGCAGCAGGTTTGGCGAAAGGCTATGCGACGCCTCCGGGCTGCCTTCGAGCAGGAGCGACTCCAGACCATCGCAATCGACCAGCAGCAACCGCCCCGTCAGCAGATAATCGCGTGTCGAGCCCTGCCCTCGCTCGAATACCTGCCCTGCGGACAGGACCGCAGGCTGCAGACGGGCACGCAGGTCCCATAGCTGACGGGTGGACAACTCATTCAGCGGAACCAGATTACGCAGCTGATCGGGGTGTAGCGGTTTGTTCATCCTGACAAATCCAAAGCTCTATCCATCCAACAGCCGTTCCAGCTGCGCCTGGGCAGCGCGGCAGCCCTGCAAACCGCCGGTGTGAACGAACACCAGGCGTGTGCCCGATGGAAAATACCCGCGCTCGACATAAAGGCGCAATGCCATCATCGCCTTTGCAGTGTAGATGGGATCCAGAGGGATACCCGAGTCACGCTCGGTCAGCTGAATGAAACCCGCGAGCTCTCTGTCGAACCGAGCGAAACCGCCGCGGCTCGCATCCAGAAGGTGATAGTCGGCCTTTGTTGCGCCAGCCTCTGTCAGCAACGTGGCTACACGGCTATCGACCGCATGTGAGGGCGGACCGGCCAGCGCGCCGAATACCCGGTGCCGCCCCGCCTCGCCGATGGCGATTCCGGCCAGCGTCGTGCCGGTGCCGGCGGCGAGCCAGACCGCGTCGTAATCGTGCCAACCCACTTGGTCCAGTGCCGAACCCAACCGCCCGACCAGATCCACGCAGCCCAGCGCACCGAGCAAGCCGCCACCACCTTCGGGAACGCAGTAGTAACCGGGATAGCGCTCTTGCCAGTGGTGCCAGAAGTCGGGGAGATTGCGCGCCCGATAACCGCCATAGCCCAGCCAGTGCAAACGCATGCCGAACGTCTGCAGATCGACGACGGTAGGCGTGTCCTGTGCATGTCCGCGCAGCAACCCGACCGTCTCGAGGCCGAAGCGACGACCGGCAGCCGCCAGCGCATGAAGATGGTTGGAATGAGCTCCGCCGAGACTGATCAGGCCGCCCGCCCCACTGCGTTGAGCAGCCTCCAGATGCTTGACGAGCTTGAACCACTTGTTACCCGACAGCTCGGCATCCACCAGATCGAGCCGCAGCACCACGGCCTCCACACCGGCGGCCTGCAGCCAGTCCAACGACAGCGACTGCAAACGCAGCGGTGCATGCAGCTCGGGTGAAATCGGACCAGACAAGTGGCTCAGCTACCGGTGCGCTGCCGGTCTTCCTTCCGGTGACGGGCACAGCAGTTGGATTCACCGATCACGAAGCGGCTCGGCGAATCGATCTTGTCCAGCGGCATGGCACAGCGCTCACCGCTCGCAAGCGTCGCTACACAGGCCGGCTTCTGATAATGATCCAGCCACTGGCGGTACTGTTCTTCGGAAACGAAGCACTTGGCTGCGGCATAAGCCATGGGGTTAGCGCGGTATCGAGCCAGGTCCTGCAAGGCGATGGTCAGGTGGCCGGCTCCAGGGTGATAGGCCATGAATACCACGCCCTGACGCGACAGCTCCTCCAGTACGCGATCGCCGCTTAGCCGCAGCTCCTCGCATTCACCTTTGAGCCGCTGAATCTCGTCTTCGAGCTGCGCGTCCAGCTCGTTGCGGTAAGCCAGCTCGACATCGCGGATCGCGACCTGCTCCTTGTACTCGGCGATAGCCGCGGCTATGCGCGCCTGCGCCTCATGCTCGAACTGCTCGCGAGCGGCACTGACCTCGACGCGCCCGTTCGCCTCCAGCGTGCGAAGTTGCTTGCTCATCTCCTCACGCGCTTTCTGGAAACTTTCGCCTTGTGCGGTCAGTTGAGCATGCAGGTTGGCATTGATATCGGTCTGCTGCTGAAGTTGCTGCTGCAACGAGCGGATTTCATCCTGCAGCAGCTTGCGCTCCTTCTCCGCCGCAGCGCTCGCCTTGAGCGTTTCTTCTTCGCGCAGGCGTTCCAGATTGGCGATACGCTGACGCTGCTGCTTGATCAGCAGCGCGGCCTTCTGCCGCTGCTCCCGCTCGTGAGCTTCGGAGCGCCGGGTCGCCGCTTCCTTTGCCGCCTCGGCGGCATACCAGGTGTCCTCGGCAACCATCTGCAAACGCTCGGCAGGCACTGCCTGGGGCGCATCATCCTCAACCAGGAGGCCAAGCTGGTTGCGCTTGATGGTCTCGCGCAACACGGCGAGATCATTGCGCTCGGCGGTTACCTTGGGGTCCCACATGTGCATCTGGTGCCAGGACACCGGGCATTGGCTGCGGCAGGCCAGGCGAATCGGCCCCGCCCCCATGTCCGGCCCCCTGCCGGTACGCTCGGCGAGCTGCCGCAATGGAATGTTCCAGCCAGAGTCCGCGGAACCATCGTCATTGAAGTCGAGGCAGAAGAACACCGCGGCACGAACCTGCAACCGCGGGTTGATCATGACGTAGACCGCGCGCATCTGGCGATCGGCGAACTCGGGGAGCGCGACCACTCCGTCCAGCACTGCCTCGAATTCGGGATACAGCATTTCCTTGCAGATGGCGCCTTCATTGAAGAACAGCACGGCTTCGACCATCTGCGGTTTGTTCTGCATGCTCGGCTTCCTTTATCGCTCGCAACGGCGAGCCGGCGATTGGCGGAACGCGCGGCGATCCGTCGCCGTGGTTCCGTAGGTTTCGCCAGTTTAGGGGAAATGCACGCGCAGGCAATGTGACTTGGTTGGCAGCCATTCTGCGCATTGGCCGCCGTAGAACGCGACGTCCGCGGATTTGCGATGGGCTTAGCTAAATCACCCGACGCTGTGGGCCGCAAGGCGGCGCTTCATTTCCTCGCCCAGCGCTTGCAGGCCGCTCATCGGCCTGATCATGACCTCGAACTCGACGATCTTGCCCGCCTCGTCGAAGCGGATCATGTCGATTCCCTTGAGCTCACGATCACCTACCCTGGCACTGAACTCGAGCACGACGTCGCTGCCTTCGGCGCTGACCAGTTCACGGTGATAGCGAAAGTCCTCGAATACCTGCAGCACGGTGTTGAGGATCAGATTGACCGCCGCCGCGCCCTCGTAGGGCTTGTACGCCATCGGCGAGCGGAACACCGCCTGCGGGTGCAGCAGTTCCGGCAACCGGCTCAGATCGCGCTGGGCGATCATCGCGTGCCAGGCCTGCAGGCATTCGGCAGCCTGTGGCTGCAGCATCATCTTGCTTTCCATACGCGTGCTCCCGTGGAGTGGTCAGGTCAGGTCAGGATGGGCTCAGAGCGCGGCAGCCAGACGGCAACCCTGGTTGATCGCGCGCTTGGCATCCAGTTCGGCTGCCACGTCGGCGCCACCGATCAGGTGCACCCGGGCGCCAGCCGCTTCCAGCCCTTGCTGAAGCTCGCGTAGCGGCTCCTGACCGGCGCAGAGAATGACCGTATCCACCGCCAGCACCTGCGGTTCGCCCTCGCCAACCCGGATGTGCAACCCAACATCGTCGATCTGCAGATACTCGACCGAATTGAGCATCTGCACGTGCTTGTTCTTCAGGCCGGTACGGTGAATCCAGCCGGTGGTCTTGCCCAGGCCGTTACCAACCTTGGATTTCTTGCGCTGCAGCAGGTAGACCTGCCGCTTGGGTGCATGCGGAGCCGGCTGGATGCCGGCGATGCCGCCACGTGCCGATAGGCCGAGATCGATGCCCCACTCCTTCCAGAACGCTTCGCGATCCAGACTGGTGGATTGACCGTCGTGGGTGATGTACTCCGACACATCGAAGCCGATGCCACCGGCACCGATCACCGCCACGCGCTGACCGACCGGCTTGCGTTCGAGGATCGCATCGAGATAGCCAATCACCTTCGGATGGTCGATTCCGGGAATCTCCGGGGTGCGCGGCACGATACCGGTGGCCAGGATGATCTCATCGAAACCGCCTGCCAGCAGTGTCTCGGCCGTTGCGCGAGTGTTC
The DNA here is from genome assembly GCF_026642215.1 of Stutzerimonas sp. R40042. Lineage (NCBI taxonomy): Bacteria > Pseudomonadati > Pseudomonadota > Gammaproteobacteria > Pseudomonadales > Pseudomonadaceae > Stutzerimonas > Stutzerimonas sp. R40042. The sequence continues at coordinate 1,985,870 of NZ_CP113258.1, read as the reverse complement.
AGGCGCACCTCGACCCCAGTTTCCTCCAGGCGGTTCTGGAAATAGCGCAGGGTCTCGTAGAACTCTTCCTTGCCCGGTACGCGCTTGGCGACGTTGAACTGGCCACCGATTTCACCGGCAGCGTCGAAGAGCGTCACCTGATGCCCGCGCTCCGCTGCAACGGTCGCTGCGGCGAGGCCCGCCGGACCGGCGCCGACCACCGCGACCTTTTTCACTGTCGTGGTGGGGATGTAGTTGAGCTCGGTTTCATAGCAGGCACGCGGGTTTACCAGGCAGGTGGTCAGCTTGCCGCTGAAGGTATGGTCCAGGCAGGCCTGGTTGCAGCCAATGCAGGTATTGATCCGCTCGCTGTGGCCCGCAGCGGCCTTGTTGACGAACTCAGGGTCGGCAAGGAACGGCCGCGCCATGGAGACCATGTCGGCGTCGCCCTCGGCCAGCACCTGCTCGGCCACTTCCGGCGTATTGATGCGGTTGGTGGTGACCAGTGGAACGCCAACCTCGCCGCGCAGCTTGGCAGTGACCTTGGTGAAGGCGGCACGTGGAACCTTGGTGGCGATGGTCGGAATGCGTGCTTCGTGCCAGCCGATGCCGGTGTTGATCAGTGTGGCGCCGGCCTGCTCGATGGCCTTGGCCAGCTGCACCACTTCTTCCCAGACACTGCCGCCCTCGATCAGATCGAGCATCGACAGGCGATAGATGATGATGAAGTTCGGCCCAACCGCCTCGCGCACTCGACGCACGATCTCCACTGGCAGGCGCATGCGGTTTTCGTAGCTGCCACCCCAGCGGTCGGTACGGTGATTGGTGTGCGCGACCAGGAACTGGTTGATGAAGTAGCCTTCCGACCCCATGATCTCGACGCCGTCATAGCCGGCACTTTGGGCGAGACTCGCGCAATTGACGAAGTCGCGGATCTGCTTCTCGATGCCCTCCTCGTCCAGCTCGCGCGGGGTGAACGGGTTGATCGGCGCCTGGATCGCACTCGGCGCCACCAACTGCGGGCTGTAGGCATAGCGACCGGCATGCAGGATCTGCATACAGATCTTGCCGCCGGCCTCGTGCACGGCCTGGGTGACGATCTTGTGCTCTTCGGCCTCTTCCGGTGTCGACAGCTTGGCCGCACCGGCGCGCACCGAACCTTCCTCGTTGGGACCTACGCCACCGGTGACGATCAGGCCGACGCCGCCACGGGCGCGCTCGGCGAAGAACGCCGCCATGCGTTCGAAACCGTTGGGCATCTCCTCCAGGCCGGTGTGCATGGAGCCCATAAGGGTGCGATTGCGCAGCGTGGTGAAGCCCAGATCGAGCGGAGCCAGCAGATGCGGGAAGGCGGTCATCGGTGTGTCCTCATCATTGTCGGTGCCGAGCCTCTTGGGGCTACGGTCGGATATGCAGCGACGATAAACAGCCCATACGCCACGCTCAATGATCATAAGTGACAACTTTCTGATCATTCAGCGCAAAACGCTTGGCAACCGCACCACCTTTATCTAGGCTGACGCCGTCCATCCCTGCTCATCGCCTGCTCATGCGTCTCTCGCTCAAACTGGCCCTGCTGCTGATCCTCGTCGGCGTCTCGCTCGCGGTCTATCTCGACTGGACCCATGACAGACGCAGCGGCCCGCTGCTCTCCGATCTGCGCACCCTGCCCATCGAAAGCCAGGGTCAAGCGGGCACCGGGGGCAACCTGCTGGGCATCGAAACGCGCCTGCAACCGGCCGACTATCAGAGCCGCGAACGGCTACAGCTGAAGTTCAGGACGTATCTCCGCCAGGCTGCCGAAGCCGGAATGCTGAGCGAACGAACCATCGTCGTGCTGCCGGAGCATGTCGGCACCGGCTTGTTCGCTCTGGGTGAGAAGCCGGAAGTGCAGCAAGCCCGCACGCTGCGCGATGCGATGCAGTGGATGGCACTGAGCAACCCGGGCAGCTATCTGCTGGCACTGACCGGCAATCAGGGTGACGACCGCCGTACCGGTGCCGTACTGCGTTTGAAGGCGCGGCAGATGGCGGAGGATTACCAGGCAATCTTCGGCGGCCTTGCCCGGGAATTCGGCATCACCCTGGTGGCGGGCTCGATCGTGCTGCCAGAGCCCTATCTGGAAAATGATCGTCTGAGGATCGGCGATGGCCCGCTACGCCAGGTCAGTCTGACATTCGACGGCCGCGGCAAGCCCCTGGGAACGCTGCAGTACAAACATGCACTCAGTCGCTACGAACGCCGCTACAGCGTCGCCCCGATACCCGAACCCAGGCGCCCGATCGCCACGCCAGCAGGTCCGATGGCGGTAATGCTCGGGTGCGATGCCTACCTGCACCGCCCACCTGCCGAAGCGAGGCTGCTCGCGTTACCCGGCGCCCTGGCGGATCCGCACTCCGCTTGCCAGGGCGCGCTCGACAACGGCTTCGATGACCGGCCGCACATGGCCGTGCACACACTCGCCGTGCCCTGGAACCTGCTCGGCTCGCCGCGTCGCCCGGCGCCGCCGGGACATGGCGTGCCGGTGCAGGTCAAGAATCTCTGGCTCGACAGCGGCCGATGACAGTGCAGCGCATACGCCTGGGCGACCTGTCGGTCGGCTTCCTGCACAGCCTGAGCGAAGCATTGCAGCTGCATGGCCACGACCCGCGACCCCTGTTGCTCGCCTATGGGCTAGACGCCGAGCGCCTGGCCGAACCCCATGCACGGCTGTCGATTCCACGCTACATGCGCCTGGGTCATGCCGCCATCCAGTTGGCGGGCGACCCCGCGCTAGGTTTGGAGATGGGCCGTCTGCGCAAGCCCAGCCACCTCGGGCTTGCCGGCCTGACCGCCGCGCAAGCGCCAACCGTACGTGAAGCGGCACGCGCGCTGATCCGCTACGAACCGCTGTACGCATCCAACTATCGTGGCAGCTCGAGCTTCCACGAGGACGCCACCGGCGCCTGGCTGCGCTTCTATTCGATCAGCCCCTACAACGCCTACAACCGGTTCGTCGTCGATACCGTGCTCGCCAGCTGGGTCACCCAGCTGCAGCGGCTATGCGGCCAACCGCTGCTGCCGACGGCGATCCATATCGAATTCGATGCGCCGGATTACGCCTTCCGCTACGAAGCGCTATTCGGCCGCCCGGTGACATTCAGCGCCGAGGCTAATCAGCTGCAGCTGGATCAGCGCACGCTGGCCCTGCGCAACCCAGAACACTGTCCCGGCACCTGGCGGCATCTGCTGGAACTATGCGAGATCGAGCTGGAGCGGCGTACCCGCACCCGCAGCCTGCGCGAGCGCGTCACGCAAATTCTCGGGCCCATGCTCAAGGGGCAGGAGCCGGACCTGCAGCAGATCGCGGCACGCCTGCAGATGCCGGCCTGGACGCTGCGTCGCAAGCTGGCCGATGAAGGCAGCAGCTACCGCGCCATTCTCAACGACACCCGGCGCGACCTGGCGATGGCATACATACGCGATACCGAATCGGCCTTCGGCGAGATCGCCTGGCTGCTCGGCTTCTCGTCCGCGGAGGCGTTTCAACGCGCCTTCAAGCGCTGGAGCGGACAGACACCCGGTGACTATCGTCGCACCCAGCGTCGGGGCGGCTGACCGGCACGCACGCGTTTCGGGCGAGCCCTCAGAGCTCGACGGCATCCTCGGCAGAATCGGGATGGTCCTGTTCGGCCGCATGCCATTCCAGTAGCTCGTCCTGATAATCGTCCATCGGTAGACTCCTGATCGTCTGCATTGTCTGAGCGGTTGCCGGATGAACCATCAAGGTTCATGCCAGCCACGCTACAGCCAGCCGATGAAGTAGATATGACAGCGCTCTAAGCGCGTCCACTGCCCTCATGCCTCCAAGTCGCGCCCTATAGCGCGCCATGCGCGGTGGGAGCTGCCCAGCGTGGCGCAGCTCAGGGCGTCGCCAGCCCCGCTGCACTCATCGCCAGCCGCAGCAAACACGCGACCACCCCAAGCGCCAGCACACTGGCGCTCCAGATCACCACCAGCCAGGCCATGCGCTGCCACAGCGGCTTCTGCTCGCCGGCGCGCGGCGACTCCTCTGGGCGACGGGCCATCAGTGATACCCGTCCTCGGCGCTGACCTTGCCGCGAAACACGTAGTAGCTCCAGGCCGTGTACATCAGGATCAACGGCAGGATCAGCAGCGCGCCGACCAGCGTGAAGCCCTGGCTTTCGGCAGGCGCGGCGGCCTCCCAGATACTCACCGAAGGCGGGATGATGTTCGGCCACAGGCTGATGCCCAGCCCGCTGTACCCGAGGAAGATCAAGGCCAGCGTGAGCAGGAACGGCGTGTAGTTGGCATAGCGCTGGATCGAACGCAACAGCCCGAAAGCGCACAGCAGCACCAGAATCGGCACCGGCATGAAGATCAGCAGATTGGGCATGCTGAACCAGCGCTCGGCGATGTCGGGATGGGTCAGCGGCGTCCACAGGCTGACAATGCCGGTCACGGCCAGCACCGCCCAAACGAGTGGAATACCGATGTCATGCATGCGCCTCTGCAGATCACCGGCCGTGCGCATCATCAGCCAGGTGCAGCCAAGCAGCGCATAGGCGACGATCAGCGCCAGGCCGCAGAACAGCGAGAACGGCGTCAGCCAATCGAGCGCGCCACCGGCATAGGCGCGCCCCTCCACCGGCAGGCCGCTGATGAACGCACCCAGCACGACGCCCTGAAAGAAGGTCGCCGCCAGTGACCCACCGATGAACGCCCGGTCCCAGATGTGTTGGCGCTCGCGCGTGACCTTGAAGCGGAACTCGAAGGCCACGCCGCGGAAGATCAGCCCCATCAGCATGAAGATGATCGGCAGGTAGAGCGCTGACAGCACCACCGAATAGGCCAGTGGAAAGGCGGCGAACAGCCCTGCGCCGCCGAGTACCAGCCAGGTCTCGTTGCCGTCCCAGATCGGCGCAACGGTGTTCATCATCACGTCACGCTCGGAGCTGTCCCGCACGAACGGAAAGAGGATGCCGACGCCGAGATCGAAGCCGTCCATCACCACGTACATCATGATCCCGAAGATGATGATCACTGCCCAGATCAATGAAAGATCGATACCCATGGCTCAGTTCCTCTCGCCCAGTTGATCGCCCTGTTCGTGGTTTATCGCCTCGTCCGCGGCGGACAGCGGGCGCATCGGCGTGCGCGCCTCGCCCGGCCCGCCCGCTCCTTTCTCGCGCCCTTCGCTGATCACCGGGCCTTTTGTCACCAACCGCAGGACATACACCATGCCCACACCGAACACTGCGAAATAAACGACCACGAACATCGCCAGGGTAAGCCCCAGCTGCCCGGCGCCATGGTTGGATACGGCGTCCGCGGTGCGCATCACGCCGTAGATCACCCAGGGCTGGCGGCCGATCTCGGTGGTGTACCAGCCGGCGAGAATGGCGATCAGCCCGGACGGCCCCATCAACAGCGCCATCCGCAGGAACGCTCGCGAGCGGTAGAGCCGGTCACCGCGACGCAGCAACAGACTCCAGATGCCGGTGACGATCATCAGCAGCCCCAGCGCGACCATGATGCGGAACGTCCAGAACACGATGGTCGAGTTCGGCCGATCCTCGGGCGCGAAGTCCTTCAGCGCCGGGATCGGCTCGGTCAGGCTGTGATTGAGGATCAGGCTGGCGAGATAGGGAATTTCGATCTTGTAGCGGGTTTCTTCGGCTTCCATGTCCGGCCAGCCGAACAGCAGCAGCGGCGTCGGTCCGCCTTCGGAGTTGTCCCAATGCCCTTCCATCGCGGCGATCTTCGCCGGCTGGTATTCGAGGGTATTCAAGCCATGGAAGTCGCCGATCACCGCCTGCACCGGGGCCACCAGCAGCGCCATCCACATCGCCATCGAAAGCATCTTGCGGATCGCCGGGTTGTCATTGCCGCGCAGCAGGTGCCAGGCCGCCGAAGCGCCGACGATGAACGCCGTGGCGAGAAAGGCGGCGACGGCCATGTGCGCAAGACGATACGGGAACGACGGGTTGAAGATGATGGCCAGCCAGTCCACCGGCACCACCACGCCATCGATGATTTCGTGCCCCTGCGGGGTATGCATCCAGCTGTTGGAGGCAAGGATCCAGAAGGTCGAAATCAAAGTGCCGACCGCGACCATGACGGTGGAGAAGAAGTGCAGCAGCGGGCCGACACGGTTCCAGCCGAACAGCATCACGCCCAGGAAGCCTGCTTCGAGGAAGAACGCCGTCAGCACCTCATAGGTCAGCAGCGGCCCGGTCACGCTGCCGGCGAACTCCGAGTAAGCGCTCCAGTTTGTGCCGAACTGGTAGGCCATGACGATGCCGGAAACCACGCCCATGCCGAAGTTAACGGCGAAGATCTTCAGCCAGAAGTGGTAGAGGTCGCGGTAGACCTCCTGTTTGGTCTTCAGCCAGAGGCCCTCGAGCACCGCGAGATAGCTGGCAAGCCCGATGGTGATCGCGGGAAAGATGATGTGAAAGGTGATGGTGAAAGCGAACTGAACACGCGCCAGCTCGAGCGCTTCCAATCCGAACATGGGCAACTCCTCGTCAGATGACCGCCCGCGTCGTCTGTGACGGCGATTACGGGATCCAGCACAAGTGACAGCAGATCGCGCCAAGGGTGCAGCCTGATCGCCGCGGCATGTCGCTACGACCGCATGATCGACGGTCGAGCCGGGCGCACAGGCCGAAGCTATGCTGTGCGTAGCCGCGTCAGCCAGGAGTTCCGCCGGTGCAGATCCGCTCGTTCATTCCGCCCTACATCCTCGATCGCATCATCGAGCACGGTTCGCCCTATCTGCGCGGCTGTGCCCGCGAAACGCTCGGTCATGTGCTGAGCCTGCTGCCCAATCCCGGGCCGCCTCGTCCCACCGCCATCGCCGAGCTGGGCGAGCTACGCACGCCCGGCCATCCGCAACGCCGCATCCACGATGCCGAGCAGCAGATGCGGCTCCCCGGCACACTGCGGCGTCGTGAAGGCCAGCCGGCGACCGGCGACCCCGCCGTGGACGAGGCCTATGCGGCGCTTGGCCAGACCTATGCATTCTTCTGGCAGGTGTACCAGCGTGACTCGATCGATGACCTGGGCATGCCGCTGATCGGCAGCGTGCATTACGGCCAGGGCTATGAGAACGCCTTCTGGAACGGCGAGCAGATGGTCTTCGGCGATGGCGATGGCGAGCTGTTCCAGCGTTTCACCCGTTCGCTGGATGTGGTCGCTCACGAGCTGGCCCACGGTCTGATCGAGAGCGAAGCGGCGCTGTTCTACTTCAACCAGTCGGGGGCGCTCAACGAATCGGTGTCGGATGTGTTCGGCGTACTGACCAAACAGCATGCGCTCGGCCAGACGGCCGCCGAAGCCGACTGGCTGGTCGGCGCCGAACTCTTGACCGACAAGGTCAACGGCGTGGCGCTGCGCTCGATGGCCAATCCCGGCACGGCCTACGACGACCCGCTGCTCGGCCGCGATCCGCAACCGGCACATATGCGCGACTACGTTGAAACCCGCCAGGACAACGGTGGCGTGCATCTGAACTCGGGCATTCCCAACCGCGCCTTCTACCTGGCCGCCACTGCGCTTGGCGGATACGCCTGGGAACAGGCCGGACGCATCTGGTACGACACCATCTGCGACAAGCAATTGCCGAACGATGCCGACTTCGTGACGTTCGCCAATGCAACGCTGAGCCACGCCGCCCGCTCGTTCGGCCGGCAGTCCAGGCAGGTCGACGCGCTGCAGCAGGCCTGGTTCGAGGTCGGTGTGCTGCAACGGTGAGGAGACGAGATGAAGATGCCGCCGCTGGGACCCGATACCTCACTGCGCTTGAGCCGCGAAGGAGGCCTTGTCGCCGCCCCAGGACTTGCCCGGCCGCGCCGGATCGCCTTTACCGGCTGTGATCCCGCGCAGCGCCAGGCGCTCTGTGCGGTACTGGAGCGCTGCCTGCCGATAGCCAGCAAGACGGTTGGCGCTGGTGACCAGCGCTTCTTTCGGGTCGAACTGCACTACCGCCGCGAAGATGCCGACGCCGAGCTTGTTCTGCAGATCCCCGAGGATCGCGCGCCGCAGGAACTGGTGCAGCTATGGCGCGATGGTGCCATTCCCGGCGAGTCGGACTGACAGCCGCGCGCTCACAGCTCGATGGTTCCGCCGCCCTCGAGCAAGGCGGTCAGCTGCTCGGCCGGCAGCGGGCGCGACAGGAGGTAGCCCTGGAACTCGTCGCAGCCGTAACGACGCAGGTAGTCGAACTGCGGCAGGTTCTCCACACCCTCTGCCACCACCGTCTTGTGCAGGCTCTTGCCCAGCGAAATGGCAGCACGGGCGATCATTGCCACTTCCTCCTCCTGCTCAAGCCCGGTGACCAGCGAGCGATCGATCTTGATGATGTCCAGCGGAAAACGCCGCAGGTAGCTGAGCGACGAATAGCCGGTGCCGAAATCGTCCATGGCCAGACGAAAGCCGAGCGCCTTGAACTCGGCGAGTATCGAGACCGCGCGTGTGCCGTCGCCGAGAAAAACGGTCTCGGTGATCTCCAGCTCGACCTGGCTTGCCGGTAGCCCCGCGTCGTCGAGCACCGCGGCAACCCGCTCGACCACGTCGTCACCGAGAAACAGCAGCGGCGACAGGTTCACCGCAATCAGCAAGGGTACTGCGCGCCCCTCGTTCCAGGCCCGCGCGGCATTGAAGGCCTGGCGCAGTATGGCCAGGGTCAGCGGCATGATCAGCCCGCTCTCCTCGGCCACGGCGATGAAGCGATCAGGGCCGATCACGCCCAGCTCGTGATGGGTCCAGCGTGCCAGCGCCTCGACGCCAACGATGCGGCACGAGGCATCCACCTTCGGCTGGTAGTGCACGGAGAATTCGTCTCGCTCCAGTGCGATGCGCATCGCCGCTTCCAGATTCAAGCGCTCATCCGCGACCCGATTAAGGTCGTGAATGAAGAACTGGAACGTGTTACGGCCACGCTTCTTCGCCGCATACATGGCGATATCGGCGTGCTTGAGCAGCGTTTGCGCATCCTCGCCGTCATCCGGGAACATCGCCACGCCCAGGCTGGCACCGATCTGGAACTCGCGACCGGCAAGCGTGACCGGGCGACGAATCTCGTTCAGCACGCGTTCGAGCAGCGAAATCACCGTGCTGACGCGATAGTGGTCGCTGAGCACCAGGACGAACTCGTCACCGCCAACGCGCGCCACCGTATCGGAACTCCGCAGGCACCCGGACAGACGCCTGGCAATGCTCTTGAGCAACTCGTCCCCGGCGACGTGACCAAGACCGTCGTTGATGAACTTGAAATTGTCCAGGTCGATGAATACCAGCGTCAGGTAGTAGCCCAGTCGCGCCGCACGGGCCAGCCCCTGATCGATGCGGTCATTGAGCAGGATGCGGTTGGGCAGCCCCGTCAGCAGGTCATGGTTGGCCTGGCGCTCCAGCTGCTGCTGGTAATGCTTGCGCTCGGAAATGTCCTGCACCGTCCCTTCATAACAGATGAATTCGCCGTTGGCGCCGCGCACCACATGGGCGTTCTCGGATATCCAGATCCGCACGCCATCACGCCGATAGACCTCGGACTCGAAATTGAGCACCTCACCGTGCTGTTCCATCAGCTGGCAGAACACCTCGCGGCGCCCACCCTGGACATACAGGCGACGCTCGATGTCAGCCAGGTCGGCGACCAGCTCGGTGGCGCTTTCATAGCCGTAGATGCGCGCCAGCGCCGGATTGGCGGCCAGGTAACGGCCATCGCGCGTCGACTGGAAAATACCTTCGGAGGCGTTCTCGAAAATGCTTCGGTAGCGCAGCTCCGCCTGCTCCAGCGCCTCGAGCACCGCGCGCTGGGCACTGATGTCCTCGATGAACCCCTCAATGACGATTTCGCCCTGCTCGTTCGGCACGGCCACACCACGTTCGAGGACCCACTTCAGGTTGCCCGCGGCGGTGCGTATCCGGTACTGCGTCGAAAAACGCCCCTGGCGGATGATTGCCGCATCGACAGCCCGCCGCACCCGTGCGCGGTCGTCCGGGTGGGTGATCTGCTCCCAGCTGATGCAGGCGTCGTCGACCAAATCGGCTGCACGGTAGCCACACAGCCCCAACGCGCCCTGGCTGACGAAGATCATGGTCCAGGCCGCATCGTTGCGGCAGCGATAGGCCATGCCTTCGAGGTTGTTGACCAGCGTGTCGAGAACACGAGGGCGATCGAGCACCTCGCAACTGAGCAGGCTGCCTGGACGGTTGGTTGCGGCTGAAGATTCTTGGGTCATTGCGTGTCTTGACGAAGGTCCTGCCGCCAGGCCACAGCGCGCATGCGACAGGCTCGCAAAGCCGGTCGGCAGGAAAAGGCAGAAAGCCCACGCACAGCAAGAAACGCTCCACCACAGGGCACTTGGCCATCACTCGGAATCCGAGCCCGCCGTTTGCCTGGCCCTGTGCACCAGCAAGATGCATCACAGCAGGCAATCGCACCGATTTCAGGCACAAGGAAGACAGCCACGACCTGTGCCACTCGCCGCTTCGGAAACCCAAGTGGCTGCGGGCTGTGTCATGCCTAGGGCCACCAGACTGACGAGCAGTGACACCAGCCGCGGCTCAGATGTGATCGCAGGGCCGTTGCCGATATGCGGCGTGGGCGGTCAGCAGCTGCTGCCAGTCCTGTTCCACCATGACTGCGCAATGACGCCGGAGCTGGCGCAGGTCATGCCGGGCCGCGGCATGGCGGCGCAGCCGACGCCGGCTCTTTTCCAGATCGAGCAGGGCCACCTCCACCCGCGCCGCATCGCCTTCACCATGGACCTTCAGGAAGATGTGCTTGGGATAGCAGCACCCATGCTGCCAGTGCGCCTGATGGATGCGCGCGAGGGTCATCCCGACCGCCGCGAGCATGCGCGCCTGGACCGCCGGACCGAAGCGTTGTCCCAGATCCTGTAGATACCAGTCCTCCAGGCTGACGAAGCCCTGCAGTTCTGCCGTCACCAGCAGCGCCTGCCACTGGCCGGCCTGCTGTCGCGTGCCGCAGTAGACCAGCTCCGGTACCCGCACGCCGAGCCGGGTAAAGGCCAGCAGCGCCTGCAGTTCGCGCAGCACCGTGGGCCGGCCGAACGGATGCAGCAGCGAGCGATACAAGTGGCCGATCTGACGTTTGCAGTAGAGCAGCGGCTGCTCTGGATCGCGCCGCCGTATCCGTTGCACGCCGCTTTCGCCGTCGCGACGCTGGTTGGGTTCCTCGACCCATTCGCCCTGGGTGTTCCACCAGCGCTGGAAGGTACTGGTTCGCGCCTCGCGGGCCGGCAGTACGAGTGGTCGGCTCATGTTCAACCCCGCTTGCGCAGCACGTAGACGCGCCACATGGCATAGCCCGGGAGGAAGTCATTGCGGTCAAGGATGTCGAAACCGGCCGCGGCGAACTCCGCCTCGATCACCGAGCGCGCAACGACGAAGCGGTTCTGGTTGTCCTTGGCCGGCCGGCGGCGCTCCAGGCGCTTGCGCTTCCAGGCCTTGTAGTTGCCATCGACCCACAGTGAGACGATCAGCGTGTCTCGGGTGACCCGATGGAATTCGCGCAGCATCGCCAGCCGATGCGCCGGGTCAGCGATGTGGTGCAGCAGGCGCATGCAGAAGATGTTGTCCACCGCGTTGTCGCCCATGTCGATGGCGAAGGCCGAGGTCTGGAAGCTTTCGACCCGGTAAAGAAGCTCCTGCGGCTGCGCCGACTCGGCGATCGCCAGCATGTCGGCGGAGTTGTCGGCGGCGAAGATCATCCGGCTTGGATGCTCGGCCAGCAGCGGCCAGAAGCGCCCGGCACCGCAGGGCAGATCGAGCACCAGATCGGGGTCGCCGGCGATTCGCAGCGCACGGCGCGCCATCTGCTCGTCACGCCAGTGCGACAGCCGCCGGGCAAGACCATCCTGATGCTTGTGCAGGTATTCGTAGGCGTGCTGGCGGTCGTACTTGCGCGAGAACTCCAGTTCGATGGGGCTCGATGTGGTCATGGCGGGCATTCCGGTTGGAAACGGAACGCCAAACTAACCAGACAGACATCAAGGCTCCGTCAACGGGATGTGAAAAAAACGTCAAACCGCGCCGTCATGAAAGCGCACCTGAAAGCAGCTGCCCTGCGGTTGCCGCGGCACCACGCCAACCTGCCAGCCCTGGTGCGCGCAGATCCGCTTGACCAGCGACAGTCCCAGTCCCAGCCCTTCGCCGCGCCCCTCGGCGCCCCGCACGAACGGCTGGAACATGCGCTCCTGCTCCGCCAGCGGAATGCCCACGCCGCTGTCCTCGACGCGAAAGCCACCTTCGTCGAGGACCAGCCGCACCGTGCCGCGGTCGGTGTAATGCAGTGCGTTGCGCAGCAGGTTGGACATCACCGTGCCGAGCAGGGTGTGGTTGTAGACGCCGCGGTCCTCGCCCTCCTCCAACAGCTCGAAAGCCAGGCCCTTTTCCGCCAGCAACGGTGCCCAGCGCTCGCTCTGCTCGGTCGCCACGCTCCGCAAGCTGGCGTCACCGGCCAAGGACGTCTGTTGCGGACGCGCCCGTGCCAGCATCAGGAAGGTTTCCACCAGCTCGTGCATTTCCTGCGCGGCGCGCTGGATGCGCGCCAGCGGTCGCTGCGCGGCTGGCGACAGCTCGGCCTGCTGCTCGAGCAGCTCGCAGGCGCCGAGCACCACCATCAGCGGCGTGCGCAGTTCATGGCTGACATCGGCGGTGAACAGCCGCTCACGCTCCAGGGTCTGGCGCAGCTGGCCGAGGGTGCTGTCGAACGCCGCGGCCAGATGGCCGACCTCGTCATCGGGATACTGCAGGGCCAGCGGCGGCGCCAGCGGATGCAGCTGGTCGCGGTGGCGCACCTGGTTGGCCAGGCGACTGACCGGTGCCAATACCCGGTCGGCCATCAGCCGCCCCAGCGCCCAGGCACCCAGCACGCTGAGCAGAAAGCCGGCCAGCACGACGTTGAACAGCGCATCCTCACGGGCCTCGAACTCGTGCTGCTCCTGCACCAGCACGTAGCGCTCAGCGCCGACCTTGCGCACATAGACATAGTAGGCATCGTCCCCGCGAACCAGCTCGGTGAACCCCTCGCCGAGCCCGGCAAACGCCTTTGGCATCGGGTGCTCGGGCAGATGCGAGGCGAAGAAGTGGGTGCTGGTATCCAGCTGCGGTGTCCGCCCGTTTGGCAGGTCCTCGTTGAGCACGATGTCCAGGTCGCGACTCAGCTCCTCGGTGACCAGCTGCTCCTCGATGAAGTGCACCACACCGACGATGCCGAGGGCGAACGCCCCACTTACCACCAGCGTCATCAGCGTGAAGGCGATGACGATCCGCCGCGCCAGCGGCTGCTTAGCGAGCATCGCAGTCCTCCGCCAGGCGAAAGCCGAGGCCATGCACGGTATGCAGCAGCGGCTTGGCGAAGGGTTTGTCGAGCACCTGGCGCAGCTGGTGGATATGGCTGCGCAACGCATCGCTGTCCGGCACGTGATCACCCCAGACGGCTTCCTCCAGCGCTTCGCGGCGCACCACCGCCGGGCTGCGCTGCATGAGGATCGCCAGCAGCTTGTGGCCGATGGGGTTGAGGCGGATCGGCTGGCCGTCACGGCTGGCTTCCAGGGTATCCAGGTCGTAGCAGAGATCGGCCACCTGCAGCTGCCGCCGGCGCGGTCCCTGGCAGCGCCGCAGGATCGCCTCGATACGAGCGACCAGCTCGGACAGCGCGAAGGGTTTGATCAGATAGTCGTCGGCACCGGCCTGCAGCCCCTTGATACGGTCAGGCAGGGCATCGCGGGCGGTGAGCATGATGATCGGCGTATCGCGCCCGGCATCGTCACGCAGGCGCTTGCACACCTGCAGTCCGTCGATGCCCGGCAGCATCAGGTCCAGCACGATCAAGTCGTAGTCCTGCGTGGCGGCCAGGTGCAGGCCGCTGAGGCCGTCCTGCGCGCAGTCGACCACGTAGCCCTTGAGCTCCAGGTAATCGAGCACGTTGGCGAGGATGTCACGGTTGTCTTCGATGACCAGGATGCGCATCGCTGGGGTACTCGCTAGAAGTTTCGGAACGGCAGACGCTGCTTATTACGCCTGCGCGCGGCGCAGAACATAGCCGAGACGATGTGAAAAAAACGTCGCCTCGCCAGCCGCGCATTTAGCCCCGCGCGGCTTAAGACTGCCTTAAGTTTGCCCACCAACAATCGGCCCAGGCTTCTAACCGAGGTTCCCCGATGGAACTGCCCTGGGTTGATCACACTGACATACTGGCCCGCATCGGCCGCGAGCCATCGCTCTGCCTGCAACTGACGCAGGCCGGCGAGGACCCGCGACGGCTGGCCCTGGAAGACTTCATTCGCCAGCGTTTCGCCGAGCACTACGGGGCGCGGGTGCGCCACTTCATGCCCTGCCTGCTCGGCCTGCATGGCGACGGCGGCCAGGTGCAGGGCGCGGTCGGCCTGCGCAGCGCGCAACGCCGCCCGCTGTTTCTCGAACGCTATCTGGACGAACCGATCGAGCAGGCCGTTGCCCGCCGCAGCGGCCGCCCGGTGCCGCGCGAGGAGATTGTCGAGGTCGGCAACCTGGCGGCCTTTGGCAATGCCTCGGCGCGGCTCTTGATCGTCGCGCTGACCGATCTGCTGGTCGCTCAGGGCTTTCGTTGGGTGGTGTTCACCGGCACGCCGGCCTTGCTCAACAGCTTCCAGCGCCTGGCCCTGGAGCCGCTGCCACTGGGGCCGGCCGACGCGACGCGAATGGGCGACGAGCTGGCCGACTGGGGCAGCTACTACGCCAGCCGCCCGCAATTGATGGCCGGCGAGATCCTGCCAGGGCACCAGCGCCTGCTGCAGCTGGGCATCTACGCGCGGCTCGGCTACCAGCCGCTGTTCACCGGCGAGGTGCCCCATGCAGCCTGCAGCTGAACGTTTCTGGGCGACGCTTGAACGGCACAGCGGCATCGCCCTGGTCGAAGGCCCGCGCCAACTGAGCTACGCCGAATTGCGCCACGAGGTGGCCGCACGCGCCAGCCAGCTGCAACAACTCGGTGTGCAGCGCGTCGCCCTGGCGCTGGACAACGGCCTGGACTGGGCGCTGTGGGATCTGGCGCTGCTGCGCGCCGGACTGGTCTGCGTGCCGCTGCCGGGGTTCTTTTCCCCGGCGCAGCAGGAGCATGTGCTGAACCACGCCGGCATCGACTGCCTGATCGGCGCCAGCAGCCCGCTCAGCGAGCGCTGCGGCTTCCAGCCGGGTGACGCCGGCTTGCAACTGCGCCAGCCGGACACCGTCACGCCGGTGCCCGACGGCACGCTGAAGATCACCTACACCTCCGGCACCACCGGGCAGCCCAAGGGCGTCTGCCTGGATGCCGAGGCACAGCTGGCGGTGGCCGAAAGCCTGTGGCAGGCCAGCCTGCCGTGTGAAGTGCGGCAACACCTGTGCGTGCTGCCGCTGGCGACACTGCTGGAAAACATCGCCGGGCTCTACGCGCCGCTGCTGGCCGGTGCGCGGATCGAGCTGCACCCGCTGGCCGAAATCGGTTTCAGCGGCGCCGCAGGTTTCGATCTGCCGCGCTTTCTCGCGACGCTGAACGATAACCGGCCGCACAGCCTGATCCTGCTGCCGCAGCTGCTGCTGGCGCTGGTCAGCGCCGCCGAACAGGGCGTACCGCTGCCGACGTCGCTGCGCTTTATCGCCGTCGGTGGCGGTCGCGTGGCGCCGCAACTCCTGGAACGCGCCGGGCACCTCGGGCTGCCGGTGTACGAAGGCTACGGGCTGTCCGAATGCGCCTCGGTGGTCTGCCTGAACACGCCGGAGGCACGGCGCATCGGCACGGTCGGCCGGTCCTTGCCGCACGTCGAGCTGCGCCTGGCCGACGACGGCGAGGTACTGGTGCGCGGCCCGCACATGCTCGGCTACCTCGGCGAGCCGCCGCTCACCGGCGAGTGGCTGGCGACCGGTGACCTCGGCCATTTCGAGGACGGTTTCCTGACCCTGCACGGACGCAAGAAGCACCAGTTCGTCACCGCCTACGGGCGCAACGTCAACCCGGAATGGGTGGAGGCCGAACTGGTTCAGCAGGCGCCGATCGCCCAGGCCTGGCTGCATGGCGAGGCGCTGGCGCAGAACGTCGCGGTGCTGGTGCCACGCCGCCCCGACCTGAGGGACGCCGAGCTGCGAGCGGCAGTGGAGCGGGTCAATGCCGGCCTGCCTGACTACGCCCGCGTACACCGGTGGCTGCGTGCCGATGCGCCGTTCAGCGCCAGCAACGGCCTGGCCACCGCCAACGGCCGCCTGCGTCGCAATGCCCTCTTCAACCATTACCAATCGGCGATCAACGCCCTTCAGTCCTGACTTTCGAGGTTCACCATGAATTTCTTCGACCAGTTGCAACACCAGACCAGCGCCGAACGCGAATACCTGCTGGCCGCGCCGATCATCCATTCGGCGCTCGACGGCAGCGCCACCCTTGAGCAGTACATCGCTTTCCTCACCCAGGCCTACCACCACGTCAAGCACACCGTACCGCTGCTGATGGCCTGTGGCGCTCGCCTGCCGGAGCGACTGGAATGGCTGCGCGAAGCGATCGCCGAGTACATCGAGGAGGAAATCGGCCACCAGGAGTGGATCCTCAACGACATCCGCGCTTGCGGCGGCGATGCCGAGGCGGTGCGCCACGGTCAGCCGGCGCTGCCTACCGAGTTGATGGTCGCCTATGTCTACGACCGCATCGCCCGGCACAACCCGGCGAGTTTCTTCGGCATGGTCAACGTGCTGGAAGGCACCAGCATCGCCCTTGCCACCCAGGCCGCCGGCGTGCTGCAGGACAAACTCCAGCTGCCGGCCAAGGCGTTCAGCTACCTGACCTCCCACGGCAGCCTGGACATGGAGCACATCGAGTTCTTCAAGAAGCTGATGAACCGCCTCGACAACGAGGACGACAAGGCCGCGGTGGTGCACACCGCCCGCGTGGTCTATCGCCTCTACGGCGACATCTTCCGCAGCCTGACCGCAGCGGAGCACGACCATGCAACTGCGTGACGCGCGCATCCTGCTCACCGGCGCCAGCGGCGGTATCGGCCAGCTGCTGGTCGAACAGCTCTGTGCCCAGGGTGCGCAATTGCTGCTGGTGGGGCGCGGCAGCATTGCCCTGGAAACCCTGGCCCGCCGTTATCCCGCGCAGATCAGCCTGGTCACGGCCGACCTCAGCCAGCGCAACGGACGACAGCTGGTGCTGGACGCCGCGCGGCGCTTCGGCGGGCTCAATTGCCTGGTCAATGCCGCCGGGATCAACCAGTTCAGCCTGCTGGAGAGCCAGAGCGAGGACGCCATCGCCCGGCTGATCGAACTCAACGTCACCGCCACCCTACAGCTGACCCACCTGCTGCTGCCGCTGCTGCGCCAGCAACCACAGGCGCTGCTGGTCAACCTCGGTTCGACCTTTGGTTCGATCGGCTTTCCCGGCTTCGCCGCCTACTGCGCGAGCAAGTTCGCCCTGCGCGGTTTCTCCGAGGCGTTGCGCCGCGAGTTGGCCGACAGCCAGATCAAGGTGCTCTACATCGCTCCGCGCGCCACCCGCACGGCCATGAACAGCGCCCAGGTGGTGGCGATGAACGACGAGCTGAAGGTGGAAATGGACGACCCCCGCGAGGTCGCCGAGCAGATCCTGCGCGCCATCGTCAGCGAGCGCGAAGAGCTCTACCTCGGCTGGCCGGAAAAACTCTTCGTGCGCTTCAACGGCCTGCTGCCGCGACTGGTCGACCTGGCGCTGCGCAAGCAGCTGCCGGTGGTCAAGCGCTTCGCCCGCGCAGAACAACCACAGCCACCCGCATCACAACCCACCTCCACCGGAGAACACCCATGAAGCCTCTGCTCGGCCTCTGCGCCCTGATGCTGGCCCTCGCCAGCCAACTCTCCTTCGCCCTCAGTCCGGCCGGTGAATCGTCACTGCGCCAGATCCAGACGCACTGGGCGGAGATCAACTACCAGACGCCAGAGGCAAAGCGCGAAGCCGCCTTCGCCAAACTGGCCGACGAGGCGAAACAGGTCGTGGCCTCCGAGCCGAACGCCGCCGAGCTGCATGTCTGGCACGGCATCGTGCTCAGTACCTGGGCCGGCGCCAAGGGCGGTCTCGGCGCGCTGGCACTGGTCAAACAGGCCAAGGCCGAATTCGAAAAGGCCATCGAGCTCGACGCCACGGCGCTGGATGGTTCGGCCTATACCAGCCTGGCCAGCCTCTACTATCAGGTGCCCGGCTGGCCGATCGGCTTCGGCGACGAGGACAAGGCCGAGGCGCTGTTCCAGCAGGCACTGGCGCTGAACCCGAACGGTATCGACCCGAACTATTTCCACGGCGATTTCCTGCTGCGCCAGAAGCGCTACGGCGAAGCGCGCACGGCGCTGGAAAAAGCGCTCGCCGCGCCGGCCCGCCCCGGTCGTGAAGTCGCCGATGCCGGGCGCCGCGACGAAGCTCGTGCGCTGCTCGCGCAGGTCAAGGAAAAGCTGGAATAACCGGCTGCGGCGGCGTTGAATGCACAGCAATGCCGCGACCCCTTCAAGACGACAGGAACGACATGCGCATTCTGCTGGTGGAAGACGATCGCGCCCTTGGCGAGGGCATCCGCACCGCGCTCAGGCCCGAGGGCTACACGGTCGACTGGCTGCAGGACGGGGCCAGCGCGCTGCATGCACTGAGCCACGAGAGCTTTGAGCTGGCCATCCTCGATCTCGGTCTGCCGCGGCTGGACGGGCTTGAGCTACTCAAGCGCCTGCGCGCCGCCGGCAATCCGCTGCCGGTGCTGGTGCTCACCGCCCGCGATGCCACGGACGACCGCATCGCCGGGCTGGATGCCGGCGCCGATGATTACCTGGTCAAACCCTTCGATGTCGCCGAGCTCAAGGCACGCCTGCGCGCTCTGCTGCGGCGCAGCTTCAACCGGCCGGAGCCGGTGCTGGATTACCGCGGGATTCGCCTCGATCCGGTCAATCAGCAGGTCAGCTACCAGGGCACGCCGATCAACCTGCCGCGCAAGGAGTTCGTCCTGTTGCACGAGCTGATCGCCCAGCCCGGTCGCGTGCTGACCCGTGATCGCCTGCAGCAGGTGCTCTACGGCTGGGACGAGGAAGTCGAGAGCAACGCGCTGGAGGTGCACATCCATCACCTGCGCAAGAAGTTCTTTCCCGAGCTGATCCGCACCGTACGCGGCGTCGGCTATCTGGTGGACAAATGCTGAAGCGCTCGATCCGCCAGCGCACCCTGGCCCTGCTGCTCGGCACTCTGCTGATCTCGCTGAGCCTGATTTCCTGGCGCAGCTACCGCGACGCCCGTCATGAGATCGAGGAGCTGTTCGACGCCCAGCTGGCGCAGAGTGCGCGGCTGGTGCAGGGGCTGGTCGGCCGCGAGATGGACCCGCAGGCCCGCGGTGCGCTGCAGGCGGCACTCAATGCCGCGGTGAACGCACGCCGCGACCAGGGCGTACCCGGCCACGACTACGAGACCAAGCTGGGCTTTCAGGTGTATGCCACCGACGGCAGCACCCTGCTGCAGTCAGCCGGCGCTCCGGATGGCGCACTGCAGCAGCTGCTCGCCGGGCTTGGCGATGCGCCGAACTTCGCACGACTGCCCGCCGGCTACCACGACGTGCTGCTGGGCGGTCACGCCTGGCGCCTGTTCCTGCTGGAGGACCGCGAGGATGGGTTGTGGATTCTGCTCAGCGAACGCGGCGATGTGCGCGGCGAACTGGTCGGCAAGATCGCCCGCCGCAGCCTGCTGCCCGACCTGATTGGCCTGCCGCTGCTGGCGCTGCTGATCTGGCTGGCGGTGGGCTGGGGCCTGCGCCCACTGGCACGCATGGCGCAGCTGCTCAAGAGCCGCGACCCACACAACCTCGCGCCCTTGCTGCTCGCACCGCTGCCACAGGAACTGGAGCCGGTGGCCGCCTCATTGAACCGCCTGTTGCAGCAGGTCAACCAGTTGCTGGAACGCGAGAAACGCTTCATCGCCGATGCCGCCCATGAATTGCGCACGCCGCTGGCGGTGCTGCGCATCCATGCGCAGAACGCCCAACAGGCTGCCAGCGAGGGCGAACGCGAGCAGGCCCTCGAACAGCTGATCGCCGGCGTCGACCGCACCACCCGGGTGGTCACCCAACTGCTGACCCTGGCGCGCCTGGAGCCGAGCGCCCAGCGCCTGAGCCTGGCAGACATCGATCTGCTGCCGCTGTGTCGTGAAACCTTGGCCGAGCTGACGCCTTTAGCGCTGGCACGCGGCCAGGAGCTGACGCTGGAGGCCGACGAGCAGGCCGACTCCCACCTCAGCGGCGATGCGGCGAGCCTGGCCACGCTGCTGCAGAACCTGGTCGGCAACGCCCTGCAGTACACACCGGAAGGCGGCCAGATCCAGGTAGGTCTCCAGACCAACGCGACCACTGTCACGCTGCGGGTGGATGACACCGGCCCGGGCGTGCCAGCGACACAACGGGACAAGCTGTTCGAGCGCTTCTACCGCCAGAGCGACGGCGAGGGCGCAGGGCTGGGTCTGGCCATCGTCGCGCGTATCGCCGAGCTGCATGGTGCCAGCATCGAACTGGCCGACTCGCCCCTGGGCGGCCTGCAGGTCAGCGTGCACCTGCCCCGCCAGCCGCAGCCAGTGGCGGAATAGGTGCCGCGCGTCGGCGCCGGAGTCGCGTAGCCCGCAGCAGGCACCGTCCGTAGGGTGGAGGGCCGAAGCGATCCACCGCCCCTGCCCGCAGCTCCGCAGATACCGCGACAGCCTGCCGCAGCTGGCGCGGCCGCTCGCTAAGGTTCGCTTAAGCCAGGCGTCCTAGACTGCCGACATATCCCCACACGGAGTGCGTGAAAATGGCTGCTTCCACCCCACTGGCGCGCTACGGCCGACTGAGCATCGCCCTGCACTGGCTAATGCTGCTGTTGATTGCCGCGGTCTACGCCACCATCGAACTCAAGGGCAACTTCGCCAAGGGCAGCGAACCCCGCGAACTGCTCAAGCACTGGCACTTCATGCTCGGCATGACGGTATTCGTGCTGGTCTGGCTGCGGCTGATTGCCCGCTGGCTGCATCCGGCACCCAGGGCGCTTGCCGGCGCAGCTTGGGAACACGCCCTGGCCAAACTGATGCACTCGGGGCTGTACGCGCTGATGATCGGCCTGCCGCTGCTGGGCTGGCTGACACTGAGCGCGGCGGGCAAGCCGATTCCCTTCTTCGGCCTCGAGCTGCCTGCACTGATCGGTGCGGACAAGAAGCTGGCCGGCGATTTCAAGGAACTGCATGAAACGTTGGCGGTAGCCGGCTATTGGCTGATCGGGCTGCATGCCGCGGCCGCGCTGTTCCATCAGTACGTACGCCGCGACGGTACGTTACAGCGGATGCTGCCGTCTTCGCCGCGATCCTGACCTGCCCATCAGAACGCCCAGAAACTGTAGCTGCCTGGGCGTTCTCATCCGGCCCACAAATCATCGAGCAAACAGGAA
The DNA here is from genome assembly GCF_026642215.1 of Stutzerimonas sp. R40042. Classification (NCBI taxonomy): domain Bacteria; kingdom Pseudomonadati; phylum Pseudomonadota; class Gammaproteobacteria; order Pseudomonadales; family Pseudomonadaceae; genus Stutzerimonas; species Stutzerimonas sp. R40042. The sequence continues at coordinate 1,964,444 of NZ_CP113258.1, read as the reverse complement.
ATTCCCATCGCGCACCGGCGTGACCGGCGTAAGACACGCAGTCCTCGTTTGCGACTAGACAGCAGCACCAGAGCGGGTGAGCAGATCGGACAGCGACAGGGTAAACATCAACACCAGCCAGAAGCCTGCCCCTAGCGCGAAGAAGCGCACCAACGGCGAGTGTGTGCCGAGTTGAGCGAGGCCGAAAAGCACGAGCGCGGCCTGTCCGGCAGCACAAGCCAGCGCGACATATGCCCATTGTGGATACCGGATGGCTATCGTCGCGCCAATGGCCAGCAGCACCAGCAAACCGGCATAGATCAGCACTAGCTTGCCTGTTCTCATATCGCCCTCCCGACCAGATAGAGCGAGGGGTAGAGAAAGATCCAGACCATGTCTACCAGATGCCAGTACAGACCGACCATTTCCAGCGTGATGGCCCGCTGTGGCAGCTTCATGTGAGTGAAATGAATGCGCAACACCATCCCCAGCACGATCAGCACGGCAACGCTCACGTGCACTGCATGCAAGGCCGTGCTGAAGAAGTAGATGTTCATGAACAGCCGCGCAGCCTCTGACCTGAGTGGCGATGCCTCACCCGCCCCTGGCAGCAGCCCTTCGCGATATTCCCAGCCGTACTCGAATGCCTTAACCCCCAGAAAAGACAGACCGAAGAACGCCGTCAACAACAGCAACTGCTGTACCCGGCGGTAATGGCCCAACCGCGAAGCCTGCACCATCAGGCTCATGCACAGACTGCCGGTCAGCAGCAGCACACTGTTGAAACCGGCCAGAACGGCATGCAGGTGCTGCACCGCCTCGCCAACCGCGGCGGGATGTTGCAGCCGGTAATAGGTGATGACCAGGAACAACACGCCAAACATCATGATTTCGGTGGCGAGGAACAACCACATGCCGAGGAAGCTCGCCTCCCGCTGCTGGGCAGCGGTCTGGTAGGGCTCGGCCAGGTACTGCTCACGCACGTCCATGAGTCGCCTCGGGCGGATAGTCGTAGGCTTCGAAATCGACGATCGGCGTCTGCAGGAAATTGTGCTTCGGCGGCGGCGAGGAAGTGCGCCATTCCAGCCCGGCGGCTTCCCAGGGATCATCCGACGCCTTTGGCCCATAGCGTAGCGACCAAAGCAGATAGAAGAACGGCATGACGTAGCCAACCGCCAGTAGCGCCGCCCCCGTCGAGGACAGCACATGGAGGAACTGGAAGTCCTCGGGATAGCCGTGATAGCGCCGCGGCATGCCGAGATAGCCGAGCAGGAACTGCGGGAAGAAGGTCAGGTTGAAGCCGCAGAAGATCATCACCGCGGCGATCTTGCCCCACAGCTGCGAGTACATCCGCCCGGTCATCTTCGGCCACCAGAAGTGCAGCCCGCCGAAGAAGCCGGCGACCGCCGCGCCGACCATGATGTAGTGGAAATGGGCGACCACGAAGTAGGTGTCGTGCACATGCACGTCCGCTGCCAGCAGTGCGAGAAACAGGCCGGTGATGCCGCCGATGACGAACAGGCCGATGAAGGTCAGCGCATAGAGGAAATGCGCATCGATGGTCAGGTTGCTCTTGTAGAGCGTGGCAGTCCAGTTGTAGACCTTTATCGCCGAGGGGATCGCGACCAGGAAGCTGAGCAGCGAGAACACCATGCTGGCGTACATCGACTGCCCGGCGACGAACATGTGGTGGCCCCAGACCATGAAGCCGATCACCGCGATCGCCAGGCTCGAATAGGCAACGAAGCTGTAGCCGAAGATGCGCTTGTGCGCCGCCGCGGTGATCAGCTCGCTCATCACGCCCATCGCCGGCAGGATCATGATGTACACCGCCGGGTGGCTGTAGAACCAGAACAGGTGCTGAAACAGCAGCGGATCGCCGCCCAGGCGAGGGTCGAACACTCCGATGCCGAACAGGTGTTCACCCGCCACCAGCAGCAGCGTGATCGCCAGCACCGGCGTAGCCAGTACCAGAATCACCGACGTGGCGTACAGCGACCAGCAGAACAGTGGCAGGCGGAACCAGGTCATCCCCGGCGCGCGCAGGGTGTGGATGGTAACGATGATGTTCAAGCCGGTGAGGATCGACGAGAAGCCGACGATGAACACACCGAGGATCACCGCCACCACATGACCGTTGCTGAACATCGTCGACAGCGGGGTGTAGAAGGTCCAACCGGTATCGACGCCGCCAGCCAGCAGCGCGTACAGGGTGAATATCCCGCCGCCGACCAGCAGGTACCAGCTGAACAGGTTGAGCTTGGGAAAAGCCATGTCCTTCGCGCCGATCATGATCGGGATGAGGAAATTGCCGAACACCGCCGGGATCGACGGGATCAGGAAGAACCAGACCATCACCACGCCATGCAGGGTGAAGGCGCGGTTGTAACCATCGGGGCTGAGCAGGTCGCCCTCGGGTGTGACCAGCTCGATACGCACCAGGCTGGCGGCGAGACTGCCGAGAAAGAAGAACGCGGTGACGCCGATCAGGTAGAGAATCGCGATGCGTTTGTGGTCGGTGGTCAGCAGCCAGGTACGCAACCCGTGCTCGTCGGCGAGGTAACTGGGCGCGCGGTCGGCGGCGGGGTTCTTCTGGCTCAAGGCTGCATCTCCTCTGAAGTCGAACTGCGCGGGCTGTCAGCATGCGGTTCGCCCTGCCCGCCTTCACCGACCTGCCCGAGCGACCGGATGTATGCGGTCAGGCGCAGTACACCCTCCTCGTCGATCACGTTGGCAAAGCTCGGCATGATCGGCTCGTAACCGGCAACGATGTGCTTGTGCGGCAACAGGATGCTGTCGCGGATGTAGGCCTGATCGGCGAGTACCGAGCTGCCGTCGTCCAGCGCTACCCGGCGGCCGTAGAGTCCCTGCAGATTCGGCGTCTTGGCCACCGAGGCCGGACCGTGGCAGCCGCTGCAGCCGAACTGGCGGAACAATACTGCGCCCTGCTCGGCCAACGACTCGCTGGCACCGGCCTGCGACAGCCAGCGCTCGTACTCCTGCGGCGGCTGCACGATCAGCGTGGCGAGCATCTTCGAATGGTCGGTACCACAGTACTCGGCGCAGAACGCCTCATAGCGGCCAGCCTCGGTAGCGTTGAACCACAGCTGCGTGTAGCGCCCGGGCAGCAGGTCCTGCTTGATGCGCAGGGCCGGGAAATACAGGCTGTGGATGGCGTCCTGGGAGATCATGTTCAGCCGCACGGGGCGCCCCACCGGCACATGCAGCGTATTGATCTCGCGCTGCCCGCCGGGGTGCTGGAACTTCCACATCCACTGCTTGGCGACTACCTGGATCTCGATCGCATCGGCCGGTGGCGTGCGTACCTCGTAGTACAGCTTGGCCGAGACCAGGTAGATGATCATCGAACCGATGAAGGGCAGCACGATCCAAGTCATCTCCACCTTCATGCTGCCGCGCGGGCGGTGGTCGCGCGGCACCCTGGTGCCTTTGCGATAGCGGATGGCGAACAGGATGGTGAGCACGAACACCGGCACCACGAAGATCGTCATCATTCCGGTGAACGACCAGACCAGCGCATCGATGCTTTGCGCATGCTCCGAGGCCGTCTGCGGCCACAAGCGCACGAACTCATTCATCGCCGGCCTCCCGCTTGCGCCGTTCGCGCCATAGCGACAACCCGATGAAACCGAGCAACAGCGCCGCCGTGCCGGTACCGGCAACCTGCAGCGCCCCGATTACCCAGTTGTCATAGCCACCGGTGCGCGGGTTGTAGTGGTAGCAGAGCAGCAGGAGCTGATCGCTGAAATCACCCACCTGCCCTTCCCCTGCCTCGGTCAGCGCCAGGCGCAGGTCGTTGGGTTGATAGCCGAGCCCGTAGAGCCACTGCACCAGGACGCCGGCCGGGCTCAGCGCGGCCACCGCCGAGGCATGGGCGTACTCGTCAATCTGCGCGTCCCAGCGGTAACGAAAACCCAGCGCCTCGCTGACGCGGCCGCTCGATGTCTCCGGCCCGGTCAGCAGATGGACCGCATCCGACCTGGCAAGCCGCGGCCAGCGCCTGGCCAGCCTGTCACGCTCAGCGCGGGCGTCAGCCGGCGTCTCGCGCGGGTCGAAGCTGTAGACGATCAGCACATAATCCCTGCCAAGCTCGAAGGGTACCGCGCTGAGCAGATTGAACAGGCTAGCCAGCTGCGTGCCACAGACGTTCGGACAGTTGTAATAGACCGGCACCAGCACCGCCGGCCGACCGTCGAGCAAATCGCCGAGGGTCACCGGGGTGCCGCTGTCGTCGGTAAAACGCATGTCCAGCGGCACTTGCGCGCCGGGGCGAGCATCGATGCCGGCGGCGGCGAAGGGATCGAAGGGCTCGTCGGCGTGAGCGATCAGACCCAGCATCAGCAGCCAGGCGGCGAGCAGCAGGCGGATCGTCATGGCTCGGCCCTCCGCTTGGCCTGTTGCAGACGAACGCCTTCGTCGCCGCGAGCCTCCACCGGCGCCGGCCAGCCGCGCTCGAGTAGCAGCGCACGCGCGCGTTCCAGCGGAATGCGCGCAATGCCGGCCTCGCGGTCGGCCCAGGCGTAGTGGCGCAGGCGCTCCTCCGCCTCGCCAATGACCCGCTTGGCGTTGCGGTGCGCGTCGCTTTCCAGGCGCGGCCGAGGCGGGATGATCGTGTCGCGCTCCAGCGCCGTCACCCGTACCTCGGGTTCTGAGTTGTAGTAGCCAATCAGCATGCCGACACCCAGCAGCCCGGCCACCAGTGTCGCCAGCAGACCAAAACCGATCACCAGCAGCACCTTGACGTTGGCATCCTGATGCTCGAAACCGTCTTCGCGCGAACGTGGATCGACCGGCACGCTCATGCGGACCTCCTCGGCAGGACCTGGAGGGCCATCGCCCCTGCGCCCGCTGCCACCGCGGCGGCCATGGCCAGCCCAACCCAGAGCGCGTTCAGCCCGGCCAGACTGGCCAGGCTGAGCCAGGCACCTTCGGCCAGCCCCAGCAGCAGCGTGGCGGCAGCGAGCACGGTCAGCGGTCGGTGCCGTCCGGAAAATGGCCACCAGGTCGCGAAGAAGACCAGGCTCTGCAGCGACACCAGCCAGGTCAACAGCGGCCATTCGCGCCCGCGCGCCTCGTACCAGTGCACCTCCTCCGGCAGGTTGCCGTACCAGACGATCAGGTACTGCATGAAATGCAGGTAGATCCACGCCAGCGTCGCGGCGCAAAGCAGCCCGCGCAGCACGCCCGGGCGCGACGCGCCAGCCATCAGGCACAGCAGGATGCAGGCGGCGATGCCCGACAGCAGCAGCCGACCGAGCCAGAGCAGGCCGAAGATGCTCGAGGCGAAGTGCGGCGCCATCGATTGCGCCCAATCCATCGCGGCCAAGGACACACTCAACACCACCGCGATCAGCCCCAGCCCGGCGCCGGCGGGGTTACGCAAGGTGGTCGGCAACAGCCAGCGCGCCAGCGCCCACCAGAGCGCAACGTACAGCAGGCCACGCACGACGAAACTCGGCCACCACAACCAGAGCGCGCGAAAGCCGTTGCTGTACTGGTGCATCCATTCGTAAATCAACCCGGCGCCGAGCAGGCCGGGCAGCACCATCAGCACTAGCGCCGGCATGGCCCGGCTCGCCACCAGTGCCCAGGGCCAGAGCTGGTCGCGCGCGCTGCCGCTGACAGGCGCCAGCGCCAGGCCTAGCGCCAACCCGCCGAGCGGAAGGCCGGCAAGCCCGAGCACACTGGCGACGCAGGCCGCCAGGGTGTCGCGCGGAGCCCACAGTAGCCCGACGCCAACGCCCAGCACGCCCAGGGCGAACGCGGACCAGGCCAGCGAGCGCGGATCTCGACCGCTCATGGCTGCGTCTCCAGCGCCTGGCGGTCGGCCAGGGGCAACGCCGCGGCTACAGCGTGCCGGGCCAGCTGCAGGCTGCGGATATGCGCGACGATCGCCCAGCGATCGGCCGGTGCGACCCGCGCGGCATAGCTGTACATCACGCCGTAGCCGTGCTCGATCACCTCGAGGAAATGCCGATCCGGCGCCTGCCGCAAGCGCGCCTCGGCAAAATCCGGCGGCTGCGGGAAGCCGCGGTTGACCACGGTGCCGAGGCCATCGCCGGCCAGCCCATGGCAGGGCATGCAGTTGACGCGGTAGCGCTCCTCGCCACGTGCCAGCAGCGCAGCCGTCAGCGGCGGGCGCCTGGCCAGCACCGCCTCCCGGGCCAGCTCGCCGCGGGCGACCGTGCCCGGCGGCGGCGCCTGGTTGACCTTGCCGTCCGGGAAGAACTGGCTCGCCTCCTGCGCATCGGCGCGCGGCTGCCGGGCCATCTGGTCGCAACCGGCGAGCGCGAGGATTGAAGCGGTCAGACACAGGCCGACCCAGTAGCGGACATCGTGGCGCCAGCGGTACGTGATCATGCAGGCACCTCGCTCACCGACACCGCGCGCTCAGCGAGCCACAGGGCAGTCCCGACCGGGTCGAACAGCGGATCGTCGGCGCGGATGCAGAGCAGGAAGCGATCGTCCGTGGCGCGCTGAAACGCCTCCATCTCGAATAACGGATGGTGCAGCAGGGGCAACCGGCAGAGCACCAGCAACCCCAGCAGCGCACCGATTGCCCCGCCGGTGATCGTTAGCAGGAAGGTGATCACCGCGAAGCCCTGCAGCGCGATCAACGGCCGGCCGCCGATATCGAGCGGGTAGCTCCAGTTGGCGTAGAGCTGCATGGCCAGTCCCAGCCCGCCGCCAACCAGCGCGCCGAGGATGCCGGCCCAGTAGGCGCGGTTGTTGCGCTGGCCGAGTATCGGCTCGAGCTCGGGTAGCTGGAACGGGCTGTACGCCTCCAGCCGGGTATAGCCGGCTTCGCGGGCCGCGCGGGCGGCCTCCAGCAGCCGCTCGGGATAGGCGTAGTCGGCGAGCAGGCCGTAGCAGCGCTCAGTCATCGCCGTCTCCCCGATAGCGGTGCAGCGCCTCCTTCACCTCGAACGTCGAGATCATGGGCAACAGGCGGATGAACAGGCAGAACGGCACCAGGAACAGGCCGAAGGTACCGATGAACAGCGACCAGTCCCAGAACGTCGGGCTATAGCTCTGCCAGGACGAGGTCAGGTAGTCGCGGGTCGCCGGCACGACGATCAGCATCCAGCGCTCGCACCACATGCCAATGAGCACGCCGACGGCGATCGCCAGCAAGGCCTTGCCATTGCGCCGCACCTGCGGCCACCAGAGCGCCTGCAGGCAGATCAGGTTGAAGAAGATCGCCGTCCACCAGCTCCAGGCCATCGGCCCGCTGAGCCGCTCCATCGTCACGGTGATCTCATGCTCCTTCCCCGAATAGAAGGCGATGAAGGTGTCGGCGAAATAGCCGTAGGCGGTCATCCAGCCACTGGTCAGCAACAGCACACCGAGCACGTCGAGGTGCTTGCGCGTGATCAGCAGGTGCCAGCCGAAGAAGCGTCGCAGGCCCAGCGCGATCACGATCACCAGGGCGAAGCCGGAGAAGATCGCACCGGCGACGAAATACGGCGGGAACACCGTCGAGTGCCACCCGGTTTCCGGCGCCAGATCGAGCAGGAAGGAGTAGCCGCTGGACACTGCGAACACCAGCGGAATCGCCAGGAGCGCGACGAAACGGTAGGCCCGGCGCCAGTGTGCCCAGTGCGATGAGGCGCCACGCCAGCCGAACGCCAGCAGGCCGTAGAACACCTTGTAGCGGCGCTTGCGGGCGTGGTCGCGGGCCGAAGCGAAATCCGGAATGGCACCGATGTAGATGAATATCAGCGAGACGAATAGGTAACCGAGCACGGCGAAGAAGTCCCAGGCCGTCGGGCTCTTGAACTGTGGCCACAGCTCCATGGTGTTCGGGTAGGGAGCGCTCCAGTAGAACAGCCACGGCCGGCCTAGGTGCAGGATCGGGTAGATGCCGGCGCAGACCACCGCCATGATCGTCATCAGCTCGGCCAGGCGGTTGAGCGAATTGCGCCACGGGCGGTTGAGCAGCAGCAGCATCGCCGAAATGAAGGTGCCGGCATGACCAATCCCCAGCCACCACATGTAGTTGAGGATGGGAAAGCCCCAATTGACCGGGATGTTGTTGCCGAACACGCCGACGCCACGCCAGAGCACCACCACTGCCGAGGCGACGAACAACCCCAGCAGCAGGCAGCTGACGATGAACAGCGCCCACCAGGCGCGGCGATAGCGGGCGAAATCCACCGGAATGGTCAGCACACGGTCAGACACCTCGCCGAGCGGCAGCTGACGCGGCAGGAAGTGCGGCGTGTCGGCACCCGGGTAGCGCGGGTCGAGCTCGGCGTGGCTCATGAGTTGTCCTCCACGACCTTCGGCAGCTCGACCAGCCCCAGGTAGGTGGTCTTCGGTCGCGTGCCGACCTCTTCCAGCAAGGCGTAGTGACGCTGGGTGTCGCGGCCCTCGCGCACCCGCGCGACGGGGTCCGACAGGTCGCCGAAGACGATCGCCTGAGTCGGGCAGGCCTGCTGGCAGGCGGTCTGTACCTCACCGTCAGCCACAGGCCGGTCTTCGATGCGCGCGGCGATCCCGGCCTCGCTGATGCGCTGCACGCAGTAAGTGCACTTCTCCATGACACCGCGCGAGCGCACGGTGACGTTGGGGTTGCGCTGATGCTGGATCGACGGCTCGTCGTCGCCGGTCCAGTCGAACCAGTTGAAGCGGCGCACCTTGTACGGGCAGTAGCTCGAACAGGTGCGAGTGCCGATGCAGCGGTTGTAGATCTGCTCGTTCAGCCCGTCCGGGCCGTGCACGGTGGCGTTGACCGGGCAGCCGACCTCGCAGGGCGCTTGCTCGCAGTGCATGCAGGGCACCGGCTGGAAGGCCGAGGACTCCGGCTCGGCCGGGTCGCCCTGGTAGTAGTGGTCGACCCGCAGCCAGTGCATGTTGCGGCCGATGGCGACCTGCTCCTTGCCCACCACCGGGACGTTGTTCTCGGCCTGGCAGGCAACCACGCAGGCGTTGCAACCGATGCACTGGTCCAGATCGATGGTCATGCCCCACACCGGTTCGCTCGGCGGCGTCGGCGGGTAGAGCATCTTGCGCGGCTCGGCCGAGTACGTCGGTTTTGCCGCAACCTTGCGGTAGGCCGCCTCGCGTGGCTCGCTCTTGATGATTTGCTTGCCGTGCGGAATGTGCTGCGGCTGGGTGGTCGCCAGCGGCAGGTACTCACCGGTACTCTCCAGCGTTGCGCCGCGGCGCAGCCAGGGTTCGTCAGCCGTGCGCAGCGGCGCGATGTCGTAACCCTGGTCATCGCCTACCCGCCCGGCACGGGAGCGGCCGTAGCCGGCGTACAGACTCAGCGTGCGCTCGGCGTGGCCGGGCATGATCCACACAGGGCCGACAATCACCTGCTGGCCCAGCGTGACCCGTATCACGTCGCCGTTGGAAAGCCGCTGCTCCTCGGCGAGCTTTGGCGCAACACCGATGACGTTGTCCCAGGTCAGCTTGGTGATCGGCTTGGGCAGCTCCTGCAGCCAGCCGAGGTTGGCCAGCCGACCGTCCCACACGCAGGGGTCCGGCAGGAAGCGCAGGGACAGGCCTTCGGCCGCGGCGGGCGGCGCGCCCCAAGCCAGCGGTCGTGCATCGACCTTCACCGGCGGCAGTTCCGAGTCGGGCAGAAAGCCGCGTTCCAGGGCTTGGCGCCAGGCGCTTTCGTCGAGCGATTGCCAGGTCTTGCGCAGCTCGGCACGGCCGCTCGGGTCGAGATCGCCCTGCAGCAGCGCGAGGATCTCCGACAGCGTGCGGCTGCTGTAGAAGGTGCGCACCAGCGGCTGGCCGAGGCAGACGCTGCCATCCGCGGCGCGGCCGTCGTGCCAGCCGTCGAGGTCGTGGGTCAACGGCAGGTGCCAGTGGCTGAAGGCAGCGGTCTCGTCGTAATAGAGCCCGGCATGGATGCGCAACGGGACACGGTCGAGCGCCTCGGCGAACGCGAGATCGGCCGGCGCCGTGTTCACCGGGTTGCAGTCGAGCATCAGCAGCGTCTCGACCTGGCCGGCATGCATCGCCTCGACCAGCGCCGGCAGCTCGGCCAGACGTTGCCCGCCGGCCTCCAGCCAGAGCACCGGCTCACTGTAATCGAGCGTATGGCCTACATTGCCGAGCCGCGCGTTGAGCCGGTGCACGGCGGCCTGCACGTTCAGCGGGGTCCGCTCGCCAGCGGTGATCAAGCAACGGCCGCGCCGCGCCTCAAGCCCGCGGGCGACGGCCTCGATCCAGCGCTGACGTTCGGCCGGCAATGGCTCGGCGGGACCGCGCCCCTCGCCGAGCGCGGCCGCCAGTGCCTGCAGGTAACGCGGCAGCTCGTCGGGTTCGATGCGCTTGCGCTCGCTGGCCCTGGCGCCGGTCAGCGTCGGCACCGATTCGACGATCAGCAGCCGCGCCTCGCCCTCTCCCTTCGCTGCGGCGCGCTTGCGTTCACCCCAGCGCACGGCGTGCGGCAGCTCGCGCGGCCCCGTGCCGAGCCAGTCGTGCTCGAAGCTCAGCACCCACTCGGCCGCATCGAAGCGGTAATGGGTTTCCAGCGCTCGGCCGAAGGCACGCTCGGCGGCACGGTAGCCGTCGCCTTCAAAGGGCTCGAAGCGATACAGACGGGCCTCGGGCCAGCGCTGCAACAGGTCGCCGAGCTGGCGTTGCAAGGTCGGTGAACTGCTGGCGCCGAGCAGCAGGTGCAGGCCACGGCCGCGCTGCTGATCGAGGCGCTCGGCGACGCCGCTGGCCTCGTGCTGAAAGCTGTCCCAAGTGGTGTCGACACCCTTGAAGCGTGGCACCTGCGAGCGGTCCGGGTCATACAGCTGAAGAATCATCGCCTGGATGATGGCGGTACTGGCGCCGCCGCTGACCGGGTGCTGCGGGTTGCCTTCGAGCTTGGTCGGACGGCCGACGTGGGTACGCCCGAGCACCGGCTGTGCGTAGCCGGCGAAGGCTACCGAACTGGCATACCACTGCGCCTCGCCGGGGATGAGTTTTTCCGGTTGGCGGACATAGGGCACACCCTTCTCCGGCTTGCCACAGCCGGCCAGGCCGGCCATTGCCAGCGAGGCGCCCATCACCTGGAGGAAGCGGCGACGGTCCATCTGCGGCGCAACCGAGGGAAACTCGGTCTCGACGAATTCGGCGAACGACGGCTCGTCGGCCAACTGTTCGAGGCTGCGCCAGTAGCGCGGGCCGCGCTCGTTTTCCAGACGCGCACGGATGGCCGTCCAATCGAGTGGTGTGCGGTGCTGCGGATTGACGTCGTCTCGAATGTCCATGGCTTACCGGTGGCAGGTGTAGCAGTGGGTCAGGTCGCCTTCGGCGATGCGTTGCTTGCGCATCAGCGCCTCACCGAGGGCGCGCCGGTCACCGGCGTAGTGCCAGCTCATGTCGGTCACTGCGGCGCGCGGTCGTAGCCGCGGCGCCGGGTCCTGATGACAGTCCAAGCACCAGCTCATGCTGAACGGCTCGGCCTTGCGCATCAGCGGCATGCTGTCGACCTGCCCATGGCATTCGGCGCAGCCGACGCCGGCGTTCACGTGCACACCGTGGTGGAAGAACACGTAGTCCGGCAGCTCGTTGACCCGGTTCCAGTGCAGCGGCTCGCCCTGCGCGAGGCTCTGGCGCACCGGCGCGAGCATCTCGGCGCCGGTCCACAACTGCGAATGACAGCTCATGCAGGTGTGCGTCGGTGGCAGGCCGGCCACGGCGCTCGTCTCGACATTGTCGTGGCAGTAGCGGCAATCGATCTGTAGCGCGCCGGCGTGGTGTTCGTGGCTGAAGGGCACAGGCTGATCCACCGTCAGCCCCACGCCGGTGACATAGGACGAACGCGACAGTATGACGAACGCGACGAAACCCCCTACCTGCCCCAGGAACAGCAGGAGCAGGACCAGGCGCAGCCACATGTCGGCAGAACGCGGGAAGAGCTGGGCCATCAGACGAACGGGATCCGGGTCGTTTGGTTTTTGTATCCGTCTGTTTCTGGCCCGTGCGCACGGCATGAGTTCAACGCCACGGCCAAATCCATACAATCGGCGGGGAACGTTTCCGGAGGCCGGTCAGTCAGCTATGGACAACAGCTAGCCTCGACCGCCGCACCCACGGCGGAACGAGCGCCGACAGGACCCGCCGGACCGTGCCGGCACCAGGCCAGGGAACGCCGGCCCGCCCCACCACCGCGACAAGACGGAGGCCTGATGAGCGACTGCACGATCCATTACGACGGCAAAGCCCTGGTCGGTAAGGCCGAGACCCCGCTGATCGACTTTCTCGCCAAGCATGGCATCGACCTGCCGCACGTCTGCTACCACCGGGCGCTCGGCTCACCGCAGACCTGCGACGTGTGCTGGGTCCAGGTCGACGGCGAACTGGTGCGCGGCTGCACGCTCAAGGCACGCGACGGCCTGCAGGTGACCAGCGAGATCGCCGAGGCGAAGGCCGCACGCGAGGAAGGCATGGACCGGCTAGTGGCCAAGCACGAGCTGTACTGCACGCTGTGCGAGCACAACACGGGCGACTGCACGCTGCACAACACCTACGCGCAGATCAATCCTCCGATCCAGCGCTACGAATTCAAGCGCAAGCCGTACGAGAAGGACCACTCCAACCCCTTCTACACCTACGATCCGGACCAATGCATCCTCTGCGGGCGCTGCGTCGAGGCCTGCCAGAACGTCGAGGTCAACGAGACCTTGTCGATCGATTTCACCATGGAGCACCCGCGGGTGCTGTGGGACGGCGGCAAGCCGATCGACCAGTCGAGCTGCGTCAGCTGCGGCCACTGCGTCACCGTATGCCCGTGCAACGCGCTGCTGGAAAAGACCATGCAGCCGGACGCCGGCCCCTTCACCGCGCTGCCGCAGGACGTCAAGCGGCCGATGATCAACATGGTCAAGACGCTCGAGGAGACCATCGGCGCGCGGCCGATCACCGCCCTCTCGAAGATGGACATGCACTGGCGCCAGCCGGAAATCAAGCGCACCAAGACGGTGTGCACCTACTGTGGCGTGGGCTGCTCGTTCGAGATGTGGACACGCGACCGGCACATCCTCAAGGTGCAGCCGGTGGTCGACGCCCCGGCCAACGGCATTTCTACCTGCATCAAGGGCAAGTTCGCCTGGGACTTCGTCAACGACCCGAAACGCCTGACCACGCCGCTGATCCGCGAGAACGGCCAGTTCCGCGAAGCGAGCTGGGATGAGGCGCTGGACCTGGTCGCCCATCGCCTGCTGCAGATCCGCGACACCCACGGGCCGGACGCCATCGGCTTCATCGGCTCGAGCAAGGCGAGCAACGAAGAGGCCTATCTGACACAGAAGATCGCCCGCGCGATTATCGGCACCCACAGCGTCGACAACTCGTCGCGCTACTGCCAGAACCCGGCGACCAAGGGCCTGTTCCGCACCGTCGGCTACGGCGGTGACTCGGGCACCATCGCTGACATGGAAAAGGCCGACCTGATCGTCATCGTCGGCAGCAATCTGTCCGAGAACCACCCGGTAATCGCCTCCAAACTGAAGGCGCAGAAGAAGCATCGTGGCCAGAAGCTAGTGGTGTTCGACCCACGCCGCCACGAGATGGCCGAGCGTGCCGACCTGCACCTGCGGCCCAACTCGAGTACCGACCTGGTCTGGGCCTCGGCGCTGTCGCGCTACATGTTCGACCACGGCTATGCAGACGAGGAATTTCTCCGCGCGCGGGTCAATCAGGTCGAGGAATACCGTAAGTCGCTCGAGCCCTTCACCATGGACTTCGCTGCCGAGGTCACCGGCATCGCCAAGGACAAGTTGATCGAGGCCGCCGAGCTGATCGGCCAGGCCGAATCGGTCTGCCTGCTCTGGGCTATGGGCATCACCCAGCACAGTCACGGCTCGGACACCAGCACGGCACTGTCGAACCTGCTCCTGGTCACCGGCAACTACGGCCGCCCCGGCACCGGCGGCTACCCGATGCGCGGCCACAACAACGTGCAGGGTGCCAGCGACTTCGGCTGCCTGAAGAACATGTACCCCGGCTACGAGAAGGTCACCGAGGAGAAAAACCGCGACAAGTGGGCCGCGGCCTGGGGCGTGCCAAAGGATCGCCTGCCGCTGGAGAAAGGCAACGACAACTTCACCATGGTGCAGAAGGCCGACGAAGGCGAGGTGAAGGCGATGTACATCATCGGCGAGGAAACCGCCTTCTCCGACGCCGACAGCAAGAACGTCCACAGCGGCTTCGAACACCTCGAATTCATGGTGGTGCAGGACATCTTCATGAGCCGCACCGCCGAGTTCGCCGACGTGGTGCTGCCGGCCTGCCCCTCGGTGGAGAAGGACGGCACCTTCACCAACACCGAGCGGCGCATCCAGCGCTTCTACCAGGTGCTGCCGCCGCTGGGCAACAGCCGGCCGGACTGGCAGATTTTCACTGACCTGGCCAAGCGCATGGGTCATGACTGGGGCTACACCCATCCGAGCCAGATCATGGACGAGGCGGCCGGCATCGCCACAATGTTCCAGGGCATCAGCTACGAGCGGCTCGAAGGCTGGCAATCGCTGTTCTGGCCCATGCAGAGCGACGGCAGCACCACACCGCTGCTCTACACCGAGCGCTTCCACACCGACGACGGCAAGGCCGTGCTGTTCCCGCTGGAATGGAAGCAGCCGGCCGAAGCCGCCGACGACGAGTACGACATCATGCTCGACAACGGCCGCATGCTCGAGCAGTTCCAGGCCACCAATCAGACCGGGCGCGGCCCACGCATCTGGTCGCAAGCGCCGAACTGGTTCGTCGAGGTCAGCCCGGAACTGGCCGCCGAGCGCGGCATCGAGGACGGCACCTGGCTGAAGATCAGCTCCCGCCGCGGCTCGGTGGAGGTGCGTGCCACCGTGACCGAGCGAGTCGCCGGCAAGACGCTGTTCATGCCCATCCACCAAGGCAAGCCTGGCCTCAACCTGCTGACCGGCGAGCACCACGATCCCGACGTGAACACGCCGGCCTACAAGGAAACCGCGGTGAAGCTGGAAGTGCTGGCCGAAAAAGGCGAACCGCCATTGCCGTCCAACAGCTTCCGCCACGCCAAGCGCACCCCCAACGAAGGTGTGCCCGTCGAGGTGAAGTGGTACCGCGACGACTACGTCGCCCCGCCCGCCCAAGCCCCGCATCCGGAGAGATTCTGATGGCCCAGCGAATCAACTACGACGTCAAGCCGACGCCGATCGGCCCCAGCGCGCGCGAGGAACTCGATACCCTGCTCGAAACCCTGCACCAACGTGGCGTGCTGCGCTTTGCCAACGACCTGGCGGGCTCGCATGACCGCGTGCTCAAGGTACTGGTCGATGGGATGAGTAAGGAAGGCTCGCTCAATGCCGTGCAGAACCTGTCGATCCTCGGCATGGCGCTGTCGCGCATCGAGCCCGCGCAATTCTGCAAAGTGGTGTTTGCCTTCCAAGAGGCCTTCCATGCCGTCGGGCATTACAAACCCGACGGCAAGCACGACGAGGCGCCAGGCGTTACCGGCGCCTACAAGATGCTCCACGACGATGAACTGTGGGCGGCGCTGACGCCCATCATCGAGGGGCTCAAGAGCTTCGCGGGCGGTCTGGACAAGGACGCGGAAAAACCGATCACCAGGTTCAGTGGCAAGCAGACCGAGCAATGAGGCGAAGTGGCTATGGCCGTTACCGGTCGTTACCGCTCGAACACAAGCGAGCAGCCGGTGCTTGGTGAACTCCGGCTGCTCGTTGCAAGTATGGCTGGCATTGGTACCGATCGCGGGCTCGCATCGGTCAGGGGCTGGTACAGCGATACCAGCCACGGTAACCGACGTGCAGGCCCTGCTCCAGCTCGAACAGCATGTCGGCCTCACGCTGTTCGGCCGGCCTTGAATCGCCCCCTTCGCCCGCTGGCTCGATCCTGACCGACATACCGTCACCACTCAGTGTGAAACCACCGACTTCAGCCTCATGCCCCGCAAGCTTTACCAATCGGCCATGGATCTTCACTACCCCCTGGCCGGCGTTATCGCCAGTCACCTGAAAAACCGCCACGGGCTTGCTTTCCGCTGTGTAGGCGAAAGCACACCGCGGGCCTACACCCAGCACTTTCTCGATTTCGGCAGCGTCCAGCGTCTGCGGATCGATGGTTGGGATGTCGGGCGTGCCCACCGCTTCACGCGCACCGACCATCTTCGGTGACGGGTCGCTCATCAGCGGCTTTTCAACACCCTCTCCAGGCGCGGGATCGCCACAGGCGGCCAGCGACAGAACCGCGAGAGGCGCAAGCAATTTACAAGCGAGCGAACCCTGGCCGCTCCGGTGCAGATGAAGACGCATCAGTCGACCCTCTCAAGTTCGTTGATCAGATACTTCATTTCCGATATTTCACGACGCTGAGCCGCAATGATCTCATCGGCCAGTTTGCGAACCCGCGGGTCGGTAATTTGCGCGCGCTCGCTGGTCATGATCGCAATCGAGTGATGGGGGATCATGGCTTTCATATATTCGGCATCACCAACGGTAGCCTGGCTACGGACCAACCAGAGCGTCAGGGCAAATACAACGACGCTGCCGATATATATAGCGATATTGATCCGCTTTTTCTGATACATGCTCAGCATGAAACTCAGCATGATGACGGCCATGACAGCACCCATCAACAGCGCCATCCAGGCGCGGGTCTCGCTCCAAAATACATGTTCGAATGCGTAAGTATTCAAATACATCAAGCCGAACATGACGACTGTAGAAGTTGCGATCATGGCGGCGAAGCGCCAATAAGACATCTGCATCATCGTTTTCCTTTCAGTTCCCGTGCGTACCTGATTGCTGACCTAGCGCGGCATATTCGCTGGCAGACATGCCAGGCAGCTGTTTCACGAAAGCGGCGATATTCCAGAGCTCTCCATCGTCATGCGTTTCGCCGAAAGCCGGCATCGCCGACATACGCACGCCATGCTTGATCAGCCAGAACACCTCGTTCGGCTGCCAATGTGCTGCCTCCTCGACGAGATGCGGTGGTTGCGGTAAAAGGCCTCGAGCCCACTCGGCGCGTTCCACGCCTGGGCCTGCATGGCAGTGCTGGCACATCGCCTTGTAATGCTCTGCACCGGCCGCGATCTGCTGCTCGGAGAGTTCCGGCACGTCCAGGCCCTCCGCTCTGGCTGCCACTGAGTTCTCCATGGTGGTGGTCAATACCCAGCGAACAAAGGGTGAGTGATCTTGAGAAGCGGCAACGTTGTATGCACCGGTATATGCAACTAGCAATACCAGCGACAAAACAAGCAAAGCGGCCAATACAAGCCCAACCACTAAGCCTTTTAGCAAGGAACTCTGAGTTTTTTGCATAAGTGATTATGCCTCTAGGTTAATCAGCGGCGCCTGAGGCATAGACAAAACAACACGGCGCATAGTTGCCAACAAATAGTTACCTTACAAAAAAGTAATCTAGGCAGGCGAGGCAAAACGCTATTGGTCAGCTCTAACCGATCTTCTAGTTAGTCGACTATCTATATTCTTGAATTATGTGCAGACTGATCGCTGCAGGGGCTGTATTGTCTGATCGAGCGAGAGCCGGTGGCGCCTTTGGCCGTACGCTATAACCGGTGAGACCGCGATCTTTCAGAGCCAAGACGGACGGACTGGATCATGCGCGTGCTATTGACGAGAGACGCACCATTCATCGAACTGGAGCACTGCTCAAACCGACTTTGTGGGGCACAGGCTGTCCGCAGACAGCGGCAGCGGCATCGATAGAGCGCTCGGTAGCTGAGTTGGATCTTGTTGGTTGCCGCGGCCAGCCACTTCGAGCGCAACGATGGTTGTACGCTGGCCCTGCTGGCCATACGCCGCCGACGCGAGCACTGACGATAAAAGATCTGCCGCAAGAATTACGCAAGGGCCAAACAGCGGACACAAAAAAAGCTGCCCTAGGGCAGCTTTTCTTGTCTCATCACGTCCATAGGAAGTGAACTGAGTAATATGGCGCAGCGGACGGGACTCGAACCCGCGACCCCCGGCGTGACAGGCCGGTATTCTAACCGACTGAACTACCGCTGCGCGTCGGCCGGACTTTCGTCCGAAATCTCACAAAGGTTGGTGGCTGATGACGGGATCGAACCGCCGACCCCCTGCGTGTGATGCAGGTGCTCTCCCAGCTGAGCTAATCAGCCGATCGCCTTGCGAGGCGCGCAATTTACTCACCCCCCTAAGCTAAGTCAACAGCAGCATTGAATTTTTTTTACCCAAGCGTGGTCAACTGAGACTGCCGCATCGCTTTGTAACTTTGTTCGGGCACCATCCGCTCACCCGGATTGTCTGAAATTTCGGCTGCGGTATCGTCAAAAGTGATCTAGAAATGCTGTAACGCCTGACAACAGCCCCGCGCCCAGGGAACCTACAACAAGAGCGCCACGGAGTATTTCGCTTGCCATTGCCGGGAAAACTGCGCAATTACCGTCAACACGTCCCACTGCTTGCCAGCATCGTGCTCCTTTGTATCTACGCCGTTTACTTGGCCACCCGGCTCGAGCAGTGGCTGGATCTGAGCCGTGCGCCAGCGCCGGCAGATATCTATGAGCAGAACGTCGGCGGCGCGAGCGGACCAGACATGCAGCGGCTGGAGATCCTGTTCGGCTCGGCCGCGCCCTCCGACGCCTATGCGCCCTCGGCAGCCGCCAGCGGTTTCACCCTACGTGGCAGCTTCGTGCACATCGAGCCAGAGCGATCGAGCGCCATCGTCCAGGTCGATGGGCAGCCACCGAAGCTGTACTGGCAGGGACAGGACCTGCAGGATGGCGTGAGCCTGCATAAGGTCTATCCCAACCATGTGGAATTGCTGCGCAACGGCACCGTAGAGGTGCTGCATTTTCCCGAAACTCGATCGCCAGCCTACGTTCCGAATGAGCCGACCTATCCGGAAGAAACAGCCAATGGCGAACTCGCGACGGACGAGTCGCAGCTGATGCAGCAACAGATGGACGCCCTGCGCCAGCAGCTGGAAGAAGCCGTCATCCAGCCTGACGCCGCACCCTCCAACGACCAGCCCATGGAAGACGATTGACCGATGCCGAAGCCTTTCTCGCGCTCACTGCTTGCCCTGCTAGCCACCGGCCTGCTGGCCGCCCCGCTGCCCTTGATCGCAGCCGAACCGGGTATCGAACCGAGTCCGAATCAGCAAGACGGCTGGACCATCAACCTCAAGGACGCCGACATCCGCGCGTTCATTGATCAGATCAGCCAGCTCAGCGGCCAGACGTTCATCGTCGATCCGCGGGTGAAGGGCCAGGTCAGCGTGGTATCCAATGCGACCCTGTCGCTGAGCGAGGTCTATCAGCTGTTCCTTTCGGTAATGGCGACGCATGGATTCAGCGTACTGACTCAAGGTGATGTCGCGCGGGTCATACCGAACGCCGAAGCCAAGGCGGAAGCCGGAGGTGGGCCGACCGGCGGCGACCAGTTGGAGACCCGGGTAATCCAGGTGCAACACACCTCCGCCGCCGAGCTGATACCCCTGATCCGCCCACTGGTTCCGCAGTACGGCCATCTCGCAGCCGTTTCATCGGCCAACGCGCTGATCATCAGCGACCGCAGCGCCAATATCGCGCGCATACAGGATCTGGTGGACCAGCTCGACCAGGCCGAAAGCAACGACTACAGCGTGCTCAACCTGCGCCATGGCTGGGCGGTCGATATTGCCGAGGTCCTACGTAACGCGATGATCCGCGGCGAAGCCAAAAGTGCACCGGGCGTGCAGATCATTGCCGATTCGCGCACCAATCGACTG
Organism: Stutzerimonas sp. R40042; assembly: GCF_026642215.1. Taxonomy (NCBI): domain Bacteria; kingdom Pseudomonadati; phylum Pseudomonadota; class Gammaproteobacteria; order Pseudomonadales; family Pseudomonadaceae; genus Stutzerimonas; species Stutzerimonas sp. R40042. Next base: position 1,944,734 of record NZ_CP113258.1, on the reverse strand, counting down.
ATCTTCATCGGCCCACGCGAGGCACGGGGCAAACTCGCCGCACTGGCTCAGTCACTCGACACGCCAGCCACCCGTTCGGCCAATACTCGCGTCATCCGCTTGCGCCACAACGATGCGAAATCCCTTGCCGAAACACTTGGCGACATCTCCGAAGGCCTGCAGAACCCGGACACTGGCGAGGCTGGCAGCGGTACTGGGCGGTCGCAGAACATCCTGATTCGTGCCGATGAAAGCCTGAATGCGCTGGTGCTGCTGGCCGATCCCGAGCTGATCGGTACGCTGGAAAGCATCGTCAGGCAGCTGGACGTTCCGCGCGCGCAAGTCATGGTCGAGGCGGCCATCGTCGAAGTCTCGGGCGACATCACCGATGCGCTCGGCGTGCAGTGGGCCATCGACGCCCGCGGCAGTACTGGCGGCGCCGGCGGCGTAAGCTTCGGCAACACCGGCATTTCGGTCGGAAGCGTACTGAATGCGATCAATGAGAACGAAATCCCCAGCGAGCTGCCAGACGGCGCGATCATTGGCGTCGGTACGCGCAGTTTTGGTGCCCTGATCACCGCACTGTCCTCCAACAGCAAGAGCAATCTGCTGTCGACACCCAGCCTGCTGACCCTCGACAACCAGGAAGCGGAGATCCTGGTCGGCCAGAATGTGCCATTCCAGACCGGCTCCTACACCACCGACTCGGCGGGAGCGAACAACCCGTTCACCACCATCGAGCGCCAGGACATCGGTGTGACGCTCAAGGTCACACCGCACATCAACGAGGGGGCCACCCTGCGCCTGCAGATCGAGCAGGAAATATCGTCTATCGCCCCAAGTGCCAGTTTGACGGCACAGGCCGTCGACCTGGTGACCAACAAGCGCTCGATCAAGAGCACCATCCTCGCCGAGGATGGCCAGGTTATCGTCCTCGGGGGCCTGATCCAGGACGACGTGACGCGGACCAACGCCAAGGTACCGCTGCTCGGCGATATCCCCCTGCTCGGCGCGTTATTCCGTTCCACACAGGAGACTCACGTCAAACGCAACCTGATGGTCTTCCTGCGGCCGACGGTGATACGCGATCGCGCCGGGCTCGCCGCGCTGTCCGGGAAGAAGTACAGCGATATCCGGGTGATCGAGACCGATTCGGCCAGTCCGACCATCCTTCCGGCCAATCCTACGCAGCTGTTCGATGGCCGAGGCGAGCCCGCACCGGCCATCGATCTACGTCAGTAACCGACGGCGCCTGGCGGCGTTGCGTGTTCAGCAGGGGATGAGGCAACCAACCCCACAGCGGCAGTCGAACGGTGCCGCTATGGGATGGTGCGGTGGCTCAGAGTGCGGCCAACCCGCGGGCCAGGTCGGCCTTGAGATCGTCCACGTCTTCCAGACCCACCGCAACGCGTATCAGGCTGTCGCTGATGCCCGCGGTCGCGCGATCCTCGGCCGACAGCCGACCATGGGTGGTCGAGCCGGGATGGGTGATGGTGGTCTTGCTGTCGCCCAGGTTGGCAGTGATCGAGATCAGCCGGGTGGCATCGATGAAACGCCAGGCGCCCGCCTTGCCTCCGGTCACTTCGAAACTCAGCACCGCGCCGAAGCCCTTCTGCTGACGCTTGGCCAGCTCATGCTGGGGATGGCTTGGTAACCCAGCGTAGTACACGCGCTCCACACCCGGCTGCTGCTCCAGCCACTCGGCAAGCGTCTGAGCACTGGCGCAATGGGCCTGCATGCGCAGGCGCAATGTTTCCAGGCCCTTGAGAAACACCCAGGCATTGAACGGACTGAGCGTCGGCCCGGCCGTGCGCAGAAAGCCGACCACTTCCTTCATCTGCTCGCTGCGCCCGGCTACCACGCCGCCCAGGCAGCGACCCTGCCCGTCGATGTACTTGGTCGCCGAATGAATGACGATATCCGCGCCCAGCGCCAACGGCTGCTGCAGCACCGGCGTGCAGAAGCAATTGTCCACTGCCAACATGGCGCCCTTGTCATGGCAGAGTTGCGCCAACGCAGCGATATCCACCAGCTCCGCCAACGGGTTGGACGGCGATTCGACGAACACCAGCCTGGTGTTCTCCTTGAAGGCCGATTCCCATGCAGCGAAATCGGTGAGCGGCACGTAATCGACCTGCACACCGAAGCGCTTGAAGTACTTCTCGAACAGCGAGACGGTGGCGCCGAACACGCTGCGCGAAACCAGTACATGGTCACCAGCCGAACATAGGCTCATCACGGTGGCGAGGATCGCTGCCATTCCGGAAGCGGTGGCGACGGCCTGCTCGGCACCCTCCAGCGCGGCGATACGCTCCTCGAATGCCCGCACGGTCGGATTGGTGTAGCGCGAGTAGACGTTGCCCGGCACATCGCCGGCGAAGCGAGCAGCCGCGTCGGCGGCGCTGCGGAACACGTAACTGGAGGTGAAGAACAACGGCTCACCATGCTCGGCCTCCGGCGTGCGGCGCTGGCCGGCGCGCACTGCGAGAGTATCGAGTCCGACCCCTTCGAGATCGCTATCGAGCCGTCCGGCTTCCCATTCAATGGTCATAGTCTTGCCTCAGCCGGCGCAGCTTTGCCGCGTCCGGCATGGATCAGTTGTTGTACAGATCGATGATCGCGCTGACCGCATTGGTCTTGGCCTTGCTCAGATCGTTGCGTGCCTGCTCGATCTTCTGCAGGTAGACCTCGTCGATATCGCCAGTGATGTAGTTGCCGTCGAACACCGCGCAATCGAAGTTCTCGATCTTGACCTTGCCGCCGCCTACCGCATCGATCAGGTCCTCCAGATCCTGGTAGACCAGCCAGTCGGCACCGATCAGTTCGGCCACTTCCTCGGTGGTGCGGTTGTGCGCGATCAGCTCGTGGGCACTGGGCATGTCGATGCCGTATACGTTGGGGTAGCGCACCGCCGGCGCCGCCGAGCAGAAGTAGACATTCTTCGCCCCGGCTTCGCGGGCCATCTGGATGATCTGCTTGCAGGTGGTCCCACGCACGATGGAATCGTCCACCAGCATGACGTTCTTGCCGCGGAACTCCAGATCGATGGCATTGAGCTTCTGGCGCACCGACTTCTTGCGTGCAGCCTGGCCGGGCATGATGAAAGTACGGCCGATGTAGCGGTTCTTGACGAATCCTTCGCGGAACTTCACGCCGAGCCGGTTGGCCAGCTCCAGCGCCGCGGTGCGGCTGGTATCCGGGATCGGTATGACCACGTCGATATCGTGGTCCGGACGCTCGCGCAGAATCTTGTCGGCCAGCTTCTCGCCCATGCGCAGACGCGCCTTGTACACCGAAACGCCGTCCATCAGGGAGTCGGAGCGCGCCAGATAGACGTACTCGAAGATGCATGGCGCGAGCTTCGGCGCGTCCGCGCACTGGCGGGTGAACAGCTTGCCGTCAGTGGTGATGTACACCGCCTCACCCGGCGCCAGGTCGCGAATCAGGGTGAAGCCGAGCACATCGAGTGACACGCTTTCCGAAGCGATCATGTACTCGACGCCTTCGTCGGTGTGGCGCTGGCCGAAGACGATCGGGCGAATTGCATTCGGGTCGCGGAACCCGACGATGCCATAACCGGTCACCATCGCCACCACGGCGTAACCACCGCGGCAACGCTCGTGGACCTTGCTGACGGCGGCGAAGACGTCTTCTTCGGTCGGCTGCAGCTTGCCGCGCACGGCCAGTTCGTGGGCGAACACGTTGAGCAGCACCTCGGAATCTGAGCTAGTGTTCACGTGGCGCAGATCCGACTCGTAGATCTCCTTGGTCAGCTGGTCGACATTGGTCAGGTTGCCGTTGTGCGCCAGGGTGATGCCGTACGGCGAGTTCACATAGAACGGCTGGGCTTCGGCCGAACTGGAGCTGCCGGCTGTGGGGTAACGGATATGGCCGATGCCCATGTTGCCAACCAGGCGCTGCATGTGGCGCTGCTGGAATACGTCGCGCACCAGGCCGTTGTCCTTGCGCAGAAACAGGCGACCGTCGTGGCTGGTCACGATACCGGCTGCATCCTGGCCGCGGTGCTGCAGTACGGTAAGCGCGTCATATAGCGCCTGATTGACGTTCGACTTACCGACGATGCCGACAATGCCACACATGCAAGGAACCCCTCAGTTATTACAAGCTGGCCGAATGCGCAGGCAGACCGAGCATCCGGGAAAAATACTCAACCGGCCGGGTTGAGCGAACCGGCGACCCACTGGCCGCTGAACCCGAGAATCAGGTTCTTCGACCAATCGGCGATCAGTAGAAAATGCGGCAGCAATGCCGATTCGCGCCACCAGGCATCCTGCTGGACCGGTGCCAGGCTGAGCAGCCCTGCAAGCACCACCACCAACAGACCACCTCGCGCAGCGCCAAACACCATTCCGAGAAAACGATCGGTCCCTGACAGCCCCGTCACCCTGATCAGCTCGCCGATCAGGAAATTCACCAGCGCGCCCACCAGCAGGGTCGCCACGAACAACAGGGCACACGCTGCGATAACCTGCACCGAGGGCGTGCTGATGTACTCGGCCAGATGGTGAGACAAGGCACCGCCGAACATCCAGGCGATCACGCCGGCAACGATCCAGGTGACCAGCGATAGCGCTTCCTTGACGAAACCACGCTTGAGACTGATCAGACTGGAAACAGCGATGACGGCAATGATGGTCCAATCGACCCAGGTGAATGCCACGATGTCTTCTACAAAGGGGGAAAGGCCGCGCATTTTAGCAGAGCGTAGGCGCCACGGGTACGCACTGGTTGCGTCAACGCTGGTGAGCTGATCGCGACACCGATCAAACGGCGACAGCCGGCCCTACAGGTCAACCCTCTTCGGGCTTGAAGCGCACCACGAAACCATCGAGTTTCTGCTGACGCTGCAGCACATCGCGAAGGCGGTTCGCTTCGCTGCGCTCAACCAGCGGCCCGACGAAGACGCGATTCATCCCGTCAGCGGTGCGGATATAGGCGTTGTAGCCTTGCGAACGCAACGTCTGCTGCAGGCTTTCCGCACTCGCGCGATTGGATAGGCTTGCCAGCTGAATCGACCAGCTGACCGGCAGGTTATTGTTGTCCAGCCGCGGCTCCGGCTTCTGCGACTCCGCTGGTGCCGATGACGCAGGAGCCGGAGCAGGATCAGCCGGAGCAAGCGGCTCGACCGGAGCTGGCACCGGGTCTTCAGCCGTGGCGGCAGTCGCGTCGCCCTCTTCCTCGATGATTTCAAAGCCCTCGGGGGCCGATTTCGCCTCAGGCACCTCGACCGGCTGCATTTGGATATCGGCAACAACCGGTGCGGCGGGAATGCTGGGCGCATCGACCGTGACATGGCGAAGGTCGTCCTGCCGATTGAACAGCATCGGCACGAAAATGACCGCTATGGCGATCAGCACCAACGCGCCGACCATGCGTTGCAGCAATCCCTTATCCAGCAATGCCATGCCCACTTTCCCCTGCCTGTTGTTCCAGCCATTCGAGCGCCGCAGCGACACAGAAGAACGATCCGAAGACCAGCACTTCATCGCCAGAATCAGCCTTACTGCACTGCGCGACGAGAGCCTGTTCGATGCTCTCATACTGACTGACCGAAGCACCACGCTCAACCAGTGCCGCAGCCAGCTGTGCCGCTGACCGCGAACGGGTGGTAGGCAGCGGCGCGACCGCCCATTGTGCGATCTGCGGGCTCAGGGCATCGAGCACGCCAGCCAGATCCTTGTCTGCAAGGAGGCCGAACACAGCCAACCGCTGCCCCGTGATCAGTCGCTGTCCGAGCCGCTGAGCAAGAAAGCCGGCAGCGTGAGGGTTGTGTCCTACGTCCAGCAATAGCGAGATGCGCTGGCCGTTCTGCATGACGTACCGCCGGTCCAAGCGCCCGGTCACGTGCGTCCGTTGCAGCGCACCGGCAATGCGCTCGGCATCCCAGGACAGCCCCAGCAAGGCAAAGGCCTGTAGCGCAAGCGCCGCGTTCTCCATGGGCAACGACAGCTGTGGCAACCCGTGCAACTCTAGCGGCTTGCCCGCTGCATCGACGCCGCGCCAATGCCAGGTCCGAGCATCGATCGCCAGATCGAAATCACGCCCACGCAAGAACAACGGTGCCATCAGCGCTTTGGCGCGCTCAAGCAATGGTGCTGGAACCTCAAGATCGCCACACAGCGCTGGTCTACCTTCGCGCAGAATCCCGGCTTTCTCGTACGCCACGCTTTCACGGCTATCACCCAGCCAGTCGGCATGATCGAGACCAATATTGGTAATCACCGCCAGGTCGGCATCGATGATGTTGACCGCGTCCAGCCGGCCACCAAGGCCGACTTCCAATACCACCGCGTCCAGCCCTAGCCCTGCCCGCTCGAAGAGCCAGAATGCCGCCAGCGTCCCGACTTCGAAGTAGGTCAGCGATATGTCGCCACGGGCGCCATCCACAGCGGCAAAGGCTTCGCAGAGCTGCTCATCGCTCGCATTCACGCCCCCGAGCTGTACGCGCTCGTTGTAGCGCAGCAGATGCGGTGAGCTGTAAACGCCGACTTCGAGACCCTCGCTGCGAAGCAGCGACGCGAGGAAGGCACAAGTGGAGCCCTTGCCATTGGTGCCGGTAACGGTAATTACCAGCGGAGCCGGCCGCATCAGACCAAGCCGCGCTGCCACCGCACGAACCCTGTCCAGGCCCATGTCGATGGCAGTCGGATGCAGTTGCTCAAGATAGGCGAGCCAGTCGGCCAGGCTCCGGGTGGTCATGCAGTAGCCGCTACCTGGGCAGGTTCGCTCGGTGACGGCAGTTTTTGCATCTGCGCCAACAGGCGCGACAGACGAGCACGCAACTCGGAACGCGGAATGATCAGATCGATAGCGCCGTGATCCAGCAGGAACTCGCTACGCTGGAAGCCTTCCGGCAGCTTTTCGCGCACGGTCTGTTCGATTACCCGCGGGCCAGCGAAGCCGATCAGGGCCTTCGGCTCTGCGACGATCACATCACCCAGCATGGCCAGACTGGCGGAAACGCCGCCGTAGACCGGATCAGTCAGGACGGAGATGAAAGGCAGGCCTTCCTCGCGCATGCGAGCCAGGACTGCAGAGGTCTTGGCCATCTGCATCAGCGAGATCAGAGCCTCCTGCATCCGTGCGCCGCCGGACGCGGAGAAGCAGATCAGCGGGCAGCGCTTTTCCAGTGCCACGTTGGCGGCACGAACGAAACGCTCGCCGACGATCGCACCCATCGAGCCACCCATGAAAGAGAACTCGAAGGCACAGGCAACCACAGGGACATTGACCACCTTGCCGCTCATGGCGATCAGGGCGTCCTTTTCACCGGTCTGCTTCTGAGCGGCAGTCAGGCGATCCTTGTACTTCTTGCTGTCACGAAACTTGAGACGGTCGACCGGTTCGAGATCGGCGGCAATCTCTTCGCGCCCCTCGGTATCGAGGAAGATGTCCAGACGAGTACGGGCATCGATGCGCATGTGATGCTGGCACTTGGGGCATACATCAAGCGTCTTTTCCAGTTCGGGACGATACAGAACCGCCTCGCAGGATGGGCATTTGTGCCAGAGGCCTTCGGGCACCGAACTCTTCTGCGACTCCGAGCGCATGATCGAAGGGATCAGCTTGTCTACCAGCCAGTTGCTCATGCTCTTGTTCTCCAAAGCTTCATTCCTGCCGCGCACCCGCGCCGCAGGTAGATTCATCGTTGCGACCGGAGCATGCAAACGCTCGCCAGACGCGTAAGCGATGCGCATGAGCGCAACCGCCATATTCGATCTCTTCCTGCCGGAAGAGACCACCACCAATCGGTGCGCTGGGCTCACCAGCGACTCGTTACTGGACGGTCACGACCATCCAGGCGTCACATAGTCGACCGCACACGGTCGATAAAGGCTGCAACCTTGGCCGCATCCTTGATGCCCTTGCCCTGCTCCACACCGCCACTGACGTCCACCGCATATGGCCGGACCTGGGCTATTGCCTGCTGGACATTCTCTACGGTCAGCCCTCCAGCAAGAATCAACGGCTTGGGCAATGAAGGGGGGATAAGTGACCAGTCGAAGCGCTCGCCCGTTCCGCCCGGCACGCCAGCCACGAAGGTATCCAGAAGGATGCCACTAGCATTGCCGTAGCGAGCAATCTGAGCAGCGACATCCTCGCCGTTACCGACTCGCAGCGCCTTGAACCACGGGCGGTGAAAGCCTTCGCATGCGTCCGGTGATTCGTCCCCATGGAACTGCAGCATATCCAGTGGAACCGCATCGAGCGTCTCGTTGATCTCACACCGGCTGGCATTGACGAACAACCCGACCGTCGTAACGAAAGGAGGCAAGGCTGCGATGATCTCGCGCGCCCGTTGCAGGCTGACCGCCCGGGGACTCTTGGGATAAAAGACCAGGCCGATGGCATCAGCGCCCGCCGCCGCAGCGGCCAAGGCGTCCTCGATACGGGTGATGCCACATATCTTGCTGCGAACGATCGGCAACGGAACTCTACCTGTCACGGAAAAACAGGATGGTAACAAAAGCCATGTCAGCTGCAAGCGAATCGCCGCGGGCATTCATCAGCAGCGAACGTCCGGCAGGCCGGAAAGAAAATGCGGTCCGAGATAGCGCTTCGGTAGCTCGAACTCTTCCGGGTAGTCCACTTCGACCAGATAGAGACCATATGGATGTGCCGTTACCCCACCGGTGCGGCGAACTCGCGACTCAAGCACTTGCGACGCCCACTCCACCGGACGCTCACCGGCACCGATGGTCATGAGCACACCGGCAAAATTGCGCACCATGTGATGGAGAAAGGCATTGGCCCTGACATCGATGACGATCAGCCGGCCGTATTCGAGCAGCTCCAGATGATGAATTGTCTTGATCGGCGACTTGGCCTGGCACTGCCTCGCGCGGAATGCACTGAAGTCGTGCGTACCCACCAGGGCAACGGCAGCTGCACGCATCCGCTCGATGTCCAGCGGACGGTGATTCCAGGTAACTTCTTCTGCTAGATGCGCAGGACGGATCTGATCGTTGTAGATCACGTAGCGGTATCGGCGCGCCATGGCACTGAAGCGCGCATCGAAATGCAGCGGCATCTCCTTTGCCCAGGTAACGCTTATGTCCGGAGGCAGGTTCATGTTCGCGCCCATGACCCATGCATGCATGCTGCGCGAAACGGGCGTATCGAAATGCACTACCTGACCGCTGGCGTGGACCAGCGCATCCGTGCGCCCCGCGCAGCTGAGCGTGACACGGTGGCCACCCGCGACCTTGGTCAGCGCTGTCTCAAGTGACTCTTGAATGGACGGCACACCGGCGCGCTGGCGCTGGAAGCCACGGTATCGGGCCCCCTTGTACTCAACGCCGAGAGCGATTCTGGAAACGCCGACGGCAGCCATTTCGGCTGCCGCTTCGGGTACTGCTTGGTTCATAGGATCAGGCGAGTTTGGCGAGCATGTCGCGCGCCTCCTGCTGCTGAACATCGCTACCCTCGGACATCACCTCATCGAGGATATCGCGGGCACCTTCGGCATCCCCCATGTCAATGTAGGCCCTGGCAAGATCCAGCTTGGTGGTGGTCTCGTCTGTATCGGAGAAGAAGTCGAAATCCTCGTCCAGCTCCGCGGTGGGGTGGACATCGCCCTGCTCGGCTACCGGTACCGGCGTCGGCTCGTCTAGATCCTTCGATAGGTCCTCGATGTCAGCCTCAACTTCATCCAGCTGCGCTGCAAAGTTGTCCGATCGAGCGCCTTGCTCCTGCTCTGGCTCCTCCAGGGAAATGTCGAAGCCTTCTGGCAGCGTCTCGGTCTCGGCAGCAGCTTGTTCAGTCAGCTCGAAATCAAGCTCATCGCTATCGAATTCAATCGGCGCACCGGCGGGTGTTTCGTCTTCGAGACTCAGCGAAAAATCATCTTCTTCAACCGAGTTGTCCGCAGCGCTTTCAGTGCCGAAGGAGAAGTCGGTCAGTTCCTCCTGCTCGGTCTTCGAAGGCTGCTCGTCCTCTTCCAGCCCCAGGCTGAAGTCGTTGATCGCAGGCTGCTCCGTGGACTTAACCTCCAACTCTTCGTCCAACATCAGATCGTCAAAATTCAACGAATCATCCGCAGGCAAGGAGGCCGGACGCTCGTCATTCAGATCGATATCCAGATCATCCAGGCTAAGATCGAACTCATCATTCAGGTTCTTGCTGGCAGCGGGAACTGCCGGCTCATCAAGCTGGAAATCGTCCAGATCGAGGCTGTTCATGTCCACCTGCGCTGCAGCCATGCCCGCTGCAGCACCGCCCACAGCTGCGGCCATCGACGGATACTTGTGCTTCAGCTGCTCGACTTCCGCAGTGGCGCCACCGATCTCACGCAACTCGGCCTCTTCACGGGCGAAACCCTCGCGATTCCCCAGCTCCGCATAGACCTCCATGAGTTTCAGGCGCAGATCGCTGCGATGAGGCTCATCGTTGAGTGCATTCTGCAGAAGCTCTGCAGCCTGGTTGAAGCGACCATAGGCGATGTAGATGTCCGCCTCCGCTAGCGCATCACCAGTTGCGGGGGTTAGTTCGTTGCCAGCAGGCGCCGGCGTGTTGACGGGTTGAAAGACCGTTTCCTGGGGGCGCTCCTGACCAACGTCGACGAACCCAGGCGTGCCAAGCTGCAGATCATCCACCGCGCTCTCCGCCAGAAGACTTTCCTGCAACTCGGCTTCCCGCATCGCATTTCGACGCGAAAGAGCCATCAGGCCGACCAGCAGCAACAGCAGCGCGCTTCCGCCCAACACACCGAGCAGCAGAGTGTTTGACATCAGATCATCGATCAGGCCCCGCTGCTCCGGCTCGACTGCAGGTGCAGCGGGTTTGGCAGGCTTCGGGGCAGGCTTGGCGGCCTGGGGCTGAGCTGGAGATGGAGCCACAGCCGGAGTCGACTCTCCTACGCTTGCACCAGCATCGGCCTGAGCATCATCTTGCGGGGCGTTTGCAGCGTTCTGCTCAACGGGTGCTGTGTCGCCATCGACCGCTGCCGACGGGGTCGCAGCGTCTGTCGGAGCCGCCTCGCTCGTCTCAGCGGCCTGCCCCTCTGCGCCCAACTGCGCCTGGAGCTTGGCCAACTGGTCATCCTTCAGCTGCATCAGACGCTGCAACTTCTCCAACTGCCCCTGCAGATCGTTCAGGCGATCTTTCAGCTCATCGTTTTCACGGCGACTGGAATCCAGGCTTTCCTGAGTTACCGCGAGCTTGTCGCGCAACGCTTTGCCACCATCGCCAGCCCCGGTATCGGACCCTTCGGTTGACTTGCCGGCATCGGCTGCGACGAGGCGCAGGCTATCTCCAGAATCGCTACGCGACGGCGTTGCGCCGGCCTCGGTACGACGCGTTGCATCCAGCTGGCGCGCAGCTGCCACTGCGCCGCTTCGACCCTGACGCCAAGCGGCGTTCTGCTCGGCAACCTGGCTGATCGCCTCCGCCTGCGAGCGGCTGGATATCTGTCCCGCGTCAGGAAGGCGCAGCACCTGCCCGCTTTTCATTCGATTGATGTTGCCATCGATAAAGGCATTCGGGTTCAGGTCCTGAATGGCCAGCATCGTCTGATGGACCGTGCCCTCACCCCGGTTACGCTCGGCGATATCCCAGAGCGTATCGCGGGCAGAGGTGCGATATTCATCACCCGATTGCGCAGCATTCGCGACGGATACCGGCGCGGAAGGCGCAGCCGCCGGACGAATCGGGGCCGCTCGCAGCGGCTCGGCAGCCCGGGCCGGGGCGGAGGAAATGGGCAGCTGGGGAGCCGCGGCTGCGGCCGTTTCCGGCGAGTAGAGTGGCGGATCGAGAAGCAGGGTGTACTCGCGAAGCAAGCGCCCGTTTGGCCACAGCACTTCTACGAGAAAATTAAGGTAAGGCTCACGCACCGGCTTGCTGGAGGAAACCTGAATGACGCTCTTTCCGTTTGGCCTCAGTACCGGAGTGAATTTCAGGTCCGTCAGAAAGTACTGACGATCAATACCCGCTCGATTGAAATCCTCCAGAGACGCAAGCACTGGTATGACTTCGCCGGGAGCCAGGTTCTTGGCATCGAGCAGTTCGATCTCTGCGATCAGCGGTTGATTCAATGACGACTGAAGCGTGACCTCTCCCAGCCCAAGCGCATGGGCCATTTCTGTAGTCAGCGCGGTAGCAGCCGCGATTGCCAGCACCAGATTGCGAACCCGAACCATTATTTAATCCCTTGTTTATCTTTTTCTCGTACTACGAGAGGGTCTTATGTCACTGCCCGCGCCACCTGGCGGTGGCTCCCCATCAGCGATAAGCCGTTCAGCGCACCGGCTAGAATTAATCTTTGAATTACCAGTAAGTATCTTTTACAGATAGTCTTTTATCAACAACTCACCAGACTGCACAGCATTCAGCGCTGCGCCTTTTCGCACGTTATCAGACACAATCCACAAATTGACTTCCCGTGGATCACAGATGCCTCGACGAACTCTTCCGACATAGATCACATCCTGCCCGACCGCGTCGCCAACCGCTGTCGGATAATCGCCCGACTCCACCAGCTCAACCCCCTGCGCCGCTTCAAGGGCTGCGGACAGCGCCTGCATATCGGCCTCGACCCGCCCCTGCAACGAGACGACGAGGCTCTCTCCGAAGAACACCGGAGCCTGAACGAACGTAACAGAGACAGCGAGTTCCGGCATATCCAAGAGCTGACGAAGCTCCTCAACCAGGCGCCGCTCCTGCAATCCATATCCTTGCGCGTCGACCGCCTCGGCTTGTGCGAGCATATTGAAAGCCACCTGCCGACCGAATACCCGCGGCTCCAAAGGTCGTGCATTGAGCAATTCGGAGGTCTGTCGGGCAAGCTCCCTCACGCCTGCCGAGCCATGGCTGGACACGGGTAGACAGGCTGTAACAGTCACGCGATGCAACTCCAGCTGTTGCTGGATCGGTTTCAATGCGATGGCCAGGGCGACCGATTCAGGCAGTGGACTTGCAACGGCGCACTGTTCCGGCAACGCGTCGAGCAGCACGCCGTTGACGTCTGGCACCACGCATAGCTGCTGCTCGACGGGAATCGAGGCTGACAGATCGACGACTCGGCAGCCAGCCGCTAACGCCTTGACGCGGCACTCGCTCAGCAATGCAGAGGCACCAACCAAAAACACCAATTGCGCTCGAGTGAATTCGAAGCGATCCACCTCGCCTACACACAGATTTCGGCCTTTGAATGGCACCGTATGCCCGACACTCTCGGTGCCATCTAACAAATGCAGCTCGGCAACCGGAAATGCCCTTTCCTCGAGCACCTCGACCAGCGCTTCGCCTATCAAGCTAACCGCACCTACGACCGCAACACCGACACCTGTGGGCATCGTCACCTCCACGCATTAAGGACCGGCACTGTAGCGAAATGGCAGACCACTGCAAGCGACACTGCCGAGCGGCACATCGCACAAACGAAAACGCCGCGAGCAAGTCGCGGCGTCTGGCACGTCATCGAGCGCCTATCAGCGCTCCAGAAGGATGCGCAGCATGCGCCGCAGAGGCTCGGCAGCCCCCCACAGCAGCTGATCACCGACAGTGAACGCACCCAGGTAATGCGAGCCCATGTTCAGCTTGCGCAGACGTCCGACCGGTACGCTCAGCGTCCCGGTCACAGCCGCCGGGCTCAGCTCCTGCATGCTGGCATCGCGGTGATTCGGCACCAGCTTGACCCAGGGATTGTGCTGGCTGATCAGCCCTTCGATATCGGAGATCGGCACATCCTTGTTCAGCTTGATGGTCAGCGCCTGGCTATGGCAACGCATGGCACCGACGCGTACACAGATGCCGTCAACCGGGATCGGGCTCTTGAAGCGACCGAGGATCTTGTTGGTCTCGGCCTGCGCCTTCCATTCTTCACGGCTCTGCCCGTTCGGCAGTTCCTTGTCGATGTACGGGATCAGGCTGCCGGCCAACGGCACGCCGAAATTGTCGACCGGGAAAGCTTCGCTACGCTGGGTTTCGGCCACCTTGCGATCAATATCCAGAATGGCGCTGGCGGGATTGAGCAGATCATCGGCCACAGCCGCATTGATGGCACCCATCTGCTTGATCAGCTCGCGCATGTTCTGCGCGCCGGCGCCGGATGCGGCCTGATAGGTCATGGCACTCATCCACTCGACCAGCCCTGCCTCGAACAGACCGCCAAGGCCCATCAGCGCCAGGCTGACGGTGCAGTTGCCGCCGATGTAGTTCTTAGTGCCGGCATCCAGTTGCTGGTCGATAACGCGACGGTTCACGGGGTCGAGCACGATCACCGCATCATCCTGCATGCGCAGCGACGAGGCGGCATCGATCCAATAGCCCTGCCAGCCGGCTTCACGCAGCTTCGGGAAGACTTCATTAGTGTAGTCGCCGCCCTGACAGGTCAGGATCACATCGAGGCCTTTCAGCTCGTCGATGCTGTAGGCGTCCTTCAGCGCAGCGGTTTCCTTGCCAATATCGGGCCCTTGGCCGCCGACATTGGAAGTGGTGAAGAACACGGGCTCGATCAGGTCGAAGTCCCGCTCTTCCAGCATCCGCTGCATGAGCACGGAACCGACCATACCGCGCCAACCGATCAGACCTACACGTTTCATCGCAACTACACCTATAGAAAAAGTGGCCCGCACCATTCAGCGCGGGCCAAAAGATTACAACTTCGCGAGGGCCGCGACTACTGCATCGCCCATCGCCTGAGTACCAACTTTGCTACAACCTTCGGACCAGATGTCGCCGGTGCGCAGGCCCTGGTCGAGCACATCGCTGACCGCTTGCTCGATGGCATCGGCTGCAGCTACCTGATTGAAGCTGTAACGCAGCATCATCGAAACCGAGAGAATGGTTGCCAGCGGGTTGGCGATACCTTTGCCAGCGATGTCCGGTGCCGAGCCGTGGCACGGCTCGTACATGCCCTTGTTGCCGGCGTCCAGCGAAGCCGACGGCAGCATTCCGATCGATCCGGTGAGCATGGAGGCCTCGTCCGACAGAATGTCGCCGAACATGTTGTCGGTGACGATCACGTCGAACTGCTTCGGCGCGCGCACCAGCTGCATGGCAGCGTTATCGACATACATATGGCTGAGTTCGACTTCCGGGTAGTCCTTGGCGACTTCCTCGACCACCGCCCGCCACAGCTGGCTGGACGCCAGAACGTTGGCCTTGTCCACCGAGCAGAGCTTCTTGTTGCGCACCATGGCCATGTCGAAACCGACCTTGGCGATGCGGCGGATCTCGCTCTCGCTGTACGGCAGCGTGTCGTACGCCATGCGCTCGCCGTTCTCCAGCACCTTACTCTCGCGCGGTTGGCCGAAGTAGATGCCACCGGTCAGCTCGCGCACGATCAGGATATCCAGACCGGCAACGATTTCCGGCTTGAGCGACGAGGCATCGGCCAATTGCGGATAGAGCAGCGCAGGGCGCAGGTTGCCGAACAGCCCCAGCTGGGAGCGGATCTTCAGCAGGCCGCGCTCGGGACGGATGGCCGGATCGATGGTGTCCCACTTAGGCCCGCCGACGGCGCCCAGCAGGATCGCGTCAGCGGCACGAGCACGCTCCAGGGTCTCATCGGCCAGCGGCACACCGTACTTGTCGACAGCCGCACCACCGAGCTCGTCGTAGCTCAGCTCGAAGCCCAGCTGAAACTTGTCATTGGCCAGCTGCAGCACCTTGACCGCCTCGGCCATGATTTCCGGGCCAATACCATCGCCAGGGAGAACCAGAATCTGTTTGGACATTTTTCGTTCCTGTGAATTGATACGCCGCAGGGTGGGGATGCAGCCCACTCCTATATATAGGTTCAGCTCGCGCGTTACTTGATCGCGCCGAACAACCAGGGCTGGCTCTGCTGGTGACGAGCTTCGAAGGCCTTAATGGCTTCGGCGTCCTGCAGGGTCAGTCCGATGTCGTCCAAGCCGTTGAGCAGGCAGTGCTTGCGGAACGCATCGACCTCGAAGTCGTACTGCTTGCCGTCCGGGCGGGTCACGGTCTGCGCTGCCAGATCGACGGTCAGTTGGTAGCCTTCGGTCGTCTCGGCCTGCTGAAACAGCTCGTCCACCTCCTCTTCCTTCAGCACGATCGGCAGCAGGCCGTTCTTGAAGCTGTTGTTGTAGAAGATGTCAGCGAAGCTCGGTGCAATGATGGTACGGAAGCCGTATTCGTCCAGTGCCCACGGTGCATGCTCGCGGGACGAACCACAGCCGAAGTTCTCGCGAGCCAGCAGCACGCTGGCTCCTTGATAGCGCGGGAAGTTCAGCACGAAGTCCTTGTTCACAGGACGCTGCGAACAATCCTGGTTCGGCTGACCGACGTCCAGATAGCGCCACTCATCGAACAGGTTGGGGCCGAAGCCGGTGCGCTTGATCGACTTGAGAAACTGCTTGGGAATGATCTGGTCGGTGTCGACGTTGGCACGATCGAGTGGGCAGACCAGGCCGGTGTGTTGGGTAAAGGCTTTCATATCTCGTCTCCTCAGGCCTGGATCAATTCGCGTACGTCGATGAAGTGGCCGGTAACCGCTGCAGCAGCGGCCATCGCCGGGCTGACCAGGTGGGTACGCCCGCCCGCCCCCTGGCGGCCTTCGAAGTTGCGGTTGGAGGTCGAGGCGCAATGCTCGCCGCTGCCCAGCTTGTCCGGGTTCATCGCCAGGCACATGGAGCAGCCCGGCTCACGCCATTCGAAGCCGGCCTCGATGAAGATCTTGTCCAGTCCTTCTGCCTCGGCCTGCTGCTTGACCAGGCCGGAACCCGGCACCACCAGCGCTTGCTTGACGTTCGCGGCAACCTTGCGCCCCTTGGCGACCTCGGCGGCAGCGCGCAGATCTTCAATCCGCGAGTTGGTGCAGGAACCGATAAACACGCGATCCAGCTTGATTTCGGTGATCGGCTGGTTGGCGTTCAGGCCCATGTACTTCAACGCACGCACGATGGAATCACGCTTGACCGGATCGGCTTCGACGGCCGGGTCCGGCACGCTCTGGTCGACAGCCAGCACCATTTCCGGCGAGGTGCCCCAGCTGACCTGCGGCTTGATGTCCTCGGCCTTCAGCTCGACGATGGTGTCGAAAACCGCATCTTCATCGGAGACCAGACCTTTCCAGAGTTCGACCGCCTTGTCCCAGTCACCGCCCTTCGGTGCGTATGGGCGCCCTTCGACATAGGCGATGGTCTTCTCGTCCACCGCGACCATACCTACGCGGGCACCGGCTTCGATAGACATGTTGCAGATGGTCATGCGCCCTTCCATGGACAGATCGCGAATCGCGCTGCCGGCGAATTCCAGGGCATGGCCATTACCACCAGCGGTGCCGATCTTGCCGATCACCGCCAGCACGATGTCCTTGGCGGTGACGCCGAACGGCAGCTTGCCTTCGACGCGCACCTGCATGTTCTTCATCTTCTTGGCCACCAGGCACTGGGTGGCGAGCACGTGCTCGACTTCGGAGGTACCGATGCCGTGGGCCAGCGCACCGAAGGCGCCGTGGGTGGAAGTATGCGAGTCACCGCAGACCACCGTCATGCCCGGCAGGGTGGCGCCCTGCTCCGGGCCGATGACGTGGACGATGCCCTGACGCACATCGTTCATCTTGAACTCGAGAATGCCGAAGTCATCGCAGTTCTCGTCCAGCGTCTGCACCTGAATGCGCGAAACCTCGTCGGCGATGGCTTCCAGACCGCCCTGACGCTCGCCCTTGGTGGTCGGCACGTTGTGGTCCGGTGTGGCGATATTGGCATCGATGCGCCACGGCTTGCGATTGGCCAGGCGCAGCCCTTCGAAGGCCTGCGGGGAGGTCACTTCGTGGAGGATGTGACGATCGATGTAGATCAGCGACGAACCATCGCCGCGACGTTTCACCTCGTGCATTTCCCAGAGCTTGTCGTAGAGCGTCTTGCCGGCCATCGGACTTTTCCTCATCTGCTTTCTATGCGGGGCGAATAGCCCTTGCGCTTATGGGGACGATGCTAGGGGCTTGCGTTGAATTACTCAAATTCATATTTTTCATCCAATGCATTCCTGTTTGGAATTCACTGCACCGGAAGACCTTCATGGACCTCGCCAACCTCAACGCCTTTATCGCTGTCGCGGAAACCCATAGCTTCTCGCTGGCTGCCGAACGGCTGCACCTGACCCAACCCGCGGTCAGCAAGCGCATCGCCGCGCTGGAAGCGCAGCTGGACGTGCGGTTGTTCGATCGACTGGGCCGCGAGATCGGTCTCACCGAGGCCGGCCGCGCCCTGCTGCCCCGCGCTTATCAGATCCTGAATGTACTGGACGACACCCGCCGCGCCTTGACCAACCTCAACGGCGATATCGGCGGACGACTGAGCCTGGCGACCAGTCATCACATCGGCCTGCATCGTCTACCACCGCTGTTGCGCGCCTTTACCCGCGCCCATCCGCAGGTCAGCCTGGATATCCGCTTTCTCGACTCGGAAGTGGCCTATGACGAGGTACTGCACGGCCGTGCCGAGCTGGCGGTGATCACCCTGGCGCCACAGACCGCCGAGCCGGTGCTGGCGGTAAAGGTCTGGGACGATCCACTGGATTTCGTCGTCGCACCGGAACATCCGCTGGCCGTCAAGGCGGATATCACCCTCGCGGATATCGCCGGCCATCCAGCGGTATTCCCCGGCGGCAATACCTTCACCCACCATATCGCCCAGCGCCTGTTCGAGCGCGAGGGGCTGACGCCCAACATCACCATGAGCACCAACTATATGGAAACGATCAAGATGATGGTCTCGATCGGCATCGCCTGGAGCGTGCTGCCACGCCGCATGCTGGACGATCAGGTGGTCAGCCTGCCGTTGCCGGGCATCCAGCTGACACGCCAGCTCGGCTACATCCTGCATCGGGAACGCACCCTGTCCAATGCGGCGAAAGCCTTCATCGCGCTGCTCGATGCCGAACACGACTGACTGGCTAGAATGAAAAAAAGGGCGCCATGCGGCGCCCTTCTCCTGTCAGCGTATCAGCCCTCCAGCGCGGGTCGCTGGTCGGCATTGATCGGGATGCGTTTGGGCTTGGCTTCTTCCGGCACGACACGGACCAGATCGATGTGGAGCAGGCCGCTGTTAAGCGCTGCGCCCTTCACTTCGATGTGATCGGCCAGACGGAACGACAGCTTGAACGCCCGCTGGGCGATGCCCTGGTGCAGGTAGGTGACGTTCTCCGCCTCGTTCTCGCGGCGGCCGCCAGTGATGGTGAGTACGCTACGCTCTACCTGCAGATCGAGGTCAGACTCCTGGAAACCGGCGGCTGCCACCACGATGCGATAGTGATCGTCGCCGTGCTTCTCGATGTTGTAGGGCGGGTACGAGCTGCCGGTGTCGTTACGCAGGGCCGACTCGAACAGGTCGTTGAAGCGGTCGAAGCCCACGGATTGCCGGAACAGAGGGGCCATGGGGAATGAACTCATGATAAACCTCCTGAAATCAGCGAGTTGAAACGGGCGGGACCCGACTTCGGCATCCCGCAGAGCCCTAGATAGGAACCGCACAACGGATTTCAAGAGGCTGAAAACGAGCCAGGCGACGAGAGGTAGCACATGTCCAGAGTCATGCTGATCACAGGCGCCAGCCGCGGCATCGGCGCCGCCACTGCACGACTGGCGGCGCAACAGGGCTATGCCTTGTGCCTGAATTATCACCAGCGCGCTGATGCCGCGAACGCGGTACTCGAACAGGTCCTTGGTTTGGGTGTAACGGCGATTGCCGTAAAGGCCGACGTCGCTGACGAGACCCAGGTGCTGCACATGTTCGACGTCATCGACAGGGAGTTCGGCCGCCTGGACGTCTTGGTCAACAACGCCGGCATGCTCGAGCAGCAGATGCGCCTGGAACAGATGGATGCGGCGCGCTGGAGCCGCGTGCTGGGCGCCAACGTGATCGGCAGCTTCCTGTGCGCACGCGAGGCAATCAAGCGGATGTCGACGCGCCACGGCGGCCAGGGCGGCGCGATCGTGAATCTTTCATCGGTGGCCGCCCGCCTCGGCGCACCGGGTGAGTACATCGACTACGCCGCCGCCAAGGGCGCCATCGACAGCATGACCCTGGGCCTGGCCAAAGAGGTCGCCAGCGAAGGCATCAGGGTCAACGCCGTGCGCCCGGGCGTGATTCATACCGATATCCACGCCGCCGGGGGCGAGCCGAATCGTGTTGAGCGGGTCAAGGCAAGTGTGCCGATGGGGCGCGGCGGGCAAGCCGAGGAAATCGCCGAAGCCATCCTTTGGCTCGCCAGCGAAAAGGCCAGCTATACCAGCGGAGCGCTACTGGATGTAGCCGGTGGGCGTTGATTCGGCTCAGGCCAATGCGGCGGCACGCAATTCGCGCGTATCTACGCCGAGCATCGCATCGATCCGCGCGCAATCGTTTTCCCGGCGCAGCTCGGCGAACAGCGCCACCGCCTCCGGATAATTGCGAGTCAGCAGAGCCAGCCACTGCTTGAGCCGACCCGGCGCATAACGCGGTGCGATCTTTCCCCGCGCTTGCTGCCAGAAATCCAGCAGCACGGGTCGGAATTCCTCCCAGCTCATCGGCGCGACCTGCTGGCCGGCTTTAGCCGCAGCGATCTGCCGGGCCAGGTCCGGTCGTGAAACCAGCCCGCGCCCCAACATGATGTTTTCTGCACCGCTCACCTCACGGCAACGACGCCAGTCCTCAAGCGACCAGATGTCGCCATTGGCGTAAACCGGCACCGCGACCACCTCCTGCACCCGCGCGACCCACTCCCAATGCGCCGGCGGCTTGTAGCCTTCGACCTTGGTTCGGGCGTGCACCACCAGCTGCTCTGCCCCACCGGCCACCAGCGCACGGGCGCAATCGAGCGCGCCGTCCGGGCTGTCGAAGCCGAGACGCATCTTGGCGGTTACCGGGATGTGCGCCGGCACGGCTCGGCGCACCTCACAGAGAATCGAATGCAGCAGCTCCGGCTCCTTCAGTAGCACAGCACCGCCGCGGGATTTGTTGACCGTCTTGGCCGGGCAGCCAAAATTGAGGTCGATGGCCGGGGCGCCGAGTGTGCAGGCAAAGGCCGCGTTGTCTGCCAGGCAGATCGGATCGGAGCCCAACAGTTGAACGCGCACCGGCGTCCCGGCACGAGTGAGCGCGCCGGCCTTCAGCTCCGCGGCAAGCTTGTCAAAGCTGCTTTGCGACAACAGGCGATCGGACACCCGAATGAACTCGGTCACGCACCAGTCGACGCCACCCACCCGGGTGAGCACGTCACGAAGGATTTCGTCGACCAGCCCCTCCATGGGCGCCAAAGCGATCTGCATACCGGCCACTACATGATGAAAAGGCCGGCATTGTACGGATGCGCGTGCCCTTTATGAATCATGCACCGTTGTCAGGCCGGCCTATCCGCTCACTCTTCGATAGTCCCACCTATCGTGTCGGTGCCGGTGGTCGCACCCATTCCGCCGGTAGTGCCGGAGTTGCCCGTGCCCATGGTGCCCAGAGCGGCGGCGCCCTCCTGCGAGCGATCTTCCCGCCGGTCGGTTGGACGCTGGTTGTTGTCCGTGGAAGCGTTCGGCTGCCGTTCACCCACGACCTCCGCCCGCCGGGCATCGTCGCGCGCCTCGTCCGCTGCTCCAGCGAAGGCCCCGATCGAACTCACCAGGGCCAGCCCCATAACCGATGCAATCAACCGCCTCATGGCTACCTCCTCAACATTTGAACACCACGTCAGTTTTCACGCCTGTCCAGCGTCGGACGACGGCGGTGCTCCATGTCGGTTTCGTTGCCGCCATGGCCGGGCTCGGCGTCACGTTCGACGCGCCCGGACCGCGCATCTTGCGCCTCGTTGGATACCGCCTGCCCTTGCCGGTCCTGCTCGTCGAGATATTGGATGTCCTCGCCAATACCCATCGAGCCGTTGCCGGCCGCGCCACGATCTGGCGCAGCCGTGTTCTGGGCCAGCTGCCACTCCGCCGCCGGTAGATCCACGCCCTGGGCGCCCGCTGCCGAAACGAGCGCGACCAGCATTACGACTGACTGAATACGCATGTTCGAATCCTCCGCTTGTTGATCTATAGGCAGTGAGCTTTCCAGGGAGTGCGCAGCCGGCGACCGACGGCCAACCGGAACCGCTTGCAGCCAAACGGGGTCACAACCACAACGGAAGGAATTGCATCGCACAGGAGGAGCACCCGATGGAAGTTGCGCTGATACTGGCGACCATGATCTGCAGTTGGGCCTCGGCCGCGCTCGCCATGCTGTGGGGTATGCTGCGCATCGCACGCAGATACCAGTCCAGGCAACCTGACACCCGGTGCCATCAGCGTCAGGTCGTCGAGCCCATCGAGTCACCTGCCTCATGCCGTGCCTGACGGAAATAATTGGCGGAACCGAATTTAATCCGTGACAGCACCAGCGAAAGCTGTAGAATGCGCGTCGCGGGATGGAGCAGTCTGGTAGCTCGTCGGGCTCATAACCCGAAGGTCGTCGGTTCAAATCCGGCTCCCGCAACCAATTCGAAAGGCCACTCAATGAGTGGCCTTTTTTTGTTTGGCTCGTCGTCAGATAGCACAGGAAGGGCCATACGCAGACTGCGGTTCTTGCCTAAACAATTGAATCGTCATGTGTTTTTTCCTGGAAGGCGTTGACATCCCGCGCTTGGGCTGTAGAATGCGCCCCCACAGACGCGGGATGGAGCAGTCTGGTAGCTCGTCGGGCTCATAACCCGAAGGTCGTCGGTTCAAATCCGGCTCCCGCAACCACCTTAGAAAGGCCACTCGAATGAGTGGCCTTTTTTCGTTTGCGCTCCTTTTCATTTCGTCCCGCCGCTTGCTACGCGCCGCGCCTGCAGAAGAACTAATCCCTTAAGGATTTAATTCTTTTCCCTCAAATATCACGCCCAGTAATAAATCGAGACTCTATAAGCGCGAAAGCGCGCAGTCAGTAATCCTGCCTGTCGACTTATTCAGGCAAGGGATAATTAGCGGCGGATTTATAGCCACGCATGATGGCACCGGAAGCCAGCGAACTAAACCGCCTCTGCTGGTAAATCAATTAGTTAGCTACGCTGCCATGAAGCGCCGTCCACCCAGACCATTTTTTTGGCTCCCTAACTTGACTTCGATCACATAATGACGGATATCTATTCGCGACAGGGAGTAACACGCCGCACCGCAGTTAAAGACCAACCGGACAGGTCAACTTTTGCGACAAAAGATTTAAACCCCCTGCCTGATCAGTAGCGCTTCTATTCTTTAGAAGTGCGAGGGCTTTTTCTGGCCTTTCGAGTTTGTTGTAGTCACTGGGAAGTGTTCCGGTGTGCGGTAGCTTTGCCCGATAGCGCCGAGTGCCGGCCCATCCAGGCCGCGGCCAGCCCTGCCACAGGCAGTCGATAAATAATTAAATCGCTGAACGCGGCTATTCATGTCGATGGCGGTAGCTTTGTCTTTCGATTATTTGAAAGTAATTTAAATCAAGTCTGTTATTCGCAAGTACGTCGTTCCGCTACATCATCTTTGCAGTAACTGCCCAGTACTCGAACCGGTGTCGCATCTGCATTTCACCAGCCTTCCCAGCACCGCCTCACCTAGCCAAATCGCGCAGGGAGAACGACCGTGTCATCCATTCTCTATAACTTTGAAGATCAGGATCAGGCTCACATTGTTTCGCAGATAAACCAGAACGGATTTGCCTGTCTGCACAACTTTCTGGACAAGTTCCAATTGCATCAACTGCGCGAGCAGGTGTATGAGCAGGCCCGCCGTCATCATGGTGAATACTTCGCTCACCACGATAGCGAGCCTGTCGCGGACTCGCTGGTCGCAGAACTGGGCAACGCGCCGGAGTTCCAGAAGTTGCTCGCCGATACCTACCGCGCCGGTGCCGGTCAGGCCGCCTACAGCGATCGCATCTACATGGTGATGCGCTGCGTGCAGGGACGGACCGGGCGCAAGGAGTCGAACTGCTTTCACTTCGATGCCTCGCTGGTGACCGCACTGTTGCCCGTGGAGATTCCGCAGGACGGCGAGGAACGTGGCGATCTGCTGCTGTTTCCCAATCTCCGGATGATCCGCCGGTTGACGCTGTGCAACGTGGTGGAGAAAGCGCTACTGCAGAACCGCTTGAGTCGCCGGATCATCACCCGCGCGATCGCCATCGGCCTGCTGAAGCCCCAGCGCCTGCAGCTGGTGCCGGGCAATCTGTATCTGTTCTGGGGCTACCGATCCCTGCACGCCAATGAACCCTGCGACCCGGCGAAGCTGCGTGCGACCGCCATCTTCCACTACGGCGACCCGCATGCGGGGAGCCTGCTGACCCGCATGATCCTCAAGCGAACCCAGCGCCGGGCTGCACGCGCCAGCGTGATCGGTGAACACCAGACCGCCTGAGCCAGCCCATCCGTCCGCTTGCCGTCCGCCGCCTGCGGTCCCGGCAAGCGAACCACTCGATAAGGAAATCACCATGATCAACGTGACCAAGTCCTACCTGGGCAGCAAGAACAAGTTCAAGGCGTATGTGGATAGGATCTACAACACCGGCTGGCTCACCAACCACGGACCGTTGGTGACAGCGCTCGAGCAGCGGCTCAAGGACTATCTCGGCGTCCGGAACATCATCCTGACCAACAACGGCACCATCGCCTTGCAGATCGCCTACCGCGCGCTCGGCATCACCGGCAGCGCAATCACAACGCCGTTCAGCTTCGTCGCCACCACCAGCTCGCTGCAATGGGAAGGTATACGGCCGATCTTCGCCGATATCGATCCGGCGACCTGGAACCTCGACCCGGCGCAGGTCGAACGGCATATCGAGGCCGATACGTCGGCCATCGTCGCTACCCATGTCTTCGGCAACCCCTGCGATGTCGAACGTATCGAGCAGATCGCGCGCAGGCACGGCCTCAAGGTGATCTACGATGGCGCCCATGCCTTCGGCGTCCGGCACCAGGGTCGCTCGGTTTACGAATGGGGCGACATCAGCACCCTGAGTTTCCACGCAACCAAGCTGTTCCACACCATCGAGGGTGGCGCCATCGTCACCAACGATGACGACCTGGCCGAGCGCATCCGCCTGCTGTGCAACTTCGGCATCGTCGATACCGATCAGATCGACGGTATCGGCATCAATGCCAAGCTGAACGAATTTTCCGCGGCGATGGGCATGTGCGTACTCGACGATATCGAGCTGATTCTCGAGTGCCGCGCGGAGATCGGCCATCGCTACGAGCGACGCCTCGGCGGCCACTTCGACCTGCAGAAGGCGCAGGCCGACTCCCAATGCAACTACAGCTACTTTCCCGTTGCGCTGGCCAACGAAGGACAACTGCTGAGCTGCCGGAGTCAGTTGAACGAAAACGGCATCAATCCGCGTCGCTACTTCTATCCCTCGCTGGACACGCTCGAGCACTTGCAGCCCCAGGCGCCGCAGCCGAACTCCCGCTCGCTGAGTCGTCGGGTGCTGTGCCTGCCGATCTATCCCGGCTTGCCGCGCAAGGTGCAGGACAAGGTCATACAGACGCTGATCCAGGAGTCGATCCATAGCACGGAGTCGAGCCGGACGCTGTTCCAGCCATTCGTGGATGCCTTCGGGATGCTCGGCACCGAACGCATGCCTGCGCCCGATTACAAGCACATCTCCTGAGTGATGAGGGCGACCACGACTCATGTCAGATCCCAAGCGGCTATCGGTTATCCGCAACACCGGCCTGAATTACCTCGGCCAGGCTTACGCCCTGCTGATCGGCATCCTGATCCTGCCGTTCTACCTGGGCCACCTGGGCGCGGAGGCGTACGGGCTGATCGGCTTCTTCGCCGTGCTGCAGGCCTGGCTGCAGCTGCTCGATGCGGGGATGTCGCCGGCACTGGTGCGGCAGGTGGCGCACTATCGCGGCCAGGGTGATCTGTCCGCGGGTCCCGGGCCGGCCGGGCGCCTGCTGCGCTCGTTCGAGCTGATGCTGCTACCGATTGCAGTGGCGACCTGCGTGGCGATCTATCTGAGTAGCGGCTGGATCGCCGATACCTGGTTGCAGGCACGCGAACTCGGCACCGGGACCATCGGAAACTGCATCAGCCTGATGGGGCTGATGGTCGGCTTGCGTCTGTATGCAACGCTGTACAAGAGCGGCCTGCAAGGGGTCGAGCTGCATGGCTGGCTGAATGCGGCGAACATGCTGATCGCCACGCTGCGCTACTTCGGCGGGCTGTTTCTGGTTGCCTTCGTCTCGCAGGATCCGCTGGACTTCTTCTTGTTTCAGGCTGCCGTTGCGCTGGTGGAGACGCTCGCCTTCGCCAGCAAGGCCTACGTTCAGCTGACCGCTCCGCAGCTGCTGACGGGCATCGATTGGCAGGTCGTCCGGCCGGTGCTTCCGTTCGCCGGCGGCATGTTCTTCACCTCGCTGCTCTGGATCGCACTGACCCAGCTGGACAAAGTGCTGCTGTCCAAGGTGCTGCTGCTCAAGGAGTACGGCTATTTCTCGCTGGTGGCGCTGATCACCACCGGCATCATGACGCTGACCAACCCGCTGGTGCAGACCCTGCTGCCGCGCATGACCATGCTCGTGGCCGAAGGACGGATCGCCGACATGGAGCGGCTCTACCTGAACGCCAGCCGCTTCGTCTGCAGCGTGCTGTTTCCGCTGGCCGCGGTGATCGCCTGGCACGGGCAGGCGCTGATATTCGCCTGGACCGGCGACCAGGCTGCGGCCCAGTGGAGCGAGCGCATGCTGTTCTGGTACGTGCCAGGCAGCGCGCTGATGGCGGTGGGCGCGTTCCAGTTCTACCTGCAGTACGCCTATGGCCAGCTACGGCTGCACATCTGGTACAGCGTCATTTCGACAGCCATCAGCATGCCGATCGTGATCTACGCAGCCCTGATGCACGGCGCCTATGGCGCGGCGCTGGCGTGGTTCTTTTTGCGGCTGGCGACCTTCCTGATCTGGCCGCCGGTTGTGCATCGACGCTTCGCACCCAGGCTGCACGGCATCTGGATCGGCGAGATGCTGCGCATCAGCGCCATGACCGCACTCGGTCTGGCCCTGGGCGAGCCCCTGTTCGCAGCGCTCGTCAGCGACAACCGCTTCGACATTCTGCTGGCACTGGCCACAAGCGGGGCAGTCTGCCTGTTGCTGGTCCTCGTCAGCTCGAAGTCCCTGCTACTCAAGCTCCACCTACTCATCACCAAGCGAGCATCCAAAAATGGAATTGAAGAGCGAGCAAGCCTTGATTGAACGCTGGGGCGGCCGGACCGAGCCGCTGCTGAGCATCGTCTGCCTGGCGTACAACCACGCATCCTTTATCAGGAAGACGCTGGGAAGCTTCCTCCAGCAGGAAACGGACTTCCCTTTCGAGGTGATCGTCCATGACGACGCCTCGACCGACACCACGGCCGCGATCATTGCCGACTACGTGGCGCGCTATCCGGCCATCATCAAGCCGATCTACCAGACCCAGAACCAGTTCAGTCTGGGCGTGCCGTTCAGCACCCGTCTGTTCGCTCGCGCAGCCGGCAAGTACATCGCTTACTGCGAAGGCGACGACTACTGGACCGACCCGAGCAAGCTGCAACAGCAGGTGGATTTTCTCGAGCAGCACCGCGACTACGTCATCACCTTCCACGATGCGTTCATGTTCAACAGCAAGGGCATCATCCAGAGCCCGCAGCTCACCGGAAAGCTGCGCCGGGACGCCAGTGCCCTCGAGTTGATGCGGGGCCGCCCGCTCTCGACGTTGACGGTGTGCTTTCGCAACCTGATTCAGGAACTGCCGCCGGAGCTGCTCGGCGTAGAGGTGCTGGATATCTGCTGGTGGTCGCTGCTCGGCGCCTACGGCAAGGGCAAGTTCATGGACGGCATCAGCCCCGCTGCCTATCGCGTGCACGAGGGCGGAATCTTCTCCATGCGGCCAAGCAAGCAGCGCATCCAGATGGCCATGCATGCGCACTACTCCCTGGCGCGCTACTACAACCGCATCGGCAATCGCGAGCTGTACGAGTACTTCCTGATCCAGGTGTTCGGTGAGTGTCTCGCGCTGGTCTCGCCGTTCAGCAAGCTCCAGGCGCTCTCGACCATCGCACAGAACATCGGCCTCAATCTGCTGCGCCGATTGAGCCCCCGCCTGGCCAGAAGCTGATACCCAGCCCCGCAACTCTCGAAACAACGCACCATGAGGAAGGATTCCCAATGACTGCCTTGACCCGATCTTCGCTGGAATACGATGCCGACAACCGCATCGACCTGGCCGGCATCATGCGCACCGCCTACGACCACAAGGCGCTGATCATTGCCATCACCGGGCTGTTCACCGCCCTGGGTATCGTCTACGCCCTCATCGCCACGCCGATCTACCAGGCCACCGCGATGATCCAGATCGAGCCGAAGAAGGCCGCCATCACCGGCGTACCGGAGGTCGTGCCGCGCCCCGACTCGGTTTCCCAGGCGGTCACCGAGATCTCGTTGCTCAAATCCCGCGCCGTGCTGGGCAGAGCAGTCGAGGAACTGAAGCTGTACATCGTTGCCAGGCCCCGCCATTTCCCGCTGATTGGCGCCTTCATGGCGCGCCGGCATGATCCGGCAACCGATGGCGCACTGGCCGCACCGCTGTTCGGTCTGACCAGCTATGCCTGGGGTGGCGAGAAGCTCGATGTATTTCAGCTCGACGTCCCCGAAGACTACCTGGGCATGGAGCTGACACTGGTGGCCGGGACCGCTGGCAACTTCGGCCTGTATGACGACGAGCACCAGCTGATCCTGCGTGGCCAGGTCAACCAAGCCATCGAAAGCCAGGGTTTCAAGGTGCAGATCGCCGAACTGCAGGCACGCCCGGGCACTGAGTTCGTCCTGCTCAGGAATCGCCCGCAGACCACCGCTCTGGATTACCAGGACCGCCTGAAGGTCGGCGAGGCCGGCAAGGACTCCGGCATCATCTACATGTCGCTGGAAGATCCGGACCCGCAGCTGGCCAGCCGGGTGCTGGACGAGATCAGCCGCCTGTACGTCAACCAGAACATCCAGCGCAGCTCCGCCGAGGCAGCCCAGCGACTGGACTTCCTGCGCTCGCAGCTGCCCCAGGTGCGCAAGGAGCTGGAAAAGGCCGAAGCCGCGTTACACGACTATCAGACCAGCTCCAAGTCGGTGGACATCAGCATCGAGACCAAGGGGGTGCTGGACCAGATCGTGCAGCTGGAGACCCAGCTGTCGGAACTGTCGCTCAAGCGCGTGGAATACGACCGCCTCTACACCCGCGAGCACCCGACCTATCGCACGCTGATGACCCAGATGAACGAGCTGCAGGCGCAGAAGGCGCAGCTGCTGAAGAAGGTCGACGCCTTGCCCATGACGCAGCAGGAGTTGCTGCGCCTCAAACGTGACATGGAAGTCACGACCCAGACCTATACGCTGCTGATGAACCAGGCGCAGGAGCAGGATATTCTCCGCGCCGGAACCATCGGTAACGTACGTATCATCGACAACGCCTACTCGATGATCGAGAAGCCGTCCAAGCCGGTTCGCCCGCTGGTGGTGGCGCTCGCCCTCTTCGTCGGCCTGCTGGTCTCGGCGGCAGTGATCCTGCTGCGCCAGGCGTTCTACCGTGGCGTGGAGAGCCCGGACGTGATCGAGAAGCTCGGCGTACCGGTATACGCCGGCCTGCCCTACAGCGCCTCGCAGGAACAGCTGAACCGTCGGCGCAAGACACGCGATGGCAAGACCCGCCTGCTCAGCATCAGCGAGCCGACCGACCTGGCCGTCGAATCGCTGCGCAGCCTGCGCACCAGCCTCAAGTTCGCCATGCTCGAGGCACGCAACAAGGTGCTAATGATCACCAGCCCGACGCCCTCTGTGGGCAAGTCGTTCGTCTCCAGCAACCTCGCCGCGGTCATCGCCCAGACCGGCCAGCGCGTGCTGCTGATCGATGGCGACATGCGTCGTGGCTATCTGCACACGCTGTTCGGCATGACGCCGCGCAACGGTCTGTCGGATGCATTGGCAGGCGGCCTCGACCTGGCGACGATCATCAACCGTACCGAGCTGAAGAACCTGCATTTCATCTCTGCCGGATTCTCCGCTCCGAACCCGTCTGAACTGCTCATGCACGAGAACTTCTCGCGGCTGCTCAAGGAGGCGGAAAAGCTCTACGACTTCATCATTATCGACACGCCGCCGGTGCTGGCCGTCACCGATGCGGTACTGGTGGCGCAGCAGGCCGGCACCAACCTGCTGGTGGCCCGCTTCGCTCTCAGCACCGGCTCGCAGATCGATGCCTCCAAGCGCCGTCTGGCGCAGAACGGCGTGCTGCTCAAGGGCGTGATCCTCAACGCGGTGAAACGCAAGGCCTCCACTTCGCCGTACGACAGCGGCGCCTATGGCTATTACACCTACACCGCCCAGAAAGCCTGAATGCAGACACGGAGGTGCGCCATGCTCAGAACCGTCTCGATGATGCAGCCCTACCTTTTTCCCTATCTGGGCTATTTTCAGTTGATCGCCCTCAGCGACGTATTCGTGTTGGGCGACGACCTGCAATACGTGAAGGGCTCATGGATGAACCGCAACCGGATACTGGTCAACGGTCAGCCCAAGCTGATCACCTTCCCGCTACGCAAGGGCCATCAGACCGAGCGCATCAACCAACGCTGGCTGTGCGATGACTTCGACAAGGAAGCCGCGGCCCTGATGAAGACGCTCGAGCGCAGCTATGCCAGGGCGCCGCAGCGCGACACGGTGCTGCCGCTGATCCAGAGCATCCTCGAATGCCCCGAGCGCAACCTGGCGACGTTTACCGAGCATTCGCTGCGCCGGCTGTGCGCCTATCTGGACATCCGCACACCGATCTACCGCGGCTCCAGCCTCGATCTGCCGGCGAAGATGGACATGCAGGAGCGCGTCATCCAGATCACCCATCGCATGGATGGCGAGCTCTACCTCAATCCCATCGGCGGCATGGAGCTGTACTGCCCCGCCCGCTTCCGCGCCGACGGGCTGCTGCTGCGCTTCCTGCGCATGGACGATGACGTCGTCTACCCCCAGCTCAAGCATGCGTTCGTGCCGTCGCTGTCGATCATCGACGTGATGATGTTCAACAGCCGCGAACAACTGAAGGGCCTGCTGCTGCGTTTCAGCGTGGTGGAAGGCCATGAGAAACGAGCAACGCTGATGCCGGCATGACCGCTATTGGCCGTAGGAATACGGAAACGTCGACAAGGGAAGGACACCTTCATGACCACCGCCACAACCGCACGCTGGTACCTGATCCAGACCAAGCCGCGACAGGAGGCTCGCGCCGAGGAACACTTGCTGCGCCAGCACTTCGAGTGCTATCGGCCGCTCAAGGCGCCCTCGACCAGCCGTGGCTCGACGCCCGGCCGAAACGGCGAGGCGCTGTTTCCGGGTTACCTGTTCATCCGCCTCGATTGCACACATGACAACTGGTACCCGATCCGCTCGACGCGTGGCGTGAGCCGCGTGGTGACCTTCGGCGGCCAGCCGACGCCGGTGCGCGACGAGCTGATCGAGCAGCTGCGACAACGCCTGGCCCGGGACGAACGCCCGACGAACCTGACCTTCAAGCCGGGCGAGCGGGTCCAGGTCTGCAGTGGCAGCTTCGCCGATATCGAAGCCATCTTCGTCGCCAGCGACGGCGAGGAGCGCTCGATCATCCTGCTCAACCTGCTGCAGCGTGAACAGAAGGTACGGGTGCCCAACCGCTACCTCCAGTGCCATGCCTGAGATCAGGCGGGTTCTCGCTGAACCCGCACGGCCTGACAGGCCCAGACAGCGAGCCAAACCATGAAGATCCTATTGCTCAACGCGTTCTACCCGCCGCATGTAGGCGGTGGTGCTGAAGTCATGCTGCGCCACCTCGCCGAAGGCTTGCAGCGGCGTGGCTGCGAGGTGGCCGTACTGGCGACCGGCCCGGATGCCGGCCTGCACTCACAAACCCAGAACCAGGTGCGCGTCTATCGCGCCGGGCTGGCCAATTTCTACTGGCACTACACCCAGCAACGCCCGAGCCGCCTGGCCCGACTCGGCTGGCACTACCGCGACCGCTACAACGGCGAGATGCGCCGCCACGTGCGCGATGTGATCCGGCGCGAGCAGCCGGACATCGTCGTCAGCAACAACCTCACCGGTTGGTCGATTTCCGCCTGGGACGAGATCAGCGCCGCGGGCCTGCCCATCGTCCAGGTGTTGCACGACCTGTATCTGCTCTGCCCCAAGGACACCATGTTCAACCACGGCAGGAGCTGCCAGCGCCAATGTGGCCTGTGCTCGACGTTCCGCCTCGGCCACGCCCGCGCTTCGACGCAGGTCTCGACCGTGATCGGTGTAAGCCGCTTCATTCTCGAACGCATCACCGCCCAGGGTTACTTCAGCCGCGCTCGCCAGCATGTGGTGCACAACTGCACACCGGCCGAGACCGGCATCGGCAGCCGACTCAAATCACGCAGCGGACATCCGCTGCGCTTCGGCTACATCGGCACGCTTTCGGAGAACAAGGGTGTTGGCTGGCTGATCACGCAGTTCCAGCGCCTGGGAATCGATGCACGGCTGGATATCGCCGGGCGCGGCAAGCTGGACTACGAGGCCCGCCTCAAGGCCATGGCCGACCCGGCCAAGGTGAGCTTTCTCGGCTACTGCGACCGCGACGAGTTCATGCAGAGCATCGACGTGCTGGTGGTGCCCTCGCTGTGGGCCGAGCCATTCGGCCTGGTGGCCGTCGAGGGCTGCGCCAATCAGCTGCCGGTGATCGCCAGCGACATGGGCGGGCTGCCCGAGATCATCCGCGACGGACACAACGGCCTGCTCTGCTCGCCCGACGATCCGGATTCGCTCGGCATCGCCATGCTCTGGCTGTACATCGACGGCACTCTACGCCAACGCCTTGCCAGCCAGGCCCGCGCCAGCGTGCTGCCACTGCTGGATATGGAACGCATGCTGGACCGCTATCAATCGATCCTGCACGAGACGCTTCAGGGAACGAGAATCCACCATGAACCAGAGCCTGCTGATCACTCCGCGACCACGCGACTCGAATCCGTTGGCCTTCGACAAGCCGACCCTGTTGACGCTGGTCGTCGCCTCGCTGCTGCTGACTGAAACCTTCTCCGGCGCCCTGCGCTACTACTTCGACATGGCCGGGATCTCCTGGCTGCTGTACCTGCCCAAGATTGCCTGTCTGGCGGCGCTGAGCCTGGAGCTGCTGCGCTATCGCGGCTGGCCACTGCTCTGGCTGGTGCTGCTCGGCCTGGTGACGTCCAGCCAGCTGGCGCTGATGCATGGGGCGGAGCTGCACAACATCGGCTTCAGCCTGTTCATCTACATCCCGCTGCTGTTCGGCCTGATCTGCGGCCGGCACCTGGAGCTGCGGCTCGGGCTGCTGCGGCGAATCATCGGCTTCTGCCTGATCGCCTCGTTCGTCGGTATCGCTCTGGACCTGCTCACCAGCGTGCCGTGGAAGGGCTACAGCTACATGGTCGGCGAGGTGGAACTGAGCGCCAACCGCTCCTGGGCGTTCGACGACATCGACCGCATCGGCGGTTTCGCCCGCATGTCCACGGCGCTGTCGGTGATGATAGCGATCTACAGCCTGTTCATCGCCGCGTTCACCCGCTCGCGGCTGCTGCGGCTGATGCTGTATGTCGCCGCGCTGATCGGCATCGTGCTGACCACCAACAAGTCCACCGCGGCGGCCTATGTGCTGACCCTGCTGATGCTGATCGTCACCGCATATCGTTTTGCCAGCGCCACGGCTTTTCTCGTTGCAGTGCTGGTCGGCCTGATGCTGCCGATGGCCAGCCTGGTGCTGAGCCTGGACCCCAATGCGGCCAACAATGGCACCTTGCTCGCCTCGTTCGCCGACCGGCTGATCAACAGCTGGCCAAACTTCATCGGCGTCATCACCCGTGAAGGCTGGGGCTGGTGGGGCGCCGGCTTCGGCGCGGTGGGCAGCGCCGGCCAGGTCTATCCGCTACCGGGGCTAGAGCTGCTGAGCATCGCTGACAACACCGCGCTGTATCTGTGGGGGATGCTCGGGATCTTCGGCGTGCTGCTCTACCTGCTGACCTTCCCGCTCATGCTGCGCCTGCACGAGCGCGGTTCACGGTGGCGCAACGCGCTGCTACCGATCGTGTTCTGCCTGTGTCTGGTGGCCTGGGCCACCGATGTGCTGGAGGTGACCACGGCCACGCTGTTCCTCGGCCTGGCGATCTCCCATGTGCTGACCCCGGCCCGGTCGCCGGCCGACGGCCTCGCTGCCCAGCGGCTACCCGAACTGCAACGCCTGATCTGAGCCTCAACCCTCACGGATGATCCACATGACGATCCGCTCTACCCTGCTCAACGCCGTACTGTACGGCGGTCTGCTCGGCTGTTCGTTCCCGATTACGGCGCAAACCGTTGACGAACCCTTCGTCGTCGGTGTCTGTGCCCATGAGCTGCACAAGGGCGACCCCAGCGGTCGCGCCTACGCCATGATGCGCGACGCCGGCATCACCTCGGTGCGCACCGATGCCCACTGGGCCTATGTCGAGCGCCAGCCGAACCAGCTGAAGATCGAACCGTCCTGGCAGCGCTATCTGAAGGAAACCGCCCGCCATGGCCTCAGCACTCAGTTCATTCTCGGTTATGGCAACCAGCATCACGGGGATGGCAAGAAGCCCAGAAGCGAGCCGGTGCGGGCCGCGTACAACCGCTATGTCGATTTCGTTACCGAGAGCCTCAAGGGCCAAGTGGCCTATTACGAGATCTGGAACGAGTGGGACGTGGAGAACCCCCGCGACCCGGCGTTCACCCAGGACTACGCCCGGCTCATCGCCGACGCGGCAGGGATCATCCGCCAGCGTGATCCGGCCGCCACCGTGCTGGCCGGCGCCGTGACCAGCCAGGGCATCGAGTCTGGTTTCGCTCTGCGCCTGCTGGAGAACGGCCTGATGCAGTCGGTGGACGGCCTCTCGCTGCACCCCTACGTGCATTGCCGCGGTTGGCGGCGCAATACACCGGAAGCCTGGATCGACTGGATGGCCGAGGTGGACAAGGAACTGACCCGCGCCGCCGGGCGTCCGGTGCCGCTCTACCTGACCGAGATGGCCTGGCCCTCGCACCAGGGCGCGTGCGGCATCGACGAAACCCTGCAGGCCGCCTACCTGGCGCGGGCATTCTTCCTCGCCCGAACGCTGCCGAACATCAAGGGCATGTGGTGGTACGACTTCCGCAACGACGGCACCGACAAGACCGAGCGCGAGCACAACTTCGGCCTGGTGCGTCAGGATTTCACGCCCAAACCAGCCTACCCGGTACTCGCCGCGATCAGCGAGATCGTCGGCCAATACGCCTACCTCGGCCGCCTGGAAAACACCGCGAACGATGTGGTGATGCTGCGCTTCGCCCGGGGTGAGGACGAACTGCTGGTGGCCTGGAGCACCGGCAAGCCAAGGACCGTCGAGCTGCGCGGCAACGAGAACAACGAAGGCATCACCGGGCGCGTGGCGATGATCGATACCGCGCAGCCCCGCCACGGGCGGGTGACCACTGGCAACGAATGGCGCTGCCCGGCCAGTGACGACGCCTGCAGCACCACGGTGAAGCTCGACGGCTTTCCCAAGATCATCAGCCTGCGCGCCGTCGCCACCGAGGGCTGAGCACATGCGACAGCCCGCGGATCGAGGCGCCCGTGCGAACAACCTGCCGGTGACATCGCCGGTCGCAGGGATGCCCATCGCCCGCGCTGGTTGTCCTTCCCAACCGAATACCTGGTACCCCCGCAAGGAGAACCCGGATGATCGTCATCAACGCACGATTCCTCACCCAGGAGACCCGCGGCGTACAACGCTTCGCCGAACAGGTCTGCCTGGAGCTGGGCGCGACGCGCAAGGACCTGACCTTCGTTGCACCGCACGACATTCGCATGCACGACAGCGCCAAGCGCCTGCAGGTGCGCTGCATCGGTCGCCACAGCGGTCATCTATGGGAACAGTTGGATTTGCCGCTGTGGCTGGCGCGAAATGGCTCGCCGCCGCTGGTCTCGCTGTGCAACACCGCGCCGCTGATCTACCGCAACCAGGTCGCCACCCATCACGACATTACCTATGTTCGCCACCCGGAGAGCTACTCACGCGCCTTCCGCGGTTTCTACAAAGGGCTGACGCCATTGCTGCTCAGACGCATCAAGGCGCTGATCACCGTCAGCGATTTTTCCCGCCGGGAAATCGCCGGCTATTACGGTTATCCGAGCGAGAAGATCTGCGTGGTGCCCAACGCCGTTGCCCGGACGTTCCGTCCGCCCGATCCACAGGCGCCCAATCAGCGGGACAAGCCCTACCTGCTGGCGGTTTCCTCGCCCAATGCGCACAAGAACTTCGCCCGCATGGTCGCGGCATTCCTCAGCCTGGAGGGCTTCGACGACGTCGAGCTGCACATCGTCGGCGATTCGCATTCGGTGTTCTCCGGCACCGATTGCAGCGTAAGCGATGACCGCCGGGTGCGCCTGCTCGGGCGCATCGACGATGCGCAGCTGGTGCGTGAGTATCAGGGTGCCCGGGCGTTCGTCTTCCCGTCGCTGTACGAAGGCTTCGGCATCCCACCGCTGGAGGCTCAGGCCTGCGGCTGTCCGGTGATCGCGGCGCGGGCGGCATCGATACCGGAGGTGCTGGGCGAAAGCGTGCTGTACTTCGACCCGCTCGACATCGAGGACATCGCCCGCTGCATGGGCCATGTGCTGCGCGATGCGCAGCTGCGCGACGACCTGCGCACCCTGGGCGAAGGCAATGTGCTGCGCTACTCCTGGAAGCGCTCGGCACAGATCGTCTCGCAACTCATCGACCAGACTCTGACCGGCAAGCGCAGCCCGCCTCCGATGGTTGCCTGGTCATCCGAGCGGCGCCTGCCCTGAGCGCCCTCCCCGGTTCGTTCGTTCAATCATCAAGCGAGGCAGACCATG
This sequence comes from Stutzerimonas sp. R40042, assembly GCF_026642215.1. NCBI lineage: Bacteria > Pseudomonadati > Pseudomonadota > Gammaproteobacteria > Pseudomonadales > Pseudomonadaceae > Stutzerimonas > Stutzerimonas sp. R40042. Next base: position 1,907,911 of record NZ_CP113258.1, on the reverse strand, counting down.
GAACGGTTGGCACATGTCGATGCGCTGCGCGGCGGCGCAGCACTCCTGCTGCTCATGCACGCCCTGCCGCTAGCAACGGCTGACGGCGCTACGGCGGGCCTGGGCGTAGACCTCTGGCTGCTGGCGACGCTCTGGTTTTTGCTCGGCTGCGGCTTCGTGGTGCCGGCCAGTCTGCATGCCAGCAGCGATGGCGGACGCGGCTTCGTGGTGCGCCGTCTGCTGCGCCTGGTGCCGCTTTACCTGCTGGCCGCGCTGCTGACGGCGCTGCTGCTGCCGGAGGCGTCAGCCTGGCTGCCCGGGGTGACAGCAGCCAAGCAAGCCATCCCGTTCGAGGTCGCCAGCGCCTACGGCGCGATGCCGCCGATCCTGTTGTTCTATCTGCTGTGCCTGTTGATGCATCAGCTCGGCCTGCTGCACAGCGTTAGTCTGCGCGCCGGTGCCGCTCTGCTGCTGTTGGCCTGCTCGCTCCTGCTGGCGCTGGCCCGGCAGCTGCTGGATGGCGCATTGCCGGTCACGCTGCCGTTGCTGGTTTCGCTGATGCTGTTCGCCTCCCTGCGGCACGAGGCGCAGCATGCCGACAGTAGCTATGCCCGCCGCCGCGCCCGGGAATACGCACGCTACACGCGACGAGCCTATGTGCTGGTGCTGCCGGTCATCTTTCTCGCCGGCTGGTCGCAGGGCGACGCGGCCTGGGCACGGCAGCTGCTGACCTACGCCGTGGCGCTGGCCGGCTTCGTGTTGCTCACCGGTCGCCTGACGATAGGCACGCCGCTGCTGGTCTGGCTGGGCCAGCTCGGTTATGGGCTCTATCTGCTGTTGCCAGCGATGCAGCGACTGGCCGCGCTGTTGATGCAAAACCTCGCAATCAGCGGGCCGGGCGCGGTAACGGGCACCGCACTGCTGGGTCTGCTGCTGGCACTGGGCAGCGCCATGCTCTGTCGCTGGCTGCTAGAGCAACCGCTGGCACACGCCGGCAAGCGCCTCACCGGGCAAAGCGGCCTGCTGCCGCTGGCACGCCTGCACACGCGCTGACCATCTCCGTTTCATGCCTGCAAGGCGGCCCTGTCGCTGATCCTCAAGACCAAGGAAGTCAAACCATGAAAGTTGCCATCGTTCACGACTGGCTGGTGACCTACGCCGGCGCCGAGCGCGTGCTCGCCGGGCTGTGCGCCGTGTGGCCGGACGCCGACCTGTTCGCCGTCATCGATTTCCTCTCCGATGAAGACCGCGCCCACCTCGGTGGCAAGCGCGCCACCACGACCTTTATCCAGCAGCTGCCCAAGGCCCGCACGCACTATCAGAAGTATCTGCCGTTGATGCCGCTGGCCATCGAGCAGCTGGACATGTCGGCCTACGACCTGGTCATTTCCAGCAGCCATGCGGTGGCCAAGGGCGTGCTGACCGGCCCCAACCAGCTGCACATCAGCTACGTGCATTCGCCCATTCGCTACGCCTGGGATCTGCAGCACCAGTACCTGCACGAAGCCAGCCTGGAGCGCGGCGTCAAGGCCAAGCTGGCGCGCATGCTGCTGCACTACATGCGCATGTGGGATCAGCGCACCGCCAGTGGCGTCGACGAGTTCATCGCCAATTCGCATTTCATCGGCCGGCGCATCAACAAGAGTTACCGGCGCCAGTCCACGGTGATCTACCCCCCGGTGGATACCCGCCAGTTCACCCTGCACGAGGCCAAGGAAGACTTCTACCTGACCGCTTCTCGCATGGTGCCGTACAAGAAGATTCCGCTGATCGTCGAGGCCTTCGCGGCGATGCCGGACAAGCGCCTGATCGTGATCGGCAGCGGCCCGGAGATGGACAAGGCCCGCGAAGTCGCCGGGCCCAATGTGTCCCTGCTCGGTTATCAGAGCTTCGAGGTGCTGCTGCGCCACATGCAGCGCGCCAGGGCCTTCGTCTTCGCCGCAGAAGAGGATTTCGGCATCGCGCCGATCGAGGCCCAGGCCTGCGGCACCCCGGTGATCGCCTACGGTCGCGGCGGCGTGCTGGAAACCGTGCGCGGGCTCGAGCATGCCGAGCCCACCGGGGTGTTCTACCCCGAGCAGACAACCGCTTCGATCATTGCGGCCATCGACGAGTTCGAACGCCAGCGCGCGCGCATCAGCGCGGCAAGCTGCCGGCGCAACGCCGAACGTTTCTCGGGTGAGCGATTCGAGCTCGAGATCCGCGCCTTCGTCGAGGCGCGACTGCGCGAAGCCAGGCTCGGCGATGGCCTGGCCCTGGCGCCCAGTCCCCAACCGAGCACGCCGCTCTATCCAGCCGCGGTGGTTCCGATAAAGCACGCCTGACCACACCTTTCCCCATCACATTTACGAGGTTTCAAGGATGAACACAGTAAAGCAATGGCTGCGTGCGACCCGCGCGCTCGGCTTTGCCCTTGTGCTGATGAGCGGATCGAGCGGCGCCACGGGCATGAGCGAACCGCTTTCGACCGCCCCGGCACAGCCGTCACCCGGCGCCACCGACGACCACGCATGCGACCCCGCCAACGGCCCCAGCGTCATCGCCTACCGACCCGCCCCGGCCACTGTCGCACCGCACTGCGGCGCATCCGGCGGTGGCCAGAACGCCAGCCCGCTGCCGGGCGCTCGACAGCATCGTTTCGCTGAACCCGCCTCGGACTCGCTTCCTACCCGGCCGGTGGACAACAGACGTTATTCATTCTGATCAGGGCCCGCAGCCCCGCTTCTTCAGGAGCTACAGCATGAGCACAGACGCACCATTCAGGACCTCGCTGGTTCTGGCGGACGGCTACTCCTATACCGAACTCATTCCCGCTCCGGGCGCCAGCGGCGCCCCGGGGGAAACCTTCATTCGGGTATTCCACGCCTTTTTCAGCCCCGACGACGATGATCGGGTAGCCCCCGCGGCGCCCACCGGCGATATCCCAGTCACCACCTCCGAACAAGGCTGAGGAATGCCCGCCATGTCGAACCTTGCATGCCCCGAAGCCCTGCGCCCGTGCGTGAAAGCCGCCGAGCTGCCCGACGAGGCGGCCCTTAAGCAAACCACCATCGTCACGGTGACCTATGGCGAGCGCCTGCCATTCCTCCAGCGACTGATCGAGCAGGCCTTCCGCTTCGAGCAGATCACCCGCGTGCTGGTGGTCAGCAATGCGTCACGCGCGCCGCTGGAGCAGCTCTGCAGCCGCTGGCCCGGCCAGGTACGCATCATTTCGCTGGAGCACAACACCGGCTCGGCCAACGGTTACGCGGTCGGGCTGCAGGCGGCGCTCGCCGAGGGCGCGCATTACATCTGGATGATGGATGACGACAATGCACCCACCGCCGCCGCCGTACGCCTGCTGCACGAGGAGCTGGCCCGCCTCGGTCACGAGGTCGGCCTGGATCGCGCCGCGGTACTGGGCTTTCGCGCCAGCCAGCAGGAGGATATCGCCCGCGGCGTACCGGGCCGCTTCGCCATCCAGCCGCGCTCCAGCTACTTCGGATTTCACGTCGCGCAGCTGCCCTACAAGGTCTGGCGCCGCCTGCCCTGGGGGCGCCCGCAAGGCATCCCGCCGCGAACGCTGGATCTGCCGTTCGCACCCTATGGCGGTATGCTCGCCCACCGCAGCCTGTACCAGACCATCGGCGTGCCACTGCGCGACCTGGTGCTCTACGCCGACGACACCGAGTACACCCGCCGCATCACTGCCGGTGGCGGCCGGCTGCGCCTGGTCACCGACGCCGTGATCGACGAGCTGGAGCTGTCGTGGAACATCAAGGCACGCAGCCGCAACATCTATGAAGCCTTCCTGCTCGGCGACTCGGATTTTCGCGCCTACTACACCGCACGTAACCAGGCCTGGTTCGACACCCACATCTGGGCGGCCTCGCCCTGGCTGTACCGCCTGAACCGGCGAATCTTCCTCGCGCTGCTGCGCTACATCGCCCGGCGGCATCAGGCACCGCAGCGGCTGCGGTTGATCGAGCAGGCCATCCGCGATGGCGAGAGCCGCACGCTGGGAATGAACCAGACCTTTCCGCTGCGCTGACCACACCCAAGGGGGAACCGATGCACGCGCCAACCACCGCGCCAAGAGACAACAACTTCGATTTTCTGCGGTTCTTCGCCGCCTCGATGGTGGTGTTCGGCCATAGCTACGGGTTGTCCGGGCAGGCTGACCGGGAGCCCCTGCGCCTGTTCAGCGGCAGCTACGACTCGGCGGACATCGCCGTGCACATCTTCTTCGTCATGAGCGGCTTTCTCATCGCTGGCTCATGGCTGAACAGTCGCAGCGTGCTGGATTTCGCCGCCAAGCGGGCCTTGCGCATCCTTCCGGCGTTGATCGTATCGGTGCTGTTGGCGGTCCTGCTGGTCGGCCCGCTGGCGACGGCGCTGCCGCTGGGCGACTATTTCGCCGCACCCGGCACATTCGCCTACCTGAGCAATGCCGCGCTGATCACCGAGTTCCGCCTGCCCGGGACCTTTTCCAGCAATCCGTTTCCACATACGGTCAACGGCTCGCTGTGGACGCTGCCCTACGAGGTGCTGATGTATGCCTCGGTGCTCACCCTGGGATTGCTCAAGTGCTTCGGTCGCAACAGCGCGCTGATCGGCCTGATGCTGCTGGTGGGCGTGCACTTTCATCTGATGCCGCTTCTCGAACTGCAGAGCGACCTGCTGCGCAAGGCCTCGCGGTTGGGGATGTTCTTCTATGCCGGCGTGGTGCTGTACCTGTACCGCTTGCGCATTCACTGGCATTGGACGCTCGCCTTGCTACTGCTCGCAGCCAATCTCGTCAGCGCCCGCAGCGACCATTGGGAACTGGTACACCTGCTCACCCTGCCGTACCTGACGCTCTACCTGGCACACTTGCGCGTGCCGCGCCTGGCCGGTTTCGGCAAGGCCGGCGACTTCTCCTACGGCCTGTACATCTTCAGTTTTCCACTTCAGCAACTGCTGATGCACTGGACCGATGGGCAGCTATCCCTGGCTCCCTTCATGCTGCTGAGCTTCGCCGGCAGCCTGCTGCTGGCCGTGCTGTCCTGGCATCTGATCGAGGCGCCGGCCCTGCGCCTCAAGCGCTACCTGCCGCGCGCCCCGCGCAGCGACCAGGCCGCCGCTGCGGCGGCCATCGTCCCGCCGGTCAGGGTACGGCGAATACCCTGACGTCGGCGGCAGTCGAGGCGACCGCATCGGGTTGCGCCTGACCAAGACCGAGCTGGCGCACCTTGCGCAGCTGGCGAACGCGCTCCAGGTTGTCCCAGGCGGTGGCGTAGTGCGACGGCGACTGCTCCAGCGCGCTGCGGAAGAACTGCTCGGCCACGTCCAACTTGCCCTCCACCAGGCAGATGTAGCCCACATCGTTGCTCGCCTGCGCGCGCGAGCCGATCTGCTCGAAAGCCGACAGCGCCTCCTCGTAGCGTTCCGTGCGCGCCATCAGCAGTCCGTAGTTGCGCCACAGCGGCGCATAGGCGGTGTTGCGATCCAGCGCGCGACGGAATACGCGCTCGGCTTCCTGCCAGTGTCCGGCCATGTAGTAGGAATAGCCGAGGCTGTTCTGCACCAGCACCGAACGCGGCTCGATCTGCAAGGCCAACCGGTAATAGCGCTCGGCCTGGGCGAAGTCGTTGTTCAGGTCGGCGAGCACCCCCAGTGCGTTGTACAGCCGTACCGGCGACTGACGATCGACCTTGAGCGCATCTGCCGCTGCAGCGGCAGATGCGCTCGCCTGGCGCTGCTGGTCCAGCGACACGGCGCGGTCGAGCAGTTCCCGTGCGCGCTCCTGATCGCGCTTGGCCAGCTGCAGCATGCCCATCTCGGCCAGCGCATCGAGATTGTCCGGCGCCTTGCGCAGTACCTCGTCGAAGGCCAGCTCGGCCAGCTGGATGTTGCCGCGCTCACGATGGATCCGCCCTACCCATACCAGCGCTGAGTACTGCGTGGGCTGCAGCTCCAGGGCGCGCAGGTACTGGAACAGTGCCTGGTCCAGATCGCCCGCCTGATAGGCCATGTCGGCCAGTTGCAGCGCCTGTTCCAGCGAGCCGGCCTGTTGCCGCGCCCGGTACAGTACCGAGTGCTGGCCCGAGTAGATGGAGCGCCCTTCGCCCGGCTCGGGCCCCATGGTCTGACATCCGGCGAGTACGACCGGCAGCGCCAGCAGCAATGCGATTCTTCTCATCTCAGAGTCTCCCGAAGGCTTTGAGTACGCCGATCATGGCGGGACCGATGGCGACCAGGAAAAAGCTCGGCCACAGGCAGAAAATCAGCGGAAACACCAGCTTGGTACCGATCTTGGCCGCCTGTTCCTCGGCCGCCTGGGTACGCCGGTCACGGAATTCGTCGGCATAGATGCGCAGGGTGTCGGCAACACTGGTGCCGAAGCGGATGCTTTGCGCCAGCAGGCTGACCAGTCCGCGGATATCCTCCAGGCCGGTCCGTTCCGCCAGATGCGCCAGCGCGGCCGAACTGGATATGCCGGCGCGAATCTCGGCGTTGACCATCGCCAGTTCCTCGGCCAGCTCGCCGTGACTGACCGCCAGCTCCTCGGCGACCCGCTCGATCGCCTGGGGTAACGCCAGGCCCGACTCGACACAGACCACCATCAGGTCCAGCGCATCGGGAAACGCGGTGCGCAAACGGAGCTGCCGGGCGTTCCTGCGTCGTTCCACGAACATCGCCGGCGCCACCCAACCCAGGCCGACCGCGATCCCGGCGGCCATCAGGCCGGTCGTCAGCGACGGCAACGTCACCAGCGGCAGCGCCAGTACGGTCGCAACCAGCAACAGCAATGGCAACAGAAGGCGGATCGCCCAGTACATCTGCAGGGCCGATGCCGAGCGGTAGCCGGCGTGCTGCAGCAATGCCCGGGTGCCGGACAGGTGCGCGCCGTCCTTGCTGACGAAGCGCTCGCCGACCTGCTGCAGCAGCAACTGCACGCCGCCAAGGGGCGGCTCGTTGAAGCCGTGCTCGCGCTGGCCGCCGCGCTTGATCAGCGCCAGGCGCCGGCGCATCGGGTCTTGCAGGCCCATCAGCAACACTGCGGTGGTGCCCACCGCGAGCATCACGCTCAGCACGACCGCCGCCAGAAAGATCAGGCGCACCAGCATCTCGTCGGCGACCACGCTTCGAACCAGACCGTACAGATAGTCCATGACTGCGTCCTCGCTCAGACCTGGATACGGATGATCCGGCGGATCCAGAAGATACCCACCAGCATGGCGCCGAACGCTGCCAGGCTGAGCTTCTGTCCGATCGGTTCGTTGATCAGCAGCGGCAGGTATTCCGGCGTGGTCAGCATGATCACCGCGGCCAGAACGAACGGCACGGAGATCAGGACCCAGGCAGACATGCGCCCCTCGGCCGAAAGCGTCTTGACCTTGCGCTGGAAGCGGAAGCGACCGCGAATCAACCGGCTCAGCCGCTCCAGCACCTCGGTCAGATTGCCGCCGGTTTCACGGTGGATGAGGATGCTGGTCACCAGCATCATCACGGTCATGCTGGGCACGCGCTCGAGCAGGCCGAGCATGGCCCGGCGGACGTCGTTGCCGTAGTTCAGATCGGCGAAGGTCAGGCCGAACTCGTGCGCCACGGCGCCCTTCTGCTCTTCGGCCACCAACCGCAACGTCTCGCCGAACGGATGCCCGGCGCGCAGCGCGCGGCACATGGAATCCAGCGCATCGGCCAGCCCCTCCTCGAACTCGGCGAACCGCTTGCTGCGGTCACCGCTGATCTTCAGGATCGGCAGCCAGAACGCCAGGAAGCCCAGCAGCGGCGCCAGCCACCACAGGCGCAGCAGCATCCAGGTGGCCGCCGCCACCAGCACGGCCAGCACCGCACCCAGCAGGACCACCCGGTAGGCGCGGTAGTCATGACCGCTCTGCTCGATCATCTGCGCCAGCCGGTCCATCAGCGGCAACTGTTCCAGCGCAGCCTCCAGCGGTGACAGCCGGGTCAGATACTTCTGGCGCAACAGGGTCTGCATGTTCGGCAGGTCGTTGGCCTGCTCCAGCAGGTGCAAGCGCATGCGGATGCGCTTGCGCACCCGTCCGGCCTCGCCGAACACCGGCACCGTCAGCCCCTGGCTGAGCAGGAACACCGCGACGAAGACCATGCCGAGGAAGATCAGGATGAACTCGGTGGGAAGCTGGCTCATGGCTGCGCGCCCTCCATCCAGTCCGGCCGGAACAGCTCCAGCGGCAGCTCGATGCCGCGCTTGGCCAGCACATCACGGAAGCTCGGCACCATTCCGGTGGCCCGGTAGTCGCCGAGCACCTCGCCATGCTCGCCGATGCCACGGCGCTCGAAGGCGAAGATCTCGGTCATGGTGATGATCTCGCCTTCCATGCCATTGATCTCCTGCACGCTGACCAGCCGACGCTTGCCGTCTTCCTGCCGTTCGAGCTGGATGACCACGTCGATGGCCGAGGCGATCTGCTGGCGCAGGGCCTTGATCGGGAAGGTCGCACCGCTCATCGACACCATGTTCTCGATGCGGCTCAGGGCGTCGCGCGGGCTATTGGCGTGGATGGTGGTGATCGAGCCGTCGTGCCCGGTATTCATGGCTGCCAGCATGTCCAGCGCCTCCGGTCCGCGCACCTCGCCGATGACGATGCGGTCCGGGCGCATGCGCAGGCTGTTGCGCACCAGCTCGCGCTGGTTCACCTCGCCACGCCCCTCGATGTTCGCCGGCCGGGTTTCCAGACGCACCACATGGGGCTGCTGCAGCTGCAGTTCGGCAGAATCCTCGATGGTGACGATGCGCTCGTCGTGCGGAATGAAGCTCGACAGCACGTTAAGCATGGTGGTCTTGCCGGTACCGGTGCCGCCGGACACCAGCACGTTCATCCGGCCCCGCACGATGGCCTTGAGCACCAGGGCGATGGCCGGCGTCAGCGTGCCCATCTGGATCAGGCTCTCGGCGTTCAGCAGATCGACCGCGAAGCGCCGAATCGACAGGCTCGGCCCGTCGATGGCCAGCGGCGGGATGATCGCGTTGACCCGCGAGCCATCCTTCAGCCGCGCGTCCACCAGCGGCGAGGATTCGTCGATGCGTCGGCCAAGGCTCGAGACGATGCGGTCGATGATGTTCAGCAGATGCCGATCGTCGCGAAAGCGCACATCGGTGCGCTGCAGCTTGCCGTGACGCTCGACATAGACTGAGGCGTGGCCGTTGACCAGGATGTCCGACACCGTGCCGTCGGCCAGCAGGGGTTCCAGCGGCCCCAGGCCGAGCACCTCGTCGGTGATCTGCTTGATGATCTGCTGGCGCGCCCCCGCGCTGACCGGTGCCGCGTGCTCATCGAGCAGGCGCTGGCAGATCTCGCGGATCTGCCACACCGCATCCGCCGGCTCCAGCGAATCGAGCAGCGACAGGTCCATGACCTTGAGCAGCTGCTGGTAGATCTTTTCCCGCCATTCGGCGTCGGTCGCGCTGAGCTGGCTGCGGGTCTCGTAGAGGCTCTCGACTACCGGCGTTTCCCACGCCATGCCGGTTTCCAGCCGTTCCGGGCCGGGGTTTGGAACCGGCTGCTTGGCCGGGGCTCGCTTGCCTGCCTGCAGGCGGGTACGCAGTTCGCTGAGCATGGTCATCCCCCGAATAGGCGGCCAAAGGTGCGCTTGAGCAGGCCCTGCTCGGCGGTGTCGTTACCGAGCAGTTCCTGCGCCATCTGCCGGATGCCCTGGGTCAGCGGCGCCCGCGGCGCGTGCAGGCCCAGCGGTACGCCGGTGTTCTGACTTTCGTTGATCACCGCGTAGTCGTTCGGCAGCCGCTGCGGCACGCCGCAATGCAGCGCTTCGGCGATGTCCTTGAGGCTGACCGGCGCGGTCTTGTCGTAGCGGTTGACCACCAGCTGCAGGCGGTCGCCGCGAATGCCGAGGTCCTCGCGCATGATGCGTACCAGGCGAACGGCATCCTTGAGGTGACTGAGCGACTGTTGCAGCACCACGTAGACCTGATCGGCCTGCTCCAGCGTGATGCCGGTGAGGTGGGGGGGGGGGGGGGGGGGGGGGCCCCCCCCCCCCCCCCCCCCCCCCCCCCGCCCCCCCCCCCCCCCCCCCCCCGAGCGCGCCAGCCGCAGCAGCGCCTCGACCTGTTCCAGCTGGATGTCCTGGGTCAGGCACAGTTCGCTGGCGCGGCCGCCGAGCACATCGAGCGTCGGGCTGAAATGACTGCAGAAGCCGTGCAGCGCAACGCTGTCCAGCTCATCGATCCGCTGCAGCACTTCCATGTGGCTGTGGCTCGGACGCACGTCCAGGCAATGGGCGACGGTGCCGAACTGCAGATCGAGGTCAAGCAGCAGGGTGCGGCGACCATAGGCGCTGAGGCTGTGGGCGAGGTTGCAGGCCAGCATGGTTGCACCCGAACCGCCCTTGGCATTCATGATCGCGATGACCTTGCCACCGCTCCCTTGACCGTCACGAGTTTCCAGCGCGATCCGGCTGATGGCGGCCAACAGCTCCTGCTCCACCAGCGGCTCCGGCAGGAAGTCGCGGGCACCGGCCTGCATCGCCATACGCATGCAGTCGCGGTCGTCCTGAGGGCCGCAGACCAGCAGCGGCGGCCGCTGCTGGAGCGGGTGCTGCTGCAGCGCAGCGAGTTCCTCGCGCCACAGGTGGCTGACGTGTAGCAGGAGCAGATTGGGCATCTGCTCCAGCCCGTACAGCGGGTCGGTGTGTCCATTGCTCACCAGCCGGGTGCTGACCTGCAGGCCGGGCAGTTGCTGCGCCAGCGTCTTCAGCCGGGTCAGGGCACCTGCATCGCGGCTGCTGACGAGCAACCGCAGGCCCGGGCCTCCCACCGTGACGCTACTGGGTTTTTCAAGGGTATTCAGCATGGGGTGATCTCCGGAACGGCATCGGGCTCGGCATGACGCCCAAGGCTTTCGCGCGGCAAGGTCGAGGAAAACGGCGGCAGGGTGATCACACCGCTCAGCCCGGGAATCAGCAGGTCGAAGGTGAAGTTCTCCACGCGCAGCTGGACGTAGCGGATCGCATTGAAGCCGGTGGCGCTGGCTTGCGCCGGGTTGGCGATCGCCGCACCGCTCTCGTCCAGGTAAACCAGGGTCAGGTCTGCGGTCTCGAGGTTGGCGATCAGACTGCTGGCACCGCTGTCCTCGGCGGCGTTGAAGATCGCCCGGCGCAGGATGCGCGGCTCGTGGATCTCGCATACCGCGGCCAGGCGCGCGCCCCGACGCACCGTTTCGTTAAGCGCGTTGACGGTGAAGAACAGCCGCCCCATCTCCAGCACACCGAACAGCACGATGAACAGCAGCAACCCGACGATGGCGAACTCCACCACGTACACGCCGCGCATGCGTCTGGCGTTCATCACAGCGCCCTCATCACGGTGGTGGCGACCAGCGGAAACCCGAGCGTGGCCCCGCCCGAACCGAGGTTCGGCAAACCGCTGCCGATCAGTGGCTGAAACGTATAGCTGATGCTGACCTGCACATGGTTGCTGCCCAAGGCGCTGACGCTTACCTGAGACGTGCTCAGCCCGCTGACCAGCGGCTCGCTGCCCGCCTGCAGGACCGGGGCGCCGTACACCGCCAGGGTGCGCGCCTGATCGATCATTTCGGCGCTCAGCTCGATCTGACCGAGGGTGCGATTCCATGCCTGCCCGGCGACGAAGCGGCTGGCGTCGCGACTGGCCTGCAGCAGGCTGTTGTACTGAAACAGCATCCGGCCGATCTCGCCCAGCGCCAGCAGCAGCAACAGCAGCAGCGGCAAGGCGATGGCCAGTTCCACCATCGCGAGCCCGCGCTGTCTTGCCCTTGCTGATATTGCCTGGCTGCTCATGGCCGCCTCCTACGAGTCGTTGCTCGGCGTGCGGTTGTTGTCGATGTAGGTCTTGTAGAGCTGGATGATCTGCGGGCCGCTGTCATTCACCGGGTTGCTGTCGGGCACGTTGTCGCCCTCGCATTCGCTGACGAACTGGCCGAAGACCTGCGCCTTGTTGCCCGAGCCGGTCGGCAGTGGCTGGACCAGAAAGAAGCAGCCGAAGCCCAGCACCGGTACCGAGGTCTGGCCGCCGGAACTGCCGGTGCAGTTGCCCAGCACGATGCGCAGGATGCGTCGCTCGGAGACGCCGTCAGCGCGGCAGCCGTTGGGGCAGTTGGCCACGCGCTGGCGCCAGTCGTTGTAGTCGAGCAGCGCGGTGCTGGCAGTCGAGAGATCGCCGCCACTGGCGCTGACCACCTCGCCCTGATATTCGGCCTGACCGGTGCTGTCGTTGTAGCTCATGCGCGGCGAGCTGTAGTCGGTAACAAGATCCGGCGGATACTGGTCCGCGCTGCCGGACAGCGCACCGCTGTACTGGCCGAAGCGGGTATTGAAGCCTTGCGACACCGGGCCGATGGTGTTGCCCGGCTCGGTCTCCACCGACTCGCCAACGCTGTTGCATTGCTCGGTGCCGCCGGCCAGCGCCTGACGTACATCCGCGGCGCCACTGCTGTCGCCGAGGCGAATCAGCTGGAAGTTGCCAGGGCCGATGACCGGGTCGTTTCCGGCTGCGCCCTTGAGCACTTCCAGATCGCCGAAGCGATAACCCCAGACCAGCCCGTTGGCTGGATCATGCTGGTTGGGATCGCCGCAGACCATCAGCGGGGCGATGTCGCACGGGCTGGTTGGGCTCGGACCAGCCGTGGCGATTGCCGCGATTTCCTTCTCCGCGCCGTTGCCCAGGGCCTGCAGCATGCCCCAGAAGAAACCCTGCAACGGCAGCTCGGCAACGGTCACGCGCACGTATCGGGCATCCATCGGCCCCGGAAAGGAGAACGGTCCGTAGACACTGGCCGCCAGATCGACCTGCACGATGGCGCCCGGGTTGTCGCCCAGGGCAGCGGCCAGCTCGTCGTTGCCGGCCGCCTGGGCGTTGAGCTGGAACGTCGCGCGCGCAGCGTCCTGCGTCAGGCTGCCGGCGTTGCCCGAACCCCGCACCTGTTGCAGGGTCTTGGCACCGCTGAGCGCCGCGGCATCCACGGCGTTCTGCAGGCGTGTCTTGTTGAGCAGCATGTGGCTGCCGTCCAGCGCAAGGGTAGCCATGAGCATCATCGCCGCCAGCGCCACCACGACCAGCACCATGGCCGAGCCACGCTGACGTTGCGGGAAAGGACGAACCATGCAGGAGGCGTTCATGACGCTAACCTCAGTTGCCCACATTGATCTGGATCGGCTGCGCGACCTGCTGGGCATCGCCGGTGGCGCCCCGGTAGCTCTCCATGACCTGCTCGGTCAGCGGACCATCGGTGCCGACCGGCGAAAGCGCCGTGCCCGGGTTGGCGGCGACGTTCTTGTCGGCGATCTGCTGGTACAGGGTCGCGTTGACCGTGCTGCCCAGCGAGCCGACACGACCTTCCTGGTAGGGAACGCAGCCGGCCAGCAGGGTGAACAGGCAGGCGTAGGGCAGAATTTTCATGATGGCGACTCCGCTTACTTGAGGTCGTGGCCGAAGCGGCCTTCGCTGATGCCGAGGCTGGCCGGCACTGCCCGGCCGGGCGCGCTGCCCTTGGTCTTGCCCAGCAGGTAGAACTCCGCGTCGCTGGGCTCGACGAAATTCTCGGTCGGCAGGCGCACCGTCCTGGCGTCCACCGGCTGCGCCAGGTAAGGCGTCACCAGGATCACCAGTTCGGTCTCGCCGTGGATGAACTGCTGGCTACGGAACAGCTGGCCCAGCACCGGCACGTCACCCAGACCGGGGAAGCGGCTGACGAAGTCGCGGGTGTTCTCGCTGATCAGGCCGGCGATGGCGATCGTCTGGCCGTTGCCGAGCTCGACGGTGGACTGCGCGCTGCGCTTGGTCAGCGACGGGATGACCTGGTTGACGCCGTTGCCGAGGATGCTTTCCAGGCCGGTGTCCAACACCAGCGAGTTGGCATTGGAGAGCTCGCTGACCGAGACATTGAGGTTCAGGTTGATGCGGCCGGAATCGAGCACCACCGGCAGGAACTTGACCCCGACGCCGAATTCCTTGAATTCGATCGTGATGCCGTCGTCCTCGGTGATCGGCACCGGAAACTCGCCACCGGAAATGAACTCCGCCTGCTGCCCGGTCAGGGTGGTCAGCGTCGGCTCGGCGAGCACCTTTGCCGAGCCATTGTCCTTCGCCGCTTCCAGCACCACGTTGAAGAGGAAGTTGTCGGAGAGGAACTGGCCGAAGATGCCTTTGCCATCGCCGAACAGCGTGGTCGGGTTAACGAAACCGTCCTCGTCGAAGCCTAGCCCCTGGCCATTGTTGAACCCGCCACCCGACCAGCGTCCGGACGAACCGAAGTCCAGCGCGTTGAAGCGCACGTTGAGGTTCTTGAACAGGTTGCGCTGCATCTCGGCGACCTTCACCTCGAGCATCACCTGCTGGCTGCCACCGACGCTGAGCAGGTTGATCAGCTGCAATGGCTCCTGCGGCTGTGCAGCGGCACCGGCACCCTGGCGCTTGGCATCGCCGGCGGCCTGCTCGGCGTAACTGCGCGCCAGCTTGACGGCGTTGTCCATCGCCGCGGCGCTACTGACCTGCCCACGCAGCACCAGGGCGCCCTGGGCGCTGAAGACCTCGATCGGTTCATTGGGCATGACCTGGTGCAGCTTGCTCTTGAGGCCGCTGAGATCGTGCACCACTTCCAGATCGAGGCTGTCGATCAGGCGATTGCTGCCATCCCAGAGCAGCACGTTGGTGCTGCCCAGCGAACGGCCGAGCAGGTAGAGCTGGGTCGGGCTGGTGATCAGGATGTCGGCAATCTCGGGATTGCCCACCGAGATGCGTTTGACCGCGGTTCGCGTGGTGAGCACGCGCGACTTGTAGATCGGTACCTGGACGTCACTGACGTTCGCCGCCGGGGTGGCAAGGACCACAGGTTTCGTCTCGGCTGCCACCACCAGCCCGGACAGCATCGTGCCCAGCGCCAGCACCAGGGCCACCACTCTGCGCATGTTGTTCATATCGATCTCCTTGCGTGTCAGCCGTCGTGGCCACGCGCCGTCAGCTGGTCATCGCCTTACAGGCCGACATTGGTCACATTCACCTGGGTGCCGCGAATGATCGTCACCCCGGGATTGGCCGGTGCGCGGCGCACCACCGGCTTCGGCGCAGCGACTACCGGAGCCACCGGCGGCGGCGCTGCCACGGGCTTCTTCTGGTTATCCAGGGGATTACGCAGCGCCAGTTGCAGACGCCCTTCGGTCATGGCCTTGACCAGCTCCTCGGCTTCCTCGGAACTCATTTCCAGGGTCACGGCGCGCACCACTACCGGCTGGGTCTTGTCGGTACTGGCGGTCTGGTCGACGGCCAGCACGCGCAGGTCTTCGAGAATGGTCTTGGCCTCGGCTTCCTCACCATTGCCCTTGCGCCGGGTGGCCAGTACGTCGACCCGGTTGCCCGGCAGCAGGAAGCCGCCCACGCCCACCACATCGTCGACCCGCACCGACACCGCGCGCTTGTCGGTGGCGATCAGCGACGCCAGCGTGCTGCCACCCAGGTGCTCGGCCAGTCGCGCGCCGCGCAGCACGTCGCCACGCAGCATGCCGAAGGTGGCGATCTTGCCGATCACCTCTTCGGTGCTGGCGAACGAATCGTCCGGCACCGTGCCCTTGGGCATGCGCACCAGGGTCACATGCTGCGCCTCGACCATCTGCCCGAAGGGGATCTCCGTGGTGGCGACCACCACGTTCTGCGACTTGTTGTCCGGCCCGGCATCGAGCCGCGCGCTCAGCCAGCTGTTGGCCATCCAGGCCGCTCCCAGCCCCAGCAGCAGGGACAGCGCGATCAACGTGAAGGTACGTGAGCTCATGTCGGTATCTCCTTATCCAAGGAACTCGAGCTGGACGAAGTAATTGCGCCAGGCCCATTGCAGGTCATCGGGCGTCAACGGGCCGCTGCGTTCGGTGTAGCGCTGGCGGTCCAGCGCCATGCCCAGCAGATCTCGCGGATGGCACGGCACCAGCGGCATGCCTTCCGCTTCGTAGAGTTCGCGCAGCACATAGCGCAGCAATTGCGGATCGAAGGCGATGCCCAGGCGCTCGCCTTCCTGTCGCCAGATGCGTTCGTATTCCTGCGGTTTGAGGTAGTTGAAGCGCAGCTTGTAGCCAATCCGACGGAGGAAGGCTTCGTCGGCCAACTCCAGCGGATTCAGGTTGGTGGCGAAGACCAGGACCATGTCGAACGGCAGCACGCACTGCTGCCCGCCGCCGAGATTGAGGAAGTCGCGCTTTTCCTCCATCGGCACGATCCAGCGGTTGAACAGCTCGGCCGGCGGCATGCGCTGCCGACCGAGATCGTCGATGATGTACAGGCCGTTGCTGGCCTTGAGCTGCAACGGCGCCAGGTAACGGCGGTTGAACGGGTCGTAGCGGACGTCGAGCTGTTCCATGCTCAGCTCGCCGCCCGACACCACCAGCGGGCGCATGCAGCACAGCAGGCGACGGTCGATGCCTTCGCTCAGCAGCAGGCTGTTGTACTGGTCGCGATCGTCCAGGCGCTGATGGATCTGCGGATCGTAGACCTCCACCACCGCATCGTTGATGGCGATGGCGTAAGGCACCCAGATCGCTTCGCCGAACAGGCGGATCAGACGTCCACTGATGTAGGTCTTACCGGTGCCGGCCGGCCCGTAGATCATGATGGCGCGGCCGGAGTTCATCGCCACGCCAAGCTGATCGAGCAGATCATCGGCGAGCACCACACCGCTGAATACCGCACGCATCTTCTCGGCATTCACCCGTGCATGGTGGATCGTCTGTACCTTGACCAGTGAACGGTAGGTGCTCACCGGAAACGGCGCCGCACCGATATAGCCGCTGCGCTCCAGCGCGTCGCGCGCGGCGTTGCGCCCCCGCTCGGTCAGCCCATAGCGCAGGGCCTGGCCGTTGTGCTGGCCGAGCACCTCGATGCGGCCATCCTTGCGCAGCAGGGCGAGTACTTCTTCCAGCACGGCGCCGGGCAATGCCAACCGCTCGACCAGACGCGCCATGTCCAGCGCACCGCCTTCGTGCAGATGCTTGCACAGCAGATCGGCGAGCAGCTGATCGCTCAGCCCGGTCTCGGCGATGG
This sequence comes from Stutzerimonas sp. R40042, assembly GCF_026642215.1. Lineage (NCBI taxonomy): Bacteria > Pseudomonadati > Pseudomonadota > Gammaproteobacteria > Pseudomonadales > Pseudomonadaceae > Stutzerimonas > Stutzerimonas sp. R40042. The sequence continues at coordinate 1,890,912 of NZ_CP113258.1, read as the reverse complement.
TGCGCGGCTGCGGCGCCAGGCGCTGCACCGCTTCGCGCTCGCTCGGGTAGCCATCGCTATCGCTGACTGCGTACATGGCGGCCTCCCGCGCTAGTCGAAGTGAAACCACAAGCTGCTGGCGAACGTGCCCAGCAGGATCGCGATGGCGTAGGGGAACGGCCTGCCGGCGACCTCCCCGGCTGCCGGTGCGAGGTAGCTCTGGCTGCGCAGCATCAGCGCATAGCGTCCGAGCGTCTGCCGCAGCTGGCCGTGCCAGATCATCAAGGCCAGCCCGCAGAGACCGCCGACCATCAGGCTGGCCGCCGCGGCAGCCAGCGCCTGCTGCGGTGTGAGAAAGGCGCCAACCATGGCCATCAACTTCACGTCACCGGCCGCCATACCGCCTGTCACATACAGCATCAGGAACAGGCCAAAGCCGATCAGCGCCCCCAGCATCCCCTGCCCCAGCCCGCCCAGACCGCCTGCGAAGGCCTGCCCGGCCAATCCCAGTGCCAGCCCGGTCAGGACCAGGAGGTTGGGGATGCGGTGGTGGCGTACATCGCTGACCACCGCGTATCCCAGCAGCGAGAGCAGCAAAAGCCCGCTGGCCCAGCCTTGAATGTCCATAGAAGCTCGGCGCTTAGGCTGCGGGCGTCCCGCCGAGCGCTGTGATGATCTGGTTGATCTTGGCGAGAACTGCCGCGCCCAGATTGGTGAAGGCCAGCGCGACGGCTGCGGTAATCAGCCCACCCGCCACCGCATACTCGACGATGGTCAGCCCGTCTTCGTCCTTCGCGAACTTCAGCACCGCGGTCTTGATCGTTTGAATGGTCATTTCGCTCACCTCACTGAGGAGTGGTTCATCCATCGGTTGGCAGCGCTCCATGCACCGCTGCTGAGGTGAACACTAGTCAGGCAAACGCAGTGGGCGTTAGGACTCTTTTGCGCGTTGCTAGCACTCAATTTCCTGGGTCAGCAAAGCTCTGCAATACGCGGTTACAACGAATTGAGGCTCCTCGCATTGGCAACAAACCTCACCGCATCAGCTGGGTATTAATCCTAATAACGGCAATTTGCTATCAGAGGTGCGCCTTAGCAGAAACTGTTCTTATCCATAATGGCCGTTTGCCAATACTGTTTGTAAGGGAAAGTAAAAGGGCAGAGCTAGTAAAGATGTCTAACTCTCCGCAGGGACCATTACTCCTCTGGGTGGACCTGACCCACGACCGCAGCACAGAAGCGTTGATGCGCCAGTTCACGGCCTTCAGCGAATGCCGTCTGGTACAGGCGCACAGCCTGGCGGACAGCGGCCAGAGCCGGCGGGTCGACATGATCTGCATGCACTACGACCGCCCCGATGCCCTGGGCCTGAACCAGCTGCATCAGGTCAAACGTGCCGCGCCGTCCGTTCCCATCACCATGTTCACCGTCCAGCATTGCGAAGATCTGGCGATATGGGCGATGCGCTCCGGGGTATGGGAATACGTCACGCTGCCGCTGACCGCAGCCGAACTACGCCGCTACCGTCTGGCCCTGGATCAACTGCTGAAGCTGCGCCAGAACGCCCATGCCACACGGCAGCGCGTGCTCGGCGAGCATTATCCGGACCTGCCGCCGAGCATCCGCCTCACGGCCGATCATCAGAGACACCAGCTGCTGGCGCCCGCGCTTCATTACATCGACCTGCACTTTCGCGAGAACCTCGACCAGAAGGAACTGGCGCGGCTGTGCGGCCTGACGCCCTCGCGCTTCAGCCGCCTGTTCAAGGAACTGCATGGCGTCTGCTATCTGGAGTACACGCTGGGCAAGCGTCTGGAGTTCGCCAAGGACCGACTGGGCAACACGCAGATGCCGATCACTACCATCGGCTATGAAGCCGGCTTTCGCGATCCGTCCTATTTCGCGCGCGCGTTCAAGCAGTTCGTTGGCTGTACGCCGAGCGAGTACCGTAACGGCGCCCCTTCCTCCGCAACGATGCTGGCCGAGCAGAACCTGCAGGATGCGACTCGGCCCAGTAGCGACTTGCTGGGCCTGGACATCGGCGCCTGACGATCGCTGGGCGCCGCGTCCCCGCCACGACGATGTTCGTCAGCCGACAGACATACGGCCGCTGCCGCAATCTGGCTAAAAAATATCCACATCGGTATACTCGCGCGCCTTTTTAATGCGCGGTTTTCGAGGTTCAAAGTCGATGAGCAAAACGCCAACAGTCGGGTTCGTCAGCCTGGGTTGCCCCAAGGCCACGGTCGACTCTGAACGCATCCTCACCCAGCTGCGCATGGAGGGTTACCAGATCGTGCCGTCCTACGAGGATGCCGATGTGGTGGTGGTCAACACCTGCGGCTTCATCGACAGCGCCAAGGCCGAATCGCTGGATGCCATTGGCGAGGCGATCGCCGAGAACGGCAAGGTGATCGTCACCGGCTGCATGGGCGTGGACGAGAACAACATCCGTGGCGTGCACCCCAGCGTGCTGGCGGTTACCGGCCCGCAGCAGTACGAGCAGGTGGTCAATGCGGTGCACGAAGTGGTGCCGCCGAGCATCGAGCACGATCCTTTCGTCGATCTGGTGCCGCCGCAGGGCATCAAGCTCACCCCGCGCCACTATGCCTATCTGAAGATTTCCGAAGGCTGCAACCATACCTGCAGCTTCTGCATCATCCCGTCCATGCGCGGCAAGCTGGTCAGCCGCCCGGTGGGCGATGTGCTCAGCGAGGCCGAGCGCCTGGTCAAGGCCGGCGTGAAGGAAGTCCTGGTGATCAGCCAGGACACCAGCGCCTATGGCGTGGACCTCAAGTACAAGCTCGACTTCTGGAACGGCCAGCCGGTCAAGACGCGCATGCTCGAGCTGTGCGAGGAGCTGGGCAGGATGGGCGTCTGGGTGCGCCTACACTACGTCTACCCCTACCCCAACGTCGACGACGTGATCCCGCTGATGGCCGCCGGCAAGATCCTGCCGTACCTGGACATCCCCTTCCAGCACGCCAGCCCGAAGGTACTCAAGGCCATGAAGCGTCCGGCCTTCGAGGACAAGACCCTGGCGCGCATCAAGCAGTGGCGCGAGATCTGCCCCGAGCTGACCATCCGCTCGACCTTTATTGTCGGCTTCCCCGGCGAGACCGAGGAAGACTTCCAGTACCTGCTCGACTGGCTCACCGAAGCCCAGCTCGACCGCGTCGGCTGCTTCCAGTATTCGCCGGTCGAAGGCGCACCGGCCGAGACCATGGGCCTGGAACCGGTACCGGATGAGATCAAGCAGGATCGCTGGGACCGCTTCATGGCGCACCAGCAGGCCATCAGCGCCGCGCGCCTGCAGCTGAAGGTCGGCAAGGAACTGGATGTGCTGATCGATGAAGTGGACGAGGACGGTGCGATCGGCCGCTCCTGGGCCGACGCTCCGGAGATCGACGGCATGGTCTACGTCGACAGCGAACAGCCGCTGCAGCCGGGCGACAAGGTCCGTGTGCGTGTCACCAACGCCGACGAGTACGACCTCTGGGCCGAAGTGATCTGAGCTGATCGGTTAAACAAAACGCCCCGCATCTGCGGGGCGTTTTCATTTCTGCGCCACGAGCCCTGGGCCGCGTAGGGTGGAAAACGGCGCAGCCTTTTCCACCGCCGGGCTGCGGGCTCATCAACGCCGCGGTGGTTGACGCACCGGCGTATCGCCGGCCACGTAGTACTTCGCCGTGCTGCGCGGCAGCGGCTCATGACCACGAATCCGGTCGGCGATCTTCTCGGCGATCATGATGGTGGTCGCGTTGAGGTTGCCGGTGATGATCTGCGGCATGATCGAGGCATCCACCACGCGCAACCCTTCCAGCCCATGCACCCGGCCCTGGCCGTCGACCACGGCCATGTCGTCGCTGCCCATCTTGCAGGAGCAGGACGGGTGATAGGCCGTCTCGGCGTGCTCGCGGACGAAGGCGTCCAGCTGGGCATCGCTCTGCGCATCGATACCCGGGCTCAGCTCGCGACCGCGGTAAGGGTCGAGCGCCGGCTGGGCGATGATCTCGCGGGTGATGCGGATGGCATCGCGGAACTCGCGCCAGTCCTGCTCGTGGGCCATGTAGTTGAACAGGATGCTCGGGTCCTCGGCCGGGTCGGCCGAGCGGATCTCGATACGCCCGCGGCTGGGCGAGCGCATCGAACCGACATGGGCCTGGAAACTGTGACCGTCATGGGCGTTGCTGCCGTTATAACTGACTGCCACCGGCAGGAAGTGGAACTGGATGTTCGGCCATTCGAACTCGTCGCTGCTGCGGATGAAGCCGCCGGCCTCGAACTGGTTGCTGGCGCCGATGCCGCTGCCGAGGAACAGCCATTCGGCGCCGATGGCCGGCTGGTTCCACCACTTCAGCGCCGGATACAGCGAAACCGGCTTCAGGCACTCGAACTGCAGGTACATCTCCAGATGGTCCTGCAGGTTCTGGCCAACGCCGGGCAGCTCGTGGACAAGTTTCACGCCGACCCGGCGCAGCAGCTCGCCCGGCCCGACGCCCGAGCGCTGCAGGATCTGCGGCGAGGCGATCGCCCCGCCGCACAGCAGCACCTCGCGACGCGCACGCACGATGTACGGGTCCTTGCGATTGCGCAGGTAGCGCACACCCACTGCGCGCTTGCCTTCAAACAAAACCCGATCGGTCACCGCATGCGTTTCGATGGTCAGGTTCGGCCGCTCCCTGGCCTGATCCAGATAGCCGCGCGCTGTGCTGGCGCGCCGGCCCTGGGGCGTCACGGTACGGTCCATCGGGCCGAAGCCTTCCTGCTGATAGCCGTTGAGGTCGTCGGTACGCGGATAGCCGGCCTGCACACCGGCTTCGACCATGGCGTGGAACAGCTCGTTGTTGTCGGCCTTCGGCGTGGTCACGCTGACCGGGCCGACAGCGCCGTGGTAGTCGTTGGGGCCGATGTCGCGCGATTCGGCCTTGCGGAAGTACGGCAGGCAGTCGAGGTAGGTCCACTCTTCCAGGCCGGGTGCCTTGGCCCAGTTGTCGTAGTCCAGGGCGTTGCCGCGGATGTAGCACATGCCGTTGATCAGCGACGAGCCGCCCAGGCCCTTGCCACGACCGCAGTCCATGCGACGGTTGTTCATGTGCGGCTCGGGATCGGTCTTGTAGGCCCAGTTGTAGCGCGTGCCCTGCAGCGGATAGGCCAGCGCAGCGGGCATCTGGGTGCGGAAGTCCAGCCGGTAGTCCGGGCCGCCGGCTTCCAGCAGCAGCACGCTGACGTCGGTGTCCTCGGTCAGGCGTGCGGCGAGCACGTTACCGGCCGAGCCGGCGCCGATGATGATGTAGTCGTATTCCATGATCTACCTCCCTCAGAACACCGAGGCGAACTCGCCCAGCTCTACCTGTACCGATTTGACCCGCGTGTAGTGCGCCAGCGAGGCGATGCCATTTTCGCGACCGATACCGGACTGCTTGTAGCCACCGACCGGCATCTGCGCCGGCGATTCGCCCCAGGTATTGATCCAGCAAATGCCGGCCTCGAGTCGATGGATGATGCGGTGCGCCCGCGCCAGATCGGTGGTGACCACGCCGGCGGCGAGGCCATATTCGGTGTCGTTGGCGCGGCGGATGACTTCGTCCTCATCCTGATACTCGAGCAGGCTCAGCACCGGGCCAAAGATCTCTTCGCGCACGATGCTCATGTCGTCGCTGCAGTCGCTGAAGACGGTCGGTGCGACGAAGGCGCCCCTGGCGCACTCGCCCTCGGTCACCCGCTCACCGCCACAGAGCAGCCGCGCGCCAGCGGCCTTGCCCTGGGTGATGTAGTCGAGCACCTTGTTCATGTGCGCGAAGCTGACCAGCGGACCGAAGTTGGTCTCATCCTGCTGCGGATCACCCAGGCGAATGCGCTGCACGCGCTCCAGCAGCTTGGCCTCGAAGGCCGCTTTCAGGCCCGCGGGGATGAACACCCGGGTGCCGTTGGTGCACACCTGGCCGGAGCTGAAGAAGTTGGCCATGACCGCGATATCGGCCGCGCGATCCAGATCGGCGTCCTCGCAGACGATCAGCGGCGACTTGCCGCCCAGTTCCATGGTCACGTCCTTCAGCGAAGAGCCTGCCGCGCTGGCCATGACCTTCTTGCCGGTGGCCACACCGCCGGTGAAGGACACCTTGGCGATGCGCGGGTGCTCGGTGATCAGCGCGCCGACGCCGGCGCCACTGCCGGTCAGCACGTTGAACACGCCATCGGGCAGCCCGGCCTCGCTGAAGATTTCTGCCAGCTTGAGCGCGCTCAGGGGCGTGACCTCACTGGGCTTGAAGATCATCGCGTTGCCCGCAGCCAGTGCCGGAGCGGCCTTCCACAGGGCGATCTGGATCGGATAGTTCCAGGCACCGATGCCGGCCACCACGCCCAGCGGTTCGCGCCGGGTATAGACGAAGCTGCTGTCACGCAGCGGAATCTGCTCGCCCTCGATGGCCGGAGCCAGGCCCGCGTAGTACTCCAGCACGTCGGCGCCGGTGACGATGTCGACGCTGCGGGTTTCGCTCAGCGGCTTGCCGGTGTCCAGCGTTTCCAGCAGCGCCAGCTCGTCGTTGCGCTCGCGCAAGAGATCGACCGCGCGCCGCATGATGCGCGCCCGCTCGATGCCGGTCAGTGCCGCCCAGACGCGCTGGCCCCGCTCGGCGCTTTCAACCGCACGTTCCAGATCGGCCGCGCCGGCCTCGGGCACTTCGGCCAGGACTTCGCCGTTGGCCGGGTTGATGCTCTCGAAGGTCTGGTTGCTGCTGGCGTCGACATAACCGCCATGGATATAGAGTTGCTGCCGTGGGAAACGGGCCATGTTCTACCTCGTTCGTACTGTCTGTGGCGGCAGCGGATCGACGCTGCCGCGACATGGATGGAACGCCTCGGGGATCGCCCGAGGCGTGCAGGGTCAGGGTGTCGGCGCCGCGCCCGGATTGGGCATGCCGCTTTCACCACCGCCGTTTTCGCGCTGCAGATGCAGGAAGTGCATGTGGTGCTCGTAGTGGTCGAGGATGTCCTCGATCAGCTGGCGCCGGGAATAGCCCATCAGGTCGTAACCCAGGCTGCCCTGGCGCAGATGCACCTCGAGCCGGTAGTAATCGGCCTTGCTGCTCTGGGTGCGCAGGGCGAAGGACGGCATGGTGCCGCGCACCGGCCAGATCTGATAGGTGAAGTCCTGCTCGCTGCCCAGATTGACGTGCAACGCCAAGTGCTCGTTGCCCGGTTCGCCTTCGACGATATCCACCGGCACGCCTTTCTCGCCCAGCGCCTTCTGGATCTCCTCCATCGCCGGTTTGCAGACTTCCTTCAGGTAGCGACGGATCTGCGAACGGCTGGGGAAACTCATCGCCCGCGACAGGCGCTGACTCCAGTTCATCTGCGTGTGTTCCAGCGTGGCGCGCCCGGACAGGTAGCCGGACAGGCTCTTCTGGTAGCTGTCGGCCATGACGCCTTCGACGTGCAGTGCCTTGAACAGCCCGTACATCATGAACAGCAGGACGATGGAGAACGGTAGCCCCATGATCACCACGGTGCCCTGCAGCGCGGTCAGGCCACCGGCGATCAGCAAAGCCAGGGTGAGAATGCCGATGATGGCGGCCCAGAGGATGCGCATCCACACCGGAGCATCGCTGTTCACATCCTTGAGAATGGACGTGAAGTTCGACAGCACCAGCGAGCCGGAGTCGCCGGAGGTGACGAAGAACACGATGGCGAGGATGGTCACCACGATAGTCGTGAGGCCGGCCCAGGGCAGGCTCTGCAGGAACAGATAGATCGACGAGCCTGGGTTGCTCACCGCCTGCTGGCCGAATTCGAGGGCACCGCCCATGACCATCTCGATGGCGCTGTTACCCATGATCGACATCCAGGCCATCATGAAGGCCAGCGGCAACAGCAGCGTGCCGATGACGAACTCGCGGATGGTGCGACCACGGGAAATGCGTGCCAGGAACAGACCCACGAACGGCCCCCAGGCAATCCACCAGGCCCAGAAGAACACCGTCCAGGCATTCAGCCAGTCGGTCGGCCGGCGGTAGGCGTAGGTGTCCAGCGACAGGCTGATGAAGTTGGAGAAGTAGTCGCCGACGTTCATCACCAGCGCGTTGAGCAGGAACACCGTATCGCCGACCACCAGCACGAACACCAGCAGCAATACCGCCAGCAGCATGTTGAATTCGGAAAGCCGGCGAATCCCGCGCTCGACCCCGGTCGCCGCCGAGATCGCCGAGAACACCACGATCAGCACCACCAGCACGGCCTGGGTGAAGGTGCCTTCCGGTACGCCGAAGATGTAGTTGAGGCCGAAGTTCAGCTGGATGATGCCGATGCCGAGGCTGGTGGCTATGCCGAACACCGTGCCGAGCACCGCGGCGGTATCGACGGTATGCCCGATGGGGCCGTAGATGCGCTTGCCGAAGATCGGATACAGCGCCGAGCGGATCGACAGCGGCAGGCCCTGGCGGAAGCTGAAATACGCCAGCGACATGCCGACCAGGGTATAGACACCCCAGCCCGAAAGGCCCCAGTGCAGAAAGGTCAGCTCCATGGCGTGGCGTGCGGCCTGGGTGGTGCCGCCCTCGCCTACCGGCGGCTCGAGGAACTGGGTGATGGGTTCGGCGATACAGAAGAACAGCAGGTCGATGCCGATCCCGGCGGAAAACAGCATTGCCGCCCAGGTGACCACATTGAATTCAGGCTTGGAATGATCCGGCCCGAGGCGGATCTTGCCGTAGCGGCTGGTGGCGACGATCACCACGAAGAGCAGGTACACCAGCACGGCGAGAAAGTAGAACCAGCCGAAGCTGTCGGATATCCAGCCAAGCACCGTATTGATGACCGCTTGGGAGCGATCAGTGAAGAACATCGTCCATATGGCAAACGCCACGATGGCGATTGCGGAACCGTAGAACACTACGGGATTGATCCGGTCAGCCGGCGCTTCGGAATCATTGGGCGAGAGCTCAGCCTCGTTCATCAGTTCGATCTCCTGAACTTGTTCTGGCTTTACGACATCGCAGTGCGACGTATTGCGGCAGGCGGCGTGCAAATTTGCCAAGGGTTACGCGGCCTGATGGCGGGGCGGGTATGCAAGACGTGCTGTGCTGATGACAGCCATACCCATCGGCACGCGGACATGCCGACCAAACAAAAGCGGTGATTTGCTCCGATAAGATGAAATAAGCGGCTCATCCTACACGATAAATCAAAATCCTGCGAACCGAGACTGGCACCCTTCGGCATGACTGGCCACCACCAGCCCTTCGCCGAGCCGATTCGGAGCGCCGCAACGCCAGGAAGAAACGAGGAATCACTGTGCGGTTGCCGCTACGTTTTCAGCGGCCCAGGCGCTGGCTTATGATCGCCCCCGCGTAAACAGGCGCCCCCTTTTCACCAGCAGAGATGAACCCATGTCGTCCGATCCTCGTTTCACTGCCATGCCCGACGCCAACGGATACTTCGGCCCCTACGGCGGCCAGTTGGTCCCGCCGCACCTCAAGCAGGCCATGGACGACATCAACCTGGCCTACGAGGAAATCCGCCAGCGCGATGATTTCCAGCAGGAACTGGCCGCACTGTTCGCCGACTACGTGGGCCGGCCAAGCCCGATCTTCCATGCGCGGCGGCTGTCCGAGCAGCTCGGTGGTGCGCAGATTCACCTGAAGCGCGAAGACCTGAACCACACCGGCGCGCACAAGATCAACCACTGCCTGGGCGAGGCGCTGCTGGCCAAGTTCATGGGCAAGACCAAGGTGATCGCGGAAACCGGTGCCGGCCAGCATGGGGTCGCGCTGGCCACCGCCTGCGCACTGGTAGGCATTCCCTGCGAGATTCACATGGGCCAGGTGGATATCGAGAAGGAGCACCCCAACGTCACCAAGATGAAGATCCTCGGCTGCAAGCTGGTGGCCGTCACCCGAGGCGCGGCGACGCTCAAGGAAGCGGTGGACAGCGCCTTCGAGGAATACCTGAAGGACCCGCACAACTACATCTACGCCATCGGATCGGTGGTCGGCCCGCACCCGTTTCCGAAGATGGTCCGCGATTTCCAGTCGATCATCGGTAACGAGGCCCGCGAGCAGTTTCTCTCCAGACACGGTCGTCTGCCGGATCATGTGGTCGCCTGCGTCGGCGGCGGCTCCAATGCCATGGGCATGTTCACCGCCTTTCTGGAGGATGCCGCGGTCGAGCTGGTCGGTATCGAGCCGGCGGGCGAAAGCCTGGACAAGCCCGGCCGCCATTCGGCCACGCTGTCCAAGGGCAAGCCCGGCGAACTGCATGGCATGGCCTGCTATGTGCTGGAAGATGCCGAGGGCAATCCGTCCGCGGTGCACTCCATCGCCTCCGGCCTGGATTACCCCGGTGTCGGTCCGCAGCACAGTTATCTCAAGGACATCGGCCGGGTGAACTACCAGACCGCGACCGACCAGGAATGCCTGGACGCCTTTATGACCCTGTCGCGTGTCGAAGGCATCATCCCCGCGCTGGAAAGCGCTCACGCCGTGGCCTGGGCGATTCGCACCGCGCCGACGCTGGGCAAGGACAGCCACATCCTCGTCAACCTTTCCGGCCGCGGCGACAAGGATGCCGACTACGTCGCCAATCTGCTCGGTCTGTAAGATCTTGGCATCGGGCCGCCGCTTCAACGAGCGCGCGGCCCGACGTCGCGCAACGCGGCGCCATAGCGGGTAAGATGCGCAGCCGCCCGCCCGTATCCAGGCCTGCCCCATGCAACACAGCGTCTCGCCTATCGGCTACGTCCGCTCCTGTTTCAAGGAGAAGTTCGCCATCCCCCGCCAGCCCAGCCTGGCGCCAGCCGCACGCGGCGTGGTGGAACTGCTGCCGCCGTTCGACAGTGCTGATGCAGTGGCCGGACTCGAGCAGGTCAGCCACGTATGGCTGTTGTTTCTGTTCCACCAGGCCCTGGAAAACAAACCCCGCCTCAAGGTCCGCCCGCCACGTCTGGGCGGCAATCGCATGGTCGGTGTGTTCGCCACCCGCGCGACCCACAGGCCCAACGGTATCGGTCAATCGGTGGTCAGACTGGATCGGGTCGAAGCGGATCGGCTGTTCATCTCCGGCATCGATCTGCTGGACGGCACCCCGGTGCTGGACATCAAACCCTACGTGCCCTACGCCGATGCGCTGCCGGACGCGCGCAATGACATGGCCGCCGACGCGCCAGAGTTGATCGAGGTGCAGTGGTCGGAAACTGGACTATCGCAGGCCCGCTGCGAAGCATTACGCCTCGGCGAGCCGCTGGTGGAACTCATCGAGCAGTGCCTGGCGCAGGACCCGCGCCCGGCCTATCAGAAACCCGAACCGGAACGGCGCTACGGCGCGCAGCTCTGGGATGTGGACGTGCGCTGGCATTACCCGACGCCAGGCGTGATCCGCGTTCTGGAAGTCGCGCCAGCAGCGCCGCAACCGGCCTGATGCCGGCGCGGCGCTCTCCTCACTTGCCGGCTCGCGTCAGCAACAGCCGCTGGCTGCCATACACCTTGTCGAGATTCTCCGCCTTGAACGGGAAACTCATGTAGTTCGCCTTCATCCATGCGTCGATGCCATCGGCGTAATGCGGGCTGGCCGGATTGCCCGACTGGCCTGAACTGTTGAGGCCGATCATCGGCTCGTCACGGCCAAAGTCGACGATGATGCGCATCGCCGGAATCAGCCAGGTATCGAAATCCGAACCCAGGTGATAGGCCGAGGCGTTCAGCGTGCTGTGGTCGCCGCCCATGGCATAGGGACCGCGGTCCAGGTAGTCGCCGATGGCGTTGATCTTGCTCCGCTGGCCCGCCGGCATATGCGGCGCCAGCTGCGTCGCGCCGGAGGTCCAGCGAGCCGTATGCAGCTTGCCCCACTGCCAGGCGCTGCGCTCGTTGCCCAGGCGGCTTTCGAGCAAGGTCACCGCTGCAGCCAAACTGCGCGCGAGGATCGCCGGTTTGTCTTCGCTTTGCGCGGTGCGCTGGTCGTTCCAGAACGGGCTGTCTTCGCGGCCGAGCAGATGGTCGGCCTGGGCCGAATAGGAGGTGTTGGCCGTCTGTACCAGCGCACGCCAGGCCGGCGAGTCCTCAGGCCCCAGTTCGTCGAGGAAGATGTGCCGCGCGCTTTCGTGCAGGAAAGCGCCATACAGTGCAGCATCCGCCGAATCCGCAGTGAGCTTGCCGTCGAACGCCATCAGCCGATCCAGCGCTTCTCGCGCCTTGTTGCGTTCGGTGGCCGGCAGTGCATCGATTGCCTGGCGCAACGGCTCGGCCATGCCCGGCGCCTCGAACATCATCCTGAGTTTGGCGGCGAAAGGCGTCACCTGGTCGTACTGCATGGCGATGGTGCTGCGAGTGTCATGCTTGCCACGGCCGGCCAGTTCCGCCAGGCGCTCGTAACGCTCCGGGCCGTACCAGGAGCTGGAAAGCTGCATTCCGTAACCGCGCGGCACGCTGCGATGATTGGCGGTGCCGAGCCAGCCCTGGATCGGATCCTGATCGTAGGGATGCAGCATCGGATCGGCGAAGCCATCCCAGTCGTAGCGACCGTCCCAGCCCGGCGACGGCACCAGCCCCAGCCCCTCGCGACGGTTGGGAAAACGTCCGGTGACCTGCCAGCCGATGCCCTGCTGGTCGGCAAAGACCAGATTCAGGGCGGTTGCACGAATTTCGCGGGTCGCCTCGAAGGCCTGATCCACCGACTGCGCGCGGGACAGGTCGAAGAAAGCGTCCAGCGTGCGATCGGCCTCCAGTTGCGTGGTCTTCAGTGCCAGACCGTAGCCGCTGGCGAGCTGCAGCGGCTGCAAGGGGTGCTTGCGCTCGCCCAGCGCCGTGTTCAGCAGCGGGCCGTTGCGGGTCTCGTAAATGGTTTCGCGAATCGGCCGCTCGCCCTTGACGAAGTAGGTCTCGTGCCGCTCGCGCGCCGGCAGCCACTTGCCATCAGCCAGGTACATCAGCCGCGAACCTTCGCGGCGCAGCTGCTCGAGATAGAGGTCCTGATTGTCGCCCATGACCATGGTCATGCCCCAGCCGAGCTTGCCGTTGAAACCCGCCACCACTGCGGGCACCCCGGCGATGGTGACGCCCGCCGCCTGGAACTTCGGTGCGCGAACCTGCATGAAATTCCAGTACGAAGGCATCGACAGCGGCAGGTGAGTGTCGTTGGCCAGGATCGGCTTTCCGCTACGCGTATTGCTGCCGGCGATGGCCCAGTTGTTCGACGCTGCCATGCCGGTCGGGGTCAACGCTGCCAAGTGCTGAACGGCCTGCTCGATGGCAGCCAGCCCGGGCACGCTGCCACCCAGCTTTAGCCCCTTGAGCTTGTCCGCCTCATCGAACGGCAAGGCCTCGTCCGGATAGATGGGCAATAGCCAGGCCAGCTTGTCGCTACCCACCTTCTGCGCCATCAGCAACGCGGCGACCTCTTCCTGCAGGTTCTGCGACAGGCCGAAATTGAGCAGGCAGAACACCAGTACCGAGTCCTCCGGCTTCCAGTACTCAGGCTTGTAGCCGGACTCGGCAAGGTCCATCGGCAGTTTGTCGCGATGACGATACAGGTAGGCGTTCACGCCACGGGCGTAGACCTCGAAGAACTTTTTCATCCTCGGCGAGGATTCGCGATAGAGCAGCTCGGCGCTCTGGCGCAGATTCACCGCACGCATGAAGCGGTCGGTCTCCAGCACCCCGGGGCCGACCATCTCAGCCAAGCGCCCCTGGGCCATCAGCCGCAGGCTGACCATCTGGCTCAGCCGGTCGGTGGCGTGCACGTAACCCATGGCGAACAGCGCATCGTGAAACGACGAGGTCTCGATCAGCGGCATGCCCAGCGAATTGCGCCGGATGCTCGCACTGCCTGCCAGGCCGGTTAGCGGCTGGATGCCCTGCGCTGGCGGCAGACTGGCACTGTAGCGGTTATCGAGATAGGCCTGACAACCGCCGAGGCCGGCCAGGCCGAGCGCGGCCCCCAACGTCAGACGAACCAGGGCGAACGGCAGACGCAGAGACATCGAAGACTCCTGTGCAGGCTTGGCGAGGGATGGGTGCTAACAGATTAGAGGGCGTACGGCGAAGAAGATCGGTCGATCAGGCCGCGTCGCGGGATTTTGGCAGAGCTTCGTCGAGCAGCCAACGGGCCGAACGGCGCGCTTCGGCCTTGTGTTGCAGCTCCAGCGCGCTGAACTGCGCCTCGTGGCGCCGACGTTCGCTCTTGTCCAGCGCCTTCCAGGCTGCATGGGTCGGCACCTGCTCTGTGGCGTCGAACAGCTGCTGGAACACTTGGCAACGGGGATGCTGCCCGAGGGTGACGTCGTAGTTGTCGAGCAGCACCTTAATACGGATGGCGCCCTCGATCAGCGGCAGCTGCTCGTCCAACAGACAGCTGGCGAGGATTCGCAGATCCTCGGCCAACGCCGTCTGCTGTTGCGCGCGTGCCTCGGCCTGCAAACGCTCGTTGCGCCATACGCGACGCCACAAATACAGCGCATAGCCGGCCAGCGCTGCAACCAGCAGCACGGCGATGACGAGCAGACCGAGGAAAAGACTCATGGAAGCATCAGGCCCCGTGGCACTTCTTGTATTTCTTCTGGCTACCGCAGGGGCACGGATCGTTGCGACCGACATCCTTCAGCGGATTGCGCACCGGCTCGTGTCCATGATTGCAGTGCGGCCCGTGGACGTGGTGATGGTCGTGGTCGTGGTCGTGGTCGTGGTCGTGGTCGTGGTCGTGGTTGCAGTCGGGACCATGCACATGGGGTTCGTGACTCATCTGGGTACTACTCCGGAATAAAGTTGCCCGGGATTATCTCGCCATTGTTGGAAATGTGCACGCGTCGCCCAGCCATCAGCCCGGTCTTGAGTTCGCCGGCCAGTCGGTAGTTGATCGGGTGATCCGGTTTTTCCAAGAGCCGCACGATGTACTTCATGTGCCGCCACAGATTGGTGTGCACCGGCACCTCGTAGTACTCGAAGCTGTTGGCAGGAACGGTCAGCCAGCCACTGGACTCGCCGCTGGCCAGTTCCACGTCGTTGAGATGGACCGTGTAGATGAGGCCTCGCACCGGCAGGCTGTGATCGTTGGGGTTATCGATGCGGAAGCGCAGCATGAACTGCTGTTCCAGCAGCCGCGCCTTGATGATATCGACCTTGGTGAGTTCGACTTTCGGGTCCTTGAAATTACCCGAGAACCAGGTCGAACAACCGGCCATACCGCCAAGCAGCGTCAGCAACACGACCGTTCTTAGAATTCTTATTGTGTGTGCCTGGCAAGACATTCCGGTACTCCAAAGGACGGCCAAGTGTAGCAAGCGGCATGTTCACCGCAATGGGGTGGCGCCGCAAAATTACCAGTCTCAGGCCGCAATATGACACTGTCGTTGCAGGCATGCACAGCGGCATTCAGGCCACCGGCCAATGCACGATCAACCGGCCAGCAGGCGAGCCAGGACCAGTCGCGCCTTGCCGATACCAGCGGCGAGCGCCGCCTCGATCTGCGCCATGGTGATCACCCCATCCGCCTTGCCAGCTGCTGGATTGACCACCAATGCGAGGCAGGCGTACGGCAGTTCCAGCTCACGGGCCAGGGCCGCCTCAGGCATGCCGGTCATGCCGACGATATCGCAACCGTCGCGCTCCATACGGACGATCTCCGCAGCCGTTTCAAGACGCGGCCCTTGAGTGCAACCGTACACACCATGACCACTGAAGGCGAAACCCTCAGCGGCCAGCGCCCCGATCAGGCGTTCGCGCAATGCTTCGTCGTAGGGGTAGCTGAAATCGATGTGGGTCACGTGGTCGATCTCGCCTTCGAAGAACGTCTGTTCGCGGCCATAGGTGTAATCGATGATCTGATGCGGTACGCAGAAATGACCGGCCCCCATCGCCGAGTGAATGCCGCCCACCGCGTTGACCGCGACCACCGCTTCGGCGCCGGCCTGCTTCAGTGCCCAGAGATTGGCGCGATAGTTCACCTGGTGCGGCGGAACACGATGCGGATGGCCGTGCCGGGCCAGGAACAGCACCTCGCGACCGCCATACTCACCCCGCAGGACTTCGGCGGAGGGCCGCCCATAGGGCGTATCGATCAGCTGCGCACGATGCAGCTTGAAGCCGGTCAACTGGGTCAGACCGGTACCGCCGATGATGGCATGAACAGTCATGGCTATTCCTTGAGATGTGAGCGATCAGTCAATTAGATCGGCAGCTTTCAGCGCGCCAATGGCATCCAGCCAACGAGGGGTCTGCTTGTAGTCCGTCGCATTACCCGCCCGGCTACGCATGCGCGACAGTGCAGCCGACGGCGTGACCTTCAAGCGCTGCAGCACGGCCAGCGCCAGTTCGGCCGCCGCACGGTCGTTGCAGACGAGTCCCATGTCGCAGCCAGCGCCGAGGGCGGCCTCGATCCGGTCCGCAGCGTCGCCGGCGACGTGCGCTCCGGCCATCGAAAGATCATCGCTGAAGATCACGCCCTTGAAGCCCAGTTCGCCACGCAGCATGTCCTGCAGCCAGCGCCGGGAAAACCCAGCAGGCTGCTCGTCGATCTGCGGATAGATGACATGCGCCGGCATGATCGCATCGAGCGTGCCGCTCAATGCCTGGAAGGGAATCAGATCACATCGGCGCAGCTCGTCGAGGCTGCGCTCATCGACCGGGATCGCAACATGGGAATCGGCCTCGGCCCAGCCATGCCCGGGGAAATGCTTGCCGGTGGCGGCCATGCCGGCGGCGTGCATGCCGCGGATGAAGGCATCGATCAGCGTCACCGCGATCTGCGGGTCACCCTCGAAGGCGCGCGCGCCTACCACCGCGCTTCGCTGATGATCCAGATCGAGAACCGGGGCGAAACTGAAATCCAGGCCCACGGCAAGCACCTCGCTGGCCATGACCCAGCCGCAGGCTTCGGCCAGCCTGGGAGCGTCGGCGCAACGGGCCAACTCGCGCATCGCCGGAAGCCGCACGAAACCCTGGCGCAGCCGCTGCACGCGGCCGCCCTCCTGATCCACCGCCAGAAGCAGATCGGGGCGCACGGCGCGAATCGCGCGGCACAGTTCGTCCACCTGGCGCGGGCATTCGATGTTGCGAGCGAACAGGATGAGCCCACCCACCTCGGGCTGGCGCAGCAGCTGCCGATCCTCGGCAGTCAGCCAGGTGCCGGCGATATCCAGCATCAATGAACCGTGCATACAGACGCAGATCCTTATTCGAGTTCAGCGGCAGCCCAGCCTGGGCAAGGTGCCTCGGTGATGTGCACCGGACAGTGCGGCGACACCCTGGGAAAAAGTTGCAGCAGATCGGCATTGCGCATACGCACGCAACCGTGGGAAAGCGGCACACCCATCGGTTCGCAATCGGGCGTGCCGTGGATGTAGATGTAACGGCGGAAGGTATCGACCTTCCCCATCCGGTTGACGCCCGGCTCGCAACCGCTCAGCCAGAGGATGCGAGTGAGTATCCAGTCGCGTCCGGGGAACCTCGCGTGCAGCTCCGGCGACCAGATTTCGCCGGTCCAGCGCCGCCCGCGCAGCACTGCCCCCTCGGGTAGGCCGTCGCCGATGCGCGCACGCACCTGATGCACGCCGCGCGGCGTACAGCCGGAACCATTCTGTTCGCCGACGCCGTTACGCGCGGTGGACACGGGAAAGCGCAGACGCAGCTGCCCACCGGCAAAGCCGTAGAGCTGCTGGTCAGCGATGGAAATATGCAGAAGATCGAGAAAGGCCATGGGCGGCTAGCTTAGCCGATCCCCCGGTAGCCTTGTAGCTCAAGCCTTGGCCGGAATGGCCGCTGCGTTGCGCCGCGCGACGGGTTGCGCCGCCGCCAGGGTACTGTCATCGATGCCGCTGTCGGCCCGCATGCCGGCGGCCAGGAATGGCACCATCATGCGCATCACCTGTTCGATCGATGTGCGGACGCCGAAGTCGTTCTCGGAGATCGCACGCAGCGCCTTGATACCGGACATGCTGAATGCCGCGGCCCCCAGCATGAAATGCACACGCCAGAACAGCTCGATCGGCGGAATGGCCGGCGCGGCGTCATGGACCTTGAGCATGTAGCGGCGAAACACCTTGCCGTACATGTCTTCAAGGTAGCGCCGCAGGTGCCCCTGGCTCTGACTGAAGGACAAGCCAAGCAGCCGCATGAAGATCGACAGGTCGTCGCCGCTGCGCGGCTTGACCGCCAGTGCCTGCTCGACGAGGATTTCCAGCAGCTCCTCCAGCGTGTCCTTCTTGTCGGTGAGCGCCTCGCGGCGATCCAGCTCACGTTCCAGGCTGGCACAGAACGGCCCGAGGAAGCGCGAGAACACTGCCTGGATGAGTGCCTTCTTCGAACCGAAGTGGTAGTTCACCGCCGCCAGGTTGACCCCAGCCTTGCTGGTGATCAGACGAAGCGAGGTTTCGGCGAAGCCTTTTTCCGCGAACAGCTGTTCCGCTGCATCAAGAATGCGCTCAACTGTTTCCGACTGCGCCATGCCCCCTCCGAAAGACAAACAACTGTTTGAAACTTACGTTTCACCGACCGGCAAGTCAACCACGAAACGCCTTGCGGCACTAGCGTCATTGTCGCAGACGCGCTGCGCCGCACACCGGCTACGCCACCGAGAAACATTCATTGCCAAGGCCGAAGCACTGTATATAATCCCAGGCACTGTATAAAAGAACAGAGACAGACATGATCAAGCTGACGCCTCGCCAGACGGAAATCCTCGCCTTCATCAAGCGCTGCCTGGAAGACAACGGTTACCCGCCAACCCGCGCGGAGATCGCTCAGGAGCTCGGCTTCAAGTCGCCCAATGCCGCCGAAGAGCACCTCAAGGCGCTTGCCCGCAAAGGCGCTATCGAGATGACGCCCGGCGCATCACGCGGGATACGTATTCCCGACTTCGAACCCACGCCCGCCGAAACCGGCTTGCCGATCATAGGCCGCGTCGCCGCCGGCGCCCCGATACTGGCTCAGCAACATGTCGAGGAATCCTGCCAGATCAGCCCCGCCTTTTTCCATCCACGCGCCGATTATCTGCTGCGTGTGCACGGCATGAGCATGAAGGACATCGGCATCTACGACGGCGACCTGCTGGCCGTACACACCACCCGTGAGGCCCGCAACGGCCAGATCGTGGTGGCGCGGGTCGGCGACGAGGTGACCGTCAAGCGTTTCAAGCGCGACGGCAAGAAGGTCTGGCTGCTGGCGGAGAACCCGGAGTTCGCCCCCATCGAAGTCGACCTCGAACATCAGGAATTGGTCATCGAAGGCTTGAGTGTCGGCGTTATACGCCGCTGAGGAGAAGGTTATGCAGTACCAGACCAGCACTTCCCGGCCCCAGCTATCGCTGTTCGACGGTGTCATCGCACAAAGCCTGGCCCCCTTCGGCAGCCTCGCACCGCGCAGCAAACCCGAGCAGGAGAAAAAGGATCACCTGAGCGAGTTGAGCCTCAGCGGCAGCAGCCAGCACTGCCATCTGCTGCTCACGCCGATCCTGCGCGAACTCGGCGATGCGACGGACAGCCGCTGGCTGACACTGATCGCGCCGCCCGCCTTCCTTTCACAGAACTTCCTGCGCAAGTGCGGCCTGAATCGCGAGCGCATCATCCTCCTGCAACCGCGCAATGCAGAAGGTGCGCTGGAACTGGCGTGCAAGGCACTGGCGTCCGGCTGCAGCCATACCGTCATCAGCTGGCTCGGCCACCTCGACGACGCGACACGCAGCAAGCTGCGCAACGCCGCCAGTCTGGGCGAAGCGCAGAGCCTGAATATTCGTCTGGGTTGTTGAGTGGCAAGCACAGGGACGTGCTGCCTGGCATGAAGCGATGGTGGAACCGCCGCGGCGCCGCAGCTGCGCTCAGTGCAGAACGCGTGGCTCGTCGTCATCGTGATCGAAATCGCCTTCCGTCATCCGACCCGCCATCTGAACACCCACATTGAACATCGCCTTGGCGATCTCCACGTGCTGCCCCTGCAGGAAGAGCTTGGCGTCGTCGGAAAAGTCGAGCGTGACCAACACCTCTTCGTCCTCGGCACGACGAAGCACGATGCGCCCGTCCGGTAGCTCGACGATTTCAAGAAAAGATGTAGGCATGGATCAGCTCCGCGTGAAAGGCGGCCATTGTAACAGCCGACCGGGATCGGGGCAGCCTTTGGCTTTCCAGACCACCCACGAGGGGGCGCTGCGGGACACATGTATCGAGCAATCCGTCCAAGAAAATGACGTGCCCCGGGCGGATCGGCAACGTAGCATGCGCTGAAAAAAGCGCGCGCATCTCTGCGCCGGGACAAGGAATCGTGCATGACCACCCGCACCTTGCTGCTCACCGCTCTGGCCATGCTGGCGTTCGCCGGCAATTCGATCCTCTGCCGGATCGCGCTACGGGACACCGCCATCGATCCGGCCAGCTTCACCGGCCTGCGGATCGCCGCCGGGGCGCTCACCCTCTGGCTGCTGTTGCGCTTCGACAGGACCGACCAACCACTAGGTGGTGACTGGATCAATGCCGCGGCGCTGTTCATCTACGCGGCCTGTTTTTCCTTCGCCTATATCGACCTCGACGCCGGCGCCGGCGCTCTGCTGCTGTTCGGTGCCGTGCAGCTGAGCATGCTTGCCTGGGGCTTGCTGAGAGGCGAGCGCTTCAGTGCCGGGCAGCTTGTCGGCTTGCTGCTGGCGGTGACCGGACTGGTGATCCTGTTACTTCCGGGGAGCAGCACCCCACCCCTGGGTGGCGCACTGCTGATGCTCCTGTCCGGCGTCGCCTGGGGCGTCTATTCGCTTCGCGGGCGAGGGACCGCCACACCGCTTGCAGCCACGGCGGGCAATTTTCTACGGGCGGTTCCGTTGGCCGCCTTGCTCTGCCTGCTCTTGCTGGGCCAGCAGACATGGGACTGGCCCGGCGTGATCTACGCGCTGCTGTCCGGGGCACTGACGTCCGGGGTCGGTTACGCTATCTGGTACGCCGCCCTGCCCGGCCTCGCGGCAATCCAGGCGGCCAGCGTGCAGCTCAGCGTTCCGCTACTCTCGGCTGTTGCCGGTGCCGTGCTGCTGGGCGAGGCGGTGACCACAACGCTTTTGCTGGCTGGTGCCGCGATTCTGGGTGGCATCGCCCTGGTGCTAAGCATCAGGCATCGCCGCTAGCACGGCGTTACCTGATCACCACTCGGTGAGCGACTCGCGGAAGCGCAGCGCCAGCCCCTTGAGGTTCTGCCGCCAGGCTTCCAGTTCGGCCCGGCTCAGCGGCGGAGTCTCATCCTCGACAGTAACCGCCTCGATCAGCGGCTGACGTGGGTCGGTCTTGACCTTGGCCGGGGCCCGTGGCGGCTGGGATAACTGACGGTAGGCGGCCAGCAACTGCCCAAGCCAGGTGCTCGGCTGCTCCGACAGTTCCAGCAGCTCGGCGAGCTCCGGACTCGGCGCCGCCTCTAGAACGCTGCGCGTCAGGAACGCCTCCACCACCGGCGCATCGGCGCCCGGCGAGCGATAGTAACCGGCGATCTCGTGGCACAGGCCGAGCAGCGCGCCGTACAGGTGAAACAGGCATGCCTCGCGCTCGGCCTGAATCAGCCCCTGGGAGTTCATCGAGGCAGTCTCTTCGGCCTTGCGCCAGCTTTCCAGCGAGAGGCCGGCAAAGAAGATCTTCTGGTTGGTACGGGTGTAGAGCTCGTGAGCCATGGCATGCTCTCCGGAAGAGAATGTGCAGAGAATGGACCTTCGACGAACGCTGCACCAGCGCGAACGACGAACAGACGGCGTGGCCGTGAGGCAATCAATCCGACCGACTCGCCTGGCGAGTCGGTCGAGTCGGGATCAGCGCTTGTCTTCGACCTGCCACTTGCCGCCGTCGTAGAACGCCTTCCAGCCGGTGGGCTTGCCGTCGACTTCGCTCTGCACGTACTGCTCCTTGGTCTTGCGGCTGAAGCGGATAACCGCCGGGCGGCCTTCCGGATCCTGCTGCGGCGCCTGGAGCAGGAAGTGGTACTTGGGATCGATCTCGTCCTTGTGCGGGATCAGCTCACGCACCAGCGGCGCGCGGGTCTCGCGGTTCTTCGGGAACTGGCTGGCAGCCAGGAACAACCCGGAAGCGCCGTCACGCAACACGTAGGTGTCATCGACCTTCTCGCACTTGAGCTCCGGCATCTTCACCGCATCCATCTTCGGCGGCGCCGGCTCGCCATTCTTCAGCAGCTTGCGGGTGTTCTTGCATTCGGCGTTGGTGCAGCCGAAGAACTTGCCGAAACGACCGGTCTTGAGCTGCATCTCGCTGCCGCACTTGTCGCATTCCAGGCTGGGCCCCTCGTACCCCTTGATGCGGTACTGCCCTTCCTCGATCTCGTAGCCGGAGCAGTCCGGGTTGTTGCCGCAGATGTGCAGCTTGTGCGTCTCGTCGAGCAGGTAGGCATCCATCGCGGTGCTGCAGATCGGGCAGCGATGCTTGCCCAGCAGCACGCGGGATTCGGACTCGCCCTCGTCATCGGCGGCGATCTCGTCACCCGGAATCAGGTTCACGGTGGACTTGCAGCGCTCTTTCGGCGGCAGGCTGTAGCCGGAACAACCGAGGAACACGCCGGTGGACGCGGTGCGGATCATCATCGGCCGGCCGCAGACCTTGCACGGGATGTCCGTCAGCGTCGGCTGGTTGGCACGCATGCCATTCTCGCTGGACTCGGCGACCTCGAGCTTCTTGCGGAAATCACCGTAGAACTCGTCCAGCACATGCTTCCAGTCGCGCTCGCCCTGGGCGACGTCGTCCAGATGCTCTTCCATGCCGGCGGTGAAGCCGTAGTCCATCAGGTTGTTGAAGCTCTCGGAGAGGCGTTCGGTGACGATGTCGCCCATCTTTTCCGAGTAGAAACGGCGATTGTGCAGCGAGACGTAGCCCCGATCCTGGATGGTGGAAATGATCGCCGCATAGGTGGATGGCCGGCCGATGCCGCGCTTCTCCATCTCCTTGACCAGGCTGGCTTCGGAATAGCGCGCCGGCGGCTTGGTGAAGTGCTGGCTCGGGTCGAGCTTGAGCAGCTTCATGGCGTCGCCCTTGCTCATTTCCGGCAGCACGTCGTCCTCACCAGCCTTGCTCTGCTGCGGCATGACCTTGGTGTAGCCGTCGAACTTCAGAATACGGCCCTTGGCGCGCAGCTCGAAATCACCGGCAGCCACCGTAACGCTGGTCGACAGGTACTGCGCCGGCGGCATCTGGCAGGCCACGAACTGGCGCCAGATCAGCTCGTACAGACGCTCGGCATCGCGCTCCATGCCGGACAGCTGGTTCGGCCGCAGGTTGACATCGGACGGGCGGATCGCCTCGTGCGCTTCCTGCGCGCCTTCCTTGCTCGAATACAGATTCGGCTTCTCGGGCAGGTACTTGTCGCCGAACTCGCCCTCGATGAAACCGCGCACCATGCTGATGGCATCAGCCGACAGATTGGTCGAATCGGTACGCATGTAGGTGATGTAACCGGCTTCGTACAAGCGCTGAGCCATCATCATGGTCTTCTTCACGCCGAAGCCGAGGCGATTGCTCGCTGCCTGCTGCAGGGTCGAGGTAATGAAAGGCGCCGAAGGCTTGCTGCTGGTCGGCTTGTCCTCGCGCTTGGCTACGCTGTAGCTGGCGCCCTTGAGCTGCTCCAGCGCAGCATTGGCCTGCGCCTCGTTCAGCGGCTTGAACGCCTCGCCCTTCTCGCGGGCGACTTCGAAGCGCACCTTGGCCTGCTGGGTAGTCGCCAGGTCGGCATGCACTTCCCAGTATTCTTCCGGAACGAACGCGCGGATTTCGCGCTCGCGCTCGACCACCAGCTTCACTGCCACCGACTGCACGCGACCGGCAGAGAGGCCGCGGGCGATCTTCGCCCAGAGCAGCGGCGAAACCATGTAGCCGACCACGCGATCGAGAAAGCGGCGCGCCTGCTGCGCGTTGACGCGATTCAGATCGAGCTCGCCCGGTTGGGAAAAGGCCTCCTGAATCGCCTTCTTGGTGATCTCGTTGAACACCACGCGCTTGTAGCGGCTGTCGTCGCCGCCAATCGACTCACGCAGGTGCCAGGCGATGGCCTCCCCCTCTCTATCCAAGTCGGTCGCGAGATAGATGGTGTCAGCTTCCTTGGCCAGGCGACGAAGTTCCTCGATGACCTTTTCCTTGCCGGGCAGGATCTCGTACTTGGCCTTCCAGCCATGCTCAGGGTCGACCCCCATGCGGGTAATGAGCTGACGCTTGGCCTTCTCCTTGGGCGACAGCGCTGGCGCCTCGGCCGCCGCAGCCTTGCCGCGCTTGACCGGCTCCTTGTTGGCCGAGCCGCTGGTGGGGAGGTCGCGGATGTGGCCGATACTCGACTTCACCACGTACTGGTTGCCCAAATACTTGTTGATTGTCTTGGCCTTGGCCGGTGATTCCACGATGACCAGCGATTTACCCATGGAGAGGAGAGTTCCTGAATCTAGAGGTGAACAGAGGCAATGCCTCCGGCAGTTTGAATACCCGTGCCGGCGGTAGACGGCAAGGCATCAGCGAACATTCGTGCGCGTTTTGCGAACGGGGCGACCTGACAGAACAATCGCCCTGCCCGGCTCCTTCTGGAGCGAATCAGAGCGGCGGTTCGATGCCATCAAGCGGACAGCAAGGTTTTCGCTCTGCCTGAAAAGCACCGCTATATATAGTGGCGATGGAGGTGAGGTCAAGCGTGGACCTGGTGGCCGGTGGCCAGCTCAACCGCCGAAAACACTCGTTTCGGCTTCGATCAATGCGAAACGCGGGACCGTTTCGCCGTTCACTTCGACGCTCTCGGTGAACATTGACAGCGGGCGTACCCAGAGTCCGCGCTCCCCATAAAGTGCCTGATAGAACACCACCGGCTCCTCCGTCTCGGAGTGCCGCGCAACAGCGAATACGCGATATTCCGGCCCCTTGTAATGGCGATAACGCCCCGGCTGCAACTGCATGCCTACCTCCACACAAATACAAAAAAGAAAAACCGGGGCACCAGGCCCCGGCTTCCATGCACCGGCTGACAATTCCTCCCGCCCAGTCGCGAGAATGGCTGTCAGCCTAGCGCAGTCATTTGCATCTGTCTGTTAGACGCGTTCGAAGACCGTACTGATCCCCTGGCCCAGACCGATACACATGGTAGCGATACCCAGCGTACCGTTGTTCTGCTTCATCACGTTCAGCAGGGTGCCGGAGATACGCGCACCGGAGCAGCCGAACGGGTGACCCAGGGCGATCGCGCCGCCGTGCAGGTTGACCTTCTCTTCCATCTTGTCGAGCAGCTTGAGGTCCTTGAGCACCGGCAGCGCCTGTGCAGCGAAGGCTTCGTTCAGCTCGACGTGGCTGATGTCGTCCATGGTCAGACCGGCGCGCTTGAGCACCTTCTGGGTGGACGGCACCGGGCCGTAGCCCATGATCGCCGGGTCAACGCCAGCCAGCGCCATGGCGCGAACCACCGCCATCGGCTGGATGCCGAGATCCTTGGCGCGCTGGGCGGACATGACGATCATGCAGGACGCACCGTCGGTGATCTGCGAGGACGTACCGGCGGTCACGGTGCCGCCCTTCGGGTTGAAGGCAGGCTTCAGCGCGGCCAGGCTTTCCAGCGTGGTATCCGGACGGATCGTCTCGTCGTAGTCGAAGACCTTGAGGAAGCCGTTCTCGTCGTGACCTTCCATCGGGATGATCTCGTCCTTGAACTTGCCCTCGACGGTAGCCTTGTGCGCCAGGCGGTGCGAGCGCTCACCGAACTGATCCTGGGCTTCACGGCTGATGCCGTGCATCTTGCCGAGCATCTCGGCGGTCAGGCCCATCATGCCCGAGGCCTTGGCCGCATGCAGCGACAGCTGCGGGTTCGGGTCGACGCCGTGCATCATGCTGACGTGGCCCATGTGCTCCACACCACCGATAACGAACACGTCGCCGTTGTTGGTCTGGATGGCCTGCACGGCAGTATGCAGGGCGCTCATGGACGAACCGCACAGGCGGCTCACGGTCTGGCCGGCGCTGGTGTGCGGAATGCGGGTCAGCAGCGAGGCCATGCGGGCGATGTTCCAGCCCTGCTCGAGGGTCTGGTTGACGCAGCCCCAGATCACGTCCTCGACCTCGGCCGGGTCGATCTTCGGATTGCGCGCCAGCAGGCCGTCGATCAGCAGTGCGGACATGGTCTCGGCGCGGGTGTTACGGTGCATGCCGCCCTTGGAGCGCCCCATCGGGGTGCGACCGAAGTCGACGATGACTGCATCTCTTGGATTCAGGCTCATGAATTCTCTCTCCCTCGATTAACCGTAGAAGCGCTGGCCGTTGGCGGCCATCTCACGCAGCTTCGCGGTCGGGTGGTACAGCGGGCCCAGGTCGGCGTACTTGTCGGCCATCGCGACGAACTCGGCGACGCCGATCGAATCGATGTAGCGCAGCGCACCACCACGGAAGGGTGGGAAGCCGATGCCATAGATCAGGCCCATGTCGGCTTCGGCAGCGGTCTCGACGATGCCGTCTTCCAGGCAACGCACGGTTTCCAGGCACAGCGGGATCATCATGTAGTTGATGATGTCCTCGTCGGACAGCTCGCGCGTCTCGGCAACGACCGGCTTGAGCAGCTCGTAGGCCTCAGGGTCGACCACCTTCTTCGGCTTGCCCTTCTTGTCCATCTCGTAGGCGTAGAAGCCCTTGCCATTCTTCTGGCCGAGGCGATTGGCGTCATACATGACATCGACGGCGGTACGGGTGTCGTCCTTCATGCGATCCGGGAAGCCTTCGGCCATCACGTCGCGGCCGTGGTGGCCGGTGTCCATGCCGACGACGTCCATCAGGTAGGCCGGGCCCATGGGCCAGCCGAACTTCTCCATCACCTTGTCGGCGCGGGCGAAATCGACGCCGTGGGCAATGGCGCGGGCGAAGCCGCCGAAGTACGGGAACAGCACGCGGTTGACCAGGAAGCCCGGGCAATCGTTGACCACGACCGGGCTCTTACCCATCTTCTTGGCGTAGGCGACGGTGGTAGCGATGGCGGTTTCGCTGGTCTTCTCGCCGCGGATCACCTCAACCAGAGGCATCATGTGCACAGGGTTGAAGAAGTGCATGCCGCAGAAGTTTTCCGGACGCTTGAGCGCCTGGGCCAGGTAGCTGATGGAGATGGTGGAGGTGTTGGAAGCGATGATCGCGTCTTCGCGAACGTGACCTTCCACCTCGGCCAGCACGGCGTGCTTGACCTTCGGGTTCTCGACCACGGCTTCGACGACGATGTCGACGTTGCCGAAATCACCGTAGGACATGGTCGGGCGGATCGCGTTGAGCGCCTGAGCCATCTTGTCAGCGGTCAGACGGCCCTTCTCGACACGCTTGCCGAGCAGCTTGGAGGCTTCGTCCAGGCCCATCTGGATACCCTCTTCACGGATATCCTTCATCAGGATCGGCGTGCCTTTTACAGCCGACTGGTAGGCGATGCCGCCACCCATGATGCCGGCGCCGAGTACGGCAGCGAGCTTCACGTCGCGCGCTTGCTTGTCGTAGGCCTTGGCCTTCTTTTTCAGCTCCTGATCGCTGAGGAACAGGCCAACCAGGCTCTGCGCAACCGAGGTCTTGGCCAGCTTGACGAAGCCTGCAGCCTCGACTTCGATGGCTTTGTCGCGGCCAAAGTTGGCGGCTTTCTGAATGGTCTTGATGGCTTCGACCGGGGCCGGATAGTTCGGACCGGCCTGCCCTGCGACGAACGCCTTGGTGGTCTCGAAGGCCATCATCTGCTCGATCGCATTGAGCTTGAGCTTGTCCAGCTTAGGCTGGCGTTTAGCCTTGTAGTCCAGCTCGCCCGAAATGGCGCGCTTGACCAGGTCCAGTGCAGCTTCCTGGAGCTTCTCCGGAGCGACGACTGCGTCGACCGCGTGCACCTTGAGGGCGTCTTCGGCACGGTTTTCCTTGCCGGAGGCGATCCACTCGACGGCGTTGTCCACACCGATCAGGCGCGGCAGACGCACGGTTCCGCCGAAGCCCGGGTAGATGCCCAGCTTGACTTCCGGCAGACCGACCTTGGCGGCTGTGGACATGACGCGATAGTCGGCAGCCATGCACATCTCGAAACCGCCACCCAGGGCGATGCCGTTGATGGCGACCACGGTGGGCACGCCCAGGTCTTCGAAGTCACTGAAGATCTTGTTCGCTTCGAGGTTGCCGGCAACCAGCTCTTCATCGGGCAACTTGAAGTTGTCGACGAACTCGGTGATATCGGCGCCGACGATGAACACGTCCTTGCCGCTGGTGACGATCACGCCCTTGACCGAAGCGTCGGCCTTGATGGCGTCGACAGCCTGGCGCAGATCGTTGAGAGTGAGGCGATTGAATTTATTGACGGACTCACCCTTGAGGTCGAAATTCAATTCGACGATGCCGCTCTCAAGAGCCTTAACCGTGATGGCTTTACCTTCGTAAATCATCAACTGATCTCCAGGTATGGAAGCTGAACGTTACGTGTCTCACGTCTTCGGCCCTGACTCGACCGCGCCTCGCGGCGAACGACACCCACCGACACGATAATCCGGGTGATCGGCATCTGCTCTGGCAAACGCTCGATTCATACGCCCGTTTGATTTGGGTCGGCACACCTTCGGGGAAAAGCGCAGCATTGTCAATCGGCTGCTTTGCCGAACCGAAAGGCACCCGCAAGCGGACATTTCGCGACTGCCCGGTCATCATCGACAACGCCGATCTGCCTGCATTCACCACAGCGATGAACGCGTCACCTAGTCGTTTCAAAAGCTGAAACCGGGCCGCACCAACCGGGTCAATCCTAGACGTAGTCGAGCAGGTACACTGCCGCAATTCGTTGCACGCCATGTACGGTCAACGCACCACCGAATCCGGAGTACTGCATGTCCCAAGCCCCCATCGCCCGCGCCGACACCGGCACCGACCCTTACCGCTGGCTGGAGAATCGCGACGCCGAGGACGTGCTGGCCTATCTCAAGGCGGAGAACGCCTACCTCGAGGAGCAGCTCGCCGATCAGGCCGAACTGCGTGAAGCCCTGTTTCAGGAGATCAAAGGGCGCATCCGCGAAACCGATCTATCGCTGCCCGCCCCCTGGGGGCCATGGCTGTACTACCAGCGCACCACCGCGGGCGATGAGTATCCGCGGCACTACCGCTGCCCGCGCCCGCTGGATGGTTCGCTGACCGTCGATGAGAGCGCCGAACAGCTGCTGCTCGACCCCAACGAGCTGGCCGGCGGCGGTTTTCTTTCGCTGGGTGCCTTCAGTGTCAGCCAGGACCACAGCAAGCTCGCCTACAGCCTCGACCGCGAGGGCGACGAGATCTACCGGCTGTACGTCAAGGACCTGGCCAGCGGCGCGGTCACCGAGCTGCCCTTCGACAACTGCGACGGCAGCATGACCTGGGCCAACGACAGCCAGACCCTGTTCTACGGCGAGCTGGACGACACCCACCGCCCGCACAAGATTTACCGCCACCGCCTTGGCGATACGGACAGCAGCGAGGTTTATCACGACCCGGACGGGCGCTTCTTCGTGCATTGCTACCGCGCCGGCTCCGAGCGCCAGCTGGTCATCCTCTCCCACAGCAAGACCACCAGCGAAGCCTGGGTGCTGTCGGCGGACCAGCCGGAGGGCAGTTGGACCTGTCTGGCACCGCGCCAGGAGGATCACGAGTACTTCCCCGATCATGGCCTGTACGAAGGCCAGTGGCGCTGGCTGATCCGCAGCAACCAGGCGGGCATCAACTTCGCCCTCTATTACGCCAGCGAGACCGAGCCGGGCCGCGAGCACTGGCAGGAGCTGGTCCCACATGACGACGCGGTGATGCTCGAGGATGTCAGCCTGAACGCCGAGGCGATCACCCTGACCCTGCGCGCAAGCGGCCTGCCGGTGATCGAGGTACGACCGCAGGGCGTCCAACCCTATCGCCTGCAATTGCCCGATGCGGCCTACAGCCTGCACGTGCAGAACTCGCTGGAATTCACCAGCACTGTGATCCGCCTGCGCTACGAGGCGCTGAATCGCCCGGCGCAGATCCGCCAGCTGACCCTGGCCGACGGCACGCAGGAGGTGCTCAAGGAGACCCCAGTGGAAGGCCCCTTCGATGCGGACGCCTATGAAAGTCGGCGCATCTGGGCCACCGCCCAGGACGGTACGCAGATTCCCATCAGCCTGGTCGGCCGCCGCGACAGCTTCGGCAAGCCCGCACCGCTCTACCTCTACGGTTACGGCGCCTACGGCCATAGCCTGGACCCCTGGTTCTCCCACGCGCGGCTGTCGCTGCTCGACCGCGGCTTCATCTTCGCCATCGCCCATGTGCGTGGCGGCGGCGATCTCGGCGAGGCCTGGTACCGCGCCGGCAAGCTGGAGCACAAGCCGAACACCTTCAGCGATTTCATCGCCTGTGCCGAGCAGCTGTTGGCCGACGGTTACACCACATCGCCGCGCCTGGCCATCAGCGGCGGCAGTGCCGGCGGCCTGCTGATCGGTGCCGTACTCAACCTGCGTCCGGAACTGTTCGGTGCGGCGATCGCCGAGGTGCCCTTCGTCGACGTGCTCAATACCATGCTCAATGCCGACCTGCCGCTGACCGTGACCGAGTACGACGAATGGGGCGACCCGAATCAGCCCGAGGTACACGAACGCATCCGCGCCTATGCGCCCTATGAGAACGTCCGGGCCCAGGCCTATCCGCCACTGCTCGCCGTGGCCGGCTACAACGACAGCCGCGTGCAGTACTGGGAGGCGGCCAAGTGGGTTGCCAAGCTGCGCGCCACCCGCACCGACGACAACCTGCTGCTACTCAAGACCGAGTTCGGCGCAGGTCACGGTGGCATGAGCGGTCGCTACCAGGCGCTCAAGGATGTGGCGCTGGAGTACGCCTTCGTGCTCAAGGTGTTCGGTATGGCCTGATCGGCCCATGCTCGCCGACCTGCGGTGGCGAACAGGCGGCTCCGGCAAGAGTCATTCATTGAGAATGTCTTCGTCGGAGCCCACCCATGAACAATTCTTCCAAGCACCTCGAACAGAACGTCCACGGCTGGGAGCGCGCCATGTCCCTGGCCGGCGGCCTGTACTTCCTCGCCAAGGGTTTGCGCCGCGGAGGCCTCGGTGGTCTGCTGCAACTGGGCATCGGCGGGATGGCCGTTGCCCGGGGCGTGACCGGCCACTGCGAGGCCAAGCGCGTGTTCAATGAAGTCAGCGAACAGGCTGGCATGGCCGAAGGGCGCTCGCACCATATGCCGTTTGAACGCTATGACTCGAACAAGGAGCAACTGCAGGCCAACGCGGCAGCTGCTACCAACGGCACCACGGTCACCGGCAACGACGATCTGAAAAGCCCGCCCGCCGGCGTCTGAGCATCGCCCTGCGGGCCTGTGGCAAGCGGAGTTGTCGGCGAACGAAGCTGCCAGGCGACCATGAGCCCGGCGAGTCGAGCGCTCGCCGGACGCCCTGAAGTTCAGCGCTGCTTCACCGCCTCATGGGCAGCGATCAACTGGTCGACGACGCCAGGGTCGGCCAGCGTCGAGGTATCGCCCAGGGTGTCGTAGTCGTCCGTGGCGATCTTGCGCAGCAGGCGGCGCATGATCTTGCCGGACCGTGTCTTCGGCAGCCCCGGCGCCCATTGGATGGTATCCGGCACCGCGATCGGACCGATCTCGTGCCGGACCCACTGCTGCAGCTCCTGGCGCAGCGTGTCGCTGGGCTCGGTACCAGCAACCAGAGTCACGTAAACATAGATGGCCTGGCCCTTGAGCGGATTCGGCACGCCAACGGCCGCGGCTTCGGCCACCTTGGCATGCGCCACCAGGGCGCTCTCGATTTCGGCGGTGCCCATGCGGTGTCCGGAGACGTTGAGCACATCGTCGACGCGCCCGGTGATCCAGTAGTAACCGTCCTCGTCGCGGCGCGCGCCGTCGCCGGTGAAGTACATGCCGCGGAAGGTCTTGAAGTAGGTATCGACGAAACGGTCGTGGTCACCGTAAATGGTGCGCATCTGCCCTGGCCAGGAGTCGAGAATCACCAGATTGCCCTCCGCCGGGCCTTCCAGCAGGTTGCCGAGATTGTCCACCAACCCCGGCACTACGCCGAACAGCGGCCGCGTCGCCGAGCCGGGCTTGAGCGCCGTGGCACCGGGTAGCGGGCTGATGAGGATGCCGCCGGTCTCGGTCTGCCACCAGGTATCGACGATCGGGCAGCGCGACCGACCGACCGTCTCGTAGTACCAGTGCCAGGCTTCCGGATTGATCGGTTCGCCCACCGTGCCGAGCAGGCGCAGGCTCGAACCGTCGGCACCCTCCATCGCCGCCGGCCCCTCGGCCATCATCGCGCGGATTGCCGTCGGCGCGGTGTAGAGGATGTTGACCCGGTGCTTGTCGATGATCCTGGCGATGCGGGTGACATCCGGATAGTTCGGCACGCCTTCGTACATCAGGGTTGTCGCACCGTTGGCCAGTGGGCCGTAGATCAGATAGCTATGACCGGTAATCCAGCCGATGTCGGCGGTGCACCAGTAGATATCGCCGGGGCGGTAGTCGAAGACCCGCTCGTGGGTCAGCGCGGCGTACAGCAGGTAGCCGCCGCAGGTGTGCAGCACGCCCTTGGGTTTCCCGGTGGAGCCCGAGGTGTAGAGAATGAACAGCGGCTCCTCGGCGCCCATTTCCTTCGGCGCGCAGACCTCGCCGGCCACCCGCATCAGGTCGTCGTAGCAGACGTCCCGGTGCGGGTGCCAGCGAATGTTCGCTCCGGTGCGGCGCACCACGATGATCTTCTGCACGCAACGGGTCTGCGGATTGGTCAGCGCCTCGTCGACGTTCTCCTTCAGGGCGATGGTCTTGCCGCCACGTATGCCCTGATCGGCCGTGATCACCACCTTCGAGCTGCCATCGATGATGCGCCCGGCCAATGCCTCCGGCGAGAAGCCGCCGAACACCACCGAGTGGATCGCACCGATGCGCGCGCAGGCCAGCATTGCCACCGCGGCCTCGGGAATCATGGGCATGTAGATGGTCACCACGTCACCGCGGTGCACATCCTGGCCACGCAGGGCGTTGGCGAACTTGCAGACCTCCTGGTAGAGCTCGCGGTAGGTGATCTCGCGGTGCTCCGAGGGGTCGTCCCCCTCCCAGATGATCGCCACCTGATCGCCGCGCTCGGCCAGGTGCCGGTCCAGGCAATTGGCCGACACGTTCAGCGTGCCGTCGGCAAACCACTTGATATCGACGTGATGGTCGTCGAAGGAGGTGCGCTTGACCTCGCTGAAGGGCCGAATCCAGTCCAGCCGTGCCGCCTGTTCACGCCAGAATCCTTCAGGGTTGATCACCGACTGCTGATACATGGCCCGATAAGCGGCCTCGTCGGTCAGGGAGTGCTTTGCAGCCTCAGGGGACACGGGATACACGGACGCAGCACACATGGCAGTCACCTCGGGTTATCTGGTTATTTTCCGGTCGCAGCCTTGTCTCGCAGGCGAACCCTCACCACCCGATCGATCCACGCTTCCCGTGCGGATCGCCAACCACGCGCCTGTCAGACGTCTGCATCAGCCGATGCCGAATACCGCAGCGGCCGCGACTAGCGGCCACTCTCCAAGCATAGACACTGTTTCGCGGCCATTTGCCGAGGGCTGCTGTCTCAATTCGTAATAGCCATCGCCGGGAGCCACCATGTCAGCACCAAGCAATGCCCTGTTTCGTCAGCTGCAGCGGATCCCCCAGAG
Organism: Stutzerimonas sp. R40042; assembly: GCF_026642215.1. NCBI lineage: Bacteria > Pseudomonadati > Pseudomonadota > Gammaproteobacteria > Pseudomonadales > Pseudomonadaceae > Stutzerimonas > Stutzerimonas sp. R40042. Next base: position 1,857,314 of record NZ_CP113258.1, on the reverse strand, counting down.
CATCGTCTTCTACCCCACCGTGATTCCGGCCGGCTACTTCGTGTTGGGCGGTCTCGTCCTGCTCTTCGAAACGACCGACCTGGCTCACGCCTGGCGAAACATGCTGCCGCCCGGCCTGGCAGAGGCGGACAACGCCCGGGAAATCCTCGGCACGCTCATCACCAGCATCATTTCGCTGACCGTGTTCAGCTTTTCCATGGTCATGGTCGTGCTCAACGGGGCCGCCTCGCGACTCTCCCCGCGCGTGCTGCCCGGGCTGATCAGCGATCAGCGCAACCAGCTGATCCTCGGCAACTACCTGGGCTGCATCCTGTTCTTCCTGCTGATGATCGCCTTCATCAACAAGAACGAACCCGATAGCCTGCCTGCGCTCGGCGTGCTGCTCGCCGTACTGATGGGCCTGGGCTGTATGGCCCTGTTCGTCGTATTCATCCGTTCCATCTCGCAATCCATCCAGGTGGACTGGATCGTCGGCCAGCTCTACCGCAGCGCCTGCCATAACCTGACGCAGCGTTGCGAGCGCCTGGGGTCGATCACCGCGGCGCCAGATGACCGCGACTGGTACTGCATCGAAGCGGTCACGCCCGGCTATCTGCGCGAGGTCAACGAGCAACGCCTGCGGGAGCTCTTGGGGCCGGACGATCTGCAGGCAGTGCTACAGGTGGAGCCTGGCTTCTTTCTGGTCGAAGGGCATCCGTTGCTCAAGGTCAGCGCCGAACTGGATGCCCGGCGAACCCGGCAGGTACTCGACTGCTTCGATTTCCACGATGAAGAGTTCGCCGGCGCCAACGTTTTCTATGGCATGCGGCAGATGACCGAAATCGCGGTAAAAGCCATCAGCCCGTCGATCAACGACCCGGGCACGGCAATACGCGTGCTCAATCTGCACGGTGTGTTGCTCGGTCGCCTGGGTGGCGTTCCGCCGCTGGACGTGGGCTGCATCGACAATGGCAAGCCCAGGCTGTTCTATCCACAGCTGAGCCCGCAACGGCGGCTGACGCTTATCCTCGACCCGATTCGTACCTATGGCAGCAATGACCCGGCGATCGTCATGGCGCTGATGCAGTGCCTGAAGACTGCCTTGCACGGGCAGCCCTCCAGCGACCAGCTGGAGGCCTACGTGGATGAATTGGCGGCACTGCGCGACGCCGCGGATACGGACCTGCAGAACGACCGTGACCGCCGTACGGTCAACGATCTGCTGGAGCGCATCAACCGCCTGCATGACGAACTGGCGCCGCTGGCATTACTGCCAATTCCGGCGAAAAGCTGAAGGCAAAAAAAAAAGCGGCCTCAGGGGCCGCTCGGTCAACCATCCGGTTGGAATACACACTTGTCCGATCACGCAGATAGACGCCGCCATTCTGTGCAGCCAGCGCCGTGGCCGAAACTGCACATTGGTCTAACAGACCATTGGCGGGCTTGCCTCAGGGCGCAGAGTTGGCTGCCTGGGCCGCCTCTATGAGCTCCTTGCCGATCTCGCCCTCGAACTTCTTCCAGGCCGGTTGTACCGCCTCGCGCCAGCGGGCACGCTGCTCGTCGGTCAGCACCAGGATCTCGCTCTTGCCCGAGTCGATCACGCCCTGCTTGGCCTTCTCGTTCAGCGCCTCGGCCTGGCGGTTCACCTCCACGGTGACCTCGTCGATGATCGCTTCCAGCTCGCCGCGCACCTCTGCCGGCAAGCCGTTCCAGAACCTGGTGTTGGTGATCAGCAGGTAGTTGCCGATGCCGTGGCCGGACTCGGTGATGTACTTCTGCACCTCGTGGTACTTCTGGCTGTAGATGTTCGACCAGGGATTGTCCTGGGCATTGACCACGCCGGTCTGCAGGCCCTGGTAGATCTCGGCGAAGGCCATCTTGCGCGGCACCGCCCGCAGGGCGGTGTACTGGGCGGCCTGCAGGTCCGAGGGCTGTACGCGGAATTTCAGCCCGCGGGCGTCGGCCGGCTCGCGCAGCGGCTTGTTGGCAGTGAAGTGGCGCATGCCGTTGAGCCAGTAGGCCAGGCCGGTGATGCCCTTGTCCTCCATGGATTTGAGCATGGCGCGGCCCTTATCCGACTGCTGGAAGCGCTGCGCCGCGGCCATGTCGTCGAACAGGAACATCAGGTCGAACAGCTGCAGCTGCTTGGTGTACTGCTCGAGCTTCGACGGTGCCGGCGCCAGCAGCTGCACCTCGTTCATCAGCAGTGCTTCCATCTCCTTGCCGTCGCCGTACAGCGAGGAGTTGGCGAATACCTGCACTTCCACCTGGCCGGGCAGGCGCTCTTCCACGAGCTTCTTGAACATCAGCGCGCCCTGACCCTTCGGCGTGCTGTCGGCGGTGATATGGGAGAACTTGATCAGGATCGGATCGGCCTGGGCGCCGAGGACGCTAAACAGCGCTGAAGCGGCGAGCAGACGGGTGATGCCACGGGTGAGTCGTGCCATGGAGAGCTCCGTTTTGTAGTTGTGTGAGCCATGCAGCTGGTCCGACTCTACCCCGCCGCCCCCTCGGGCTGAATTGCTAATTGGCCAAGCGCGACTTCGCGTTTGGCGAAGGCCGTGACGCGATCGCGCCGCCAAACGGCTTCGCTCAGGCCTGGCCTTCGCGAAGCGTGAGGTGTTCGAGCATCTGCCGGGCAGTCACCGACAGGCTTTCCAGATTGCGCACGCCGAGCTTGAGTTCGCGCCGCGCCCAGACATCGGTCAGCGGCACCATGGCCACGTCCAGTGCCGGCAGGTAGTTGCGCACCACCTGCTCGGGCAGCACGCCGATGCCCATGCCGGTGTGGATCATCCGGCAGATCGCCTCGAAGCTGCGCACCTGGATGCGCAGGCGCAGCGGCGTGCCCATCTGCTGTGCCGACTGCTGCAGCAGGGCATGCAGCGAGGCGTCCTGCTGCAGGCCAATGAAGTCGAAGCCTGCCGCTTCGCGCAGTGCAATGCATCCGCGGCCGGCCAGCGGATGCTCGCGTGGCGTGACCAGCACCAGGCGATCCTCGCGGTAGGGAAACACCTGCAGGTCCTCGGCCGGCATGTGCCCGGCGAAGATGCCGATATCGGTCAGCCCCTCGCGCAGGGCGCGCAGGGTGTCACTGCTGACGCGCTCCTCCAGGTCGATCTTCACTTCCGGGTGCTGGCGAGCGAAGGCGCTCAGGTCTTCGGGCAGGAACTCGATCACCGCCGAGGTGTTGGCGTGGATGCGCACATGGCCCTTCACGCCCTGGCTGAACTCGCTGAGGTCAGCGTCCAGCTGCTGCAGGTTGTCCAGCAGGTTGCGCGCGTGGTGCAGCAGCGCGTGGCCGGCCGGCGTCAGCTCGACGCCCTTGGGCTGGCGATAGAGCAGGCTGACGTCGAGTTGCCCTTCCAGATCGCTGACGCGCTTGCTCACCGCTGCCAGCGCCAGATGCTCGCGCTCGGCGGCGCGGGTCAGGCTACGGGTTTCGGCGATGGCGACGAACAGCCGAAGGGTGACGAAATCGATGCGGCGCATGGGCAAGCTTCCGTATTCGCGGGTGACGAAGCATGCACCTATTCCCGCCGCTATTCCACGGCCCCACCTCTCATGGCTTCGTGGAGTGCGAAGCCATGCTTGGCCAACGACCAATTGTCCGCTGCCAATGTGTCGGTCATGCTCGGCACCATGAATCAACCGGCACAGGTGTCGTGATGAGCGAACAGACAGACAAGAACCTGCCGCTGCAGGGCCTCAAGGTGATCGAGATGGGTCAACTGATCGCCGGCCCTTTCGCCAGCAAGCTGCTCGGCGAATTCGGCGCCGATGTGATCAAGATCGAGCCGCCCAGGGTCGGCGACCCGTTGCGCAAGTGGCGCAAGCTCAAGGACGGCACCTCGCTCTGGTGGCATGTGCAGTCGCGCAACAAGCGCTCGGTGACGCTGGATCTCAAGGCCGCGGAAGGCCAGGAAATCGTCCGCCAGCTGGTGGCCGAAGCCGACATCCTGGTGGAGAACTTTCGCCCCGGCACGCTGGAAGAATGGGGTCTGGGCTGGGGTGAGCTGTCGAAGCTGAACCCTCGGCTGATCATGCTGCGCATTTCCGGCTACGGCCAGACTGGCCCCTATCGCGACCTGCCGGGCTTCGGTGTGGTCGGCGAAGCCATGGGCGGCCTGCGTCACCTCTCCGGCTATCCCGGCCAGCCGCCGGTGCGGGTTGGCGTCAGCATCGGCGATTCGCTGTCCTCGTTGTATGGCGTGATCGGTGTATTACTCGCCCTGCAGGAGCGCAACCGTAGCGGCCAGGGTCAGGAAATCGACGTGGCGCTGTACGAGTCGGTGTTCGCCATGATGGAAAGCCTCGTGCCCGAATACGACGCCTTCGGCTATGTACGCGAGCCGGCTGGCAGTGCCCTGCCCGGCATCACGCCGTCCAATTCCTATCTGTGCAACGACGGCGCCTACGTCTTGATCGCCGGCAATGGCGACAGCATCTACAAGCGCCTGATGACCCTGATGGGCCGCCAGGACCTTGCCGATGATCCGCGCTTCGCCCACAACGACGGCCGCGCCCAGCACGCCGAGCTGATCGATGCCGCCATCGGCGAATGGACCATCCAGCACAGCCGCGATGAGGTGATCGAAGCGCTCAAGGGCGCCCGCGTGCCGGCCGGCTATCCCTACACCGCCGCCGATATCGTCAAGGACCCGCACTACCTGGCGCGGCAGATGATCGAGCAGGTGCAGACCTTCGGCGGCCCGCTCAAGGTGCCGGGTGTGCTGCCCAAGCTGTCGCGCACGCCGGGGCGCATCGGCGAAGGCGGCCCGCAACTGGGCGAGCACACCGACGACGTGCTGGCCGGCCTTGGCCTCACCGATGAACAACGCCAGGGCCTGCGCGAACGCGGGATCATCTGAACAGTGCGTCATCCACCCTGCGCCATACGTAGGGTGGACAACGCGAAGCTTGTCCACCAGCCAGCAAACCACACGGTGGATGGGTAAAGCGTCATCCACCCTACGCCCAGGTCCAACCGACAGGATTCCCATGAGCAAACGCCTGTATATCCAGGAAGTCGCCACCCGCGACGGCTTCCAGATCGAAGCGGACTTCGTGCCGACCGAAGCCAAGATCGCTCTGATCGACCGCCTCTCGCAAACCGGGCTGGCGAAGATCGAGGTCACCTCCTTCACCTCGCCCAAGGCCATCCCCAACCTGCGCGACGCCGAGGACGTGATGCGCAGCATCCGCCGTGCGGAGGGCGTCGAGTACACCGTGCTGGTGCCCAACGTGAAGGGCTGCGAGCGCGCCCTGGCCTGCGAGGTGGACGAGATCAACCTGGTGATGTCGGCCAGCGATACCCACGGCCTGGCCAACCTGCGCATGACGCCCGAACAGTCGTTGGTGCAGTTCCGCGAAATCATCGAAGTCACTCGCGGCAGTGGCGTGTTCATCAACGCCTCGCTATCGACCACCTTCGGCTGCCCCTTCGAGGGCGACGTGCCCGAGCGGCGCATCTATGAGCTGGTGCAACGCCTGCTGGAAATCGGCGTGCAGGGCATCACCCTCTGCGACACCACCGGCATGGCCGACCCGGCGCAGGTCGAGCGCATCTGCCGCGAAGTGCTGAACAGCTGGCCGCAGGCAGCATTCACCGCACACTTCCACAACACCCGCGGCATGGGCTTGGCCAACGCGCTGGCAGCGCTGAACGCCGGCATCGACCGCTTCGATGCCTCTCTCGGCGGACTCGGCGGCTGCCCTTACGCGCCGGGTGCCAGCGGCAATATCTGCACTGAGGACCTGGTGCATATGTTCCAGCGCATGGAGCTGAACACCGGCGTCGATCTCGACCGTCTGCTGCAATGCGCCGCCGACCTGCCCCAACTGGTCGGCCACGACGTACCGGGCGCGGTACTCAGGGCCGGCAAGGCCGATCGTCGTTACCCGAGACCGAAGTGGATGGAGGAAGCTGGCGTTTGAAGAAACGCCTCGCTTTTTGCGAGTCGGACGCGCAGTGCGCACAAACTTGATGCGTTTGCTAGAGTTCATCTCCCGCGCCGTCCACGCTTGTTGCGAAGCTTGCCACCTGCGGCCACGAACTGCTCTTCGATCTCCTTTCTTCCAAACGCCACCGGAACAATCAGTATTGAAAGGCAGTCACTACATAACTTCGTCAGCGCAGCCTCAATTTCAGGAGTGAAGCCGCGTTTTGTGGTGGCGCGCTCAAAGCCGACGAAGTCACGGAACCTTTCTTCCCCAAGCGATCTCCTGAACGAATGATTCCTTGTTCTGAAAAGGTCTCCGATTCGCTCCTTCAGGCATCCGGACTCACCAACATAGACGAGCTCTTCGTTCTCGAATATCGCATAGATGCCCGGCGAGTCCGGCAAATCAGTCAGCTTTTCCTTGCTTAGAGGCAGTAGTGGTGGAGGATTGCGAATGGCCTCCGAGACTCTAGCGACATACGCCGAAAAAGTATCTGAGTGCTGCTGCTCGAGTCGGATATGATGAACAGTCATTCTGGTTTCTCTGAACTCTAACGTTTGGTTAAGGGTCGGACTTTAGCCCGTCCCAGTGAGCAGAGCGAACGGTTTGAAGCCGTTGTTAGGTATTTTTTATGCGCAGAGAATGGCTTTGTAGCGTTCGTCACTCTACTTCTCCTGGATGGTCTGTCCAATCGCAGACGCCGCAACTCATGTAGTACTCGCCATCTGGCGGGATTGCGATATCAAAATGCGTTCGGATGTCGCGCGATTTGCAGACCGGGCATTTCTTTGTTTTGTCTGCCCGGCTTCTCTCCAGTATTTGGATAAAGTGTCCGATAGTTGTTTGGCAGGAGTGAATAGCAACTGATGAAGCTGTTTTACTTGCACTTCTGGTATGAGTGAGCCAATTGACCAATTGCCAGCATTCTTTGGCAGTGTTCTTGAGATGCTGCCTTAGTTCTTTATTGCTGCCACCCCCACACAGCAGGTTCATAAGAGCCTCTGTCCAAGCGATAAAGTTTGCATCCTGCGGGCGCTCAAGATCGGCGGGAAGCTCAGTGCGGCGGCGAAGAGCTGCTATGAGTGATATGAGGCTTTCTCTGAGCAGCATTCCTACGGATTGGTACTCCTCCGCCTCCACTGCACCGTCATGTTTGCTTTGTGCCTGATCTATCCGTCTCAAAACTTCATCAAAGGGGCTGGGGTCATCTGCATCAACACGGCCGGAGCGACTTCTGAGTCGCATCATTAGACCGATATGGAAAGATAGAGTGTAGTCGAGACTTGGAAAGTGTTTTTGAGAATACAGATTCGTTAGATTTGTAATGACCCACCAGCGGTCCTTATCTGTCGTAACATCCCATATTTCATAAACGTTGCCTACGACGACCTCCCGTTTGATTAGCTCTACATGATGGACAACTTCATCGGGGGCTTGCCCTTCAACATAGCTCGGTCTCGCTCGGAGTGAGTGTCTCTCTCTATGCTATACCGAGCAAGCTCTGCAGCAGGAACAGGGTGGTTGTGTGTGACGCACTCATCTTCGAGAGGGATTTCTTCGCTATCGTTCTTCATGATGGGACTGAATACCTAACGTTTGGTTAAGGGGCGGGCTTTAGCCCGTCCCAGTGAGCGAAGCGAACGGTTTGAACCAGTTGTTAGCTGCCGAGCTAGTATGGGGCAGCGATTTCAACCTCACTTGCAAGCTCTTTAAGTTTGTCCGAGATGGCGCCATAGCGACCTTTTATTTTTAACCACGACCCTGCGGAACCAACTCTTTCTTGCCCGATGGCATTTAAGACGGCCCGCTTAGACTTAGCGCTTTCATGGGCGGCATAATTTCTAAGGGCAGATAGCCGCTCTAGAGTTTGTTTGTATTTATCTTTCTTTATTATGGCGATCAAGTAATGATTATCTGGAACAAATTTTTTGAGAGTTTTTATAAGTCCGTCCCGACCTTTGAAATCGAAATAGTTGCCGCCAAGTACAAGATACTCACACACCTCGTCCGTAAGATGTTTTGGGAACTCGACACCTGTTGTTGAAGAGATTGTTGCTGTGCTGTTGTTTATTGCGCCAACTATTGCCGACAGCATCATCTGCTCAAATTCACGATAAAGTCGAATAACAGCATAGTCGTGGCACCAAGAATTTTGCTGATCTGAAAGACCTTGCGCGGGTCCAGCTACGAACTGTTGTAGTTCATCGGCGTGCTCTATAAATTCCCGAGCAGACTTCTTGACACTCTTCTTTTTCGGCACGGTGCTTTCCTAGTAGCCAACTATAATTAGACGACAGTGGTATATAAGACGCCGAACGGGCTTGGTGTACAACATTCCACTCTCTGTTGTCTCCGAGCCTCTAGCTCGGGCCTCTCAGCGACGCCGGGTGTTTATACACCAGCTCCGGGAAGCATGAAATTGATGTCATCAAACCTTGCCTCGCCTGCGACCTTTCGCACACGCTCGACAATTGCCGTTTCGATAAGGCTTCGAGATTCCATGCCGTGTAGAGCTGCAAAAAAAAAAAGCTGGCTAGTACAAGCGGCAGACCTAGCAGAACCCGAGGAAAACCAACCACTGCAGGCCAGAGAAACGGTTAGGTCTCGCCGCCCGCAGCATGTAACAGCGGGCTCAGTCCCCTTGACAGAACTGCAGAATCGCCTCGGCCACCGCCTGCGGTGCCTCGCGCTGGGGGAAGTGGCCGACGCCTGGCAGCAACTGACGGTGGTATGGGCCGCTGAACAAGGCCTCACGCCCGGCCGAGGTTTCCGGCGCGTTGCAGGTATCAGCCTCGCCGTGCAGCACCAGCGTCGGCACGGCGAGCACCGGGGCCGGTTGCAGCAGCGCCTCGTCCGATGCATAGGCAGGGTCGCCATCGACGAAGCCCCAGCGGTGGCGATAGGAATGCAGTACCACGGCGGCCCAGTCCGGGTTGTCGAATGCCTCCAGTGCCTGGATTAAATCAGCCTCGGCGTACCAGCCGGCCGGTGACCAGGTATCCCACAGCAACCGCGTGAAGGCCGCGCGATCCTCGACTACTGTCTGCTCGCCGCGCGGGGTGGCCATGTACCAGTGGTACCAGTAGTTGCGCGCCTGGGTCAGGGAAATCTGCTGGTTCGGATCGTTGGTGCCGTAGCCCACCGCGAGCATCACCAGCCGTGCGGCGGCGTGATGGCGCAGCCCGCAGGCGTTCGCCACCGCCCGTGCACCCCAGTCATGGCCGACCAGCACCGGTTGGTCGAGGCGCAATGCGTCGATGAAATCCAGCAGGTCACGGCCCAGCGCGGCGAGCTGGCCGCTGCGTGGGGTCAGCGGATCAGTGAAGCGCGTCTGGCCGAAGCCGCGCAGCGTCGGGCAGAGCACGCGGTAGCCTGCTGCGGCCAGGCGCTCGGCGACATCGGTCCAGCTCTCGGCGCAATCCGGCCAGCCGTGTACAAGCACGGCCACTTGCTGGCCGCGGGGGTTCCATTCGAGATAAGCGATATCCAGCACGGGTGTGCTGACCTTGGCGTAACGACTCATGCCGGCGTCTCCTTGCGCGCTCTGGTCGGTCAGCATAAGCCTGGTTACAGGCATAAAAAAACGGGCCGGTCACATCGGACAGGCCCGTTCGTTCTCCGCCGCTTGGTGCCTTTGGAGCTCAGGAGCGGTTGGCCGCCTGCGCCGCTTCGATCAGCTCGGCGCCGATGTCGTTCTCGAACTTCTTCCACACCGGTTTCATCGCCTCGCGCCACATCGCGCGCTGCTCGGGGGTCAGCTCGATGACTTCGGTCTTGCCGGAGGCCGCGATGGCCTGGCGTGCCTGCTGGTTGAGGTCGTCGGCCTGGCGGTTCACCTCGGCAGTAACCTCATCCATGATCGTTTCCAGTTCGCCACGCACGTCTTCCGGCAGGCCGTTCCAGAACTCGGTGTTGGTGATCACCATATAGTCGATCAGGCCGTGGTCGGAGGCGGTCATGTAAGGCTGGACCTCGTGCACCTTCTGGCTTTCATAGTTCGACCAGGTGTTCTCGGTGCCATTGACCACGCCGGTCTGCAAGCCCTGGTAAACCTCGGCGAAACTCATCTTGCGGGGGTTGGCGCGCACCGCCTTGAACTGCTCGTCGAGCACTGCCGAGGCCTGTACGCGGAACTTCAGCCCACGGGCATCCTTCGGCTCGCGCAGCGGCTTGTTCGCCGAAAGCTGCTTCATTCCGTTGTGCCAGTAGGCCAGGCCGGTGATGTTCTTGTCCTCCATCGCGCGCAGCAGTGCCTTGCCCTGCGGGCCGCTCTGGAAACGATCGGCTGCCGCCAGGTCGTCGAACAGGAACGGCAGGTCATAGATCTGGATGGCCTTGGCGTAATGCTCGAACTTGGCCAGCGAGGGGGCCAGCATGTGCACGTCACCGAGCAGCAGGGCCTCCATTTCCTTGCCGTCGCCGAACAGCGAGGAGTTCGGGTAGACCTCGACCTTCACCTTGCCGGGCAGGCGTTCCTCGGCGAGTTTCTTGAACAGCAGGGCGCCCTGCCCCTTCGGTGTGTTGTCCGCCACTACGTGGGCGAATTTGATGGTCACGGGGTCGGCATGCACCAGCCCGGCGACGGTGAAAGAAAGCGCGCAGGCGAGTGCCTTGAGCTTGTTACTCAGCATGGAAGTACCCTCTTGTTTTTGTCGGTTGGTACGTTTCGCGGGCAAGCGTTGCGGTCAGGGCACCGCTTGCCCGGCACGTTGCAGCAGGCGACGGGCACGGCCGATGACGGGGGCGTCGACCATCTGTCCGTCCACCACGAAAACCCCATCGCCGGAAGCTCCGGCGGCGAGGATGCGTTGCGCCCAGTCTAGTTCCGCGGCACTGGGCATCAGGGTTTCGTGCACCACGGCCACCTGGCTCGGGTGGATGCACAGCAGGCCGCCAAAGCCCATGTCACGCGCGTAGGCAGCGGCACGGGCGAGGCCTTCGAGGTTCTTGATGTCGGGGAAGACGCTGTCCAGCGGTGCTGCCAGCCCGGCCAATCGCGACTGCAGCAGCAGCGCATAGCGTGCCTGGTCAAGCATGCGCTCGGCGCCGGCGGTGCCGTTGGCCAGGCCGAGATCGAGGCCCAGGTCCAGCGCGCCGAAGGACAGCCGCTCGACACCCTGGGCGTCGGCAATTTCCGCCAGATTGGCCAGCCCGCGGGCACTTTCAACGATTGGCCAGACCGGCTTGCCGCAGCTGGCCGCCAGCGCAACCTGCACCGCGCTTTCGACCTTTGGCAGCAGCACGCCGGCGACGCCGGCATGACGGGCACAGAGCGCCAGGTCCGCGGCCTGCTCGGCATGGGTTGGCGCGTTGATGCGCACCAGCAGGCACGCCGCCGGGTTGGCAGCGAGGAAAGCATCGAGGTTGCCCCTCGCCTCTGCCTTAAGGTTCTCCGCAACCGCATCCTCGAGGTCGACGATGACCGCGTCGGCGCCGCTCGCCAGCGCCTTGGGAATGCGCTCCGGGCGGGTCGCCGGGACGAACAGCGCGCTACGGATGATCGATGAGTTCATGGGCTGGCTCCTGGGCACGCTCATACCGCGCCCTGCTCGTGTAAGCGCTGAATGTCGCCGGGGGCGTAACCCAGCTCGGCCAGCAGGCTGTCGGTGTGCTGGCCCAAGGCGGGGATCGGGTCCATTCGCGGGGCGAAGGCGCTGTTGCGCCCCGGCGGCAGCAGCGCAGGCAAGCGACCGGCCGGGCTGTCCACCTCGCTCCAGCGCTGGCGCGCCTTTAGCTGCGGATGCGCCCAGACACCGGCCATGTCGTTGACATGCGCATTGGCGATGGGCGCAGCATCCAGCCGGGCGATCACCTCTTCGGCGCTCAGGTGGCTGAACGCCTCGACGATGAGCGCACGCAATTCGGTGCGATTCTCCGAACGCCGGGCGTTGCTCGAGAAGCGCTCGTCCTGCGCCAGTTCCGGCTGCAGCAGCACCTTGTCGCAGAACGCCAGCCACTCGCGCTCGTTCTGCAGGCCGAGCATCACCGTGCCGCCGTCACCCGTAGGGAACGGTCCGTAGGGATAGATGGTGGCGTGCGCGGCGCCAGCACGGGGCGGCGGCGTAGCGCCCTTGTAGGCGTAATACAACGGGTAGCCCATCCACTCCACCAGGCTTTCGAGCATGGAAACGTCGACGCGGCTGCCCTCGCCCGTCTTGTCGCGCAGCATCAGCGCCGAAAGCACGCCGGTGTAGGCGTACATGCCGGCGGCAATGTCGGCGATGGAGCAGCCGGCCTTGGCCATCTCGGTCTCACCCGGCCCGCCGGTGACGGAGAGAAAGCCGCCTTCGCTCTGGATCAGCAGGTCATAGGCCTTCTTCTGCTCGTAGGGGCCACCCTCGCCGTAGCCGGAAATGTCGCAGACGATCAGCCGCGGAAAGCGCTCGTGCAGCGCCTCGAAGGAGAGCCCCATGCGCGCGGCGGCGCCAGGGGCCAGGTTCTGCACCAGCACGTCGGCCTTGGCCAAGAGCTGGTCGAGCACCTGGGCAGCGGCGTCCTGCTTCACGTCCAGGCTCAGGCTTTCCTTCGAGCGGTTGGTCCAGACGAAATGCGAGGCCAGGCCGTCGACCCGCTCGTCGTAGCCGCGGGCGAAGTCGCCGGCACCGGGCCGTTCGATCTTGATCACCCGTGCGCCGAGGTCGGCCAGCTGGCGCGTGCAGAACGGCGCGGCGATGGCGTGCTCGAGGCTGACCACGGTGATGCCATCGAGTGGGCGGGGTTTGACTTGGGTGTCGTTCATGTTCGGTTCCTGCAATTTCGGCGTAGGGTGGAAATCGCCGAAGCCATTTCCACGCGTTTGTTCCAGCCCCTGGGGCTCTGGCGCCACATTGGTGGATAAGGCTTCGCCGTCATCCACCCTACGGTTCAGTTCAGGCCAACGCGTCCAGCCGCTGCAGCTCGCGCAGGCGCCAGACCGTATCGATCAGCGCGCCCGCCTCGTCATCGCTGCGCGCCGCGGAGAACTGCACCAGGCGGCGGAACTTGTCCTCCAGCTCGGCGCGGCTCAGCGTGTTGCCCGGGTCGCCCTTCGGCTCGTCGATGGCGCCGTGCAGCGTGCGGCCATCGGCGGTGGTCACTTCGACGCGACCGAGCCAGCGTGCCGGGTAGGCGTCGTCCACCTCGGGATCGAGGGTCATCGAGACCTTCGCGCGGAACTCGCCGACGCGCGGGTCGCTGAGCGCATGGTTGTGGAATTCGGTCAGGCCGGCCTTGCCGTACAGGGCGATCAGCCCCAGCACGGTGCCCATGGAGAATTTGGCCTGATGCACCGTCTGCGGCACCGTCACGCGGCCGAGCACGTCGATCGCGCCCTGGTGCACGCGGGTAGTGACGCTGGCAATGTCTGCCGCGCTCAACCCCTCACGCTGCATAAGGTCAAGCAGTGCATCGGCAGCCGGATGGGTATGGCGGCACGAAGCGTGAAATTTGAAGGATGTCTCGGCAAGCGCCCAGCGGCTGCCGAGCCGATCCGACAGCTTGCTCGGCTCGGCATCGCGGGACATGCCCGCCGCCATGCCCTGCTCGCCTTCGAGAATGTTCTGTGCGCCGGTCAGGCCATCGGCGGTCAGGTAGGCGGCGAGCAGGCCATCGGCGGCCGCCTTGGCGGTGTGCAGCTGCTTGGAGTCCGCCGCGTCACGGAGAAACTCCCACAGCCCCGCCGCTTGCGTACCAGCGCTGCCGAGCAGATGGGTGAACTGCTGCTGGTCGAACTCCATCAGCTTGCCAACGGCCACCGCCGCAGCCAGGGTGCCGACCGTCGCGGTGGTGTGGAAGATGCGGTAATGCGAGCGGCCGAGGAACTCGCCGATGCGGATGCCCGCCTCGTAGCCGGCCACCGAGGCCACCAACAGCTCGCGGCCGGACTTGCCGAGATCCTGCGCCGCCGCCAGCGCAGCGGGAAACACCACCGTGGCCGGGTGCAACACCGAGCTGTTGTGCAGGTCGTCCTGCTCCACCAGGTGCGAGCTGGCGGCATTCACCAGCGCGGCGAAATAGGCCGAGCTGCTCTGGCCGTTGACCAGAATGCGCGCCGGCCCGTCGGCCGGGCCCATCTTCTGCGCGTAACGCTCGAACAGCGGAATCGGATGCGAGCCTGCGCTGGCCAGGGCTGAGCCGAGCCAGTCGAGAAAGAGGTCTTCGGTGCGGGCGAGCACCGGTTCGGGGATCTGCTCGTAGGCGAGCCCGGCGAGGAATTCGGTCAGGGCACGGGTGTGCTGGCTCATGCGTTGGGCTCCAGCGAATTCTCTAACGGATTGGACAGTTCGATGAGGTTCTGGTCGGGGTCGCGCAGGTACACCGAGCGGATCGGTCCGGTCGCGCCGGTGCGTTGCACCGGACCTTCGATGATGGCGACCTGCTGCGCCTGAAGGTGTGCGATCACCTCGGCCAGCGGTGTGGCAACGATGAAGCAGAGGTCCGCCGACCCCGGGGTCGGCCGCTCGGCCTTGGGCTCGAATTCGCGCCCGGCCTGGTGCAGGTTGATCTTCTGGTTGCCGAAGACCAGCGCCTTGCGCCCTTCGCCGAAGGTCACCGCCTGCATGCCGAGCACGCGGGTGTAGAAGTCGATCGTTGCCTCAAGGTCGGCGACGGTCAGCACCAGGTGGTCGAGATGGCTGATATTCATGACGCACTTCCCTCTTTCGTAGGGTGGAAATCGCGAAGCATTTCCACCACTTGTATCGCCTGTTCGATACACGTGGAAAAGGCTTCGCTGTTTTCCACCCTACGTCTGGCTCCGTTAGAACGAGCGCGGCAGCTCGAGCAGGTGCTCGGCCACGTACGACAGGATCAGGTTGGTGGAGATCGGCGCCACCTGGTACAGCCGCGTCTCGCGGAACTTGCGCTCGACGTCGTATTCGTTGGCGAAGCCGAAGCCACCGTGAGTCTGCAGACAGGCGTTGGCGGCTTCCCAGCTGGCCTTGGCTGCCAGGTACTTGGCCATGTTGGCCGCCGCCCCGGCGTTGCGCCCGGCGTCGTATTCCTCGCAGGCGCGCCAGCGCATCAGGTCGGCGGCCTCGATCTCGATATGCGCTTCGGCGATGGGGAACTGCACGCCCTGGTTCTGCCCGATGGGCCGGCCGAATACCACACGGTCGCGGGCGTACTGCGCGGACTTCTCGACGAACCAGCGGCCATCGCCGATGCACTCGGCGGCGATCAGCGTGCGCTCGGCATTCAGGCCGTCGAGGATGTAGCGAAAGCCCTTGCCCTCCTCGCCGATCAGGCTACTGGCGGGAATCTCCAGATTGTCGAAGAACAGCTCGTTGGTCTCGTGGTTGACCATGTTGGCGATCGGCTGCACGGTCAGGCCGTTGCCGATGGCCTCGCACAGGTCGACGAGGAAGATCGACATGCCCTCGGACTTTCGTTGCACCTCGGCCAGCGGCGTGGTGCGTGCCAGCAGGATCATCAGGTCGGAATGCTGGATGCGCGAGATCCACACCTTCTGCCCGTTGATGACGTACTTGTCGCCCTGGCGCACGGCGGTGGTCTTGATCTTGGTGGTGTCGGTGCCGGTGGTCGGCTCGGTGACGCCCATGGACTGCAGGCGCAGCTCACCGCTGGCCAGCTTCGGCAGGTAGTAGCGCTTCTGCTCCTCGCTGCCGTTTCTGAGCAGGGTGAACATGTTGTACATCTGCCCGTGGATGGTCCCGGAGTTGCCGCCGCACCGGTTGACCTCCTCGAGGATCACCGAGGCCTCGGCCAGGCCCAGGCCCGAGCCGCCGTATTCTTCCGGGATCATCGCCGAGAGCCAGCCGGCCTCGGTCATGGCCGTGACGAAGGCTTCCGGGAAGCCCTTTTCCTCATCGATCTTGCGCCAGTATTCGGCGGGAAATTCGGCGCAGAGGGCGCGCACGCCTTCGCGGATGAAATTCAGTTCTTCGGTCTTGTTCGGGTTCATCTCGGTTTCTCGCTTGTGCGGCACGCGGCCTCAACGGTGGATAAGGCTGCGCCGTTATCCACCCTACGATTCAGTCGAATTCCACTTCGGCTTTCTGCGCCAGGCCGTTGTGGTCGCCGGCCCAGAGTTCGGCCTTTCCCGGCGCGACGATGCGACCGCCGACCTCGAACGGCTGCGGCGCGATCAGCGGGCGCAGGCCGCGGTAGGCGAAGCGGCGCAGGCGGGCGTCGGGATTGGCGCGGCAGAAGGCGCGCAGGTTCAAGGTTGCGATCAGCGGGCCGTGAACGACGAGGCCGGCATAGCCTTCGGTCTCGGTGACGTAGGGCCAGTCGTAATGGATGCGATGGCCGTTGAAGGTGACCGCCGAATAACGGAACAGCAGCGTCGGCGTCGGTGTGACCGCCTCGCGCCAGCCACCGGCGACCATGGGTTCGCCGCTGCTGGTCTTCGGCGGGGTGGGCTCACGGTAGACGATGTCCTGTTCCTCGCGGATCGCCAGCCGGCTGTCCTGCAGATAGTCATGCTGCACGGTGACGAACAGCAGCGCGCCGGTGCGGCCCTGTTTCTCCTCGATGTGCTTGATGGTAGACACGCGTCGCGCCTCGCCGCCGGCTTCCAGCGGACGAAGGAACTCGACCCGGCCGCCGGCCCACATGCGGTTGCGGTTATCCGCCGGAGGCAGGAAGCCACCGCGTGCCGGGTGGCCATCCTCGCCGAGGCCGCTTTCGGCAACCGGCTCCTGGAAGAAGCACCATTGCCACAGAGGTGGCAGCGCTTCGCCGTGCGCGGGAGTGCTTTCGCCGAAGGTCGCGGCAATGCGCATCAGCAGGTTGCGGCTGAGCTGGTCGTGGACTTCTTCGCTGCGGCCAATCCAGGCAGAGGTATCGGTCATCGTCGGGTTCCGCTGTTGTCTTGTTTTGCCGCAGGATGCTACGAAGCCAGCGTTCCGAGAATTTGTATTTACCGACACCAGCGTTCGGCTAAGCTGAACGCCTAGCCCAAACCGAGACGTCTATGCACTTCGATCTGGCCGACCTGCGCCTGTTCATCCATATTGCCGAGTCCCCCAGCCTGACCCAGGGCGCACGACGCGCACACCTCTCGCCGGCAGCCGCCAGCGCGCGCATCAAGGCGCTGGAAGGCCAGCTCGACAGCCGCCTGCTTTACCGCGACAGCCGCGGTGTCGAGCTGACGCCGGCCGGCCACAAGTTGCTGCAGCATGCGCGGCTGATCATGCGCCAGGTGGACTACCTGAAAAGCGAGTTCACCGAATACGGCACCGATTCGGCCGGACACATCCGTATCTTCGCCAACACCACGGCGGTGACCGAATTCCTGCCGGAGGTGCTGGCCGGCTTTCTCGCCGAGCGCCCCGGCGTAAGCGTTGACCTGCAGGAAAGGCTGAGCCGCGACATCGTCCGCGGTGTGCTCGACGGCAGCACGGACATGGGCATCATTGCCGGGCCGGTACGCGCAGAGGGGCTTCAGGTGCTGCACTTCAGCACCGACCGCCTGTTGTTGGCAGTGCCGATCGGCCATCCGCTGGCAGGCGAGCGACAGGTCACGCTGCGCCAGACACTGGCCTACCAGCACATCGGCCTGCACGAAGGCAGCACCCTGCTGACCTTTCTGCGCGACCAAGTGGAAAAACTGGGTGGCCAGCTCTCACTGCGCATCCAGGTCTCCAGCTTCGAGGCGGTTTGTCGGATGATCGAGGCCGGTGTGGGCATCGGCATCATCCCGGAGTCCGCCGCGAGGCGGCACAGCCGCACCATGCAGCTCGCGCTGGTGACACTGGACGAACCCTGGGCGGTGCGCGAGCGCAGCATTCTGGTTCGCGAACTGGACGCGCTGCCCGGCAGCGTGCGTGCGCTGATCGCGACCCTCGTGGCCGACGGCCCGGCCTGAAGCGAACGATAGTCGCCGCTTGCTGCCGAACGGCGGTAGACACGTATCGCCGGATCACCGCAGGGAGCTGCCATGCCATCACTGACCAACAGGCTGTTTCGCCTGTATCACCGCGTCACCGGCAGCATCGCCTTCTACCCGACCCTGATCGCGGTGGGCCTGGCAGTTCTCTGCGTCGTGACGATCCTGCTGGAGATGACCTGGCTGCAGCCGTACAAGGAAGATCTGGACCTCGGCCTGGTGAAGAACGCCGAGAATGCCCGACTGATCCTCGGCACCCTGGTCGGCGGAATCATTTCGCTGATGGTGTTCAGCTTCTCGATGGTGATGGTGGTGCTCAACTCGGCCGCCTCCTCGCTGTCGCCGCGGGTCATTCCCGGCCTGATCAGCAGCCGCAGTCATCAGGTGGTGCTCGGCGTCTATCTCGGCACGATCATCGATTCGCTGATGCTGATCTCGACCATTCAGGAAGGCGACGACATCAACGTACCGAGCCTGGGCATCTTCCTGGCGCTGGGGCTAGCGGTGATCTGCCTGTGTCTGTTCGTGTACTTCATCCGTTCCATTTCGCTGTCGATCCAGGTGGATTTCATCCTCAACCGCGTCTACAAACAGACCCTCGGCCAGCTGCGCGCACGCCGCCGTCAGCTACAAGACAGCCATGCGCCGGCCTGGCCGGACGACGCGCAATGGACAGTCGTGCGCGCGCGGCGCTCGGGCTACTTCAAGGCGCTGAACGTCGCCGCCGCCCAGGACCTCCTCGAAGAGCAGGACGCGCGCATGACCGTGCAGGTGCACTACGGCTTCTTCGTCATGCCCGGACATCCATTGATACGCATCGACCGTGAACTCGACGAGAACTGCACGAACCGTCTGCTCGACTGTTTCGACTTCTATGTCGAGGAGTACGCGCAGCGGCACTTCTTCTTTGGCTTCAAGCAGATCGTCGAAATCGCCGTGCGCGCCCTGAGCCCGGGGATCAACGACCCGGGAACGGCGATCAAGGCGATCGACATGCTGGGCGTACTGCTGGCCGAGCGCATGCAGATGCCCGACCACGAAGTCGCCCGCGCCGAGGATCGACCGCGGATTTTCATCCGCGAGCTGAATCTGCATCAGCTGCTGCAGATGACCTTCGGCCCGCAGCGCCGCTATGGCGCTGACGACCTACAGGTTCTGCAAGCACTGCTGCAGGCCTGCAAGAACCTGCTCTACGCCGCCGAGGATGCCGACACCGAACGGGTGCTGCTGCGCCATGCCCAGGCGGTGGTCGACCAGGCGGCGATCAGCCTGACCGGCGTGCTCGACCGCGAGGCGATGGTCGAAGCCGTGCAGTCGCTGAACCAGGCCGTGCGCCATGCCAAGCCATTGCAGTGCGCGACGCTGCGGGAATCCTGAATGGCCACGGCTGCCAAATGCACAACGCAGGGAGCGTCGGCCCTACCAGCCGCCGCTTCCCACGACTTTGTTATGAAAATTAGCAAGTTAGGTCACATCATCGGCCAGCGTCCGACGCACCTGGACTTGCCTTCACCGGCTTCGCTGCCTAGGGTTACCGCATGACGTCCTTGATCGCTCCCATCAGTTCACTGCTCGCCGGTGTGGCCCTGCTGCTGCTCGGCCACGGGCTACTCAACACACTCCTGACCCTGCGCGGCGTGGCCGAAGGCTATTCGACAGGGATGGTTGGCCTGCTGATGTCCGGCTATTTCGCCGGTTTTCTCGTCGGCACCTGGCTGGCGCCTTCGCTGATCCGGCGGGTCGGGCACATCCGCACCTTTTCCTTCTACGCTTCGCTGGCGGCCACCGCCGTGCTGCTGCACGTGATGATCGTCAATCCGTGGGTATGGCTGGTGCTGCGGGTGGTCTACGGCATCGCGCTGGTCACGCTGTACATGGTCATCGAGAGCTGGCTCAACGCCCAGGTCAGCGGCGAGAAGCGCGGCCAGGTATTTGCCGTATACATGGCCGTCAATCTGGGTGCCCTGGCGGCGGCGCAGCAATTGCTGGGGCTCGACAGCCCGATGGAATTCACCCTGTTTGCCCTGGCGACCATCCTCATCGGCGGCGCGATGATGCCCATCACCCTGACCCGCCAGCCGCAGCCGACCCTGCCCGACATTCCCCCGACCGACCTGCTGCAACTGGCGCGCATCGCCCCGCTGCCGCTGATGGCGGCCGGGGTATCCGGTTTCGTCCTCGGCGGGTTCTGGGGCCTGGCGCCGGTGTACGCCAGCGAGATCGGCTTCGATGGGGCCGGCGTGGGCCTGCTGATGAGCATCACCATCCTCGGCGGCGCCGTGCTGCAGTGGCCGATCGGGCTGTTTTCCGACAAACATGAGCGGCGCACCGTGCTGCTCTGGGTGGTGGCGCTGGCCGCCATTCTCGCGCTCGCCGTAGCACCGCTGATGGCCAGCCCGTTGCTGCTGGGGCTGATGTTCGTCTGGGGCGGGCTGGCCTTTTCCATCTACTCCATCGCCGTCGCGCAGATGGTCGATCAGCTCAATCCCGACGAGATTCTGTCCGGCTCCAGCGGCCTGCTATTGGCCAACGGCTTCGGCGCCGCGCTGGGCCCGGTGGCGGCCGGCGGCCTGATGCATCTGGCCGGCCCCATCGCCCTGCCGCTGTTCTTCGCGGTAGGCCTCGGCGTGCTGGCATTCTATGCGTTCTACCGGCCGCGCAAGGTGTTCGACTTGGTCACCGAACCGCACGGCCACTTCACGCCGATCCTGCGCACCAGTCCCACGGTCATGGAGCTGATGCCCGACACCCCGGAAGACGCTGCCAGCCACGAACCGGCCAACGAAAGCGAGCTGGACGACATGCCTCCCGCCGAGGCAACAGACGAGGTGCGCACCGGCACCTGAGGGCTTAGTAGTCCACCCGCCCGCGCCCGGCCTTGATCGCACCGCGTTTGCTCTTGCCCTCCAGGCGGCGCTTCTTCGAGCCCAGGGTCGGCTTGGTCGGGCGCCGGGCTTTCTCCACTTTGCCGACGCTGCGAATCAGCTCCGCCAGCCGCTCGAGCGCATCGAGACGATTCTGCTCCTGGGTGCGGTAGCGCTGCGCCTTGATGATGACTACACCCTCCGCGGTGATGCGACTGTCGCGCAGCGCCAGCAGGCGCTCCTTGTAGAACGCCGGTAGCGAGGACGCCTGGATATCGAAACGCAGGTGCAAGGCGCTGGACACCTTGTTGACGTTCTGCCCGCCGGCACCCTGGGCGCGTATCGCGGTCAATTCGATCTCGGCATCCGGCAGCTGCACGGTGTTGGAGATTTCCAGCATAGGTGGGCGCCATGGACGATTGAGCCGCGATTGTCCTATGCCATGCCCAGACACGACATACTTTTTCGAAATTTGCCGATCGGGTGCCGCCAGCGCTTCGGCTAAGGTAACTACCCGCCCCAAGGGACCTGCATATGGACTCGATCACCCAGGCCTTACTCGGAGCCAGCGTGCAGGGCGCGATGCTCGGACGCTGGCAAGGTCGCAAGGCGCTCGCCTACGGCGCCATACTCGGCACCCTGCCCGACCTCGACGTGGTCATCGACTACGGCGATGCGGTCGCCAACATGACCTATCATCGCGGCTTCAGCCATTCGCTGTTCGTCCTCAGCCTGCTCGCCGTGTTGCTGACCTGGCTGATCCGGCGATTCCGCCCCGACGAGCGATACTCCGGCACCCGACTATTCCTCACCATCTGGCTGGTGCTGATCACCCATGTGCTGCTGGACGCCTTCACCAGCTATGGCACGCAGCTGCTATGGCCGCTGACCACCCCACCGATCGCCTGGTCCAGCATCTTCATCATCGACCCGCTCTACAGCGTGCCGCTGCTGATCGCGGTGCTGGCCGGCGCGCTGTTCGGCCTGCATGGCCGCACCGCCCGATGGCCGGCGTACGCGCTGTTGCTGACCAGCTGCTACCTGGGCTTCACTCTTGCCGGCAAACAGATGGCCGAGCAGCGCGTGCAAGCGAGCATCAGCCGCCAGGGCATCGAGGTCGAGCGGATGTTCAGCACGCCGACGCCGTTCAACAGCCTGCTCTGGCGGGTGATTCTGGTGGACGGCGAGCACTACTACGAAACGCTGGTCAGCTGGCTGGACGCTGCGCCGCCGAGTCTGGTGCGTCTCCCGCGCAACGAGCACCTTGCCGACGCGCTGCAGGAATCGCCGCAGCACCAACGCCTGCGATGGTTCACCGGCGATGTACTGCGCTACGACAAGGATGGCGATCAGTTACTGGTCACCGATTTGAGACTCGGCATGACCGGGTTCCATCCGTTTCGCTTCCCTCTGGCCGAACGCAGCGCCGAGGGCTGGCAGCTGGTGGAGCGCCCCGAACGCCTGCCGGCCAATCGGGGCAATATGCGCCGCCTGGAGAGCATCTGGCAGCGCATCTGGCAGCAGGAACCCGCGCTCCCCCTGGCCGCCTGGGCGGCCGAGCTGAACGGCAAGGTGATCAGATAACGCGGCTCGAGCGCGAGCCGCGTCTGCCGCACGCCGTCAGGTACGGAACTGACGAACCAGTTCCTGCAGCTCCACGCCCAGGCGTGCCAGCTCGGCGCTGGCCCCGGCAGTCTGCTCCGTGGCACTGGCGCTCTGGTCGCCGATATCACGCACACGCGTCACGCTCTCGGAGATGTTGTCCGCGACCGCGCTCTGCTGCTCGGCCGCCGCGGCAATCTGCTGGTTCATCTGCTCGATGGTGGAGACCGACTCGGTGATCCGCCCCAACGCAACACCCGCTTCGTTAGCCAACTCGACGGTGCGCTGAGTGAGCGAACGACTGCTCTGCATCTGTTCCACCGCTTGCTGCGCAACGCGCTGCAGATTGCCGATCAGGCCTTCGATCTCTTCGGTGGAGTCGTGGGTGCGCCGCGCCAGGGCGCGCACTTCGTCCGCAACAACAGCGAAGCCGCGGCCCTGCTCGCCAGCGCGAGCCGCCTCGATGGCCGCGTTCAGTGCCAACAGATTGGTCTGCTCGGCGACCGCACGAATGACTTCGAGCACGCTGCCGATCCGCCCGCTTTCGGCGTGCAGCGCTTCGATGGCGTGTGCCGATTGGTCCACCTCGCCGGCCAGACTGCCGATCTGCCCGACTGCATCGCGCACCACCCGATCACCCTGGCGAGCCTGCTGGTCAGCCTGCCGCGCCGCGGTAGAAGCCTGTTCAGCGTTGCGCGCGACCTCCTGCACCGTCGCCGCCATCTCGTGCATCGCAGTCGCCACCTGCTCGGTCTCGACACGCTGGGTCTGCACACCAGTGCTGGTCTGCGCGGTCACTGCCGAAAGCTGGTCAGCCGCCGCGGCGATCTGGCTGACGCCGCCACCGATGCGCCCGATCAGGTTACGCAGGCTGGTAGTCATGTCGTGCATGGCGTTCTGCAGCTGACCAACCTCATCGCGACGCGTGCTCGCCTGGGAATGGGTCAGGTCGCCAGCAGCAACGCGCTGAGCTTGCTGGACGGTCGCTCGCAGGGGGCCAACGATCATCCGCGAAATCATTGTGGCGGCCAGCAGACCAACGAAGATCGCCAGTGCACCGATTACGCCGAGCAGCAGATAGCTGCTGCGCCGCTGCTCCTGCATGGCATTACTCGCGTTGTTCAGCGCCTCATTCGCCGCGGCGATCACCACCTCGGACTGTTGCGCCATCGAGCCTTCCAGGGCGATTCGCTCGGTACGATTCTGGCGGAACTCGTCAAATGCGCTGCGATAGTGCTCCAGTTCGACCAGCGCCTTATCCATCGAGGCCTGCTGATCGTCGTTCAGCCAGATCTTCAGGTTGCCGCCAATGGCGACCACGTTGGCGTGCAGCTCGCTCCAGCTCTTGGCCGCTGCATCGGAGCTGTTGGCTACGAACAGGTTTTCCTGGGTGCGCATGTCGAGAATCTGCTTGGTCAGGCCCGAGGTCGCCTCGGCCACCGTCAGCGGATCGCTGCCCTTGAGGCGATCACCTTCCAGGCGCAGCACGCGCACGGCGTCGTACATGTCCAGCTCGATGAATTCGAACTCTTCGCGGCTGACCTGAGCAGCCTCCTGCATGCGCGTGCGCAGCTTCACGCCACGCTCGATCAGCGCCATGTAACGGTCGAATTGTCGGCTGTACTCTTCTGCAGCCTGCTGAATACGTGTCAGGTAGGCCCGCTCCTGCGTACTTGAAGTACTCGCCAAGCCTGCCAGTTCGGTACCGAGCTGCTGCAATGATGCGTGCAGCGCGTCGGCCGAGGATTGCTGACGCGTCAGCGCGTAGTCACGCTCGGCGCCGCGCGCCGCCAGGATCGACGCGTTGACGCTGGACAGCTGCTCGATCTGCTGCGCCCGACCCAGAATCTCGTCGACCGCAACGAAGCCGGTCGCCGCGACGCCAAGCGTGAGCAGCAGTACCAGACCGAAGCCGCAGATAAGCTTTTTGGCAACCGAAAGATTGGTGAATAGGTTCTGCACTGGTTCCATCAGAAAGGTTCCACAAAAAGGGGCACGCTCGGGAAGTCGGCAGAGATTACTAATAGTTGAGTGCGGCGTCAGGATATTTTTGACGCCTTAAGACTGGCGGTCGCCGCCTGGCTCGGGGCGGCGATACAGTCATCGGCAGGCGAAACGGCGATGGTCCGGTACTGCGTGGGCAATCAGTGCTGCAGATGCCCATACAGGCGCGCATAAAGCCCGCCCTCAGCGATCAGTTGCTGATGATCACCATCCTCGGCGATCCGCCCACCGTCGAACACTAGCACTCGATCGGCCTGTTTCACCGCCGACAGACGATGGGCGATGATCAAGGTGGTGCGGTCGCGGAGGAACCGATTCAATCCCTGATGCAAGGCGTACTCGGTCGCGGCATCGAGGGCCGAGGTCGCTTCATCCAGAATTACCACCTTGGGTTCGGCGAGCACCATGCGCGCTACGGCCAGCCGCTGCCGCTGACCGCCGGACAGTCGCACACCGGAGCGCCCGACAATGCTGTCGAGCCCGCTCGGCAGCTGGCGAATGGTATCGGCCAGTTGGGCGATCTCCAGCGCCCGCCAGCACGACTCATCGTCCCGCTCGCGCCCCATGGTGAGGTTGGCACGCACGCTGTCATTGAACAGCGCCGGATGCTGCAGCACGACCGCCACATTGTCGCGCACCGTGGCCAAACCGATTTCCTCGAGCGGAACGCCGCCGAACCGAATCTGCCCCGATTGCGGCTGGTAAAGCCCCAGCAGCAGCTGCACCAAGGTGCTCTTGCCACCGCCGCTGGCGCCGACGATCGCGACCTTTTCCCCCGGCGCGATGCTCAGGTTCAACCCCTCGAGAACCGCTTCGTCCTGGTAGGCGAAGTGAAGGTCGCGCACATCGATCGCCACCGTCGCCTGATCGGCGAATGGGTTGCGACCGCCGACATATTGCGGCTCGTCCGCGCGGGCCAGCAGCTGATTGATCCGCCCCAAAGCGCCGCCGGCGGCATAGAAGGCGTATTGCAGGCTCAGCAACTGCTCCACCGGTCCGATCATGAACCAGAGGTAGCTGAATACGGCGAGCATCTGGCCAATCGACAGATCGGAGAACAGCACGGTCAGCATCGCCGCGGCACGGAACACGTCGATGCCGAACTGGAACAGCAGGCCGCTGGCGCGGTTTGAGGCGTCGGTCTTCCACTGCGAAGCGACGGCGTAGTCGCGGACCTCCCGCGCCCGTAGCCCCAGTCGACCAAGGAAGAATCCCTGGCGGTTGCCGGCACGGACTTCCTGTATCGCATCGAGGGTTTCGGTAAGCGCCTGGGTGAAGCGCGAGGTGCTGTCGTTCTCCAGCTTCTTCAGGTGCTTCACCCGCTTGCCCAGCTGCACGGTGGCGTAGATCACCAGTGGGTTGAAAAGCAGGATCAGCAGCGCCAGCTGCCAGTGCATCCATATCAGAATGGCCGCTGTGCCGATGATCGATAGCACTGCCACTAGCAGACGACTGAGGGTATCACCGATGAACTTGTCGATGGTCTCCAGATCGGTGACCAGATGAGTCGCAACCGTACCACCGCCGAGGCTCTCGTACTCACCGAGGGCGATGCGTTTGAGACGCTCGATCAGCCGCACGCGTATGCGATAGACGATGTCCTTCGACAGCCGGGCGAACAGCCGCGCCTGCAGGACGTTGAAGACCAAGGCCGAGGCCCGCAGCAGCAGGGTTATACCGAGCATCAGGCCGATATAGCCGGCCGCCGTTTCCCAGCTGGCGGGCAGGAAGCGATCCATCACGCGCAGTGCCGCATCGCCGGTGCCGAGCAGCACTTCGTCTACCAGCAGTGGCAACAGCAAGGGGATCGGCACGCTGCAGAGCGTGGCCAGAACCGCGACCAGGTTGGCCAGAATCAAGGCCTTGCGGTGGCGCAGCGCAAGGCGGCGAATCTCCGCCCAACTGAGCTGGTCAGGCATGCGCGTTGTGCTCCAGCCAGCGGCCAAGTAATGGGGCCAGTACTGTCAGCGGCTGATAGCCGTTGGTGAGCAGTGCCAGTTGGCCCTGGTGCTCGGCCAGCAGCGTCGGGAACCCGGCGATACCAAGATTCTCGGCCCAGCTGAAATCCGCCGACGTTTCGGCCTTGGTGGCCGGGTCGTCATAGCGCTCGGCGAAGCGCTCGCTGGAGAGCCCAGCCGCCTCGGCCAGCTCCACTAGCAGCGCGGCTTGCGTGACATCACGCCCGTGCTGGTAGAAGGCCTGCTGGATCAGCAGCGACAGCGGCCAGACCCGGCTTTCATCGAGCCCGCGCGCGGCGACCAGGGCTCGGCATGCAGGCTCGGTGTTGTAGATCAATCCCGCCGGCAAACCGCCCTCGAAATCGAATGGCTGTCCAGTGGCGTTATGCACAGCTTGCCAGTAGGACAGCGTGCGCGAGCGCCCGGCCTCATCCATCGCAACCTGTTCTCGGCGCAGGCCGCCGACCCTCAGCACGAGCGGCACACCGTGCTCCGCGGCCTGCTCGGCAAGCCCCTGCAGCACGGGAGCGAAGCCCCAGCACCATGAGCACATCGGATCCATCACATAGATCAGTCGGGCCACTTCGTTACTCCCCTTACTGCTTGGCGTGCTCGCGGGCTGGCGTTAATCAGCGATCCTGCTCCCGCGGATCACGGCCGATGGGGTGAGGCTGGTTGCGCTGGCGGGCCAGTTCGATCTGCTTCTGCCGCTCGCGCGCGCCGGCTCGCGTCTTCTCGCTCAGGTTGTCCCAGCAATGCGGACAGCTGATACCCGCAGCGTAGTGCTCCGATTGCCGGTCTTCCACGGACAGCGGGGCGCGGCAGGCATGACACAGGTCGAACTCACCGGCACTCAGGTCATGGCGAACGGTGACCCGGTTGTCGAACACGAAGCAGTCGCCCTTCCAGTGCGACTGGGCCTCGGGTACCTCTTCCAGGTATTTGAGAATGCCGCCCTTGAGGTGATAGACCTCTTCGAGCCCTTCGCCAAGCATGTAGCTCGAAGCCTTTTCGCAGCGAATGCCACCGGTGCAGAACATCGCGACCTTCTTGTGCTTCGCCGGGTCGTAATGCGCCTTGATGTAATCGGGGAATTCGCGGAACGACTTGGTCTGCGGATCGATCGCGCCCTCGAAGGTACCGATCGCCACTTCGTAGTCGTTGCGGGTGTCGATCAGCAGAACCTCGGGATCGTCGATCAGCGCGTTCCAGTCCCGCGGCTCGACATAGGTACCGACCCGCTGAGTGGGATCGACACCGGGTACGCCCAGCGTGACGATCTCCTTCTTCAACTTCACCTTGGTGCGATAGAACGGCTGTTCGTCGCAGTAGGATTCCTTGTGGTCGATGTCAGCCAGGCGAGGGTCGCGGCGAAACCAGTCGAGCAGCGCATCGATCGCCTCGCGGGTGCCGGATACCGTGCCATTGATGCCTTCCTCCGCCAGCAACAGGGTGCCCTTGATGCCGTTTTCGGTAAGCGTCGTGAGGAGAGGGTCGCGCAAGGCGACGTAGTCCGGCAGCGAAACGAACTTGTACAGCGCTGCCACAACGATTTTTCGTGTCATGGAGTTTTCCACCAGTGGTCACCCGCGTAAAGGGTGGACCGGATACAAACGAAAGCGCCGGCGTGGGCCGGCGCGAGCGCGATTCTAGCAAAGAACATCCGGGATGTTTCCCGTCCGTTGTCGCCTCTATTTATGCCCACCGGCGCAAACCGGTGATGCCGGAGCCACACGCTGCTGGGCCCACTCTTCCGGCGTGTAGGTGTGCAGAGCAAGTGCATGGATCTGCTGCATCAGCGGACCCATGGCGGCGTAGGCTTTCTGGTGCCGCTTGACCGAGTTAAGACCCGCGAACTGCTCGCTGACGATGACCGCCTTGTAGTGCGTCTCCAGGCCGCGGCTGTGAGTGTGGCTTTCATCGAGCACTTCCAGGTGCTCGGGCTGCAGAACCTGCAGGGCGTTTTGGATCAGATCAAGTTTGCGCATTGCCTGCTCTCTCAAGGCTTCTGTTTTTCGAGTTCGGCCGTCATGTCGGCCAACAGCTTGTTCACTTCCGGCACCGCGCTTTCGAGTTTGGCCTGGGTTAGCTGGGCAGACCGTGCATTGAGCTCCGGCAGCTTGGCGAGCATCTTCTTGCCCAGTGGCGACTGATAGAAATCGATCAGCTGATTCAACTCGGTTTCGGAAAACTGACTGGTATACAGGGACACCAGATCGGGCTTCAGCTTGTCCCACCCTATGGCCTTATCCAGCGCGGTGTTAGCCTGGGCTTGATAGCGCTCGAGCATCGCCTTCTTGCTCTCGGGCGCCTGAGCCTCGGCGAAACGCTGCGCAAACATCTGCTGTACTTGTGCATAGACAGGCACTGCTAGCCGATCGGCGTTCGCCAGCTTGAGGAAACGTTCCGCGCTGCTGGCGTGGCTGGCGGTGTCGGCCAATGCCGAAGAGCTGATGCAGACAAACAGCATTGCACAGCGCAACGCCCGGGTACGTAAGGTTGGCATTGGAAATCCCTTGGGAAGGCGATAGGTAGCCCTCAATGGACACATTCTGCGCCGAGAGTTCCAATGCCTCAAGCAACGACCGGCGGGCCATGGAACCGCCGGCACCGCAAGGCGGCCTAAACCAGCAATATCGAGCAGGAGCATGGCATGACGCGTATAGAAACCGACAGCCTGGGGCAGGTCGAAGTACCGGAGCAGGCTTACTGGGGTGCCCAGACGCAACGTTCGCTGAGCAATTTCGCAATCGGTGCCGAGCGCATGCCGATCGAGGTGCTGCATGCGCTGGCGCTAATCAAGAAGGCGGCAGCCAGGGTCAACAACCGCATCGGCGACCTGCCGCCCGACGTTGCGCGACTGATCGAACAGGCCGCCGACGAGATTCTGCATGCCCAGCACGACGACCAGTTTCCGCTGGTGGTCTGGCAGACCGGTAGCGGCACGCAGAGCAACATGAACGTCAACGAGGTCATCGCCGGACGCGCCAACGAGCTGGCCGGAGGCAAGCGTGGCGGCAAGTCTCCCGTGCATCCCAACGACCACGTCAATCGCGCGCAAAGCTCCAACGACTGCTTCCCCACAGCGATGCACATTGCCGCTGCCAAGGCGGTCCACGGTGAGCTGCTTCCGGCTTTGGCCGAGCTGTCCGGCGGGCTGGCCGAACTGGCCGCGCGGCACAACAAGCTGATCAAGACCGGGCGCACCCATATGATGGACGCCACGCCGATCACCTTCGGCCAGGAAATGTCGGCATTCGTCGCTCAGCTCGACATAGCCGAGCGGACGATTCGCCAGTGCCTTCCGGCTGTTTATGAACTGGCGCAAGGCGGCACCGCAGTAGGTACCGGTTTGAACTCGCCACATGGCTTCGCCGAAGCGATCGCAGCCGAGCTGGCCGCCCTTTCCGGCCTGCCGTTCGTCTCGGCACCGAACAAGTTCGCCGCCTTGGCCGGCCACGAGCCACTGGTCGCGCTGTCCGGTGCACTGAAGACGCTGGCGGTCGCCTTGATGAAACTGGCCAATGATCTTCGTCTGCTCGGCTCAGGACCTCGCGGAGGCTTCGCCGAAGTGAGATTGCCAGCCAACGAGCCCGGCAGCTCCATCATGCCCGGCAAGGTCAATCCGACCCAGTGCGAAGCGCTCTCAATGCTCGCCTGCCAGGTGATGGGCAATGACATGACCATCAGCTTCGCAGCGAGTCAGGGTCATCTCCAGCTCAACGTATTCAAGCCGGTGATCATCCATAACCTGCTCCAGTCGATACGGCTTCTGTCCGATGGCTGTCGCAACTTCAATACCCACTGCATCACCGGCCTCGAACCCGACCCGGCACGCATGGCAGAACATCTTGAGCGCGGTCTCATGCTGGTCACTGCGCTGAATCCGCATATCGGCTATGACCGAGCGGCCGAGATCGCGAAGAAGGCTTATGCCGAAGGCGCCACTTTGAGAGAGGCTGCGCTGGAGCTTGGCTATTTGACTAGTGAAGAGTTCGACGATTGGGTACGTCCGGAGACCATGCTGGGTTCGGGCAACAGCGATTAAAGCAAACGGCGGGCGGCTTGGAATCGAGGTTTGAACAGTGAGGTCTCGGTCAGTCCGCTGGCACGCTTCTGGCAGTTGCTGCGCTAACAGCTATAAGGCCCTATCCGCCCTGCTATGAATTAGGCATTGACCGAAGCAGTCAGGTCATGCACTCGCAATCTGATCATGGCGAAGCGTGCAATTTTACGCGTTTTGCCCGCGTGATTCATGCACAGAGGTTGCTACGCAGTGCAATCACCGCTAAAGGGAGCAGCTGCGGTGACTTATCGGCCTCAACAAACCAGTGGCGGTCCAAGCATTTTCTCTGCGCAAAAGCAAACCCCCGACCTGCGTATGCGGGTCGGGGGTTTGGGATAGGCGCTTGACGATGACCTACTCTCACATGGGGAGACCCCACACTACCATCGGCGATGCGTCGTTTCACTGCTGAGTTCGGGATGGGATCAGGTGGTTCCAACGCTCTATGGTCGTCAAGCAATTCGGTTGCTGCCTCGGGGTTGAGCCGCTGCAGCGAATTGGGTATGTGATCGAATCGGTATTGCGTGTTCGTGCAGATTTTCGGTCTGTATGTCGACTTACCGTCTAACAGCCAAATTGTTTGGGTGTTATATGGTCAAGCCTCACGGGCAATTAGTATTGGTTAGCTCAACGCCTCACAGCGCTTACACACCCAACCTATCAACGTCGTAGTCTTCGACGGCCCTTCAGGGAGCTCAAGGCTCCAGTGAGATCTCATCTTGAGGCAAGTTTCCCGCTTAGATGCTTTCAGCGGTTATCTCTTCCGAACATAGCTACCCGGCAATGCCACTGGCGTGACAACCGGAACACCAGAGGTTCGTCCACTCCGGTCCTCTCGTACTAGGAGCAGCCCCTCTCAAATCTCAAACGTCCACGGCAGATAGGGACCGAACTGTCTCACGACGTTCTAAACCCAGCTCGCGTACCACTTTAAATGGCGAACAGCCATACCCTTGGGACCGGCTTCAGCCCCAGGATGTGATGAGCCGACATCGAGGTGCCAAACACCGCCGTCGATATGAACTCTTGGGCGGTATCAGCCTGTTATCCCCGGAGTACCTTTTATCCGTTGAGCGATGGCCCTTCCATACAGAACCACCGGATCACTAAGACCTACTTTCGTACCTGCTCGACGTGTCTGTCTCGCAGTCAAGCGCGCTTTTGCCTTTATACTCTGCGACCGATTTCCGACCGGTCTGAGCGCACCTTCGTACTCCTCCGTTACTCTTTAGGAGGAGACCGCCCCAGTCAAACTACCCACCATACACTGTCCTCGATCCGGATAACGGACCAGAGTTAGAACCTCAAGGTTGCCAGGGTGGTATTTCAAGGATGGCTCCACGCGAACTGGCGTCCACGCTTCAAAGCCTCCCACCTATCCTACACAAGCAAGCTCAAAGTCCAGTGCAAAGCTATAGTAAAGGTTCACGGGGTCTTTCCGTCTAGCCGCGGATACACTGCATCTTCACAGCGATTTCAATTTCACTGAGTCTCGGGTGGAGACAGCGCCGCCATCGTTACGCCATTCGTGCAGGTCGGAACTTACCCGACAAGGAATTTCGCTACCTTAGGACCGTTATAGTTACGGCCGCCGTTTACCGGGGCTTCGATCAAGAGCTTCGCTTGCGCTAACCCCATCAATTAACCTTCCGGCACCGGGCAGGCGTCACACCCTATACGTCCACTTTCGTGTTTGCAGAGTGCTGTGTTTTTAATAAACAGTCGCAGCGGCCTGGTATCTTCGACCGGCATGGGCTTACTGAGCAAGTCATTCACCCTCACCGGCGCACCTTCTCCCGAAGTTACGGTGCCATTTTGCCTAGTTCCTTCACCCGAGTTCTCTCAAGCGCCTTGGTATTCTCTACCCAACCACCTGTGTCGGTTTGGGGTACGGTTCCTAGTTACCTGAAGCTTAGAGGCTTTTCCTGGAAGCATGGCATCAACCACTTCGCTTTCTAAAAGAAAGCTCGTCATCAGCTCTCGGCATTAAGATCCCGGATTTACCTAAGATCTCTGCCTACCACCTTAAACAAGGACAACCAACGCCTTGCTGGCCTAGCCTTCTCCGTCCCCCCATCGCAGTAACTAGAAGTACGGGAATATTAACCCGTTTCCCATCGACTACGCTCTTCAGCCTCGCCTTAGGGACCGACTCACCCTGCGTCGATTAACGTTGCGCAGGAACCCTTGGTCTTTCGGCGTGCGAGTTTTTCACTCGCATTGTCGTTACTCATGTCAGCATTCGCACTTCTGATACCTCCAGCGAGCTTCTCAACTCACCTTCACAGGCTTACAGAACGCTCCTCTACCGCTCATCTTGCGATGAACCCGTAGCTTCGGTACCTGGTTTGAGCCCCGTTACATCTTCCGCGCAGGCCGACTCGACTAGTGAGCTATTACGCTTTCTTTAAAGGATGGCTGCTTCTAAGCCAACCTCCTAGCTGTCTAAGCCTTCCCACATCGTTTCCCACTTAACCAGGATTTTGGGACCTTAGCTGACGGTCTGGGTTGTTTCCCTTTTCACGACGGACGTTAGCACCCGCCGTGTGTCTCCCGTGCTGACACTTGCTGGTATTCGGAGTTTGCATCGGTTTGGTAAGTCGGGATGACCCCCTAGCCGAAACAGTGCTCTACCCCCAGCAGTGATACACGAGGCGCTACCTAAATAGCTTTCGAGGAGAACCAGCTATCTCCGAGCTTGATTAGCCTTTCACTCCGATCCACAGGTCATCCGCTAACTTTTCAACGGTAGTCGGTTCGGTCCTCCAGTCAGTGTTACCTAACCTTCAACCTGCCCATGGATAGATCGCCCGGTTTCGGGTCTATTCCCAGCGACTAGACGCCCTATTAAGACTCGCTTTCGCTACGCCTCCCCTATTCGGTTAAGCTCGCCACTGAAAATAAGTCGCTGACCCATTATACAAAAGGTACGCAGTCACCTAACAAAGTAGGCTCCCACTGCTTGTACGCATACGGTTTCAGGTTCTATTTCACTCCCCTCTCCGGGGTTCTTTTCGCCTTTCCCTCACGGTACTGGTTCACTATCGGTCAGTCAGTAGTATTTAGCCTTGGAGGATGGTCCCCCCATGTTCAGACAAAGTTTCTCGTGCTCCGTCCTACTCGATTTCACTTCTAAGATCCTTTCGCGTACAGGGCTATCACCCACTATGGCCGCACTTTCCAGAGCGTTCCGCTAAAATCAAAGAAGCTTAAGGGCTAGTCCCCGTTCGCTCGCCACTACTAAGGGAATCTCGGTTGATTTCTTTTCCTCAGGGTACTTAGATGTTTCAGTTCCCCTGGTTCGCCTCACACACCTATGTATTCAGTGTGTGATAACCATCTTATGATGGCTGGGTTCCCCCATTCAGAGATCTCCGGATCAAAGTCTGTTTGCCGACTCCCCGAAGCTTTTCGCAGGCTACCACGTCTTTCATCGCCTCTGACTGCCAAGGCATCCACCGTATGCGCTTCTTCACTTGACCATATAACCCCAAGCAATCTGGTTACTGTCTATAACGTGAAGACGACATTCGCCGAAAATTTGCATAGAGAACACGCAAATTTTACCTTGACGCGACATGCTGCCAGTGAAAGCAACACATCGGTCTACTTCTATCACATACCCAAATTTTTAAAGAACAGTTCTGGCGCAAAGTCCAGAAATCAATGCTCAACCCAGGCGATCAACAACCGTCCTGGTAAACACTCATTTCTGAGCTTTCGGCGACTAGAGTTAATGGTGGAGCCAAGCGGGATCGAACCGCTGACCTCCTGCGTGCAAAGCAGGCGCTCTCCCAGCTGAGCTATGGCCCCTTCGATTGGTGGGTCTGGGCAGATTCGAACTGCCGACCTCACCCTTATCAGGGGTGCGCTCTAACCAACTGAGCTACAGACCCAATCGTTACTCTCGGGTCTAAACCCAATCGCCTTTCGCAAGTGAATCAAGCAATTCGTGTGGGAGCTTATGACGAAGCCGGTGTCTTCGATTAAGGAGGTGATCCAGCCGCAGGTTCCCCTACGGCTACCTTGTTACGACTTCACCCCAGTCATGAATCACTCCGTGGTAACCGTCCCCCCGAAGGTTAGACTAGCTACTTCTGGAGCAACCCACTCCCATGGTGTGACGGGCGGTGTGTACAAGGCCCGGGAACGTATTCACCGTGACATTCTGATTCACGATTACTAGCGATTCCGACTTCACGCAGTCGAGTTGCAGACTGCGATCCGGACTACGATCGGTTTTATGGGATTAGCTCCACCTCGCGGCTTGGCAACCCTTTGTACCGACCATTGTAGCACGTGTGTAGCCCAGGCCGTAAGGGCCATGATGACTTGACGTCATCCCCACCTTCCTCCGGTTTGTCACCGGCAGTCTCCTTAGAGTGCCCACCTTAACGTGCTGGTAACTAAGGACAAGGGTTGCGCTCGTTACGGGACTTAACCCAACATCTCACGACACGAGCTGACGACAGCCATGCAGCACCTGTGTCAGAGTTCCCGAAGGCACCAATCCATCTCTGGAAAGTTCTCTGCATGTCAAGGCCTGGTAAGGTTCTTCGCGTTGCTTCGAATTAAACCACATGCTCCACCGCTTGTGCGGGCCCCCGTCAATTCATTTGAGTTTTAACCTTGCGGCCGTACTCCCCAGGCGGTCGACTTAATGCGTTAGCTGCGCCACTAAGATCTCAAGGATCCCAACGGCTAGTCGACATCGTTTACGGCGTGGACTACCAGGGTATCTAATCCTGTTTGCTCCCCACGCTTTCGCACCTCAGTGTCAGTATTAGCCCAGGTGGTCGCCTTCGCCACTGGTGTTCCTTCCTATATCTACGCATTTCACCGCTACACAGGAAATTCCACCACCCTCTGCCATACTCTAGCTCGCCAGTTTTGGATGCAGTTCCCAGGTTGAGCCCGGGGCTTTCACATCCAACTTAACGAACCACCTACGCGCGCTTTACGCCCAGTAATTCCGATTAACGCTTGCACCCTTCGTATTACCGCGGCTGCTGGCACGAAGTTAGCCGGTGCTTATTCTGTCGGTAACGTCAAAACAGCAAGGTATTAACTTACTGCCCTTCCTCCCAACTTAAAGTGCTTTACAATCCGAAGACCTTCTTCACACACGCGGCATGGCTGGATCAGGCTTTCGCCCATTGTCCAATATTCCCCACTGCTGCCTCCCGTAGGAGTCTGGACCGTGTCTCAGTTCCAGTGTGACTGATCATCCTCTCAGACCAGTTACGGATCGTCGCCTTGGTGAGCCTTTACCTCACCAACTAGCTAATCCGACCTAGGCTCATCTGATAGCGTGAGGTCCGAAGATCCCCCACTTTCTCCCGTAGGACGTATGCGGTATTAGCGTTCCTTTCGAAACGTTGTCCCCCACTACCAGGCAGATTCCTAGGCATTACTCACCCGTCCGCCGCTGAATCATGGAGCAAGCTCCAATCATCCGCTCGACTTGCATGTGTTAGGCCTGCCGCCAGCGTTCAATCTGAGCCATGATCAAACTCTTCAGTTCAATACTGCTTGGGTTTTGAGAAAACCCTAAACTTGGCTCAGCAATCGCAAATCTCTTTACTAGAAAGAGTAACTCTCGAATAAACGAGTGTTGCTTTGTGATGCTGATAATCTTGCGACTACCAGTCTTACATTCACAAGCACCCACACGAATTGCTTGATTCAGTTGTTAAAGAGCGTTTCGATCAAGCCTTTCGTCTCAACCGAGGCCGCGCATTCTACAGCAGCCTTTCTTACTGTCAAGCTGTTTTTCGAAAATTTCTTTTCTACTCAACCGCTTGCCGCCTCGATCAATCTGCATCTCTCGTCAGCGGGAGGCGAATCATACAGCGATCAGAACCGCTGTCAACCACCTCTTTCAACCGCTTTCGATCGATCCGACCGAAGCCACCAACCGGGCTCAACCACCACCCTGTCAGCGCGGCGCATTCTACTCGAATCCGCCACCGGTGCAACCCCTTTATTTAGCTAACCTTTTGATTTACAAGAGGTTTTGTTTGAGGACTGCGCCGGAAGTGGTGCGCATTATAGGGGTCTGAAAACAGCCGTCAACCGTTTATTTCGATTCTACGGGAAGTAGTGCAGACCGCATTGCTTCGCACCGAGTGAGCGGCTCGGCGCGGGCAACCAGTTCAGAACAAGGTGAACGTATAGCTCAGAATCAGACGGTTCTCGTCGATATCGCTGCGGTAGTTCGAGCGCGCCGCTACGTTGCGTAGGCGGATACCCACATTCTTGAGCAGACCGCTCTGCACGGTATAGCCAATGTCCAGATCGCGCTCCTGCGCCGTACCTTCGAAACCCATTCCCGTGCTTACGTTATCGCTGGTGATATAGCGCACCGTCGCAACCAGACCGGGCCAACCGAGCGCGGCGAAATCATAGTCGTAGCGAGCTTGCCAGGAACGCTCGTCCCGCTCGGCGAACTCGTAGGTGGGCACCTCGTTGCCCAACGGCGTGACGTTGGCGAAGACGCGGGGCAAAGCACTGTCGCCATACATGGCCTGATAGCCTATATAGAAGGTATGCCCGCCTCGCTTCGCCGACAGCAGCGAGTAGAAAGCCTGGTTGTCCACGTTGCCGGCCAGCTTGCTGCCGTCGGCCTGCGAATCGTAGTAGCCGAGGTTGGCGCCCAGGGTCCAGTCGCCGAGCGGCTCGCTATGCTTAAGGCCTATGTAGCGCTGGTTATAGATGTCCTCGAGCTGCGCATACCAGAGGCCGAAAGACGTGCGCTTGTCATTGAACGTGTAATCGCCACCGGCGTAGTTGAAGGCATCGCTGAATGCCGCCTGAGGCGTTCGGCCCAGCATGGCCCGCATCCGGTCGTCGCCAGCCTCGTTGCGCAGGCTGGTCGAGCGTAAACGGCCGGCCTGCAGCGTCAACCCATCAACTTCGCTGGAGACAATGCTGGCGCCCTGATAGGTGGGCGGGAGCAGCCGAATATCGCTGAAGGTCAGTACTGGCAGATTGGGCTGCAGCTCACCCACCCTCAGTTCGGTCTTCGACACCTTTGCCTTGAGTGCCAACCCCATGCGGCTGTACTCATCCGGCGCGCGGCCATCGCTCCCAACCGGGAGCAAGCCGGTACCAATGCGATCACGGCTGCTGTCGAGCTTGATTCCCAGCTGCCCGATAGCATCGACGCCGAAGCCGACAGTTCCAAGGGTGTATCCCGATCTGAAATTGAGAATGAACCCCTGCCCCCACTCCTCCGCCTTCGATTGCCGACTTGGGCCGACGATGTCGGAGAAGTCTCGGCTGAAATAGTAATTACGCGCCTGCAGTGTTGCCGTCGCGTCCTCGACGAAACCGCCGTCAGCGGCGAACGACTGAGTAATCATCGACGTCATGCCGGCGGCCAGGGTCAGTCGGGAAATGGATATTTTCTGCATCATCTAACTCGCTCTTGTTGT
Source organism: Stutzerimonas sp. R40042 (assembly GCF_026642215.1). Lineage (NCBI taxonomy): Bacteria > Pseudomonadati > Pseudomonadota > Gammaproteobacteria > Pseudomonadales > Pseudomonadaceae > Stutzerimonas > Stutzerimonas sp. R40042. Next base: position 1,819,632 of record NZ_CP113258.1, on the reverse strand, counting down.
TGTTTTTCAGTTGCACGCAGCCGTTCCCCCGGCAGCAACCGGAGAAAGCGACTAACTCGTTATGGGTGAATCGTTACGATTGTCGGCCGGTCACCGCGCCGGCTGTTCCTTGCGACCGGCCGCCACTGCTGGTGCCGGCTTGCGCAGGCTGAGCAACAGGTGAGCGGCGATGCCAAAGATCAGCCCCCAGAACGCCGCCGATAGGCCGAGAAAGGACATTCCCGAGGCGGTGACCAGGAAAGTGATCAAGGCCGCCTCGCGATCGGCTGGCACTGCCATTGCCGCGCTCAATGCCCCGCCTATGGCCGCTAACAGCGCCAGCCCGGCCAGGGCGGCGATCAAGGCGGCCGGGAACGCGGTGAAGATCGAGACCAGCGTCGCCCCGAAGATGCCCAGCAGCAGATAGAAGACACCGCCGGAAACACCCGCGACGTAACGCTTGGACGGATCTTCATGGGATTCCCGGCCGGTACAGATCGCCGCCGTGATCGCCGCCAGGTTCAGCCCGTGACAGCCGAACGGTGCCAGCAGCAGCGAACCCAGTGCGCTACTGCTGATCAGCGGACTGGCCGGCGTCTCGTAGCCGTCGTTGCGTAGCACCGCCATGCCAGGCACGAACTGTCCGGTCAGCGCCACCATCACCAGCGGAAAGGCAATATTGAGGATGACCTGCCAGCTGAACTCCGGGGTGATCCATACCGGCGTCGCCAGCCCGATGACCAGTGCGTCACTGCGCAGCTCACCCGAGGCGATGGTGATCGTCATACCGACGACCAGCACGGCGAGCACGGCGTAACGGGGCAAGGCACGCTTGAACAGCAGATAGGTGCCGAACATCGCCAGCACCAGCCAGGGCTGTTCCTTGACCGAGACGAACAGCCCGGTACCGAAACGGAACAGGATGCCAGCCAGCATGCCCGCGGCGATGGCGGCCGGTAGACGATTGATGATCCGGTCGAACGCGCCGGACAGCCCTACCAGCAGCACCACCACACTGCTGACGATATAGGCGCCGACGGCCTCGTTCAGCGTGATGTCGGGCAACAGGGTTACCAGCAGCGCCGAACCGGGCGCCGACCAGGCGATGATGATGGGAACCCGGTAGCGCACGCTGAGCAGAATGCCGAGCACGCCGCTACCGATGGAGATGGTCCAGACCCACGACGAGAGCACCTCGTGCGGCATGCCCCCAGCCTTGGCGGCCTGGAAGATGATCACCAGCGGACCGGCGTAGGAAATCACGGTCGCGATGAAACCGGCGACCACGGCGGAGAGCGAGAAGTCTTTCATCAGAGCTTTCATGTCGCCTCGCAAGACAGGCCTGGCGATCCGTGGTCGATGCCCGGATCACTCTTGTTATGAATGAAGCGGCTGCATTACCGGTGCAGCACCGCGGTGCCCGGCTAATACCGGGCACCGCGGCAACCCTCAGGCTTGCTGGAGCGCGCGCGGGCGCTTGCTGCGCTGCTCGGCTTGCGGGGCAGGCGCCTTCTGCAGCTGGAAGTCGAAATCCACTTCGGCGAAACGACCCTGCACGCCCCGTGCACGTGCGGCTTCGGTATCGTCGATGAAGCGGATGTCGCCGACCAGACCATCGCGCGTGGCGTAGGCGAAGTCGTCCCAGAGGTATTTGTCGCCCGCCAGGTTGATCTGCGTGGTCAGGTGACGATGACCGGGCGCGGAGATGAAGAAATGAATGTGCGCCGGCCGCTGGCCGTGGCGACCGAGCATGTCCAGCACCTCCTGGGTCGGCCCGTCGGGCGAGCAGCCATAGCCGGACGGCACGATGCTGCGCGCGCGGTAATAGCCGTTCTCGTCGGTGACGATACGACGGCGCAGGTTGTACTCGGACTGGCTCTTGTCGAAGTAGGAATAATTGCCCTTGGTGTTGGCGTGCCACAGATCGACCACCGCACCGGCCAGCGGCTTGCCGCTCGGATCGAAGACACGGCCTTGCAGGAACATCACGGTCGCGACGTCGTCTTCGCTGCCATCATCCATGCGCGTGACACCCTGCGCGATCGGCGCGCCGGCGACATACAGCGGGCCCTCGATGGTGCGCGGGGTACCGCCGACCAGGCCTTCCTGTTCGTCCTTGGCGTCCTGCAGCAGGTCGAGATAATGCTCCAGCCCGAGTCCGGCGACCAGCAGGCCAGCTTCGTGACGACCGCCGAGGCGATTGAGGTAGTCCACCGCCTTCCAGAACTCGTCCTGGGTGATTTCCAGGTCTTCGATGATCTTCGCGGTGTCGACCAGGATGCGGTTGATCACCGTCTTCATGCGGCTGCTGCCTTCGTCATTGTTGAAGCCGCTGGCTTCCTTGAAGAACTGCTGCACGTCGCTGGTGTGGGAGATTTTCACAGTCATGGCTCAGGCCTCGTCTTGTAATTGTCGTTACGCGGGTTAACCAGCCGGGCGGGGCCGGCTTCGAAACGGGATCAGCGGTCGTCGTCATGAATCGAGGACGGGTGGCGGCACAGCGCGTTGACCTCGATCTCCATGTAGGGGAACAGCGGCAGCTGCATCAGGGTGTCGTGCAGTTCCTGCACGCTGGCGACGTCGAACACGCTGTAGTTGGCGTACTGGCCGGCAATGCGCCAGAGGTGGCGCCACTTGCCTTCACGCATCAGGCTCTGCGCCAGTTCCTTCTCGTCGGCCTTGAGCTTGGCAGCCTGGGCCGGATCCATGTCGACCGGCAGTTTCACGATCATCTTCACGTGGAAGAGCATCTCGGGTCCTCCTCTTACTTACGGGCGAAGAACGCCAGGCGCTCTTCATCCAGGGTCAGGCCAAGACCGGGTGTGCGCGGCACTTCCAGCCGGAAGTCGCGATAGACCGGCGCCTCGGTGACGATTTCTTCGGTGAGCAGCAGCGGGCCGAACAGCTCGGTGGCCCAGGTCAGCTTGTTGAGGGTGACGAAGGCATGCGCCGAGGCCAGGGTGCCGACGGAACCTTCGAGCATGGTGCCGCCGTACAGTGCGATACCCGCCGCCTCCGCGATCTGCGCAGTGCGCAGTACGGCTCGTGGACCGCCGTTCTTGGCGATCTTTAAGGCGAAGATGCTGGCCGCGCCGTCGGCTGCCAGGCTGAACGCATCCTCGACGCTCTCGATGGACTCATCGGCCATGATCGGTGCCGGGCTGCGCTGATTCAGGCGCACCTGCCCGCCGCGGTTGATCCGCGAGATCGGCTGTTCGATCAGGTCGATGCCGTTGTCGCCGAGGATGCGGCAGGCGCGCAGCGCCACCGATTCGTCCCAGGCCTGATTGACGTCGACGCGCACGCTGGCACGCTCGCCGAGGGCCTGCTTGATAGCGATGACGTGCTTGAGGTCGGCATTCACCTCGCCGGCGCCAATCTTCAGCTTGAAGATGCGATGGCGGCGGAAATCGAGCATGCGCTCGGCCTCTTCGATGTCTTTCGCGGTGTCGCCGCTGGCCAGGGTCCAGGCCACTTCCAGACTGTCTCGTACCCGGCCGCCGAGCAGCTCGCTGACTGGTAGACCAAGACGCTTGCCCTGGGCATCGAGCAATGCGCTCTCGATACCGGACTTGGCGAAGGTATTGCCCTTGGCCGCCTTGTCCAGGCGCAGCATGGCGGCGTTGATGTTCGCGGCCTCCTGGCCCACCAGCAGCGGGCCGAGGTGGCTGTCGATGTTCTGCTTGATGCTTTCTGGGCTCTCGTTGCCGTAGGCCAGGCCGCCGATGGTGGTGGCCTCGCCGATGCCTTCGATGCCGTCGCTGCACTGCACACGGACGATCACCAGCGTCTGCTGCTGCATGGTGTGCATCGCCAGCTTGTGCGGGCGGATGGTCGGCAGGTCGACGATGATCGTCTGGATGCGTTCGATCAGGATGGGGCTCATGGCGTTATCCGTGTTGAAGTTTTGTGATCAGGCCTTGGCCGCTGCTGCCATCACCACCGGCGCAGGAGTGCCGCTGCGCTTGCTGGAAATGGCGAAGGCGGTCATAGCCAGGGCGGCGATGACGCCCGGGACGGCGAAGGCGATGAAGTTCAGTTGCAGCGGCAGGTTGATGCCCAGCAACGCACCGCCGAGCAGCGGGCCGACGATGGCGCCGTTGCGGCCGATGCCCGAGGCCCAGCCGAGACCGGTGGAGCGGATCGACAGGCCGTAGAACTGCGCGGCGGTCGCGTACAGCAGAATCTGCGTGCCGATCACGGTGGCACCGGCGATGAAGATCAGTGTGTAGAGGACCGGCATCGGCGTCTTGAAGCCCAGCAGGCTGATGGAGGCCACCGACACGGCGAAGAACACCACCACCACTTTCGACAGGTTGAAGCGATCGCCCAGCCAGCCGCCGAGGATGGCGCCGGCCATACCGCCGAAGTTCAGCGCGAGCAGGAACGACAGGCTCGAACCCAGGCTGTAGCCGGCGTTGGCCATCAGCTTCGGCAACCAGGAGCCCAGCGCGTAGACCATCAGCAGACAGCAGAAGAAAGCCAGCCACAGGGAGAAGGTGCGCACGCCACGGCCTTCGCGGAACAGCTCCAGCACCGAGGCACTCTTGCCCTTCACGTCGGTCATCACCAGCTCGTCGGCCGCGCTCAGCTGGCGGCTCGGGTCGACCTTGTTCAGCAGCCCCCGGGCCTGCTCGCCCCGGCCCTGGCGAACCAGGAAGCCAACCGATTCCGGCAGGTACCAGAGAATCACCGGCAACAACAGCAGCGGTACGGCGGCGGCGAAGAACATCGCTTCCCAGCCGAAGCGAGGCAGCATGTAGATCCCGAGGCCGGCCGACAGCATGCCGCCCAGCGAATAGCCGCTGAACATGACGGCCACCAGCGTGCTGCGTAGCCGCTTGGGCGCGTACTCGTTCATCAGCGCCACCACGTTGGGCATCAGCCCGCCGCAGCCGAGGCCGGCGAGAAAGCGGAAGATGCCGAACTCGGTAGGGGTGCTGGCGAAGCCGTTGAGCACGGTGGCGCTGCTGAATAGCACGAAACAGATGGCGATGCCCTTCTTGCGGCCGATGCGGTCGGCCAGGGTGCCGAACGCCAGTGCGCCGAACATCATGCCGAACAGCGCATAGCTGCCCAGCGCGCCCGCTTCCAGCGGGGTCAGCCCCCACTCCTTCATGATCACCGGCAGCACCACGCCGTAGATGAACAGGTCGTAGCCGTCGAAGATCAGCAGCAGTGCGCAGAGGCACACCACCAGCCAGTGGAAGCGGTTGAAGCGCGCGTTATCGATGATGTCGTGAACGTCTACTTTTCGCATGGCAAGACTCTCTATTGTTTTTGTTAGTCGCGGATCGGCTGCAGCGGTGGGTCACCGCGCCGCCGATGTGCCTTGGCCTTGACCGGTCGAGCCGGCCCGGGTACTGCTCAACCGAGATCGCCACCACCCACCGGCAGGGTCACGCCGGTGATGTAGGAGGCCTCATCGGACGCGAGAAAAAGAATCGCGCCGGCCTGCTCGTCGATGGTTCCGTAGCGCTTCATCAATGAGGAATCCACGGTCTGATCGACGATCTGCTGGTACCAGGTCTTTTCCTGCTCGCTCTGCTCGGCGCTGTTGCGTGGAATGCGGCGCGGCGGCGCCTCGGTGCCGCCCGGTGCGGTGGCGTTGACGCGGATGCCACGCTGGGCGTTCTCGAAGGCCAGGCACGCGGTCAGCGCATTGACGCCGCCCTTGGCCGCGCCGTAGGGCACGCGATTGAGGCTGCGCGTGGCGATCGAGGAGACATTGACGATGGCCCCGCCGCCCTGCTCCAGCATGTGCGGCAAGGCCGCGTGGCAGCACCAAAGGGTGGGGAACAGCGAGCGACGCACCTCGGCCTCGATCTCATCTTCCTGGTAATGCTCGAAGGGCTTGGCCCAGATGGTTCCGCCAACGTTGTTGACGAGGATGTCGAGACGGCCGAAACGCTCTTTCGCGGCATCCATCATCCGATGGCAATCGGCGAACTGCTCGAGGTCGGCGGTCAGGGTCAAGACTTCGGCGCCCTGCCCCAGTTGATCGGCCAGTTCATGGACCAGTTCGGAACGGTCCACGGCCACCAGCCGGCCGCCTTCCTCGACGAATCGCTCGGCGACACGGCGACCGATGCCCTGGGCCGCGCCGGTGATCACCGCGACTTTGTTGTGAAATCGTGAGTTCATCTACCCAACCTCTGGAATGGCGAGGATTCGGTGGGCAATGCGGCGCAGTTGCCCACCCTACGGCTGGCTGATCAGGCGCTGGCGGCGAACTTCTCGTAGTAGAAATTGGCCGGCTGCAGCCCCTGTTCACGGATGAACTGGTTGACCGACTCGACCATCGGCGGCGGGCCGCACAGGTAGATGTCCACTTCACCTTCGTTCAGGTGCTTGGGCTCGATGTGCTGGGTCACGTAGCCTTTCTGCGGGTACTGACTGTCGCTGCTCGCTACGCAGGCGCTGTAGGTGAAGTTGGGGATGCGCGCGGCGAAATCGGCGAGCTTGTCCATCTCCACCAGATCGAAGTCGTTGGAGACGCCATAGATCAGGTGCAGCGGATGCGCGCTGCCCTGCTCGGCGATCTTCTCCAGCATCGCGGTGAACGGCGCCAGGCCCGTGCCGCCGGCCAGCAAGAGCAGCGGCCGCTTGATCTCGCGCAGGTAAAAGCTGCCCAGCGGGCCGGCCAGGGTGAGGCTGTCGCCGGCCTTGGCCATGCCGCTCAAGAAACTGCTCATCAGCCCGCCCGGCACGTTGCGGATCAGGAAGCTGACCTCACCGCCCTTCTGCAGTGAGCTGAACGAGTAGGCACGGGTCTGATCGGTGCCCGGCACCTGCAGGTTGACGTACTGCCCGGGCAGGAAGGCCAGCTGGCTCAGCGACTCGCCCTTGATCGACAGCGCAATGGTGCTCTGCGACAGCTGACGCACGTTGCTGATGGTCGCCTGATAGCTGGCCTGCGTGGTCTTGCAGACATCCGAGGAGGCCGGCACGCGAATCACGCAGTCGCTTTCGGCGCGCATCTGGCAGGTCAGCACGAAGCCTTGCGCAGCTTCGTCCTCGCTCAGCGCATCCTCGATGTACTCCTCGCCGAGGTCGTAGCTGCCAGCTTCGGCGAAGCACTTGCAGGCCCCGCAGGCACCGTCGCGGCAGTCCAGCGGGATGTTGATGCCCTGGCGGTAGGCCGCGTCGGCGACGGTTTCGCCGAGGTTGGCTTCGATGAAGCGGGTCACCCCGTCTTCGAAATTCAATGCGATCTGGTGAGTCATGGCCTTGCCCTCACAGGTGGTAAACGTCGATCAACTGGCGGATGTAGTCGTTCTTCAGCACGACCTTCTTGTGCTTGATCAGCGGGCTCTCGCCGCGGGTATCGAGCGTGTAGAAGCTAGTGCCGTAGAAGTGGTCGACGGTCTTGTAGCGGAAGCTCATCGTGTGCCAGTTGAAGCGCAGCTTGCAGAAGCCCTCGCCCTGCTCGATCAGCTCCAGGTTGCTGATGTTGTGCGAAGTGCGGGTATCCGGAATGGTGGCGCTGGAGCGCTCGGTGCGTATGCGGAACACCCGGTCTTCCAGGCCGCTGCGGTTGCCGTACCAGATCAGCGAGATTTCCTTTTGCGGGTCTTCGGTGAGCTTGTCCTCGTCGTCCCAGGCCGGCATCCAGAACGTCGCGTCGGCCGCATACAATTCCAGCCAGCTGTCCCAGTCCTTGTCGTCGAGGTAGCGTGCTTCGCGGTAGAGGAAGTCACGCGCGGTTTCATAGGCGATGCTCATTTACGCGCCCTCCACGTGGATCAGCTGGTCCTGCTCGGCCTTCACTGCCTTGATCATCTGCTGCTGCCAGTAGTGGTGCTGCAGCACGAACAGGCCTTCGTCCTCGGTACGCGCGCCGCTCATCAGCGGCTGCAGGTCGATGTCGCGGGCACCTTCGTCGGCGCCGTCGATCCAGTGCTTGGCGCCGCGGGACATGTCGTTCCACTCCATGGCGCGACCGGCAAAGCCTTGTTGGCAGGCGCGGAACTCTTCGAGGTCATCCGGGGTGGCCATGCCGCTGACATTGAAGAAGTCTTCGTACTGACGAATGCGGCGCGCGCGCGCTTCGGCACTCTCGCCCTTGGGCGCGATGCAGTAGATGGTGACTTCGGTCTTGTCCACCGACAGCGGCTTGGCGATGCGCAGCTGCGAGCCGAACTGATCCATCAGGTACAGGTTCGGATAGAGGCAGAGGTTGCGCGAGTTCTCGATCATCCAGTCGGTACGGGCCTGGCCGAACTCGGCGATCATCTCGTCGCGGCGGGCGTACAACGGACGGTCTTCCGGGTTGTCCCAGCGGGTCCAGAGCAGCAGATGGCCATTCTCGAAGGAGTAGAAGCCACCGCCCTTCTTGCCCCAGCCGCCGGCGCTCATGGCGCGGATGTCGTCGCTGGCTTCCTTGAGCTTGCGCTGCTGCTGGGTGGCGGCGTAGTTCCAGTGCACGGCGGTGACGTGGTAGCCATCGGCGCCATTCTCGGCCTGCAGTTTCCAGTTGCCTTCATAGACATAGGTGGACGAGCCGCGCAGAACTTCGATACCTTCCGGAGACTGGTCGACCACCATGTCGATGATCTTCTTCGACTCGCCGAGAAACTCCTCCAGCGACGCGACATCCTCGCGCAGGCTGCCGAAGAGGAAACCGCGATAGGACTCGAAGCGCGCGACCTTCTTCAGGTCATGCGAGCCGTCGCAGTTGAAGCTGTCGGGGTAGCCGGCTTCCTTGGGGTCCTTGACCTTGAGCAGCTTGCCCGAGTTGTTGAAGGTCCAGCCATGGAACGGACAGGTGTAGGTCGCCTTGTTGCCGCTCTTGAAGCGGCACAGCATGGCACCGCGATGGCTGCAGGCATTGATGAAGGCGTTGAGTTCACCATCCTTGTTGCGCGCGATGAAGATCGGCTGGCGCCCCATCTGGGTGGTGTAGTAGTCGTTCTTCTCGGGGATCTGGCTCTCGTGGGCGAGGTAAATCCAGTTGCCCTCGAAGATGTGCTTCATCTCCAGATCGAACAACCGAGGGTCGGTGAACATCTCGCGCTTGCAGCGAAAGATGCCCTTCTCTTTGTCTTCTTCGAGCAGCGAATCAAGGTAGTCGATTCCCAGGGACATGGCCGGGGCCTCCATTGTTATTGTTTCCACGTGATGAAGGCTAAGGCGCGGGAAGCGACATCAATATCCGTTTTCTGCAGGACCTCTATCCGTTTTCTGCAGAATGCAAGGCGACCGTTTGCCGCACGAACGCGCAGCCGACGACCGCCCGTTCGAGCACGGAACCTGTGCAGATAAGGATGGGTAGGAAAAGGAGCCGCTGCCGTCGGACGGGCAGCGACTCAAGGGGACTCAGTGATGGCGGCGCAGGGTGTCCGAGGGCAGCTCGCCGAAGGTGCTCTTGTAGCTTTCCGAGAAACGTCCCAGGTGCATGAAGCCGTAATCCATGGCGATCTCGGTGATGTTACGCACCCTGGCCGAAGGGTCGCTCAGCCGGCCATGGATCTGCTCCAGCTTGCGCTGACGGATGTAGGACTTCGGCGTGGTCCCGACCTTGCGCTCGAACAGCAGGTATAGCGAGCGCAGGCTCATGTTGGCCAGTTCGGCCAGCTGCTCGACGGAGATGTCCTTCTTCAGATGCTCGTCGATGTAGTCGGTCAGCCGACCGAACGAGGGACAGCTGTCACCGAACGGGTCGCGCTGGATATTGCTGGCCAGGCTGCAGAGCAATTTGCTGGCGATGATCCGGCTGTACTGCTCCTGAATTTGCGGGATGCTCTGCTCGGAGCCCGCCTCGCGGCAAACCAGCCCGAGCAGGCTGTCGAAGCCATCCAGCTCGCCAAGGGCATGGCGATTGGCGCTGAAGCGGATACCGGCGGACGGAGCGCGCCACTGGTTCTCGCGGCAAGCCTGTTCGAGGAAGGAGGCCGGCAACTTGACGATCAACTTCTCGCAATCGTCCGAGTAGGTCAGATCCACCGGATCGTCCGGGTTGATCAGCAGCAGCTCGCCGGGGGTGAAGTAGTGTTCCTGCCCCCGTCCGCGCCACAGGCAGTGCCCGCGCTGCAGCAGCTGCAGGTGATAGATGGTTTCCAGGGCTGGTGAGGTGACATGGACGCTGCCACCGTAGCTGATCTGGCAGAGATCGAGCTTGCCGAACTTGCAATGGCTGAGGCTGGCCTGGGGTGTGCCGGTGCGGGGCAGACGAATGCAGTGCGCGCCTACGTGCTGATTGACGTAGTCCGACACGGCATGAGGATCGGCATGCTCGAAGATCCTGCTTTTTTCATTCAGCAGTCTGTCCATCACAAGGCACTCTCATAGTTTTTATAGTGGAGCTGACCGGCACGAAGCTCGGGCCCGCCGCAGCAAATCGAGGCAGGGCGAGAATATCGACTAATCGAACTGTATGTGATTCGACCAAGGGCGGCACCTCCGTCGGCCGGTAACCGAACGGTTTTTGTATTTCGATTGATGACGGCGACAGCGGCGGCGTCGCGCAACATCTGGCGTACCCACTGTCTACTGCAGACGGTGCCTAAGCGGCCGCGACAGACTGACGTGACAACGGCACCGCACTACCGATAGCCAACCCAAGCGGACATGCCCATGTACCTGCCTGACATGAGCGAACGAGACCTGTTGCTGATCATTGACGTGCAGAACGACTTCTGCGGCGGCGGAGCCCTGGCAGTACCCGACGCGGACGCCGTAGTACCGGTCATCAACCAGCTGTGCGAACACTTTGGCCATATTGCGGTAACCCAGGACTGGCATCCGGCTAATCATCTCAGCTTCGCCAGCAGCCATCCGGGACGCCATCCTTTCGAGCAAATCAACGTGCCCTACGGCCTGCAGACGCTATGGCCGGAGCATTGCGTGCAAGGCACCGTCGGCGCAGAACTGCACCCACGCCTGATGGCGCAACGGGCCGAACTGGTGCTGCGCAAGGGTTATCGTGCGTCGATCGATTCCTACTCGGCGTTCTACGAGAATGACCGCGCCACGCCCACCGGGCTGGGAGGCTACCTGCGCGAACGCGGCTTCGAACGGTTGTTCCTGTGCGGCCTGGCACTGGATTTCTGCGTGCTCTATAGCGCGCTGGACGCCCGCCGTGAGGGTTTTGCGGTAACGGTGCTGACCGACGCGTGTCGCGGCCTGGACGTTCAGGGTTCGCTGAGCGAGGCGCTGGCTCGAATGGGCGCTGCGGGCGTAGAGATTCGCTGAAGGAATCTTGATCAGCGATGCAGCCGATCTGCCTGTGCGGCCAGTGCAAGCACTGACTCGGCGATCTCGACCGGATAGCCGACTCCGTTCGGCTCCAGCGCCGTGAGGGATGCCGGTAGCCGCTGCAGCTGTTCGTGTGCATAACGCCGGATCTGCTGGAGACTCGGAGCCACCGCGACACGACGCCCCCGGCGCAGGACCGGCTGGATCAGCGCCCGCCCTTCATGCGCATCATCCTCCAGGGTCAGGATATCGCGGCAACACCTGCCCGGCGGCGAGGTATTAGCTGCTTCCGCTCGGCAGGCCGCGACAAAAGAACTCGAAAACGGCCATTGCATCCATGTGCTGGTCGAAATACGCCTGCAACATGGTCAGTTGATAAAGGTCTGTGAACAACGCGCCAGGCGAGGCAAGTCGCAACGGATCAACGGTCATGAGGCCTCCGGGTATCTCTACTATGTTTAGCAGGCTGTACCGCAACCAGCCGCTCAGCCTCTCTTGCCCACCCCGGCATCTGCGAGGGATCGAACATGCTCACGAAGCTATTTTTCGCTGGAGACCTGATGTGCGGCCGCGGCATCGACCAGGTGTTACCGCAGCGCGGCGACCCAGCCATCCATGAGGCTTATGCGCAGCACGCCGGCGATTACGTGCGCCTCGCCGAGCAGAAAAACGGCAAGATCCCCACTACGGTCGATTACTCCTATCCCTGGGGCGTTGCCCTGGCGGCGCTTGCGGAGCGACGGCCACACGTCCGCCTGGTCAACCTGGAAACCTCACTGACCTGTCGCGGCGAGCCACGGCCGCATGGGCTGCATTATCGAATGAATCCGGCCAACATGGGCATCCTCAACGTGGCCGAAATCGATTGCTGCTCGCTGGCCAACAACCACGTCCTCGACTGGGGCGAAGCAGGGCTTCGCGACACGCTGGAGGTCCTGGACAAGCATGGCATCCATCGCAGCGGTGCAGGCTTGGATGCCGCTGAAGCCGAAGCACCGGCGATCCTGCCGTTGCCCAGTGGCAAACGCATGCTGGTGTTCGCCTATGCCACCACCGACAGCGGTGTGGATGCGGAATGCTCTGCCGGCCCCGGCAAGCCGGGTGTTGCCTGGCTGCCCGACCTATCGTCCACGTCCCTGCGTCACGTTGTGCAGCGCATCCGTGCCAGCAAGCGCCCCGGCGACCTGGTGGTCGTGTCGCTGCATTGGGGCGGCAACTGGGACTTCTCGCTATACGAAGCGCAGACTCGCTTCGCCCGTGATCTGATCGACGAAGCAGGCGTTGATCTAATCCACGGACACTCCTCGCACCACGTCAAAGCGCTCGAGGTCTACCGGGGGCGGCTGATCGCCTATGGCTGCGGCGACCTGTTGAATGACTATGAAGGCATCGACGGTTACGAAAGCTACCGAAGCGATCTGGGGCTGCTGTATTTCGCCAGCCTGAAACCAGACGGCAGCCTCGCCGCATTGGAGCTCTGCCCGATCAAACGCTCCAGGCTCCGCCTGAACCGCCCTTCGAGCGACGAGCGCGACTGGCTGTTGAACGTCGTCAACCGTGACTCGGAGCACTTCGGCAGCTATCTGGAACCGGCCGCAAACGACGCCTTCAAACTGACCTGGCCAGCCATGCAGCATTGATGCGGTTCGGCAGGCGCGCCATTGGTACGGTGTATTTTCCTGTAGACTACGCGGCCCAGCGCGCCGCCCGATGGCCGCTTGATTTCAGGCGGCCCGCCGCGGCGTGCCGGACCACCGCGACTGAACTAACCTGATGCTTCCAGATTCCCAAACCACTGCTCACGCCGCTCTTTCCCGCCGCTTCTCGGTCGCGCCGATGATGGACTGGACGGATCGCCATTGCCGTTACTTCCTGCGCCAGCTTTCCAGGCACGCCCTGCTCTACACCGAGATGGTGACCACCGGTGCGCTGCTGCACGGCGATGCGGCACGGTTTCTGCGCTACGACGTGAGCGAGCATCCGCTGGCGCTGCAGCTGGGCGGCAGCGTGCCGGGCGATCTGGCAGCTTGCGCAAAGCTCGCCGAAGCCGCGGGTTATGACGAGGTGAATCTAAACGTTGGCTGCCCCAGCGATCGGGTGCAGAACAACATGATCGGCGCCTGCCTCATGGGCCATCCGCAACTGGTCGCCGATTGCGTGAGGGCCATGCGCGATGCGGTGGGCATCGAGGTCACCGTCAAGCACCGTATCGGCATCAACGGCCGCGACAGCTATGCCGAGCTGTGCGACTTCGTCGGCCAGGTGCGCGACGCCGGCTGCCGCAGCCTCACCGTGCACGCGCGCATCGCCATCCTCGAAGGGCTGTCACCGAAGCAGAATCGCGAGGTCCCACCGCTACGCTACGACATCGCCGCGCAACTCAAGCGGGATTTCCCGGACCTCGAGATCATCCTCAACGGCGGCATCAAGACGCTGGAAGAATGCCGTGCGCATCTGCAGACGTTCGATGGTGTCATGCTCGGTCGCGAGGCCTACCACAACCCCTACCTGCTGGCGCAGGTCGACAGCAGCCTGTTCGGCAGCGACGCGCCAGTCATCAGCCGTGCGCAGGCGTTACGCAACATGCGCCCATACATCGAACGGCATCTTGCCGAGGGCGGCGCCATGCATCACGTCACCCGCCATGTGCTCGGGCTAGGCCAGGGCTTTCCCGGCGCACGGCGCTTCCGTCAGCTGCTTTCGGTGGACATCCACAAGACCGGCGAGCCGCTGGCGCTGCTCGACCAGGCGGTGGCGTTGCTCGAAGGCCACTAACGACTTCGCGGCCAAGGAACGCAGGCAGAGCAATCGGATCAAAGGCTGGCGCACCCGCGCCCATCCGCTCGTTGAGCGGGTGAACGGGCTCGGGTAAGGTCGTGCCATTCACAGGACGGAGCCCCCTCTTACATGACTTCCAAGCTGGAACAACTCAAGCAGTTCACCACCGTCGTTGCCGATACCGGTGATATCGACGCCATTGCCCGCCTGAAGCCGGTGGACGCCACCACCAACCCATCACTGCTGCTCAAGGCGGCTGCGATGCCGCGCTATGCCGAGCACCTGGGCAACGCCATGAAGCAGTGTCAGGGCGATATCGGCCTGGCCTGTGACCTGTTCGCCGTGGCGGTGGGAAAGCAGATCCTCGAATTGATCCCCGGACGCATCTCCACCGAGGTGGATGCACGCCTTTCGTTCGACACCCAGGCGATGGTCCAGCGCGGCGAGCGGCTGATCGGGCTCTACGAGCAGGCCGGCATCAGCCGCGAGCGCGTGCTGATCAAGATCGCCTCCACCTGGGAAGGCATCCGCGCCGCCGAGCAGCTGGAAAAGGCCGGCATCCAGACCAACCTCACCCTGCTGTTCTCCTTCACCCAGGCGGTGGCCTGCGCCGAGGCGGGCGTGTTCCTGATCTCCCCGTTCGTTGGCCGTATCTACGACTGGTACAAGAAGCACGAGGGCCGCGACTACCAGGGCGCGGAAGATCCGGGCGTGCAATCGGTCAGCCGCATCTACGACTACTACAAGGCGCACGGCTACGAGACGGTGGTGATGGGCGCGAGCTTCCGCAACGTCGGTCAGATCGAGGCGCTGGCCGGCTGCGACCGCCTGACCATCAGCCCGGAACTGCTCGGCCAGCTCGCCGAAGCCAGCGGCACGCTGGAGCGCAAGCTGGAGCCGGGCCGCGCCTCCGAGCCGCGCATCAACCTGGATGAGAACAGCTTCCGCTGGGGGCTGAACGAAGACGCGATGGCGACCGAAAAACTCGCCGAAGGCATCCGTCAGTTCGCCAGGGATCAGGAAAAACTCGAGGCGCTACTGGCAGAACTGGCCTGAGTTCCGATCAGGAGCGCTCCAGCGCGGTGACGAGGTCATGGAAGGCCTCGCGGTTGGATTCGTTAAGGCTCATCAGGATGCGGTGAGCCTCCAGCACCTTGGCCTTCACCACCTCCTCCGACTGATCCTGTGAAGGCAGATCGGCCAGACACTCCGGACAAGGCAGCGGAGTATCGACGATGTTGAACACCTGATCGAAGCCCATCGACTGCAACAGTCGAGTGATATCCGGGTGGGTCGTGACCAGCGTCGGCAACATGCCGACCTTTTGCCGCGACAGAATCGACAGCTTGGCCAGCAGGCCGAGGGTAGTGCTGTCGATGCTACGGCTCTCGGTCAGATCAATGACGATGGATGAGAAATTGAGCGACGAGAAGATCTTCTCGATCGTTGCATCCAGCGCCGAACAGAGCGTCAGACGGATCTCACCAATGAACTTCAGAACAAAGGTGCCATCCATCTCGGCGAACTGGATTCTTCCAGTACTCATGCAAGGTTCCTGCTCAACACCAGCAAGGCGATATCGTCGGGCATGTCAGCCAGTTCGGCTAACCCGAAGACTCGGCGTAATCCATCCAGCGTGCCACCGGCCTCGGTAATCAGACCGGGCAACGAGGACTCTTTGTCTTTGAGTGTTTCCCCGGGCAAAAGGTCCAGAATGCCATCGGAGAGCAAGGTCAGGCTGAAGGTCTGCGGCAGCTCCAGTTCGAAATCCTGATAGGTGGCTTCGGCGAACAACCCTACCGGAAGCCCACGCCCCTCCAGATAGCGGGAGCTCTGGCCATCGAACAGCACCGGCATCGGCAAATGCCCGCCGATGCTGTAGTGCAGTACATCGCGTTCCTGATCGATCACGCCACCGAGCATGGTGACGTGCTTGCCCAGCTTGCAGTTGATCAGCCCGCGGTTGATGTGATCGAGCACTTCCGAAGGCTTGAACTCACGCAGTGTCCCGCCACGGCGCGATTCGTACAGCAGGCGTGTAGTCATGAACTTGAGCAGCACGGTGACGAACGCCGAGGACGCCCCATGACCGGACACATCCGCCAGGTAGAAGCCGATGCGTCGCTCATCCACGCGGAAGTAATCGACGAAGTCGCCGGACAGATAAAGCGAGGGAATGATCTGGTGGGCGAAATCGAAATCGTCAGCGCTCCAAGGGGTCACCGGCAGCATGTTCATCTGCACCTGGCGTCCGGCATCCTGATCTTCCTGCAACAGATGCAGGCTGGCCTGTAGGTCGCGGTTGGCGGTCTCCAGCTGCTCGCGATAACGGCGGTTTTCAAGCCGCAGGCGAGAACGATCCAGCGCGCGGCGAACCGAGTGTTCGAGCATCGCCAGATCTTCGAGAGGCTTGATCAGGTAGTCGGCAGCGCCCAGGCGCAACGCTTCCACCGCATCGCTCATCACCCCGGCGCCCGATACCACGATCACTGGCAGGTCGAGCTGACGCTCGCTGATCTGACGGATCAACTCCAGGCCATCCATCTGCGGCATGCGCAGATCGCAGATGACCAGATCGGGCTGCTCCGACTCGAAAAGCTCCATGCCTTGCGGGCCATTGCCAGCCTGCAGGACACGAAAACCGCTGTCATCCAGATAGGCGGCCAGACTGGCCCGAACCACATCGTCGTCATCAATGATCAGCAGCGTCGCGCTTGGTTTATGCATGTTCCTACCAGGCGGTGTCGCCAGGATGATTGGCGAAAGCATTGGCCCCGCGCGAACGCTGGGCATGGGTTCGTTTCAAGGCGCAGACGGTACTCCCATACGATCGGGGTTTCAAGCCGACCGGCTGGCGGCTTTACAGGTCGAATTGAGGGGCGCTATAAGAACCAAGCGAGCCATATATAAAAGGTTGAAACCATGAGCCAGAAAGACCGTGACTACAGCGAAAAACGCGATTTCATCAGGATGCGGGTGGAAACCACCGTCACGCTGGAACATGGCGATACAAAACTCGCCGGCACCTGTATCGACCTCTCGAGTACCGGCATGCAAGTCCTGGCCGGAACGCAGCTGCAGATGGGCGACAAGGTGCGCGTGCTGATCCCATCCGAACACAGCGAGCTGAAGGGCCTCGACGCACAGACAGAGGTGGTGCGCGTGATTCAGCTCGATGATGGCCGCCAGAGCCTGGGGCTGGCCATCCTTTCGATGAGCTGACGCCGCCCTGCCCCGTTGCTGGCCGCGCTGGCGCGGCCAGCGGTTGAACTCAGAAGTCGTCTTCGACCTCGCCATCCTTGACCCGGAATTCACGGTTCTGCAGATAGGCGTTGCGCACGAAGATATAACGATCGCCACGAATCATCTTCTCGGCGGAAAGCAGGCCGGCGCGGGTGTCGATCAGATCGACGCCCCGTGTGATGTTCCGGGTCGGCACGTGATCCATGTGCGGATAGGGCTCGAGAAACGCATCCGGCACGCGACCTGCTGCATCACGCACGGTGCTCGGCCCCAGCAAGGGCAGCACC
Source organism: Stutzerimonas sp. R40042 (assembly GCF_026642215.1). NCBI lineage: Bacteria > Pseudomonadati > Pseudomonadota > Gammaproteobacteria > Pseudomonadales > Pseudomonadaceae > Stutzerimonas > Stutzerimonas sp. R40042. The sequence continues at coordinate 1,802,149 of NZ_CP113258.1, read as the reverse complement.
ACGTAGGGGCCGCTGCCCAATCCCCAGGCGCCCAGGGTCTGACCGAAATCCTCGTCGTTCTTGTGCAGCCCCATGGGGGTTGCGACGTCGAAGAAGCCGAGCACGCCAAAGGTGGTGTTGAACAGGATCCGGCTGGTGTCGATGCCGGCGTCGCGGACCTTGCCCTGCAGCAGATCGTTGGCCAGCACGACCACGTCGCCGAGGTTGCTGAAGACATTGCCAATGCCGTCTTCGAGGAACTGCGGCGTAACCTTCTGATAGCCCTTGGCCAAGGGCTTGAGCGTGTAGGTGTCAACGGTATCGTTGAAGCGGAACACCGCGCGGTTGACGCCTTCCCACGGATCCTCTTCGGCAGCCAGCGCATGGCTCGCGCCAAGCATGGCGACGGTGACGAAACTGGCCTTGAGCACGGCGATCCAGGCCGTTGCGATCTTGGGCATTGCTGTTTTCTCCCTAGTTTTGGTGCACGCGGCGCACCGACGCAGACCGCGCAGTATAGAGCGAACATTCGATTTGCGGCAGTCAGCCGGACAGGCCGCCTGTCCGCCGTCAATCCAGCCGGGGCTCGCCCCGCAAAGGCACAGACAAGGCCAGGCGGCTGGTTTAACCTTCGGGTATCGAGAGCAACGCTCGTTGCCCGTAAATCCATGAGAGGGAAGCAAGATGCCGGAACATGATCTGCAGTCGCAGCTCGAAGAACTGCGTAATCAACTGGCCCAGGACACGCCGCTGACCGACGAGGAGCGCGCCTCGCTGCAGGCGATCGCCCAAGACATCGAAGCGCGTCTGGCGACCAAAGACAGCACCGAATACAACGACTCGCTGGTCGATGGCGTCAACCTGGCCGTCGAGCGCTTCGAAGTCAGCCATCCGAGCATGGCCATGACCCTGCGCAACATCATGCAGACACTGGCCAACATGGGCATCTGAAGCAAGTCACGGGTCGCGGCATGCACGCGACCCGCCGCGTCACTGGCGTACCAGGCGACGATTGTCCACCTCTAGCGTATCGGTGCTGCGGTACGGATTGATGTCCAGCCCACCACGGCGCACGTAGCGCGCATAGACGGTGAGCTTCTCCGGCTGCAACAGGCGCTGCAGGTCGAGGAAGATGCGCTCCACACACTGCTCGTGGAAGTCGGCATGCTGGCGGAAGCTCACCAGATAGGCCAGCAGGCTCGCCGGCTGCAGCGCGGCACCACGATACTCCACCACCACGCTGCCCCAGTCCGGCTGACCGGTGACCGGGCAGTTGGATTTGAGCAGGTGGCTGTGCAGCGATTCCTCGACCACCCGCTCGGCATCGCATGCCAGCAGCTCGGGGCGCGGATGGTCGTAGTGCTCGATGGCTACGTCCAGCTCGTCGATGCACCGCCCTGGCAGCGTGGCGAGGCCTTCAGCGGCGACTTCATCCAGCGTGCGCAGGCGCACCCTGACCGGCTTGCCGGCAGCGGCCGAAAGATCGGCACCCATCAGCTCCAGCAGCGCTTCCCGCGATTCGAACACCGACTGGTTCAGCGAATTGAGGTAGAGCTTGAACGACTTGGACTCGATGATGTTCGGCGAGTCGGCCGGAATCTCGAATTCGCCGATCGCCACCACAGGCTTGCCCGACGGCAGCAGCCAGGACAGCTCGTAACAGTTCCACAGGTCCACGCCCTGATAGGGCAGCGTCTCGGCGGTCAGCCCGAGTTCGGCCCACTTCGGTGCCCGCGGAATCGGGAACAGGAGGTGCGGGCTGTAGGTGGCAACGTAGTCACTGGACTTGCCCAGCGGGGAATGTTCGGCGGGATGCTGCATCGGAAGGGAACCTGAACGAAAAACGCCGCGAAGTTTAGCGCTTCGCGGCGTTCTTTTCAGCGCCATCGGCGCAGCAGACGGACGAAGCGCCGACTACTGGCGCATACCCCGCCCGCTCTTGAGCAAATGCACGGACGCCAGATAGAGCGCCGCCACCGCCACCAGCATGAAGCTGATCGCCACACCGATGCGGATGTCCGAAACGCCGAGGATGCCGTAACGGAAGGCATTGACCATGTGCAGCACCGGGTTGGCCAGCGACAGCGTCTGCCAGAACGGCGACAGCAGATTGATCGAATAGAACACCCCGCCCAGGTAGGTCAGCGGCGTCAGCACGAAGGTCGGGATGATCGAGATATCGTCAAAGTTGCGCGCGAACACCGCGTTGATGAAGCCGCCCAGGGCGAAGATGCTCGCGGTCAGAGTGATGACCAGCACCGTCACGCCCAGGTGATGCACCTGCAGATCGGTGAAGAACATCGACAGCAGCGTCACGATCACCGCCACCGCCAGCCCGCGGGTGATGCCGCCCAGGGCGAAGCCTATGACGATGACGTGGGGCGACACCGGCGAGACCAGCAGCTCCTCGATGGAGCGCTGGAACTTGGTGCTGAAGAAGCTCGATACCACGTTGCTGTACGAGTTGGTGATCACCGACATCATGATCAGCCCCGGCACGATGTAGTCCATGTAGCTGAAGCCATCCATGTCGCCAATCCGCGCGCCGATCAGGCTGCCGAAGATGACGAAGTACAGCACCATGGTGATCGCCGGGGGCAGCAGGGTCTGCGGCCAGATGCGCGTGTAACGACGGATCTCGCGCTGGACGATGGTCTGCAGCGCGACCAGGTTGGGACGCAGTTCGCCGCTCATGACTTCACCTTCAGATTGTTCTCCACCAGCGACACGAACAGCTCCTCCAGCCGGTTGGTCTTGTTGCGCAGGCTCAGCACCTCGATGCCCTGGGCGCCGAGCAGACGGAACAGCTCGGTGACACCCTGGCTTTTCTCCACCTGCACCTCGAGGGTGTGATGGTCGATCAGCCGCGACGGATAGTTGCCCAGTTCAGGCGCCACCAGTTGCGACTCCTTGAGATCGAGCAGGAAGGTTTCCACGTGCAGCTGCTTGAGCAGCTCGCGCATGCTGGTGTTCTTGACGATCTGGCCGTGGTCGATGATGCCGATGTTGCGGCACAGCTGCTCGGCCTCTTCCAGGTAGTGGGTGGTGAGGATGATGGTGATCCCCTCGCGGTTGAGCTCGGTCAGGAACGACCACATCGACCGCCGCAGCTCGATATCCACGCCTGCGGTGGGTTCGTCGAGAATCAACAGGCGCGGCTGATGGATCAGCGCGCGGGCGATCATCAGCCGGCGCTTCATGCCGCCGGAGAGCATGCGCGATGACACGTCGCGCTTGTCCCACAGCCCCAGCTGGTTGAGGTAGCGCTCGGCGCGCTCCTTGGCGACCTTCGCCGGAATGCCGTAGTAACCGGCCTGGGTGACCAGGATGTCGAAGGCCTTCTCGAACTGGTTGAAGTTGAACTCCTGCGGCACCACGCCCAGGCAGCGCTTGAGGCCAGACGGGTCGCGATCCAGGTCATGGCCGAACACGTTGACCGTGCCGCCACTCTTGTTCACCAGGGTCGAGAGGATGCCGATGGTGGTGGACTTGCCGGCGCCGTTGGGCCCGAGCAAGGCGAAGAAGTCGCCTTCGGCGACATCGAGATCGATGCCCTTGAGGGCCTGGAAGCCGTTGCCGTAGGTCTTGGTCAACTGCCGAATGGACAGAGCAGTACTCATAAGAAGGTGCACACAACGCGAAGGGAATGGAGCTAGATATGGGCACCGCCAACCAATTGCAACCGCGCATGTCCGCAGTGAATGCCTCACTGCCCCGCTTCGGCTTGCTCCAACGGCACCACGATCAGCGCCGCACGCTGGCCTTCGGCGACGTCGGCCATGGGAAACAGGATGCGAGCCCCCGGTTCGTCGACCACCCAGCGCGCGCCATCATCCTCGGCCAGCAGACTGCCGAGCGGCAGAGGCGTGAAATTCTCGATATCCGCTGGCAGGCACAGCCGGAACCGAGGGCTGCGCTTGATGATCTCGCGGGAAATCTGCAGCAGCTGTAGCTCGGCCCCGGTACTGGCCGGCAATGTCCGCCCCTCGATCATCGCGATCAGCCCGTTCTCGAACTGCGAGACGGCAGCCGGTAGCGCCCCGCCCTTGCCTTCGGCCAGCTCCACCGTGAACGCCTCAGCGCCATGGCGCATGGTGGTCAGCGCGCTGAAGGTGTTCGTCGCCTGGCGTTGCACAAGCACGGCGTCGATGGCCAGCCCTTGCAGCCTGGCCAGCGCCTCGGCAGCTGCCTGCTCGTCCTCGTACCAGGGGCGGATGGCGAACTGGGCAAGGCGCGACGGACGCATCGCCGAATGCAGATCGTAGTGTCGACGCACGCGTCCCGTGTCGCCGAAGAAACCGCTGACCAACGCCTCCAGCTCTGCTGCCCGGATGGCTTCGCTGCCCCAGACGTCGGCATGCGCGCCCCGGAACAGCCGATTGAGGTCATGGTCGACCAGTCGCTGCGTCCGGCGCACCGCTGCCGGGTTGGCGAACAGCAACAATAGCCGCGCGCGCGGCCTGACATCGCCACGGGCAAGCGCCCGGATCAGACGGTCCAGCACATGGATGGGAACGAGTTCGTTGCCATGAACGCCGGCGGACACCAGCAGGTCCAGGCCGAGATCGGCGCTGGCAGGCGGCGAAACGAGCAGCGCGCCCTCCGCCAGCCAGTGCAGCTTCACCCCATGCGGGGTGAGCTGGATCTTCTCGCAGGGTTCACGCCCGGCGAGGGTGAGCTCCAGCAGCTTGCCGAGGGCGAGCATGCCGGCCTACGGTCAGTGGTTGCAGTCCGGGCCGTGGACGTGCTCGTCGTCATCGGCCTCGACCGGCTCCATTTCCAGCTGCAGGCTGACCAGGTTGGTCGCCAGCGGGCGCAGCACCAGATTGGCGTACTCGGTATCGCCATCCTCGACGTCCACGCCGATCATCAGCTGACCGTTGCCGACTTGCTGAATCCACACCTCGCGCCCCTGCCAGACCACAGCGAAACGGGTGCAGGAGGTTTCCAATTGGGTTCCATCGACGTCTTCCAGAACCAGTTGCAGGCTATCGCTCATTGAATTTCTCTCGTTTGGTAGAAGCGCGACGCCCCATGGCGCCGCGCGAAGATTGATCAGGCTTGGGTCAGCGTCGCGATGGCGCGCTCGAAACGATCCAGCCCCTCATTGATGTCAGCTTCGTCGATGACCAGGCTCGGCGCCAGGCGAACCACGTCCGGGCCTGCCTGCAGCACCATCAGCGCTTCTTTCTCGGCGGCAGCGCAGAAGGCGCCGGCCTTGCCCTTCCAGGCGTCGGTCAGCACGCAGCCGATCAGCAGACCACGGCCGCGAACCTGGCTGAACACGCCGTAGCGCTCACCGATCTGCATGAGGCGAGTCTTGAACTGCTCGTGGCGCGCCTTGACCCCTTCCAGCACCTCCGGCGTATTGATGATGTCCACCACCGTCTCGGCCACGGCACAGGCGAGCGGGTTGCCGCCGTAGGTGGTGCCGTGGGTGCCGACGCTCAGATGCGCGGCGATTTCATTGGTGGTCAGCATCGCGCCGATGGGGAAACCGCCGCCCAGGCTCTTGGCGTTGGTCAGGATGTCCGGCTCGACGCCGTAATGCATGTAGGCGAACAGGTCGCCGGTGCGCCCCATGCCGGACTGCACTTCGTCGAAGATCAGCAGCGCGTTGTGCTCGTTGCACAGCTGGCGCGCGCCTTCCAGGTAGGCCTGTTCGCCTGGCAAAACACCGCTCTCGCCCTGGATCGGCTCGAGCACCACCGCACAGGTCTTGTCGGAGATCGCCGCCTTCAACGCCTCGAGGTCGTTGTAGGGCACATGACTGATGCCTTCGATCTTTGGCCCGAAGCCATCGGAGTACTTCGACTGCCCGCCCACCGTGACGGTGAACAGGGTGCGGCCGTGGAAGCTGTTGAGCGCCGAGATGATCTCGAATTTCTGCGGACCGTAGACGTCATGGGCGTAACGACGGGCCAGCTTGAACGCCGCCTCGTTGGCCTCCGCCCCGGAATTGCAGAAGAAGGCGCGGTCGGCGAAGGTTGCCGCCACCAGCTTCTTGGCCAGGCGCAGCGCCGGCTCGTTGGTATAGATGTTGGAGATGTGCCAGAGCTTGCCGGCCTGCTCGGTGAGTGCCGCCACCATGGCCGGATGGGCATGCCCCAGCGCATTGACCGCGATGCCACCAGCGAAATCCACCAGTTCTCGACCGCTCTGATCCCAGACTCGCGAGCCCAGACCACGCACCGGCACGAAGGCCGCGGGGGCGAAGGTGGGAACAATGACCTGGTCGAAATCGGCGCGTTCTACCGGGGTGTGCGGGGCGGACATCGGGGCTCTCCTGCGAGGCGACACTGAATGAGAAATGAAAACGCCCCGCCATCGGCGGGGCGTCACTCGCGCAGTGTAAACGCAGGGCCGGCCCTCGTGCGCACTCGAGCAGAAATTCTCTTGTGCAGCCGACCGGACGATCAGCCGAAGTGCTGCTGGTCCAGTGCGATCGCCTGGTCGAGGGTCTCCAGCAGGGCCTTGCGCACTTTCAGCTTGGTGTTCTTGTGCGCCACCATGTTGATCTTCTTCAGCTGCTCGGCGGCCGCCTTGGCCACCGCCAGCAGTTCGCCCGTCGGCACCACCTTGTCGAGGAAGCCAGCGCTTACCGCGCCGGCTGGATCGAACATCTCGCCATTGATCACCGAGCGCTGGAACGCTGCCTTGCCCAGGCGATCACGCGCCAGCTCGATGCCGGCGTGGTGCATGGTCATGCCGATCTGCACCTCGTTGAGGCCGATATGGAAAGGCCCTTCGACGCCGATGCGGTAGTCCGAGGACAACAGCAGGAAGGCGCCCTTGGCGATAGCGTGCCCCGGGCAGGCGACGATGATCGGGAATGGGTGCGCCAGCATGCGGCGGGAGAACGTCGAGCCGGTGGCGACCAGCGCCATGGCATTCTGCGGGCTGGAAGTCATGACCTTGAGGTCGTAGCCACCGGAAAGAATGCCGGGCTGGCCGGTGAGGATGACGATGGCGCGGTCCTGCTCGGCGCGATCCAGTGCGGCATTGAGCGCCTCGAATACCGCAGGCGAGAGCGCGTTGACCTTGCCGTTGCACAGCGTCAGCGTGGCGATGCCGTCTTCGAATTGGTAGGAGACCAGCTCAGTCATGACGAGATTCCTTGTTCTTGAAGTGCGCAGACGTTACCCAGCACCCGGGTTCAGGTAAAGCACGATGACCGACCGGCCGGTCACGCTTTGCGTCTCGACATGCGCTCGGACTGGAGCGCTCAGGCATCCGGATCGAACTCGGCCAGCGCCTGCGGATGCAGGATCGACTGCAGCTCCGGATCGGCGATATGCAGGCCGAAGGAGCCATCCGGCAGCCCGCCGGAAATGCGATAGGGCGTGCCTTCCTCGTCCACGGTGATTTGCGCCAGATCCAGATAGCGCGGTGTGCAGCGCTCCTTCGCCGCGTTGCGCAGCACCACGACCCGCGGACGCAGCTGCAGCCGCTCGTGCTTTTCGACCACCACGGCCACTTCGCCGGTATGCAGCTCCACCAGGGTGCCGACCGGGAAGGCACCGAGCCAGCGAATGAATTCGCGCACCAGCTCCTCGTCGAACTGCACTCCACTGGCGCTGCGCAGGATCTCGAACGCCGACTGCACCGGCCGCGCGTAGTCGTAGGCGCGATGGCTGGTGATGGCGTCGAACGCATCGACGATGGTGATGATGCGCGTCATGTAGGAAATCTGCGCCGGCCCGGAGCCGAGCGGATAGCCCGTACCATCGAGCCGTTCGTGGTGACCATAGGCGGCCTGCAGCGCCACCTCAGGCACACCCGGCTGCGCACTTAGCGCCTCCAGCCCGAACGCCGGATGCCGCTTGATCAGCTCGAATTCTTCCGCGGTGAGCTTGCCCGGCTTGTTGAGAATCTCCGGATCGATGCGCATCTTGCCGACGTCATGCAGCAGCCCGGCCATGCCCAGCAGCTGCAGCTTGTCATCCGGCAAGCCGAGATGGTTGCCGAAGCCCATCGCCATGATCGAAACGGACAGGCAATGCAGGCTGGTATAGAGGTCCTTGCTCTTCAGGCGGATCAGCCAGAGCATCGCGCTTTCATTGCGCAACATGCTCGCCAGGTTGCGCTTGACCACCCCGTGGCAGGCGCGGGTGTCGATCACACGACCATGCTGCACATCGGCGAGCACCTGCTCGATCAGCCCGGCGCCATCCAGATAGGCCGCTCGGGCCTCTTCCACCTCACTGGCCAGCGCATGGCGCGATCGCTGCGGCGCCTTGCGCTGCCGTGGCGCCACGGCGGCGGCCGCTGTACCGTGCTGCAGCCGCACCCGCCGCGTGTCGTCGACATAGACGTACAAGCAGCGCTCGCGCACGGCACGCACTTCGTCGGGCGTGAGCAACGGAAAACCCTGGAAGGCGAACTTCGTTTCGCTCCATGGACGATCCAGCTCGCAGACGAACATGCCCAACTCAAGATTGGCCACGGCCACCCGGCGTCGGGTAGGTACCAACAAGGTATCGGGATGATTGCCTGACTCACCTGTCAGTCTCATGGGACAGCTTCGCTCCACTCGCTTTGCCTTCAACATAACCCAGGCGAGCGCCGAGGCTGCAGGTGAGTCTAGCGGAACGTGCAGCCCATCACCCGAGCGATGCGGATTTGTTAAGCGCATGAATAAGTTAAAAAAGTTTTTGCCAAAGGGCATTCGTTCGATTACATTAGCGCGCCTCGACGGACATGAACCTCCGTCGATCCGGTGAGGTGTCCGAGCGGTTGAAGGAGCACGCCTGGAAAGTGTGTATACGAGAAATCGTATCGAGGGTTCGAATCCCTCCCTCACCGCCAGATCTATGAAAGCCCCTGAATCCAATGGTTTCAGGGGTTTTTTCGTTTCAGACGTCTTCAAGCTCGCCCGAATGCGTACACCGGACGAGTACACCGATGGCCTTAGCTATGACCCGCCCCACTCTCGATTCACGCGGGGTCTACCAGTACCGACGCAAGGTGCCCACCTCCCTCCGGGGCATCCTCAAACGAAGCGAATGGAAGCGCAGCCTCGGGACTCGAGACCCGGAAGACGCCAAGCGCCGTGCTGTTGCGGTAGCGCAGGAGTGCGACCAGGAGTTTGCGCTCGCTCGCGCTGTTCTCGAAGGTAGCGTCACACTGAATGCCAGCGATGCGCAGCAGCTCGCGGCCCGCTGGTTCCGAGAGGAACTGGATGCGCTTGAGGCGAGTGGTGATTACGCTCATTACCTGGTGGTCAGACATTCCGACGAGCGAGATCCACGAACCGGCGAAGAGCTCGGGACAGTTTTTGATACCGTCCAGACAGTCCTACCCGGGGAGACTCTTGCTGAGCGCACCCGAGCAGTGGCCGGCTACGTCCACGCGATGCTGAGCGCCCATCACCTGCCTGCTGTACCTGCAGGCTCGCCCCTTGAAGCACTGCTAGCAGAAGCCTTCTGGACCCATCTCTGTGACCTGTCGAGTATCTGCCAGACCAAGCTGAACGCACGCGGTCGATATGTCCCGCCTCCAGTCGTTGCGCCTGAAGCGCCGCTATCCTTTGAAAAGCAGTCGATGAAACAGGCAGCGCTTGCCCTTTCGGTTGTATTCACCAAGTGGGCCGAGGACAAGCAGCAGACTGACGGCGACAACCGCAGCACCAACAAGACCATCTCCGAGTTCGGCGTTCCGGTGCATCGGTTCATTGAGCTGTATGGAGACCTGCCGGTGACCGACATCAACCGTTCACTGTGCCACGAGTTCAGGGCCGCACTGGGCAAGCTGCCTACCAAGGGCGAAGGCGTCCGCAGCCTCCCGGCTCCTGCGGCGATAGCCAGAGCTGAAGCAGAGGGACTCCCAGTTGCGAGCCTTGCGACCGTAAAGAAACAGCTGCGGGCGCTGTCAGCGGTCCTGAACTTCGCCGTCCAGCGTCTCGGCGTATTGAGCGAAGAACCTGTCTCCGCTTCCGGCATGCTCCGCAGCCTGTCCAAGGCAGCACGACGAGCCGACACGAAGGGAGACGAGGCCAAGCATTACAGCCGTGGGGAGCTGAAGACCATTTTCTCCAGTCCGCTGTTCACTGGCGGCTGGCGTCCCCAGCTGTCCGACTTTGGCGAGGCCCTGTACTGGCTCCCGCTGCTTATGGCTTACACCGGAGCCCGACGGGAGGAGCTGGCCCAGTTACTGGTCGCCGATGTCTGCAAGGATGATGCGCTGGACGTTTGGTATCTCTCCATCTGCCCCGGAGATGACAAGTCGATCAAGACTGCCAGCAGCCGCCGGAAGGTGCCGCTACACCCTGACCTCATTGCCCTGGGGTTCATCACGTACCGTACTGCGCTCCCCGTTGAGGGTCGCCTCTTCCCCAAGCTGGAGCCTCATCCCGCCAATGGTTATGGTCATGCAGTCGGGAAGGCATGGACCAAGTATCTGCGTGAACATGTCGGGCTTAACAGCCAAGCAAGTCCCTCGCATGGGTTCCGGCATACGTTCAAGACGCTCGCGCGGGAAGTCGGCATTCCGACTGATGTCAGCGATTGGCTTACCGGGCATGCAGCGCAGAGCGTCGGCGCCAAGTACGGCAGCAACCCGCTGTCCCGCATGGTCGAGGAGCTGGAGAAGCTGCCAAGCATCGCCAGGGAAGCGGGCCTCCTCAGGTAGCCGAGAGCCTCAACGTCGTGGCCCTCCTCGATGAGCCGAGCGGCCAGATCCGCCGATACCCGCATGCCGTTGTCCCAGAAGAACAGGGTGAGCACGGGTCATGTCGGACATGGTCGTTACGTCGTCATCGGGGTAGCGGGGGTTGGTACGAGTTTCGTTCAGGCCGAAGGGGTTCATACGCGACCCTCCAGGAGCACGCGGAGGCGCTCCAGGCCATCCTGGGTGACCATAGTCTGGGTGAAGGAGCGGACGTCGCCCTGAGGGGTGCGGACTTTGACCGCGAGGTAGCGGTTGTTCAGGGCCAGGACGGTGGGCTCGTCGCTGTCCTTGTGCTTCCACAGCCCAGCTCCCGCATGAAGCGGTTCAGGCGGATCGCGCTGCCGTACTTCAGGGCCGCAGCGGCCTCGGTGGTGCTCAGGTGACATGCGGTGTCGGGGTAAGCATCGAACGCATCAGCCTTCGCGAGCATCTGCTTGTTGGCCTCGACCAGGACAGCGTTCTGCTGCTGCAGCTCCTCCTGGGCCTTCATGGACTTCACCAGCTCCTCCAGGGACTCCAGGTAGGTCTGCGACAGTCGGGCAACCGAGGACTCAGCCGGCTTGGTGATAGTCAGCTCGGCTTTGCCCCGGAGGATGTCGTCGATGACCATGTTGCAGAACACGGCGAACTTCACGTCCAGCCAGCGGGCGAAGGCAACCGCCAGCTTGGGGTATGCCCAGGTGCCGCCACTGCGTCCACGCCCTGCTTCGTAAACGTGGGAATTTCCCACCTTTTCCAAAGCCTCGATGTACTCGATGGTGGAGGGGAGCCGCAGGAACTCCTTCGTCTCCTTGCCGTAAGCCTGCGCGGCCTTGGTCATGTTGAAGTAGCCGTCGTCCCGGAAGACGAACGACTGCCCCTGGTACTCGCGGGTGATGAGGGCGCTCATTGGGCACTCCCGACTTTCACCACCTTGTCGAAGGTGCGGAGCAGGTAGGTGGTCCGCTCGCCATCACTGTAACGGCGCCAGACAGCGCAGAGGATCCGCGCGGTCTTCGGGTGGATGCTCACGATGACTCCGGTGCATAGGCGCATAGCCACCAGCGCCGAACTCTACGCGGTCAATGACGGCCAGCTCCTGGCCCACGATGTCGGTGACCTTCACTGGGCACCCCCGAGTATCTTCTTGATGTTCGCCGCGGTTACTTCTGCCTGATCTGCTTCGGCATTCAGCGAATCCACTTCCTGTGCCGAGAGTTTCATCTGCACGGCCTTCTGGTCGGCCTTGATGCGGTTGTCGTTGGCCAGCTTTTCGAGCTGCGCGACGGTCTTGTTGAAGGTCTTCAGGAGAAAACGACAGGAGAGCAGACATGAAAAGCCAAACCAAGGAGACCCCGAAAGGTCTGCCCTGGTGATAGTGGTCAGGCAGAAACAGCCGCCGCGCTGGTCTTCCGTCGAATACTGCGGCCCTCACAGCCTCCGCGCGCCAATGCGTCAGCAGCCTCGTTGTCGGCGTTACGGGCATGACCTCGGACCCAGCTTATCGACAGCTCATGTAGCTGCCGCAAACGGTCCAGCTCTTGCCAAAGGTCAGCGTGGGCTACAGCCTTGCGACTGCTGGTCTTCCAGCCCTTGGCGATCCATCCGTCAAGCCACTGACAGAAACCTTTGGCGATGTACTCGCTGTCAGTGAACACATTCAGGACTGCCGGTTGTTTGATGGCCTGACAGGCCCGAACAACAGCGAGCAGCTCTCCACGGCTGTTGGTCTGCTGTTCAGCCTGCGGTACGGGACCAGCCAGCTCCAGGACGTCGCCTTGTGGGTTACGGAGAATGGCTCCCCAGCCAGCCTTGGCGAATGGTCCGCCATTGCCCGAGCAGGCGCCATCAGTGTGTATGGTGTAGGTGCGTAGCGCGTTCATGGGATTGATGTCCTTGATGGTGACTTACGACTCAGTCGTGCTATAGCGGTCGTAAGTGATGAGTCTCAGAAGTCAGAATGCTCTTCGACGGGGGCAAGCGTGCTGGTCAATCGCTCAGCGTCTTCCTGCAGCCTCAGGTATCGCTCCAACTGAGCACTGGAGCTGTCCTGATAACGAACTTCTGCCAGCTCGCAGGCGTGGTAGTAGTCCTTCGCCTCGGCGAGAATGCCGTCGAGATGCTTGAGCACCGACCGGAGTGCAGCTGTATCCTCCAGGCCGTAGCAGTTGAGCTGCTGCATGATGGCCGGGACCGTCCGGGCGATGAGCTGGCGTTCTTCGATGGTGGCTTGCTCCGTGCCTCGCTCCAGGCTCTTCTTCAACATCCCGTAGTCCTGGCTGTAGAGGGTGAAGAGATGCTGGCGCTGGTTGCAGTAGCCATCCAGGTCAGCATTGAACGCTCGTATTCCCCGCTGTCCCTGCTCCTTTGCCTTCACCCGTTCCTCCTCGTAGCCGATGTCCTGCTCAAAGGCAGCCCAGCGGCGTCGGATCTCGTACATGCGGTCAATGGTGCGAGTGGTGAGCCTCGCCCACTGAGCCATTTCCTTGATGGTCTTCAAGCGGAACTCATCGTGGTCGGGATCGTTGATGGCCCGCCATGCGTTGGCCAAGAGCTGGTCATCCTTGAGAGGGGCGACGATGTCGTCATTCTGTTGGTAGCTGTGCTTCCTCGCCACTGGTAGGCCGCGTCCTTCCAGAAGAATGGCGGGGACTTCCGCATGCTTGAGGATCTGAAGCGCCTCCAAGCGGTGATGACCTCCGACCAGCCAGTAACGTTGACCGGTGATATTCGCCTCATCCTCAGTCATCTCGACCAGGTCCAGCGGCTTTTCCAGTCCTTTTGCCTCGATGCTCTGCGCCAGCTTGCTGATGTGCGCTGCCCGCTCCTCGGCTCGCTGTCGGCTCCTCCGCATGGCAGAAGTCGTGTTCCGGTTCTGCAGGCAGGCGTGTTGCTTGATGCTTTCCATTGGGATGGATTGAAGTCGTCCCGTCATGGCTTCCTCAGCGAGTCCGGATGACCGGGCCAAGGGCTGCCCAGTGCGGCGCCTCTCGGTCGGACTGCGCCAGCGACAACAGGTCAGCGTCTGTCCAGGTCATGGCAGCAGCCAGCGCCAGCTCAAGCGCCTCAGCAAGGCGTGTGTCGCGCCCCTTCCGCTTGGCCAATGCCTGTGCAACGGTGGTCAGCCTGTCGAGGTGGGTGTTTCTCAGGTGAAGGTTCAGCCGAACCAGGGGTGGTTTGCTGTGCATGGATGGAGGTCCTGTGTAGCGATAGAAGAGCCAGCGCCCCGCCACAGTGGAACCGGGCAGCGTTGAACGATGGGTTGGTTGTGGTTGCCGGGACGAGAACGCCGCTGATGTGTTCAGGCGCCGCAGATGACGCCTGCCGGTTTACGGGATAACTGGGGGTAAACCGCGATGCGCCACACAACTCATAGATACGTACGTACGTACGCGAAACAGAGACTAATTAGACTCATCTTCGCCGAACGTGTAGATTGCCATCACCCAATCAAGGAGAGCCTTCAGGTGGACGGCAAGCGACGCATCTTCAGCGATGAATTCAAGAGGCAGATCGCCAGAATGGTGGTGGTCCAAGGTCTCAGCCGCAGTGAAGTGGCAAAGACCATGAGCGTGAGCCTCAGCTCAGTGGATCGATGCGTGACCCGTTTCGAGCCGGAGCTGAGCCATGTGCCCCAACCTGCAATCCAAGCCCAAACGACGGCGCCGTCACAGCCGGCAGAGCGAAGCGAAGTTGAGCTTCTTCGGGAAGAAAACTGCGCCCTTCGCCTGACAGCAGCGAATCTGCGTAAAGCGTTGGCCGTGTTCATCGAGCCGGGGCTAACCTGAGGCGGTAGTTCTACAGCCGAATGTGGTGAGTGCAGCTCTACCCACCACACTGCAGCTTCAGCCTGCAGCCGTCGCGGCCTTCCGTGTCCTGAAGACCGTGGTGCGGTCGATGCCCAGCCGCTTACCAATCTGCGTGTCTCCCATCCCTTCAGCCTTGAGCGCCATGATCTGGTCAGCCAGCGGCGCTCCCTTCGGCTTCCGTCCCTTGTACTTGCCTTCAGCCTTGGCCTTGGCGATACCCTCCCGCTGCCGCTCCAACATCATCTCCCGCTCGAACTGAGCGACCGATCCAAGGACGTTGAGCATCAGCCGCCCTGTCGGCGTGGTGGTATCAATCCCCAAGCCCAAGATGTGCAACCCCGCGCCCGCTGCTTCGAGCTGCTGCAGGATCTCACCCAAGTGGTGAATGCTACGGGCCAGTCGGTCCAGCTTCGTGACAACCAGAACATCGCCCTCCCTGAGGTCAGTCAGGAGCCGCTCAAGCTCTGGGCGTGTGGCAACGGAGGAAACCTGTTCCTTATAGATGCGTTGAGCGCCAGCAGCGGCCAGCTCCCTCTCCTGAGCCTCGAAGCCTGCTACCTGTTCCAGCGTTGATGTTCGTGCATATCCGATGCGCATGCGTATCTCCGTTGCGTTGGAATCTTAGACGTTGTAACGGTAGTGTTGCAGAATTCCCAAGTCAACCCTTGTGCAACGAATCGTTCATTGTTCTGCAACGTTGCGTTAGGGCTTGGTTCACTACAACATCCATGCAAGCTCTCACCGATAGGCCAGTCACCGACCGTGCCGCGCTCAACAGAAACGCCCCTTCCACGCCATCACGCACGGGACGCACGGGACGCCCGCCCCCCCCCGGGGGGGAGAAACCTGCCTTGGACATTGATAAAATGTGCACTCAAATTTTTGGCCCCAGAACATTTGGCTCCGAGCACTTGATCGGCATATAGTGGCAGGGCAACACCATGACCATGCAAATCGCAAGGCTACCTATGGATCTTGAACCTGATACACCTGCCATCGACAGGAGCGCGTCTGTGACTGCTCCGGCTGAGTCTTGGGGTGAGGACGAAATAGCTCGCGAGATTGCGCTGCTTCAGGCACATCTTTGCGAGGAAAAGATCTCTCGCATCATCGACAGGGCGATGGAGGCGCTTGTAGCTGTCGATGGAGTCCCACTCGATGACTTATCGAGAGGTCGGCCCGCAGATATTGAGGAGGAGCTTCGTCAGTCCTATCTCGACTACGCGCTGAGCGTAATCATAGGAAGGGCGCTTCCCTATGAGAAAGCGATCCGCAACATCCGCACCCTTTCGCGAAGGGCGCTAGCTCTTTTTCCTCACCTAACACACCGCCTCTCCGCTGCCGCATCTATCTACCAGCTCATCCAGGCCAACAGGGCTTGCTCTGCTCTTTTTCTGAAACTTCGTAGGTTCGCCGAAGCAGCGCTCTACGGACTCCCCCTCTTTGCCTACGGTCCCGAGCTCAACGAGTTCCGACACCGGCATCGGTAATCCGCCCCCTTCAAAAAGCGTGTTCTTGCCACCTTTTTCTAGAGGACGGGTTCATCATGACCATTCCCCGCATTATCTCGGCCGAGAACGAACAGGCCGGGACCATCCGCTGTGCTCACGTTTGGGACCACACCGCGACTCATATCGAGCTATCTCACGCTCATGACCACGATCCGGACGAGCATCTTGTCCTCTGTGGTGACTGCGCGAGGCTTGCTGGCCTACTCCCCTGTGACGATTGCAAGGGCGAGACAATCATCGTCCAGGCAGGAAGTACATTGGGATCATTGAGCCCTATTTACGCCCCGGAGGAGTTGGTTAAGGGGCGATGCAGTCAGCACTCGGAACTCCATTCCCACGAGTCGAGCAAGGCTGCGTCTGAAACGACAACTTGCTGAGTCGACTACCTGGGGCTGTCGGGAAGCGCTGATTGCCCTCCTGAGCAAGGAGGGCGTCGGCTTGCGCTGCAACACGGCTGCATGGACGCTAGTCGTGCGTACCCATAATGCGTACACTTCAGCCAAGGGGAATCCACTGCGATCCCCATATAGCCTGGGCTTGAAGACTTCCTTGGCGTATCGAGGGTTCGAATCCCTCCCTCACCGCCAGATTAGATTCAAGAAAAGCCCCCGACTTCGTACGAAGCCGGGGGCTTTTTCGTTGAGCCTTCTTTACTGCCCAACCTGGCTCGGTGCCGTGGACTTCCAGCGCATCGAAGCCTGCTGCCGGACGTCCGATGGCCGTTGTCAGCGACATTGCCCTGTAGCAACGTAGTTGCACCAGCCATGAGCAGCGAAACGCTCCCATGAACGACCCCTTCGATCTGCAGCGGTTTGTCGATGCGCAGCAGGATGTGTACGAACAGGCTCTGCAGGAGCTGCGAGCCGGCCGCAAACGTACGCACTGGATGTGGTTCATCTTCCCGCAGTTGAGCGGCCTGGGCCGTAGCGCCATGGCGCAGCGCTATGCCATTTCAGGGCGCGACGAGGCCCTTGCCTATTTGCAACACGCGCTGCTGGGGCCTCGCTTGCAAGCCTGTACCGAAGCGATGCTCGCGCATGCAGGCGACAGCGCACTGCAGATTCTTGGCCGCCCGGACGATCTGAAGTTTCATTCCTGCATGACATTGTTCGCCTGCGTCGCACCGGACCCGGCGCTGTTCGACAAGGCGCTGGAGGTGTTCTTTCGAGGCCAGCCGGACCCGGCCAGCCTCGAGCAGCTGAAGGCCTGAACGTTATCGCCTGCCTTGGTCCTGCTAGCGCTGACCGGCAGCACCGCCGGTCGGGTTCCCGCTGGTCGCGCCGCCAGTGGCCGCTCCGCCGGTGCCGTTACCGTTACCTGTTCCGATTCCACCCGGCGGCGTGACGGCTCCCGGATTGGCGTTTCCATTGGCACCACTCGGCGTCACCGGCGCCCCGGTGGTTCCTTGAACCGGTGCGTTGCCAGTGCCGCCGGTCGACCTTCGCTCGTTGTCCTGGGCGCTCGGCAATCCGGTCCCCGCGGCCGAACCGGCATTGCCGGGTACGGCGGGACGCGGGTTGTAGGCATCGCTCTGAACGCCACCACGGTTGAGGGTCGGTGCAGGGTCCTGCGTGGTTGCCGGTTCGCGGATACGGTTGATATCGCGGTCGATCTGTTGGCGATTTTCCTCCATCTGGGCGCCCATCCGGTCGCGCTCCTGCTCGAGGGTCATGTCTCGCTCTTGTGCGTTCGCGGCAGCCGCAGCTGCGGATAGCAACAGTAACCTGGTCAGTTTACGGTGTGCATGGGTGGTCTCCTGGGCAGTTCACTCAATAGGTGACAACCGAAGGCCACGCGCTGCTCAACGAGCGGGGTGAGTTTCTGGTGTGAAACTTGCTGCGATTATTTCCCAGGGGTGAATGTCCGGCACGTCTCATTTCCGCAGCCGCAAAGAAGAAAACCGAGCGAGCCATTCCGTCACAACCTTCTGGTCGGGCGACAATCCGCTGCACACAAGAAGAAAAGGCCATGTCATGCTCAAGCAGAAGAAATTTCGGCAGGCGACTCTGATCGTCATCGCCACGGCAGTGATCCTGATACTGCCGAACCTGTCCCGTATATTCAGCTGAGCGCGCTACGGCGCGCCGCGAGGTAGCCAGATGCGCACGACCAGCCTCTTCGCCCTGCTCACCCTGAGCATGGCCGCTACCGCCGGCGGGATCGACCGTGACTCCGCGCTTCAGGCGCTGCAGCAGCCGGACGTCGTGTTGATCGACGTGCGTACGGCAGAGGAGTTTGCCGAGGGCGCCCTGCCCGGCGCCACCCGCATCGAAACCCCAGACCTGGCCCGCAATATCGAGGCCCTGGCCCCCCGGAAGGACACGCCAGTGGTGCTCTACTGTCGCAGCGGCAGGCGCTCGTCCGCCGCCCAGGAAGTGCTCGAGAAGCTCGGTTACAGCCAGGTCATCAACGCCGGCGGTTATGACCAGCTCGCCAGTGCGCTGCAGCGGGACTGACGCAGAGCAGGCGTCGCAGGCCTCCGCCCGCCCACCGACCAGGGAACTTATGAGCAACGAGGGCCACTGAAAAACGTGGCCTTCGCTGCATCATGCGCACCCTTATCGGAGGATATGGATGAACTGGGACGCCCTGCTCAACGAGACTCTCTGGATCAACCTGGCGATCGTGCTGGGCATCACCATCGTCAGCTTTCTGGTCCTGCGCGCCATCCTCGGGATCGTCACGCGGCGTCTCAACAAACTGGCCACAGGGTCCAAGACCAAGTTCCTCGGCATCGCCGCCGAACTGCTTTCACGCACCAGCAATCTGCTGATCCTCGCTTTCTCGCTGCTGATCGCGCTGAAGACGGTCGAACTGTCGCCCCGCTGGGAATCGACGATGTCCCACGGCTGGTTCATCGCCCTGGCGTTCCAGATCGCGCTGTGGATGGATACCGGCGTGCGCCTGTGGATGGAGAGCCTGACCCGCGACGGCAAGGCGCGCAATCCGGTGACCACCACCATCATCGGCATCATGATCCGCATCGTGGTCTGGACCATGATGCTGCTGTCGATCCTGGCCAACCTGGGTGTCGACATCACCGCCATGGTCGCCAGCCTCGGCGTCGGTGGTATCGCCATCGCCCTGGCAGTGCAGACGCTGCTCAGTGACATCTTCGCCTCGCTGTCCATTGGCGTGGACAAACCCTTCGAGATCGGTGATTTCGTGGTATTTGGCGAAGTGGCCGGCAACATCGAGCACATCGGCCTGAAAACCACGCGCATCCGCGCCCTCAGCGGTGAGCAGGTCGTCATTTCCAACGCCGACCTGTTGCGACAGATCGTGCACAACTACAAGCGCATGAACACCCGCCGGATCGTCTTCAAGTTCGGCATCACCTACGACACGCCGACCGAAAAGGTTAAAGAGGTGGCTGCATTGGTGAAGCGCATCATCGAAGGCATCGAAATGGCCAAGTTCGACCGCGCGCACTTCCTCGGCTTCGACGACAGCCAGCTGACGTTCGAGGTCGTCTACATCATGCAAGTCTCGGACTACAACAAGTACATGGACACCCAGCAGGAGATCAACCTCGCCCTGCTGCAGGGTATTCGCGACATGGGCGTGCAGTTCGCCTTCCCCACCCGCAGCATCGAGTTCATCGGTGGGCAACTGCCGGAAATCAACGTGGCCGGCGTGCCGCAGCAAAAGCCGGCAGCCAACCAGAACGCCGCCGACGCCGACACGCACATGCCTGGCGCTCGGCCGACCTGAGCCATGCCCATCGCCGCCGGTTGGCCGGCGGCGACACCTCGTCCCTTCGCTGCAGCGGCGCAAGCGCCTATGCTGAACACGGAAGCTGTTCGAACCCAAAAGGATAAGACTCATGACGCTGCTCTGGTTGCTGGTTCTACTGCTCGGCATTGCCGTTCTCGCCCATCTGCGCGTAGCGCCCCGCCTGGCGCTGGCGGTCGTCGCCACCTACCTAGTCTTCATGACCGCTGCCGAAACCTCTGGCGTGGTGGTACTCCTGCTCTGGATCGCCCTGATCGCCATCGCAGTGCCACTGCTGGTCGCAGACGTGCGCCGCAAGTACTTCAGCGGCCCGATGTTCGATTGGTTCAAGAAGGTGCTGCCGCCTATTTCCGCCACCGAGCGCGACGCCATCGATGCCGGCACCGTCTGGTGGGACGGCGAGCTGTTCAGCGGCCGGCCGGACTGGGACACCCTGCTCGGCTATCCGAAGGCGCGCCTGACGGATGAAGAACAGGCCTTCCTCGACGGCCCTACCGAAACCCTCTGCGAACTGGTCAGCGAATGGGATATCGCCCAGCGCATGGACCTGCCGCCCGCCGCCTGGGACTACATCAAGGCCGAAGGCTTCTTTGCCCTGATCATCCCCAAGGAGTACGGCGGCAAGGGCTTCTCCGCCTACGCCCACTCGCAGATCGTGATGAAACTCGCCACCCGCAGCGGTGACCTGGCCAGCACCGTGATGGTGCCCAACTCTCTCGGCCCGGCCGAGCTGCTGATGCACTACGGCACCGATGAGCAACGCAACCACTACCTGCCGCGCCTGGCCAACGGTACCGACATTCCCTGCTTTGCCCTGACCGGCCCGTACGCGGGCAGCGATGCCGGTGCGATGAACGACAGCGGCGTGATCTGCCGCGGCCAATGGCAGGGCGAAGAAGTGCTCGGTCTGCGCCTGAACTGGGAGAAGCGCTACATCACCCTCGGGCCGGTCGCGACCCTGCTCGGCGTGGCCTTCAAGACCTACGACCCAGACCACTTGCTGGGCGATGAGGAAGAACTCGGCATCAGTCTGGCGCTGATCCCCACCGACACGCCCGGCGTCGAGATCGGCCGTCGCCACCTGCCGCTGGGCGCTGCCTTCATGAACGGGCCGAACTGGGGCAAGGATGTCTTCGTGCCGCTGGATGCGATCATCGGCGGCCGCGACATGATCGGCAAAGGCTGGATGATGCTGATGAACTGCCTCTCGGTCGGCCGCTCGATCTCGCTGCCGGCGACCGGCACCAGCGCGGCCAAGGTCTGCAGCTATGTGAGCGGCCGCTACGCGCAGGTCCGCGAGCAGTTCAATGTGCCGCTGGCCGCCTTCGAAGGCATCCAGGAACCGCTGGCGCGCATCGGCGGCAACGCCTGGCTGATGGACGCGGCACGTATCCTCACCGCCAACGCCGTCGACCTGGGCGAGAAGCCCTCGGTGCTGTCGGCGATTCTCAAGTACCACCTCACCGAGCGCGGCCGCGCCTGCATCACCGACGCCATGGACATCCACGGCGGCAAGGGCATCATCCTCGGGCCGAACAACTACCTCGGCCGGATGTGGCTGTCGGCGCCGATCTCCATCACCGTGGAAGGCGCGAACATCCTCTCGCGCAACCTGATGATCTTCGGCCAGGGCGCGATCCGCTGCCATCCGTTCGTGCTGCGTGAAATGGAGCTGGTCCACGAGCCGGATCGCGAAGCCGCTGTTGTGAAATTCGATGACCTGCTCATGCAACACATCGGCTTCGCCGTCAGCAACACCGCCAGCACTCTTCTGCTGGGTCTGAGCTTCGGTCTGATGGGGCGAGTGCCCGGCACCGCCGTGACGCAACCCTACTTCCGCGCCCTCAATCGCATCGCCGCGGCATTCGCGATGTTGGCCGATCTGTCGATGATGCTGCTGGGCGGCGAGCTCAAGCGCCGCGAGCGGCTGTCTGCACGCCTGGGCGACGTGCTCAGCCATCTCTACCTCGCCTCGGCAGCGCTCAAGCAGTTCCACGACCTCGGCCACCCGGCCGAACAGGAGCCGCTGCTGCGCTGGGCGCTGGAGGATTGCCTGGAGAAGGCCGAATCAGCCCTGCAGGACGTGCTGGCCAACTTCCCCAACCGCATCCTCGGGCACCTGCTGCATGCGCTGGTGTTCCCCTTCGGTGCGCGGCACAAGGGGCCGTCGGACACGCTGGACGCTGAAGTCGCCGCCCTGCTCGGCCGCCCCGAAGGCGATCCGGCGCTAGAACGCATCCTCGACGGCATGCACCGCCCGCAGGACCCCGAGCAGCCGCTGGGCGCGCTGAAGCATGCCTTCGAGGCGCTGGCCGCCAGCCAGAACGCGGCGAAGAAGCTGGCCAAGGCGGTGAAAGGCGGCACGCTCCAGCCGATGCCTGGCGAGCACCCCATCGATGCAGCGCTGACGGCTGGCGCGCTCGATCCCGCCGAAGCCGAACAGCTGCGCATGGCCGAACTGGCGCGGCGCAAGGTGATCGACGTGGATGACTTCGCCAAGGAAGAGCTGGCGCTGGAAGAGGGCCGGATTCGTTGATGGAGATGGGACCCGGGCGCTACGTAGCATTCGCGTAGGGTGGGCTTTAGCCCACCAGCCCTCGCCACCGCTGCCGGTGGGCTGAAGCCCACCGAGGCCATCCAGACGCATGCGGGCGTTACATCAAAGGCGAGTCTCAAATCGTCGTAGGGCGGGCTCTAGCCCACCACGGTCCTCACACCACAGTCGAAGGTGGGCTGAAGCCCACCCTACAGGCAACCGCCCCTCACCTTAATCCGCGTGCCGCCTTGGCCAGACCAGGCTGAAACGCGCCCCACCCAATGCGCTGTGCCCGACCTGCGAACGGCCGCCATGCCAGTAGACGATGCGCCGAACGATGGACAGGCCCAGCCCGTGTCCGCCTGACGCGCGGGTGCGACTGTCGTCCAGACGCAGGAATGGCGTGAAGACCTTCTCCCAATCCGCCTCCGGCACACCAGGACCGTCGTCGTCCACCTCCAGCCGTGCCGTTTCCCCATCGATGGCGAAGCTGACCCGCACCTGGCTTTCGGCATGGCGCATGGCATTGGTGATGAGGTTGCTCAGGGCACGGCGCAGGTACTGCGGCTCGGCGTCGGCCCAACCACTACCGTCCTCCGCCAGCACACACTCGCCACGCGCGACGCCAACAACCGGGCGCAACGGCGCCAGCTCGCCGATCACCTGATCGACCAGCGCACCCAGCTCCACGCGCTGGAAACTCAGGTTCGGCGAACCGCGTTCCAGCCGCGAATACACCAGCATCTCGTCCACCAGCGCATCGAGGTCGTCAATATCGCCATCCATGCCTTTCAGGTACTTGTCCCGGGCCTCGTCGGTCGGTGCCTCGGCGGTCATCTCCAGGCCGAAACGCAGCCGTGCCACCGGCGTACGCAGCTCATGGGCAACAGCGCTGACCATCTCCCGCTGCACCGCCAGCAAGCGCTGCAGGTGCTTGGCCATGCCATTGAAGGCCGCCGCCAGCCGCCCTACCGAGTCGGTGCCGACATCCGGCACGCGGGTTTCCAGATTGCCCGCGGCGATGCGCGTGGCCGCGCTTTCCAGCACGCTCAGGCGTTGCTCCAGCTGGCGCACCAGCAGGTAGACCGTCAGGCCGATCAACGACAGCCCGAGCACGCCGATCAGCACCAGCAGCTGCGGCGGATAGGGGTTCATCTGATGCAGCGGGCCGAGCTGCATGATCCAGCGTGTACCGGCGACGGCGGCGAACACGCGCACCGCATCACCGCCGCGAGCGAGCGCCATCACCGTATCGCCCTCGTCCAGTCGCCGACGCTGGTCGTCATCGAGGTTGGCGCTGTCGCGGGTCAGCAGCTCCAGATTGAAGCCGAAGCCGCGTGCCCGCTTCAGCTCGGCAAGGCGCTGTGGCTGTTCGGCTTCGGGATAACGAATCAGTTCGTCGATCAGCAGATAGATGGTGGCACGCGCCAGCTGCTCGCTGAGCTGCTCCACCTCGCCGGTAAGCACCAGCCGATCCCGCGCACTGACCAGACTGAACACCGTGGTGCTCTGCGGGCGGATCTGCTCGACCAGCACCTGCCCGCGCAGCAGGCGCGCCTCCAGGCTGCTTTCCAGGCTGACATCATCCAGCGTCCGCACCCGCAGCGGGATACCCAGCAGCCGCCCCCAGAGGTTCGCCGCCTGGCGCCGCTCGATGGGCGTCATGCTGCTCATGTTGTGCGCCATCAGACGGAAGGTGCCGCTGGCCAGGCGCTCGCGGTGATCGTCCGCGCGAAACTGGTTGAGCAGATGCAGCCCACCGGCGCCAAGCAGCGCCACCAGCACCAGCACGCCGAGCATGCCGCCGTAGATGCGCAGAAAGATCGAGTTCATGGAGAGCGGCGCTACACCATCGCCAGGGCAGCTTCGGACACGAACAGATAGCCCTTGCCACGCACCGTCTTGATCAGCCGCGGGTGATCCGGGTCATCACCGATCTTTGGCCGAATTCGCGAGATGCGCACATCGATGGAGCGATCCTGCCCGTCGTACTCGATGCCGCGCAACTCGGCGAAGATTTCTTCGCGCGAGAGGATTCGCCCGGGGTTGGAGGTCAGCAGCCAGAGCAAGTCGAACTCGGCGCCGGTCAGCTCGATCTGGTGCTCGCGCAGCCAGGCCTCGCGCAAGGCACTGTCGATCACCAGCGGGCCGAACTGCAGGCGCTTGGCATTGGCCGGCGTTTCCGGCGGCTGACGGCGCAGCAAGGCGCGGATGCGCGCCAGCAACAGACGCGGCCGCACCGGCTTGCAGACATAGTCGTCAGCGCCGGTTTCCAGCCCCAACACCTGGTCGAGATCATCGGCCCGCGCGGTGAGCATGAGGATCGGGCCATCGTAGCGGTCACGCACCCGCCGGCAGATCGACAGGCCATCCTCGCCGGGTAGCATCAGATCGAGCACCACCAAATCCGGACGCTCCTCGATGATGCGCTCGACCGCGCAGGCGCCGTCCGACTCGATCGACACCTCGAAGCCGCCGTTGCTGTGCAGATACTCCTGCGTCAACTCGGCCAGCCGTCGATCGTCCTCGACGATGAGAATCCGCCACGTCTCTTGTTCCATCCCCGCCCCCTGTCTACGCGTCAGGCCACAAACCGAACAGCGCGCATTGTACCCAACGCCCGGACGCGAACGATGCACAAAAAGCGGGCATCAGCAAACACAACATGTTGTGTCATTGACCATCATCAAAATATGCCCGGCGGAGCGTATTTCGTCGGCATTCAGCCAAGCGCCGGAGCCATGCGGGTTGCGGCCGGACGCCCAGCTTTCACCCACAAACCGCACACACGTTATCCACAGGTTATCCCGGCAGACTGCCTTGCATTGGCCTCGAGCCAGCATTATCTTGTCGCCCTTGCGCGCCGCAGGCCCTAGATGTTGGGCCTAGACGGGCCAAGTGACACAATCGAGACATTTTCGAGCGCTAGGCTATCGCCACGCGTCTCACTGCTCTGCAACACCGTCGGCAGCCTCAGGTCAAGCATTAATGCAAGCCTTCGACAGTCGTCTCCCTGACTTCAGGCGCAGAACCAGTAGCTGTGTTCTGACCCATAACAAAACACAACATATTGTGTTGACAGTTTTTCCAGCCTGACTATCCTTCCGGCAACGACTTAGCTCGTGAGCGGCCGAGTCAGGACTATTTCCTTGCGATACCACCATGCGCCGCCATGCGGGGCAGGTTCATGCAATAACGACGCGAGGGCCCGACCAGGCCTGCGCAGACAGACTCAGAACGCGATCAAAAAATAGAATCCGGAGCCCCCATGCAAAACCAATCCACTCGCGAGAACCCGCTGTCAGCCGATGCACCGGATCTGGCGGCTACCGCCCCGGGCCAGCTGCGCGTGATCAAGCGCAACGGTACCGTCGTCCCCTACACCGACGACAAGATCACCGTCGCCATCACCAAGGCCTTTCTCGCAGTGGAAGGCGGTAACGCTGCCGCTTCCTCGCGCATCCATGACACCGTCGCGCGTCTGACCGAGCAGGTCACCGCCACCTTCCGCCGTCGCATGCCGTCCGGCGGCACCATCCATATCGAGGAAATCCAGGACCAGGTCGAACTGGCCCTGATGCGCGCCGGCGAGCAGAAGGTCGCCCGTGACTACGTGATCTATCGCGAAGCCCAGGCTGCCAAGCGCAAGAGCGCCAACGACAGCAGCGACATCGCCCAGCCGCACCCGAGCATCCGCGTGACCCGCGCCGATGGCAGCCAGCAGCCGCTGGACATGGGCCGTCTGCAGACCATCATCACGGAGGCCTGCGAAGGCCTGGCCGAAGTCGATGGCGCGCTGATCGAGCGCGAGACCCTGAAGAACCTCTACGACGGCGTGGCCGAGAAGGACGTCAACACCGCCCTGGTGATGACCGCCCGCACCCTGGTCGAGCGTGAGCCGAACTACAGCCAGGTCACCGCGCGCCTGCTGATGGACACCCTGCGTGCCGAAGCCCTGGGCTTCCTCGGCGTAGCCGAAAGCGCCACCCATCACGAGATGGCCGACCTGTACGCCAAGGCCCTGCCGGCCTACATCGAGAAAGGCGTCGAGTTCGAGCTGCTCGATTCCAAGCTCAAGAGCTACGACCTGGCCAAGCTGGGCGCCGCGCTCAACCACGAGCGTGACCAGCAGTTCACCTACCTCGGCCTGCAGACCCTGTACGACCGCTACTTCATCCACAAGAACGACATTCGCTTCGAACTGCCGCAGATCTTCTTCATGCGCGTCGCCATGGGCCTGGCCATCGAGGAAGAGCAGAAAGAAGCGCGCGCCATCGAGTTCTACAACCTCTTGTCGTCCTTCGACTACATGGCCTCGACGCCGACCCTGTTCAACGCCGGCACCCTGCGTCCGCAGCTGTCCTCCTGCTACCTGACCAGCGTGCCGGACGACCTGGGCGGCATCTACGACGCCATCCGCGATAACGCGCTGCTATCCAAGTTCGCCGGCGGCCTGGGCAATGACTGGACCCCGGTGCGCGCACTGGGTGCCTACATCAAGGGCACCAACGGCAAATCCCAGGGCGTCGTGCCGTTCCTGAAAGTGGTCAACGACACCGCCGTCGCGGTCAACCAAGGCGGCAAGCGCAAGGGCGCGGTCTGCGCGTACCTGGAAACCTGGCACCTGGACATCGAGGAATTCCTCGAGCTGCGCAAGAACACCGGTGACGACCGTCGCCGTACCCACGACATGAACACCGCCAACTGGATTCCGGACCTGTTCATGAAGCGCGTCTTCGACGACGGCCAGTGGACCCTGTTCTCCCCGTCCGACGTACCCGACCTGCACGACCTCACCGGCCGCGCCTTCGAGGAGCGTTACGAGTACTACGAGGAGCTGACCAAGTACGGCAAGATCAAGCTGTTCAAGACCCTGCCGGCCAAGGACCTGTGGCGCAAGATGCTCTCGATGCTGTTCGAGACCGGCCACCCGTGGCTGACCTTCAAGGACCCGTGCAACCTGCGCAGCCCGCAGCAGCACGTCGGCGTGGTGCACAGCTCGAACCTGTGCACCGAGATCACCCTGAACACCAACAAGGACGAGATCGCCGTCTGCAACCTGGGCTCGATCAACCTGGTCAACCACATCGTCGACGGCAAGCTGGATTCGGCCAAGCTGGAGCGCACCGTACGCACCGCTGTGCGCATGCTCGATAACGTCATCGACATCAACTACTACAGCGTGCCGCAGGCGCAGAACGCCAACTTCAAGCACCGCCCGGTGGGCCTGGGCATCATGGGTTTCCAGGACGCCCTGTACCTGCAGCACATCGCCTACGGCTCCGATGCCGCCATCGACTTCGCCGACAAGTCCATGGAAGCCATCAGCTACTTCGCCATCCAGGCCTCCTGTGACCTGGCCGACGAGCGTGGCGCCTACTCCAGCTTCGACGGCTCGCTGTGGTCCCAGGGCATCCTGCCGCTGGATTCTCAGCAGATCCTCATCGAGGCCCGTGGCCAGAAGTACATCGACGTCGACCTGACCGAGTCGCTGGACTGGGCCCCGATCCGCGAGCGCGTGAAGAAAGGCATCCGCAACTCCAACATCATGGCCATTGCGCCGACCGCGACCATCTCCAACATCGTTGGCGTGTCGCAGTCCATCGAGCCGACGTACCAGAACCTGTACGTCAAATCGAACCTGTCCGGCGAGTTCACCGTGATCAACCCGTACCTGGTCCACGACCTCAAGGCCCGCGGCCTGTGGGACCCGGTCATGGTCAACGACCTCAAGTACTACGACGGCTCCGTACAGCAGATCGAGCGCATCCCGCAGGACCTGAAGGACCTGTACGCCACCGCCTTCGAAGTGGAAACCCGCTGGATCGTCGACGCCGCCAGCCGCCGCCAGAAGTGGATCGACCAGGCCCAGTCGCTGAATCTGTACATCGCCGGCGCCTCGGGCAAGAAGCTCGACGTGACCTACCGCATGGCCTGGTACCGTGGCCTGAAGACCACCTACTACCTCCGTGCCCTGGCCGCGACCAGCACCGAGAAGTCCACCATCAACACCGGCAAGCTGAACGCCGTGTCCAGTGGTGGCAGCGAGGCGGCGAACTCCGCCAGCGCCGCGCCGGCTGCTGCAGAGCCGAAGCCGGCTCCGGTGCCGCTGGCGTGCAGTATTGATAACCCCGACTGCGAAGCCTGCCAGTAATAGAAGTCGCGCGTAGCTGAGCGGCGTCTGCGGCGTTGGCCGCCAAACCGGACCCCATCACGTACAGCTGTACGCTCAGGGGTTCCGGCTCGGCAGCCGCCTAGCAGCCACTCGCTCAGCTCCACGCTCGCGCCGAGTAGTCTGATTCGTAGGGTGGATGTCGCTTTCCACATCCACCGTGATCCACTCGATGACGCGCAACACCAAACCAGATTCCGCGCTTTTGCGTGCACAACCAAAAGCCACCCATACATCCGACCGGCCAAGCCCCGGTCCCCGATCAGGAGCAATCGCACATGCTGAGCTGGGACGAATTCGACGAAGAAGAAACCACCACCGCCGCGCCGGCCACCGCTGCCGCGCAGCCAGCAAGCCAGACCGCCGCCAAGCTGGACAACGAAGCCGCCGGTTCCGTAGAAGAAGCCCGCGCCGTTGCCGCTGACGACTCCGACGCCATCGCCCGCGCCAAGCGCGCGCTGGACGAACTGGACGTGCGCGAAGGCCTCAACGAACTGGAAGGTGAAGCTGCTCGCGTGCGCGTCGACGAGAAGCGCATGATCAACGCCCGCGCCGACCTCAACCAGCTCGTCCCCTTCAAGTACGACTGGGCCTGGCAGAAGTATCTGGATGGTTGCGCCAACCACTGGATGCCGCAGGAAGTGAACATGAACGCCGACATTGCCCTGTGGAAGAGCAAGGACGGCCTCAGCGAAGACGAGCGCCGCATCGTCAAACGCAACCTTGGCTTCTTCTCCACCGCCGACAGCCTGGTCGCCAACAACCTCGTGCTGGCCACCTACCGCCTGATCACCAACCCCGAGTGCCGCCAGTACATCCTGCGCCAGGCCTTCGAAGAGGCGATCCACACCCACGCCTACCAGTACTGCATCGAATCGCTGGGCATGGATGAAGGCGAGATCTTCAACATGTACCACGAGATCCCGAGCGTCGCGAAAAAGGCCAGCTGGGGCCTCAAGTACACCCGCTCCATCTCCGACCCGACCTTCCAGACCGGCACCCCGGAGACCGACAAGCAGTTCCTGAAGAACCTCATCGCCTACTACTGCGTACTCGAAGGCATCTTCTTCTACTGCGGCTTCACCCAGATCCTCTCCATGGGCCGCCGCAACAAGATGACCGGCACCGCCGAGCAGTTCCAGTACATCCTGCGTGACGAGTCCATGCACCTGAACTTCGGCATCGACATGATCAACCAGATCAAGATCGAGAACCCGCACCTGTGGGACGCCGAAATGAAGGACGAAGCGACCCAGATGATCCTCCAGGGCACCCAACTGGAAATCGAATACGCCCGCGACACCATGCCCCGTGGCGTCCTTGGCATGAACGCCGCGATGATGGAGGACTACCTCAAGTTCATCGCCAACCGCCGCCTGACGCAGATTGGGTTGAAGGAAGAGTATCCGGGTACGACTAACCCGTTCCCGTGGATGAGCGAGATCATGGATCTGAAGAAGGAGAAGAACTTCTTCGAGACGCGGGTTATTGAGTATCAGACTGGTGGGGCGTTGAGTTGGGATTGATTCAACGGTCGTAATCGGAACGCAGCCAAGGAAAGGTAAGAGGCCCCGCTAAGCGGGGCTTTTTTCAGACTATACATATGAAACAAGTATTCATCTGCACCAACTCAACCGGTTTACTGCAAGAACACGAAGATCGTCTTGTCGAAGTCGGTGCTATAGAGGTTAAGGATCGAGAGCTCACAGGAAGACACTTTCACTGCTACGTGAATCCATCGAGGGATGTGCAAGAACGCGCCATTATCAAACATGGCATCACGGATGAGTTTCTTTCAGACAAGCCACTTTTCAGCCAGGTTGCAGACGAGCTAGACGATTTCCTAGGTTCCGCGGAGATCCTCGTAAACACACACGCAGAACTCCAGCTTTTACAGAACGAGTTCGCTTTACTCCGCATGCACCCCAAAAATCATCAATTAAGAAGATCTAGCAGAACAAGCACTGTACAAGACATTCTTACTAGCAGCTCATACGAACAATACAAAGAGGCAGAGAAGATATATAGATCTCAGTGCCGGGATCTGTTTGGCGCTTTGTTGGATGCAGAAATATTTGCTGACGCATATCTAACTGCGACCAAGAATGAAGTTATAGTTTCCAGCATGGGCGATTTTCTAGAACGCGTTAGCACGTCAGACCCTAACGACTTGTTCCGAGGCGTTCCTGACAGAAACTTCAAGCTATTACCTTCTTTGTTCAGACATGAAACTGATGGGCACAAAATCCGAGAAGATAAGATGATGTGGGTTTTCAAAGCGCACTCGCGCCCTCATCTCGAAAAACAGCCCGACAATGATATTCAATGGCTGACACTTGCTCAGCATCACGGCCTCCCCACGCGACTTCTGGATTGGACGTTTAGCCCTCTTGTTGCGTGCTTCTTTGCCGTAAGAGAATTACCCGAACGCGACGGAGCCGTTTACCTGTACGAAGCTAGAGAATACAAAAGAGAAGAAAAAATCAACATGCAGAAGTTAACCAAGCCTGTTGAGTTTCTTCCGGCGCATGGCTCAAAAAGAATCACAGCCCAGTCTGGCGCATTCACGATCCATCCAGACTGCTGCCAAGAAATAGATGAACCAAAAATCTTAAAATTAATAATTCCAAGCAATCAGAAGCCTTCATTTTTGAAGCATTTGACCAAATACGGAATTAACAACTCAACAATATTCCCTGATCTAGACGGCCTGTGTGCTCACATAAAAAAACAACAAGGGTACTAGCGAGGTAGCCTGAAAGTGACGCGTGGAAAAGGCTTCGCCGTTTTCCACCCTACCTCCGGCAACGTCGATGCGTCGGCGGCGTGGGCTGTTGAGATGTCGTAGGGTGGATAACGCTTTGCTTATCCACCGATACGGACCTCCCGCCAACACAACGCTCAAGGGTGAGCCACCATGGCCCGCTACCGCCGCGCCCAAGTGCCGGGCGCCACGCAAGAAAGGGGGACAGATTTATTTTTTGACCTGCCGGCTCGCCGTTTGGCGTTCCCCGCCACGCTTTCCTCGGCCCAATCGACAGGTTTCGCGTTGCACGGAGAGTCACTTGACTCGCTTCGCTCACCCTTCGGGCCAGCCTTCGGCTGTTACTCCGCTACGCTACGTATCTCTTGTCTGGCCAAGAGAAAGTAACCAAAGAGAAGGCCACCCCGACATCCGGGTCTGGCCTGCGGCCAGACTTCCCTCGCTGCGGTGCTGCTCCGGGGGCCGGCTTACAAGGGCCATCCTTGGCCCTTTATGCGGGGGCGCCTAGCCCTCTCGCCGCATCCATGCGGCTCGTCCCCTACGCAACACCTCCACTCGGCCTCCTGACAGAGATCGGAGTCCGAGTCGCCCGGAGGTTCGAGCGTCACTTGTTTGGTTTTTTTGCAGGGTATCAAGCGACACCAACCGCCCCTTCAGGAGGGTGAGCGGAATCGCCGTGGAAGGGGTTGAGCGGCATGGATGCCGCGAGAGCCGCGATGGGCCAGGGATGGCCCTTCGCGGCGTGCCCCTGGAATGGCGATGGAGCGAACGCACCCGGAGCGAAGCGCAGGGCCGCATGCAGGGGCAAGACCTTTTGGTTCCTTTTGGGGCGACTGCCAAAAGGAACCCGCCCAGCAGGGCGGAACCAATGCGCCAAGCAACTCGTCCATTTCTAGCTCTACAATTCACTCTCAAGCGAAGCCACCTGAATCCCACACTGAAGTGCTCGCTTACGAATGTAATGCAGAAACCGATACACGCCGTCCAGCTGCGTACGAAGAAGACTCCTAACGCCTCCCCCGTGGATCAAATTGGCATCCCTACATTCTTTGTCCCACAACGGCCTCTCGCACATAGCGCCCATATAGGCAAACTCACTGGCGAAAACTAGCGCGACCGGCTGTATGGGAGCGTCAAAGATGGCACCCACACGCTCCCAATCCTTGTCCTTGCCTTTCTTGGTTAGCCAGTTGTATAGGCTGTCTTCATCAAGCGTTTTGAACGGGCCGCGCTCCAAGAGCGCCACTTCACCGAACAGCGCCTTAAGGCCTTCAAACAACCTCGCCGCAATAAAGCGATCCAGAGCCGTCTGCGACTCGACCATAAATGCGTACATCTCACGCTGATCCATGTCCGGCAGGCTCATGGCGTAGCTATCAAGAGTCATGACTTTTCTCCAAGCCTTGGGTTTCTCCAACCGTTTTAAAACGAGGAGGTATTCGTCAAAAGCGTTTCGTATGCCGCCAGCCGGCGCCTTTTCAGCGCAGTTCTCAGCCCACCGAACCAGCGATGGGAAATACGGAACATGATGGAAAGGTATTTCTACGTTCAGGTCGTCCTGAATATCTGGAAGATCAGGATGAGGCTTGCAGCCAGCGAAACCCTTCCAGCGCAGTATATTTCCAATGAGTGCAAACCCCGCCAGGCTCTCGGACTTCTTGCTCGGATTGGTACGTTTGGCGCTCAGGTAAATCACCGCTATCCGTTTGGATACATCCGGCTCACCGCCAAATAACTTTCTCTGCACGCAACCGATATAGCGACTGATCTGGTAGCGCTGATCTGTTGCGTAGACCTTATTCTCGATGACAAGCGCGTGCTCACCGTCATGTACCAAGATGTCAATACTGTCCTTTTCTCTAATGATCGTGGCGCGATCGGGATCAATGAAGTTTCGGAGTCCGGCCGGTAACTCTTTGAGGAAAAGTTTGAGAAATACATTGCCCTGATAATGCGCGCCCTTCGGATTAAGCATGGAGCAGAGGAAGCGTGAATGAAGCGTCACTTCGTTTGACGGCTTCAACATTGATGTAATCAGGCTGTAGTCATGCATCCCTTCTTTAATCTGCTGCTGCTTGTTGGCATTCAAACTCTGGTAATGCTTAAGGCAACGTTTCGCCAGCTCTTCCATGCCGCGTCCTTGTGGTCCGCTGTTAGTGAGCGCGCACTATAGGGCATGACGGAAACATTGCCATCATTTAGCCATCTATCAATTCGCGACACCGGTGCAGCCATCGCGAGGCCGACCGAAGCAGCTGCGATTGCTAGACGTTTTAGAGACATCACCCCACCACCTCACACAACCCACCCGGCACCCTCATCACCCACTCCCTCACCGCCCGAACCGTCGGGTCATCCCGACGGTTCTCCGGGTACACGAGGTGAAAAGGCTTGCCCTCCATCTCCGGCCCGAACGGTTGCACCAGCCGCCCTTCCCTCAGTTCGTCCTCGATCAACTGCCGACTCATCAGCGCCACGCCCTGCGCACCGATGGCGGCGGAGATGGCGTGGGTCTCGTCGGAGAAAACCAGCCCGGCGCTCACATCCAGCCCCGGCACGTTGGCGAGCTTTTGCCACGACGCCCAATGAATCGGGGCGGACAAGGCGGCTTGCGCACGGAAGTGAATCAACGGGTGTTTGGGCAACTCGGCTACATCACGCAAGCCGAGGTGCGGGCTGCAGACCGGGACGAAGGTGTTGTCGAACAGCTTCTCCGCCACCAGCCCCGGCCAGCGGCCGTCGCCGTAGCGGATGGCGATATCCGCCGTGACGCCATCCAGCGCCACCGGTTCATGGGAGGTGTGAAAGCGCAGGTCGATATCCGGATGGGAATCGCGTAGCAGGCAGACCCAGGGCACCAGCCAGCGCACCGCGATGGCCGGTGTGGTGCTGAGGGTGATCGCCTGGCGACAGGGCTTCGCGCTCAGGCGTTCGACCGTGGCGCTGATGCTGTCGAACGCGGCTTCCAGCGTCTGTTGCAGCTCGCGTCCCTGATCGGTCAGTTCCAGCTTGCGCGGTTTGCGCAGAAACAGCGCGACGCCGAGCGACTCCTCCAGCGAACGAATCTGGTGGCTGATCGCCGTGGCAGTGACGGACAGCTCCTCCGCGGCCTGCTTGGCGCTCTCGTGCCGGGCGGCCGCTTCGAAGGCGCGCAAGGCGGAAAGCGAGGGTAACCAACGGTGCGCCATGGCTGAGTTTTCCTCATCTGTATCTCGAAGAAATCGTCGTTTGTCGCCCGTAGAGCCTAGCCCTAGGCTGACTCTGCCGCGAATGACAGATGAATTCTTTTACAGAGGAGAATCGCCATGACGCACCTTCTGCACCTCGACGCCAGCGCCCGCCCCGGCCTCGCCGGCAAGGACGAGCACGGCTCCCATAGCCGCAACCTCAGCCAGCGCTTCGTCAGTCAATGGCTGGTCCGTCGCCCGCAGGATGGCGTGACCTACCGGGACATCGGCCAGAACCCGCCCTCCTTCGTCAGCCATGACTGGATCGCCTCGGCCTTTACCCCGGAAGAGCGCCGGGAGCCGTGGATGAACGACACGCTCGCCGAAAGCGACAGGCTGGTGGACGAACTGCTGGCCGCAGATGTGCTGGTCATCGGCACGCCGCTCTACAACTTCGGCATGCCGGCGGCGCTCAAGGCCTGGATCGATCAGGTGGTGCGCCTGAACCGCACGGTCGGCATGGACGAGAGTAACCCGCTCGATCCCTACGTGCCCATGCTGGCGGACCGGGAGCGGCACGCGGTCATCCTCACCGCCCGGGGTGGCGTAGGCTTCGGCCCCGGAGGGGCGATGGCGCATATGAACCATCTGGAGCCGAACCTGGCGACCGCGCTGGGTTTCATCGGCATCACCCGCATCCATCAGATCGCCATCGAAGGCCAGGAAATCGGTGGCGAGCTGCTGGCCAGTTCGGTGGCCGAGGCGCTGCGTCAGGTCGATGCGCTGGTCAACAGTCTCCAGGCAACGGTCGAGGCATCGTTGCCTGGCGCTCACCGGCAGGCCGAGTGCGCTACGGTGTAGCGGGCCATGCGTAAAAAGCATTCCGTTTTCCACGCTACGCTCTACGGCCGACAAGGGTGGAGACAGCGGAGCACGCATGGCGACCGATAACAGCTTCATGCAATACGTGGCCGAACAGATCGACCTGGGCGGCAGGCTGAGTTACCGGAAGATGTTCGGCGAGTACGCCGTGTACCTGGATGAAAAGGTCGTCGCGCTGGTCTGCGACAACAGCCTGTTCATCAAGCCCACCCCGGCGGCCGCAGCGCTTGCGCCGCAGTTGCCGCAGCGGCCGCCGTACCCTGGCGCAAAGCTGTATCCGGTGGCCGACGAGCTACTGGACGATGCCGACGTGCTGCGCCGCCTGGTGATCGAGACGGCGCAGCACTTGCCGGTCCCCGCACCGCGCAAGCCGAGGAAGAAAAAGCCAGATATAGCTGCCCCATAGCGGCAGACTGCATCGTTCGTAGCATCGATCGCCCTGCGGCTTCACCTGGCCAGTCGCATACCGCCCGGTACAATGCGCCATTTTTCGTACCGCCCCGGAGCACCGCCATGTTCACCCTCACCCACCTCGACACCCCGCCGCCGGAATCGCTGAAAAGCCAGGTGCTGCAGATGGTGGTGGATTATCTCGGTGACATCAGCCCGGTCTCGCTGCAGCCCAGCAACCCGCTGTATCAGCTGTACCAGTACGTGGTGGGTTTCGAGGTGCATCGCTATCTGGACAGCATGGACGGTGCGCAAGCCGGCAAGCCCGAACTGATCATGGCGCTGGATGCGGACGACCCGGCTATCCTGCTCGGTTTCGCGCTGTACCTGCCCTATCTGGATGATCCCGACGCCTGTGCACTGGTTTATCTGGCGGTGCAGGCCGAGCATCGCCGGCAGGGCATCGGACAAGCCATGGTCGAGGCGATGGTGGCGCGCTATCCCCATGCCGAAGTGGCCTGCGTAGCGAGCAAGGTGCCCTATTTCCAGAAGCTCGGTTTTCAGCCACTGGCGGCGCGCGGCCCGCAGGTAGTGATGAATACGCGAAACGAGGCTTCGAACGGTGCGGTGGCGGTGCAGGATCTGGAGCCGATCTTCCAGTCCAAGGAAGTCCGGCAGATCTACAGCTACCTGGTGCAGCAGAACGGCCGCAAGGCGATGAGCGAGGCGGAGAAACAGCGCGACCGACTACTCGATCAGCTGGCGCGTCAGGCACAGGACCTGATGCAGCAGTCGATGGCGCGACGCCTGCACTAGCCGTTGCCAGGTTCAGAACAGGCAAGATAGACCTAGACCAGACAATCGCTCGGCAGTACACCGCCGCACCCAGCCATTAGCGTGAATCCCGTCACTAAAACCGCTCACCAAGACTTGCTCGATGCTGCAGAGGGTTAACGGCCAGTTGATAGCACTTTAATATCTGCTGGCAATTCGCCTAACACTCAGGAACGAGTATTCATGTTCAAGCATTTCATGATGAGCGCCGCGGCGCTGAGCTTTGCCATTCTGACCGGCTGCGCATCGGTCCCAATGGAATCACCCGAAAAGGACCAGGCGTACAAGACTTTCCCGGCACCTCCACAGGATCAAGCCGGCCTGTACAT
The DNA here is from genome assembly GCF_026642215.1 of Stutzerimonas sp. R40042. Lineage (NCBI taxonomy): Bacteria > Pseudomonadati > Pseudomonadota > Gammaproteobacteria > Pseudomonadales > Pseudomonadaceae > Stutzerimonas > Stutzerimonas sp. R40042. The sequence goes on along the minus strand of NZ_CP113258.1, from coordinate 1,765,394 downwards.
CTTCCGCGACTCCATGCTTGGAGCCGCTCTAAAGAAAACGGTGAAGATCGACGATGAGGTCGTCGGCGAAACAGCGGCTAACACCTACTTCTACCGTCTCATCACGCCCGGAAAGCACACGCTGGCTACCGAGTCCGAGTTCAGCGACAACCTCATCGAACTGGACGCCATAGCTGGCAAGAACCATTACGTGCGTCAGTCGATCAAAATGGGCGTGTTCGTGGGTGGTGCGAAGCTGACCGAAGTATCGGAAAGCGAAGGCCAGCAAGCTGTAGCGAAAACCGAGCTAGCACGCTAACGCTGCGGAAAGAATCGTCGCCAAACAGAAGCCCCGCACTTGCGGGGCTTTTTTCTGCTCCCGCTCTATCCGCGATCCGCTCAAACCTTCACGCAGACGAATATCGCGTTTCCCGAGACCTCGTCCCAGGGCACGATCTTTTCATAGTCGTGCTCGAGCACATGCACCTCGAAATACGGCGCCAGCAACGCGCTCAGCTCGGCAAAGCTCACCGCCACCATCCTGTGTTCGTCATGCCAGACCTGGCTTTGGTCCGCCGCGGTTCTGCCGATGCGCAGCCTCAGCAGTTGCTGCTCCCCTTCCCCCGGGTAGTGCCAACCGGAACTGAAGGTGAACAGGCCGTCCGCATGCCGGGCCGTGTGCGAGACGAATGACGCGTTGTCGATCCGGCGCTTGTCCACGGCGTTGAAGCAGAACAGCCCGCCCGGGGCCAACGCGGCATGCGCGCTGGCGATGCACGACTCGAGTCTGGCCAGCCCGGCGCTGTAGTGGATGGAGTAAAGAAAGCAGGTGATCAGATCGGCCGGCTGCTCGACCGCAAAGCCACACATGTCCTGCAGGGAAAATTGCGCTTCCGGGCAGCGCGCGGCGGCTCTGTCCAGCATCGGCTGGTTGATGTCGAGCCCGCCGCTGGTATAGCCGGCATCGATGAAATGGCGGACGTGCGGGCCCGTGCCGCAGGCGAGGTCCAGATGCCTCGTGCCGCCGTTGCCGAACAGCTGCTGCAATCGCTGGACACAGTGGCTTTGCGCCCTGTAGTCGATGTCCGCGCACATGAGATCGTAATAACCCGACAAGTCGGTATAGAGGGCGTCGCCGGGCATGATGACCTGATGTGCGGGGTCGATGGGGCGCGCATATTATCCCGGTCGGCTGCGATTCGCCCGGCATTTGCGCTTGAGCCGACGTGTCCATACAGGTTGTTCATCTTTACGGTCAAAAGCTCACCGCCTTTTTGAGCGGGCTGGGCTCGGCCCGATCATGCTCAGGCAGGGGCGACCGGCCCCGCGAGCCTTTCCAGGCACAGCTGTTCCATGCAGTTGGCCCAATCGATCATGCGATCCGCTTCGAGCTGCACCAGCATGGCGTAGCGGCGGCCGCCCCAGACCGAAAGATGCAGCGCTTCCAGCGTCGCCGCGCTCGGGCGTACCGGCAGATCGGTCGCCGCATCGATGACACGGTGCCAGGCGCCCAACAGATCCTCGTAGGCCCGACGCTGATGCTTGGGCTCGGCCACCAGCGTTTCCAGTTCGAGCATATCCGGGTGGAACCAGGGCCGCCGTGACTCGACCCCGGCAAGGGTGCGGACCAGTCGCCGAATGCGCTCGGGCCAGGCAAGCGCGGTTGGCGCTACCGCTTGCGCCTCGATGGCCTCCAGCAGCTGCTCGACGCAATAGCGCACGTAGCCCGAGTGCAGCGCATGCTTGTTGGGGAAGTAGTCATACAGCGTGCCGATGGCCACGCCGGCTTCGAGTGCGACCGCTCGGGTCGTCAATCGAGCCCAGCCGTCGCGCTGCCATATCCGAACATAGGTGTCGAAAATCGCCTGAACGGTGGCCTTGGCGCGCTGCTGAGTCGGCCGTTTGAGCGGCTTGGCGCTCGGCAATCGTGTGCTCATGAAATCCGAACCCGGCGGTGAAACGAAAGGGATAGAGTCAAAGCCGTCCATTTACGAACCCAAGGTGCCATCGATGAGCGTCATCCGCCAGTTGCAGAACAACAAGAAAGACATGCAGCAGACCCGCATTCAGACCCGACCGATACCCGAGCTGAAACCCGGCGAAGCCCTGCTGCGTATCAGCCGGCTGGCACTGACCACGAACAATGTCACCTACGCCGCATTCGGCGAGACGCCACACCTGCGCTATTGGGACTTCTACCCCACCGGCGATGGCGAGTGGTTCCACATGCCGGCATGGGGCTTCGCCGAAGTCGTGGAGAGCACCGTCGATGGCCTGGCGAAGGGCGAACGCTTCTACGGCTTCTGGCCGATCGCCAGCCATGTCGTCATGCAGCCGGTGCGCGTTTCCGAGCGCGGTTTCTACGACGGTGCCGAGCATCGACTCGAACTCACCTCGGCCTACAACCAGTACCAGCGCATCAGCAGCGACGCCGCCTACCGCGCAGAGAGCGAAAACTATCAGATGCTGCTGCGGCCGCTATTCATCACCTCGTTCATGCTGGCCGATTTCCTCGACGACAACGCCTTCTTCGGCGCGCGCCAGATCCTGATGTCGAGCGCCTCGAGCAAGACCGCGTACGGCACGGCGTTCTGCCTGCAGGACAACCCGGCCGTGCAGCTGATCGGGCTGACTTCCGCCGGCAACACGGACTTCGTGCAAGGCCTGGGTTGCTACCATCAGGCCTTGGGCTACGACCAGCTGGCTTCGCTGGACCCGAGCGTGCCCACGCTCTACGTCGACTTCTCCGGCAGCGCCGATCTACGCCGGCAGATCCACAGCCATTTCAAGGATGCCCTGGTGTACGACTGCTTCGCCGGGTCAGCCCAGAACCACGAATACAGAAAGACGGACGCAACGCTGGCCGGTCCGCAGCCACAGCCCTACTTCGCGCCCTATCAGATCAAGAAACGCAACGCCGACTGGGGCCCCGCCGAGGTGACCCGCCGCTTCAACGAGGCGCAGCTGGCCTTTATCGCTCAGGTGAGCGATGCGCAGCAGCCCTGGATGCAGGTGAACGAACACGCCGGCCTCGAAGCGGCACAGGCGCTGGCCGAATCCCTGATCAAAGGCGACATCAATCCGCTGGAGGGCCACGCCGTGGTGCTCGACTGACCAGGTAATCGGATAACCGCAGCGAGCGCGGCCGGTAGATGGGACTGGCGTATATCGAGCCAATCGCTAGCCTGACTGTCGGGCTTTCTTTGCGGGGGACGATCATGACTGGAGAGGAGATCGCTGATTGCTACCGGGGCTACATCGCCTGCCTGAACGGCAGGCGCTGGGCGGAGCTGGAGCGCTTCGTCCATGACGAGGTGCACTACAACGGCCAGTTCGTCGGGCTGGACGGCTATCGCCAGATGCTCGACGGCGACGTTCGGACGATCCCCGACCTGCAGTTCAATATCGGGCTGCTCATCGTCGAACCGCCCCATGTGGCGGCACAGCTGCGGTTCGATTGCACCCCCACAGGCGAGCTGTTTGGCTTTGCGGTGAATGGCAGGCGAGTCGTCTTTACCGAAAACGTGTTCTACGAGTTCCTCGAGGGAAAGATCCGCAATGTGTGGTCGGTGATCGACAAGAAGGCAGTTGGCGATCAGCTCAGCTCTGAGGGCTAGGACGGCTCATATCACATGTGGGGCGAAGACGAACGCGTGGTAATCGCCACCTTTGATGGTTCCGCTTCGGCACGCACTGCGTCGGTTCCACGGCTTTCGCTGACGCGACATGGAAGTCGCTCAAGCGCCCGCACTCTTCGCCGATATCGGAAGCACAACTAGATCGATTGGATGCCCTGCATGTTTAACAGCCGCTTGAAAAAGGATTTGGAAGCCAAGGATGCCGAGCTGGCAATCCTGCGTCAGCTCATGGGCAAGATGAACAGTGACATGCTCTCGCTCACGCTGGATGCAGATTCCAGGATCTGCGCGTTCAATGATCGATTCGCCCGAACCTTGGGTTACTCGCACGGGCACCTCCAAGGCCGCCCTCTGGCCGAAATCGTTCCGCCCTATGTGAAGAACCTGCCCTGCTTTCACAACTTTCGCGCCGCCGTGGCCAAGCTCGAGCCGATCAGCGATGACTATCGCTACCTGCGAGCCGATGGCAGCCTCGCCTGGTTGAAGATCCACTGGTATCCCATCGCAACCGCCGACGGAAAGCTTTCGCATATTCAGGGCTTCGGCAGCGACATCAGCGAGGCCGTATACCGGGCGAAGGAGAACGAGGCATTCATCAGCGCCCTGCTGCGCTCGACCGCGGTGATCCAGTTCAATCTGGACGGAACGGTGGTCACGGCCAACGAGCAGTTCCTCCAGACCATGGGCTATTCGCTCGCGGAGCTAAAAGGCAAGCACCACAGCCTGTTCTGCATGCCGGAAGATGCCGCTTCGGCCGATTACAAGGCTTTCTGGCAGAAGCTCAATCGCGGCGAGTACATCGCCGACCGTTTCAGGCGTGTCGACCGCAATGGCCGTGAGGTCTGGCTGGAGGCGACTTACAACCCGGTGCACGACACCGAAGGCAACCTCTACAAGGTGGTCAAGTTCGCCAACGTGGTGACCGATCAGGTCATGCGTGAAGCCGAGGTGCGACAAGCCGCGGGCGTCGCCTACGACATCTCGCTGCAGACCGACGTCAGTGCCGAGCGCGGCGCCAGTGTGGTGAAGGACACCCTGGTGACGATGCAGAAGATCACCGACCAGGTGCAGTCCGCCACCGATGGCATCGAGGCGCTCGGCAAGCAGTCGCTGCTGATCAGCTCCATCGTCCAGACCATTGGCGGCATCGCCGCACAGACCAACCTGCTGGCGTTGAACGCGGCCATCGAGGCGGCCAGGGCTGGCGACCAGGGTCGCGGTTTCGCGGTGGTGGCCGACGAGGTTCGGCAGCTGGCCGCGCGCACGAGCACCGCTACCGACGAGATCGTCAATGTGGTGCAACAGAACCAGGCGCTGGCCGACGAGGCGGTGCGCAACATGTTCGCCAGCCGCGAACAGGCGGTGCAGGGCCTGGGGCTGGCCAACCAGGCCGGTGCGGTGATCGTCGAGATTCAGGACGCCGCCAAGCAGGTGGTCAGCGCGGTCGAGCGGTTCGCCAAGGAACTTTGACGACGTAACGGCAAAACACGACCCCAGCCCCTGGAGCTGTTACGGCTGTTCGACATGCGCGGCGAAGCCGACCTGCTCTGGCGCCACCTCGGCCCTGAGCGTCAGCGCCGGAATATCGTAGTCGCCGCCGTTCTGCTTGCGATAGGCGATGGGCTCAGTGCGCCAGAGGTCGTCCAGGCGTTTGCCCAGCTCGTCGCGGAGTGTATCGAATCGAGCCCGGTCGATACGGCTGGTGCGGTGCACGAGGAACGGTGGCAGCACATCGAAGCCCGGGTAATGCAGGATGCCGTGATGGATGGGGAATAGCAGGTCCTCGATGGGCCCGTTGATCCCCCGCGGGCTGTAGTGCGAATCCCAGCCACCGGTAGTCACGATCAGCATCGCCCGTTTGCCAACCATCGAACCCTCGCCATAGCGATCGCCCCAGCGCGCATCCGAGTGCTCTCCGACGCCATAGGCGAAACCGTAGGCATATACCCGGTCGACCCAGCCCTTGAGAATCGCCGGCATCGAGAACCACCAGAGCGGGAATTGCAGGATCAGCGCATCCGCCCAGCGCAGCTTGTCCTGCTCGGCCGCGATATCGGGACTCTGCCGGCCACTGGCGAACGCGCGGCGGGAATCCTCGGAAGCATCGAAACGCGCTTCGGGGTCGCGATCCAGGTTGTCGCCGGCGTCGATCGCGGCCTTCCAGCCCATGGCATACAGGTCGGAAACCTGGACCTGATGGCCGGCCGCTTGCAGACGTTGGACGGCGAATTCCTTCAGTGCGCCATTCAACGAGCGCGGTTCGGGATGGGCATAAACAAGCAGAACATTCATGGGAAACCTCCTTAGCGGGACGGCTGCAGAATGTGGCTTGCCGAGGTATGTTTGAAATGAATAAGCCATATCTCAGGTATTGCCGTGAATAATCTCAGACGCCTCGATCTGAATCTGCTGGTGACCCTGGACGTGTTGCTGGCCGAGCACAATGTCACCCGCGCCGCAGAGCGCCTGAATTTTTCCCAGCCCTCGGTGAGCGTGCACCTGGCCAAGCTGCGCGACATTTTCGACGATCCTCTGCTGATACCTGGGCCGCGAGGCATGCGCCCGACCGCACGGGCTGAAGCGTTGCGCGAGCCCTTGCGCCTGGCGCTGGAGGCGCTGGAGCAAGCCGTCGCCCCAGCCAGCCCGTTCGACCCTGGCGCCGCGCAGAACGTCTGGCGCATCGCAGCCAGCGACTATGGCGAGTCCGCGATTGTGCTACCCGCTCTGGCCGGCATGCGATCCGCCGCACCGGGCACCCGCATCGCCGTGGTCGAGATGCAGCCTTCGCGCATCGCCCGCCAGGCAGAACAGGGTGATATCGACCTCGCCTTGCACACCGTCGATGGTTCGCCGTCCAACCTGCGCCGCCGCGTTCTGTTCACCGAGCGCTACGTACTGGCCGGCCGTGCCAGGCATCCGCGCCTGCGGCGACGGCCAACGCTGGAGCAGTTCTGCGCGCTGGATCAGGTGATCGTCTCGCCGGACGGCGGTGGCTTTCACGCTGCCACCGACGACGCCCTGGCCGGGCATGGCCTGAAACGACGCGTGGTGCTGTCGGTGCCGCATTTTCTGTTTCTGCGCTCGGTGCTGGAGAGCACCGACCTGGTGGCCATGCTGCCCGAAAGGCTGGTTGAGGGCGCCGCCCTGCAGGTCGTCGAGGCGCCGCTGGAGATTCCCGGCTACGAAATGGCCATGCTCTGGCATGAGCGCGCCCATCGCGACCCGGCCCATCAATGGCTGCGCGAGCAGATCGCTAGTGCGGTATAGCCGCCGCTTTACCGGGTAACTGCCGGCCGGGATGCGGCGGCGTGAAAACCGATGTGGCGCTGCGGCGGCGCCTGAGGCGCCGCCGCCCTTCTTACGCCGAGAGCTTCTGGCTGAAGTTGTCGGCCGGCTTGCCGATGTCGAGCCGGTCGGCGTTCATCACCTTGTCCCAGGCCTTGACGAAGTCGTGGACGAACTTCTCGTTGCCATCGGCCATGCCGTACACCTCGGCCTGGGCACGCAGTTCCGACTGCGAGCCGAAGATGAGGTCGACGCGGGTGGCCGTCCAGGTGGGCTGGCGAGTCTTGCGGTCCAGGCCCTGGAAGCGGTTCTTGTGCTCCGTGGCGGTCCACTCGTTCTTCATGTCCAGCAGGTTGACGAAGAAGTCGTTGGACAGCACGCCGACGCGCTGGGTGAACACGCCTTCCTGGCTACCACCGGCGTTGGTGCCCAGCACGCGCATGCCGCCAACCAGCACGGTCATCTCCGGTGCGCTCAGGCGCAGCAGGTGCGCCTTGTCCACCAGCGCTTCCTCCGGCGCCATGAAGCTGGACTCGTGGTAGTAGTTGCGGAAGCCATCGGCCGCCGGGCGTAGCGCTTCGAAGGACTGCGCGTCGGTCCACTCCTCCTCGGCATCCATCCGACCTGGCGTGAACGGCACGCTGATGTCCACGCCTCCGTCCTTCGCCGCCTTCTCGACCGCCGCACAACCGGCTAGCACGATCAGGTCCGCCATGGAGACCTTCTTGCCACCGCTGGCCGAAGCGTTGAACGCGTTCTGGATCTCGCCGAGCTTCTCCAACACCTTGGCCAGCAGTGGCGGATTGTTGATTGCCCAGTCCTTCTGCGGGGCGAAGCGGATGCGTGCACCGTTGGCGCCGCCGCGCTTGTCGGAACCCCGGTAGGTCGAAGCCGAAGCCCAGGCCACCGACACCAGGTCTGAGACGGAAAAGCCCGTGCCCAACAGCTTTTGCTTCAGTGCGGCGATGTCGCCCTCGTCGATCAGCGGATGGTCGCACTCGGGAATCGGGTCCTGCCAGATCAGCGGTTCCTTCGGCACCAGCGGGCCGAGGTAGCGGCCGATGGGGCCCATGTCGCGGTGGGTCAGCTTGAACCAGGCCTTGGCGAAGGCGTCGGCGAACTCGTCGGGGTTCTCCAGGAAGTGTCGGGAGATCTTTTCGTACTCAGGGTCGAAGCGCAGCGACAGGTCAGTGGTCAGCATGGTCGGCTTGCGCTTCTTGTTCGGGTCGAAGGGGTCCGGAATGATTTCCGGCGCGTCCTTGGCTTCCCACTGGTGCGCGCCGGCCGGGCTCTTGGTCAGCTCCCACTCGAAGTTGAACAGGTTCTCGAAGAAGTAGTTGGACCAGCGCGTCGGGGTCTGGCTCCAGATCACTTCCAGGCCGGAAGTGATCGCATCGGCGCCGATGCCGGTTTTGAAGCGGCTGCGCCAGCCCAGGCCCTGGTCCTCGATCACCGCGCCTTCCGGTTCCGGCCCCATCAGCGAGGGATCGCCGGCGCCATGAGTCTTGCCGAAGGTATGGCCGCCAGCGATCAGGGCCACGGTCTCGTAATCGTTCATGGCCATGCGGGCGAAGGTTTCACGGATGTCGATGGCCGCGGCCTTCGGGTCCGGGTTGCCGTTGGGGCCTTCCGGATTTACGTAGATCAGCCCCATCTGCACGGCGCCAAGGCCGGGGTGCAGCTGGCGTTCACCGCTGTAGCGCTCGTCGCCCAGCCAGGTGCCTTCCGGCCCCCAGTAGAGCTCTTCCGGCTCCCAGGTATCGGCGCGCCCGCCGCCGAAGCCAAAGGTCTTGAAGCCCATCGATTCCAGCGCGACGTTGCCGGTGAGCACGAACAGGTCGGCCCAGGACAGCTTGCGGCCGTATTTCTGCTTGATCGGCCAGAGCAGGCGCCGCGCCTTGTCCAGCGAGGCGTTGTCCGGCCAGCTGTTGAGCGGGGCGAAGCGCTGCTGGCCGCCGCCGGCGCCGCCGCGGCCGTCGGTGATCCGGTAGGTCCCGGCGCTGTGCCAGGCCATGCGGATGAACAGGCCGCCGTAGTGGCCGAAATCGGCTGGCCACCAGTCCTGCGAATCGGTCATCACCTTGTGCAGGTCGGCGATCACCGCATCGAGATCGAGCGAATTGAAGGCGGCGGCGTAGTCGAAATCGCCACCGTAAGGATTGGAGCGTGGGGAATGCTGGTTGAGCGACGTCAGGCTGAGCGCCTCGGGCCACCAGTCCCGGTTGGTGATGCGCTTGCGTGGCGTGCCGGCACCATGACCGAAGGGGCAACCACCACTCGCATTGTTTTCTCCAGACTCGGCGTTCATCTTCTGTTCCTCACGGCTGGTTATGGTCCAGGTGCGCCCAGGCACCGCTCAGGAAAACGTAGCACCGGGATCGAAGGGCGAATGCGAGCGGAACGCTGGCTTACCCTGTTCCGGTACGGCCGGATGCCAGCGCACGTGCGCCAAAGCCCCGATGTAGACGCGTTACGTAGTCCGACAACGTCCCTGTAGCGACGACCATGAAACTTCCCTATCGAGGTGATAGAAGGTCTTTCACCCTGAGCAGGATCGCGTGCGTGGACAACACTTCGCTTGTTGCTGGAAGATGTCCGCCGATCGAGCCAGCCGCCGCCAGCCAGGCCCTTGCATGAAGGGCGGCGACTTCAGCCACCGTGAATTGAACGAGCACAGCATGAAGACACTTTCGACTCTGGGCATTGCCCTCGCCCTTGCCGCACCTGCGGCACATGCGCAGCAATTGCAGGTCACGCTCAACGGGCTGCAACATGATCGGGGCCAGGTGGCCGTGGCGGTGTATTCCGATGCCAAGAGCTTCCGCAAGGACAACCAGGCCTTCACCGCACGGAAGGCCAAGGCCGAAGCCGGTACGGTGACCGTTACATTCGACGATGTGCCGCCCGGCCGCTACGCGGTACTGGCCTATCACGACGAGAACGACAACGGTCGGCTGGACCTGCGCTTCGGCATGTTCCCCACCGAAGGCTACGGGCTATCGAACAACCCCAAGGTGATGGGCCCACCGTCCTACGAGGACAGCGCCTTCGAGGTGACCGCCGAGGATCCCGCACAGATTGAGCTGAAGATGCGTTATTAGCGACCGTCGACTCGGCCCCGACTCGCCGCCAACGGCTCGCGGTCAAACGCGGCGATGGCTCAGCGACAATTACCGGCACAACCGCCGCGGGCACATGCCGGCGCTTCCGGATTCTTCAGCACCCGGCTGTTCACCACCCCGGCGGCGGTCATCAGCCGGGTCACCGGCGCATCGTCTGGAATCGACACATCCTCGGCCAGCGCACAGGCGGCGCGCAGCTCGCCCCAGGTCTTCGGACGCAGGGCCATGGGATGGCGGACTTCATAAACCTGACCGTTGGCTTCGCAGCGATAGTCGTAGGTCGGCATGGTTTTCCCCTCGTTTGTTGCGCAGATCGGCTCAGGGCTCCGTTGCCCGGCCGCGGATGGCGCACGATTGTACGAGCAAATCCGTCCCGCACTCAGCTCCTGCCGCGCTGCGCCGCGCCGGTCGGCGCCCTCGCCGGCAGAAACTTGCGGACGGTATCCACAAATGGCAACACGATCAGGCTGTAGAGCGTCAGATAGCGGTGCGCGTCCTGCTCGGCGGTGCCGAAGCGGATGTCCTCTGGTGTGCTTTTGGTGACGTAGAGCGTGCCGAACATCCAGTCCCAGATGGACAGGTTGGTGCCGAAGTTCTTGTGAAAATGTCGCGGCGCGTCGCTGTGGTGGATCTGGTGCTGCGCCGGGCTGTTGAGGATGTGCTCGAGCCGCGGGCCGAACGACAGCCAGACATGGCTGTGCCGCAGATTGGACGCCAGCGCGTTAAAGATGAACACCAGATAGGTCACGCCGAACAGCGTGTAGCGACTGATCTCGCCGCCGCAGGCATACCAGAACACGCCGGCGTAGAGGCCGAGCAGCACCAGGTCTACCAGCCGGCCGACGATCTTCTCCAGAAAGTGCACCCGGCTGGCGGTCAACGGGACCATCACCGGTGCCGAGTGGTGGACCTTGTGGAACTCCCACAGCCAGCCGCAGTGAAACGCGCGATGCACCCAATAGCTGGCGAAGTCGCTGATGATGAACACGCCAAGCCCGTAGAGCAGCGACAGTGACAGGTGCTGTCCCAGCTGCGGCCGCGCGCCCCAGAGATTGGTGAAGAATGCCGCGTAGTCGCCGGAGCGCAGGATGTATGGGTCAACCAGCGCAACCACAGGCACCACCAGCGCGACCTTCAGCACGCCCCGCACGAAGTAGTAGCGATAGTCCAGGCGGGCCGATGGATGCCAGTGCACCTGCCAACCCCCGAGAAAGCGCCAGAACGACGCGGCCTCGGTCAGGCCGTGGCGCTTTCGATAGCGGAACAGCAAGTAGGCAACGGCATAGGACACCCCGAGGAAAAGCAGGCCCAGCCGACCGTTGAGGTCGAACAGACTGCTGAACTGCAGCAGGATCGGGTCAAGAACATAGTGCTGAAATGATTCGGAAACGCCCACGCCCGGCCGCCTCGGAAAAAAGGTGGCGGATTATAGGAGCGTGCGGAACCATTCGTATATGCGAACGCTTATCAGACAAAAGTTGCAGACGACTTGCTCGTCTCGGCGCGGTTACCCATCAGCACGCGGCAATGGAAACAGCCCCGCCGTAGCCGGGCTGCGGGTGATTCGGCAGGGATCGCCGGCCTTCCACGAAACGTGAACAGCGCTTACTTGCTCATCACAAGGGCAAAGCCCACCAGGATGCCGGCCAGGGCTATCAGCCAGCCGATCCGGTGGGCGCGATTCTTTTCTGCTTGCCGGACGGGGTCGACGGGCTTCTTCTTTCTCACGATGGGGCTGCCTCCGTTGAACAGTGCTGCTGCGCAGCGCGCCTTTTTAGGCTGGGCGGCGCCAATTGTCCAGTCGGAGTGCCAAGCGTCGGGCGGCCTGGCCTAGGACTATCCGAGCGGGCTCTGACCCGGATTCGCTTCGTCGCCGGAGTCGTCATCCGGCTCGGTATCGTTCTCGCCCGAATCCGGAACATCGCCGTATTCGTCGTAGTCCGGCGGCGTCAGGCCGTCCTTGAGCGGGTCGTCTGGGTCGATCATGGCAACGGGCCTTTGCTGGTGCGTGTACACAGCCTTGGAGCCGCCAACCGAGCCGGAGGTTCGCCAGAACCGACAACACTCATCCATCAATCGGCCGCCGAGAGCGCTTCGATGATGCGGCACTCGCGGACCGACGACTCGCTGCAGCCCGCCAGGCGCTGCAGCTCCGCTTCGAGCCGCTGCAGGTCGGCGATGCGCTGACGTACCTGCACCAGATGCGTCTGTACCAGGCGATCGACGTCGGTGCAGGCATGTCCCGGCTGGTCGGCCAGCTCGACCAGGGTGCGGATTTCGTCGAGGGAAAACCCGAGCTCCCGCCCGCGCTTGATGAAACGCAATCGGGCGGCGTCCTGCTCACTGTAGGTGCGATAGCCGGACGACGTCCGCGCCGGCGCCGCGAACAGCCCGATGCGCTCGTAATAGCGAATGGTTTCCACGTTCACCGCGGTGGCCTGACTGAGCTTGCCGATGGTTAGAGGCATGGCTTGACCCTGTAGCTGCTACAGGGTTTAGCGTATCGCCATCGACAACTGGAGGCGATGTCATGGCGGGAAATTGTTGCGGCGGCGGTTGTGCCAGCACGGCGGCACGCGGGCGCTATCGGCGCATTCTCTGGATCGCGCTGCTGATCAACCTGGCAATGTTCGCGGTGGAGATCGGCGCCGGCGTGCGGGCCGGGTCGGTGTCGCTGCTGGCCGACTCGCTGGACTTCTTCGGCGATGCGGCCAACTACGGTGTCAGCCTGTTCGTGTTGGGTCTGGGTGTGGTGATGCGCGCGCGAGCGTCGCTGGCCAAGGCGCTGACCATGGGTCTGTTCGGCGTGTTCATCCTGGTGGTCGCGATCGACAACTTCATCGATGCCAGCGTGCCGCAGGCCACGACCATGGGTATCGTCGGCACGATCGCGCTGCTGGCCAACGTCGCCGTGGCGCTCATGCTCTATGCCTACCGTGAAGGCGACAGCAACATGCGCAGCGTCTGGCTGTGCAGCCGCAACGATGCGCTGGGCAATATCGCCGTAATGCTGGCGGCGCTGGGTGTGTTCGGCACCGGCGCGGGCTGGCCGGACCTGATCGTGGCCAGCATCATGGCGCTGCTATCGATCAGCGCAGCCGTGCAGATCACCCGCCACGCCCTCGACGAACTGCGCACCGAACGATTGGCCGCCAGCGAACTGGAGCGAGGTGCCTGATCGCTGGCGTCACGACCCTCTATAGATCGCTCTACGGCCGGTTGCGCTCGCTAAGGAAGGCCACCGGCGCCGAGCCGTCGGCGTTCAGCTGGAGGATCTGCCGCGGCCTGCCCTGCTCGTCCAGCATCAACAGGCCGATGCCCGAGCCGTTCCACAGCCGCTCGCCGGCCTGACTGCGGTCCGGTACGCGCGGCACGACTTCCAGCCGACGCCGCTTGGTCAGCCAGTTCAGTGGCGACCAGGGCGCGTAGAGCCAGCGGTTGAGGCGATCGAACCAGTCCAGCAGGCGCCGCGGGAACTCGTTCTTCACGCCGCTGCTGGTGATCTGCCACAGCTGAGGTGCGGTATCGCGACCGCGAATGTGCACTTCGTAGACGAACGAGTAATGCACGTCACCGGAGAGGACCACGTAGTTACCGGGCGTACGTGAATGGCGGAAGATGTTCATCATCACGTGGGCCGCGCCGCGGTGCGCCATCCAGTTCTCCGCATCGACCAGCAACGGCTGGCCGGCCCAGCTGAATACCCGCTGCACCGCCTCGATCAGCTTGACGCCGAACATCGGCGCCGGCGACACGATCAGCACAGCCGGCTTGTCGAGGATGTTCTGCTGGAATTCGCTCAGCGCCTCCCAATCCATCAGGCCGGACGGTCGGCTGAGGTTGCGCTCGCTGCGCCAGCGCCGGGTGCGGGTGTCGAGCACCACCAGCGGCGGCTCGGTCGGAAGTTCATAGCCCCAGCCGTCGAGATGCAGCAGGGTGTCGATGAAGCGGTTCTGCTCGACGCAATCGAGCCAGCCGTCATCCACACTGGCCAACACGCGCTGCATCTGTTCCAGCAGCCTGACGAATCGCTCCGGCTGGTTGCCCCAGGCCTGGCACAGCAGGTAGGCGATCAGCGCGTTGCCGATGATGCGCCGCGAGAACGGGTGCTCGTAGGCGGTTTGCTCCCAGCGGGCCGACAGGTTCCAGTCGTCGGTGATGTCATGATCGTCGAAGATCATCAGCGACGGCACGTGCGCCAACGCCCGCGCCACCCGCGGCAGGCCCTGGCGGAACGTCAGCAGGCAGCACTCTTCGCAGCGATAGCGCTCGGCGTGCTCTGGCTCCAGCGCAGGCATGACCGGCGCGATCAGCGACCAGGGCGTCGGCGACCAGACCAGCAGGTACAGCGCCATGAGTTCGGCCAGGCTGATGAGGTGGTTCTGCCCATTGGCGGTGGTGAACACGGGCTTGTCGACACCACCGAAGAAGCGCTCGCGCAGCGCCTCGTTGGACTTGAACGCCGGCAGCAGCCGCTCGCGGTGGTAGTAGGTCGCCGGATGCGCCATCAGCTCGTCGCTGTCATCCACCACGGCACCTTCGAGGCGCTCGCCGTAGAGGCCGAGACGGCGCACCAGCGCATGGATGGCTACCAGCATCGGCCCGGCGACGTCGTCGGCATAGACCTGATCGCCAGTCATCAGCAGCACGGCCGGGCGCGCCGCCGGATCGTCCAACGCATCGTGCAGCAACTCATCCACGCACAGCAGGCCATCCGCGGCGGCGTGGTGCGGTTTGCGGCAGGAACCGTGCAGCAGGCGATCGAGCCGCGACTTGATGACGAAACTCGGCGCTGTTGCGTCGCCGTAGAGCAGATGCGGTGCCCAGTCGGCGATGCCCTGCTGCGTTGAGCCGGTGTGGATGAGCAAGTCGTAAGCGATCAGGCAGTCGCTGGGCAACGGCGCCGGTGGCACGGCCTGGATCAGGTGCAACACTGCGTGCTCGCCGATCGCCAGGCGCTGGCAATCCAGCTCTTGCGGCGCTATGCGGCACTGCAGCCCCCCGGCCGGGCTTTCGAGCAGCAGCGACAGCGTCAGCGATCGCGAAGCGACCAGCCACAACACGATCCGGCCAGGCTCGACCCGACGCAGCAGCGGACCGGCAAGCACGGGCGGGAGGTCATGGGTTGGGGGTATATCGCTCAAGGGTAGACCTGATTGCGGGAACGAGGACTCTCTGACAGCGGGCTGCTGCCGAACGCTCCGCGGTGGAACGGCCGCCAGCGTCGTCGATCAGGGCGCACCGAACATCGCAGTCCAGTAGATGGCCGCATCGCTCTGCGGATCGACCGCATAAGCGGCACCAAGCTCGGTGAACTGCGGGTTCATCAGGTTCGCGCAATGCCCTGGGCTGGCCAGCCAACCCTCCAGCACCTTGCGGGCGGTCGGCAGCGCGGCGGCGATATTCTCGCCCACCTGCCTGCCCGTGTAGCCGGCCAGTTCAGCGCGATCGCCAGGGGTGCGCCCGTCCTCGCCCAGATGGCTGAAGAAATTGCGATTGGCCATCGCGCGGCTGTGCGCTTCGGCCGTGCTGCCGAGCGTCTCGTTCCAGCTCAGCGGCCCGGCGGCGGCGAAGTCCTGCGTACCGCAGCGCCGGGCCGATGCCCGCGCCGTATTGATCTGTTCCAGCAGTTTCTGCCCTTCGGCCTGCCAGTCGCCGAGGCGACCATCGAGCAGCGGCCGCGCCACCACGATGCGCCAGTCTCGACCTTGGCGGCTGACGCCGATATCGGTGAACTGAGGGTCGAGGATCACCCGGCAGAAGCTCTCGCGCAGCGCCTGCATCGCCGCCTGGGCATCCCGCGGCCCGGACAGCGTGATCGCCTGCACCGTGACCATCGGATAGCCGGCGCGGGACAAGGCATCCTGCAGGTCACCGGCAGCACCGACCGGCAGGTTCAGCCGGGAATCGGCCGTGAGTGGCGGCAATTCCTCGCTGGCCTTGCTGCCGCAGCGCTGCACCTCGCCACGGTAGGCATTGATCGACTCGATCAGCCGGGCCTCCTCGGCGGCCGCGACGCCGGCAACGCACAAGCTTGCCAGCAGCAGGACAGATGACAGAACACGCATGACAGTTCTCCAGCGATGGCCCTGACGGGACGGCGCGCACCCGGCGCGGAACAGGCGCCATGGTGCGCGACGCGGCCCAGCTTGTCATCACCAGCCGGCACAACGCCACCGGCTGGGCGCCTTGCCCGGCCTTGGCTATGATCGAACGCCATGAACGATCATCCACCGCTTCGCCAATCCTGCCCGCCCGGCACCTGCACCTGCCGGCGCGACGAACTGCTGGAAACGCCCGGAGCGGACGTGCGCATCCTGCGTCTGACCCGTCACGAGGAACGCCGTCTGCTGGAGCGACTGGAGAACCTGCAGAGCCTGGAGGACCTCGAACGACTGCAGCAGCGCATGTTCGATCAGCTGGGCATTCGCGTCAGCGTGAGTCCTGGGCACAACGAAGTGCGCAGCATGCGCGGCATCGCCATCGAGTTCGCCGAGCAGCCAGGCCTTTGTCGCAAGACTCGCCCGGCCATCGCGGCTGCCATTCGCCGGGGTCTGGAAACGCATCCGGAAGTCGCCTGGCGCCTGCTCGATGCGCATGACTTGCTGGGTGGGCTATGAGCGTGCGTCCCATCACGATCACCCTGCGCTCGCTGCCATGCACGGTTTCATAGCCGAGCCTGCCACCGCCTGACCCCGCGTCGAAAAAAATCCGTTGCTGCCGCTTGACCCTCACGCAGCGTCAGCCCCGACGATCCCTGCCGTGCGAAACGAAAAGGAGACATCAATGTTGCTCAAGGTAGGCGAACTGGCCAGGCGCTCCGGCGTGACCGTCCGAACGCTGCATCACTACGACAACCTTGATCTGCTCAAACCGTCCGCACGCTCCGATGCCGGTTATCGGCTCTACGACCGCAAGGACGTCGAGCGCCTGCATCACATCCAGGCACTGCGTGGCCTTGGCCTGTCGCTGACCGACATCGGAGCCCTGTTGAACCAGCGCGCGGTTTCCCTGCCCGGACTTATCGACCAGCAATTGCTGCAGCTCGATCGCCAGTTGCAGAGCCTCCAGCGCCTGCGCAGCCGATTGCACAGGCTGCGCGAGCGCTACGTCCTGGGCGAGGAACCCGCGCTGACCGACCTACTGGATACCCTGGGATCGATGATCATGTACGAGAAGCACTTTTCCGCCGACGAACTGGCCAGGCTGGCCTTCACCGAACGCCTCGACCAAGGCACCAGTGCCTGGCCCGCCCTGGCTGAGCAGGCCAAGGCACTGATGGAGGCCGGCGTACCGCCGCAGGCTGAGCAAGCACAGCGGCTGGCGCGGGACTGGATGATCCAGCTCGAGCGCGACACCGCGCAGGACCCGACCCTGCTGACCCGGCTCGACACCATGCACGCAGCCGAGCCAGGGCTGCAGCAGCGAACCGGCGTCAGCCAGGCCATGCGCGACTATGTGCTGGCGGCGTTCGCCGAACACCGCCTGGCGATCTACCGTCGCCACCTGACGGACGACGAGTTCGCCCGCATGCGCACCCATTACGCCGCAAGCCTGCGCCAATGGCCGGAACTGCTCGCGCAGCTTCAGCGCTGCCGTAGCGAGCGTCTCCCCCCGGAGCACGAGCGGGTGACCGCACTGGCCCGCCGCTGGGGTGAGTTGTTCAGCGCCTACGCCGGCCCGAACGCCGACACCCAGCGCCGAATCCAGCAGGCCGAGCAGCAGGAACCGGAGTTGCAGGCCGGCACCTGGGTAGCGCCCGAGCTGATCGACTACCTGCGGCAGGCCATGACGGCCCTGATGCAGCAGCCCCGCGGCTAGGCAGACCGCCGGCGGGAGCCTGCGTGCCAGCCACGCAGGTTCCCGCCTCGGCCGGCAACAGATCGTCGCCAACGGCGGTGTTGCGCATGGACGCTGCGCAGCAAGTCTTTACAATGCACGACCTCGAAACACAGCCGGTCCGTGCCCATGTCCCTTCCCAAGCACCATCTCGAACTGCTCGCCCCTGCCCGTGACGCCAGCATCGCCCGCGAGGCCATCCTGCATGGCGCCGATGCGGTGTACATCGGCGGCCCCAGCTTTGGTGCGCGGCACAACGCCGAGAACAGCGTGGCCGACATCGCCGAGCTGGTGAAATTTGCCCATCTGTTCCACGCGCGGGTGTTCGTCACCATCAACACCATCCTGCATGACGACGAGCTGGAGGCCGCGCGCGCGCTGATCCAGCAGCTGTACGAGATCGGTGTCGATGCGCTGATCGTGCAGGACATGGGCATCATGGAGCTGGATATCCCGCCCATCGAGATCCACGCCAGTACCCAGACCGATATCCGCACGCTGGAACGGGCCAAGTTCCTCGACAAGGCCGGTTTCTCGCAGCTGGTTCTCGCCCGCGAGCTGAACCTGCAGGAAATCCGCGCGATCTACGAAGAAGTGGATTCGACCCTGGAGTTCTTCATTCACGGCGCCCTCTGCGTCGCCTTTTCCGGGCAGTGCAACATCAGCCACGCGCAGACCGGGCGCAGCGCCAACCGCGGCGACTGCTCCCAGGCCTGCCGCCTGCCCTACACGCTGAAGGACGACCAGGGCCGCGTGGTGGCCTTCGAGAAGCACCTCCTGTCGATGAAGGACAACAACCAGAGCGCCAACCTGAGCGCGCTGGTGGATGCCGGCGTGCGTTCGTTCAAGATCGAGGGGCGCTACAAGGATGTGAGCTATGTGAAGAACATCACCGCTTACTACCGCCAGCGCCTGGACGGCATTCTTGCCGAGCGCCCGGAACTGGCCCGCGCCTCCAGCGGCCGCACCGATCACTTTTTCGTCCCGGACCCGGACAAGACGTTCCACCGCGGCAGCACCGACTACTTCGTCACCGACCGCAAGATCGACATCGGCGCCTTCGACTCGCCGACCTTCACCGGCCTCGCCGTGGGTGAAGTGCTCAAGGTCGGCAAGCATGACCTGACCGTGCAGACCCGCGAGCCGCTCTCAAACGGCGACGGCCTCAACGTGCTGATCAAGCGCGAGGTGGTGGGTTTCCGCGCCAGCGTGGTCGAGCCGCTGAAGCAGTTCGAGGAGGACGGTCAGCCGTTCTGGCAGTACCGCGTCGAACCCAACGAAATGCCCGCCGCGATGCGCCAGGTGCGCCCGAACCACCCGCTCAACCGCAACCTGGACCACAACTGGCAGAACGCACTGCTCAAGCCCTCCGCCGAGCGCCGCATTGGCGTACGTTGGCTGGCCCGTCTGCGGACCGACGGCCTCGAGCTGCATGTCACCAGTGAGGAAGGCGCCTATGCCATGGCCACGCTGCCCGGCCCCTTTGGCGAAGCGAAGAAGCCCGAGCAGGTGCCCGGCCAGATCGCCGATCTGCTGAGCCAGCTGGGCACCACCATCTACCACGCCGAAGAGGTCGAGGTGGATGCGCCGCAAGCGTTCTTCATCCCCAACTCGCAACTCAAGGCGCTGCGCCGCGAAGCCATCGAGGCACTGACCGAAGCGCGCGAAGCCATCCGCCCGCGCGGCGGGCGCAAGCCGGTCAGCGTGCCGCCGCCGGTCTACCCCGAGTCGCACCTGTCGTTTCTCTACAACGTCTACAACGAGAAAGCCCGCGCCTTCTATCACCGTTACGGCGTGCAGCTGATCGACGCCGCCTACGAGGCCCACGAGGAGACCGGCGAAGTGCCGGTGATGATCACCAAGCACTGCCTGCGCTTCTCCTTCAATCTGTGCCCGAAGCAGGCCAAGGGCGTCACCGGCGTGCGTACCAAGGTGGCACCGATGCAGCTGGTGCACGGTGATGAAGTGCTGACCCTGAAGTTCGACTGCAAGCCTTGCGAGATGCACGTGATCGGCAAGATGAAGGGCCACATCCTCGACCTGCCGCAGCCGGGCAGTGCCTCCAGCGTGGTCGGCCAGATCACCCCGGATGACCTGCTCAAGACCATTCGCCGGGCACCGCAGGCCTGACAGCCGGCCGGGCAGCCACGAGCACGGCTGCCCCGGCTCATGTCCACACACATTTGCGCCGGAACCATCCCCGGCCACCTCGCGCCAAAGATTCATGGCCTTTACCGAACCATCCATGAATCGCAGCTCCGCTGCCCGACACGAGGTGATCCATGAAACAGATTCTGATCGCAGCATTCGATCGCTACGAGCAAGCCCAACAGGTCAAGCAGGCGCTCGTGCAGCAGGGCATCGCCGCCGAAGACATCCAGCTGTCGGCGTCCATGAACCCTGAGCAGGTCAATAGCAGCCGCGTGGAGGTGGTTGGCGAGGAGCCCGCCCCGGATGCCACCGCGGCCGAACATATCGGCAATTTCTTCCGCAAGGTCTTCGGCGATGGTGCCGCTGCCCATGCCGGTCGTTACCCCGAAGCGGCGCGCCGAGGATCGACGATCGTGACTGTATCGCTTGAGGATGAAGCGCGGGTGCCGGCGGTGGAGCGGATCATGGAGCACAACGGCGCCATCGATATCGACGAGCGCAGCGCAACCTGGGGCGACGACGCCACGCCGGTCACCGCCAGCACCGAGACGCTGACCACCGGCTACCCGGACGCCACCTCCATCAGCGTCGACGAACGCGAGCTGGACGGCACGGCGACGCCTGAGCGTGGCCAGGAGTTCGCCAGCATCCCCGGTCGCACCGAGAACGAGAAGGCCGCGCGGCGCGACAACACCGCCGGGCGCGTGCGGATCATTCCGCGCTGAGCCGGCGCAACATCACCTGGAGCGTCAGCGCATTTTCCAGCGCGGCGCCGCTGGCGGTGTTGTCGAAGATGCACCAGCAAGGCACACCCGACCTCGCGCAGTCTTCCAGCTGTTCGGCCAGGCTTTGCAGCCACTGGTCGGCGTAGGACGAGTGGTAGATGCGTGGCGAGCCGTGCAATCGGTAGTAGTGCATACCCAGCCAACCACCCGGCTGGTCGCCACACGGGATTGGCGAAGGGTCCGCGGCGACCCGCGCGATACGCCAGTGGGCCAGCTGCGCATCGGCGTCGAGCCAGCTGGCATGCCGCGGCTCCAA
The DNA here is from genome assembly GCF_026642215.1 of Stutzerimonas sp. R40042. Classification (NCBI taxonomy): domain Bacteria; kingdom Pseudomonadati; phylum Pseudomonadota; class Gammaproteobacteria; order Pseudomonadales; family Pseudomonadaceae; genus Stutzerimonas; species Stutzerimonas sp. R40042. The sequence continues at coordinate 1,744,339 of NZ_CP113258.1, read as the reverse complement.
CGCCAGGGCACCGCCGTAGCGCTTACGCAAGCCTGCAAGGAAACCCTCGACCAGCGGACGCTCGTAGACCAGCGACGGCGGCAGCTGCAGCAACAGGCAGCCAAGGCTGGCACCCAGCTCGCTGATTTCGACGAGAAAGCGCTCGAGTTCTTCCATGCCCCCGTGCAGGCGCTTGTCATGACTGATCTGTCGCGGCAGCTTGACGCAGAAACTGAACCCGGCCGGCACGCTGGCGGCCCATTTACGGTAGGTCGCCGGGCGATGCGGGCGGTAGAAGGATGAATTGATTTCCACCGCCGGCAGCCGCCGGGCATAGCGCTCCAGATGCGTGCCGTCTCCAGTGAACTCCGGCCAGACGGCACGCGGCAGACTCCAGCCGGCGCAGCCGAGACGAATGGCTTCGCTCGGGTTCATCGACACTTCACGCCTTCCGGTCCGGCGCGAAGTCGGCGCTGTGCTTTAAACTTCGGCGCTTCTCCGCCATATCCGCATGGTTCAATCATGAAACATCGCCTCGTCACGCCCTTCCAGATTCTGATTCTGGTGCTGTCGATCTATGTGGTCGGTGCGCTGATGGCCGATCTGCTGCTCGATCTTCCCGACGACATTTCGACACTGCTTGGCTATCTGGACAACATCGTCTGCTTCTTTTTCTTTCTCGATTTCTGGATGCGTCTGCAGCAGGCCGAGAGCAAGCGGCAGTTCATGCGCTGGGGCTGGATCGATCTGTTGGCCAGCATTCCAGCCGGCGGCTTCCAGGCGGCGAAGCTGTTCCGCGTGTTCCAGCTTTTGCGGGTGCTGCGCGCGATCAAGTCGGTGCGACTGATCTGGCGAATCCTGTTTCGCAACCGCGCTGAGGGCATCGTCGCCTCCGCTGCCACCGCGACCATGCTGCTGGTGGCGTTCGGCGCGCTGACCATGCTGCTGGTCGAGGCGCCCAATCCGCAGAGTTCGATCAATACGCCGGAAGAGGCGCTGTGGTGGGCATTCGTCACCGTCACCACGGTCGGCTACGGCGATTTCTACCCGGTCACCACCGAAGGCCGTATCGTCGCGGTGCTGTTGATGGTCTCCGGGGTCGGGCTGTTCGGCAGTTTCGCCGCCTATATCGGTTCACTGTTCGTCGCCGACCGGAGCGCGGAGGACAACCGGCGATCAGCCGATGGCGAGATGCTGCAACGCCTGCTGCTGCAAGTAGAGGCACTGACGGAGGAAGTACGCAGCTTGAAACTGCAGCTTGAAGATGGTCGTTGCGGCGACGTCGAGGAACGGCCTGGCGGGCAATCCCCGCGGTAGCCTTCGCGCCGCCAGGTCGAAGGCTGCCAGCTGGGTGAATCAGTTGGCGAAGTACGCCTGGGCGCGCGCTACTTCAGCCGGGGTCGGCTTGTACACGGTCCACTGATCGGCTTCTTTCTTCTTGTAGCGGACCTCGCCCTTCTCCACGTCGAACTCGTAGAACGGGTAGACCTCGCGCAGGTTGTAGAAAGCGGCGGGTGCAAAGAAGAGGATGTCGGCGACCAGGTAGCCGCTGTTGAACTTCAGCGGAATAAGACCGTACATGGGTTCCATGCCGGGCTTCTCGGCGCGGAAACGGTACTGGCCGAAGCTGGTGGCCTTGTAGGTCTTGCTGACCGGATTCTTCAACACCAGCGGGGCGTCCTGGTTGATCTTGATTGCCAGATCAGGATCGGTGGCGCGAAGCGAAGTGGCGGCGGTACAGGCGGAAAGCAGTGCAGCAGTAATGGCTACTGCCAGAACGTGTTTGGCATTCACCGAGTTAGTCCCTTGTGTGTCTGTCGGGCAGTGACAGCTCTATTGCAGTCCGGGCACAGCCGAACTGTTGGCCATCCATTGCGGCGCGCACTATAGGGCAGCGAAGGACTAATGGCCAACAGCCATACCGACCAGCGGCAGGCTTTCTTGATCATGGTCACGCCGGCCCCAACGCCGGCTCAGAAACGCCACCGCGCCCTCTATAATCGCTGCCGGCTGAGCAAATGGCCGTAGCGCGAGTCGTAACACAACACTGATCAGCAAAGGTGTCGATCATGGCCAAGGCCGGGGGCAAGCAGTTCAAATCCGTCAGGCTCGAGCGCCTGGCGCGGTTCATCGAGTGGGCAACGGCGCGTTATCCGGATTTCGTGCCGAAGAAACACCATCAGGAAAAGTGGTTCGCGCCCTATATCGGCTACCCGATGCCGGGCCTTGGTCGGGCGGCGAAAGCCTTCTGGCTGGGCTTACATGCACCGGCAGTCGATCAGTTGATGGCCGAGCCCGCGGCGGATGAGCTGATCGAGCGGATCGTCAGCCGCGACCTTGGCGAGATCCCCTGCCACGTCGATGTGTTCGGCAGCGAGAAGACCTTCACCCTGGGCTCGCCCGCTCATCTGCTGGAGCCGGAGTGGGCGCTGCGCCTGGCCGACAGCCCACAGCGCGACGACTTCCCAGGCAATCTCCAGGCGGCCGTGCAGCAGTACGTGCGCGGCCGTCTGCAGTTGCTCGAGCGTCCCTTCGCCGAGATGGACGAAGAGGACCGCCAGCGCTGCCTGGCGCGCGTCCGCCCGGAGCTGTCGCGGCTCGACGAGTTCCTGCAGCACGCGGTCGCCACGGTGAACGAGATCCGCCACGAGCTGCGCTATCTGGTGACGCTGCGTCACGGCCCGCTCGAGCTTGAACTGCAGCGGCGCATTCCTGCCGAGCAGGATCACCTGCTCAGCGACGCGGAAGTCGAAGCCTGGCAACGTCAGGATCGAGCCGACCTGCAGGCCAGCTTCGATCGTCTGCTCGAGCTCGCCGGCGACTTCGACCTGCAGCAGCTCGGCCACAAGCGGCTCACCGAACTGCTGATGCTCGAACCCGGCCGCATGCGCAAGGCTGTTCGCGCCGCCCGCCGCGAGCATGAAGAACGCATGGCGTTTGCCGTGCTGCTGGAGAACAACCCGCGCTTCGTTCACTACCACAAGCTCTATCCAGCGCGCCGTCTGACGCGGCGCTGGATTGCCCTGCTCGGCCCCACCAACAGCGGCAAGACGCACCGTTCCATCGAGGCGATGGCGGCCGCCGAACACGCCATCTACCTCTCGCCGCTGCGCCTGATGGCCCTGGAGAATCAGGAGCGCATCGAGTCGATGGGCGTGCCCTGCTCGCTGGTCACCGGCGAGGAGGAAATCATTCGCGAAGGCGCCACGCACTTCTGCTGTACCGTGGAGGAGTTCGCGCGTTTCCGCCATCAGCACTGGGACGTGGTCGTGGTCGACGAAGTGCAGATGATGGCCGACCCGCAACGTGGCTGGGCCTGGGTCGACGCGCTGGTCAGCGCGCATACGCCGAAGCTGATGATGACCGGCCCGGCGCTGATCGAACCATCGCTACGCACGCTCTGTGAACTCTGCGAAGACCAGCTGCAGGTGCAGCGCACCAAACGCCTGTCACCGGTGGAAGTATCCAAGCGCTCCACCACGCTGGAGCGCTTGGAACCCGGCTCGCTGCTGGTGGCGTTCAGCCGCAAGCTGGTGCTGGAGCTCAAGGGCATGCTCGAGAGCGTCGGCAAGAGCGTCTCGGTGGTCTACGGCGCGCTTTCGCCGGAAGTGCGTCGCGAGCAGGCCCGGCGCTTCCGCGAAGGCGAGGCGGACATCATGGTCGCCACCGATGCGGTCGGCATGGGCCTCAACCTGCCGGCGCACACGCTGTGTTTCTATACCGACGAGAAGTTCGACGGCATCCAGAACCGCCAGCTCAAGGTCCAGGAGGTCAAGCAGATCGGTGGCCGCGCCGGGCGATTCGGTCACCACGACAGCGGCGAGATCACCGCGCTGGACCCGCAGACGCTCAAGTCCATCCGCCGGCTGTTCAACAGCCCGGATGCGCCGGTGGACCTGAGCCAGTTCCAGGTGCGCCCATCCATCGATCACCTGTCCGCCATTTCCGAACTGATGGGCGAGCCGAGCCTGCTGCGCGCCTGGCTGACCTTCAACCGCAACATCAATTACGGCGAGGCGTTCATCTCGGTGCTGCCGGACGAACTGGCCGAATGGATCGAGCTGATCGACGACCCGAAGATTCCGCTATGGCTGCGCTGGACGTTCGCCTGCACGCCGATCCGCGGCGGCTACGACAGCCCGGCCAGCCAGCATGCCCAGCGCTGGATCAAGCGAGTCGCCGAAGGCCACGCCATCCCGATGCCCAAACTGCTGCTCGGCAGCGATCTGGCCAGCCTGGAAAGCACGCTGCATGTGGTGGAAACCTACCTGCACCTGTCCCGTAGCCTGCCCGAGCATTTTCCCGAGCACGACGACGGTGAAGACGCGCGCAAGCTGCTCAACGATGCCATCACCCGTGAACTGTCACGCCAGCGCAAGCCACGGGCAGCACGACGCGGCGGCCGCAAGGCCGGACGGCGACGCTGAGAATTTTCGCCAACCGCGATCCAGTCAGGTCGGCCGCTCTATAATCGCCGCTTTGCTGCCGAACGCGAGCCTGCCATGCCGATCAAGTACGCCCGTCGTCTGACCGATCGTCGACGGACCGTCCATAGCAATCGCCAGCTTGGCCTGTGCCTCGCCTTCGTAGCGGGGGCCGCCAATGCCGGCGGGTTCATCGCCGTTCAGCAGTACACCTCGCACATGACCGGTATCGTTTCGGCAATGGCCGATAACCTCGCCCTCGGCGCCACCGACCTGGCGCTGGCCGGCTTCGGCGCACTGCTCTCGTTCATCCTCGGCGCGATGTGCTCGACGCTGATGATCAACTTCTCGCGGCGACGCCGGCTGCACAGCCAGTACGCGCTACCGCTGGCGCTGGAAGCCGCACTGTTGCTGCTGTTCGGCATCCTCGGCGCGAGGCTGATGTTGGTTCCCGGGTTTTTCGTGCCGCTGACCGTGGTCCTGCTGTGCTTCATCATGGGCCTGCAGAACGCGATCATCACCAAGCTTTCCAACGCAGAGGTGCGCACCACCCATATCACCGGCATGGTGACCGATATCGGCATCGAGCTAGGCCGGCTGATCTACTTCAACCGCAATCGTCATGACGACATGCCACCGGTCCGGGCCAATCGACAGCGCCTGCGTATCAACCTGCTGATGGTGATGAGCTTCTTCGTCGGCGGTTTGAGCGGCGCCATCGGCTTCAAGCATTTCGGCTTCATCGCCACGGTCCCACTGGCCGCCTTGCTGTTGGCACTGGCGCTGGTGCCGATGGCTGACGATCTGCTGCTCGGCTGGCGCCTCTGGCGGCGTCGGCGCTAAGACACCGATGGTTTCCAACGTCTCCAGGTTGGAAAGGCTGCATCGGTCAAGTAGACGCCTCCAAGACGCGCAGCGACAGCAGGCGCGCTCATTTGTTCCCGCAGCGCGCCCGTAAAATGTTCGAATTTTTACTTTGACAGCGGCTTTTATTGCCTCTAAGTTTTCGTTTCCGAACAATTCCGAACCAAAGCAGTGCTCGGAATAAAACAAAAACAAACGAACGAGGCTCCGCGCATGAGTACGCCCATCGTCCCGACGCTCAAGGGACAATGCATCGCCGAATTTCTCGGCACTGCCCTGCTTATCTTCTTCGGTACCGGCTGCGTCGCAGCGCTCAAGCTCGGCGGTGCCGACCTGGGGCTGTGGGAAATCAGCATCATCTGGGGCATCGGCGTTTCGATGGCGGTGTACCTCGCCGCCGGCGTCTCCGGTGCCCACCTGAACCCGGCCGTCACCATCGCACTGTGGCTGTTCGGCACCTTCGAGCGGCACCGCGTTCCGGCCTACATCCTGGCGCAGGTGGCCGGCGCCTTCTGTTCCGCGGCATTGGTCTACGGGTTGTACAGCAGCCTGTTTTTCGATTTCGAACAGGCCCAGCAGATGGTTCGCGGCAGTGTCGAGAGCCTCGAACTCGCGTCGATCTTTTCCACCTATCCGCACGCCTCGTTGTCGTTCGGTCAGGCATTTCTCGTGGAGGTCGTCATCACCGCCATTCTGCTGGCGATGATCATGGCCATCACCGACGACGGCAACGGTCTTCCCAGCGGCCCGCTCGCACCTTTGCTGATCGGCCTGCTGATCGCTGTCATCGGCGGCGCAATGGGACCGCTGACCGGCTTCGCGATGAATCCCGCGCGGGATTTCGGGCCTAAACTGATGACCTTCTTTGCCGGTTGGGGTGACGTGGCCTTCACCGGCGGGCGAGACATCCCGTATTTCCTGGTCCCGATCTTCGCCCCGATTCTCGGTGCCTGCCTCGGCGCTGCAGGTTACAAGGCACTCATCTGCCGGCACCTGCCGGGCGTTGGCTCTGCCGCCTGCGATGCACCGAAACCCAAGGAAAAGGCCTCTGCCGAAATGGGCTCCGCCCAGCCCGATATCAGCAAAGTTCGCTAAGGAAACGTCGCCATGAGCAATCAGAACAAGCAATTCGTCGTCGCCCTCGACCAGGGCACCACCAGCTCCCGCGCCATCGTGCTGGACCGCAACGCCAACGTGGTGACCATCGCCCAGCGCGAGTTCGCGCAGATCTACCCACAGCCCAGCTGGGTCGAGCACGACCCCATGGAAATCTGGGCGACCCAGAGCGGCGTGTTCGTCGAAGCCCTGGCCCAGGCCGGCATCACCAACGAGCAGGTGGCGGCGATCGGCATCACCAACCAGCGCGAAACCGCCATCGTCTGGGACAAGATCACCGGCCGGCCGATCTATAACGCCATCGTCTGGCAGAGCCGCCAGAGCACGCCGATCTGCGACCAGCTCAAGCGCGACGGCATGGAAGAGCACATCCGCAAGACCACCGGCCTGGTGATCGACCCCTATTTCTCCGGCACCAAGATCAAGTGGATTCTCGACCACGTCGAGGGCAGCCGTGAGCGCGCCCGCCGCGGCGAACTGCTGTTCGGCACCGTCGACTGCTGGCTGATCTGGAAGATGACCCAGGGCAAGGCCCACGTCACCGACTACACCAACGCCTCGCGCACCATGCTGTTCGACATCCACAAGCTGGACTGGGACCCGGTAATGCTCGAGGCGCTGGATATCCCGCGCGAAATGCTGCCGGACGTGCGCTCCTCGTCGGAGATTTACGGCCACGCCTACATCGGCTCCGGCCAGAGCACCGGCATTCCCATTGCGGGCATCGCCGGCGACCAGCAGGCCGCGCTGTTCGGCCAGATGTGCGTCGAGCCTGGGCAGGCCAAGAACACCTACGGCACTGGCTGCTTCCTGCTGATGAATACCGGGACCAAGGCAGTGCAGTCCGAACATGGCCTGCTGACCACCATCGCCTGCGGACCGCGGGGCGAAGTGAATTACGCGCTGGAAGGCGCCATCTTCAACGGCGGCTCCACCGTGCAGTGGCTGCGTGACGAGCTGAAGGTACTCAATGAGTCACTGGATTCGGAGTACTTCGCCACCAAGGTGCCGGACAGCAACGGCATTTACCTGGTGCCGGCGTTCACCGGCCTTGGCGCGCCCTACTGGGACCCACGCGCGCGCGGCGCGCTGTTCGGCCTGACCCGCGGGGTCAAGGTCGACCATCTGATCCGTGCAGCGCTGGAGTCCATCGCCTACCAGACCCGCGACGTGCTCGACGCCATGCAGCAGGACGCCGGCGAGCGCCTGCGCGCCTTGCGCGTGGACGGCGGCGCAGTGGCCAACAACTTCCTCATGCAGTTCCAGGCCGACCTGCTCGGCACCCAGGTCGAACGCCCACAAATGAAGGAAACCACCGCCCTCGGCGCGGCCTACCTGGCCGGACTGGCGACCGGTTTCTGGAGCGATCTCGACGAGTTGCGCAGCAAGAGCAGCATCGAGCGTGTGTTCGAACCGGCGTGCGGAAGTGAACAGCGCGAAGCGCTCTATCGCGGCTGGCAGAAAGCGGTCGACCGTACGCGCAACTGGGCCGAAGACTGATCTGACGGACAGCAGGCCTGCTTTGGAAGGGTTTCGGAGGCAGGCCTGGCATGTGCGAATTCGAACAGGCAGCGCTTTAAACGAACGCCAGACTACGGCATGCTTCCCCGCACAACAGCGAACAAGGAAGCCTCATGAGCCTGGCGCCCCGACAGCAGAACATTCTGGAACTCGTGCGCGAGCGCGGCTACGTGAGCATTGATGAGCTGGCGCGGCATTTCGCCGTCACCCCGCAAACCATCCGCCGCGACATCAACCAGCTCGGCGATGCGGGCCTGCTGCGGCGCTACCACGGCGGCGCGGCCTACGATTCCAGCGTACAGAACACCGCCTACAGCCAGCGCGCGCACCAGATGCGCGACGAGAAACTGCGCATCGCCGCCGCCATGGCCGCGCGCATCCCCGACCAGGCTTCGCTGTTCATCAATATCGGCACCACCACCGAGGCGATCGCCCGCGCCCTGCTCAATCACCGCGACCTGAAGATCATCACCAATGACCTGCACGTGGCGAGCATTCTCAGCACTAAGGAAGACTTTGACGTGCTGATCGCCGGCGGCAACGTGCGCAGCGACGGCGGCGTGGTGGGCCAGGCCACCGCCGATTTCATCAGCCAGTTCAAGGTCGATTTCGCCCTGATCGGCATCAGCGGCATCGACGAGGACGGCACCCTGCTCGACTTCGACTATCAGGAAGTCCGCGTCTCCCAGGCGATCATCCATAACGCACGCAAGGTGTTTCTGGCAGCGGACTCCAGCAAGTTCGGCCGTAGCGCCATGACGCGCCTGGGCTCGCTGGAGCAGATCGACTGCCTGTTCACCGACTCGGCACCTTCCGAGGTATTCGCCGAGCTGCTGGCCCGCCACAAGGTGCAAGTGGAGATCGCCGAGTAGGTTTGGCGGCAGCTCGTGCGCGGGCAACTCCGCTCACACAGTGATAACTGAACGCTGGTAACGGATTCGAGCGCTTACGGGCAGGCTGAATCTGGCCGTTCGGCGCAATGCGAACCGTCATTGCCGGCTAACAGCGGCAATCAGCCAGAAGTGCAAGGTTCGAATATTTTCTTTTTTATATATTTTCGAACATTTTTGCTTTCAAACGGATTCTTTTGCGAATAGCATGTTCAAAACCGAACATAATCTTTCGTTTCCGAGGAGAAGCCCGTGCCCCATTCCGCCCAGCCCGTCTCCGAGCTCTATGACGTCGCCGTGATCGGCGGCGGTATCAATGGCGTCGGTATTGCTGCCGATGCAGCTGGTCGCGGGCTTTCTGTGTTCCTTTGCGAACGCGACGACCTGGCCAGCCATACGTCATCGGCCAGCAGCAAGCTCATCCACGGTGGTCTGCGCTATCTGGAGCACTATGAGTTCCGCCTCGTCCGCGAAGCACTGGCCGAGCGTGAAGTTCTGCTGGCCAAGGCACCGCATATCGTCAAGCCTATGCGCTTCGTGTTGCCCCACCGCCCGCACCTGCGCCCGGCGTGGATGATTCGTGCCGGTCTTTTTCTTTACGACAACCTGGGCATGCGCAAGAAGCTGCCGGCATCTCGGGGTTTGCGTTTCGGAAGCGATAGCCCGCTCAAGCCGGCGATCACCCGTGGTTTCGAATACTCGGACTGCTGGGTCGACGATGCGCGGCTGGTGGTGCTCAACGCCATGGCGGCACGGGAGAAAGGCGCGCACATCCATACCAGAACCCAATGTCTGAGCGCCAAGCGTGCTGGCGGTATCTGGCATGTCGAGCTGCAGCGCGAGGACGGCAGCCGCTTTTCCTTGCGCGCCAAAGCACTGGTCAATGCGGCCGGCCCCTGGGTCGCACAGTTCATCGGCGAAAACCTGCAACAGCGCTCGCCTTACGGCATCCGCCTGATTCAGGGCAGCCACATCATCGTGCCCAAGCTGTATGAAGGTGAGCAGGCCTACATCATGCAGAACGAGGATCGGCGCATCGTCTTCGCCATCCCCTATCTGGACCGCTACACCATGATCGGCACCACGGATCGCGAATATCGTGGCGACCCGGCCAAGGTGAGCATCAGCGAGGAGGAGATCGCCTACGTACTGGGCGTGGCCAACACGCACTTTCGCAAGCAGCTCGAGCCCAGGGACATCGTGCATACCTTCGCCGGCGTCCGGCCGCTGTGCGACGACGAATCGGATAACCCGTCCGCGGTCACCCGCGATTACACCCTGTCGCTGGCGGCGGAAGAAAAGCAGGCGCCGCTGCTTTCGGTGTTCGGCGGCAAGCTCACCACCTACCGCAAGCTCGCCGAGTCGGCGATGGCGCAGCTCAAGCCGTTCTTCCCGGCCATGGGTGAAAGCTGGACGGCACAGGCCGCACTGCCTGGCGGTGAAGGCATGAGCACGGCCGACGCGCTCGCCGAAGAGCTGGTAGCCAAGGTACAGGGGCTGAAACTACCGCTGGCCAAGCGCTGGGCCACCCTCTACGGCAATCGGGTATGGCGCATGCTCGGCGAAGCGCGCTCGCTCGATGCGCTGGGCGAAGACCTCGGCCAGCAGCTGTATACGCAGGAAGTCGACTACCTGCGGCGCGAGGAGTGGGCAACCCAGGTGGAGGACATCCTCTGGCGCCGCACCAAACTCGGGCTGGCCTTCAGCGAGCCGGAAAAGGCTCGCCTGCAGCGTTACCTGACAGAGCGGCCGGTCAGCGAAAACACGCGCAGCAGCGACGCAGCCTGAGACAGCCGCTCAGCCCTGCGCCGCGAGCTGCTGATTGATACGGGCGACGCTGGCGGCGATGCGTTGCTCGACATTCTGCATCTGCTCGTTCTGTTGCAGCAGCGGCACGCAGAGATTCAGTGCGGTCAGCACCAGCAGCTTGTCACCCGTGGCGTGGGGGAACTGCCGCTGGCTGTCGGCCAGATGCTGCTGCAGCAAGGCCGCCGCCTCCTGCAGGAGAGCATCCTGGCTGGGCGGCGCGCGGAACGAGTATTCGCGACCGAATACCCTGAGCACCTGAACGCCATCCGCCGTCATGCGGCGCTACTGCCAGCTGCACGCTCCACCAGCGCCTGCAGCCGGGCCAGGGTAGCGCCCTGCCTGTCTTCCTGCTCCAGCGCAGCCAGTTGCAGATTATCGTTTTCCTCACGTGCCTGCTGCAGCTGCTGCTCGAGCAAGACACAGTGCTCGCTGAGGCTCTGGTTGCGTTGCAGCAGATCGTTGATGACGTTTTCAAGTTGCGCAAGGGTGCTATCAAGCATGGAGCGTTTTCCGGGTCCGATGAAAAAGCGCGCGAGAGTACCCGAAAGGAAGGTCGCCGGGGGCCTTCATTAAGCCTTCAATGCCACGCGGTCCGGTCGCCAATGCCACGGGTTTGCGGTAGCCTCGGCAGCCTATCTGAAGAGGAGAGTCCCCATGGCACGCGCTACCGCCCGCCACATCCTGGTTTCCACTGAAGCCAAGTGCAACGAACTGAAAGCCGCCATCGAAGGCGGTGCCGACTTCGCCGAGGTCGCCAAGGAAAACTCCACCTGCCCATCCAGCCGTCAGGGCGGCGACCTAGGTTCGTTCGGCCCCGGCCAGATGGTCAAGGAATTCGACACCGTCGTGTTCAGCGCCCCGCTGAACCAGGTGCAAGGCCCGGTGAAGACCCAGTTTGGCTATCACCTGCTGGAAGTGACCAGCCGCCAGGACTGATTGAAGCGTCTCCCCGCGCCTGCTGCGTGGGGAGACGCCAGGCTGCGCCCTCCCTTCCTCGCGGTTCGTCATTTCCGGCCTATCCTCTAGAGCAGACCCAACTGCGAGGAAAGGCTCATGTTCCGAGTGACACGCGTCGCCCCCGACCGTATCGATGTCATCCTGTCCGGCAGGCTTGATAGTGACGCCATGCGCGCAGCGCTGGACGACCTGTTGTTCAAGTCCGAAGGCATCAATCACGGGCGGATGCTGTATCGCATCGACGAATTCGACCTACCGACCCTCGGTGCGGTGGCAGTCGAACTGTCACGGCTGCCGCAACTGTTTCGCTTCATCCGCCGCTTCGATCGCTGTGCCGTGATCGCCGGCAAGGACTGGTTGCGCCGGATCAGCGAAGTCGAGGGGCTGCTGATTCCCGGGCTGACCATCAAGGCGTTCGACCTGCATCAGGAAAGCGACGCCCTGACCTGGCTCGAACAAAGCTGAACGCCCGCAGGGTTCATCCGACCTGTGGCTACGAATGGGTCGCCCCGGTTCGCTGTCGAACGCTCACACTCGACAGCACGGAGGAACCGCCCCATGGGACTTTTCGACACGATCAAAGCAAAGCTTGGCCTCGGCGACGTCTCCAACGAGGCGCAGCGCAAGGCGGACGTTCCGCCGGCCGATGCCGGACGGTCGAACGCGGAGGGCATCACGCTGGACAACGACAGGCCCTCCACCACAAGCAATGCCACAACCGCCCCGAACATGGACCTGAACAGCCCGTCGGCCACACAAAAGGGGGTGAATGTCGTCGCTCAGCTGGAAGGCAAGGCTGCTCAGCACCCGGAAGCTCTGAACTGGCGTACCTCGATCGTCGACCTGCTCAAGCTGCTTGGCCTCGACAGTAGCCTGGAGGCCCGTCGACAACTGGCGACCGAGCTGGGCTGCCCACCGGAGCAGATGGCCGATTCGGCCCAGATGAACATGTGGCTTCATCGCGAGGTGATGAAGCGTCTCGCCGAGCATGACGGCAGCATACCGCCTGAACTACTGGGTTGATTAGCGAAGGGCCTTCCGCATGGAAGGCCCTGATCGGGAGGGTTATGCGTTGCGGACCTGCTCGTCCGCGAGGAAATCTTCCTCGAGCAGTGCGTCACGACCAGCTACGGCGCCGTCGATCATTTGCGGTTGCGCACCGGAGCGCTTGCTGCGCAGCTTGCCAAACTGGTGACCGAGCGCGTTGTTCAGCTTGTCGACGGCACCATCGAGTGCCAGCTCCAGGGACTCGGCCTTGTGCGTCACGGAAATCGGCTGCAGCCCCTTCGGTCGTGCTTCGATCTGGCAGCGCTTGTCGTGCGCGCCTGCCTTGTCTCCGTTTTCGTCATTGAGATGAACAACGACTCGCGTCAGCTCGTCATCGAAGCGATCCAGCCGGCTGGCGACACTGGCGCTGACCCAGTCGGCGAGACGGGCACTGCCTTCGATGTGGTTATCGCTGTGAACCTGGATTTGCATAAGTCGTCCTTACTTCCGCTTATGAGCACCACCGTTGCCGGTGGCTTGCTGATAGCTATGCCACCGTTTGGATCATTAAGCAATGCGCCAAATGTCGCCGAACCTTTCCTGGGCCATGGCGCGACACGGCGTTGCACTCCATAAGGTCGTGGGATCGCTGCCGTTCTCGGCATTAGTTTGAACGATGCCGACAGGGCAGCCTCGCCCGGAGAGTGCAGCGGAGGCAGAGCGAAGTGCTATTGGCGTGATCCAGGGCAACGAAAGACGCACCGGACGAAACCGTCCGGTGCGCGGTTGTGCAAGCGTCAGGCAGCCTTCTGAAACAGCTCACGCCCATGGTCGAGGTGCTGATCCACCAGCCACTTGCCGTGGGCAATGGACAGCCGCTGGGCCTTGTCCAGTTCGTCCATGAACGCATGTTCGAGTGGCAGCGGCATGCGGCGAGTGACGTGCCCATCGGGGGCGGTAATCCGGCAACCGCCGGCCCAGGGCGTCGAGGTGCCAGGATATTCCATCACTTCGGCGGTGATGATGTGATCGCGGTAGGTGCATTGCATCATGGTCATGATCGTTACCTCGCTATGTGCGGGCAGCCATCGATCATGCAGGTTGACTCGGGCCTGATGGCTGCCGGAATTCCCCCCTTGCCAGAGCGGGCCAGGCGGATAGGCTGGCCCTCGGTGCGTCACATCGGTATAGCACAGTCCGCCGACCGCGCCTGCGCGGATCGACGAACGTGCCGCTCATGCATCCAGCGAAGGGCCGATCAGTTTGGCCAGCTGGCTGTATACCCCGGGCGCCGCCACCAGATATGGATTGCCTCGCAGCAGACCGTCGTTACGGAAGAAGTCGTTGCGCAGGCCACCCGCTTCGGCCACCAGCACCAGCCCGGCCAGGCAGTCCCAGCTCTTGAGCTCGGTCTCGTAGTAACCGATCAGGCGACCCGCAGCGACGTAGGCGGTCATCAGCGCGCCGGAGCCGTTGCGGATGAACATGCCGCCTTCGGCCAGCAGTTTTTCCAGAAACGGAATGAAGTGCTCCTTGCCGCGCGGATGGAAGGTGCCAGCGCCGGTCAGCCCCTCGCACACGTGGGTCGCGGTGCTGGCTCTGAGCGGCGTCTCGTTGACGTAGGCACCGCGGCCGAGGCAGCCATGGAAGAGTTCGTCGTGATTCGGATCGGCGATCGCGCCGACGTGCGGTTCGCCGTCGACCAGCAGACCGATGGAGACGCACCAGTTGTGCAGGCCGTTGACGAAGCAGGCGGTGCCGTCGATCGGGTCGATGACCCAGACACAACGTGCCTTGAGATCGGCCGAGCCGCTCTCCTCGCCGAGAAAGCCGTCCTCGGGAAAACGTTCGGCGAGCCGCCCGCGAATGAAGTCCTCGATGCGCTTGTCGGCGATGCTGACCACGTCCTGGCGATCGCTGCCCTTGTGCTCCACATCCAGTGTCTCGCGCTGACGGTAGTAGGTCATGCCGAGCTGCGCAGCTTCCAGTGCAAGGCTCTTGGCGCAGGCGTAGCGGGCGTCGATGTCGAGGTTGCTCATGGCGGGTTTCCCGGGCAAAAGCGGCATTCTAGACAGGCGTGGAGCACAGCACGAGGGCGGCGGGCGCGGCGAGCCAGTCAACCACGAGCTTGGCGGACGCACCGCTCGCTTCAAGCGCGACTAATCGAAGCGCCGGCGGTCCTAATTGCGAGCCACGGCTCACGTATCCACGCAGACAGGAGAATATCCATGGGCTTGTTCAATTCGATTCTGGAAAAGATCGGCATCGGCCGGGCGCACGCCACGCCTGACAGCAGCGCACCCACGACCCCGCCGGAAGCCTCCACCGGCGGCGCCGGGGCGCCCACGACGCCTGCCGTGGATCAGGTTGACGTGGCGGCCAAGCTCGACGGCATGGCCAACAACCACCCGGAAAAGCTCAACTGGCGCACCTCCATCGTCGATCTGCTCAAGCTACTGGGCCTCGACAGCAGCCTCGCAGCGCGCAAGGAGCTGGCCACCGAACTCGGCTGCCCGGCGGACAAGATGGGCGACTCGGCGCAGATGAACATGTGGCTGCACAAGGCGGTGCTCAAGCGGCTGGCCGAGAACGGCGGCAACGTGCCGGCCGATCTGCTGGACTGAGCGGGAGGAACGCAAGCTGCGGTCGCTGCCGCAGCCTGCGAGGCGATCAGTGTTCGTGCAGACGCACGTTCAGCTCGTCGACGATGGGCGCCCATTCGGCGTCCTCGACCCATTCGTCACGCAGGAACGCACGCTGCGACTCGTTCCAGAACGGCGCATCAGCCAGACGGACATCCTCCGGCAACCGGCCGTGCGTGGCGATGAAGGCATCGATGCTGGCAGGATCGGATTCCAGGCCGAGCTGTTCGAACAGGGTGCCGAGGTCTTTGTTGGGCAGTTCCATGGGATTCTCCTTGGGCTTGGTCAATTGAACGGACGCCACTTGCGCGCTCCGTGACTTGCCTATTCAGAGACTCCGCGGCTGACTACAGTTCCGCTTCGCCCACCTGGAGCCATTCCATGGACCTACTGCTTTGCGGCAGCTTCGACAGAGAAGAACGCGACGCCTGGCTCGTCGAGCTGCAACGCGCCATGCCCGATGCCCGCTGGCACCTGCACGCCCCGACGCAGAACGCCGGGCGCATCGTCGCCGCCGTGGTTGCCAACCCGCCGCCAGGCTCCCTGCAAGGCCTGCCCGGGCTGCGCCTGATCCAGTCGCTCTGGGCCGGCGTCGATCGCCTGCTGGACGATCCCAGCCTGCCGGACGTACCCCTGGCGCGCATGGTCGACCCGGCCATGAGCGCGGCCATGGCGGAAACCGCCTTGTGGGCGACGCTTTCGCTGCATCGCCGCTTCTTCGACTATGCGCAGCAGCAGCGCGATCGCCATTGGTACCCTCTGCCACAGCGGCGCGCCGACGAGATCGAGGTAGCCGTGCTGGGCATGGGCCAGATGGGACGGACCTGCGCGCGGCGGCTGCTGGAAACGGGTTATCGGGTGACCGGCTGGAATCTGCACGGTGGCGCCATCGCCGGCATGGCGCTGGAACACGGCCTGGAAGCGCTGTGGCCGCTGCTGGCGCGCAGTGACATCGTGATCAACCTGCTGCCTCTCACCGCACAGACCGCCGATCTGCTGGACCGAAGGTTCTTCGCCGCCATGCGCCCCGGCGCTGCCCTGATCAACCTCGCCCGTGGCGGGCACCTGGTGGAAGCCGACCTGCTGCAGGCGCTGGACAGCGGACAGCTCGATCGTGCGGTGCTGGATGTGTTTCGCCAGGAGCCGCTGGCGACGGACCATCCGTTCTGGTGCCATCCGCGCGTGACGGTCCTGCCGCATAGCGCCGCCGCGACGGACATGCGCAGCGCCGCGTCGATCGTCGCGCAGAACCTGCAGGCCCTGCGCGACGGCCGGCCGATCAACCATCTGGTGCAGCGCAAGCGCGGTTACTGAACCGCGGCTTGCGCCAGCGCAGCGCCTCAGTCGTGGCTGAGCGCGCCGATTCGGTGGATCGAGAGGTCCGCCCCGTTGAATTCCTCTTCCTGGCTGAGGCGGATGCCCATGGAGTGCTTGAGCAGGCCGTAGACGCCGAAGCCACCGACCAGTGCCACCAGCATGCCCAGACCGCTGCCGATCACCTGGCTGAGCAGGCTGACGCCGCCGAGCCCGCCCAGCGCCGCCTGGCCGAAGATGCCGCAGGCGATGCCGCCCCAGATCCCGCACAGACCGTGCAGCGGCCATACACCCAGCACATCGTCGATTTTCCAGCGGTTCTGCGTGGCGGTGAACGCCCAGACGAACAGCGCCCCGGCAATCGCGCCGGTGGCCAGCGCACCGACCGGATGCATCAGATCGGAGCCGGCGCAAACCGCCACCAGCCCGGCCAGCGGGCCGTTGTGCAGAAAGCCCGGGTCGTTGCGGCCGGCCAGCCAGGCCGCGGCAGTGCCGCCCACCATCGCCATCAGCGAGTTCACTGCCACCAGGCCACTGATGCCCTCGATGGACTGCGCACTCATGACGTTGAAGCCGAACCAGCCGACGATGAGAATCCACGAGCCCAGCGCTAGAAACGGAATGTTCGATGGCGCGAAGGCCACCAGCCGGCCGTCGCGGTAGCGGCCGTTGCGACGTCCGAGCAGGATGACCGCACCAAACGCCAGCCATCCGCCCATGGCATGCACCACCACGGAGCCGGCGAAGTCATGAAAAGGCGCACCGAACTGGTGCTCCAGCCAGGCCTGGAAACCGAAATTGCCGTTCCAGATCAGCCCTTCGAAGAATGGATAGACGAACGCCACGATCAACAGCGTCGCGCACAGCTGAGGGCCGAAGCGCGCACGCTCGGCGATGCCGCCGGAGATGATTGCCGGGATCGCCGCAGCAAAAGTCAGCAGGAAGAAGAACTTCACCAGGGCATAGCCGTGGTCGGCCACCAGCTGATCGGCCGGCTGCATGAACGTCACGCCATAGGCGATCCAGTAGCCGATAAAGAAGTACGCCAGGGTCGATACGGCGAAGTCGGTGATGATCTTCGACAGGGCATTGACCTGGTTCTTCAGGCGCACGGTCCCGACTTCGAGGAAGGCGAAGCCGGCATGCATGGCCAGCACCATCACCGCGCCCATCAGGAGAAACAGGGTATTGGAGCCATGGACCAGGGTTTCCACGGCGCTGTTGAGGTTTTCCATGGGTTACTTCAGCCTCAGCGGGTAATACGCACCAAAACGGTAATCGTCGGGGTGTGCATGCACCGAGATGCATCACTTCACCGTGAGCGACTACCGTCACCTGCAGCCGGAGCCTGCCTCGGAAGAATTGCCGAAGCACCATGAAACCTTTGTTTTCAACGGGTTATGGAAACTGCCGGGTTTTCATCATGCGCCATTGCGGGGCTTGCACGACGACTGCTGCACCAAGCCGTAGCAATGCCTGTACCAAGCGCAGCGTCGGGCGAGGTTGATATCGGACTTCGGTGCGTTCTGAGTGGGCTTCAGCCCACCAGTCAGCGCCGTTCAGAGCGCCGACAGCGCGCGGTACTCGTCCTGGGCAAGCTGGTCGGTCATGCCGCTGATGAAGTCCTGCAGCATGCGGTTGCGGTAGTAGAACTCCCACAGCGGGCGATCGGCCGACGTCTCGGCATGGGGCTTGAGCGCCTCGTGATAGGCCTTGACCAGCTGATTGGGCAGCCGCCGCGCCAGCATCTGCAGATGCGGCTCGCTGCGACAGCCGCCCAAGGTAAGCGCGTCGAACACCGGCGCCGGCACACGCAGCAACGGCGCATAGAAGTCCAGCAGTCCCTGGAGGATGCGATAGCCCTGCAGCTGCAGCGTTTCCACCTCGCGGTGGCAGAACACCTTGTCCATCGCCACATCCTTGAAGGTCTGCACGATGGCGTTGGGCAGGCTCTCGTCCTCGAGCAAGGCGCGGTCCAGCGTGCCGTGGTACACCGCTTCGATGTTGTCGATGAACTGTCGCGCAGCGTGCTGCACCAGCGGGTGGATCATGTTCACCCGCAGCCAGATGAAGAACTCCCCGGCCTTGTTGATCGACTCCTTTTGCGCCCGCTCCAGAGCGTAGCTGACCATGCTGCGGAAACTGCGCTCCGGGCCGGGCACGGGCGCATCGACGTCGCCATGCAGGGCGAACTTGTCCAGCAGCAGCTGTGCCAGCTGCTCGATACTGAAGATGTCCTTCTCCACCGAATCCTCGATGTCAGCCAGGCAGTAGGCAATGTCGTCCGCCGCCTCCATCACGTAGGCCAGTGGGTGGCGCGTGCAGGGCTGCATCTCGAGGGCCGCCTGCAAGGCACGAACGAAGGGTTCTTCGGAAAGGTAGAAGCCAGGCTTCTTCTGCAGATAGGCGCCCGGCGTGCCTTTGTCCGGTCGCGGCATGTAGGCTGGGCGGACGTACTTGAGCAGCCCGGCGGTCTGGGTGTAGGTCAGGTTTAGGCGCTGCAGCGAGACCACCAGGCGAATCGCCTGGGCGTTGCCTTCGAAGTGGTTGAGGTCATCGAGCATGCGCTTGCGCAGCGCGGTGTCGCCCTGCCCTGGTGGCACGGCAGCGGCGAACAGTTCATCCAGGTGGCGCTCGAACCATTCGCCGATGGCGTATTCACCGAAATGGCCGAATGGTGGATTGCCGATGTCATGCATCAGGCAAGTCATCTCCACCAGGCTCTCCAGTGCCGTCTCCAGCCCATCCAGGCCAAACGTCGCGGCACGGCTGCCAAGCTGCTTGTAGAGCGTACGGACGATGAAGCGGCCGGTCTGCTGCACCTCCAGCGAGTGGGTCAGGCGGCTGCGCACTGCGGCGTTGCGCTCCAGCGGAAAGACCTGCGTCTTCTGCTGCAGACGGCGCACCGCCGCGGAATTGATGATGCGCCCGCGATCACTTTCCAACTGGTCGATGACCGCGCCCAGATTGCCCTCGCTGGCGCGCAGGCCCGGCTCGGCCTTGCCGTA
The DNA here is from genome assembly GCF_026642215.1 of Stutzerimonas sp. R40042. Lineage (NCBI taxonomy): Bacteria > Pseudomonadati > Pseudomonadota > Gammaproteobacteria > Pseudomonadales > Pseudomonadaceae > Stutzerimonas > Stutzerimonas sp. R40042. The sequence continues at coordinate 1,724,828 of NZ_CP113258.1, read as the reverse complement.
AGGGCGTTGACGGGAAATCTTGTGCTTGAAGTTCACGGACTCCGGCATGCATCGTTCTCATGGCGCGAAAAACAGCCATGGAGCCTAACGCGAGCGGTCCGGGTTTACCATCGCCACCCACCCTGCCAGCCAGAACCCTACGACGGAGACAGCCGTGAGTCGTGCCGACTTTCATCACCAGAACGCCGAGCGGGCCAGTGCCGAAGCCCAACGCCTGATCGAGCAGCGCGCTGCCCTTGGCTCACGCTGGCTGGATTGGGTCGCTGGAGAGCTGTATCGCCTGAGCCCGCCGGAGTATGCCTCGATGGTGCGCCGCGAACTCGAACGATTGGCGCAGGCAGCGCAGCCTTGAACGATCCATGGACGGTCAGCGGCCCGCTGCTGTGCCCAGCATTCTCGCCGCTGCCGGGTAGCCGCAAGGCCACCGCGATGGACAAGCGACCGGCAGACGACCCACTCTGGCTGGACCGAGATGGCCTGCAAGGCGACCGTATCGCCGACCGGCGCTTTCATGGCGGGCCGGATCGCGCCCTGTGCCATTACCCGACGCAACATTACGTGTACTGGGCGCAGCGCTTTCCACAGCTGCGCACGCGACTGGGCCTCGGTGCCTTCGGCGAGAATCTGGGCGGCGAAGACCTGGACGAAGCGCAGCTGTGCATCGGTGATCGCCTGCGCTGGGGCGATGCACTGATCGAGGTGAGCCAGCCCCGCTCACCCTGCATCCGCCTGGACAGCCGTCACGGCGTGCGCGGCCTGGCGCGCGAGCTGTCCGCGAGCGGCCGCACCGGCTGGCTTTATCGGACCCTGGAGCCCGGCAGCGTGCGTCCTGGCGACACCCTGCAACTGCTGGAACGGCCCCACCCCGAAATCAGCGTCGCCTTCTTGTGGCGCTGCTTTCTCGATCCCGCACTCGCGGACGAAACCCTGCTGCGACTGGCCGAGCTGCCGTCGCTTGCAAGGTTCTACCGGCAGGCATTCGGCCAGCGCCATGACGCTCGACGCGGCCAACGGGACCAGCAGCGGCTGTTCGACTGACAGCCGTGCAAAGCGGTGCAGCAGTGCCATACTGCAGCGGTCGGACGGGCCCGGGACGACGTTGGCAAGCGCCAACGACCGCCCCGGCCGCGACAACATAGGTCCAGCCACGCAATCAGAGGTGATCACCATGAGCAAGGGAATGGACGCGAAGAAGAACAGCAAGAAAAAACCGCTGAAAACTGCGCAAGAGAAGCGCATGGCCAAGCGCGACAAGAAGAGCGGCTCCACCACGCTGCTCGGCACCCACGCCGCCACCCACTGAAACGACCGTCTCGAACGCCCGGCTGGATGCCGGGCGCTTCAGGCTCGGGCCAGGCGCAGCCGGCCGAACAGCCAGCCTCCCCACACATTGACCACCAGCCCGATCATCACCAGCAGGGCACCGGCCAGTTGCAACGAGGCCAGCCGCTCGCCCAGCAGAATGCTGGCCGAGGTCAGCCCCACCACCGGCACCAACAGCGAAAACGGCGCCACCTGGCTCGCCGGATAGCGCGACAGCAACCGGCTCCACAGGCCATAACCGAGAATGGTCGCGCCGAAGGCCAGGTACACCAGGACCAGAATCGTCTGCCAGCCGATGCCACGCAGCGCCGCCTCGATCACACCCGGTCCCTCCAACCATAAAGACAGCGCGAGAAACGGCAACGGCGGCACCAGGCTGCCCCACACCACCAGCCCGACCAGATTCACCTTGCCGACCTTGCGCGTGACGATATTGCCCAGCGCCCACATCGAAGCAGCGCAGATGGTCAGCAGGAACCCACCAAGGGTCATGCCCAGCCCGCTTTGCGCGCCGATCAGCGCAAGGCCGCAGGCCGCGATCACCAGGCCCAGCAGGTTGGCCGCGCGCAAGCGTTCGCCGAGAAACAGCGCAGCGAAGAACAAGGTGAAGAACGCCTGGGACTGTAGCACCAGCGACGCCAGGCCCGCGGGCATGCCGTGCTTCATGGCGGTGAAGAGAAAGGCAAACTGGCCCAGCGAGATGGTCAGCCCGTAGGCCAGCATCCAGCGCAGCGGTACCTGCGGACGCCTGATGAAGAACACCGCCGGCACCGCCGCCAGCATGAATCGCAGAGCACCGAGCAACATGGGCGGCACGTCGTGCAGGCCGACCATGATGACCACGAAGTTCATTCCCCAGACGACGATGACCACCAGTGCGAGCAGCAGGTCTCGAGGCGACATGACGACGCACCCTGTAATGAAAAGATTCATTAGAGCCGCGCATCCGCTCTGCCGCTCCATACAGTGAGCGCCGAATTGGCCGGCACAGTCCGGGTTGGCCGCCGATCGGGCCGACCTCGTCCTCCCCCGGTACCGGCGACGAAACCCACAGCGACGCTATAGAATTCGCGCCTGTTTCCCTCACATGAGACGAGTACGAGCATGGGCGCACAGTGGAAAGCGAAGCATAAGGAAGCGGCGGCGAACGCCAAGGGCAAGGTCTTCGGCAAGCTGTCGAAGGAAATCATGATCGCAGCCCGCAGCGGTGCCGACCCCGACATGAACCCGCGCCTGCGTCTGGTCGTCGAGCAGGCCAAGAAGGCCTCCATGCCGAAGGACACCCTGGAGCGCGCCATCAAGAAAGGCGCCGGCCTGACCGGCGAAGTGGTGCATTACGAGCGCACCCTGTACGAAGGCTTCGCCCCGCATCAGGTGCCGCTGATCGTCGAATGCCTGACCGACAACGTGAACCGCACCGTCGCCGAGGTCCGCGTGCTGTTTCGCAAGGGCCAACTGGGCTCCTCCGGTTCAGTGAGCTGGGATTTCGACCATGTCGGCATGATCGAAGCCATGCCCGCAGGCGACGCCGACCCGGAAATGGCCGCCATCGAGGCTGGTGCTCAGGATTTCGAGGCTGCCGACGAAGGCGCCACGCTGTTCATTACCGAGCCGACCGACCTCGACGCCGTGTGCAAGGCCCTGCCGGAATTTGGCTTTACCGTGCAAGCGGCGCAGCTGGGCTATCGACCGAAAAATCCGGTCAGCCTTTCCGGTGCCGAGCTGGAAGAAGTCGAGGCCTTCCTCGAGGCCATCGATGCCCATGACGACGTGCAGAACGTCTACGTCGGCTTGGCGGGCTGATACCCATCGTCTTTACTAGGTTCTGTTGACATTCGGTTAGCGGCCCCGCCGTCACCGGATGTCATCGACAATCCAAGCAGCCGGCGAGTATTCACCATGAGCAGTAGCAAACCCACCACGCCCTACAGCCAGCGCGAGCAGGGCTACCGGGAAAAGGCCCTGAAGATGTATCCCTGGGTCTGCGGGCGGTGCGCGCGGGAGTTTTCCGGCAAGCGCCTGAGCGAGCTGACGGTCCATCACAAGGACCACAACCACGACAACAACCCCGAGGACGGCTCCAACTGGGAGCTGCTGTGCCTCTACTGTCACGACAACGAGCATTCCCGCTATACCGACAACCAGTACCAGGCCGAAGCCCGGCCGGGCAGTGACCTGGGGCCGAAGGAGACCTTCAAGGCCTTCGCCAACCTGGCCGACCTGCTCAAGGGCAAGCAGAGCTGATCGGCCTGGGCGACGCGTCCTTCTACTTGACCAGCAGTACCGGGACCGATACCTCGTGGATCACCCGGTTCGCCACCGAGCCCAACACCAGCCCGGTAAAGCTGCCCAGGCCGCGGGTGCCCATCACCACCGTGTCACAGCCCAGCCGTTTGACCGCATCGTTGATCTGCTCGGCGACGTTGCCCAGCTGGGTGTGGGTCTCGCAGGTCAGCCCACCGGCCTGCAACATTGCCGCTGCCTCGTCGAGCACGCTGCGGGACTTGGCCATCAGGCTGTTGTTGAGCTCGTCGATCATGGCCGAGGTGACGTACTCGCCATAGATGATCGGCTCGTGCTGAACGTTGACCACGTGCACCTGCAGCGCCATTCCGGTATCCCGGGCCAGATCGACGACATACTGCAGGGCGCGCTTGGAGTTGTCCGAACCATCGTATGCAACCAGAAGCCTGCGCATTTCCTGTCTCCGCTGTTGGGTAGGTTTTCAGCTTAGACCAGCTGCCGCTGCGTCGTGGCCACTGCTTGCACTTGTCTTGATCTGGCACAAGCGCGCATTATCCCGCGCGCCTTTTTCTGCGCCGGAGACGCAGCTGATGAATTCCGATCAACGTCCCGTTTTCGGCGTCGCTGACGCCTCGTTCCAGGCTGCCGGCGGCGAAGCGGGCCTGCAGCGACTGGTCGCAGACTTCTACCGGGTGATGGACGAAGCGCCCGAGGCCGCGAGCGTTCGCGCGATGTACCCGGCGGATGTCAGCGAAGCCGCCGATCGGCTGGCCAGCTTCCTGAGCGGCTGGTTGGGTGGGCCGAAGCGCTATGCCGAGAAATATGGCGCCATCAGCATTCCGCAGTTTCATACCCGCTGGCCGGTCGGCGAAGCCGAGCGCGACGCCTGGCTGTTCTGCATGGAACAGGCGATCGCCAGGCAACCCTACAGCCCGGACTTTTCCGACTACCTGCTACGCCAGCTGCGCGTGCCGGCCGAGCGCATCCGCCAGGTGCAGGTCGCCTGCCCTGCCCAAACGGACCACAGCTGAATACATCGGCGACGCCTGCCGCGCGGCGGCAATGAAGCCAAAGAGCCGCAAACCGAGCGCACCCTTCTACGCTGAAATCCGCCGCAGAGGAGAACCGAGCCCTCCCCCTTGCGTCATACAAGCATGGGTAGACCAACGCGACACCCGTTCGCCGCGCAACCGGAGCTGGCTCGTTCGATGAAAATCCGCTTCGCGTCCATCAATCAACAGAAGATCCGCGAGGTTCGCGAGATCCTCGAGCCCAGTGGAATCGAGGTGAAGCCCTTTCCGATCCGCATCGAGGAGTTGCGCACCGAAGACCTTTATCAGCTGGTCAGCGACAAGCTGCTGGTGGCGTTCAAGATGATCGGCAAGCCGGTGTTCGTCGAACATACCGGGCTGTTCATCAACAGTCTCAACGGCTTTCCCGGCGGCCTGACCCAGATATTCTGGGACCGCCTGCAGGCCGAGCGCTTCTCCGAGCTGATCGGAAGGCTCGAGGACCCCGCGGCCGAAGCGCGAACCCTGATCGGCTACTGCGATGGGCGCAAGCGGCACTTCTTCGAAGGCGTGGTTCCGGGCCGAATCTCGCCGTCGCCGGCCGGTCATGGCGGCTTCGAGTGGGACGATGTATTCATCCCCGAAGGTCAGAACCAGACGTTCGCGCAGCTGGGCACGCAGAAGAACGGCCTTTCCATGCGCCGCCGCGCGCTGGATGCCTTCGTTGCCTTTCTGCGGGAGTCCTGAAGCACATGGACCAACTGCGTGACGCCTACCGCAACAACCGGCTGCTTCTCTTCGTCGGCTCCGGCGTCTCGGCGAACATCGGTCTGCCGCCATGGAAAGAGCTGATCGACGAGATCGCCGTGCAGCTCGACTACGACCCGGAGGTCTTCAACACCTACGGCAATTTCCTCGCCCTGGCCGAGTACTACCGGATCAAGAAAGGCAGCATCGGCCCGCTACGCAGCTGGATGGACCGTGAGTGGCACCGCAACATCGAGATCCGTGACTCCGAAATTCACCGGCTGATCGTGCACGGCCGGTTCCCGGCGATCTACACCACCAACTACGACCGCTGGCTGGAATACGCCCACGACGCTTATGCGGTGGATTACATCAAGATCGCCAACGCCAGCGACCTCACCAAGGCTCGCGATGGCGTCCGGCAGATCGTCAAGTTTCATGGCGATTTCGATGACGATGCCTCGATCGTGCTCGACGAGACCAGCTATTACCAACGGCTGCAATTCGAAACACCATTGGATATCAAACTGCGCGCAGATACGCTGAGCAAGGCTGTCCTGTTTATCGGCTACAGCCTGTCGGATACCAATATCCGCCTGCTTTTCCATAAGCTGTCGAAGATATGGAACGAACATGAAACGCTGGGCGTTCGCCCTATTTCATATGTCTTCTCGCACAAGCCGAACCCGGTTCAGGAAGAAGTATTGCGGCAATGGGGGATTCGCATGATCGCATCAGAGGATGACGAACCTGGCATTGCACTCAGGAACTTTCTGCAACAGTTGGTGGAAAGCTAACTCAAGAAACAGAACAAGCGAAACGGCAACGGTAGAACAACTAGCGCGACGCCGTCGAGGCGCCGCGCAGGCTTCGATCAATAATTGAAGCCAATACCGATGCTGTAAAGGAACACGCCGTCATCGTATCGATCCTGCGCATCGCTGCCGCTCTTGAACAGGAACTGATATTCCGCCATGGCGGTAATGAAGGTCTTGTCCTGTACCCAATACTTGAAGCCAACTTCCGGCCCCGCCATGAACGTCTCGTCCACCTGATCACCGTAGACACCGCCGATGCTGGCACCAATGAAAGGCCGCGCCTTGCCAGTACCGAAGTGATAGTCATAGAAGACCCGGGTCGAACCGTCGAACTTCACGCTCTCACCCTCTGTATCGCGCGCATTGACGGTTTGCCTTACACCCCACAGGGACGCTTCGCTCAAATACTGACCCCAACTTCCCTGTACGGAAAACACAGTATCGTCAAAGTCCTTGTCGCTGCTTCCTGCGCCACCCAACGTGATTTCCTTGTCGCCGGTCATGGGTGCCGCTCCGGCAATAGCCGGAAGCATTGCGACAACCATTAAGGAAGTTTTGAAAAGTCGATTCATGACGGCACCTCTTATGCTTGTTTTCAATTACGCATTAACTCTGCGTAGGGGTGAGACAAGCATGTAAAACGGATGGTTGCCGAAAGAATCGACGAATGACCTGCATTTCATCAGAAATCACAGGAAAGTGCTTTAACAGGATGATTCTTATCGATTTATGACCTAAACAAATATCAATAAGCCATCACTCCCAATAACAGTACGGGCAATTACAGGCTTTACTCTTCAGCGCGCCACATCCGCCTCTTCCATATGTACCTCCAACGAGTGCTCGTCAGACTGTCGGTCGAAGTAATGGCTGAAAGCTAGATATATCCATACCGGCATCAATGCAAGCCCGACGACTACGCACGTCCAGGCCAGCACAGCACTGCCTTCGGGATCCGGAAACAGCAAGCGCCCGACGCCGACCAACAGGGTATATACGGACAGTGCCGTGACCGCGACGGCGAACAGCCGGACGCCCAGCGCCTTGAGTGATTCCCGACGATCAAAGCCACAGCGCGCCGCGGTTTTGCCCCAGAACCCGAAGGGCCGAACACGCCGATAGAAGCGGTCAAGGGTTTGCGTATCGGTTGCAGGCGTGACGAAGCTCACCAGAACCGCCGCACTGCAGGTCACCAGCGACATGATGCTCAGACGGACCCACTCGCGCTCCGGATCCGTGCCGAGGAAGTACAGCAGCAGGGGCGCGGTGATCAGCGAAAACACCATGGCCGTCAGCTCGGAGTACAGGTTGATCCGCTCCCATAACCAGCGCAGCACCAGCACCGAGCCCATGCCGGCTCCGAACAGCAGCGAGATGAACCAGGCGGTCTGGATCGAACCGAGGTTAGCCATGATGATCATCGCGATCAGCAGGATGAGCACGTTGGACAGCCGCGCCACCAGCACCAGCTCCTTGTCCTTCGGCTTGCGCTTGAGCAGTTTCGGCGCGACCACGCCGCCGTAGACGTCGTTGCTCCAGTAGGAGGCGCCCCAGTTCAGATGCGTGTCCACCGTCGAGGCGAGCGCCGCCAGCAGCCCCACCAGCATCAGGCCACGGAAGCCCGGCGGCAGCAACTCATCGATGCCGGTGACGAACAGCGCCTCGCGAGCGGCAGTGAAGCCGTCCGCGCTCATGTCTTCGGGGCTGAACGGATAGAGCACCAGCAGGCCGATGGCGATCGCCAGCCAGAACAGGCTGCGCAGGAAGATCTGCAGCCAGGTGAACACCAGCCCGGCGATGCGCGCTTCGCGGTCAGTCGGACAGGCCATGCTCCGCTGTGCCAGATAGCCGGTGCCATCGGAGTTCATCTGAAACAGCCACTGCAAACCGACGATCATCAGGAACGGCAAAAGCGCCTCGCCAGCGTTGCTGGGCGGTGCGAACGACAGCATCTTGCTGGCCTGCTCGCTACCGTACAGCTCGACGACACGGTCGGTAAGGCCACCCAACCCGCCGGCGGCATCGACCACGAACCAGGCGTAGGCCAGCGTGCCCAGCATCGCCACACTGAACTGCATGACGTCGGTCTGCACCACCGCGCGCAAGCCGCCAGTGATCGAGTACATGGCGGTGAATGCCAGAATGAGCAGAATCGAGATGAGGTTGTTGGTACTGGTGGTCAGCTGATCGAGGTCCGTGATGCTCTCGCCCAGTTCGATGCCGCTTGCCTGAACCGCGCTCTGAATCATCCCGTAGGTGCCGCCCGGCAGCCATTCGTGCCAGGGCAGGAATACCTCGGCGATACGGATAGCGGCGACCAGTACCATCGCCAGCACCACGCAGTTGATTACCGTGCCGTAGTAGATCGCCTTGAACAACCGCAGCGGCACCACGGCTGGCCCGCTGTAGCGCACACGCGTCAGCTCCGCATCGGTCAACACGCCAGCACGGCGCCAGCCAGAGGCAAACACCCAGGCCAGCAGCAGAAAGGCCAGACCGTAGATCCATAGCCGCCAAAGCGCAAACACACCGGCGGTGGCGACCAGGCCGCTGACCAGCAACGGCGTGTCGGCTGCGAATTGCGTCGCGGACATCGACACACCCGCGCGCCAGCCTTTGATGGTTCGGCCGGCCAAAAAGTACTCATGCAGACTCTGCGATGCCTTGCTGCGGGCGCGCATGCCCGCCGACAGGCCATAGAAGACAAACGCAAGCACGATCACTAAGTCCAACATCTTGTTATTCCTGTCGTTGGCGTACCTAAAGGGTGAGAGCCCGACGACCTGGGAAAAGATGCAGTGAGCGGATGAACGGCATGCCAGCGGAACAGGCTTTGGCGAAGAGGAGGCAGGCGCTAGACTGGCGCGATCGAAAACGCCCCGGACGGCCATGCCTGTACTCGAGTACCAGCGCTTACCCCAGCCGCAGAAGCCTCTGCTGGTCAAGTTCTATCGAACCCACCACAACCGCAACCGGGTGCGCCCCGAAGCCAGTTGCTGGGTTGCCAGATGCGGCGAGATCATCGCCGGCCTTTGCCTGACGCCGGTTGCCGATGGCCATTTCCTGACCGGACTACTGGTCAGCCCTGCCGAGCGCGGCCGAGGGATCGGTCAGGGACTGGTGCGCCGGGCGCTGCGTTGCGTCTCGGGGCCGGTCTGGCTGTTCTGTAAACCGGAGCTGCAAGAGTTTTATGCCCGGCTCGGTTTCAGCGAGGCAGTACAGCTACCGCAAACGCTGGAAGATCGTCTTGCCCGTTATCGCCGCAGCAAGACATTGATCGCTCTGACTCATCGCCAGAAGGAAGACGCCATGCCCGACGCCACCCTGAATATCGCAATTGCCTGCCTGTTCGACGAACACGGACGGTTGCTGGTGGTACGCAAGCGCGGTACGCGCTTCTTCATGTTGCCCGGCGGCAAGGCCGAGCCAGGCGAAACCGCCTTGCAGACGCTCAGGCGAGAGCTGGTCGAGGAGCTGGCGCTCTCCCTGGAAGATCGAGATCTTGAGTCGCTAGGACAATTCCGGGCGCCGGCAGCCAACGAACCGAACCATCAGGTCCAGGCGCAGGTGTTCGTTGGACGCCTTCCGCACCCCGTCAGCGTTCAGGCAGAAATCGAAGAGATGGGCTGGCTGGATCTGGAACCCTGCCACCGTGATGACGTTGCGCCACTCTTACGGACGCAGATTCTGCCGGCCTTGCTCGAGCGCGCAGCCGCGCGCGCATGATCTGCCGAGCGCCACTCAAGGAGAGATCGGATCGCTGGCCGGGAAGGTTTCCTCGATGGCTTCGTCGAGCTGCTCTTCGTCCGCCTCGTCCGGACGCCGGGCTGCATCGTCCCGGTCCTCGGGCGACTGCTCATGCTGCTGATCACCGTTCATGTTGACCTCCGTGATGGCTGTTGAGCCTTAGGCCGTGCGAAGGCAACTCGGTTCAGTCCACTTTTCTCAAGGCAAAAAAAGGGGCGGGATACGATCCCGCCCGCCTCCTTCCCTGTTCCCTTGATCCCTTCTCATCGTCCTGATGGCACCGCGTCCTGCGATGATCCCTGACCTTCATCCTGAAGGCCGTGCTAATCCCTGAGCACGTGGGCGATATTAATGATCGCAGGGCCAAGGACAACTGCGTCAGGTCGCCACATTGCCCGCAGCCCGTGCCGAATAAACGATTAAAACCCTTTAAAAATCAAATAGTTACCAAGATACTCACAAGTCAGTAGCGGTTCAGCGAGGCTGCTACGTTGGCTTTGCTTACATCGCTTGTAAGTGAATGCTTACAAACGATATCGAAGAAGTGGAAACTCAGGACGATTGGCTTAAGTCGATCGCACGAAGCCATTACCTTCTGGGCAAGCGTACGAACAAGCCGCTGCGCCGACCGGGGCCTCCGGCCGGCGCAGCGTTGCGCTCACTGGAAAAGCGCGTCGCTGGACAACCCGTTGCGCTCGAGAATCTCGCGCAGGCGGCGCAGCGCCTCGACCTGGATCTGGCGCACGCGCTCGCGCGTCAGGCCGATCTCTTGGCCGACTTCCTCCAGCGTCGAAGCCTCGTGTCCACGCAACCCGAAGCGACGGATGACGACCTCGCGCTGCTTCTCGGACAAATCCGACAGCCACTGATCGATACTGGCCGAGAGATCGTCATCCAGCAGCAGCTCGCATGGGTCGGTTGGTCGATCGTCGGTAAGCGTATCGAGCAATGTCTTGTCGGTATCCGGTCCGAGCGAGACGTCCACCGAGGTGACCCGCTCATTGAGGCCGAGCATGCGCTTGACCTCGCCGACCGGCTTCTCGAGCAGGTTGGCGATCTCTTCCGGGCTGGGTTCGTGATCGAGCTTCTGCGTCAGTTCGCGAGCTGCACGCAGATAGACGTTGAGCTCCTTGACCACATGGATCGGCAGGCGAATCGTCCGGGTCTGGTTCATGATGGCCCGCTCGATAGTCTGCCGGATCCACCAGGTCGCGTAGGTCGAGAAACGGAAGCCGCGCTCCGGATCGAATTTCTCCACCGCACGGATCAGCCCGAGGTTGCCCTCCTCGACCAGATCAAGCAGGGAAAGGCCGCGGTTAACGTAGCGCCGGGCGATCTTGACCACCAGGCGCAGGTTGCTCTCGATCATGCGCTTGCGCCCCGCCGGATCGCCTTTCTGCGCAAGACGCGCGAAATGCACTTCTTCTTCGGGGGTCAGGAGAGGGGAGAAACCGATTTCGTTGAGGTACAACTGGGTCGCATCTAGCGCCCGGTTGTAATCGATGAACTTGTGCTGTTTGCTGGATGCGGCCTTGGGTCTGCCTGCACCGGCAGCCTTGGTCACTTTGTCTTTCTGGTCGAAGTGGATGGGCGTTTCCATGAGCAGAACCGCATCGTCGACGTCAAACTCCAGCGCTTGGTCTTTAAGTGCCATTATTCTTGTCCTGTTCCGAGTTCGACAACAGGCCCAAGCGACGCGGGTCCTTGGCTACGCTCAAGCCTAACCTAGTGCTGGAACAGGCAGGCGACAGGTCAACGTCTTGGCAGATATTGCAGCGGGTCTACGGGTTTACCCTGGCGACGAATTTCGAAATGCAGCTTCACCCGGTCGGTTCCCGTCGATCCCATCTCGGCAATACCTTGCCCAGCCTTGACTTGTTGGCCCTCCCGCACCAGCAGCCTGCGGTTGTGTCCGTAGGCGCTTACATAGGTATCGCTGTGCTTGATGATCACAAGTTCGCCGTAACCCCGTAATCCACTGCCGGCGTACACAACAGTCCCATCAGAAGCAGCTAGAACAGGCTGTCCTAATTCCCCAGCGATATCAATTCCTTTATTCAAACTACCGTTTGAGGAAAAACGACCGATGATCGTGCCGTTCGCCGGCCATGCCCAACCGCTCGCCGAGCGGGCTACAGGGGTGACTGGCGTACGTGCCTGCGGACTGGACGGCGGGCTTGGCTGGGTGCTGATCGCCGGCTGACGGGGAACCGGGTTGGCGACCACCACCGGGGTAGACGGCGCCGGCTTGGGCGCTGGCTGGGGCCGTGGCGCGGCGGCCGCTACTCGAGCGCTGCTGCCACTGAAGCGGATCTTTTGTCCGGGATAGATAACATGCGGTGGCTGGATGCCGTTCACACGTGCCAGCTCACGCCAGTCCCAGCCGAAGCGGAACGCGATGGACCAGAGCGTATCGCCGCGCCGTACGATGTACTGGCCGCTGGTGACCTTGTCACGCTGGTTGCGGTCAACGACCTGCACGCCTCCCCCTTGGGGCGACGACACACAACCGACCAGCGTTCCGGCAATCACCAGAACACCGAGCATCGAACGGACCATGGGGTCGCGCATCCACCGCGGTACTGCTGTGAGCCTCAATGCCCGCTCCCTTTCATAGACAAGTGCGTCAGACGCCTTCAGTCATCGGCTGGCGCCGGCCGGCAAACCACTCGAGCCCCAGGACCAGAACGATACCACCCACGGCCAACAGTACGGCCAGCAGCAGCTGAGGGTCCTGCCCGGTCAGGTCGCCATAGGCGCCAGGCAGCAGATTGTGCTGCAGGACCGGAACGTTCTCGCCACTGGAATTGGTGCGCCAGGTCAGCGTTTCCTTCCATGGCCAGACCTTGTTCAGCGAGCCGAGCATCAGCCCGGTCAGAAACGCCAGGGTCAGGTCGCGCCAACGCTTGAGCAGCCAGCTGAGGAACTTGGCGAAGCTCAGCAAGCCTACCAGGCACCCGGCGGCGAAGACCGCCATCACACCGAGATCGAATCCCTTCACCGCGCCCAGAACCACCGGGTACAGCCCCAGCAGCACCAAGATGAAACTGCCGGAAATGCCCGGCAGGATCATCGCGCAGATGGCGATGGCGCCAGCGAAGAACAGGCTCAGGCTGCTGCTGCCCCACTGCACCGGCGCAGCCACGGTAATCCAGTAGGCAAAACCGATACCCAGACAGAAGCTCACCAGACGCGACAGGTTGCGGCGCTGGATTTCCTTGCCCACCAGATGGACCGAAACCAGGATGAGGCCGAAGAAGAAGGACCAGACGGGAATCGGATGCTCTTCCAGAAGATAGGTAATCAGCCTGGCCAGGCTGAGAATGCTGGTCAGGATGCCGGCGAACAGCACCAGCAGGAAGCTTGCGTTGGCGGTTTTCCAGGCCTCGGCGAAACGCCCCCGCAACAACGGGCCGACCGCATAAGGCACAGCGCTGATGGAGCGCAGCAACTCATCATAGATACCGGTGATGAACGCCACGGTACCGCCCGAGACACCGGGCACCACGTCCGCAGCCCCCATCGCCATGCCTTTGGCGTACAACAAAAAAGCGTTTTTCATGCTTCCTTCCGCTGAATGATCAAATCACGGGTCCATTGAGCAGCGGCACGAAACGTACGGTGTCCAGAAGATGGCGCGAAAAGCCGTTTTCCTCTCGAATGATCAGCATGAGTTGCTGGACCTCGCCGGCACCCACCGGAATCACCAGACGCCCACCGGGCGCCAGCTGATCGAGCAAGGCCTGCGGCACATCGGTTGCCGCCGCGGTGACGATGATGCCGTTGTAAGGCGCCAGTGCAGGCCAGCCCTCCCAACCATCGCCCCAGCGAAAGACCACATTGCGCAGCTTGAGTTCGACCAGTCGTTCCTTGGCCCGGTCCTGCAGCGCCTGGATGCGCTCCACCGAAAACACGCGCTCGACCAGTTGAGCCAACACCGCGGTCTGGTAGCCGGAGCCGGTGCCGATCTCCAGTACCTTGTCCAGCGGACCGTCGGCCAGCAGCAGTTCGCTCATCCGGGCGACCATGAACGGCTGGGAAATCGTCTGGTTATGGCCTATCGGCAACGCAGTGTCTTCGTAGGCACGGTGTGCCAGCGCCTCGTCGACGAACAGATGACGAGGGGTACGGCGGATCACTTCGAGCACATGGGCGTTGGACAGCCCTTCTTCGTAGAGCCGCTGAATCAGACGGTCACGTGTGCGCTGCGAGGTCATCCCCGAGCCGTGCAGCAGGCTGTCTTGTCCGCGATGTATCACAGCACGTTCTCCAGCCAGCTCTCGAGACCGTGAAAGGCCTCATGGAAGGTTCGATCCAGCTGCAGCGGGGTTATGGAGACATAACCCTGCATGACTGCATGGAAATCGGTGCCCGGACCGCCGTCTTCGACATCACCGGCCACGGAAATCCAGTAGCCTTCCTTGCCACGCGGATTGGCCTGCTTGACCGGCGGTTTGGCCCTGCTGCGATGACCTAGACGCGTCAGCTGGATGCCGCGGATATGGTCCAGCGGCAGATTGGGCACGTTGACACTGAGGACGGTGCGCGGCGGAAGCTCCAGCTGGTCGTGCTTTTCCACCAGAGCCCGAGCGATGTAGGCAGCGGTTGGCAGGTTGTCCGGCAAGCGGGAGACCAGCGAGAAGGCGAAAGCCGGCCGACCGGTGAAGCGCCCTTCGATGGCCGCGGCAACCGTTCCTGAATAAAGCACGTCATCGCCCAGATTGGCACCGAGATTGATGCCCGAGACCACCATGTCCGGCGTCTCCTCGAGCAATCCGTTGAGGCCAAGGTGAACGCAATCGGTGGGCGAGCCATTCAGGCCGATAAAGCCGTTGGGCATGGTCACGGGATGAAGCGGGCGGTCCAGGGTAAGCGCGCTGCTGGCGCCGCTCATGTCCTGGATCGGGGCAACCACCTTGCACTCGGCATAGCCGCCCAGCGCGTCATAAAGCGCGGCGAGCCCGGGTGCATACACCCCGTCGTCGTTGGCGATCAGAATACGCATCAGATGTCCGTCTGCCCTGCCAGGCTGACCAGCTCACGCACCACGGCGGTGGCGAAGCATCCGGTCGGCAGGACGAATTCCAGTTGCAGAATGTCAGGCCCGGGATAATGCCACGACAAACCGCTGATGGGGAGGCGGAGAATGCGCCGTTCGTGCTTCATCCCTGCCTGCGCCAACCAATTGGCGACAGCCGCTTCATTTGTAGCGACGGCGTCTTCCAGTGCCTGTATTTCGTCACCTGCTGGCGAGCCCCCAACGCCCCATAAAGGGCCGGTCGGATGCAGATCCAGAATCCTCAGGCGCGGGTCTGCGCACTCGTCCGGTCCGGCGGGGAAAAAGCTGCGACTGTCGGTGAATGCCAGCAGATCGCCCACTCGTGCCTGATCCCAGCTGCCATCAGCAACCCGTTCGGCGAGCACACGGTTGAACAGGTAACTGCGGCCAGCCGAAAGCAGGCGCGAACGCATGTTGCGCTGCTCCGGCAGCTCTCCTTTCGCCGCGAAGTGGCGCGCCCCGTGGAGGTTGCCACCTTCATAGCCGAAACGCTGCAGGCCGAAGTAGTTCGGCACCCCCTGCAGCTTGATCCGCTCTAGCCGCGCGTCGAGCTGCGTATGATCGGCATGCAGCTCGGTCAGACGCAGACGAAACCCATTGGCCGAATGCGCGCCGCGCTGCAGCTTGCGCAGATGACGAACGCACTGGAGCAGCCGCAGGCTGCCGTCTTCGGCGGCGCTCAGATCGGGGTCGGCCTTGCCCGGCAGATGCAGGCTGAACCACTGCCGGGTCAGCGCCTGGCGGTCCTTCAGGCCCGCATAGCTGATCATCTTCAGCGGCACGCCAGCGGCGCGGGCGATGCGTTTGGCGGCTTCCTCGGTGTTCAGATTGCGTTTTTCAACCCACAACCAGAGGTGTTCACCCTCGCCGGCCAGCGGGATATCGAGCACCTCATCGACCTGAAAATCCTCGGCGACCGCTTTCAGCACCGCACTGCCGCAGGACTCGCCATGGGCACGTGGCCCGAGCAGCTGATCTTCGGTCATGCGCGGACCAGCAAGGCAACCGCGTGAACGGCGATCCCCTCCTCGCGCCCGGTGAAGCCGAGCTTCTCGGTGGTGGTGGCCTTGACGTTGACCTGATCCAGCTCCACCTGCAGGTCTGCGGCGATCAGCGCACGCATGCTTTCGATGTGCGGCGCCATCTTCGGGGCCTGGGCGACGATCGTCGCGTCGACGTTGCCGACCACGTAGCCCTTGGCCCGCACCTGCGCCAGCACATGGCGGAGCAGCACGCGGCTATCGGCGCCCTTGAACTGCGGGTCGGTGTCCGGGAAATGCTTGCCGATATCACCCAGCGCTGCGGCACCGAGCAGCGCGTCGCTCAGGGCGTGCAACAGAACGTCGCCGTCGGAATGGGCGAGCAGCCCGAACCGGTGTGGAATCCGCACGCCGCCAAGCGTGATGTGGTCGCCTTCGCCGAAGCGGTGCACGTCGTAACCGTGGCCGATACGCATAGATCAAACACCTTGGAATAACTCGAGGCGGCGATTCTACAGGAGGCAGATGTCCCTGAGCGGATCGCCGCGGCGCGCCCGTACATCGACGCCGCCGATAACCACCATCAGCCGAATCGATCTCGTATCGTCAAATACCGATATATAGTTCGCCTCAACCCGATATAGGCAGCTGAAGACCATGCCGGACGACTTCGACGACATCATCAAGGCCCTCGCCCATCCGCTGCGCCGCGACATCCTGCGCTGGCTCAAGGAGCCGCAACGCTATTTCGCCGAGCAGCACCATTCGCTGGAGAACGGCGTGTGTGCCGGTCAGATCGATCAGCGCGCCGGCCTGTCGCAGTCAACCGTATCGGCCCACCTGGCGACCCTGCAGAAAGCCGGATTGGTGACCAGCCAGAAGGTAGGCCTGTGGCATTTTTTCAAGCGCAACGATGCCCTGATCCAGACCTTCATCGAGCGCATCGGCCAGGAACTCTGACCTTACGAACCACCACCTGAACAGGAGCGGTATCGCTATGCCCACACTCTTCGACCCGATCAAGATCGGCGACCTGGAACTGAACAATCGCATCATCATGGCGCCGCTGACCCGCTGCCGAGCCGAGCCCGGCCGCGTGCCAGGCGACCTGATCGCCGAGTACTACGCCCAGCGCGCCGACGCCGGCCTGATCATCAGCGAAGCCACCTCGGTCACGCCGATGGGTGTGGGCTATCCGGACACTCCGGGCATCTGGTCGGCCGAGCAGGTTCAGGGCTGGAAGAAGGTCACCGATTCCGTGCATGCCAAGGGCGGCAAGATCGTCCTGCAACTCTGGCATGTCGGTCGCATCTCCGACCCGATCTACCTCGACGGCCAGCTGCCGGTCGCGCCCAGCGCCATCAAGCCCGCCGGGCACGTCAGTCTGGTCCGCCCGATGAAGGATTACGAAACGCCTCGCGCCCTTGAGACCAACGAGATCCCCGGCATCATCGAGGCTTACCGCAAGGGTGCCGAGAATGCCAAGGAAGCCGGTTTCGACGGTGTCGAGATCCATGGCGCCAACGGCTATCTGCTCGATCAGTTCCTGCAGGACAGCACCAACAAGCGCACCGACGCCTACGGTGGCTCACTGGGAAATCGTGCACGACTGCTGCTCGAAGTGACCGATGCCGCCGTCTCCGTATGGGGCGCGGGGCGCGTCGGTGTACACCTGGCACCGCGCGCCGACGCCCACGACATGGGCGATTCCACCCGCGCCGAGACCTTCGGCTACGTAGCCCGCGAGCTGGGCAAGCGCGGCATCGCCTTCATCTGCACTCGCGAGAAGGCCGGTGAAGACAGCCTCGGCCCGCAGCTCAAGCAGCTCTTCGGCGGCGTCTACATCGCCAACGAACGCTTCACCAAGGAACAGGCCAACGCCTGGCTGGCGGAAGGCAAGGCCGATGCGGTGGCCTTCGGTATTCCGTACATCGCCAATCCGGATCTGGTCGAGCGTCTGCGTCAGGACGCACCGCTGAACGAGCCGAAACCCGAGCTGTTCTACGCCCAGGGCCCGGCTGGCTATACCGATTATCCGTCGCTCTAAGCTCCTGGCGATGGAAAGGCCCGAGCGGCATGTCCGCTCGGGCCTTTTTTATGTCCTGCCGTCCCTGGCAGTAGACGTGCGCAAGAGGCTGCGCGGCCAACGTCCTACGCCTTCAGCGCGCGCTGTGCGGGCTCGTAGGGTGGAAAACAGCGAAGCGTTTTCCACGCGAGCAGGGTCATGCAAAACACCCCGGTGCCGACCGAAACAGACGCGTGGATGAGGCTGCGCCGTCATCCACCCTACGCCCTCAGTGCCTCGGCATGATGGCGCAGGTGATCGTCGATGAAGCTGGCGATGAAGTAGTAGCTGTGGTCGTAGCCCGGCTGGATGCGCAGGGTCAGCGGGTGACCGGCCGAATCCGCAGCGGCGCGCAGCGCCTGGGGCTTGAGCTGGCCGTCCATGAAATCATCGCGATCACCCTGGTCGACCAGAAGCGGCAAGCGTTCGCGGGCCTCGGCGATCAGCGCACAGGCATCCCACTCCCGCCAGCGCGAACGATCCTCGCCAAGATAGCGGCCGAAGGCCTTTTCACCCCAGGGACAGTTGATCGGGTTGCTGATCGGCGCAAAGGCCGATACCGAGCAATAGCGGCCCGGATTCTTCAGCGCGCAGATCAACGCCCCATGGCCGCCCATGGAATGCCCGCTGATGCCACGGCGCTCGGAGACCGGGAAGTTGGCCTCGACCAGTGCCGGCAGCTCCTCGACGACGTAGTCGTACATCCGGTAGTGCTGGGCCCAGGGCTCTTGCGTCGCATTGAGATAGAAGCCCGCGCCCAGACCGAAATCCCAGGCGCCATCGGCGTCATCCGGCACGCCTGGGCCGCGCGGGCTGGTGTCCGGCGCGACAATGATCAGGCCGAGCTCGGACGCCATGCGTAGCGCTCCGGCCTTCTGCATGAAATTCTCGTCGGTGCAGGTCAGGCCGGACAGCCAGTACAGCACCGGCAGCTTCTCGCCCTGTTCTGCCTGTGGCGGCAGATACACGGCAAATACCATGTCGCAGTTCAGGGCGTTGGAGCGGTGGCGGTAGCGCTTGTGCCAGCCACCGAAGCTCTTGTTGCTGGAAACGATTTCAAGGGTCATGAGCGGTCTCGCGCAAGGTGGAAACCGCGCAGGCCTCCACCGATCGAGGTGGACAAGCCGCCGGACGACGGCATTGCCCACCCAGGGGTCAGAAGTGGATGACGGTTCGGATGCTCTTGCCTTCGTGCATCAGGTCGAACGCTTCGTTGATCTGCTCCAGCGGCAGGTTGTGGGTGATGAAGGTGTCCAGCGGAATCTCGCCGCTCTGCGCCTTTTCCACATAGCTCGGCAGCTCGGTACGCCCCTTCACGCCGCCGAACGCCGAACCGCGCCAGACGCGTCCGGTGACCAGTTGGAACGGACGGGTGCTGATTTCCTGGCCGGCGCCGGCTACGCCGATGATGGTCGACTCGCCCCAGCCCTTGTGGCAGCACTCCAGCGCTGCACGCATCAGCTGCACGTTGCCGACGCACTCGAAGGAATAGTCGACGCCGCCATCGGTCATCTCGACGATTACCTCCTGAATCGGCTTGTCGTGGTCCTTCGGATTGACGAAGTCAGTGGCGCCCAGCTCTTCGGCAATGGCGAACTTGCCCGGATTGATGTCGATGGCGATGATCCGGCTGGCCTTGGCCATCTTCGCACCGATGATCGCCGCCAGACCGATGCCGCCCAGGCCGAAGATCGCCACGGTGGCGCCCTCTTCCACCTTGGCGGTATTCAGCACGGCACCAATACCGGTGGTCACGCCGCAACCGAGCAGGCAGACCTTTTCCAGCGGGGCTTCCTTGGGAATCTTGGCCACCGAGACTTCCGGCAGCACGGTGTACTCGGAGAAGGTCGAGCAGCCCATGTAGTGGTAGATCGGCTCGCCGTTGTAGCTGAAGCGCGTGGTGCCATCGGGCATCAGGCCCTTGCCCTGGGTGGCGCGCACGGAGCTGCACAGGTTGGTCTTGCCCGACTTACAGAACTTGCACTCGCGGCATTCGGCGGTATAGAGCGGAATCACGTGATCGCCGACCGCCACCGAGGTGACGCCCTCGCCCACCGCCTCGACGATGCCGCCACCCTCATGACCGAGGATGCAGGGGAATACACCTTCCGAATCCTCTCCGGAGAGGGTGTAGGCGTCGGTATGGCAAACACCGGTGGCGACGATACGGATCAGGACCTCGCCAGCCTTGGGCGGGGCGACATCCACTTCAACGATCTGCAGGGGCTGGTTGGGGCCGAAGGCAACGGCGGCGCGCGATTTGACGGTCATAAACATCACTCTCGACTGATGCAGGAAAAACAGAGAGTGTAATTCACGACTCCGTGGGGATTGACCGGCGTCCAAGGAAACATTGTTGCGGTACAGGGACAATCAGCAAACATCAGGCTAGGATTCGTATCTGTTTCACTGCTGTACCCATTTTGCGGAGCCAACATGAATCGCTGGGAAGGCCTCGATGAGTTCGTCGCCGTGGTCGAGTGCGGCAGTTTCATGCGCGCCGCCGAGCGACTGCGTGTTTCTACCTCGCACGTCAGCCGCCAGATTGCTCGTCTGGAAGAGCGCCTGCAGGCCCGCCTGCTCTACCGCACCACTCGCCGCGTGTCGCTGACCGAGGCCGGCCATACATTTTTTGCACGCTGCCAGCGATTGATCGAGGAGCGTGACGATGCCTTCCTCGCCATCAGCGACCTGCACAGCGCGCCGACCGGCCTGCTGCGCATGACCGCCGCAGTGGCCTACGGCGAGCGCTTCATCGTGCCGCTGGTAAACGAGTTCATGGCGCGTCATCCACAGCTGCGTGTCGATATCGAGCTATCCAACCGCACCCTGGATCTGGTCCAGGAAGGCTACGACCTGGCCATTCGCCTGGGCAGACTCGGCGAGTCACGCCTGGTCGCGACGCGCATCGCGCCACGCGCCATGTACCTGTGCGCCGCGCCGGGCTACCTGGAGCGCTATGGCCGCCCGCACACGCTCTCCGAGTTGGCCCGGCACAACTGTTTGATCGGCACGAGCGACACCTGGGTATTTCAGGTCGATGGGCGCGAGCAGCATTTCAAGCCCAGCGGCAACTGGCGCTGCAACAGTGGCGAAGCGGTGCTCGACGCCGCCCTGCGCGGCTTCGGTCTTTGCCAGCTGCCGGATTACTACGTGCAGGAGCCGCTGCGCCGCGGTGAGCTGGTCTCGCTGCTGGAACACAACCAGCCGCCAGACACGGCGGTCTGGGCTGTCTACCCGCAGCGACGTTACCTGTTGCCGAAGGTGCGCCTGTTGATCGAAGCACTCAGGGACGGTCTCGCCCGGCGTTCCGAATACGCCGAAAGCGCGAGCTGAGCGCCGTCGGACCGCGCGTCCGAGGTCGGCATCGAGGTGGAACCCGCCCCTGCCCGCCACGTCGTACGTTGTGTAGCTGCGACGCTTGGCGCCGCCAGCGCCTAACGCGCGCAGCGCTGCAAATCAGGAGGAGACCATGCAGGTTCTGGTGAACAGCAACCACAGCATCAGCGTTACCGCCGACCTCGAAGAACGGGTCAAGGCGACAGTCGAGACCGAACTGGAACGCTTCGATGACCATCTGACCCGAATCGAAGTGCATCTGAACGACGAGAACAGCAACAAGAGTGGGCCGCACGACAAGCGCTGCCAGATGGAGGCGCGGGTCAAGGGCCATGAACCCCTCTCCGCGACCCACAAGGCCGAGACATTGGAATTGGCTATCAACGGGGCAGCGGAAAAGCTCAATCACGCCCTCAGCCACGCCCTGGACAAGTTCAACCGCCACTGACCTGGCCACCGATGGCCATTGAACGCGCCATCGTCACTCTGCGAGGGACCGGACCATACCACTGGAGGCCACGCATGAATCGACTGCTCGATCGTGAAACCCTGACCCAACTGCTGAAACACCGGGACGGCCCCTGCCTTTCGCTGTACCAGCAAACACATCGCAGTTTTCCGGAGCGCCAGCAGGACCCGATCCGCTTCAAGCAGCTGGTCAAGCAACTGGAGGATTCGCTCAGGCAGCAGGGCCATGTCGACCAGGTGCAAAGCCTGCTCAAGCCCTTCTACGCGCTGATCGATGACAACGATTTCTGGAACCACAGCCTCGATGGCCTAGCGGCGTTCGGCGCAAAGGACTATTTCCAGGTCTATCGGCTGCAGCGCAGCGTGCCAGAGATGGCTGTCGCCAACGACCGCATGCATCTCAAGCCGTTGGTACGCATTGCACAATCGGCCGATCGCTACCAGATCCTCTGCCTGTCACGCGACTCGGTGCGCCTGTTCGAGGGCAACCGGGATGCTCTGGATGAGGTGCCGCTGCATGAAGCGGTGCCCAGAACGCTGGCCGATGCCCTGGGTAACGATCTGACCGAGAAAGGTCAGAGCGGCTTCCCGCAGGGCTACAGTCGCGCCAGCGAACGGGGCGATCCGATGCAGGTCGAGGCTGGCGGCAGCGGCAAACAGGCGGAGATCGACCGCGACCGTGACCGCTATTTCCGCGAGGTCGATCGCGCAATCACCGAACACCACTCCCGGCCGTCCGGCCTGCCGCTGATCCTCGCGGCCCTGCCGGAACAACAGCCACACTTCCGCCGCATCAGTCACAACGAGTACCTGCTACCAGAAGGCATCGAGAACGGGCAGCGCGCCCTCGGCGTCGACGAACTGCGGGACAAGAGCTGGATGGTGATGCAGCCGCGCTACCTGAAGCGGTTGGAAGGGCTGCTGAATCAGTTCGGCGCCTCCCATGGTCAGGGCCTCGCCTCGGATCAGCTCGAAGACATCGGTCAGGCGACCCGCCAGGGTCGGGTTGCCACGCTGCTGGTCGAGGCAGAGCGGCAGATCCCCGGACGGGTCGACAAGAACGAGGGAAGCGCCGTGTCGGCAAGCGCCGAGGCTGCGAACACGCCCGACGTGCTGGACGAGCTGACCATCTGGACGCTTGAGCAAGGTGGTGAAGTCGTCGTGGTGCCGACCGAACGGATGCCGACGGCTACCGGAGCAGCGGCAATCTACCGCTTCTAACGAGGCTGGCGGGCAACGCTGGTTGCCCGCCGCGCTTCAGGTGTGACGCTCGCCTTGCCAGCAGCGCTCCAACCAGGCGAGATCTTCAGGCCGGGTGACCTTGAGGTTATCGGCGCGACCTTCGACCACTCGCGGTGAATGGCCGGCCGACTCCATTGCAGACGCCTCGTCGGTCACCTGCAGGCCACCGGCGAGCGCCGAGTCCAACGCCGCGCGCAACATGCCCAAGCGGAACATCTGCGGCGTAAAGGCTTGCCAGATGACGCTGCGGTCCACCGTTTCCACGACCCGCCCCTGCGGCCCTACACGCTTGAGCGTGTCCCGCGCAGGCACAGCCAGCAGTCCCCCAACCGGATCATCGGCAAGCTCGACGAGCAGGCGACTCAGATCGTCGCGCGCCAGATTGGGTCGGGCGGCGTCATGCACCAGCACCCAGTCGTCCGCGCTCGCCCCCGCCTCGGCAAGGCGCTGCAGGCCGTTGAGTACCGAATCACAACGCTCGCGCCCGCCTGCCGCCCGCAGGATGCGCGCATCCCTGGAGTAGTCCAGGTTCGGCCAGAAGGGATCGTCGGACGCCAGACAGACCACCAGTCCGGCCAGGGCCGGGTGGTCGATGAAACGATCGAGGGTATGCTCGAGAATGCAGCGCCCAGCCAACCGCAGGTACTGCTTGGGACGGTCTGCACGCATGCGACTGCCGATCCCTGCTGCCGGAATGACGACCCAGAACTTCGACAACTGGACTTGGCTCATTCGACGAACTGGTAGAGGGTTTCGCCCTCTTTGACCATGCCCAACTCCTGACGCGCACGCTCCTCGACGGTTTCCATGCCCTGCTTGAGCTCCAGGACTTCAGCTTCGAGGATTCGATTGCGCTCCAGCAGCCGCTCGTTCTCGCCCTGCTGGTCGGCAATCTGCTTGTTCAGACTGTTGACCTGCGCCAGGCTGCCCTCGCCCACCCAAAGACGGTACTGCAGCCCGCCGAGAAGCAGGATCAGCACGACGAACAACCAGTAGGGGCGACGCATAGCAGGCATGAAACGACTTCGGCGGCAGTTCGAATGAGGAAGACAACACAGCCTTGGCGCGGGAGTGATCGCTCACCAAGACGATGCCGATTGAAACAAAAAAGGGCGACTCGCGCCGCCCTTTTTTAATGCCGCAGGGATCAGCCGCGGAATTCGGCACGACCGTTGTACGGTGCCTTGCCGGCCAGCTGCTCTTCGATACGCAGCAGCTGGTTGTACTTCGACACGCGGTCGGAGCGGCACAGCGAACCGGTCTTGATCTGACCAGCGGCAGTGCCTACGGCCAGGTCGGCGATGGTGCTGTCTTCGGTCTCGCCGGAACGGTGCGAGATCACCGCGGTGTAACCGGCCGCCTTGGCCATCTGAATGGCTTCCAGGGTTTCGGTCAGCGAGCCAATCTGGTTGAACTTGATCAGGATCGAGTTGCCGATTTTCTCGTCGATGCCGCGCTTGAGGATCTTGGTGTTGGTCACGAACAGGTCGTCACCGACCAGCTGAACCTTCTCGCCGATCTTGTCGGTCAGCGCCTTCCAGCCAGCCCAGTCGGACTCGTCCATGCCGTCTTCGATGGAGATGATCGGGTAGCGCTGAGTCAGGCCCGCCAGGTAATCGGCGAAGCCCTCGGCGTCGAACACCTTGCCTTCACCGGCCAGGTCGTATTTGCCGTCCTTGTAGAACTCGCTGGAAGCGCAGTCCAGAGCCAGGGTGACGTCGCTGCCCAGCTTGTAGCCGGCCTTCTCGACCGCCTCAGCAATGGCACCCAGCGCATCCTCGTTGGAGGCCAGGTTCGGCGCGAAGCCGCCCTCGTCGCCCACTGCGGTGTTCAGGCCTCGAGCCTTCAGCACGGCCTTCAGGTGATGGAAGATCTCGGCACCCATGCGCAGCGCGTCGGCGAAGGTCTTGGCGCCGACAGGCTGGACCATGAACTCCTGGATGTCGACGTTGTTGTCTGCGTGTTCGCCGCCGTTGATGATGTTCATCATCGGCACCGGCATCGAATACTGGCCAGGGGTGCCATTGAGGTCGGCGATGTGCGCGTACAGCGGCACGCCTTTGGCTTGGGCAGCGGCTTTGGCAGCCGCCAGGGACACGGCGAGGATCGCGTTGGCGCCGAGCTTGGCTTTGTTCTCGGTACCGTCGAGCTCGAGCATCGCGTGGTCCAGCGCTTTCTGATCGGCCGGATCCTTGCCCAGCAGCAGATCGCGAATCGGGCCGTTGACGTTGCCCACAGCCTTCAGCACGCCCTTGCCCAGGTAACGGCTCTTGTCGCCATCGCGCAGTTCCAGAGCCTCGCGCGAACCGGTGGATGCACCGGACGGCGCGCAGGCGCTGCCGATGATGCCGTTATCGAGGATCACATCGGCTTCCACGGTGGGGTTGCCACGGGAGTCGAGAACTTCACGCCCCTTGATGTCGACGATCTTTGCCATTGTTGTTAACACTCCATAGATAGCTGCAAGGCTTTCAAGCAGTTTCGATTGGCGGGAAATTCTTGACCAGATCATCCAGCTGCTTGAGCTGGGTGAGGAAAGCTTCGAGCTTGTTCAGACGCAGCGCGCACGGACCGTCGCACTTGGCATTCTCCGGTTCCGGATGCGCCTCCAAGAACAGCCCGGCCAGCCCCTGGGACAGGCCGGCCTTGGCCAGGTCGGTGACCTGGGCACGACGCCCACCAGCCGAGTCGGCGCGACCGCCCGGCATCTGCAGGGCATGGGTGACGTCGAAGAACACCGGGTATTCGAATTGCTTCATGATGCCGAAGCCGAGCATGTCGACGACCAGATTGTTGTAGCCGAAGGACGAGCCGCGCTCGCAGAGGATCAGCTGGTCATTACCAGCCTCCTCGCACTTCTTCAGGATGTGCTTCATTTCCTGGGGTGCGAGAAATTGCGCTTTCTTGATGTTGATCACCGCACCGGTCTTGGCCATCGCCACCACCAGGTCGGTCTGCCGCGAGAGGAAGGCCGGCAGCTGGATGATGTCACAGACATCTGCCACCGGCTGCGCCTGCCACGGCTCGTGTACGTCGGTGATGACCGGCACGCCAAAGGTCTTCTTCACTTCCTCGAAGATCTTCATCCCCTCTTCCAGACCGGGGCCGCGGAACGAAGTGATCGACGAGCGGTTGGCCTTGTCGAAGCTCGCCTTGAACACGTAGGGAATGCCGAGCTTCTCGGTCACCCGCACGTATTCCTCACAGGCCTGCATGGCCAGGTCCCGCGACTCGAGGACGTTGATGCCGCCGAACAGCACGAACGGCTTGTCGTTGGCGATCTCGATGTTGCCTACGCGAATGGTCTTCTGGCTCATGCCTTCTTCGCCTTGTATTCCAGCGCTGCGTTGACGAAACCGCTGAACAGCGGATGACCGTCGCGCGGCGTGGAGGTGAACTCAGGGTGGAACTGGCAAGCGACGAACCAGGGATGATCCGGAGCCTCGACCACTTCCACCAGCGCACCGTCTCCGGAGCGCCCGGTGATTTTCAGTCCGGCTGCCTGCAGTTGCGGCAGCAGGTTGTTGTTCACTTCATAGCGATGACGATGACGCTCGACGATGCGCTCCTGGCCATAGCATTCGAACACCTTCGAGCCCGGCTCCAGACCACATTCCTGCGCACCGAGGCGCATGGTGCCGCCGAGGTCGGAGCTATCGCTGCGGGTCTCCACCGCGCCGCTGGCATCTTCCCACTCGGTGATCAGACCGACGACCGGGTGACCGCTGTCCTTGTCGAACTCGGTGGAGTTGGCATCGGTCCAGCCCAGCACATCGCGAGCGAACTCGATGACCGCCACCTGCATGCCCAGGCAGATACCCAGGTAGGGGATCTTGTTCTCGCGGGCATAGCGCACGGTGGCGATCTTGCCTTCCACGCCGCGCAGGCCGAAACCGCCCGGCACCAGAATGGCATCGACGCCTTCGAGCAGGCCGGTGCCCTGGTTCTCGATGTCTTCGGAGTCGATGTAACGCAGGTTCACTTTGGTCCGACTCTGAATGCCAGCGTGGCTCATCGCCTCGATCAGAGATTTGTAGGCATCCAGAAGTTCCATGTACTTGCCGACCATGGCGATGGTGACTTCCTTCTCCGGATGCAGCTTGGCATCGACGACACGATCCCATTCGGAGAGATCGGCGCCACGGCATTCGAGACCGAAACGTTCGACGACGTAGTCATCGAGACCCTGAGCATGCAGGATGCCCGGAATCTTGTAGATGGTGTCGGCGTCCGGCAGGCTGATCACCGCACGCTCTTCGACGTTGGTGAACAGCGCGATCTTGCGCCGCGAAGACACGTCGATGGCGCGATCCGAACGGCAGACCAGCACGTCGGGCTGCAGGCCGATGGAGCGCAGCTCCTTCACCGAATGCTGGGTCGGCTTGGTCTTGGTCTCTCCGGCGGTGGCGATGTAAGGCACCAGCGTCAGGTGCATCAGCATGGCGCGCTTGGCGCCGACTTCGACACGCAACTGGCGGATGGCCTCGAGGAAGGGTTGCGACTCGATGTCGCCCACGGTACCGCCGACCTCCACCAGCGCCACGTCGGCGTCGCCGGCACCCTTGATCACGCGACGCTTGATCTCGTCGGTGATATGCGGGATGACCTGGATGGTCGCGCCCAGATAATCACCCCGGCGCTCGCGGCGCAGCACGTCCTCGTAGACGCGACCGGTGGTGAAGTTGTTGTTCTGGGTCATGCGGGTGCGGATGAACCGCTCGTAATGGCCCAGGTCGAGGTCGGTCTCGGCGCCGTCATGGGTGACGAACACCTCGCCGTGCTGGAACGGGCTCATGGTGCCCGGATCGACGTTAATGTAAGGGTCCAGCTTGAGCATCGTGACCTTCAGGCCCCGCGCCTCCAGGATGGCCGCCAATGAAGCCGAGGCGATGCCTTTCCCCAATGAAGAAACAACACCACCCGTGACGAAGATGTAGCGCGTCATGAAAAACCCTAGAAGTCTGCGTTAAGCGGCCGGCGCCGCCGGGGGAAAGCGAAGGTGCCATTGCGCGGATCGGCAATAGCGCAACTGCCGCGGATTCGAAGAAACCGCAGAAGCTGTATTGAGACGGGAGCGTAGTCTACCGGAAAGCCCCTATCAGCTCAAACCACTTAGCAGCCCGGCGCGCACCACTTCAGGGCACACCGACCCGCGCTCAGTTGCGGAAGGTTGGCCACTGCGACCAGTTGTTCATCGCAATACAGCAAGGGCAAACGGCCACGGGCAAACGCAGGAACCCCGGCTTCATTCAGCAGGCGCTTGAGGTCTCGCCGGCCGCGACCGGACACAGCCATGACTTCACCACCGGTTCGATAGCGAATCTGCAGCCTGCCAATGGGCGGCGCCCCCTCTAGCCGAAGCGAGCCATTACCGGGAAGCTGCAGCTCGACGGACGGGTCGGGCCAGTCAACCGGCCCACCAACAGACGCAAGCCAGCCGTCCGGTAGCCACCAGACGCGCTCGCCGCTGCGCTGCAGCTCACCACCTGCCAGTCGCCAGCGTGGCGTGGCATCCGCCCTGGCGTCACGCAGACACTCCCAGCCGGCCCAGTGATCTTCATCCGGCGCTAGGGCTCGCCCTGCCAGCCAATGACGCAGCGCATTGCGCTGCCGCGCCGGCGTCAGCTCGCGCAACGGCGCAAGGGCAAGACTCGGCAGATTCAGCCAGTCGAAATCAATGTCGGCTTGGGCAACCGCGAGATCCTGCTGCGCCAGCTCATCGAGCAGCTGCTGCGCGTCAGCCATATGCGCTGCTGTGCGGGCCAGGCTGGATGAAACCTGAGGCCAGCGCTGCTGCAGCAGAGGCAGGACCTGCCGACGCAGAAAATTGCGTGAATATTCCAGCTGCTTGTTGCTGGGATCCTCGACCCACGCCAGGCCGTTGGCACGCGCATAATCTTCGAGTTCGGCCCGCGACACGTCCAGCAACGGCCGAACCAGCTGGCCGCTTGCCAAGGCGCGCGCGACCGGCATCGCTGCCAGCCCCCGTACACCAGCTCCGCGCAGCAGCCGGAACAGCAGCGTCTCGGCCTGGTCATCGCGGTGCTGCCCGGTCAGCAGCAGCTCATCTTCGCCCAGGCGCGCAGCGAACGCCTGATAGCGCGCATCGCGTGCAGCCCGCTCCAGACTGGCGCCTGGAACAACTTGCACGCGCACAACCTCCAGCGCGACGCCAAGCCGGTCGCAGACTTGCTGGCAGTGCGCTGGCCAGTCGTCAGCGGCGACCTGCAGGCCATGGTGCACATGAATTGCGCGAATCGGAGGCAGCGCACGACGTTCCGCCAGCCGCACCAGCGCGTGCAACAGAACAGTGGAATCAAGACCGCCGGAGAACGCCACCCACCACGCCGATGAGCCGCGCCAGGGGGCAAGAACGGAAAGCAGGCGGGAATCGAGGGACATGCTTGGCGCTTCGAATACCGGGAATGCCGGCAAGCATAAGGCTCAGGAGCGAAAGCCGCGAGCGAAGGCCCGACAGCGAATCCTGGCGTGCCTCGCTCAGAGAGGCGAAGCACGCACAGGGATGACTCAGGCGATACCGTAGCTCATCAGACGCTCATAGCGACGCGCCAGCAGTGCATCGGTGTCCAGCGACTTGAGCATGTGCAGCTGGCTGTTGAGCTGCTCGCGCATGGCCGCGGCCATGACGGCCGGGTTGCGATGGGCGCCGCCCAGCGGCTCGGGGATCACCTTGTCGACGATGCCCAGATCCTTCAGGCGCTCGGCGGTGACACCCATGGCCTCGGCGGCTTCCGGCGCCTTCTCTGCAGTACGCCAGAGAATCGAGGCGCAGCCTTCCGGGGAGATTACCGCGTAGGTGGAATACTGCAGCATGTTCAACTGGTCGCAGACGCCGATGGCCAGCGCGCCGCCGGAACCACCCTCGCCGATCACGGTGGCAATGATCGGGGTCTTCAGCCGCGCCATCACGCGCAGGTTCCAGGCGATGGCCTCGCTCTGGTTGCGCTCCTCGGCATCGATCCCCGGATAGGCGCCCGGGGTATCGATAAAGGTCAGGATCGGCATCTTGAAGCGCTCGGCCATTTCCATCAGACGGCAGGCCTTGCGATAGCCCTCCGGACGCGGCATACCGAAGTTGCGACGCACCTTCTCGCGTACTTCACGGCCTTTCTGATGACCGATGATCATCACCGGCTGGCCGTCCAGACGCGCCGTACCACCAACAATGGCCGCGTCGTCGGAGAAATGGCGGTCACCGTGCAGTTCTTCGAACTCGGTGAACAGGTGATTGATGTAATCGAGGGTATAGGGCCGCTGCGGGTGGCGAGCCAGACGGGCGATCTGCCAGCTGGTCAGATTGCCGAAGATGCTTTCGGTGAGCGACTCGCTCTTGTCCTGCAGGCGGGCAATCTCATCGCCGATGTTCAGCGAGTTGTCGTTACCAACCAGGCGCAATTCTTCGATCTTGGCTTGCAGGTCGGCGATCGGCTGTTCGAAATCCAGGAAGTTCGGGTTCATAGGCATCCGTCATGCGTCGACGGCCAGGCGGCCGGGAGGCTGTTCCGTTTTTTGCGCCTTACCTTACGGGAGCGGCGCATTCAGGTCGAACAAAAATTGTTCTGAAACCATGACCCGGTCAGCACCGGGCCGTTCAGGCCTGACTCGGAAAGCACATGTCGATGAACTTTCCGGGCCCGGCCCTCTATCGGTATTGCAGGAAGACGTTGTCGCGTCCGAACTGGTCACGCAATGCCTGAATCAAGTTGTCCGCCGGATCAATTCGCCAGTTCTCGCCGAACTGCAGCAGCGCCCGCGCATCGCGACCGGTGTACTCCAGCGTGATCGGGCAGGCACCGCGATGGCGGCCGCAAACCTCGGCCAGCCAGCGCATGCGTTCGCCCTTGAGCGCCTCGCCGGCGACCTTGACCCGCAGACTCTCGGCCAGACCGGTACGCGCTTCCTCCAGACTCATCACACGCTTGGCGCGCAGGCGCAGGCCGCCGGAAAAGTCGTCGTTGCTCACCTCGCCTTCGACCACCACCAGGGCATCGGTCTGCAGCAAGGCCTGCGCCGTGTTGAACGCCTCGGCGAACAGCGAAGCCTCGATGCGCCCCGAGCGGTCATCCAGGGTGATGAAGCCCATCTTGTCGCCTTTCTTGTTCTTCATGACCCGCAGATTGACGATGAGGCCGGCAATGGTCTGTTCTCCGCGCGCCGGGCGCAGGTCGACGATGCGCTGACGAGCGAAACGACGCACCTCCCCCTCGTATTCATCGATCGGGTGGCCGGTGAGATAGAGGCCGAGGGTGTCCTTTTCGCCTTTCAGACGCTCTTTCAGCGAAAGCTCGCGCGCCTTTCGGTGATTGGCGTAGACGTCGGCCTCCGGCTCGGCGAACAGGCCGCCGAACAGGTCCATGTGGCCGCTCTCGGCGCTGCGTGCGGTCTGTTCGGCGGCCTGTACTGCCTCTTCCATCGCCGCCAGCAGCACTGCGCGGTTGCGGTCGATGTTGGCCTGGTAGGCCTTGGCCTCCTCGAAGAAATACGGTCCGAGGCGATCCAGCGCACCGGAGCGGATCAGTGCTTCCAGGGTGCGCTTGTTGATGCGCTTGAGGTCGATGCGCGCGCAGAAATCGAACAGGTCCTTGAACGGGCCGCCTTCGGCACGGCATTCGGCGATGGCCTCGACCGGCCCCTCACCCACGCCCTTGACCGCGCCCAGGCCATAGACGATACGGCCATCGTCGTTGACGGTGAACTTGAATTCGGAGACGTTGACGTCGGGCGGATCGATGCGCAGCTTCATGCTGCGGCACTCTTCGATGAGGATCACCACCTTGTCGGTGTTGTGCATATCCGCCGAGAGCACGGCTGCCATGAACGGCGACGGGTGATGCGCCTTGAGCCAGGCCGTCTGGTAGGACACCAGGCCGTAGGCGGCCGAGTGCGACTTGTTGAAGCCGTAGCCGGCGAACTTTTCCACCAGGTCGAAGATGTTGCCCGCCAGGTCCCCATCGATCCCATTGTTGGCGCAACCTTCGATGAAGCCGCCGCGCTGCTTGGCCATCTCCTCCGGCTTCTTCTTACCCATGGCGCGACGCAACATGTCAGCGCCACCGAGGGTGTAGCCGGCCATCACCTGGGCGATCTGCATCACCTGTTCCTGATACAGGATGATGCCGTAGGTGGGCTTGAGCACCGGCTCCAGCCCCGCGTACTGGTAGTCCGGGTGCGGATAGGAGACTTCGGCACGCCCATGCTTGCGGTTGATGAAGTCGTCGACCATGCCCGACTGCAAAGGCCCGGGGCGGAACAGCGCCACCAGTGCGATGAGATCTTCCAGGCAGTCCGGCTTGAGCTTCTTGATCAGCTCCTTCATGCCGCGCGATTCGAGCTGGAACACCGCCGTGGTCTCGGCCTTCTGCAGCAGCTGGTAGGTTGGCTTGTCGTCCAGCGGAATGAAGTCGATGTTGACCGGTTCCAGGCCCTTCTTGGCCTGCTCGCGGTTGATGGTTTCCAGCGCCCATTTGATGATGGTCAGGGTGCGCAGGCCGAGGAAGTCGAACTTCACCAGGCCGGCCTGCTCGACGTCGTCCTTGTCGAACTGGGTCACCAGGCCGCCGCCTTCCTCGTCACAGGCGATCGGTGCGAAGTCGGTGAGCTTGGTCGGCGCGATCACCACACCACCGGCGTGCTTGCCGGTACCGCGGGTGATGCCTTCGAGCTTGAGCGCCATATCCCAGATTTCGCGCGCATCCTCGTCGACGGCGAGGAAGTCGCGCAGCGGCTCCTCCATCTCGTAGGCCTTTCCCAGCGTCATGCCGACTTCGAAGGGAATCATCTTCGACAGACGGTCGGCCAGACCATAGGACTTGCCCTGTACCCGCGCCACGTCGCGCACCACCGCCTTGGCCGCCATGGTGCCGAAGGTGATGATCTGGCTCACCGCATTGCGCCCGTACGCCTCGGCCACGTAATCGATGACCCGGTCGCGCCCGTCCATGCAGAAGTCGACGTCGAAGTCGGGCATGGAAATACGTTCGGGGTTGAGGAAGCGCTCGAACAGCAAGTCGTAGGCCAACGGATCGAGGTCGGTGATCTTCAGCACGTAGGCCACCAGCGAGCCGGCACCCGAACCGCGGCCCGGGCCGACCGGCACGCCGTTGTTCTTGGCCCACTTGATGAAGTCCATAACGATCAGGAAGTAGCCGGGGAAGCCCATCTGAATGATGGTGCCCAGCTCGAACTCGAGGCGGTCGATATAGACCTGCTTCTTCGCCTCGTAGTCCGGCGTGTCCTTTGGCAGCAGGACTTCCAGCCGCTCCTCCAGGCCCTCGAACGACACCTGACGCAGGTAGTCGTCGATGGTCATGCCTTCAGGTACCGGGAAATTCGGCAGGAAGTAGGTACCCAGCTGCACCTCGATGTTGCAGCGTTTGGCGATCTCGACGGTGTTTTCCAGCGCCTCGGGCAGGTCGGCGAACAGCTCGGCCATTTCCTCGGGCGTCTTCAGATACTGTTGATCGGAATAAGTGCGCGGGCGACGTGGGTCGTCCAGAGTGCGCCCCTCACCGATGCAGACGCGGGTTTCATGCGCCTCGAAGTCTTCCTGTTTGAGAAAGCGCACGTCGTTGGTCGCCACCAGCGGCGCGCCGCTGCGCTCGGCCAGCGCCACGGCCGCATGCAAGTGTTCTTCGTCATTGACCCGATTGGTGCGCTGCACTTCCAGGTAGAAGCGATCGGCGAACACCTCGCGCCATTCGGCAAGACGCGACGCCGCCAGCGCTTCGTCGCCATTGAGCAGAGCGTGGCCAATCTCCCCTTCCTTGGCACCGGAAAGCGCAATCAGCCCTTCGGCCGCTTCTTTGACCCACTCGCGCTCGATGATGACCAGATCGTTGCGCTGACCTTCGGTCCAGCCGCGAGAAATCAACTCGGTGAGATTGCGATAACCCTTGGGGTTCATCGCCAGCAGCGTCAGGCGGCTAAGCGGACCATCCTCGTCGCAGCCAGCCAGCCAGATATCGGCGCCACAGATCGGTTTGATTCCGGCGCCCTGCGCCGTCTTGTAGAACTTCACCAGCGAGCACATGTTGCTCATGTCGGTCACCGCCACCGCGGGCATTCCGCCCGCCGCCACCGCCTTGATCAGCGGCTTGACGCGCACCAGGCCATCGACCAGCGAGTACTCGGTATGCAGACGGAGATGGACGAAGGAAGCAGGCATGAACAGACCTTGAGCTGGTAGAACGACAAGCGCGCGATTGTACCGGAAAGCGTTCGGCCGCTGGCGAGCGCGGCGACAGCCAGAGACATGGCAAGTGGTAGCAGGAGGGCGCGGCAGGCGAGCGAAGGCTCAGCCGAACGCCGCAAACACTGGCGCTAGACCAGCAGGACGCTGGTCGGAACCTCTACCTCTATGCTCACCTGCTCAAGCATCGCGCGGACGGGCGCAAACGAGCGACGGTGAATTGGCGTTGGCCCGAGACGACGCAGCGCCTCGAGGTGGCTCGGCGTCGGGTAGCCCTTGTGGCCGGCCAGACCATAGCCCGGATAGCACAGATCCAGCGCCTGCATTTCGCGGTCGCGGCTAACCTTGGCCAGGATGGACGCGGCCGCGATGGCCGGAACCTGTGCGTCACCCTGGATCACCGGCGCGCTGGGCACGGCCAGCTTAGGGCAGCGATTGCCGTCGATCAGCGCCAGCCGCGGTGTGACGCTCAGTCCTTCGACCGCGCGCTGCATGGCCAGCATGGTGGCATGCAGGATATTGAGCTGGTCGATCTCCTCTACCTCGGCACGGGCGATGCACCAGGCGACCGCCTTCTCCCGGATTTCGTCGAACAAGGCCTCTCGGCGAGCCTCGGTCAGCTTCTTCGAGTCGTTCAGCCCTTCGATCGGCCGTGCCGGATCGAGGATCACGGCCGCCGTCACCACAGGACCACACAGCGGCCCACGGCCCACCTCGTCGACACCAGCAACCAGCTCTTCCACGAGATTGAAATCGAGCCCGAACTGCATCAGCGTGCTCCCACCAACCGCAGAACCGCATCGGCGGCCTGACCCGAGGCGTCACAGCGCAGCGTTCGATGGATGCTGTCGAATCCCTCCGTCTGCACTTCGCCATCATCCAGCAAGGGCGACAACGCCTGGGCCAGCGCCTCCGGTGTCGCCGCATCCTGCAGCAGCTCCGGCACCAGTAGGCGCTGCGCCAGTAGATTGGGCAATGCGACGTAAGGGCTTTTCACCAATCGGCGCAAGATGCGATAGGTCATCGGCGCCACGCTGTAGGCCACCACCATGGGCCGCTTGAACAGCAACGCCTCGAGCGTGGCGGTACCGGAGGCGATCAGCACCGCGTTGCAGGCGGACAGCGCCTCGTGGGATCGGCCGTCAAGCAGCGTCAGCGGCAAGTCGCGGGCGACCAGCATCTGTTCCAACTGCAGCCGGCGCTCCGGGCTGGCGCAGGGCATGACGAAACGAATGCCGGGACGCATGGCACGCAACCGCTCGGCAGCGCTAAGGAACAGTTCACCTAGGCGGGATACCTCACCACCGCGACTGCCGGGCATCAGCGCAACGATCATGCCCTGCTGCGGCAAACCGAGCGCCTCCCGTGCGGCTACGCGGTCGGCACAAAGCGGAATGGTATCGGCCAACGGATGGCCGACGAAGCGCACCGGCACCTGATGCTCGTCGTAAAACCTGGCTTCGAAGGGGAACAGCGTCAGCATCAGATCGCAGGCTTCGCGGATCTTCAACACTCGCTTCTGCCGCCATGCCCAGACCGACGGGCTGACGTAGTGGACCGTCTTGATCCCGGCTCGACGCAGCTTGAGCTCGAGCCCCAGATTGAAATCCGGGGCGTCGATGCCGATGAATACATCTGGCCGCTGCGCGATCAAAGTGCTCACCAGGCGCTTGCGGCGCGCAAGGAGTTCCGGCAATCGGCCAAGCACTTCGACGAGCCCCATCACCGCCAGCCGTTCCAGCGGAAAGTAGGACTGCAGCCCTTCAGCCTGCATGCGCGAACCACCTACGCCGATGAACTCGACATCGGCATGTTGCGCCTTCAGCGCCTGCATCAGGCCCGCGCCGAGAATGTCACCAGAGGATTCCCCGGCAACCAGCGCGACCCTGAGCGGTCTGCTCATTTCAGCGGGTGATGCCACGAGTCGAAGCCTGGATCGAGTCGCGAAAGATCGCGACCTCGGGGAATGCCGCCGCACTCTCGGCCAGTTCGCTGAGCGCTGCCTCGACCGTCAAGCCTTTGCGGTAGACGACTTTGTACGCATTGCGCAAGGCATGCACGGCTTCGGCACTGAAGCCACGACGACGCATGCCCTCGAAGTTCATACTGCGCGCCTCAGCCGGATTTCCGAACACGGTGACGAATGCCGGCACATCCTTGCCAATCGCCGTCCCCATGCCGGAAAAGCTGTGCGCACCGATATGGCAGAACTGATGTACCAGGGTGTAGCCGGAAAGAATCGCCCAATCCCCGACGTGCACGTGCCCGGCCAGCGCGGTGTTGTTGACCAGGATGCAGTGATTGGCGATGACGCTGTCGTGGCCGATGTGCGCATAGGCCATGATCAGGTTGTGATCACCGATGGTGGTTTCGGAACGATCCTGCACGGTGCCGCGATGGATGGTGACACCCTCGCGAATCACGTTGTTATCACCGATCACCAGCCGCGTCGGTTCACCCTTGTATTTGAGATCAGGAGTGTCTTCGCCGACCGAGGAGAACTGATAGATGCGATTGTTGCGGCCGATGCGGGTCGGCCCCTTGATGACCACGTGCGACGCGATCACCGTACCCTCGCCAATTTCGACATCCGGGCCGATGATCGACCAGGGCCCTACCTGGACGTCATCTGCCAGCCGAGCCGCGGGATCGATAATGGCGCGAGGGTCGATCAAACTCATATTTTCTGTTCCGCGCAGATGATTTCAGCCGAGCAGACCGGCTTGCCATCGACGGTAGCGCGACAATCGAACTTCCAGATGCCGCGCTTGTTGCTCAGGAAGGCCGCCTCGAGAACCAGTTGATCACCTGGACGAACCGGCTGGCGGAAACGCAGCTTGTCAGAACCGACGAAATAGTAAAGCGTGCCATCGGATGGCTTGACGCCCATCATCTTGAACCCCAGCAAGCCAGCCGCCTGGGCCATCGCCTCGATGATCAGCACGCCCGGCATGATCGGATGCTGCGGGAAGTGACCGTTGAAGAACGGCTCGTTGATGGTGACGTTCTTGTAGGCACGAACGCGCTTGGCCTCGATATCCATCTCCGTCACCCGGTCCACCAGCAGGAAGGGGTAACGGTGAGGCAAATATTCGCGAATCTCGTTGATGTCCATCATGTCAGGAAAGCGCCTGTAAGAAAGTAAAGGGCCGCCTGCGCCGAAAGCTCACGCCAGCATTCACAGACAGCACCCCGAAAAAAACCGGATCAGACGGTAAGCTCAGGCATCAGAAGTCGGATTCGGACCCTGAGTCACGGCTGCCAGGCTTTTCTCCAGCTGCTGCAGCCGGCGAGCCATGTCGTCCAGCTGACGAATACGCGCGGCACTCTTTCTCCAATCGGCCGCGCTCTGCATCGCAGTGCCCGATGAATAGCTGCCGGGCTCGGTGATTGAACGAGTGACCATCGTCATACCGGTGACGAACACGTTGTCACAAACCTCGATGTGGCCGACCATGCCGACGCCACCGGCGATCATGCAGTTGCGCCCGATCTTGGTGCTGCCTGAAATCCCCGCACAACCCGCCATGGCGGTGTTATCACCAACCTGCACGTTGTGCGCGATCATGATCTGGTTGTCGAGCTTTACGCCGTTGCCAATCAGGGTATCGGAGAGCGCACCGCGGTCGATCGTGGTGTTGGAACCGATCTCGACGTCATCCCCAATACGCACGCCGCCGATCTGAGCGATCTTCTGCCAGGCACCTTTTTCCTTGGCGAAACCGAACCCCTCGCCGCCGATCACCGCACCCGATTGAATGACGACACGCTTGCCGATCAGAACGTCGTGGTACAGCGTGACCCGCGGCGCAAGGCGTCCACCCTCGCCAATGCGGCTGCGTGCGCCGATGAATGACTGCGCACCGATCACAACATCCTTTTCGATGACCGCGCCGGATTCGATCACCACATAAGCGCCGACGCTGGCAGACGCATCGACATCTGCATCATCGGCCACTATTGCCGTGGGATGGACCCCAGCGCGGACAGCCGGACGCGTCTCGAACAGATGGGAAGCACGTGCGTAGGCAAGATAGGGGTCACTGACGACGATCGCCGAACCACCGAAACTCCCGGCATCCTCAGCTGACAGCAATACCGCTGCGGCGCGGCTGGTCGACAGATACTTGCGGTACTGGGCATTGGCGAGGAAGCTCAGCTGCGTTGGCCCCGCCTCCTGCAGCGTCGCCAAGCCATCGATGACCTGCGCAGCGTCGCCGCGCAGACTGCCACCCAACACCTCGGCCAGCTGACCGAGCGCGAAGACTGCACCGGCCATATCAGCGCAGCTGATTCATGCGCTCGATGACCTGGCGGGTGATATCGAACTGCGGTTTGACATCCACCACGGCACCGCGCTCGAACACGAGATCGTAATTGCCCTTCTTGATCACCTCTTCGACAGCCTGGTCCAGCTTCGGCTTGAGCTGCTTGAGCATGTCGCGGTCAGCCACGGCCTTGGCCTCGTTCAGCTCCTTGGACTGGAACTGAAAGTCACGAGCCTTCTGCTTGAATTCGAGTTCCAGGCGCTCGCGCTCGGCCTGCTGCATCTTGTCGCCATCCTTGACCAGACGGTCCTGGATACGCTTGGCATCGCTTTCGAGCGACTTGAGCTTGCTCAGCTGGGGGCCGAACTTCTTCTCGGCATCGACCGCATAGCGCTTGGCCGCGTCGGACTCGAGCAGTGCCATCTGATAGTTCATGACGGCAATCTTCATTTCGGCAAACGCGGGAGTCGCTACCAGCGCGGCAACGACGAGAAACAGTTGAGTCAACTTACGCACGGTAAACACCACTCCTGAAAGAAAGCACTGAAGCATGGCGCCCCAATGTTAGAACGTTTGTCCCAGCGAGAACTGGAATACCTGGGTGTCGGCCTCGTCCGGCTTGACCACCGGCATCGCCAGACTGAAGCTCAGCGGACCCATCGCGGTGATCCAGGTCAGCCCGACACCCACCGAACTGGCCATGTCGCCAAAGTCGATATCGCTGCAGTTCTTCGATTCCGAAGGACAATTGGTGTTGTAGACGTTACCCACATCCCAGAACACGGAAGTACGCAGCGAACGCTGATCCTTGACGAACGGCATCGGGAACAGCACTTCAAGACCACCCTGAATCAACACGTTACCACCGAACGGCAACGGGTCCTGGTCCGGGTCGGCAATGGTGCCAGGCCGCGAACCGTCGCTCGGAGTACTGCGCGGGCCAAGACTGCTATCTTCGAAACCACGGACGGAATTGAAACCACCCGCGTAATAATGCTCGTAGAACGGCAGGCTTGAGGTCGAGCCATAGGCATCACCATACCCGAGGCGGGTGTGCATGCGCAGGGTATAGTCCTTGGTCATCGGCACGAACAGCTGGCCGTTGTAGTCGAGCTTATAGAACGACAGATCGCTTCCGGGGATAGTCGTTTCGAAAACCAGGCTCTGCGAGTGACCACGTGTCGCCAGCACGCCGCGATTGAGGGTCGATTCCGACCAGCCGGCCGATGCCTTGAAGTTGAGGAAGCTATCGCCCTCCTCTTCCATGAACGTGAAGATCTCGTCCACCGTATAACGACCGGTGTCCAGATCGTCCTGCTGCAATGTAAGGCCGAAGGACAGGCGCGATGTCTCGCTGATCGGATAGCCGATATTGATACCGCCGCCCAGGCTGTCCACCGAATAGCTGGATACGTCGTAGTCCAGCTCATCGTAATCGGTGGTGCGGTAGAAAGCGTTGTAGCCCAGGCTGACGCCGTCTTCGGTCCAGTAGGGGTCAACGAAGCCGAAGTTGTAGCGCGACTGGTACTCGCTGCGGGTCAATCCCAGCGAAACACGGTTACCGGTACCGAGGAAGTTGTTCTGACTGATCGAGCCACCAAGGATCAGGCCGGCGTTCTGCGCGAAGCCGATACTGGCCATGATCGAGCCGGACGGCTGCTCCTCGACGCTGTAGTTCACGTCGATCTGATCGTCGGTACCAGGCACCTGCGGCGTTTCGACGTTAACCTCCTTGAAGAAACCCAGGCGCTCGAGGCGCGTCTTGGATTGATCGATCAGATAGGTCGAGGCCCAGCCACCTTCCATCTGGCGCATCTCGCGACGCAGCACTTCGTCTTCGGTTTTGGTGTTGCCACGGAAGTTGATGCGATTGACGTACGCGCGCTTGCCCGGATCGACCACGAAGGTAATAGAGACAGTATTGTCTTCGTCATGGGCTTCCGGAACGCCGTTGACGTTGGCGAAGGTATAGCCCTCGTTACCCAGCCGCCGCGTGATCAGTTCGGAAGTGGACGTCATCACCTTACGGGAAAATACCTGCCCTTCCTTTGCCAGCAACAGCGCTTCGATCTCTTCCTGCGGAACCTTGAGATCGCCACTGAGCTTGACGTCGCGAACCGTGTAACGCTCACCTTCGTCGATATTGACTGTCACATAGACGTGCTTCTTGTCCGGCGTGATGGATACCTGGGTCGAGGTGATATCCATGTTGATGTAGCCACGGTCCAGGTAATAGGAGCGCAAGCGTTCCAGATCGCCGGACAGTTTCTCGCGGGCATACTTGTCGTCGTTGCGGAAGAAGGAAAGCCAGTTGGTGGTCTTGAGCTCGAACAGGTCGACCAGATCCTCGTCCGGGAACACCGAGTTGCCAACAACGTTGATGTGCTTGATGGCCGCGACCGAGCCCTCATTGATCTTGATTTTCAGCGCGACGCGATTGCGCGGCTGGGCAACCACTTCGGTTTCGATGGTGGCCGAATAACGCCCCTGGGCGACATATTGGCGCTGCAGTTCGTTGCGCACGCCTTCGAGCGTCGCACGCTGGAAAATCTCGCCCTCGGCCAGCCCTGACTGCTGCAGCCCAGAAAGCAGATCCTCGGTCTTGATCGCCTTGTTGCCCTCGATCTCGATCGCCGAAATAGATGGGCGTTCGACTACGCTGATGACCAGCACGTCGCCGTCACGACCAAGCTGGATATCCTGAAAGAAGCCGGTACGAAAGAGTGCGCGGGTCGCTTCAACGAGGCGGCTGTCGTCTGCAGCCTCACCCACATTCAACGGTAGCGCGCCGAAGACGCTGCCGGCAGAAACCCGTTGCAGACCATTGACGCGGATATCGGAGATAGTGAAGGACTCAGCGTGAACTTCGGCGATCATCAATGCGGAGATAACCGCAGGTAGCAGCAGACGTTTCATGAAGTCCTTTCTTATTCAAACCTGATGAATGAACCGGCAATTGGGCACGGCGACACTATGGATTCGGCGTTACAGACGGCCAAGGTCGTTGACCAACGCAAGCAGCATCACGCCAACCACCAGGCTGATGCCGATCTGTACTCCCCATCCCTGCACCCGCTCCGACAATGGACGCCCACGCACCCACTCAACGAGATAGAAGAGCAGATGCCCGCCGTCGAGCACCGGGATAGGCAATAGATTGAGAACCCCCAGACTAATGCTCAGGTAGGCGAGGAAATTGAGGAAATCCCCCAGACCGGACTGGGCAGAAGCGCCCGCCACTTTAGCAATGGTTATCGGGCCGCTCAAGTTTTTTACCGACAGCTCCCCGAACAGCATTTTCTTCAGTGAATCGAGCGTCAGCAGACTCATGGTCCAGGTGCGTCTGACACCTTCAGCCACCGCTTCGAGCGGGCCGAAGCTGACCTCGCGCAACATTTCAGCTGGCCACTCCCCTCCCTCGACGCCAGCTCCAAGATAACCGCGCCGCACTTCGCCCTCGCCGCGGGTGGCCAGTGTTAGCGATACATCCAAGCGCTGCCCTTGCCGCTCGACCTGCAACGAAACTGGCTCGCCAGGCAGAGTCCTTACTGCATCGATGACCTGCTGCCAGTCATCCAGAGGCTGCTGATTCAGGCTGAGCAGACGATCACCGAGACGGATTCCCGCTGCCTGCGCCGGCCCCTCTGGGTCCAGCTGCGCGATCACCGGGACAATCTGCGGCCGCCATGGCCTGATACCGAGCGAGGTGATGGGATCGGGCTCCTCGACCCCCTTCAACCAGTTCTGCAGGGAAATCTGCAGATGTCTCTCGCTGGAGCCGCCCACATCACGCACCGTAACGTCGAGCTGCCCGCTCTCCCCCAGGCGCCTCACCAGCTGCAGATTGACCTCACCCCAACCGCTAACCGGCTTACCGTTGACCGCAACGATTTCCTGGTCAGCGGACAACCC
The DNA here is from genome assembly GCF_026642215.1 of Stutzerimonas sp. R40042. Taxonomy (NCBI): domain Bacteria; kingdom Pseudomonadati; phylum Pseudomonadota; class Gammaproteobacteria; order Pseudomonadales; family Pseudomonadaceae; genus Stutzerimonas; species Stutzerimonas sp. R40042. The sequence continues at coordinate 1,682,397 of NZ_CP113258.1, read as the reverse complement.
GGCCTGAGCAGCGAGACTACCCGGCTCGACCGCGCCGATAACTGGACGAATCTGCTCGCTACCAAGCATGGCCAGCAGCCAGAAGAACACCAGAGCCAGGAGGAAATTGGCGAGCGGACCTGCGGACACGATGGCAAACCGCTGACGGACGCTCTTTCGGTTAAACGCGCTGTCGATCAGCGCCGGCGGCACGTCCCCCTCGCGCTCGTCCAGCATCTTGACGTAGCCACCCAGGGGTATCGCAGCGATGACGAACTCGGTGCCCTGACGGTCATGCCAGCGGAACAGCGGGCTGCCAAAGCCGACGGAAAATCGCAGCACCTTTACACCGCAACGACGCGCAACCCAGAAATGCCCAAACTCGTGGAAAGTGACCAACACCCCGAGCGCCACGAGGGTACCAATGATCATGTAAAGCGCGCCCATAACTATCCTCCGGGGGTGGGTCTGGTGCTGATATCGCTGCCGGCCGCAGGCCAGCAGACCCCTATCGCCCGTTGCGGTCGAGCCACTGTCCAGCACGTTCCCGTGCACATCTGTCAGCCGCCAACACATCTTCGAGGCAGCCTACGGCCACTGGCGCCTCACGGTTCAATACGTCGTCGATGATACTCGCGATCTCGGTGAAACGGATGCGTCGATTGAGAAACGCCTCGACCGCCACTTCGTTCGCCGCATTCAGCATCGCGGGTGCGGTACCACCGTTTTCAGCTGACTGACGAGCCAGCTGCAGGCAAGGAAACCGCGAATCGTCCGGCGCCTGGAAGTCGAGCCGACCGATCTGCAGGAGGTCCAATGCCGAGACTCCGGACTCGATCCGCTCCGGCCATGCAAGCGCATGTGCGATCGGGGTACGCATATCCGGATTTCCCAGCTGCGCCAGTACCGAGCCATCGACGTAATCGACCATGGAATGGATGACACTCTGCGGATGAATCACTACCTCGACCTGACTCGGGTGAGCGTCGAACAACCAGCAGGCTTCGATCAGCTCGAGCCCCTTGTTCATCATGCTGGCCGAGTCCACCGATATCTTGCGTCCCATCGACCAGTTGGGGTGGGCACAAGCCTGTTCCGGCGTCACATCGATAAGCCGCTCCGGCGCAAACTCGCGGAAGGGCCCACCGGACGCAGTCAGCAGGATACGTCGTACGCCAACCGAACCGAGCCCTTGGGAATAGGCGGACGGCAGACACTGGAAGATCGCGTTGTGCTCGCTATCGATGGGTAACAGCACGGCCCCACTGTCGCGCAACGCCCGCATGAACAGGGCACCGGACATCACCAGCGCCTCCTTGTTGGCGAGCAGCACCCGCTTACCGGACTGTACTGCGGCCAGCGTCGGCTTCAGGCCCGCAGCACCCACGATGGCGGCCATGACCACGTCTGTCTCGGGATGTGCTGCGACCTCGCTCAGACCGCCCTCGCCGCTCATGACCTGAGTCGTCAGACCATCTTCGCGCAGCTGCTGCTGCAGAACTCCGGCCTGGATCTCGTCAGCAGCCACCGCGAAGCGCGGACGATGGACAAGACAGAGCGCCCTCAGCTCGGCAAGCCGGCTGAAACCGGTGAGTGCGAAGACAGCGTAACGATCCGGGTGACGCGCAATGACATCCAGCGTGCTGAGACCGATCGAACCAGTAGCGCCAAGAACGGTTACCTGTAACGGTCGATTCACAGCGCGCCCCAACCTGCTAGCCACAACAGCACAGCGAACACCGGGATCGCAGCGGTGAGGCTGTCGATACGATCCATCACACCACCGTGCCCCGGCAGCAGCTGGCTGCTGTCCTTGATGCCGGCACTGCGCTTGAACATGCTCTCAGTCAGATCACCGATAACCGATATCGATACCACAAGTGCGGCGCCGAGCAGGGCTAGAACCAGTTCGCGAGCCGTCCAACCGCGATACACACCGACCGCGAGCGTGACGAGCAAGCTGGTCAGCAGCCCGCCAACCAACCCCTCCCAGCTCTTGCCAGGGCTCACCTTCGGCGCCAGCTTGCGCCTGCCGAAAGCCCTGCCAGAGAAATAGGCGCCGATATCCGCCACCCATACCAGAATCATCACTGCCAGAATCAGCCAATTGCCCAGTTGCCATTGCTTGAGCACCACAAGACCCTGCCAGGACGGCAAAAGCACCGCCAGGCCGATCAGCAGGCTGCCGCCACGACCACCCCATAGACGACTGCTCTCCGGATAGGTCAGCACCAGATAGGTTGCGACCAGCCACCAGAGCACAGCCAGGGCCAGCATCCAGGGCGCCAACGATGGAAACTGGTAGAGCACACCAAGCAGCATTGCCACCGCCAGCGCGTATCCGACCCGTAATCCCTGACCGGCAAAACCAGCCAGCCGGGCCCACTCCCACGCCCCCAAGACCACAACGAGGCCGATGAAAAGCGCGAAGGCGAGCCCTTGGAGAAGAAAGAAACCTACGATCGCAACAGGCAGAAGTATCGCTGCGGTGATGATGCGCTGCTTCAGCATTCGACCTTGACCTCGCTTTCGACCTGTTCGCCGGTCTTGCCAAAGCGCCGCTGTCGTGTAGCGAAATCCGCGAGAGCCTTACGCATGGCAACGTGCTTGAAGTCCGGCCAGTAAAGATCGGAGAAATACAGCTCCGCGTAAGCCAGCTGCCACAACAGGAAATTACTGATGCGCCGTTCGCCGCCGGTTCGGATGCAAAGATCCGGCAAAGGCATGTCCCCCGTCGCCAGATAACTTTGAAACAAGGCCGGGGTGATTTCGGCAGGGTTCAGCCGCCCGGACTGAGCCTCGCTGGCAAGATGCTGAGCCGCCTGCAGGATGTCCCACTGACCACCGTAATTGGCGGCCACCTGGAGCACGAAGCGGTGATTGGCTGCAGTCATTTCCTCGACTTCCAGCATTGCCGCCTGCAGTTCTGGATGGAAGCGAGTGCGGTCACCGATGATGCGAAGCCGAATGCCGTTCTCGTCAAGCTTGCGCGCCTCGCGACGCAAGGCAGAAAGAAACAGCTCCATCAGCGCGCCAACCTCGTCGGCCGGACGCTGCCAGTTTTCGCTGGAGAAGGCGAACAGTGTCAGCACCTCGACACCGGAATCGGCGCAGACCTCGATCACCGCTCGAACAGCATCGACGCCCGCCTTGTGCCCGGCTACACCAGGCAGCAGGCGCCTCTTCGCCCAGCGGTTGTTGCCATCCATGATGATCGCTACGTGACGGGGAATTTTCCGCCCGGCAATCTGCCTGACCTTTTCCATGAACAACTCTACTTGCGCTAGAACACGCTGCAAACAAAAGACAAAGCTGCCAGCAACAGCTTCCAGGCACCGCTGCCGCCGTGCACAGCGACCGAAGTCGACTGCGGCCACGGCGGCAACTATCCAATAGCGGTCAAACAGCCATCAGATCGCTTTCTTTGGCCTCGAGGGCCTTGTCGATCTCCGCGACGTACTTGTCGGTAAGCTTCTGGACGTCATCCTGGCCACGGCGTTCCTCGTCCTCGCTGATTTCCTTCTCCTTGACCAGATCTTTCAGCTGAGCGATGGCATCGCGACGGATGTTGCGAACCGCAACACGAGCATTCTCGGCTTCGGCCCGCGCCTGCTTGGTGTAACCCCTGCGCGTCTCTTCGGTCAGCGCCGGCATCGGCACTCGGATCGTGGTACCCGCGGTAGCCGGATTGAGGCCCAGATCGGAGGTCATGATGGCCTTTTCGACGGCCTGGATCATGCTCTTGTCAAATACGGTAAGCGCCAGCGTGCGGGAATCCTCGGCCACAACGTTGGCCACCTGGCGCAACGGCGTATCGGCGCCGTAATAGGAAACCATGACGCTATCGAGGATGCTGGGATGAGCCCTACCGGTGCGGATCTTGGCAAAGGCGTGATCCAGCGATTCCAGGGTTTTCTTCATGCGCTCCTGCGCGTCTTGCTTGATCTCGTTGATCATTCGTTCGATTCCTCGATCAGTGTTCCTTCGGCGCCACCCAGCACAATATTGAGCAGGGCGCCGGGCTTGTTCATGTTGAACACACGCAGCGGCATGTTGTGATCGCGGCACAGGCAGATGGCGGTCAGATCCATTACCCCGAGCTTGCGATCGAGCACTTCGTCGTACGTGAGCTCGGCAAACTTCTCGGCGTTCGGATCCTTGAAGGGATCAGCCGTATAGACACCGTCGACCTTGGTGGCCTTGAGCACGACATCCGCCTGGATTTCGATCGCGCGCAGGCAGGCCGCCGAATCAGTGGTGAAGAATGGATTGCCGGTTCCGGCAGAGAAGATAACCACTTCGCCGCTCTTGAGATGGCGCATGGCCTTGCGGCGGTCGTAATGGTCGGTGACACCGACCATGGAAATGGCAGACATGACCAGCGCCGGGATATTCGAACGCTCGAGCGCATCACGCATGGCCAGCGCATTCATGACCGTTGCGAGCATGCCCATATGATCACCGGTAACCCGATCCATTCCCGCTGCGGAAAGCGCCGCGCCACGGAACAGATTACCCCCACCGATCACTAGGCCGACCTCGACACCAATGCCCACCAGCTGTCCGACTTCCAGAGCCATGCGATCAAGCACCTTGGGATCGATTCCGAAGTCTTCGGAACCCATCAAGGCCTCGCCGCTTAATTTGAGCAGAATGCGTTTATAGCGTGGGTTGCGTGCACTCATCTGCTGAGCCATTGGCGTTCTATCTCCTGCGGCGTGGTGTGACTAAGTCTGGCCGAACCCGGCCAGAAAATATCTGCGCTTTGACAGCGCAACCAGCGGTTGGTGCCAAGCGACGAATATAACGTGACGAAAAAATTTCGGCCGCCCCATTCGACAAAGAGGCCGCACGCGTAAGCGGGCAGCCTCTTCGGGAACCGGCTAGCAGTCCTTACTTCTTGGTTGCAGCCACCTGAGCGGCAACTTCGGCAGCGAAGTCGACCTCGGCCTTCTCGATGCCCTCGCCCACTTCGTAACGAACGAAGGACACGATTTCGGCACCGGCTTTCTTGGCCAGATCACCAACTTTGACTTCCGGATCTTTGACGAACGGCTGCTCAACCAGGCTGGCTTCGGCCAGGAACTTGTTGATGCGACCCTTGATCATGTTCTCGACGATGTTCTCAGGCTTGCCGGCGATCTTGTCGGCGTTCAGCTGCAGGAAGATTTCCTTTTCCTTGGCAACCAACTCTTCGGAAACGTCGGCAGGGCTCAGAACGGCCGGGTTGCTGGCAGCTACGTGCATAGCGATGTCCTTGGCCAGCTCGGCGTCACCGCCTTTCAGAGTAACCAGCACACCGATGCGATGGCCATGCAGGTAGGCGCCCACCACATCACCTTCAACGGCAGTCAGGCGACGGATGTTGACGTTTTCGCCGCACTTGGCGACCAGCGCCTCACGAGCGGATTCGCGAGAAGCGATCAGCGGAGCCACTTCGGTCAGCTTCTGCTCGAAGGCCTCGTCCAGGCTTTCCTTGACGAAGGCCTTGAAGTCATCCTGCAGAGCCAGGAAGTCGGTCTGAGAGTTGACTTCGATGATCACACCGCGACCACCCTCGACACGAACGGCGATCGAGCCTTCGGCAGCGATGTTGCCGGACTTCTTGGCAGCCTTGATGGCGCCGGAAGCACGCATGTCGTCGATGGCCTTCTCGATGTCACCGCCGGCGGCAACCAAAGCCTTCTTGCACTCCATCATGCCCTGACCGGTACGCTCGCGCAGTTCTTTGACCAAGGCTGCAGTGATTTCTGCCATGTTGGGAATCCTCTCGATTTGGTTTCTAAACCACTCACCCTTCGCACGGGTGATCAATTCGCAAGAGACAAAAAGGGGGCCTAGCCCCCTTTTTGTTCATCGGGTGTCACGCTGCAATGCGCCGCACTTAGCCCTGAGCCGCTTCGGAAGCCACTTCCTCGACGAACTCGTCAGCACCGCCAGCTGCATTCTGACGGCCGCGCAGAACGGCATCAGCCATGGAGCCGAGGTAGAGTTGCACGGCACGGATGGCATCATCATTACCAGGAATGATGTAGTCGACGCCTTCCGGGCTGCTGTTGGTATCGACGATGCCGATGACCGGGATGCCCAGCTTGTTGGCTTCGGAGATGGCGATGCGCTCGTGGTCGACGTCGATGACGAACATGGCGTCCGGCAGGCCGCCCATGTCCTTGATGCCGCCCAGGCTGCGCTCGAGCTTCTCGAGGTCGCGGGTGCGCATCAGCGCTTCTTTCTTGGTCAGCTTCTCGAAAGTACCATCCTGAGACTGGGATTCCAGCTCACGCAGACGCTTGATGGAAGCACGGATGGTCTTGTAGTTGGTCAGCATGCCGCCCAACCAGCGATGATCGACATACGGCGAGCCGCAACGAGCAGCTTCTTCGCGAACGATCTTGCCAGCGGAACGCTTGGTACCGACGAACAGAATCTTGTTCTTGCCTGCAGCCAGCTTCTCAACGAAACGCAGGGCGTCGTTGAACATCGGCAGGGTCTTTTCCAGGTTGATGATGTGGATCTTGTTGCGCGCACCGAAAATGTATTTGTCCATTTTCGGGTTCCAGTAACGGGTCTGGTGGCCGAAGTGCACACCGGCCTTCAGCATATCGCGCATGGTGACTTGAGACATGATAAGTCCTCGAATAAGTCGGGTTAGGCCTCCACGCGTCCCGATATCCAACTCTTTCGAGCACCCAGGATACCGTGTCGACACGTGTGTGGGGTTAAGCGCAACGGGGTGTCCCCGTCGAGCGGCGCGTTTTATAGCATAAAGACCACCGACAGGCTACTGCTTTGGCTAACCGCCGCACGCTCAGCTGCCTGAGCGGCCCTTACCTGCAGGGCATGGGCGCTTTGGTTTATCATCGCAGCTTTCCGTTTATTGCCTTCGCCTGCGGGCGCACCAAGAGGTTTGCATGACAGTCACAATCAAGACGCCCGAAGATATCGAGAAGATGCGCGTAGCCGGGCGTCTCGCTGCCGAGGTTCTCGAAATGATCGGCGAGCACGTCAAACCGGGCGTCACTACCGAGGAGCTCGACCGCCTGTGCCACGAGCATATCGTCAACGTTCAGCAGGCCATTCCCGCCCCGCTGAACTACAAGGGCTTCCCCAAGTCGATCTGCACCTCGATCAACCATGTCGTCTGCCATGGCATTCCCAATGACAAGCCCCTGAAGGACGGTGACATCCTCAACATCGATATCACAGTTATCAAGGACGGCTACCACGGCGACACCAGCAAGATGTTCCTGGTCGGCAAGGTACCGGAATGGGCCGAGCGCCTCTGCCAGATCACTCAGGAGTGTCTATATAAAGGCATCGAACTGGTCCGTCCCGGCGCCCGCCTCGGCGACATCGGCGAAGTGATCCAGAAGCATGCCGAGAAGAACGGCTTCTCCGTGGTGCGCGAGTATTGTGGTCACGGTATCGGCAAGGTGTTCCATGAAGAACCGCAGGTGCTTCATTACGGGCGCGCCGGCACCGGTCTGGAACTCAAGGAAGGCATGACTTTCACCATCGAGCCGATGATCAACCAGGGGCGTCCGGAAACCCGCCTGCTCGGCGATGGCTGGACCGCCATCACCAAGGACCGCAAGCTCTCGGCGCAGTGGGAACACACCATTCTGGTAACGGCCGATGGCTACGAGATCTTTACCCTGCGCAGCGACGACACCATCGCCCGCACCTCGGCCTGAAATCCGCAGCCGTAGCCCAACCGGAGGATGTTCGTATGCCCCAGGTCGACCCGGAACTGTTCGATCGCAGCCAGTTCCAGGCGGAACTGGCGCTCAAGGCCAGCCCCATCGCTGCCTACAAGAAGGCGATCCGGCAGGCGCGCCAAGTGCTCGACGAGCGCTTCAGGGCCGGCCGTGACATCCGCCGGCTGATCCAGGACCGGGCCTGGTTCGTCGATCAGATCCTGTGCTCGGCGTGGAACCGCTTCGAGTGGGACAAGGGCACCGATATCGCGCTGGTTGCAGTCGGCGGCTACGGACGAGGCGAGCTGCATCCCTATTCCGACATTGACCTGCTGATTCTGCTAGACGAAAGCGACCAGGAAGTCTTCCGTGATTCGATCGAAGGCTTTCTCACGCTGCTCTGGGATATCGGCCTGGAAGTCGGGCAGGCGGTACGCTCTGTCGCCGAGTGCGCCGACGAAGCACGTGCCGATCTGACCGTCCTCACCAACCTGATGGAAAGCCGTACGATCGCCGGGCCCGAACGCCTGCGCCAGGCCATGCTGCAGGTCACCAGCCCTCAGCAAATGTGGCCGAGCAAGGAGTTCTTCCTGGCCAAGCGCGAAGAACAGCGCGCACGCCACGCCAAGTACAACAATACCGAGTACAACCTGGAGCCCAACGTCAAGGGCTCCCCAGGTGGACTGCGCGACATCCAGACGATCCTCTGGATCGCGCGCCGTGAGTTCGGCACGCTGAATCTGCAGGCCATGGTCGATCAGGGCTTTCTCACGGAAGGCGAGCACAGCCTGATGACCGCTGCGCAGGAGTTTCTCTGGAAGGTCCGTTACGGCCTGCACATGCTCGCCGGACGCGCAGAGGACCGCCTGCTGTTCGATCACCAGCGCAGTCTTGCCGCACTGCTCGGCTACGAGGACAGCGACGCCAAGCTGGCTATCGAACGCTTCATGCAGAAGTACTACCGGGTGGTCATGAGCATTGCCGAGCTGGGCGATCTGGTCGGCCAGCATTTCGCCGAAGTGATTCTCTGGGAAGGTGAGTCCGGGCCGATCGTGCCGTTGAACAGTCGCTTCCAGGTCCGCGACGGTTATCTGGAAGTCAGCAACCCGGCGATCTTCAAGCGAACGCCATTCGCCATCCTGGAAACCTTCGTGATGCTGGCACAGCATCCCGATATCCAAGGTGTGCGCTCCGATACGATCCGTCTGCTACGTGACCACCGCTACCTGATTGACGACAGCTTCCGCGAGGACCTGCGCAACACCAGCCTGTTCATCGAGCTGTTCAAGTGCAAGGAAGGCATTCACCGCAATCTGCGTCGCATGAATCGCTACGGCATTCTCGGCCGCTACCTTCCCGAGTTCGGCCATATCGTCGGCCAGATGCAGCATGACCTTTTCCACATCTACACGGTCGATGCGCACACGCTCAATGTCATCAAATATTTGCGCAAGCTGACCAAACCCGGCGTTGCAGAAAAGTACCCACTAGCCAGCAAGCTGGTCGAACGCCTGCCCAAGCCGGAGCTGATCTACATCGCCGGCCTCTACCACGATATTGCCAAGGGCCGCGGCGGCGACCATTCCGAGTTAGGGGCGGTCGATGCAGAGCAGTTCTGCAGCCGACACAAGCTCCCGGCGTGGGACACCCGACTGGTGGTCTGGCTGGTGGAAAACCACCTGGTAATGTCCACCACGGCTCAGCGCAAGGACCTGTCGGACCCACAGATCATCAACGATTTCGCTCAGTTGGTTGGCGACGAGACGCACCTGGACTATCTCTATGTGCTCACTGTTGCCGACATCAACGCCACCAATCCGACGCTATGGAATTCCTGGCGCGCCAGCCTGCTGCGCCAGCTGTACACAGAGACCAAGCGCGCACTCAAACGTGGATTGGAAAACCCGCTGGGTCGCGAAGAACAGATCCGCCAGACGCAGCGCGCAGCACTCGACGATCTGGTACGCCACGGCACTGATCCGGACGATGCCGAGCAGCTCTGGGCGCAACTGGGCGACGACTACTTCCTGCGCCACACCGCTACCGACGTTGCCTGGCATACCGATGCGATCATCGAACACCCTGCCGATAGCGGTCCGCTGGTGTTGATCAAGGAGACCACCCAGCGCGAATTCGAGGGTGGCACGCAGATCTTCATCTACGCGCCGGACCAGCATGATTTCTTTGCCGTGACCGTGGCGGCCATGGACCAGTTGAACCTGAACATCCATGACGCGCGCATCCTGACGTCCAGCAGCCAGTTCACCCTGGATACCTATATCGTGCTGGAGGCCGACGGCAGCCCGATCGGCAACAATCCGGAGCGCATCGAAGAAATCCGCAAAGGTCTGATCGCCGCGCTGCGCAACCCGGATGATTACCTGACCATCATCCAGCGGCGCGTTCCTCGGCAGCTCAAGCACTTCGCCTTCCCGCCGCAAGTGACCATCCACAACGACACTCAGCGGCCGCAGACGATTCTCGAGATCATCGCCCCGGATCGGCCAGGCCTGCTGGCGCGCGTCGGCCAGCTGTTCCTCGATTTCGATCTGTCCGTGCAGAACGCCAAGATCGCGACACTCGGCGAGCGCGTGGAAGACGTGTTCTTCGTTACCGACGCGAACAATCAGCCACTTTCCGATCCGCAGTTCTGCCTGCGCCTGCAACAGGCGCTGGTCAAGGAGCTGCAACAGGAGAACGAGCAACAGCCCTCACCGAGCAGCATCGTGATCTGAGGCTGGGGTCGCGTCCGAGCCTCTGGAACAGCGTTTGTCGCGCCTCAGTCCCAGGGCTTGCCGCGCGTCTGCTCGACAGCAGGCAGCTTCTGCTGCATGGCAGCCTTGGCCAGCATGTGCGCACTGACCGGCGCGGTCAGGAACAGGAACAGGGTGATCAGCAGCTCGTGCATGCTCAGGCCGTCGTTGTGGCTGCTGAAAAAGATCATCGAGGCGATGATGATGCCACCAACCCCGAGCGTCGTTGCCTTGGTCGGCCCGTGCAAACGGGTATAGAAATCCGGCAGCCGGTACAGGCCAATCGCACCGATCAGAGCGAACAGGCTGCCAACGACCAGGAACAGACTCACCAGCGCTTCAATCCAGAATGGCATGTCGCCTCCTCAGTCGATGATGTCGCCGTGCAGCAGGTGTTTGCCCACGGCCACGGTACTGACAAAACCCATCACGGCAATCAGCAGCGCAGCCTCGAAGAACAGGTCGGAGGCCAGCCAGACGCCGAACAGCACGATCAGCGCCAGCGCGTTGATATAAAGGGTGTCGAGTGCGAGCACCCGGTCAGGCATGTCCGGGCCCTGCACCAGGCGGACGACGTTCAGCACGGCGGCCAGTCCCAGCACCGCCAGGCAGAACGGAATCACGTACGCTAGCATTCGAAAATCTCCAGCAGCGTGGCTTCGTAGTTGCGCTTGACCTCGGCGACCAGGGCATCGATGTCCGGTGCATCCAGGGCATGCACCATGAGCATCTTGCGATCAGGACTCAGGCAGGCGGAGACCGTCCCGGGTGTCAGCGAGATGATGCTCGTCAGCGTAGCCAGAGCGAATTCGTTGTCGATGGCCATCGGAATCTCGACGAACGCTGGCCGCAGGCTCCTTCGTGGCCCGAGCACCAGCTTGGCGACGTGCACGTTGGCCACCACGATATCGCGAAGAACTTTCAGCGTGAACAGCACAAGCTTCACAGGCTTGCGCACGCGAGGCACATCGATGAGAAAACCGCTCACGAGCAACGGTATCGCCCAGCCGAGAAACAGCCCAAGCAACAACTGCCCGAAACTCAGGGTGTTGTTGAGCAGCAACCAGAGCAGCGCCAGCAACAGGGTCAGGGCCGGATTCGGCAACCAGCGCGCCTTCATGCCGCACCTCCCTGAACGATCTGCAGATAAGGCCGGAGGTCCAGCAGCTGTGCAGCCGTGGCCTGCATGAATGTCTGCAGCGGCCCGGCCGCGGCAACCAGGACCAGACTGCCGAGCAGCAGTCCCGTGGTGGCCAGCAGGCGTACGGGATCCGCCTTGTGCCCCTGGGCTAGTGCACTGGCCCGCCAGAACACCAGACTGCCGGCCCGGCTCAGTGCGATAAGCATACCCAGCCCGCCAACCAGAACCACCGCCCACAGCGCTATCGCTTCCGCGCCGGGCTCGATCGCGCGAAGCAGCATCAGCTTGCCGAGAAAACCGGAGAACGGCGGCAAGCCCGCCACGGAAATCGCGCCGATGAAGAACAGCGTGCCGAGCAGCAGCGGTTGTTGCAGCGCAGGAGCTGTAATCAGATCGGTTCCCAGGTCACCGCGCTGACGCGCAATCAGATCGGCAAGCAGGAACAACGCACCGGCAATCAGGGTGCTGTGGACAAGGTAATAGAGCGCTGCTGCAAGGCCCGCCTCGCTGCCGAGTGCTATGCCGGCCAGCAATGTACCTACCGAAACGACCACCAGATAAGCGAGCAGCACCTGCAGATTGCGCGCAGCCAGTGCACCGACTACCGCAGCACCAAGCGTCAGCAACGCCAGCGGCCAGAGCCAGGCATCGACCATGTGGCTCAACTCCCCCGCCTCGTTACCGAAAATGAGCGTGAAGACCCGCACGATCGCGTACAACCCAACCTTGGTCATGATGGCGAACAGAGCGGCGACCGGCGCGGTCGCAGAGGCATAGGCGCGCGGCAACCAGAAGTACAACGGCAGGATCGCGCCCTTCAGCGCGAACACCACCAACAGCAGGTAGCCAGCCGCAGCCAGCAGAGGCCCATCCGCGGGATCGGCGGCGCTTACCCGCGCAGCCAGGTCGGCCATGTTCAGCGTACCGAGCAGCCCATAGAGCATGCTCACACCAATGAGGAACAGCGAAGACCCGAGCAAATTCAGCACGACATAGTGCATGCCGGAGCGCACCCTGCGCTGGCCGTGCCCATGCAGCAACAGGGCATAAGATGAAATCAGCAGGATTTCGAAGAAGACGAACAGGTTGAACAGATCCCCGGTCAGGAAGGCCCCGTTTATGCCGAGCAACTGGAACTGATAGAGCGCGTGAAAGTTGGGGCCTCGCTCGTCATCACCGCGGCAGGCATAAAGCACGGCGAAACCGGCGAGCACTGCGGTGACCAGCAGCATCAGCGCGCTCAGGCGGTCGAGCATGAGGACGATGCCGAACGGCGGTTGCCAGCTGCCCAGCGCATAGACACGCAGTTGCCCGTCGTCCGCCAGCGCCAGCAGCCAGATCGCCAGAGGCACCAACGACCAGGTCGCAAGCAGCGACAGGGTGCGCTTGCTCGAGCGTCCTAAGGAATGGGCGAACAGCAACAGGGCTCCGGTGAACAGCGGCACCAGCAGCGGCAGGATCAGAGCATGATTCATTGGCGCGGCTCCTGACCATCGACATGATCGGTCCGCAGCTCGCCAATGCTGCGCAGCGCCAGAACCACCACGAAAGCGGTCATGGCGAAGCCAATGACAATCGCGGTAAGCACCAGCGCCTGGGGCAAGGGGTCACCATACTCGGCACTTCTGCCGATCACCGCAGGAACACCGGTAGCAAGCCGGCCCATTGAAAAAATGAACAGGTTGACCGCATAAGAAATCAGCGTCAGCCCCATAACCACGGGAAAGATGCGAGCTCGCAGAAGCAGATAGACACCGCTTGCTGTCATGACCCCCAGGGTAATCGCGAACAACGCCTCCATTACAGCACCTCCCTGTTCGAGTCGTCCTGGCTCACCTGGCCAATATTGGAAAGGATCAGCAACGTCGCCCCCACCACCACAAGATAAACCCCCAGATCGAACAGCATTGCCGTGGCCAGCTCGAACTCACCGACGAGGGGCAGATGGAAATGACCGAACGACGACGTGAGGAACGAATAGCCGAACACCAGACTCCCCAGCCCGGTCAGGCCGGCGATGAGCAGCCCTGCTCCGCAGAGCCTGTGATAACTGATGGGTTGCCGCTCCTGCGCCCAGCTGACTCCGTGGGAGATGTACTGCAGGATCAATGCGACCGCAGTTATCAGACCGGCGATGAACCCGCCGCCAGGCAGGTTGTGCCCACGCAGGAAGATGAAGACCGAAATCAGCAGCGCCATCGGCAGCATCGCCCGGGCCAGGAGATCCAGCACCATGGGGTGCCTGTCGAGGGACCAGAGCCGACCACCGTAATCGCGAACCGGGTGAGGCAGACGCAAGCCCTTTAGCAGCCCGAAGATGCCGACACCCGCGATTGCCAGCACAGCGATCTCGCCAAGGGTATCGAAGCCGCGGAAATCGACCAGAATGACGTTCACCACGTTGGTGCCGCCCCCGCCAGACACACTGTTTTCCAAAAAGAACGAGGCAATGCTGTCGTACGGCCGCGTCAGCACCGCATAGGCCAGCAGCGCAACCATGGTGCCGCAGCCCGCCGCCAGCACGAAATCACGAAAGCCACGCAGGCTGCTCGACTCGGCCGGGGTACGGTCCGGCATGAAGAACAGCGCGAGGATCAACAGGATGATGGTCACCACTTCGACTGAAAGCTGAGTGAGCGCCAGATCAGGCGCCGAATAGCGCGCAAAGCCCAGCGCGACCATCAGGCCGACCACGCTGAGTACCATCAGCGCCACCAGCCGTCGGCGATGAAACAGCACTGTCAACAACGAGGTGAGTGCCAGAATGGCCATGCCCAATACAGTGATGCCATTCAGCGGCGTCAAGGCAACCGGACCGTGCAGAGCATCCAGAGGCGTCAGCGCGAACACTACCAGTACCAACGTGCTGAACAGCATCAGAGCCAGGTAGCGCTGCAGCGAGCCGTTGTCCAGCAGGCAGGTCAGATGGCGAGCGCCGAGCGTCAACCCGCCCATTATCCGTTCGAACACTTCCAGCGAATCCACCGAGGGGAGTCCCTCGTACCAGCGGAATGCCCACTTGCGCAGCGAATAGATGACGATGCCTCCGACCAGCGCAGCAAAACTCATCGCCAACGGCAGATTGAAACCGTGCCAGATCGACAGGCTGTACTCCGGCACGACACCGTTGAGCGTGCCAGACACCGCCGCCGCCAGAAGCGGCCCTACCGTGAAAGCCGGCAGCATGCCGACCAGCAGGCAGAGCAGCACGAGGATCTCCACGGGAATCTTCATGTAGCGTGCAGGCTCGTGAGGCGGGTACTTGGGCAGGTCGATGGGCTCGCCGTTGAAAAACACGTCGTGCACGAAGCGCAGCGAATACGCCACGGAAAAGGCGCTCGCAAGCGTTGCCACCACCGGAATCGCCCAATAGAAGCTGCCCAGCAGATGCTGATCGAGTGTCTCGGCGAAGAACATTTCCTTGCTGAGGAAGCCATTGAGCAGCGGCACACCTGCCATCGCCAGGGAAGCCACCATGGCGAGTGCCGCCGTATGCGGCATGTACTTCCACATGCCGTTGATACGCCGCATGTCGCGCGTGCCGGTCTCGTGATCGATGATTCCTGCGGCCATGAACAGAGAGGCCTTGAATGTGGCGTGGTTAATGATGTGAAAGATTGCCGCCACTGCCGCCAGGCGGGAATCGAGGCCGAACAGCAAGGTAATCAGGCCCAGGTGACTGATGGTGGAATAGGCGAGCAGTCCCTTCAGGTCGTGCTGGAAAAGCGCCATCACAGCGCCGATCAACAAGGTCGCCAGCCCGGTGATGCTCACCAGATAGAACCACCATTCGGATTCCGCCAGTGCCGGATAGAGTCGTGCAAGCAGAAATACCCCGGCCTTGACCATCGTCGCGGAATGCAGGAAGGCCGATACAGGCGTAGGCGCAGCCATTGCCTGCGGTAACCAGAAATGGAAAGGAAACTGCGCCGACTTGGTGAATACGCCGAGCAAGACGAGAATCAGCGTCAGCGGATACAGGGAATTACCGCGAATCAGATCGCCCGATGCCAGAATCGTCGTCAGCTCGAAGCTGCCGACGATGTAGCCAATCAGCAGGACCCCAGCGAGCAGCGCCAGACCGCCACCACCGGTAATCGCCAGAGCCATGCGTGCGCCCTGGCGGGCGTCGGCCCGATGGCTCCAGTAACCGATCAGCAGAAACGACGACAGGCTGGTCAGCTCCCAGAACATCAGCATCAGCAGCAGATTTTCTGACAGCACGACGCCGAGCATGGCCCCCATGAACAGTAGGAAGAAGCCATAGAAGCGGCCCATCGGATCCTTCTTCGACAGGTAGTAGCGTGCGTAGAGGATGACCAGCAGGCCGATGCCGAGAATCAGCAAGGCAAAGAGAAAGCCCAACCCATCGAGACGCAGGCTGAGGTTGAGCCCAAGCCCGGGCAGCCAGCTGTAGTGGACGATTTCCGTCTGACCGGCAAACACATCGGCACGCTTGGAAAGCAGGAGGATCAGCGCCGTCAGCGGCGCGATACCTGCGCCGAAAGCGCATGCGGAGCGACCAAAACGCTCCAGAAGCAGAGGCAGGCAGATGCCCAAGAATGGCAAAGCGATGATCAGCGCAAGCGCCATGAACGAGACCCCTTAAGCCGCCGATCCGGAGGCATTCTTATCCTTGGCAGGCGAAGTAACTGCCTGAAGCTGCACACAAATGTGCGCCCGATTATCCATACGGATGATGCCGTCGTCATGAATTCATGTATTTCGAAAAACAAAAGGCGCCGCCTCCGCTCCTTTCAGAACGGAAGGCGGCGCCTGGACGTACCGCGCTATTCGCCGGTCTCGATGGTCAAGGCGCCACGCGACTTGTCCCGCTGACGGTCAGAATGCGTACACGTTGGCCGACGCGAAACACCTGGTTGGGCTCCACGGCTTGCACGTAGGCGCGGACATTTCCGTCATCCTCGCGCACGGTGATCTCGACGCCCTGCGTACGGGTAATTCCCTCCTCGGCGGCCGCTCCGAGCATTCCGCCGGCCACCGCCCCGATGACCGCAGCGACAGCACTGCCGCGACCGCCACCCACCCCGCTACCGGCCACCCCGCCTACTATCGCTCCGGCACCGGAACCGATCGGCGTCTTGGTTCCCTCGATCTTCACCGGCCGTAGCGACTCGATGGTACCGTAGCGCACGGTCTGAACGGCACGCGCCTCGTCACGAGAATAGGTATCTCCGGTCAGGCTGGAGGCACACCCGCCCAAGGTCAGCGCCACGGCAGCAAAGGAAGCAACGAAAAAGGAATTGCGCATAGAAAATTCTCCTGCAGACAGCTGTTCGTTCCGGCGGAAGCGGCAGCTGGTGGCGACAAAAAAGCGCTTGGCATCTTCAGCGTCCTGACTCAGCATCTAGCATCAAGCCTAGGTATGCGAGTCGAACCGGCCCTGCCGGGTTCCTTCCAGCGAGATTACCCCCATGGATTACTTCATCATAGCCATCACCACCGTGGCCGGCCTGGCTTTTCACGGCTGGCTGATCGTACGCTTCCGCCGCTGGGCAGACCGCGATCTCGCGCTATCGATCGCCGGTGGCGATCCCGCGAAGCGCGCCTGGATGCTGCAACAGCTTGCCGAAGCGAAAGCCCAAAAGATCCGTCGAAAGGAGCTTCAGCCCTGGCTGGAACAACAGGCCCAGCGCTATACCGAAGCCTGAACCTGGGCCGACTCCGGCTCGAACGGCCAGCAACATCACCAAGCCGCCCGTAGCCAGGCATCGCCCCTGATCAGGGGGCGAGACGTTCGCGCTGCCAGCTGTTGGCGACCAGACGATACTCGAGCCGGTCATGTAGGCGGCTGGCACGCCCCTGCCAGAACTCGATGCACTCTGGCAGCAGGCGATAGCCACCCCAGTGCGGCGGACAATGGGGGGCCTTGTCCAAGAAGCGCTGCTCGGTCTCAGCCAGCAACCGCTCCAGCTCGGCCCGATCACGGATGACCTGACTTTGCGGCGAGGCCCAGGCACCCAGGCGGCTACCCAGCGGGCGCACCTGAAAATAGGCATCCGACTCTTCAGGGCTCACCTTCTCAACCCGCCCTTCGATCCGCACCTGGCGCTCGAGCGTAGGCCAGAAGAAGGTCATGGCTGCAAAGGGCGCCTCTTGGAGCTGCTGGCCCTTTGCACTGTCGTAATTGGTAAAAAAGGTAAACCCACGCTCGTCCAGCGCCTTGAGCAGAAGAATCCGGCAGTGTGGCCGACCCTCGGCATCCACGGTGGCCAGCGACATCGCGTTAGGCTCGACCGGTGCTTGCTCGGTCTTCATCGCCTCACCAAACCACTGCTGGAACAGACCAAAGGGCTCGGCGGGCGCATTGGCCTCGCTAAGACCGTCACGGGTATAGTCGCGGCGCATATCGGCCAGGGTCTGAATCATCGAGGGGCTCCTTTGATGGAAAAGCGGTTCCAGCGTATCAGGCGGCTGGCAAGCAGACGACCGAAACCGGAACCTGACACCCTTGAAAGCATATCCGCGTCAGGGCTCGATACGCTTGATTCAAGGCAACCTCGCCAAACGAAAACAGGCCCGCTTGCGGGCCTGTTTGGTCTGACAATGCAGCGCCTTTACTTCTTCGCCACCTCGGCCTGGGCCACCTGGGTTGCAGGTTGTGCCGGCTGATCGTATTGAGCGACAAGTGCGAGCATAGTGGTTTGCGGCGCCAGCACCATCTCGACGCGACGATTCAGGGCTCGCCCTTCCTGGCTGTCGTTGGCTGCGCGCGGCTTGTCAGAGCCCAAACCCCGAATTCGCAACCGGTCATGCTTGAGACCGCTCAGACGAAAAATGGCGGCCACGGCCCCTGCCCGCTCGCGGCTGATGGTCCGATTGATTTCATCGGAGCCCGTGCTGTCGGCGTGCCCCAGGACCACCACAGAAGTCTTGTCATCCTTCTCGACCAGCTTCGCCACCCGGGTGATCGGTCCGAGCGTCACCGGCAGGAGCATTCCCGGCCGATCTGGGTTGAACGAGGAATCCACCGGGGCCGTCACGACCAGCAGGCCATCACGCCGCTCGACCTCGAAGCGGCTGTTCGCGAGCGCTTCACGCAGGCGCGGCTCGTAGTCGTCGAGCCAGGCCGAATCGACCTTCGGCACCACTGGAGGTCCCACCTCACTCGGCTTTTCATTCTTCGAGCTGCAACCGGCAGCCACGAGCAAGCAGAGAATCAGCGAGGCGCTCTTCAGAAGGTTCATGAGCCAGGGTTCCATCACCAGATGCGTTCAGGGAAAAGCGAACGGACGTAGCCAGATCACACGTGAGTTCGATTTGAAATTGTGGACGCAAGTCCCTCTTTTGGAAAGCCTGCCTGACCAGAAGTGACGAGTGGTTCAACCCAGGCAAACTGCAACGCTGCGAGCCAGAGATTGCGCGCGCGGATCCATCAGCACATAGGGCCCAAGCGTGTTGGTTACGAACCCGAACGCCAGTTCGCGTTCCGGATCGGCGAATCCGACGCTACCGCCCGCCCCGGGGTGACCGAACGCCCTTGGGCCCATACCGAACGTGGCATTCGCCAGATCAGGCTGATCGAGCCAACAGCCCAGCCCGAACCGGGTCTGCGCCAGCAGGACGCGATCCACCCCGATGCTCTGCTCGCGGGTCATTTCGGCCAGCAGCGCCCGATCCAACAACTTGCCCTGCAGCAAGCCGGTATAGAACCCGGCCAGCGACCGTGCATTCCCATGGCCGTTGGCTGCCGGCTGGGCCATGCGTCGCCACTCGGGCTTGTTACCGCTGCTCATGATGGATGGCGGATTATTGAAAGCACGAGCGCTGACAGAATCAGGTTGCGTCATCAGCGCCTTGAACAAACGCTGTGCAGCCGCATCGCCGAAATCGTTCTTGAAGCGCGTCAGATAAGCGACCCGATGCGCTTCACCGTCATGTAAGCCGACATGAAAGTCAAGGTCGAGAGGCCGCGCCGTGCGCCGGACGATCGATTCGCCTGGCCCGCAGCCATCGACACGGCGCAAGAGTTCCCCGACCAGCCAGCCATAGGTCATTGCGGCGTAGCCCTGGTCAGTGCCTGGTACCCACCAGGGCTCCTCGGCAGCGAGGGCACCGGCCATGGCGGCCCAGTCGTACAGAGCCTCCGGCGGCATCGACTGGCGTATCGCCGGTAGCCCGGCCCGATGACAGAGCAGCTGGCGCAGGGTGATCGCGGCCTTGCCGCCGACCGCGAACTCGGGCCAGATCCGTGCGACCGGGTCATCCAGCTCCAACTTGCCTTCCTCTACCAGTTGCAGCAACGCGACTGCGGAGAAGGTCTTGGTGCAGGAGAACAGATTGACCAGCGTATCGCTGTGCCAGACCTGCTCACCCTGATTGTCCGCTGCACCGGCCCACAGATCGACGACCGTCTCGCCGCCAATCTGCACGCAGAGCGCGGCGCCGCGCTGCTGGGTGCCATCGAACAATGCGGCGAACGCGTCGCGTACCGCTTCGAAACGCAGATCGAAGAATCCCTGAACCTGCACGCTGTCACCTCTCGAATCCGAAGTCCGCCATTCTGGCAACCGCGTCGGGCCAGGAAAACCTCACGACGCCACGCTGATGCCTGCTCATCGCAGCCGCTTATCCCGCCCCGGCTGGCTAGCCAATCTCGCGCCGAAACGGCGGCAGCGCATTGAGAATCGCCTTGCCGTAGCGCTGGGTCACCACCCGCCTGTCCAACAGGGTGATAGCACCGCGATCCGCCTCGGTGCGTAGCAGCCGACCACACGCTTGCACCAGCCGCAGCGAGGCATCCGGCACTGCAATCTCCATGAAAGGGTTACCGCCACGCGCTTCGATCCACTCGGCCAGTGCAGCCTCGACCGGATCGTCCGGCACGGCGAACGGGATCTTGGCGATCACTACGTGCTCGCAATAGGCACCGGGCAGATCGACCCCCTCGGCAAAGCTGGCCAACCCGAAAAGTACGCTCGACTCGCCATCGTCCACCCGCGCCTTGTGCTTGTTCAGCGTCTCTTGTTTCGACAGGTTGCCTTGAATGAGCACCCGGCGGCGCCAGTCACGCTCAAGGCCATCGAACACGTCCTGCATTTGCCGGCGTGAGGAGAACAGCACCAGCGTGCCGCGCGATCCCTCGACCAGCTGCGGCAACTCGCGAACGATGGCCGCAGTGTGCGCGGCGGCATCACGTGGGTCGGCTTTGAGATCAGGGACGCGGAGCACTCCGGCGTCCGCGTGATGGAACGGGCTCGGAACCACCGCGGTTACCGCAGCCTTGGGCAGGCCGGCGCGCATCCGATACCGGTCGAAGCTGTTCAACGCCGTCAACGTCGCGGAAGTCACCAGAGCACCGAAGGCGACGTTCCAGAGGTTGCGGCGCAGCGTTTCGGCCGCCAGGATCGGGCTGGCGTTGACCTCGATATCGAACAGCGCGCCGCCTTCGGCCAATGTCAGCCAGCGCGCCATCGGCGGGCTGTCTTCCGGGTCCTCGACGGTAAAGGCCGTCCACAGATCCCAGTTGCCCTGCGAGCGCGTCAGCAGGCTGCCGAACAGCGGGTACCACTCCTCGGCCTGGTGGCTGGCGATGCCGCTGCCGGTCTCACCATCCATCGCTTCCTTGAGCAGTTCGGCGATGCGAGTGAAGAGATCGGTCAGCTTGGCGAAGCCTTTCTTCAATTCGGTGCCAAGTTCGACCAGGTGCTCCGGCACCACGCCACCGACGAAACGGTGTCGCGGCCGCTCGCGTCCCTCCATGTCCTCCCCGGCCTTGAAGTCGGCCACCTGCTCGCAGGCGCTGAACATGAACTGCTGCTGGGTACGCAACTCCCGGGCGATCTCCGGAATGCCTTCGACCAGGCGCCCCAGCTCGCCCGGTAGCGGATGCTGCGCGAGCAGCTTGGTCAGGTTCTTTTCCACCTGTCCCAGCCAGTCGGCCGTCGAGCGCAGCCGGGTGAAATGCGCGAAGTGGCCGATGGCCTTGTCAGGCAGATGATGGCCTTCGTCGAACACGTAGAGGGTGTCGCGAGGGTCGGGCAGCACGGCTCCGCCGCCGAGCGCGAGGTCGGCCAGTACCATGTCGTGGTTGGTGACGATGACATCCACCTTGGTCATGCCCTCGCGCGCCTTGTAGAAGGCACACTGCTGGAAGTTGGGGCAATGTCGCCCAGTGCACTGGCTGTGATCAGTGGTCAGTTGTGACCAGTCCGCATCGCCCAGCTCTTCCGGCCAGCTGTCCCGATCGCCGTCCCAGCGATTGCCGGCCAGCTTTTCGATCATGCTGGTGAATAACTTCTGGCTGCGCTCGTCGACCTCGATGCGAAAGCCTTCCTCTTCGAACAGCTGCGCGGTGGCGCTCTGCGCCTGGCCTTCCTGCAGCAGCATGTCCAGCTTGGACAGGCACAGATAGCGCCCCCGCCCCTTGGCCAGGGCGAAGCTGAAATTGAGTCCGCTGTTGCGCATCAGATCGGGCAGATCCTTGTGCACGATCTGCTCCTGCAGCGCGACGGTCGCGGTGGCGATCACCAATCGCTTGCCGGCAGCCTTGGCCGTGGGAATCGCGGCCAGGCTGTAGGCGACGGTTTTGCCGGTACCGGTACCCGCCTCGACCGCGACGACCGCCGGCTCGCTGCTGCGCCGACCTTCATCGTCGACCTTGACGGTGCCCAGCACCTTGGCCACTTCGGCGATCATCAGGCGCTGGCCATAACGGGCCTTGAGCCCCTTGGCTTCGAGGAAACGAGTGTAGGCGCCCTGGATCTGGGACTTGAGTTCGGTGCTGAGCATGGGCGCGGAGCTGTATATATTTTCAGTACTTCGATCGGGCGGCTATGATAGCGCGCGTTCGCTCAACCGCCACCGGAGATTTGCCCATGACGCCTTTCGCCATGCTCTACGCACTGCACGTACTCGCCGCGACAATGTGGGTCGGCGGCATGTTCTTCGCCTGGATGGTGCTGCGACCAGCGGCCGTGGCGGTGCTGCAGGCACCAGAACGGCTGCGGCTATGGGCCGATGTATTCCGCCGCTTCTTCGTCTGGGTATGGGTCGCGGTGCTGGTGCTGCCGATCAGCGGCATCGGCATGTGGCACATGCGATTCGGCCCGCTGGAGAGCGCGCCGCGCTATGTGCACATCATGGCGGGGCTGTATCTGGTGATGCTGGCGCTGTTCCTGCGCATCCAGCTGCTGCAACTACCTGCGCTCAAAAGGGCCATCGAAGGTGAGCAATGGCCAGCGGGTGGCGCTGCGCTGGGAAAGATTCGCCGACTGGTGGGCGTCAACCTGATCCTGGGCCTGCTGGTGGTTGCCCTGGCCAGCGCGCGCCCGCTCTTCTGACTGCACAAAAAAAACAGCCGGGCGCGGGGCCCGGCTGGATCATTGCTCACCCGACTAATCAGGGACGCGCTTCGACCTCGGCTTCCACGCGACGGTTGATCGCACGGCCTTCCTCGGTGGAGTTGTCGGCGACCGGGCGAGACTCGCCATAACCGACTGCATTTACGCGATTGCCCTCGACACCGAGCTCATCCACCAGCACGTTGCGCACGGCGTTGGCACGACGCTCGGAAAGACGCTGATTGTAGGCGTCGGTGCCGACCGAGTCGGTATGGCCTTCCAGTACGGTAGTGGTCTGGCCATACTCCTTCATGAAATCGGCCAGGTTCTGTATGTCGCTGTAGCTGTCCGGCTTGACCACAGCGCGGTCGAAGTCGAACTTGACGTCCAGCTCGACGCGCACCGGCGCAGCAGCGGGCTCCGGTTCAGGCTGGGTCTGCGGCATCGGCTCGACCGTTTCAACGACCGCCACGGTTTCCTCTTCCATGCCGTTGGCCCAACAATAGGCCGCTGCGACGCCACCACCGATCAGCGCACCCCAACCAGCGTAGCTGCTGCTTTCGATGGCCCCCAGCGCGGCACCGGTCACGCCACCTACGGCTGCACAGGTCGGCCAGTCCTGCTTCTGCACGCCTGCACAACCTGCCAGGAACGTGGTCATGACAATAACGGGTACTGCTGTCCGTAATGTACTCATCGATCAAAACCTCCAGTATGGACATTCAGCCAGAATCGCCACGTATGGGAATCCAGGCGGCTCCGGTTACTTTCAGACTAGGCCGACAAACGGCACCGCGCTAGTCTTCACCTTTGAAACGAGGATTCTCTGTTGAGCGAAAACCCTGTACCGCTGCACACACCGCAGCAAGCGCTTGCGGCAATGCTCGACCACTACGCTCAAACGCGCGTGTTGCTCGTGGGGCGCAGCGATCAACCTGCTCTGACTGCCTACACCGAATGCCATCCGGAGTGCCAGCTTGATCGCGCCGATCCCGCACCGCTGCCTGAAGATCTGGCCAGCCAGCGCTATGACCTGGCTATATTCGTCGACTGCCTCGAACACCTCTCCAAGCGTAACGGCCTGGAGCTGCTCGGCAGCATCCGCAATCTGAATACCAGCCGGATGGCGGTACTCGTCGATCTCGACGCATGCGAATGGCTGACTACGGACTTCTATGCACTGGCACTGCAGGTCAGTGAACGCTTCCAGCGCGACGGACAGACCTTGACGCTATTCACATACGACCTACTGCAATACAAGCAGGTTCCGGACTGGCTCAATGCCAGGTTCTGGGCCAATCCTGAAATGTTCGGCAAGTACTGGTGGTGACATGAGCGAACCGCGTCCAACCGACCTTAACTGCCCTTGCGGCAGCGGTGATGCCCTCGCCGAATGCTGCGGGCGCTATCACGCCGGCGTGGCTGCGCCGAGCGCCGAGCGACTGATGCGCTCGCGCTACAGTGCTTATGTATTGGGGCTGGTGGACTATCTACAGGCCACTACGCTCCCAGCACAGCAGGCTGCGCTGGATGTGGAAGGGATGCGTCGCTGGAGCCTGGAGAGCACCTGGCTGGGGCTGGAGGTGAACGAGAGCAGCGTGCTGGGCGGCAAGCCCGAGCACGCCCTGGTGACCTTCACCGCGCGCTGGCACGACCAGAGCGGCGAACATGCCCACCAGGAGCGCTCGGCTTTCGTCCAGCGCGACGGGCGCTGGTACTTCATCGACCCAACGGTACCGCTCAAGGAAGGTCGCAACGACCCCTGCCCCTGCGGCAGCGGTCTGAAGTTCAAGAAATGTTGTGCGGCTTACCTCTAGACCGCGTCTAACCCTTCCCTGGTGCCGCTGAGCGATTGCAGCGGCACCGGTTTCGGTGGTTATTTCTCGACGAAGGCTCGCTCGATCAGGTAGTGCCCCGGATCGCCCATGCGCGGCGAGACCTTCAGGCCGAAGCTGTCCAGCACCTGGCTGGTTTCGTCCAACATGCTCGGACTGCCACAGATCATGGCGCGATCGTCCTCGGGATTGATTGGCGGCAGGCCGATGTCGCTGAACAGCTTGCCGCTGCGCATCAGATCGGTCAGGCGGCCCTGGTTCTCGAACGGCTCACGGGTCACGGTCGGGTAGTAGATCAGCTTGTCCTTCACCGCTTCGCCGAAGAACTCGTTTTGCGGCAGGTGTTCGGTGATGAACTCGCGGTAGGCGACTTCATTGACGTAGCGAACGCCGTGCACCAATACGACCTTCTCGAAGCGCTCGTAGGTCTCCGGATCCTGGATCACGCTCATGAACGGCGCCAGGCCGGTGCCGGTGCTGAGCAGATAGAGGTGCTTGCCGGGCAACAGGTCGTCCAGGACCAGCGTGCCGGTCGGCTTGCGGCTGATCATGATCGAATCACCTTCCTGCAGATGCTGCAGCCGGGAGGTCAACGGGCCGTCCTGGACCTTGATGCTGAAGAACTCCAGGTATTCTTCGTAGTTCGGGCTGGCAATGCTGTAGGCCCGCATCAGCGGGCGGCCCTCGACCTCAAGGCCGATCATGACGAACTGACCGTTCTCGAAGCGCAGGCCGGCGTTGCGCGTGGTCTTGAAGCTGAACAGCGTGTCGTTCCAATGATGCACACTGAGAACGCGCTCTACGTTCAGATTGCTCATGCTACGGATTCCTCATTGTGTCGCGACGGACATCGTTACGTGGCGCCAGTGTAACGACGGCTGCTATATTCGTTAAACAGATAATCAAGATATATGTTATCGGTTATATAGATATGCATTTTACGCTCCGCCAGATCGAAGTGTTCGCCGCCATCGCACGCCAGGAAAGTGTGTCGCGGGCTGCCGAAAGCCTGTCCTTGTCGCAGTCGGCCACCAGCACCTCGCTGGCGGAGTTCGAACGCCAGTCGGGCTGCCAACTCTTCGACCGTGCCGGTAAGCGCCTGTGTCTCAATGCGCTTGGCCAGCAACTCTTGCCACAGGCTGTCGCCCTGCTCGACCAGGCACGCGCGATCGAGGACCTGCTGAACGGCAAGAGCGGGTTCGGCTCGCTGGCGGTCGGAGCAACACTGACCATCGGCAACTATCTCGCCACGCTGCTGATCGGCAACTTCATGCAGCGCCACCCGGAATGCCGGGTCAAATTGCACGTCCATAACACCGCGCACATCGTGCATCAGATCGCGCAACACGAACTTGATCTTGGTCTGATCGAGGGTGACTGCCAGCATCCCGAGCTGGAAGTCCAGCCCTGGATCGAGGACGAATTGGTGGTGTTCTGCGCGCCGCAGCACCCGCTGGCAAAGCGCGAGGTGGTGGACCTCGACGAGCTGTCCAGGGAAGCGTGGATTCTTCGAGAGCAAGGGTCGGGAACGCGCATGACGTTCGAGCAGGCAGTGCGCCACCGGCCTGGGAAGCTGAATGTGCGACTCGAACTGGAACATACCGAGGCAATCAAGCGCGCCGTAGAGTCGGGCCTCGGCATCGGTTGTATCTCGCGGCTGGCGTTACGTGATGCCTTTCGCCGCGGCAGCCTGGTTCCGATCGTCACACCGGCGCTCGATCTGCGACGCCAGTTTTATTTCATCTGGCACTCGCACAAATACCAGACAGCCGCGATGCTCGAGTTCGTCGAGCAATGTCGGGCGCTGACCTCCGGTATTCGCCGCAGCGATCAGATACAGCTGCCGCCGATCGCCTGAAGCGCCGGCGGTGCAGCTGGCTCAGCTGGTGGGAATGGACCCCATCTGCTGCAGCAGCAACGCTGCCTGGGTCCGGGTGCGCACGCCGAGCTTACGGAAGATCGCGGTGACATGGGCCTTGATGGTCGCCTCGGACACGTTCAGCTCATAGGCGATCTGCTTGTTCAGCAAACCATCGCAAACCATGGTCAACACGCGGAACTGCTGCGGCGTCAGGCTGGCCAAGCCGGCGCTGGCGGCTTTGGCTTCGTCACTGACATTGGCTACGTCCTGAATATTGCTCGGCCACCACACGTCGCCATCTAGAACGGCCCGCACCGCCTCCTGGATGGTTTCAAGCGAACTGGACTTTGGAATGAAACCGCTGGCGCCGAACTCGCGCGAGCGCGCAACGACCGCTGCATCTTCCTGCGCTGAGATCATGACGACCGGAAGGTGCGGATACTGCCCCCTCAGCAGCACCAAGCCGGAGAATCCGTATGCTCCCGGCATGTTCAGATCCAGCAGCACCAGATCCCAGTCGGCGCTCTGGGTCAGAAAACCTTCCAGTTCGGCGATGCTGGCCGCCTCTACCAGATGGACATTCTCACCCAACCCCATGGTCAGGGCTTGCTGGAGGGCACTACGAAACAGCGGGTGATCATCGGCGATGATTATTTGGTAAGCAGCCATTGGCAGACCTGTAATTTTTATTGGCGCTTTTTCATCGGCTTGAGCAGCCGATGCCGACAAGATGACGGCAAAGACCCGAGAAGTCGCCCCGGGGACGGTCCGATGTGAATATTCAGGACGGGCTGGCAAAAAATATCGGCCGCCCGTCGCGACAAATCAAGCGGCGCAAGCATGCCCACCCAGGAATAAGTGGTCAAGCGCAACGCTTTGTAGCAAAGTCTGCGGCTTTCTTCGAACGAGCCGAAACATGCGTAGCCAAGCACTCCGTGCCGATTTCCTGATGTTGATCACTGCCATGATCTGGGGCACCGCCTTCGTTGCGCAGCGCATCGGCATGGACAATATAGGCCCGTTCCTTTTTACCGGGCTGCGCTTCGCCCTCGGCGCCCTCGCACTGCTCCCACTGGTGATCCACCAGGGTCGAACGGCGGCCCGGCATGAGCCTTTTCTACAGCGCGGCCTGTTGCTGGGCGGCATGAGCATGGGCTTGGCGCTGACGGTGGGGATCAATCTGCAGCAGGTTGGGCTGCTGTTCACCAGTGTGACCAACTCGGGATTCATCACCGGGCTCTACGTCATCGTCGTGCCACTGCTGGGCCTGGCCCTTGGCCACAAGACCGGCCTCGGAACCTGGCTCGGCGCCTTCCTGGCGGTCGCCGGCATGGCCTTGCTTAGCATAGGTGAAGACTTCACCGTAGCCTCCGGCGACTGGATTCAGCTGGCTGGCGCCTTCGTCTGGGGCGTGCACGTACTGCTGGTCAGTTTCTTCGTCAGCCGTCACGACGCCATCCGTCTCGCATTCCTGCAATTCGCGACCTGCGCGCTGGTCAGCCTCCTGCTGGCGCTGGTGTTCGAAGAGATCGATCCCGCGAACATCTGGCTCGCCGGCCCTGCCCTTCTTTATGGCGGGCTCTTCGCAGTGGCGGTCGGCTACACGCTGCAGGTGGTCGCCCAGAAACATGCGATCGCCAGTCACGCGGCGATCATTCTCTCGCTCGAAGCGGTGTTCGCGGCCATCGCAGGGGCGCTGTTCCTCGATGAAAGCCTGACATTGCGCGGCTATCTCGGCTGCGTATTGATGTTCATCGGCATGCTGGCAGCCCAGCTATGGCCGCGCAGGCCCGAGCCGGCCGGCCAGACCTCATGACTGTTGCGTCAGTACCTGATGTGCGGCGTTCTGCAGATCCGGCGCGCGATGGTACTTGGCCCCAAGGTAATGCTCGGTGAATACATCGAGCCAGGCATCCAGCGTCGTCGCCGCCCCTGCATCGCCTGCCAGCTCCAGACAGAGTGCGGCGACCTCGGCGGTGCACAGGTGATCGCCGCGCTTCGAGCGTCGCAGTCGGTACCGTGACAACGCCTCGGGCTGCAGGCTCAACACCGGCAGCCCGTCGAGATAAGGGCTTTTGCGGAACATCTTGCGGGCCTCGGTCCAGGTCGCATCGAGCAGAATGAACAAGGGGCGCTTGCCAGGCAGCCGCTCGACCTGCTCGACCACCCGGTCCGATGTCGCATACTCGCCCGGAAAGACCACCACGGGCTGCCACCGGGGATCGGCGAGCAGCGCCATTAGCCGCGGGTCCGCCCCTGTGCGTTGCCAGGTGAATGCGAAGGTGTCGGCCACCACATCGGCGATCAGCCACCCTGTATTGCTTGGCTTCAGCGGCTCGATGTCGTGCATCAGCAGACAGACACCGCATTGGCTGGCGGCCCGCGGCAGCCAAGCACACAGACAGTGACTATGCGGTACGCGACAGCGCGTGCAGCGCGGTGCGCGCGAACCGCGGGCAACGAACGGCTTGAGGCTTCTCGCCAGGCGCTCCTCGCGCAGGCGGGCTACGGCATGGGGCATCGATCGACTCGGGCAGATAACGAAGCCTGCCAGTCTACCAGCCCGCGCCGCAAAGGCCGCAGGACCGGGAATGAACCGTGCCTCGGCCGACCGGTCGAAATAGCGCAGCCATAAGGAGACCGCCATGTACCGCCTGACCGCCCTGCTCGCTCTGAGCATCGCATTTCCCGTTGCTCACGCCGCTTCGCTGCAGGAGCAGCAGCTCAGTCAATTGCTCGATCAGGTTGCCCGCCAGAGCAGCGTAGGCACACCTCGCGCGATCAACGAGGACATCCTCGACCAGGGCTATACCGTGGAAAACAATGTCCTGGTCAACCATCTCAGCGTCCAGCCACGACACGCCGCGCAGATGCGCGACAACCCCGCCGACGTACGTAGCCAACTGGCCGCCAGCGTCTGCGGCAATGAAGGGTTGCGCAAGTTGATGAGCCAAGGTGCCGAGCTGCGTTACGACTTCAGCGAATACCAGAGCAAAAAGCCCATCACCAGCGAGCGCTACACGGCCGCAGACTGCGGCCTGTAGTCGCTGGCGGGGCCTGGGGCGAACTTATCCGCGCAGTATCTGCGGATCGCCCTTGCCAGCCACCGCCGCAGCCTCCTCTCGGGTCAGCAGGGCTGTGCGCGGCACGTTGCGCAGGCGCGCGCAAGCAGCGAGCACGTTGGCCCAGCTGGCGCGGTTGGCGAATTGCATGCCGAACTCATCCAGCGTGCCGCCACGATTGCGATAACCGAGCGCCGAGCATTTGCGCGCATCAGGCAGGATGGGCCATAGGTGTCCACGTGCCACTTCCGGGCGCATGTGCGTCAGCAGCACGCGCATTTCCATCGCATCTGGGAATAACCGCTCCGCGACACCATCGCTGGCGCGCGCCTCGACCTCCCAGTGATCGCGCGGCCCGCGGAAGCGACCCGGCTCCTGCAGATAGACCAATCGATAGGCACATTCGGCTTCCTTGAGCCGCTGGGCCGCACGGAGCATTTCGCCCAGTTGGTAGCTGCCATTGGCGATCAGCAGCAGCGGCTCGTTACCCGCCGCTTCCTCCACCACGATGGCACCGTCGCGCGCCAGCTGCTCGGCCTGGACACGATCGAAGTAGCACGGCCTGTCGCGCTTGGGCATGACCAGACAGGCCAGCTCGCCACGTGCCTGGTAGATCGACGGGAGCAACGCCAGGGCGCTGTTGTGATCGGCCGGAAACAGCACGCGGACCATGTCGCTCATCTCACCGAGCAGGGCCTCGCAGAAGGTCGTGTCCTGGTGTGATTGCTGGTTCTTGCCGTTCTCCCAGGTGTGCGACGTGGCAATCAGGGGCCAGCCGAGCCAGCCAGCCGGCCGGCCTATCTCCTTCTGCTGGCGCGAGAAGATGATGCTCTGACGCACCACGCCAAGCATCTTCACGCAAAAGGCTTCGTAGCTGGCAACCAGATTCAGCCCGCCCTGATTGGCAAGGCACGCTGACACCACGGCTTCTTCGTTAAGTGCGGTAATGACGGCGCCATCGATTGCTTCCAGCTCGCTTTCCGGCTCGATCACGCGGTGCTTGAGCGCCTTGAGCACGCCTCCGAGGCGATTGCTCGCCAGCTCATCCGGATTGCCGACCCGAGGCCGCAATGCCGGGTTGGCCTCGGTCAGTTCGACGAAGAAGCGATCGACCGCAGCCATCGGCGAGCAGGCATCGTCTCGGTAGCTGAGTTTAGGAATGACCGGCGCTGGCGGCCGGCGCGCCGCCAGTGGATTGTCCCGCTCGAGCACCCGGCCCTGGCGGCTGCGAACGAACAACTCCAGAGCGTCATCGAGATCCTGCTGCGCAACGAAGAGGCGCGCCGCATGTTCGTTGAACAGTTCGCGCGAAGTTTCGTCCAGGCGTGGATTATCCGGCAGCGGCAGATTATGAGCGGCATTGCTCCCTGCACCGTAGAAGCCAAAGCCTTTGACCGTTTCGGCGATACCGTATGGCATCGGCAGCGGATAGTTGAGGATACCCCGCTCTTTCTCCTCCACACGGCGTTGCAGGCGCAACTCCATTTCCCAGAGGGTCGCGACGAAGGCGGCCGGATCGCGGCCGTCGAACGGCATCGGATCGAAGCCGCACTGACTTAGATGCTGGCGGAAATCCTCGAGACCTTGCTCCGTGCCCAGCGCCGTACGCTGTTCGATGCGCCTGCCATTGGCGATCATCACCGGCAGTGCTACGCCACAGTCCTCGGCTCGCCACCAGCGTGGTATCCAGTCGCTTCCGCGTTGTTCCTCGGCAGCACCATCGGAAAGAAACGCCACCAGCGTCTCACCCGGCAGCGGCATATGCGCATATTGCAGTTCAGCGAAGCCCAGGTAGCCCCCTTCGGCAATGCCTCCGGCGGTATGTGGATTGACATGGCTGCCCAGCGGCGCGAGCGGGCTGCCATCGGCCGCCTGACGGTAGCCGTAGAAATCCTGAAGCAGGCGATTGATGCCCTTTTCGCCGTCGCCGTAGGCCTGCGCCTGCTCGGGGTGCAGGTTGCCTGTCAATAAATTGAGCGCGTCGACAGCCGCCACGCAATGACCCTGCCCCATCAGCCAAGCACGCGTGCGGCCGGTCAGGGCATTGAGCGCCAAGTAGCCGGCGTAGGCCGGCACCATGTTCAACGCCCCGCCGGTATGGCCTTCGGGGTTTCGCTTGAAATCGTCGGCAGCCAATGGCGTGCCATCCAGATTCGCCTTCTGCGCATAGGTCATGTGGACCACTAGCCAGAGCCCGGCGCTGGCGACTCGATCGACGGCCTGCAGCAACCGGTACACGCTGGCCAGATCCGGCTGGTGCCCGGCCTGTACCAGCTGGTGGGCCAGACGGAACACCGCCGCCTGGGTCTGCGCGGCATGCTCGAACGGACCGAAGCCACCACGCCAGGTGGCGAACTCCGGTTCGGCTTGCGCGTGTTGATCCAGCTCGACGAGGCTGGGCAGTAGCTGACTCATGGGTTCACTCCGTTGGTAAGCGGGATGTGCTGTAGTCTAGGCAGGGCTCGTTTCGCTATCTCTGATATGTATCAAGTGGTCGCGGCAGCCGAGCGAGCACAGTGGACATCATCGTATAGACAGGAAGGCAGCATGGCTTTGCTCAGTTTTCTCGGTGCCATTCAACAGGTGACCGGCTCTTGCTATCTCATTGAGACCCACGACGGCGTAAGGGTTCTGCTCGAATGCGGCATGCACCAGGGCCGTCGCGAGGAAGAAAGCGATAATCGCGGGCCGTTCGCATTCGACCCCAAGAGCTTGCATGCCGTCGTGCTTTCGCATGCGCATATCGACCACAGCGGCCTGCTGCCCCGACTCGTGGCGCAGGGCTACCGAGGCCCTGTGCATTGCACCGACGCCACGGCCGAGCTGGTCGAGCTCATGCTGCTGGACTCTGCTCAGATCCAGGAAAAGGACACCGAGTGGGAAAACAAGTGGCGGGCACGCATCGGCAAACCGATGATCCAGCCGCTGTACACCCGTGAAGACGCCGAGCGGATGCTCGCCCAGCGCAGCCCCCATGCCTATGGCGAGACGTTCGAAGCCGCCCCTGGCGTCGCAGTGACCTTCCACGACGCCGGGCATATTCTCGGATCAGCCATCGTGCAGATGGATGTGCGCGATCACGGCAGAACCCGTCGTCTGGTGTTCTCGGGGGACCTCGGGAACACCTGCTCACCGTTGATGTACGCGCCTGCCGTGCTCAAGGAAGCCGACGTGGTGCTCATGGAATCGACGTACGGCGACCGTGACCATCGCAGCCACGAAGCGACCATCGAAGAGCTGGCCGATATCCTGCAACAGGCGCATCGCGATGGCGGCAACGTACTGATGCCCTCATTCGCGGTCGGCCGCACCCAGGATCTGATCTATTACCTGGGCCGTTTTCACCGCGAAGGACGGTTGCCCCAGCAGGCGGT
Organism: Stutzerimonas sp. R40042; assembly: GCF_026642215.1. Classification (NCBI taxonomy): domain Bacteria; kingdom Pseudomonadati; phylum Pseudomonadota; class Gammaproteobacteria; order Pseudomonadales; family Pseudomonadaceae; genus Stutzerimonas; species Stutzerimonas sp. R40042. Next base: position 1,649,392 of record NZ_CP113258.1, on the reverse strand, counting down.
ATTTCTGGACAGCCCGATGGCGATCAGGGCCAACGCCATTTACGCGCACTACAAGGATCAGCTGGATCTCAACGGCCTCGATTCGTCCATGAGCGGTGTCAGTGGCAAGCTCTACGCCGAACGCTGGTTGCCGATTTTGAAATCGACGCCGACCCCTGAAGAATCCATGGCGATCAACCGCTTCAAGAGCGGCGTGATCATCATTGCCGGCAGTGGCATGTGCACCGGCGGGCGCATTCTGCATCACTTCAAGCACAACCTATGGCGAGGCGAATGCCACCTGGTGATTCCAGGGTTCCAGGCGCGCGGCACGCTTGGCCGCGTGATCGTCGACGGCGCCAAGAGCGTCAAGCTGCTTCATCAGCGCATCGCGGTGAATGCCAAAGTGCATACCCTCGGCGGATTTTCCGCCCACGCCGGACAATCCGAATTGATCGACTGGGTGAGCAACTTTGAAAATCGCCCGGAACTCTACCTGGTGCACGGCGAGCTGGAGAAGATGCTGATCCTGCAACGGACCATCCGCGACCGCCTCGGCTGGGAGGCACGGATACCGGAACCCGGTGACCGCATCGCACTTTGAAACGCAGCAGGTCGGGCCGCCGGCGGCCCGGCCTGCCAGCAATCGGCTTGAGCCTGCCGAGTGCACCCTATAGCCTGAACGCGACGCTCATACATGGAGATGTTGTATGTCCTTTGAACCGGATGACTACCTGTCGCGACACTTCCAGACCAGCGGCGCCGACCTGGAAAGCAAGCTCGACGAGCTGGCCGGAATGGTGGTCCCCGCCAACAGCCCGAACCTACCGCTGTACCGAGAAATGCTGGTGACCGTCGTTCGCATGGCGCAGGCCGACCGCAGCCGTTGGGATGCCAAGATCCTGCTGCAGACCATGCGCGAGATCGAGCATGCCTTCGGTCGCCTCGACCAGTTCAAGCGTCGCCGCAAGGTCACGGTATTCGGCTCAGCGCGCACACCGGTCGAACATCCGCTCTACGCTCTGGCGCGTCAGCTGGGCGCGACGCTTGCTCACTTCAACTTCATGGTCATAACCGGCGCCGGTGGCGGCATCATGGCGGCCGCTCATGAGGGGGCCGGGCGCGACAACAGTCTGGGCCTGAACATCACGCTGCCCTTCGAACAGCATCCGAACGCTGTGGTTGGCGGTACCGAGAACCTGCTGTCATTCCATTTCTTCTTCGTCCGCAAACTGTTCTTCATCAAGGAGGCCGATGCCCTGGTGCTCTGCCCCGGGGGGTTCGGCACGCTGGACGAGGCACTTGAAGTGCTCACTCTGATTCAGACTGGCAAGAGCCCACTGGTGCCGATCGTGCTGCTCGACGAACCGGGCGGCACTTACTGGAAGGATGCGTTGCGGTTCATGCGCAGCCAGCTGGAGGAGAATCGCTACATCCTTCCCAGCGACATGCGGCTGATGCGGCTGGTGGAAAACGCCGACGAGGCGGCGAAAGAGATCGCCAATTTCTACCGCAACTTCCACTCTAGTCGCTGGCTGAAAGAGCACTTCGTGTTGCGAATGAACCATCCGCTCAATCAACAGGCGATGGAATACCTGAACGAGGAGTTCGCCGACCTGTGCGTGAATGGAGGCTTCGAACAGCAGAACTGCTGCGAGCTGGAACTGGACGAACCGGAACTGCAGCGCCTGCCGCGTCTGAGCTTCGCCTTCAACGGGCGCAACCACGGCCGGCTGCGGGAGCTCACCGACTATATCAACGAGCCCGGCACCTGGGCGCGTCCGCTGGCCAGCGAGGATTGAGGGACAACGGTGCAACCCAAACGCCGCAAGGCAAGCGCTGAAGCACGACGACGTGACGTTTGCCGAGCGCGTTAGCAGTCAGCCGAGCTGCCACCTCGCAACAATCGGCTGATCAGCTCCAGGGGATAGCCACGATAACTGAGAAAACGGCCCTGTTTGGCGCGCTCTCGCGCATCGGCGGGCAGGCGGCCGGCGAATTTTCGCTGCCATAACTCACGCAACTGCGCATTCCAGTCGAACCCACTGTCACGCAGAGCCTGCTCGATATCCGCTCTGGGCAGCCCGCGCTGAGCGAGCTCTTCGCGGATGCGCAACGGCCCGTAGCCGGCATTGGCCCGGCTTCTGACAAAGCTTTCGAGATAACGGGACTCGGACAGCAGGCCCTGTTCGCAGAGACGATCCAGAGCCTGCTCGATCAGATCAGGCGGGGCGCCACGCTGGCGCAGCTTGCGGGCCAGCTCGACACGACCGTGTTCGCGGCGAGCCAGCAGGTCCATCGCAGCCCGCCGCACCGCGACGGGATTATCGAGCACGGCGGCCATGCGGATCAGAGGTCGGCGTCAACCAGGTCTTCGCTGACCGCGTTCGCCTTGCTGCCACCGGAAACCACGAGCAGCTTGTCGCGGATCTGCTGCTCGATCTCGCGGCCGATCTCCGGATTGTCTTCCAGAAACTTGGCGGCGTTGGCCTTGCCCTGGCCGATCTTGTTGCCCTTGTAGGCGTACCAGGCACCGGACTTCTCCACCAGCCCCTGCTGTACGCCGAGGTCGATGATCTCGCCGTTGCGGTAGATACCCTTGCCATAGAGGATCTGGAACTCGGCCTGGCGGAACGGCGGGGCCACCTTGTTCTTCACCACCTTGACGCGGGTTTCGCTGCCGACCACCTCGTCGCCTTCCTTCACCGCGCCGGTACGGCGGATATCCAGACGAACCGAGGCGTAGAACTTCAGCGCGTTACCGCCGGTGGTGGTTTCCGGGCTGCCGAACATCACGCCGATCTTCATGCGGATCTGGTTGATGAAGATGACCAGGCAGTTGGCGTTCTTGATGTTACCGGTGATCTTGCGCAGCGCCTGGGACATCAGGCGGGCCTGCAGGCCGACGTGGGCATCGCCCATCTCGCCTTCGATCTCGGCCTTGGGCACCAGCGCGGCCACGGAGTCGACGATGATCACGTCGACCGCATTGGAGCGCACCAGCATGTCGGTGATTTCCAGGGCCTGCTCGCCGGTATCCGGCTGCGAAACCAGCAGGTCGTCCACGTTGACGCCCAGCTTGCCGGCGTAGTCCGGGTCCAGTGCGTGTTCGGCGTCGACGAAGGCGCAGGTGGCACCCATCTTCTGCGCCTCGGCGATCACAGAGAGGGTCATGGTGGTCTTGCCGGACGATTCAGGACCATAGATCTCGACGATTCGACCCTTCGGCAGGCCGCCAATGCCCAGCGCGATATCCAGGCCCAGCGAGCCTGTGGAGATGGCCGGAATCGCCTGACGATCGTGATCGCCCATGCGCATCACTGCGCCCTTGCCGAACTGCTTTTCAATCTGGCCCAGGGCTGCAGCCAAGGCGCGCTTCTTGTTCTCGTCCATCGAATCCTCACTTGATCAAGAGGGCCGGAGGCCACAACAACTGTATAAGTAGCCAGTATTAGAACATAGGCGATTTTGCTCGCCTAGCCCCGAAGCGGTTTTTCTCCGAGCGCCAGCGCGAGCAATCCATGCAGCGCAGCGGCCACCGTCTGCTCGCGTACCGATTGCCGTTCTCCGTTGAACAGCCGGCGATCGACATACAACCGGGAGCCATCGGCCCAGGCGATCCAGACAGTGCCCACCGGCTTTTCCGGCGAACCACCACCGGGACCGGCGATCCCACTGACCGCGACAGCAAAGCGCGCGCCGCTGCGCTCCTGAGCGCCACGCACCATGGCCTGCACCACCTCGGCACTGACCGCGCCGACCTGCTCGAACAATGCCGTCGGCACGCCCAACTGAAGCGTCTTCTGGGCATTCGAATAAGTGACGTAACCGGCCTCGAACCAGGCCGAACTACCTGCAACGCGGGTAATGGCCTCGGCAATGCCACCGCCGGTACAGGACTCCGCTGTAGTGACCTGGGCATGCTGACGCTGTAGCGCATCGCCCAGCCGTGCGGCCAGTTCAGTAAGATTCATCGAGGCTCCGGCATGCTTGGAAAACTGGCCGATACCCTACACCAGCGCGAGATGAAGATCAGCCCGACAGGTTTATCCAGGGGCGAACGGTTGCTCCAGCTCGTCACGCATCCTGACGTACCGGCAGCGTGACGCTCGCACCCAGCCGCCCTGCACGCCTGTGCACTACCTTGTCGCCATACCGCTGGATAGGATCGGCAAGGGTTCGCTTGACGAAAAAGGCGAACAGCACCAGCACGCCCAGCAACAGCGCCATGTACAGCGGGCCAGGCACGGTGAGCGCCGCAGGGCCGTACCCGAGGCGCTCGGCGAGAGCGAATAGCGACGGATGCGACAGAAACACGACGTAGCCGATCCCGCCGAGCGGGGCAAGCCAGCGCAGCCAGACGCCGGTGGCACGAGTGGCGCTCAGGAAGATCGCAACCCCCACGCTGTAACTGACGAAGTAGCGATACCAGGTCTCGCCCAGACCGGTGTCACGCGAATAGGCGAACACGCAGATCGGTAGCAGGAACAGGTAGAACAGCGCCACCGCGAGACGGGCGTAACGCCCGGTATCCGGCGCACGGCCATTGTCCGTTGCCCGCCATAGCGCACCGAGAAAGCAGACGCTGAGCATCAGAGGCAAAGCCACCGGTAGCTTCACCTCGAGCTTGTAGCGCAGCACGGCGAGCAGCAGCGTGAATGCGTATTGAGCGAGCAGAAACGTCAGATCCCACTTCGCCGAGCCTCCCAGGCGCAAGGCGAACAACAGGACACACAACACATAGAAGGTCAGCTCGATCTGCAAGGTCCAGTACAGCCCGATCACGTTCTCCACGAACACGAAGCCCTGCAGCATCGTCGCGTTGATCGCGACCACCCCCGGACTGAACACCCTCGCGGGATCGTCCCAGGGAAACATCACCCCGAGAAACAGCGAAAGCCAGTACAGGGGAAACAGCCTGAAGAAACGCTGGTAGGCGAACGCCGCTATCGGCCGCTCATAACGACTACGACTCTGATACAGCGCCGCGACGATGAAGTAGCCGCTTAGCGCGAACAGCACCAGAACACTGGTCTTGCCGACATCCAGCACGGTCTTGCTGGCGAGGAATAGGTAGTTGCTCATCTCGTCCAGCTGACCATCACGTTTCATCTTCGCAATGAGGTGGGAATAGGCGACGCACAAGGCCGCCACGCCGCGCAGGGCATCGAGCCCGAGTAATCGAGACATGTCTGCTGCTCACTTTTGATCAGAAGGGAGCGTCGCCAGCGCTACGGCGGCACGAACTGACGCGAGGGATTGGTGCCCGCGGACGGCGACAGGCTGGACGATACAAGGCCGTAGGACGAATGCCGGGTGTGGCAAGGGCAAGCTACCGCCACAGGCGGAGTGGCCTGGGAGGTCGCGCGAGCAGTGAGGCGTCGGCACCTTGTTGCAGCACGCGCCGGGTGGCGGCCACAGTGCTCGACAGGTTCGAAACTAGCGGCAGATTCGCGTCGAATCAACGTGTTCCGCCTAGCTACCGACAGATGACGCGCCGCGCTCGCCAATCGGTTGCCGACGTGCATCTGCCTGGGCCCCGCCCCGTGATAACCTTGCCGGTTTTCGGCGGAACCGCGCAATGCGCGCGGCGCCACGTATGCGCCGCCACCGATTCCGCCATCAACGAATACGCACCGCACGACGATGACCAAACCCAACGCCGATCTCTCTGCCCACACCCCCATGATGGGCGGTGACTCTTGATAAATCGGCCCTAAGCCGCGTAGATAGCGGGCTTCAGTGCATATTGTGTAGCTAGCGTGCGGCCTGCATTTAGCATTGGATGGCATGGAATGGCGCTGCGATTGCCCCATTTTTGCCCCAAGCCCCCGCCGCAAATGTCGAACAAAAAACGTCCGGTTTAGGTTTGAACAGGCCTATGGTCTGCATTCGCCGCAAGGGCTCGGCTCGAACGAAAGCAGCATATATCCATGGAAGCACCGCCTTCGGGGCGAAGCTATTGGCATACCCGCAGGCGGCTGTTCAGTCCTACCCAAATTGAGCTGACGAACCTTGATCGCTTCGGTATCCCGTCAAGCCCAGGGAGTGGGTACCGCTGCGTTTGATTGACGAGCTGTAGAGCGTATTCGCGACGGCTCAATCGCAGGTGTGATGTACGGACCTGCTGTCCGCACGGCTGATGGGGAAGTAGACGCCTCTTTTGATGCGAGTCACTTCGCGTCCTGCTGCCCTCTGCAAACGGGTCAAGTTCCTGAGCGACCGCCATCTGCGCTTGCCCCTATCCAACCTGAGCGACAGCGTGACGACAACTCGCCACTGGCATTTTTTTGCTTACCAGAATGTTGTCAGTTTAGAGCACAAATCGCTGATAAAAAACGTCATCGTGGTTTCACCTAACCCATGGGAGAACCACAGCTATGCCGAAACCATTTGTTTACTAGAGAAGCGGGCGAGATTTTGCGCTGCAGCGAGAGCACCCTGTTGCGGAGGCGCAAAGCAGTCCGCCGCTTTCCACAGCCTTTCCGGGCGGGGCAGCACTTGTTGTGGACTTCGGAGCAGTTAGTGCGAGGAATGCTGCTTCTAAAATAGCTCAGTTTATCGCCGCAGTTCTAGCTGCGGCGGTACCGGCCACATTTTCCTTAACCTAAAAAGTTCACATGCTTAGCACGCTACGCATGGAGGAACCCACATGCCTCAAAAAGTCAGCTTCGATATGCCGCGGCCCTTACTGCCACGCTTGGAAGCCTGCGCCCCATACCCAGTAGACGCTCTAGGCGAGGTTCTGGGGGGCGCCGCTAACGCCATCATCTCGGCCGTACAGGTACCTGATGCCCTGGCGGCACAGTCCGTCCTAGCAGCCGCTGCTATGGCAGCTCAACCCCACGCAAACGTGGTACGTGGTGGGCAAGAGATCCCACTGAGTATTTTCTGCCTGTCGGTAGGCGAGTCGGGAGACCGAAAAAGCAGTGCAGACCGGATCGCCCTAAGCGCTCATCACTCTCACCAAAACCGGCTGGTCTCAGAGTTTGCACGGACAGTGAAGGAGCATCGCGACGCCACCGACGTTTTTCAGCGTTGCCGAGCAGCTGTTCTCGGCAGGCGAGGAGAACCCGACACACTATTGGCAGAACTGGCAAAACTGAAGGAGCCCAAAAACCCTCCTTCCCCGTTTATCCTGTGTGTGGAGCCCACCCTTGAGGGTCTGCATAAAAGCTTTTTGCATGGCCACCCGTCACAAGGATTTTTCAGCGATGAGGGTGGCCAGTTTCTGGGTGGGCACTCATTCAGGCCCGAGAACATGCTCAAAACCGTGTCCGGACTCTCCAGGATGTGGGATGGCGAACCCATCACCCGCACCCGCGCCAAAGAGGGAGAAAATGCGTCCCGCAGCGGCTGCCGGCTGAGTGCCCATCTGTTGATCCAGCCAGCCGTCGCTCAGGAAGTACTGACCAGTCGGGTCTTGCTGGGGCAAGGTTTTTTGGCTCGTTTTCTGGTCGCCTGGCCGGAGTCGCTATCAGGACACCGGCTGTACCGCGACGCTGACCCGACGAAAGACCCTCGGCTAATATGCTATTGGCAGCGCATGAATGATCTGCTGACGCTTGCTTGCCCATTAAATGCTACGGGCGATTTGGCTCCACCGCCCTTGCACCTGGAGCGGGAGGCGCTATCGGCTTGGATCAAGATGCATGATGAAGTCGAGGTGTCATTGGGCCGTGGTGGTGATCTACTAGAGATCAAGCCCACCGCTGCCAAAGCCGCGGAAAACGTGCTCCGAATCGCTGGGGTCTTCGCGATTACTGAGGGCTCCTCCTCCATCACTCGCCCCCTAGTCGAACGTGCAGCCATGCTCATGAGGTGGTATCTGGAAGAGGCGTTGCGTGTGCTCCACCCGATCAAGATCGATACGCATCTAATCGAAGCGCAAAAGCTTTTCGAATGGCTCTGCGCTAGGGATTGGCAGCAGTTTTACGGACGTGACTTACAGCGCCTGGGCCCTCGTTTTGCCCGTAAGAGCGCAGCCTACCGCAACCAATTACTGAGAGTACTCGTGGAACATCGAATGTTAACTGCTACCGGAAACACCCTCTGCATTAATCCGCTGGCGTCACCCCGATAGTAAAGTGGAGCATTGGTATAGGCGAAGAAGCGGCGACAGGCTGGGCCTGTCGCCGCTTCTTCGCCATCCGGTCACCATTGGTAGCTGGGCCAACACGTGGTTTGTCGCCGCTGTCGCCGTTGTCGCCGCCCTAAAGGGAGCAGCTGCGGATTGAATTGCTGTGATCAGAATCTAAAGCCCAAAGAGTTAGGTTCTGGTTGAGCTTCAAGAACACAATCCGTACTCATTAATCCATTGATGTGGTAGTTGTAAAACTGAGGCGTTACAAATATCCAGTACTTTTTCGGTTATCGATTAAATACCAACCACCACGTCAGCAGCGTCCCTGTGATGGCGACAGCGGCGACAGCGGCGACACACCCACAGAGCTAAGCACAACAACGGTGATGCCCTGGCGACATGTGCGACAAATCCCAACCCCACCTCAGCGCAACAGTTGCTGACAGAGCACTGCAGGATCTGAAGCTCTTCCTCTGGATGGGAAAGCTTTTCCCTACCAGGGATCAGGTCCTACGCCGGAGTCCGCAGATACTCATAGAGGGTGGCCCGGCTGATGCCGAACTCGCGCGCCAGGGCGGCTTTCGGCTCGCGGGCTTCAACACGACGCAGTAGCTCTTCGATCCGGTTGTCGCACAGCGCTTTTTTCCTCCCTCGGTATACACCGCGTTGTTTCGCGAGGGAAATACCCTCGCGCTGCCGTTCACGAATCAACGCCCGCTCGAATTCGGCAAACGCCCCCATGACCGATAGCAGCAGGTTGGCCATCGGCGAATCCTCGCCGGTGAAGGCCAGCAACTCTTTCACAAACTCGATCCGCACTCCCCGCCCGGTGAGCTGCTGCACCATGCGCCGCAGGTCATCGAGATTACGTGCCAGACGATCCATGCTGTGGACCACCAGGGTGTCACCCTCGCGGACGTAGTTGAGCAACGCTTCAAGCTGCGGTCGCTGCGTGTCCTTTCCGGACGCCTTGTCGATGAACACCTTGCCCACCTGAACGCCTTCAAGCTGCCGATCCGGGTTCTGGTCGAGCGTACTGACCCGTATGTAACCAATCCGTTGTCCGTGCATGCCGTCTCTCAGCGAAATGTGTATAGCTGAGATCTTAAAGGCAGCCAGACAGATGCCAAATTATTGGAAAATCGACCCTATCTGGGCAGGTTGGGGCTGGGTTTGGGGGTGTCTGGTTGGGGTATAGGTCAGATGGTCATCGGACGGCAGCAATCGGCCACAAGCGGACAGTCAGCCCAATAAATAAATCTGTCCCTGTTTCGCTTGAGCCCGAAGTGGCTCTCGAATCGGCGTTGGTTGGCAGATCGCCAGGGTATCGGCGCGCGACAGCTGTCCGTCTGAATACCCCGAGGCCGGTGTGTTCTACGTCACCTTTGTGCCCCAGTTCGTTCCGCCCGGTGCGGATGTGGCGGCGTACTCGTTCCTCTCAGGCCTTCACGTATTACTGACCCTGGGCGGGTTCGCCATCCTGATCGCCGCAACCATTCCGCTCGGCAGACTGCTGCGCCGGCGTGGACTGACTAGGGCGCTGGATCGGCTGACAGGGTGGCGTGCTGGTGGCGTTCGGAGTGAGGCTGATGGCTTCGAATACGGTACCGACGTTGCAGCCGGGCGCGTGAAATGAGGCCCCTGGCGTGACGCCAGGGGATGAGGCAGGACGACTAGGCGATCAGAAGCGGTAGTTCACCCCCAGCGTCAGGGTACGGCCCGGTGCTGGCTGGCGGCCCTCGGGACTGGTGTCGATGCCGCGGAAGTAGTACTGGCGGTCGAACAGGTTGCTGATGCCGGCCGAGGCGGTCAGCACGCTCTGGTCCTGTAGCTTGAACTCGCGCTCGATGGCAGTGTTCCAGATCCAGTAGGCGGGCAGCTCGCCTACTGAGGCGCTGGCATTCTCCTCGGCGCTGTTGGCGTCGTCGGTATAGGCGCTGCTGACGTAGAGGCCATCCAGGCTGTAGGTCCAGAACTCGGCGAAGCGGTAACGACCATCGACGGTGAACTGGTGCTTGGAGCTGTACGGCACCTCGTTGCCCTTGAAGTCGCCGGTGCGCAGCTCGGCATCGAGGTAGGCGTAGCCGGCGTGCAGGTCGAGGGTTGGCAGCGCGGCCGGGGTCCAGAACACCGGTCTCTCTCTCCCTGGTGGCGGGTGCTGCCGAGATTCTGGAAGCGGCTGTTGGCGAACACGATCTGGTCGTCGAAGTCGAAGTCGATGCGGTACAGGCCGAAGGCCGAAGTCGATGCGCAGGTTGTCCTGTGGGGTAAAGCGCACGCCGGTCTCGTAGTTGCGCGAGATTTCCGCCTGGACCACGCCATCCCTGACGATCTGGAACACCTGAGGCACCCGCAGCGAGCGCTGCGCGTTGGCGTAGACGAACCAGTCGTCGCTGGCCTGGTAGCCGATGCTCAGACCGGGCAGCCACTCTTCGGCGACGGTCTTGCGCTCGACGCCGCTGACGCCGTCGGCGTACTCCATCTTGGCGTGCTCATAGCGCACGCCGGGGGTGATGGTCAGGCGGTCGTCGAGCAGCTTGATTTCGTTGCTCACATAGGCAGCCTGGCCCTTGGTATCGAATACCCAGTCGCGCACCACGCTGGTGGTGCCGGTATTCAGGTTCAGACGGTCGACATCGAAATCGACGTTTTCCTTGACCAGGCGGGCGCCGAGCAGCCAGGTCTGGCTGACGCTATCGCCGTCGATGCCGAGGCTCAGGCGCGGCTCGCTGCCCCACACGCGGAAGTCGCGGGGAGCATCCTGCAGGGTGGCCGGCGTGGCATCCGGCGCGAAGGGCAGGCCAACGATAAAGTTGCGATAGCTGTGCTGGGCGAAGTTGGTCCAGCTGAATTCCACGTCGTCGAACGGGCCCATGGCGCCGAGGTACTGGGTATAGGTGCCCCAGACGCGGTCGCTGTCGCCTTCGAAACGATCGAGCTTGCGGGTCGACTGCCGCGGGTCGTCCTTGTAGTCGGCCACGCTGAGGGCGCCGGCCAGGTCCATGTCGGCGATGTAGCGCTGCACGCCGAAACTCAGGCTGCGGCTGTCATCGATATCCCACTGGCCGCGCAGGCGGTAGTTCTGCACATCGGTCTCAGAATGCTCGCGACCGTACTCGCCACTGATGGTGTTGACGTCCAGCTGCAGGCCGAAGTTGTCGGTCAGGCGCCCACCGGTGCCCAGGTAGCTGTCGTACAGCTGGCGCCCGCCGGGCGCGAAGGTGACACGCTCCTGCAGGGTGGTTTCCCACTTATCCGGAATTGGCCGGCTAATGAAGTTGATCACGCCGCCGACGTTGTTCGGCCCGTACTGCACGGACGCGCCGCCACGCACGATGTCGATGCGATCGACCGTCGCCAGGGTCTGCGGAAACAGCGACAGGCTGGTCTGGCCATAGGGCGCCAGGGCCAGCGGGATGCCATCGGCGAGCGCTTGGACGCGGCCGCTGCGACTTTCCGAAAGCCCGCGCACGGACAGTTGCGGCAGTACCCCGGTACCGGTCTCGTCGAGGATCTTCACCCCTGGGACCCGCGCCAGCGCGTCATCCAGGCCACGCACGCTGGCCTTCTTCAGTTCGTGAGCCTGGACCACGCTGCGGCTGCCGGCATAGGTGCGTACCTCTTCGTCACTGGCACTACCAAGCACATCCCCCTGGATGACGAGCGGGGCAAGGGATACCGGGCCGTCCTGCTTCTGCTGACGGTTGTCCTCGGTCTCGTTGGCCTGCGCGGCCTGGGCAATGGCGATGGCCAGCAGACTGGCAGTGACGCCGATACGGCGGGTCGTCCTGATCATGCGGAGGTGAGCTCCTGATTGAGAGCCTCAGGCGCAGCAGGGCAGCAGCGACGGAGCGCTGCCCGTCACCTTTGGCTGAGTTGTGGGCAGAGAAGTGCCGCTCTGTCTAAGTATTTCTGATAATTAAATGCGCTAGCGGCTGAGAATTATTATCGTTATTTAAAGTGTATGTAAAGCGGAAGGTGAGTCGGTACGTTCCGGATGGATGGGTCTTCAAGCCGTTATGGGATGTACAACTTCAGTGGCCAGAGGTAGCCGTGCTTTGCGGGCTACGTCGTCCGTCATTGAAAAACCTCTGGGCACAAGACCCAAAAGGCGACAGATTTGTTTAATGGTCGTGGGCAAACCAAAGCTCCCACCTGCGTTCCATACAGATGCTGCTCGCCGCTGCGATCAATTATGGCTTGTAGAGGTACGTTCGACGCCGAGCGGCAAGAGCCCTACGGGCTCTAACCACTCCTCATCTAAATCGGCTTTGTATCCCATCAATCACACTAAATGACTGAGGGTCTGAATTTGCTTGACCCGAGGACCGTGCGGAGAAAAATTCCATTACATGCTCCTCGGCCCTTGCACGTGCGCCTGCCAACTCGACGTCTCCCCCAGCAGTCCCCTCAACCGTAAAGAACTGTGGATGGTTCAGCCCAACCGTCGCGAGCGCCGCTTTCAGATACGGCCTCAGGAAGTCGGGTTGGCGCGCCCGATCCCCGGTGATGAGTCCGCCCGATGAGATCGCGCCATAAACCGGGCGGTCGCGTAGCAGGCCGACTTTGCCCTGCGGCGTGCTGTTGAAGGTCACCCGGATGCGTACGATGTGATCGATCCAGGCCTTGAGGGCAGAAGGCACGCCGTAGTTGTGCATCGGCGTTGCGATGACCAGCACATCGGCCCTATCCAATTGGTGGATCAGATTGTCGGAGCGCTGAAGGCTGCTCGCCGGCTGGGGCGGGTCCACATCTGCCGAGCCAGCAAGTACTCGCGCATAACTGCCGTCGACGTGGGCCAGCGTATTCAAGTCCAGGTCCGTCACGCTAAGCGGTCTCCCCCCTGACTGGCGAGCAATGCCGTCGAGTACCTGATGAGACAGGCGCAAGCTCTCCGACTCGGCGCCGCGTGGGCTGGCAATCAGGCGAAGCACGCATAGGGTGTTGGAAGGGGACATTGGATGGCTCCTGTCAGTCAGTAATTAGCAGTTTGCTGTAGCGAATCGATGAGGGGATGAGTCCGCTGCGTCGGTAACGATCTTCTGCGCCGGGCTGGCCACCGTGGCGCTCCACGACCAGGCACAGGTAGCCCTCGGCGCGGGCGAGTCGTTCAAGTCCCAGTAGGAGACGGCAACTCCAGTCAGCACCTTGGTGGGTGTCAGCCGTTATCAGATCCTCTAGGCTGAGGAACCGGCCAAACAACAGGTTTTCCTGAAAGCGATAGCCGGCAACGGCGGCCAGGCGATCACCGTCGAACGCGCCGATCAAACGATACCCTTGCCCCTGCAGGCGCCGATCCGCGCCATCGCGTCCACTGCGTTTGCCAATGCGGATGGCGATGGCAGAGCAAGGGATGAGCCAGGCGCAGGTCCGCCAGACCGTCGCGGGGACGTAGCGCCGAATCGGCCAAGTCCAATAGGTTAGGCAGGTGCTGATGATTGGTGTGGGTCATGAAGCCATGCTATGCCCGAGCTGCCACACTGCATTGAACCAAGATCGGACATTCCAGCTAGGCCATGAACAATCCGTTTTCAGATGCCCTCACCGTCGCCGATACGGCAGATAGCGCGCCGCTCTACCGGCAGCTCTACGACCGGGTGCGAGCAGCCATTGCCAGTGGGTCGCTTGCGCCTGGTGACCGCATACCTTCGGCTCGCGCATTGGCCAAGGAGCTCGGCGTCGCCCGCGGCACCGTCGAGCTCGCCTATTCGACACTGGTGGGTGAAGGCTATTTGCTGACGCGGGGGCAGGCGGGGACCATTGTGAATCCCGATCTGCGCCGCAGCACGGCCCCCGCGGGACCTCCCGCGGCCGACGTGAACGCCATCGCGAGCGACCCGGACATGCTGTGGCGCCCGCCGCAGCTGTTGCCCTTTCAGTTGGGCGTGCCCGCGTTGGATGCCTTTCCGCGCAAGATCTGGGCGCGCCTCGGTGCGAGTTACCTGCGAAGCATGCGCAGCCTGGATATGGATTACCCTGCGCCGCACGGACTACCGGCGCTGCGCAGCGCGATAGCATCCTATCTGCAGGTAGCGCGCGGCATCGATTGCGTCGCGCATCAGGTGTTCATTACGACGGGTTGGCGGCACAGCCTGATGTTCGTTTTGCAAGCACTGCTTGCGCGGGGTGATCAGGCTTGGGTGGAAAACCCAGGCTATCCGCCGGCTCGTCAGGTCCTGCTACAGTTCGGCGTTGAGCCTCTACCCGTGGCGGTAGACAGGCATGGCCTGGACGTGGACTTGGCCATTGAGCGCTATCGGGATGCGCGCTTGGCTGTGGTGACTCCCGCGCATCAAAGCCCGTTGTCCATGACGCTGTCCTTACCACGCCGGCAAGCCCTGCTCGAATGGGCTGCGCAGCGTGGTGCGTGGATAGTGGAGGACGATTACGACGGCGAATACCGCTATGTCAGTCGTCCGCTGCCAGCCCTCGCCAGCCTGGACCGGCACGGACGTGTGCTCTACGCCGGCACGTTCAGCAAGGTGCTGTATCCGGGTATCCGGCTGGCGTACCTCGTAGTACCACAAGACCAGGTCGCGACATTCGAGCGAGTCGGGCGTGCGCTTTTCGCCGCCGCGACGCCAGCGATGACCCAAGCCATTCTCGCCCAGTTCATGAATGACGGACATTTCGCCCGGCACATCCAGCGGATGCGACGGCTGTACAGTGAGCGCCGCGCGCAAACAATGGCTGCGCTAGAGAGAGGCTTGCAGGGCTGCGTGCGGGTTGAGCCCTCTCCTGGTGGCATGCATCTGGTGTTACGGCTGCCGTCTGAAACGTCGGATCGACGCTTGGCTGAACAGCTGCTGCAAGAAGGAATGGCAGTGCAACCGCTGTCGCCCTGGTGGGTTGGTGCCCCCCAGGGGCCGGCGATACTGGCCAGCTTCACCAACTGCCCGCAACCTGAACAAGCGGAAAGACTGGGCGAGCTGGTCCGCCTGGCATGCCAAGGGCGCCACTAACGTCAATCAGGCCATACGGTGGACGTCACGAACGCGAGCCCGCCATGGCGAGGAAGCAGCGCCAGCCTTCCACTTTCACTCAAGCCTTGGCGAGCGGCTTCATTCGGAAGCTGATGCCCATGCGGTTCAAGGCGTTCATGGTCGCGATCACAATCGTGAGTTCGACAAGATCCTTTTCCCCAAAGGTAGCCAAGGCTGCGGAATAGGCTTCGTCGGATGCATGCGTTTCGCTGACCAGCGTGACCTCTTCAGCCCATGCTAAAGCTGCACGCTCCTGCTCCGAGAACAAACAGGAAGCCTCCTCCCAAACCGGTACCAATACGAGCTTGTCGACCGTCATGCCGCCCTTGATAAGGTCACGCGTGTGAATATCGATGCAGTGCGCACAGCCGTTCAGCTGAGAGACTCTGAGAAAAACCAGGTGAACCAGTTGGTCGGGCAGGTTCGTCCCGGTTGTGGCGTACTTGTGGAGCTCGGCTAGCGCCCGTGCACCTTCGGCAGAAACTTG
The DNA here is from genome assembly GCF_026642215.1 of Stutzerimonas sp. R40042. Classification (NCBI taxonomy): domain Bacteria; kingdom Pseudomonadati; phylum Pseudomonadota; class Gammaproteobacteria; order Pseudomonadales; family Pseudomonadaceae; genus Stutzerimonas; species Stutzerimonas sp. R40042. Next base: position 1,633,860 of record NZ_CP113258.1, on the reverse strand, counting down.
GAACCAATTGGGACGCGTCATGAATGATCCTCTCGAGGGAAGTAGGGGGTTGTTGCCCGCGCTATTGGGCTACGGGCCTGCCCGTTTAAGTCGGAGCCGACCACCAACGATCAACCCGCAAGCAAGCCGACCGCCCCGGGGTCAGTGATCGGTAAGGGGTATTAGCGCGCTAGGAGAGATCGGACTTGTCCAGACCGAACGCCTTGTCGGCTGTGCCTGGGACCGCGCGCACCGCCACGTTTAGGCGATTCCAACCGTTGATCGCGACCACCAGAAAGGACAAATCAGAAATTTCCTGTTCCGAGAATTGCTCACGTACCGCGCTGTAGACCGCGTCCGACACCCCGTGCGGCGCGAGCTGGGTCAACGCCTCGGTCCATTCCAAGGCTGCGCGTTCGCGCGGGGAAAACAGCGGCGACTCGCGCCAGACTGCAACGTGGTGCAGGCGTAGCTCGCGCTCGCCATGAATCCTGGCTTCCTTGACGTGCATGTCTACGCAGAACGCGCAGCCGTTCAGCTGAGACGCGCGCAGCGTGATCAAGTGGGCAAGATCGGCAAGAAACGGCGTCTTGCTGGAGAGCAGCATGGACAGCTCCACCAGCTTGTTCGAGGCCTGCGGCGAAAGTTTGAAGTAGTCGAGGCGTTGGCTCATGTTCATTCTTCTCACGGTCGGGTTGGGGACAACAGGCCCGTCTGCGCTGCAGAACCGCCGCGGCCCGGTGGTGTAAGAACTTTACGTACGGATGGATCTGCTCTACAGATCCAAGACTGAGCGTTTGAACTAGACCATGTCCTGCTCGTCTTCGTCTCCCGCTCACCTAGAGAACCGTAACGACCGGCCTCGCCTTTTCCACGCCTCGCCGATAGCTGGCTATTCGGGGTATCGGCAAAAGCGGTAGGTGGAGCAGGCATCCTTCCCGCATCTAGCGACAATTGGCGTTATCCCTGGCGGCGCGGTCTGCTGGTTTCTAGCCGATCTTTGCCAGGCAATATGCCAAACATGCGTAAGTAGTCCCTGGCGAAGTGTGAAGCACCTTCATAACCAACTTCGAACGCTGCGCTACTGGATGACCTGCCTTCAGACACGATCAAGCGCCTCGCCTCGATCAATCGTAATTGCTTCTGGAATTGCAGCGGTGTGAACAAACCAGCAGCAGGGAGCGGCTCAGCGTAATTGAATTCGTCATGATGTATTCCTTCAATATCGATCAGGGATGTAAAAGCCCCGGCGCCCATGACGCTGGGGCTATTTCTCTTAGATAACGCGTTTGACGCTCAGGTACTCACCCTTGGTCTTGAGCGTAATCGTCACGTCACGGTTGCTACGGTTTCGCCAGAACCAGCCGTGGGTGCCGTCGAAAATGGCAGTGAATTCGCCTTTATCACCTTTGACCTGCTTGGCCTTGCTGTAGCTGTGGTAATAGCCCTTCGGGCCGTTATAGGGCTCGCCATGGGTGTCGTGATTGACCGGAACGCCATCGGTTGCCCACTCGTAGCTGACCGTGGCCTTGTCCAGCATCTCCAGCTTAATTTCACTGGCCTCGCCCGGCTTCAGCGTGACAGTCACTTCATCGGACTTCAGGGCGGGCTGCGGCTCTGCTACCGGCTCAGCCACAGTTGCTGCCGCAACTTGCTCCTGAGGCGCCACCTGACTAGACGCGGGGGCTTGTACGACCGGGGCCGCTGCTGGCGGGACAGCTGCATCCGCAGCCGCTTCTTCGGCGAGAATTTCTTTCATTTCACCCATCTGAGTCAGGCCAAGTACACGGCCGACGCCCGTGGGGTCGATGGCATATTCAGAAGGCATCACTACGGTGACCAGTAACGCTGCGGCAACACCCACGGCGATCACAGTGGAGCGCAGCAGCTGGCGGCTGGTTGGCAATTCACACTGGGTTGGAAGCTTGGTATTGAACATGCTGAGAATTCCTTACTGAGAGACGATCAGGCCGGTGAGCTGGTAACCCATCAAGAGGAAACCGGCGCTCATCATGGCGACGTTAGCGGTGTAGGCATGGCGCCAGAAGCTGGCGGTTCGTCGCCAGTAGCCCATGACGATCAAAATGGCGCTCAGCGCCAGTAGCTGGCCAATTTCGACTCCGACGTTGAAGGCGATTAGGTTGGCGACCAGGCCATCCGCGGAGATCTCGTACTCCTGGATTTTGGTTGCCAGGCCGAAGCCATGCAGCAAACCGAAAATCAACGTGGCCGCTTTGGTGTTCGGCTGGTGGCCGAACCAGCGCTGGAAGGCGCCCAGGTTATCCAGGGCCTTGTACACCACCGAGAAACCGATGATGGCGTCGATCACATAGGAGCTGATGGTGATTTCCGCCAATACACCGAGCAGCAGCGTCACGGTGTGGCCCACAGCGAACAGGGTGACGTAGAGCCCCACGTCTTTCAGGCGGTAGAGAAAGAAGATCACCCCAAAGAGAAACAACAGATGGTCGTAGCCGGTGATCATGTGCTTGGCGCCCATGTAGATGAACGGCAGCACCATCACCCCGGAGCTTTCCTGGATAAAGCCCTTGTCGCCCTCGGCAACAGCGTGGGCCAGCGCGTCAGGCATGCCGAGAAATAGCAATGCGGTGAACAAGAGCAGCAGTATTAGCGAGCGGTTTGGGCGCGCGGAAAATGCGCCCATATCGCACATGGATAGCGAATGCATAGTTGAGTCCTACGTGACAGTGGTATTGGCCGCATAGCGGCCGTTGTCAGAGTGCGAATCTTGGGCGTGGTGGCCGCTCGATCAGGAAGATCGGACTGGGAGGGATGACGTAGCGCGTGGCTTCTATCGGCTGCGGACGCTCTGGCAGCGTACTGACGGTGAGAAGCGTACTCAGGTATGGCGTTTCGTGCACGTGGTCGGCGGTAAGCGTGGAGTGGTAGTGATCCGCGCATCTGGCACAGACCGAAATACCCGTGCTTTGGGAATGAGCATGAGCATGGTCCCCGCCGTTCCACCCACCTTGGCTCACCCCAGGGCCAAGCGCGGCGCTATGCCCGGCCCATGCCATTAGCATGACGAGGGCAAGGACAAACGTTAACTGAGCGCTGACCGGTTTACTGAGCATGATGTGTCTTCGATTGCAGATTCGGCTGGCCGCCCGACGACAACGGCCGGTTTGCCATATCCCCCCCGGGGGGATAGGATCGAAGCGTAAGTCATCGAGGCATGGGACTCAAGGCATGAGCGATCAAGAACACGCCCATCAGCACCAAAGTCATAGCGATATCATCAAAAGGTTGAAGCGTGCCGAAGGCCACCTGCGCAGCATTGTCGGCATGATCGAGACCGGTCGCCCCTGCGTGGACCTTGCCCAGCAGCTACACGCAGTAGAAAAAGCGATCTGTCAGGCCAAGCGCACTTTGATCCAGGACCACATCGATCACTGTCTGGAGCATGCGCTCGCGGCCGCTGAACAGGGGGACATCACCGCGCTGAGCAACTTCAAACAGATCACCAAGTACCTCTGATCTTCTTTCGCAGCACCGCGGAGCGCGTCATGACCTGGATAGTGACAAAGTACCTGATCACTGCATTGATGGTGGTCTTGGTATCTGAAGCGGCCAAGCATGGCGACCGTATTGGCGGTATCGTCGCCGCCCTGCCCATAGTTACGGTGCTGACCTTGATCTGGCTGCACATCGAGCATCAGCCGGGACAGAAGATCGCCAACCATGCCTGGTACACCTTCTGGTATGTGATCCCCACGCTACCGGCGCTGTTGATGTTCCCGCTCCTAATGTCTCGCTTCGGCTTCTGGCTCGCACTGGCGGGTTACGCATTTGCAACGTGCCTATGTTTCGTCCTGTTTGCTCTAGCAATGCGCCGCTTCGGCATCGAATTGCTGTGATGGGCAGCCATCCTTGCCCAGCAGGCTCACCGCATAGCTTGGATCGCCTCATGCAACATGAGATGCCCGCCCTCTCAGGATAAGACTTTGACCGACCGCTTTTGGCCGCTTGCTGACGTTCGCGAGCAGTCACTGGGGCTAGCCCATCTTTGACGTACTGGCGAAGCGAAAGCCTGCCGGAAGACTATTAGCGCTCGGTGCCCTGCTTCAACAATTCGGCGCCGTGACGTCTCCCACCCTACCAGGGCAATGTTCGCGGCTCAGCTCATCAGCTAGCCAGCAAGGCTTTTTTTTACGAAAGGAAGCGACCACAAGTATCACCTCCCGTCACGCACGATTGACGCCTCACCCACGCTTCGCAAATACTGTCTAAACATCCAGTATCCAAGTATACCCCGTGGACAGCATTTCGCTCCTCGGTCCTGTCGCGCTGTCGCCGACGGCCATCCCATTTTTTCTACCAACCGTGCCCGCCGGGTTTCCCAGCCCTGCCCAGGATCACCTGGAGCAGCGAATCTAGCTCGACGAGCTTTTCAAACTGCACCGCCCACAGATTTATCTCGCTCAGGTTTCCGGCCATAGCCTGACGGGGCTCTGCATTCTCGACGGGGACTTGGTGCTGATCGACAAGGCGCTGCAACCACGCCGCGAGGACGTGGTGATTGCCTGCCTCAACGGCGATCCGTTGATCAAGATTTTCGACATCGAGCAGCAGCAGGTTGTGTTGCGCTCGGCCAACCCGGCCTACCCACCGCGTTATGTACTTGAGGGCGAGGAGCTGCACATCTGGGGCGTCTACATCGACCTGTGCCGGCAGGGACGAAATTGTGGCTGAGCAGGTTATCGCGCTAATTGACTGCAACAGCTTCTACTGCAGTTGTGAGAGAGTTTTTCGCACCGACCTGATCCGCACGCCTATCGTGGTGCTGCCGAACAACGACGGCTGCGTGGTCAGCCGCACGCCGGAAGCGAAGGCGCTCGGGATCAAGATGGGCGAGCCGTGGTTTCAGATTCGCCGGCGCTTTGAGGCAGCCGGGGGCGTGGCGTTTAGCTCCAACTACGCGCTGTACGGCGACATCAGCGAACGCGTGATGACCGTCATTGAGGGCCTGGTTCCGCAACTGGAGGTCTACAGCATTGACGAGGCCTTCGCGGAGCTCACGGGCATCCAAACGGATCTGGTGCACATGGCCGAGAGATCCGTGCTCAAGTGCTCGCCGCCACGGGTATTCCCACCGGGGTCGGCATCGCACGTACCAAAACACTGGCGAAGCTTGCCAATTTTGCGGCGAAACGCTGGCAGAAGCAGACCGGGGGTGTAGTGGATATCACTGACCCGCAGCGCCGAGACAAGCTGCTTAAGGCTGTGGCCGTCAATGAAGTCTGGGGAGTCGGTCGGCGGCTCACCGAGCGCCTCGGCGAGATGGGTATACGCACGGCCTGGCAACTGGCCGAGGCGGATGCCTGGACCCTGCGGAAAACATTCAGTGTGGTGCTGGAGAAAACCGCACGCGAGCTGCGGGGTACGCCCTGCCTGGAACTGGACAGCGTGGCACCGCCCAAGCAGGAGATCTGCTGCAGCCGCATGTTTGGGCAACGTCTGCACGACTTGGCGCCCATCCGCGAGGCGGTCGCCAGCTATGCCGCTCGGGCCTGCGAGAAGCTGCGCGCTCAGGGCTCGGTGTGCAAGCGGGTTCGGGTCAGCATCCGCACCGGCATGTTCAACCCGGACGAACCAAAATTCGCCAAGGGCATGTTGTGCGAGCTGCCCTACCCCACCGACGACACCCGGCTAATCACCCAGGCCACACTCGCCGGCCTCGATGACTTGTATCGCCCAGGTTTTGCGTTTTCGAAAGCCGAGGTGCTGCTGATGGAGCTCTGCGGGCGCGGCGAATTCACAGACGACCTATTCGCACCCATTCAGCCGGCGCACTCGCAGCGCGTGATGGCCGTGCTGGATTCGATCAATGCCAAGTGGGGACGCGGTACGCTGCGGCCCGGCGTGGTACCGGCGACTCCCGCCTGGAGCATGCGCCGCGAGCTGATGAGCCAGAGCTTCACGACGCGGGTGGATCAATTGTGGAAGGTTTCCGTGCGGTAACCGCCGCAGCTATACCGCTTCTCCTGGAAGGGAAAAGGCCTTGAGCAGCAGAAGCGCGGCCAAGGGATACTCCCAGTGGCGCACCGGCACGCTTGCAGTCAATCACCATCCGAGCAGGCCAAATCCCTACCAGGAGCAGTGGCGAGTCCGGCCTATTACCGCATTCATTCAGCTGACGGGCATCGACAGCCGTTGTTGCTCGAACGTGATCCGGTTCATCAGGCAGTATTCCACCGGGTAGCCCTGTTGGTGCTTGTCACGCAACAAATTGCTTCCTACGAAATAACACGTGCCCACATAAAACTTCAGACCGCCCGAGGGGTACTTGTCGCTCAGCAGGTGCGCTGTCTCTCCCTGGATCGAAAACCCTTTGATGTCCGACCACATGAAGCTGACGCCGCCGCACTCCAACCCGGCGTCCGTGACCGTCAGGATTTCCTGCGTCTGCGTCCCGCCGACCGGCTGAGCGAAAAACCGACCGTTGCGAAGAATCGGCGGAAAATACTCACCGGGAAAAACTTCTTTGAACACCAAATCATCGTCCTCGCTTGCCGTACCCAGGCCAGGGTGGTGAGCGCGTACTGAAAAAACTGCATCGCTAACGCCGCTGCGCAAACCGCTCTCCCACCATGGTGGCGCCCGAAACCTGCTTATGATGCCGCTGGTTCCGGCAAGGTGCGACCTGCAACCGGGCAAATCGAGTTGGGTTTCTATGAAGTCGGGAGACGCTGAAGGCACCTGCATTCAAGGAGCCCGTCATGAAGCTGATCCAAAACATCGCCCAACTGCTGACCCACTTCTACAAACCCGCCAGCACGGCGTACACCACCATCATTTATCCCAGCCAGGGAAAAGCAGTCGTGGTGCATGACGGCCTCGGCATTCGCCATGAGCGCCCGTGGTATCAGGTCCCCTGGCTGGACGAGGACCTGGACCCGGGTGAGACCTTCGACAGCCTGCTGCACGCTCACACCACTTGGACTGATTCATTCGATCCGGTTCAGCCGATCCAGACCGAGGAAATTTCCTCGATTTTCTCCTTGCCCTTCGAGCCAATTGAAACCTGCTGGGTCAATCCGGCCAACGGTATGCCCATGCTCGACAATTGTTTTGATGTCATGGGGAACGCGTTCGGTACGGACATGCTGAGCGATAGCCTGTCGTTTGATCACGGCGTAAGCAGTTTCGAAAGTAGCTTTTCGTCGTTCGGTTTCGATTGAACGCAGACGCCACTGCCCCCGAGGAAATTGACCATGTCGCCACTTTCGCTGCTCGTTAGCTTCATCCTCGTCTTCGCCATCGGCATCTCCTGGCTGGCCTTGGCGGTAGACGCCCGCATGGCGCGGGGCCGGTTGATTCGGCAGATCCCCTTACCGCTGGACCACCATCGCCGATCACCGCGCGGGCTCCGGCCAGTGATGGCGATGACAGGCAGTTTGCTCGTGCTGCTTGCCGGTATCGGGGCAGCCATACTCGGCCGACTCGCCACCATGCAGCCGGCTGAAGCGGCGGCGGTATTCATCGCTTATCCGCTGTTGAAAAACCTCTGGGGCCAGATCATGGGCGCCGGACCCATCGTCTGCGTCGTACTGGCCGTACCCGGAACATACTGCATCCGCGTCGGCCTCGGCAGCGACAAAGGTTGATGCCACCGTTGCCGTGTGGCCGCCACTGCGGCAACGGGATCGTGCTTTAGCGGACTCTGGCAGTCGGGCAGCACCATCGCGTTGCCATCGGACATCCACTACGGCAAAGGACCAACAGGAAAAGTCGTGGATACAACAACCTACACAATCCTCTTTTTCATCGGCCTGACGCTGGCAGTGATTGCGGTTGCTACGGTGATTGGCCTGGTAGTGGCCCAGAGTGCGGACGGCAAGGGTGCAAGAAGGCGCTCTGATGGCGCGCCTGCCCACGGCGGGCGCTCTGCCCAGGACGATGATCGACCTTGAAGCGCCGCAGCCCGCCGTGCTGCCAACGGCTTCCTCCTGGCGCATGCCACGTGGAGATGTTCCAGAGCTTCACGGAGGGTGAGTACCGAAGGAGCGCACCCGGAAGCCGCCCTCGAACGCATTGAGTACCGCTTCTCCTGGAAGGGAAAGGCCTGACGAGCGACGACGGACCTCCGGAAGCACTCGTAAACGGCACTCAGATTGGCACAACGATTTGTAAATCAGCTGCCGGCACTTGGTGCCTTATCGCTCGCAGGCATGCGCTCCCCGGCTTGCTTGCCGGTGTAGATTCAACCGCTGAGTTGTAACCGTTGTAGGCAACCGCGTAATTAAAGTCGCAGAATTAGGCCGGATGCTTGGTGGCAATGGTATCGCCAGCCTTGCAATGCTGACCTATGAACTCAACCAGCGAGTCGTTGTTCTGGCCGAGACAGGCATTGCCGGTAAGGCTTACACCCTTCCGCTGAAGGCTACCAGCGCGCCTACCGCGACGACGGCTACCAGAATTGCTTTTTGCATTGTGTGCTCCCACAACTGTTCCCTGCCAGGGGAAAGTCCCTGGCTGCGAACATGGGATCACAGACTGGAGAGAACCCCAACCAGGGGCCACAGCATCAATCCTACCGACTCCCGGCATCCATTTTTCAGCCCGACACGCAGCGCTGTGGGCCGAGAAACGCCGATTTCACTCAAACAATGCTCATCAAATCAGCATATGAATTTCTGCTGCTCATGCACAACCTCCAAAAAGAGAACTGATTAGTAAAGCCTTCTCTGGAGGTTGGCTTTTTAACCACCGATCATAATTAACGATATGTGGTTAATCGGTAAAATCTTTTACTATAATCATTAGAGATTTCCGGCAGCCAAAATAAAAAAACCTTGCTCACACTGAATAAACAGCGCAAGCAAGGCATTGGGCCCGACCCTGTTATTACATTAGCTTTGACAGCAACCCGCGCATGGAAAAAGCTTTCACCATGGGAATAAACTTCTCCCCAGATAGAGCCCGAAAATTTTTATTCCGGCGATCTTTTCCAGCAGACAGCCTCACAGTACTGGCAACGTTAAAATAATAACTAATCAGCTTTGCCTTATCCTCAGACGGCAGCTCTTTGCCCTCTGCGTCAACCAGAGGCACAAACTTAGAGTAGTAGATTTTATCCCCATGATAACTCCAGCATTTTTTACGCATACTGTTAAAAGATACGACATCGATGCGCGATGGGCCTTCTTTTACAAAAGGTTCTGGGCACACCCGCAGCAAGACACTACCTTGGGTTAGATAGTGAAGCAAAATAATCCCACGCACCACCTTCGACTTATCCAACTCAGCATACAGCTGATCAACGCTTTGCTGCGGCACCATCACAAAGGCGTGTTTGATGCTGGGCATTTTCAGCGGCTTTTCACCTAAGTCAAATTTCATATCAACTTTATTTTTTAACATGTCGCAAATACCTGTTGAGAATAATTATTAAGAAGATGCCTTTACCAGCCTCTTCAGGCCGCATGGCTTGGGCGGTTCTCCAACACGCCCCATAAGCTCCCAAAGCGTTTTAATTGCGTACCAGTAATCACGCGCGGTAGATGGTGCAAAGTTTTTTTCCTCAAAAAACTTATGGACATGTTTTTTCCCGGTCTGATGTGCCTCGCAATTGCACCAATTAACAAACTCCAACATGCGCTGAGCAGAACGCCTCCGACTCGCCTTTCCACCGCGAGACTTATAAAGGTGGATTTTATGGTTGAGTTCGCGCGTCAGCATTGCGCCCTCCTAGATAAGAGTTAGTTACATCAATCCGACCATGTCCTAGCTCAATAGCAACTTTTATTCGAGCCATATGTCCTAGTGGCGTTTCTATACCTCCTAGCACTGGAGCAGGCACACCTGAAAGCTGCTCATAGCGCTCACAGGCATATGCCGCACGCAACTCGTGTAGTCGACTGATGCCGTGCTTCTGTAATGCCTCTCGCATCTGGCGAATCTGATTTCCTCGAAACTTCTCCCAGTTGCTGTCTTTTGGAATCAAAAGATTTCTCTGACCCTGAACAAAAGCACAAAACTCCAAGGCCTGAATTTGAGAAGATGATGAAACTGGAACTTTTCTTTTGCGCCCGCCTTTAGTGCCGCGCGTGATATTTACACATCCGCCGTCGTGCGCTTCCTCAAGTGCTTTTTTGCTATCAAGGAGAGCTGCCTCTTTAGTTCTGAGCCCAAACTCCCGAGCTAGAATTGCAACCGCTTTACCCTCGGAGAACTCGTCGTCTAACGCATTCAATGCGCGATAAAATGCATCACGGCACAATCCATCTGGAGGCGACGTCCTTATGTGCGAGCGCTCCGGAATCCCGCAATCCAGTGTCGGGCTAACCGAATGCCATGCACCAAGAGTTGCCATTTTCATAACCGTGTTAACCGCGCTTACCAGGTTCTGCGCATACGGAACGGATATTTCATCATCGCAAACACGATCAGAAAGCAGCACCCCATACCCAATCAGATCCTCTCGGGATAAATCCTTAAGGTCTTTGATATTATTCTCAGTCATATAACTAGCGAACGGTTTCCAGCGGTCAGCAATTGTCGCCGCAGAGCTAAATGAAAGATTGCCTCGCTTAAGTGAAAATTCGCCGGCTTTTTTAATATCTCTCGTTTTCAAACCTAAATTGCGAGTTACCATACAAACCTCAAAATGAAATTAGTTAAAGGAGAGCCCGCGCCCTTAAAACTGGTAAGTTTTTCGCGAGAGTTTTTTGGTTCTCGCCGACCGTGCGGGCAGCACCGTGCAGGCGGTGCGTACGAGGAGATTTTTTCCGTAGGGCGGGGGGTGGGAGCTATGGCGGGGCTAATCGCAACCCGCTGCAGTTTTTCGCTGCAGCAGTCCGGCATCGGCCTATGTCGGCCTGCCCACCGCCTCGACCGGTGGGCCCCAGTTCATTTCTACGGGTGATTCGTCCGGTTTCGTCCGTAAATCGAACGGCTGAAACCCACGCAGCACTAAGCGTCTGGCCCTTTTTGAGAGAGCCGTCTCTGTGTGCGACTTTAAGACTGGTGGCCGGGGCGCATGGGGGCGCAGGGCGTGTAGACGCCGATGAACGCTGCGCGGCGCGTGCTGATAGCCAGTTCGAGATTTGTGCTCAGCGGGCTCGTTAGGGCTACTGAGAGGTGATCCCTGGGATCGATTCGGTGGGCGCACCTGTAGCGTGCACACCGCGGCTTTTGCCTTGATGCGGGCGTAAGGGCCCGATTTGATTATGTGTATCGCCGATTTGCGATCGCACTTTTTGTTAACTACACCACGCGTAAGGCAGTGTAGCGACGACACTACGTGTCGTATTTTCCGCCATTGGCGGCGGGGCGATAGGCTCGCCCGGTGCCTTTGTGAGCTTTGAGGCTAACTCGGCGTTCTCAACCTGTCCAGCCTGAAAGCTGGAAATTTTTATAATTTGAAACTGACTATCTGAGTGTTCTGTTGAGAAAGTCCCTTTGTAGCTTCTACTAACAATGACCCACTGCTTTCAGGCGACCCTATCCATCGGAAGCTTCTTGGCTAGTGCCTTTCCAGCTGCGGAATTGAAGGCTGCGGGGCCAATGCTGAACTAGCAGCCTTGCCCAGCGACGGCCTTTGGCTCGGATGCCGTTCCGATTCACAGGATGAAGCTCGCCACGCCTCTTGAAAGCATCATAGTCGGCCTCGGGAATAATAAACGCTGAGGCCAGCGTTGCCGTTTGGCATCCGCTGCGGCAACAGAATTGCGCTTTAAGGGTGGTGTTTCAGTCAGACAGCGCCATCGCGTTGCCATCGGACATCCACTGCGGCAACACCCCATTCTGCCAGTGCCGTTGAAGGGTTTGGTGGCGCTGCCTTTCCCGACGATCCCATCAGTAATCGCGCGCTCGTGCCGCTTCTGGCCGGGCGCTGCCATCTCACCGACCACGGCTAACGGCCATAAGCGGACGGTTAGAGAAGACAAATAAATCTGTCCCCTTTTTCCTCATTAGGAGGTTTGCTCCACTCAGAAGGACTAGTGGCTTTCCAGCTGCGAAGGCGTATGAATCTGGGCCGTAATCAGACGTGGTAACCAAGATTCCTTTCGTTGCGCCTTCGCTTCATTCAAACATAGAAGATTCGACCAAGGGACAACACCCCGTCGTTCAATGACCGAACAGTTTTTGATGCGGCGCGTGCCCCGACGCCGGCTCACGAGCAATGGTTGGCAGCTCGCTTGTCCTAGCGATGACCACCCTACCGCCGTATTTCACCCCGGTCGTCCACTAGCGATAACAACGGCCGGCGCGCTGATGACTGACGAGCTGTCATGCTGGAAGCGGCACGACGGACCGCAACAGCGTCGCGGTAGCTGCCGCGGCGGCCCGACCAACCTCGACTTCAGCAAGCATCGGACAGGCGATGCTGCATCTCCTCGATCTGCTGGAATATGCCCTTGGCTACTTCGACCAAACAGGGATCAAAGTGCAGCCCAGCCTGCTCGACAACGTAAGCCTGCGCCTTTTCGAGAGGCCAGGCCTGCTTGTATGGCCGAGGTGAACGCAGCGCGTCATAGACATCGCACAATGCGACAATACGTGCGGCCAACGGGATTTCTTCCCCCTTCAGACCTTGTGGATAGCCGGTCCCATCCCAGCGCTCGTGGTGATACATGGCAATCTCGGCTGCCATCTCGAGCAACGGAGATTCTTCACCGTCACGCAGGATGGCATGCCCGATCCGCGTGTGGCGCTGCATGATCTCGCGCTCGGGATCGGTAAGCTGCCCCGGTTTGAGCAGAATATGGTCGGGAATGCCGATCTTGCCGACATCGTGCATCGGGGCCGCCAGGCGTATCCGCTCCACCCACTCGGGCGCCTGCCCCAGAGCGGTGGCGATCATTGCCGCCGATTCACCTATCCGGATGATGTGCTGACCGGTTTCGTCATCCCTGTACTGTGCGGCGCGCGACAGACTGCGGATTACCGACTGATAGCTCGTATTCAGCTGTTCCGTGCGCTCGGCGACCTTGTGTTCCAGCGTTTCACGTTCGATCTCCAGCTGCTTGCCAGCCCAGCTCAGTTGCAGCTGATTGCGCACCCTGAGCAACAGCTCCGGCAGATCCAGAGGTTTGTCGATGAAGTCGTTAGCACCAAGAGTCAGGCAAGAGCAGCGACTATCTCGGTCACTGAGTGCACTGACCATGATCACCATGCGGCTGTGATCGCGTTCACCAAGTTCGCGAAGGATGTCGAAGCCGTCGGGTGCCGGCATGTCAACATCGAGCAGCAGCAAGTCCCAGTCATGCTGCTGCAACCAGGTCAAGCCAGCCGACGAGTCACTGAACGCGATGACCTGTCGCACCCCAATGGCTCGCACGCTGGACTCCAGCAGGCGAAGGCTTGCCGAAACATCATCGATGACCACAACGGTGGACTGGCGCAGCTGATCAGACAACATTTTGGGACACCTCCGACAACAGCGCCGCCACCAACCTGCGCAATTCCTGCATGTCCAGCGGTTTGCTCAGGAGCCCCTGACAATCCAGACTGGCAGCGCGCAAGGCGTCGCGACCAGTGACTGCGCTTAATACCACGACCGGCACACCCTGTACGTGGGGGGTGCGACGCAGCCGAGCCAGCAGTTCCTCGCCACTCATTTCTGGCAGCTTGAGGTCCAGCAGGACCAGATCCGGAGGATTGGCCAGGATCTGCTGCAACGCGACGGCACCGCTGCTTGCTACTTCTACCGCTGCGACATCGGCCAGTGCGGTGCGAACCAGAAACTGACTGGCAGGATTGTCTTCCACATAAAAGATGCGCGGCAGTCCATCCTGCTTGATGGCGTCGCGTGGAACATTTTTGCCAAGCAATGGAAGTTCGATCCAGAAGCTACTGCCAATCCCCGGTTCGCTATGCAGACCCATCCGACCACGCATGAGTGACGCCAGCTCCTGGCAGAGTGCCAGTCCGATACCTGTGCCTTGGATCATCGAGTTCTCGTGGCCCAGGCGCTGGAAAGGCTCGAATACCTTGCCCTGCTTGTCCCTGGCGATACCGAGTCCAGTGTCCTCCACCAGCAGCCGAATATAGCCTGCCGACGCTTGGTAACTAAGCGTTACCTGGCCGGCCGGCTTGTTGTACTTGATTGCATTCGAAAGCAGATTGAGCAGAACCTGGCGAAGGCGACGCGGATCAGCATGCACTTGCAGTGTCTGCTGGGGCAGGTCGACATTGAACTGCAGGCCGCGCTCGGCAATTTCCGCTCGTACCAGCTCGGCACTTTCCTGCATCAGCCGGTTCACATCGACCGTCTGAAGCTCTACTGAAGTCGACTGCAGCTGTGTTCCCGACCAGTCGAGGATGTCCCCGACCAGCTGGTTGAGGTGGCGGCTGGCTCTGAGAATCTCGTCGAGGAAGTCGGCATTGTCGTCGGGCTGGGCTTCTTGTTTCATTCGCATCAGCTGGGCAAAACCCAGGATGGCATTCAACGGCGTACGTAGCTCATGGCTCATGCTGGAGATGAATCGAGATTTAGCCTGATTGGCCATCTGCGCCTCGAGCATCGCCTGCCGCAACTCGGTCTCGATACGCTTGAGCTTATCGATGTCCACATGCGTGCCAGCAGCCAGCTTGGCATAGCCGGTCGCGGGATCGCGCTCCAGCACCCGTCCACGACTGAGCAGCCAGTGGAATTCGCCATTGCGATCGGCAAATCGGAATTCTCCGGAATAGCTGTCATCGCTGCCATCGGCCATCCTCGCATGGGCCTCCCGGATTTGGACGATATCGTCCGGGTGGACCCGTTCGTAGAAATAGTCCATCGAAATGATGTCGGTGGGCAGACCGAAACGCTGGCGGAAACGCCCGCGCAATTTTGCCATCTTCACCTCGTAGTCGATTTCCCAGAGGCTTTCGGTGGCGCTTTCGAGCACCAGCTCCAGGCGCTCAAGGGTTCGCAGCCGCTGTGCCTCGCTGCGCTCGAGCTGACTGCCGAGCAGGGAGGCATGCCCTGCCATCTGATCCAGCTCGCGAATGTCCGAAGTCACCCGGGCCGGGAGCCAGTTGCCCTGCCCGATCTGGTCCATCATCCGAGAGATGCCGGCAATCGGGCTGAGCAACCGCAGGCTCAGTCGACGCGCACGCACCCACATGTAGGCGAAGAATAGGAGATAGAACAACACCAGCCCGGCGATTAGTAGATAACCGATCTGCTGGTAGCGATTCGCCAGCGCATTGGTCTGACTGAAGACATCGGCCTCATCCACCACCGTTAACAAACGCCACCCGGTGGCGTCGATGGTCGACCACGCGACCAGATGAGGGCGGCCGTCAAGCACCAGAGATTCAACCCCACTGGATTTTGCATCGATGGCACGTGCCAGTGCGGCGGTCTGCTCGTGCCTGTCGAGTCGATAATCATCGGGCTTGAGTATTTCTCGGCGAATTGCATCCTCGTAAGAGTGTTCGATCAGCTCATCCAGACCGAAATCCACCTCACCCGGCTGCGGCAACGCGAGAATGTTCAGATCTTTGCCAACCAGCATCGCATAGCCGCCCCACGGCACCTGCAGGCGTCCGATCTGCTCGAGGATGCCGCCAACCGTGATATCAAGCCCAACCACGCCCTCGAGAAAATCATCGCGGTATACCGGCGCGATTGCGGACATCATCCAACCATGCCCTGCTGGATCAACGTATACGTCTGTCCAGACCACCTTGCGCTCAGGGTTGTTCGACGCATCGGCCAGATAGTAGAAGTTGTAATCGGGGATGACCATGTCGTGCGGATACTGCTCCGGGGTGAGAAACCACGGATAGATATGGTTCAGGCTGTCCCAGCTGTTGAAGTAGAGACTGGCCACGAGGGGGTTGTTTACCTCGATCTGTTTCATCAGCGGTTCCAGCGCTGTGAGCCTGGCCACTTTCTGCAGATCCTGGCGCTCGGCCGGCGTCGAGTTCGCGTAGAACACCGCAGCGCCACCATGGTTCACGGGTGTGTAGCGCACACCACTGCTACTGAGCGCGAGATCTGGTAGTGGCGGCACCTGCCCATCGAGCAAGACGCCAGCGGTCAGATTGCGATAGATCTCCGTGAGTTCGCGTACCTGGGTGAGCTGTTCGGCAACGACCAGCGCCTCCTGTTTCGCAGAAACCTTTAGATCCTCGACCGCACTCTGGCGCAAATACTCGACCTGAGCATCACGGATTGCGCTATTTGTCAGCAGATATACGGCGATAAGGACCATTTCGACCAGCACCAATGGAACCAAGGCACTCTGGACAAATGCGCGCCATATCCATTTACGCAATCCATGTTTCGACGACATGAGGTTTTCCTAACCAGGCATTCAAAGAGGTACGGCTCGGCTGCGCGGTGTCAGACCGGCTCGCTCAATAATTCAAGCGCGCAGCTTGATGTGCCAAATAAGCTCCTTCGAACCAAGAAGCACCTACCGACTGGAGTTGAGTCAGCCGGAATAGCTTGCGGAAAAGGCAGTGCCGCCCTACTAAACCGTTGTGAGCGCAATGGCGATCGGCACGCAGGTTTCAAGGGGAAATTCTGCGGATCAGCGCACATCTATTCAAGGCAAGCGCCTTGAATAAGAAATTTCCTACAACGCCATAGGACGTTTCAGCGTTAAGAAAAAGCGCGACTCTGGGATCATCCTTTCGACAAAACAGGCCCGAGCCAGACCCTACCAAGGATGATTACCGTGAATGCCGTACAGGTTATCGCTGTCGCCGGAGGAAGAGGCGGCTGTGGCAAGACCAATGTCGCCGTAAACCTGGCCCTAGCGCTGGCGGCGCTTGGGCGACAAACGATGATACTTGACGCCGACCTGACCCTTGCGAACGCCCATCTGCTGCTAGGACTGGTGGCCAAGCGAACCATTGCCGACGTTTTATGCGGCACATGCTCGGTGGAGCAGGCGATGCTTACCCACAAACGAAAAAACGTGCGCTTGCTACCGGGAGCAAGCGGTGATCTTTCGATGGCGAACCTCAGCGTCGCCCAGCAAGCGGGACTGATACATGCGGTCAGCGAAATATCGGAGAGCCTCGACGTACTTATCATCGACACCGCCGCAGGAATATCCGAGACGACGCTGAAGTTCGTTCAAGCATCACGCCAGATACTGGTGGTGATTACTGACGAGCCTGCCTCCATCAACGGCGCATACAACCTGATCAAACTACTTAGCCAGAACTATGGAGTCACTCACTTTCACATAGTAACTAATATGACCCGTTCGCTGCATGAAGGCCGCGCCCTCTTTGCAAGACTTGTGCAGATTACAGATCGTTTTTTAAGTGTGGTACTGGATTACCTCGGCGACTTGCCATTTGATGAGAAAGTCCGAAGTGCCGCGCAGAAATATCAATGCGTATTCGAGGCCTACCCAAAGTCCAATTGCGCCATCACCTATCAGAAGCTGGCGCAAAAGATAGATCGATGGCCACTGCCAGCCTACCCGCGGGCACACCTGGAGTTCTTCGGAGATCGCCTGCTGACCGCCCGCTCGAGCAGCTAGCTTCCTGATACCGACGATGGCTCCGGATGCGCACCGTCGCAGCAGGAGTCATCGCACACGCAACCGTGGCCCAGCCCGCCCGCTACGCTTTCGGCCGATCGACGGGCACCACTTCATCCAACGCGGTGCTCAGGTCTCGCATCAGTCCTTGGAGGCGCTCAACACCACGGCATACTGCGTCACCTGACGACGACTCATCACAGGCGATCTCCAGCACATAACAAGCGCTGACGACTTCCTCCAAGCCGATGATGCCTGCCGCACCTCTGATTCTATGGGCCAGCTCAGCAAGCCCGACAAAGTCGCGCTTCGCCGCCAGCTGTTCAAGTTGATTAATGTCGGCTTGGGTAGTCTCCCGCAAGACTCTGACCAGCAAAGGCATAGTGCTCGGGTCGGGCACAGCCAGACGCTCCAACTGCCGAACCAGCACGCCCAGGCCGCCATCATCATCCTGGCCGGCCGGTTGGCTACCTGGCGACGGGCCCAGCAAGCGCGCTTTGATGTAACGGTCAAGCTCGGCCAGATCCATCGGTTTGAAAAAACACTCGTCCATTCCGGCAGACAAGCAGCGCTCGCGCTCCTCCGCAACGGCATTTGCAGTAAATCCAATGATCAGACAAGGCGACACAGATGCCTGCTTCTCGTACTGGCGGATCGAGCAGGTCAACGCCGAACCGTCCACATCAGGCATTCGGGAGTCGGTGATTACCGCATCGAACTCTCCACCGACCCATTGCTTGAACGCATCCTCCCCGCCGGACACCGCGCTCACCCGATAGCCAAATAAAATGAACTGCTGCATAAGCAGCATCAATCCCGGAGGGTAATCGTCGACTACCAGCAGACTTATCGGATTTGGCTTTGAAGCGTGAACGTGCATCGCAGGCCCCGGACTGGAAAGGTCATCAACCATCTATTCGACTCATCTAGTGGCATGGAAAAATGCGGCATCACCCGGCCTGTGATGCTAGGCCTGCAACCTGCCCACACGTCAGGTGAATGAATTGCGTTTGGCGATTTCCACTAGATCCACAAGCGTCCGGACATTCAGCTTGTCCATGATGCGCCTCTTGTAACAACTTATGGTCTTGTTACTAAGCGCGAGATCCTCACCTATTTCCTTGTTCGAACGCCCTTGAGCCAGCTGGCGCAGCACGGTGATTTCCCTGTCGGAAAGCGAGCTCAGCAGGCCGACCTCCGTTGCCGCCACATCACTGTGGCCAACTGAACCGTAAGCCGAACTGGGAAAATAATCGTAGCCGGATTTGATCGCATGAATCGCGTTGCTCAGTTCGCCCAGATCGCCTGCTTTGCAAACATAGCCTGCGGCACCGGCCTGCCTGCACCGTGCCGAGAAGAGGCTGGGGGGCTGGGAGCTCAGCACGAGGACGCGTAGTTCATCGCTCAGCAGCCGAAGCCGTGCAATCACCGACAGACCGTCGAGCTTTGGGATACCGATGTCGACGATAACCAGATCGGGCCGCGTGTGTCGGGCCTGCTGAATAGCATCAACTCCGTTGTCCGCTTCACCCACGACGATAAAGCCATCTCGCTCCAGCACCATGCGTACGGCCAAGCATATGAATGGATGATCATCAACGATTAAAACTGTCTTCATACATTGCATACCAATTGCTCTCCGTCGAACTATGACAGAGGCGGCACGGGATTGGAATTCCACGACGAATACAAAGCCGGCAATAATTAATGAAATTTAATAACTATGCAGTACCTTTCGTCGAACTACCCATAAAGGATAATTGCAACTATCACCACGCCCAGATAACTATCTATCGCCATTTATTCCAGCCCGAGTTTCGCATGCCGCCCTCATCATTCACCGCGGCTTCACGGCGCTAGTCTGTACAACCGTCGCGCAGCTGCAAACACATCGATCGATATCGATACCAAGAGCGACACAGCTGTCGTCGGTCTTACGAGTCGCGCGTTCAAAGCTGTGGTGCATCCTAGGAATTCTGCCTCCCTCATGCCAAACGCTGTCAGCGGCGGTAAATGTGAAGCGCTCGGACGTGCCCGACGAAGGAGCGGCGGCGTCGCGCAACATCTGGCGTACCCACTGTCTACAGCAGACGGTGCCTAAGCGGCCGCGACAGTCGGGTACCGCCAGGGCGCGCCACTGCAGAAGTCGTTCTGCAGGTCAATGATCAGCAATAGGTCTCGTTCGCTCACGTCAAGCAGGTACATGCGCATGACCGCTCGGGTTGGCAATCGGTATGCGGAACCGTTGTCACGTCAGTTTCTGCGCGCTCTATGAGCGCGCTGGATGCTCGCCGCGAGGGTTTCGCGGTGGCGGTGCTGACCGATGCCGCGCTGGCGCCCCAGGACAGCGCCTGCTGGGCGAGATGGATAGCCTATGGCTACCTATGTAGCCATAGGCTATCCATCCGCTGCAGTACCAACTGTAGGGCTTCCAGGGCATGGTGTAGCTCTCTACCGCACACCGGCACCTACCCGTACTGAGAAAACGCTTCTCCGATCAGCGCGATCAGCGTTCAGAAATATCCCCCTGCTTCTTGCGGTGCCCTGCGCTTCCACCATCGCCTCCGGCGCATTTTTTCGGCTGCTTGGTGCTACCCAGGCATCGGCATACTTCCGCTACGCGACACGGCTTCCTACTCGCCTCGTAAATTCACCATTCGTAATAGATTTATACGGCATGAACCCCGTTTTTCTGGCGAAGGGTGAAAGTGAAAGGCCGCCTGTGCACGAAGGGTGATCAATACTCAGTGGATCTATCCGCCGATGGCTGATCGCGAAACAGCTCTGGCTGCGGCCGATCCGCTAATTCCCGTGGTGGCCTGAAGGCCCGCAACACTCTGGGGCGTCCGGTTTGGGGTGTTGCGGTCGCGCTGAAACAGCAACGGGATTGCCAGCAAAAATGGCAATCCCGTTGGCTCATTCGGCGAACAGAGAATGGATTGACTGACAAGATTGGCCGTCCGCTTTTGGCCGATTCTGTTGAAAAAGTCGGTTTTTGAGAGCGCTGCTTTTCGTCAGCTCAAAAATCGCTCGATTTCGACGTTGCTACGTGAAAACCAAGACAGCTTCGGCTTCTGAGTGAACCAGATTTCAACGTCTCTAACGCTCTTTCATGAGCGAAAATCGCGACGGGACTTTTTCAACAGAATCGGCCGCTTGCTGACTTTCGCGTGCAGTCAGTTGGGCTAGCATTGCCTTAGGTGATGTCCCACAACGTGGTGGGCGCCCGGAATCTGCTCATGATGCCGCTGGTTCAGGCAGGGTGCGGACATGAAACCGAGCACATCAAGTTGGGTTTTCATAGAGTCGGGAGACGCTGAAGGCACCTACATTCAAGGAGCCCGTCATGAAGCTGGTCCAGAACCTCGCCCAACTGCTCTCACTCTTTCTCAAATCCGCCAACTCGGCGTACACCACCATCATCTATCCCAGCCAGGGAAAAGCGGTCTTGGTGCATGACGGCCTCGGCATTCGTCATGAGCGCCCGTGGTATCGGATCGATTCTCTGATCGATGAGAACATGAACACGAGCATGGCCTTCGACAGCATTCTGCACGAGCACACTGGTAGGGCTGATTCATTCGATCCGGTCCACCCCATCCAGACAGAGGAAATTTCCTCGATTTTCTCTTCCCACTTCGAGCCCATGGCAACCTCCTGGGTCAATCCGGCCAACGGCATGCCTATGCTCGACAGCTGTTTTGATGTCATGGGGAACGCGTTCGGCACGGACATGCTGAGCGACAGCCTTTCGTTTGATCACGGCATCAGCTGTTTCGAAAGCAGCTTTTCCTCTTTCGGTTTCGACTAAACGCAGACGCCACAGCACTTGGAGGAAATTGATTATGTCGCCATTTGCGCTGGTAGTTAGCCTCATCCTCGCATTCGCCATAGGCATCTCCTGGCTGGCCCTGGCGGTAGATGCCCGCATTGCGCGCGGCCGGTTGATTCGGCAGATACCCTTACCGCTGGACTATTCAGGCTCTGGTCGTCGCCGATCACGGCTCGGGCTCCGGCCAGTGATGGCAGTGTCAGGCTGCTTGCTCGTGCTGCTTTCCGGCATCGAGGCAGCCGTCCTCGGCCGACTCGCCACCATGCAGCCGGCTGAAGCGGCGGCGGTATTCATCGCTTATCCGCTGTTGAAAAACCTCTGGGGCCAGGTCATGGGCGCCGGACCAATCGTCTGCGTCGTCCTGGCCGTACCCGGAACGTACTGCATCAGCGTCGGCCTCGGCAGCGATAGAGGTTGATGTCACCGTTGCCGTGTTGCCTCCACTGCGGCAACGGCAACGGACCAACAGGAATAACCATGGATACAAAAACCTACACGATCCTCTTTTTCATCGGCCTGACGCTGGCGGTGATTGCGGTTGCCACGGTGATTGGCCTGGTAGTGGCGCAGAGTGCGGACGGCAAGGGTGCAAGAAAGCGTTCTGATGGCGCGCCTGCGGATGGCCGGCGCTCTGCCCAGGACGATGATCCAAATCGACGTTGAAGCGCCGAGGTCCGGCATCCAATCGTCCGGCATGTTAGTGGTGGTAAATCGCTCACTACGCGTAACGGCCGGAAGGAGATGGAAATCCGCTTCGTGTCTGGCTTCCATCCAATTCCGCAGTCTAATTCGACCAGATTTTGGTAAGCAAAGATCTTGGTCTAGCAGAGCTTCCGCAGAACTTGGGTTTGTTGGTTTATGGGGGACGATGAGGAGAACGATAACCGAGGCGGCCCCAAATCTTAATGCTGACCAGAATCTGGTCAGATAGCGCCCCAAAATGTGCTTGCGGTGCTATCTAATGGGTGTCGGGTATGAGCAGGAGGACAAGTCATGCCGACACCAAACTCAAGCACTCGAACACCTATAGAAGCCCTGTTGATGGTGCGGTATAGCACCCCCGCTCTCGCATTTCTCCAGATGTACAGCGGGCCCCGTGCGTATACAGAACGCACGGGGGAACTGCCGTCGCGCCATCTCAAGGCGTTGCACCGCAAGCACCTCATCAGCGTCTGCTCTCTCCGCCGGCGAGCTATGCCCCAGACCAAGCGCGAGGCGCAGCTCACATGATCGCGCCTCGTTGGGTACTTATCCCTAAAGCCGCCGACCTGTTCGGCTACAGCCGGACGGCCATCGAACACAAAGTTAAAAACGGAACGTGGGCGCAGGGTCGCATCTGGCGTAAGGCACAGGACGGACGGATCTTTATCAACATTGAGGAAGTGAACCAGTGGGTCGAGAGCGCGCCGCAGGATGCGGTCTAAAAGCCGAGCTGGCCAGGCACTCTGGCATCGAGATCCACGGCAGCAGCATCCGTATCGTGTTTATGTGGCGCAAACGCCGCTATCGGGAGACGCTCGGCCTCCCGGTGACCAAGGCGAACATCAAGCACGCCGCCCAGCTCCGGGCAGCGGTGCTTCATGACATCAAGATGGGCAAGTTCGACTATGCCGAGCACTTCCCGGACAGCAAGCAGGCAGGAAACTACAGCAACACCCGCGACGAGCGGCTGCATGCGCTGTTGGCTAGGTATAAGCCCCTTAAGGCGGTCGACATCACCAAGGAAACCGAGAGCCGATACGGAATCGCGCTCGACATCTGCACTGACATGCTAGGTCGAGACCGTCTTGGCAGCGTCCTGCTGCCCGAAGACATTCAGAAGCTGCGTGTGAGTCTGATCGAGACGCGCGCCACCTCGACGGTGAATCATTACCTCGCCACGCTCGCAGGATTTCTTGGATGGTGTGAGGCCAACGGCTATTGCCGTTCTGGCCTAGCCAATGCCTGCACGCGCTTTGAGATGACCGAGCGTGACCCAGACCCGCTTACCAAA
Organism: Stutzerimonas sp. R40042; assembly: GCF_026642215.1. Taxonomy (NCBI): domain Bacteria; kingdom Pseudomonadati; phylum Pseudomonadota; class Gammaproteobacteria; order Pseudomonadales; family Pseudomonadaceae; genus Stutzerimonas; species Stutzerimonas sp. R40042. Next base: position 1,610,594 of record NZ_CP113258.1, on the reverse strand, counting down.
GCCGAGCTGGACGCCCTCCTGACCAAAGGTTGCTTGCACCCAATGGATCGAGCTGCGGTGACACTGGCCGTTTACACCGGCCTGCGCCCTGGAGAACTCGGCGCATTAGCCAGGGAAGACATCGACCTGATCAAAGGCCAGATCCATGTAAACCGAGCCATTACAAGCAGGGGCACGTTCAAGCTGCCTAAGACCGGCAAGAAACGCGTCGTACTGTTATTTCCGCCAGCACTGGACGCGTGTAAGGAACTGCTGGCTATCGAGCACGGCATCGAGCCACGGACCATCACTGTGCAACTCACCCGCCACGAATCGATACGGGAAACCGTCACGCCGCTGATTTCTCCCGTTGTGCAGGCACGCAAGAAGAACGTAAACCCTTGGTTCATTCCGACGTCTTGGAACTCGAAGTGGGCCAACATCCAGCGTCGCGCCAAGATCCGCCCACGCCGCCCCTACCAGACGCGCCACACCTACGCCTGCTGGTGCCTGGTAGCGCGTGGTAACCTTGCGTTCATCGCCAAGCAGATGGGGCACAAGGACTTCACAATGCTGGTCCAGGTGTACGCCAAATGGATGGACGACGAGTCCCCGTTCGAGCTTCAACACATCTGGGCAGGCATGCAAAAAGCAGCGTGACATGCCCCAAATTTGCCCCATTACTTTTGCCGTACCGCCATAAGTCTTTGATGAATAAAGAAATTTCTGACCTCTCCAAGCACACGCCGATGATGCAGCAGTACTGGAAGCTCAAGCGCGAGCATCCGGACCAGCTGATGTTCTACCGCATGGGCGATTTCTACGAGCTGTTCTACGACGACGCCAAGAAAGCCGCCGCGCTGCTCGACATCACCCTGACCGCGCGCGGACAGTCGGCGGGCACAGCAATCCCCATGGCCGGCATTCCGTTCCACTCCGCCGAAGGATACCTGGCGCGACTGGTCAAGCTGGGCGAATCGGTGGTGATCTGCGAGCAGATCGGCGACCCGGCGACCAGCAAGGGCCCGGTGGAGCGCCAGGTGGTGCGCATCATCACCCCCGGTACGGTGAGCGACGAGGCGCTGCTCGACGAGCGCCGCGACAACCTGCTGGCGGCGGTAGTCGGCGACGAGAAGCTGTTCGGCCTGTCGGTGCTGGACATCGCCAGCGGCCGTTTCAGCGTGCAGGAGCTCAAGGGCTGGGAAACCCTACTCGCCGAACTGGAGCGCCTGAGCCCAGCTGAACTGCTGATCCCCGACGATTGGCCGCAGGGTCTGCCGCTGGAGAAGCGCCGCGGCGTGCGCCGACGTGCACCCTGGGATTTCGATCGCGATTCGGCGTTCAAGAGCCTCTGCCAGCAGTTCTCCACCCAGGACCTCAAGGGCTTCGGCTGCGAGAACCTGACCCTGGCGATCGGTGCCGCCGGCTGCCTGCTCGCCTACGCCAAGGAAACCCAGCGCACCGCCCTGCCCCACCTACGCAGCCTGCGCCACGAGCGCCTCGACGACACGGTGATCCTCGACGGTGCCAGCCGGCGCAATCTGGAGCTGGACGTCAACCTGGCCGGCGGCCGTGACAACACGCTGCAATCGGTCATGGACCGCTGCCAGACCGCCATGGGCTCGCGCCTGCTGACCCGCTGGCTGAATCGCCCGCTGCGCAACCGCGAGACTCTCGAGGCGCGTCAGGACTCGATCACTTGCCTGCTGGAGCATTACCGCTTCGAACAGCTGCAGCCGCAGCTCAAGGACATCGGAGACCTGGAACGCATCCTCGCCCGTATCGGCCTGCGCAACGCTCGGCCGCGCGATCTGGCGCGCCTGCGCGACGCGCTCGCTGCGCTACCGCAGCTGCAGGCCGGCATGCGGGACCTGGTGGCACCGCATCTGCTGGAACTGGCGAAAAGCATCAGCACCTACCCGGAACTGGCCGAGCTGCTGGCGCGCGCCATCATCGACAACCCACCGGCGGTGATCCGCGACGGTGGCGTGCTCAAGACCGGCTACGACGCCGAGCTGGACGAACTGCAGTCGCTCTCCGAGAACGCCGGCCAGTACCTGATGGACCTGGAGACCCGCGAGAGGGCGCGCACCGGCCTGGCCAACCTCAAGGTCGGCTACAACCGCGTGCACGGCTACTTCATCGAGCTGCCGAGCAAGCAGGCCGAATCCGCGCCGGCCGACTACATCCGCCGGCAGACGCTCAAGGGCGCCGAGCGCTTCATCACCCCTGAGCTGAAGGAATTCGAAGACAAGGCACTGTCGGCCAAGAGCCGCGCCCTCGCCCGCGAGAAGCTGCTCTATGACGAGCTGCTGGAACTGCTCATCGGCCACCTGCCGCCCCTGCAGGAAAGCGCCGCCGCACTGGCCGAACTGGACGTGCTGAGCAATCTCGCCGAGCGCGCGCTCAATCTCGATCTGAATCGCCCGCGCTTCGTCGAGCAGCCGTGCATGCGCATCGAGCAGGGTCGCCACCCGGTGGTCGAGCAAGTATTGGAGACGCCTTTCGTGGCCAACGACCTTGGCCTCGACGATGCCACCCGCATGCTGGTCATCACCGGGCCGAACATGGGCGGTAAATCGACCTACATGCGCCAGACTGCGCTGATCGTGCTGCTGGCACAGATCGGCAGCTTCGTCCCGGCAGCCGCCTGCGAGCTGTCGTTGGTGGACCGCATCTTCACCCGCATCGGCTCTTCGGACGACCTCGCCGGCGGGCGCTCGACCTTCATGGTGGAAATGAGCGAAACCGCCAACATCCTGCACAACGCCAGTGATCGCAGCCTGGTACTGATGGACGAGGTCGGCCGCGGCACCAGCACCTTCGACGGCCTGTCGCTGGCCTGGGCGGCAGCCGAGCACCTGGCCAAGCTGCGCGCGTTCACGCTGTTCGCCACCCACTACTTCGAACTGACCGTGCTGCCGGAAAGCGAGCCGGTAGTGGCCAACGTGCACCTCTCGGCCACCGAGCACAACGAGCGCATCGTCTTCCTGCACCATGTACTGCCTGGCCCGGCGAGCCAGAGCTATGGCCTGGCGGTGGCGCAGCTGGCCGGTGTGCCGGGCGAAGTCATCCAGCGTGCACGCGACCATCTGTCGCGCCTGGAAACCACCAGCCTGCCCCACGAAGCGCCGAGAATGGCACCCGGCCAGCCGGCACCACCGATGCAGAGCGACCTGTTCGCCAGCCTGCCGCATCCGGTGCTCGAGGAATTGGGGCGAATCAATCCCGATGATGTGACGCCGCGCCAGGCGCTGGAGCTGCTATACAGCTTGAAATCACGCATTTGATGTGCCGCGAAAGCTGCTAGAATCGCGCGCATTTTTTTGATAGCGGCATCTGCCTGTGCCGCCTACTCGCAGGGGCGTCACCGTAACGCCTACCTGACACGCCTGAGGAGATAGCTAGACATGACCTTCGTCGTCACCGACAACTGCATCAAGTGCAAATACACCGATTGCGTGGAAGTCTGCCCGGTGGACTGCTTCTACGAAGGCCCGAACTTTCTGGTGATTCACCCGGACGAGTGCATCGACTGCGCCCTCTGTGAGCCCGAGTGCCCGGCCCAGGCGATCTTCTCCGAGGACGAGGTACCGGAAGACCAGCAGGAGTTCATCGAGCTGAACGCGGACCTGGCGGAAGTCTGGCCGAACATCACCGAGAAGAAGGATGCGCTGGCCGATGCCGAAGAATGGGATGGCGTGAAGGACAAGCTGCAATATCTGGAGCGCTGATCAGCGCTCGTTACACAAAAATGCCCGCATGAAGCGGGCATTTTTGTCTGCGGCAATGTGCGGTCAGGCTTTGTCGACACCCTTCTTCAAGGTGTCCTTCGCCTCCCCCTTGAGCTGCTGGCCTTCACCCTTGACCTCCTGGCGCTGACCCTCGCCTTTCATGCGCTCATTATCGGTCGCTTCGCCCACGCCCTGCTTGATCTTGCCGACGGCTTCGTTGGTATTGCCCTTGATCTTGTCTTCTGCGCTACTCATGGCGAACTCCTGACTTATTCGTTAGTGACATAAGGTGGACCGTCCGCGCGAAGCGTTAGTTTCGCCCAGCCATCGGGGCGGAGCGGTTCATGCCTGGCGCGATGGCATCAACCGGCGCAGCAAGGGCCGACCCGCCAGATGCAAAAACACCGGCGCGCCGACGATGAGGTAAAAGTAATAGGTCACGAAACGCCAGATCAGGATGGCCGCCGCGGTGGTCGACTTGCCTACCATGGGCGTCAGCAACGCGGCCGAGGCCAGTTCGGCGCTGCCGGCGCCACCGGGCAACAGGCTGAGCTGACCGGCGGTGAGCGCCAGTAGCTGCACGAGGAAGGTCCAGGCCCAGGCGAGTTCGCTGCCCAGCCCCTGCAGCGTCAGGTAGAGCACGCTGAAGCGCAGCAACCAGTGCAGCGTGGTGAGTGCGAACACCGTGAGCAGGATTCGCCGTGGCAGGCGGAAGCATTCGACCAGGGCGTTGCGGAAGCCCAGCACCTTGCGCGCCCAGCGCCGCTTGCGCGTTTGCTTCATGCCGAGGCGCGTGACCAGCCAGCCGTTGAGCAGGAAGACCTGGCGGTGGAAGCGGCCGAGCAGCGCCAGCAGCACTAACACTCCGATCAACAGCGCCGCGCTGAAGCCCAGCAGGCTGGCGATGTACGCGTTGAGTGCATGCGTCAACGCGTAGAACAGCACACCGACCAGCGCGCAGGCGAAGAACAGCAGATCACTCAACTGCTCGACGGCATAAGTCGCGGTGCCCTTGGCCGGCGCCACGCCCTGGCGCATCAGCAGCGCCATCAGCGTCAGCGGGCCGCCAGCGCCGCCGGGCGTCGCACAGATCGCGAACTCGGTAGCCACGACGATACCGAAAGCGCGGCGCTGGCCCAGCTGCCGGCGCCCGAGCAACAGGCGCAGGCGCAGCGCATTGAGGTTCCAGCCGACAAGCACCATGCCCAGCATGATCATCAGCAGGCCGCCGGGAAACTGCCAGAGACGCTCGAACAGCCCCCTGCCACCAAGCAGCAGTGGCACGAGCGCAGCGGCAGCCAGGGCGCCGCCCAACAACCACCAGCGTCGATTCATGCCACTGCGCTCAACGATCCGTTCTCTTCCAGCCAGTCTATCTTGGTTACCGGCCGACGCCCGTCATCGAGCAACCGAAGCAGCACGTCCTTCCAATAACGCCGTGAAAATTCGTGGCGCATATCCACCGGATGCAACCCGAGCCGCAGCAACGGGGCCCCTCGATGACGACGCAGCTGATGCTCGCTAACCAGCCGGGAGAATCCGCGACGCCAGGCGCTGCGAGCACTCCAGACAAGCCCCGGTGCGACGATGGGCGCGAATTCCGGCAGCCGGAACAGATGCCCGGGATCGCTGGTATAGACCAACCCGCTGTCCGCCAGCGCACGCCGTGTGCCGGGGCTCATCAGCCACGCCGGCGCGACGAAGCCATGCAATGGCCAACCGTGGCGGCGAAACAGCTCCATGCCATGGTCCAGGCGTTGCCGCGCGCTCGCCGTGTCCAGGCTGTAGAACTCGCCCTCGTGCGTATAGACGCGGCGCATGAACCAATCCCGCGGATTGCGCGGTGCCGGCTCCAGGTCGGCGTGATAGCAGCCGTGCAGCACCAGCTCGTCGCCCCGCTGCAGACGACGGTCCAGCAGCCGGCGGAACTCCGGCTGCCGCTCCAGCGGATTGCGTCGATGAAAGTCCGGCACCACCAGCCAAGTGATCGGGACGCCGCCAATGGCATCCACCGCCTCGACGAACGGCCGATAGTCCGGCCAAGTTTCCGCGGCGACGTCATGCAACACCAGCGTCAGGGCTCGATCAGCCATGCACGGCTACCGGCAGATCCGCCGTGCCCAACACCGCGTGGTAGTGCGCCAGCAGCCCGGCGACCACCGCATCCCATGCATGGTGGGCTTCGACATGCTGGCGCGCCTGATGGCCAAGCAACCTCGGCTCGTCCTCGAACAGTTCGCGCACGGTATGCGCCATCGCCCTGGGGTCGAGCGGCTTGCAGAGTCGCCCGCTGTAGAATGGCACCAACTCCGGCAGCGCCCCAGCCCGCGCCGCGACGACCGGAATGCCGGACGCCATGGCCTCCAGCGCGACCAGGCCGAAGGTCTCCTGATTACCGGCGTGCAGCAGCACATCGCTGCTGGCCAGATAACGCGCCACTTCGATGGCCGGGCAAAAGCGATCGATGACCGTGACATTGTCCGGCACCCGCTGCGGCATGCTCGAGCCCACCAGCAACAGGTGATAAGGCTTGCCGAGCTGACGCGCGGTCTCCAGCAGGATGTGCAGGTTCTTCTCCCGCGAGCCGCGGCCGGCGAACACCATCAGCCGCGCATCGTCCGGCAAACCCAGTTCACGGCGGAGCTGCGGGTCGCGCCGGTCGGGGTTGAAGGTCTCCAGATCGACCCCCAGCGGCTGCACGAAGACGTTGCGCACGCCCAGGTGGGTCAGCTTGTCAGCCATCACTTCACTCGGCGCCAGCACGCGGTCGAAGCTGCCATACAGTCGCGAGACGTAGCCATTGAAATTCGTCCCCAGCCAGCTGCCGATACGGTTGCTGACCAGCAAGGGCAGGTCCGAATGGTAGAAACCGATCACCGGCACCTCCAGCCTGCGCCCGGCCTCGAGAGCCGCCCAGGCGGTCATGTACGGATCGCCGACTTCGATCAGGTCAGGCCGCAACGAACGCAGCAGATTGCACCAGGGAGCACGACGGATCGGGAAGCGATAGCCCTTGCCGAACGGCAGGATCGGAGCGGGTACCTGATACAGACCGTCGTTGTGGCTGTAGCCGTCGCCCGGCACCAGAATGCTGTGGCGCACCCCGGAGTAGAGCTGCAAGCGCCGGTGCTTGGCCTCGAGGTAGGTGCGCACGCCACCACTGGCCGGCGCGTAGAACATGGTCATGTCCGCGATGTGCAAGGTACTTCTCCGTTCGGTCCGTTGCAGAAGAACCGGCTGCTCGCCGACGGGGCGCCGCGTCGGCGACCCGCTCCGCCATCCATGCGGAATAAATCTGTAATGAAATAAATGACCGTTACGCCGGAGGGACGTTCGCGTCGGGCTCCGCTCAGGCGTCAGGCTGTTTGTCGCCCGGATCCTTGCCTTCCACCGACGCGTGCTCGATGACTGCATTGAGTTCGGCACCGAACAGCAGCACCGCGGAGGAGATATACAGATAGAGTAGCAGCACGATAATGGCGCCGATGCTGCCGTACGTGGCGTTGTAGTCGGCGAAGTTCTGCACGTAGATACCGAAGGCGATCGAGGCCAGGATCCACACCAGCACGGCCAGCACCGAGCCCGGTGTAATGAAGCGGAATTCCTGCTCCACATCCGGAGTCACGTAGTAGAGAAGCGCCACCACAAGCATCAACATGACCACGATCACCGGCCAACGCAGCCAGGTCCAGAGCAGAACCACCAGATCGCCCATTCCCACCTGGCTGGCCAGCCACTCCATCGCCTGCGGCCCGATGATCATCAGCCCGGCAGTCAGAAGCAGCAGTACCGCGACGCCTATCGTATAGGCCAGCGAGAGCAAGATGAGCTTCCAGCCGGGGCGCCCCTCCTCCACGTCATAGGCGCGGTTCATAGCGATCATCAGCGATCGGAAGCCGATCGAAGCCGTCCACAACGCCACGAGAATACCGAACGACAACAGCCCGGCCTGCTGCTCCTGCAGTTGGTTGATGACCGGGTTTATCTGCTCCATCGCCATTGGCGGCAAGGCCAGCGCGGCCTGCATGCGCAACCAGTCGAAGAAGTTCTGCAGATCGAGAAAGCCGAGTAATGCAATGAGGAACACCAGGAACGGAAACATCGCGAACAGCCCCCGGTAGGCCAGCGCCGATGCATAGGTCGACATGTCATCGGCGCCGAATTCCTTGAAGGTGCGCTTGAGCAAGGTAAAGGCCCCGATGCCGCGGGTGTCCAGCATGGCCATTGATGTTCCCCGTTCAGTGAAGTTGGCGGTCTAGAAAATGGGACGACCGCACCGCCGGAGAGTTCGCTGCTAGTCGCTCGCGAGCGGCTCCACGCGGATCACGCCTTCGTGCAGCACCGCTCGCCATACCCGCTCGGCAGGAGCGCGCAACAAGGCTGCTGCCAACGCTGGTTCCAGGCGCGTGCGCAGCCGCCGACTGAGGTCGCGCGCACCGAAGCGCGAGTCGTGCGCGTGGCAGATGGCGCGTTTGACAGCCTCGTCGACCTGCAGCCGTACGCCCTGCCGGTCCAGGCGCAGCGCCAGCTTGCCCAGTTCGACATCGAGCACCGCCATCAGCCTATCGCCCTGGATGCTCTCGAACTGCAGCGTGCGGTCGATGCGATTGAGGAACTCCGGATCGAAATGCCGATGCAACGCCTGCCCAAAGCTGCGGCTTTGCAACACGGCACGGCCAATAGCCGGTATCGGCCAGCGCTCCCATCGCGCAGCCTGCCGTGCGCCGACATTGCTGGTCATGAACACCAGCGCGTTGCGGAAATCGAGGCTCCGGTTGCCAGCAGCCAAGGTCAGTCGTCCGCTATCCAGCACATTGAGCAGGCTGCGCACGACCTCCCGACTGGCCTTCTCCAGCTCGTCGAACAGCACGATACCGGGCCGGCTGAAGCTTCCCGCGATGGCCTCGGCGTCGAACAGGGTCGTGCCTTCCTTGCTGCCCACGTAACCGGGCGGGGCTCCGGTGAGCGCGGCGGCGTAGTGCTCCTGGGCCAGGGTATTCATGTCGATTCGGCAGAAGGCGTCCGGCTTGCCATGAAAGGCCTGAGCCAGCAGCCGGACGATCTCGGTCTTGCCAACCCCGGTCGGACCGAGGAAGAGATTGACCGTCAGCGGACGTTCGGGATCGCCGATTCCGGCCTTGACCACGCGAAGCATCGCCTCGATTTCGCTCAGCACCGCATCCTGACCAACGATACGACTGCGCAGCAGCGCCATGACGGTCTCGACGTCGAACAGGAAGCGCGACGCCGACTTCGGCGCGTGGCCCTCCCGGTCGCTGGCTTGCGCGAGCTGGGTACGGTTGTGCTCGATCAGTTCATTCACGAACGGCATGGGCATTCCGGTGCGGAGTGTTGAACGTGTGCCCCCTCCACCATTGGAGCGAAGGAGCGCGGGGAATGGGGGCGATTAACGCTGCGCGTCCGCCACTACCTGCTCTCCGAAAGGCAAAACCTGGTCGCAACGAGGCCGGTAATCGCCCAAAGTCGACACAGGCCTGCCACCCTCTGGAACAGTCGCCCCAATGCAGCGGGCAACCCTTCAACCCAGCGTACGCTCCCGTCCCGCGTGCGGCAGTTCATACACCGGGCAGTCGGCGACCCCGACAGTGGCTCGGGTCAGGGCCTCGACGTTTTCCTGCGCCTTCTGCGCATCCAGCACCCAGGTGCGGTAGAACTCGAACGGACAGTCAGCCACGCCCTTGTCACCGTCACCCGAGTTGTAGACGCCGGTGTAGCCGCGGTGCAGCAGCTTGAACAGGTGGTTCTGCGACTGGTCGTTGGCACGGGCGTCACGGATCTGCGAGATGGACAGCTGGGCGTACTGGATCCCCATTTCCTCCTCGCCGCACTCGCCCAGGGTGCGACCGTCGAAGCCGATGATCGCCGAGTGGCCGAAGTAGCTGTAGACGCCATCGAAGCCCGCGGCATTGGCCACCGCCACGTAACAGTTGTTGGCCCAGGCCATGGTCTTGGACATCAGCACCTGCTGTTCCTTGGCCGGGTACATGTAGCCCTGGCAGCGCACGATCAGCTCGGCGCCCTTCATCGCGCAGTCGCGCCAGATCTCCGGGTAGTTGCCGTCGTCGCAGATGATCAGGCTGATCTTCATGCCCTTGGGGCCGTCGCTGACGTAAGTGCGGTCACCCGGATACCAGCCCTCGATCGGGCACCAGGGAATGCACTTGCGGTACTTCTGCACGATCTCGCCCTGATCGTTGATCAGCACCAGCGTGTTGTAAGGCGCCTTGCCCGGGTCTTCGTTGCGCTCGCCGGTGAGCGAGAAGATGCCCCAGGTCCGTGCCTCGCGACAGGCGGCCGAGAAGATCGCGGTTTCCTCGCCGGGAATGGTGGTGGCGGTTTCCATCATCTCGCCGGGGTCATACATGATCCCCATGGTGCTGTACTCGGGGAACACCACCAGGTCCATGCCCGGCAGGCCGAGCTTCATGCCCTTGATCATCTCGGCGATCTTGCGCGCGTTGTCGAGTACCTCGGCGCGAGTGTGCAGGCGCGGCATCTTGTAGTTGACGACGGCTACGCCGACGGTATCGGGACTGCTGGAAATATCACCGTGACGCATGGATCTCTCCCTCTTTCGGGTTCTGTCGTAGTGAGCGGGTTGGCGCTGGCGCGACCAAGTCTGCAGGCTAGTGGCTGATCATCCACGGCCGGTTCGACGGGCTGGCCTTGAGCGCATGGGGATTAGCCTTGGTGGGTTGCAGCGGCTTACTCGGGCCGCAGCAGCTGCAGCCGGCCGGGTGGCGCTTGCTGGCGGCATACTCGGCGACTGTCTTGGGCGCGTGGCTGGCGCGCTCATTGGTCTCATGCGCCGCGCGGGTGCTGCCGGCCATGGTTGCCAGGCCGGGGGCGGTGCGAATCACTCGCGGGCTGGGCGTGCCGCAGGCCGGGCAATCGCAGGGTTCGCTGCGCACACTCATCGGGCGCAGGGCGGTGAAATCACCGCAGGCGTCGCAGTCGTATTCATAGATCGGCATCGCGTCATCCTCCGTGTCCCTCCATCCGGGCGCGCCAGGCCGCCGTCCAGAGCACCTGCCCCGCCCGGATGAACGAACTCATTTGTCGTAGGCGATCGGCAGGTCGATGCTGCCATCGAGGAACCGGGTCGGCCCGGACGCGTTCGGGTGGATGTCGAACTCGAAGATCTCGGTCGGCAGCCAGAGCGTGGCGCAGGCGTTGGGTATGTCCACCACGCCGCTGATATGGCCCTGCACCGGCGCCGAACCGAGTAGCGAGTAACCCTGCGCCGGTGTGTAGCCGAATTTGGTCAGGTAGTTGATGGCGTTCAGACAGGCCTGCTTGTAGGCGATGTTGACGTCCAGGTAGTGCTGCTTGCCGCTCTCGTCGACCGAGATGCCTTCGAAGATCAGGTAGTCCTTGTAGGTCGGCACGATGGGGCTGGGCTTGAAGATCGGGTTCTTGATGCCGTACTTGGCCATGCCGCCCTTGATCAGCTCGACCTTCATGTGCACCCAGCCGGCCATCTCGATGGCGCCGCAGAAGGTGATCTCGCCGTCACCCTGGCTGAAGTGAAGGTCGCCGACCGAGAGCCCGGCGCCGTCTACATAGACCGGGAAGAAGATCTTCGAGCCGCGCGAAAGATCCTTGATGTCGCAGTTGCCGCCATGCTCGCGGGGCGGCACGGTACGCGCGCCCTGGGCCGCGGCCTTGTCACGCGCCTCGCCGGTGAGCTTGCCCATGTGCGCGGTGGCGGCGAATGTCGGATTGGCCAGCGGCGGGACGCGGTTGGGATTGGTGTCGATCAGGCCCTGCTCGCGCTCGTTCCAGGTCGCCAGCATCTTGTGGTCCGGCAGGCAGCCGATCAGACCGGGATGGATCTGCCCGGCGAAACGCACGCCCGGGATGTGCCTGGAGCTGGTGAACAGGCCCTGGAAATCCCAGATGGATTTCTGCGCATGGGGGAAGTGGTCGGTCAGGAAGCCGCCGCCGTTCTGCTGCGAGAAGAAGCCATTGAAGCCCCACAGCGAATCCTGCTTGGCACCGATGTCGAGCAGGTCCACCACCAGCAGGTCGCCCGGCTCGGCACCCTCGACGCCAACCGGACCGGACAGGTAGTGCACGGTGGTGAGGTCGACGTCGCGCACATCGGATGCATCGTCGTCGTTCTTGATCGCGCCTGCGGTCCAGTCATAGGTCTCGAGAATGAAGTCGTCGCCCGGCTTGACCCAGCAGGCCATCGGAATGTCGGGATGCCAGCGGTTGTGGATCTGCTCGTTCTCGGTGGCAGGCTGATTCAAGTCGACCTTGATCAGGGTATCGGTCATGACGAAGCTCCTTTGCGTTGGAAGGACATCAGCGTTGCGCTGAACACGGGGCTAGTCTTTTCCGTCGCCAGCTTTTCCGAAATACGTTGGATGACGTATGCGCGGAGCCAGCAAATACGCGGTTTTCAGGTCTATCAGACAGGCAGGCGAAGGCCGGCGCGCAGGGAACGCACACCGGCCTTGCGATCAGGAAAAGTGAGAAATCACACTGCTCTATCGCCCATGAACGGGCCTGGGCCGCGAGACCAGCCTGCGCGGTTCGCAACCAAGGCCGCGCCCACGGAACAGCGCGCCCTTACACCGACAGGTAACGACTGATGGTCGCCTCGTCGGCATTGGCTGCGCTTTCCTCCAGCACGAAGCGGCCCTTCTCGATGACCAGGAAGCGGTCGGCGATTTCCATGGTGAAGGACAGCACCTGCTCGGAAACCACGATGGTCAGATCGCGAATCGAGCGGATCTCCTTCAGCGTGCGCGCGATGTCCTTGATGATCGACGGCTGGATGCCCTCGGTCGGCTCATCCAGCAGCAGCACCTTGGGATTGGTCGCCAGTGCCCGGGCAATCGCCAGCTGCTGTTGCTGGCCGCCGGACAGGTTGCCGCCCTTGCGCTTGCGCATGTCGTGCAGCACCGGGAACAGCGCGTAGAGATCATCCGGCACCTTGCCGCCTGCGGCTGCCGGCAAACCCGTTTGAATGTTCTCCAGCACCGTCATGCTGGGAAAGATCATCCGCCCCTGGGGCACGTAGGCCACACCGCTGGCGACCCGTTGATGGGTCTCCAGCCCGGCGACTTCCTGCCCATCCACCTGCACGCTGCCTGCCGTCTGCGGGACGATACCCATCAGTGTCTTGAACAGCGTGGTCTTGCCCATGCCATTTCGGCCCATGACCGCGACGATTTCCTGCTTTTCGACCTTCAGATTGAGGTCGTGAAGGATCTGACTCTGGCCGTAGCCCGAAGCGAGGCTGCTGATCTGGAACATGCTGAACTCCTTTTGTACCTGTTGGGTGCGACACGCGGGCCAGGGCCCGCACCGCCTCAATGCCCCAGATAAACCTCGATGACCTTGGGATTGCTCTGCACCGCTTCCATGCTGCCCTCGGCCAGCACCTTGCCCTGATGCAGCACGGTGACCTTGTGGGCGATGCTCTTGACGAACTCCATGTCGTGCTCGATCACCAGCACCGAGCGGCCCTGGCTGATGCGCTTGAGCAGCTCGGCGGTCTGTGCCCGCTCACTGACGCTCATGCCGGCCACCGGCTCGTCGAGCATCAGCAACTCCGGGTCCTGCATCAGCAGCATGCCGATCTCCAGCCACTGTTTCTGGCCGTGGGAGAGCAGCCCTGCCTCACCGTACAGCTGTCCGGTCAGGCCGATTTCCGCCGCGATTTCCTCCACCCGGGCGACGACCTCGGCACTGCGCTTGAAGAACAGCGCACCGAACACCTTGCGCCCGGCCGGATAGGACATCTCCAGGTTCTCGAACACGCTGAGGTTTTCGTAGATCGACGGGTTCTGGAACTTGCGCCCGACCCCGGCACGAACGATGTCGAACTCCTTCATCTTCGTCAGCTCGCGCCCGTCGAACTGGATCGAGCCGCCGGTGGCGCGGGTCTTCCCGCAGATCAGGTCGAGCACCGTGGTCTTGCCGGCGCCGTTGGGGCCGATCACCACGCGCACCTCGTTGCGGTCCAGATAGAGGTTCAGGTCATCGACCGCCTTGAATCCGTCGAAGGAAACGGTCAGGCCCTCGATGGCCAGCACCGGTTTAGGCATCTGAAATCCACTCATGGGGTGCTCTCCAGTTGCTTGGCGGGAACCGCATCAATCGTTGCACCGCCCACCCCCGGCTGCTCCGCCGGCGGCTTGGGCTTCATCGATGGCTGGCGCCGATCCGGCAGCCGCAGACGCGCCAGCCAGGGACGGGCATGGCTCTGCCAGAGGCCTGCCAGACCGTTGGGGAAATACATGACCACCGCGATGAACAGGCCACCCATGAAGTACAGCCAGAGTTCGGGGAAGCTCTCGGAGAACACCGTCTTGCCGTAGTTGACCAGCAGCGCGCCGTACACCGCGCCGAGCAGCGACATGCGCCCGCCCACGGCAGCGAAGATGACCATCTCGATCGAAGGCACGATGCCGACGAAGCTCGGCGACATGAAGCCCACCTGCAGGGTGAACATCGCCCCGCCGATGGCCGAGAAGCTCGCCGCCACGCAGAACACGAAGATCTTGAAGCTGGCCACGTCGTAACCGGAGAAGCGCACCCGCTCTTCCTTGTCACGCATGGCCATCAGCAGGCGCCCGAGCTTCGAGGCGAGGATGAAGCGCCCGATCAGGATGCAGCCGATGAGCAGCGCCGCGTTGACGAAGTAGAGGATGGTCTTCGCCTCGTCAGTGCGAATGTCCCAGCCGAGCAGCGTCTTCAGGTCGGTGATGCCGTTCACCCCGCCGGTCAGGCCCTGCTGGCCGATGATCAGAATGGTCAGGATCGCCGCGATAGCCTGGGTGACGATGGAGAAATACACGTCGCCCACCCGACGCTTGAACATCGCCACACCGATGATCAGCGCGAGGATCGCCGGCACCGCGACCACGGCAAGCAGGGTGAAGCCGAAGCTCTGGAAGGGCTGCCAGAACAACGGCAGCTCGGTGATCTGGTTCCAGTCCATGAAGTCCGGAATACCGGGCGTGGACTGGATCCTGGTGCTTTCCGGGTCGGATGCCTCGAGCTTGAGGAACATTGCCATGCAGTAGCCGCCGAGGCCGAAGAAGATCCCCTGCCCCAGACTGAGAATGCCGCCGTAGCCCCAGCAGAGCACCAGTCCCACGGCAACGAAGGCGTAGGTCAGGTACTTGCCCACCATGTTCAGGCGGAAGCTGTCGAGCAGCAGCGGAAACACCAGCAGGAGCAGCGCTGCGAGGATCAGCAGACCGATCCCGCCCTGCTTTCCGCCGAAGAATTTATCGAGTGTCGAGTTCATGCCTTGCCCCTCACGTCGTTCGCCGTCGCCACCAAAAAACTGTTCATCATTTGCGCACCTTGGCCGTGAACAGCCCCTGCGGACGCAGCATGAGGATCAGGATCACTGCCGAAAGGGTCAGCACCTTGGCCATCGAGCCGCTGATGAAGAACTCGGCCATCGATTGCGTCTGAGCGATGGAGAACGCCGAGGCAATAGTGCCAAACAGGCTGGCCGCGCCGCCGAAGACCACCACCAGGAAGGTGTCGACGATGTACAGCGAACCGGAGGTCGGGCCCGTCGAACCGATGGTGGTGAAGGCCGCGCCGGCAACCCCTGCCACGCCGCAGCCCAGGGCGAAAGTCATGCGGTCGACCTTCTTGGTGTTGATCCCCACCGAACGCGCCATCACCCGGTTCTGCACCGTGGCGCGCACTTGCAGGCCCCAGCGCGAGCGGTACATGAGGACGAAGATCGTCGTGGTGAGCAGCAGTGTCAGCGCCATCACGAACAGACCGTTGAGCGGGATGTCGATGGTGTCGGTGGGCATCCAGGACCCCATCAGCCAGTCCGGCAGCGTGGCGCTGACCTCGCGCGCACCGAAGATCGAACGGAACGCCTGCTGCATCACCAGTGACAGGCCCCAGGTCGCCAGCAACGTGTCCAGCGGGCGATGGTAAAGCTTGCTGATCAACGCCCATTCGGCGAGCCAGCCCAGCGCGCCGGCAATCGCGAATGACAGCACGATGGCGACGAAGAAGTAGTAGGGCTGCAGCTCAGGGGCATACTTGAGCGTCAGCACCGAAACCAGATAGGTGGTGTAGGCACCCACGGTGAGGAACTCGCCATGGGCCATGTTTATCACGCCCATCTGACCAAAGATGATCGCCAGTCCCAGAGCCATCAGCAGCAGCACGCAGAACACCGACAAGCCGTTGAAACCCTGCATGGCCGCGATGGCACCAAACTCCGATAGCCATTCCATGATGATGTCTCCTGATGGCAAAAGAGATCGCCGCGGGCCTGCCGGCACGCGGCGCAGAGAGGGTTACTGGTAGCCTTTCGGGAAGGGATTCGGCTCGATCAGGTCGGACTCGAAGACCACCTGGAACTGGCCGTCGGCCTGCACCTGGCCAATGCGCGTCTTGCTCCACAGGTGCTGGTTCTCATGCACCTTCACGTAGCCTTCCGGCGCGGTGTTCAGCTCCAGCCCGGCGGAGGCGGCAACCACCTTGTCGACGTCGAAGCTGCCGGCCTTCTCGACCGCAGCCTTCCACAGCCATGGGCCGAGGTAGGCGGCCTGGGTAACGTCACCGATCACCGCGTCCTGGCCGTACTTGGCCTTGAACGCCTTGACGAATTCGGCGTTGTTCGGGTTGTCCAGGCTCTGGAAGTACTTCATCGAGGCGTAGAAGCCGGCCATGTTCTCGCCGCCGATGCCGAGCAGTTCGTCTTCGGTGACCGAGAGGGTCAGCAGGGTCTGCTTGTCCGCGGTGATGCCGGCGGCCTTGAGCTGCTTGTAGAAGGCGACGTTGGAACCGCCGACCACGGCAGCGAAGATCACGTCGGGCTTCTTCAGCTTGATCTTGTTGGTCAGCGAGCCGAACTGGGTATTGCCCAGCGGGTAGTACTCCTCGCCCACCACCTTGCCGCCGAGCACGTTCTCGATGTGCTTGCGGGCAATCTTCATCGAGGTGCGCGGCCAGATGTAGTCCGAGCCGAGCAGGTAGAAGGTCTTGGCGCCCTTCTCCTTGGCGACCCAGTCGAGGCCGGCGAGGATCTGCTGGGTGGCCTCCTGGCCGGTGTAGACGACGTTCTTCGACTGCTCCAGACCTTCATAGAAGGTCGGGTAATAGAGCAGCCCGTTCTCCCGCTCGAAGATCGGCAGCACCGCCTTGCGCGAGGCCGAGGTCCAGCAGCCGAACACAGCGGCGACCTTGTCGCGCTCCAGCAGCTTCTTGGCCTTTTCGGCGAAGGTCGGCCAATCGGACGCACCGTCTTCCTGCACCACCTTGATCTGCCGGCCAAGGATGCCGCCTGCCGCGTTGATCTGCTCGATGGCCAGTCGCTCGGCCTGGATCGAGCCGGTCTCGGAAATGGCCATGGTGCCCGTCGCCGAATGCAGCTGCCCGACCACCACTTCCGTATCGGTGACTGCCAGGCCGGTGGTGTTGACCTCGGCGCTGGCGCTCGAGGCGAAGATGCTCATTGCCAGCATCGAGAGTGCCGCAGCCCCCTGCGCAAGCCGGCGGGGAAGGCGGCGTGACGAACCCGTCAGTTTTGAATCCATGATGATTGCTCCTGTCTCGGTGGGCCGTGCTTGGCTTGCCGCAACACTGCTGCTGCGGGCCGGCATCGGGTCGGGAGCAAGAATGGGCTCGGCTGTCTGGCCGGGGTATACGCAGGATGACGTAAGCGGGTACGTCATCTGACGTATCCGTAGAGGTGCACTGCTGGTGCATCCTTGCGCCGGTATGGAGCACGCCAGCAGCCGGCAACCCTCGCCACTGCCAATCACGGCAGCACTGCGCCGGCATGCGCATCGGTGCTTCGCCGCGGGTCATCAGCAGTGCCGAACGGGGGCACGGAAGTTGCTCAAACCAGGGAAACGACAACCAGCCGGGGCCGCCAGCGTGCAGATCACAGGCACACAGCGCATCGTCAAGATTCGCCGCGACTACAACAGCTGGGTCGCCGACGAGACGCTGGAAGACTACGCCCTGCGTTTCACCCCCAAGTCGTTTCGCAAGTGGTCGGAATTCCGTATCGCCAACACCGCGCTCGGTGCGGTGTCTTTCCTGGCCCTGGAAGCCATCGGCGGCACGCTGGCCCTTTCCTACGGTTTCACCAATACGCTCTGGGCGATCCTCGCGGTGGCGTTGGTGATCTTCCTCACCGGGTTGCCGATCAGTTACTACGCGGCGCGCTACGGCGTGGACATGGACCTGCTGACCCGTGGCGCCGGCTTCGGCTACATCGGCTCGACCATCACCTCGCTGATCTATGCCAGCTTCACGTTCCTGTTCTTCGCCCTCGAAGCAGCGATCATGGCGCTGGCGCTGGAGCTGTATTTCGGCATCCCGCTGGCGCTCGCCTATGTGGTCTGCTCGATCATCATCGTGCCGCTGGTGACCTACGGCATTACCCTGATCAACCGCCTGCAGTTCTGGACGCAACCGGTCTGGCTGATCCTGCTGTTGCTGCCCTACATCTTCGTCATCGCCAAGAACCCCGAGGCGCTGAGCGATCTGACCAGTTTCGCCGGTCGCGAAGGCGACGGTGGCTCGTTCAACCTGCTGTCCTTCGGCGCCGCCTGCACCGTGGCGCTGGCGCTGATCACACAGATCGGCGAGCAGGTCGACTACCTGCGCTTCCTGCCCGAGAAAACCCGGCAGAACCGCGTTCGCTGGTGGCTGGCGATGCTCGCCGCCGGCCCCGGCTGGATCATCCCCGGCGCACTGAAGATGCTCGCCGGCGCCTTTCTCGCCTTTCTCGCACTGCAGCACGAAATCCCGGTGGACAAGGCGGCCGAGCCGACACAGATGTACCTGGTGGCCTTCAGCTACGTGTTCGCCTCGCCGGAATGGGCGCTGGGCGCCATGGTGCTGTTCGTCATCGTCTCGCAGGTGAAGATCAACGTGACCAACGCCTACGCCGGCTCCCTGGCCTGGTCGAACTTCTTCGCGCGCGTCACCCACAGCCATCCGGGGCGGGTGGTCTGGCTGGTATTCAACGTGTCGATCGCGCTGATGCTGATGGAGCTGGGCGTGTTCGAGGCCATCGAGCAGGTGCTCGGGCTGTACGCCAACGTGGCCATCGCCTGGATCGGCGCGCTGGTCGCGGATCTGGTGATCAACAAGCCGCTGGGCCTGTCGCCGCGGCAGATCGAATTCAAGCGCGCGCACCTCTACGACATCAACCCGGTGGGTGTCGGCGCCATGCTGATCGCCTCGCTGCTGGCGATTCTCGCCCACAGCGGCGTGCTCGGTGCGCTGGCTCAGGCAGCCTCACCGATGATCGCGCTGGGCACCGCACTGGTCTGCGCACCATTGATCGCCTGGGTTACCGGCGGGCGCTTCTATATCGCCCGCGAACGTCAGCCAGAGCTGCTGTACCCCTATACCGAGCGCGGCAAAGTCGCCTGCGTGCTGTGCAGCAACGCCTTCGAGGAGCCGGACACTGCCTTCTGCCCCGCCTACGGTGCGCCGATCTGCTCGCTGTGCTGCTCGCTCGATGCGCGCTGTGGCGACCTGTGCAAGCCGCACGCGCGGCTCTCGGCGCAGCGGGACAACTTCCTCCGCTGGGCCTTCCCGCAGGTGTCCATCCCACGCCTGCACACCCGCCTGGCGCACTACCTCGGTGTGCTCGGCCTGATCATTGGCCTGCTTTCGCTGGCGCTCTGGCTGATCTACAGCCAGGTTTCGCCGAGTGTCGCAGCCAGCCCGCAGGAGGCGGGCGAAACCCTTTATCAGGCGTTTCTCAAGGCATTCCTGGTGCTCTCGCTGTTCGCCGGCATTCTCGCCTGGTGGGTGGTGCTGACCCGCGAAAGCCGCCACGTCGCCCAGCAGGAGTCGGACCGCCAGACCCACCTGCTGATGCAGGAGATCGAAGCCCACCGCAAGACCGACGAACAGCTGCAGAAGGCCAAGGAAGCGTCCGAGGCGGCGAATGCCGCCAAGAGCCGCTATGTGACAGGCCTTTCCCACGAGCTGCGCACCCCGCTGAACAGCATCCTCGGCTATGCGCAGATCCTGTTGCGCGATGGCGAGCTGCCGACGCGACACAAGGAAGCGCTGGGCACCATCCATCGCAGCGGCGCCCATCTGCTCTCGCTGATCGACGGGCTGCTCGACGTGGCCAGGATCGAAGCCGGAAAGCTCAATCTGGAGCCATCCGAGATCGCCTTTCCCGAATTCCTTCTGCAGGTACGCCAGATGATCGCGCCACAGGCCGAGGAAAAGGGCCTGCGCTTCCACTTTGAAACCCAGGGCCGCATCCCGGCCGTCGTGCGCGGCGACGAGAAGCGCGTACGGCAGATTCTCATCAACCTGCTCGGCAATGCGGTGCGCTACACCGACGCCGGCAGCATCACCCTGCGCGCCAGCTACCTGCGCGAGACCGCGACCTTCGAGATCGCCGACACCGGTGTCGGCATCGCCCCCGAACAGGTGGAGCGATTGTTCCAGCCGTTCGAGCGCGGCAATCCGTTGCGTCAGGACAGCGGTCTGGGCCTCGGCCTGACCATCACCCGCATGCTCACCGCGTTGATGGGCGGCGAGCTGTCGATGAAGAGCGAGCAAGGTCGCGGCAGCGTTTTTCAGCTGCGCCTGTTCCTCTCCGAAGTGCGCGTGCCGCAGGCGGTGGTCCATGTCGAACACGACATCATCGGCTACCACGGCCCGCGCCGCCGCGTGCTGGTGGTCGACGACCACATCGAACACCGCCAGGTGCTGGCTGGCATGCTCGAGCCATTGGGTTTCGAAATACTCATGGCCAGCAACGGCCAGGAGGCGCTCAGCCAGGTGTCGCTACACAACCCTGACCTGATCCTGATGGACCTCTCCATGCCGCAGCTCGACGGCTGGCAGACCGCCAGGCTGATTCGCCGCTCGGTGGGTTCGACGGCGCCGATCATCGTCATTTCTGCCAATGCGTTCGTCGACGGTGCGAGCGTCGCTGCCGATTGCAGTGACTACCTGCCCAAGCCGGTACATGCCCCGGTGCTGCTGGACAAGATTCGCCAGCATCTGGCGCTGGACTGGCTCAGACGCGATGCGGCGGCCACCACGTCGACCGCCGCGGGCCTGCCGCTCAATGCCCTGCATGCGCTGCAGCAACAGGCCTCGCTCGGATATGTGCGCGGCGTGCTCGAACTGCTCGACCAGCTCGAACGCGACCTGCCGGCCGCCGCCGCGCAGCTCCAGGAACTGCGCCAGCTGGCCAGACGCTTCCAGCTGAACGAACTGGGCCAGCGCCTGGATCAGGCCATGACCAACGAGACTCAGACGCCCATGGAGGACACCCATGCATCCAACTGATCATCCGCAAAACCAAGGCATCGTGATGATCGTCGATGACGTGCCCGACAACCTCGCCCTGCTCTCCGGCGCGCTCGACCAGGCCGGCTACATGGTGCTGGTGGCGCTGGATGGCCTCAGCGCATTGGAGCGCATGCAGCGGCTGAAGCCGGACATCGTTCTGCTCGACGCCATGATGCCCGGGCTGAACGGTTTCGATACCTGCCGCCGGATCAAGGCACAGGTCGAACTGGAGGACGTGCCGGTGCTGTTCATGACTGCCCTGACCGAAAGCGAGCACGTACTCGCCGGCTTCGAGGCCGGCGGCATCGACTACGTGACCAAGCCAATCCACCCGGAACAGGTGGTGGCCCGAGTCGCCGCGCATCTGCGCACCGCGCGCACGCTACAGAGTGCTCGCCAGGCCCAGGCTCCGGCCGACGAGAAGCAGATCCAGGCCACCCTGACCGAGCGCTTCCAGCTGACCGGGCGCGAGGTCGAGGTGCTGCACTGGGTGTCCTGCGGCAAGACCAATCGGGATATCGGCGACATCCTCGGGCTCAGCCCGCGCACGGTGAATAAGCACCTGGAGCACGTCTATGTGAAGCTCGGTGTGGAGACCCGGACCGCAGCCGCAGCCATCGCCATGTCCGCCGGCACTCGCTGACCGTACGAGGCATACGCAACCGTGGCACCGGGAACGTTTTCAATGTGCGTCCTGTCACATAAAGGCAGATTGGCATCAGCCCATTCCGGGTTGATTCGCTCGACGAGCGAGAGCCATAACCCGCAGAGGATGACAGGATGTTTTCCAGCTATCTCTATGAAGCCGCTCTCATCTATGGCCTGGTCTTCACTTCGGTGGGGTTCGTGCTGGGCATGTTCTACAACAACCGCAAGGTCTTCCAACTGGAAGACAAGGTGCAGCGCCTCAAGCGCACCGTGCGCCACCTGCAGCGCAAGGTCGAACCGCCTGCCGCCGCGTCGAAAAGCGTTCAGCGCGCGCGCAGCAGCGCAGGGTTGAGCAGCGTCCGCTGAGCCGGCCGGCACCTGTCCACGCTCGGTCAACTACGCCTGCGCCTGCAGCTCGTCCGCGCTCGAACCTTCAGAGCCTTTAAGAATGCCGGGAACTTTCCCGACCGACGGAAATGGGCTGCAGGCCACGCCTGCCGGGGGCCTTTTGACCTGCGGCAATAAAGCGCTCATCGGTGCAACAAACGTTGAAACTTTTTTTTACACCTTCACGTCCGAGCCATAGGAGCTCAGGGGAAGCCGGCCAAGGTGGCCGAAACCCGAGCGAGCAGCCACTGATGGACCGAGGATGTCGCAACGCCGACCAGGATGGATCGTCGGTCGCGTGGCGCCAGGACTGAATGGATGACTCGCCCCGCCTCGCCGGCGGCCTGAGCAGCAATGCACGAACGCTGAGCAGGGAATAGGGAAGATGCTTTTCAATTCGGTGGAATTCATCGCCGGCTTTCTTCCGGTGGTGCTGATTGGATTCTTCGTGCTGACCGGATCGGGCCGACAGCGGCTCGCGGTGATCTGGCTGACCGTCGTCTCGTTGGTGTTCTACGGCTGGTGGAACCCGGTCTACGTACCGCTGCTGGTCGGCAGCATGCTGGTCAACTATCTGCTCGGTGGCTACCTGCGCCGGCACCCCTCACGTCTGGTGCTCGGGTTGGCGGTCGCGGCCAACGTGTTGCTGCTGGTCTACTACAAATACACCG
Organism: Stutzerimonas sp. R40042; assembly: GCF_026642215.1. Lineage (NCBI taxonomy): Bacteria > Pseudomonadati > Pseudomonadota > Gammaproteobacteria > Pseudomonadales > Pseudomonadaceae > Stutzerimonas > Stutzerimonas sp. R40042. The sequence goes on along the minus strand of NZ_CP113258.1, from coordinate 1,587,865 downwards.
GCTTCCTGCTCGGCACGCTGGATGCGGCGCTGAATCTCGGTTGGCGGGTGGAAGACATCATTCTGCCGCTGGCGATCTCCTTCTTCACCTTCCAGCAGATCGCCTACCTGGTCGATGCCCATGACGGCGTGGTGAAAGAACACGACTTCGCCAACTACTGCCTGTTCATCAGTTTCTTTCCGCAGCTGATCGCCGGACCGATCACCCACCACGGTGAAATGCTTGCGCAGTTCAACGACCGCGACAGCTTCCGCGCGCGCATCGACAACCTGTCGCTGGGCGCCACGGTGTTCCTGCTCGGTCTGTTCAAGAAGGTGATGATCGCCGACACCCTCGCGCTGAAAGCCACGCCGGTCTTCAGCCTGGCCGCCGACGGCACCATCCCGGCGTTCTACGACGCATGGACCGGCGCGCTGACCTACACGCTGCAGATCTATTTCGACTTCTCTGGCTACAGCGACATGGCCATTGGGCTGGCGCTGCTGTTCGGCATCAGCCTGCCGGCGAACTTCAACAGCCCGTTCAAGGCGCGCAACGTCATCGACTACTGGTCGCGCTGGCACATGACGCTGACGCGTTTCCTCACCGCCTACATCTACAACCCCATCGTGCTGCGCGTGACCCGCGCGCGCATGGCGGCCGGCAAGCCGCAGCCGCGGCGGGGCAAGATGACCGCCGGCACTTTCTTTGCGCTGGTCGCCTACCCCACCGTGTTCACCATGTTCATTTCCGGCATCTGGCACGGCGCCGGCTGGCACTTCGTCGCCTTCGGCCTGCTGCACGGTTTCTACCTGGTAGTCGCCCACGGCTGGCGTGCCTGGAAGGCGCGTCAGGGCTGGAAGCTGGACAGCGACATCTGGTGGCACAAGGCTGCGGCCGTCGCGCTGACCTTTGGCTGCGTGGTGGTGGCGATGGTGTTCTTCCGCGCCAGCGATGTGCCGACCGCCATGGCGATCCTCGCCGGCATGCTCGGCCTGAGCCCGACCAGCACGGCGATGGATCGCTCCGACTTCGTCTATATCGCGGCGCTGCTTGTGTTCGTCTGGGGCATGCCCAACGTGCAGCAGTGGATGGGCCACTTCCGTACCGCGCTCAACTTCCAGCCCCAGCCGCACTGGACCGAACGGCTGCTGCCGGTCAGCGCCTGGCGGCCGACTGCGATCCACGGCATGGCAGTAGGCGTGCTCGGTTTCTTCGCCCTGGCGATCGCCTTCTCCATGGCACCGACGGAGTTCCTCTACTTCCAGTTCTGACCACGACAAGGAGTCCCAGGTATGCAACAGCTCTCCTGGCTGCCGACACACCCGGATCTATCCGGTGCCATCGGCCAAGCCAAACGCATCGAAGATCCGCTGCAGCGGCTGCATGAAGCCGTCAAGCTGGCCGCTCATCAACGGGATTTCACCCTCACCACGCGACTGGACAAGCTGGCTGCTGTCGGCATCGCGCAGCACGCCGCGGCGGCACGCCTGACGCCACTGCGGGTGGCATTGCTGTCCTCGCATACGGTCGATCACCTGTTGCCGGCCATTCGCGTGGCCGGACTGCAACGGCGCCTGGCGCTGTCGCTGCATGTTGCGCCCTACGGCATGTATCGCCAGGCGCTGCTGGCCGATGACCCGGCGCTGAACGCCTTCGCCCCACAACTGGTACTGCTGGCGCTAGACGCCCATGACGCGCCGCTGCAACTGCCCTTGCAGACAAGCCAGGCGGAGGTGGATGCCGCCGTGGCGGAACGCGTCGATGAGCTGCGCATGCTCTGGCGCCGGGCCCGCGAGCGATATGCCGCGCAGGTGGTGCAGCAAACGCTGGTGCCGGTCACGCCGCCATTGTTCGGCTCTTACGAAGCACTGGTGCCGGCTTCGCCACGGGCAGTCATCGAACGGTTGAATGGCGCCATCCGAGCCGCTGCCCGCGAGGAAGGCGTGCTGCTGCTCGATCTGGCCTGGCACGCAGCCGCCTATGGCGACGGCCTGGCCGAGCCGGTGCGCTGGCACCAGGCCAAGCAGCTGATCAGCCCGACTCTGGCACCGCTATATGGCGAGCACTTTGCGCGTATCGCAGCGGCCACTGCCGGGCTGTCGCGCAAATGCCTGGTACTGGATCTGGACAACACCCTCTGGGGCGGAGTGATCGGCGATGACGGCATCGACGGTATCCAGCTCGGCCAGGGCAGCCCCAGCGGCGAGGCGTTTCTCGCCTTTCAGCGTTATGCCGCGCAATTGGCGCGCCGCGGGGTGATCCTTGCGGTGTGCAGCAAGAACGACCTGCACGTTGCCGAAGCAGCCTTTGAACATACCGAGATGGCGCTCAAGCGCAGCGATATCGCGGCCTTCGTCGCCAACTGGGAAGACAAGGCCGGCAACCTGCGGCGCATCGCGAGCATGCTCGATATCGGCCTGGATAGCCTGGTGTTCGTCGACGACAACCCCGCCGAGCGCGACATCGTGCGCCGCGAGCTGCCGGACGTCGCCGTACCGGAGCTGTCCGAGGATGTCGCCGACTACCCCGCGCGCATCGCCGCGGCGGGCTATTTCGAGGCCGTATCCTTTACCTCCGACGACGCCGAACGTGGCCGCAGCTATGCACTGAATGCCGAACGCAAGGCCGCGCAGAGCCAGGCCACGGACATGGACGGCTACCTGCGCGGGCTGCAGATGATCCTGCGCGTCAGCCGCATCGGCGCCGCCGAGCTGGCCCGTGCCACCCAGCTGATCAACAAGACCAACCAGTTCAATCTCACCACCCGCCGCTATACCGAAGCCGAAGTCGAGCGCATGGCCAGCGATCCGCAAACCATCGCGTTGGCCCTGCGGCTGGAAGACAAGTTCGGCGATAACGGCCTGATCAGCGTGGTGCTGGCACGACCGGATGCATCCATCGAGGCTGGCGAACTGCTGATCGACAGCTGGCTGATGAGCTGCCGCGTGCTGGGGCGTGAAGTCGAGATGGCCGTGCTGGAGGTGCTGGCCGATGCGGCAGCGGCCGCCGGCTGGGGCGCACTGATCGGCGAATACCGTCCCACCGAGCGCAACGGCATGGTTGCCGAACACTATCCGCGGTTGGGCTTCGAGCAGCGCCCCGCGCCTGCCGACTCCTCTACCGATGCAAGTTTCTGGCGCTACGAACTGGCCTCGCGCACTCCCATCAACCATCACATCCAGGTGCAAGCATGAACGAAAAGGACATTCTCCAGGCGCTGACCCAGGTCTTCCACGACGTGTTCGATGATGACGACATCGTCCTCACACCCGAAACCACCGCCGACGACATCGATGGCTGGGACAGCCAGACCCATGTGTTGCTGATCGTGGCCGCCGAGCAGCGCTTCGGCATCAAGTTCCGCACCGCCGAACTGGAATCGCTGAAGAACGTTGGCCACTTCGCCCAGTTGATCCAGACCAAACTCGGAGGGCGTTGAGTCATGGCCAGATCCGTCGATACATGCCCGGACGGCGTTGCCGCCGGGGCCGAAGCAGGCCAGCGGCGGATACGTGCCGGCTATCTGCTGGGAATGTTCGCCGGGCTGTTCGGGATGCTCGGCGGCTTTGCCGTCCTGCTCGCCTGGCTCAATCACACCGACAACCTGCCACCACCGGCTTTCTCCAACAGCCTGTGCGTAGACGAAAAGCTGCATTTTCTGCGGCACAACCCCGTCGCCGATCCGAACCTGCTGATCGTCGGTTCCTCGGTCGCCTGGCGCCATGTCGATGGTGACGTGCTGATCGAGCAGACGCCCGGCCTGCGTCCGCTCAACGGTGCGTTCTGCGGCCTGCACGCCAACCAGTCGACCTATGTCGCCAACTGGCTGCTGGATCGTGAACCAAGCGTGCGCCAGGTGGTGATGATCGTCGATCCGCTGGACTTCGCCGGCTGCTGGAAGGTGCCGGATGCGGTGTTCGACCGCACTCACGCCGACCAGTACGTCTATCAGCAGGCCTCGCGCTGGGGCTACTACATGCGCTACTTCTCGCCGCGTTCGCTGCTGCGCAACGCGCAGACGGTCAAGGCGCAACGGGCCAACGAGATCGAATGGGACCCGCTGGTATTCACCCGCCATGGCGACGGGCCGCTGGAACCGCAGGGTGATCGCGGCCTGTTCTACGGCAAACCGGACGCGCTGGATGACAGCTGCTTTGTCGCTCTGGGCGAACTGTCGAAACGCCTGGATAGCGAGCAACGTCAGCTGCTTGTGGTTTCCACGCCCCTGCACCCGCAGTGGAAAGCCAAGGTCGATGCCGATGGCAGCTTTCTCGCCCGCTTCGACGCCAAGCTGAACGCCGCCATCGCCGGGCATGACGGAGCTCAGTACTGGAACGCCGACCGCGAATGGGTTGCCCCACCGGCCGCCTTCGTCGATGCGATCCATCTGCGCTGGTCAGCCGTGCAGGACTTTTCCGTGGCACTGGCCGAGCAACTGCAGGAAGCCAGACAGGAGATGCTCAGCGAGGCGGGACTGGCCAGAAGCGGCGCATACGACGCGCCCTGATCGACAAGCGAACCGCCGGAAGCGGTGATGGTCCGAGAAAGAACATACAAACAAGAACGTAAGCCAGGAGTTGAATCATGCATTCTCGTTCTTTGCTGTGCTTGTGCCTGCTCGCCGCATCCATCACCGCCCCCGCCGTCAGCCATGCCGACATCCTCGCCATCAAGGCGGAGAACGACATCATCGCCTCGGGCAGCGATGGTCACTACACCAACGGCCTGGAAGTCATTTGGGGCTTCGAACCGGACGACCAGAGCTGGACGCGGCGCTTCGCCGATCTGTTGCCCGGCTGGTCGGGCAATGCCGTCGACAACGTCGCCTATCGCTTCGGCCATCAAATCTACACGCCGGAGGAAATCGAAACGCGAGTGCTGATCGATGACGACCGCCCCTACGCCGGCCTGCTCTTCGCCGGCATGTCGATGTTTTCCGACACCCAGTACGACGGCTGGCGCGCCGCGCAGGGGTTGCATCTGGATGTCGGCATCGTTGGCCCGGCCGCTGGTGGCAAGCGCCTGCAGCGTGCCGTGCACAAGGTGACCGACAGCGACGAACCCAACGGCTGGGATAACCAGCTGGAGAACGAAGCCTTCGTCAATCTGGGCTATCAGCATCGCTGGTGGCTGCAGGAACGCTTTGCCGGGCTCGAGCTGGAATACGGCCCGAGCGTGGGCTTCGCCCTCGGCAACCTGTACAGCTACGGCTCGGCCGGACTAGGCCTTCGCCTGGGCCAGAACCTGCAGCGCAGCTTCAGCATCCCGGCGGTGGCGCCAGCGCAGAGCGGTAGTCAGTTCTTTCGCCCCGGCGGTGACTTCGCCTGGTATGGCTTCGCCAGTCTCGAAGGGCGCTATATGGCGCACAACATGCTGCTGGACGGTAACACCTTCGAGGACAGCCATTCAGTGGACCGCCGCGAATGGGTCGGCGACGCCAAGCTCGGCGTGGCGTTGACCTGGAGCCGCTGGCAGCTGGCCTTCGCCAGCGTCTGGCGCAGCCGCGAATTCCAGGGACAAAAGGAGCACGATCAGTTCGGCTCCATCACCCTTTCCACCGCGCTCTGATGGCCGGTCAGCAGGCGTCGGCGCCTGCTGCTTTGAACTGCGCGGCTTCTGCTATTGCAGGTGGGTGCCGGGATACGTAACGCTGGACCGCCGGGCTCAGTCGACCAGCACCCCGAGCAATAGCCACAGCGGAATGCCCGCAACGGGAAACAGCACCGCCATGCGTCCCCGGTAGGGCAGCAGCAGCGTCAGGATCAGCGCCGCCAGCGAGATCGAACCAAACCAGCCCACCGGCCCCATCGCCCAACCCCAGGCCCAGACGCAGCTGGCGAAACTGCCCACCAGCAAGGCTGCCCCTGTCATGCGCAATGTATGGCGCAGCACCGGCGACGGCTCGCGCTTCCAGACCAGCTTGAAGTTGCGTTCCATGCCCAGACAAAGCCCGACCATGCCGCCATAGGCGAGCAGCAGGCCAGCCACGAACGGCAGCATCATGGATGCATCTCCTTCGGTATCAGCGTTGCTCGTCGAGGCGCCGGTTGCGCAGCATCGGCACGCAGACCGACCTTGCGCGCCAGCCATAGCAGGGTCGCGCCCATCACCACGCAACAGAGCTCCAGCCATAACCGTCTCGGGTCAGCCCACGGCACGCCGCCGGCGGTCACCATGTTCAGCAGCGGCAATGTCACGCAGAGCAGCGCCAACAGCGTCAGCTGTTCGGCCCAGCCGCGCAGCGTCGGTCGCCACAGCGCATGGGCCAGCGCGACCGTCCAGATCAGAAAGAACACGCGCACTTCCCATTCGCCACGCTGGGCCAGCTGAACCGGCAGCAGCCGATTGGCCCAGAGCAGGCCGATGCAGGCCAGGGAAAGGCCGACCACCACCGCGAGGTTAAGCGACTCGACCAGGCGATGGAAACGCCGGGAAGGCACACTCTGCTCGGCGTACTTGCGGCGGCGCTTGATGCAGAAGTGCACCAGGCCGGTGGCGATCATGGCGCAGCTGACCATGCCGCAGAGAAAGTACAACCAGCGCATCGGATAGCCGCCGAACTGGGCGAAGTGCAGCCCCGCCATGACGCGTTGCGTGAGCAGGCTCGGCCGGCTCTCGTCGGGCATGCGCAGCACGACGCCGCTGACGCCATCGAATGACATGCTGCGGCCTTTAGTCAGTTCGATTCGGTTACCGAGCACAGGGCGCACGTCGATGCGCGCATCGGGCCGCCCCGGATTCTGAATGGACAGCCCGCCGACCGGGCCCATCGCCGCTTCGGCCTGCGCCAAGATCGGTCCAAGCGGCGCCAGGGGCACAGCAGCCATCGAATGTGCCGGGACGTCCGAGTGCCATGCTCTCATCTGACCCATTCCTGCATCAGGCCGCTGACCACGCCCGCCGAGAGGCGCACGCTCGCTCCTTTGCTCCACAGTACCGCCTCGCAGATCGCGGCTGGCCGCCTGCCGGTCGCCGTCATACAGCGTATCCACCGCCGCAGGCATATACAGCAGGAAGAAGATCACAAGCCCGGTGTAGGTGATCATCAGATGAAAGGGCAACAACAGCACGCCACTGGCATTGTGCGCGTCGAGCCAAGAGCGCTGCCCCTTGCCGGGGCGGAAGGTGAAGAAATCCTTGAAGATCTTCTTGTGAATCACGATACCGCTGATCAGCGCCACCAGCATCGCCATGGCCGCCAGCCCGACCACCCAGATGCCGATATTGCGCGGCATGTTCAGGGTGAAGTGAAAGCGAAAGAAGAATCCGCCGCCGGCCGTCTCCCGCGCAGAGATCGGCTCGCCAGTAACCGGGTCCAGCAGTTGCCCGCCGCCGCGACGCTGCTCGCCGGTCGATACGCTGAGGTTCGACGAACGCTCGGTCGGCAGGTTGATATTCCAGCTCGGCGCATCGGGGTGACGCGCCTGGAGATAACCGAGCGCGCGTTGCAGCGCGTCCTCTTGACCGCCCGTATAAGCTGGCACTTCCGGGCGCATCCAGCCGTCGATCTCCTTGTCGAAAACCGCCAGGGTGCCTGTGAGGAAGATAGCGAACAGCGCCCAACCAAGCAGCAGGCCGCCCCAGGTATGCAGCCAGGCCATGGACTGCGTGAAGCTCTGTTTCTTCATCCAATGCGCTCCAGCAGTTGCGGCCAGAAGCCAATCACGGCCAATGGCAGGGCCAGCAGTGCGCCGCAGCAGACCCGCCACAGATCACGCGCGGCAAATGCCCAGAGAATGGCAACGGTGTAGACGAGAAAGGCCGGCAGCGTCGCGACCACTAGCGCATCGGCCGGGGACAGCGGAAGTAGTCTCGCCAGCGCAGCGGTGAGCGCGTAGGTGAAGGCGTAGCCACCGAGAATGGCGAGCGCGGAACGCATGGCGATGTCGCGCCACGCACTTTTTGATTGGGATACGGAACGGGTCACGACAGGCTCCCGAGGGAAACATCTGAAGTCATACAAAAACGCCCGACGCTGGCTGTTCGGCCGGTCGGGCAATGGGCGAAGCGTGGCGCCCATTGCAGCGCGCCACTCGTGTCCGGTGTCTAGAAGTCGACCGACATGCCTACGACCAGGCGGCGTCCATCGAGGATCACCTCATAGTCTTCATTGGCCACTTCCTTGTTCGCGACGTTGTACAGCCCGGCAGTCAGGTCGACGTTTCGGCTCAGCCCATACACCGCCCCGATGTCGACGAACCCGTAACCCGGTGTACCTTCGCTCATGCTGGTGCGGCTCAGGTAATCGGAGGTACGGCTGCGGTAGTTGTACTGCGACCAGAGGTTGAGCTTGTCCGTCACCTGCCAATCGAGGTTGGTGTTGAACATGTGCCGCGGCTGCTTGTTAAGGGGCTCACCCTTGAACTCCCCGCTCTTCTGTTCCGAATCGGTGAAGGTGTAGCTGCTCATCCAGCTCAGATCATCGGTGATGGCGTAGTCGAGAGTGAATTCGAGCCCCTGGATGACCGCTTCATCGATGTTGCGAGTGGTGCTGAGGAAGTAGAAGTTGTTGCCGCCGAAATCGCAGGCATAGTTGGCGACGTCATTGTTGTTGGCGGCGTTCGGACTGGTGCAGAAGCGATCTTCGGCGATCTTGTCCTTGTAGACCGTATGGAACAGCATCACGCTGGTACCCAGCCCGATTGTTGGATCATCGAAGACGAAGCCAACTTCATAGCTGGTACTGGTTTCGGGTTCCAGATCGGGATTGCCGATGCTCAGCGCGCGCGGCAACGGCTGGCCATTGGAACCGACATTTGGCGAGCCGCCGCCACCGGTCCGACCACCGAAGCCTTCGGTGGCCTGGGTCAACGTCGGTTGCTTGTAACCGGTCGAAACGCCACCTTTCAGGGTCAGAGTGGGCGTCAGGCTGTAGACACCGTAAACGCGTGGCGACAGATGGCCACCGAAGAACTCGTCATCGTTGTAGCGCAGCCCAGTGGTCAGCGCGAAGTCATCGGTGATGCCCCACTCCACTTCACCGTAGATCGCCGCCAGCCAGCGGTCGGCCTCATGCACGCCACCCGCAATGCCGTCGTTGAACAACACATTCTGGCCGTTGACGAACTCCTCATCCTTGTACTGTGCGCCCAGCGTGATGGTGTGCGAGCCCCAGAAATAGGTCCCCTGAGTGTTGAAGATGTTGACCGTCTCCTCCATCGACAGGTCTTGCACGCGCTCGGACACGTCGCGTTGCAGGTAGCTGTTGAGCAGCCAGTCGCCATAGTTGCCTTCATGCGACAGCGTCCAGACTTCTTTCTCGAAACGGTTCGTCGTCGCTTCACCCTTGGGCAGACTTGTCGTCACCGGGGAACTCTTGCCTGCGGTATGGCGAGATTTCTGTGTCACTTCGCGGTAGCCCAGGGTAAACCTGTCGGCCTCGGTAGGCGTCAGGAACAGGTCAGCACCGACGTTGCTTTCGCGGGCCTCCGGCTTGCTTTCACCCGAGTTGAAGGCTTCACCGCCGACATAGTCGCTTTCATAGGTGTGGGTATAGGCACCGCTCAGCTGCAGCCCCATCAGCCCGGGAATCAGCGCGCCGCCGGCGAACAGCTCGGTGTGGTACTCGTCTTCGTTGTAGTCGTTCTGGGAGAACATCTTCTGGCCGCGAACGGTGCCCGACCATTCGCCGGAAGACTGACGCGTGATGATGTTGATCACGCCGCCCATGGCCTCGGAGCCGTAAAGCGAAGACATCGGCCCGCGAATGACTTCGATACGCTCGATCATGGCAAGCGGCGGCAGGGCCAACTGCTGCTTGCCGCCGGAGGTACCGTTGGTTTGCGTCTGGCGCCCGGCAGAAATTGGGCGGCCGTCCACCAGGACCAGGGTGTACTCGCTGCCCATGCCGCGAATGGTGATGTCCTGCTGGTTTCCACCGCCGGAAACGTAGACGCCAGGGACGTTTTTCATAGCATCGATAACGCTGGTGTAGGACTGCGCCTCAAGCTGCTCGCGGGTAATCACCGAAATGCTCGCCGGAGCCTGCGCGATGTTCTGCTCGTGGCCGGCCGCAGTCACCACCGTAGTAGGCTGCAGTTCTAGCGGGTCCTGCGCATACGCCGGCGCACTCATCCAGGCCGCAGCGATAGCACAAGCCAGCCGTTGTCGATTGAAAATCACCATTTACACCCGTCTCCCTGAGAAGCCATAACGTCTTCTGCGGTCCGCTAGATGGCCGCAGGCAAGGCGCGGCGGCGCATCAGGCCGTCATGCCGAGCGCAATGCTAGACATTCTCATTTGAGAGTAAAGTGCATTTACAAACTATACAGTTTGCAGCGTCAGATGCAGGCGCAGACCGGGATCGAGGTTCTCTGCCCAGACTTCACCGCCCTGCAGCTGCACCATGCGCCGGGCGATAGCCAATCCGAGACCAAAGCCGTCCCCACCAGGCCGTGCTGCGTTTAGGCGCGTAAAAGGGCGAAAGATCAGTTCCAGCTGATCAGGCGCCACGCCTGGCCCGTCATCCTCGATCCAAAGGTGCCAGTGTTGCTCTTCCAAACGTCCAGCAAGGCGCACGCTACCTTCGCCGGGCGAGTGACGGATGGCGTTGCGCAGAATGTTCTCCAGGGCTTGGGCCAGACCGTTCAGGTTGGCGCTGACCCGGCAGTCTTCAGGCAAGTCGCACGGCAGTCGCTCCGCGGCCCAGCCGGATTCGAAACAGGCGTTGTCACGCAGTACGTCCCACAGCGCGCCGACATCGACCATTTCGCGCGGTAGTAAGGGGCGCTCGGTATCCAGCCAGACCAGTTCGAGAATGCCGCCGACCAGCTGCTCCATGCCCTGCACCTCCTGGGTCACTCTGCCGCTGAGCGCCCCGGCACCCGGCTCACGTTCGGCAGCTGCACGCAGGCGGCTGAGCGGTGCGCGCAGCTCATGGGACAGGTCGCGCAGCAACTGACGTTGAAAGGACACCGCGCTCTGCAACCGCTCGGCCATGTGGTCCAGTGCCTGGGCCAGCTCACCGAGCTCATCACGACGGTCAATCAGCACACCTCCTCGCATACCGAGCTGGTCCGCCCGCAGCGCATTGGCCTGAGCCTGGAGCCGTTTCAAAGGTTCGATCAGCAGTCGGTAGATCAGCCCGCACAACAGCAGCGCCAGCAAGCCTGGCACGACAATATTGATGATCACCTGCAGCAGGAGCAGCGAGGTGCTAGGCATCAGCCGCTCGGGCAACTGCAGTATCAGCTGCCCGCCATCCGGATGCTCCGGGAACGGAACACTCAGGTAAGGCGGCTCTGCGCTGCGGCGGCTGATCCGCCAGTCGATGCCCCGCACCATTTTCAGACGCGCGTAGTCATTGAGGCCGAGCGGCTGCACGCTCAGTGAATCCATTTCGGGATTGACCACAACGGCCCAGGTGGCTTGCGCCTGGCGGAACTCCTCCTGCCAGCGATGCACAGCTTCGCGACCACCGGCGCGCCAGTTTCTCTCGGCGTCAGCAGCGTATTGCAGCAGTTGCTCTCGCGTCTCGCTTGGCAAGTAGCTGCTGCGATCACGCACATACTGCGTCCATGACTGGCTCAGCCAGATCATCGACAAACAGAAGCCGATCTGCAGTAACGCCAGGCGCCAGAACAATGAGTGGCGTGACGGTAGGCTCATCGCTGGCCTCGCGTCACCATGTAGCCGGTGCCCCAAACCGTTTCCAGCTGCAGTGCCGTGCAACCGATTGCCTTCAGTTTGCGTCGCAGATGACTGACATGCATGTCCAGGCTGCGATCATGGCTTGAATAGTTACGGTGCAATGCCTGCTGATAAAGGTGTGCCTTGCTCAACGCCGTACCAGCGTGCTGCCACAGCATCGCAAGCACGCGGTACTCGCTGGGCGTCAGGCCAGCCCAGCATCCAGCGATTTCCACATCCCGCCTCTGCTCATCGAAATGCAGATGTTCGCAATCCAGTGCGGGCAGGCCATCGGAACGCTCGTATGCCACCCGGCGCAGCACCGCCTCGATGCGTACGCTTAGTTCAAGCAGGCTGAAAGGTTTGGGCAGATAGTCATCGGCACCCTGGCTGAAACCGGTGATGCGATCCTGCTCGTTGCCCAACGCCGACATCAGGATGACTGGCACACCACGACGACGTCGCAACTGCTGCAGCACGTCCAGACCATTAGTGCCGGGCAGCATGATGTCCATAAGAATCAGGTCGAACTCTTCTTCCTGCGCCCGATGCAAGCCGTCGGCGCCATCTTGGCAATGGCTGACGGCGTAGCCGATCGATTCCAGATGCTCGACCAGGTGGCGAGCGAATACGGTATCGTCCTCGACGGCCAGCAAGCGGGCGGCAGGAACAGAGGTATCAGGCATGTCGATCTGACTCAGCGGTAAATGAGAGAGATTATTATCCGCCGCACCACCCTTGTGCCAGCGCCCGCTTTTTTCCGTCGTTGACGCTTCGGCGCCCGGTCCGGGCATGTATCATTCCGCCCCAGTGGTCTGAACCCGCCACGCAGTCGCGCTCACCGCCCAGAGGTTGCGGCGATACACACACGCAGAATCGGGAAGCTTCATGTTCCGGCTGGATCTCCAACGCCTGACCCTCCTGCTAGCGCTCGTCGCAGGCCTGCTCACCTTCGCCAACAGCTTCTTCGCCGGCTATACCACCCAGCGCGACCAGCTGTTCGAACAGACACTGGAGGCCAACAGGGCTTATGCGCGCAAGCTGGCCGACACCACCGACCGGTTCTTTCTCAACAGTCGTCGCGAACTCGCCTATGCCGCGCAAGCGCTTTCCTCGACGTTCGATGAGCCCGCGGCACGGGACAGCGAAACGGAGCGCATCAAGCTCAACAGCGATCAGTTCAACAGAGCAGTGATCGTCAGTGCTGCCGGTGAGATCGTTTCAGCGTCCCCGGAGAGCACCGCGCTGGTAGGCCTCAAGGTCAACAGCGTGGGTGCGCGGCGCGCGCTGAGCGAGCGCATTCCGCTGATCAGCGAGCCCTACATCGCCACGGACGGCACCTATCTGATCGCGGTAACGCATCCGATTTTCGACCCCGACGGGCACTATCTCGGCTTCATCAGCGCGTCACTATTCCTGCGCGAGCGCAACGCACTGCACGGCCTGCTTGGTGTGCACTACTACCGCGACGGCTCCTACCTGTACGTTGTCGACAAGCAGGCCAACCTGATTTTCCATGAGAACGGACAGCGGGTGGGCCAGAACGTGGCCTCCAATGCGGTCGTTCAGCAGGTACTGACCGGGCGCGAAGGCAGCCAGCGAGTCACCAACACCCTCGGCGTCGACATGCTGGCCGGCTACGCCCCGGTGCCGAGTACCGGCTGGGGCATCATCGCGCAGCGCCCCACGGCCGCGATCACCGCCAAGCTCGACCGCTTGGCGCGCACGACCCTGATGAACGCCGTGCCTTTCGCGCTCGTATCGCTGGCCGTGTTCTGGTGGCTATCCAAACTCATATCCGCGCCCATCCGCGCATTGGCCGATACCGCCGAACACTGGAGCGCTCCGGAAGCAGCCAACCGCATATCGCGGGTCAATTCCTGGTACTTCGAGGTCTCGCGCCTGAAGGTCGCCATGCTTGCCGGCGTGTCCCTGCTGCAGCAAAAGATGGGCGCGCTGGAAGCAGCGTCCATGACCGATCCGCTGACCGGGTTGCGCAACCGCCGCGGGCTCGAACTGGCGCTCAAGCAGTTCGATCTGCTCGACCAACACTATGCCGCGCTGGCCCTGGACATCGATCATTTCAAGCTGGTCAACGACCAGTACGGCCATGACGTAGGCGACGACGTGCTGCGTTACCTCGCTTCGGTACTGCGGGAGTGCTCCCGCCCCAGCGACGTCCTCTGCAGGATGGGTGGAGAGGAGTTTCTCGTGCTGCTACCCGACACGGACGCCGCCGGTGCACGCATCGCCGCAGAGCGCCTGCTGGTTCGCCTGCGTTATACGAACAGCCCAACCGGTGCGCCGGTCACCGCATCCATCGGCATCGCCTGCAGCACCAGCCATGACTCGCCAGACGCGACCTTCAAGGCCGCGGACGAAGCGCTCTACCAGGCCAAAAGAGCCGGCCGCGACCGCGTGGTCCTCGCCTGCAACTGAGCGCCGAGCAGCCGCCGAATGTGACCCCCGAGCCGCTTGGCAGCCGCCGCTGCTCTGCGCTGCGCGGCGCGCTGGTTGGTCGACGCGCGCTCGATCTGCCTGCGCGCCGCTACGCCCAGCGCAACCTGCCGTAGCGTGCATTCAGATGAGATCACCTTCTATTTGATAATCGTTTTCGTTGAGATTAGGATGCCCGCCCTCGCTCCCTTCCCTCAAGGATCTTTCGATGCGGCGCCTTCTCCTCCCGATGCTCGCGATTCCTGCCCTCACCTGCCCTGCCATGGCTTCAGCCAACGACGAGCCGCCCGCTGAACCGCTGGCACTGGAGGAGATGCAGGTCACCGCCTCGGCCGAGCGCGCCGACGGCCCCGTGCAGGGCTATCGTGCGACCCGCTCGGCCAGCGCCACCCGCACCGACACCGCGATCCACGAAACCCCGCAATCGATCAGCGTCGTGCCGGCGCAGGTCGTCGAAGACATCGGCGCAACACGCCTTGAAGATGCGCTTGATTACGCCGGCGGCGTGGAGCGCGGCAACAACTTCGGCGGTCAGGGCCTGACCGAATTCCTCGTGCGCGGCTTCAGCACCCAGGAGTTCTACCGCAACGGCTTCGCGGTGAACCGTGGCTATCCCAACATGCCCGACGCCAACACACTGGAGCGCATCGAAGTGCTGCGCGGCCCGGCCTCGATGCTGTACGGGCGCGGCGATCCGGGCGGCACCTTCAACATCGTCAGCAAACAGCCGCAGGCGGAGCGGCGCACGGTGCTCGGCAGCCAGGTGAACACCGACGGTCTACGCCGCGGCACCCTGGATACCACCGGTGCACTGGACGAAAGCGCAGCCTTTACCTATCGCCTCAACCTGGTCGCCGAAGGCAGCGACAGCTTCCGCGACCACGTCGAAAGCGAGCGCTACAACATTGCGCCAGTGCTTCGCTGGCAGCTCAACGACGACACCGCGCTGATCCTCGAAGGCGATTACCTGCACAATCGCCATCCACTGGACCGCGGTCTGACCCGCTACCCCAACCAGGCCGGCGACCTGTCGCGCGATCGCTTCCTTGGAGAGGAAAGTGCCGGCAAGCTGACCAACCAGAACGCCACCACGCAACTGCGCCTGGAGCACCAGCTGGACAGCCAGTGGATGCTGCGCGGCGGCATCCAGTACCTCGACGGCAGCCTGGACGGCGGCGCGGTGGAGAACAATGGCCTGGCCGCCGATGGCCGCACGGTCGGGCGCAACTACAGCGAGCGCTGGCTGAACTGGAACGACCTGGCGGTGCAGGCCAATCTGGAGGGGCACTTCGACGCCGCGGGCCTGGCCCACACGCTGCTGCTCGGTGTGGAATTCGACGACTTCAACTACGACTCCCAGATCGATCGCTCGGGTGGTGCGACCAGCGACTTCCCGATCGACCTCTATGATCCGGTCTACGGCCAGCCGCTGCCGGCGCTGACCCGCACCACGACCTACGATGACGAGAACCTGAAGTCCTATGCGTTCTTCCTGCAGGACCAGATCGCCCTCACCGAGCGCCTGACAGCGCAAGTCGGTGCACGCCTGGAGCGCTTCGAGCAACGCTACGAAAACAAGCTCAACCCCGCCGGCAGCTGGGACCAGGCACACAACGCCGTCTCCCCACGTTTCGGGCTGATCTACGACCTGACCGAGGAGTTGGCCGTCTACGCCAACACCTCGCGCTCGTTCAAGCCCAACCGCGGCGCCGACCGCAGCAGCCAGGCATTCGACCCGGAAGAAGGCATCGCCCACGAAGTCGGCGTCAAGTACGAGCTGCCAGAGCACGACCTCAGCGTCACTGCGGCGCTGTTCCACATCACCAAGGAAAACGTGCTGACCAGCGATCCGTTCGACAGCGACTACCAGGTTGCTGCCGGCGAAGCGCGCAGCCGCGGCTTCGACATCAGCGTAGCGGGCAACATCACCCCGCAATGGCGCATGATCGGCGGCTACGCCTACGTCGATGCCGAAGTCACCGAAAGCTCGAGTGCATCGATGCCGGTCGGCACGCGCCTGGCCAACGTGCCACGCCACAGCTTCAACCTGCTGGACACCTACGAATTCGCCGAAGGTCCGCTGGCCGGACTCGGCGTAGGCATGGGCGTCAAATACGTCGGCGACCGCAAGGGCGGTGCCACCAGTACGGCGTTCGACATGGATGCCTACACCACCGTCGACCTGCTCGCCTACTACCCGCTGACCGAACGGGTTCGCCTGAACCTGAACCTCAACAACCTGTTCGACGAAGAGTACGAAGAGCGCGCCTGGGGCAACATCTGGGCCTACCCGGGTGCTCCCCGCACCCTGCAGGCAGGCATCGCGATCACCCTATAACGAAGAACGGCGCAGCCTGTATGGCTGCGCCCTCGCCTCCCCTACTGGCGCCGGATCACTTCGCGACTGTTCTCAGTCATTCGCCGCTGGCGTTGCTCGGCCAGAAGGACCGGCAAGACGCTGCGAATTAGCATCCGCTATTCCGCTATAATGAGCCGCACACCGCGAACGAGGTTTTAGCTATGCCCGATCTGACCTTGGAAAAGAAGAAGGCCTACTACGCGAAGATCCGCCAATCGAACTATGCCGCCAGCCTGCGCCTGGAAGGCTTCGATACCACACCCGCTGACGCTAAACGCAAACTCCCAACTCGCGAAGCTGCCCTGAGAGCCTTGCGCGCTCGGCAGGCTTGATGCTCGATAAGTACGGTGTCGGTCAGGATCCTCTCTGCTATCCAGGCACCACGGTTCTACGCAACCGCCTAGACCTGACCGATGACCAAGCGCTTCACGCTGCTGAGCGCACGCTTTCCGAAATCGCTGCAGGCTCCATTGACTTCGCCCTTCCTCCCTACGATCTCACCTATCTGCAACGGATCCACCGCACTCTCTTCGAAGATGTTTACGAATGGGCGGGAGAACTACGTACCGCGGACATATCGAAGGGCGGTACGCACTTCTGCAACGTCACCCGAATCGAACCGGAGACTTCGAAGCTCTTCAGACAATTGGTATGAAGGGATGTCACGGCAACAGTTGGTTTCCGCCGTCGCTGAACTCTATGGCGACTTGAATATGGTCCACCCTTTCCGGGAAGGAAACGGACGCGCGCAGCGGATCCTGTTTGATCACATCATTGTGAACGCCGGCTACGAGATCAGCTGGTGGCAGGTCGATGAAGGTGAGTGGATCCAAGCAAACATCGACGCGGTAACCTGTGACTATCAGGCGATGACCAATATCTTCCAACGCTGTATCGGTCAAGCGATCCTCTAGCGGGACAAGAAAGGGACACTTCGGGGACACTGCCCCAAATGAAAAAGGGCTAGCCGAAGCTAACCCTTTGATTTCATTGGTGCCGGAGACAGGAGTCGAACCTGCGACCTTCGCATTACGAATGCGCTGCTCTACCTACTGAGCTACACCGGCGCCAGGCGGCGGATTATCGGGGGTTCTGCGGTCGGACTCAAGCCCGGCCGCATCAACCCCCTGCCTCCGGCTCGTACGTCAGTGGGGGCGCGAAGCGGGCTGGCCGTGATCGCGCTCAAGGTCGTGTTTGACCTGTCCGGCCAGCTGCTGGCCCTCGGCACTGGCCACTTCGTAGCCTTCCTTCGCCTTGTGCTTGAGCCGGTCGGTCAGCTGGTCGCTGGACTGGCCCATCAGCTCGTCTTCGCGCCGGGTCGGCGGTACGGTCGCCGCGAGCAGCGCTCCCAGGGCGATACCCATCGCGCCGAGCGCCAGTGGTTGCTCGTTGAGCAACTGCGAGAAGCCTCCGCGTGCCCGATCCGCCGTATGCCGCAGGCTGTCGGCGGCCTGCCGGCTGCTGTCGCTTACCCGATGGCGAGCGTTGCCCAGCGTGGTGGAAGCATCGTGGCGCATCTGCGCAGCCTTGTCCTTGATGCCGTTGCCCTGCTGCTTCAGCCCGGAGGCCTTGGCCGACAGTTTGTCGGTCATCGAAGGACCGGTCGATGCAGCGGCGCTGTAATCCGGACGGCGGTTCTGCCCCGCCATCAGCCAGGCCAGGCCGATGCCGGTCAGCAACGTCGGCACCGGATTGGCCTTCACCGTGTCACTGAGATTGTGCAGAAATTCGCCGCCACCGCCCTTGGCATAGCCCAGCGCGGTGTCGATCATCTGCCCCGGCGACAGCTTGCTTTCCAGGGCATGGACGATATTGCCGATTTCCGCCCGCTGCTGGTCGATCTCTCGCTCCAGCGTGTCCGGGTCCTTGCGTGCTTCGACGTCTACCTGATTGTGCGTACTCATGCGTGCCCCCTGACGACTTCTTTATCCTTGTGCAGCGAATGGATGGTGCGATCGGGCTTGAAGGATGAAGCTTCGAACTTCTTCTTGCCCGCCGACACCATGATCAGCCCGATGACGACCACTACGCCCCCTACGATGAGGGCTGCCAACCAGGGCTCCATCAGGGTGCTGAGGAAGTAGACCGCCGACATCAGCAGGATGATGAATCCTGCCAGCAGGACCGCGCCGCCGGTGGCCACGCTCGCCGCGCCGGCCTTGGTGGCTCGCATGGACTCGCTCAGTTCGGCCTTCGCCAGAGCCAGTTCCTTGGTGAACAGGGATGGCACTTCACGGGTCAGCTGGCGTAGCAGCCCGCCCACCGAGCTGTCCTGGTCCGGATGGCTCGTCTCGTAGGACGTATTGAGGTTGCGTTGTTCGTTCATCGATTTAGCCCTCCGGTTGTGCCTTTTCCGTTGTTGCCAAGGCCATTGGTACTGCCCGGGGTCGTCGGCATGTCTGCGTTGCTGACGCTGCCAACCGTGCCACCCGGGGCTCCGCTGGAAAGACGCGAATCCAGCTCGGACTGGCTGGGCAGGGTTTCAGCCGTCACATCGGCCGGGACGCCCAGCGGCGACGACGGATGCGGTCGCGCCGCATCCGAATGGCCGTAGTCAGTGGTGGGTTCGCGAGCGGCGGTTTTTTCCGAACGATGGCTCGAGGCGCGGGCGAAGCGTGTCAGGCCAAAGCCCAGCGCAACGCTGCCGGCGATGAAAAGGGCCGGGTTGCTCCGGGCGAGCCGGTTGACCTCGCCGACCAGCTCATCGACGCTCTTGCCACGCAGATTGTCAGCAAAGTCGACCATGCCTTGAGCAACGTCGGAGACATAGTGCGACAGGCCGGCGCGATCCTGGCTTTCCAGCTCGGAGGCGGCCGCCTTGGCACTCTGCGCGATCTTCTCGAGCTCGTCGGCGGCGGTGCCACGATAGCTATCAAGCTGCGCCTTGCCCTGGGTCTTGATCTGCTCGCCGGCCTCGCGTGCCCTGGCCTTCACGTCACTGCCATTTGCGGCCTGAGCGGAACGGTCGCTGTGCATGGATGGCTGGCCGGAGGAACTGCCTGCCTGCGGCGAGCTGGTCCCGGCTTGGCCGCCGTAACCTGTGATCTCTTCGTCGGGTGTCGTCATGTTGTCCACCTTTTATAGGGTCAGAGGATTTGGCCGGATGACCACGGTCCGTAGCACGACGACGGGGTTGCCGCTGCCGTGCATGTTTCGGTGCGCACATAAATGGTGACCGGACCCCCTATTTCGAGTTCCGTCGCTCTGGCTGGATGGTTCAAGACTTTGGCGCCAGCATCGCCCCGGAGGCCCGCGGCCAGCGGAGCGATGGATTCAATGCTGAAATGCTGGCTTATCGCCTGATGCGCAGGCGCAGCCAGCATGGCTGCTGGGCTGCAGGCGTGATCGGGGAGAACAGGCGAAACGGCAGGAACCGGAACGTCATGACCGTGTGGTCAGTTCATAAGCCGGGACCATCGCAACGGCGGGCCGACGAAGTGCAGTGCGGTTCTAGACGCCAGAAAAACAGAAACGGGCCCGAAGGCCCGTTCTGGTATCGCTGGTTCGCGGTGTTACAGCGGACCGATGCTGGTGCAGCTGTTTGCGGCTTTGGCGTGCTTCTGCAGAACCGGCAGCTGCGGACGGTACTTGCCACTGCTCACGTCCAGGGACATGGCGTACTCGCCCCACCAGGGACCGGCAGCCCAGTAGGTGCTCGGGATGCAGTTCTGACGCAGGTAGGCCAGCAGGTTATCGGTTGCAACGATGGCCGAGGGCGAGAAATCCGGTACGCCATGCTCACCGATGTAGCCGCGCAGTTTGTGCTGCTTGAGCCAGTCGACGAAGGGCTTGACGCGGTTGACACCAACCATCGGGTCAAACTGCTCGGTCTTGTCGAAGTAGTTGCCGGAGAAATCCTTGTCTACGTACATGTGTGCTTCGTACACCAGGTTGTTCTTCGGATCACGCATCCACGGGTTGCTGACCAGCTGGGTGTTGTAGTGCGGCCAGTGGAAGGCGCTCGACCAGCGATCGCCCGCTACGTAGATCCAGCGCTTGGCGTCGACGGTGCGGATTGCCTGAGCAGCGGCCAGGGCAGCTTGCGGCCAGAGCCCGTTGGTGGAGTGCGGCTCGTTCATCAGACCGTAGCCCTCGACGGCAGGATGATTGACCACCTGCTGCACGATCTGCTTCCACACCGCGGCGAAGGAACTGATGGGCACTTCTTTGGAGCCGATCAGCTTGCCGTAGTAACGGTAGTAGTTGTGCAGGTCGAGAATCACCTTGACGTTGTGTTTCTGCGCGAAGTCCAGCGACTGCTTCAGACGAGCGAACTCCTCGGCGTTCAGCGGCGAGTTCAGCTTGGGCTGGATTCGCTCCCAGAGGAACGGCAGGCGAACCAGCGGCATGCCCAGGTCGGAGTACTTCTTGTAGTACGACTCGGCCGGATAGGTGTAGTTGGTGCCGTGCTTGCCAGGAACAACCGAGGGACCGAAGCCCGCGCCGGACAGGTTGACGCCGACCAGCAGCGGCTTGCCGTTGGTGGTGTCAGGTGCGGTGGGTGCCGGTGCCGGAGCCGGTGCGGCTTCTACCGGCGGAGTAGTCAGAGCAGGAGACGAAGGAGCGCTGGTCGATGTGCTGACCACCGAGATGGTCTTCGGATAGCCCAGGGTCGCGCCGTTGATCACCGCACCGTCGAGGAAAACGCTCATGTTGCTGCCCACCAGCTGAGTGCGCAGCACCTTGCGGGTCTGGCCGTCAGCGAGCTTCACCAACGCGCCCGTCTTGAATGCTGCCACGTTGGCGCTGCTTGCCTGGATGGAGAAGCCGGCAGCAGTACGGAACATACCGTTGAGCCAATGGGTGTTGGTGTAGTTGTTCAGGTTGCTGGTGGCGATGACCGAAGTGGTCGGAGCAGTGGGCGCCGGAGCCGGGCTGGTAGTGGAAGTTGTAGCCAGCGACAACTTGTTCGGTGCACCGACGACACTTCCATTAACTGCCGCACCTTCCAGATAGACGCTCATATTGGCGCCGACAACTTGTACCTGGGTAACTTTGCGAACCTGGCCATCTGCCAGCTTGGCTGTCGCTCCAACTTTGAAAGCAGCCTTGTTGGCATCACTTGCCGGAATGGAGAAGCCCGGCGACTTGCGCCATACACCATTGAGCCAATCGGTATTGGTGAATGCATTGATGCTGGTCGAGTGCGCGGTGACGGTAGTCGGTGAAGTGACCGGAGTGGTGGAAGTTACCGGTGCCGTTACGGCCGTACTACCGATGGTGACCACCTGCGGTGCACCAACCTTGTTGCCGTCCAGCTTTGCACCTTCCAGGAAGACGCTCATGTTGCTGCCGACGATCTGCGCGCGGCTGATCTTGCGAACCTGACCGTCCGCCAGTCGTACCGAAACGCCGGCCACGAACGCGGAGCGGTTCGCCGAGGTGGCAGGAATCGAGAAGCCGGCGCCGGTGCGCCAGACACCGTTCAGCCAATCGGTGTTGGTGAACGCGTTGATCTTGGCGGAAACCGATACGGCGGCAACCGTCGCTGCAGCGGCATAAGGCGTGGTTACAACGGCGGTGCCACCCAGAAGAACAGCGGCGGCGATGGAAGCGACGAGTGCCTTGCGGGCACCAGAAAACAGGTTGGTGGACATTGAGTCTCTCCGGAACTTACTGCTTCAAAGGCGGAGCCTTCAAAAAGAAACGGGAGGTCGATAAGTCGTGGGGCGTTGCTCTTGAGGAGTGCCGCGGTGTCACAACAAACGAACCGTTCAACAAGCAATTTCCCGCCGTCCACCCCCTGAACAAACCGGCAAATCGTCTTGCGTGGCGGCTTTATAATAGGTTCGAAAAATTAATGGAAATTTTTTTGTCAGTAATAGATCGCCAGAAAATCGCCACAGCGCGCAAATAACATTAAGTTGCCATTACTCATATGGCGATAGCTGTCGAATTGATATTACGCTTAGCCGCCCTAGTTGGTTACCTGGCGCTAAAATAAGCGTCGGCTTTTTGAACTTTGGTGGTCGCTGGAGGGATTAACCGCTATCGAAGCTTGCCGACGAACGGTATATAGCGGAGAAGCGAAACAGCCCTTTGTGTCGGATAAAAAACCAAGTGCCGGAAACAACCGATCTTCGTCGGCTGATGGCTGTCGGAAGCCTTACCGAACGACGAAACGGGGGCACCATGAGCCAGAAGTACAAAGTGGGCGATCACGTCAGCTGGAATTCGGAAGCAGGACGGGTCAGCGGTCACATCACCCGAGTGCACACGGCCGACACCGAATTCATGGGCCGCACACGGCGCGCCAGCCCGGACGCGCCGCAATACGAGATCAAGAGCGACAAGACCGACCATGTGGCGATGCATAAAGAGTCGGCGCTCAGGAAGCTGAGCTGAGGCATGGTTCAGCCAGCCACGGTGTGGACCATCGGCCACTCGACGCGCTCGCTGGAGCAGCTGGTCGAGCTACTGCGCCACCATCAGATCGAGGCCATCGCCGACGTTCGCCGCTTTCCCGGCTCAAGGCGCTTGCCGCAGTTCGGCGAGGCAGCCCTGCGCGAAGGTCTGGAAGCGCACGGACTGCACTATCAATGGATCGAGGAACTGGGCGGCAGACGGCGGCCTCTGAAGGATTCGCCAAACCTGGCCTGGCGCAACAGCTCGTTTCGCGGCTATGCCGACCATCTGCGCAGCGATGAATTCGACCGCGGCCTGCAGCACCTACTGGAAATGGCGGCGCAACGACGCACGGCGATGATGTGCGCCGAGGTGCTCTGGTGGCGCTGCCATCGTTCGCTGGTCTCGGACGTGTTGAAAATGCGCGGTATCGAAGTCCTGCATATCCAGGACGAGAGGCCGCCGGCCGCCCACCCGTTCACCGCCCCTGCCCGCCTGGTCGACGGGCAGCTGAGCTATGCGGAGGGCAAAGGCGAGTCGTTGAGAAAGGAAGTCGGCAGCGGGCAGATCAATCTGGATCTGTAGCAGCCGCTGGGTGGTCATTGCGACCACCCGGCTAGGGGGTTGGCTCAGGCGCGTTCGATGCGATCGGGGTGGATGACGATGCGGCCCTGCTTGTAAAGACCACCGATGGCCTTCTTGAAGTTGCCCTTGCTGACGCCGAAGCGGCGGGCAATTTCCTCGGCCGGACTCTTGTCACTGACATCCAGCGAGCCCTGGTTTTCTTCCAGTTTCTGCAGGATCAGCGCCTGCAGCGCATCGGTCGCCTCACTCCCCACCGGCTGCAGGCTCAGGCTGATCTTGCCGTCGGGCCGCAGCTCCTTGATATAGCCACGCTCGCGCATGCCGCCACGGAGAAACTTGAATACCTCGTTCTTGTGAATCAGGCCCCAGTGCTGGCCGTTGATGATCGCCTTGAAACCAAGATCGGTCGCCTCGACGATCAGCAGGTCCACCGCCTCTCCTACCTTGTAATTCGCCGCGGTCTTGTCCAGGTAGCGATCCAGGCGTGCCGTGGCGGTAATGCGCCGGGTGCGCTTGTCGACGTAGACGTAGACCACGCAGTAATCACCAACCTGCAGTGGCCGTTTCTCCTCCGAATGCGGCAAGAGCAGGTCCTTGGGCAGGCCCCAGTCGAGGAACAGGCCAACGCGGTTGATCTCGGCCACCTTCAGACTGGCGAATTCACCGACCTGCACCTTGGGCTTTTCGGTGGTGGCGATCAGCTTGTCCTCGCTGTCGAGGTAGATGAAGACGTTCAGCCAATCATCCACCTCGGTCGGCGTGTCCTTGGGGATGTAGCGGTTGGGCAGCAGGATTTCGCCGTCCGGGCCGCCGTCGAGATAGAGGCCGAAACCGGTGTGCTTGACGATCTGCAGGCTGTTGTAGCGTCCGATGGCGGCCATGTGGGCGGTCCCGAATATAAAGGCGGCGATTCTAGCGCCTGTCAGCGTGGCAATGCATAGGCGATCACCGAATCACCGGCTTTGGTGCCCAGCGAGCCATGTCCGCCGGCGACCACCACCACCATCTGCCGACCCGAGCGGCTCTCGTAGGTCATCGGCGTGGCCTGACCGCCGGCCGGTAGACGCGCTTTCCATAGTTCGCGGCCGGTGCTGACATCGTACGCACGCAGGTAGTAGTCCAGCGTGCCGCTCAAGAACGCCACACCCCCGGCGGTGAGCATCGGTCCGCCAAGGCTCGGCACGCCCATCTTGAACGGCAGCGGAATCGGCGCACGGTCGCGCACCGTGCCGTTCTTGCGCAGCCAATGCGTCTTGCCGGTACGCAGATCGGCGCCGGCCACGTAGCCCCACGGCGGCGCGGTGCATGGCAGGCCAATGGGCGATACGAAAGCCTTCAGCTCAACGGCGAAGGGCGAGCCGAAGTTCTCGTTGAGGAACGGCTCCTCCTCGGACACGTAGGTCGTCTCGGCGTCCTCGCGCGGAATCAGGCGCGAGGTGAATGCCAGATAGGCCGGCGCGCTGAACACCATCTGCCGCACCGGATCGACCGCTACCCCGCCCCAGTTGAACACGCCGAAATTGCCCGGATGCACCAGCGTGCCCTGAGTGGAGGGTGGTGTGTAGCGCCCTTCGTAGCGCAGGGAGTGGAACTGGATATGGCACATCATCTGATCAATCAGCGTCGCGCCCCACAGGTCCTTGCCCTGCAGCTTCGGCGGTTCGTAGGACAACGCCGAGGCTGGCTGCGCCTTGGCGACCCAGTCGCCCTCGGCCGCGCCCTGCGGCGCCGGCACCTCGCGTACCGGCAGGATCGGCTCGCCCGTGCGACGGTCCAGCACATAGATGTCGCCCTGCTTGGTCGGCGCCACCAGCGCCGGGACCGGGCCCTCTTCGGTCTGGATATCGACCAGGCTCGGCTGCGCCGGCACGTCCATATCCCACAGATCATGTCGCACGGTCTGGAAAACCCAGCGCAGCTCGCCGCTCTCCAGATCCAGCGCAACGATGGAAGAAGAAAAGCGTTCGCTGTTCTCGCTCCGTCGACCACCCCATTGATCGGGCACCTGATTGCCCAGCGGCACGTAGATCAAACCCAGCGCCTCGTCTGCACTGGAAATGCTCCAGCTGTTCGGGCTGCTGGCGCTGTAGGTTTCACCCGCTGCAATGGGCGCGGTCTCGTCTGGATTGCCGGGGTCCCAGTTCCACTTCAGCTCGCCGGTGTAGACGTCATAGGCACGGATCACTCCGGAAGGCTCATTGGCGCGAACATTGTCGTTCACCGCCCCGCCGATGATGACCAGGTCGCGCGCCA
Source organism: Stutzerimonas sp. R40042 (assembly GCF_026642215.1). Classification (NCBI taxonomy): domain Bacteria; kingdom Pseudomonadati; phylum Pseudomonadota; class Gammaproteobacteria; order Pseudomonadales; family Pseudomonadaceae; genus Stutzerimonas; species Stutzerimonas sp. R40042. Next base: position 1,562,255 of record NZ_CP113258.1, on the reverse strand, counting down.
CCACTGGCGGGGAGGTCGAGTAGTAGAAGCCCTCCTTGACGTGGGGCATGTTGGCCCACAGGTCCACCTCGCCGTTATCGCCAAAACCGGGACAGATCTCACCGGTCTTGGCATCCAGGGCGATCAGCCGCGCGTCGGCGGTAGGCATGAACAGCCGCTGGCGACAACTCTGCGCCTCGTTGCCGGCCGGCGCGGCGTGGTAGGACAGCCCGCGACAGGTCAGATGCTGGCGGTTGACCGAATGCGGCACCTTGGGATCGAAGCGCCAGCGTTCCTGTCCGGTCTCGGCATCCAGTGCGATGACGAAGTTGTGCGGCGTGCACAGGTACAGGCTGTCATCGATCTTCAGCGGCGTGACTTCGTAGGTGGTCTCGTTCGGATCTTCGGGGCCGCGCAGGTCACCGGTATGGTAATGCCACACCGGCTCCAGACGCTCGACATTGGCTGGCGTGATCTGCGCCAGCGGCGAGTAGCGCTGGCCGTGCTGCGTGCGCCCATAGGCATGCCATTCGCCGGCCGGCACGCTGTCGGTAGCGGGCGCTTCTGCCAACGGTGGCGGCAGCATGCCCTTGATGTCATGGCTGTCGTGGCCGATGGCATAGACCGCCGTACCGCCCCACAGCAGCACCGCCAGCAGCAACGGCAGTGCAGCACCGCCCCACGCACGCCAGCCGAAATGCTGCCAGCCCAGTCGCTGCACGACCCAAGGCATGAGCAGCCACAACCCGAGCGGCGCGATGATGCTGCCGCGAGGAGCCAGCTGCCACCAGTCGGGGCCTACCTCGTACAGGGCCCAGCCGAGCGCCCCGAGCATGAGCAGTGCATAGACCCACAACGCCGCGCGTCTGCGCATCAGCAGAAGGACGCCCGTCAGCAGAAAACCGCCAGCCACGACCGCGAAATACAAGGTGCCTCCGAGACTGATGACTTTCGCGCCGCCGGCAGCCAGCGCCAAGCCGATGACGATGCAGAACAATCCGCTGATGACCACAGCCACGGCATTTCTCCCTCGATCTTGTTATCGAACCCGTACAACCCCGTTCAGGGGGCCGCCATCAGCGGCCGCCTGAAAAGTGGGACAGGCAATGCGCGGGAATGCTCCGTGCCGATCGAAGATCGCTGCATCGGCCGCGGTCAGCCACCGCGGCCATGTCGATCAGAGACGTCAGCGGGATTCGAGCCCGACCTGCAGCAGCTTGCCGTTACCGGCATCGGTGAGCAGGTAGAGAAAGCCATCCGGCCCGACGCGGACATCGCGTATGCGCGAGCCCATGTCCTTGAGCAGACGCTCCTCACCGACGATGCGATCGCCGTCCAGGCGCAGACGGATCAGTGACTGATCCACCAGAGCACCGATGAACAGGCTGTGCTGCCAGGCCGGGAAACGCTCGGCGTCATAGAACGCCATGCCACTGACGCCGGGAGATTTCGTCCAGACGTGATGCGGCGGCTCGGTGCCCGGCACGGTTTTGCCCTTGGCTTCGGGGATCGGCAGCATGCTGTAGTTGACGCCATGGGTCGCCAGCGGCCAGCCATAGTTCTTGCCGGCTTGCGGAATGTTGATCTCGTCGCCGCCCCGCGGGCCGTGCTCGTGGGTCCAGAGCACTCCGCTCCAGGGGTTGAGTGCAGCGCCCTGCTGATTGCGGTGGCCATAGGACCAGATCTCCGGCCGCGCACCATCCTGGCCGACGTAGGGGTTGTCCTGCGGCACACTGCCGTCGGGCCGGATGCGCACCACCTTGCCCTGGTGCTTGTCGAGGTCCTGTGCAGTGGAGCGCTGATTGTTCTCACCCAGGGCGACGAATAGATGGCCGTCGCCATCGAACACCAGCCGCGAGCCGAAATGCACACCACTGGACAGCTTCGGCTGCTGGCGGAAGATCACCTCGAAGTTCTCCAGCCGGGACAGATCCTCACTGAGCCTACCGCGCCCTACGGCCGTTCCGGCCATGCCCTGTTCGCCGGCTTCGGCATAGCTGAGATACACCAGCCGGTCGGTCTGAAAGTCCGGCGACAACCGCACGTCCAGCAAGCCGCCCTGCGAGCGGGCGAATACATCCGGCACCCCGGCCAGCGGCTCGGAAAGATGGCCATCCAGATCGACCAGACGCAGATGCCCCGGCCGTTCGGTCACCAGCATTCGCTTGCCGTCCGGCAGAAAGGCCAATCCCCACGGGTTCTCCAGACCGGTGATGATTTCTTTCACCCTGACCGTGCCAGCCTCGCTGGGATATTCCTGCGGCTCGGCGACGAGCTGGAGCGAAAACGCACAACCGACGCCGAAGAGCGCGGAGCGAATGACGTGACGATGCATGGCGTTCCTCCCAAGTGGCGTGACGCGGCAAGCTCCGCGCCACAACGCTCTATTGAAGACCAGCGCGGCGCGGCAAGCGTTGCGAAAACGCTTCAGGAAATGACCACCTGTAAAAATCTGAACAAAATTTGATCAAATCTGTATAATGCCCGGTTCGACTGATTGAAGGAAAAGCGATCCATGGCCACCAAGACCACCACCGCCAAGCGCAAGCCCGAACCTGCTACCGAAACCAGCCAATCCCTTGCCGCACAGATGGCAGCCTTTCTCAAGGCTGGCGGCGAAATCCAGACCATCCCCAATGGCGTGAGCGGCCAGACCCAAGGCCCGTCCCGCCAGATCACCATCAGCAAGAAGTGATCGACTGATCCGAACCGCTTTCGGCGAGCCGTTCCATGGCTCGCCGCGTTCCGCCTCCCTCCTGATCCTTTTCGAGCATCCCATGACCGACCCCGTGCGCCTTGCCAAACGCGTCGCCGAGCAATTCGGCTGTTCCCGGCGCGAGGCCGAGCTGTATGTCGAGGGCGGCTGGGTCACCGTCGACGGCGAGCTGATCGAAGCGCCCTTCGTCAAGGTCGGGCCCGAACAGCGCATCGAGCTGAAGGCAGGCGCCATTGCCCGCGAAGTCGCCCCCGTTACCCTGTTGCTGCACAAGCCGGCCGGCCTGGCGATCGGTGCCGAGGCGGAACGCATCCGCCAGGTGCTGCTGGATGGCGAACACTGGCAGGACGATCCCAACCGCATCGAGCCACTGCAACGTCACCTGCTACGGCAACACCATCTGCTGCCGCTGGATGACGACGCCAGCGGCCTGGCGATCTTCACTCAGCAGCGCGAAGTGATCCGTGTGCTGACCGCTGCACGGGACAAACCGGAGCAGGAATACATCGTCGAAGTCACCGGCGAGGCCGAAGAAGGCGGCCTGGCGCTGCTGGCCAAGGGCATCGGTCATCGTGGCAAGATCCTGCCCAAGGCCAAGGTCAGCTGGCAGAGCGAGAGCCGCCTGCGCGTGGTGGTCAAGGAGCCCGCGCCGGGTGATGTACGCATGCTCTGCGAGGCCATCGGCCTGCGCGTCATCGCCAGCAAGCGCATCCGCATCGGCCGGCTGTCGATGGCCAAGCTGCCGGTGGGGCATTGGCGCTTCCTCGGCGAGCACGAACGCTTCTGACGCCTCGGCCCGAGCCCGCCCGCAGCGCCGGTCGGCGGAGCGCACTTGCCTAACGGGCAACTGTGAACCAGTCTTTGCCGCGTATCGCGGCAAATCGCCACGACATCTCACCCGAACACAGGATCGTGATGCGGACTCTTCTGCTCTGGCTGTTGATCTGCTTTTCAGCTCCGGCACTGGCAGCCGAGCCCGTCGCCGTCTGGGCGTACCAGCCCTCTCCTCCGTTCGCCTCCGGGCAGGGCCGCGGGCTCTCCGAAGCGCTGGTAGAGCTGCTCAATGAACACCCGAGCAATCAGGATCGTTTCGAGTTTCGCCTGAGTCAGCTGCCACGCAAGCGACTCGACGCCCGGCTCGCCGCCAACGAGCCAGGCATCCTGCTCTGGGCCACGCCGGAATTCTTTCCCGAACACCTGACCACCGGCGCCAGCTGGACGCCTCCGCTGCTCTGCGACATCCAGGATTTCGTTTCCCGCCGTGACGCACCGGTCGACTACGATGGGCCACGCTCACTGCACGGCAAGCGTCTGGGCGGCATCCTCGGTCACCGCTACCGCGAGTTGCAGCCCGACATCGACAAGGGACTGATCCGCCGCGAAGACGTGCACAGCGACCTGCAGAACCTGAACAAGCTTCTCTCCGAGCGCATCGATGTGGTGCTCATGCCACGCTCTTCCCGCCTATTCTATAGCCTGACCGAGACATCGGCGGACCAGCTGTACGTCTCGCCCAAGCCGCTCTATGTCTTCGATCGCCATCTGCTGATGACTGCCAGCCTGCCCGCCGAAACCACACAATTCATGCAGCAGATGATTGCCGACCTGCCCCACAGCGCACGCTGGCTCAAGCTGCTCAGGCGCTACGGCCTGCACGAGATGAGCGCGCCCTGCCCCAGATACTGAGCGAACGTAAGCGCCACTGGCGAATCGAAGCTGGCACACCGCATACTGGCGAAAAGAGAACGGAGTACCAATTCAGCCATGAAAAAGGCATTGCTGTTCGGCCTGTTTTTGGCCCTCGGCGGCTGCGCCAGCCAGTCCTGCGATCGCGTCTGGAGCGACAGCTGTCGAGCCGAGCGCCTGCTTTACCAGAACGACCTGATGCAGGCGAAGATCCTGATTTCGGTCGGCAACGAGGATGGCTACGAGCTGGCGCAGGCCCTGCTCGATCGCAGCGCGCGCCTCGACCGGCGGGGTGAAACCGAGTTCTACCAGGCGCTGCTACTGATCCGCCAGGGCCCGGAACCGTCCGAAGTGCTGCAACTGCTGGAGCAGGCCAAGCGCAAGGGTCATCCACATGCGGTGGCGTTGCTCTACAAGATCTATCAGGAACCCTACCTGCTCGCCGAAGCCGATCCGGAAAGGGCGGAGGGCTACCGCCAGGCCTATGGCGAGCTTGATGTCGCGCGCAGCGGTTACCCGTCGTTCGAAAAGTCGCTGGAACTGGTCGACCAGCTGGTCGCCCCGCCGCCGCCTGCCGCCGAATACCAGGCCCCCTGTCCGCAGCATTGCCTGGAGCAAGCCCGCTGACCCGTCATTGATACTCGCTGCGCCGCTCCAGACGGCGCCGCTTACGGTGCAGGGGTCTGCAAGATGCGTGGCTCCTGCTCGCCGTCAGCCACCGCACGGGCTTCCTGCTCGGAGCCATAGGGTCCACCGATGATCGTGCCGTCCAGCTCCACGACCCAGCACACCGCCCAGGTCGGGCGCCAGGCCTTGGGTACGTCGTCGCCGCTGAGATGCTTGATCTGAGTGCTCATGGCTGCTCTCCACTGCTGTAGGAATGTCCACCGCCGCGCGCTACGCGGCGGGCGCTTATTCTGAAGACCACGGCATGGCCAACTTTGCTCGCCCCCGGCAAGCAGATCTCCTCTTCGATCGAACCACCGCCAGCGCCTTGGCTCTACGGAAAAGGCGCCGACCGCGAGGAACCGAGTATGCGTACCACCCGACTGCTTGTGCTAACGCTGCTGATCGCTACGCTGCTGGCGGGCTGCAGTCGCGCCACGCTGGTCTATCGCAACCTCGACACGCTGATTCCCTGGACGCTCAACGACTATCTGGATCTGGACCGCACCCAACAGCGCGAACTGCGCCAACGACTACGCGAACACCTGGCCTGGCACTGCAGCACCCAGCTGCCGGAACTCCTTGCCAGGCTCGACCGGCTGGAGCACAGCAGTGCCGACGGCCCACTCGAGCCGAGCGATCTGGAGCCGCACTACCGCGGCGTACGCGATGCCATGCACAGCATCGCCGTGGAGGTCACGCCGACCGCCACCGATCTGCTGCGGGCCTTGAACGACGCGCAAGTCGAGGAACTGCGCGAAGCGTTGGACGAGAACCGCCGCGAGCACCGCGAGAAATACCTCGAGCCCCCGCTGGAACAGCAGATCCGCGAGCGCGCCGAGCGCATGCAGGACCGCCTGCAGTACTGGTTCGGCCCATTGAACGCGCAGCAGCGCCAGCGCGTGCTGGCCTGGGCGCACACACTGAGCGAGCAGAATAGCCGCTGGCTGCGCAACCGCGAGCAATGGCAGACGATGCTGCTGGCCGCCGTCGAGCAGCGCCACGGCGCCGATTTCGATAAGCGTATCGCTCGGCTCTTGCAGGATCGCGAAGCGCTGCTGAACGAAGACGACCGCGCCGCGCTGCAACGCGCAGAACAGGCCGGTCTGGACTTGGTGGCCGACCTCCATCGCCTCGCCGACGAAAGCCAGCGCGCCCATCTGAGCGGACGGCTGACGCAGCTGCAGAGCGACTTCGGCAGTCTGAAGTGCCTGGCCCAGGCCGGCTGACGACCGGGCCTCAGCGCCCCGTCGAGGTCAGCCGGCGCAGGGCCTCGCGCTGCGCCGGCTCGTCGAGTTCGAGCAACCACTGCGGCTTGCCCGCCACCAGCGCCGCCAGCGGCACGCCATCGCGGTAGAGGATGTGGTTGCCCGGCAGCGCCGGCACCTTGCTGCCGGGCAACAGTGTCCCCAACTGATTCAGCGGATCGACCGCCGAGACCGCCAGCAGCTCGTCCGCCAACGGCCGCTTACGCACCTCGCGCAACAGCGCCAGCGCTTCCGGCAAGGCGAACTGCTCGCCCGCCACGCCTGCGACGAAACGCCCGCCGCGAATCTCGCCACGCGCTTCCAGCCGATGGTAGACCCGCAACAGCTCGCGCCAGGGCGGCAGCCAGTCCGCCTCGCGCGCCAGCAGTCGCCAGAACACCACGCCGTAACGGCGCAGCAGCACGCGGGCAATATGCTCCAGCGCCTCAGCCGAAAAGCCGGAGCGGCCGGGCGCTTCCTCGGCCTCGGCGGGTTTGCGCACCAGCGCCCAGCGGCCCGCATCGGCCATGCCGCCGATGAAGGCGCCTCCGCGGGTTCGCCGCGCAGTGCGCGAGCGCTTGCTGGCCGGCGTCAGCAGCGCACGCAGGCCGGCGAAGCTGTCGGCGTTCACCAGCCCGACCGCCACCAGTTCGCCCAGGGCGTCCTCCAGCTCGCTGCGCAGCAGATGGGCGTCGTGCTGCAGTTCGTCGAAGAACAGCGCGCCATGGGTCTGCAGGCAATCGAACACGCGCTGCGCCCGCGATGACAGTTCCGGCGCGGGCGCATCGCTGGCCAATGCATGCCAGGCACCGAGCTGGCGCCGCGGCAACAGCACGATCGGCGTGCCGCGTACCGGCCCGCCGCTGGCCTTGAGACGACCGGACAGCCGCGCCCAGACAATGCGACCAGAGCGGCACAGCTCATCCAGCCAGGTGCTGCCGTAATCCTTCAGACGGGCCGGCAGCAAATCGCTTTCCCAGGCCGTCGCGGCCGCCTGGAAGCCTTCCAGCTGCTCGACCAGTGTGTCCAGCGCCTCGCGCCCCTGCATGCGGGTGCCCGCCGACAGATGCTGCCAGTCGGCGAGAAAGCGCATGCAGTCGGCAAGCTCCACCGGCTCGATCTCGCGGCGCAGGCGCTTGACCGTGTAGCGATGGATGCGCGCCAGCAGGTGCCGCTCGCTCCACTCGTCCTCGCTCGCTCCTGGGCTGAAGCGCCCGCGCAGCACATAGCCCTGGGCCTCCAGGCGGGTCAGCGCCAGCGCCACCGCCGAGGCCGGCAGGGCCAGCGGCCGAGCGATCAGCGGCACCGGCAGCGGTGCGAAACCGCTCAGGCGGGCGCGGATCAGTTCCACCAGCGCCTCTTCTTCGTCGAGCAGCTGGTCATAGCCGGCCGGCAATGGCAGACGCGGCTCGCAGGCCGCCTGCGGATAGATCGAGCGCAGCCAGGCCAGGCGCTCCAGCGGGGTCCAGAGCGCGCGGTCGTGAGCCACCTGCAGGCGCGTCGCCCGCCCCGCGCGGGCCAGCTCGGCGAGCCATTGCAGCCAGTGCGGCTGCCCCGCCGCCTCGGCCTCGGCGATGCAGCCCAGCGCCGTCAGCGCCTCGTGCAGCTCGTCGCTGTTGCGCGCCTCCGGCCAGGCCTCCGCCCCCACCGCCGCTATCGCCTCGGGGTCCAGCGCGCCAAGGTCGTCGGCCGATTCCGGATCGCTCCAGCGACGGGCGAGCACCGCCTGGGTGCGTCGCTCTTCCAACGGGGCGTCGTCGAGAAAGGCGTAAGGGCGCGCACCGAGGATTTCCATGGCCAGTGGCGAGGGCGCCGGCAGGTCACGTGTAAGCAGCTCGACCTCTCCGCTCTCCATGCGCCGCAGCAGCGCCAGCCAACCCTCGCTGTCCATGGCCTCGTGCAGGCAGTCATCAAGGGTCTGGCGCACAAGCGGGTGGTCGGGAATCTCCCGTTCACCCACGATATTCTCCAGGCAGGCCACCTGATCGGGGAACACCGTGGCCAGCAGGTCTTCGCTTTTCATCCGCTGCAGCTGCGGCGCCACCTTGCGCCCGCCGGCCATGCGCGGCAGGGCCAGCGCGGTAGTGGCGATCCAGCGCCAGCGCACGCCGAACAGCGGCGCGTCGAGCAGCGCCTGGATCAAAACCTGTTCGGCACTGGCCGAATGCAGGTAGCGCCAGACCTCATCCAGCGCGAAGCTGTGACTGGTCGACAGCGAGAGGATGATCGCGTCCTCGGTGGCCGCCGCCTGCAGCTCGAAGTTGAAGGTGCGGCAGAAGCGCTTGCGCAGCGCCAGGCCCCAGGCGCGGTTGATGCGGCTGCCATAGGGCGAGTGGATCACCAGCTGGGTGCCGCCGGACTCATCGAAGAAGCGCTCCATGATCAGCCGCCGCTGAGTCGGCAACGCGCCCAGCGCCGCACGTGCTCGGGCAAGATATTCGACGATCTGTTGCGCGGCTTCGCGGGGGATGCCCGGGGTTTCGGCGAGCCAGTCGATCACCGGCTGCAGGCGTTCGGTCGCTTGCGACTCGGCGCTGGCCAGGCGCTGGTCGATTTCCCCGCGCAGGCGGGCGACCGCGAAGGACAGCTCGTCGCTGCGCCCCGGCGCTTCGCCGAGCCAGAACGGGATGCTTGGCGGCATGCCCTGGGCGTCCTCCACGCGCACCCGCCCCGCCTCGATCTTGAGAATGCGGTAGGAGGTGTTGCCGAGCTGGAACACGTCGCCGGCCAGGCTCTCCACGGCGAAGTCCTCGTTCACCGTGCCGATGTTCAGCCCCTGCGGCTCCAGCAGCACGGCGTAGTCGGAGTTGTCGGCGATGGTGCCGCCGGAGGTCAGCGCGGTCAGCCGCCCGCCGCGGCGGCCGCGCAGGCTGCGGGTCGCCAGGTCGCGATGCAGATAGGCGCCGCGCGCCCCATGGCGAGTGGTATAGCCTTCGGCGAGCATCCTCAGCAGCGCCTGATAAGTGTCGTCATCCAGCACCGCATAGGGCATCGCACGGCGCAGCAGCGCCAGCAGCGCGTCCTCCTGCCATTCACGGCTGGATACCTCGGCGACGATCTGCTGGGCCAGCACGTCCAGCGGCGCCGGGGGAATTCTCAGCGTGTCCAGTTCGCCGCGGCGCACGGCATCGAGGAGCGCGGCGCATTCGATCAGGTCATCACGCGAGCTGGGAAACAGGCGCCCCTTGGACACGCCGGCCACCTGGTGACCGGCGCGTCCTACTCGTTGCAGGAAGGCGGCGATCGAGCGCGGCGAGCCGAGCTGGCAGACCAGCTCCACGTCGCCGATATCGATGCCCAGTTCCAGCGAGGCGGTGGCCACCAGCACCCGCAGTTCGCCGCGTTTGAGCTTCTGCTCGGCCGTCAGCCGCTGCTCGCGCGCCAGGCTGCCGTGGTGCGCCGCCACCACCGCGCCGCCCAGCCGTTCGGCCAGATGGCGGGTGGTGCGCTCGGCCATGCGGCGCGTGTTGACGAACACCAGGGTGGTCCGATGCTCGCCGGCCAGCGCGGCCAGGCGGTCGTAGACCAGCGCCCAGGCATCGTTGCTCATCACCGCTTCCAGCGGCACCGGCGGAACTTCCAGCGCCAGGTCGCGGGCGCGGCCATGGCCGATATCGACGATCTCGCAAGGGCGCTCGGTTCCGACCAGAAAGCGCGCAACCGCGTCTATGGGCTTCTGTGTCGCGGACAACCCGACGCGCACCAGCGGCCGTTCGCAGAGCGCCTCCAGCCGCTCCAGCGACAACGCCAGGTGGCTGCCGCGCTTGTTCCCGGCGATGGCGTGGATCTCGTCGACAATCACGCTGCGCACATCGCGCAGCATCTGCCGCCCGGACTCGGAGCCGAGCAGCACGTAGAGCGATTCCGGCGTGGTGACCAGGATGTGCGGCACCCGCTTGCGCATCGCGTTGCGCTCGGCCTGCGGCGTGTCGCCGGTGCGCACAGCGGTGCGAATGTCCACCGGCGGCACGCCTAGTCGTTGCAGCTCGGCGCCGATACCGGCCAGCGGTTGCTCCAGGTTGATATGGATATCGTTGGACAGCGCCTTGAGCGGCGACACGTAGAGCACCTGGGTGCCGTCGACCAGCCCGCCCTCGGTCAGGCCCTGCTGCACCAGCGCGTCGATGGCGGCGAGAAAGGCGGTCAGTGTCTTGCCCGAACCGGTCGGCGCGGCGACCAGGGTCGAGCGACCAGCGCGCACCAACGGCCAGGCTGCCGCCTGAGCCGGTGTCGGAGCGGGAAAGCTGCGGGAAAACCAGCCCGCCACGGCGGGATGGAAGCGGCACAGCGGATCGGGGGCAGGCATGCTCATGCCGATGAATATGGTGCCGCGCCTGCCATTGCACAAGCGACAGCCGGTCGGCTGTGGGGAAACGGCACCGGCATATGGCGGTCAACTCCAGACAACGGCAACGCAACGGAGACGATCATGACCACAACGCCCCTGAGCCTGGACAACGCGATGCAACTGGCCTCGGAAGCCTTTCTGCCCTGTGGCTGCGTGACCAGCGCCAACCCCGAAGACGACAGCTTCGGTTTCACCGTGATGAACGGCAGCGGCGAAGAACTCGCCCGGGTGGCGCAGGTGCGCGACTACGCCGACCCGCTGCGCATGGCCCAGGTCATCGAGCAGACCCGCCAGGAGCTGATCGACAAGGGCTGCACCCTGGAGCCCTGGACGATGCCCTTCATCACCGACGCCAGCGCCATTCCGGAAACCACTCCGAACTACTGAGGAGGCGGCATGAGCGATCCCGTTCTGTTGATCACCGGCGCCTCTTCCGGGATCGGTGCGGCCACCGCGCGCCAGGCCGCCAAGGCCGGCTATCGCCTGGCACTGGCCGCGCGTTCGGCGGACAAGCTGCAGCGGCTGGTCGATGAAATCGGTCCGCAGCGCGCCATCGCCATCCGCTGCGACGTCACCGACTACGCCGAACAGCAGGCAATGGTGCAGCAGGTGCTGGAGCGCTTCGGCCAGCTCGATGCGGTCTACGCCAACGCCGGCATACCGGGCAGCGAAGGCGGCTTCAGCGCGGCCGACCCGGCGGTATGGAAGGAGATGCTGCTGACCAACGTCTACGGCGTCGGGCTGACGCTGCGCTGCACACTCGCCGCGCTCAAGGCCAGCCGCGGCCATCTGCTGCTCACCGGCTCGGCGGCAGGGCGCTTCGTCATTCCCGGTTCGATGTACAGCGCCAGCAAATGGGCGGTGACCGGCATGGGCCTGAGCGTGCGCGAGGAGCTGCGCGGCAGCGGTGTACGGGTCACGCTGATCGAGCCGGGCATGGTCGATACGCCGCTGTTCGACGAGCCGCCGGCCTACGCCCTGCAACCGGAGGACATCGGCCGAGCGGTGGTCTATGCGCTGTCGCAACCGGCCCATGTGGATGTCAACGAAATCCTGATCCGCCCGACACCGCCGCTGCAGGACAAGCCATAGGCACGGCGTTCAGCGCGGGTCGCTGCGTTGCTGCTGTTGCTGCAGGCGGCCCGACTCGTGAATCTCCGCCGGTCCGGTCGTATCGCCATGCCGGTGTTCACCCGCGCCACGCACCCGCTGCAACTGGATGACCTCGCCCTTCTCCCAGGCATTGGCGGCAGGATCGACCGAGGGTTGTGGAATCGATTGGCGGTTGCGGCGGGTCTCCCGGGTATCCACGCCAATACGCCGATCGCGCGCCTTTTCCAGCGCCGGATCGAGCTGGCCGTCGGCGGTAAAGCCCATCATCAGCGCTGGAATACCGTAGGGCAGCTCCTTGTCGCGATCGGTGTGCCAGGTATGCCAGGTCTTGCCGTAGGTGCTGACCACCTGCTCCATCAGCTGCCGCTCCGCCACCTCAGGCAGGCCGGGCGCAACCAGGGTGCCGGACTTCACCTCATAGTCATGGCTGTGCCAGAGCTTCTTTTCCTCTTCCGGCAGCGTTTCGAACAGGCGTGCGCTGATGATGTATTCCACGCCCATCAGCTTGGCGTCGCGGCCGTTGCCGTCATAGATCAGCGCCTGCATCACCTCCTCGTTGAGACGGGTGACATAGTGATGCGCCTCCATCTGTCCGTTCATGTCGCCGTTGTAGAAATGGAAGCCGTTGAGATAGGCGCTGACCGCGTTCAGCGGCGCCTGGCCCTGCAGCAAACGGGCGCCGGCCTCCAGCGCACGGGTCTCGGTACTTTTCGGCGCGCCCGCCGCCTCGGTGTAGGGTGCGGTGTCGTGCTGCCCGCAGGCCCCCAGAACGGCCGCGCTACAAAGGACCAGTGACTTTCGCATCGTTCGATCTCCTGCTTTGCTCATACGGGGAGTGACCACGTGCATTGCGCATTTCTTCACCACGGCCTACCCGTCCGGCAGAAACTTTTGCCCTTTGCCCCGTGTCGCTATGGGAGGCCGTTTCGGTCGCGCAAGAACCTAGGGGGACAGCCATGGGCAACCTGGCACAACAGCCGCATCCGGCATTGGCCGAACTCGATCAGTTGCTGCAGCGCTATCGACAGGTGCGCGCGACCAGCGAGGCGATCTGCGCGCCTCTGCAGATCGAGGATTACGTGATCCAGAGCACGCCGGAGGTCAGCCCGCCGAAATGGCACCTGGCGCATGTCACCTGGTTCTTCGAGACATTCGTGCTGTTGCCCTACCTGCCGAGCTATCGATGCCAGAACAAGGCCTACGACTTTCTGTTCAATTCCTACTACCAGACCCACGGCGTGCCGTTCCCCAGGGCTCGACGCGGCATGCTTTCCCGCCCCGGGGTGAAGGAGGTCTATCGCTACCGCGAGCAGGTGGACCAGGCAATCGGCGAGCTGCTAGCCAACCCGCCTCGCGAGCAGGCCGCCGAGATCGTCCGGCGGGTCGGGCTGGGCTTGCAGCACGAGCAACAACATCAGGAACTGCTGCTGATGGACATCAAGCACATCCTGGCGCAGAACCCGCTGCATCCGGTCTATCGCGACGACCTGGCGAGCCCGTTGCCGAGCCGCCCGGCGCGCCCCCGCTGGTATGACTACGCCGGTGGGGTGCAGCACATCGGCCATGCCGGCAGTGATTTCGCCTTCGATTGCGAAACACCGCGGCATCGCCAGTTCGTCGAGGATTTCCAGCTTGCCGAACGGCTGGTAACCAATGGCGAGTACCTGTCGTTCATCGCTGACGGCGGTTACGCCCGGCCGGAGCTGTGGCTTTCCGACGGCTGGGACCTGATCCAGCAGGCCGGCTGGAACGCACCGCTGTACTGGCTGCGTGAAGACGAAGCCTGGCATGAAATGACCTTGGGCGGGCTGCTCACGCTGGACCTGGAAGCGCCGGTCTGCCACGTCAGCTATTACGAGGCTGATGCCTATGCACGCTGGGCCGGCGCACGCCTGCCGAGCGAGGCCGAGTGGGAGATGGCGGCGGCCGACCAGCCGCTACGTGGCAACTTTCTCGAGAGCGACTACCTGCAACCGGTCGCCGCGCCCACCGGCCACGACGGCCCGCTGCAGCTGTTCGGCGATGTCTGGGAATGGACAGCCAGCGCCTACCTGCCCTACCCCGGCTTCCGCCCGCTGGAAGGCAGCCTGGGTGAATACAACGGCAAATTCATGTCCGGCCAGATGGTGCTGCGCGGAGGCTGTTGCGCCACGCCGGAATCCCACGTGCGGGTCACCTACCGCAACTTCTTCCAGCCGGCGATGCGCTGGCAGTTCGCCGGGCTGCGCCTGGCACGAGGACTCTGAGCATGGCCCTGGCGATTCATTTTCACGATCAGCTGCAGCAGCCGCATGAGGCCTCGTTGCGCGACGAGACCCTGGCCGGATTCGCCGCCACACCGAAGTGGGCGTCACCGAAGTTCTTCTACGATCGGCGCGGATCCGAGCTGTTCGAGCAGATATGTCGACAGCCGGAGTACTACATCACCCGCACCGAGGAACAGATCCTTGCCGAGGCGGCCAACGACATCCTCGACATCGCCGGCCCCCACAGCGACCTGATCGAGCTGGGCAGCGGCGCCAGCCGCAAGGTCCGCCTGCTGCTGGAGGCGCTGCACCCGACCAGCTACCTGGGCATCGACATCTCCGAGGACTTCCTGCTCAGCAGCACCCAACGGCTGGCGGCGGACTACCCCTGGCTGGAGGTGCATGCCGCCTGTACCGATTTTTCCCATGAGCTGAACCTGCCGGACGATTTCTCCAGCGAGCACCCGCTGGTGTTCTTCCCCGGCTCGAGCATCGGCAACTTCACCCCCGCCGAGGCCAGGGCCTTCCTGCAGCGTTTGCACGACGTGCTGCCGGCCGGCGGCGGGCTGCTGATCGGCGTCGACCTGGTCAAGGAGCGCGCCGTGCTCGAGGCCGCCTACAACGACCGCGCCCACGTGACCGCCGCCTTCAACCTCAACCTGCTGCAGCGCATCCGCAACGAGCTGGACAGCGACATCGACCCGTCGCGTTTCGTCCATCGAGCATTTTTCAACGAGAACGAATCGCGCATCGAGATGCATCTGATCAGCCCCGAGGCCCAGGACGTGACCATCGAAGGCCGGCGCTTTCATTTCGACGCCGGGGAAAGCCTGCACACGGAAAACTCCTACAAGTACACGCTGGAATCCTTCGTCGCGCTGGCGGCCACAGCCGGTTTCGACTGCCGTGGCCAGTGGACCGATCGGCGCGAACTGTTCAGCGTGAACTACCTGCAACGACGCTGAACCATGACTGCATACCGCTCGACCGTCATCGCCCTGGGCCTACTGGGCGCCTTGCTGACACAAGCCGCTACAGCCGATCAGGACATGCGCATCACCCAGCTGCAGCGATGCGGTGACCTGTTCTCCAAGCAGGCGCTGAGCTGGTGCCTTCGAACCCGCGGACTTCCGGAAAGCGAGGTGGAGCTTAAGCTCGACGGTCGCCCGCTGCGTGCCGAGCAAATCCGCCGCGACGGCGAGCGCATGCGCCTGACCCTCGCGCCTGACGAGCTACGCAGCGGCCCGCTGTGGCTGGAGCACGGCGGCCGGCGCAGCAATCCGGTCTGGCTGTCGGCCGGACGTAGCCAGGTGGTCGCCGCCAGGGCGGATGAGGTGACGCGCAACATGGACGGGCTGACTACCTACGTCGATCTGGTCAGCCTGATCATCGAGGAAGACCATGAAGGCCTGGCGAAGGCACAGCAGCTGGCCGAGAAGTATGGGGCGAAGCTGGTCGGCGCCATCCCCCCGCTCAATACCTATCAGCTGCGCCTGCCGGTGGACAACCTGATCGAGCGCGATGCCATGGTGTTGCGCCTGGGCAGCGAGGAAGGCGTGGATGCGGTGGTGATCGAGGAATCCGCTGCGGAAAACGAGGAGCAGGAACAGCCGAAGCAGCCGCGTCAACAGAACCGCGAATGGGCCGCCAACCGCTTCCTCGATGCGGTCGACTACTACCGTGAACGCATCCCGGACGGCCAGCGCGCCGCCGAGCGCAAGCCGGTGCGCATCGGCATCATCGAGCGCGCGGTAGACTTCGACGCGCCGCACTTCGCCGAATACCTGCAGCCCTGCGATCCGCAGCAGCAGCGCACCTGCCTCTACGCCCGCGACGCCGACAAGCCGGACAACCATGGCAGCAGCGTGACCGGCATTCTCGCCGCGCACGCCAGCGATGCCCGCGACCAGGGCTTTCTCGCCTCGCTGGACGGCACCGGACCGGGCTTCGAAGTGATCGTCGAGCGCAACTCGGATGCCGGCATCACCGCCAATGTCGCGGCCTCGGTGAATCTGGTCGAAGATGGCGCACGGATTCTCAACTGGAGCTGGGGCATCCATCGCATCGGCACGCTGGACGTGGAAGGCGAGCCGGTGGATTCGCTGCTGCGCTCGGGCATCGCCATGAGCGGCTACGAGGAGTTGCTGGAAGAGTTCTTCCTCTGGCTGCGCCGCGAGCACCCCGACGTGCTGGTGATCAATTCCGCCGGCAACGGCTCCGCTCACTCGAGCCGCGACGACTACCGCCTGCCCTCCTCCTTCATCACTGAGCAGCTGCTGGTGGTCGGTGGCCACGAGCGCAACGCCAAGAAAGAGGTTTCGGTGCAGCACCCGGACTACGTGCGCAAACGCAAGTCGTCGAATGTCGACATGCGTGTGGACATCACCGCCGCCGCTTGCACCCGCGCCGCCAGCCTCGACCCCGAGCAGCGCGGCGACGTGCACTGCGGCACGTCCTACGCCACGCCACTGGTGGCCGGCGCGGTAGCGGCCATGCTGTCGGTCAATCCGGAACTCACCCCCGACCAGGTGCGTGAACTGCTGCGCCGCAGCGCCATGACCATCGGCCGCGATTCGGACTTCGAGCCGGCCGAGGCGGACGACCTGACCGCGCCGATCCTGCCGTCCGAGCGCGGTTATCGGCTGGATGACAACGACGTCGGCCGCTCGGCACGACTGGACATGCGCAAGGCGCTGGAACTGACGGTGAAGAGCCTGGAGAACCCGCGCTAGGTCGCTTCACTCCATGTCGCCGCACAACTCGGCGGCGCGTAGCAAAGCGGCAGTCAGCGCATGGCGTTCCCACTGCGGCAGTGCGGCGAACCGCGCGCGGAACTCCGGTGGCAGCAACGCCGGCGCGTCCTCCAGCAGTTCCCGGCCGCTGTCGCTGAGCAGCAGCCACTGGCGGCGACGATCCTGATCGTCACGCTGACGCTGCAACAGCCCGCGTTCCTCGAGCCGATCCAGCTGCCCGGACAGCGTCGCGGCGGTCAGGCTCACGCGCCGGCTCAGGGCGCTGGCGGTCATCTGTCCTTCGCCGGCCAGCACTTGCAGGATCATCAGTTGCACGGGACTCAAGCCGCCGAAACGGGCGAGCCGCTTGGCATGCACCTCGGCGTCCTGCTGCAGTCGGCGCATGGCCTGGAACAGCGGCATCTCGAAGGCCTGAAGCCCGGCAAGATTATTTTCATTTGAAACGGTTTCTTCAGCCATTAATACGCTTTCATGTGGCTCATTAACTTTGACATCAAAGCATTATTTTGCTTTGGTGTAAAAAGATGACTGACCCGATCGAGTCTGAACCAGCGCCGCTGCGCTGGTCCGAAAAGCTGAACTTCGACGATGACGGGTCAGTCACACTCCCCAACGGCAAAACCGGTAAGGACTTTATGTGTGGCATAGCTGGAGAACTTCGTTTCGATAACCGCCCGGCCGACCTGGCCGCGGTTGAACGCATCACCCAACACCTGACTGCGCGCGGCCCCGACGCGTGCGGTTTTCACAGCCAGGGGCCGCTGGCGCTTGGCCATCGACGCCTGAAGATCATGGATCTGTGCGAGGCCTCCGGCCAGCCGATGATCGACTCGGCCCTCGGCCTGTCGATGGTCTTCAACGGCGCCATCTACAACTATCCCGAATTGCGCGCCGAGCTGGAAAATCTCGGCTATCGCTTCTTCTCCGAAGGCGACACCGAGGTACTGCTCAAAGGCTTCCACGCCTGGGGCGAGGCGTTGCTGCCGCGTCTGAATGGCATGTTCGCCTTCGCCATCTGGGAGCGCGACCGTCAGCAACTGTTCATTGCCCGCGACCGTCTCGGCGTCAAGCCGCTGTACCTGTCGCGTACCGCCCAGCGCCTGCGCTTCGCCTCTTCGCTGCCGGCGCTGCTCAAGGGCGGCGATATCGCCGGCGTGCTGAATCCGGTGGCACTGAACCACTACATGAGCTTCCACGCGGTGGTGCCGGCGCCGGACACGCTGATTGCCGGCATCGAGAAGTTGCCGCCGGCCAGCTGGATGCGTATCGACGCCGACGGCACGACCACCACCGAACGCTGGTGGAACCTGCGCTTCGGCGCCCATGAGGAAGAACGCGACTACAGCTTTGAGGACTGGAAAAGCCTGACCCTGGACACCATGCGCGAGGCGGTGGCGATCCGTCAGCGCGCTGCAGTGGACGTCGGTGTGCTGCTTTCGGGCGGCGTCGATTCCAGCCTGCTGGTGGGCCTGCTGCGAGAGGCCGGTGTCGACGACAACCTGCTGACCTTCTCCATCGGCTTCGAAGACGCCGGCGGCGAGCGCGGCGACGAGTTCAAGTACTCGGACCTCATCGCCAAGCACTACAACACCCGCCATCATCAGCTGCGCATCCAGGAAAAGGAAATCCTCGAGCAGCTGCCGGCCGCCTTCCAGGCGATGAGCGAGCCAATGGTCAGCCACGACTGCATCGCCTTCTACCTGCTCTCGCGGGAAGTGGCCAAACACTGCAAGGTGGTGCAGAGCGGTCAGGGCGCCGACGAACTGTTCGCCGGCTACCACTGGTATCCGCAGGTGGATGGCGCCGAGGACCCGGTGGCGGCCTACCTCGCTGCGTTCCGCGACCGCAGCTACGAGGAATACGCCGAAACCATGCAGCAGCAGTGGGTCAAGGGCGATTTCTCCGGCGAGTTCGTCCGTCAGCACTTCGCCCAGCCAGGAGCCGAGGCTGCGGTGGACAAGGCGCTGCGCATCGACAGCACGGTGATGCTGGTCGACGACCCGGTCAAACGCGTCGACAACATGACCATGGCCTGGGGCCTGGAGGCGCGCACGCCGTTTCTCGACTATCGCGTGGCCGAGCTGTCGGCACGCATTCCGGCGAAATTCAAGTTGCCGGAAGGCGGCAAGTACGTGCTCAAGGAAGCCGCACGCCAGGTGATCCCCGCCGCGGTGATCGACCGACCCAAGGGTTATTTCCCGGTGCCGGGCCTCAAGCACCTGCAGGGCGCCACGTTGAACTGGGTGCGCGAAATGCTGCTCGACCCCAGCCAGGAGCGCGGGCTGTACAACCCGCAGATGCTGGAGAAACTGCTCGCGGATCCGGATGGCCAGCTCACCCCGCTGCGCGGTTCAAAACTCTGGCAGCTGGCGGCGGTCAACCTATGGTTGAGCGAGCAAGGCCTTTAGGGGCCGCCGATGAGTTCGCCTTGTCGCGAAAGCCCCGATAACCCGCTCACGAACGGCTGCGGTTGGCTTGCATCAAGGGGCGGACACTTCGCCCCGCGACCCGCTGCTTCGTGACCTAGCATCAAGGAACGTACCATGCAGAAGTCCCAAGCCTACGGTCAGCGTCTGTTGCGCGGGCAGGCACCGACCTACCAGCGCTTGCAGGCACGCTTCGCGGAGGACGGCCACGAGGAGCCCTGCGGCCCGGTGACCCTGCACTGCGGCTGGGGCCGCATCCTGGTTGGCCACACTTATTCCGATCCGGCGCAGCTGGCGGCCGAACTGCTCAACGAGCAGGCCGGCGAGCGTGACATCGCGCTGTATGTCGCAGCGCCGCATCAGGTGCTGTCCTACGCACCACAACAGCTGTTCCTCGACCCCTCGGACACGCTGCGCATCTGGTTCAGCGACTATCGCCCCTCGCAGAAGCCCTTCCGCGGCTTCTGCGTACGCCGCGCACAGAGCGAGGCGGACTGGCATGCGATCAACGGGCTGTACCAGTCGCGCGGCATGATGCCGGTCGACCCGGAGCGCTGCACGCCTCGCGAAAAGGGCGGCCCGGTGTACTGGCTGGCCGAGGATGAAACCTCCGGACAGATCATCGGCAGCGTGATGGGCATCGATCACCACCGCGCCTTCAATGATCCGGAGAACGGCTCGAGCCTCTGGTGCCTGGCAGTCTCACCCAGTTGCCCGCGGCCCGGCGTCGGCGAGGCGCTGGTGCGCCATCTGATCGAGCACTACATGGGCCGTGGCCTGGCTTATCTGGATCTGTCCGTGCTGCACGACAATCAGCAGGCCAAGGCGCTCTACGCCAAGCTCGGCTTTCGTGATCTGCAGACCTTCACCGTCAAGCGCAAGAACAGCTTCAACCAGCCGCTGTTCCTCGGTCCGGGGCCGGAGGCCAAGCTCAACCCGTACGCCAAGATCATCGTCGACGAAGCTCGCCGGCGTGGCATCGAGATCGAGATCAACGATGCCGAAGCCGGGCTGTTTACCCTGACCCAGGGCGGCCGGCGGGTGCGCTGCCGCGAGTCGCTTTCCGACCTGACCTCGGCGGTGAGCATGACCCTCTGCCAGGACAAGCGCCTGACTCACCGAACCCTCTCCCACGCAGGCATCCGCCTCCCGGCGCAGCAGCTGGCGGGCACACCGGCAGATAACGCGGCTTTTCTTGCCGAGCACGGCAGCGTGGTGGTCAAGCCAGTGGACGGTGAACAGGGCATGGGGGTAGCGGTGGACCTGCGCGACGCCGTCGAGATGGAGGAAGCCATCCAGCGCGCGCGGCAGTTCGACAGCCGCGTACTGCTGGAAAGTTTCCACCCGGGACTGGACCTGCGCATCGTGGTCATCGGCTACGAGGTGGTCGCCGCGGCGATCCGCCGGCCAGCGGAAGTCATAGGAGACGGTCGCACCAGCATCGGCGCGCTGATCGAGAAGCAGAGCCGGCGGCGCCAGGCCGCCACCGGCGGCGAAAGTCATATTCCGCTGGATGAGGAAACCCAGCGCTGCCTGCGTGACGCAGGCTTCGAATTCGACAGCGTGCTGCCCGCCGGCCAGCGCCTGTCCGTGCGCCGTACCGCCAACCTGCATACCGGCGGCACGCTGGAGGATGTCACCGCTCAGCTGCATCCGGAGCTGAGTGATGCCGCGGTGCGCGCCGCCCGTGCGCTGGACATCCCGGTGGTCGGCCTGGACCTGCTGGTGCCGGCGCCGGACCAGCCGGAGTACGTCTTCATCGAAGCCAACGAGCGCGTCGGCCTGGCCAATCACGAACCACAGCCGACCGCCGAGCGCTTCATCGACCTGCTCTTTCCGCTCAGCGTCGCCGGCTGAGCGACCCCGCCCAGCCTCGCGCCGGGCAGGCAGTCGATCCAGGGCGCCCTGGTGCCCTACGAATTTTCCCCATTCATCTCATTGGCTGGCTGCAAGCCGCCGTCAACGGGAGGTTTCCATGACCGCAAAACTACCCGAACCCGACCTCAACTACCTGCAACGGGTATTACTGGAAATGCTCGCCATTCCCAGCCCCACCGGTTTCACCGACACCATCGTGCGCTACGTCGCCGAGCGCCTGACCGAACTGGGCATCCCCTTCGAGCTGACCCGCCGCGGCACCATCCGCGCCACGCTCAAGGGTCGCCGCTACAGCCCGGACCGCGCAGTCGCCGCGCACCTCGACACCATCGGCGCGATCGTCCGCGAGGTTCACGACTCCGGCCGCCTCGGCCTGGCCCCCGTCGGCTGCTGGTCGAGCCGCTTCGCCGAAGGCAGCCGCGTCAGCGTTTTCACCGATACTGGCGTGATCCGCGGCAGTGTGCTGCCACTGCTGGCCTCCGGGCATGCCTTCAACACAGCAGTGGACGAAGCCCCGGTCAGCTGGGATCACGTCGAGCTGCGCCTGGACGCCTATACCTACAGCCACGCCGAAACCTGCGCGCTGGGGGTCAACGTCGGCGACTTCGTCGCCTTCGACCCGATGCCGGAATTCACCGAAAGCGGCTATATCAGCGCTCGCCACCTCGACGACAAGGCTGGTGTCGCCGCCCTGCTGGCGTCCCTCAAGGCCATCGTCGAAAGCGGTCGCGAGCCGCCGATCGACGTGCACCCGCTGTTCACCATCACCGAGGAGACCGGCTCAGGTGCGGCCGGCGCCCTGCCCTGGGACGTCAGCGAGTTCGTCGGCATCGATATTGCGCCGGCGGCCAAGGGCCAGGCCTCCAGCGAGCATGCGGTGACCGTGGCCATGCAGGATTCCGGCGGCCCTTACGATTTCCACTTGTCGCGCCATCTGCTCAAGCTGGCCGGTGAACACGAGATCCCGGTGCGCCGCGATCTGTTTCGCTACTACCACAGTGATGCCCAGTCGGCGATCGAAGCAGGTCACGACATTCGCACCGCTCTCGTAGCCTTCGGCTGCGACGCCACCCACGGCTATGAGCGCACCCATATCGACAGTCTCGCGGCAATGAGCCGGCTGCTCTGCAGCTACATGCTGAGCGCGCCGGTGTTCGCCAGCGACGCCCATCACACCCAAGACTCCCTCGAACGCTTCAGCCACCAGCTGGAGCACGAAGCGCAGATGGAAAATGACACCCGCGTGCCGCCAGTCGATACCCTTGTCGGCCGTCATGCCAACGAGCGCGACAGCTGAGCCAAAGGCTTACGTGACGAGGCGCTTTCTTCCGGCAGCCAAGGCTTGCCGCTCGACGTTTAACTCGGCAAAGTTAGCTGGACAAGGACGTGCGGCACTCTGAGGCGCCATGTAGAGCCCAAGGAATCGGTACCGTCACATCGCTCTACTAATATGTGCTGCCCGCTTCCGGGCAGCACCCTGCCGGATCAGATCATGTTGCCGCGTTCATGCCTGGCTCTGCTGCTGTTTTGCCTGTCGCTTCAGGCGTGGGCGTTCGCGCCCGTGGTTCTCGATTCGCTCGACACGCGCCAGCCGCTGGGTAACGGGACCCTCTACCTGGAAGACCCGAACGGCGAGCTGCACGTCGAGGAGGTCTTGGCCCTGCCCGACGACCGCTTCCGCGAGGTCAAGGGCGGGCACGTCAATGAAGGCAAGAACACATCGACCTGGTGGCTGCAGGCGACGCTGGACAATCGCCTGGATCAGCCGCTGAGCGGTTTCATCGAGATCAACTACCCCCTGCTGGACCATATCGAGCTGTATCTGCAGTACCCCGACGGCAGTCTCAGCCAACAGCTCACCGGTGATCGCTACCCCTTCGTCGACCGACCGGTGAAGGTGCGCAACTTCTGGTTTCCGGTGGAGTTGCCGCCCGGCGACACCCGGTTGCTGCTGCGCATCAAGACCACCAGCACCCTCTACGTCCCGCTGTACTTTGGCACCTACAACTCCAGCGCCGAACAGCATGAAGAGCTGAGCGGCCTGAGCGGCGCGTTCTACGGCGTGCTGTTCGCGATGTTCTGCTACAACCTGTTCCTCTTCGCTTCGCTGCGCGAGCCGGCCTATCTCTGGTACCTGATCTACACGGTCAATGTCGGGCTGTTTGCCCTGTCGTTCGACGGTTTTCTGGTCAAGTGGCTGGCCGATGACGGTGGGCTGGTCGCACAGGGCATCTACGTGCTGATGTTCAGCCATTGCCTGATTGCCATCCAGTTCAGCCGCCACTTCCTGCATACCCGCGAGTTGTTCCCCGGGCTCGACCTGGTACTGCGCTGCACCTTGCTGGTGGCGCTCGGCAGCATGCTTTCCGGGTTGCTGCTGGACGTGCAGACCTGGAGCATTCTGGCCAGCGTCACCGTGATCGTCACCTCGACCGGCCTGCTGCTCACCGGCGCTTTCGTCTGGCGCCGCGGCGTGCGTTACGGGGTGTACTACACCCTGGCCTGGGGCGTGCTCCTCGCTTCCTTCATTCTGGTCACCGCTGGTTCCCTGGGCTTCGAGCTGCTCGGCCTGTACGGATCGGCGGTGGTCAAGGCCAGCGTCGCCTTCGAACTGATCACCCTGTCGATCGGACTCGCCGACCGCATCAACCTGCTCAAGGAAGAAGGCTACCGTTCGCGCGAGGCCGCCGAGCGGGCCGCCAGCGAGAACGAGGCGAAAAGCCGCTTCCTGGCCAAGATGAGCCACGAAATTCGCACACCGCTGAACGGCGTGCTCGGCATGCTCGAACTGCTGCGCGAGACGCCGCTGGACCGCAGCCAGCAGTTCTACCTGGACACCATCTCCAGCTCCGGCAACTCGCTGATGGCGGTGATCAACGACATCCTCGATTACGCCCGCATCGGCTCGGGCAAGCTGAGCCTCGAGGACATCGACTTCGATCTGGAAATACTGATTTCCGAAACCATCCGGCTGTTCACCGCACAGGCACTGGAAAAGCAGCTGAGCCTGCACGTCGGCCTCGAGCCTGGCGTGCCGCGGCGCATTCGTGGCGACCCGACACGCCTCAAGCAGATCCTCATGAACCTGCTGAGCAATGCGCTGAAGTTCACCGAGCACGGTCACGTGGTGCTGGAGGTTTCCTGCCGCCGGACGCAAGACGGTGAGCCTCGCCTGGTGTTCTGCGTCAGCGACAGCGGCATCGGCATGCGCCAGGAAGTGCTCGCACAGCTGTTCGAATCCTTTGCCCAGGGTGACTCCAGCACGACGCGCCGCTACGGAGGCAGTGGCCTCGGGCTGGCGATCAGCAAGGAGCTGGTGGAAATGATGAACGGCCACATCGAGGTGCAGAGTACGCCGGGCCGCGGCAGTCGTTTCTGTTTCGAGATACCGCTGCACGCCGCCATGGATGGAGAAGATTCGCTGGCGCAGCTGCTCGCCGGCCGCCCCGCCCTGCTCGCGTCTCAGGATGCACAGGGCCTGGAAGCGCTGAGCCACCTGCTGCGCCGCTGGGGCATGCGCACCGAGCGATGCCAGACGCCGGAACGGCTGCCCGACTATCTCTGCGATTTCACCGCACCGCCGCTGCTGGTGCTGCTGGCGCCCTGGCCCGGCAGCCCCACCGAGTGGCTGGCGCGCTTGCGCCCGCATCTGGAGCCCAATCAGCGCGTGCTGATGCTCTATTCACCGATCCATGAGCCGCCGCCGCCCTCGCCTGGGATACGTCTCATCAGCCTGGCGTTGCCGCTGCAGAGCACGCCGCTACGCGAAGCGCTGCAGACGCTGTATGCGCAAGAGCCTCCGCTGACCGGTGAGCCTGCCTCTGCAGCCGTCGCACCTCGGCACGACGAACCGTGCATCCTCGTCGCCGAGGACAACCCGGTGAACCAGATGGTGGTGCGCGGGCTGCTCAAGAAGCGGGGCTATGCTGTGCAGCTGGCCGACAATGGTCGCCAGGCGGTCGATCTCTACCGCCGTGATCCCGCAGCGGTGCAGCTGATCCTGATGGACTGCGAGATGCCGGAGCTCGACGGTTTCGAGGCCAGCCGGCAGATACGCAAGTTCGAGGCGGACCGCCAATTACCCGCGGTGCCGATCATCGCGGTAACCGCCCATGTACTGGCCGAACATCGCCAGCGAGGCCTCGAGGCCGGAATGGACGAGTTCATTGGCAAACCGCTGGAAAGCCAACAGCTGTATGCTTGCCTGGACAACTACCTACAGGACGTCGCGTTCTAGGCCGCATCCCTCGTGGCCAGCCCGATGCCGACGAAGACGACCCATGCTCATACCCCACGACCAGCTCGAATCGGACACCCTGACCCGCCTGATCGAGGACTTCGTCACCCGCGACGGCACCGACAACGGCGACGAAACCCCGCTGGACACCCGGGTCGCGCGGGTCCGCCGCGCGCTGGACAGGGGCGAAGCCGTGATCGTCTTCGACGCGGACAGTCAGCAATGCCAGCTCGCACTGAAGCGCGACGTGCCGAAGGAATGGCTGGACTGACGCCTCAGCGCATCAGCCGAGCAACCCGCTTTCCCGCTCCCAGGCGCAGCGCATGCGCATATCGCTGTGCTGCGGGCTATGACTGCCCGTTTCGGTTTCCCAGCGAAAGGTGTGGGTGCCATTGAGTTCGGTCTCCAGGTGCACCACGGCGCTGGTCCAGTAGAGCTGCTTGAGCAGCGCCTCGAAACGCTGCACCCACAACGCCCACTCGTACTCCACAGCGCGATAGCTGGCGCCAAAATGGATCACCTGGGTCTGGTACAAGCCCAGGTCCTCGTCACGGCAGAAGGAAAACATCTCGCGGCCGATGAACGGCCAGGCCTCACCCTGCGGCAACGCCTGCACGGCGGCGAGATTGTGCGCCCGGCGCTGGCGGCACTGCTCGAGGTCGGCGGACGGCCAATCGCGGATACAGCCATAAACGATGGATTCAGACTCCAAGCAGAACTCCGGCGCGCTAGGTTGGGACAGGGACGGCGAGCTTTCTAGCACAGCATGGCGAGCCGGTCATCCGCGGCACGGCAAGCGGTGACGCAGGCCACAGCAGGATCACTCAGCGCGCGACATGGCGTGGCCGCAGGCGCATCGCGAGCAGCGACATGCACGCCGCCATGCCGGTCAGCACCAGGAACGGCATGCGGTAGTCGCCCGCCAGATCGCGGCCGAGTCCGGCCAGCACCGGGGTCAGGCAGGCCAAGCAGTAGCCGGTGCAAAGCATCATCGCGGTGAGCCGACTGACGGCCAGCGGCGTACCGGCTTCGTACATCGGCGAGATCAGCGCCAGGGAAAAGGTGCCATTGAGCGCGACACCCAGCAGCATGCAGACCACCAACGGCTGCCAGCCGGGTCGCAGCGCGATCAGCGCCAGGCATAGCGTCGCCAGCACACCGCAAGTCGCCATGATGCGATGACGGTTGCCCAGGCGCTGCGCCAGCCAGGGCATGGCGAAGGCGCTCGGCAGACCGATGAGCATGAAGCCACTGAAGAACGCATTGCTCTGCAGCAGGCTGTAGCCCACCTCGTGATAACGCGCCACCAGCCAGGTGGCCAGCGCGTAGAACAGCCCGGCCTGCAGCGCGAAGTAGATGCTCAGCAGCCAGGCCCGCGGCTCCTTCCAGGGCAAGCCCGCACCGCTTTCACTGGCGGCTTCCGGCTGATTGGGCAGCCGCAACCAGATCAGCAGCGCCATCACCGCTGGCAGCGCCCAGACCGCCAGGCCGGCATTCCACTGCTGGCCCAACGCTTCGGTGGCCGGCGCCGTCAGCACCACGCCAAGGGTCCCGCCCACCGCCATACTCAGCGAGTACCAGGCGGCGACCTTGCCCATGCGTTCGAGGAAGTAGCGTTTGATGAAGCCGGACAGCAGCGGACCGGCAACGGCGATGCCGGCACCGACCAGGCCGGCAGTGACGATCAGCAATACGGCATTGTGGCCGAACAGACGCAACACCAGCGCCGCGGCGATCAGGCCAAGACACAGGGCAATGCTGCGCTCCAACCCGAAGCGCACCGCCAGCCGCGGTGCCAGCGGCGCCAGCAGGCCCATCAGCAATACCGGCAAGGCCGTGGTCAGGCTGATCAGGCCACGGGGCAGGGCCAGCTCTTCGGCGATGCGTTCGATCAGCGGGGCGAAGGAGGTGATGCCAGGGCGCAGGTTGATCGCTGCCAGCACCAGGGCCAACATCAACAGTCCGCGGGAGGGAAAATTCACAAGCGTTCCATAGGGTTACGGCACGAGACCGGACAGGCAACCCTACTCCCGCCCCTCCCTGGAGGCAACCACAGCGGCCGCTGAAGACAGCGGCCGCGCGGTTTCAGACAGCCTTGCTCTTGGCCCGCTTCTTTTCGGCGAGCAGCGCCATCTCGTCATAGATCGCCTGCGGATTCTGCTGTTTGACCTTCCAGGCCATGCGTCCTTCGTCGTGCGGCAGGATCATGAACTCGCCCTTGGCGACCCGCTGATGGATATAGTCAGCGATGTCGGCCGCGGTGATCGGCGAGGATTCCAGCAGCTTGCCGATCTGCGCCTTGACGTTCGGCGTCGGCCCGCGGAAGGAGTCCAGCAGGTTGGTCTGGAAGAACGAAGGGCAGACCACATGCACGCCGACCTCGGCCTGGCGCAGCTCGACTAGCAGGCTTTCCGAGAGCGCCACCACGCCGGCTTTGGCCACGTTGTAGTTGCTCATGCCCGGCGCCTGCATCAGCGCCGCCATGGAGGCGATGTTGATGATCTTGCCCTTGCTCTTCTGCACCAGCGGAAGGAACGCCTTGCAGCCCTTGACCACGCCCATCAGGTTGATCGCGATCTGCCAGTCCCAGTCCTCCAGCGACAGCTCATCGAAGAAGCCGCCGGAGGCCACCCCGGCGTTGTTGACCACGATATCGATGCCGCCGAGCTTCTCCTCGCAGGCCTGGGCGAAGGCGATCAGCTGGCTGTAGTCACGCACGTCACAGCGCATGGTGAAGCCATCGCCACCCGCCTCGCGAACCATCTTCAGGGTTTCCGCCAAGCCAGCTTCATTGACGTCGGAAAGCGCCAGCTGCCAGCCATCACGTGCCCAGCGCAGGGCGATTTCGCGCCCGAGTCCAGAACCGGCGCCTGTGATCATCATGCGATTGTGCATCGTTCTACTGCCTTTGTTGTTCGGGTAGTGGCAGCGAGTCTAGCGAATGCACGAGGGCACACTGGCATCCATCAGATTGATGAATGCCCCTGGCAAACCCTTGGCTCATGGGGCTGACCGCGCGGTTCCAGGCAGGCACTATGGGCGCAGGATGGGGCTGTTGCAGCCCTCGAGTCTTCACCGAGAACGAAAAAGGGCAGCCCGAGGGCTGCCCTTGTCCTACTGGCGTTCGCCTTAGTGCGCGACGGCGCCGGTTGCACCCAGGCCAGTCTGCGAGCGGACGAACTGGGCGAAGAAGCGCTCGCGCTCCTCCCCTGCCCGCTTGGACTTGTCGGTGACCGAGAAGAACCAGATGCCGACGAAGGCGGCGACCATGGAGAACAGCGCCGGGTACTTGTAGGGGAAGATCGCCTCGGCATAGCCGAACACGTCGACCCATACGGTCGGGCTGATGATGGTCAGCACCAGCGCAGTGATCAGACCCAGCGCACCACCGAACAGCGCCCCGCGGGTGCTCAGCCCCTTCCAGTACATGGAAAGGAACAGCACCGGGAAGTTGCAGCTGGCGGCGATGGAGAACGCCAGGCCGACCATGAAGGCGATGTTCTGCTTCTCGAAGATGATGCCGAGCAGAATCGCCACCACGCCCAGGGTCAGGGTGGTCAGCTTGGTCACACGCATCTCGTCTTCTTCCCGCGCCTTGCCCTGCTTGATCACGCAGGCATAGAGGTCATGGGAAACCGCCGAGGCACCGGCCAGGGTCAGACCGGCCACTACCGCGAGGATGGTGGCGAAGGCAACCGCGGAGATGAAGCCGAGGAACAGGTTGCCGCCCACCGCGCTGGCCAGGTGGATGGCGACCATGTTGGTGCCGCCGACGATGGCGCCAGTCACGTCCTTGAAGTCCGGGTTGGTGCTGACCAGCAGGATCGCGCCGAAGCCGATGATGAAGGTCAGGATGTAGAAGTAGCCGATGAAGCCGGTGGCGTAGAACACGCTCTTGCGCGCTTCCTTGGCGTCGGACACGGTGAAGAAGCGCATCAGGATGTGCGGCAGGCCGGCGGTACCGAACATCAGTGCCAGGCCCAGGGAGATCGCCGAGATCGGGTCGGAGACCAGGCCGCCCGGGCTCATGATCTGCGCACCCTTATCGTGAATCTTCACCGCCTCGGCGAACAGGCTGCCGAAATCGAAGCCGACCGTCTTCATCACCATGATGGCCATGAAGCTCGCGCCCGACAGCAGCAGCACCGCCTTGATGATCTGTACCCAGGTGGTCGCCAGCATGCCGCCGAACAGCACGTACATGACCATCAGCACACCGACCAGCACCACAGCCACGTAGTAATCCAGGCCGAACAGCAGCTGGATCAGCTTGCCGGCACCGACCATCTGCGCGATCAGATAGAACGCCACCACGATCAGCGAACCGAATGCCGAGAGCAGACGGATCTGCGTCTGACCGAGGCGATAGGAGGCCACGTCGGAGAAGG
The DNA here is from genome assembly GCF_026642215.1 of Stutzerimonas sp. R40042. Taxonomy (NCBI): domain Bacteria; kingdom Pseudomonadati; phylum Pseudomonadota; class Gammaproteobacteria; order Pseudomonadales; family Pseudomonadaceae; genus Stutzerimonas; species Stutzerimonas sp. R40042. The sequence goes on along the minus strand of NZ_CP113258.1, from coordinate 1,532,572 downwards.
TGAACTTGCCCAGGTTGCGCAGGCGTTCAGCCATCAGGAACAGGATGATCGGCCAACCGACGAGGAAGCCGATGGAGTAGATCAGGCCGTCGTAGCCACTGGTGTAGACCAGCGCGGAAATACCGAGGAAGGACGCCGCCGACATGAAGTCGCCGGCAATCGCCAGACCATTCTGGAAGCCGGTGATGCTGCCGCCGGCGGTGTAGTAGTCAGCGGTCGAGGTGTTGCGCTTGGCCGCCCACTTGGTGATGCCCATGGTGAACACGATGAACACCACGAACATGATGATGGCGGTGTAGTTGGTGGCCTGCTTCTGGACTTCGCCGGTAATGGCATCGGCGAGCAGCGCAGGCGAGACTGCCAACAGCAGGGCAGTCATCAGGAAACGCAGGATCATTATTTCTGTGCCTCGTTGAGGATTTCCTGGTTGATGCGATCGAACTCACCGTTGGCACGCTGCACATAGACACCGGTCAGGATGAACGCCATGAAGATCACTCCGACGCCAACCGGAATGCCCCAGGTGGTCACGGTATTGGCGGACAGCGGAATGCCGAGGATCTTCGGCTCGAAGGCGATCAACAGGATGAACGCCAGGTAGGCGCTGAGCATGACGGCCGACAGCAGCCAGGCGAAACGCCCGCGCTTGGCCACCAACTCTTGGAAACGCGGATTGGCATAAATCTGCCGGTAAACATTTTCATTGTGCATTGGAATCTGTCTCCACGGTCGCTACCCCCCGGTGGGAGCAGGGGCGGCTACTTTAGGCGTGGGTCGGGCGAACGCCACCCGACTTTGGTCTGAATGCGGCTTGCGAAAAGGCCCGACATAGAGCCCTCGAACCGCGCGAATAGGCGCCTGGCAACAATTCCAAACACAAATAGTGTGGCGCTATGTCGCACATGCAAAACGGTGATTTCAGTCATTGGATGATCTCACCCAGACTCTCTCCATCACGAGAACGATTCTCGACTGCACAAGGAGACGGGCCATGCTCAAGACCGTGACGTTCACCCTGATGCACTTCTGCATCGCCTTTTCGGTGACTTACGCGCTGACCGGCAGCATCGCCATCGGCGGACTGGTCGCTGCCATCGAGCCGCTGTGCAATTCGGTAGGCTTCTACTTTCATGAGAAGGTCTGGCAGCGATTCGAACGCAACAAGCGCCGCGCCGCCATTCCCCAGCATGCCTGGCTGCATCATCAGGCGTGACGACCGCGGCAGACGAGTCACTTAGCCCGGTGGTTCGTCAGCGGCTGTCGGGGCGTCGATATTTTCCATCCCCGTACAAGGGATCGAATTCCCCGCGCTGCTGCCATAGTGATGTTGGCTTGCTCTGCGCTGCCAATGCAGTTCTGATGGGACAGGCGGCACGATGCATCGGTTGCCGCCTCGCTACAGGCCGCGATGGCCTGGCAACGGAGATACACCATGCAGCTGTTGTTGTGCCTGACCACCCTGCTCGCTCTGATCGTTACGCCGCTGCATGCGGCCGATCTCAGCGTCGAAGAGTACGGCTACCCTCTGGGCAACCCTTTCGAGGCGACCATCGCCGGCACGCCGAGCGCATTGCGCGCCGAGGTTCCCAGTGACGACGCCATCGACCAGGCCGACTACAGCCTGCGGCTGCGGCCGGAACGGGAGTTCACCCTGCCGGACAACTTCTGGCCGGTCAAACAGCTGCGCTATCGCCTGGCGCGCCAGCGCGGGCCAGCGCCGCTGATCTTCGTCATCTCCGGTACCGGTGCGCATTACTCGGCAGGCAAGACCGAGGCCCTCAAGCGGCTGTTCTATGGCGCCGGCTACCACGTGGTGCAGCTGTCGTCACCGACCAGTTACGACTTCATGTCGGCGGCCTCGCGCTACGCCACACCGGGCATCAGTACCGACGATGCCAAGGACCTCTACCGGGTCATGCAGGCCATTCGCGCCAGACACCACAAGCTACCGGTCACCGAATTCCACCTCACCGGCTACAGCCTCGGCGCGCTGAACGCGGCGTTCGTCAGCCAGCTGGACGAAACCCGCCGCAGCTTCAACTTCAAGCGCGTGCTGCTGCTGAATCCGCCGGTCAATCTCTATACCTCGGTCGGTAACCTGGACAAGCTGGTGCAGACCCGCGTCGAAGGCATCGACGACCACACAACCTTCTATGAAGTGGTTCTGGAAAAACTGACCCGCTACTACCGGCAGCGCGGCTACATCGACCTCGACGAGGCGATGCTCTACGACTTCCAGCAGTCGCCCCTGAAGCTCAGCGATGAGCAGATGGCCATGCTGATCGGGTCGGTGTTCCGTTTTTCCGCGGCCGACATCAATTTCACCTCGGACCTGATCAACCGGCGCGGGCTGATCGTGCCGCAGGACTATCCGATCAACGAGGGCACGCGTCTGGAGCCATTCTTCAAGCGCGCCCTGCTCTGCGATTTCGACTGCTATATCACCGAGCAGCTGATTCCCATGTGGCGGGCGCAGTACGACGGCGGCAGCCTGCCGCAGCTGATCCAGCAGGTCAGCCTTTACGCCCTCGAGGATTATCTGCGCCAGAGCCCGAAAATCGCGGTCATGCACAACGCCGACGACCTGATCCTCGGTGCCGGTGATATCGGCTTCCTGCGCCGCACCTTCGGCGACCGTCTGACGCTCTATCCGCGCGGCGGCCACTGCGGCAACCTCACCTACCGCGTCAACGCCCAACACATGCTGGAGTTCTTCCGTGGCTAAAGGAATGCTGCTGCCGCTGTTTCTGGCCAGTGGTCTGGCCTTCGCCGACACACCGGCGGTCGACGAGGATGGTTTCACCCATCCGTTACGCAACCTGGAGTTCAATCCGGGGCTGGACCAACGTGAGTTCGAGCGCGCCACCTTTCAGGCGCTGGACGTCTACGACCCGTTCGAATCGGTCAACCGGCGCATCTACCACTTCAACTACCGGCTCGATCAATGGGTGATGCTGCCGGTGGTGCGCGGCTATCGCTATGTCACGCCGCAACCGGTGCGCACCGGTGTGAGCAACTTCTTCGCCAACCTCGGGGAGATTCCGACGCTGTTCAACAGCGTCGCGCAGCTCAAGGGACAGCGTGCGGCGAATGCCACCGCCCGCTTTCTGTTCAACAGCATTCTGGGCGTCGGCGGACTCTGGGACCCGGCCACGCGCATGGGCCTGGTGCGCCAGAGCGAGGACTTCGGCCAGACACTCGGGTATTGGGGCGTTCCCCAGGGGCCCTACCTGATCATTCCGGCTCTCGGCCCCTCCAACCTGCGCGATGCCACCGGCCGCGTCACCGATTTCGCCGTCGAGCGACAGGTCGATTTCCTCCAGTACGCCGAGACCACCGGTGGCGAGTTGAGCCTGACCGCCCTGCGCGCCATCAACGCCCGCCACGTCACCAGCTTCCGCTACGGCCAGCTCAACTCGCCGTTCGAGTACGAGAAGGTACGCTACGTCTACAGCCGTGCGCGGGATCTGCTGGTGGAGGAATGATCCACTCAGCCGATTGGTTAAAGCGATAATGCGCAACCATTGATCGAAGCGGCACGCTTAATCTGGCGACACTTCAGACCGAGAGGCATTCGATCATGTCCCAGCGGGAAATCCTTTCCATCACCACCGGCCGGGCGACCTCCGACGGTGCCGGCGTCAGCCTCACCCGCGTGTTCGGCGGCGCCGCGCCGGAACGCTTCGATCCGTTCCTGATGCTCGATGAGTTCGGCTCCAACGATCCCGACGAGTACATCGCCGGCTTTCCCCCACATCCGCACCGCGGCTTCGAAACCATCACCTATATGCTCGAGGGGCGCATGCGTCACGAGGATCACATGGGCAATGTCGGGCTGCTGGAAAGTGGCGGCGTGCAGTGGATGACCGCAGCGCGCGGTGTGATCCACAGCGAAATGCCGGAGCAGGAGCAAGGCGTCATGCGCGGTTTCCAGCTGTGGTTGAACCTGCCCGCCCACGCCAAGCTCGGCGAGCCGGGCTACCGTGACTTCGCACCGGCGGAAATTCCACAGCTGACGCTGCCAGGTGGCGTACAGGCGAAAGTCATCGCCGGCACGCTGAAGGTCGACGGCCTCGAGCAGCCGGGCGTCGTGCAGCGTCCGGATACCGAGCCGCAGCTGTTTGATCTGCATCTGCCGGCCGGTAGCGACCTCAGCCCGCAAGTGCCGGAAGGCCATCGGCTGCTGCTTTACGTCTACGAGGGTGCGCTGCGCGTTGGCGAACAAACGTTGGCCAAGGGTCAGCTGGCGCGCCTGTCCGAGCATGGCGAGCTGCGGTTGCACAGCGGGTCGGACACGCGAGTGCTGCTATTGGCCGGACGCCCCCTGGGCGAACCCATCGTGCAGTACGGCCCCTTCGTGATGAACAGCCGCGAGGAGATCGAGCAGGCGCTGCGGGATTTCCGCGATGGAAGTTTGGTGTGACCGATATGGTGGGCCAAGGCCCGCCCCGCCGAGTCCCGCCATCGAAGCACTGTCGGTGAGGCGAAACGCCAACTACGTCGCCTTGCGCCTCTTTTTCTTGTACAGCCCCGGCTCGCCGTCCGGCCGGGTCTTGAAGCGTCGGTGCGCCCAGAGGTACTGCTCCGGCAGGGCGCTGACGGCCTCCTCGACCCACTGATTGATGCGCAGACAATCGGCCTCCTCGCTCTCGCCAGGGAAACTTTCCAGCGGCGGATGGATCATCAACCGATAGCCCGAACCGTCCGCCAGGCGCTCCTGAGTGAACGGTACGACCTTGGCCCTGCCCAGCCGGGCGAACTTGGTTGTGGCAGTCACCGTGGCGGCCTGGATACCGAACAGCGGTACGAACAGACTCTGCTTACGGCCATAGTCCTGATCGGGCGCGTACCAGATGGCGCGGCCGGCACGCAGCACCTTGAGCATGGCCCGCACGTCTTCCCGTTCGATGGCGCTGGCGTCGCGGTTGTGCCGCTCGCGCCCGCGGCGCTGCACATAGTCGAAGACCGGATTCTTGTGCTCGCGGTACATGCCATCGATGGTGTGCCGTTGGCCAAGCAATGCGGCGCCGATTTCCAGAGTGGTGAAGTGCAGCGCCATCAGGATCACCCCCTGCCCGGCCGCCTGGGCCTGCTGCAGATGCTCCAGCCCTTCAATCGTTGCCAGCCGTTGCAGGCGCGCCTGCGGCCACCACCAGCTCATCGCCATCTCGAAGAAAGCAATGCCGGTGGACGCGAAGTTCTCGCGCAACAGACGTTCACGCTGCGCCTGGCTGAGCTCGGGAAAGCACAGCTCCAGGTTACGTCGCGCGATATAGCGCCTGGAACCGGCGAAGCGAAACATCAGCGCACCGAGGCCACGGCCCAATTGCAGCAGGAGCGGATACGGCAGTTGCACCAGCAACCAGAGCAGCCCCAGCCCCAGCCACAGCGGCCAGAAGCGCGGATGCAGGAAGTACGCACGAAACTGAGGACGGTCCATGAAAAGCTCGACAACCGATGAAGCGACGCATTCTAGCGGCAAACGCCGAGCTTGACCGAGCCTCGACGCACCGGCGATCGCCCGGGACGCACTCGGCGGGTTGCAGGCAGCGACACACCTCGTTATAAGTCGTCGCCATTTACCGCAGCAGGCAGACCATGAGCCAAGCCGACCTCCCCGACCAGACCCCAGCCTTCCAGCTCAAGGGCAGCATGCTCGCCATCACCGTGCTGGAGCTGGCTAGCAACGACATCGAACGCCTCGACGAGCAGCTCGCGGCCAAGGTCGAGCAGGCGCCAGAGTTTTTCAACAATACGCCGCTGGTCCTGGCACTGGACAAGTTGCCCGAGACCGCGCGGGAAATCGACATCAAGGCATTGGTCGCGCTCTGCCGCAAGCATCGGCTGCGTACCCTTGCCCTGCGCGCCAGCGAGCCGGCGCATATCGAAGCCGCTGCGGCGCTGGATCTGCCGGTGCTGCCGCCTTCGGGGGCTCGCGAGCGCCAGGTCGACCTGGCATCGAAGGCACCGGCTAAGCCAGCCGAACCGGTCTACCGCCCGACCCGCGTAGTCACTACGCCCATCCGCGGCGGTCAGCAGGTCTATGCACAGGGCGGCGACCTCATCGTACTGGCGCCGGTAAGCCCAGGTGCGGAACTTCTCGCCGATGGCAACATCCATGTCTACGGTCCGCTTCGCGGTCGCGCCCTGGCAGGCATAAAGGGCGATACTTCGGCGCGGATCTTCTGCCAGCAGCTCGCAGCGGAAATGGTCTCCATCGCCGGCCAATACAAGGTCGCCGAGGACCTGCGACGCGATCCTCTCTGGGCTGAAGCGGTACGCATCGGCCTCTCCGGCGACGTGTTGAACATCACCCGCCTTTAACGGATACTGCCGCGAATTTTCAAGGACCAAACGGGCAATACTGACGCCAAAACCGGCGGAAGGTCCCGATTTTTTCAATTTTTAGGGTGAATCACCTTGGCCAAGATCATCGTAGTCACTTCCGGCAAAGGTGGCGTTGGTAAAACCACCACCAGCGCCGCCATCGGTACCGGCCTCGCTCTGCGCGGCCACAAGACTGTCATCGTCGACTTCGACGTCGGTCTGCGGAACCTCGACTTGATCATGGGCTGCGAGCGCCGGGTGGTTTACGACTTCGTTAACGTCATCAACGGCGACGCCACCCTGACCCAGGCGCTGATCAAGGACAAGCGTCTGGAGAACCTCTACGTGCTGGCCGCCAGCCAGACGCGTGACAAGGACGCCCTGACCCAGGAAGGCGTCGGCAAGGTGATCGACGAGCTGGGCAAGAACTTCGAATACGTCATCTGCGACTCCCCGGCGGGCATCGAGAAAGGCGCGCATCTGGCCATGTACTTCGCCGACGAAGCCATCGTCGTGACCAACCCGGAAGTCTCCTCGGTACGCGACTCCGACCGCATGCTCGGCCTGCTGGCCAGCAAGTCCCGTCGCGCCGAAAACGGCGAAGAGCCGATCAAGGAACACCTGCTGCTGACCCGCTACAACCCTGAGCGCGTCACCAAGGGCGAAATGCTCGGCGTCGAAGACGTCGAGGAAATCCTCTCCATCCGCCTGCTGGGCGTGATCCCCGAGTCGCAAGCTGTGCTCAAAGCGTCCAACCAGGGTATCCCGGTGATCCTCGATGACCAGAGCGACGCCGGTCAGGCCTACAGCGACGCGGTGGACCGCCTGCTGGGCAAGGAAGTGGCGCACCGCTTCCTCGACGTCAAGAAGCCTGGCTTCCTGCAACGACTTTTCGGAGGCCGCGAATGAACCTCTTCGACTTCTTCCGTGAACGCAAGAAGAAGGAAACCCCGGCCGCCATCGCCAAGGAACGCCTGCAGATCATCGTCGCCCACGAACGTGGCCAGCGCACCGAGCCGGACTACCTGCCGGCGCTGCAGAAGGAGCTGGTCGAAGTGATCCGCAAGTACGTCAACATCGACAGCGATCAGGTTCAGGTTGCTCTCGAGGATCAGGGCAGCTGCTCGATTCTCGAACTGAACATTACCCTGCCGGATCGCTGAGCGGCACGGCGTACAGAAGCGGCGGCCCACGGGTCGCCGTCTTCGTTTGTGGGAAGAACAATGCCTCTCAGCAATATCCAGATCATTCACCAGGACGCCGCCCTACTGGTGATCAACAAGCCGACCCTGCTGCTCTCCGTGCCAGGGCGGGCCGAAGACAATCGCGACTGCCTGGTGACCCGCCTGCAGGAGAACGGCTACCCCGAAGCCCGCATCGTGCACCGCCTGGACTGGGAGACCTCCGGGCTCATCGTGCTCGCCCGCGATGCCGATACGCACCGCGAGCTGTCCCGTCAGTTTCATGACCGCGAAACGGAAAAGGCTTACACCGCGCTGTGCTGGGGCCAGCCGGAGCAGGACAGTGGCAGCATCGACCTGCCGCTGCGTTACGACCCGCCGACCAAGCCACGGCATGTGGTCGATCACGAACTGGGCAAGCATGCGCTGACCTTCTGGCGCGTACTCGAACGCTGCGGCGACTACAGCCGCGTCGAACTGACCCCCATCACCGGGCGCTCTCACCAACTGCGGGTGCACATGCTGTCGATCGGTCACCCATTGCTCGGCGACCGGCTTTACGCGCATGAACAGGCGCTGCATGCGCATGAGCGGCTGTGCCTGCACGCCAGTATGCTTACCCTGACTCATCCGCAGACAGGCGAGCGCCTGCGCTTCGAGTGCCCCGCGCCGTTCTAGAAGCGATCCACTACACCTGCGAGCCAGACACTGCGCTTATTACCGGCAGGTGAATGCGATAGACTTCGTGACCTTGCAGTCTGGAGTCCGAAATGCGCAAAGCTCTCAACCAAGGCCTGATCGAGTACCTCCAGGCATCGCCCACCCCTTTCCATGCCACCCAGAATCTCGCCCAGGCGCTGCAGGCGGCCGGCTACCGTGCGCTGGATGAGCGCGAGGTCTGGCACACCGAACCCGGTGGACGCTACTACGTCACGCGTAACGATTCGGCCATCGTGGCGTTTCAGCTGGGCAGTAAATCGCTGGTCGAGCACGGCCTGCGTCTGGTCGGAGCCCACACCGACAGCCCCTGCCTGCGCGTGAAGCCACAGCCGGAGCTGCAGCGCCAGGGTTTCTGGCAAGTCGGAGTCGAAGTCTATGGCGGCGCCCTGCTCGCCCCCTGGTTCGACCGCGATCTGTCCCTGGCCGGACGGGTGACCTACAGCCGGGATGGGCGCATCGAGAGCCAGCTGATCGATTTCAAGCTGCCGATCGCGACGATCCCGAACCTGGCGATTCACCTCAACCGGGAAGCCAATCAGGGTTGGGCGATCAACGCGCAGAACGAACTACCGCCGATCCTCGCGCAGATCGCAAGCCAGGAAAGCCCGGACTTCCGCGCACTGCTCGCCGATCAGCTCGGCCGTGAGCATGGGCTGGTCGCCGATGTTGTGCTGGATTTCGAACTGAGTTTCTACGACACCCAGAGCGCGGCGGTCATCGGCCTGCATGGAGATTTCATCGCGGGGGCACGGCTGGACAACCTGCTGTCGTGCTTCGCCGGTTTGCAGGCCCTGCTCGCGGCCGAGCGCGAACATACCTGCGTGCTGGTCTGCACCGACCACGAGGAAGTCGGCTCCACCTCTATGTGCGGCGCGGACGGTCCGTTCCTGGAGCAGGTACTGCGTCGCCTGCTACCGGACGAGGACGACTTCCAGCGTGCGGTCAGCCATTCGCTGCTGATCTCCGCGGACAACGCCCACGCCGTTCACCCGAACTATGCCGACAAGCACGACGGCAATCACGGGCCGAAGCTCAACGCCGGCCCGGTGATCAAGGTGAACAACAACCAGCGCTACGCCACCAGCAGCGAAACCGCCGGGTTCTTCCGTCATCTCTGTCTGGAAAACGAAGTGCCGGTACAGAGCTTCGTCACTCGCAGCGACATGGGCTGCGGCTCGACGATCGGCCCGATCACCGCCAGCCAGCTGGGCGTGCGCACCGTCGACATCGGCCTGCCGACCTTCGCCATGCATTCGATTCGCGAGCTCGCAGGAAGCCAGGACCTGGCGCACCTGGTCAAGGTGCTGACCGCTTTCTTTGCGAGCAGCCAGCTGCCTTGAGCCTTCCCGGCCAGGCCCGCGATCACCGCGAGCCTGCCGGCGCGCCCGGTCAGGAAAGCGCGCTGTCGATCACCAGGGCCAGCTTGCCGGACACGGTATTGCTGGCCAGCGCGTCGAACGCGGCCTCGACATCGCCGATGGCGAAGGTTCGCTCCAGGCGCGGCGACAGCTTGCCCTGGGTGAACAGCGGCCAGACCTTCTCTTCCATCTCCGCCAGCAAGCCGGCCTTGTAGTCGGCGTCGCGGCTGCGCAGGGTGGAGCCGATCAGCTGGATACGCTTGGCCAGTAGTCCGGCCAGATCCATCTCGGCCTTGCGCCCGCCCATCAGGCCGATCATCACCCAGCGTCCATCCATCGCCAGCAGCTGCATGTTCAGCGCGGCGTATTTGGCGCCGACCGGATCGAGGATCATGTCGAACGGGCCGAAGTCACGCAACGCCTCCAGCGAATCACCACGCAGCACGCCGCCTTGCGCGCCCAGGGACTCGCAGTAGGCCAGACGCTCGGCCGAGCCGACGCTGACCCAGCAGGGATTGCCGAATGCCTTGCACAGCTGGATAGCCGCCGAGCCGACACCACTGGCGCCGGCATGCAGCAGTACCTTGTCCCCAGCCAGCAACGCGCCGAGGCGATAGAGATTGAGCCAGGCGGTGGCGTACACCTCCGGAACCGCGGCCGCTTCGTGCAGCGACATGCCTTCCGGCACCGGCAGCACGTGGCGGGCATCAACGACCACCTCTTCGGCCATGCCACCGCCGGCCAGCAGGGTGCAGACGCGATCACCTACCTTCCAGCGACTGCGTCCGTTAACCTCGGCGATCACGCCGGCACACTCCAGCCCGAGTATGTCGGTCACACCTGCAGGCGGTGGGTAATGTCCGGCACGCTGCAGCAGGTCGGCCCGGTTCAGCCCAGCGGCGGCCACGCGAATGCGCACCTCGCCCTCGCTGCAGGTCGGGGCTGGTCGCTCGGCCCACTCCAGATGACCCTCGATACCTTGCAATGCCTTCATGCTGCCTCCATAGTGGTTCTTATCTATGCCCACCCGACCGATCACTCGCTGGCCTTCTTTTGACCACCTGTACCATCGGGCTCGTGCTTTCCACCGCCGGACGGAAAACCGAACCGGCGCTTACTGTAGATGGCCTAATATGCGTTATTCCCTTGCCTCACGTCGCCCCCACGCCATGAAACGTACGTTGACCTGCACCGTTCTCGCGGTTCTCTTCGGCCTTCAAGCATCCCTGGCAATGGCCAAAGCGGTCAGTACGCCAGAGAGCTGGGAGTACTTGCAACCCGACCGCGACCAGGTGATCGCCAGCCTGAACGTCGTCGAGTTGCTCAAGCGCCACCACTACAACAAGCCACCGCTGAACGATGCACGCTCGGCGAAGATTTTTGACAGCTACATCCAGATGCTCGATCCATCGCGTAGCTACTTCCTGGCATCCGACCTCGAGGAATTCGGCAAGTGGCGCAACCAGTTCGATGACTTTCTCAAAGGCGGCAATCTCGAGCCAGGATTCACGATCTACAAGCGCCATCTCGAGCGCCTGCAGAATCGTCTGAACTACGCGCTTAGCCTGCTCGACAAGGGCGTCGACCACTTCGACTTCACCATCGACGAGGAGCTGCTAGTCGATCGAGAGAAGGCCGCCTGGGCCAAGGATGCGGCCGCGCTCGACGACCTCTGGCGCAAGCGGGTCAAGGATGAAGTGCTGCGCCTGAAGATCGCCGGCAAAGAGCCCAAGGCTATCGAGGAACTGCTGACCAAGCGCTACAAGAATCAGCTAGCGCGTCTCAACCAGACGCGCGGTGAAGACGTGTTCCAGACCTACATCAACGCCTTCGCCCAATCCTATGATCCGCACACGCAGTACCTATCGCCGGACAACGCCGAGAATTTCGACATCAACATGAGCCTGTCGCTGGAAGGCATCGGCGCGGTGCTGCAAAGCGACAATGAACACGTCAAGATCGTACGCCTGGTGCCGGCCGGCCCGGCAGAAAAGAGCAAGCAGCTTGCCCCAGCCGACAAGATCATCGGCGTCGCTCAGGGCGAAGACGAGATGATCGATGTCATCGGCTGGCGGCTGGATGAGGTGGTCAAGCTGATCCGTGGTCCGAAGGGCTCGGTCGTCCGCCTGGAGGTGATTCCGGCGAGCAACGCTCCGAACGATCAGAACAGCAAGGTCGTCGCCATTACTCGTGAGGCGGTGAAGCTCGAAGAACAGGCAGCGAAGAAGTCGGTGCTGAACCTCGCGCATCAGGGCCAGAACTTCAAGCTCGGCGTGATCGAGATTCCGGCGTTCTACCTCGACTTCAAGGCGCTGCGTGCCGGAGATCAGAATTACAAGAGCACGACGCGCGATGTGAAGAAGTTGCTGTCCGAACTGGAAGCGGAAAAGGTCGACGGCGTGGTGATCGACTTGCGCAACAACGGCGGCGGCTCGCTGCAAGAAGCCACTGAACTCACCGGCCTGTTCATCGACCAGGGTCCCACGGTGCTGGTGCGCAACAGCGACGGGCGTGTCGACGTGCTGGCCGACGAGCAGACCGGCGCATTCTACAAAGGACCGTTGGCCGTGCTGGTGAATCGCCTGTCGGCATCTGCATCCGAGATTTTCGCCGGCGCCATGCAGGACTATCACCGCGCACTGATTCTCGGCGGTCAGACGTTCGGCAAGGGCACCGTGCAAACCATCCAGCCGCTGAACCATGGCGAACTGAAGCTCACCCTGGCCAAGTTCTACCGCGTATCCGGGCAGAGCACGCAGCATCAGGGGGTAATCCCGGACATCGCCTATCCAGCCGATGTCGACACCAAGGAAATTGGAGAAAGTGCACTGCCGGAAGCGCTGCCATGGGACAGCATTCGTGCGGCGATCAACCCGGAAATGAATCCGTTCAAGCCGTTCCTCGCCGAGCTCAAGGCGCGCCATGAAGCACGTACCGGAGAGAATCCGGACTTCGTCTTTACCCGCGACCGCCTTGCATTAGCGCAAGAGCTAATGCACGAAACCACTGTCAGCCTCAACGAGGAAAAGCGTCGCGCGCAGCAGGCGGATATCGAAAAGCGTCAGCTGGCCTTGGAAAATGCGCTGCGTCTGGCCAAGGGCGAAGAGCCACTGGCCAAGCTGGAAAGCGAAGACGAAAACACAGCGCCACATGACGACATGGACAAACCCAAGCCCGAGGACGACGCCTACCTTTCCGAAAGCGGGCGCATCCTGCTCGACTATCTCGGCCTGAGTTCGGCCATGGCCAAGCACTGACCAACAGCCTCGATGTCATCAAACTGACATGACGCAAGCGTGAAATGAAAGGGCCACCATCGTGGCCCTTCTTTTTTCCATCCAGAGAACGCCATGACAGTCACCGAGCAGTTGAGCACGCTGGGACATATCCTTGCTCACGGGGACATCACCACCCTTTTTCAGCCGATCGTTTCGCTCTCGGAACGGCGCATTCTTGGTTATGAGGCGCTCAGCCGCGGCCCTTCCAACGGTCCGCTGCATTCGCCTATCAACCTGCTCACCACCGCGCGCCATGCCGGGCGGCTGAATGAGCTGGAAATGACCTGCCGGGAAACGGCCTGCCGACGCTACAGCCAGGGAGCGCTGCGCGGCAAACTCTTCCTCAACGCATCACCAGAAACTTTGCTCGAAGCCAGTCACAAGCCTGGACGTACGCTCGAACTGCTACAGACTTACGGCATCCCGGCGGACAAGGTTGTCATCGAGCTGACCGAACAGGCCCCCGCCGATGATCTCGAACTGCTGGACAAGGCGCTTCATCACTATCGCTCGATGGGCTTCAGCATCGCCCTGGACGACCTTGGCGCAGGCTACTCCAGCTTGCGGCTGTGGTCTCAGCTGCGCCCCGACTACGTGAAGATCGATCGTTATTTCATCGACGGCATCCACCTCGACCCGGTGAAACGCGAATTCGTCGAGTCGATTCTGAAGATCGCCCGCGCCGCGCGCGCTCAGGTCATCGCCGAGGGCATCGAGCTTCGTGAGGAGCTGACCGTGCTGGCCAGCATGGGTATCGACCTGGTACAGGGCTATCTGCTCGGCCGTCCGCAGGAGCTGCCGGCCCAGGACATCGAAGAAGTCCTGCCCTCGGCGGACGCGCAACACACAGGCTTCAGCGACGAGACCTGCGACCTGTCCGCCCTGCTTATGCGCCAGCCTGCCATGTCAGCGGAGCGGCCGGTGGCCGAATTGCTCGAGGCCTTTCGTCTCCAGCCCAGTCTGAATTCCATCGCAGTGCTGGATGATGAAGCCCGGCCGGTAGGTATCGTGCATCGCAATCTCATCTCGGATGCTCTGCTCAAACCATTCGCGACCGAGCTGCTTGCCCGCAAGCCGGTCAGCCGCCTGATGAGTACCGATTTCCTTGCCGTGGAACTTGGGCAGTCCTTGCAACAAGTCAGCCGGCTGCTCACCAGCCGAGCCCGCCAACGCATCGAGGAAGACTTCGTCATCACCCAGGCCGGGCGTTACCACGGCCTGGGCCGAGTGATTGACGTGCTGAGGCTGATAACCGAACTGAAGATCCGACAGGCAAGGCATGCCAATCCACTGACGCTGCTGCCCGGCAACGTTCCGATCCAGCAGTCGCTGACACGCCTGCTGCTGCAACGTCGGCCAGCGCTGGTCTGCTATGTGGATATCGACAACTTCAAGCCGTTCAACGACCTTTACGGGTATGCGAAGGGCGACGAGGTACTTCTTTGTCTGGCTCAATGCCTGAATGAGCGGATCGACCGCCGGCTGGACTTCGTTGGCCACATTGGCGGTGACGATTTCATGCTGGTGCTCGGCGGCGACGACTGGGAACACCGCATCGAGCAGCTACAGCGGGACTTCCAGTGCCGCAGCGAGGCTTACTACAAACGTGAGCATGTCGCAGAGGGCTTCTTTACAGCCACAAGTCGCGATGGCCAGGAGCAGCGCTATGCCCTGCCAACCCTGTCGATCGGTGTCGTCAAGGTAAGGCCCGAATGTACCGACCATCTGGATGCCGGCAGGCTTGCAGCGCTGGCATCGGAGGCCAAGCGCCACGCGAAGAAGATCAGTGGGCCGAGCTATCACCTCATCGACACGGCAGCATTGGCGGGCAGTCATAGCCCCAGCTGTGCGGCCCTGGTCTTATAGCGATCAGCTTCCATCGGGTCGGCGGTTAAGCCATGCCCCCCGGCCCGGTAGAGCTGTTCGAGTCTTACCGCAGCCAGCGGATGCCCTGCCTCGGCCGCCTGCTTCCACCAGCGCGCAGCCTCGCTGCCATCAGGGCCATGAGACGCGTCTTCGCTCAGGCTGATGACCCCCATCTGGTAGGCGGCCTTTACGTCACCGGCCTTTGCGGCCAGGCGTAACAAGCGTACCCCTTCCTGCTTGGCACCGAAGCCTCGTCCACGAAAATAGAGGATGTGCCCATAGAAACTCTGCGCTCCCACGTCACCCAGCGACGCCATACGGGCGAACTGCCCTTCCATCCAGCGCCAGAGCTTGGGCTGCTGTACGGCTTTGCGCGAGACCATCAGTTTGCGAGCCGTGAAGTAGCCAAGCCTTGCGCGTAGCTTCCACAACAGCATCAGGGAACCTCCGGATAGTCGAATTCAAACACCCGGGCCACTTCGCCTGCATGCCAGGAGGCGGCGGCAGAGCCATCGGCGGGTCCGTTAAAGCGTCCTAGCCGTGCGGCACATTCGAAAAAGCCGGTTCGCGGAAGGCGGCTCGCCCCCTGGCTGATGACCAGTGCGCTGCGCAACGGACGCTCCGATCGCGCATCGAGCGCGGCCAGATACTCCAGCGCGGCGGTTAGCGTCTGCATCGCTGGGGTCGGCAACTGGAGCCGCTCGACCAGGGCGCGATAAGTCACCAGATGGCGCTGCTGACGTGCATCATCCAGCTCGTCGAGCAATGCCTGCCAATGCTGCCGGCTGATGGATACGGTGGCACTCTGGCTCAAGCGTCATCCTCCCAGCCAGCGATTTCCAACGCCCTGGCCAACGCTCGCCGAATCGCTCCACCCGGCTCGCGCTCGCCAGCTTCAATCAGATCCAGATAGGCCGGGCTGATACCGACCGCTCGGGCCAGAAGCTCTACGCTCATGCCCTTGGCCTCTCGCAGTGCGGTCAGCCGGCTGAGAGAGGGCGCCTGTTCGGGACCGGAGGTTTGACCGGAATCAGCCGGCGCGCGTGCACCGACTGCCTTCAGAAGCGCCTGATATTCGTCCCAAGGCAGTACGGCATACTCCGGCGAGCCGTCGCGCATGATGACCTGAACATTCATCCGTTTTCCCCAGGCTTGTGCAATCAGAGGCGGAATCTTAACAGCCTGCGGAGCTGGTTGAAGCTACCCTGCCGGTGCTCTAGGCGGTGAATCGGGATCAATGCCGCAATTGCATGGTCGCTACCGACCAGCGGGCCGCTTGCAGACAGCGACCTTAGCGCACCGCATGATCTGCTCGGGACTCATCCAGGCTCGGCAGGCGGTCCATCTCTGCCTGATGCGCGGGCGTCTGCGCCTGTTTCCAGCTACGGAACGCATCCAGCTCGGTTGACCACTTGCGCATGATCCAGCCCAGTACCGCCAGGTCGTCGATGAAGCCGAGGCCCGGCAGCCAGTCGGGAATGGCATCAATAGGTGTAATGAAATAGAGCAGCCCTGCCACCACAGCTACCAGCGCCTGCGGACTGACGGCTCGGTATTCGCCGCGCCACCACGCCACGCAGAGCGCCTGAAACAGCTTCAGGTCTTCACGAAGCCCCTTCACCAGGCCCCGCCGCGATGATTTGCGGGCCACGGCGAGCAAAAGCGCAGGTATTTTGCCCGCCCTGATCAAGCGTTGCGCGAGCGGGAAGTAACGCATCAGATTCCAGGGAGCCTTCATATGCTTCGCCTCCAACCTGCGTCATCCCTGACGTTCAGGACGTTATCCACCGAACCTGTGGATAACCTTGTGAACAGTTTATGGATGACTGCCGCAAAAGCCCTATCTACGGGGGCATCAGACAGATCGGTGTTTTTTTACCCAACGAACCAAAGTATTGAAAATCAATGACTTAGCACAAAGCGAAGGGAAGTTGGGAATAAGAGGCAGCGAACCTTGAGCAGCCTATTACGAATGTGCATAACCACCAGTTGTCAATGGCTGCATGCACACTTTGACTGACGACTGAGTAGAGCGTTCGGCCTTAAGAGTGTCGGCCGCACGGCAGGGAAACGGAAGGCCAACCTGGATAGCCGGCCCTCCGATGTCTCGCTTATTGAAGACTGAGCTGGCTGCGGATCTTTTCCAGAGTTGCAGAGCCGATGCCGTTCACTTCAAGCAGCTCGTCGACCGAACTGAACGGTCCATGTTCATCGCGATAGGCGACGATGGCCCGCGCCTTGGTGGCACCGATACCTTTGAGTTCACGGTCCAGCGTCTCCGCATCGGCGCTGTTCAGATTCACCGGCGCCTGAACGGCGACGGCCTGCTCCTGCTCAACGGGGGACGATTGGGTTGCGGCATAACTGCAAAAAGTGGCGCTGGAGAGGGCGGCGAAGGCAGCCGCAGCAAGAAAAGCTTTGCGCATGTTCATATCCTTATGAAATTTGAAGTGGCTATGCGGGACTTCCTGCTCCGCGCCAACCAATCTAGCCACCCCACAGACGATGTCAAAACCAAGCCGCGTTTATGCGAACCTCGTCAAAACTATTCAGCGCATGGCGTTGAACAGATTCAGGCCGCTGATTTTTACGTAGCTCTGCTGCGCAGCCTCGAGGATCACTGTCTGGAAAGACAAACGCGAAAGCGCCTCGGCGTAGTCCAACTCACGCAGCTCGGCCTGAACGGACTTGTTCACCAGGGTGACGTCCTCGTTGTCGGTCTGAGTCGTCTCGATGACGTTCAGGCGAGCACCGATGTTGCCGCGAGCCGCATCGACGCTGATCATGCCGTGGTCGAGATTGGTCAGGGCTACGGCGACTGAGTCACGGACCCCACCACTGCCTGTAGTAGGCTCTTCCAGAGCAGAGCGAAGATTGGCGATGGTATCGAGAATGCCTTGCTTTTCCGCGACCGGCACTTTGCCTTGAACCAGAATCTCGGAGCCAGTCGGCGGCTGCCCCCCGACAAACAGCGTTACGCCGCCGTACACAAGTTTGTCATCGCTATCATTGTCGTTATCCAGATTGCTTGTGCCGAGCGAAACCTCCGCCCCACCGTCCTTAGGCATGCCGAATACTTCGTACTTGCCTTCCACAACCGGATCGAAGGCTATTCGGATTCCCCGATAGTTGGAGAACGCAACCTCATCACTAACCAAAGGTGACGAAACAGGAAAACCGAGACTATTCGGATCATCTACCTCGAGGCGTCCCGCATTGGTCACATTTTCGAAAATCGATTTGCCGTTGTCGCTGATCGCAATATTCAGGGAGCTGGCAATCTGCAGCTTCCGCTGGCCCTCGTCGCCCTGGTAGCTGTAGCTGCCTTTTCCGTCGCGCACGAACGGCTGCGTCTTGCCCTGAAAACCGGAGAATAGGTACTCGCCGCGCGCATTGCGGGTGTTCATCAGGGACAGCAGCTCGTCTTCACGCTCGGTCAACTCGGCTGCAATAGACTTGCGGTCTTCAGCGCTCAGACCTCCATTGCCCGCCTGCACGGCGAGCTCCCGCACGCGCTGCAGCACTGTGTTCACCGAATTGAGCGTGACCTCCTCCTGAGTGAGGCTGTTCTTAGCCGCCGTCAGGTTGGCGTTGTACTGACCCAGCACATTCTGCTGCTGCTCCAGTTGCAGCAGACGCACGGACGCGACCGGATCATCCGCTGGCGTGAGAATGCGGTTGCCAGTGCTGATCTGCTCCTGGGTGCGGGTCGCGTTGGCGTAATTACGCTGCAGACCGGCGACGCCGTTATTGAACGCTTGCAGGGTGGAAATGCGCATGGGCGGGCCTATTACCTGAAGGAGCTGATCAATGTATCGAACAAGGAACGGGCAACTTGAATGATCTGGGCCGAGGCGTTGTAGTACTGCTCGAACTTGATCAGATTCGCCGCCTCTTCATCCAGGTTCACTGCCGACAGCGAGTCGCGGTTGTCAGTGGCCTGCTTGAGGATCGAGCCCGTCGCCTCACTGTCCATTCGTGCCTGGGCCGTCAGCGTGCCGACTCGCTCGACCAGTTCGCCGTAACCGTCGGTGAAGCTGAACCCCGAGCCATTCACAGCAGCGTCGACGCCAACAGTCTGCTTTGTCTGCAGATCGACCAGCTTCAATGCATTGCGGTTATCCGAGACGCCACTCTGGTTGTAGTTGAACGTGAAGGTATCGTTGGTTGAGGGTCTGCCGCTGACAGTGAGTTCGAAACTGTACTGCTGCTGGTTCGGCGCGGTTCCAGTGGTCAGCGTCAGGTTCAACGTATTGGTCTGTCCCGCCGTGATGGTGGCAGGCGAAAGCGTAAGCCCGGCAGGCGCTGGAGTGGGAAGAGTCAATCCAGTGCCGTCATAGGTCAGCGTCAAGCCTTCGAAGGCAGCCGTCAGCGCAGCCGGATCGATCGGCGATGGTGCAGACAGCAGATTCGGCTGCCCAATCACACCCGTCCCGCTATTCTGCAGTGTGCTTTGCGCGCGTACCGGCGCCGCGAACGCCAGTTGATCGGCCTGATCCAGCGTCGCCCGGATGTCGGACGCACCCCGGCGGGTTGGCTGGAGACTGAACTTGTCGCCAGCCGCCGGCGCCGGACTGCCGAGCACAATCTGGAAGCCCTGGCTCTTGTTGTCCTTGTCAGTAATCGACAACGTGCCAGGCGGTACGCTGTCCGTAACGGTCATCAGCTGGTTGTCGCTCAGGCGCCTTACCTTGTAGCTGCTACCGTCGTATTCCATCAGATAGTCGCTGGTGGTCAGCAAGCTGGTATCGGTGATGTTCATTACCGGCTGTGCGTTGCTGTTACCGGCAAAGGCGTTAACCCGCAGCTTGCCTAGCGCTTCGGTGTTGTAGTCGCCGAACAATGCCGTACCGACCTGCCCCTTCAGATCGAGCCCCTGCCCGAGCTGCGTGTTGATCTGATCGCTAACCGCCAGCGCCAGACGGCCCAGCGAGTTCATGGTCGAATCCAGCACTTCCTCGCGATAGCGGATCAGGCCGCCCAGCTCGCCACCGGTAATCTGAGAGGTGACGCCCTGTCGGGATCCGCCGCTCACGAACTGGACCTCATGACGGTTGGGGTCGCCCTGTCCCGGGACCACCTCGAGCCGCGCCGCCGCGCTGCCAACCACCAGTGGCTGACCACTGCCGATGAAGATGTTGAAGCTACTGTCGTCCTGCGGCACCACCGTCACGCCGATATAGCCAGACAACTGGCGGACCGCTTGATCGCGCGCGTCGAGCAGGTCGTTCGGCTGCTTGCCGTTGGCTGCAGCAACCGCAATCGCCTCGTTGAGACTACCGATGCTGCCGGCCAGACGATTGACCTGGTCGGTGACGGCGGCCATCTGCTTGTTGGTGAAATTGTTCTGCTCGGAGAGCCGGTCGTAGACCGTATTGAAGCGCCGCGCCAAACCTTCGGCCTCGGCCAGCACCAACTGGCGCGCCGGAATGTTTGCCGGGTCTTCAGCCGCCGTCTGCAAGGCGGAGAAGAACTTCTGCAGCGAGGGCGTGATGCCGGTGGTGGTGCCAGCGAGCAGCGAGTCGAGCTGGTCGATCTGGCTCTTGTACGCCTCGACGTCGCGGTTCAGCGATGTGCTGCTGCGCAGTTGGCTGGTCAGGAACTCGCTGTAGGAGCGCCGCACGTCGACCAGCGATGTGCCCGAACCGATGTAACCGGCACCGCTGAACTGCGGCGAACGGGTCGCCTGGGACGCATCCTGACGGCTGTAGCCAGGCGTGTTGACGTTGGTGATGTTGTGGCCGGTGATGGACAGCTGGGTCTTGCTGGCGGCCAGGCCGGACAGGCCAATACTCAATAGGTCAGCCATGATTTAGCCTCTGGTCCGCATGGCGGGCACCGAATTCGCATCGGCGACGGTTTGATAGGTCTGCATCTTGCGCGCGATCTGACTGATCTTGCGTGCGTACTGGGGGTCGGTGGCGTAGCCGGCCTTTTGCAGCTCCTTGACGAAGCGCTCCGAATCGCCGGTATTGCTCGCCACTTGAATGGCGGTGCGATAACGATCGTTGTTTTCCAGCAGGCTGACGAAATCATCGAAGCTCTGCTCGAACGAATCGTAGGCACGGAAGCCTGCCTTCTCGCGGGTCGCCTTGCCGTTGACGTATTCGGTGGTCGTTACGGTGGCGGAGGCACCTTTCCAGCCGGTTGCCTTGATACCAAACAGGTTGTGGCTGTTGCTGCCATCGGCCTGGCGGATCATGGATTTGCCCCAGCCGGTTTCCAGCGCGGCTTGCGCGACCAGGAATCGCGGCTCGATACCCAGGCGTTCGGCAGCCTTCTCGGCCATCGGCAGCATGGTGGTTATGAACTCTTCGGAAGAACTGAAGCGCGTCTTGCTCGGTGAACTGGGCGCGCTCTTCTCTACGCCATTGACCGTCAACGGCCGGTCTTTCGGCGGAACGAACGCCGTGGCGGGCTTCCAGTCGACATTGACCAGCGGCTGCACGCCTTCGCCGGTTGTCGTCGGGGCGGTAGCCGATACGTTGGCCAGCTGGCGATCGCTCGCCTTGCCCGGCAGCGCCAGCCGACGCTGATTGAGCAGGCGCGAATCATCCCGGCCGGTTTCGACCGCGGCAGCCGCTGCCGGCTTGCTCGGCCAGGCCGTGCCTTCGGTCCGGGCCACCTGGGCAAACGGGTTGTTGCGCGTCACCGTCTCGGTCTGCTTGCTCAACTGGCGCACCAGCACGTCCGCCAGCCCGATGCCGCCGCCCTCCTTCGAGAGGCTGACCGACAGCTGCTGGTCGTACATGTCCTGGTATTGCTTGGTCGCCTGGCTGTTCAGCGGGTTGTCCTTGGCCAGCACTTCGGTAGCCGAGCGCATCGACTTGAGCATCTCGTTCAGAAACAACGACTCGAATTCCTGCGCAACCTTGCGCACGTTCTCCTCACCATCGCGGTCCTTGCCGACCTTGAGCTGGCTGAGGCGATTGAGATCGTTGTAGCTGCCGCTGTCGAGGGCGCGCGCCCCGCTGCCGAGTCGGTTTTCCATGTCGCTTTCCTTAGATCACGATCAGATCGGCTTGCAGCGCGCCAGCCTGCTTCAGGGCTTCCAGAATGGCCATCAGGTCGCTGGGCGCAGCACCCACCTGATTCACCGCCCGGACGATCTCATCCAGCGTGGTGCCCGGGCCGAACTTGAACATCGGTTTGGCTTCTTCTTCGGCTTTCACCTTCGAGTTGGGTACCACCACGGTCTGCCCATCGGAGAACGGCTCGGGCTGGCTTACCTGCGGGTCTTCGGTAATGGTGACCGTCAGGCTGCCGTGGGTAACCGCGGCCGGCTGGACCCGCACGTTCTGGCCGATAACGATGGTACCTGTACGCGAGTTGATGATGACCTTGGCCACCGCCTGGCCGACCTCGACCTCAAGATTCTCCAGAATCGACAGGTAATCTACCCGCTGACTCGGATCCAGCGGCGCAGTCACGCTGATCGAGCCGCCATCCAGGGCCTGAGCCACGCCCGGGCCGAGCAGGTCATTGATCTGGTCGACAATGTTCTTGGCCGTGGTGAAATCCGGACGGTTGAGGTTCAGCGTCAGCGTGTTGCCCTGATTGAAGCCGCTCGGCACGGGTCGCTCGACCGTCGCGCCCCCCGGGATACGGCCCGCTGACGGCGAGTTGACGGTGATCCGCGAGCCGTCGGCACCACCGGCATCGAAGCCGCCCACCACCAGGTTGCCCTGGGCGATGGCATAGACGTTGCCATCGATCCCCTTGAGTGGCGCCATCAGCAGGCTGCCGCCGCGCAGGCTCTTGGCGTTGCCGATCGACGAGACGGTGATGTCGATGGTCTGGCCCGGCTTGGCGAACGGCGGCAGCTCGGCATGAATCGACACCGCGGCGACGTTCTTCAGCTGGATATTGCCACCAGCCGGCACCTTGATGCCGAACTGCGCCAGCATGTTGTTGAAGGTCTGCACCGTGAATGGCGTCTGGGTGGTCTGGTCACCGCTGCCGTTCAGGCCGACGACCAGGCCGTAGCCGATCAGCTGGTTGCTGCGCACGCCGTGAATGGTCGCGACATCCTTCAGCCGTTCGGCATGAGCTGACGCACCGATGGCGAGCAATCCGAGAAAGACGATGGCTTTTCTAATCATCTTCATGCCCTTCAGAACGGCCAAAGCGGGCTAACGAAGAAACGGCTCAGCCATCCCGGCTGGCTCGCATCAGCAAAAGCACCGGTGCCCGAGTAAGTGATGCGTGCATCAGCCACGCGCGTCGAGGAAACAGTGTTATCGGTAGAGATATCATCCGAACGCACAAGGCCGGCGATACGTACCAGCTCGTCGCCGGTATTGAGGGTCAGCCACTTCTCGCCGCGTACGGCCAGAATGCCATTGGGCAGCACTTCGGAAACGGTCACAGTGATCGAACCGGACAGGCTGTTGCTCTGCCCAGCCTGGCCGGCGCCATTGGTCGAGCTGGAACCGCCAAACTGCGTATCCAACGAAAGCGGACCGCCGTCACGGAGGAGCCCCGCAGCAGGGTTATTCACGCTCACCGCATTGCCCAGGAGCGATGTAAGGCCCATTTCCACATTACTGTCTTTGGAAATCTTCGAGCTGGCATTTTTGCTCGCCTGGGTACGCTCATTGAGGGTGATCGTGATGATGTCCCCTACGCGAAATGCCTTGCGGTCGTCGTAGAGATTGGTCTCGAAGCCCGCCTGGTAGATCGCACCATTGTTCTGTGCTGCCGGCAGCGGCGTACGCGGCAACACCGGCGCGTAGTACGGATCGTTCGGTTTAGGCGCAGGAGCGACACATCCGGCCAGCGCCAGGGCGGAGGATAGCGAGACAACAATCAGCAAACGGCTCATAAACACCTCAAGCCATGACAGGCCATCGAAACTACAACGGGCAGCGCTGGTGCCTACCCGCAAACAACGGCAAACCCGCGATCAGAGCTGCTGCGTGACGAACGACAGCATCTGGTCAGCGGTGGAAATGACCTTGGAATTCATCTCGTAGGCACGTTGCGTGGTGATCATGTTCACCAGCTCCTCGACTACGCTGACGTTGGAATTTTCCAAAGTGTTCTGCAGCACGGTGCCCAGGCCGTTGAGCCCCGGCGTGCTGACCTGCGGTGCGCCGCTCGCAGCAGTCTCCAGGAACAGGTTGCTGCCCATGGCCTGCAGACCCGCCGGGTTGATGAAATCGGCGGTCTGGATGTTGCCGATGATCTGCGGCTGCGGATTACCCACGGTGGTCACCGACACGGTACCGTCTTCACCGACGGTGAAAGTCTGGGTTTCCGGCGGAACAACGATGGCGGGCTCCAGCGCATAGCCATTGGAGGTCACCAACTGGCCGTCCGAACTCAGATGGAAGCTACCGTCGCGGGTGTAGGAAACAGTGCCATCGGGTAGCAATACCTGAAAGAAACCACGTCCATTGATGGCCATGTCCAGCGGTTGCTCGGTGGTCTGCAGGCTGCCGGTGGTAAAAATTTTCTGCGTGCCGGTCACTCGCACACCGGTACCCAGCTGCAGGCCGGACGGCAACTCGCTGTCCTGACTGGACTGACCACCGGGCTGGCGGCGAATCTGATAGAGCAGGTCCTGAAACTCGGCACGGTCCTTCTTGAAGCCGGTGGTGGACACGTTGGCCAGGTTGTTGGAAATGGTCGTCAGGTTCATGTCCTGAGCGGACAGACCGGTCTTGCTGACCCAAAGTGCTGGAAGCATGAGCTTTCTCCTCGTGCGCCGCTGGCGCCACGCTATTAGCTGAGTTGCAGTACGCGCGCCATGGCAGCCGCATCATCTTCGGCGGTGCGCATCATCTTTACGTGCAGTTCGAACTGGCGAGACAAGGCCAGGATGGACGTCATCTCGGCTACCGCGTTGACGTTGCTGGTTTCCAGGAATCCAGATACCACCCGAACGTTGGCATCGGCCTCGACGGGCTGACCGTCCTTCAGCCGAATCAGGCCATCGGTGCCCTTCTCCAGCTGCTGCGGATCGGGATTGACCAGCTTTATCCGGTCCACCGTGACCACGATGTTCGGGTTCTCCCCCAGAGCGCGGATGCTGATGGTGCCGTCCTGGCCGACGTCGACCTTTTCCTCTGGAGGAATTGCGATCGGCCCGCCATTGCCAAGTACAGGCAAACCATCGGCCGTACGCAGCATGCCCAGTACGTCAATATTCAGGCTACCGGTCCTGACATATGCTTCGCTGCCATCCGGAGCCTGGACGGCAATCCAGCCCTCGCCTTCGACAGCGAGATCCAGATCGCGCCCGGTCTCTTGGAGCGTCCCCGACGTGAAATCGGTGCCTGGGCGCTCCGACATTGCATAAACCCGCGCTGGATGGCTGTCACCAAAAACCTGCATCGAGCGCGCCTGCTCAAAATCCCGGCGAAACCCGGTTGTGGAAATATTCGCCAGATTGTTGGCATGAGCCTGCTGGGCCCGCGCATTCTGGCTGGCACCGGTCATGGCCACGTAGAGCATCTTGTCCATCGGCTTCTCCGAGACGCGAGTTTGACACTAGCGATTCTGTTGTGAACGAAAATGCAAGGCGCATGCCACCCCCACAAACTGACCATAACCTGCTGATCACAAAGAAAGTTTTACAAACGAAAAAGGCCCTCACGGGCCTTTTTCGTTATTAGCGGCGGAATACTGCCGTCAGCGGCAATTATTCGTTGCCGCTGTCATCAGCGCAGATTGATGATGGTTTGCGTCACCGCGCTTTCGGTTTCGATAGTCTTGGCGTTGGCCTGATAGTTGCGCTGAGCCACGATCAGGTTGACCAGCTGATCAGACAACTCGACGTTCGAGTCTTCCAGCGCACCGGCCTGTAGCGCACCCAGCGTACCCGAGCCAGGCGTGCCGACCACCGGCTCGCCGGATTCGAACGACTGCACCCACTGCGTCTTGCCGACCGGAGTCAAGCCTTGGACGTTGGCGAAGTTGGCCAGAATGATCTGCCCTTGCACCTTGGACTGACCATTGGTGTAACGAGCAAAGATCACACCGGTATCGTCGATTTCCAGGCCGGCCAGCTCACCGGTGGTATAGCCATCCTGCGCGACATTGTTGACGGCAAAAGCACTGGCGTACTGCGACGACTTGGAAAAGTCGAGGACGATTCCATCTGGGTTGGCGAGCGCGCCGTTGGCCGCCCAGGTAGCAGGCGTCGCACCGTTCGATATGGCCGGTATCCAGCCTCCGGATGGCGGATTGCCTGTGGCCGAGTTCAGCGTCACCTTCAGGTCCGGCGATACGCTGAAGAGCGTGGAGCCACCGTTGTCGACCGACGTCAACGCACCGGACGAGTCGAAGGCAAGACCCATGACGTAGGGCTGCGGCGGCTCTTGGGCAGGGTCGGCCGGATTACGCCCATCGATGAGGACCTTCATGTCCCAGGTATTCGCACTCGTCTTGACGAAGTACTGTGTCATGACGTGCGCATTGCCTTGGGAGTCGTAGATATTCAGCGAGGTGGAGCTGTTATAGGTGGTTGGGTCGGTGGGATTGAACGTCGCGCCGGCGGCGGCCAGCGCCAGATTCGCGTCGCCGGTGTTCGCCAGCTCGGCATCGTAGGTAGCCTGCCAGGTCGCCGGCGATTTCTGCGTCGAATTCAGGTTGAACGCCGTATCGATCTGACTGGTGGCCTTCGGCGCCTGATTGGTCGTCTGCACCTGCAGATTACCCACAACGCCATTCTGCAGATTGCCGTTACCGTCGACCGGGAAGCCCTGCAGCTTGTAGCCAAAATTGTCGACCAGAAAACCCTCGCGGTCGGTACCGAAGTAACCGGCGCGGGTGTAGCTCACCGCACCGTTGTTGCTGACCTGGAAAAAGCCGTTGCCATTGATTGCCAGGTCGAGTGCATTCTGGGTGTAGTTGATGTTGCCCTGATTGAACTGCTGCGAGATGTTGGACATCAGCACACCGCTGCCCTGCGGGTTCTTGCCGGTGCCCAACACTGAAGCCGCGTAGACGTCGGAGAACTCCGCGCGCGACTGCTTGAAGCCCACGGTACCGGCGTTGGCGATGTTGTTACCGGTGACGTTGAGATCCTTGCTCGCAGCACGAAGACCGCTAAGACCGATATTGAAGGACATGGAATCGCTCCTTTGCCGAGGTGCCGGCGGTTATTGTCCGATGATCTGGACCTGGGAGAGGCCGATGCTGCCGATACCGGCAAGGTTGAGCATCAGCTCCCCGCCGTTCTGCCCAAGCGTCACGCTGTCGACGTTCGCCGGCAGCAAGGTGTAAAGCCCTTTGGTTTCGCCTTGATAGGTAGCCTGCGCCTCGAAGCGATAGGTACCGGGCGGCAAGACATTGCCGCTGGAGTCCTTGCCGTCCCACATGAAGGACACGTTGCCGGCTTCCTGCTGCCCCATGTTCACGCGCCCGACCGAAGCACCGGTGCTGTCATAGATATTGACGAAAACGTTGCTACTGGAGGTCGGCAACACCAGGCTGGCCTTGAAGGTCTCGCTGGTATCGACCACAGCCTTGTCACTCGGCACGATGACTTTTCGGCCTACCAGCGACGAGGCCTGCAGCGCCTGAGACGACTGGTAGCCAGACAGGATTGTCTGCATGCTCGAGTTGAGCTTCTCGACGCCTTCCACGGTGCTGAACTGCGCTAGCTGACCAATGAATTCGCCGTTTTCCTGAGGCTCCAACGGGTTCTGGTTGTTCATCTGGGCGACCAACAACTCAAGGAACTCGTTCTTGCCAAGCTCGTTGCCTTTGGCTTCGCGGTTTTCACCAAATTGGTACTGATCCAGTATCGAGCCGGTACCACCGACGCCGTTCGTAGTGCTCATAGTGCGCTCTCGTAACTATCACTGACCCAGCGTCAGCACTTTCTGCAACATGGTCTTGGCTGTGTTCATAAGTTCGGCGTTGGTCTGGAAAGCGCGACTGGCCGAAATCATGTCAGCCATCTCTTCCACCACATTGACGTTCGGGTAATAGACATACCCGCTTTCGTCGGCGGCTGGATGATTGGGCTCGTAACGGGCCTGCAACTCGCTCTGGTCCTCGACCACGCCCAGCACTTGAACGCCAACCCCGGCCTGGTCCTGGCCGGCGAACAGCGACTGGTCGGGCTGGCCGTTGGCCTGCTGCAAGACAGTGGCGAATACCGGATGGCGTGCCCGGTAAGTCTGATCGACGCTTGACGAAACGGTCTCGGCGTTGGCGATGTTGCTGGAAATGGTGTTCAGGCGAGTGCTCTGTGCACTCATGCCGCTACCGGCAATATTGAAAACGCTGCTAAGAGACATGAGGTACTCCTTTATTCGCCGCGCAGGGCATTCATCAGCCCTTTGAACTTGCTATTGAGCAGGGTGAAGCTCGCCTGGAAATCCACGGCATTCTTCGCATAGTTGGATTGCTCGATCTGCAGATCGACGGTGTTCTGGTCGAGCGAGGGATGTGCCGGCGTACGAAAGCGCAACGAGGCATCGGCGATCTCCACACCTTCGGCGGCGATGTGCTTTTCGCTGGTTCGGGTAACGCCGAAGCTGCCCTGGCTACGCGCCGCCTGTTCGGCAAGCACGCTACCGAAGTCGAGATCACGGGCTTTGTAATTGGGGGTATCGGCGTTAGCGATATTGTTGGCCAGCACCTCGGCACGCTGCGAGCGAAAGCCCAACGCCTTCTCGTGAATGCCCAATGCCTTGTCGAAACTGATGCTCATTGATCTGCCCTCTGTCGGGTACAGTCTGCTTGCGCACACAGCAGCAAGTGTCGTGCCAGACGCATCAAGAGCTTGATTTACAAGGATATAAAGGAAGAAAGCCGAGCCTTCGGCGTCAAAAGCGGCAAGGGCTTACCGCCTTTTTGCCGCGTTTGGAGCACAGACGCGACAGTTTTCTGCCGCTCTCTGGAACGATCACTTGGCCTTGTAGATGATGCCCGGACTGCACTGCACCATCTGGTACAGCTCCGGAAGACCATTAAGGGCCTCGGATGCACCGAGGAAGAGATAGCCTCCAGGGCGTAACGTGGCATGAATACGCTTGAGGATGTCTTTCTTCACATCCGCGGAGAAGTAGATCAAGACGTTACGGCAAAAAACGATGTCGAACTTACCTAGAGCCGCGTAGCTGTCGAGCAGGTTCTGGACGCGAAACTCGACGCGCGAGCGGATCGCAGGCTTCACCGCCCAACGGCCCGGCGCCTTGACATCGAAATATCGCTGCAGACGCTCGCTCGATAGGCCCCGGGCAATTGCAAGGCTGTCATATTCGGCAGCCTTACAGGCAGCAAGCATGGCACCGGACAGTTCGGTCGCAACGATCTGCACCCCAGTTTTTGGCTGGCTCGGATTGCCGCGCTCATACTCGTCGATGGCCATGGACAGCGAATACGGCTCCTGCCCCGAGGAGCATGCGGCGGACCAGATTCGCAGCCGCTGGCCGGACGCGCCTTTCAACATTTCGGGCAAAACCCGTGACTTGAGCACTTCGAACGGATAGGTATCGCGGAACCATAGCGTTTCGTTGGTCGTCATCGCATCGACCACCAACTCGCGCAGCCCGCTGCGCGGCTGCGCCTGAATCTTCCTGACCAGGTCACCAAGCGTCTTGATGCCCTGCTGCTCCATCAGCTTGTTCAGGCGACTGGACACCAAATACTGCTTGTTGCTGCCCAGCAGGATGCCGCACGTCTTTTCAAGGAATACCCGGAACTGCTCGAAATCCAGATCGACTGACACCAATAAAGCCTCACCATCATGTAGAGGACCCAGCCTCAGTTTGCATCCGCCTGCCTGATCCGATCAGCCACCCGGGCTGCAAGATCGTCAGGCTGGAACTTGGCGAGAAAGTCATCCGCGCCCGCCCGCTTCACCATGTTCTGGTTGAACACACCGGAAAGCGAAGTATGCAGCAGTATATGCATACCGTGCATGCGCGGATCGTGCCGCACCTCGGTAGTCAGGGTATAGCCATCCATTTCCGGCATTTCAATATCGGAAATCATCATTAGGAATTCTTCAGCTGGGTTCTTGCCCTCATCCGCCATCCGCTTCAGATAATTGAGGGCCTCGCGCCCGTCGTTCAACTTGATGACTTCGACCCCAAGGTTCTCCAGGCATCGCGTGATCTGCTTACGCGCCACCGACGAGTCATCGACGATCAGAACGCGGCAGGAGAGCGCCTTATTCCGGGTATCCTCATCCACGACATTAGGCGAAATCTCCTCAGAGGTCGGCGCCACCTCGGCCAGTACCTTTTCCACGTCGATGATTTCGACCAGTTTGTTGTCGATGTGCGTAACGGCAGTCAGGTAGTGATTTCGCCCCGCGCCCTTGGGTGGAGGCAAGATGGCCTCCCAGTTCAGGTTGACGATTCGCTCGACCGAACGCACCAGAAACCCGAGCGTGCGGTTGTTGTACTCGGTAATCACCGCAAAGGAATTTTGCACGTCCATCAGCGCGGATTTGCCGGTAGCGAGAGACAGATCGAGTATCGGCAAGGTACTACCGCGAATGCTCGCCACGCCGCGCACCACCCGTCCACACTTGGGCATGACGGTCAACCGAGGACACTGCAGCACCTCTCGGACCTTGAACACGTTGATCCCATACAACTGCTCGCCCTCCAGGCGAAACAGCAGCAACTCAAGGCGATTCTGACCCACCAACTGGGTACGCTGGTTAACCGAATCCAATACACCGGCCATGCCAGTCTTCCTCTCTGCGTGCAGATTATCGGGGCTGGCGACCTTAAAGTGACGGCACGCCCCTTGCTTTGTTTGGGATATGAACGTCCATATGACCATTTTCCGGCGCGATAGCCAGATACTGCGAAAAAGCGCAGCGGTGCTCGTTGCGCTGTGCGCGATAGGGCAGCTTGCCCATGCGTCAACCATGTCACATTCCAAACAGCTTATCGACGTGACTGAACAGTTTCTTGAGGGTTCAGTGGTCGACTATTTAAGCCGCACTGACATCCAGGCGCGCCATGAAGTCGAGGTGAGCCGACTCGACCCGCGCCTGCGACTAAACCAGTGCGATCAGCCACTGACAGCAAGCCTGACCAGTACGAGCGCCCCCATCGGCCGCGTCACCGTGCGGGTAAGCTGCCAGGGCAGCAGTCCGTGGTCGGTTTTCGTCCCGGCACAGGTAAGACTGTATCGGCATGTCATCGTGGCCAGCAAATCACTGCTGCGGGATACGGTACTGAGCGAAAGCGACGTCAGCATCGCGGAGCGAGACGTCTCGAACCTTAGCCAGGGCTATCTGACCCGGCTCGATGAAGTGCTGGGCACCAAGCTAACTCGGCCGGTGCAGCCCGACCAGGTGATCGCACCCAACCAGATTGAGCTGGCGAAGGCCGTGCGCAAGGGCGACCATGTCGTCATCACGGCGAGATCCGGCACGATCAGCGTGCGCATGCCCGGTGAAGCCATGGCTGACGGTGTTCCGGGCAAACAGATTCCGGTAAAGAACCGCCGTTCCGGCCGCACGGTAAAGGCTCGGGTAGTCGCACCCGGTCAGGTCGAAGTTGCGATGTAGATGAGGCCGCGGCAGGTAGCTTTTCCGTGTGCCCCAGAGAAAAAAACGCTAAAGTTCTGTCCATTGTTGCCGAACACATGGCAAGCGTCCTGATTCCTTCGAGGTTTGCATCATGGTCATCGACTTCAATCGACCCAACAGCCCACTGAATGCCCCTACCGGGCGTAACAGTGTGCAAAGCAACGAGCGCGCGGCCGCTCCGCAACAGGAGACGACCGGCGAGGCAAGCAAAACCGCTGGCACCAACACTGCCGGTGATACCGTGCAACTGAGCCCCGAAGCTCAGCGCCTGCAGCAAGCGGCCGACAAATTGAACGATCAGCCTGCGGTCGATCAGGAGCGTGTGGCCAAACTCAGGCAAGCGATTGCCGATGGCTCCTACCAGGTCGACAGTGCACGCGTGGCAGCCAAGCTCCTGGCGTTCGAAACGCAACGCTAAGCCCGGGCCCATTTTTCATACGAATCCGCCCCGAGTTCCGACATGCATGACGCTGCAGTACTTGAGCAACTGACCGACGATATCGGCATAGCCCGCCAACTCCTTGAGCTTATTGATCAGGAGTTTGCAGCGCTGGGTGATCGCAATCTGGTCGAACTGGAAGCCACACTGAGCAAGAAGCAGCCCCTGCTCGCCTTGCTTGGCCAGCACAGTGCTCAACGCAGCCAATGGCTTGTCGACCAGCGACTGAGCCCCGACAGAGCAGGCCTGGAAATCGCGGCGAGTCGGATCGAGCAAGGCGAAGCCCTGATCGAAAAGGCCAAGCTTCTCGAAACTGAACTCGAACGCTGTCGCTCTGCGAACGAGCGTAACGGCCGCCTGATACGAGCCAATCAGAGCACGCTGGGTGAAATACTGAAGATCCTGCAAGGCAAGGACGACACTCCCAGCCTCTATGACAATCGCGGAAGCGCAGCGAAAAACAAGCAGCAGCGGCCACTGAGCCAGGCCTGAACGAACAAGAGCAACAAGTAAGGACGCAACACGATGGTGAGCACAACGCACCGGAGAGCACAGGACCGTGTCTAGCCTATTTCTGGACGAAGACGGCCCACAACCTCCCAAGCTGCTGACCGCACCACTGGAGATTTATGCCAACCTGCGTCCGCTTCTCGATAACAACATCGCGCTGACCCTTCGGTTCCATGAGCGCAATCAGCGCTATCAGAGCTTTCTGGTGCAGATGAACCGGGAAACCGGATGGATCGCACTGGATGAGCTGATCCCCAATGACGGCGAGCGCCTACTGCTTCAGGGCGAGCCAATCAACATCGAAGGCTTCTACGAAGGCGCCAAAATCTCTTGGACGAGCGACCGAGAGGTTCATCTAGGCGAAATTGACGGTGCTCGCTGCTACTGGATCCCAACCCCGGCAGAACTGACCTACCACCAGCGGCGCAATGCATATCGCGCACAGCTCAACGAAACCGCGGTGGCCGCGCAGCTTGGCGGCGCTTCGGTGCGCACGGCGCTGGAAGGGCGACTACTCGATATTTCGGCCACAGGGTGCAAGCTCAGCATCAAGGGCAACCACCAGGGCAACCTACAGACTGGCCAGGTATACGAACTGGTAGCCAAGCTGCCGATCGGACAGATCCAGAGCGATGTCGAGCTTCGCCATCTCGTAATCGATGAGAAGCGGGACATATCGTTGTGCGGCTTTCGCTTCCATCGCCTCAGCGGGCAGACACAGCGCCAGATAGAACGTCTCGTCTACCAACTGCAGCGCGACGCTCGCCGCGATAACGCTACGCCATTCGGCTAACGCCGCCCTTCATATGGCAGGAGCTCGCTGCCCTCACACCCTGCCGGCGAACAGGGCGCTATGGCGTCCCAGGCGAGGTTCGAACTCACAACCTTCCCCTTAGGAGGGGGATGCTCTATCCAATTGAGCTACTGGGACCGGATCACGCGGGCGGCATCTTATCGACACCAGGGCCTTTTGTCATGCCCCACGCAGTGCGTGCCCATACTCGACAAACCATCGGCACCAGCTCCAGAGAACCGTGCATTGCATTTTGCATGGACCTCAACTGCGCCCCGTGCAAAGCGCAATCCAGACCAGCATAACAAAACACTTAAGTTATTGATTTTTAAATACTTTTTTATCGTTAAACTTTGGCATGACAGCTGCAAAGAGTAAGGCACACTCAACGTGACGCGAAGGATAACGCTCATGATCAAGCCGGCCTTTCTTCTTGGTGCAGGATTCGCATTCGCAGCTCTGACCGCCTTGCAACTCCCACCAGCCGAGCTTTCACAGGTGACCTACGAGCCGACATCTCGGCTATCTCTGCAGTACTCAGGCACCGTCCCCAGCGCACAGGCGACGACGCTCAGCGCCACGGAAACAGCCATCCCTGCGCAACCGCAACGCTGGGTCTTCTAGTGATTGGTAAACGCCAGCTAGGTTCCGCAAAAAAAGAGAGGGGTCTTTCATGTCTAAATCCGCACTGACTTGCCTGGTGCTAACGATCGCCTGTGCCTGCGGCGCATACCTGTTTCCAGAAAGCACGGCTATCTCGAGCACGACGCTGAAAGCCGGCCTAGGCGTCTTCGGTTTGCTCTTTCTCATCACCGCGATCATCGGCCGCAGGGTCAAGTTCGACCCGGTATTACGCTAACCGCAGCACCGATGAGGCACTGCATCACAGTAAAGGCACTTTGACAGCACAAGGTCTTTACTAATCCCCCGTTCGTCGTACAATTGGCGCCATGAAGCCGTCTCCATAATTTTTACCGGCAGACGGAACAGCAAGGTACTGGTGGTTGTCAGACCGGTGACTACCCCGGCAATACGCCAGCACGCCCACCTGACTAACCGGTTAATTATGCGCCCTATGAAACAGGCAGTTTATTCCAGCCGCACGGCTGACAAATTCGTCGTACGACTTCCCGACGGTATGCGCGAACGCATCGCTGAAGTGGCGCGCAATCATCATCGCAGCATGAATTCCGAGATAATCGCTAGGCTAGAGCAAAGCCTGCTACAGGAAGGTGCGCTCGATGAAGACCTCAGCATGCGCCTGGACAGTCCAGAGCTATCGTTGCATGAACGGGAACTCCTACAGCGATTCAGGCAGCTTGCTCACCGCCAGCAAAACGCCCTTATCGCGTTGATCGCTCAGGACACCGAGCTGGCCAAGGAAGAAGCCTGACGGGCATCAGGCAG
The DNA here is from genome assembly GCF_026642215.1 of Stutzerimonas sp. R40042. Classification (NCBI taxonomy): domain Bacteria; kingdom Pseudomonadati; phylum Pseudomonadota; class Gammaproteobacteria; order Pseudomonadales; family Pseudomonadaceae; genus Stutzerimonas; species Stutzerimonas sp. R40042. The sequence goes on along the minus strand of NZ_CP113258.1, from coordinate 1,498,180 downwards.
GGCCTTCAGGCCCTGCCTGATGCTAGGTATTAACTGACGCACCATGACGTCGACAGGCACGACGCACACTTCCACGCCTCCCACTCCCTGAACTCATCCCTACTCCAGCAACTGCGATGCATCGCGCCCCTACTGATGCATGAAGCAGCCAGCCCCGCACCACCATTTTTCAAGCTTGATCCTCGGTAAAAGATCACTGCGCCCGAGGCTGACTTATGGCCGACGGCAATCGTGGGACACAGCCAGGCTGGTAATAGCATGATGATCCGAACTACCGAGCGCAGCTAGGCAAGCCCTTCTGCGCAGGCAGCGCCAGGATGAAGTGTTCGGCCAAGTCATTGGTGCGCGAGAGAAAGGGCCCGCCCGGAGACGGAAAACCCAAGCGGCGAAGAAGTCAGCGAAAGGTCACCCGGCAGAGCTCTGCTGACTGTCGGTCTTTGCCCCCGCGACTTGTTCGATCCCCTAGGCACCGCAAAGAATCGACTCAAGGAGCGGCGGTCGGATTTACGGTTGTTCATCCGCCACCTAGAAGGCTTATGGAGGCCGCGCTACCAAGCCTCCACAGCCACCGCGGATGAACAACCTACCTAGAGGTCAGCTAGCCAACAAAGTTGAGCAAAACGCCGGCAGCCACGGCTGAGCCGATAACCCCAGCCACGTTCGGCCCCATGGCGTGCATCAGCAGGAAGTTCTGTGGATTAGCCTCCAGCCCCACCTTGTTGGATACACGCGCAGCCATCGGAACCGCGGATACGCCTGCCGAACCAATCAGGGGATTGATCTTGTTCTGACTGAAACGGTTCATCACTTTTGCCATGAAGATCCCTGCGGCAGTGCCGCCGCAGAAGGCCACCATCCCCAGCACCAATATGCCGAGCGTTTTCAGCTGCAAGAACGCCTCCGAGGACAGTTTGGAACCCACGGTCAGACCCAGCGCGATGGTGACGATGTTGATCAGAGCATTGCGCGAAGTGTCAGCCAGACGGTCAACGACACCGCACTCACGCAGCAGATTGCCGAATGCAAACATGCCGACCAACGGCGCCGCATCAGGCAGCAAGAGGCCCACCAGCAAACACAGGACCAGCGGAAAGACGATCTTCTCGACCTGACTCACATGTCGCAGCTGCGTCATGACAATGGCGCGCTCTTCCTTCGTCGTCATGGCGCGCATGATCGGCGGCTGTATCAGCGGTACCAGCGCCATGTAGGAGTAAGCCGCGACGGCAATAGGGCCGAGTAACTCAGGCGCTAATTTGGACGTCACGAAAATCGAGGTGGGGCCGTCTGCGCCACCGATGATCGCGATCGAGGCGGCCTCACGCAACGTGAACTCCATACCCGGAATACCGGCGGCGGTAAGTGCCAACGCACCGAGCAGCGTAGCGAAGATGCCGAACTGCGCCGCAGCCCCAAGCAACAGCGTCTTCGGGTTGGCGAGCATCGGACCGAAATCGGTCATCGCTCCGACACCCATGAAGATCAGCAATGGGAACACGCTGGTCGGCAGGCCGACTTCATAGAACAGGTGGAGGATGCCGGCACCCTCCCCCATGTTGGCCACCGGAATGTTCGCCAGGATGCCGCCGAAACCGATCGGAATCAGCAGCAGCGGTTCGAAGCCTTTGCGGATGGCCAGGTAGATCAGCCCCAGACAGACGAGAATCATCAATGCCTGCCCGGGCTCCAGGTGATAAAGACCGGTTCCCTGCCACAGCTTGAGCAACTTATCCATGCAACTCCCCTTAAGCGATGCTCAGCAAGCTGTCGCCGACCGAAACCGCGTCGCCAACCTTGACGTTGACCGAAGCAACAGTGCCGGCCTTGAACGCACGGATCTCGGTTTCCATTTTCATGGCTTCGAGAATCACTACCAGGTCGCCCTCCTGGACGAGCTGCCCAGGCTGCACCAGCACCTTGAATATGTTGCCGGCCAGCGGTGCCGGCTGCGGCTCTCCACCAGCCGGAACGGCCGCGGTCGAGTTGGCACTGGCAGCGCCGGTAGCAGGACCAGCACCGAGCGGCTTGATGCCTTCGATGTCACCACCCTCGTTGACCTGCACAACGAACGACTTGCCGTTGACCTCGACGGTGTAAACCTCCGGCTTGCCCGGCTCGCGCACCGGCGGTTCGCTGCCGGTGGGTGCCGGCTCGAACGCCGCGGGGTTGCCGCGATTCTCGAGGAACTTCAGGCCAATCTGTGGAAATAATGCGTAGGTCAGGACGTCGTCGATGGCATCCTCAGCCAGCTTGATGTTCTTCTCGCGAGCCAGCTCCTCGAGCTCGGCTGCCAGCCGCTCCATCTCCGGCTGCAGCAGATCTGCAGGACGGCAGGTTATGACCTCGGCACCGTCAAGCACACGCGCCTGCAACTCGGCGCTGAATGGCGCCGGCGCCGCACCGTACTCGCCCTTTAGCACACCGGCGGTTTCTTTGGTGATCGACTTGTAGCGCTCACCGGTCAGTACATTGATCACCGCCTGGGTGCCAACGATCTGCGAAGTTGGCGTCACCAGCGGAATGAAGCCAAGGTCTTCGCGCACACGCGGAATCTCGGCCAGCACTTGGTCGAACTTGTCCTGAGCGCCCTGCTCCTTGAGCTGGCTTTCCATGTTGGTGAGCATCCCGCCCGGCACCTGAGCGACCAGGATGCGCGAGTCGACGCCCTTGAGGTTACCCTCGAACTTCGCATACTTCTTGCGCACCTCACGGAAGTAAGCGGCAATTTCCTCCAGCAGTTCCAGGTCGAGCCCGGTATCACGCGCGGTGCCCTGGAACATGGCGACCACCGACTCCGTCGGGGAGTGGCCATAGGTCATCGACAGGGAGGAGATTGCGGTGTCGACATTGTCGATACCTGCCTCCACGGCCTTGAGAATGGCGACGGACGACAGGCCGGCAGTGGCATGGCACTGCATATGGACGGGGATTGCCAGGCTGGCCTTAAGGCGCGAGACCAGCTCGAACGCCATATAGGGCGTCAGGATGCCGGCCATGTCCTTGATTGCTACAGAGTCGGCACCCATGTCCTCGATCTGCTTAGCCAGATCGACCCACATGTCCAGCGTATGCACCGGGCTGGTGGTATAGGAAATTGTGCCCTGAGCATGCTTGCCTTGCTGCTTCACCGCGCGCAGAGCCGTTTCCAGATTACGCGGATCATTCATCGCATCGAATACACGGAACACGTCCACGCCGTTGACCGCTGCGCGCTCGACGAACTTTTCCACTACATCGTCGGCATAGTGACGATAGCCCAACAGGTTTTGCCCGCGCAGCAGCATCTGCTGACGCGTATTGGGCATCGCCTTCTTCAGCTCACGAATGCGCTCCCAGGGGTCTTCGCCCAGGTAGCGAATACAGGCGTCGAACGTAGCGCCCCCCCAGCTCTCAACCGACCAGAACCCGACTTGGTCGAGCTTGGCTGCGATCGGCAGCATGTCTTCCAGGCGGACGCGCGTGGCGAGAATGGACTGGTGCGCATCACGCAGCACCACGTCGGTGATGCCGAGTGGCTGTTTAGCAATGGTCATGGAAGGAACTCCCTTTCCAGAGTCAACCGCGGCGCGCGCGGTGTTGATGAATGGCGGCCTTGATCGCCGCGAGCGTATCCGCATCCGCGCTGGTGACTGGCGCAGCCGCTAGCTGAGGCTCCGGGGCGCTTACGAAGCGATCGGTAAGGTAGGACATCAGGCGAATGCAGAGGATCAACAGAACGAGGAAAGCAAAGACGAAACCGATGCCGAATAGCATGAGTTCGACGCCTTCGAGCAGAAGTTGGCTGGGGGTCATCGGGAGTTCCCTTGTCAGCAGCTCGAGCTGCTTGTTATTCGCTGCGTTGGTTCGGACAGGTTTCGCGACGCGCGAAACGGCCGAACCTTAGCCCGAAACAGAGAAACAAGGCAAACCCCTACAGGACGCGAAAAGTCGCGCTACAGCAGAAAAATCGTCGCCAATCCGAGAAAAATGAAGAACCCGCCACTATCGGTCATGGCCGTGATCATCACGCTTGCCCCCATTGCCGGATCACGCCCGAGACGCGCAAGAGTCATCGGAATCAGCACCCCCATCAAGGCGGCCAGCAACAGATTCAGCGTCATTGCGGCGGTCATCACGACCCCCAGAGACCAGCTACCGTATAGCCACCAGGCCACCGCACCGATGACGCCACCCCAGACAAGCCCGTTGACGAGCCCGACGCCAACTTCCTTGCGCAGCAGCCGCGCAGTGTTGCCGGTACCCACCTGATCCAGCGCCATGGCGCGAACGATCATGGTGATCGTCTGGTTGCCGGAGTTGCCGCCGATGCCTGCGACAATTGGCATCAGCGCCGCCAGCGCAACCAGCTTCTCGATGGAGCCGTCAAACAGGCCGATCACTCGCGAGGCGACGAACGCCGTCACCAGGTTCACCGCCAGCCAGGCCCACCGGTTGCGTACCGATTTCCAGACCGAGGCGAAGATATCCTCCTCCTCGCGCAGACCGGCCATGTTGAGCACTTCGCTTTCGCTCTCCTCACGAATGAGGTCGACCATCTCGTCGATAGTCAGTCGGCCGATCAGCTTGCCGCCCTTATCGACAACCGGCGTGGAGACCAGGTCATAGCGCTCGAATGCCTGTGCCGCATCATAGGCGTCCTCATCCGGATGAAAGGTGACCGGATCACTTGCCATCACTTCGGCGACCTGTTTGTCTGGATCGTTCACCAGCAGGCGCTTGATCGGCAGAACACCCTTGAGCACGCCGTCGTAGTCGACCACGAACAGTTTGTCGGTATGACCGGGGAGTTCTTTCAGGCGACGCAGGTAGCGAAGCACAACCTCCAGACTGACGTCTTCGCGAATGGTGACCATCTCGAAGTCCATCAACGCACCGACCTGATCCTCCTCGTAAGACAGGGCCGAACGCACTCGCTCACGCTGCTGCGCGTCGAGGCTTTCCATCAGTTCATGAACGACATCGCGCGGCAGTTCGGGCGCTAGATCCGCCAGCTCATCAGCGTCCATTTCCTTGGCCGCAGCAAGCAACTCGTGGTCGTCCATGTCTGCGATCAGCGTTTCACGGACCGCGTCGGAAACCTCGAGCAGAATGTCGCCATCACGCTCGGCCTTGACCAGCTGCCAGACAGTCAGTCGCTCTTCGAGCGGCAAGGCTTCGAGAATGTGGGCGACGTCGGCAGGGTGCAGCTCATCGAGCTTGCGCTGCAGCTCGGCCAGAATCAGCCCCTGGTCATAATCCTCACTCAGAACTGCCGGCTGACCATCCTGACGAACCCCACCGTCTTCACCAAGCCGATGACGCTGCAGCAGCTCGACCACCTGCGCCAGGCGATCCTGCAGGGTTTCTTGAGGCTTTTTTGCTTCTACTTCTGTCATGGCGCACTCCACCCCCGGCCGAGAGCGCGCCAGGGGAAATCATTCAATCAATAGCTGATTGGCAATCGGGAAACGTGAGCGACTACTGGGTAAGTCCATACGGGAAGGTTGTTCCACAAACCCTGAGAGCAGATGCAGCAATCATAACATCGCGACGGCGCAGCCGATGCGCTCAACTACAGCCATTCCAGGCGATCCGCATGCGACGCGCATGAACGGCTCGCCTAACTCGACAAAGCCGACGTTCTGTCGACGTCTTCACGAGACAAGGAGACACAGATGCCAAGGGCGCTTTTTATTGAGTAGCCTGCAGTACAGTTGCTTAGTCAAGGAGGACGAAATGAAAGCACTGTTTCTTTGTACGGGCCTGCTTTTGCTGGCAAATCCGGCTTTTTCGGCAATGGTGTACCGCTGCACCGACCAGTCCGGACACGTGACCTTCAGTCAGCAGGGGTGCCCAGAAGACCAGCATCAGCATCGGCAAAAGGCTGTGAGCCCGACACCGAGCTCTGGCAAGGCCGTGCCCATGGCAGTTCCCAGAAAACGCACTGCTCGCAGGGAGGCGGAAGGATTGGAGATCGTTGCGCAGAGGGAAGATGGTTGCGGCAACCGGGTGACAGGAAGCGAGCGGCGCAGCGCAATCATCAGCAAGCAGATCCGCGCAGGCATGACGCGTAGTGACGTGGAAAGCGCGCTAGGCAGTCCGGAAAGCGTCACCAGCAACAACGGCAAGACACGCCTGCGCTTCCGCGACAGCGGCGGCCAGCTGCGCACAGTCAGCTTCGACGAGCACGGCTGCGTAACGGGCGGACGATAGGGACACGGAAATAAAAAAAGGGCCTGCATCGCTGCAGACCCTTTCTTGATTGGCGCACTCAGGAGGATTCGAACCTCCGACCGCTCGGTTCGTAGCCGAGTACTCTATCCAGCTGAGCTATGAGTGCGTAAGCGCTTGGTAGACCAGATCACTGCTGGTTTCTTGAGCGATCCGCATCACTGCCGATCGTTCGAAGTATGGCGCACTCAGGAGGATTCGAACCTCCGACCGCTCGGTTCGTAGCCGAGTACTCTATCCAGCTGAGCTATGAGTGCGCTGAGCGTGCGCATTATAGGGAGTGAAGACTGATGGTCAAGCAATTTGGCGCTCTACTTTCAGCTTCGAAAGTGACCTGCCGCGATCATCAAACCCTAGAACGCAAAATGGCGGAGAAGGGGGGATTCGAACCCCCGACACCCTTTTGAGGTGTACTCCCTTAGCAGGGGAGCGCCTTCGGCCACTCGGCCACCTCTCCGCAACACGGGGCGCATAATACCCATCTTTACCCCGTTTGCAAAGCCAAAAATTACAGAAAAATTAGTGGCTTGGTTCCTGATCCTTCTCTTTCTGGATCCGCTGGTAGATCTCCTCTCGATGCACCGCCACCTCCTTGGGGGCATTCACGCCGATACGTACCTGGTTTCCTTTCACACCCAACACAGTGACAGTCACATCGTCACCCACCATCAGGGTTTCTCCAACCCGGCGAGTCAGAATCAGCATTCCTTTCTCCTTAAACGGATTCAAATCAGTAAACAGTCTGCAAAGATAAAAACGGACAATGTCCGCAAAACATTGAAGCTAGAGCCTTTCACCAGCTATTGACCCGCGCCCGGGAGGCTAAAGTTCCTTTTTGCACGGCCCAATACGACAGAAGGCGCGGGCCAGCGCGCCTTCTGCGATTCATTCCGCAGTATTGCCCGCCGCCGCCGGCGCATCCAGTTCGAAGGCGGTATGCAACGCTCTTACAGCAAGTTCAAGATACTTTTCTTCGATCACCACCGAAACTTTGATCTCCGATGTAGAGATCATCTGGATGTTGATGTTCTCCTTAGCCAGCGCCTCGAACATCCGACTGGCGACGCCAGCATGTGAACGCATACCGACGCCTACGATGGAAACCTTGGCGATGTCGGTATCGCCGATCACCTCCCGGGCGCCCATTTCGTTCGCAATGCTCTGCAGGACCTGCAGGGCATTGTTGTAATCGTTACGATGCACGGTGAAGGTGAAATCGGTGGTGTTATCGTGCGCGACGTTCTGCACGATCATGTCCACTTCCACATTCGCGGCGCTGATCGGCCCAAGAATCTTGAACGCTACACCGGGCGTGTCCGGCACCCCACGGATAGTCAGCTTGGCCTCGTCGCGATTGAAGGCGATGCCGGAAATGATGGGCTGTTCCATGGATTCCTCTTCATCAAGGGTAATGAGGGTACCCGGACCCTCCTGAAAACTGTGCAGCACACGTAGCGGGACACTGTACTTGCCAGCGAACTCCACCGCACGAATCTGCAGCACCTTGGAGCCGAGGCTGGCCATTTCCAGCATCTCCTCGAAGGTGATCTTGTCCAGACGCTGAGCCTTGGCGACGACCCGCGGGTCGGTGGTGTAAACGCCATCCACATCGGTGTAGATCTGGCATTCATCGGCCTTCAGCGCGGCAGCCAACGCCACGCCAGTGGTATCGGAACCGCCGCGACCCAGAGTGGTGATATTGCCCTTCTCGTCCACCCCCTGGAAGCCGGCGACCACGACCACCCGCCCCGCTTTGATGTCGCGCTGGATACGCTGGGCATCGATCTGCAGGATGCGCGCCTTGGTATGGGCGCTGTCGGTGAGGATGCGGACCTGATTGCCAGTGTAGGACACCGCCGGAACGCCGCGCTTGATCAGCGCCATGGCCAGCAGGGCTATGGTCACCTGCTCGCCGGTGGAGACCATCACATCCAATTCGCGCGGAACCGGCTGGTCGCTGATCTGCTTGGCCAGGTCGATCAGACGGTTGGTTTCGCCACTCATTGCCGAGACGACCACGACGATATCGTCGCCACCATCGCGGAATTTCTTGACCTTCTCGGCTACCTGCTCGATTCGCTCGACGGTGCCGACCGAGGTGCCCCCAAACTTCTGTACGATCAAAGCCATTGTTAGCCGCCTAGAGCCCGCAAAGGGCGTTCATTAAACAAACAACCTGCAGATGCCGAAGCCGCTTCCGGCATCTGGATCAAAGGGCCTGCTGAGCAAACGGCAAGGTCAACGCCAGCGCCTCGTCCAGCTTGGACGCATCGCTGCCACCACCTTGCGCCATGTCTGGACGACCGCCACCCTTGCCGCCGACCGCCGCAGCGGCCTGCTTCATCAGATCGCCGGCCTTCAGGCGCGAGGTCAGGTCCTGCGTCACGCCGGCGACCAGCACAACCTTGTCGTCCTGCACGCCACCGAGCAGGATCACCGCGCTGCCCAGCTTGTTCTTCAGCTGGTCGACTAGCGCCAGCAGGGCCTTGCCGTCGAGCCCATCCTGACGCGCGGCCAGCACGCGCACACCATTCACTTCAACGGCGCTCGCAGCCAGGTCGTTGCCCGCTGCGCTGGCTGCCTTGGCCTTGAGCTGCTCCAGCTCTTTTTCCAGCTGACGGTTGCGTTCCAGTATGCCGCCGAGCTTGTCCAGCAGATTCTCGCGGCTGCCCTTGACCAGACTTGCCGCTTCTTTCAGTTGATCCTCGGCATCATTGAGGTAGGCCAGCGCCTGCGCGCCGGTCACCGCTTCGATCCGGCGTACGCCGGCGGCCACACCGCCTTCGCTGGTGATCTTGAACAGGCCGATGTCGCCGGTGCGGTTCACGTGGGTACCACCGCAGAGCTCGACGGAAAAGCCACCACCCATGGTCAGCACGCGAACGCTGTCGCCGTACTTCTCGCCGAACAGGGCCATTGCGCCCTTGGCCTTGGCGGTATCGATATCGGTTTCCTCGATCTCCACCGCCGAATTGCGACGGATCTCGGCATTGACGCGATCCTCCAGTGCGCGGAGCTGCTCCGGTTTGATCGCTTCGAAGTGGCTGAAGTCGAAGCGCAGGCGCTGACTGTCCACCAAGGAGCCCTTCTGGCTCACGTGCTCACCGAGAATCTCGCGCAACGCGGCGTGCAGCAGGTGAGTCGCCGAGTGGTTAAGCGCCGTGACCTGGCGCACCGAGGCGTCGACCGTCGCCTCGACCTGGGCACCGACCGTCAGCGTGCCACTGTCGACGATACCGTGATGCAGGAACGCACCGCCGGCCTTGCTGGTGTCGCGCACATCGAAGCGCAGGCCCTGCGCCTCGAGATAACCGCAGTCACCGATCTGCCCACCGGACTCGGCGTAGAACGGCGTCTGATCGAGCACCACGACACCCTCCTCGCCGGCGCTCAGACTGTCGACCACCATGCCTTCCTTGAACAGCGCCAGCACCTTGCCGCTGCCTGACGTGCCCTGGTAGCCGAGGAAGCGTGTCTCACCCTCGACCTTGACCAGACTGTTGTAGTCCATGCCGAAGGCGCTGGCCGAGCGGGCACGCTCACGCTGGGCTTGCATCTCGCGCTCGAAGCCTTCTTCGTCGAGGCTCAGATTGCGCTCGCGGGCGATGTCGCCGGTCAGATCCACCGGGAAGCCGTAGGTGTCGTACAGCTTGAACACCACCTCACCGGGAATGACGCTACCGGCAAGCCCGGCCAGATCCTGCTCGAGGATCTTCAGCCCCTGCTCCAGGGTCTTGGCGAATTGCTCTTCCTCGTTCTTCAGCACGCGCTCGATGTGCGCCTGCTGTTGCTTGAGTTCGGGGAAGGCCTCGCCCATTTCGGCCACCAGCGCGAAGACGATGCGATGGAAGAAGCTGCCTTTGGCGCCGAGCTTGTTGCCATGACGGCAGGCGCGACGAATGATGCGGCGCAGCACGTAGCCACGGCCTTCGTTGGACGGCGTCACGCCATCGGCGATGAGGAAGCCGCAGGAACGAATGTGGTCGGCAACGACCTTCAGCGAAGCCTGCGCTTCGTTGGCGCAGCCGATGGCGTCCGCCGCCGCGTTCAGCAGGCTCTGGAACAGGTCGATTTCATAGTTCGAGTTGACGTGCTGGAGCACGGCGCTGATGCGCTCCAGACCCATGCCGGTATCGACGCTCGGTGCCGGCAACGGGTGCAGTACACCGTCCGCGGTGCGGTTGAACTGCATGAACACGTTGTTCCAGATCTCGATGTAGCGATCACCATCTTCCTCCGGCGAGCCGGGCGGGCCGCCCCAGATGTGTTCGCCGTGGTCGAAGAAGATTTCGGTGCACGGACCGCAGGGGCCGGTGTCGCCCATCGCCCAGAAGTTGTCCGACGCGTAAGGGGCGCCCTTATTGTCACCGATGCGCACCATGCGCTCGGCCGGCACGCCAACTTCCTTGGTCCAGATGTCGTAGGCCTCGTCATCGGTGGCATAGACCGTGACCCAGAGTTTCTCCTTGGGCAGGTTCAGCCATTTGTCGCTGGTGAGAAACTCCCAGGCGTAGTGAATCGCGTCGCGCTTGAAATAATCGCCGAAGCTGAAGTTGCCGAGCATCTCGAAGAAGGTGTGGTGACGCGCGGTGTAGCCGACGTTCTCCAGGTCGTTGTGCTTGCCGCCGGCACGCACGCACTTCTGGCTGGTGGTGGCGCGGGTATAGGCGCGCTTCTCCAGGCCGAGGAAGCAGTCCTTGAACTGGTTCATGCCGGCGTTGGTGAACAGCAGGGTCGGGTCGTTCGCCGGAATCAGCGAACTGGAGGCCACGCGAGTGTGGCCCTTCTCTTCGAAGAAGCGGAGGAAGGCTTCACGGATTTCTGCGCTTTTCATAGATTTCTTCCAGAGGACTGCGGCCGAACGGCTGCAAAACGACACGGCGAGGCGGGACCACCGAAAGCCGGTTCGCAACTACCCAACGGATAGCCGGCAAAGGGCCGCATTATATCGGGCCTGCGCGCCGGGTATAGGGGATAAAGGCGATTGAATCAAGCAATTCGACGTCAGCAACGACCCATGTTTTCGGCAAATTCGGCGAATGCATTGACCACTACCGGAAGATGCTCGTCATGCAGGTCCATATGGGTGACCAGCCGCAGCCGCGCCGCAGGGGTCAGGCGAATGCCGCGCTGCGCGCAGAACGCAGCCAGCGCGGTTGCTTTCTCTCCCACGTCGACATAGACCATGTTGGTTTGCACCGGCTCGATCTCGAACCCGAGCGCGGCCAGCTCACCCCCAATCCACGCCGCGCGACGATGATCCTCGGTCAGCCGCGCGACGTTGTGCTCCAGCGCGTAGAGCCCGGCAGCCGCCAGGATGCCGGACTGGCGCATGCCGCCACCGACCATCTTGCGCAGGCGCCGAGCCTTGCCGATGAACGCCTCGCCACCGCAAAGCACCGATCCCACCGGCGCACCGAGGCCCTTGGACAGGCACACCGACACCGTATCGAAGTGCCGAGTGATCTCGTGCGCATCGCAGCCGAGCTTCACCGCCGCGTTGTACAGCCGGGCACCGTCCAGATGCAGCGCCAGACCGTACTGGCGCGTGAAGTCACGGGCCGCGGCCAGGTAGTCCAGCGGCAACACCTTGCCCTGCATGGTGTTTTCCAGCGCCAGCAGGCGGCTGCGGGCGAAGTGGAAATTGTCCGGCTTGATCGCCGCTTCGACGCGGGCGAGATCGAGCGTGCCGTCGGCGTCCATCTCGATCGGCTGCGGCTGGATCGAGCCAAGCACCGCCGCTCCGCCGCCCTCGTATTTGTAGGTATGGGCCTGCTGCCCGACGATGTATTCATCACCCCGTTCGCAATGAGCCATCAATGCCAGCAGATTGCTCATGGTGCCGGACGGGACGAAGAGCCCCGCGGCGAAACCCAGCTCCGCGGCGAGGCGGCTCTCAAGGCGGCTCACCGTTGGATCCTCGCCGTAAACGTCATCCCCGGTTTCGGCGCATCGCATCACCTCAAGCATCCCGCTCGAAGGCTGGGTCACGGTGTCGCTGCGAAGGTCGATGATGGTCATACGCTCTCCTCGACAGGCCGCCTCACGCATACGGCGCAGGGATGATGGTGTTCAGCGCAGCAGACGGGTATCGAGCACCGTTGAGCCCCCGCCCAGCAGAGTTTCGGTCATCTCGATGAAATCATCGGTGCTGACGGTGTCCATGCGCATCAGGCCGCGGGCGACATCGTCGAGCGAATGGCGGCCCTTACTGCGCTGACGAATTTCCTTGTCCAGATCCTGCAACAGCAGCACGGCGCGAGCGGTAATCGGGCCGGTGGAATGTTCGGTGCGCAGGCTATCGACCTTGCGGCTCCACTTGATCAGATGCTCGCGAACCGCCTGGTATCGATCCTCGCTCATGCCGCCAGAGCGGCGGACCAGCTCGATGGCGTAGTACTCCGCCAGCCCCTCGCTGATCCAGTCGCTACGATTGGCATCCGTGATGCGACTGAACACATGCACCAGCTCATGCACCAGCGAGCTGGTGCCGTTCTCGCTGACCATCGGGCGATCGGCGTGCATGTACAGGGAGTTCGGCCCGGACAGCCCGCCGCGCCACATCGGATCGCCAGCGCCAACGATGAGCAATTTCGCCGGGTCGCGGGGAAAGACGTTCTGCACCTGCGGCCAGACGAAGGTGAGCATGGTCAGGATGTCCATTCGCCGCACGCCCTCGCCGACCGGCGCAGCCACGGTGACTTCAGTTTCACCCAGCTTGGCGCGGCGGGTGCCGAGCTTGCCCGCCAGCATCCAGCCGGTCGGGCGATCGAACAGGCGCTCGCGGTTGTCCACGCGAAAGCGATTCTTGCCGACCCGCGGCCAACCGGTTTCGATGCTCTTCCAGCCTTCCGGCAGCTCGAAGGTGATGCGCGAAACCAGGCTCACGCCATCGACCTGATCCAGCCGCGCCGGCGGCACCAGATCATCGCCGCGGAACAGCGCCCAGTCCGGAGTCATACGCGCATCGAAGCGACCGTTGTCACGGGGATGGCTGATGCGTACGCGATAGCTTAGTTTCGCCTTGCCCGCAGCGGGTCGCCAGGTGCCCTGTGCCGGCGACCCCTGCTGCCATTCACCGTCCGCCTCGAAGTCGCTGTAGTAACCCTCGTCGCCCAGGTTGAAGCGCAGGCTGCGGACCGCCTCCCCCTTCTCCAGAATCAGTTGCACCACTGCCTGGTCCTCCTCCGGGAGGAAGCGCACGTGATAGTCCAGATCGACCCGCTTGGCCGCCTGTACCGGCCCAGCGAGGAAAAGAACGAGAGCGAACAGCGACAGCAGTCGAGCAAGCATCGAAGAGAACTCCACGGATCGGATAACGCGAGGGGTGTGCTGATCTTGAGACGATGCAATCGGCGCTTAGATTCAACCAGCACGAAAAATCAGATGGTCTTCCCAGTGCTCCTCGGCAACGCTGCCTTCGGCGAGCATCCTGCCGGCCTGGGAAATGCGCTCTACATGCACCGCATCGCGGTCGCCGCAGACCAGATGGTGCCAAAGCGGCAGATCCTTGCGCTCGGCCACCAGGCGGTAGGCACAGGTGGGCGGAAGCCACTTGAACTGTGCGGCGTCCTGGGCATTGAGCTGAATGCAGTCCGGTACGCTGGCGCGCCGATTGGGGTAGTCGCTGCACTGGCAGGTCTTCAGATCGAGCAATCGGCAAGCGATGCGCGTGTAGTACACGGCGCCATCTTCCTCGTCCTCGAGCTTCTGCAGACAGCAGAGGCCGCAGCCGTCGCATAGCGACTCCCACTCGGCCGAATCGAGCTCGGCCAGGGTCTTGCGCTTCCAGAAGGGTTCGACTTTGGCGGCCATCACTGTCACTACCGGGAAAAAGCGGCAAGTCTAGCCATTGCCGGATATCCGGCCAATAGCCGGCAGGCGGATGCGCCGCCTGCTCCGTGGCCGCCGGCCGGAGCGGCAGGCGGCCACATACCGATCACTGCTTGTCGAGCATGTCGCGGTGGCTGCGCATCTGCTCGAGCATCTGTTCCAGGTGCTGGATGCGCATGTCGAGCATTTCCTTGGACGGCGCGCCCATCATGCGGCCGCCACCCATGGCGCCGGCCATCGGCTTGCCGCCCTGCTTGTCCATCCCGGCGCCTAGGCCGCCCATTGGGCAGCCACCCATGGTGCCCATGGTCGACTGCATGCTCTGCCAGTGCTCGTCGCGCAGCTTCTGCCGCTCCTCCGGCGTCTTAGCGGCCTGCCAGGCCTGACGGTATTCCTGCATCTTCTGCCAGTGCTGCTGCCAGGCTTCGTTGTCGTAGGCCGGCGCGGGCTGAGCATTGGCAGACATCGCCAGACCGGCAAGGATCGAACCGAGAATCCAGGAACGCATTTTCATGAGCTGTCTCCCTATGCATATGTGGACAGCTTCAGAATAGTCCGATCCGCCAGCATGACCTTGCCCTCGGTCATGCTTGGCCGGCCACCGTCACATGGGATCGTTCATGCGCAGCAGTTCCTCGGGGAGGTGCTCGATGTATTCGTCCTCTGCCGGCGGCATCTGCAGGTGATAGCCCTGCGCCTCGATATTGGCGAGCACCTTGTTGATGTCCTCGCGCGCCAGCTGGCGCTCCGGGGTCAGCACCAGCTCGAACGCCAGCTGCGGTGCGCCGAACGCGGCGAGCAAGCCCTCGGGCACGCGCTTGAGCGCGTCGCGCTTGTCGACATAGAGGTACATGCCGTCCTTGCGGGGGCTTTTGTAGATCGAACAGATGAGTTTCATGTGCGCTTTTCCAGTACATCCAGCAGGGCCTGCCCCATCCGCTCGCGGCGCCAACCGCGCAGCGAATCGGGCAGTTGATATGGGCCGTCGGGGTAGCCGCTTTTCAGCAGGGCTTCGAGGGTTTTCTTGCGCAGCATCAGTTCCGGCGCGATATCCAGCACCTTCGCCTCGCGCTGGCCGACCGCCCGCAGCTTCTTCAACCGCCCGGAAACTTCCAGCGGCAACGGCTCCGGCAGCGCTGCCGGCCAATCCTGTTCGGGCATCGTCGCGGCCTCGCGAATCATCGCCAGCAGGGCTTCGCCATCCTGGCGCACAGTACGCGGATGCATCTCCTCGATGCGCGCCAGTGCTACCAGATCGCGCGGCTGGGTACGCGCCAGCGGCCAAAGGCTGGCCTCACGCAGCACGCGATTGCGCGGCTGATTGCGTGCCCGGGCCTGACGCTCGCGCCAGGCGGTCAGCACCTTGAGCACGGCCAATTGTTGAGGCTTGAGCCGCCAGGCCTGCTTGACCTCGCGATAGGCCTCGTCCGGATCGGATTCGCGCTGCAGGTTGGCGACCAGCTCGGCGCCATCCTCGAGCACCCAGGTGCGCTTGTCCTCGGACAGCTTCGGCAGCAGTGCTTCGTACAATTCGGCCAGATGCTGCGCATCCTCAGCGGCATACTGCACCTGCATGTCGCTCAGGGGCCGCTGCAGCCAGTCCGAGCGCGTTTCGCCCTTGGGCAGTTCGATGCCGAGCACGGCCTGAACCAGGCGTGAGTAGCCCATGGAGAAGCCGATATTCAGGTAGCCGGCCGCCAGCTGGGTGTCGAACAGCGGCTGCGGCAGGCTGCCGGTCAGGCGCAGCAGTACTTCGAGATCCTCGCTGCAGGCATGCAACACCTTTACCACGGCGGTATCTTCCAGCAGCGCGGCAAACGCGCGCCAGTCGCGCACGGCCAGTGGGTCGATCAGATAGGCACGCCGCCCGTCCCCGACCTGCACCAGCCCGGCGATGGGATAGAAGGTATCGACCCTCATGAATTCGGTATCCACTGCCACATAGGGCAGTTGGCGCCATTCGGCGCAGAGGCGGGCCAGATGTTCATCATCCACGACCCATTGAGTTTCGATGGCCACACGGCCTCCTTTTCGGCTGACGACCGGCGCGCGGCCGAACGAGGCGCGCAGTATATATCGAGCATCCGACCGGCCGGGCATTCATGGCCGGCGCGCACGCTGGTAGTGTTTAACGATGTTTCCCCGGAGGCGCCCGATGCCACTTGCACAACTCATCACAGCCGAGCAACTGGCGCGACGCCTGGACGATCCCGCGCTGCGCATTCTCGATTGCCGCTTCGCCCTGGAGGATCCCGCCTACGGCGAGCGCAGCTACCACCAGGGTCATGTCCCCGGCGCCCGATTCGCCGATCTGGAGAAGGACCTATCCGGCCCGGTCACTCCTGGCGTTACCGGTCGCCATCCACTGCCGGAACCGGAAGGGCTAGCGGCACGCTTTCGCCAATGGGGCCTCGATGACGACAGCGAAGTGGTGCTGTACGACGACGGCCCCGGCGCCTTTGCCGCGCGGGCATGGTGGCTGCTGCTCTGGCTCGGCAAACGCGACGGCGTCTATCTGCTCGACGGCGGCCTCAAGGCGTGGCGCGAAGCCGGTCTACCCATGGACGAGGCGATCCCCGATGGCGAGACCGGCACCTTTAGCGGGCGCGCCGACGGCAGCCTGATCATCGACGCCGCTGGCCTTCAGAAGCACCTGGACGATCCGCAGCTGGCGCTGCTCGACGCCCGCGCCCTGCCCCGCTTTCTCGGCGAAGTCGAACCCATCGACCCGATCGCCGGACACATCCCCAATGCCATCTGCGTGCCGTTTACCGACAATCTTCGCAGCGATGGCCGGTTCCTCCCAATCGACCAGTTGCGCACGCGCTTCGACACGCTGCTGGACAACAAGCCGCCGCAAAGCGCCGTCGCCTATTGCGGCTCCGGTGTGACCGCCTGCCACAACCTGTTTGCCCTCTGTCTGGCCGGCTACCCGCTGGGGAGGCTCTACCCCGGTTCCTGGAGCGAGTGGATCACCGATGCGCGGCGGCCTCGCGCCTAATCGCTGCAGCCACGCGGTGCCGGGGGCGCAGCGTGGCTGACGGGTCATAATACGCCTCGGCGGTTTTGCCGAAGTTACATTTGTTTTCACGACCGTTAGTCGCCATCTTTACGAAAAATTGCAATTCATTGTCTTGCTACCTGTCGGAGAAAGTTGCTAGGTTCCGACCCGCTTTTATCCCGGAGTAGTACAACAATGAAAACAACATGGTTGAAGACCGCGCTCGCGGTAGCCGTAGGCGCCTTGTCCAGCCAGGCAATGGCCGCCGGTTTTGCCCTCAACGAACAAAGCATCAGCGGCATGGGCACCTCCTTTGCAGGCCGCTCATCTTCCGCCGACGACGCCACCACGCTGTTCGGCAACCCTGCCGGCATGTCCCGCCTGAAGCGTGAGGAAGTCAGCTTCGGTATGGCGGCGATTCATGCGAAGACGGATATCAAGGATACTTCCGGCGCCACCGCTATAGGCAGTCCAGTTAGCGGCAGTAACGACGGCGACATGGTCCCCTTCACTGCCGTTCCGATGGGTTACTACGTCAAACCAATCGATGATAAGTGGGCGCTGGGTGTCGGTGTTTATGTACCGTTCGGCCTGATCACCGACTACGAAAGCGGCTTCCAAGGTCGCTACCATGGCGACTACAGTGAAGTGCGTGTTATTACCGTGCAGCCAACTGTCAGCTATCGCTTCAACGACAAGCTTTCGATCGGTTTTGGCCCGACCATCAACCGCATTGATGGAGAACTGCAAAGCGCGACATTCACCGGCGGCATTGACGGCCGGGTGAAGGTTACGGGCGACGATACAGCAGTGGGTTTTAATGCGGGGATTCTGTACGAGTTCACACCCCACACTCGCATGGGCCTTACCTACCACTCCAAGGTCGATTACACCCTTGAAGGCGATACCGAGCTGAAAGAGGGGTTCAACTTGAGCCCGCTAGGGGGCAAGTATGATGCCTCGCTGGACCTGACCACCCCCGAGTCGATCGACCTTTCGGTCACACACGAACTCAATGACCAGTGGACGCTGTATGCCGGTGCGATGCTGACCCGCTGGAGCCGTTTCGAAGCTATCGTGATCGAGAACGAAGGGATTCCTGCCAGTCCGCTCAACCCAATCATCGAGGAACAGGATTGGCATGACACTTGGTCCTACGCGCTCGGTGCAGCTTACAAGCTGAACCGCGAGTGGACGCTACGTACAGGCCTGGCGTTCGATCAAAGCCCGACCAATAACGAACATCGCTCGCCGCGCATTCCTAGCGGTGACCGTACTGCGGTCAGCTTCGGCTTGGCCTGGAATCCTACTGACGATGTGACCGTCGACCTGGCGTACTCCTACCTTTGGGAAGAAGACACCAAGGTTCGCCGTAATAGCCCGACCCGCGGCGTTTACAACGCAGACTACGAAAATCGCGCCCACGGCTTTGGCGCTGCTCTGAGCTACCGCTTCTGATGTAGCGAAAGAACGAAAAAGCCCCGGTCGTCCGGGGCTTTTTCGTTTCTATCTCTGCAGCGCCTTCTCCACCGCCGCGATCAACTGCGGGTCATCCGGCTTCACCTTGCTGGAGAAATGCGCGACGACACGCCCTTCCCGATCGACCACGTACTTGTAGAAATTCCAACGCGGCGCTGTTCCGGCCTGCTCGGCCAGCTGGCGAAACAACGGCGTCGCATCGCCGCCCCGTACCGGCTGCGTCTGGGTCATGGTGAAGGTCACACCGTAATTCACGTAGCAGACCTCGGCCGTCTCGGCCTCGTCATCGGCCTCCTGGAAGAAGTCATCCGAGGGCACGCCGAGCAACTCCAGGCCGTCGTCCTTGTAACGCTGATAGAGCGCTTCGAGCCCCTTGAACTGTCCGGTGAAGCCGCAATGGCTGGCCGTATTGACCACCACCAGGGCCTTGCCCTGGAACTGGCCGCACAGATCGACGGTTTCCTTGGAGCGCAGCTTGGGCAGCTCGTGCTGTAGCAATGCCGGGCACTCGTTGGCCAGGGCGGGCGCGGCGGGCATCGCGAGCGTGAGCAGCGTGACGAGTGAGCGAAGCTTCATAGCAGTGCTCCTGAACCGGAAAGGCTCCAACCTACTCCGCCGCCGCTCGGCGAGCAATCGGCAGGTTCGGCGCTCCCTACCTCGATAGCGCTATATACAAGACGATATAACGCAATCCACAATGCCGCCCATCAACACGATTCGAAGGCACGTATATGCCCGACGCCCGTCAGCCACTGCGCGTGGATGGCCAGCTCTGGTTCAACCGGGGCGAGAAAGGCTATCTCGGCGGCAAGCGCATCGAACTGCTCGAACAAATCGAAGCGACAGGCTCCATCAGCCGAGCGGCCAAGGCCATCAAGCTCAGCTACAAGGCCGCCTGGGATGCGGTGGACGCCATGAACAACCTGTCCGAACGTCCATTGGTGATTTGCTCTGCCGGCGGCGCCCAGGGCGGCGGCACGCGCCTGACCGATTTCGGCCGGGAAATGCTTCACGTCTGGCGGCGCATGCAGACCGAGTACGAGCGCTTCCTCGCCCAGCTGGCCGAGGGTATCGAAGGCTTCGACGACATCGACCGACTGCTGAGGGCCATCGCCATGAAGACCAGCGCGCGCAACCAGTTTCGCGGCCGCATCACGGCCGTCAGCAAGGGCGCCGTCAACGGCAGCCTGAGCCTCGATATCGGTGCCGGCCAAACCATCACCGCCACACTGACCAACGACAGCATCGACGAGCTGCAACTGGCACCTGGCAAGACCGCCATGGCTCTGATCAAGGCCAGCTTCGTGCTGCTCTCCCCCGACCCGGAAGTGAAGATCAGCGCACGCAATCGCCTTACCGGCACCATCAGCGCGCTGCTGCCAGGGGCGGTGAACTGCGAGGTGAAGCTGGCACTGCCTGGCGAACGCACCCTCGGCGCCGTGATTACCAATGAAAGCGCCGAAGAGCTGGGGCTGGCGGTGGGTCAGCCGTGTACCGCGTTGATCAAGGCCTCCCACGTCATCATTGCCATCGATTGAAGGAATACCCATGCGCTCGGTCCGTCATCTATGCGCCGCCCTGCTGTTCTGCCTGCCGCTGACTGCCACCGCCGACAACGTACAGGTCGCGGTCGCTTCCAATTTCACCGCGCCGATGCAGAAGATCGCCGCCGCCTTCGCCCGCGACACCGGCCATCGCGCCGTGTTGGCGTTCGGCGCCACCGGCAAGTTCTATGCGCAGATCCACAACGGCGCCCCCTTCGAAGTACTGCTGTCCGCCGATGACAGTACCCCGCAGCGGCTCGAGAACGACGGCATCGGAATCGCCGGCAGCCGCTTCACCTATGCCATCGGCACCCTGGTGCTGTGGTCGCCTCGCGAGGGGTACGTCGACCCGCAAGGCAAGGTTCTGAGCGACGGCGACTTCCGCCACTTGGCCGTAGCCAATCCGAAAACCGCACCCTACGGCGCTGCGGCGATGGCCACGCTGGACCGCATGGGCCTGCGTGAAAAACTGCGGCCACGCTTCGTGCAGGGCGAGAACATTGCGCAGACCCACCAGTTCGTTGCCAGCGGCAATTCCGAGCTCGGTTTCGTCGCGCTGTCGCAGGTGATCGAAGACGGCCGCATCGGCAAAGGCTCGGGCTGGGTGGTGCCGGCAGACCAGCACGCGCCGATCCGTCAGGACGCGCTGCTGTTGCGCCATGGCGAAGGCAACCCGGCCGCTCAGGCGCTGCTGGCGTACCTCAGAGGCGAGACCGCCAAGGCGCTGATCCGTGAATACGGCTACGCAGTGGAGTGAGGCGACGACATGCTCGACGGTAGCGATCTCGCAGCCATCTGGCTGACGGTAAAGCTGGCCAGCGTCACCACCTTGCTGCTGTTGCTGCTGGGCACACCGCTGGCCTGGTGGCTGGCGCGCACCCGTTCTAGGCTGCGAGGCCCGATCGGCGCGGTGGTGGCGCTGCCGCTGGTATTGCCGCCTACCGTGCTGGGCTTCTACCTGCTGGTTGCGTTGGGCCCCAACGGCCCGATAGGCCAGCTGACGCAAAGCCTTGGCCTCGGCTTGCTGCCGTTTACCTTCGCCGGGTTGGTGGTCGGCTCGGTGCTCTACTCCATGCCCTTCGTCGTGCAGCCCTTGCAGAATGCCTTCGAGGCCATCGGCGAACGTCCGCTGGAAGCCGCCGCCACGTTGCGAGCCGGCCCATGGGACACCTTCTTCAGTGTGGTTCTGCCGCTTGCCCGCCCCGGCTTTGTCACCGCCAGCATTCTCGGTTTCGCCCATACCGTCGGCGAATTCGGCGTGGTGCTGATGATCGGCGGCAACATTCCGGAGAAGACTCGGGTCGTCTCGGTGCAGATCTACGATCACGTCGAGGCCATGGAGTACGCCCAGGCTCACTGGCTGGCCGGCGGCATGCTACTGTTTTCTTTCCTCGTGCTGCTGATGCTTTACGGCAGCCGCTTCAGACAGGGGTGGCGCGGATGAGTGAGCTCAGCAATGACAATGCCATCCGCGCGCGCTTTCGCCTGGATTACCCCGATTTCAGCCTCGACGTCGACCTGCAGCTGCCCGGCCGTGGTGTCACCGCGCTGTTCGGCCATTCAGGCTCCGGCAAGACCACCCTGTTGCGCTGCGTCGCCGGGCTGGAACGCTCTGGCCGCGGCGAACTGAGCGTCAACGGCGAACACTGGCAGGACTGCGCGCAAAACCTGTTCGTGCCACCGCATCGTCGCGCCATCGGCTATGTGTTCCAGGAAGCCAACCTGTTCGCGCACCTGTCGGTGCGACGCAATCTGGAATTCGGCATGCGCCGCGTGGCGTCAGCGCAGCGCCGTGTAGCGCTGGATCAGGCGGTAGCGCTGCTGGGTATCGACCATCTTCTCGAACGCATGCCGGATCGCCTTTCCGGCGGTGAACGCCAGCGTGTCGGCATCGCCCGTGCACTGCTGACCAGCCCGCGCCTGTTGCTGATGGATGAACCGCTGGCGGCGCTCGACCTCAAGCGCAAGAGCGAGATCCTGCCTTATCTGGAGCGCCTGCACGAGGAACTGGATATCCCTGTGCTCTACGTCAGCCACTCGCCGGACGAAGTGGCGCGGTTGGCCGATCACGTGGTGCTGTTGGAACAGGGTCGCGCCATCGCCCAGGGCGAACTGCGAGAGACCCTGGCCCGGCTTGACCTGCCGACCGCCTTCAGCGAGGACGCCGGCGTGGTGGTGGAAGGCGAGATCGCCAGCCACGACGCCCACTACCACCTCACCCGGCTGACCTTTCCCGGCGGCGAAGTGCTGGTCTCGCAGCGCCCGGAAGCCCTGGGCCAGCGTCTGCGCTTTCGTGTGCATGCCCGCGACGTGAGCCTGGCGCTGCAGCGCGCCGAAGGCAGCAGCATCACCAATCTCCTGCCGGCGCGGGTCGAGGCCATGGTCGCAGCCGATACGCCGGCGCACGTGCTGGTCCGCCTCGATGCCGGCGGCACGCCGCTGCTGGCGCGGATCACCCGGCGTTCCGCGGATCAGCTGGCGGTCACCCCCGGCCAGCAGTTGTGGGCGCAGATCAAGACGGTAGCACTGCTGAGCTGAGCGGGATCAAGCCTCGGCCGGCTCCGGCAGCTTGGCGATCACCTTGATCTCGAACTGGAAGCCGTAAAGCCAGGTAACCCCAACCGCGGTCAGCGTCGGATGCGGCGCAGCGCCCCAGTAGTCGGGCACGACCTTCCAGACCCGCTCGAAGATCGCCTGCGGATCGACCATGAACACGGTGACGTCGATGACGTCGTCGAAAGTGCAGCCTGCCGCTCCGAGAATCGCGTTCAGGTTATCGAAGGCGCGCCGGACCTGCGCCTCCAGCTCCGGTTCGGGTGAGCCGTCCTCGCGGCTGCCGACCTGGCCGGAGACGAACAGCAAGCCATTGGCACGGATGGCCGGGGAATAACGATTGCGCTCGTAGAGCGCCTGACGGCCCGGCGGAAAAACAACGTCACGCGGTGTCATATGCAACCTCCAGCAAGGGTCGGAGCGACCCGATGAATGAAGGCCTCACTGTAGAAGGCGCATAGCGCTGGATAAACGCGCCAGGTCGCTCAACACTATTTGCGTAATCCAAACAATCCTCGGGAGTTCAGATGGACCGTTTCGATGCGATGCAGGCCTTCGTTCGCGTGGTGGATACCGGCAGCTTCACCAAGGCCGCCGAGACCCTGCGCATCAGCAAGACCAGCGTCACCCAGCAGGTCCAGCAACTCGAGGCGCGCCTTCGCGTCAGGCTGCTCAACCGCACCACACGCCGGGTCAACGTGACCGCCGACGGTGCCGCCTATTACGAGCGCGCCCTGCGCCTGCTGGCGGATCTGGACGACGCCGAAACCAGCCTGTCCGCCGCCGCGGCAGTACCTCGAGGACGCTTGCGCGTGGACGTCCCCAGCCCGCTGGCGCGGATGATCCTGATTCCGGCATTGCCAGCCTTTTATGCGAAGTATCCGGACATCCAGCTGGACATGGGTGTCAGCGACCGGCGGGTGGACCTGATCGGGGAGAACGTGGACTGCGTCGTACGCGGTGGGGAAATCACCGACCAGTCACTGATCGCCCGCCACGTCGGCGACCTGCGCCTGGGCGTTTACGCGGCCCCTGGCTACCTCGAACGCGCCGGCGTGCCGACACACCCGAGCGAGCTGGAAAACAGCCACCACCGTGTCGTCGGCTTTCTCTGGGCGCGCACCGGCAAACCGACGGCGTACGTCATGCAGCGACAGGACGAGCAGGTTCAGGTGCACGGCCGCTATGCGCTTGCCGTGGACGACGGCAATGCCTGTCTGGCCGCGGGGCTGGCCGGGCTGGGCATCATCTGGCTACCGGAGTACATGGTCAGAACGCACCTGGCCAACGGCGAGCTGTTGCCACTGCTGCAAGACTGGCGGCTCGATGAAATGCCGCTGTACCTGGCGTTCCCACCGAATCGGCATGTCAGTGCCAAACTGCGCGTGCTCATCGATTGGGTCATCGAGCTGATAGCGCAGCATGCGCCCGTACTCGACCGTCGACCGGTAGCCGACCGCTAGAGCTGCAGCGCCAGCCCTACCAATACCGTGCACTCCACCAGCTCCAGCAGCGCACCGGCGGTATCGCCAGTGGTGCCGCCAAGGCGCCGCAGCATGGCGCGCCGCCCCAGCAGGAAGGTCACGGCAGCCAACGACAGGGCGATCAGCCCGCTGCTGCCGAACAGCAAACACCCCACCGCGACCAGCGCCAGTACGCCACGCGCCCCGCCGTGTGGCAGATTCGCTGCCAGCGCATGACCAAGTCCGTTGGGCCGCACATAGGGCGTACAGAGAAACAGCGCTGGCAGCGCTGCGCGACCGAGCACCGGCGCCAGCAACAGTGCGGAATACTGTTGCGCCTGGAGCAATGCCAGCAGCGCGCTGAATTTAAGCAGGAGCAGAAGCACCAGGACCACCACGGCGACCGGGCCGCTGCGCGGGTCCTTCATGATTTTCAGCGTGCGCTCGCGGTCGCCGAAG
Source organism: Stutzerimonas sp. R40042 (assembly GCF_026642215.1). Classification (NCBI taxonomy): domain Bacteria; kingdom Pseudomonadati; phylum Pseudomonadota; class Gammaproteobacteria; order Pseudomonadales; family Pseudomonadaceae; genus Stutzerimonas; species Stutzerimonas sp. R40042. Next base: position 1,473,638 of record NZ_CP113258.1, on the reverse strand, counting down.
CCACCCAGCCAGGCGTCGGCACTATCGGCCAGCCCATCGAGGTGCAAGGCGCCGGTCAGCGCGACCCAGAGGGTGAGGAGCAAAGCCGCCTGTAACAGCGCTGGCGCCCCGTCCAGCACAAATGCGGCCAGACAGAGCAGCGCGCCGAGCAACAGACCTACCACCGGGTAATACAGCAACGAACGCCCCTGCTGCTCGGGCTCTGGCATTGCCGGCAAGCGGATCGGCAGGCTGGTGAGAAATTGCAGGGCGATCAATAGCGGCAGCATCGGCAGGTCCTACTTCTCGACGGCGACCGGTTCACCCGCCGGACAAGCGTCCAGCGGCAGCAGTTCGCCGTGGGCCACTACCACCTCCAGCAGCCGCTCCCTTGGCAAGCCCCGCGCGTACGCCAGCAGCAAGCGCATCACGCCGGCATGACAGATGACCAACAGTCGCTGGCCGGCAAAGCGCTGCCTAAGACAGTCGATGGCAGCCAGCACGCGCGCCTCGAACTGCACCAGCGGCTCGCCACCAGGTGGCGTAAAACCGTAGGGATCGGCCCAGAACAGGCCGAGCGACTCGGCACTGTCCTGCATCAGATCGGCGGCGTTACGGCCTTCCCAGTCGCCAAAATGCAGCTCGCGCAGGTCCGGCTCCAGCTGCAACGGCAAACCCTGCTGCGCGGCCAGCTCCCGCGCGAAGGCGGAACAGCGCTGCAGCGGCGAGCTGACCAGCACGTCCCAGGGGCCGGCGCCAGCAACCGCATCGCGCATCTGCTGCCAGCCACGCTCAGTCAGCGCATCGTCGAGGCTGCCGCGAAAGCCGCCGCCCTGCTCGGTCTCGCCATGGCGCAGTAGGTCGATGCGCGTCATGCAGTTCGGTCCGAAACTTCGGCTTCAGCGAACGTCGCCATGTCGTTGTGCAGCGCACAGGCCTGCTGCAACAGGGGCACCGCCAGCGCCGCCCCGCTGCCCTCCCCCAGGCGCAAGCCGAGATCGAGCAGCGGCACGGCGCCAAGTGCTTCCAGCACCGCCAGATGACCGGGCTCGGCAGAACGATGGGCGAAGATCAACCAAGGCCGCGACGCCGGGCTCAGCCGCACCGCACAGAGCGCGGCAGCGCTGCAGATAAAGCCGTCGACCAGCACCGCAATACCCAGCTGCGCACAGCGCAGATAGGCACCCGCCAGCGCCGCGATCTCGAAACCACCCAGTCGGCGCAGCGCTTCCAGCGGCGCGACGCAATGCTCGGCGTGCAACCGAATCGCGTTCTGGATCACCTGGATCTTGTGGCGAATGCCAGCCAGATCGAGGCCGGTGCCCGGCCCGACCAGGGTCAACGGCGAGCGCGGCAACAGCACGGCAGCCAAGGCACTGGCGCTAGTGGTATTGCCGATGCCCATTTCGCCGCCGATGAATAGCTCGGCTGAACCGTGCGCGGCGCGCTGCGCACTGTCGCGGCCGGCCGCCAGGGCCAGGCGTAACTGCTCGTCACTCATCGCCGCTTCGCGCGCCAGGTTCGCCGTGCCAGGGCCAAGCCGCAAATGGCTTACGCCCTCCAGTTGCAGCGGCTCCACGGTGCCCAAATCGATCACCTCCAGCGGCGCGCCGAGCCGCTTCGACAACACGCTGAGCGCCGCCCCGCCGCCGACAAAATTGCGCAGCATCTGCCCAGTCACCGACTGCGGATAGGCCGAAACACCCTCTTCCACCACGCCGTGATCGCCAGCGAACACGCTGACATGCAGGCGCTCGACCTGCGGCCGCTCGCTGCCCTGCATGGCTGCCAGAGCCACCGCCAAGGCTTCGAGCTGGCCGAGCGCACCACGCGGCTTGGTCAGCTGGTCCTGGCGCGCCAGCGCCTGGACACGCACGGATTCATCCAGCATCCGGCAAGGCTCGTTCCACCAATCGTGCATCAAGGCGCCTCCTTCACTGTGCGGCCTTCAATGTCATGGGCAGCCCGGCGACCATGAAGGTCACCCGCTGCGCCCGTTCCGCCACGGCCTGGTGCAGCCAGCCGGCCTCGTCGACATAACGACGGGTCAGCTCACCCAGCGGCACCACGCCGAGGCCGGTCTCGTTGCTGACCAGCAGGATCCGCCCCGGCAACCCGTCCAGGCATTCGAGCAGGGCATCACGCTCCTCGGCGAGGCGCATCGCGTCGTCCAGCATCAGCAGATTGGTGAGCCAGAGGGTCAGGCAGTCGACCAGCAGGCAGCGATTCACGGCAGCCTGTTCGCGCAATACCCGCGCCAGTTGCAGGGGTTCTTCGACCAGCGCCCAGTGCGCCGGGCGCCGCTCACGGTGATGGGCGATGCGCGAGGTCATCTCGCCGTCCAGCGCCTGGCTGGTGGCGATATAGGTAACCGCCAGGCCGCTTTCGGCAGCCAGACGCTCGGCAAAGCGGCTCTTGCCCGAGCGGGCACCGCCAAGAATCAGTTCCAGCACCTTCAGCCTCCCAGCCCGCAGAGCGCGCGTAACCGCGCGGTATCCAGATGCGTCTCGACCAGGTCGGCGAGGCGCTCGATGTCGCGCTCGCGCAAACCGTGGTAATCGATGGTTTGCACCGCCTCGAGGCCCGCCCAGCGCAGCAACGCGGCACAGGCTTCGGGGCCTTCGAACAGGCCGTGCAGATAGGTGCCGAGAATCTGCCCATCGGTGCTGACGGCGCCATCGCCGCGCCCGGTGTCCAGCTGCACGGCTGGCTGCTCGAGGGCCGGGCCAGAGCTGACACCGGCATGGATCTCGTAGCCCCTGACTGGCACGCCTTCCGGCAGCAACCGGCCCTGCACGTTACGCAGCTGCTTGTCGGCTTCGAGTACGGTGGCGAAGTCCAGCAGACCAAGCCCGGTGCTTTCGCCCGCTGCTCCTTCCAGCCCGAGCGGATCGGCAATGCGCATGCCGAGCATTTGCAGGCCGCCGCAGATGCCCAGCAGCTTGCCGCCGTAGCGCAGGTGCTTCCGGATCGCCGCTTCCCAGCCGTTGGCGCGCAGCCACGCAAGGTCGGCACGAACGCTTTTCGAACCGGGCAGGATGATCAGATCGGCAGCCGGGATCGCTTGCCCGGCACCGACGAACTGCAGATCGACCTGCGGGTGCAGGCGCAACGGGTCGAAGTCGGTGTGGTTGCTGATGCGCGGCAATGCTGGCACCACCACCTTCAGCGTCTCGCTGGCCTTGCCGGACTGGCGCACGTCGATGGCATCCTCGGCTTCCAGATGGAAATCCATCAGGTATGGAAGCACGCCCAGCACCGGCTTGCCGGTGCGCTGTTCCAGCCAGTCGAGACCGGGCTGCAACAACGCGATATCGCCGCGGAAGCGGTTTATGACGAAGCCCTGCACCCGCGCCTGCTCGCTCGCCGAGAGCAATGCCAGGGTGCCGACCAGATGGGCGAACACCCCACCCTTGTCGATATCGGCGATCAGGATCACCGGGCAGTCCACCGCCTCGGCGAAGCCCATGTTGGCGATATCGCCGGCGCGCAGATTGATCTCCGCGGGCGAACCGGCGCCCTCGACCATCACCACGCGATAAGCCGCGGACAACCGGCGATGCGAGTCGAGCACCGCCTGCAGCGCCACGCGCTTGTAGTCGTGGTAGGCCACTGCGTCCATGCTGGTCACCGCACGGCCGTGGATGATCACCTGGGCACCGATGTCGCTGTTGGGCTTCAGGAGCACCGGGTTCATGTCGGTGTGCGGCGCGAGATTCGCCGCCTGCGCCTGTACCGCCTGAGCCCTGCCGATCTCGCCGCCATCTGCAGTCACCGCGCTGTTGAGCGCCATGTTCTGCGGCTTGAACGGCACGACGGCAACGTCCTGGCGCACCAGCCAGCGGCACAGCGCGGTCACCAGCGTGCTCTTGCCGGCGTCCGAGGTGGTGCCCTGCACCATCAGCGTGGTCATGGATGTTGCTCCCTGAAGGATTGCAGCGCCTGATCCAGACGCGCCCAGCCGACATCGGTCGGCAGGCCGAAGCGAACGCTGGAAGGCTGCGCGAAAAGCCGGGTGAGAATGCCCCGACGGGCGAGAAAGTCATGCAACAGCGCGGCGTCGGCGCTGACCCACCACTGGAACAGCGCGCAGCCGCCCAGCGGCGCAAGGCCATGGCGGCGTAGCAGGTCGGTCAGACGCTGGCCGTCGCAGTGCAGGCATTCGCGCTGGCGCTGCTGAGCAGCCTGATCAGCCAGCAGCACTGCGCCCAGCTGCCGCGTCGGGCCATTCACCGTCCAGGGTCCGAGCAGCCTGGCGAGCGAACGCAGCAGGCCAGTGTGGGCAAGTACGAAACCCAGTCTCGCGCCGGCCAGGCCGAAGAATTTGCCGAACGAGCGCAGCACGATCAGTCCGGGCAGGTGGCTGTGCTCGGCCAGACTGTGCTGCGGCATGCAGTCCATGAACGCCTCGTCCACCACCAGCCACCCGCCATAAGCCGCCAGCTCGCTGCGCCATTCCAGCAGACGCTGCGGCGCGATCATCTGGCCGGTGGGATTGTTCGGGTTGACCACCACCAGCACGTCGAGCTGATCCAGTGCACGCGGCACGCTGGCCTCGCAGAGCTCGACGACCCGATGGCCGGCGCGACGCCAGGCCTCGGCGTGCTCGGCATAACAGGGCGATACGATGCCGACTCGCGCCGACCCGCGCAGGCGCGGCAGGGCCTGGATGGCACTCTGCGAACCGGCCACTGGCAACACCGCGCGCGCACCGTAGTACTGCCGGGCCGCTACTTCCAGGCCATCTTCAGGCTCTGGCAGACGTGTCCAGGCGCAGCTGGAAATGCTCGGCAACGGCGGGTGATAAGGGGCGATACCGGTGGACAGGTCGAGCCAATCCGACAGCGGAATGCCGTAGCGCTGTGCGGCTGCGCGCAGTCGTCCACCGTGCTCAAGCATAGAGCCAGCCACCGAACAGCAGCGCCAGCAGCCAGACACCGACGCCAGCCCAGACCAGGTCCAGCGCATGTTCGATATGTCGCGCCTGTGGGGCCTGGCCGCGCCCCAGCTCGGGGCGCGCATGCACTTCACCGTGATAGATGGCGGCGCCACCCAACACCACGCCCAACGCTCCGGCGCCTGAGGCCATGACCGGACCGGCGTTGGGGCTGTCCCATAGCGGCGCCTGGGTGCGCCAGCAACGCAGCGCGCGGCGGGTGCGCCCGAGCAATGCATAGGTCAGCGCGACCAGCCGTGCCGGCAGGTAGTTGAGCACGTCGTCGATGCGCGCCGCGGCCCAGCCGAAGCGCTCGAAGCGCGCGTTGCGATAGCCCCACATGGCGTCCAGCGTATTGCTCAGGCGATACAGCACCACACCTGGCGCGCCCGCGACGATGAACCAGAACAGCGCGGCGAATACTGCGTCGCTGCCGTTCTCCAGCACCGACTCGGTGGCCGCGCGGGCTACACCCTCCTCGTCCAGTTGCGTGGTATCGCGGCTGACGATCCAGCCGACGCGGCGGCGTGCCTCGGGCAGGTCATGCCGCCACAGCGCCTGCGCCACCGGCAGCGCATGCTCGCCCAGGCTGCGCAGGCCCAGGGCCAGATAGAGCAGAACGATCTCCACCAGCCAGCCGACGGTCGGTAACAGGCTGAGCAGCCAGGCCAGCAAGGTCAGCGGTAGCACCGCCAGGCACCAGGCGGTCACCCCATGACTGCGCCAGCCGCGCGCCGCAGATCCGTTGAAATGCTGTTCCAGGCGACCGGCCAGGCGCCCGAAGGCTACCAGTGGATGCGCCCGCTTCGGCTCCCCGAGCAACGCATCCAGCAGCAGCGCCGCGCTGACGGTGAGGAACAGACTCACTCGGCCCTCTGCGCGCAGGCACTGATCAGCGCATGCAGTTGGCGTACGCCGTCAGTCAGCACCGCCGGGCCGGGGTTGAGGATGTCCGGCGACTTGATCTCGTGCAGCTGGCCCGTGCGCACCGCCGGAATCGCCTGCCAGCCTGGCCGAGCGGCAACCTGCTCCGGCCGGAAGCGGCGCCCGCACCAGGAGCCGACGATTAGCTCCGGCGCGCGGCGCACCACTTCCTGCGGGTCCTCGATGATGCGTTGCTTGGCGCGCTTGAACGACGCCAGCTCGGCGAAACAGTCCTCGCCACCGGCCAGTTCGATCAGTTCGCTGACCCAGGCGATGCCCGAGATCAGCGGCTCGTTCCATTCCTCGAAATACACCCGCGGCCGGCGCGGCAAGCTGGCGGCGCTGGCGCGAATGGCATCCAGCCCGGCCTGCAGCTCGGCGATCAGCGCCCGCGCGCGCTCGCCGGCATGCACCAGCGCACCGAGGGTCTCGATCATGCGCAGGATGCCGGCGACATCGCGCTGGTTGAACAGATGCACTTCCAGCCCTTCGCGCGCCAGCTCGGCGAGCATGTTGCCCTGCAGGTCGCTGTAGCCGAGCACAAGGTCCGGCTCCAAGGCGAGAATCTGCTCATGCTTGACGCTGGTGAAGCCGCTGACCTTGGGCTTCTCCTTGCGCGCCTGCGGCGGGCGCACGGTGAAGCCGGAGATGCCGACGATGCGCGCCTGCTCGCCCAGCAGGTAGAGCGTTTCGCAGGTCTCGGTGGACAGGCAGACGATGCGCTGCGGCCCCTTGCTCATTTCGCCTCCCAGGCATTTTCGAAAACCAGTTCGTGCAGCGGTCGCGGCGTGGTCCAGCCTTCCAGTGCCAGCATCGGTGCCGGGTAGAACTCCTGCACCGGCCCGAGACAGAGGATCGCCACCGGCTTGGCACCGTCCGGCATACCGAGCAAGGCGGCCAGCGCGGCGGGATCGAAGAGTGACACCCAGCCCATCCCCAGGCCTTCCGCCCGCGCCGCGAGCCAGAGATTCTGGATCGCGCAGGCCAGCGACGCGAGGTCCATCTCCGGCAGCGTGCGGCGGCCGAAGATATGTTGTTCGCGGCCATCCATCAACGCGGCGACCAGCAGTTCGGCGCAATCCTCGATGCCCTCGACCTTGAGCCGCATGAACTCGGCGGAACGCTCGCCGAGCGCCTGGGCGGTGCGCCGGCGCTCCTCACCGACCAGATCGGCGATGGCCGTGCGCAACTCGGGGCGGGTGATGCGGACAAAGCGCCACGGCTGCATCAGGCCGACGCTGGGTGCCTGGTGCGCCGCGCTGAGCAGCCTCGACAGCAGCTCCATTGCCACCTCGCCGCCGGCGAAATGGCGCATGTCGCGTCGCTCGCCGATGGCGCGATAGACCGCCGCGCGCTCCTGAGGGCTGAAAGCGTGCGCGCTCATGGCCGGAACAGCGCCGCGGCGGCTGCCGGATCGGACGGCAGGTACAGGTGGATGTAGGACGCCGTCAGCCGGCCCCGGCGGTAGACCGCTTCGGCGGTGCGCTTGTAGTTCGGGCATTCGCCGCGAGCCAGCGGCTCGAGTGGCGACTCCAGCGCCGAATGATGGAAGGTGTGCCCGCGCAGTCGCCCTTCCGGCAGCTCCACTTCCTGCAGCGCCAATGCCGTCAGGCGCTTCTGCATGCGCGCCTCGCCGGGCAGCAGGCCGAGCATCTGCGCGCGCTCGTCGCCACGGTCGGTCAACCCGTCGAGCAGGTAGAGCATGCCGCCGCACTCGGCGAGGATCGGCTTGCCCGCCTCATGATGCGCGCGGATCGCCTCGGCCATGGCGCGGTTGCGCGACAGGCCGCGCAGGTGCAGCTCGGGATAGCCGCCCGGCAGGTAGAGACTGTCCACGGCCGGCAAGCGGGCGAAGCGCAGCGGCGAGAAAAACAGCAGCTCGGCGCCCAACGCCTGTAGCAGGTCGAGATTGGCCTGATAGAGAAATGCAAAGGCGGCATCGCGTGCGACGCCGATGCGTACACCCGCCAGCAGAGGTTCGAGCGGCGCGCTGGCCGGCGCGGCGAAGCTGACCGGGGCAGGCAACTCGGTGTCGGCACTGCGTGCCAGCGCATCGGCCGCGGCGTCCAGACGGGCGTCCAGATCAGCCAGCTCCTCGGCCTGTACCAGCCCCAGGTGCCGGCTGGGCAGCTCGACCTCGACGCTGCGCGGCAGGGCGCCGTACCAGCGGATCGACTCCGGCAGGCTGTCGCGCAGAATCTCGCCATGCCGGGCGCTTCCGACCCGATTGGCCAGCACGCCATCGAACGGCAGGTCCGGCTGGAAGCTGCTCAGCCCGTGCGCCATGGCGCCGAAAGTCTGCGCCATGGCCGAGCCATCGATGACCGCCAGCACCGGTACGCCGAAGCGCCGCGCCAGATCGGCCGCCGAGGGCGCGCCATCGAACAGGCCCATCACGCCTTCGATCAGGATCAGGTCGGCCTCGCCCGCCGCTTCCCAGAGCAGGCGTCGCGACTCCTCTTCGCCGACCATCCACAGGTCGAGCTGATAGACCGGCTTGCCACTGGCACGCGCGAGGATCATCGGGTCGAGAAAGTCCGGCCCGCACTTGAACACCCGCACGCGCTTGCCCTGCCGCGCATGCAACCGCGCCAGAGCCGCAGTGACGGTGGTCTTGCCCTGGCCGGAGGCCGGCGCGGCGATCAACAGCGCCGGGCAGCTTCTACTGGTCATTGCGGTCTCTCATCAGCAGCGTAGGGTGGATGACGCTTCACCCATCCACCGACCACGCCGAGGGTGGATGAAACAGACGCCATCCAGCCTACGCAACGGTCCGTGAATGTCTTGAGCGCAGGCATCAAAATTCGACGCCTTTCTGCGCCTTCACGCCGGCCTTGAATGCGTGCTTGATCAGGCCCATCTCGGTGACGGTATCCGCCGCCTCGATCAGACCCGCCGGCGCGCCGCGACCGGTGACTACCACGTGCTGCAACAGCGGACGCGACTCGATGTCGGCGAGCACCGGCGCCAGTTCCAGATAGCCGTACTTCAGGGCGATGTTCAGTTCGTCGAGCACCACCAGGCCGATCTCGGGATCGGTCAGCAACTCGGCCGCCACCGCCCAGGCCTCGCGGGCCTTGGCGATGTCGCGCTGGCGATCCTGGGTTTCCCAGGTGAAGCCCTCACCCATCACGTGGTAGCGGACCTCGTCCGGAAAGCGCCGGAAGAACGCCTCCTCGCCGGTGCTGGCCGCGCCCTTGATGAACTGCACCACGCCGACCTTGATGCCATGGCCGAGCGCACGCGCGACCATGCCGAAGGCGGAACTGCTCTTGCCCTTGCCGTTGCCGGTGTGCACCAGCAGCAGGCCGTACTCGTCCTGCGCCTCGGCGATCTTCTCGTCGATCAGCGCCTTCTTGCGCTGCATGCGCGCCTTGTGGCGATCATCGCGTTCGCTGGATTCGCTCATGCGCGGGCCTCGTCACGCTGCCCAGACCAGGCGCGCAGACCGACGAACAGCAGCGCGGCGACGCCGACATACAGCGCAAGGGTCGACAGGTAGCGCGGGTAATAGGTGGCGATTCGGTCGACCAGCAGCGCCAGCGTCGGCTCCGGGTAGCGCCCGGAGAAATAGAGGAAGCCGCCGCCGGAGAACAGGTAGCAGACGAAGGCGCTGGCCATCACGCACAGCGCCAGGGTCGCCAGGCTGCTGAACTGGTCACGATGCAGACGGGCGTAGAGCCGGCCGCCCAGCCACAGCGAACCGTAAGCCGGCACGAGCATCCAGTAAGCTGGCGACATGCACCAGTCGCTGACCCCGGCCCACTGGATGGCGGCGAAATCCAACAGCGACGCCTCGAGAAACAGTGCCGGAAACACCCACTTCGGCCGCACCAGGACGCCGGCGAGGAAGAACACCGCCCAGGACGCGCTCGGCAGGTTGACGCTGGCGAAGTGCTGTCCGCGGGTCATGGCCAGCAGCGCGGCAAGCGCGAGGCCGCCCAGCAGCTGGTATCTCGGGGCAAGCTTGATCATTGCAGTCTCCTTCTGTGGGCGCGGGCGACATGCCCGCGCCGCGGTCTTACAGCGCCTGGTAGCGCACGGTCAGGTAAGCGGCCTGGCCGGGCTGGTTGTAGCCCTCGGCGGTCTCGTAGTCGGCATCCAGCAGGTTGGCGACGCGCGCCTGCAGACGCCACTCCGGGGTGATGCGGTATTCGCCGCGCAGGTCGAGGGTGGCGTAGCCGGACAGCTCGCGGGTGTTGGCCAGGTCGTCGTAGCGCTGCCCTTCGGCGTGCAGGCTGGCACCGACGCTGAAGGCACCGAGCCGACGGTCGACATCGAGGTTGAACAGCTGCTTGGCCCGACGCGCCAGTTCGTTGCCGCGGTTGGCGCCGGCGGAGCGGTTCTCCGGTTCCAGCAGGCTGTAGTTGGCATTCCAGTCCCAGCCGAGCAACTGGCTGCCGAGCACCAGCTCGACCCCACGGATGCGCGCTTCCTGCACGTTGGCCGGAGCGGAGATGCTGGCGTCATAGGCGATCAGGTCATCCACTACGGTGCGATAGGCATTCACTGCCCAGTGGCCCCAGACATGCTGCCCGGCAAGGCCGATCTCGAGGCTCTCGGAGGTTTCCGCATTCAGCTCGGGATTGCCGTAGTTGGGGAAATACAGCTCGTTGAAGGTCGGTGCCTTGAATGCCGTGCCGTAGCTGATGGTGCCGCGCAGCCAGTCGGTCAGCGCATAGCCGTAGCCGATGTTGCCGGTGTCGTGCTGGCCGAACTGCTCGTTGTCGTCCCGGCGCAGCGACAGCTGCCAATCATGGCGGCCGACTTCGCCCAGGTACTGCGCGAAATAGCCGTCGTTGTCCCGGGAGTCCTCGGCATAGACCGTGGTGCCGTTGACCTCGTCGCGCTGGTGATCGGCACCCAGGATCAGCGTATGCCCCGCAGTCAGCTCGATATCGTTCTGCCAGCTGAGCGTGTCGCGACGGCTGTCGAAGCGTGAATAGAACTGCCCGTCCTGATAGGCATCGGATTTGTCTTCGCTGCGTCCGGCCTGCAGTGTCACCCGCCAGGGTTCCAGCGGACTGAAGCGCGCACGGGTGCCGAAGACCCTCGACTCACCATCGGCATTGGCGCCGAAACCGGACGTGCGGGCGCGGTTTACGCTGTCGTAGTCGTTATGGGATTTGGCCTGCAGCAGGTTGGCGTCCAGCTCCAGGCCGTTGTCGAAGCGGTAGCCGGCGCTCAGTGTCGCGGACAGGTTGCGATAGCCGTCGGCGTCACGTTCGTAGCCGCTGGTGTCCGCCGACTTGACGTTGATGCCGTCGGTGTCCGAGCCGCTGACGCCCAGGCTGTACCAGCCACGACCGTCGCCGCCGGAAACGCCGGCGCTGCCGGTATAGGTGTCATGGGTGCCGTAGCCGGCCGAGAAGAACGGCTTGACGCCCTGCCCCTGGCCCTTGCGGGTGAATATCTGGATCACCCCGCCGATGGCCTCCGATCCGTACAGGCTGGAACGCGGACCGCGGACCACCTCGATGCGCTCGATCAGCTCCAGCGGCAGATCCTGCAGGGCCGCGCCGCCGCCCGTGACCGAGCCGATCTTGATGCCGTCGATCATCACCAGCACATGATCGGATTCGGTGCCGCGCATGAACAGCGAGGTGGACTTGCCGGGCCCGCCGTTGTTGGCCAGCGAAACGCCAGGCACCTGCTTGAGCAGCTCCGGCAGCGAATTGGCCTGGCTGCGCTCGATCCGCTCGCGGTCGATCACGGTTACCGCGGCCAGGCTCTGCTGAGCCGTCTGCGCGGTACGGGTGGCGGTCACCACCTGTTGCTGGAGATCCAGCGGGGCTGCGGCCAGTTGGCCGATGGAAAAGGGAAAACTGCCGAGCAGCACATAGGCCGCTGGCTTGAAACGGGGCTTGCCAGTCAAGGTTCAGGTCTCCGTCGTGCCCACCCGCACGACTGAAAGTCGACGAAGACAGACGGAGGAACCGCAAAAGGAAGGGAATACCGCGAGGGATATGCACCCGCCCAGCGCCCGCCGCACTGTCAGTGAAATGCGACAGGCCGGTCTCCGGGCTTGCGAGCGTATGCCGTGCGGCATCTCGAAACCGCGCCTTCCCATGCGTCATGCACAGTGGCCGTTGCGGTTTCTCGACTCGCCTACCGTTGCGGGGGCAGCGCCGGAATCTTCGTGAGAATGGACCGGCTTCCCTGTTTCACCCGTCTGGCACAAGGCCAGGGGGCACCTGAGGCGACGCGGAGGTTAGTCCAAGGTCGGGGATCACGCAACCACGAGGTTGTCGCACGGCCTCTGCAATCTTCGCTTGCATCTCGCCGCTTGGAACGGCGGACGCCGAAAGGCTTCGAATGCAACAATGCCAGCAAACAGCCAGGACCCTCAGCCAAGCCCATGACCAGCATCGTGCAGATCTCCGACACCCATTTCGGCACCGAGCAACCCGCCGTGGTCCAGGCGCTGGAGGATCATGTAAGTGAGCATCGAGCCGATCTGCTGGTGTTCTCCGGCGACATCACCCAGCGCGCCCGCCGCGGGCAGTTCGCCAGTGCCGCGGCCTTCGTCCGTCGGCTGGAGGCCGACGGCGTCGGCGAAACGCTGGTGATTCCGGGCAATCACGACATCCCGCTGTACAACCTCTTCGCCCGTCTGTTCACACCGTACGGCAACTACCGGCGACACTTCGGTGATGAGCTGGAACCGGTTTTCGAGAACGACGACATGCTGGTGATCGGGCTCAATACCACCCATCCGCGCCGACACAAGGACGGCGTGGTGACGGGGCGGCAAGTGGAACGGGTGGCGCAGCGGCTGGCCGAGGGTGACCCGCGCAAGATTCGCATCGTGGTGGCCCACCAGCCATTCGGCGCGATGGTACCGAGCGATCTGAGCAATCTGCAGCACGGCGCTGAACCCGCGCTGCAACGCTGGGCCGAGCACGGGCTGGATCTGGTGATGGGCGGGCACATCCATCTGCCCTACGTGCTGCCGCTGTCCAGGCAGTACAGCGGCCTCGCGCGGGAGATCTGGATGGTGCAGGCGGGCACCACACTCTCGACCCGCCTGCGTGGCACCTCGCCGAACTCCTTCAACCGGCTCAAGCTGCACCCGGGCGAGGAGAAGAAGGTCTGCGTCGAGCGCTGGGACCTGCTCGACGGTCGCTTCGTGCTGGGCTCGCACTTCAACCTGAGCTGGTGACCCACGCTCGCGCGCCGTGATCAGCCTATCGACAGGCCGATCAGGTAGACCCCGGCGAAGCCAATGTTGAAGGCGATGAACAGATAGAGCATGTGCCGCAGGTAGCTGCCGAAGGTGAGGCCCGGCACCTTGCTCATGGCGACGATACCGGCGGCCGAACCGATCACCAGCAGCGAACCGCCGACGCCGACCGCGTAGGTCAGCACCATCCATTCGGCAACGCCCATCTGCAGCCCGGACTTGAGCAACGCGGCGGTCAGCGGCACGTTGTCGATCGCCGCGGACATCACGCCCATCAGGTAGTTGGCCATCACCGCCGGCACCTGGTCATAGATGTGCACCAGCCCGTCGAGCACGCGAACCTCCTTGAGCATGCCCACCAGCAGAAGGATGCCGAGGAAGAAGAACAGCGTCTCGAACTCCACTTGACGCACGTATTCGAGAATCGGATCGGAGTCGTTGTCGTCGCTGAAGAAGCGCGCAACCAGGAACATCACCGAAAGCCCGGCGAGAAAAGTCAGCACTGGCGGAATCTGGAACAGGAAGTTGCCGATGATGGTGCCGAGAATGGTGCAGAGGAAGATCAGCGCGATGGCGACATCCACGCCGCGCACGTCCTTACGGTGCGCCTGCACCACCACCTCGCCGCGCATACCGATCGACAGCATCGCCGCCAGCACCATCACCGCGATGAACGCCGGAACGGCCAGCACCAGTAGTTGAAGAATCGCCACCTTGCCGGCGAGAAAGATCATCAGCGTGGTGACGTCACCGGTGATCAGCGCGACACCACCGGAGTTGACCGCGAACACCACCAACGTGGCGAACTTGATGGTCTTCGCCCTATCCAGCTGCAGCGAGAGGATCAGGGTGATGGAAACCAGCGTCGCGGTGATGTTGTCGGCCAGCGAGGAGAACACGAAGCAGAAGGTCGCGGTGAGGAACAGCAGCGCGCGCTCACTGATTCTTTGCGGCAAGACGAGATAGATTAGGTTCTCGATCATGCCCTTCTTGTTCAGGTAGGCGACGAAGGTCATCGCCGCCACCAGGAAGATCCACAATCCGGCGATCTCGGCGATGTTCTCGTTGAGGCTTTCCAGCACGGTTTCCCGCACCTCGCCAGCCGGAGCAAAGATGAACAACAGCAGCCAGGCCAGGGTGCCGAAGAACAGCGTCACCTTGGCCTTGTTCACATGGGTTACTTCTTCGAGCACGACGCCAAGCAGCGCCGCCACCGCCAGTGCAATCAGCACGTACGTCAGCAATTCAGGCATATCTCACCTAATGGGAAGTGGGGAAAAAGGGTCTGTGCGCGACGGAACGACGCACGGGGAGGAATTGGGGAGGCGCATGTTAGCCAAAGCACCAGACGAGCGGAATCACCGCATGTCAAACGGAGAATGTTTCAGCATATGAATGCGACTAAAGACAGGCTGTCTACGACGGGGGTTCTATGCGGATGAGGCTCAGGGGTTGCGGGCCAGTTGCTCCTGGTCGAGCACGCGCTTGGCGCCCAGATAACTCTTCTGCCAGTAGCCGGCAGTAAGACTGTCCAGACGTACCGTGCCGCCAGATGATGGCGCGTGAACGAAGCGGTCTTCGCCAACGTAGATGCCTGCGTGGCTGACCCGGCGCCCACCGCTGGTCGCGAAGAACACCAGATCGCCGGGCAGCAGTGCGTCGCGCCGTACCGACGGGCCGCGCAGATTGCTCATGGCTTGAGTAGTGCGAGGGAGCTGGATGCCGGCTGCGCCGCGGTAGACGTAGCCGATCAGGCCACTGCAGTCGAAACCGCTGTCCGGCGTGTTGCCGCCCCAGCGATAGGGCGTACCGACCAGGCCAATCGCGCTGAACAGCACGTCTTCAGCGGCGCCGGGTACGGCCTGATGGGCCTTGGGCGTCTGCACGAGTGGCGGCGTGGGCGCCTGCCCGGCACAGGCGGTCAGCAGCGCAGTCAGAACAACGAGCGTGAGACGAGCCGGATAGTGCATGGCAGAGCGGTCCAGGCAAATGAGCCATCACTCTGCCGGCATGTACGGGAAGACGCAACCCCCACAGGTCGCGGGATCAGTGATGGACCGTGTGCGGAACCAGGTCCGAAGCCAGAGCGAGCACGCGCTTGGCTTCCATGTAACTGGCGCGCCAGTACTTGTCGTCCAGGCTGTCGACGCGCACGCCACCACTGCGGCTGCTGGAGGCATGGATGAACTGGTCGTCGCCGATGTAGATACCGGCGTGGCTGACTCGGCCACGGCCGCGGTTGTTGAAGAACACCACGTCGCCCGGCTCGAGCTCACTGCGCTTGACCACCGGTGCGTCGAGGTTGATCAGCTCGCGAGTGGAACGCGGCAGCTCGAGCCCGGCTTCCTTGCGGAACAGAAAACCGACGAAGCCGCTGCAGTCGAATCCGCTCTTCACCGAACTGCCACCGTAGCGATACGGGGTACCGACCAGGGTGAAGCCGCGCTCGAGGATGCTGTCGGCCAGCTGCGGCAGCTGGTAGTCGTGTTCGTCGGTCAGTTCGGCCAACGACTGCTCTTCACTCTTGTCGAGGGCAGCGAAGTCGAAGTCTGCAAGAGGATGATTGTGCGACAGCCGAGGCGATTCGATCTGCTGCTCGGTCTGTACGGGCTGGCCGGCGCAGGCGGTCAGCAGGGCGATGAGTGCGAGAGGCACGAGGGGTGCGAAGCGTTGGCGCATGGGCACGGCCGTGTCATTGATTCCAAAGTGCCGGCGACTATGCCTTCTATCGCTTCGATGATCAATTTCAATCGGACGAATTGTGACGAATCCCCTGCGACAAAACGTCTGCGCGCCCCGCCTGCGGCCGACGCAGCCGCTTGATCTCGGTTGCGTCGGCCGCGAGAGCACTATCCGGGCTGATCAGCATCCGCACTGCCCGGCGTGCTCCGGCGCGCTTGCGCAACCGCCGGCACCGCAGCCGTGCGCATCATGCGAATCGTTGCGCAGGGCATCGGCCATGTCCGCCATCGCCTGCTCGAGCCGGACGCGCAAGTCACCGCCCATGAGGGTTTCGGCCAGCGCCTTGTGCATGCAGAACATCCATTGGTCGCGCTCGAGCACGCCGATGCGGAAAAAGCGGTGGCGAAAACGCAACCGCGGGTGGCCATGCTTCTCGATGAAACGAGAGGGGCCGCCAAGCCACCCGGAAAGGAAATCGAACAGTCGCTCCCGGATCTGCGTGGTATCGCTGCCATGCATGTCGCGCACTTCGGCTACATCGGGTTCGCACAGCATCAGATCATAGAAGCGGTCGACCAGGCGCCGTAGCGGTTCGTCACCGCCCAGTTCCTGATAAGGGGTTGGTTCGATGGAAGCGTTCAAGACATTACTCCTTGAAGAAAACCGTAGCGGCCACAGACAGGCCGCCGGCTCGTTCGAAAATCGCAACAAGCGGGTCGATTGAAGTGGAGTGCTAGCGCTGCGCCTGCCAGAGAATCAGATAGCCCAACCCCATCAGAGGCCAGCCGAGCAAGGGATGGAACGCCAGGCGCCAGGCGCCGTGCCTGGGCACGAAGCCGACACCATGGATGAAGCCTGCCGAGATGCCCCACATCACGAACATCAATTGCGGATGGCTGTAGCCGCCCTGCCCGTCCAGCATGGCCGCCGGGTGAATCAGCAGAACCAGCGCCAGCGGCCCGGCCAGCAACAGGGAGAGCGTGCGAGCGGCTGCGCCATACAGCCGCCCGCCGGTCAGCCCGATCAAGGCTTTGCGTCCAGGTCCTGCGTGGCCTCGAGCCACAGGGCATTGATGATGCCGAAGCTGCAGGCCAGCAATACGCCGAGAATCCAGGTGAAGTACCACATAGTCTGATCTCCTTGGCACGGTGGGCGACATCCGCCCACCTGCTCGTTCAATAAAGGCCGTGAGGGTTGGCTTCGATGGTCTTCTGGTTGAGGCGCCCCCACATGCGGATGTAGCTCCACAGCGTGTAGCAGAGGATCAGCGGTACGAAGATACAGGCCACGACAAACATGATGCCCAGCGTCTTGTGACTCGACACCGCATCCCAGAGGGTGAGGCTGGAAGCCGGGTCGAGGCTCGACGGGAAGACGAAGGGGAACAGCGCAAAGCCCGCGGTGCAGATGCTGCCAACGATCATCAGGCTGGTACCGAGGAAACTCACGCCACCGCTGTTGCGAGTGGAACCCAGCAGCGCGAGCAATGCGCCGACGATGCCTGCCGCCGGTGCGATCAGGGTGATCGGATAGCGCGAGTAGTTGGCCAGCCAACCGACGTTGTCCTGGGCCACCTGCTTGTCCAGCAGCGGATTGAGCGCTGCCCCCGGATCGGTCACTGAAAGCTGGCTGAAGCCCTGGATTCCCAGCGCCAGCCATGCCCCGGCGGCAACGAAGCCGAACAGGAACACCAGCACGCAGAGGCGCGTTGCCTGCCGCGAGCGCTCGGCCAGGTCACCATCGGTACGCAGCATCAGCCAGGCACCGCCGTGAGCACTGAGCATGCTCAGGCTGACCACGCCACAGAGCAGCGCGAACGGGTTGAGCAATGCGAAGAACGAGCCGTGGTAGGTCGAACGCATCAGCTCGTCGAGCTGGAACGGCAGCCCGAGAAACAGGTTGCCGAAGGCCACGCCGAACACCAGCGCCGGCACCGCACCGCCGACGAACAGCGCCCAGTCCCAGGCACTGCGCCAGCGCGGGTCCTCCACCTTGCTGCGGTAGTCGAAGCCCACCGGCCGGCAGAACAGCGCGAACAGCACCAGCAGCATGGCCCAGTACAGCCCGGAGAAGGCCACCGCGTAGACCATCGGCCAGGCGGCGAACAAGGCGCCACCGGCGGTGATGAACCACACCTGATTGCCGTCCCAATGCGGGGCGATGGTGTTGATCGCCACGCGCCGCTCGTTGTCGGTCTTGCCGACGAAGGGCATCAGCGCCATGGCGCCCATGTCGAAGCCATCGGTCAGGGCGAAGCCGATCAGCAGCACACCGATCAGCACCCACCAGACCAGCTTGAGAACCTCGTAGTCGAACATCTCGTTTACCTCACATCGCGGTCGGTTCGGTGGGAGCGTCCTTGGCGGGCGCCGGGGTGGTAACCGCTTCGCGCAACCGTTGCACCTGATTGGCGGCCGCAGCCTCCAGCTCGAAGTAATAGCGGCCGGTATGCAGGCTGCTCGGGCCGAGCCGCGCGAAGCGGATCATCAGGAACATCTCGATCACCAGAAGCAGGCTGTAGAAGGCGACCAGGGCGATCAGCGAGCCCCAGATATCACCCGCCGCAAGTGTCGAAGTGGAGAGATGGGTCGGCAGCACTTCGGCAATGGACCAGGGTTGACGACCATGCTCGGCGACGTACCAGCCGGTCTGCGCGGCGATCCAGGGCAGCGGTAGGCTGAACAGCGCGAACTTCAACAACCAGGGCTTGTTCTCGGCATTGCGCTTGATCGATGCCCAGCTGGCCAGGGCGAACAGCACCAGCATCAGGAAGCCCGAGAAAACCATCGCGCGGAAGGTCCAGAACAGGCTGAACACGTTGGGAATGGTGTCGAGCGCCGCCTGCTTGATCTGCGCATCGGTGGCATCCACCACGTTGGCGGTGTACTTCTTCAGCAGCAGGCCGTAGCCGAGGTCCTGCTTGACCTCGTTGAAGGCGGCGATGGCTTCGGGCGACTTGTCGCCGGTGCGCAGCACCTGCAGGCGCTCGTAGGCGAGCATGCCGTTGCGGATGCGCAACTCGTGTTCGGCAACCAGCTGTTTGATCCCCTTGACCTCCTCATCCACCGAACGGGTGGCGATCAGCCCCAGCACGTAAGGGATCTTCACCTCGTAGTCGGTGCGCATCTCGTCCTGATTGGGCAGGCCGAACAGGGTGAAGCCTGCCGGCGCCGGATGGGTGTCCCACTCGGCCTCGATGGCCGCCAGCTTGACCTTCTGCACGTCACCGATCTCGTAGCCGGATTCGTCGCCGAGGATGATCACCGAGATGGTCGACGCCAGGCCGAACACCGCGGCAATGGCGAACGAGCGGCGGGCGAAGCCCAGGTCACGCTTCTTCAGCAGGTAGTAGCTGGAGATCGCCAGCACGAAGATCGCCCCGGTGACGTAGCCGGCCGACACGGTGTGGACGAACTTGACCTGCGCCACCGGGTTGAACAGCAGCGCGCCAAAATCCACCAGCTCCATGCGCATGGTCTCGAAGTTGAACTCCGAGCCCACCGGATTCTGCATCCAGCCGTTGGCGATGAGGATCCACAGCGCCGAGAGGTTCGAGCCCAGCGCTACCAGCCAGGTAACCGCCAGGTGCTGCACCTTGGAAAGGCGATCCCAGCCGAAGAAGAACAGCCCGATGAAAGTCGACTCGAGGAAGAAGGCCATCAGCCCTTCGATCGCCAACGGCGCACCGAAGATGTCCCCGACGTAGTGGCTGTAGTAGGCCCAGTTGGTGCCGAACTGGAACTCCATGGTCAGTCCGGTGGTGACGCCGAGAGCGAAGTTGATGCCGAACAGCTTGCCCCAGAACTTGGTCATGTCCTTGTAGATCTGCTTGCCGGTCATCACATAGACCGACTCCATGATGGCAAGCAGGAACGCCAGACCCAGGGTCAGCGGCACGAAGATGAAGTGATACATCGCCGTCATGGCGAATTGCAGGCGTGACAGATCTACAACGCTTTCCGAGATCATCTCGGCCCTCCCTCGGGATTGGCATCCCGTTTATCAAGCAAATGTTCGGCGACACGCACCGAACCGTTTTCGGGAATGCTGGGAGCATCGAACCAGATGTTTTTTATGGTTATGAGGATCGCGACCTTGACCAGCAGCACCAGCACGATGTCCCGCCTGAGCGATGACTTGAACATGCCTACCTCCTTACTCGCCTGCCGAGGCGCATCGCGCCAAGGCAGCATGCTGCGATTGAAGGCCCCCGTTGGGGTCGGGGGCCGAAACCTGAACGCAGCAGTTCAGGCTCAATCGCCGTGCCCCGGACCCACCCGTGGAAGCAGTGCTCGGGCTCGGGGCAGGCAAAGTGTCCTGCCGCCCCCCTGCCGCCACAACTGCGACAGCCTGCCTCACCTGCGCGAGGCCGCTGCTTCTTTCCGGCCGCCTCGCTTGAAAAGCATAGATGCACCGGGTGGCCATATGAGGCGGCATGATGCCGAACCACCGCCATGCGGCGTCCTGTCGCGCTCATGGCACGCGCAACCAGCGGCGAAAACCGTTGCCGGCCGTGGTGGATAGCGGGCTCCAGGCGAAGTCCCATGGCGCGGGCGGCAGCTCTTCCTCTTCCGCCGGCAAGGCCCTGCCGCCCAGCCGCACACGCGCTTTCCAGTCGAAGACGTGTTCACCGCCACCCTGCCAGCCCAGCACGACGCCGATCGCCGGGCTGTCGTCGCTGGCGACCCAGCGGGCCGCGGCAGCGATCATCATGGTTTCGATCTGTTCCGGCTCGATCAGGTCGCGATAGTCGGAGGCCAGCAACCAGCGGCAGACGCTAAGGTGGAATGTCCAGTCGAGGGCGAGCTGGCAGCCATAGGCCCAGGTCATGAACTGGCGGAAGATCCCCAGCCCATCGGGCGGATCCAGTTTGAGCAGGCGCGGGCATACATCGAACAAGGCGTGCCAGTAAGGCAGCAGCTTGGCATCCAGATGAACGAAGCTGCGGGCATTGCTCGGGTAATCCGGAAATGGCAGCCGATAGCTGACGCGGCTGTCGGCGCGGGCGAATCTTTCCATCATGGTCATGGTGAAATCCCCTGTGTTGACCGTGCCGTCGGAAGGCTCCGACGCGTATCCGCCCCGCAGGCAGCACGCTGCGGCGGGAGCGGTGAAAGGCATCAGTCAGGGGAATTCAGGGCGCGCGAGGGTTCAGCGCCGGCCAGTGGTACCGAGGGCCGCCAAGATGCGGCGCTGGCCGTGGCTGCAGCTTGGCCGTTCGGCGGCCGAGCCAGCCGAGCGCGAACAGCACCACGATGGCCAGCAGGCTCAGACCGCATAGCGGGCAGTCGAAGGCCTGCTCGGCCAGTTCATGCACGTCTGTGGGCGCCTTCGCACCCGCTGGAGTTTCGTCACTGAAGCAGAATGCATCCTGCCCCATGGCCAGCTCGAAACCCACGTGCGTCGCGTGGTTCAGGCTGCAGACAAAGGCATTGAGCAGGATGCAGGTGAGGAGCACCCATACGATCTGCACGCGTTTGTCTTTGACGATGGTCATGTTTGAACTTTACACCGCGCCCCCTCACGCGGCGCTGCGCTAAAGCGTCGCAGCACGCCAGGCTCTCGCCGGACGCGGAACGGGTCGTCAGTGGTTGACGGTGAACGCCAGCATTGCTGAAAGCTGACACAGCGGGCGGCCACTCTCGGCCTGCCACTGGTTGAAGGCAGCCTGCACCGCAGCCTGGTCGCGCTGACTGCTGGGCAGCTTGTCGACGATCTCCTGTGCCTTGAGCGCAGCCACCACGTCATTGCTTGGAATGAAGGTGTCCTTGCCGGCCATGCGCAACAGGCGTGGCGCCGACAGGCCGCCGAGCTGGCTGCCATGCTTGGCCAGGTAGCGCCACAGGCCGACGATGTCGCTGCTCGGCCAGTCCGCCAGCAGGTTGCCGAAGCCGCCTCGCTCCTTTGCCACGTCGAGCACCAACTGAGCATTGCGCGGCACGCTCTTGAGCTTGCCCAGATGGCGGATCAGTCGAGTGTCCTGCATCAGCCGCTCGATGTGCTCGCCGCCCATCAGCACCACCTTTTCCGGATCGAAGCCGAAGAACGCCTGCTCGAACGCCGGCCACTTGGCGTCGACCAGGCTGTGCTTGAGCCCGGCGCGGAAGATGCGCAGGCTGATCAGCGAGAGGTAGCGGTCATCGGAAACGCCGCGCAGCTCATCGGCGCTGCGCGGTTGCGGCAAGCGCGCTTCCAATGCCGCGGCCGAGCCGAAGCGGTTGAGGCAGTACTCGTGCAGCCATTTGTAGTCTTGCATGGTTCGGATCCGATGTGACGGCAGCGGCACAGGGTGCCGATGACGAGCCCGCCTCGCAAGTCCGCCGCAGACGCAGCTGGGCGGCAGCGGTCGGGTAGCACTGCTTGGTGCGCGTCTTATTTGCCCTGCCACCAGGCGCGCAGACGGTGGACAAGCTTCGCGTTGTCCACCCTGCGAGCAAAACGTCGTGCGCGGGCGAGCCGGCTCAGCCGCGCAGCCGCTGCGCCGCCAGACGTAGCAGCTGCTCGGTCGCCATCCACCCGAGGCAGCCGTCGGTGATCGACACGCCGTAGCGCAATTCATCGGACAGCGGCTGGCAACCATCGAACAGGCGGCTCTCCAGCATGACGCCACGCAGGCTCATGTCGCCAGCCAGGCGCTGTTCGATCACCGACTCCAGCACTGCGGGCTGACGCAGTGGGTCCTTGCCACTGTTGGCATGACTGCAATCGACCATGATGCGCGGGGCGATCCCCTGCTTTGCCAGCGCGCAACGGGCAGCAGCGACACTGGCCGCGTCGTAGTTGGGTGCGCCGTGGCCGCCACGCAGCACCAGGTGGGTATCCGGATTGCCGCGGGTGTGCAGCAGTGCCGGATGGCCGAGATCGTCGATGCCGAAATGCTGATGCGGATGCTCGGCCGAACGCATGGCGTCGCAAGCGATGCCGAGGCCGCCATCGGTGCCATTCTTGAAGCCCACCGGTAGGTCCAGCCCACTGACCAGCTCGCGATGGATCTGCGACTCGCTGGTGCGCGCACCAATCGCGGCCCAGCCGAGCAGATCGTCGAAGTATCCGGCAGCCAGCGGCTGCAGCAGCTCGCTGGCGATCGGCAGACCGGTTTCCAGAATATCCAGCATCAGCCGCCGCGACAGGTGCAGCCCCTCGGCCATGTTGCCGCTGCCGTCCAGATGCGGATCGTAGACCAAGCCTTTCCAGCCGACGGTCGTACGCGGCTTCTCCACATAGGCGCGCATCACCAGCAGCAGCTGATCGCTGACTTCGGGAGCAAGGGCGGCCAGACGCTCGGCGTACTCGAGCGCGGCGACAGGATCGTGCAGGGAACAGGGCCCGACGACGACCAGCAGGCGCGGGTCGCGACCGTCGAGCACGGCGCGGATGGCGTTGCGGTCGTTCTGGATGCGCGCGGCAAGGGCGTCGCTCAAGGGCAGACGCTGGCGCAATACTGCGGGGCTGGGCAACGGCTGCGCGCTGCGGCGGACGGAAAGGGTTTCGGCGATGGTCGGGGTGTGGCTGGCAAGTACGGTGGCGGATGCATTCATGATCTGGCGGTTCCTTCTGCCGACGCGGGTGGTCCGCGGCGGCGCTAGTCGGGTGTTCGTTCGCGTGAGGTCTGCTGGGCGTCGAAGCGGCTAAATCGCCAGTCGTAGCGGTAATAACGGTCGGTACGGTAAGTGGTCATGGCGTGTTCCTCGTTGCGTTCGGCCATCGTGTGGCCGAAAAAAACAAAACCCCCGGTCGGGTGGCCGACCGGGGGTTCGAAAACTGCTCTGGTGGCGACCCTGCTTGCTAGGGCGCCTGTGGGGTATCAGGCGCGCCTGCGGCTAAACCAATACCCAAAGTAATAACCAGCGGCTGCAACCTGCTGCCCACGAGCGAACACGGCGCGAATGGCACCGGCATCGACAACGTTCAGGGCTACAGGGTTCAGGAACATGCTGATCTCCAGAAGATGACCGAACCATACTCTGCCGGGACTGCGGCTTTCAACCGGCACGGCAAAAGAAAGTGGCGGGCTCGGCCGGGTGCGCCCGATTACAGGCTCATCACATCGACAAAGCGCGGCGTGGCACTGTCGTCGATGCGCAGGCTCTTGAAGTCGAACAGGTTGCGGTCGGCCAGCTGCGAAGGCACCACGTTCTGCAGCGCGCGGAACATGATCTCGGTGCGCCCCGGCGACTTGCGCTCCCACTCTTGCAACATTTCCTTGATCACCTGACGCTGCAGGTTCTCCTGCGAGCCGCAGAGGTTGCACGGGATGATCGGGAACTCCTTCATCTTCGAATAGGCCTCGATATCCGCCTCATTGCAGTAGGCGAGCGGACGGATCACAACATTGCGGCCGTCATCGGAGAGCAGCTTGGGCGGCATGGCCTTGAGCGTGCCGCCGTAGAACATGTTGAGGAAGAAGGTCTCCAGGATGTCGTCGCGATGATGCCCGAGCGCCATCTTCGTCGCGCCGATCTCGTCGGCGAAGGTGTACAGCGTGCCGCGGCGCAGACGTGAGCACAGCGAGCAGGTGGTCTTGCCTTCCGGAATCTTCTCCTTCACCACCGAGTAGGTGTCCTTCTCGATGATGTGGTATTCGACGCCGATGGACTTCAGGTATTCGGGCAACACGTGTTCGGGGAAGCCTGGCTGCTTCTGGTCCATATTCACGGCGACCACCTCGAACCTGATCGGCGCGACCTTCTGCAGATAGAGCAGCACATCGAGCATGGTGTAGCTGTCTTTTCCTTATAGCTTAAGAAAACATAACTGGACAGCATCAGAATAATCGCAACTTGTTGATTTTAAATGAATTAAATAGAAAGCGGGCTTTACAGAAAAATGCGAAAAAGTAAATTTTGCGTCTTCTTGGCCTCTAAACACCCTCTCCCCCCCCCGAAAAATCACCTTGAACCTTTACAAAATCCGAACGACATCAATCCGGCCTTCAACGCTGGATGATGAAACCTCGGCTGCTTCGAATTCGTAGGGCGGTCGGGCATCCGACCTATCAATGGATAGATCTATAAAATTGAAGAGACTACGATCAGCTAACTGGGATGGACTTACGTTTTGTAAGCTGTGAAAGATGTTTTCTACGCAGCCAGGATTTACCGAATCCCACTCCGCAATCATCGACTTGATTTTTTTCCTCTGCAAATTCTCTTGCGAGCCGCAGAGATTGCACGGAATGATTGGATATGCGCTATCGGCAGCGACCTTTGCTATATCTTTCTCGCGACAGTAGGCGAGCGGCCGGATAACTATATTTCTCTTGTCATCGCTAAGAAGCTTAGGAGGCATCCCTTTCATTTGCGCCTGGAAGAACATGTTCAGAAACAAAGTTTCAACCATGTCATCCATATGATGACCGAGTGCCAATTTAGTAGCCCCAATTTCCTCAGCAAAACTATAAAGCGTGCCCCTTCTGAGTCTAGAGCAAAGAGAACAAGTAGTCTTACCCTCCGGGATCTTACTCTTGACAACGGAATAAGTATCCTTGTCAATTATATAGTAATCAATCCCTTTAGCCTCGAAAAACTCAGGCAAGATATGCTCCGGAAAGCCAGGTTGCTTCTGATCAAGATTAACCGCCACAACACTGAATTTTATTTGCGCAACTCTCTGCAAGTGCAGCAAAGCGTCAAGCATAACGAATGAATCTTTGCCACCACTTACGCAGGCCATAATTTTGTCGCCATCTTCGATCATTGCATAATCTACAACAGCCTTGCCCACATTGCCGCGCAGCTTTTTACGACGAAGTTCCGCAGCTTTATTAATCTGAGATGCTTGTTCGCCCATCATCATAAACACTAGCTTCCAATTAAAATATTTACAAACCCAATTTACTATAAAAATATCGCCCACCTTGCAACATCCCGCACCACTTGCGAAGGATTGAGATAGTTAGACACTACCAAAATCGGACACAGGAACAATCCGAAGCAAAGCACAGCACAGCATTTAGGCCACGTATTTAATATACGACATACACTCTTAAGTAAATCTATAAGGCCGTATCATCTGCCGAGTTTGACGCCAGCGATATCATAACAAGATTATGCCTGCGTTTTATAGAAGCTCCTGACCAACGATTGCATTTAGCTTGACCGAGTCGCAGCAGAGGTGGATCACAGCACGGAACTCTGCGAGTCACGCGGAGGGGCCGCAGCAGCCTCAGAATCGCATGTGGTGTCAGGCAGGCTCAGTCATTGGGGCTGGATTCAGACGTTGAAGATCAAGCCTTCAGCGCAGCCTCGATCGCGGCAAAGTCGATCTTCGTCATGCCATCAATGGCCTCGAACGAACGCGTTGTTGCCGCTCGATCAGGGCTGGGTATTGCAGCCGTCAGAATATGCAGGGAGATCTACCACGAAACACCCACTCGTCCCTGTACCAGCCATACGCGCTCACCTGGCCCCATTGTTAATGATCGTGTTCACAAGTGGTCCGTCTCAGCCTGATCATCGGTCGCGACCTGGAACGAAAAGGCTCTTTGTACTGGAACACCGGACCGTCGCTCAGGCCAAGGCAGGACATGCGCGCTACCCTGAACTCGACCGCGAACACATCGCCCTGTTTGCCGGCTGGATAGTCGCCCGGAGCGTGGCGGACGGCCACCACCACTCAGTCCGAAAAGTCTCTGCATAGAAAGAAGAAGTCTCCCCTTTGATTACAACAAAACGGCAGTAGCTGATTGCGGTGACGATTCGAAGCTTCCACTCATCTAGGGAAGGTCTGAAAAAGACTTCCCGAATCTGGTGAAACACGCCGATCCCGCCAGCCGAGTTTTTCCATGAAGCAGATGACCTTCGCCGACGCCGAGTACGCCGGCAAGCGCAAGCAGACCCGTAAGGAATTGTTCCTGATCGAGATGGATCAGGTGGTGCCGTGGAAGGGATTGATTGCCCTGATCGAGCCACACTACCCAAAGGGTGAAGGTGGTCGTCCAGCCTATCCGCTGATGGCCATGTTACGTATCCATCTGATGCAGAACTGGTTCGGCTACAGCGACCCGGCCATGGAAGAAGCGCTCTACGAGACGACCATCCTGCGTCAGTTCGCCGGGCTGAGCCTGGAGCGTATTCCCGACGAAACCACCATCCTAAATTTCCGTCGCTTGCTGGAGAAACATGAGCTGGCAGCCGGCATCCTCGGCGTAATCAATGGCTACCTGGGGGATCGCGGCCTGTCGCTGCGCCAGGGCACTATCGTCGATGCCACACTGATCCACGCGCCCAGCTCGACCAAGAACCAGGACGGCAAGCGCGATCCGGAGATGCACCAGACCAAGAAGGGCAACCAGTACTACTTCGGCATGAAGGCCCACATCGGTGTGGATGACGAGTCGGGGCTGGTGCACAGCGTGGTCGGCACGGCGGCAAACGTGGCGGATATCACCCAGGTCGACAAACTGCTGCACGGTGAAGAGAACGTCGTCTGCGCCGATGCCGGCTACACCGGCGTCGAAAAGCGCCCCGAACATGCTGGCCGCGAAGTGATCTGGCAGGTCGCAGCACGCCGCAGCACCTACAAGAAGCTCGATAAACGCAGCGCCCTGTACAAAGCCAAGCGCAAGATCGAGAAGGCCAAGGCACAAGTGCGAGCGAAGGTCGAGCACCCGTTTCGAGTGATCAAGCGCCAGTTCGGTTACGTGAAGGTGCGCTTCCGTGGCCTGGCCAAGAACACCGCTCAGCTGGTGACGCTGTTCGCGCTGTCGAACCTATGGATGGCGCGCCGACATTTGCTGACTACCGCAGGAAAGGTGCACCTGTAATGCGGAAAATGGCTGCTGCGAGGTGCTCGCGGCGGCCAAAAACGGAGAACTGAGCGGGTTACCTGGTCGATTTTGATCGACGGCCCGCTTTCAAAAGCAGCGAGGGCTGAAGTCGACCGGAAATACAGGGTTACTTCAGACCTTCCCTAGGTCTCAGTGGTCCACGATGGTTCGGCTGTTGCCAGTCACGACGGGCCGGATTTAATCCATAGCTGCCGGTGGCGACAGGCCGAAACCGGCCAGAAACTGCTGGTCACGCCAAGGCTGGGCCGGTTTCGCTGAGGCTCGAAAGCATCTATGAAACTGGGGGCTATTCACTCGCCCCAATACTTGGCGTCGTAAAGGTTCTTCATGCGATGTGTTTCAACGTGTCGTTGATAAATCGTATGGCCAGGGAGGCTGAAAACTTTTTGTTCCTCAGTGATCTCAATCTCGGATTTTATCTTTGCAATAAATGCTTCAATTTGTTCTGGTAGTTCAGTTAAAACATTGCAGCAAGGCAATACGTTTTTAAGAAGATTGCAGTTTATTGGGGTTATTTTGTTGCTTTCTAGTAATTGCCAGCTAAAAGTGCTTCCGAAACTGGAATTTGTTAAAACTGCGCGAATATGATTGATTTGCGCCGAATCATCCAAGCTGAGAAAAGATTTTTTGAATAAACTAGTTTTCTCCTTGGGTTCGAGTTTATCAAATCGTTTGGTCTGCTCAACTGCTTCCCGAATTCTATCGTCCAAACGTCGCACCATGCGAGCTGACTCAGGGTATAAAGTGGCTTTTGCCTGGACGGTCATCACGGTATTGGATTTATTGCAAAAAACCAATAAATCAATCTCGCCCCCAGTAAAGTCACATTCTAAATAAGTATAAAAGCCATTGCTTTCGAAATGCCTTTGAGCCCTTCTCAAGAGTTCAGGTTCGAAAAAGTGAGATATCAATCCGTCATAGTTGTATTTAGTATTTTTATCATCATCTATTAGTATGGAGATCAAAAGATTTCTCGTGCCCAGTAGGGTTGGAACTAAGGCCGGGCAGAAGTATACGTCATCCGAAATGCTCCAGAATGGCGGCATGAATTTTAAGCTTAGGCTGCCATTTTTTCCCTCGCCGCAGAAGAAAAACTCAGAAAATTTATCGTAGTCTGACTCAGCCACCCCGGTGAGCTTTTGAACTAGAAATTTCAGCTCGGCGGCACCCAGCCTGGCCATGCCAAGGCCTTGTAAATGATGATCTCCATCCCCTGAGTCTTTAAGTTCATTGACTTCCAGGTATTTGTAAACTATGAACGTGATGTCATTATAGATTTGCCCTATGCAGATAAAAGCATTCCTGATTTTTTTAAAGGCATCGGCAGAAGAAAATCCAATCTGCGTATAGAAATCAGGTGGAATAATATCTGCTTCAATGAATGCATTTTCAGATGCTTTGTACTGCTCGGAAATGTAATCAAAATAAAATGTGGGATTTACGGGCTTGTTGGTTCTTAGCCGATTAACAACGCTCTTGAGCCAAGGTCTAGAATCGTGAGCTTGGTTTGAAATAACTGGTAGAGATAAATGCGTTACAATGATGTCATTGATTTCATGTTTGAGTGTAATTTCATCAGCGTAGTCGATCGTTGACTTTTCGCTGCTTTCGCGAGTGAATCTATATATTTTGCTACGAATAAATGGGATGACTATATTGAGGTTTGCGCAAGCGAATAAATTTTTAAAGTCATCAGGGTTTAGCTTGCGCAAAAAATCATCGCATGATTCAGGGCTTTGAGGACTAAAGTCGTTCATGCGCTCAAATACAAATGTATACGGAATTGCGAAGCTATGAGGTGCTTGCTTTTCTTGAATGAATTGGAAGGTGGCAACCTGGCAGAAATGATTGTAAACATGGAGAAAAGGTTGTCGAAGAATTGGGTTGTCATCAAACAGCTTGTCGATCTGTGGTTCGAGGATTTTCATTTACAAGCCCGGCTATCAAAATTTGAAAATAGAAAAAGCAACCCGTCGCATCAGGGTTTTTTATCGATTTTATAGGGTGGAAGAGCGATATTATCTCATGATTTGCCAAGGTGGGTGGAGTGAGATAAACAGAAAGTCAAGTTTGGTCTGAGGTATATGTTGTTTTCTTAGCCCCAAGACAATCTCTGCAGGCCTTGCCTGAAAGTTTTGGTTTGGTAACTGAATCGCTAAAGGTTCTATAGACACAATTGAGCGGCTGCTACTGGCCGATTCTGTTGAAAAACTAAGTTCTGCGGCAGCCAGCTGGTCAGCGGTGCCTACTATCGAAGTGACTGGAAGCCACTTCAAGTTGCCTTTCGGCGTTTCACTGAGCTTCCTTGCCTGGGTCTGAGGGTTAATTCGAGGGTTTCTGCTCGCCGCAGGCGCACCTATCCCGTGAGTGGTGGCCCTTGAGGCAAAAGCTTGGCCATGCGGCGCAGGTTCTGCACCGTCGCAGCCAAGGTGAATTCGTCAGCGGCACCTGTCAGGCCACGCAATCGTAAACGATCGAGTTTCATGATCCGTTTGAGGTGGGCGAAAAGCACCTCCACCTTCTTCCGTTCGCAACGAGAGACGAGGTATTCCGGTGTCTTGGCGATGCGTCGCGCCACGTCACGGGCAGCTTCATGGATGCTGCGGACGATCTTCCGATTCGGTGTGTTAGGGCAGCACTTCGCTTTCAGCGGACATGTGGCGCAGTCGGTTTGACTGGAGCGGTAGATGATGGTGTTGGCCTTGGTCACCCGCGATCTTTTCTGGGTGAAGGCGCGCCATTCACTGCGTAGCGGTTTGCCGGTTGGGCAGTGGTATTCATTGGCCTCCGGATTCCAGTGGAAATCGTTACTGGAGAGGCTGTCGTCTTTGCGCTCGGTCTTGTCCCAGACTGGGACATGCGGGTCGATGTTCTTTTCTTCGACCATCCAGGCCAGCATCGGGGCAGTGCCATAGGCGGTATCACCAATGAGGCGCTCTGGCGTGAGGTCGAACTGCGCTTCAACGCGATCAACCATCGTCCTGGTCGAATCGACCTCGGCAGTACGATGCGCTGGAGTTGCTTCCACATCCATGATCACGCCATGCTCAGTATCGATCAGGTAATTCGTGGAGTAGGCAAAGAAGGCCGGGCCGCCTGGCGCAGCAGTCCAACGGGACAGCGGATCGGTGAGCGAGATTTTCTTGGGAAGAGCCTCAGCAAGCGCCTCTTCATCAAGGGCTTCAAGATACTCGCGCACCGCGCGGCTGCTGAGCGCGGGATCACGCCAGTCGACTTCATCTCCCGTCACTCCACGTTGCCGGCTGGCATCCGCCTTGATGATGCTGGCGTCCACAGCGAAGCCTTCGCCTTTGACCAGGCCAGCCGCCATGCAGCGGCGCAGCACCTCATTGAACAACCAACGGAACAGACCGCTGTCACGGAAACGGCCGTGGCGATTCTTCGAGAAGGTCGAGTGATTGGGTACTTCGTCTTCCAGACCCAGCCGGCAGAACCAACGATAGGCCAGATTTAAGTGCACCTCTTCGCACAGCCGTCGTTCGGAACGGATGCCGTAGCAGTAGCCAACGACCAGCATCCGCACCATCAACTCCGGGTCGATCGAGGGGCGTCCGATGGAACTGTAGAAATCCGCAAGGTAGCTGCGCAGGTCACTCAGATCCAGGCACTGGTCGATACTGCGCAAGAGGTGTTGGGCTGGGACATGGTCTTCCAGATTGAACGAGTAAAACAGGCGCTGCTGTCCACCCGGTAGCTGTCCCATCATGCTGTTCGCCCCCGCGCTCACCGACAGAGTGATTCTGCCGCCGGCACGGGGAAATCGCTACTTTTTCAACAGAATCGGCCAGAAGCGGACATTCACAGTGACTGAGGAATGAGGGGCGGGTCACTTTTGCTCGGATAACCTAACGTTGGAATTCAGCGGCTGCCGTAGGCAGTCCGCTGGAATGACTTGTTAGGCAACAACTCCACTGCCTATGGGTTTATAGCGGATTTACTTAGGTTGGTACTCCAATGATGAATGGTGAAGGTTAATGCGCAAATTTCCCGCATCGTCTTTAACGTAACCCCACGTTTTGTCAACGGTAGTCACTTTCCCATTTTTATCTGTGAAGTGAACTTTCCCCATAGTAATTGCGCTATTGCCATCAAGAAAAATAGCAGAAGTGACAGGCTCACATTTTCTCCAGCCTTTTAGAGCAAAACCTGTGTCGGCAGGGAAGGATGGGTCACCGCCAACGAAATAAGATAGCGCACCGGCACGTGTGGGGCGAAATGTTTGAGGGTTCACCGTGAGCGTAGGCTTAAAGAGTACTGCGCCCATTTGGTAGGCGTAAGCGGAATCTATGACTTTCTCGGCCAATGCTCTCGCTGCTACTTTTCCATCCTTTTCGTATGCGGCGTTGATATCAAGAAGAGCAGCACACCATGCTTGCTGAGCTGTTAATGCTTCCTTCTCTGTTACTGCCTGATTTACAACGATGGGCTCGTTTGCGTTCGCAATATTTGAGGTAAGTGCGACTAATGCTGTTAATGCTACAAGTTTGACTTTCATAGTTGGGAGACCCCTGGGTTGAAAGAATTGGATTGTTGCGTGTTTGACTGTGCCTAACGCCGCAATCACCCGCTTGTCGGGTGCATTGCTTTGTTATGCGCTTTCTCTGCAAGTGCGTTGATCGCACATTCATCTAACCGGGCACGCCGTACCTCTTCGAATATCCGAGCGCCCGAGCGCTCGTAGAAGCTCCTTCCTCGATCATTGTCGGTAGCCACGATCCAGTCAATACGCCCGCAGCCAGTATTCTGAGCGAGGATACACAGCTCTGAGAGTAGAGCTTCGCCCACACCGCTTCCCCGGAACTGCGGATAGACAAACAGATCGTCTAGCCAGATGCCAGGCTTGGCAATGAACGTGGAATAGATACTGTAGTACGTCGCGATACCCACGGCCTCGCCTGACTTCATGGCCAAGAGCGCAAACGCCTTGGGTTGTTCGGAGAAGAAAGCTTCCTCAATGTCAGCTTCCGTAGATTGAAGCGAATTCAAACACCCATCGAATTCCGCTTTTCCTCGAACAAGGTCGAGTATCGCAGGAACGTCCGCTTTTTCTGCCTTCCTGATTTCAATAATAAGAGTACCCTCTCTATGGATGCGCATAACGCCGCCAACACGCGCAGCTTTGTAGTGAAGGCGAAGCCGCAACCGAAATGGTGTCGCTATGCTTGGATTGGTTAGTGGCAGACGCCCGTGACGTTGGCTCTTGCCCAAAGCAGGCTCCCATGAAGCGTTGGCCGCCTACATTCTCTGCGGAGTGGTTGCCTCTCTAGTTCAGGCAACCAGCAGGTGACGTCTAACCGCGTGCTGTGCATCAGTCTTTCATATTCTTCCACGCGAATACCGAGGCCAAAATAATGATACCGATGGCAGCACCAAAGTATAACGTAGCGATCGTAGCGCCAATCTCTACCGCCTGCTCAAGGAACAGAACCACCAGTAGCACAACAGCCACTTGGCTTACTGTTATCTTCAAATCATGGAAGCTCTTAATGTCCAGAGGGTTTTGGGATTCTCTGTCATCATCAGACACCGGACGGATGAACAGACGATACAGGTTAACCGCCATGATCTGAAAAGTAATAGCGATCAGCAGGAGATCCAACAGCTTCAGGAGGCGAACCGCGAGGCTCTTGCCGTCGTCAGCAGAGACAGGTATATCACGTACTACATCCAGTGCGGTATTCCAGATTATGTTAACCGAGGCACCATACAAGAGCAAAGATGACACCGCACAGATAACGACTGCCACCCACACCATAAACCGACTACTTCTGAAAACTCTCTCGATCATAATTTCTCCGGGCCGCGTCACAACGTCAGTTACAGACTCACAATTTTCTCTTAGTCGGTTTCACCGGACCATCTACTATCTCGTTAATCAACCTCTAGATTGTGCTTTCTACGGCGTTAGCCGAACACTGGAGCTGTCGGATTACTGCTGGATTACTTCAAACGTTCGTGACCCTGACATGACCTGGAGAAAAGCCACTAACAGTGATTAGACCGAACGCTCGACTAATACGCAGCCTAACATTTCGCTAACAATGTTGACTTTTCTCTTGCGGATCAGTGTTTTATGCATCTTTCACTCCCTTCTGCTGCGACGTTATATCGAACGCGGTATAAGCCAGGGCGGCCGAATGCGGCATAAGCCCGCGCTTCACAGCATGTCGCCAAAGCTAGCAGGAATGAATGCTTGTGTGAGATAAGCAAGGCATCCATGCCGCCGAAGATGGGACTGCGCGTGAGCAGTTGTTTCCATAATGCTTTTTCTGCTGTTGATTGCCAAGAAATTAGTGGCCGCTTCTGGCCGGTTAGCGACCATTGCTCCGGCCAACCATCCTTGTCCTCCCACACCAGGAGGACTTGCCATGAACACCATTGCTACCTACAGCCATCAGCCCTGGAACAAAGGAAAATTAGTCGGACAGAAGGCCCCGCTCCGCCTGAGAGATATCTGGGCAATCCGGGTGAGGCTGCAAATCGCCGAGAGAAGTCGAGATCTAGCGCTCTTCGATTTAGCCATCGACAGCAAGCTGCGAGCCTGCGATTTAACCAAGCTCCGTGTGCGCGACGTTGCCCATGGCGAAAACCTGTCATCACGAGCCATGGTGATGCAGCAGAAAACGCAGCGGCCAGTGCAGTTCGAGATCACTGAGCAAACACGGTCTGCTCTCGCGGCCTGGATACATCAAGCCCAGCTCCGCAGCGAGGACTGCCTTTTTCCGAGCCGGCTGCATACCTCTGACCATCTCTCCACTCGTCAATACGCCCGTATCGTCAAAGGCTGGGTGAAAGCCATTGGCCTTGATCCAGCCATGTATGGCACTCACACAATGAGACGTACGAAGGCATCACTGATCTATCGCAGGACGAAGAACCTGCGTGCGGTTCAATTGCTGCTCGGCCATACGAAGCTTGAGAGCACTGTCCGATACCTCGGGATTGAGGTCGATGACGCCTTGGAAATGGCGGAGCAGACCGAGGTTTGACCATGTATAGCGACGGTCGAAGTCAGACCGTCGCTAACCGGCCAAAAGCGACCAGTCGTAACGGGCAATCATCGGCCAACTATTTAGTGCTTCACAATCACCCAGAGCAAGAATAGAGTAAAGATTACTACCTAATAGGTATTCTACTCTACATGAATAGTTGGCTATCTCTGATCATCGCCTTGCCGACCGCTAACGCCACAGAGCGGATGCGTGCCTGGCGTGCCCTCAAGAGCAGTGGCGCAGCGGTACTGCGCGATGGTGTCTATTTGCTGCCTGATACTCCCGCCTGCCGGGAAGCGTTGGAAGCTGTTGAGCGCGACGTGCTGGGTAGCAATGGCACGGCCTTTCTGTTGCCCATCAATGATCCGCAAGGCGAGCGCTTTATCGAGTTGTTCGACCGTAGCGAGGACTACGCCAAGCTGCGCGTCGAGATCGAGGCGTGCCAGGCTCAACTGACTTCGGATAACGCCCTCACTAGCACCAAGCAGGTACGCAAGCTGCGCAAGGCATTTGCGCAGCTTGCGGCCATCGACTTCTTCCCTGCGGCAGCGCGGAAACAGACCGACACGGCCCTCAAAACACTTGAAACGGCCATCAGTCGGGCACTTTCGCGGGATGAGCCGAGCAGTCAGGATCAGCCTATCGAACAGCTGGATCGCCGCGACTACCAGGGCCGCCTCTGGGCTACGCGCAAGCGGCCCTGGGTCGACCGCCTGGCCAGTGCCTGGCTGATTCGGCGCTGCATCGATCCGAGAGCCCGCATTCTCTGGTTGGACACACCGAATGATTGCCCTGCTGACGCGCTGGGCTTCGATTTCGACGGTGCGACCTTTAGCCATGTCGGCAGTCGCGTCACCTTCGAAACCCTGCAAGCCAGCTTTGCACTGGTCGAGCCAGGCCTAAGCCGCATCGCGGCTCTGGTGCATTACCTGGATGTCGGTGGCGTTCAACCCGCTGAGGCTGTTGGCATCGAGCGTGTATTGGCCGGGCTGCGCGAAACCATCCTCAATGACGACCAGTTGCTAACGGCTGCTTGCGCCATCTTCGATGGGTTGCTGGCGGCATTTGTGAAAGAAGAGACCCCTGATGAATGAAACCACACTGCCGCCTGTAGAGCAGGATCTGCCACGTGCCGAGCCTGTCAGTTTGTTCCAGGCTTTTCTGTTCTGGCTCAAGCTCGGTTTCATCAGTTTCGGCGGCCCAGCCGGACAGATCTCGATCATGCACCAGGAGCTGGTGGAGCGTCGGCGCTGGATCTCTGAGCGGCGTTTTCTGCATGCGCTGAACTACTGCATGCTGCTGCCCGGCCCGGAGGCCCAGCAACTGGCCACCTATATCGGCTGGCTGATGCACCGCACCTGGGGTGGTGTGATTGCCGGGGTGCTGTTTGTGCTGCCCTCGCTGTTTATCCTGATCGCGCTGTCGTGGGTCTATATCGCTTTCGGTGATGTGCCGGTGGTGGCCGGACTGTTCTATGGGATCAAGCCCGCCGTGACCGCCATCGTGGTGCAGGCCGCTCATCGCATCGGCTCCCGTGCCCTGAAGAACAACTGGCTGTGGGCGATAGCTGCCGCCTCGTTTGTGGCGATATTCGCCCTCAACCTGCCGTTCCCGCTGATCGTGCTGGTCGCCGCAGTGATCGGTTATTTCGGTGGGCGTTTCGTCCCAGAGAAGTTCAGCATCGGCGGTGGTCATGGCGCGGCCAAGCAGTCTTACGGCCCAGCGCTGATTGATGATGAAACCCCGACACCGGAACATGCGCGCTTCCGCTGGCCACGACTGCTCTTGCTGGCAGCGATAGGTGCAACGCTGTGGGCGTTGCCCATGGGGCTGTTGACCGCTCTATTCGGCTGGGAAGGCACGCTGACGCAGATGGGCTGGTTCTTCACCAAGGCCGCACTGCTGACCTTCGGCGGTGCCTATGCGGTACTACCCTATGTCTACCAGGGTGCAGTCGGCCACTACGGCTGGCTGACCCCGACACAGATGATCGACGGTCTGGCTCTGGGTGAAACTACGCCAGGGCCACTGATCATGGTGGTGGCCTTCGTCGGTTTTGTCGGTGGCTACGTGCAGCAGGTATTCGGTGCCGATCAGGCCTTCTTGGCCGGTGTCGTGGCCGCCAGCCTGGTCACCTGGTTCACCTTCCTGCCGTCCTTCCTGTTCATTCTTGCGGGCGGCCCGCTGGTGGAATCGACCCACAACGAACTGAAGTTCACCGCGCCGCTGACGGCCATCACCGCCGCCGTGGTCGGGGTAATCCTCAATCTGGCGCTGTTCTTTGGTTATCACGTGCTCTGGCCGCAAGGCTTCGAGGGGGCTTTCGACTGGCCTTCGGCGCTAATTGCCCTGGCGGCAGCGGTAGCCTTGTTTCACTTTAAACGCGGTGTCATCCAAGTGCTGATGGCCTGTGCTTTGGCCGGACTGGTGGTACACCTGCTGCAAAACTGAGAGGTAGAAGATGAGCAGAATCTCGATATGCGAACTGGCGGAATGGCAGGCAGCAGATCGGGCGTTCACTTTGCTGGATGTGCGCCGTACGAGCGTGCGGCTTGCCGATGCCGAAGAAATTCCCGACGCACACTGGCGTGATCCCGAGGCTGTCTTCACCTGGAAAGATCAGGTTTCACGGGACAGGCCAGTGATTGTCTATTGCGCCAAGGGGCATGAAATCAGCCAGGGCATCGCCGCCACATTGGAGGCCATGGGCCTGGATGCTCGCTTCTTGATCGATGGCTTTGCTGGCTGGTACGGCGCTGGCCGGCCCACCCGTAGCATATCGAGGTAGTGGATCTCCGCCGATATGACGCGATAGTCGCTGGCACTAGCCGAGCGAGCGGATCATGTGTAGTACGGCCAGATGCCCGGGGTAGAACCAATAACCCCAGCGCTTGACCGGCCAGACCCTGAACTGGCGCAGTCGGCGCAGCAGCCACAACCCAAGCAAGGGTGCGACAAACGCAGTGATCACGATCAGCAAGGTATAGGGCTGCAATTCCCACTCGGCGAGCCAGCGGTTGCGACTATTGGCCAGTACGCACAGTGCGGCAGGCAATAGCCACACAAGCCCTGGGCGCTGAATGGCCAGCAGCAACGCTGCCGGCAGCAGTGCGCCGAAAACGCCGTACATCAGGCGCTCTTGCATCAGCACCGCGACAGTCACGCCGGCCAGAGCCAGGATCAAACCGTCGCGACCACGGTGATGTGCTCCCCAGGTGATAAGCAGGCCCAACAGCAGCGAAGGCATAACGTTGAGCGTGCTGCTGTCGTTAGAAAGCAGGCGATAGGGCAACTCCGAGATCACTGCAAACGCAGTCATCCAGCACATGTAGCGAACGTTGTTATCGGAATACAGCTCACCTGTTTGCGAGCGCGCGACATTGGCGGCGATCCCCAGGCAGAACATTGGAAAGGCTAAGCGCCCAACGATGAACAACCATCCGTTGTCAGGCCAGATGTAGCGCAGGTGATCCAGCAGCATGGTCAGCATCGCCAGCCACTTGATCAGATCCAGGTTGGTGTCGCGCTTCTGCAGGCTCACCCAAACCACCCAAGCGTCATGGCAGCTAGTGCCAGATAGCGAGTGGTCTTAGCCAGCATCACGATCAACAGAAAGCTCCAGAAGGGTTCTCGCATGACACCCGCGACGACTGTGAGTGGATCACCAATGATCGGCACCCAACTGAGCAGCAGTGACCAGCGACCGAAGCGGTGATAAGCCTGCTGAGCCTTTTCCAGTTTGCCCTCGCTGACGGGAAACCAGCGCTTGTGTCTGTAGCGCTCGATAGAGCGACCCAGCAGCCAGTTCAGTACCGAGCCCAGTACATTACCCGTGGTGGCGACCGCCAGCAGCGCCCAGACCGCATAGCGGTCAGTCAGCAGCAACCCGACCAGCACCGCCTCCGACTGCATGGGTAGCAACGTGGCAGCACCGAAGGCAGCGAGGAACAGGCCGAAATAACCGGATAACTCCCACATCGGCTAGGCGTTCAGGCCGATCCAGCCGTGGAAGCCGACGTAAACCCCCACACCAATGATCAGTAGGCTGGACAGGTAAGGAGCGCGACGGGCCACAGCACCCAGCCAGGGCCAACGATTGGATGCCTGGCGTGCGCCGATAGCAGCGGCTGCACCAACGGTAACCAGAGTTATAGCCAGACCGATGCTGAAACACAGCACCAGGACGGCACCCAGGGTGACTTCTTTCACTTGCAGGCAGAGCAGCAGCACGGTGATCGCTGCCGGGCAGGGAATCAGTCCGCCAGTCAGACCGAACAGGATGATCTGGCCGGTGGTGACATTGCGATTGCTGAAGCGTTTACGGATGTCGTTGGCATGCGCTCGCTCATGGGCATCCTGGTAGCCCTCCAGCGACAGCTCTAGCCCCTCCAGCTCGGAATGATCATGCTCATGACGGTGGCTTTGCTCGCGGAACTCCAGGTCATAGTCGTGGGAGTGATCAGCATGGCCGAGGCTCAGGCGCGCAGTGAACTCATGGGGCTCGGGAATATCGTCCAGTGACTCTAGGTAGTCACACCGGTCGACGAAGCGAAACTGCTGGGCCAGGCCATCGGGGCGAGTCGTCAGCAAGCTTACTTCAGCAGCCGGCCAGGCATGACCACTCAAGGTCTTCAGCCGCCAGCGCGGAGGGGCGCCTTCTTCGAAGATCGACAGCTCGATACGCCCGTGCCCTGTGTCGATACGCTGCGTTTCATCGTGGTGGTGATGGTCGTGTTGATGCTCATCACCTTCCTCGAAGCGCCACATCTGCTCGCCACGCCAGGTGCGCCAGAGCATCCACAGGGCGATGGTGATAATGATTACGGCGGACGCTAGCTGGAAATAAGGCTCGGTAGTTTCGGCATCCAAATTCTGCCCCAGGTACATGCCGCCCATGGCCACCAGCCAGACTACGGCGGTGTGCGAAAGCGTTGCGGCAAGGCCTAGCAGAATGGCCTGCTTCACCGTGCCACGAATGGCCACGATAAACGCCGCCATCATGGTCTTCGAGTGCCCAGGCTCCAAGCCGTGCAAAGCACCCAGCAGAATGGCGCTGGGGAAGTACAGCCAGGCCTGCGAGCCCCCCTGTTGCAGCAATTCGGCGAAACTCGACATGGGAGGGGCCTAGAGGTACTTGGTGATTTGCTTGAAGTCTTCGAGTGAAGCGCGCTCGCCTACCGCAAGTGCTTCGACTGTATGTTCCAGACAGTGGTCGATATGGTCTTGGATAAGCACACGCTTGGCCTGGCAGACGGCTTTTTCCACGGCATGTAGCTGCTGAGCAATGTCGACGCAGGCCCGGCTGTCTTCAATCATGGTGACGATGCTGCGCAGGTGGCCCTCCGCACGCTTCAACCTTTTGATGATGTCGCCATGACTTTGGTGCTGGTGGCCGTGTTCGTGATCGCTCATGCCTTGAGTCTCGTGCGTCGATGAATTACGCTCTCATGCTATCCCCCTGGGGGGGATATGGTCAAACCGGCTACCTCTCCATAAAAGCCACTCGCTTAGGCATCGAAAGAACCACAACATGCTCAGCAATCCCATTAGCACCAAGGTGATTTTTGCCCTTGCTCTCGCCATATTGCTGGCTTGGGCCGGGCATACCTCTGCGCTGTTTATGGGATCGAGCCAGCCTTCCTTGAGTGGAAATGACAGTGCTCATTCGCATGCGCATGGTGATGAGACGCAGGCCTGTGCTGCGTACGGGGATCACTGCCACTCGCCGCTGACAGCCGACCACTTGCATGAAACACCGCATCTGACCGCGCTGCTGAGAATAAGCACGCTGCCAGAACGTGCGCAGCCGATACTCGCCCCTCGCTACTCCATTCCTCCAAGCCCGATCTTCCTGATCGAGCGGCCACCGCGCGCCACATTCGTGCTCTGACACAGGCCGCTGTGCGGCCCAAGCCCCCTTTAATTTAGGACTCAACCATGCATTCGCTATCTATGGGCGCAATGGACTCATCTGTCGTGCGTCCGAATCGCTCGTTACTACTGTTGCTGCTTTTCATGGCATTGCTGTTTCTAGGCATGCCTGAGGCGCTGGCCCACGCCGTTGCCGAGGGCGACAAGGGCTTTATTCAGGAAAGCTCCGGGGTGATGGTGCTGCCGTTTATCTACATGGGCGCTAAGCACATGATCACCGGCTACGACCACCTGCTGTTCCTCTTCGGAGTGATCTTCTTCCTCTACCGCCTGAAGGATGTTGGGCTCTACGTCACCCTGTTCGCCGTGGGCCACACAGTTACGCTGTTGTTCGGTGTGCTGGCAGAAATCA
Source organism: Stutzerimonas sp. R40042 (assembly GCF_026642215.1). Taxonomy (NCBI): domain Bacteria; kingdom Pseudomonadati; phylum Pseudomonadota; class Gammaproteobacteria; order Pseudomonadales; family Pseudomonadaceae; genus Stutzerimonas; species Stutzerimonas sp. R40042. The sequence goes on along the minus strand of NZ_CP113258.1, from coordinate 1,432,850 downwards.
GCATCAGCTCCTTTGTGATCGACGCCATCATCGGTTTCTCGGTGGTGTACAAGGCGCTGGATAACCTGGGCGCATTCCAGCGCTGGTTCGGCCATCAGCCGAACACCAAAGCGGCCACGCTGATTTTCGGCCTGCTGCATGGCTTTGGTCTGGCGACCAAGATTCAGGAATACGAGATCTCGGCAGATGGCCTGATCACCAACCTGATCGCCTTCAACGTCGGCGTCGAAATCGGCCAGCTCCTGGCCCTGAGCGCCATCCTGATTGTCATGGGCTACTGGCGACGCACCGCCAGCTTCTGGCGCCATGCATATACCGCAAACGTCGCCATGATGAGCGCCGGTTTCCTCTTGATGGGTTACCAGCTCACCGGCCTGATCGCCTCTCAGTAAGGAATTCTCAGCATGTTCAATACCAAGCTTCCGACCCAAAGCGAATTGCCTACCAGCCGCCAACTGTTGCGCTCCACTGTGATCGCCGTGGGCGTTGCCGCAGCCTTACTGGTCACTGTAGTGATGCCTTCGGAGTACGCCATCGACCCAACGGGCGTTGGCCGCTTACTCGGCCTGACCCAGATGGGCGAAATGAAGAAAACCCTGGCCGAAGAAGCGGCTGCGGATGCAGCGGTTCAACCCGCTGCATCCCCCGTTGTGCAAGCCCCCGTGCCTGTTCAGCCGGTAGTTCAAGAGCAAGTCGCGGCAGTGCCTGTGGCTGAACCAGCCGCAGAGCCACAGCCAGCCCTGAAGTCTGACGAGATAACCGTCACCCTGAAGCCAGGTGAGGCCAGTGAAATCAAGCTGGAGATGCTGAACAAGGCCACGGTCAGCTACGAGTGGGCAACCAATGGCGTACCGGTCAACCACGACACTCATGGCGAGCCTTACAACGGCCCCAAGGGCTACTACCACAGCTACAGCAAAGCCAAGCAGATCAAGGGTGACAAAGGCGAGTTCACCGCCATTTTCGACGGCACACACGGTTGGTTCTGGCGCAACCGCAGCAACCAGGACGTGACCATCACGCTGAAGACCAAGGGCGAGTACCTGAGCGTCAAACGCGTTATCTGAGGCACATAGCCCCTGCGTCAGCCGGCACAGGGGCTTCTACTTTCATGATCGAAACAGAAAGGATTACATGATGAAAAGCACAACTACCCTGAGTCGCTCCCTGCTGTTGGTTTGTCTGCTTGGTCTGCTGTCGGCCTGTGGCGGCGGCGAGCCGGAAACCCAGTCCGAAGTCGAAAGCCACGGTCACGCTCACGACTAAGATCTGAAACGCTGTGTTGTCACGAGCGAGGAGCCTACTTGTTCGTGACAATCAGCAAATGCCTCTTCTTCTCGGCTACCGCTACATCATGCACTTTAGGTGTGACTGCTTTTGGCCGAAAGCGGTCGTCTAGTACTGTAACTCCTCGTACTGGCCGGTAGCGTATCAAGTGGCATCGTTCAGCTAACGAAGCGTTCCGAGTCGACCCCGAACCAGAAACGGCATGAGATTTACCGGGGTGACGCCAGCCGGGGCATGCCAGCGAATATCGCCGAAGGGGTCAAAAGGAGCTAAGACGATTTGGTCACTAAGTGCAGGATATATCGGATTGCTATCTTGAGTAGCTAATACATGTTTGTTTGGTCGCTTGTTCATATAAATGATTCATCTATATAGAGGCGACCAAGACTTAGTGGTAACGCTAACCGCCACACTGGTTATCGTCGAAATAGACAAAGGCCAACTTGTTGCCGTCAGGATCACGAACATAGGCTGCGTAGAATCCCGTTCCGTACTCAGGTCTGGGGCCAGGAGAGCCTTCGTCAGTACCTCCGTTCTCAAGCGCGAGTTCAAAGAGTCGCCCTATTAGCGCTGGGCTCTCCGTGAGTAACGCCGTCATGGTTCCATTGCCGGGGCGTGCTTCCTCTTGGTTATAAGGAAGACAAGCGTGAAAGGTGGGGGTCCGGTTGCCCGGAACTCCCCAAGCAACCGATCGCTCGTCCCTCCACGAAATTTCCAACCCCATTGCTGAGAATATAGGTTCGTAGAAACGCGCTGAACGGTTCAGATCGGTCGTTCCGACCATTGTATATGCAATCATCCTTCCCTCCCAATCTCGCTGAAAAAAGGAGTAATAACCGAAGTGTAAAAAGCGCTGGTCATATGACATTTAGCCGAAGGCGTTCTCTTCAAGGCATCGAAGCAGATACCGCGCATGATCAGTCTACTGAGGAAACATCATTCAAGACTAGCGCGGCGTTGCTAGAAGAATAAGCGGCTTGCGCTAGCATTAAGCTGGGCGCGACAACAGACATCTAGTTGGGCGGCACCTGAAGGTTTCGACCAGCCACATAACGGCCTGGGTCAATCGACGGGCAAGAGTAGAATGTCTCCTATAGTCCGCTAGTGTGCGCTCTCTTGCTTGGATGGCATTACGTTCTGGCCCAACGTTACTGTAGCGAATCCGCAGCAGTATCAATCAAAGCCTCCTGTATCCCGCGTGAAGAAAGACGCTACGTTGCGCCCGTTCTTCCACGGCTTCGCTTGCCGCCCCGCTACGGCAGATTCGAAGCATTCATCGAAATGTCATCATTTAGAAGCAGTGCGTTAACAAGGAATTTCTACCCTTTGCATCGCGAACCGCAATTGTGCGGCCAGCAATATTGCGAAAGGTGATCAAATGACGCCCCATCCGATACAGGACGCCGTGCTGCGGGTCGACCGGTTGAGCGTCGTCTACCCAGGCGGCGTGACAGCCCTACGCGATACCTCGATTGCATTTCGGCGTGGTGAGTTCACCGTGCTGCTTGGTCTCTCGGGCGCAGGCAAGTCGACCTTGCTCCGTAGCCTCAATCGACTCGTCACGCCCACTCGCGGCAGTGTCACCAGCGAGCTCGGTGAGCTCGGCAGCGGCTCGGCCTTGCGTCAGCATCGTCGGCGTACCGCCATGATCTTTCAGCACCACCAGCTAATCGAACGTCAAAGCGCACTGGCTAATGTGCTTACCGGTCGGCTGGCCTTTCACAACACGCTCCGCTCGCTGTTTCCTCTGCCGCGTGCCGATCAGGAGATTGCGCTCAGTTGCCTCGCTCGGGTCGGTCTGGCAGACAAGGCGCTAAGCCGGGTGGACAAACTGTCCGGTGGCCAGCAGCAGCGGGTAGGCATCGCGCGTGCGCTAGCGCAACAGCCCGCGATCATTCTTGCCGATGAGCCGGTAGCCAGTCTCGACCCGGCCACTTCGGTCCGTGTTCTCGGACTGCTGCGCGACATCTGCAAGGAAGACGGCATCACCGCCATCGTTTCGCTGCATCAACTCGAATATGCCCGCCGCTTCGCCGATCGCGTCGTCGGGCTGGCCGATTCTCAGATCGTTTTCGATGCCGCGCCCTCGGAACTCACCGATGCGCAGCTTGAGCGCATCTATGCAGGCCGCTCTACGACTCAGCCAGCAACTGCTCCGGCTGAAACCCCTGTCATGCTCGCACCTTCACTGGAGATGTCCCGATGAAACGCTTATCCGCTCTCTTATTGACCTGTTTGCTGTCCGCTGTTTCAAGTCTGTCCGCCGTAGCGGCCGATGCCGATCCGGATGTGCTAAAGGTTGCGCTGCTGCCGGACGAAAACGCCTCGGAGTTGATCAAGCGAAACCAGCCGCTGAAGGATTATCTGGAAGAGCATCTGGACAAGAAGGTGCAGCTGATCGTAACCACCGACTATTCCTCGATGATTGAGGCGATGCGCTTTGGCCGTATCGACCTGGCGTATTTCGGTCCGCTGTCCTACGTCATGGCCAAAAGCAAAAGCGACATCGAGCCCTTCGCTGCCATGATCATCGACGGCAAGCCGACCTATCGCTCAGTGATTATCGCCAATGTGGCGTCAGGCGTGAATGAGTATGCCGACCTTAAGGGCAAGAAGATGGCCTATGGTGACCGGGCATCGACGTCCAGCCATCTGATTCCCAAAACCGTGCTTCTTGAGACGGCCGAGCTGACGGGTGGGCAGGACTACGAACAACATTTTGTGGGCACGCATGACGCCGTTGCCGTCAACGTGGCGAACGGAAACGCCGATGCGGGTGGGCTGTCGGAGGTAATTTTCAATCAAGTAGCCGAACGTGGCCTAATCGATCCGAGCAAGGTGAAAGTACTTGGTTACAGCGGCGAATATCCCCAATACCCCTGGGCGATGCGCTCGAACCTGAGCCCCGAGCTGAAAACCAAGGTGCGGGATGTATTCGTCGGTATCGACGATCCCGAAGTGCTGCGCAACTTCAAAGCCGAGGCCTTCGCGCCAATCACCGACGCCGACTACGATGTGATTCGCAACATGGGATCGCTGCTCGGCCTCGACTTCGCCACGATGTGAGCACCGATATGTCTACTCATCATGACGTGCAGGCGCTGCCTGCAGAGCAACGCGAGCACATCCTTCGAGGCTTCGGCCTCGGTTGGTGGCGCCAGCTGGGGCAGGTGGCAATTGTACTCGGAGTGGTGCTGTTGGCCTGCTGGTACGTGGGGCTGCTCGATGCCACCACGCTGCTGAACGGGCTGCCCTCCATCGCGACCCTGGCAGGCGAGGCCATGCCGCCAGACTTTTCGGGCTATCGAAGCTGGATTCGCCCGTTGATCGACACGCTGGCGATGAGCATCGCCGGCACGGCCATCGCAGTGGTGTTCTCGCTGGTGGTGGCCTTCGTTGCAGCGCGCAATACGGCGCCGCACCCCCTTGTGTTCGGTGTTGCCCGGGTGCTGCTCAATGCCCTGCGGTCGGTGCCGGAGCTGATCATGGGCATCATCTTCGTTGCAGCCGTAGGGTTCGGCGCCTTGCCGGGCGTGCTTGCCCTGGGTCTGCATTCGATCGGCATGGTCGGCAAGTTCTTCGCCGAGGCCATCGAGCACGTCGACGAAGCGCCGGTGGAAGCCGCTCGGGCGGCGGGGGCTACGCCGATGCAAGTGCTGCTGCACGCGGTTTTGCCACAGGTGACTCCACAGTTCGCCGACGTGGCGATCTACCGCTGGGAATACAACTTTCGCGCCTCCACCGTGATGGGCATGGTTGGCGCCGGCGGTATCGGCTTCGAACTCATGGGCTCGCTGCGCATCATGCAGTACCAGGAGGTTGCAGCAATCCTGCTGGTCATCCTGGCCATGGTCACGCTAGTAGACGCCTTCAGTGGCGTGCTGCGCAAACGTTTCAAATAGGACAAACCATGCTGCCGAAACTCGTTATAACTCACCGAGTACACGATGAGATCCTGCAACTGCTGGCGCCACATTGCGAGCTGATGACCAACCAGAGCGACAGCACGCTGACGCGCGAGGAAATTCTGCGCCGCTGCCGCGATGCTCAGGCGATGATGGCGTTCATGCCCGATCGGGTCGATGCAGAATTTCTCCAAGCCTGCCCCGAGCTGCGTGTGGTCGGCTGCGCGCTCAAGGGCTTCGACAATTTCGATGTGGACGCCTGTACTGCCCGCGGGGTCTGGTTGACCTTCGTGCCTGATCTGTTGACGGTCCCGACTGCCGAGCTGGCGATCGGACTGGCGGTGGGGCTGGGGCGGCATCTGCGCGCAGCAGATGCGTTCGTCCGCTCTGGCGAGTTCCAGGGCTGGCAACCACAGTTCTACGGCACGGGGCTGGATAACGCGACGGTCGGCATCCTTGGCATGGGCGCCATCGGACAGGCCATGGCTGAGCGCTTGCAGGGATGGGGCGCGACCCTGCAGTACCACGAGGCGAAGGCTCTGGATACACAAACCGAGCAACGGCTCGGCCTGCGCCAGGTGGCGTGCAGCGAACTCTTCGCCAGCTCGGACTTCATCCTGCTGGCGCTTCCCTTGAATGCCGATACTGAGCATCTGGTCAACGCCGAGCTGCTTGCCCTCGTACGGCCGGGCGCTCTGCTTGTAAACCCCTGTCGTGGTTCGGTAGTGGATGAAGCCGCCGTGCTCGCGGCGCTTGAGCGAGGCCAGCTCGGCGGGTATGCGGCGGATGTATTCGAAATGGAAGACTGGGCTCGCGCGGACCGGCCGCGGCTGATCGATCCTGCGCTGCTCGCGCATCCGAATACGCTCTTCACTCCGCACATAGGGTCGGCAGTGCGCGCGGTGCGCCTGGAGATTGAACGTTGTGCAGCGCAGAGCATCATCCAGGCGTTGGCAGGTGCGCGCCCAATCAACGCTGCGAACCGTCTGCCCCAGGCCGAGCCTGCCGCATGTTGAATCCGGTCTGGCTGAAGAGCCTGGTAGCGATCGTTCAAACAGGCAGTTTTCAGAGCGCGGCGAGGGCGTTGGGGCTGGCCCAGCCGACGGTGTCGCAGCACTTGCAGAAGCTTGAAGAGCAGGTCGGCGTAACGCTGGTGCAGCGCAGTCGTAGCGGCTGCCAGCCTACCACACGTGCGCTGGCCTTCATGCCGCATGCGACCGCCTTGCTCGACATGCACGCCCGGGCGCTAGAAGCCCTGCATGGAAATAGTGAGCGCGTCGGGGCCAGCTCCAACATCGGCACCTACCTTCTCCAGCCATTCGTGCGCAGCTATCTGACGACCGCAAATGAGAGGGGCGAGGTGGATCTGCGCATCGCCGCCAACCCGGATGTGGCCGACCAGCTACTGGCGGGCCAGCTCGACGCCGCGATCATGGAATGGTGGCTACCTCACCCCGACTTCGAACACCGCCTCTGGCGGGTCGAGCCGCTGGTACTTATCGTCAGCCCCGACCATCCGCTGGCTGAAGCAGGGTGCATAGAACGCGATCGTCTGGTGGACCTGCCGATGCTGGGAGGTGAACCGGGTAGCGGTACCGGACGGCTTCTGACCGAATACTTTGGCGAGCTGGGCGTGCCTCGCAGCGGTATGCAGCTAGGCAGCACCGAGGCAGTCAAACAAGCAGTCAGGGCGGGACTCGGCGTGTCGTTGGTGATGGCTTCCGCAGTACAAGACGAAGTTCGCAGTGGCGCGCTGGTAGCTCTTCCCATCCCGGGGCTTGAAAAGCGTCTCCAACTGATCTGGCGCAAACCGCCCGGAAATCTGCACCCGCCGGGATTTGTGCGGCACTTATTGGCCGATTGCTGTCTGTCGCTACCGGTTGCTTCCGGCCAAGAGCTGCCCGAGTGCGAACTGACTCGATCTAGTTGACTCAAGCGTTCACTGCCCCAGAGCAATCAGCGAGGCGTGGACTGACTGACGGCTGTTGCGGCTCTATGATGAAACCTGCCTGATATCCAACACGACCCAGACCTCATACCCTTTCTCCCGTGCTGTTTTCTCGGCCTCGAGTTGGGCAGCGAGAGTACTGATGGAACGGGAGCGGTGCTCGAAGCGGAATGGCGAACCACCGTTCTTACGCACGCTCAATTCAACGAGTGTGACGGTAGAGTGCTGTTTGGGTATGGGCTGCTTCGATTTCGAAGGCGCGAGGTCTAGGCCAAGCGCGCGCCGCATCTCGACTTCAGTGAGTTTTGCGTCAGTCAAGCGAGATCCCTAGAGCGATTGCCGGTGACGCCATTGTACCGAGAAGTCGTGCAGACATGGCCTGAGTTCGATGCTGGCGAGCCAATAACCTCATCTCTGAGATATGGCTACGAATCACCAAAGTAGTCATCGCGGGCGACTAGTCCGAATGGGCGCTCCTCGCAGGGCTGCTCATCGCTGAACAGATTCTGCGTGCGGCGCTCCTGCTTCAAAAACGCTAGTGCCGCGAAAAAGCAGCTTTCGCATAGATTGACTCGATAGCGTTCGCCATCATGCCCTGCGCCATAGCCCCAGAGCGCCTGAAGCGTCCCGAACTGCTCGCCGTACCCCGGCACCCTCGTACTGGTAGCGCATACATCGCAAATGGTGTCTTTATGGCTCTCTGTCACCGGGCAGACCTCATCTTCGTATTAAAAAGAGTAACCGAGGGCACTGCGCAACGGAGCGCCTTTTGCCAGTTTTCCAGCCCCGCTGCGTTAGCTCAAGCATGGTCTGGTGTGCCATGCCGGCGGTGGATATGGCAGGTCTTCGACAGATGCGGTTGGCGGTGGTTCGTCATGGTTGTCCGCTGCACGTTTCTTGCGTTGCGGGCGGCGACCACTCCATTCCCTCTTCGAGGATCGGATGGCTTTCACTAACGACGATCAACGGTTTGTTCCGATTCTCCAGCGCGAACATGGCGATGGAGCCTTCGACGTCCACCGCCGGCACCTCCCCCTGTGGGTCAAGCCTGCCAACCCAGACATATTGCCGGGTCTCCAAACATGCGAGGTAATACGAAATACCCATGCTTCCTCCGAATTTGAATCAAGTCTATTACTGTGCCAATCCGGAACGGGAGGCGGTACTGCCGCAAACATCAAATGTTATCGCCAGTGCATTTTTAACCCAGGTGCCGACGCTATTCTGCCCTAACCCAGCAGTCTGAAAGCGAAATTCTACAACTCGCTTGGTGCTCGAAACTGGGTCAATGAAATTCCGGCATGTGGGTGGAAAATGCACAGGCGGCAACACGCATGCTGCAACGTCCTCTCGGTCTCCCTCCGCGACGTGTGCTTCTTGTTTTTTTACCTCATTTGAGGAAGAATAACCGGAAGTCACCGTTGTGTTAGGAGTCCTCAGATGCAGGCTTGCCAGGTATTCAGTGATCAGGATGAAATCGCCGCCCGTCTTGAACAGTTGAGTCTGGAGCGCGAGCCACTGCGTGAGGCTATCAATCAAGCTCACCTACAGCGGGTTCGCCTGACTCCTAACCATCCCAGCATTTTTCCCGGCCTTGAAATGTGGGGCTGGTTGGTAGGAGCGGTGCGCGATCAGCTGCGCCCACTAGGGTGGGTCGCGCATGAACAGTCGAACTACCCTCTTACCGTTCACTCGGCGCTCAATCTCGCGATTGCTGTCGCATCGGGAGATAGCTATGTTGGAAATCTGCTGGGGATGCCGAGCAGCCGATCCAGGAAGGGTAAAAATACAGTTGATGCTGTTGAGCGGAACTGCCAGTTCGACATGTTTGATGACTTGCTGCCCGATCCGGAGGAGCTGCCTGAATCAGGCCCTCATGAGACCTGGATCCTGCTCCACCACACCGACACGGTGAAGAAGGAAATCCGCATCGAGCTCTCACGTCCATCGGGAATGGGTAAAGGCGGCAAGATCAATTTCTGGTCTGAACGCATCATGCTTGGCACCCTTGCTCTTGATGATGATTTCTTTGAGGTTACCTCCCCAGGCGGTCCGGATATCGACATCGAAATTCGCCGTAAAAGCTCGTGATAGATCATGTTTAATCCACAACGATTTGCGCTCGCCCGTCGCCGGCGAGGTATGAAAAAGCGTGAGCTTGCCACTCATATAGGAGTAACGGAGCGATCAGTCTCCGGCTACGAGAGTGGCACGCAGGAGCCTGAGCCTGGAACCCTTGCAAAAATCGCTAAAACGCTTCGGTTCCCCGAAGCGTTTTTCTTTGGTGATGATCCTGAGGTGCCAACGCCGGATGTTGCCAGTTTCCGGTCGCTCTCAAAGATGACTGCTGGCCTTAGGGATTCAGCTCTCGGTGCAGGCGCAATTGCGCTCCTGCTGAATGACTGGATCGAGCAACGTTTCGATTTGCCAGAGCCAGATCTTCCGGACCTGGGGTCCGAACGCGCTGCACTGACGAATTTTGAGGCGCTCGATAAGCTGGCACTATCACGCAGTGCCCAAGCGCCAGAGGCCGCTGCGGAGATGCTGAGGGCACACTGGGGTTTAGGTGAGCAGCCGGTTAAGAACATGATTGCGCTTCTTGAGTCGAAAGGCGTTCGTGTCTACTCACTTGCAATTGATGCAAAGGAGGTCGACGCGTTCTCGATGTGGAGTGGCGGCCGCCCCTTTATGTTCTTGAATACCTTTAAGTCGGCCGAGCGTTGCCGCTTTGACGCAGCTCATGAATTAGGACATTTGGTTATGCACCAGCATGCCCACCCACAAGGACCTGATTTAGAGCGTGAGGCGAATGCCTTTGCGTCGGCTTTTCTAATGCCACGTGCAAGCGTTCTAGCGATGGCTCCACGTTCGATCACTATCAAAAGCCTAATCAAATACAAGAAGCTCTGGTCCGTTTCTGTGGCAGCCTTAAATTACCGGCTTCATAGCCTGGGGCTTTCCACGGAGTGGGCTTACCGAACGCTGTGTATTCAGATTGCTCAAGAGGGCTATCGCACCGAAGAGCCGGAATCTATTGCTCATGAGCGGTCAGTGATCCTGGAGAAGATTTTCGCCGCGTTACGTGCAGATGGGGTTGGGAAAGCTGGCGTCGCGGGAGAACTGGCAATCAGTCCTGAGGAGATCAATGAATTGACGTTCGGATTGATGTTGAACGTGTTGAAGGGGCAGAGCGCTAACCCATCCGACTCTGGTGGGAAATCAGGTGCCCATCTCCGTTTGGTCAAGGGGTGAAGGGATGCCGCCGATGTCGCTTGGTCGGACTCGGCCAGCAACGGAAATCTGCCTGACAGAGCGTTAAGGAGCAAGCGTGTTGACGGTGTGTATGCGCGCTGACTACTCCAACGCCATGCGCATCCATTTCGGCATTTTGCAGGCCATTAATGTGGTTAGGTCTTCTGGCCTGAGCACCTTCTTGATCGCGGCAATGCATTCCGGGGTCGAGCCGTCTTTACCGAGATAAAATAGTGCGCTGATAGCCGTCCCTACCTCGGTCCCGGCACGCTGCATGACCATTGGTGCCGCATGTACCAACCGGACCTCACCCTTACCTATAAAAAATGATCGGCTGGGTCCGCTGGTGTAATAGATCGGAATGAGCGGCATCTGGGTGCTCAGTCCAAACAACCTGACCGCATGAGCGCCATGAATCTGTAGAACATGGCGGTTCTGCCTAGCGATCAAGCTCACTACTTCCCATACATTTGGGCGGACCCGTGCAACGTATCGACTGGATTTCGGGCGCATGTAAATTCCTCGATGCACCCGTTCAAGTTCGCCTTGGCTGACCAGCCGAGCTAGTGCCTTGGATATGGCGCCACGCGCTCCAAGCTCCGCAAAGCGGCCGATGCAGAAGGGTTGCCCTTTGGGTAAGCGCTTAATCCGTTGCGCAATGCGGGTGGATACCGACAGAGCAAAATCAGTGCTGGACATTGCGGCTCTCATTTCTATCGCGTGAAGTCCAATGACGAGCTGAACAGCGGCTGATGAAAAGCGATCACCCGCCGTCGATATTCATCATCTGGTGCATCGCTCACCAGGCACTCTTCAAGGCGCCCCAACGAGAGGATCTGGTCGGCCGACGGGTAGTGCCTGAGCAGGCTTTTCGCATAGCTGCGGATATCCTGAGGCAGCTCAGTGTTACGGGCGAGCTCTCGCAGGAACTCTTCGGTCTTGATGACGCTGCGGGTTCTTTCGTGAGAAAGGGTCAATGCGGCTATCTCCTGATTCAGTCAACCACGTCTGCCGACGCTTGAATTCAGTCCTCCATACAAGCATCAAAAGCAAGCCAGCAACTGTTGCCGGTAGTGCTTGGAAAAGCTGACCAGATGGTTTGGCTCAGCGGCAGAGCCCCCCAGGGATAAGGCGCATGTAGCACCTGCCCCAATTACCTGCGCAATGCCACTTCCATTACTGTCATCCAGGACATCGATATTACCAGCAGCCCCAATCCAGCCAGATATTGAACCTGAAGTGGAGGCTGGCATCTCTACCTCGTTCAGCACTGCCAGGTCATCCGGTAGATCATCTGCAATTCTCTCTGCCAAGCACTGCAGTGTCGGCTCCGCTAACATGAATAGCCACGCCTGATTATCGGGCTCGCCTGTGCGCCGAAGCACTCGCCCAAGCACTTGTCGGTAATGCAGCTCAGTGCGGATGCGACTGAGGTAGCAGCACACCTGGAGTCGAGGAATGTCCGTGCCTTCGCTGATCATTCCAACTGCGATAATCCAACGGCAGGCGCTGTGTCTGAACGCATTGATAACCTGCTGCGCAGCCGGGGTTTTGTTGGTCACGATGCGGCAACCTTCACCCAGGGTTTCCAGGGCCAAGGCAATTTGCTGGGCGTGCTCGATGTCGGTGGCAACCACTAAGCCTGCCGCATCAGGCTTGATCAGGCGAAGCTCATCCAGCTTGCTGCACCCGAGACCGAGTAACTGGTCAATCACCTCGTCATGGCGCAACAGCTCTTCGTAGGTGACAGGGGACTCCCCCAATAGTTTGGCAATGCTGGGAAACATCCTGACAGTGCTCTCCGTGTCCAGCTCCTCGGTAAGTATCACCTTCTGGTTGTCGAGCAGGACAATGCGAGGGGAACGGCACACACCATCAGCAATGGCCTCTTTCAATCCGTAGCGGTAGTCGCAGATCAGGTACCCCTCGGGCGTCGAGTAGCGGGCCAGGGCAATGGCCCGGTCGTCCGAACGCCATGGGGTGCCGGAGAGGGCCAAGGTGAAGGCTGCCCTGTCCTGTATCCGCTGAAGAATCTGTTGGCCCCAGGCGTTACTCAGAAGTACATCGTGGCCGGCGCAGTGGTGGATTTCGTCGAAAACCACGAACACACGGTAGTCATCGAGGAGTCGCCAGAACGTCTCATCTCGGTATTCCATGGCTTGATAGGTGAACGCCGCCCCAACTGCGCCGAGTTGGCCGTCCAAGCGTCTGCCGAGCACCGCAGCAAAGGACGAGCGAAAGCCCTCGACAACTTGGCAGGATGGTGCGAAGCAGAGCACCAGATCGATCCGGTCCTGCTCAAGCAGCCTGCTGGCCAGCTCTGCCGCCATACGCGTCTTACCGGCACCCGGCGTTGCCTGGCAGAAGAAGTGCGGCGTGGCAGTAAAGTGCTCCAGTGCCGCGTCGATGCAGCGGCGTTGCCAGTTTCGCAGCAGTGTGGTCATCGTGCGGAGGCAAGCGTCTTGAGTGTCTTCTCGATGGCGCGAAGATGGCCCAGCAGGCGCGAGCTTCGGTCTCTAGCTTCCAGGTACTCGCCTTCGACCTTATCCCGGAGATGCGGCATATCATCGAGGAGCAGCTTGTATCGCTCCGCCTCGCCCATCGATGCGAGGAAGTCCAGCCTGATTTCCTTGAGGAGCGCCTCCAGGTGCTGATCCGCATCGACTGATGGTTGCGGCACCGCCGAATTATCGAACGCTGACGGCTCCTGCTCTGGCTCACAAGCAGTCTTATGGCTGTTCTCGAACCCGTTGTCGATCAGCTCCAATTGCAGATGTGCCGGAATCGGCAGCAGGTGGTAGACCTGTCCCCGCGAACGGCGCTCTTCATCGAGCACAACCCAACCCATGCGCAGCATTCGGCGGATCTGCTCATACACATAGCGGCGCACATCACCGATACGGAAAGTCATGCCATCCAGGCGCTTGGCATAGGCATCACGCAGTTCACGCGTCGTGAACCTTGAACGCCCTTCCTCCTGAAGCAGCTCATACAGACGCCTGTCGAAGGTAAACGAGGCCGATTTCATTGAGGCACCAGAAGAGTTAACGCAGAGGAAATGCGGATTATAATCCGTGGCTCCTACGTCCGCAAACACACGATAGTGCCGCCTCAAGTGGAATTGAGACGGTCATGGATAAGTTGGCGAAGGCGTTAGGGGAACGCATCCGGACGCAGAGAAAGGCCTGTCGGATTTCTCAGGATGCTCTAGCGCTGGCCTGCAGTATGGACCGTAGCTATATGGGGCGAATCGAGCGTGGCGAAGTAAACATCACCGTCGAGAAGCTCTATCGCATTGCAAGCGAGCTCGCTTGCGATCCATCCTGCCTTCTGCCTCAGTTGTCAGAGCTGTAGCTCCGCATCTGATCGAGAGCGGTGTTCAAGAAGGCCTGACCAGATCCAGGCCAAATTTCGCTCTCAGATCAAAACCTGGTCTGCGGCTTTTTCGCATTACAGAAGCGCCTTCCTTTATCATCCCCCGGCATCGTGTAGTGGTTGATTTCCCGGTCACTGGCTCAGGGCGCTCAGATGTCGCTGCCGATGGCATTAGGCATGCGTCAACGCTTCTGAGCAGAGCTGAGTTGCCGATGCTGACGCCAGGCTGACAGAGCAGCATGTGCCGGCCGGGAGGTAGCCATTACCCAAAAATTTAGCGGCTAAAATCGCCGCATTCGCGCATCAGCGATGCTGGATAGTGGTAAACCATGAATGCAGTAGAAATTGAGTCCGCCATTTCGGACCTGGCCTTTGAGCCCTTTGACGCGGTGGAGTTTCCGTTCACCTTCCTGGCCGCATTCGGCAATAAGGAAACCGCTCTCAAGCGGCTGCGCGCCGGCAACAACAACGCCTCGGACGTACCTCGCGGCGTACTACTGCGCAACAACATTCATATCGCCACCTGCGAGCCCGGCAGCGTGGGCGATACGCTCAAGGCATTGCGTGCCAGCCCGGCCACCGCAAAAGCCAAGGCCAAATTCATCCTCGCTACCGACGGACAAACGCTGGAGGCCGAGGAGCTGATCACGGGTGAAACCATCACCTGCGGCTATCCAGACCTTCCCAACCATTTCGGCTTCCTGCTGCCGCTGGCCGGCATCTCCACCATCAAGGAGATCAAGGACAACCCCATCGACGTGCGCGCCACGAGCCGCTTGAACAAGCTGTACGTCGAGCTGCTGAATGAAAACCCAGACTGGGCCAAAGCCGAACGCCGCCATGACATGAACCACTTTATGGCGCGGCTGATTTTCTGCTTCTTTGCCGAAGACACCGACATCTTCACTGGCGATGGTCTGTTTACCAAGACGGTTGAGCAGTTCAGCGAACGCGACGGCTCCAACACCCACCAAGTGCTGTCGGAAATCTTCCGCGCCATGAACATCAAGCTGGCCGAGCGCGCCACCGCTCAGCCGCGCCTACCCAGTTGGGCCAACACCTTCCCTTATGTGAATGGCGGTTTGTTCTCCGGCAGTACCGAAGTGCCACGCTTCACGCGCATGGCGCGCACCTACCTGCTGCACGCTGGCAACCTCAACTGGCAAAAAATCAACCCAGACATCTTCGGCAGCATGATCCAGGCCGTAGCCGATGATGAAGAGCGTGGCGCACTCGGCATGCACTACACCAGCGTGCCCAACATTCTGAAAGTGTTGAACCCGCTCTTCCTGGATGACCTGCGTGCTCAACTAGACGCTGCGGGCGACAACAAAGCCAAGCTGCTGAACCTGCGCAAGCGCATGGCGCGCATCCGTGTGTTTGACCCTGCCTGCGGGTCCGGCAACTTCCTGGTTATCGCCTACAAGCAGATGCGCGAGATTGAAGCCGAGATCAATCGCCGCCGAGGCGAGGCCAACAATAAATCGGAAATCCCTCTGACCAATTTTCGCGGCATCGAACTGCGCGACTTTCCGGCAGAGATTGCCCGTCTGGCGCTAATCATTGCCGAATTTCAGTGCGATGTGCTGTATCGCGGCCAGCAGGATGCGCTGGCGGAGTTTCTGCCTCTGGATGCGCAGAACTGGATCGTTTGCGGCAATGCGCTGCGGCTGGACTGGCTGAGCATCTGCCCGCCAACGGGAACAGGCGTGAGAGTGCTCGCCGATGACTTATTTGGCACGCCTCTCAATCAGACAGAAATTGATTTCGAGAACGAAGGTGGGGAAACGTATATCTGCGGGAATCCGCCGTATCTTGGCTCACGGGATCAGAAGGACGAACAAAAGGCTGACTTGCAGACTCTTTTCGATAGGCGAATCCAGAACTGGAAGTCGCTCGATTATGTTGCCGGCTGGTTCATTAAGGCCGCTGATTACGGCACCAAAACCCGCTCTGCTGCGGCTTTCGTGTCCACCAACTCCATTTGCCAGGGTCTGCAAGTTCCAATCCTGTGGCCGGAGATATTTGCCAGTGGCCGCCAAATCGAATTTGCCCACACATCCTTTCGTTGGGCCAATCTTGCCAGCCACAATGCAGGTGTGACTGTAGTCATCATTGGCATCACAACGCAGCCACGCAATCCGAGGCGCTTGTTCTCTCTGGACGACTCGGGACAGACCATCGAACGCCAATGTGCGCATATCAATGCATATTTGGCGGTAGGTGATAGTGTCATTGTGGATAAGACTAGCCAGCCCCTGGGTACGCAGAGTGAGATGACTTTTGGAAATACTCCAATAGATGGCGGTCATTTGCTGCTCTCGCGGGACGAACGCGACGCCCTGCAACTCACACCTGCTCAGCAAGGCCAATTTATTCGCCGGATTTATGGCTCCGCTGAGTTCATTCGCGGCCTGGAGCGTTACTGTCTGTGGATCGAAGATCAGCACTTGGCTGAAGCACAAACGATCCATCCTATTGCTCAACGTCTTCGTGATGTGCGCAATATGCGACTCAACGGTGGGAAGACAGCAAGGGACATCGCTGAAAGACCACACCAATTCCAAAGAATGTACTTCGGCAAGCATTCAACGCTCATTGTCCCTAGCGTCTCCTCCGAAACTCGCGCGTATCTGCCCTGCGGTTATGCGCCTGCCGGGACTATCGTTTCCAATCTCGCCTTCGCCCTCTACGATGCTCCGCTCTGGAACATGGCCCTGATTGCTTCCCGCTTGCACTTAGTCTGGATCGGCACTGTCTGCGGAAAAATGAAAACTGACTTTCGCTACTCGAACACTCTTGGCTGGAACACCTTCCCAGTGCCGCTACTCACCGAGCAGAACAAGGCGGACCTGACGCGCTGCGCCGAGGACATTCTCCTGGCCCGCGAAGCCCACTTCCCCGCCACCATCGCCGATCTGTACGCCCCGGACGCCATGCCGGCCAACCTGCGCCGCGCCCACGAGCGCAACGATGAAGTGCTGGAGCGTATCTACATCGGTCGGCGTTTTAGAAACGATACCGAACGACTGGAAAAGCTGTTTGACCTCTACACCAAGATGACAGCAGATACATCGAAGGCCGCGCCGAAAAAGCCACGAGGGAAAAGGCATGAGCGATACCCTTGCTAACCTGACCACGCCCCCCGAAGGCTACGGCGAGTGGTTAGCTGATCTCAAAGGCCGCATCCACAATGCCCAGGCGACGGTACTCTCATGGAGGAAGAATCACAGTGACTAACACTACCAACCCGACCAACAGATACACGGTGCCGTCGGTATCCATTGCTACCGCGCACACTGGGGCATCCAGCAAGGCAAATGAGCTGGGCATGCGTACCATGCAGGAACGCGCCTATACCAAGCGCGGCGAACAGTATTTGCTGATTAAATCGCCACCGGCATCAGGTAAGTCCCGCGCCCTGATGTTTATCGCCCTGGACAAGCTCCATAACCAGGGACTGCAACAGGCTATCGTCGTAGTGCCGGAGCGCTCCATTGGCGGCAGCTTTGCCGATGAATCGCTGAGCCAACATGGCTTCTACTGGGACTGGCAAGTAGCCCCCCAGTGGAACCTGTGCAATGCACCAGGCATCGATGAACCGCGTGTGGCCAAGTCCAAGGTAGATGCAGTGCGCGCCTTCCTGACCAGCAGCGACAAGGTGCTGGTCTGCACCCATGCCACCTTCCGCTTTGCCGTGGAAGAGTTAGGCATCGACGCTTTCGACAACCGCCTGATTGCCATCGACGAGTTCCACCACGTTTCCGCCAATCCGGACAACAAACTGGGCAGCCAACTGAGCGCGTTTATCAACCGCGACAAGGTGCATCTGGTTGCCATGACCGGCTCCTACTTCCGTGGTGACAGCGAGGCCGTGCTGGCCCCGTCGGAAGAGAACAAATTTGAGACAGTCACCTACACCTACTACGAGCAGCTCAACGGCTACCGCTGGCTCAAGTCGCTGGATATTGGCTACTTCTTCTACACCGGCCGGTACGTGGATGCGGTCGCCAAGGTGCTGGACCCGGCACTGAAAACCATCGTCCACATTCCAAACGTAAATGCCCGCGAGAGCCTCAAGGACAAAGAGCGCGAGGTCAACGAGATCATGAGCGCGCTCGGCGATTGGCAGGGTGTAGACCCGACCGCCGGCTTTCACCTGATCAAAGCCAAGGACGGCCGCACGCTGAAAGTGGCCGACCTGGTGGATGACAGCGACCCAGGCAAACGCTCCAAAGTGCTCGGCGCATTGAAAGACCCGGCGCAGAAAAACAACCGCGACAACGTCGATGTGATCATCGCTCTGGGCATGGCGAAGGAGGGCTTTGACTGGATCTGGTGCGAGCATGCGCTGACCATCGGCTACCGTTCGAGCCTGACCGAAATCGTGCAGATCATTGGCCGTGCCACCCGCGATGCAGAAGGTAAAGAGCGCTCACGCTTCACCAACCTGATCGCAGAGCCAATGGCTGATCAAGCAGCTGTAGCCGAAGCGGTAAACGATATGCTCAAGGCCATTTCTGCCAGCCTGCTGATGGAACAGGTGCTCGCCCCGCGCTATGAGTTCACCCCGAAAGATACCGGGCCGAAAGAAGGCTTCAATTATGGCCCGGAGGGGTATCAACCGGGCGGCACCAACCTGGGTGTGAATGAAACCACGGGCCAGTTCCATGTCGAGATTAACGGCCTGACCACGCCGCAAAGCACAGAAGCCACGCGCATCTGCAAAGAAGACTTGAACGAAGTAGTGACCAGCTTCCTGCAGGACAAAACCGTGCTGGAGCGCGGCCTGTTCGATAAGGAGAACACCCTGCCGGAAGAGCTGACTCAACTGCGCATGGGCAAGATCGTGCGCGAGCGGTACCCCGATTTGAGCGACGTCGACCAGGAAGCCATCCGCCAGCACGCCATCGCCGCCATGAACATTACCCAGCAGGCCAAGTTGGCTCTGGCGCAGGCAGATGCAAACGGTAGCGACAACGTGCAGGGCAGCACAGCACTGCTTGATGGCGTGCGCAAATTCGTTAACGTGCGCGAGCTGGACATTGACCTGATCGACCGCATCAACCCCTTCGATGCCGCCTATGCGGTACTGGCGAAGGCAATGGATGAAAAGTCTCTGCGCCAGGTTCAGGCCAGCATTGCCGCCAAGAAGGTGAGCATCCCCGAAGATGAGGCGCGAGAGCTGGCCAAGCGTGCCCTGCAGTTCAAGAACGAGCGCGGCCGCCTGCCCGACATCAACTCTGCCGATGCCTGGGAAAAACGCTTGGCTGAAGGCGTAGCAGCATTGGCACGCTACCGCGCCCAAGCCAAAGCGGCGCAGGGGGAATCCGCCAATGGCTGATATGAACGATGACGACCTGCTGGAGGCGCTGGGGGTAGAAGTCCCCACGCTCAAGACAGCCACTCGAACTCCTCGCGAAGAGCGCATCATCGCTGGTTTCGAGGACATTCAGCGCTTCTATCAGACCCACGGCCGCGCTCCGCTGCATGGCGAAGACCGCGACATTTTTGAGCGCTTGTATGCCGTGCGCCTGGATCAACTGCGCAAACTGCCAGAGGCACAAACCCTACTGGCCGGTCTGGATACTCACGGCCTACTGTCAGGTACTGCGGTCACCACGACTAATGTGGATGACCTGGATGAGGACGCCTTGCTCGCCGAGCTGGGCATCGGTAGTGAGTCCGTCGAGCAGGACGACATAACGGTACTGAGGCATGTGCGTTCCAGTGCGGCAATAAAAGCGGCTGAAGAGATGGCCGCTCGGAACCCCTGTAAAGACTTCGAGAATTTCAAGCCGCTGTTTGATGAAGTGGAAGTAGGCCTCAAGCAAAAGCGCTGGGTGACCAAGCCTTTTGGCAAGAACGCCAGCATTGAGGCTGGAGACTTCTTCATTCTGAGCGGGCTCATTGCCTACGTCGCCGAAGTCGGGGACACCTACAAAACGCCGAATGCGGAGACGAACGGGCGTTTGCGCGTCATCTACTCCAATGAGACGGAAAGTGATCTGTTGCTACGATCCCTACAGCGGGCGCTTTACAAGGACAGTGAGGGGCGTGCCGGATCTCGGCTGATCAAGGTCGACTCAGGCCCACTGTTCAGCGACATCGCCGAGCCGGACGACATAGAAAGCGGCACTATCTATGTGCTGCGCAGCCAGTCTAACCACCCCTTCGTGGCCGAGCACCGCGAGCTGATCCACAAGATCGGCGTAACCGGAGGCCGAGTGGAAACCCGCATCGCAGGCGCAGACAAAGACGCCACCTACCTGCTGGCTGATGTGGAGGTGGTCGCTACTTACAAGCTGCACAACCTGAACCGCACCCGGCTGGAAAACATCTTCCACCGCCTGTTCGGCGCGGCGCAGCTGGACTTGACCATCGAAGACCGCTTCGGCCATCCGGTCAAACCTAGGGAGTGGTTTCTGGTGCCGCTGCATGTGATTGATGAGGCGGTTGAGCGCATTCGAGATGGGTCGATTACCGGTTTTGCGTATGACCCGCAAACAGCTCGCCTAGTCAGCGAAGGGGCAATTAAAGCGTGATGGTCATATCCGGGAGAAAGCAAGTCTTCTCTCCTGGATGCCCCCTTGGATTGCACACCAAGCGTGTGCCCAATACGGCATAGTCGAGGAGGTGTACGAATGATTAGCCATTTTGTATCTCTTCAGGTCTTTTCTTGATCAAGGCATAGAGATCAAGGTTGGGAATGGCATTGGCGTTCAAAAGCATCCTCTCAATCATACGCAGTTGCTCTGCATTATTTCTTTTGAGAACCGCAACCTCAGCCTTCAAGTGCTCTATTTGCTCCACAAGCTTTACTTCAGAAGCAGTTATCTTTGTGAGCAGGGAAGGAGTTGCGCCACGAAGTTGAGCTTTTTTATTCTTATAATATGTATTGATACCGACATAAGTGCATAGGGTTTGTCTAGTTGTTTTTATGCCAAGCTCAAGCTCTACCTTAGCGACCAGCGCGTCCCAAGTCAGCTTACCTACCCACTTAGCTAACATAATCTCAATTTTACGCTGTTGCTGAGCTGATATTTTTGGTACTACCACATCACACCTCCCCTTCAGACAGACCGAAAGAGGATAAAAGAGAGCGCAACTCGGGATTAGCATCAGATGCTGTTCTGGCAGTCTTATCTTCAATAATACCCTTCAGGCGAGCCTCAAAATCCGGTAGGGCACACGCGACCTTTGTAATGATCTTGGTATTTAGATCGGTCAAACTGAACTCAGAATTTTTATTTGAGTAACGAATCATCGTTCCGACAGGCTTACTTTTCATCAAATCATTCAGCATGGATAGAATATGGGTATTTCGCGAGTGAATTAGATACCACTGCCTCATCGCCTGGGAGTTTGGTAAGCGTGGATCACACGCTACCGATTCTAATCTCAAAGTTTGAAACGATAAATCTTTCTCAAAAAACTCGATTGTCTTCACATCGCCTGCTATGTGACAAGTCTCCGGACACATGAAGCACTGCGAGACGAAATCGTTCAAATAATTGCAAGGCGTTACATTAAGATTTTGAGTACAAAGACCGGTGGAGGTGACAGATGCCGGCAGGTTGGTGGTTTGTGTAAGTTGATTTTGGGAAACGACTCGAATATCCCGCCTGTCGATATCTGGCGGATTCAATATCGCACTCACACGACTGGCTTTCTCGTCGTGAGTCGTATGAATATAAGTATGGGTTTGCTCGGGATTCTTTCTGCCAGACCAAGCAGTGATAATTTCAACTGGAATGCTACTTAAATCAGCAAGGGTGTTAGATAAGTGCCGCAGACTATGCGGTCGCAGAATTAATTCTGACGAAAATCCGTAATCCTGAAAAATCGATGTCGTGTAGCGCCCCTGGCCGACCAGTCGAGTAAGAACCGAGGCGCCTAGCGACGCTAATGGCACCACCGCATAGTTTGTCTTTTGAAAAACTTTCCCACCACTTCCGACACTCTCGGGCGCACCATAAAGCCAACTCCCCAAGAAGCAGAACATGGCATCCTTAAGCTTGATACTTGATTCTCCGCTTGAAAATGAGAGTGGAAATTCCGGCAAAATTGATGTCCTATAGAAAGCAATCCACCACTCCTGCACTTCTTCAACCGAAACGACAGACTTATCGGAAAAAACTTTTGGCATATTGGCGTACCCGAACAAGTGGGGTAATCCTGCTAAAGCTGCACTTCTTGTTTGCGACACGGACAACTGATCTTTAGGCCGCAATGAATAAATCGGTTTTTTTTCGAAAAAATGGCCTCTTTGACTTTTATAGGTGGAAGTCAGATCAACTCCTTCCTTAAGGATCGGAACGCAATCATTAGCCCCATAGAACCCTAATGCATAACCCAATGTGAAAAGATTGGGCCGCTGCGCTAAATTTAAATTCCTCTTTAGTTCTGGCGCTATCTCGAACCCACCAAGCAACGCTTTCAAGCTTTGGTCCGGGTTCTCGTAGAATCGACATAGAATTCTCGCTGGCTCGCATGCTTTGTAAAAGAAGTTCATGGCTTTCTTTATCGGATCAGCGAGCACCGCAAGTATGTGGTTCTTGTTGTTCCCGTAGCCTTTACTTCCAATCCAGTCGAGGTAATAAACTGGCTCTCCATTGCTTTCAGAGTAACAATGCAGTCTTTGTTTAGGAAGAACAGGTATTTCCGCAGAAGTTCGATTAGGCGACGCCAGCGACAGCGTTCCAAAAGTCACTACTAAGGCATCATGGATTTTTATCTCTTTACCAGGGCGCAGCGAGCCATGTTCATCCACATACTCAAATACAGTAGAGAAGATGTCGGCTAGCGCAAGCACTGCTTGGATATCTGGAAGTTTCTCCAGCGTATTGTCAAACGTGGCATGTCCCGTCCTGTCTCTGCTGTCGCTGCCCTTCAGGTTGACCTTTCGCATCACCCCCTTTTCAGCGCAGAACGCGAGAAACGGCCGCAAGCGGTCAGCTGAACGCGCCCCCAAATTAAGACTGGTGATTGTGCACTCTGATTGCTCATAGAGATCACCATCCATGAGTGACAACAATTTCCTAGCTACCGACGTCCGAATTTTTTTCTCGTTGACGGAAAGTGGTGTGTTCGTTGTTTCTATGATCCACACTTTTATCAGGTGGTCATAGGGGTAAGGAAGGGCGTATATGGGATGGTTGCCGGCGTTGCTTTTGCCCTTACGCCCATGTACACCACACAAGAATCTGGTTCGGCGGCCAGTATTGGGGTCCACGTGATACCAGACCAAATCATCAAACTCCGCCTTCTTGCCGCCATGTCCTTCAAATTGCGCTAGCTCGGCTTCGCGATATTCGTTGATGAGCCGCTCCAATCGGCCAAGGTATTTGTTAAGCATTGATTGTGCGCTGCCTTGCGAGTTCTTCATCGCAAACCATTATTGTCTGCTTCACCCAAACAATCTGTCTCTCCAGTTTTTCAATACTTCGGGCGTAAATAGGACTAACTAGGGAGTTGCGGTTTGCAGCAAGCTTGCCCTCTGCATCAGCCAATACCGACCTGTGATCAGCTTCTAGCATCGGACGAAAGTTTGGGCACCCATAACACCCCAATGGTCTCCCTAAAACAGTTGAACAGGTCGCGCAGGAATGCTTGTTGAGTGCCCCACCAACAGGGTTGAACTTATTGTCGACAATGACCTCATCGCCTTCCGGAACGACAGTTAAGGTATGGCTAAAAGCCTTCTTTAGAAACTCATTTCCGATATACTTTGTGTCAATCTCTCTCCTAGATACATAATCCAAATCTATGTAATGCCTTGCAGCCGGCACGGTGACACCTGTCATCTTGGCCAATTGAACGGCGGGCAGACCATTTTGAGCACCGCGAGTTAATACGGTGTGACGAATTCTATTGGAAGTAGCCATACATTCGACAGTTCGATCAGAGGCAACCGGAACCCATCTCATGGCGTGTGCAACTGCAGTCTCCGATATGTGGTAGGCAGTAGACTTTGGCGTAAACATGCTTTTGAACAAATCTAAAGAGTCAAATCGCACTTTAAAAAAATCAACCGCTGGAAACATAGGCATATCATTCATGAGGCTCAAGAGTTCAGATTGATCCACTTGAATCTCTGCTGAGTCCATCACTAGTCTGAGCCCTTCCAATACCACCCGTTTATAGTCTATAAGAACCCCTGAGATATATTCGGAAAGATGTATTGGATAGCGCTCGGGCCGCTCCCTTGAGAATTGTGCGCCCTTAGACTTAACTATGAACACTCTAAGCTGCAATGTTTGCCCCCCTACCGTGCCGATTTCGTCCACAGGAAGAATTCCCGCGTCGCGAAAACTCGCACCCGAGGGGATCAAATCAGACCATTTCAATAGCGCAATTTGAATTGGCCGCCTTACGATGGAGAGCAACAACTTGTTAGTGACTATATTTCTGAGCCGCGCATATAGCCTCGGCGACTGAAAAAACAAAAGATCCCGACTGGCGCCCCAGTCGAACTCTTGTATATTTTCATTGATCTGCCTGGCTAACGAGTCAAACTCAATATCGCTTAGTGCCCCAATGGAAGGATCAAGAGTATTGTCTTTACCCTTGTCCAAATGTGTCCGCGTATACTTGTGATATTCTTCATACCGTGTATTACCTTGCCTAGAGAGCGTCCCAAAGAACTGATTGAGCCCCTTCTTATTGTTTGTCTGCAGCCCACTCCATATAGATTTAACTCTGGCTAAGGACGGAATGCCATTCAACATAAATGGCTTTACATTGCAAACGATACCTGACGCCGTACTCGCAGCCTTGGTTCGTACGTAGTCCACAAATACACTCAGAATTAAGTTTTTATCATCATCTGGCATGTTAGACGAATGAACCCAGTCAACGCACAACCGTTTTCCTTTTCCATTATTCGGCAGTAATATCCATACATCCTCCGAGGTATTTACCATCAGGCCAGATTTGGCCGTAATCCATGAGCCTTCATTAGTCAGAGACTTAAAAACTTCCCGCCTCTTCTCGCGAGTCATTTTTGCGGATCCACTCTTTTTTGATGCGCCATTGATATCTCTCTCGTCTTCAGCGCAATTCGCTTTTCATTATATCGTCTGTTCTGAGTCGTATTTTGCGACCAGCCCATGGCATATTTTCTAGCATCCTCAAGCAAAGCCGGATTGACCCCAAGCGACTCCCCTTTCTTATCAAAAATTTCATTCCATTTGTGGCGCAACAAATGAGGATGGACATGAAAGCCCAGCGACCTAGAGAGCTTTTGAAATATTGCATTTATTGCCTTTAAAGAAAGAGGCTGACCCGCAGTGCCTTTAGAGTCATTTTCGCTGACAAACACGAAGTCATGGAATTGCGCACGAGGAAAGACAATACGAACGTTGTCAATATAGAACTTAACCTTCTCCAAAAAACCTGGATCAACCGAGGCGAAGTGTGCTTTTGTCTTTTGATTGGGTTTTTCAGAGCGCAGATCTGTTGGATCATTTGCAGATCGATAAATAGCTAGCTGATCGTTAGTGCCATGAAATAGACAGTCAGAAATCTTCAATTTTGCCAGCGCACCTCTTCTGATGCCGCTTAGGACTAGCAAATTGACGATCAAGTAATTCCTCACCCTAGATGCTTTAAAGGGATTATTAGGAGAGGACGGCATCACCATCTCTAAAAACTTTACGAAAACGTCATCCGGGATCACCGATTCCTCAGGATCGCCAACATGTTGCCCTCCATTCTTGCCAAGGGCATCTTCATCTAACCTAATTTCTGCAATAAGCCCATTAAATTTATTTTTTGTTTTTTCGTCAGCATCTTGCACTTCGTGAAACTCATCGAACAACCATAAAAGAAATTGTCGAAGTCGTCTGATGCGACCTTGCAAGGTTTCGCTAGCGACCTTTGCCATCCCTTTCTGATTGGCAACAATGATGTTCCTTAGATGTTTATCATTTATATCTAGAAATCTTATATTTATACCTTCATCACCAGAACCCTTACTTAAGCAGCATCTGTCATAGAACTGCATGTACTCCATCTGGGAGATAAAAATGCCCGACGCAACTCGTTCGGGTAGGTCAATATTTTTTTCCGAAAAGTACTGCAGCACGAACAGCAGTTCATTTGCGTACCTAAATCTCGTATTGGCCGATTTAGCAGATAAAGCACCATTGAGGTAGCAGGAAACATACGGATCAATAGGGCAATCCGCTTCGTCCACTATCGACACGAAGGGCAACGAATTGAATTGGTATCGTTTGACTTTCATAATTGACAAAAAAGCTAGTCCAATAACCGATTTAGTTACAAACTAGTCCATAAATGAGTTCTGTCAAACGAGAGGAAAGGAAAAGCGACGGAAGGCGGGGCTTACAGGCAATGTCTACAGGTTTATAGGCTTTACAAATATTTTTTTGGTTATAACTTGCCGCCGGACAGGCAGACCATGACCTTGTCGCCATCCTCGATCATGTTGAAGTCGGTGACGGCCTCGCCGGCAAGGCGGCGCAGGCGCTTCTGCAGTTTGTTCTGGTTGACCGAGAGGTTGCCCATGTCAGGTGTCCGGGTGAGATGCGAAAACTGCGCATTTTACGCGCAAAGAAGCCGCGGCCGCAGCCCGTTCGCCGTGTGGCCGATGTGAACCAGCCCCGGCCCTCCTCCGCTGGCCCTGTGCTAGTCTCGGCCGATGGACGACCTCTCCCCCGCACTGGATCTGCCAGACCACCTGCTCATTCTGTTGCAGGAAAAGCCCGAGGGCCGCAGCGAGTACGAGCTGATCCAACAGCTCAAGCGGCGGCACAGCACGCACGTGCCGAATTTGCCGCTGACCGACAAACTGGTGCTGTTTCGCACGCATTTCCTGGTGTTCAACGCACTGTACTTGCTGCGCGACCGACTCTGGGCCGAGGCCAGCGGCCATCTGCAGATCAATCCATTGCATGTGCAATTGCTGCCCTATTCGGCGGCCAGTGCCGGGCTCACCGAACAGGACGCGCTGCGCGAGTACTACCTTGACCTGAGCAACCTGCGGGATACCGACGAGGACGACGTGGAGCGCCTGCTGGCCAGTTTCTGGACGCGCATGCAGGGCAGCGACGAGAAGCGCGCGGCGCTTGAGCTGTTCGAGCTGGACCGCTCGTCCCAGCCATTGACGCTGGAACTGATCAAGCATCGCTACCGCCAGCTGGTCAGCCTGCATCACCCGGATCGCGGCGGGAGCACTCAGCGCTTGCAGTCGATCAACTTGGCCATGGAAATACTCGCGCGCTATTACCACTGACCACATAGCTTCGAAACGCTCTAACGCCGCGGATGCATCCGCGAGCCGCATTCCTATACTGCGACATAAGGTCGCACGCGCCGTCCTCCGATGACGACCGCCAGGCGAAGCGACCCTCCAAAACAGAGGAGACGCTGGCATGATCAATCACGTTTGGGGTTTGTTCGCCCATCCCGGGCAGGAGTGGAACGAGATACGTGGCGAGGAAGAAACCGTCAGCCACATGTATCTCACCCATGTACTGGTGCTGGCAGCGATACCCGCTGTCTCGGCCTATATCGGCGCGACCCAGGTGGGTTGGAGCATCGGCGGTGGAGAGCCGGTCAAGCTGACGCAGGCCAGTTGCATGCAGCTGGCGATACTTTCCTACTTCGCGATGCTCGCCGGCGTCGCCGTCATGGGCGGCTTCATTCACTGGATGGCGCGGACCTATGATGCCAACCCGACCCTCACCCAGTGCATCGTCTTCGCTGCGTATACCGCGACTCCGTTGTTCATCGGCGGCCTGGCCGGGCTTTATCCGCATCTGTGGCTGGGCATGCTCGTGGGTACGGCAGCGGTCTGTTACACGGCCTACCTGCTTTACGTGGGACTGCCGAAATTCATGAACATCCACGAAGACGAGGGTTTCATGTTTTCCAGTTCGGTACTGGCCGTGGGGCTGGTCGTGCTGGTGGCAATCATCGCCATTTCGGTGATCACCTGGGGGATGGGCATCGGCCCGGTTTACGTTCGCTGAGCCATCCAGTCGTCACGAGGCCGCCTGCGGGCGGCCTTTTTGCGTCCTGAAACTCTCACAGCTCGCGTGCGGCAAAAGGTCTGCGCACATCAAGGGAAACCCTCGGCGCCTCGACCGTTCTAAAGCCATATCGCCGCCGGAGCTATAAGTCGGGCGGCTCTCAAGGCAGACGGAGACCCGTATGATCCCGCACTTCATGACATTGCTCACCCGCCCCGATCAGGCGTGGGCAGATATCCGCCGCGACGAGGAAAAGAACAGCTCCAACTACCTTGTCCATCTGTTGCTCTGGGCCTTGCTGCCAGCGATCTGCATGTTCATCGGCACCCGTTACGTGGGCTGGAGCCTGGTGGAGAACGAGCGGATCTGGCTCGATACACGCAGCGCGTTTCAGCTGAGTGCGCTGATCTACATAACCATTGTGGTCGGCACCTTCATCATGGGGTTCTTCCTGCGCTGGATGTCTCGCTCCTTCGATGCACGGCCGACCTTCAACCAGTGCGTGGGCTTCATTGCCTATGTCATCACGCCATTCTTCCTCGCCGGCCTCGGTGCGCTCTACCCGACACGCTGGATCGCCATCCTGGTGCTGGTAGCGGCAGGCGCGTATTCAACCTATCTGCTGTTCGTCGGCCTGCCGACCTTCATGCGCATCAACAACCGCAACACCTTCCTCTACGGTGCCAGTACCTGGGGCGTCGGCCTGCTGGTGCTGGTCAATCTGAAGGTGCCGATGATCCTGTTCTGGATGCTCGCGCTCGACCCGACCTATGAACGCAATACCCCGCAGAACCAGAGCTACGGCTTCGAGGAGAATCGTCCGCAGGACGAACCGGGTGGCGTGGACAACGAACGCCGTTTCAACGAACGACCAAACGAGTGACGAACGAGCTGCTCGGCGGGTAGACGCTTTGGCATAATGCGGCGCTCCCAGGGAGTTGCCCAATGCCCGAGCGTCTCAATGCCCGTGTCGAAGCCTGCTACACGCTGGCCGAGCAGTTTTTCAAGCGCCGCTTCCCCCGCCCTGAAGTAAGCCTGAAGCTGCGTGGGCAGAAGGCCGGCGTGGCCCACCTTCAGCAGAATCTGCTGCGCTTCAACGAACAGCTGTACCGGGAGAATGCCGACCACTTTCTGCGCCAGACAGTGGCCCATGAAGTGGCCCATCTCGTCGCTCACCAGATGTTCGGCGCGCGCATTCAGCCGCATGGCGAGGAATGGCAGCTGATCATGCGTGGCGTATACGAGCTGCCAGCGGATCGCTGCCATAACTACGCCGTGCATCGACGGCCCGCCACCCGTTATGTTTACCGCTGCAGCTGCCCGGACCAGGATTTCACCTTCACCGCTCAGCGCCACGCGCTGGTTGGCAAAGGCCGGCGCTATTATTGCCGGCGCTGCAAGACGACGCTGTCGTTCACCGGTGAACAGCGCCGCGAATGAAGACTTCGCACCCGATCAGAGCGCTCGAGCTCGCCAACCGGCAATGACGAACAGCGCCGCCAGCAATGCCATCAATGGCAGCCAGCCGGCATGATCCCAGACATAACCGGCGCCATAGCCCACCACGCTCGAGCCCAGGTAATAGGCACACAGATAGAGCGCCGAGGCCTGCGCACGGGCACCTCGCGCATGGGCGCCCACCTGTCCGCTGGCAACAGCATGCGCTGCGAAGAAACCGAGCGTGAAAACCCCGAGACCGACGACGATGCTGACCAGCCAGGGCGTTGCGCATAGCCCTACGCCAAGCAGCATGAGCGCGACGCCGCCACGCAGCACCCGGCGCGCACCGAAACGCGGGACCAGGCGCCCCGCCCAACCGGCACTGAAAATTCCGGCCAGGTAGACCACGAACAGCAGACCGATGAAGGTCGAGGAAAGGCCGAACGGCGCGCCGGCCAGCCGAAACCCGATGTAGTTGAATAGCGCGACGAAGCCTCCCATGAGCAGGAAGCCCTGCAGGAACAGAGCCCGCAGGATCGGATTACCCAGATGCATGCGGAAGTTCGCCAGCAGACCGAGCGGCGAGAGCGCCTGCGCCTTGAAATGGCGAGACGCCGGCAGCAGCCAGACAAACAGGACCAGGGCGAGCAGCCCCAGCGAGGCAATCCCGCCGAGTGCCAGCTGCCAGCCACCCAGATCGCTCAGCAGGCCGGAAAGCAATCGCCCAAGCATCCCGCCCAGCGCCGTGCCGCCGATATACAGCCCCATCGCCGCGGGCAACGAATCCGGATCGAACTCCTCGCTGACATAAGCCATGGCCAGCGCCGGCAGCCCGCTCAATGCCAGGCCCAACAACGCCCGCAGGAACAGCAACAGCTGCCAGGACTCGACCAGCACGCAGGCCAACCCGAGCAGACTCGCCAGCCCAAGCGCCGCAGCCATCACCGGCTTGCGACCCCAGCTTTCGGCCAGCGCAGCGGAAACCAGCAGACACAGCGCCAGCGATAGCGTCGTCAGCGACAGTGCCAGGCTGCTGCTTGCAGCCGACACGGCATAGTGCTTCGCCAGCAGCGGAAGCAGGGGCTGGATGCAATAGAGCAGCGCGAAGGTCGCGAAGCCGGCGCAAAAGAGGGCCAATGTCGCACGGCGATAGCCGGCGCTGCCGCGTCTGAGATGTGAATCCTGAGTGACCATCGCAAGCATGTACTCCAGCGCAGCCCGCAAAAAAAGCGGCGAAGGCTAGCACAAGCCACCGGCATCGTCGGCGCCTGGCGCGATGCCACCCCCCATCACGCTCACAAAGCGAACCGCCGTACGTCGAAACGAACATTGCCCTCTGCCGGTCAGTAACTAGACTCCTCACATGCCAGTCGGAGTAGAACAATGACATTAACGCCGAATGACACCTCCCCCTCGAATACCTCGAGCAAGCGCGATGAGACGCGCCTTTTTGTTTTCCTGATCGTCTTCCTGTTTCCCATCCTCAGCGTTGCACTGGTCAGCGGCTATGGCTTCATCGTCTGGATCGTGCAGATGATCTTCGGCCCGCCCGGCCCGGCCTGAGCCAGCCTCTACCGACCTAATCGGGCCCCTGCCCTGTCGCCAATCTGGACGGAACACGCTGATGGGACATCCCCTGCATATTGCCAGCCTGCTGGTCCATTGCCGGCCCGAGTGGCTGGCCGCTCTCAAGACCAACCTGCGTCTGCTGCCGGGTCTCGAACTGCACCAGGAGGCCGCCAACGGCAAGCTGGTGGTGGTGCTCGAGGCAGAGCACGAATCACGCATCCTTGCCTCGATCGACCATATCCAGCAATTGCCCGGCGTGCTCAACGCCGCATTGATCTATCACGAAGAACTCCTTGAAGGAGACGCCTGATGAGCCTGACTCGACGTCAATTCGCCAAAGCCAACGCTGCGGCCATCGCCGCGACGGTCGCCGGCATGCCGATCGCTTCGACCGCGAGCAACCTGGTCACCGAAGCGGACGCCACCAATCTGAAATGGGACAAGGCCCCTTGCCGCTTCTGCGGCACCGGCTGCGGCGTCATGGTGGCGACCCGAGAGGGCCGCGTCGTCGCGACCCACGGTGACGTCAAGGCGGACGTCAACCGCGGCATCAACTGCGTCAAGGGTTACTTCCTGTCGAAGATCATGTACGGCTCGGATCGCCTGACCCAGCCGCTGCTGCGCATGACTGACGGCAAGTTCGACAAGCAGGGCGAGTTCCAGCCGGTCAGCTGGGAACAGGCGTTCGACATCATGGAAGAGAAGTACAAGGCGGCGCTCAAGCAGGGTGGCCCTGAAGCCATCGGCATGTTCGGCTCGGGGCAGTGGACGATCTGGGAAGGCTATGCCGCCAACAAGCTGATGAAGGCCGGTTTTCGCTCCAACAACATCGACCCCAACGCCCGTCACTGCATGGCCTCGGCCGCATTCGGCTTCATGCGCACCTTCGGCATGGACGAGCCGATGGGCTGCTACGAGGACATCGAGGCGGCCGACGCCTTCGTGCTCTGGGGCTCGAACATGGCGGAGATGCACCCGGTGCTGTGGACGCGGGTCACCGATCGGCGATTGAGCGCGCCCCATGTGAAGGTCGCGGTGATGTCGACCTTCGAGCATCGCAGCTTCGAGCTGGCCGACATCCCGATGATCTTCAACCCGCAGACCGATCTGGTGATCCTCAATTACATCGCCAACCACATCATCCAGAGCGGCGCGGTGAACAAGGAGTTCGTCAACAAACACACCCGCTTCGCCAAGGGTGCGACCAACATCGGCTACGGCCTGCGTCCGACCGATCCGCTGGAACTCAAGGCCGAGAACGCCGCGGTCGCGAACACCTGGACCGACATCGGTTACGAGGACTACGTCGAGTTCCTCAAACCCTACACCCTGGAACACGCCGCCAAGGAATCGGGGGTACCGGCCGAGCGCCTGAAGGCCCTGGCCGAGCTGTACGCCGACCCCAAGGTCAAGGTGATGTCCTTCTGGACCATGGGTTTCAACCAGCACACCCGCGGCGTCTGGGCTAACAACATGATCTACAACATCCATCTGCTCACAGGAAAGATCAGCGAGCCGGGCAATAGCCCCTTCTCGCTCACCGGCCAGCCGTCGGCCTGCGGCACCGCACGCGAGGTTGGCACCTTCTCCCACCGCCTGCCGGCGGACATGGCCGTGACCAACCCCAAACACCGCGCCACAGCCGAAAAGATTTGGAAGCTGCCTCCGGGGACCATTCAGGAGAAACCCGGCTTCCACGCCGTCGACCAGAGCCGCAAGCTCAAGGACGGCGTGCTGAAGGTGTACTGGACACAGGTGACCAACAACATGCAGGCCGGCCCCAATGTGATGCAGGAGATCCTGCCGGGATGGCGCAACCCGGAAACCTTCGTGATCGTTTCGGACGTCTACCCCACCGTCTCTGCCCAGGCCGCCGACCTCATCCTGCCCAGCGCCATGTGGGTGGAAAAGGAAGGCGCCTACGGCAATGCCGAGCGCCGTACGCAGTTCTGGCACCAGCTGGTCAGCGCACCCGGCGAGGCGCGCTCGGACCTCTGGCAGCTGGTGGAGTTTTCCAAGCGCTTCCGCGTCGACGAGGTGTGGCCAGCAGAGCTGGTCGCCAAGGCGCCAGCGCTCAAGGACAAGACGCTGTTCGATGTGCTGTTTCGCAACGGCCAGGTGGACGGCTTCCCAGCCAGCGAGATTGCCGAGGGATACCGGAACCAGGAAGCAGAAGCCTTCGGTTTCTATCTGCAGAAGGGCTTGTTCGAGGAATACGCTGAGTTCGGCCGGGACCATGGACACGATCTGGCGGCATTCGACGTCTATCACCGCGAACGCGGCCTGCGCTGGCCCGTGGTGGACGGCAAGGAAACCCAGTGGCGCTACCGCGAGGGCTATGACCCCTATGTCGAAGCCGGCAGCGGCGTGCAGTTCTACGGCAACGCCGATAAGAAAGCGATCATCTTCGCGCTCCCCTACGAGGTGCCTGCGGAGGTACCGGATGAGGACTATCCGTTCTGGCTCAGCACCGGGCGGGTGCTTGAGCATTGGCACACCGGCAGCATGACGCAGCGGGTCGACGAGCTGCACAAGGCGGTGCCGGACGCGCTCGTCTACATGCACCCCGAGGACGCGCGCAAGCTCAACGTGCGCCGCGGCAGTGTGGTCAAGGTAGTCAGCCGGCGCGGCGAAATGCAGGGCCGGGTCGAGACACGCGGCCGCAACAAGCCGCCGATGGGGCTGGTGTTCGTGCCGTTCTTCGATGCCAACAAGCTGATCAACAAGGTCACGCTGGATGCCACCGACCCCATCTCCAAACAGACCGACTACAAGAAATGCGCCGTGAAGATCGAAGTGGTCAGCATCGCCTGAGGAGAGCCGCCATGAAATTCCGCCTACTGCCGCTGACTCTGCTCGCGGTGTTCGGCCTTGCCATCGCTGCCGAAACCAACTACCCCCTGGATGCCCCCGCGCCCGATGGCCGCCGCCCGGGTGGCACCATCACTCGGGAGTTCACGCCTCCCCCTCTACATGACGAGGAAAACAAGGACATACGCCGCGAGCGCAACTATCCGGAGCAGCCTCCGACCATTCCACACAGCATCCGCGGCTATCACGTCGACAAGAACGCCAACAAATGCCTGACCTGCCACAGCCGAGCGAACAGCGCCCGCGCCCAGGCGCCGATGATCAGCATCACCCACTACACCGACCGCGACCAGCAGACCCTCGCCGCGGTGGCGCCACGGCGTTACTTCTGCACGCAATGCCACGTGCCGCAGCAGGATGTGAGGCCGCTGGTGGAGAACCGCTTCAAGAACATCGACGAGTTGCTGTACCGGGAAACCTCACCATCGACCAACGGAAACTGAGGGGGCCTGGATGAAGTCGATCAAGTCGTTCTTCAAACGCTACTGGGCCGTCCTACGCCGTCCCAGTGTTCACTACAGCCTAGGCGCGCTAACGCTAGGCGGCTTTATCGCCGGGATCATCTTCTGGGGTGGTTTCAATACGGCGCTGGAGGCCACCAACACCGAAGCGTTCTGCATCTCCTGTCACGAGATGGAGAGCAACGTCTACGTCGAGATCAAGGACACTATCCACTACAGCAACCGTTCCGGCGTACGCGCCACCTGTCCGGACTGCCACGTACCGCACGAGTGGACCGACAAGATCGCGCGCAAGATGCAGGCGTCCAAGGAGGTCTGGGGCAAGATTTTCGGCACCATCAATACCCGCGAGAAATTCCTCGAAAAGCGTCGCGAACTGGCTGAGCATGAGTGGGCACGCTTGAAGGCCAACGATTCGCTGGAGTGCCGAAACTGCCACGATTTCGACTTCATGGATTTCACCCGGCAGGGCAAGCGTGCTGCCGAATTCCACTCCACCGCACTGGCCAGTGGCGAAGCGACGTGCATCGATTGCCACAAGGGGATCGCACACAAGTTGCCAGACATGCAGGGCGTACCAGGCTGGTAACCCGAACTCGCGCCATAACGAAAAAGCCCTGAACGGACGTCAGGGCTTTTGTCGATCAGCTATCGCTACGGCGTCACGCCTTGGGTAGGGTCACTCCGCGCTGGCCCTGGTATTTGCCGCCACGGTCCCGATACGAGACTTCACACTCTTCGTCCGATTCGAGGAACAGCATCTGCGCCACGCCTTCATTGGCGTAGATCTTGGCAGGCAGCGTGGTGGTGTTGGAAAACTCCAGGGTCACATGCCCTTCCCACTCCGGCTCGAGCGGCGTGACGTTGACGATGATGCCGCAGCGCGCATAGGTGCTCTTGCCCAAGCAGATGGTCAGCACGTTGCGCGGAATGCGGAAGTACTCGACGGTGCGGGCCAGGGCGAAGGAGTTCGGAGGGATGATGCAGACATCGCTCTTGATGTCGACAAAGCTCTTTTCGTCGAAGTTCTTCGGGTCCACCGTCGCCGAATTGATGTTGGTGAAGACCTTGAATTCATCGGCGCAGCGCACGTCGTAACCGTAGCTGGAGACGCCGTAGGAAATCAGCCGGTCATTGCCCTCAGTGCGCACCTGGCGCTCGACGTAGGGCTCGATCATGCCGTGCTCCTGGGCCATGCGGCGAATCCACTTGTCCGATTTGATGCTCATGGCTGGCGTCCTGAATAGGTTAATGGGCCTGCGAAATGGCGCATCTTACCGAGCCTCGTGCGCGTGTAAAAGCATGGTCGCGGTGCGCGCCGCAGAGCAGGTCCCAGCTCGAGCGCGCCGCTCGGTGAAGAAATCCAAAATAAAGCTCGCTTTGCTGCAGAAAACCGGTATTGTTACTGGGCTGCTGCTGCATGTGTCACCGTGAATCGCTACATGTTTAGATTTCGATCCAAATATCGATACGATCTCCTATCTCCTTGCACACAGTGATGTTCGGGCCCCTTTAGCCCGCACTTTATTCTTCAAAACTTGGTTCAAGGAGACATCAAATGTCCAATCGCCAAACCGGTACCGTTAAGTGGTTCAACGATGAGAAAGGCTTCGGCTTCATCACTCCGCAATCCGGTGACGACCTCTTCGTACACTTCCGTGCCATCCAAGGTGACGGCTTCAAGAGCCTGAAAGAAGGCCAGCAAGTCTCCTTCGTCGCTACCCGCGGCCAGAAAGGCATGCAAGCTGAGGAAGTTCAGGTTATCTAACCTGAGGCTTCTCTGAAAAAGCCCCGCTTCGGCGGGGCTTTTTTATGCCTGCGATTTCGCCCAGGCTGCAGGCGGGCGACAGCTGGCGCCGCCTGCAAACTACCGGATCAGTCCTCCGATACCACAATCTTCGGCATCGACTGCGCGATGATCTGGCCACTCTGGGCGATACGGGCACCGACGGTGCGGGCAACCTCCTGATAGATCATCGCGATCTGGCTGTCCGGATCGGCAATCACGGTCGGTTTGCCCGCATCCGCCTGACTGCGGATCGCCATCGACAGCGGCAGCGAGGCCAGCAGATCTACGTTGTACTGCGCGGCCAGCTTCTCGCCGCCACCTTCGCCGAACAGATGCTCGGCATGGCCGCAATTGGAGCAGATGTGAATGGCCATGTTCTCCACCACGCCGAGCACCGGGATATTGACCTTGCGGAACATCTCCACGCCCTTCTTCGCATCCAGCAGCGCCAGATCCTGCGGCGTGGTCACGATCACCGCACCGGTCACCGGGACCTTCTGTGCCAGCGTCAGCTGGATATCGCCGGTGCCTGGTGGCATATCCACCACCAGATAATCGAGGTCGTTCCACTCGGTCTGGGTGATCAGCTGCAGCAGCGCGCCCGAGACCATCGGCCCGCGCCAGACCATCGGCGTCTTGTCGTCGGCGAGGAAAGCCATCGACATGATCTGCACGCCATGGGCCTGCAGCGGAATGAATGCCTTGCCATCGCGTATCTGCGGCCGGCTGCCCTCGGCAATGCCGAACATGATGCCCTGGCTCGGCCCGTAGATATCGGCGTCCAGCACCCCAACCCTCGCACCCTCACGAGCCAGCGCCAGCGCCAGATTGGCCGCCGTGGTGGACTTGCCGACGCCACCCTTGCCGGACGCCACCGCGATGATGTTTTTCACATTGGCCAGTGCCGGCACCTGATCCTGCGCCTTGTGCGCACGGATCATGCAGTCCACCTGCACATCGGCCCGGCTGACGCCGTCCAGCCCTTCGATGGCCATCGCCAGCATCTGCGCCCAGCCGCTGCGAAACAGTCCGGCGGCGTAGCCCAGCTCCAGCTGCACGCTGACCCGGTCGCCCTGGATGTCGATCGAACGCACACAGCCGGCACTCACCGGGTCCTGATTCAGATGGGGGTCGGTGTACTGGCGCAGTACGGTTTCCACAGCTTCGCGGGTGACGGACATGGGTACTCCTGGAAAGACCGAGCAAATCAGACAGGCATCTTACCCTGCCCTTTAGTTCCGAGCCCACCGACGACCGGGAGCGATGGCGACCCCGTTCCGGCGGTGCGGATGAAAAAAGCGCGCCGGACCTTTATAGTTGCAAACTTTCCTTCGTAATTCCGACTGCCGAGTCCCCATGTCCGAAGCCCGCCAGATCCTCGTTACCAGCGCCCTGCCCTACGCCAACGGTTCGATCCACCTCGGCCACATGCTCGAGTACATCCAGACCGACATGTGGGTGCGTTTCCAGAAGCTGCGCGGCACCCAGTGCATCTATGTCTGCGCCGACGACGCTCATGGTTCGGCGATCATGCTACGCGCCGAGAAGGAAGGCATCACCCCCGAACAGCTGATCGCCAACGTGCAGGCTGAACACAGTGGTGACTTTGCCGACTTCCTCGTCGACTTCGACAATTTCTACAGCACCCACTCGGAAGAGAACCGCGAGCTGGCCGAGCTGATCTACACGCGTCTGCGCGACGCCGGGCACATCGCCACCCGCTCGGTGACTCAGTACTTCGATCCCGAGAAGGGCATGTTCCTCGCCGACCGCTTCATCAAGGGCAGCTGCCCCAAATGCGGTGCCGAGGACCAGTACGGCGACAACTGCGAGAAATGCGGCGCCACCTACGAGCCCACCGAGCTGAAAGACCCGCGCTCGGCGATCTCCGGCGCCACCCCGGTGCTCAAGGACTCCAAGCACTTCTTCTTCAAGCTGCCCGACTTCGAGGCGATGCTCAAGGAATGGACCCGCGGCGGCGCGCTGCAAGAGTCGGTGGCCAACAAGATCGCCGAGTGGCTCGATGGTGGCCTGCAGGAATGGGACATCTCCCGCGACGCCCCCTACTTCGGCTTCGAGATCCCCGGCGAGCCGGGCAAGTACTTCTACGTCTGGCTGGATGCACCGATCGGCTACATGGCGAGCTTCCGGAATCTTTGCAAGCGTCGTCCCGAGCTTTCTTTTGACGCCTTCTGGAGCAAGGACTCGAGCGCCGAGCTGTATCACTTCATCGGCAAGGACATCATCAACTTCCACACTCTGTTCTGGCCAGCCATGCTGGACGGCGCGGGCTTCCGCAAGCCGACCGCGGTGAACGTGCATGGCTACTTGACGGTGAACGGGCAGAAGATGTCCAAGTCGCGCGGCACTTTCATCAAGGCGCGCACCTATCTCGAACACCTGAGCCCTGAGTATCTGCGCTACTACTATGCGTCCAAGCTCGGCCGTGGCGTCGACGACCTCGATCTGAACCTCGAGGACTTCGTGCAGAAGGTCAACTCCGATCTGGTCGGCAAGGTCGTCAACATCGCCAGTCGTTGCGCCGGCTTCATCCACAAGGGCAACGGCGGCGTGATGGTCGACGCCAACCCCGAGCCGGAACTCTGGGCAGCCTTCCAGGCCGCCGCGCCGAGCATCGCTGATGCCTACGAAGCGCGCGACTTCGCCCGTGCCATGCGCGAGATCATGCATCTGGCCGACCGCGCCAATGCCTGGATCGCCGACAAGGCGCCCTGGGCACTGAACAAGGTCGAGGGCAAGCAGGCCGAGGTACAGGAAATCTGCGCATTGGGCGTCAACCTGTTCCGCCAGCTGGTGATCTTCCTCAAGCCGGTGCTGCCGAACCTGGCCGCCGCTGCCGAGCAGTTCCTCAACGTAGCGCCGCTGAGCTGGGACGACCACACCACACTGCTAACCAACCACCAGCTCAACGCCTTCACCCCGCTTATGACGCGTATCGAGCCAGCGAAGATCGAAGCCATGATCGAAGCCTCCAAGGAGGACCTGGCCGCCAGCGAAACTGCCGCGCCCGCGGGCAATGGCGAGCTGGTCAAGGCACCGCTGGCCGCCGAGATCAACTTCGACGCCTTCGCTGCGGTAGACCTGCGCATCGCCCTGATCGAAAAGTGCGAGTTCGTCGAAGGTGCCGACAAGCTGCTGCGCCTGACCCTGGACATCGGCGATGCCAAGCGCAACGTGTTCTCCGGCATCAAGAGCGCATACCCCGACCCGAGCAAGCTGGAAGGCCGGCTGACCCTGTATGTCGCCAACCTGGCGCCGCGCAAGATGAAGTTCGGCATGTCCGAGGGCATGGTGTTGGCGGCAGGCCCTGGCGGCAGCGAGATCTATCTGCTCAGCCCGGATAACGGCGCCAAGCCCGGCCAGCGCGTCATGTGATCCGCGCTTCGCGTGCCGGCCCTTGACCGGCACGCGAAGCTCGTCGTTTAAACGGAAACGCCATGAGCGAGCCTGTAGATCCTTCCCGCTGCCCGCTCTGCGGCCAGCCCAACCAGTGCGCCGAATGCGACACTCGCGCCGGCCAGCCATGCTGGTGCATGACCGCAACCATTCCCCAGGACACGCTCGACGGCATTCCCGCCGCCGTCAGAAACCAGGCCTGCATCTGCCCCCGCTGCGCCCGCAGTGAATCCGCAGACAAACCCTGATGCGCCTCGATCGTTACCTCGGCAGCCGTGCGCAGCTCAGCCGACAGGACGTCCGCCGCCTGATGAGCGACGGCCGTGCACGGATAAACGGCGAAATCACCCGGGCCATGGACCGGGAGGTGCGCATATTCGACTGCGTGGAGCTTGATGGGCAGGTCCTGCAGCCAGGCAAGGCCGCCCGCTACCTGATGCTGCACAAACCGGCCGGCTGCGTCAGCGCCACTCGTGATGCCGCGCACCGTACCGTGCTCGACCTGATCGATGAGCCAAACAAGGATGACCTGCACATCGCAGGCCGCCTCGACTTCAACACCACCGGCCTGATGCTGCTGACCAACGACGGCCAATGGTCACGCCGTCTGACCCAGCCGACTAGCCTGCAGGGCAAGGTCTACTTGGTTGAAACCGAAGACGAAATCGATCCTGGCTGCATCGAGGCCTTCGCCCAGGGTCTGTACTTTCGCTTTGAAGATCTCATCACCCTACCGGCCGAACTGGTACTGCTCGGCCCACGCCGCGCCCGCCTGACCCTGCATGAAGGCCGTTACCATCAGGTCAAGCGAATGTTCGGGCGCTTCAACAACCGGGTCACCGCCCTGCACCGCGAAAGCATGGGGCCGCTGCGGCTGGACGCCAGCCTGACACCCGGCTGCTACCGAGCATTGACGGGCGATGAGATCGCACAAGTCTGACCGCCCGTAGCCGCCCACCAGAAAAACCTGCTGCCGCGCTTCATTTCACCCCAGCCTTCTGGTAAAAAGGCACCCCTGAGCGGGCGTCGTATAATGGCATTACCTGAGCTTCCCAAGCTCATGACGAGGGTTCGATTCCCTTCGCCCGCTCCACTGCATCATTCTGCGGACTTCCGCAGAAGTCCAAGAGAGTCTGCAAGTCGTTGCCACACAAAGACTTTTTCTCTCTTTGACGTTCTGCTGTGGTCCACTGCGATCCGCCTACAGCCGGGACTTTTAAGTCCACAAACAAGTCCATTTTTGCGGGCGCGGCTGATTCCGGATTGTTGATGGAGAGGCGAGGTCGACGTGACCAGCATCTGGTTCCTGACTCATGTTCGGAGCAAGAGCATGGCACTCTCAGACCTGGCCGTTCGACAGGCCAAGGCGACTGGCAAGGCATACACCCTCCCTGACCTGGATGGCCTCTCCCTGGCCGTCACCGCTGCCGGTGGCAGGACTTGGCACTTCCGCTACTACTGGGCGGGCAAGCAGAAGCGGATGTCGCTCGGCACCTACCCGGAGGTGACGCTTCGCGAGGCCCGCAGCCTGCGCGATGAAGCGCGCGCCCTGCTGGCCAAAGGCACCAATCCTCGCGATCACCGCAAGCAGAAGCGCACCGCTGTCCGGCTCGCCGACGAAAACACCTTCGAGGCGGTGTATCGCAAGTGGCTCAAGCATCGCGGGCTCAGCCTCAAGGAAGGCCGGCAGACGACTCTCTCGATCCTTCCGCGCATCTTCGACAAGGATGTGCTGCCGACCTTGGGCAAGCAGTCGATCTATGAGATCAAGCGGCCCGACCTCCTGGAGGTGATCGCCAGGATCGAGAAGCGCAGGGCGCTCTCCGTCGCCGAGAAAGTCAGGACGTGGTTCAACCAACTGTTCCGCTACGCGCTGGTGATCGTGCCGGGCCTGGAGCAGAACCCCGCCTTCGATCTCGATGTGGTGGCGCTGCCGCTGCCACCCGTCAACCACAACCCGTTCCTGCGCATGGCCGAGCTGCCAAGGCTGTTGCAGCGGCTGCGCAGCTATCGCGGCCGGCGGCAGACCCAGCTCGGGCTGCGGCTATTGCTGCTGACCGGCGTGCGAACCGGAGAGCTGCGGCAGGCGATGCCGGATCAATTCGATCTGGACCGAGGGCTGTGGATCATCCCGCCCGACGTCGTGAAGCAACTCCAGGTGGATATGCGCAAGAAGCGGCAGCAGCCGAAGGACATCCCGCCCTACATCGTGCCGCTGTCGATTCAGGCCATGGAGATCGTCCGGCACCTGCTCGATGAGTTCAAGCCGGCCCAGCGCTACCTGTTCCGGCACGACAGCGACCTGAAGAAGCGCATCAGCGAGAACACGCTCAATGGTGCGCTCAAACGCATGGGCTATCAGGAACGCCTGACCGGACACGGTATCCGTGGCACGATGTCCACTGCGCTCAACGAGATCGGCTACCCGAAGGTCTGGGTGGATGCACAGCTTTCGCATGTCGATCCCAACAAGGTCAGCGCGACCTACAACCATGCCGCGTACGTGGAGCAGCGTCGACGCATGATGCAGGACTGGGCCGATCGCCTCGACCTCTTCGAGCAGAACCAGGTCGAGGCGGCCAGCATGCCGCTCACCGTGCATCTGGAAGGCGTGCCCGCATTCCCCACTGAGCAAACCGCAAGCGCGCCCTCTACGCCGGTTGCCGCTTCGCCAAGCCTGCTCGTGACGAAGCCGGGTGACGCCATGCCGTTGGTTTCTGCCGCCGCACATCGGCTGCCGGCAGTGCCGCCCCAGCGATCGGCCGCGCCGCTGGTACCTTCGGACATTCAGCGCGAGAGAATGGATTTGTTCGATGTCTTCGAAGCGCCGCACAACCTTCCCGTCGCTGCGTTTGCCAAGATAGCGGGCAAATCCCGCAGGTGGATCAGCTATGAGATCCAGGCGGGCAACTTGCTGGCTTTGAACGTGGGCAACCGCGGCCAGCGCGTGCCGGACTGGCACCTCGACCCGCTCAAGCACGAGCTGATCCAGTCTGTCCTGAAGCTGACCAGGGGTGCGGACCCTTGGCAGATCTACCATGCACTGCTGCAGCCGCGCTCGATGCTGCGGGGGCGCTCGGCACTGGAGGGCGTGACTGCCAGCAATCTCGACAAGCTCGTCATGGCCGTGAGCACAGCGGTGAAGGAAAGCGAATGGACCCCGCTGCGGGTCGGGGTCGTGTAGTCAAACAACGGGCCGGTAAGGGATGGCCTGGACATTATTCATATTGGTGATACTAATATTCATTTATGGTTTATTGACTATTAGAATACAGTCAATGATCATGGAACCATAAAACATATAAATAAAGAAGCCAGATCTATGGAACTTCTCGTACTACCGAACAATCGCCGCTTGCCTTTTGATTCCGGTGCCAACCTTTTGGAAGTGCTCCGTGAGCACCGTGTGGGTATTTCCTACAGCTGTATGTCTGGACGATGCGGTACTTGCCGCTGCCGAGTTATAGATGGCAGCGTCATTAGTTCGGCGGCGAAAAGCGGTGACTCAAATCGCATCGAAGAGCATTATGTACTCGCCTGTCAGTCAGTGCTCACCAGCAATTGCGCAATTGAGATCATAGACTCAGACGACATAGTCACTCACCCGGCGCGAATCATCAAAGGCATGGTTGTCGCCGTCGAGTCGCCCACTCACGATATTCGCCGCATCCGCATTCGCCTCGCCAAGCCCTTCGAGTTCTCACCCGGACAGTACGCGATGCTACAGTTCAGTCCCGAACATGTGCGTCCATATTCAATGGCTGGTCTGCCAGATGACCAAGAAATGGAGTTCCATATCCGCAAAGTGCCGGGCGGGCGTGTCACGGAGTATATTTTCGAGCACGTCCGCGAAGGTACAAGCATTAAGTTGAGTGGGCCTCTTGGTACGGCCTATCTGCGTCAGGCTCACACCGGGCCGATGCTGTGTGTGGGCGGCGGGACCGGACTCGCACCGGTGCTGTCGATTGTTCGCGGCGCGCTGAAGTCGGGAATGACGAACCCCATCCACCTTTATTTCGGGGTGCGCAGTCAGCAAGACCTTTACGACGCAGACCGATTGAACCAACTCGCGGCTATCCACCCTCAACTGACTGTCCATACAGTGATCGCGACGGGCCCGATTAATGAGGGCCAGCGGGCCGGCCTAATTACCGATTTGATTGAAAAAGACATTCCCTCGCTGGCTGGGTGGAGAGCCTACCTGTGCGGCGCACCAGCGATGGTTGACGCTCTATGCACCGTCGCCAAAGATCTTGGAATATCGCCCGAGCATATTTATGCCGACGCCTTCTATCCCAGCGGGGTCTGAATTGCCCCGACCCTGCACCTCTGTACATCGAGAATTCATCAGGAAGACACTTAAATGAGCATCACTAAGGAAACTCTGAAGAAGACTTCCTGATTTGGCAAAATACCCAGACTCTCCACCCGCCCGAGTTTCCGATGAAGCAGATGACCTTCGCCGACGCCGAGTACGCCGGTAAGCGCAAGCAGACCCGCAAGGAATTGTTCCTGATCGAGATGGATCGGGTTGTGCCATGGAAGGGTTTGATTGCCTTGATCGAGCCGTATTACCCCAAGGGCGAAGGCGGCCGACCCGCCTATCCGCTGATGGCGATGCTGCGCGTACATCTGATGCAAAACTGGTTCGGCTACAGCGATCCGGCGATGGAGGAAGCGCTGTACGAGACCACCATCCTGCGTCAGTTCGCCGGGTTGAGACTGGAGCGCATTCCGGACGAGACCACCATCCTCAATTTCCGCCGGCTGCTGGAGAAGCGTGAGTTGGCGGCCGGTATCCTTGGCGTGATCAATGGCTACCTGGGAGATCGCGGCCTGTCGCTGCGCCAAGGCACCATCGTCGATGCCACGCTGATCAATGCGCCGAGTTCGACCAAGAACAAGGACGGCAAACGCGACCCGGAGATGCACCAGACCAAGAAGGGTAACCAATATTACTTCGGCATGAAGGCCCACATCGGAGTGGATGATGAGTCGGGTCTGGTACACAGCGTAGTCGGTACGCCAGCCAACGTGGCGGATGTCACTCAGGTCGACAAGTTACTGCACGGCGACGAAAACGTCGTTTGCGCCGATGCCGGCTACACGGGCGTCGAAAAGCGCTCCGAACATGAAGGCCGGGCGGTGATCTGGCAGGTCGCGGCACGCCGCAGCACTTACAAGAAGCTTGGCAAGAGCAGCCCGCTCTACAAAGCCAAGCGCAAGGTCGAGAAGGCCAAGGCGCAGGTGCGGGCGAAGGTCGAGCACCCGTTTCGGGTGATCAAGCGCCAGTTTGGTTACACCAAAGTTCGCTTTCGAGGGCTGGTGAAGAACACGGCGCAGTTAGTGACGCTGTTCGCCCTGTCGAACCTGTGGATGGCGCGCCGACATTTACTGGCGAATACAGGAGAGGTGCGCCTGTAATGTGGGAAATGGCCGGCGCGAGGTGCTCGCGGCGGCTAAAAACCCAGAAAGAATGGATGATTCGATCGTTTTTTA
The DNA here is from genome assembly GCF_026642215.1 of Stutzerimonas sp. R40042. Taxonomy (NCBI): domain Bacteria; kingdom Pseudomonadati; phylum Pseudomonadota; class Gammaproteobacteria; order Pseudomonadales; family Pseudomonadaceae; genus Stutzerimonas; species Stutzerimonas sp. R40042. Next base: position 1,388,040 of record NZ_CP113258.1, on the reverse strand, counting down.
GACGAATCGCCGCTTTTAAAATTGGCAGGGCTGAAGTCAGCCAGAAATACGTGACTACTTCAGACCATCCCTAACAACAGCCGCGTCTGAATATTTAGGACAGCTGGATGATCTCTAACTCCATCATTACCCCATTTGAAGATAGCTTTATGACAGAAAAATGGATTGACGCAGTCGCTCTTTATGAAATCCCTGAAGGTGACGTCCTCGGCGTGACAGTCGAAGGCAAGGAACTAGCGCTGTATGAAGTGGAAGGCGAAATCTACGCTACCGACAACCTGTGCACACATGGTGCTGCCCGCATGAGTGATGGCTTTCTAGAAGGCAGAGAAATTGAATGTCCTTTGCATCAAGGTAGATTTGATGTTTGCACAGGCAGGGCCTTGTGCGCCCCTGTGACACAGAACATCAAAACATACCCGGTGAAGATTGAGGGCCAGCGTGTGATGATTGATTTGAGCTGAGAATTTTAATAGGAGGCACCCCGGACCCTAGAGCGTAATCCCCCCCATTCGATCTCTTGAGGTGAAAATATGAATTACAAAAATAAAAACTTGGTGAGTGAATCTGGGCTGACCCAAAAACACCTGATTCATGGCGACGAAGAACTTTTCCAGCGCGAACTGGAAACCATTTTTGCTCGGAACTGGCTTTTCCTGACTCATGACAGCCTGATTCCGTCCCCTGGCGACTATGTTACGGCAAAAATGGGGGTTGATGAGGTTATCGTCTCCAGGCAGAACGACGGTTCGATTCGTGCTTTCCTGAACGTTTGTCGTCACCGTGGCAAGACGCTGGTACACGCAGAAGCAGGTAATGCTAAAGGTTTCGTTTGCAGCTATCACGGCTGGGGCTTCGGCGCTAACGGTGAACTGCAGAGCGTCCCGTTTGAAAAAGAACTGTATGGCGAGGCGCTCGACAAGAAATGTATGGGATTGAAAGAAGTCGCTCGTGTAGAGAGCTTCCATGGCTTCATCTATGGTTGCTTCGATGAGGAAGCCCCTTCTCTCAAAGACTACATGGGGGACGCTGGCTGGTACTGGGAGCCTATGTTTAAGCATTCCGGAGGGCTAGAACTGATCGGTCCTCCAGGAAAGGTCATAATCAAGGCTAACTGGAAAGCGCCCGCGGAAAACTTTGTGGGGGATGCGTACCACGTGGGTTGGACGCATGCGTCTTCGCTTCGCACAGGGCAGTCGGTCTTCTCGTCGTTAGCTGGCAACGCAGCTTTGCCCCCAGAAGGTGCAGGTCTGCAAATGACCTCCAAATACGGCAGCGGCATGGGTGTGTTGTGGGACGGATATTCAGGCGTGCACAGCGCAGACCTGGTTCCGGAATTGATGGCCTTCGGCGGTGCTAAGCAGGAACGGCTGAACAAAGAAATTGGCGAGGTTCGCGCACGAATCTATCGTAGCCACCTCAACGGCACCGTTTTCCCGAACAACAGTTTTCTGACCTGCTCGGGTGTCTTCAAGGTATGGCACCCGATCGACGCAAATACCACTGAGGTATGGACCTACGCCATGGTCGAAAAAGACATGCCCGAGGATCTCAAGCGCCGCTTGGTCGACGCGGTTCAGAGAACGTTTGGGCCTGCTGGCTTCTGGGAAAGCGACGACAACGACAATATGGAAACGGAATCGCAAAACGCCAAGAAATATCAGTCCAGGGATGGCGATCTGATTTCCAACCTGGGTTTCGGCGGGGACGTATACGGCGACGAGGTTTATCCTGGCGTCGTCGGCAGATCGGCGATTGGCGAGACCAGTTATCGTGGCTTCTATCGGGCTTACGGCGCGCACATCAGCAGCTCTAGCTGGGCTGAATTCGAGGATGCCTCTAAAAATTGGCATACCGAACTGACAAAGACTACTGATCGCTAACAGACGAGAGGGACCATGATGATTAATATTCAAGAAGACAAGCTTGTCTCCGCCCACGATGCCGAAGAGTTTCTTCGTTTCTTAAATTCCGGCGACGAGGCTTTGCAACAAGAAGCTACCACGTTGCTAACCCGGGAAGCGCATCTTTTAGACATTCAGGCTTACCGCGCCTGGTTAGAGCACTGCGTGGACTCAGAGGTGAAATATCAGATTATCTCACGCGAACTGCGCTCAGCTTCCGAGCGCCGTTACCAGCTCAATGAAACCATGAACATTTTCAACGAGAATTATGAACAACTGGAAGTTCGCGTAGCGCATCAACTGGATCCGCAAAACTGGGGCAATAGTCCAAAGGTGCGCTTTACTCGTTTCATCACAAATATCCAGGCTGCAATGGACGAAAATGAAGATTTGCTTCACATTCGCTCCAACCTAATTGTTCACCGAGCACGACGCGGCAATCAAGTCGATGTCTTCTATGCCACTCGGGAGGATAAATGGAAGCGCGGCGAAGATGGAGCGCGTAAGTTGGTCCAACGATTGATTGATTATCCAGAGCGCACATTCCAGACGCACAATGTGATGGTCTTTATGTGACCCAATAATCGCCTTTACAAATGGTGACTGCTACAAGCGGTCCCATTGTTAAAAAGGAAATTTGTGTGTATGAGCAATCAACAAGTCGTTTCGATAACCGGTGCTGGCTCAGGAATTGGTCTCGAACTGGTTCGATCCTTTAAGTCCGCCGGTTATTGCGTATCCGCTCTCGTACAAAACGAGGAGCAAAAGGCGAGCCTTTGCAATGAGTTCAAGGACGCACTCGAGATCGTCGTGGGCGATGTCCGGGACCACGCAACAAATGAGAAGCTGATAAAGCAAACAACCGATAGATTCGGCCATCTCGATTGTTTCATTGCAAATGCCGGTATTTGGGATTACATGCTTGGCATCGAAGAGCCTTGGGAGAAAATATCGAGCAGTTTTGATGAGATATTCAACATCAATGTCAAGAGCTATTTCAGCGGTATCAGGGCCGCCCTGCAGGAACTGAAAAAGACTAGCGGATCAGTGGTGATGACCGCTTCAGTGTCGTCCCATACGGTCGGTGCTGGTGGTTCTTGCTACATCGCCAGCAAACATGCGGTCCTGGGCATGATGAAAGCTTTGGCTTACGAATTGGCTCCCCACATTCGCGTCAACGCCGTTGCACCGGGCGGCACCGTGACGTCTCTGAGCGGTCCCGCAAGCGCCGGCTTCGACAAAACTCACATGAAAAACATGCCCGGTATCGAGGACATGATCAAGGGTCTAACGCCTCTTGGATTTGCAGCCAAGGCCGAAGACGTAGTGGCACCCTATTTGTTGTTGGCGTCGCGAGATCAAGGGAAATTCATTACCGGGACTGTCATTAATATAGATGGAGGGATGGCGCTCGGTCGCAAGTAGGTTTGTCGCCTATCTTGAAATAATAACTAAATTTCTGGTCAAACCGCATGAATACAAAATTGTTTATCAACAATGTCTGGATCAATTCCAGTGACCAACAGACCTTCGAGCGAAAGCACCCCGTCAGTGGTGAGGTGATGACGGAGTGTGCAAACTCCACGGTGATGGATGCGTTAAAGGCCGCGCAAGCTGCCCAAGAGGCGTTCCAGACCTGGAAGACTGTTGGCCCTTCGGAGCGTCGCCGCCTTCTGCTGAGGGTTGCTGAGGTCATGGAAAGTAAAACACCCGAGTTTATCGAAGTGATGGCCAAGGAGGTGGGAGCCTCCGCTCTTTGGGCCGGCTTCAATGTCCAGATGTCAGCTAATGTGTTCCGTGAAGCGGCATCGCTGGCTACACAAATTCAGGGGGAAACTATTCCGACAGACAAGTCTGACACGCTCTCAATGACGCTACGTCAGCCGGTCGGTCCGATCCTGAGCATCGTGCCGTGGAACGGCACCGCAGTGCTGGCGGCACGAGCCATCGCTTATCCGCTGGTCTGCGGCAACACGGTGGTATTCAAAGGTTCTGAGTTTAGTCCCGCGACGCATGCCCTGATCACCCAGTGCGTGCAGGAAGCCGGGCTGCCTGCTGGCGTGCTCAACTATCTCAACTCTTCGCCTGACCGTTCGCCCGAGATCGCCGACGCACTGATCTCAGCCAAGGAGATCCGCCGCATCAACTTCACGGGCTCCACCCGCGTGGGCAGTATTATCGCGCAGAAGGCCGCGCAACACCTCAAGCGCTGCCTGCTGGAGCTCGGTGGCAAGTCCCCACTTATTGTTCTGGATGACGCGGACATCGACGCAGCTGTCAAGGCAGCGGTGTTCGGTAGCTTCCTGTTCCAAGGTCAGATCTGCATGTCCACTGAGCGCTTGGTGGTTGATGAGAAGATCGCCGACGAATTTGTCGCCAAGTTTGCCGAAAAGGCCAAGCGTTTGAGCGCGGGCGACCCATGCGTAACTGGCGACTGCATCATCGGCCCAATGGTCTCGCCAAATTCAGGCGAGCGGATCAATGGTTTGTTCAAGGACGCGATCGACAAAGGAGCCACAGTTGCCTGCGGCGGCATGGCCCAAGGTGCGGTCATGCCGGCCACGATCCTGGATCACGTCAAATCCAACATGCGGATCTACGATGAGGAGACCTTCGGTCCCATCACTGTGGTGATCCGTTGCAACGGCGAAGCAGAGGCCATTCGCATTGCCAACGACAGCGCCTATGGCCTGTCGTCGGGCGTATTTGGCCGCGACATCAACCGTGCTTTGCGCGTGGGCATGTCCATCGAATATGGTTCAGTGCACATTAACGGATCGACTGTCCAAAGCGAGGCGCAGGCTCCATACGGAGGCACTAAGAACACTGGCTACGGGCGCTTCGACGGCCGTGCTGTGATCGATGAGTTCACAGAGCTCAAGTGGCTGACCATCGAGCCTTTCGAGCAGCAGTATCCCTTCTAATAAGCACTAACTCCATGGAATCAAACTATGAGTAAGCAACCTGCAGTTATTGAACTCGGATACATGGGCATCTCGGTCAAGGATCCTGATGCGTGGAAATCATTCGCCACGAATATGCTGGGCCTGCAAGTTCTTGATGAAGGTGAGAAGGACCGCTTCTATCTACGTATGGATTACTGGCATCATCGAATCGTGGTCCATCATAACGGCCAGGACGACCTGGAATACCTGGGCTGGCGTGTGTCCGGAAAACCGGAGTTCGAGGCTCTCGGTCAAAAACTCATTGACGCCGGTTACGATGTTCGCGTCTGCGATAAAGCCGAGGCTCAGGAACGAATGGTGTTGGGCCTGATGAAGACAGTAGATCCAGGCGGCAACCCGACCGAGATATTCTGGGGCCCCCGGATCGACATGAACAACCCGTTCCATCCCGGCCGCCCCCTGCACGGCAAGTTTGTGACTGGTGACCAAGGCCTGGGTCATTGCATCGTTCGCCAGACCGATGTCGAAGCTGCCCACAAGTTCTATAGTCTTCTGGGCTTGCGTGGGGACGTCGAATACCGGATCCCGCTGCCCAACGGCATGACTGGCGAACTAACGTTCATGCATTGCAATGGTCGGGACCACTCCATTGGGTTTGGTGCCATGCCCGCTGAAAAGAGGCTCAATCATGTGATGCTTGAGTACACCGACATAGAGGATCTGGGATACACCCATCAACAGTTTGTAAAGAACGACATTGACATTGCCTTGCAACTTGGCATTCATGCTAACGACAAGGCGCTGACGTTCTATGGCGCAACGCCTTCGGGTTGGCTCATTGAGCCCGGCTGGCGAGGTGCCAAGGCCATAGACGAAGCGGAGTACTACGTTGGAGACATCTTTGGCCATGGTATCGAGACCACTGGCTACGGCCTGGATGTAAAATTGAGTTAAAACTACAACCAAAGTTACAGGCGCAGGCTCTCTTCCAGATATGCGTTGGGGAAAATTACTTATGCTCCTGCAGTATTAATTTTCCCGATTTTGCTCCGGTTCACCCTCACATCGGGGCTGTAATAGATTATACAAGGATCGTGGCGAATGAGGATGCTAGCCTCAGTCGTTCGATGCAGATCATGCATGGGGCCCAGCACTGCAAGTTCATGTTGACTTAACGAGCGACTGGCTCGTTAGTATTGATATCCGGAAGCTGTTCCTTAAACCGAACGTATAAAGGTGATTGGGCTCCAAGAGGCTACAGCTACGGTAACTCTAGATCCGTAATTTGGAGTCGGTCGCGATTGGACAACGGTTCTGACTAACCTAGTTCCAGCTTTTTTACCTAACCAAGAGTGTCTCCATGTCGAATAAAACTATGAAACCAGCGCGTCTTACTGCCGAGGATATCCATGGTGTCTGGGCTATTATGCCAACGCCGGCTACTCCGGATGCTTCTAACTGGCGCAGCACTAACACAGTTGACTTAAACGAGACTGCTCGCATAGTTGAAGAACTGATTGCGGCTGGTGTCAACGGAATTTTAAGTATGGGCACTTTTGGCGAGTGCGCTACGTTGACCTGGGAGGAAAAACGTGACTATGTTTCGACGGTTGTCGAAACCATTCGTGGTCGCGTGCCTTATTTCTGCGGCACCACGGCCTTGAATACCCGCGAAGTCATCCGCCAAACTCGTGAGTTTATGGATATGGGCGCCAGCGGTACCATGCTCGGTGTCCCAATGTGGGTGAAGATGGACCTGCCCACAGCGGTCCAGTTCTATCGTGATGTTGCAGAGGCGGTACCGGAGGCTGCCATTGCGATTTACGCTAACCCTGAAGCCTTCAAGTTCGACTTCCCTCGCCCCTTCTGGGCAGAAATGTCCAAAATTCCGCAGGTAGTAACTGCCAAGTATCTAGGCATCGGAATGCTTGACTTGGACCTGAAATTGGCACCCAACATCCGCTTCCTTCCACACGAGGACGACTATTACGCGGCCGCACGCATCAATCCTGAGCGCATGACCGCGTTCTGGTCAAGCGGCTCCATGTGCGGCCCGGCTACCGCCATCATGTTGCGTGATGCAGTGGATCAGGCCAAGAGCAGCGGTGACTGGATCAAGGCCAAAGCCATCTCCGATGACATGCGCGCAGCCGATTCGACATTGTTTCCGCGTGGCGACTTTTCGGAGTTCTCGAAATACAACATCGGACTTGAAAAAGCACGCATGGATGCAGCTGGCTGGCTCACAGCTGGACCATGCCGTCCGCCCTATAACATCGTCCCAGAAGACTATATTGCTGGCGCCCTTAAGTCAGGCAAAGCTTGGGCCGCACTGCATGCTAAATACAGCAAGGAATTGAAGTAGTCCAACTCGATTGGTCTGGCGAAATGCTGGAAAAGACGCTGAACGATTTGAAATATATTAGATTAATCATATTTCTTGCGCTACTAGTAGGCGTCGCCAGTTCGGCAAATTTAGCTAAGACTGCTAGTCTCGCAGACTCGGGTGTGAAGTCAGGCTTTAGGAATACCGAATGAAGCCAGCATATCAAGCCGACGATGGGTGCCATCCTTGATGAGGCAACCCACTGTTGGTTGGCTTAGTTTTTTGGAGTGTTTGATTGTGATTGTTGATTTCTATTTCGACTTTTTGAGCCCTTTTTCTTACTTGGCTAACCATCGCTTGTCGAAGCTAGCCCACGATTATAGCTTTTCCATTCGCTATCACTCGATTGATTTGGCGCGAGCCAAAATCGCCATCGGAAACGTAGGCCCCTCCAATCGCGATCTGAAAGTCAAACTTGCCTATTTGATGGTGGATTTAAAACGCTGGGCCGAGCTGTACGGATTACCGTTTTTATTTCCTGCCAATTACAATAGCCAACGGATGAATGCTGGGCTCTATTACTCGGGTGCCGAAACGCAGACTGCTGCTTACGTGAATACAGTATTCAATGCAGTTTGGGGGGAAGGTATAGCTCTGGACTCGGAAAGCCTGCTTGCCCTAGTGTGCGGGACTCTAGGGTGGGATCGCGCTGCTTTCGAGGAGTTTCTCAGCAGCGACGCTGCAACAAATGCGTATGATGAGCATACCCAGGCCGCCATCGAACGTAAAGTATTCGGTGTACCAACGATGTTTTTGGGCGATCAAATGTGGTGGGGCAACGACCGTCTATTTATGCTCGAGAACACACTGAGGTGCGGCTGTAGTGCTGGAATAGCCGCCGCGGGGGAAACCGGAGTAAAACCGGTAACAGAATGAGATGGAAATCAAAGCGGCAATAGTCCGTAAAAAAACGGCCCATTCTTATTCGGGCATGTAGCTCTTAATGAGCTGCAGAAGATCAAGTTCTCGTTATATTGGTTGCGACCGGGTTGTGTCATACGGATCTGATTTGTCGCGATCAGCATTATCCGGTTCCGCTCCCGATGGTTTTAGGGCATGAAGGGCCTGGTGTAGTTCCTGCTATTCAATCGTAAGCTTCGTGGAATCGTCGAAGATCAGTCGATTTCAGATATTTTTATTCCGAGGTTGGTGGAACTTTATCGCCAGGGGAAGTTTCTATTTGACAAGCTAATTAAGTTTTATCCTTTTGAGGAAATCAATCGAGCCGCCGAAGACTCGGAAGAAGGGGTCACGCTCAAGCCGGTGCTCCATATTGGTTGAAACGTGCTGGTAGAATTACGCGGCTCGTGTGGGCTTTTCTAAGGTTGCGGGCAGTTTGCTTTTAGTGATGTTGTATCCCAAAAACAAAATTAATAAACGGTGGAACATATGATTAAAAAAACAAATTTACTCAATAAAACAATTAGTGCTGCGATCTTGGGTATTGCGTCAAGCCATGCGGTAGCGACGGATGGTGTGTTTTTGGAGGGCTTTGGCGCGGTTTCCAGAAGCATGGGCGGTACGGCTGTTGCTCATTATGTCGGGCCCGCGTCAATGATGGTCAACCCAGCGACAATGGACTTGTCTGATGCGACAGGTGAAATACTGCTAGGGCTAGATCTGATTACCACAGATATCAGCGCCACTAATCTTGGTACAGGCGAGAAAGCGTCATCAAGTCGGCATTCTAATAATAGAGGCCCCTATGTTGCCCCTCAGCTTGCTTTTATCCGTAAAGTTTCTAACTGGACCTTTGGCGCGGGCATATTCGCACAAGCGGGGATAGGGGTCGAGTATGGGAAGGACAGTTTTTTGTCCCGCGGCGATATTGGCGGAATGGGCTATGCCGCCGATGCTGATACCGGCCTTGAGAACGCCAGTCGCTTGTTTATACTTGACATACCTTTTGCCGTGAGTTTTAAGATTAACGATCGTCTTGTTATCGGTGGATCGCTAGATGCAAAATGGAGTGGTTTGAATCTCGATTATTTGCTGGGAACGAACCAGTTGGGTAGTCTCGCCGGTGATGGGCGTGTGTCCGGTTCGCTGTTGGGCTTGATCGGCACTTTACCCGACCCGCGGGGTGTGCATTTGAGCGTTAGCCAAAACAAGGAACTTGCGAGTGGTGTCGATGGTTGGGGATACTCGGGTAGGTTAGGTTTGCTATATAAGATTACGCCAACGACCAAGTTGGGTATCTCCTACATGCTCAAAAGCCATATGAACGATTTGAAAGGGAAGGGGACTGTTACCGCGGTAGATGGCCTCATCGGTAATGTGCCTATCGAGGGCGAGGTTCGTGTTTTAGACTTTAATACCCCTGCCAAACTTGACGTGGGTCTGAGCCACCAAGTTACGGACAAATTACTCGTTGCTGTTGATGTGTCTCGCGTTTTTTGGAAGGATGCCTGGAAGGATATAAAGGTAGGGTTTTCTAGTGATGTTGGTGATGTCGACTTAAGACTTCCTCAAAATGCCAAGGATCAAACAATAGTGGCGATTGGGGCTTCGTATGCAGCTACCCCGAATTTAACAGTGCGAGCAGGTTACCGTCAGGCGACGCAGCCCTTTAATGATGAGGGATTGTTGGCGCTAGTTCCGGGTATTTTGCGGAAACACGCTTCCTTGGGATTCAGCTACCAAGTATCAAAATCGGGTAGGTTCGATGCTGCGTATTCGCATGCCTTCGAGCAAAGTATGACCAATCGATCGGCTTACAACACCTCGTCGCCCGTGAGATCGTCCATGTCGCAAGATAATTTCGTCTTAGCCTATAATTATTCATTCTGATTAAATCGCTATCGTGAGCATCTGAAGTTCGTACTAATTAATTTTAGCCGCTGTCTTTGTTGGCTCGATCTTCGGGGGCAATAGCGATCTGGTTGACTAGGATGGTCTGAAGTAGTCACGTATTTCTGGCTGACTTCAGCCCTGCCAATTTTAAAAGCGGCGATTCGTCTAAAAAACGATCGAATCATCCATTCTTTCTGGATTTTTAGCCGCCGCGAGCACCTCGCGGCGGCCATTTCCCGCATTACAGGCGCACCTCTCCTGTATTCGCCAGTAAATGTCGGCGCGCCATCCACAGGTTCGACAGGGCGAACAGCGTCACCAACTGCGCCGTGTTCTTCACCAGCCCTCGAAAGCGAACTTTGGTGTAACCAAACTGGCGCTTGATCACCCGAAACGGGTGCTCGACCTTCGCCCGCACCTGCGCCTTGGCCTTCTCGACCTTGCGCTTGGCTTTGTAGAGCGGGCTGCTCTTGCCAAGCTTCTTGTAAGTGCTGCGGCGTGCCGCGACGTAAGCGCTCCATAAACCCACCTACCGCTAACAAGGTTCGCAAGTCAGGATGCAGTTGCTGGCGAGCAGTTCCATGGCAGCAGTGCTTCGCAGTCGTCTACGCTGCTGGCGGTCGGCAGGCGTTCGAGGATGTGGCGCAGCCAGGCGTAAGGTTCCTGGCCGTTGGCCTTGGCGGTTTCGATCAGGCTGTAGATCTGCGCGCTGGCCCTGGCGCCTTTCGGGGTGTCGCTGAACAGCCAGTTCTTGCGGCCGATGACGAACGGGCGGATGGCGTTCTCGGCGCGGTTGTTGTCGATTGGCAGGTGGCCGCCTTCGAGGTAGCGCACCAAGCGGCTCCAGTTGCTGGCCAGGTAGTTCACCGCCTTGCCCAGGGCGGTCTGTCCGGCGACCTGTGGTTGGGTCTTGTCCAGCCAGGTCTTAAGTTGGTCGATGATCGGTCGGCTGCGCTGCTGGCGGGCGGCGAGGCGCCCGCTGTCGTCGGCTTCTTTCAGCTCACGCTCGATGCCGTAAAGCTTATTGATCAGGTTCAGCACGATGTCGGCGCGCCCGGTCTTGCCCTTGGGCTGCACCTTCTGTGCTTCGACGAACTTGCGTCGCGCATGCGCCCAGCAGGCCAGGCGTTCGATGCCCTCTTGTGCGGCCACGGCGTTGTAGCCGGCATAGTCGTCAGTCATCAGGTAGCCGCGGTAGCCTGCGAGCAGGCGCAGCGGTACTTCCTGCGCACGGCTGGATGAGTAGTCGAACAGGATCACCGGTTTGTCGGGTGGCCCACCGCTTTGCACCCACATCCAGGATTGCGTGGTGGGGTCACGACCCGGCTCATGCAGTACCTGCAGCCGGGTTTCGTCGCAGTGCAGCACCGGGTAGTCGAGCAGCCGGTCGCGCATCAGGTTGATCACGGGTTGCAGCTGTTCGCCGCACTGGATTACCCAGCGCGCCAGGGTCTGGCGAGAGATGTCGATGCCGTGCCGGCTGAGCATCCTCTCGAAGCGGTACAGCGGGATGCCGTCGGCGTACTTGGTGGCCAGCAGCATCGCCAGCACGCTGGGGCTGGCCAGGCTTTTCTCGATCAGCTGGGCTGGCTTGTCGGCGGTGACCGGTGCCGCTTCGCAGGCCTTGCAGGCATAGGTCTTGCGGATATGGCGGATCACCCGCACCTGCATCGGGATGATCTCCAGCTGCTCGCTGGTTTCTTCGCCGATGGCCTGCTTGCGGCAGCCGCACTCGCAGGTCAGCGCGTGCTCGGGCAGTTCGTGAATGACGTCAATACGCGGTAGCTTGGCCGGCAGCGGCTTGCGCTTGCCACGGCGCTTGAGCGGCACCATAACCTCTTCTGCCTCAGCTCCATCACCGCCTGGCTCGTCAGTGCAAGCACCCTCTTCGACCAGCTCTTCGGCCTCGTTGAACATGGCCAACTGCGGCGAGTCGCGCATCCTCGGGGCTGCGCTCTGACTTCGGCGAGAACAGTTTGTGGCGCAGCAGAGCGACCTGTTCCTGAAGTTGACTGATTTTGTTCAGATCAGATTGACGTGCCAGCAACACTTGCGACAGCAACTGTTTGAGCGCGTCGGGATCGTCAGGAAGGGTATCGGGCACGGCAATCATGGCCGTGGATTATACCGGCTCAGGCCACGTAACGCGGCGTCAGGACTTGATGAGGGCGGTTTCGCCAGAGGTCGATGCCGTCGAGCAGCCAGTTCAATTCGTCGACCGTCAGCTCGATGGGCTCATCGCCGGCATCGGGCTTGGTCTTGAAGCGCTCGGCCTCTAGGCGTTTGAGCCACAGGCAGAAACCATTACGCTCCCAATAGAGGATCTTCACCTGGTTGCGGCTGCGATTGAGGAACACGAACAGTACCGGGTTGAACACTTCCACCTTTATATCCAACTCGACGAGTGCCGCCAGGCCGTTGATGGATTTACGAAAGTCGACAGGCTTGGGATAGAGATAGACCTTCTGCACCTTGGCGTCGGGACGCATCATGGCAGCTGCTCCTGAAAAGAAATCAGGAGCGCAGCATCGTCTGGCTATCGGTTCGTTTGAAGATGGGGTTTATGGAGCGCTTACTAACCAAACTGGCGCTTGATCACCCGAAACGGGTGCTCGACCTTGGCCCGCACCTGCGCCTTGGCCTTCTCGACCTTGCGCTTGGCTTTGTAGAGCGGGCTGCTCTTGCCAAGCTTTTTGTAAGTATTGCGGCGTGCCGCGACCTGCCAGATCACCCATAGGGCGCCGTCGAGAGCACATTGACACTGCCGCGCTTCGCGCCATGAAGCTTGCCGCGACGATTGCGCTCCATGATCTTGGCGCGCTCGTATTCAGCGATCATGCCCTGCATCTGCAGCAACAGCGCCTCTTCCGGGGTCGCGCCGATGGCGTGATTGAGGAATCACGACCTCGACGCCGAACGCCGACAGTTCCTCGATGAGAAGAACCTGGTGCGCGTACTTTCGCGATAGGCGGTCCGGTGACAGCACGTAGAGACGCTCGATCAAGCCGAGTGCCGCAATCGATACGACCGGCAGTGATCTTGCGCAGCCCGCTTGCACATTGGTTGGCAACGGGGGAAGCTCATTAAGGAAACTCTGAAGAAGACTTCCTGATTTGGCAAAATGCCCAGACTCTCCACCCGCCCGAGTTTCCGATGAAACAGATCACTTTCGCCGACGCCGAGTACGCCGGTAAGCGCAAGCAGACCCGCAAGGAATTGTTCCTGATCGAGATGGATCGGGTTGTGCCATGGAAGGGTTTGATTGCCTTGATCGAGCCGCATTACCCCAAGGGCGAAGGCGGCCGACCCGCCTATCCGCTGATGGCGATGCTGCGCGTACATCTGATGCAAAACTGGTTCGGCTACAGCGATCCGGCGATGGAAGAAGCGCTGTACGAGACCACCATCCTGCGTCAGTTCGCCGGGTTGAGCTTGGAGCGCATTCCTGACGAGACCACCATCCTCAATTTCCGCCGGCTGCTGGAGAAGCATGAGTTGGCGGCCGGTATCCTTGGCATGATCAATGGCTACCTGGGAGATCGCGGCCTGTCGCTGCGCCAAGGCACCATCGTCGATGCCACGCTGATCAATGTGCCGAGTTCGACCAAGAACAAGGACGGCAAACGCGACCCGGAGATGCACCAGACCAAGAAGGGTAACCAATATTACTTCGGCAGTGCGACCCGAAAGTCGCATGGGTTTCTGTTCCGCAGGTTAACGCCCGACGGAACCGACTGTTCCACCACTCGTTCCCTACCCAGACAGGCGTGGCCGGTAACAGCCGGGTCTGAAGCTCTGGGACAATGTTACCGCCGATATTTCGGTAGGTCGAACCGCGAGGCCAGACTGAATCTGCCAGCATCAAGGCGGAGATTAGCTAGGGATGAGCGGGTACGGCTAACACAAGTGAACCTCATATAAACGTCGTCATAGTGTCGAGCCTGCTGGAAATGACCTGAACCGGGCACCGGTTGCGTGATGCAACCGGCCATTCACGATGCTCTGCGAGCGCCCAAGTCGGCGTTCGGATGCCAAGGAGCTGCACTTTCGAATCCTGGCTCAGTCCGGATGAGTGTTTTTAGAGGTGCCCCAAGAGGCTTAGGCCATCAAGACCCAGGATGGTAAAGATTTCCACAACTCGCTTCCCGGTTAATCGCAATGCTGCTCCGCTTAGGTGAGTAGCATTGCACCACAGGTCTTCTACGGTAAATTACATTCCGAGGTGACGTAGAAAGCCCGCATCACAACCAGGTGCCGCCCTGGCGTTCATCCGGCTCGTTGAGATCGCTAGCATCGAAGCCGTGGATCCAATCGAGGTGATGCACCATGGCATCATGAGATGCAAGACGTGCATCGCGCCGATCCCTCTCTTCACCCGGTGGCAAGTGCAACATATCGCCAGTGGTCACGGACGCATACACAACTTTGCGCGCCCGGCCACGACGCAGTCGCTCGTAACGTTCAAAGGTTTCTGCAATCGACGCGGAACCCGCAGCGGCAATGCAGTCAGCAAGGACCACGGCATCCTCGATCGACTGGTTGGCACCCTGTCCATGGTGCGGTACTAGGGAATGTGCGGCATCACCGAGCAGCGTTACCCGACCTTTACTCCAGCGGCCAAGGATCATGCGATAGACCATGCCCCATCGTTCATTGACTGTTTTCAGGGTGTTCGAAGCGATCATCTCAAGGAGAGCGGGATGCCAGTCCTTGAAGAGGCGCAAATGCTCACCGTCGCCTGTAGGTGCGGTCGATCGTTTTAGTGACCAAGTCGTCGGGGTACGTTCAACAAGGAAGAAATTGATGTCACCTTTCTTATCTCCGCCGATCGGGTAGTGAAGACAGTGGCCGGACTCACCCATCCAGAATTGAATAGCGGTCGGATCAGGCATGCTCGGTAGTTTATCGATTGGAACAATCCCACGAAACGCCGTGTACCCCGCGTATATGTAATCTTCATAGCCGAGCATCAAATTCCGTACGCTGGAACGCACCCCGTCAGCACCAATGACGATATCGGCTTCCGCTTTGCTGCCATCCTTAAAATGTAGCACTACCTGTTCGCCAGTATCATCGATATTTACTAGGCGTTTATTTAGGTGGATGCGTTCCATACCCACCTTCGTGGAGAGGATCCGCTGCAACTCGGCCCGGTGGATGCCGAGATAGGGGCCACCGAAAAGGTCTCGATACGCCTGCCCCCCGGCGTGCCTGCCGATTTCACGGCCAGTCTTTCCGTCGCGGTAGATCAAAGCAGAAATTTCAAACGCAGCCTCATCAAACGCCTCGCCCAAACCCCAGTGGTTATAATAAAAACGCGTGGCATTGGCGGATAATGCGACCGCAGCACCCACCTCACGCAACTCCTCCGCTTGCTCGTATATATCAACGTCGATACCGTGGTGGCGCATCGCAATCGCAAAGGTCAAGCCACCGATACCCCCACCGACCACAGCAATGCGGCGTATTTTATTGGTTTCTTTTTCATTCATGATTATTATCTCTTTAACTATCTGTTGACGTTTCACATTGGTAGCCATAGGACAGCACACCCCATGGCATCCACACTTTCGTACTTCCTTTTCAGCTTGTCGAATTGCGAGGCCATTTCTCGATAATGTTCAGTCGAGCAAAAACGTTCTCCACCAAACACCGATACCTATACAGCCCGCTACCGAGATCACCGCTCCCTTTGACTGGGTTGCGCTTTTCGCGGGATGACCATCCGACTTACGTTCGACTCAATCTGCTCCCGTATTCGCTCGCTGTTGTAGTGTAGCCCTTGTCCGCGACGATCACTTCTGCATGAGGTAGCATCGCCATCAGCTCCGGTGCGGCTGTGCATTCATTGACCTCAGCACCGGTTATTTAAAACTCACTGGGTAAACCATAGGCATCCACCGCCAAATGGATTTTCGTGGTGTTACCTGCTCGGCTTTACCGATGGCTTCAGAGCCATTGCTTAGCGCGCTTTTGCATTAGCTGCCATCAATGAAGGCCAATTCCAGATGCGGCTCGACCACAAGCGCTTTGAAGACTCTGAGTCACCTGCCGACGGCTGACCAGGCGTTGAATCTTTTTATAGACGGTGCTCTAGCATCCGAACGCCCTGAGCAGGTCTCGCCAGGGACAACCGACCCGCATGTGGTACAGCATTCCCTCTACCGTCATACGTAAATACGCTTGTTATGGATAAACTCCTGAAGAAGAGTTTCTCTAGGTTCGACCAGATCTCTTCGCTGAGAAGTAATCGAGGCATTGCAAACTCGTTTTGGTTTTGTTTCGGTGTGATAACTTCTAAATGCGAGATTGACGTTTTTATCAATGTGTTAGCGTTAAACGTCAACGGACCCCTAACATTAAGTATCGAGGGCGAATAGTGAATTGCTGCATGAGTGTGATCCTATTCCGTACGACTGCTAGGCCGGATGTGTGATCCGGCAAGCACTTTTATTGGTCCTGATTGCGGGCTCGGGCCGGCTCAGCCGAGCATCGCCCGCAGACCCGCTTCGGCGCAGGCCTCGTCTTGCTCCTCCGATCCGCCGGAAACGCCGATCCCGCCGATGCGCTGGCCGTCCAGCAGCACGGGCAGCCCGCCGCCGAATACCACCAGCCGCTCGCGGGCCGGAATACCGATGCGCAGACGCTCGTTATCGCCCAGCACTTGCAGCCACTGGCCGGTAGGGAAGCCGAAGCTCGCCGCGGTGTAGGCCTTGTCACGAGCGATGTCCGCCGAATGCAGGAAGGCGCCGTTCATGCTCAGGAGCGCGAGATTGAGGCCGGCGCGATCCACCACTGCGACGTGAATACGAATGCCGAGCACGCTGGCGTGATCGGTCGCCGCCTGGATTGCGCGCAGCGCCGCCTGCCAGTCGAGGTTGGTTTCGAGGGTCGAGACGATCATGCCGGCCTCAGCGCTTGAGCTTGCTGGCTGACTCGCCGCCGATGCCGAAATGACCTTTCGGCATTTCAGTGATGATTACCCGTACGCTGGCCAGCGGTGCGTCCAGCGAGCGCGAGATGGCCTCGCTGACCTCACGGATGAGGGTTTCCTTCTGCTCGTCGTTGCGACCTTCGAGGATATGGATCTGGGCAATGGGCATGTTGTGCCTCCTGAATAAGAAGGCCGCCCAGGCAGGGCGGCCGGTTGGCTCAGACGAAACGCGCGGAGACGCTGCCCAGCCCCTGGTAGCGCACGGTGATGTTGTCGCCCGGCGCCACCGACACCGCGGCGGTGATCCCGCCGGTCATGATGAAGGTGCCGGCCGGGATGTGCTCGCCGCGCTCGGCCAGCAGATTGGCCAGCATCGCCACGCTGGACAGCGGATGGCCGAGCACCGCGGCACCGGCGCCGAGTTCCACCACCTCGCCGTTCTTCTCCATCACCACACCGAGGGTGCGCAGGTCGACGTCCTCCAGATTGGCCATCTGGCCGCCGGTGATGAAACGAGTCGAGGAGGCGTTGTCGGCCACCACGCTGATCAGGTCGAACTTGAAGTTCTCGTAGCGCGAGTCGATCACCTCGACAGTGGGGATCACGTAGTCGATCGCCGCGATCACGTCGCCGATATGGCAGCCCGGGCCTTGCAGCGGCGCCTTGGTGACCACGGAGATTTCCGCCTCGATCTTCGGGTGGATCAGCTTGGAGCAGTCCACCGTGCCGCCGTCCGGCACGCTGAAGTAGTCGGCGAGGAAACCGTAGATCGGCGTCTCGACGCCCATCTGCGCCATCTTCGCCCAGGACGTCAGGCCCATCTTCAGACCGACGATCTTGTTGCCGCGAGCCTCCTTGCGGCGGCGGATTTCCCACTGGATGTCGTAGGCGTCGGCGAAGGTCATTTCCGGGTAGTCGTTGGTGACCTTGTGGATGTCATGCGCCTGCAGTTCGGCGTTTTCCACGTGCTCGGCCAGGGCCAGCACCTGCTCGCGGGTCAGGGTACGGTTCATGCGCTCACCTTCTGGTTCTGGCGGGCCCGGGACATATCCAGGGCGAGGTCTTCGATCATGTCTTCCTGGCCACCGACGGTGCCGCGACGGCCCAGCTCGACCAGGATGTCGCGGGCCGGAACGCCGTATTTCTTCTCTGCGCGCTGAGCGAACAGCAGGAATGAGCTGTATACGCCGGCATAGCCCAGGGTCAGCGCATCGCGGTCGACGCGGATCGGCTGGTCCATCATCGGCACGACGAGGTCTTCGGCCACATCCATGATCTTGTAGAGGTCGATGCCGGTTTCCACGCCCATGCGCTTGCACACGGCGACGAACACTTCCAGCGGGGTGTTGCCGGCACCCGCGCCTAGCCCTGCGACCGAGCCGTCGATGCGCGAGGCGCCGGCCTCGATGGCCGCCAGCGAGTTGGCGATGGCCATGCCCATGTTGTGGTGGCCGTGGAAGCCGATCTCGGTGGCCGGGTTCAGCTCGGCGCGCAGCAGGCCGATCTTCTCGCTGACTTCATCGGGCAGCATGTAGCCGGCCGAGTCGGTGCAGTAGATGCAGTTCGCGCCGTAGCTTTCCATCAGCCGCGCCTGCTCCAGCACTTTTTCCGCGCTGATCATGTGCGCCATCATCAGGAAGCCGACAGTGTCGGCGCCCAGCTTGCGCGACATGCCGATATGCTGTTCCGACACGTCGGCCTCGGTGCAGTGGGTGGCCACGCGGATGGTCGAGACGCCGCAGTCGAGCGCCATCTTCAGGTGATCTACCGTACCGATGCCCGGCAGCAGCAGGGCGGAAACCTTGGCCTGCTTCAGGCGCGGGATCACCGCGCGCAGGTATTGCTCGTCGCTGTGGGCGGGGAAGCCGTAGTTGATCGACCGGCCACCGAGGCCGTCGCCGTGGGTGATCTCGATCAGCGGCATGCCGGCGGCGTCGAGGCCGGTGGCGACCGCAATCATCTGCTCGAGGCTGATCTGATGGCGCTTGGCATGCATGCCGTCGCGCAGGCTCATGTCGTGCAGGGTGACGTTCTTGCCTTGCAGATTCATGGTGCGACTCCTTTAGGCCAGTGCCGCTTCACGACGTGGCAGTTCAATGGTGCCGCTGGCGATTTCCTCGGCGAACATCTCGCCGGTACGCAGCGCTGCGGCTGTCATGATGTCGAGGTTGCCGGCGTACTTGGGCAGGTAGTCGCCCAGGCCCTCGACCTCCATGAAGATCGAGACGCGGTTGCCGTCGAATACCGGGCCGTTCTTCAGCCGGTAGCCGGGCACGTACTTCTGCACCTCCGCGATCATGGCGTGGACCGACGCAGTGATCGCGTCCTGGTCCGGCTCGGTTTCGGTGAGGCAGTGGATGGTGTCGCGCATCATCAGCGGCGGCTCGGCCGGATTGACGACGATGATCGCCTTTCCTTCCTTCGCCCCGCCGACCTGCTCGATGGCACCGGCCGTGGTGCGGGTGAACTCGTCGATGTTCTTGCGCGTGCCCGGACCGATGGAGCGCGAGGACACCGTGGCGACGATTTCGCCGTAGGCCACCGGCTGTACGCGCGACACCGCGGCAACCATCGGAATGGTCGCCTGACCACCGCAGGTGACCATGTTGACGTTCATTTCCAGCGTGCCGACGTGCTGCTTGAGGTTCACCGGCGGCACGCAGTACGGGCCGATGGCGGCCGGGGTCAGATCGACCATCAGCACGCCCAGCTCGTTGAGCTTGCGGCTGTTCTCGGCATGCACATAGGCGCTGGTGGCATCGAAGGCGATGCGGATGTCGTCGTCGAGTACGTGCGGCAGCAGGCCGTCGACGCCCTCGGCGGTGGTCTTCAGGCCGAACTCGCGGGCACGCTTGAGGCCGTCGGATTCGGGGTCGATGCCGACCATCCAGACCGGCTCGATCCATTCGGAGCGCAGCATCTTCATCACCAGATCCGTGCCGATGTTGCCCGGGCCGATAATCGCCGCTTTCAGTTTCTTGCTCATCAGGCTGTCCTCGATCAGATGAAGCGCACGCTGGCGCTGCCGATGCCGCCGATATCGACGCGCATGAAATCACCGGCCTTGACCGGTTCCAGCGGAACCAGCGAGCCGGACAGGATCACTTCGCCGGCCTTGAGGCCAATGCCGAAGTGGCCGAGGGTGTTGGCCAGCCAGGCCACGCAGTTGACCGGCGAGCCCAGCGCAGCCGCGCCGGCTCCGGTGGAGAGCAGCTGGCCGTTCTTTTCCACCACCATGCCGCAGGTAACCAGGTCGACCTGGCGCGGCGACACGGCCTGGTCGCCGAGCACGAACAGCCCGCAGGAGGCGTTGTCCGCGACGGTGTCCTGGATCTTGATCTTCCAGTCCTGAATGCGCGAATCGACCACTTCGAAGCAGGGGATCACGCATTCGGTGGCGGCCAGCACGTCGGCATTGGTCACGCCTGGACCCATCAGGTCCTTTTTCAGGATGAAGGCGATCTCACCTTCGGCGCGCGGCTGGATCAGCTTCTCGCTGATCGGCATCGCCTCGCCGCTGTTGTAGACCATCGCGTCGGTGAGGTAGCCGAAGTCCGGCTGGTGCACGCCGAGCATGTTCTGCACGGCCTTGCTGGTAACGCCGATCTTCTTGCCGATCACCCGCTCGCCGGCGGCGAGGCGCCGCTCCAGCATGCGCAGGGAGATGTGGTAGGCGTCCTCGACGGTGATGTCGAAGCCGCGGCTGGTCAGCGGCGTGACGGTTTCACGCTGGACCATCGCCTGGTAGAGCTCGTCGCCCAGTTGTTGGATCAGTTCTTGGTTCATGGCTGGTTCTCATGTGGAGTCGCGTGATCCGCCTCGGCGAGGAAATCCTCGACCAGGCGGGCGAAACGGTCGGCGTGTTCGATCTGCGTCCAGTGTCCGCAATGGCCGAACACGTGCAGTTGGGCGTTGGGAATCCACTGCGCCAGGGTCAGCGATGCCTCGAGGGGGATGATCCGGTCCTCGCGGCCGTGGATGACCAGGGTTTCATGGCGCAGGACGCGGATGTCGGCCTCGGCGCTTGCCAGGTCGTCGACGCCGTTCTGCCGCGGCGGCGGAAACATCGCGGCGAACGATTCCTGAAAGCCCGGACGAATGCTGGCCTGGTAGCGCAGTTCGGCCAGCTCGTCGTTGACCAGGTTGCGGTCGTGGGCGAACAGGTCGAGCAGCTTGCGCATGTTGGCCAGCGACGGCGTGTAGCCCCAGGCCGTCTCCAGGCCCGCGGTGATCGGGAAGCTGACGCCGACACTGCCCATCAGCACCAGCCGGCGCACGCGCTCGGGGTGGCGGATGGCCAGTGCCAGCGCCAGGCCGCCGCCGAACGAGTTGCCGATGATGTCGGCCTGGGCGATGCCGAGGGCGTCGAGCACACCGATGGCATGCTCGACCCAGCGCTGCTGGCTGTACTGGCCGTCGGCCGGACGCTCGCTGTAGCCGAAGCCGAGCATGTCCGGTGCGATCACCCGGCGCGTCTGCGCCAGCTGCGGAATGATCCCGCGCCAGTTGGCCCAGGCGGTGACACCGGGGCCGGAGCCGTGGATCAGCAGGACCGGAAAGCCTTCGCCCTGGTCATGCAGGTTGGTGCGGTAGCCAGCGGCGAGGATTTCGCGGCCGATTTCCGGACTCTGCTGGGGTGCGTTCATGGGCCGATTCCTCAGAGCTTTACGCAGATGTTCTTCAGCTCGGTGTAAAACTCCAGCGAGTGCACCCCGCCTTCGCGGCCGATGCCCGACTGCTTGGCGCCGCCGAAGGCGGTGCGCAGGTCGCGCAGGAACCAGCTGTTGACCCAGACGATGCCGGCCTCGATCTGCCCGGCGACGCGGTGGGCGCGCGAGGTGTTCTCGGTCCAGATCGCCGAGGCCAGGCCGTAGGGCAGGCTGTTGGCCAGCTCGATGGCTTCTTCTTCGCTGTCGAACGGACGGATATGGCAGCAGGGTCCGAAGATTTCCTCGGTAACCACCGCTGAATCGTCCGGCAGACCGGTCCAGATCGTCGGCTGCACCCAGGCGCCGCCGGCCAGGTGTGCCGGCATTTCCGGTACGCCGCCGCCGGTGACGATGGTCGCGCCTTCGTCCTTGGCCTGCTGGTAGTAGCTGAGCACCTTCTCGCGGTGCTTGTGGCTGACCAGTGAGCCGAAGTTGGCCTCGGGGTCGTTCGGCTCGCCGATCTTCAGCGCCTCGGCGCCGGCCTTCAGGCGGGCAACGAACTCGTCGAAGATCGGCCGCTCGACATATACGCGCTCGGTCCCCAGGCAGACCTGGCCGCAGTTGGCGAAGGCCGAGCGCAGGGTGCCCTCGATGGCCTTGTCCATGTCGCAGTCGGCGAAGACGATGCCGGCATTCTTGCCGCCCAGCTCCAGCGACACCTGGCGCACACCCTTGGCAGCGGCACGCATGATGGTTTCGCCGGTGCCGGTTTCACCGGTGAAGGTGATCGCATCGACGTCGGGGTGGGAGGTCAGGAAGGCGCCGGCGGAATTACCGCCAAAGCCCTGCACCACGTTGTAGACGCCGGCCGGCACGCCGGCGGCGTTCATCACCTCGCCGAGCAGGGCGGTGGTGGTGGGGGTCTCCTCGGAGGGCTTGACCACCACGGTGTTGCCGCAGGCCAGGGCCGGGCCGACCTTCCAGGTCATCAGCAAGAGCGGCAGGTTCCACGGGCTGATCACACCGATCACGCCCTTGGGCCGGCGCACGGAGTAGTTCAGCGCGCCGGTGCCGTCCGGCGTGGCCATCTCAAAGGCCTCGGTGGGCACGTTCTTGATCAGGTCGGCGAAGACCTTGAAGTTGGCCGCGCCACGCGGAATGTCGATATGGCTGGCCAGCGACTTCGGCTTGCCGGTGTCCAGGCATTCGGCGTCGAGGAATTCGTCGAAGCGCGCGTTGATGCCGTCGGCGACGCGATGCAGGATCTCCGTGCGCTCGGCGACGGTCATCTTGCCCCAGGGACCTTTCAGTGCGGCGCGCGCCGCTTTGACCGCAGCGTTCACCTCGGCCTCGCCAGCCTCGTGGACCTTGGCGATCACCTGGCCGGTGGCCGGGTTGACGTTGTCGAACAGCTTGCCGCTGGCCGAACCCACGTGTTCGCCGTTGATGAAGTGTTTGATTTCTTTCATCTGCGTAATCTCTGCAATAAGTCGAGCCAGGCATTTGGGGAAGTTCTGAAAAAGCCCCTGTTTCGCGAAATCGCCGCCAGCAACCCGCATGGTTGCTGGCTGTATTTTTTGAAGGAGGACTTTTTCAGACCATCCTTAGGTCATAACGGTCATGAATCGTTCATTGAGCACTCGGTCATGGTAGAAGATCGCCTTACCCACATCCTTGGCCAACCAAGTCACCGGCTTATGATCCGGATAGTTGTAATTCCCGCCGCAAAACACTTCGCACCGATTGCCAGACGGGTCGAAGAAATAAATGGTCTTGCCATGGGTAAGGCCATGGCGGGTCGGACCGATATCGATGGAGGTGTCGGTCATAGAGATCAGGTCGGCGGCGCGGAGTACGTCTTCCCAGGTTTCGAGGTAGAAGGAGGCGTGATGGAAGCGACCCTTCTCAGGGTGATGAATGAAGGCCACGTCGTGGGCCTTGGTCGACAGGCTGAGGAACTGGGCGACGCGCGTGCCATCCTCATCCAGCACCTGTTCGGCCAGATAGAAGCCGAGCACCTTGGTGAACAGCTCATAGGTGGCTTGTAGTTCGTCGCCATACAGCAGGCAATGATCGAAACGCACCGCCGCCATACCTTTCAGATCGCGCGGCCAAGCCTCGGGATTGACCTCACTCACACCCCACTTGCCAGTGTATTCCTTGTCAGCATACAACTCGAAGTGATGCCCGGAGGGGGCTTGGAAGCGCACACGCCGACCGCAACCCGTGAGTTCGCCGGCGGGAATGGTCTCGACCGGGCAGCCATAGTCGATCAGGTCCTGGGACAGCCGGGACAGGCACTCTTCGTCGATCACCTTGAAACCCATGAAATCCATACCCGGCTCATCGGCTTCGCGTAGCACTACGGAAAATTTGTCAACCTCAGTCCAAGCCTTCAGATAGACACGGCCCTGGTCGTCACGATCCATCTCGATCAGACCCAGCAACTCAACATAGTGTTCCAAAGCCTTGACCATGTCCAGTACACGTAGTTGCACGTGGCCGGGGCGCATTACACCTTTGTTCATTGATATCACCTATTATCTTTATTGTTGGTCGACAGTGTTTTCACTGCACGGCTTTGAATAACGTTCGATACATAGATCGCTGCGGGCAAACAGTCGGCAGGCCAAGGCGTAGCCTTGTTCGCGGGCTTCTACTGGCAGGTGCTTGCAGCTCACGCGCCCGCACTCGTAGTCACCGGCAAGCACCCTCACCTTGCACAAGCCACAACCGCCGCCGCGACAGCCCACGGGTAAGCAGTGCTTACCCTGCGTCTCCATTGCACGCAACGCTGACTGCTGCGGCTGACAGAAAAAGCGCTCCCCACCAGGCTGCACAGTGATTTCAAAGACCTCTGACATATCTCCCTCCGTTCAACCCGAGCAGAACCGGAGTAGCTCCACTGGGGACTGCAAAGGTGCCACTGCAGGACATCAAAAGACCAATCCTGATCGGTTCGGCCGCCTTAACCACCTTGTCAGGGAAGTGCTGAAGGCCAATACCAGAGCACTGACGGTGACGGTGGAACAGAACGAGCAAGGCATCTTGTTATTGTTGTGCATTGTCACCTCCAGCGAGCTCTGTGGCGCAGCACGCAAGGAAAACTATATTAGGCTGCCGTTGTGATAGCGACGCACTGAAGCCAGACACGGTGGTCGCCCATGCTTGGACCAACTTCGACGTGTAGTTAAAACTCAGCGCTTCTCAACGACATCCGGTTTGATGGCTGGAGCTCGCAGTAGCATTCCACCCTACGCTCAGCCCCACTAAGCAAGCCTTATGCACTATATAGCCCAACGTCGAGAATTATATTTGCCCTCAAGCCCTCGACCGATGTCAACGTTGTCACCCTTGACGTAGCACAACCCGGCCACCACGCTCCCAACCTAGGCGCGCACGGGCCTCGGCCAAGTCGGTATCGAGATCGTGGTTCCACAGCCAGTCGAAGCGGGTCGCCAGGTTTTCCCCCAGCAGCTGCTCGTTCGCACCGACGACGGGGTCGCGAAACTCGTATAACTCGCCGGTCTCCCAGGAGGTTCGCTGCACGCGACAGGCACGGGGGCGGCGCAGGTCGTCGTAGGCTTCAAGCAGCTCGGCGAGGTTGCCGGCATCGACCTGGGTATCGCCCAACAGGCGGGCGAGGAAGTAGGCGTCCTCAATCCCCTGACCAGCACCCGCGCCCATATGCGGCAGCGTGGCGTGGGCTGCATCGCCGATCAGGGCGACGCGCCGGTACACGTAAGTTGGCAGCTCCGCCAGATCGTGCAGTGCCCAGAGGGTTGGCGCCGGAATACACTCCAGCAGGACTCGCGCGGCGGCACCCCAACCGGTGAAGGTATCAAGCATCTCGCGCTGGCTCGCGTTGCGCACCCAGGGCATATCTGCGGGCCAGGTCGGATCAGGCTGGCTGCGGTCGGAAAAGAAGGCCACTACATTGATGAGACGGCCCTGCTTCACCGGAAAAGTAAGGATATGCCCGTCGAGCCCCAAGTACACCTGCGGCACGTCAACCAAGTGTTCGTCTATGCACTGGGCCCGATAAGCTTCGCGCAGGCGCAGACTGTCGACAAGCCCCCGATAGGCGCAGGTGCCGGTGAAGCGCGGCGCCTGCGGGGAGAGTCCTTGACATTCCAGCACATGGCTACGCAGCGCTGACTTGATACCGTCGGCGCCGATAAGAAGGTCGCAGCGGTGCTCTGTGCCGTCGGCGAATAGCACTTGCACTTCGCCACCCTGCTGCTCAACATGGACGGCGCGCTTCCTGAATTGAGCGATACCATCTGGCAGGTGAGTTACTAGGGCGTCAATGAAATCCGCCCGGTGTACCGAGGACTGGCCCACGCCCGGAGCAATGGTGGCTCCTAGATAGCTGTTATCGCTACCGCGCCTCCATTCGACCCACACGTCCTCCCAAGGCACCGAAGTACGGTCTGCAACCTGCAGGTAGGCCTCGCCCAAGCCCAGACCGACAATGGCGCGCACTGCGTTGGGACCAAAGGACACACCAGCACCGACCTCACCGAAAGCCGACGCAGCCTCGAACAGCTGTACCTGTAGATGGGAGTAGCGGCAGAGTTCCAGTGCTAAGGCAATGCCGGAAATTCCGCCGCCGACGATACCGATACGCAAGCCAAGTTTATTGTTTTTCATTTTTATACTAGCTATTAGATTTATCGATGACTTGTTGACAAGATAACTGCGCAAACAATATTGATAAATAGCTCTCTCGATATACAATAAATCATCAACATGAATATTGCTGCTGGCTGGCCGGGCACCAGCAATAACCCAAGCGAGGCCCCATGGAACTGCGTGACCTGGATTTAAACCTGCTGGTGGTGTTCAACCAGTTGCTGGTCGATAGACGCGTCTCTACCACTGCGGAGAACCTGGGCCTGACCCAGCCTGCCGTGAGCAATGCGCTGAAACGCCTGCGCACCTCGCTACAGGATCCACTCTTCGTGCGTACACACCAGGGAATGGAACCAACACCCTACGCCGCGAACTTGGCCGAGCCCGTCGCATTGGCCATGCACGCCCTGCGCGAAGCCCTACAGCACCATGAGCACTTCGATCCGCTGACCAGCGACCGTACCTTCACCCTGGGCATGACCGACATCGGCGAGATCTACTTCATGCCGCGGCTGATGAATGCGCTTACTCACCAGGCCCCCAATTGCGTGATCAGTACGGTGCGTGATAGTTCGATGAGCCTGATGCAGGCCTTGCAGAACGGCACCGTAGACTTGGCCGTGGGCCTGCTACCCAATCTGCAAACTGGCTTCTTCCAGCGCCGACTGCTCCAGAATCACTACGTGTGCCTATGTCGTAAGGACCATCCAGCCACCCGCGAACCCCTGACTCTGGAGCGCTTCTGTTCCTACGGGCACGTGCGTGTCATCGCCGCTGACACCGGCCACGGCGAGGTGGACACGTACATGACACGGGTCGGCATCCGGCGCGACATTCGTCTGGAAGTGCCGCACTTTACCGCCGTTGGCCACATCCTCCAGCGCACCGATCTGCTCGCCACTGTGCCGATACGTTTAGCCGACAGCTGCGTGGAGCCCTTCGGCCTGAGCGCCTTGCCGCACCCAGTCGCTCTGCCAGAAATCGCCATCAACATGTTCTGGCATGCAAAATACCACAAGGACCTCGCCAATATGTGGTTGCGCCAACTGATGTTTGACCTGTTTTCTGATTCAGGAGACAACCAAGCCAATCAATACGGTCGACAGTGATCTTACGCAGCCCGCTTGCGCCCTGGCTAGCAACGAGGGAAGCTCATCAACCGGCAGCTGGTATAGGCGATGCTGTGCGATACTTCAGCCGAGCCGGCGGTGCCGAGCCGCCTGACCTACAACCGCACCCTCTTTCGGTCGCGGTAGGGATAGCAGTTACCTGCCCCCCCCGCACAGATCCGTACGCGCGGAGCTACCGCATGCGGCTCCTGCCTCAGATCCGTGACGCGAAGCGTTCCTCCGGATAGAGATGTGCAGTTCTGGGCTTCGGTATTTCGGTATTTAGATACCTGCGAGACGACCAAGGCGTGACCACTGGAACCGGTTACGCTGGCTGCACCACTTGAGGGCTTGCCGCCATAGGCGGCAGACAGCTGCCCGAAAACCGTCAAGGCGGAGCAGGTTGCCCGGCACCGCTCGGAAGTTGAAATAGCCGCCAACCACCCGATTGAGCTACTGCCCTTGAGCCCGGACCGGCTCATGACGTCGACGTTGTAGTTCGCTCCGGATAGCCAGCAGCGTCGCACGCATTTGCTTCTTCACTGTCAGACGCAGCACTTGGAAATCGCCGTCTCTTTTGGTGCTGCAGCAGTGCTGTGAACACCCAGGAAGTCAAAAGCCTCCGGTTTGCCCAGTCCTCGCCGCCGGCATTTGCCTATGGCAAAACGACCGAATTCAATCAGCCGTGTTTTCGCCGCGTTGAGAGATAGGCTAAACTTGGCCAGGCCTCCCTATAACTAAGCCAGAACTGCTGAGCCTGCCATTGCGTCCTGAAACCCGCCACGCTGTCGTCCGCGTAACGCACGACAATCACATCGCGACGGGCATGCCGCTGGCGCCACTACCTTGCCCTGATATCCAGCACGTAGTGAAGATAGATATTCGCCAAGCAATGGCGATATCACTCCACCTTGGCGAGTCCTCTTGGGCGCAGCCACCCTACGTCCATCCTCCATTACGCGTCAGTACCGTTGCAAAACTCACTCTCAGTCTTTTGCCGCCGCCCAGTTTATAAAAATCGGGAATGGGCCTAATATACACCCCCCTACTCAAGACCAACTCTCCGGAATTTATCAGCTATGCCGTGGAAAATGTGGTCGACCGAACGACTAGGCATCGCACTGGCGATCCTTGCGGCCCTTGGTTTTTCCGTCAAGGCGATTTTCGTCAAGTTGGCCTACGCCGCCGCTCCTGTGGATGCGGTCACACTGCTGACCCTGCGCATGACCTTTACGTTGCCGGTCGCACTCTGGATCAGCCTTTCGCTGCGCTGCTCTCACCCGCCGCTTACGCGTAATGACTGGGGCCTGCTGATCTCGCTGGGCCTGCTTGGCTACTACGGTGCCAGTATCCTCGACTTTATCGGCCTGCAGTACATTTCCGCCGCGCTCGAGCGCTTGATTTTGCTAATCTACCCGACAATTACCGTACTGATCGGCGTCCTCGCCATGGGCAAACATCTTGATAGACGCCAAGTGGCTGCGTTGTTGCTATCCTATGGCGGAATTGGATTGGCGTTCGCCCACGATTTGCATATGGCGGAAAATAGCAACGCCGTGCTGATCGGCGCGGCCTTCGTCTTTGGCTCTGCGATATCCTACGCGCTCTATAGCGCCGGGGCCGAGATCGCAGTGCATCGCCTTGGCGCCCTGCGCTTCACCGCGCTGGCGATCATAGTTTCCACCGTCGCCACGCAGCTGCACTTCCTCGCCACCCAGCCATTTTCCGCCTTGATTCAGCCCGCGCCGGTCTATATGTATGCTGCGGCGATGGCACTGCTCTCGACGATACTGCCGGTATTTTGGCAGTCGTCCGCAGTTCGCAATATCGGTGCCGCACGCACCGTACTGATAGGTACATTAGGCCCGATACTCACGATTTTCTTTGGTTGGCATTTACTCTCGGAGCCGGTCTCCTTCGCGCAACTGGCCGGTGCCGGCCTGGTACTGGCGGGCGTACTGCTGGTTTCATGGCCCAACAGCACGCCTGTTCGGCGGAAGGATATTACCCAAGCGACCACTGCCGAGGGCACATGAACAATCGCGAGCTCTACCTACCAACTTGCAGGGCGTTGCCGCTAAAGATAGGCGGCATGCGTGCCTTCTTGTTAGATGTTGCATATTACTTTATAACACTAACACTCGAGCAATACACCTTAAAGGAAAGACCATGAAGCTTTATTACAGTCCTGGAGCCTGCTCCCTGTCACCCCACATTATTCTACGTGAAGGCAACTTCGACTTTCAGCTTGAGCGAGTCAATCTGCAAAGCGCTGAAACCGAAACTGGTGCCGATTACAAAACCATCAACGCCAACGGGTATGTCCCGGCTTTGAAACTCGACGAGGGGCAGGTGCTCACTGAAGGCCCAGCCATCGTGCAGTATCTCGCCGATCTCGTGCCAGAGAAACGCCTCGTGCCGGCTGCGGGTACGCTGGAACGCTACCGCCTGATGGAGTGGCTCAACTTCATTTCTACGGAGTTGCACAAACGCTTCGGCGCGCTGTTCAACCCGGAGTTGCCGGAGGAAATGAAAGCCCTCATCAAGTCCCACCTCACAAGCCGCATCGAAGAGGTCAGCCGGCGGCTGGATGACAAGCCCTACGCCATGGGCGAGGAGTTCACTGTGGTGGACGCCTATCTCTTCACCGTGCTCAGCTGGGACAAATATGTCGGCGTCGACCTCTCGGCCTGGCCTGGGCTGGGCACCTATCTCAACCGTGTGGCCGCTCGCCCAGCTGTCCAGGCCGCCCTCACGGCCGAAGGCTTGCTCTCCGCATCCGCACAATAAGAGGCCGTTGAAAATTCAGCTCCAAGTGCCCCTACCCGCCACGTTTGACGTTTCACATGCATTCAGACGTGGCGTGACTCTTCAAAATGCCTGATTTCAGGCCGCCTTGAGCCTAGACTCTATGCGTTTCGGCACTTTTTTGGCGTACTCGCCATATAAATGCGATCCCCGACACCAACCCGACAGACTGACCACCAGTGGCAGCTTGGATGGCGCCCAGGGCGCGACTTCCTGGCCTTCTAGTTCAGGTGCTGCCCGGTAGAGGCGGGATGCAGGGCGGTGCTTGCGCTTCGTTTCCACACCCCGCTCGTCAAACCGGACGTGCGCTATTAACGCATTAGGCCTCGTCCGAGATCGATAGGTCTTCGCGCTCGGCACATCGGCTATTCGCGTAAGTAATAGAAGCCTAGCTTTCCGTACATAACCGCATCGGGGGGATTACCTTTGCGACGACGGCGCCGGCCTCGGCCCCTACACCCTGCGCTGCGCGCTGTGGCGCGAGGGCGACAAGGCGATCTTCGACTTCGAGGGCACCGACCCGCAGGCGCCCTCCTCGGTCAACTTCTACCTCAACGAGGAGATGTTCAAGATATTCTTCGGCGCGCTGACCATCAGCCTATTCGACCCGGCGATCCTGCTCAACGACGGCTTCTACGACCTGATGGGCGGGCTGCTCGGTCAGGGTACGCCGCAGGCGATGAACGCCGCCGGCTTCTCCGACTCGCCGCACTTCATGTACTCGGGCTACGACCAGCAGGGCGAATTGTTCCAGCTGTTCCAGATCGGCTTCGGCGGCCTACCGGGACGGCCAGTGGGCGACGGCCCGGACGGTTACTCGCTGTGGCCGGGCTTCACCAACGTGCCCAACGAGTTCGTCGAGGCGTACCTCCCGCTGCTGCGCATCGAAACCTACGAAACCCTCACCGACTCCTGCGGCGCCGGCCTGCACCGTGGCGTCAACGGCGGCGCACCGGGCGAAAGCAGCCGCAAGGAGCTGATCCGTGCCGACGGCACCCGGCAGATGCTGCCGGCCAAGTGCGACAATATTCAGGTCAAGGCAGGCGACCTGGTGCTGTTCGACACCTGGGGCGGTGGCGGCTGGGGTGACCCGCTGCAGCGTGAACCGGCCAAGGTGCTCAGCGACATCCGCAAAGGCTTGATCAGCGTCGACGGCGTAGCCGCTATGGCGTGGTGGTCGCCAACGATGCTGTGGACGAGAGCGCGACTTGCGCCCTGCGCGAGGTCATGGCGGCCGAACGCGGCGAGATCGAACTGTTCGACCGCGGCGGCACGCCGGATGAACTGAAGGCGCGCTGCTTGACCGAAACCGGCCTGCCAGCACCGACGGTACCCGCCGAGCATGAAGAACACCACCACCGCGAGCACGCCGACCATCGCTGCAGAAATCACGAATGAGTGGCCGAGAACACCACCTTGGCCGCTTCGATCAGGGCGGTGGCCTCCAGCGAGCCGGCCGCCCCACCCTTGCTGGCCTCCGCCGAGCCCATAATGTCGATGGACGAAGCTGCCAGGCCGATTCTCAGGTTCGGGCCCAGCAGCGCTGGCACGACGAAGCCCGGCTGGTGGAAGTCGGCCAGCGCTGGAACGGATCAAGGATACTGAATGCAATGCATGCAAGTACTCGATAACCGTAAGGCGCGCGACTTCCGGGGTTGGAGGATGACGTATAGCCACGCATTTTCAGAAGCTTTGGGCTCATTCACCATTGCGTTCGAAAGACGTCTGATTTTACACAGAGTGCCGTGGCAGATCTCAGCGGCATCATCGAACAGCATCGGCGCACGGAACCAGAGCCGAGCACTAACTGAATGACCCATCGCCCGTGCGCTGAAATGCAGTTCCGCCCAGTTGATGACTATGACCGAAGCCAAGCTGGCAGAGTCAGCCCCATCCGCGAATTGAAGCCGGCCTGCGCAGCGGTCGCATGCCTACGCCTGATCGTCGTCCTTGCCCCCAAGGGCTGAATCTTCGCGCTTTGCGGCCTCGTTGAGGAGCCGCAGGTATGGGTTGTCTGGCGGCGTCTCCTCGAACAGCGTATCCGGGCTGGCGAGCAGGTAGCCGTGCAGCCGGCGAGACTTGCGCGGCCCCGTGACTTCGCAGGTCCAGATGTTCAGCCCACTGGGCTGCTTGCGGTGCTGCCCCAGCTTCTCGAAGCGCTTCTGCACCCACTGCCACCCCTCCAGCTTCTCCTGCTTGGCCAGCGCTGCGACTTGAAGATACTCCTGCGCGTAGCGCTGGAACACGCCGGGGCTGACGAGGTAGGCCGTGCCGGCGACGGTATGCACCAGAGCCTTGGCGTCGTTGATGATCAGCTTGCGCGTCTGGATGCTCTGACGCAGCCAGGCCATGAAGTGCGCCCCGGAGGGCTCCGCGCGATCCGGGGCAGGCGCGAGGCTCATCGGCGGCGGTGGCACGGTCAAAGGGGCCGGCTCGGGCTCGGCAACAGGGCAACTCGGGATCTCCGGTGCTGTGGGTGGAGTGGTGTCTCCCAGCAGGTCGAGCAGCGCGGCCACGCCCGGGTCTGTGGCTGCGGATGCAATCGGCGCCGTGCTCGCGGGTGCAGCATCGATGCCTTCCGCGCGCGGCACATCAGCCACCGCCGGCGCCTGCGGCTCCGCTTGTTCCTCTTCGACCTGCACACGGCCTGCGAAGGGCGCCGGCCGGTCGGCGGCATCCCAGATCATCGCCGGCGAGAGTTTCAGGAAGGTGAAGGCGTGCGACCAGCCGGCGTCGCTGGTGACGGTAGCCTTCCAGATTGCCTTGCCGTCCGGCGTGGCCAGAGCGATGCCATGATCCTGCAGCACGTTGAACACGGCCGTGTTGCTCGACGGAATGCCGTCGATGCCCTGCGACAGCAGGTGTGCGCGCAGCTTGTCGGAGACGGTCTTGCTCACCAGCCACAAAGCCTCTTGGGTCAGCCAGCCGTCCGCCGGGCCGGCCTGGTTCAACTTGAACTCTTCCTTGAGCAGGTAGCGGAGGCCGTCCAGCAGCTTGCGTTGCAGTGCGTGTTTGGGCGCCGCCAGCGCCTTGCTGGGATCACCGCCGAGTTCCTGGGCGACCGATGCCTGGTCGGCCTGCACGACGAGTTCGCCGAGCGTGCCGGCGTGCTCGTACTGGCCGGCCAGCACATACAGCAGCGCGGCCCAGAGGTCGGGATAGCCGCAGAGCCAGTCGAAGATGTCCCTATCGAGCAGGCGGGCATAGAGCAGCCCGGTGGCGGCACCGTGCAGGCGGTACTCACGCTCCTTTCGGTAACGGAAGCGGTAGGGCTTGCGCAGCGGGCCGTGCCAGGGATGCCAGACGCTGCCGTCAGCATGCTCGACGTGCAGATCGACCGCAATCTTGCCGATGTCGTGCAGCAGGGCCGCGTAGGCCGTGCCTGCGGTCCAGGCTTCGGCCTGGGCCGCCTGTGCCTCCGGTGTGGCGCCGGCAGGCAGCAGGTGCGACTGCCGCAGCTTGAGCGCATAGGCCGTGATTTCGAGGCCGTGGTCCAGCATGCCGCCCGGATAGGCGTGGTGGTGGCTTTCGGACGCAGGGAACTGTTGGACCAGTTCGGCGTAGCGTTCCAGCGGTGCCAGGTACAGCGTGGCGAACTGCCGGCGCGACAGCGAGGTGCGCTGCCAGATGTGTTCCAGCAGTTTCTGCCGGCGCGGTGTTGCCAGCAGCGATGCGGCCGACTCGGGCCGCGTCAGCCCTTTGGGTGTCTCGGTGGAGGGAGTGGATGGTGCGCCGGAGGCCGGCAGCATCCGTTTGCGAAACAGCGAGAGCATGGCGAACCTCGGATGAGGGACTGCTCAGGGGTGCCTTTTGGCCTTTTCGGGTAGGGCCTTTCCCCTTGGCCCCATTCCCTTGCCCCTTCCCAGCCCTTGCGGCCTTTTCGGAAGCCTTTGGGTATAGGGGCAGCGTGTGTCGCGTGCCGCAATCAATGCGGCATGGGGCAACCCCCGGCAAGCGGGGATACTGCTGCCGCCGCGTCAGATCTGGCCCAGGCCGGCATCGAGCGCAGCGGCTTGCGCGGCGAAGTCCTTGGGGCGCTTCTTGCGAAAGGTCTCCAGGTTGTTGAGCTTCCAGCGCAGTGCCGGCAGTTGCGCGGCGTGCTGGCATTGCACCAGCGACCAGTCCGGTTCTGCGCGTACCAGGCCGCTCAGGAACCGCCTGTGCGCCTGCGTCAGCCGTTGCTGCAACTCGCGTCGCAACTGCGCGCGAGCGTCCAGCAGCGTGTCCAAGGGGCAGTCCACTTCGGCCATACCGACAAAGGCTCGTCCGTACTCGCCGGCGATGTCCTTGTCGTTGCCGAACAGCACTTCGTGGGGCGGCCGGTTGTGCCCGGCCAGGTAGACCACGAAGCACTCGACCATGCCATCGCTGATGCCGCCTGATTCGTAGAGCTGCCACACGTCGAACAGATCGCGCGGATGCTGTCGATCCAGCGCAGCCACCAGCTTGCTGGCGTACAGTTCATCCGGCGCCAGGATCGGCAGCTCGAACTCGACGCCGAACAGATCGCGGGTCTTGGCGCTCAGTGGTCGCCGCTCGACGGGCAGCACGCTGCCACGGAACACGACATTGACCTCGATCTTCACTTGGCCTACGTCGTTCTCGACGATCAGCTTGGTGTCCCCCGGGGCCTTGGCGCGAACCAGGCGTGTTTGCACACCCAGTGGTGCAAGGCGCGTGGCGATGGCGGCCAGCTCCTGGTTGATGGCTTGCAGCGCTTCGTCGCGCGGCGTCTGCCACGGGAGGTACACCACGTCGATGTCCACCGACAGGCGTGGCATGTCCTGCACGAACAGGTTGATGGCCGTTCCGCCCTTCATGGCAAAGATGTCGTTGGCGAACACGTCGGGCGCGACGGCCAGCAGCAGGCGAACGGTGTCCGCGTAGGTCTTATCCATGAGGTCTCAGGCTCAGCAAGGTGCCGTCATCGAGCCGGCTCATCCAGCGCGTGTTACTGCCGGTGCGAACCGGGTACTGCTCCAGCAGGGCATCGACATCCACGAGGCTGGTCTCGCGCGCCCAGGTGAGGAACAGGCGCACGGCCTTCACGCTGGCGCAGCAGGACAGCAGTTGCCCGAGCAAGTCCTTGCGGGGAGAACGCAGTCCATCAAAGATGTTGCGGGCCTCTTCGAGGCTCTGCTTGACGCCGGACTCGTACAGCAGTTCCAGCACAGCGCGCTCGGGAACCGCCGCCCGCAGGTGATCAGGCAGGCCCGGCGGCGTGGTCAGGGTCTTGTCGGCCAGCGGCGCGTCCGCGTCTGGCCAGTCGAACAGGCGGGCATGGACGTAGCGGGCCGGGAAGCGCGAGGTGAACCAGCCCGGCAACGCGTAGCGGTTGTCGCCCCACAGCACCAGCGCCTCCCGGCTTCCCAGGTTGTGCCGCACGCCCTGCAGGGCCAGGGCGCTCTTGCCGCCGATGTGCAGGCCGGGCACGCGCTGCTGCAGGAACTTCAGCGCACCGTAGACCCCAAAGTCATCGTTCGGGAATGCATAGACGCCATGGGCCAGGCGCACGAGCCAGCCCCCGTCGGCGTAGTGGGCAGCGAGCTGGGGCGACACCCCGAACTGTCTCAGGGTGGCCAGATCGAACGGTGCTCCGCGGGGAAGCCCCGCCTGCAGGCGTTTGATTACTTGGTGCTTGGAATTTCTGTCCATGCTATAAAAATAGCACGAAATCCAATCACGCCCTAGCGCTGCCACAATAGTCCGCATAGAAAGTAGCATCATGTTTTACTTTTGGAGCAGAATCTAATCATGATCGGCAGCCCAGGCCAATCCGGCTCGCCGGTCGCAACCTCGCCTTCTGGATCGCGGTCTATGCTGGAGGGCGAACGACAACGCCTCCCCCATGAGGTGAGGCACCACAGAAACCGAGGCACATGAGCATGACGACCAACACGCACAACGGGCGCTGGAGCCACCGGCTGGGCCGGGGGGCTGGCCGTGCCTGGCGTGGCTACCTGCGTCGTGAGCAACGTGCCGCCGGCTGGCTGGTGGCGCGTGGAGTGCCTGCAGATGCGGCCAAGGTGGTGCTCTGGATCGTCAAGCTCGCCGTGTTCGGTGTCCTGCTCTACGCTGCATCCTGGCTGGCCCTGCTGCTTGCCTTTGCGGTGACTGCTGCATGGTTCGTGCAGCACGACGACCCTGATCAAGAGGAACCGCAACCCGAGTGGAGGGAAGGCCCCAACGGCTTCGGGCTTTATGACAAGAGCGACTGGCGCATCGACCCGCATGTGACCGACGACGACTGAACGGCGGTCACTTCTTCGATACGGCGCTCATTGCCATGCCAGCGCCACGCCCGCCAGCGCCTTTGGCGTC
The DNA here is from genome assembly GCF_026642215.1 of Stutzerimonas sp. R40042. NCBI lineage: Bacteria > Pseudomonadati > Pseudomonadota > Gammaproteobacteria > Pseudomonadales > Pseudomonadaceae > Stutzerimonas > Stutzerimonas sp. R40042. Next base: position 1,351,595 of record NZ_CP113258.1, on the reverse strand, counting down.
CGAGGTGGCGGTGGACAACCCCTGCACGATATTTCCCGTGCGCACGCCTGCCCAGGCCAATGCCATGACCCAGAACGTCGGCAACACGATGAACATCGTTGCCATGACGAAGTTCAGCAGCATGTCACCGAACGCATTGTTCAGGCCGATCAATGGGGCGAAGTTGGCGTGCGGCCTGTCCGCGGCAAACCCCCAGCCGTAGAGCGCATCCAGGATCGTGCTGTCGATCCAGCGCGCGAGCTGGAACCAGAAGTCCACGAAGAACAGCGCGAACTTCACGCAGCTCACCGTCACCGTCGTCTTGAGGTCGTAGGTGCCCACCAAGAGCACCAACGGGATGCAGATGACGAGTGCCATCTTGAGCAACGACAACACCATCGGCACGGCCTGACGCACCACGTCCATCGCAGGGAAGAAGGCCAGCGAGCCCACGGTCAGCCCCAGGTCGCTCGCGCCGCGCGTGACGATGTTCGGCAAGGTCTTGTCGATCTGCCCACCGTAGTCGGTGTAGACCGCGCCCTGGTTCATCTTCTGCTGTCGCGGTGACACCACGGCGCGGATCACCGAGTCATTGACCTCGCTCTGCGACAGGAAGCCCGCCCAGCGCCCGATGCGGGTCAGCAGGTCGGGGTCGACCTGTGCCAGCAGCCGGCTGTGCAACCCCTGGCCGCCATCGGCCCACCACTGCCGGCAGGACGGATAGCCGCCGCCACTGTCTACCTGAGCCAGTCCCGCATCGCGCGTGGCGTCATAGGGCCAGGCCGTGCGTGGGGTCTTGGCGCGATAGGTGTCATAGAAGCCGGGCGTGTCGAGGAAGTAGCTCGACCCGATCCAGGTGACGTCGTTCATCTGCTCGTCGGAGAGCGTCGGGCGGTTCATGAACAGCTTGGCGCGCGACGGCCCGTAGCAGTCGTGCGTGAAGTCGGCGACCTCCTGTGCCAGCACCGGATCGTCGGTGCGCGTGGCATCCACATCCATCCGTATTTGCCGCAGGTCCGTGCCGCAGGGAATCGCCGCCACCGCGGCGCCCGTGACCGCCTTGGAGATGGCGTGCATGAAGAACCACCACACCGGCACCAGCGCGCTCTGGTTGCCGAGCGTGGTGTAGACGTTGGACCAGCCCGTGTCGTCGGGCAGCGGGACGTTGACCTGGCATTGCGCGGAGCGCGTGGTGTCGAAGCGGATGATGCTGAGGTCGACCGGAATGAACGGGATGCCGGCGAACAGGATGACCACGATCGCCACCCATACGCGGTTCTCGATGCGCAGCGACGACAGCACGCCCTTGTTGCCCTCGTCCGCACCTTCGCTGCGGGCTTTGAGCCACTCCTGAATCACGATGGCCACGAACGGCAGTGCGAACACGCCGCTGGCCACCAGCAGGTTCCAGATGCCGTTGTTGACGATCCAGCCCACCAGCGTGAGGTAGTACTCCAGATAGTCCGTCGTGTAGAGCGTCATGCCCGTCTCCCGGTCTCAGCCGTGCCGCAGCAACTGGCTGCCTTCCAGCAGTACGAGGGCTGTCACGGCCGCGATCTCCGTGCGCCGCAGGCGCTGATGCGTCTCGCGGGAGGGCTCTCGCCGCAACAGCCGCCGACGCATCCACCACCAGCCATAAGCCGTCGCTCCGTAGAGGCACAGCCGCCACACGAAGAAGTGACCGGCGTGCGCCTGCAGCCAGTGCTCCCAGCCATCGACGCCGCCGACCACGTGGATGCCCGCGATGTTCACCGCCACCGCGGCGGCGACCACCAGCAAGGTCCACAGCAGCGCCACGCCAACGCGGCGGTTGAACAGCCACGGCAGCCGCAGCCAGGCCAGCCGGCTCATGGCGTACCGCTCCGAGGCTTCTCGATCTCCCGCAGCCGATCGCGTGTGGTGTCGCCCTCGAAGACACCGCGCGAGCCGGCGGCGCGGGTGCTGTGGCGCTGGATGATCGCCATCGCCGAGTTGCCGGCCAACGTGCGCCGCAGCTCCAGCTCGGTCTTGAGGTTGTTGATCTCTTGCTCCAGCGCGGCGTTCTCCTGATCGACCGCCTGCACGGCCAGCTCGTTGGCTGCGACGTTGGGCTCCTTCTTGCCCGTCAGCAGCGTGCGCTGCAGCAGCAAGGCTTTTTCCAGCACGCTCGACAGTGCGGCCTCGGATGCGAGACGCCGGCCCAGCACGTCCTGATCGGGCTCGTCGCGTAGCGCTTCGATCACGCCACGGGTGATCGGCAGCGAGCTGCTTCCGGCGGCTTCGAGATGGGCCTGCGTCGTCGACCGCGCCCCTGTCACCAGCTCTTGCAGCGCCTGCAGCTTGGTTTCGTACTCTTCCTGGATCATCGGCGTGAGCCCGACGCCTGGGGTGGTCTGCGTCTTGGTGCAGCTCTCGCAGGTGCGCTGCTCACGCTCGCCCAGCACGCGGATCGCCCAGGCCGAGGCCGCCTGCGGCGATGGCCAGGTTTGGCAGGTCAGGCGGTTGCCGCAGGCGCTGGACGCAATCGGCGACGTATCGCCGACGCTGCGGCCGTTGAGCAGGTTGTAGCCCGCACGCGTCACGTCGCCCACCACCTTGATCGAGCTTTGGCCGTTGCCGCCGGCATTGCCGCCACCAACCCAGGGCACGCCGTTGTTGCCCCGGTTGGTCTCGGCCTGCTCGATGGCGGACACGGCATCGGTGCTGCTGACCGCATCCCGCAGCGCCAGGCCCTCGGCGAGCTGGTTCCAGCCGGCCTGGCCGCCAGCCATGTCGGCCATCCGCTCGGCGATCGCACGGCAGGTCATCTTGGAACGGTCGAAGTCCAGCCGCGCCTGCAGGATGCCGTTGGTCAGCAGGTTGTAGAGCCCCGGGTCGGCGCGCTGGATGATCAGCGCCGGCAGCGACGCCACCGCGGCGGTGGCGTTCTGGATCACGTTCGACATGATCGTCTGGAAGCCGTTGGTGATGCCGTTCAACTGGTTCTGCAGCGTCGTGGTGATGCTCATGTCGCCGCAGATGAGGTTGCTGTTCCAGCCGATGCCGACACCGATGCTCTGCATGTTCCCCGCACCGCCCATGGACACGGCGCGGCCACCGCCGATGCTGTAGAGCACGTCGTCGCCGATCACGCTGCCGCTCGCGTTCACGCCGCTGCTGTTGATGCTGGTTTGCGCCCAGGCGGCGCCGACGGCCACCGTGATGGTGCCCACGAGTAGCGTAGCCCGTAGATGCGGCTGCGCGCGGCGCAGGAAGTCGTGGAGAGAGGTGTTCATCGTGGTTCCTCACATGAAATCGACGCTGCCGAGGAAGACCTGCCCCTTGCGTTCGCAGCAGGCATACGGCCGCCACAGTGCCCAGGCGTAGTCGCCCTGTTGGGCCTGCACGCGGGTGTCGCCGTGCGGGAACACCGCGCAGGTATTCGAGAGGGTCGGTGTCAGCTCCTGCCACTTGCCGGTGGAGGCATCGCCTTCCTTCAAGGCACCGGCAGGCCAGTAGCCGTCGCGCGCGTTGGCCAGCAGCGACTGATAAACGTGGACCTGGTTGCGGCGCGTCACGATGTCGCCCGCCCGCTGCGCGACCACGGCGCCGCTCTTGTAGTCATCGGTCTGGTGCAGGAAGCCGCCGCGCGGATAGACGTTGCCCCACAAGTTCAGTCCTGCGCGCGTACCAATCTCGCGCCGGCCGGGAATCAGCGCTTCGGGGTAGAAGGCTTCGGGGATGTTGTAGCGCCAGGCGATGGTATCGAGCGTGCTCAGCAGGTAGGGCATGAAGGCCGTGCCCGCACCCTCGCACGAGTAACCAAAGGAACTCGCAAACTGGCTGAACACGTAGCCGCCCGGGTGTCCAATGACGTCAGCGTTCTTGAATTTCGCCAGGTTGTTTTCGTTGTCGTGGTTGGTGGTGCCGTCGCCACCGGCCTTGGCGGTCGGATTCGGCATGCTCATCGCGCGCACTTCCATCCAGGGGTTCTCACCCGTGTTGCTGTAGCTCGACACGACGGCATCGGGCAGGTAGTGGCGTACCTTCACCGAGGTGCGCACCGAGCAGCCGTACGGCGTGCAGTACAGCCAGTAGCAGATGCCGACAACGCGGTACTCCAGGCAGTCAGGCGACAACGCCGAAGAGACGATCGTGGCGGTGTTCAGGGCGAACGCCGAGGTGGCCGCGCCCAGCATCAGCGAGGCGACAATGGCGCACCGGCGCCGGGAAGTGATCTGGCGGCTCATGGCCGTGCGCTCCGGTAGACGTCGATGCGCGCGACGGCGTGGGCCACGTCGGGCTCGCCGTAGACCACGTAGCGCCGATCGACCACCACGGCTGGGATCTTGACGATGCCCAGTCCCCAGGCATCGGCGACGCCCTGGTAGGCCTGGCGGATGCGGCGCTGCAGGTCGGCGCCGCCATCGAGCAGCCGCTGCCGTACCAGGGCCTCCGCCTGGGCCGGGTCAGCGGGCAGGCGCGCCGTGAGTTCGGCCTCGATGTTCGCCGGCTGGTCCAGCTCGATGACGCGCACGCCGGCCGGGGCCTGCACCGGATGACGGCTGTCGGTGATGACGAGCACGTCCGCCGCCACCGCGACCGGCGCGAGCAGCGCCAGGCACAGCACGGCGGCCAGAGGGCGCCGTGAGGCGGCGGGAAGATCGAGGGAAAGAGCCGGCATGTCGCGCCTCCGCGGAGTCGATGCAGCCTGTAGTCGAGCGCAAGGCCAGCCCGTGAGCGACAAAGAAACCGACACCGGCCGGCTCCGATTTCCTGCAGGCCGGCGCCCAAAGAGAACGGGAGCCGAAGGCTCCCGTGGGGGACAACAGACGAGCACCGTTGCGGCGCGGTGGCAGGACGCGGCTACAGCAGGCCTTGCTCGGCGAACGAATACGGCGTGCCCTTGCCGACGATGAAATGATCCAGCACCCGGATATCGACGGTGGCCAGGGCGCTCTTCAGCCGCTCGGTGATCGCACGATCAGCGGCCGAGGGCTCGGTGTTCCCCGAGGGGTGCTGATGCGCCAGGATCAGCGCCGAAGCGTTGAGCGCCAGCGCACGCTGGACAACCACCCTCGGATACACCGAAGTCTGGTCGACCGTGCCCTTGAACAGCGGCTCGTAGGCGAGCACCTGGTGCCGGTTGTCGAGAAACACGACGGCGAAGACTTCGTTCGGCTCCGCGACCAGTTTCAGGCGCAGGTAGTCGCGCACGGCGGCGGGACTGCCCAGCGCGGGACCGGCCTTGAACACGCGGTTCTCCAGCAGGGTGATGGCCTGCCGGATGATCCAGTCCTCGTGCTGGTCGGCGATCAGGGTGAGCGACTCCGGGCGGGAATCGGCGATGACAAAAGACATGGCGAACCTCCAATGGATGAGATCGGAGGGCGCCCGCCCCAGGAGGGCAAACCCTCCTGGGGACGATGGGAACGGAACAGGTGACGAGCAGGCATCCACCACCGCGGATGCGGTGGCTGTTCGCGTCAAGGGATGCGATGCGAACGGGTTTCGATCAACGCGGACGAGCCGCGCCGTAGCCTTGAAGATCGATGGCTACCTGGGCATGTCGCCAGCAACGCCGGCGGGCATGTCTGGGGAATGGGCGGGTTCGGCTACGCTCGTGCTGCCGGCGGAAAGCAGGCCGATGGCCGACAGCAAGGCATCGCCTTCGACGGGACCGTGCAGCAGGAGCGTCTTGCCTGACTCGCGGTCGCGCAGTTGCAAGGCCGGCGTGGCCGCGATGCCCTGCTGCGCTGCTTCCACCGCCTGGGCACGGATCACGGCGTCGGGCCGCTCGCTGTCGAGGCACTGCTGCAGGGTTGGCGTGAGGTCGGGATAGCGCAGGCCCTCCGGCAGGCCCTGGCCGTCGCCACGGGTGTGCGCGTAGAGCCAGGCCACCGCCTGCCAGAACGCGGCATGCCCGCCCACCTCGCCCGCGCACTCGGCCAGGCGTGCCCCGGCGGTCGCGGCTGGCTCGTGCATGGACAGCGGCAGGTGATGCCACTGCCAGTTCACCTCGGGGTGGGCGTCGATCCAGCGCTTGAGCGTCGGGAAGTACGCCCGGCAGTACGGGCACTCCAGGTCGGCGTAACCGACCACCGTGAAGCGGGCATCGCTGCGGCCGTACAGCCACGGCGGCCCAACCGGCTTCGGTGGCTCGGGCACGGTCGTGATCGGATGCATGAACTCCGGGGCCGCATCGGGCGTGCGCAGGAGCAACCACCCGGCGGCGCCCACCGCCGCGACCAGCAGCGCGATCAGGGCATGGCGTCGAGTGAACGAAGGCAGGCGCATGGCGTTCCTCCTTCAGGCCCATGCATCCAGCGCCAGCGGCTCGATGCCGCGGGCGCGGTCGATCCTCTCGGCCACGCGGAAGGCGGCATCCAGTTCGTTGATGCCATGCTGTTGCATGAGCTGGTAGCGCTCGGCCTTCTCCTCCGGTTCGGTCATCGCCATCGCCAGGTAGAGGCTGGGCGGCACGGCGCGGAACAGCACTTCCATGCTCTTGGAAAGGATGACGCCCTCCGAGAAGGCGCCGGCCTGCTTGCGCGCCGACAGCATCAGCGCCTTCTGCGAAGCGTTGAGTTCGCGGAAACGCGCGACCTTCTCCACCTCGTCCGGCGGCATCGACAGGCAGATCCACCACTCGATCATGTTGAGCATGGGCTCGGCCGCCTTGGGCAAGTCGTCGAGGTTTTGCGTGGCCAGCCAGAACCAGGCACCGAGCTTGCGCCACATCTTGGTGATCTTGACGATGTACGGCGAGAGCAGCGGATTCTTGGTGATGATGTGGCCTTCGTCCGTCACGTTGACGATGGGTCGGCCGAGATACTGATCCCGCTCGGCGATGTTGTTGACCGTGTTGATCAGCGAGATGTAAGCAATGGAGAGCTGCGCGTTGTAACCCTCGCGGGCGAAGGTCGCCAGATCGACAATGGTGATGTCCGCCTCGGGCCACGGCGTCCCCGGACGGTCGAACATCTCGCCGTCCACGCCCTGGCAGAACATGTCCATCGCGTCCGCCATCTCCTGCAGCCGCGCCCGCCGCGTCTCCGGCAGCGTGGCATCGCGGCTGCGCTCGCGCAGCGCGTCGCGCACGTCGCGCGTGAGCACCGTGCGTTGCTCGGCCACGCAGCGCCGCGCCGCGTCGAGGATGCACTGGCGGATCAGGCTGCGGTCGGCGCGCGTCATGCGCGCTTCCTCGCGCTCTTCACCGCCCGTGATCATCAGCCGCGCCGTGATCTCCAACTCGCCGAGCATGTCGCGCTGCTCGTCGCCTTCCATCGCCGCAGCAGTTTCGGCACGGTCCTCGTCGAGCGCGTCGGCGTCGAGCGTCTGCACCTGGCCCGGCGTATCGACCAAGCGCCAGGCATCGGCAAACGGGGCCAGGCTGACGCCCGAGCCTGGTGCGAGCTTCACGCGGTTGACGCTGAGCCCAAGGCGCGCAGCGAAGTCGCCGAACAGCCCGAACGAGTTGCCCGCTTCGACGATGAACAGCCGCGGCCGGTAGATGGCGGTGACCTGGTTGAGCAGGTTGTTTAGGGTCGCGGATTTGCCGGAACCCGTGGGACCGAACAGGAACAGATGCGCATTCATCTGCCGGTCGAGCCGGTTCAGTGGGTCGAAGCTGATCGTGCCGCCGCCGCGGTTGAAGAAGGTGATGCCGGGGTGGCCTGTGCCCTGGTTGCGGCCCCAGACCGGCGCCAGGTTCGCGGCGTGCTGCGCGAACATGAGCTGCGTGTACCACCCGCGCTTGTCGGCGGCCGGGTCGTAGACGCAGGGCAGCCAGCGCAGGTAGCTGTTCAGCGGCGCCACCTCGTCTTCCTCGCGCACCGGCTGCAGGCCCGCGTTGAGCATCACGTTGACGAGCTGCAGGCCGCGCGCGTCGAGCTGGGCCTGATCTCGACCACGCAGGTAGAACGCCAGCGCGCCGCGGTAGAGCTTGTGGGCGCTGCCGATCAGGCCGCGGGCCTGCTGCACGTCCGCGCGCGTCTGTTCGGAGGCCAGGGTTTCGCCGACGGCCTTCTTGGCGAGGTGATTGAGATGGCTCTCCAGCACGTCCTGCGGTGTCGCCACCACGGTCAGGCACATCACCGTGTCTTCTGGCACCTGGTCGAACAGCGCGTTCATGGCGTCGCCGCCCTTGCGCGTCTCGCCCGTCAGGTGTCCGGTCGCCGGCGGCGTGCGCAGGCGATCCATCACGATGACGCGATGCGGGAGCCCATCGAAGAACCACAGGCCCTGCTCGACATCCGAGCGCGGCGGGCCGAAGAACAGTCGCTGCGCGAAGTCGGTGCCGCTGGCGAGTTCGACTTCGCCCTCCTCGGGCTCGTCGGGGTAGCGGGTCAGCGCATAGAAGCGCTCGCGGTCTTCGGCGCTCGGGCCGAGCAGGGTCGGATGTGGGTTGAACCAGCGCAGCAGCCAGGCGTGGATGTCCGCCGCACCGAGGCGCCGGGCCTTCACGCCGGCATTCGCCAGCCCGCCCACCAGGCGGTCGCAGATCGTGGTCAGCGCCTGCTCGGGCGACTGGCCGCGCCGCGTGGCCGCGGCCGTGGGCGTGCGGCGGTAGACCACCATGCGCACGCGCCGCACCTGGCCGCGCCACGGCAGGCGGGTAACGGTGGTGTCCTCGAACAGCCCGCCCGGCTTGGCGATGGCGCGCAGGTGGTGGGCAAAGAAGCGCTGGTAGAACTCGCTGAACGCGCTGCCCTGCGCACGCGGCTGCACGTAGCCTGCCAAGTTGCTCAGGTAGGGGTTCCAATCGGCTTCATCCTGGGCGTAGAGCTGCACCACCCAGGGGTTCTCATCGAGTTCGTCGAAAGAGTCCTGCAGGGCGTTCTCCAGAGCATCGCGGGCCTGCCACAGCCAGGCCAGCTCGCGGCCTTCAGTGCCCACCGGCAGCAGCTCGAAGAACGCGGCCACCGACTGCCCGTCTTCGAGCAGCATGACCTTCGAGCTCGGCAGGTACTCGACCCACGGCAGCATGTCCGCGAACGACGGCGCGACGGTGTAGAGCGCATCGTGGTCGGCCTGGGTCGCGGGCCGGCGCTGGCCTGCGAGCGCGCCGCCGGGCTCGGGTATGCCCTGCGCGGCCAGCGTCGCGACATGCTGCGCCCAGGCATCCTCCGCTGCCTGGGCACCACCCGCCGGAGGAGCGGCCCCCTTGAGCGGCCATGGCATCGACCAGGCCATCAATAGTCCTCCACCCGCTCGCCGGGCATTGCGTACTGCACGCGCTGGTACAACGGGAACACCGTGCTGTAGCCAGGCACCGGCACCGGGTCGGTGCCGGCCAGATGCGGGAACACGTACATCACCAAGTCGGGATTCGGTAGGCGATGAAACTGCCGGTAGATTTCGTTGCTCGCGGTGCGCGTGTAGCGCTCCTGCACGGCGGGTGTGGCCTGCACGTCGGCTTCGGTCAGCGGCCGGCGCAGGCCCTGGCGTGCATCGAGCAGTTGCTGTGCGCCCCGACCGTTGCCGGGGCCGCCGCCTTCGCCGCCGCCGGTCTCCTGCTGCCAGATGTCGAGCATGGTGTTGTGTCCGTGGGGCAGCAGCTTCTCCTTGCTGGTCGCGCAGCCGCCGAGCAAGACGGCCGCCAGCAGCACGGCAGCCGCGTCAATCCAGGTCCGAGGCATGGGCTTCTCCGATGCGGTGGTTCACCCGACGCCCCTGGGCGTCGCGGTCGATGTGGAGCGGCTGCTCCAGATGCACGGCGACCCTGGCGCCGGGCTGCACGTAGACGGCCGCGAAGGCCTGGCCGTACAACTTGTTGACCCAATCGGCCATGTCGCGCACGCCACCGGCCAGGATGCGGCCCATCGCTTCGTTGCCGCCGATGCCGACCGTGCCGAGCGAGCCGTTTCCGTTGGCGACCACGGCCACGCTACCGTTGTCGGACTTGATGAGCGAGGCCGCGCCCGCGCCGGCCGCGGTGATCAGCGCCTGGCTGCCGAGGTACTGCTGTGCATTGCTGCGCCGCTCGCCGCTGACGCAGGGAATGCCGTAGGGATCGCTGATCCAGCCGAGGCCGCCTTGCGTGGCACTCGTCGTGCCGTTGGCTTGCCCGCCGCGCTGGTCCCGGTTGCCGTCCTCGGGCACGGTGCGGATGGTGCCGTCGTGGAACACGAAAGTGACCGAACGGATTTGCCCGCGCACGCACGAAAGCGTCCAGTCCCCAGAGGCCGTGCCGCTGACCACGGCGCCGGCCACGTCGGGGATGTCGATGCCGTTTGCCGTCAGGTTGTCCGGGCCGATCAGCACCTTGAAGGGGTACGGGTCATTGACCGTGCCGTCGATGGGCACGCGGCCGATCAGCGCCGTCATCGCCACTGATCCCATCAGCGTCGCATTGCGCGGCACCGTGTAGAACGGCGTCGTGGTCGCGCCCACGGCGCCGACCACCGCACGCCCGCCGGCATCGGCGACGGACTCCACGGCGGTTGACAGGGTTTTCTGCGCCGGGCCGAAGCTCAGCGGAAAGCTCGGTTCCTTGCTGCTGTTGCGGACATCGGTCTTGGCATCACCCGGTTCGACCCACTGTGTGCCGTTGCCTGCGCCGCTGCCGTCATGGTTGCCGAAGCGCTTGCCGTCGCCTTCTTCCAGGCCCAGCCCGACGGGCAGATCGACTTGGCCGCCTTTGCCGGAGAGGCCATCGAGCCGCTGCTGCAGATCCTGCAGCAGCCCCTGCGTCTGCTGCTTCTCGCTCGCCACCTGCTCGCGTTCCTGCTGCGAGCGGCTGCGTTCGCTTTCGAGCGCGGTCTGGATGCGCTGGTCGATCGCGCTCTCGCGGGTGCGCAGGCGCTCGTTCTCGGCCTTTTGCTGCCGGTTGTCGCCCAGCGCGGTCTGCAGCTCGGTGCGCAACTGTTTCACCTGCGCGACCAGCGTGGCCACCGTGTCGCGCGGCGTGTCGCCCTCGATGCCCAGGGCCTTCATCTCCTCGGGCGAGAGCGGGTTGGCCGTGCCCGACAGCGCCGGCCGCTGGCCGGCGGGACCGGAGAACAGCTTGATGCCGACGAACACCAGCAGCAGGATCACGGGGATCAGTAGCCACTTGAGCAGCGGGTTACTTTTCATCGGACGCTCCTCCTGCCGTGCCGGCGGCACTGGACGGCGGCAGATTCACGCTGGCGTCGATGGGGCTCAGCCTGGGCAGCAGCGCCTCGGCCAGACCGCGGCCGCGCGTGACCAGGTAGACCACGGTGGTGTCGGACGCGTGGCCGGCCGGCCCCAGGTTCGGGTGCTGGAAGGTGGCCGCCACGAAATTGCCCTGCAGCGCACGCGGATCGAGGTCCAGCCAGCGCGCCGCCGTGTTGGTGAGCCGCACCGCCGTCACCCACTGATCTTCGAGCCGCCAGGCAGCCAAGGCCCGCGCCTGCACCGGCAGCGTCGGCAGCAGGGTGTCCAGCGGGAGGTCGCGGCGCAGGTTCACGCGGCCGATCCCGGCGACCGGCTCGACGGTACGCAACGGTGCGTACAGGTTCTGCGCGGCGTAGCGTGTCAGCACGGCTGGGACGGGTGTTTCGCGCTTGCGCACTGGCCGATCCGGTGCGGCGGCTTCCGTGGCGCTGGCCGTCTCGCCGCCGTAGCGCGTGGCGGGCGACCGCTCCGCGTCCACGATCCGCACCGGCTCCAGCGGCGGCTGTTCGTCCTGCGCTGGTTCGGCGGCGATGTCGAGCAGAATCAGCGCGCCGGACTCCACGTCCTGCAACTGCAGCCGCGTCGGCGGCAGCGGCTCGCTCGCCCGCAGGTAGATCGCACCGCCGGCGCTCTGCACCCGCAGGTGCGCGGCCGCGCCGTCCGGTACGCCGACACGCACGTTGCGGTCGATGAAGATCACGCGCTCCTGGCCGACCACCAGCGGCACCGCCAGCGGCAGGCGTTCCCAGCGCAGGATTTCCACAGCCTGGGCCGGCGCGAGCGCGAGCCACAGCAAGACGCCGGTCAAGGCCGACAGGGCATGGCGTTTCATGGGGAGTCTCCCTGCGGGTGGCCGGATGCGGTGCCGGGCGCCGGCGATGTCTCGATGCGCTGAGGCGCGCTGGCATGGCAGTCCAGCGCCAGGCCGAAGGGGTTGCGCTCCGGATCGACGTCCATGCGCACAACCTTGAGGGCGTAGCGCACCAGGGCACGCTTGACCTGCTCGGAGCCGTAGTACTCGTCGGCGCTCACGTCCAACGTGACGATCCAATCGCGGTCGGAGACCGCCTTGACGCGCGTGCTGGGGCTGTCGCCATAGCCGCGGCCGGGAATCTCGTAGATGCCGCGCACGCGCTGCCGCAGCTCGCCGCTCGAGCGACGGTACTCGTAGTCCTGTTGCAGGAAGGCCCGGCAGCTCGGCGTGAGGTAGGCCGACAGCGCGTGCAGGTTGCGCGGGTAGTCGGTCTCGCCGTTGGTGGGCCAGCGCTGCACCTGCTGCCAGATGTAGAAGCTGAACGCGTACACGCTCTCGGGCGGCACGTCCCACCACTTGCGCACGCTGCCCGAGCGCAGGTCGGGGGGCACGTGGATGGTCAGGTCGCGCGGCGCGCTCCACCAGCCGAAGCCGAGCAGCAGCGCCATCACGAACAGCGCCGCGCCGCTCAGGCGCAGCGTCTTCACGTGTGCCTGCAGGTGCGCGACCTCATTCCTGAAACGGCTCATGCCGCACCTCGGTCGGTCGTGCGCCGCGTGCTCCACCAGCCCGTGCGGGTGATCAGACGGTACCCGCCCAGGTGAGCGGCGAGCGCCGGGTAGCGCAAGGTCAACCGCCACTGCAGCTGCCGGTACAGCCAGGTGTCAGGACGGCCGCGCTTCTGGCTGCGCAGGAAGCCACCGCCGACGAAGACGCCGAGCGCGATGCCCGCGACGATCAGCGTGGGCACCATGGCGATGCTGCGCGCCAGCCAGGCCAGGGGCACGCCGAGCACCAGCCCGGCGGCGGCCGACAGGCCGGCGCAGATCCACAGCTCATCGGCGGTCAGTCCGCGCACGACCACCGGCTGGCGATTCAGCCGGTGCGGCAGGAACGTCACCAGCGCGTCGCGCGCTGTCTCCGCGGGGGCGGTCATCGCGTGCAGCCCTTACAGCACGCCGGTGGCTTTGGTCAACAGCCAGATGCCGACGACCAACAGGATTGCACCCACGGCGACGGTCAGCCCGAACTGGCCCCAGGTGGCGCGACCCGTGTGAATCTCGGAGTAGCGGGTGTAGGCGTGGTAGCAGACGCCGACGAACATCGAGGCGACCACGAGCAACGCGATCAGCATCACGATGTCGTAGCCGTAGTTCTGCAGAGTCTGCATGAGGCCGCTGCCCTGGCCGCGGGAGGGGTCTTCCATTGTCGGCAGGCCCTGCGCGAACACGGATGACGGTAGCCCCAGGAGCGCCAGCGGCGCCAGCAGCGTGGCGATGCGCGAGGGAACGCGAGAAGTGGTCGGAGGCGTGTGCATGATCGATGGCCCTTCGTGATGGTCAGGAGAGGAGGAAGAAGGTCAGCACCAGGTACATCGCGACGAAGCGAATGCAGACGCCCAGGAACTGACGTTGATTGATGCGGTTCTCGGCCCAGCCCACGTAGGCCGTGCGCATGGCCCACACGCCCCACAACAGCAGCACGGCGAACACGAAGCCGAGCACCACGACGGACACAGCTGAGGGCGCAAAGCCACCGTTGGCCTGGAAGGCGGCGATCTGCTCGGCGGTCATGGCGAGGGCTCCTCCTGTTCGTCGCGGCGCAGGTAGTCGCCGGTCAGCGGGATCGGATCGCGCGGCTGGGCACGCTGGGGCACGAGGAAGTCCTGCACGCCGGTGCGCACGCGCTTCAGGTCGGCGCGCAGCCGGGCGTAATCGAAGTGGTAGCGGGCACGCGCCTGCGGCGCAGTGTTGGCGGCGTGCTCGGCCAGGCGATCGACCAGGTCGAGCTGGCGCGCGAGCGCGGCGAGCTGCTCACGCTCCGGGGTGTCGTCGGCAATGGCGGGTTGCAGGGCCGAGAGCGACACGGCCAGCAGCACGGCCAGCGAAGGCCATGCGGATGCGCGGCGGTTGGTCTGTCCCATCGTGCCATTCCTTCTAGCTAAGGCAATGGCGTGATGGTGTGGAAGAGCGGATGTCCATGCTGCAAAGAATCGGAACCGGTGCCGTACCGGATTCCCGGTCTCACCTCCATATGTCAGGCCCGAAGCTTCACGTCATGACTGGCTGCGTCTACATGCTGAGCCCAGGTAAGAGATGAGGCCGTCAAGCCCGATGAAATCCGTTTAAACCAGGTCCAATCCGGCCAATTCGGCTGTTAAAGTGGGCTGGTTGATGTAATATCTCAACATTGCCCGTACTCCGCCCCACTCTGTGATGGAAGCTCATGTCATGTCAGATCGCTGGTTGTCGGTCGAGGAGATCGCAGAGTATCTCGGCGTCAGTAAGGACACCGTCTATGCATGGATCAGCAAACGGAACATGCCGGCTCGCCGTATCGGCCGGCTGTGGAAGTTCAAAACCGAAGAAGTGGATGAATGGGTCCGTTCTGGAGGGGCGGCGGATGCCGAGAGCAAGGGCAAGTGATGAAGTGCTGGTTTGCCATGGGTTTCGCCTACTTCGTTCAAGTATCGAAGTGGAAGCAGGAGATGTGAAGTGACAACGATTTCTTGCGTGGACTTGTTCTGCGGCGCGGGTGGGCTGACGCACGGCTTCGTCCTGGAGGGGCTGCCCGTGGTCGCCGGTATCGATCTGGACCCTGCATGCCGTTTCCCTTACGAGGCAAACAATCAAGCCCGATTTGTAGAGCGGGATATCAACAAGGTCACGACGGCTGAACTGAAAGCGTTGTTCGGGGACGCCGATATGACGATTCTCGCGGGCTGTGCTCCGTGCCAACCCTTCTCGACATACGCGCAGCGCTATGAGCTGGATGGCAAAGATGGCAAGTGGGGCTTGCTGTATGAGTTTGCGCGCCTTGCCAAAGGTGCCAGGCCCGATGTCATCACGATGGAAAACGTGCCCACGGTCGCGAAGCACGAGGTGTTTCATGACTTCGTCGATACCCTGAAACGGCTTGGCTACAACGTTTGGTTCGACGTCGTCGATAGCTCTCGCTATGGCGTGCCGCAGATGCGGCGACGCATGGTGCTGCTGGCATCGAAACACGGCGACATCGAGATGATCGAACCGACCCAGGAAAAACCGAAGACGGTTCGTCAAGCCATTGGCCGCTTACGCCCATTGAGTGCAGGCGAGGCAGCGCCGAGAGACAAATTGCACGTCACATCGACGCTGTCGGAAAAGAATCTCAAGCGGATCAAGGTATCGAAACCCGGTGGCACCTGGCGCGACTGGCCGAATGATCTGGTCGCCGACTGTCACCGCGCCGAGAGCGGACGCACCTACCCGGGCGTCTACGGCCGCATGGAGTGGGACAAGCCAGCCCCGACCATGACGACGCAGTGCTACGGCTTTGGCAACGGCCGTTTCGGGCACCCGGAACAGGATCGAGCCATCTCATTGAGGGAGGCTGCGATCCTCCAGAGCTTCCCGCGCGACTACGCTTTCGTGCCGGACGACGGCGAAGTGAGCTTCAAGGTTCTCGGGCGGCTCATCGGCAACGCGGTTCCCGTCGATCTCGGCCGCGCCATCGCGCGAAGCATCAACATGCATATCGCATCGGTCGCGGCCCGATGACGAACTGACGAGGGCCTCCCGATGTCGCCCATTCAGCCCTCGTCCCCCGAGACCAGTCGCCGCATGGCGAAGGTTCGGCAAAAGGGGACTGATGCCGAGATCGCGTTGCGAAGAGAGCTTTATCGCAGAGGCCTGCGCTACCGGGTCGACTACGAGGATCTGAAAAAACCGCGCCGCGTGGCGGACGTGGCCTTCCCGTCATTGAAGATCGCCATCTTCGTCGACGGATGCTTCTGGCACGGTTGCCCCGAGCATGCCACTTGGCCAAAGCAGAACGCAGAGTTCTGGCGGCAGAAGATCGAGGCGAATCGCCTCAGGGATGCCGACACGAATTCGAGGCTGCTCGACGTCGGTTGGTTGGTACTGCGATTTTGGGAGCACGAATCACCGATCGAAGCCACAGAAGCCGTCGTACAGACGGCGGTCATGGCGAGAGAAAGACGCTGCGCATCGCCTGCTGGCGAACACAAGAAGAACTGAACAGGACGATGGTAGACCGCATGGAAATCTCAAACGATCAGAAGCACGAGACCTACCGTGCTCGTCCAGAGCCCGGCCAGTTGGTCGAGGTTCGTCGGCGCCAGTGGGTCGTGGCGGATGTCGCCTCCTCGAAATTGGAGTCGACTTCGGCGTCGCAGAACTGCGTGACGCTTTCATCCATCGACGAGGACGGCCTCGGCGAGGAACTGGAGGTCATCTGGGAGATCGAGCCCGGCGCACAAGTCATCGAACGGGCAGGTTTGCCATCCATCACGGGGCAGGACGACTCGGACACGCTCGAAGCCTTCCTCGATGCAGTCCGTTGGGGTGCCGCCACCAACGCCGACAGGGGATTTCTGCAGGCGCCTTTCCGCAGCGGCGTCAGCATTGAGGACTTCCAGCTCGACCCTCTGGTGCGCGCCATCGACATGGCGCGCGTCAACTTGCTCATCGCCGACGACGTCGGTCTGGGCAAGACCATCGAGGCCGGACTGGTCATCCAGGAGATGCTGCTCCGGCACCGCGCTCGTACCGTATTGATCATCTGTCCTGCTTCGCTCCAGGAGAAATGGCGTGTCGAGATGCTGGAGAAATTCGGCCTCGAATTCCGCGTGGTCGACACCGCCTACATCAAGCAACTGCGGCGTGAGCGCGGCATCCACGCCAACCCGTGGACCTCCCACCCGCGCCTCATCGCCTCGATGGACTGGGTCAAGAGTGGCGAAGGATTACGTGCGATGCGCGATGTCCTTCCTGCGCATGCCGGCCATCCGCGCAAATTCGATCTATTGGTCGTGGACGAAGCGCACAACATCGCCCCTGCCGCCGGCGCACATTACGCACTCGAGAGCCAACGCACGCGTTTCATTCGTGCGATCAGCCCGCACTTCCAGCATCGGCTGTTCCTGACCGCAACGCCGCACAACGGTTACACCGAGTCGTTCACCTCGCTGCTGGAGTTACTGGACGACCAGCGCTTCGCCCGGAACATCCTTCCTGACGAAAAGCAGCTGAGTCAGGTGATGATCCGGCGCCTGAAGAGCGATCTGGTCGACGCCGACGGCAAGCCGCTGTATGCCCAGCGCAAGCTACAGGCGCTGGCGGTCCCTTATACGGCCGAGGAACGGGAGATCCACCAGCAGCTGAACGATTACTGTGCCAGTCGCGAGAAAGACGCGGAGAAGACCGGCAGCATCTTCGGCACGTCGTTCGTCAATCAATTGCTCAAGAAGCGCCTGTTCTCGTCGCCCGCCGCATTCGCATCCACGCTCGAGAAGCACATCGCCTCGCTGTCGAATGGCGCCAAGCCCAAAACACAGGACGCCATGGCCGAGCGCATCCTGCGCAAGGCCATCCTGAAAGTGGATGAGGACTACGCCAACGACCAAGAGGTCGAGAACGCCCAATCGGAGGCCATTGAGGAGGCTTCGCGCCGAGCCCAGCCGCTGACTCAGGAGCAGCAGCGGATGCTGGCCGATCTGAGGCAATGGGCGCAGCGAGCAAAGAACCAGACCGATTCCAAGGCCCGGGCCATCATCGAATGGCTCTCAGCCAACCTCAAGCCGGGCGGCCAGTGGAACGATCGCAGGGTGATCCTGTTCACCGAATACCGCACCACACACCAGTGGATGCACGAGATCCTCGCCAGCCATGGCTTCGGCGGCGAACGCCTCGGCCTGCTCCATGGCGGACTTTCGCAGGATGAGCGGGAGCCCATCAAAGCCGCCTTCCAGGCATCTCCCAAGGATTCCCCCGTCCGCATCCTGCTCGCCACGGATGCGGCCTCCGAAGGTATCGACTTGCAGAACCACTGTAACTGCCTCATCCACTTGGAGATCCCCTACAACCCCAACGTGATGGAGCAGCGAAACGGGCGTATCGACCGTCACGGGCAACGAGAGAAAGAGGTGCTGATCTGGCACCCCGTCGACGGTGGTGACAAGGGTCATGCTGCTGTCGGTGGCCATGGTGAAGACATCCTGCGTGCCCTGCGCAAACTGGAGTCGATGCGTGCCGACATGGGCAGCGTCAACCCGGTCATCGCGCCCCAGATGTCCGGACTCATCGAAGGCTCGCTGAAGGATCTCGACACTCGCCTCGCAGAGGCCAAGATCGCCAAGGCCCGACATTTCGTTCGCGCCGAACGCGAGCTGAAAGAGCGTGTCGCCAAGCTCCACGAACGTCTCTTGGCCACCCAGCAGGATTTCCACCTCACCCCCGATCACATCCAGATGGCGGTGAAGACCGGCCTTGCGCTGGCGGGCCGCCCCGCACTGGAACCCGTCGTCCTCGCAGGCGCGCCCCAGGGCAGCGTATTCAGGATGCCGCCCCTTTCAGGGTCATGGGCACGCTGCTTAGAGGGCTTGCGTCACCCCCATACCCAACAGATACGCCCCATCACCTTCGACCATGCCGTCGCGAAGGGACGGGACGATGTCGTGCTGGTCCACCTGAACCATCGACTGGTGCAGATGTGCCTGCGCCTGCTGCGTGCCGAGGTCTGGGCACAGGACGACGTGAAGAAGCTGCATCGGATCACCGTGCGCACGGTGCCGGATGGCAGCATCGAAGGCCCGGCCGTGGCCGTCATCTCACGGCTGGTCATCACCGGCGGCAACCACCATCGGCTCCATGAGGAACTAACCGTCTCGGGCGGCTATCTGCGCGATCAGTCGTTCCGGCGTGAAGAGGGTGTCACCCGTGTCCAGCAGTGGCTGGACGAGGCACAGCCAGTCACTGCGAACAATTCATTGTTCGATGCCATCCGGGTGCGCTTCGATCGCGCCCAGCCAGCCATCCTGCAAACCGTCGATGCCCGCTCGAAGGATCGACTCAAATTTCTGGCCAACACGCTGCAGACTCGCAAGCAACAAGAGATCGACGACATCGGCGCCGTGCTCGACGAACTCGAGAAGGCGATCCAGAGCGAGCTGAAGAAAGATCAGCAGCCCGAGCAGATGTCGCTCTTCACCGAGGATGAGCGCACCCAACTCAGGCGCGATACCGCCGCGTTGGAGGCGCGCCTCGCACGCATCCCAGCCGAGCGCATCCAGGAGATTCAGTCCATCGAAACCCGCTACGCCAAGCTCGATGACCGCACTTTCCCGGTCGCCGTCATCTTCCTGGTTCCCGAGTCTGCGGGAGGGTTGGCATGAGCAATCACGACCTGCACCACGACTGGCTGGCACTCATCGAGATCTCCGGCCCGTTTCTCGCCGTTCCCGTACTCAAGGAAGCCTTTCCCCAAGGTCTGGAAGAACTAGACGGTCTCAAACGCAAACGGCTGCGTCAGGCCTACGAGGAATGGCGTGAGGCGCTGGAGACGGATGATCCGCAGTTCGCCGAGCTGCACGCGGCCTGGATCGACGAGGTGCTGTCCCATGGCCTGGAACTCGACGAGGGTGGCAAAGGAGATGTTCTGAAGCGCGCCGACTGGTGTGCGGTCAACTTGAATGTCAGCCTGGCCGAGCATGGCGTGACGCTATCCCCGAACCTCGCCGTCATCGACGAGCAACGGGGCAACAAGCCGCTGATGCTCATCTATACCTACGCTCAGGATGTCGACCTTGATGCCACCCTGAAGCTGGACGGATGGGCCGCCACCCCGGCCGATCGTATGGTTCAGTTGTGCCGCGCCACCGGCTGCCGCCTCGGGCTGGTAACCAATGGCGAGCGCTGGATGCTGGTCGACGCCCCGGTGGGCGCCGTCACCACCTTCGCCAGCTGGTACGCCCGCATCTGGAGCCAGGAGCCGATCACCCTGCAGGCCTTCGTGCACCTGCTGGGCATTCGTCGCCTCTTCGTCGATGAAGCAGAACAACTGCCAGCGCTGTTCGACCGCTCGCTGAAGTATCAGGACGAAGTCACCGACGCCCTCGGCGAGCAGGTGCGGCGCGCTGTCGAAGTGCTGATCCAGGCGCTCGACAAGGCCGACCAGGACCGCGACCGCGAGTTACTGCGCGACGTGAAGGAGCCAGTGCTCTACGAAGCCGCGCTGACGGTGATGATGCGGCTGGTGTTCCTGCTCTCCGCCGAGGAGCGTGGCTTGCTGCTATTGGGTGATGAGCGCTACGAGGCCAACTACGCGCTCTCGACGCTGCGCATGCAGTTGCGCAAAGAATCCGAAGAGATCCTCGAGCGCCGCTGGGATGCCTGGTCGCGCCTGCTGGCGATCTTTCGCGCGGTGTTCGGCGGCATCGAGCACGAGAACCTACGCCTGCCTGCGCTGGGTGGCTCGCTGTTCGACCCGGATCGTTTCCCCTTCCTCGAAGGCCGTGCCAAGGACTCGAACTGGCGCATTGACACGGCCAAGCCACTGCCGATCGACAATCGCACCGTGCTGTTGTTGCTCGAGGCAATCCAGCAATTCCAAGGGCGGACGCTGTCCTACCGCGCGCTGGATGTCGAACAGATCGGCTACGTCTACGAGGGCCTGCTGGAACGCACCGTCAAGCGCACCGACGAGGTCACCCTGGAACTCGACGGCACCAAGAATGCCAAGGCCCCCTGGGTCAAGTTGGCCGAGCTGGAGTCCGCCCGGCTGGACGGCGCAGAACGTCTGGCAGAGCTGATGCAGGAGCGTTCCGGCAGTTCCGCCAGCCGCGTGCGCAACGATCTGGCCAAGCCCGTCGGCGACACGCTGTCCGATCGCCTGCTGGCCGCCTGTCATGGGGACACAAACCTTCGCAATCGCATCAAGCCTTTTGCGCACCTGGTGCGCACCGATCCGTGGGGCTATCCGCTGGTCTATCCCGCTGGGGCCTTCGTCGTCACCACCGGCTCCGACAGGCGCGAGACCGGCACCCACTACACGCCGAAATCGCTCACCGAGGCCATCGTCGCCGAGACGCTCACGCCCATCGCCTACGTCGGCCCGGCGCAAGGCACGCCGCGAGCGGATTGGGTGCTGAAATCGCCTGCCGAACTGCTCGACCTGAAGATCTGCGACCCGGCCATGGGCTCGGGGGCCTTCCTCGTGCAGGCCTGCCGCTGGCTGGCCGACCGGCTGGTGGAAGCATGGGCGCAGACCGAGGCACAGGGCAACACGGTCGGTGTCGATGGACGAGGGGTGATCGCCGACGCCAGCATCGAACCGATGCCCCGCGACACCGAGGCGCGCACCATCGTCGCCCGCCGTCTCATCGCCGAACGCTGCCTCTACGGCGTCGATCTGAATCCGCTGGCGGTCGAGCTGGCCAAGCTCTCCATCTGGCTGGTGACGCTGGCCAAGGGGCGGCCCTTCGGCTTCCTCGACCACAACCTGCACTGTGGTGACAGCCTTCTCGGCATCCATCGGCTGGATCAACTGACCCAGCTTTCGATGAATCCCACCGGCCAGGGCCAGCTACGCCTGTTCGGCCAGAACGTCGAACAGGCCGTGCGCGAGGCCATCGAACTGCGCTCACGCTT
Organism: Stutzerimonas sp. R40042; assembly: GCF_026642215.1. NCBI lineage: Bacteria > Pseudomonadati > Pseudomonadota > Gammaproteobacteria > Pseudomonadales > Pseudomonadaceae > Stutzerimonas > Stutzerimonas sp. R40042. The sequence goes on along the minus strand of NZ_CP113258.1, from coordinate 1,330,115 downwards.
GCGCGAGATGCCCATCCGCGACATCCGCGACGTGGAAGCCATGGCGCATCTGGACGCCGACGCGCGCCGCAGGCTCGAAGTGCCGGAATGCATCGCCGATGCCTTCATCGGAGAGGTGTTCGCATCGGCCGGCGGCACGACACTGGAGAACACGCTGGCGTCACTAACCATCCAGGCAGGGCAGGCCATCGACGGCGACCACAATGTGCTCGTCTCGATGCGCCGGAGATCGGTCGCTGCGCTCTCGATCGATCTGGCCGGAGACAAGCCTGCGCGTCGGCCTTTCCATTGGCCGTTGGAGTTTCCGGAGGTGTTCGCACGCGAACGCGGCGGCTTCGACGGCATCGTCGGTAATCCCCCCTTTCTGGGCGGGCAGCGCATCACCGGCGTCGCGGGCACGGCCTTCCGCGATTGGCTGGTCGCGCACATCGCCGAGGGGCGTCGCGGCTCGGCCGATCTGGTCGCCTATTTCTTCCTGCGAGCTTGGGGCCTGCTGCGCGAAGGCGGTGGTTTCGGGTTGCTCGCGGTCAACACCATTGCGGAAGGTGACACGCGGCAGGTTGGACTGGAAGCCATGGTCGGCGCGGGTGCAGTCATATATGCAGCCTACCCGAACGAACCTTGGCCCGGAAAGGCGAACGTCGTCACGAGTCGAGTTCACATCCACAAAGGAACGTGGGTTGGGGAAAGGTCCCTGCTGGGGCGCCCGGTGTCTTTCATCTCCGCGTTCCTGTCGGAAAACGAAGAGTGGAGCCCAAGAGCTTTGGCGGCTCACAGCGGGATCACATTCCAAGGCTCGATCGCTCTCGGCATGGGGTTCGTGCTGACCACTGACGAAGCGAGGACGATGCTCGAAGCCGATCCGTCGAACGCCGAGGTCATCTTTCCCTTCATTACTGGTGACGACTTGAACCGCGATCCCGAGCAGCGCCCGAGCCGCTGGACCATCTACTTCTGGGACTGGCCCGAGGAACGCGCCCGAAAGTACAAACAGCCATTTGAGCGCGTTCTCACACTGGTGAAGCCCGAACGAGATCGCAATCCTCGCCGCGAGAGACGTGAAAAATGGTGGCACTTCGCAGAGAAGACGCCGGCCCTCTACCACGCCGTGGGGCGCGGCCATGTTTTTGAGCGACACCCGGTAGATTGGGATTCGAAGCTCAAGCCCCTGCCGGAGGTGATGACCTCTGCGATCGTAGGAAAGTATTTCGCTCCATCGGTGGTCCCGAACAACGGCATCTTCAGCAACAAGTGCGCTGTCTTCGCCGTCAGGCAGCCATACGCACACGCTGCTCTCTTCAACTCCTCACCGGTCTCGGCATGGGTGTGGCAGCAGTCGTCCCGCATGAAACTGGACCTGAACTTCTCACACACCGACGCCATCGAGACGTTCCCATTCCCGGCGCCCGAGGCGCTCGCTGAGTTCGACAAGCAAGGACGCGAGTACCTGCAGGCGCGCCGCGAGGTGATGACTGATCCGGTCAACCCGATCGGCCTCACGAAGCTCTACAACCGCTTCCATGACGCGGGCGACGGTGATCGGTGCATTGAACGGCTACGCCACCAGCACCGCGAGATTGATGTGGCGGTCATGCGTGCCTATGGGTGGGATGACCTCGACCTCGGGCACGGCTTCCACGAACAGCCGAATTTAGCTGCGAACGATCGTGTGCGATTCACCATCTCCAGCGTCGCGCGTGCCGAGGTGCTACGCCGATTCGCCGAATTGAACCGTCAGAGATACGCGGAAGAAGTCGCCCTAGGCATGCACGGCAGAAAAACCACCGGCACGGCCACTCGCAATCCACGTACCCAACGCACCGAAAACACGCCCGCACAGCAATCCTCATTCGGGTTCGATGTCACTCCTCCCAACGAAGGCCAATACCTCAAAGCCGCCGACTCCCGCGCCGACTATCGCGCCGGCCCAGTCCACGCCATCGTCGAATACCTAAAAGCGCATTCCGGCTGGCATGCCAAATCCGACGTCCTCGCCGCCACCGGCATCACGGACGGTCAGTGGAACGCCGCGATCGCCGACATGATCGCTTGCGGCAGGATCGAACGCCAAGGCGAAAGGCGCGGCGCGCGGTATCGCTTCGTCGGGGAGGACCACTGATGGAGAGCCAACGCTATCCGGTAGATCTGATCGTTTCGGCCCATGACTTCACAAACTGCGGTTGGAAGGAGGTGCTGGACCAAACCTCGCGCGAGGGGTACTCGGCCATGTGGCAGGCGTTCTCCGCTTCCGCACGCACGGCCATGGAAGAGGGCCGCAAAGAGCATGGAAAGGTGCTCTGGTTATTGGCTGACGCCTCCTCGATGATGCTGGCGCCGGCGAGCCAAAACGAACCGTTCAAACCCATCGCTGTGTTCCATGACCGTCGGTCTGTGATCCCGGACGATTTGACCGACTCGGATATTGGTTTCTTCAGTGAGGTCATCGACTTGATCGATGACGCCTGGCTGAAGGCCCGCCTTGCCGATCTGTGTTGGTTGAAGCAAAAGCCCAAGGTAGTAGCCCATGCTCTGGTGGCCATCGACGCCTATCGGACCATTCCTCTGGACACGGAGACGTGGGTTCGTGGTGGCCGGGAGTGTTGGGAGCGTGCCATCAGCCTGGCACGGATGGTGAAAGCCGGGGCTGGAGACCGTTTGCAGCTGATGGAGGCCGCGATTCTTGCCGCCTTTGATGCAGCGGTATGTCAAGACGGTTTCCTCGGGCTCTGGCTCGCTGACCTGCTGAGAACGAACGGCATGGCGAGAGAACGTCGAGTCGACGTCGCCAAGCGGTTGGAGTCCCTGGCCCGGGAGTTCGATGGCGAGGGTGATCTGCACCGCGCGCGTGAGTATTCCTCGGCGGCCTCGGATTTGTACAGGGTCTCGGCCAACGAGTCAAAGGCGGCCGAGATGACCGTGGCCGTTGCCGAGGGATGGGTGAAAGAGGCCATCGCTCGGGCCTCATCAAGTGCCCCGAGTCACATGGTGGCTGCGAGTTTCTACGAGAACGCCATTCAGACCTATCGGACTGTTCCAAGGTCGGAACGGGCCGCATACCGAGTGGACGAGCGGATCGCCGAGCTGCGGATACACCTCAACGACTCCGGCGAGAGGGCGCTGGGCGAGATGGGCGTGATCAGCACGCCGGGTGTCGACATCTCCGAACTCGTTGAGAACGCACGCAAGGCAGTCAGCGGACAGTCGCCGGTCGATGCCTTGAAGGCGCTTGCCAACCTGCACCGAGGCGCGAGGGTGGATGAGCTGCGCAATAGTGCCCTTGATCGGATGCGGAAGTTCCCATTGCAATCCCTGTTTGCCGCAACGGTGATGAGTCGGGATGGTCGCGTCATCGCCAAACGGCCCGCTATGAGTCTCGGTGGCGAAGCCACGGATTCCGACGAGATAGCCATTCGAGCCGAGATGGTTCGGGACTACGGAATCCTCGTCAGCATTGTCGTGCAGGGAGACATTTGGCCCGCGCTTGAGACGATGCTTCTGGAGCACCGCTTGCGCGAAGCGGACTTCGTCGGCCTGGCTCGCCAGTCTCCCATCATTCCAAAGGGGCGAGAGGGGCTCGTCGGTAAGGCTCTGTTCCAAGGCTATGAGCGAGATTTCGTTTCGGCGCTGCACCTGCTCATACCGCAGATAGAGCACATGGTGCGCTTTCACCTCAAACAGGCTGGTGCGAAGACGACGAATCTAGACAAGGACGGCATTGAGAACGAGAACGGACTGAGCACCCTGATGGATCTGCCGGAAGCGGAAGCCGCTTTTGGCTGAGACCTGGCATTCGAGTTGAAGACGCTTTTCTGCGATCCGTTCGGACCGAACCTCCGTAACGAACTCGCTCACGGCCTGCTCGACGAGGATGCTTGCCATTCACCGTTCGCCATTTACGCGTGGTGGTTGGGCCTTAGACTCATATTCAATACTTGGTGGAATGCGGCGCATGCCACCGACGTAGAAAACGGGGCAGATTCTGATGGCTGAACAATACAAGATGACGGTCGACCTGAACGTGCTCGACCACCTCGGGATCAACCTCTACAGCAACATCGCCGCCGTTCTGACCGAGGCCGTCGCGAATGCTTGGGATGCCGACGCCGAGACCGTCGACATCAAGATCGATCCGGATAGCAATTGGATCGAGATCGTCGACAACGGTATCGGTATGTCGGTCGACGACATGAACGGCAAGTACCTGCGAGTCGGTTATCGGCGGCGTGACGAAGATGTCGAACATGGCAAGACTACCGCGAAGGGCCGCCCCGTGATGGGCCGCAAAGGGCTCGGCAAGCTCTCGCTGTTCTCGATCGCCAACGTCATCGAGGTCGAGTCGGCCCGGGATGGCGCGGCTCACGGACTTCGCATGACCGTGGATGGAATCCACGAGTCCGTTCAAAAGAAAGAGCCGTTCTACAGCCCGGAAGCCTTACCTGCTGACGAGATCGGTGTGACCAAGGGAACGCGTATCGTTTTGCGCGACATCAAGCGGCAGCGTCTCGGCCGTGGAGCGCTGGCGCTGCGTAAACGCCTGGCTCGCCGCTTCTCCGTGATCGGTGAGGCGCACGGGTTCAAGATCGATCTCGACGGCCAGCCCATCACGCCCTCCGACCGGGGAGACCTACCGATGGTGCAGTTCCTCTGGCAGTTCGGCGATGACGCGCTCGACCTGACTCCCGCCAGTCAGCTCCTTGAGCAGGAATCGCTACCGAACCGCTTCGATGCCTGGGACACCGGATGGAAGGTCAGCGGCTGGATCGGCACGGCCAGGTTCCCCAAGCAACTGGACAGTGAGGATGCCGGCAACCTAAACGGCATCGTCGTGTTCGCCCGTGGCCGGCTGTTTCACGAGAACATCCTCGACAAACTGAATGACGGGCGGCTCTACACGAAGTACCTCACGGGGCAGATTGAGGCCGATTTCCTCGATGCTGACGACGCGCCAGACATCGCGACCAGCGACCGACAGCGCGTGCAGGAGGATGACCCTCGATATGGGCAGCTCATCGCCTTTTTGAAATCGCGTCTGACGCAGGTCGAGAAGCGCTGGACGGAGTGGCGCAAGAAACACGAAGTCGAAAAGGCGAAAGAGTCATCACCTGCCCTTGCAGAGTGGCTCGACACGCTCCCCGAGGGATATAAGAAGAGTGCGGAGACGCTGATTGCCAAGCTCAGTGCGCTGCCGCTCGATGAAGAAGAGGACAGGAAGCTCATGTATCGGCACGGCATCCTGGCTTTCGAGCGCATGAAGTTGCGCGGCTCGACCGAGGAGTTCGTGACGAGCATCGAGAGTGCCGACAGACTCCTGGCGGTGCTCGCCGACAGAGACTCTCTCGAAGCATCCCTCTACCGGGACATCGTCAAATCGCGTCTGGATGCGATCCGGGATTTTCAGACCATCATCGATGAAGACGCGAAAGAACGCGTGCTCCAGAAGTACCTGTTCGATCATCTCTGGTTGCTGGACCCGGCATGGGAGCGCGCCACAGGCAGCCCGATCATGGAATCGCGCCTGATGACGGAAGGCGTGTTGATCGAAGACATGACCGAGAGAGAGCGTTTGGGCCGCGTCGACCTCGCCTATCGCACCAATGCAGGCAAGCACGTCATCGTCGAACTCAAGAAGGTCGGCCGCAAAATGGGATTGCTCGAGCTGGTGGAGCAAGGCCAGACCTACGTCGACAAGCTGAGAAAGATCCTGCGCGAGCAAAACGATGCCAGTCCCAACATCGAGGTGATCTTCGTGCTCGGTAAAACCGTCGACGAAGAGGCATCGAACCCCGACCGCCTCAAGTCATCGATGACGTCGATCTCGCCAGGCAGCCGCATCGTCCATTACGACACTTTGATTCGGGGCGCTCAAGAGGCGTATTCGGCGTACATCGAGAAGAGCAAGTCACTCGACAAGCTCGAAAAGATAGTGGATAGGATTTGAGGTGGCCAAGGTATGACAAAAACTCCCAACGCATGGATCGCCATCGATCATGGCCTCGGCACCGACCAAAGACTCGCGCCCTACATCCTGGTTCTGAAGGGTGAGCGGTCTCTCTATCAAGCCATCGAGGAGGACGACTGGGTCTTGGTCCTGAACCCCACTGGCAGCATCACCCGTGTCGGGCGTGTGCTGCGGGTTCGTTCCAACCTCGAGACCTGCACGCTCTATTTCGACCGGGTGCTGTCGGTTGCAGAACCCGTCTCGATCGGCATCACTTCGCTCACTCCGCCGTCTTCGGGAAGCATCGGTCGCGTCCAGTGGACGGATTTCGTCGAAGCACTGCCAAAGGCACTGCACACCATCGCCGAGGTGCCGACGGTAGGCTCTGACGCCCGCTCCCCCCAATACCAGCAAGAGCTCGCCTACATCCGCGAACTACTGCAACTGGCGGTGATGGACGATCTGCTCGGCCCTGCTGGCGGCCCTCACGAACGCATCGTTGATATGGGCGTGCGCGATCGCTACCTGGTCGGCAAGCTCGCCCCGCGTGAGGCGGCACGGGGTGGCATCGAGGGGCTCGAAGGGCCGCTGGCGAACGACGAGGCCGAGGAGCCAACCGATCCCAGGGCGCCCGGTCAGCATGAACCCGGTGCGGAGTTCGGCACGGCGACAGGGCGTGTCGAGCCCGAGTCCGACGCCGCCGATGAGATCGACGCCGCCAGCAATCAGTCGCTGGTGCCGAGCAGTCTGGGCATGACCTTTTGCGTGGATGGCGATGCCGAGCGGATCGAGATAGAGGTGCGCTGGGGCCGCTATGAGCGCAGTGACGAGCACGAAATCTTTCGCACCCGCAAGAACAAAGAAACCGGGGCCGAGGAGCAGACTAAGGCCAAGGTCTGGCAACGCATCCCTTGTGGCGGCAAGTTGGTGCTGCCGCTCACTGAGGGTGCGATCCCGCATCAGGCGCCGGACAACACCTATCCCGAGGTGCGGGTGCAAGGCTCCGTGCGCGCCAAGAACGCGAATGGCGATCGCTTGGTGACGCTGTTCTTGGTCAACGCGCAGGAGGAACCCGAGACCAATCGCGATACGGCCTGGGTGTTCCAGCCGGAGCTGATCGTGCGTTCGGAAGCAGAAGCACCCAAGCGCGCGATCTTCCGCCGCCGGCCCGTGCTCAATGCCGACGGTATGGACCCGGAGCGTGAGTCGTTGGAGATGATCTATCGCGACCGTGTAGAGTTCGCGGTGGGGCACGGCGTCGCTGTCCACGCCGAAACGGCGGAGGATGTGACGCTGGCCACGGAGGTGCGCATCACCGTCATGCCGCAGTACGAGGTGCAGGTCACCGAGACACCGGGGCTGGACCCCGCCGACCGGCCGGCGATGAAGGAAATGGTGAGCAGTGGCCTGCTCGACATGCAGCGCCTCGCCACACTGGACATTGATCCGCTGGTCGACGCCCTCAACCTGTTGACCAAGGATTACGCCGCGTGGATCGATGAGCAGCGTGCTCGGGTCGGCATCGACGTGCTTGGCTACGATGCGCAGTCGCAACAGGCAATGGATCGATGCCAGGAGATCCACACTCGCCTGCAGCAGGGTATCGATACGCTGAAGAGCGATGCGAATGCCCTGGCGGCCTTCCGTTTCGCCAACCGGGCAATGGCCACGCAGCGCGTGCGTAGCCAATACGCCCTCGAAATCCGGCGCGGCAAGGATGTCACCGTCGAGCAGTTCGACGTGCTGAAGAACCGTAGCTGGCGCCCGTTCCAGTTGGCGTTCCTGCTGCTGTCGATCCCTTCGCTGGCCGAACCGACGCACCCGGACCGCGTACAGCCGGTCGAAGCCTATGCCGACCTGTTGTGGTTCCCCACCGGCGGCGGCAAGACCGAGGCCTACTTGGGTGTGGCCGCCTTCACCATGGCCATTCGGCGCATGCAGGGCAACCTGGGCGGGTACGACGGCTCGCGTGGTCTGGCCGTGATCATGCGTTACACCCTGCGCCTGCTTACGCTGCAACAGTTCCAACGTGCCACCGCGCTGATATGTGCGATGGAAGTGCTGCGACGCGAGGCGCTGGCCAAGGGCGACGAGTCACTCGGCACCGAGCCCTTCACCATCGGCCTGTGGGTGGGCAACAAGGTGACGCCGGGCACGACCGAGGATAGCCATCGTGCCATTGAGGACATCCGCAACCCCGGCAAGTACAACGCCGGGGCGGCGTCTCCCGCTCAACTGACCAGTTGCCCCTGGTGTGGCTCGGAAGTCGCCCCTGGGCGCGACGTCGAGGTCGACAAGGGGCGTGGGCGCACCTTCGTCTACTGTGGCGACAAGAGGGGCCGTTGCGACTTCTCGAAGGGCAAGTCCAGCAAGCTCCCTCACGCGGGCATTCCGGTGCTGGTCGTAGACGAGGAGATCTATCACCGCCCCCCGACCATGATGATCGCCACGGTGGACAAGTTCGCCATGATGGCGTGGCGGGGCCAGGTGCGCACGCTGTTCGGTCGGGTGGGCCAGGAATGCGAGCGGCACGGCCTGCTATGGCAGGGAGCGGACTGCAATGGCAATCATCAGGCCGGAAAGGGGCTCGGTGCCACCAAGGTCAAGAACATCAGCCCGATCCGGCCGCCGGACCTGATCATTCAGGATGAGTTCCACCTGATCAGCGGGCCGCTTGGCACCATGGTCGGCTTGTACGAGACGGCCGTGGATGAGCTGTGCGGCTGGAAACTTGGCGAGCATACGGTCAAGCCGAAGATCATCGCGTCGACCGCCACGGTGCGAAAGGCCCGCGAGCAGGTGAACAACGTCTTCATGCGGCGCGTGTCGGTGTTCCCCCCGCATGGGCTGGACGTAGAGGACAACTACTTTTCAGTCCAGCGATCGATCGAGGACAAGCCGGGTCGGCGGTACCTCGGGGTCTGCTCCCCGGGCAGTTCGCGACCTGCGATGTTGATTCGGGTCTACACGGCCTTCCTGACCGCCGCGCAAGGGTTGTTCGATCGCTTCGGCGAGCCAGCAGACCCGTACATGACCATGGTCGGCTACTTCAACTCGCTGCGTGAGCTGGGCGGAATGAAGCGCTTGGCCGAGGACGACGTGCAGACGCGTTCCTACCGGGTGCAGATGAGCATGGTCGAGCGGCCCGCACTGGCACAACGCAGCGTCAGCAACATTCGCGAGTTGACGTCTCGAGTCTCCAGCCAGGACATCCCGAAGTACCTCGATCAGTTGGAGGTGAAGTTCAAGTCCGAGTTCGACGTTGCCGCCGGCAAGTACGTGACCAAGTGGCAGGATGGCGACACCCGGGCAATCGACGTAGTGTTGGCGACCAACATGCTGTCGGTGGGTGTCGACGTCAATCGACTGGGGCTGATGGCAGTCAATGGCCAACCCAAGGGCACGGCCGAGTACATCCAGGCCACCAGTCGTGTGGGCCGTTCCTTCCCCGGCTTGGTGTGCACCGTGCTCACGTGGGCGCGACCACGCGACCTCTCGCACTACGAAACCTTCGAGCACTACCACGCCACCTTCTACAAGCACGTCGAAGCGCAATCGGTAACGCCTTTCTCGCCGCGCGCGATGGATCGTGGGCTGACCGGCTCGTTGCTGAGTCTGATGCGTCTGGAGAACGATGCATTCAGCCCCAACGAGGGGGCCGGCAAGTTGGACAAGTCAGACCAGGGCGAGATCACCGATGCCATTGCTGTGCTCGTCAAGCGAGCCTGGAACGTCAGTGAACTGTCCAGTACCAAGAGCCTGGCCAAACAGGAACTCAAGGAGCGTGCAGACGAGTGGGCTAAGGAAGTGGGCAAAGGCGGCCGTATTCTGGCCTATGAGAAGCGCGGTCCGGAGAAGGACAAGACCGTTGCATTGATCAGGTCACCGGGCATCCAAGCCTGGGACAACTGGACCGTGCCCATGTCGATGCGTGAGGTGGAGCCTGGCGTGCGCTTGATCATGAACACCAGCCACATCACGGACGACCACGATTGGAAGCCTCGTCCCGCGACGAAGGATGAGGATTGAACATGATCATCAATGACAAAACTCCAGTCGGAGAAGTGCGGCCCAGCCAGCTGCTCTGGACCTACGGCCCCGGGGCGTTGATCGATCTGCCGAGCTTGTCCGTGGTGACGCTCGGCATCGACCGTTGGGAAAAGGACCGTTGCCAGCCGATCCAGGAAGCCAGGCTGCTGGCCGCCGTCCGGAAGGTACTGGGAGCACAGGTCGAGAACCTGCGGATGCCGCCATTCCAGAAAAGCGAGCTCGTCGACGTCTGGTCGGCAGAGGCGAGCATCGGCGTTCCCGTCCGGCCATTCCCGCGCTGGATGCGCTGCGTGAAATGCGGCCTGCTATCCCCCTTCGATGCCGGACTGTTCGAGATCAAGGAGAACCGTTTCAGGCCCGAGCGAACTCGGTTCGTCCACAAGGGCTGCCGAGGTTCAAAGGGCGATCAACCCGCGAAGGATGCCGATGCGGTGCCGGCGCGCTTCCTGCTAGCCTGCCGCGATGGTCACCTCGACGACTTCCCTTGGCACTACTTCGTCCACGGCGGCAACAGTTCATGCAAGGGCACGCTGCGCTTCTTCGAGAGCGGCGCCTCGCTGCAAACCGAAAACCTGTGGGTGAAGTGTGATGCGTGTGGGGCATCGAGAAGCATGGCTCACGCCTTCGGCAAGGCGGGGAAAGAGAATCTACCGGCCTGCCGTGGACGCCACCCGCACCTTGATCACTTCGACCACGAATGCGACGAGGAGGCGCGTGCCGTTCTGCTGGGCGCCACGAATAGCTGGTTCCCGATCACGCTCTCGGCGCTCGCGATTCCCCAGAGCAAGGACCCGCTCAGTCAGCTGGTTCAAGATGGCTGGGAGTTCTTCGAAGAGCTGGAATCCGAAGCCGAAGTGTCGGTGACGGTGAAGACCTTGAAGAAGACCGGCGCGCTGCCAGGGATTGACAAATATCCGGCGGGGTCGATCTGGTCAGCCATCGAGGTGCACCGCACCGGTGGCGGACAGGAGGCCGTGGGTGAAGCCGATATCAAGGGCCCCGAGTGGGACGTGCTGACGGAGGCCAATCCGCCCACGGACTACCCACACTTCATGAGCAAGAAGGTCGGCACGCCGCCAGACTTTGCAAAGCACATCAGCAGAGTGTTGCTCCTGGAGCGACTGCGCGAGGTCAATGCCTTGCTGGGCTTCACTCGGGTGGAGGCGCCCGAAGAAACGGGTGACCCGAACGAGCGGCCGCAGATGGCCAACCTCTCGCGAAGCAAGCCGGATTGGGTTCCCGCGAACCAAGTCCATGGCGAGGGCATCTTCATCCAGTTCGACGAACAGGCGCTCGTGGCGTGGGAGGCGCTACCGGCGGTGAAGAAGGTCGATCAGATGCTCCGAGGTGGCCACAGGGGGTGGCGCAACTCACGTCATCTCGACCCGGATGAGGGCTACCCCGGCATTCGCTACGCCATGCTTCACACGCTCTCACACCTGCTGATTCGTGAGCTGGCGCTGGAGTGCGGCTATAACGCCGCGAGTATCCGCGAACGGATCTATGCTGACACTTCAGGCGATAGTCCGCAGGCCGGCATCCTCATCTACACGGCAGCAGCCGACTCTGATGGAACGCTGGGCGGCCTCGTCGATCTTGGCAAACCGGAGAACCTCGGGCGCCTTCTGGAACAGGCCTTGAACCGTTCGAAGATCTGCTCATCCGACCCGCTTTGCTCCGAGCACGATCCCGAGAAAGATCGCTCACTTCATGCTGCTGCTTGCCACGCTTGTAGCCTGGTGGCGGAGACGTCCTGCGAACGTGGCAATCGTTACTTGGATCGGTCATTGCTGGTTCCGACCCTGGAACGCATCGACGCGGCTTTCTTCAAGGGCTTGTGACATGGAGAGGCTCTTGGACGCCGTCGCAGCCGTGGTCTGTCTGGTCTCTCCAGAGAAGGTCCAGGCCATAGCTAGCCGGATTCGTCGGACCGATGCCAGCAAAGCAGCCGGTGCGCTGTCGGGCGTGGTCAGCACCCCCGTTGCTGCTGAGGTTGTGGATCAACTCATCGATGCTTGGCGAGCCAGTGAGGTCAGCGCCGATGAGCTTGCATCAATGCTGCTCGCCGCCGGCCATGTTTTCACCAAGGCTACGAATCAACAATCCACCGAACTCGTGTGGACGGGACCGACGACACCCTTCGTCTCGGCTCGACGAACCGAGCAGGCGCTACTGCAGGTCATCAACGCCGCTGAGCAGGCCCTGTTCATCACCAGCTTCGTGGCCTACAACGTCTCGACCATCGTAAAGGCGCTGAATGCGGCAAGTGCTCGCGGAGTGGTCATCTCCATGCTGCTCGAGTTGTCTCAGGACCACGGCGGCAGCATCACCTTCGATGCGATAGGCAAGATGAGAACACTGGTCCCCGCTGCAAGGCTTTATTCCTGGCGAGACAAAGCCGACCCGTTCTCTGACGGGCGCGTTCACGCCAAAGTCGCCGTCGCCGATGGCAAGATGTGTTTCATCACCAGCGCCAACCTGACCGGCCACGCGATGGAGCAGAACATGGAGGCCGGTGTGCTTCTCACCGGCGGGCAGATTCCCAAGCTGCTACTCGACCATTTGCAGGCACTGGTAGACACGAAGACGGTTTCACCCGTCTGAATCGCCACTTCGAAATCCATCTGCCGAAACGAATGCGTCCTGCCGGATCAGTCCCAGACGACTTCGCACCCGAGATATTCCCGAAGGACGATTTTCACGGTCAGCCCATTGGCTTGGCTGGTACGGAAGCGATAGTTTCCTTCTTGCACGGCCAACCATCCCTCGGTGAAAGTGTCGGTGCCCGCCACAAGCAGCCTCTGCATCGCACGGCTCCCGACTTCCGGCCAGACATCGAACGCGTCGTCATCGCTTTCGAATGCGGCGCGCTCTTTTTCCGTCATGAGCGACAGCGGCTTGAATCCGAGGCGTGATGGTTCGTGGAGTTGTGGCTCGTTGAGTTCGAATGCAGCATGACAACGAGCCAATTTGAGGATGACGCGACTCACGCGGTCGTTTTCGGCTGCCCAGACGGGGCCTTCTGCACCATCTGTGCGTGCCCGCTGCAATCGGGTCAACAGCGAGGAGTTCGCCCGCAAGATACGGCCAATCTTGGCCCTGTGCAGTTTTTCGGGTGCGATGTCCCCGGCGATGACACATTCGAGCAAACAGGCCAGATATTCTTCGTCGAGTGAAAGGCCGTTGTTGCATTCACGGCACGCCGGAGCCGCCATGAGATTCTCTGGATACGGCTCATCCAAGAGAACTTTCGACGGGACGTGATCGATGGTTTCGCTTGGCCCGCCGCAATGCACGCAGAACCCATTGTTTCTGTCGTCGCCGTAGCATCGCAGCTGCTGCATCTGGCCTGCCTCCGAAGCTGTAGGTGCGAGTCGCGCCGCGTGCCTTGGGCAACCCCTGCTGATTTCAGATGGTACTGCACTCGACGAAAGCACACGGAGAAACTAGCGAAACCAGTGAAATTAGTGCCGTGACAAGCACTTGCGGCTGATTTTCTCCGGCGAAATCAGCGAAAGAATCCCCCGGTCAGTTCGCAGCCCAGCCGGTACACGCGCAGCAGTGCGCCCGGCGCACCGCTGCGCGTTCGCCCCACTGAACCGGCGTGAGTGACGCTCCTGGGTGTTTCACAAGTACTTCTTGAACGTCGCCGCCGCGATGCACACGGCCACGCCGAGCAGTGCGGCGCTGGGCAGCAGGATCAGCAGCGGGTTCACGCTCACCGGCAATGCGAGGTAGATCACCCAGGGCAGCACAGCCAGCGGCATCAGCGCGGCCTTCGCTCGGTGGTAGATGAAGCCCGACTCGCGGCCGGCGCCGAAGCGGCGCACATCTCGGCGCACCAGGCCGTCCACCAGCCCGACGAAGGCGGCCATCAGGAACAGCGGTAAGGTCAGGCACAGCACCAGCAGCCGCACGAGGAAGACCAGCGTCGTGTAGGTCGCAGCGATCAGGTAGCTCTCCACGTTCACGTAGACCAGTCCGATGTAGTAGCGGAAATCCTTGGTCGGGCGATGGCTGCCGGCGCTGGTCTGCGCTGAGGCATCGCGTATCCAGTCCAGCAGGCCGCTTTTCACGAACAGCCAGTCGTAGCCGTGTTCGACGATCCGGTTCGCGGTGCGCCCCGGCTCCTGCACCAGGGCGCTGCGCGTGAAGTGCGTGGAGAGCTGATCCAGCTCGTAGTGCAGCATGCCCTGCGCGTGGCGCCAGCCCTGATCGGGCCAGAAGAAGTGCATGCCGACGCATTCGATCAGGATGCACAGCAGCAGCGCGCCGCACAGCACGCCGAAGAAGCGGAACGGCAACGTGACCAGGCCGGCGATCAGCCCTTGCTGTCGTTGCTGCTGGCGCTGGGCCGCGACGGCCGGATCGCTCATGCTTCCGCTCCGTCAGCGGCGGCCGCCATCTGCTTGAAGTCGTCCAGCAGGTCGGTGGGCAGCGCGCTGTCCTGCAGGCCGGGCAGGCTCTGGTTCTCCCACCAGTCGCCGGCCTCGACGTAGTGCTGGCGCATGTAGCCGGCCAGCTGCTGCAGATCCTGGGGCATGGCTTCGTCGGGGTCGGGGGCCGGCAAGGGCATGCGGACTTTCCAGAGCATGCCGCCCTCGATCAGCGCGAAGCACTGCCCCTTGGGCAAGGCCACCACATGTGCGGGCTCGATCAGCGGCACGCTGGTCGTGCTGATGCGGTCCTGGGTGCTGGACGTGAAGGCGGTGTTGCCGAGCGGATCGGAGCTGTCGGTGGCGCCGCTCATGATCGCGGTGGCATGGACATCGACCTTGGGCAGTTGCCGCGTCAGCAGTTCTGCGGTGGCGGTCTCTCGCACGCGCAGCATGAACAGGTTGTTGAAGTTGCCGATCACCTGGCCTGCCTTGGCGCGGTTGCCGATGCGCGCCTCGATGTCGCTGAGCGTCTGCGTGTAGGCCGTCACCTGCACGCCGGCACCGCCCCCCTTGTTGACCATCGGGATGAACTCGTCGCCCATGAGTTCGTTGAACTCGTCGGCGTGGACGTTGATGGGCACCTTCACGCCGGTCGCCGATCCGGGCAGGCCGTCGTCGATGCCGAACTTGTAGATGTGCCCCGCGACGGAAACGAGGTCGGAGAACATGGAGTTGCCCACCGCTGCGGCCACTTCGGCATCGGACAACGCATCCAGGCCCACGTAGAC
The DNA here is from genome assembly GCF_026642215.1 of Stutzerimonas sp. R40042. Lineage (NCBI taxonomy): Bacteria > Pseudomonadati > Pseudomonadota > Gammaproteobacteria > Pseudomonadales > Pseudomonadaceae > Stutzerimonas > Stutzerimonas sp. R40042. The sequence goes on along the minus strand of NZ_CP113258.1, from coordinate 1,314,960 downwards.
CACCGCGCGTTTACGGATGATCTGCATCCAGTCGAAGATCGGCCGCGGGTCGGACAGGTCCGAATAGTTCGGCGCCAGCAGTTGCGCGATCTTGCCGGTGGTCAGCTTCTCCAGCAGAGGCAGCAGCGAGGCGACGATCTTGTCGAAGTAGGTCCGGTCGTAACGCACGGCGCTGCGCAGGCCGTCGAGCACTGGGTCGTAGACGCGCACCTGCGACAGGTACTGCTCAAGGGCGACCACGCGCTTCTCGCGCCCGATCATGTTGCGCGGGATGTTCTTCTCGTTGAGCCTGGCTTCGAGCTGGACGATGACCTCCCAGGCCTTCGGTTCGTTCTTGGCGAAGTAGTGCTGGGCGTACTCGATGAACAGCGCGTCGATGTTGATGACGTGGCGCTGGATCAGCAGGTAGTCGGGCCGCTGCCCCAGCTCGACCAGGGCGCGGGCGATGATGTTCACGAAGCGCCAGGCGAACTCGCGGAAGGCAGCGCTGTTGCCTTCGCCGGAGAGCTGGCCCGCGATGCGGGTGGCGACCTCGGAGATGCGCCCGAAGCGGCCCACCGCGTTGTAACGCGCCGAGATGTCCGGCCAGCCCAGGTGGAAGACGTAGAACTCGCCTTCGCGCCCCGCGCGCTTGGCCTCCACGTACATGCGTTTCAAGAGGTCGGCATCGCCCTTGGGGTCGATAACGATCACCACCTCGTACTCGCCGGCCGCATTGCAGCGACGGATGTCCTGCGTGATGAACAGCTCGGCCAGCCGCGTCTTGCCCACGCGCGTGGTGCCGAGCACCAGCGAGTGGCCCACGCGCTCGCCCAGCGGCAGCGTCACGTCGGTCTCGTGGGGTTCGATGCCGTGCAGCCGTGGCTGTCCGCCCACCGGTGGCAGCGGCCGGGCCGGGTTGAAAGGGCTGTCCCAGGCCAGGACCCGTGCGAGCTTCGATAGTGGAAACGGCGCGAACTCCAACCGCTCCTCCATCCGCCGCGCCGCGCGATAGATCGCGGTCGGCTCCACGAAGCGGCGGAACTCCGGACGGTAGGTCTGCATCAACCGGTGCGTGTGCCGCTGCTCCCACTTGAAGCCCCGGCCGATGAACAGGCGCTGCTGGCTCACCGGCACGTTGCGGCTGGTCATCACATAGCGCGGCAGGCGGCGGATGTTGCGCCGATAGCGCAGGATCGCCCAGGCGTCATGCAGGCGGATGGCGCCGAAGGTCAGGAAGGCCAGCGCCGTTCCCAGGCCCAGCAGCGGATTCAGCGCAAGCGACCACGGTGCCACCAGGCACAGAAGCGCGGCGCCGGCGCAGACCGCCACGGTGTAAAGCTCCACCGCGGGACGGAGCAGAACTTCCACCGCATGCGGCTGCGCCATCGTCTCACTGCTCGATGCCGGTGGCGGTGATGAGCACCGGGTAGTGGCGCAGGCCCAGGCGCTGGGCCAGGTCGTCGCCCGAGGCCGGCGCGAGGGTCAGGCCGGGCGCCAGGCGGCGCAGCTCGACCAGCGCCGCCGTCGATTCCACGTTGACCACCAGGCCCACGGCGCCCAGCTCCCGCAGCGCGGCGTGGCGCTGCCGCAGCCAGGCGCGCGAGCGTGCGTCGTCGCCGACCAGGAACAGCGGCGTCAGGCCCGGCGCGCGGATCACGCGGCGCGGCACGTCACCCGGCGACAGGTTCGCCGAGCGCACTGGCAGCATCGCGGCTTCGGCCTCGGCCGAGTTACCCACGCGCGGGCGTGGCAGCGGGGCTGGCCGCGCGGTGCCGTCCGGCTGCGGATTCAAGGGCTGGTAGTACGGCAACGCGGATGCGCCGCCACGGTCCTCGACCACGATCAGCGGCGCGGAAGTCGGCTGGGCGAAGGCAGTGGTCGTGGACAGCAGACCGATGGCGGCGATGAGAACGATGTGGTTCATGGCGTGGTGGCCTGGAGGGTTGTAACGGGAGCGCCAGGGCCGAGCACGCGGGTCAGGTGCCGGTGCACGCTGCGCCGGTAGCGCGCTGCGGGGGCGCCCCCGGCCGGGCGGTGGTAGCGGCCGATGGCGAGCAGCCAGTCCTCGCCGGGCGTGTGCTGCTCGCGCAGGATCTCGGCGGCGATGGCGAGGTTGCGGTACGGGTCCAGCAGCTCGCAGGGCTGCGCATAGCGCTGCGCGTGGTAGCCGAGATTGACCTGGCCGAGCCCAGCGTCGATGCGGGTGGCGGACGTGCGCTTGAGTGCCTGGCGCAGTCCCGCGCAGGCCTCGGCGCGGGTGGCATAGCGGTACGGCTTGCCGGCGACGTTGAGCGTCCACGGCCAGGGCACCAGGCGCCCGCGCAGCCGGGTGCCGCTCTCCTGCAGGGCCACGGCGTACAGCACCGGCGCCGGCACGCCCGCACGCTGCGCCGCCAGTTGATAGGCCGGCGGCGGGACTTCGCGCGGCGGCGTGGCAAAGGCCGATGCGCCGGTGGCGAGCAGCGCGGCGCAGGCGCCCCACAGGGCGCGGCGGCGTTGAGTGGCTACTGGCGCTGCCATTGCCCGTTCACCTCGCGCACCACGGCCGGCAGTTCACCGGGCAGGCCGAGCGACAGCCAGCGCCCGGCGTCGTGGTTGAGCGTGATGGTGCGGGCGCGCACCCGGGCCGGGTCGATGCCCGCCTGGGTGGCCCACTGGCGGATGCGCGCATCGTCCTGGCGGCTGCCGACCATGTAGAGATCGAAGGCGGTGCCCGCGGCCTGCAACTGCTGCACGCGCTGCGCGCAGGAAGTGCAGTCGGCCTTGACGAAGACGGCGAGCCGACCGGAGCCGGTGTTGCCAGCGGCCGTCGTCTTTGCGCCGGGCAGGTTCACGCGCGGCTGGCCGGGCGCGAGGCGCTGCCAGGCCGCGTCATAGGCGCGCTGGTAGGCGAGCAGCTTCTCGACGCGCCGGGTCTCCATCCGTACCTGCAGCTCCGCGTAGCGCCTGCGCTCCTCGTCGCTGCGGGCCTCGATGCCCAGGGCCGTGAGCGGGTCGAGCTGGGGGGAATGCACGCCAAGCGGCCCCTGCATCAATTGTCGGAAGCGTGCCCACTCCTCGGGTTGCAGGCCCCAGTCCCGCGCCTGGCGCTCGTTGAGCGTCGCATCGGTGTTGGGCTGTACCTGGCTGGGAACCACGCGGGCGTCCGTCACCGCAGCCGGCTGTGCGGATGCGCCCATGGCGGCGAACAGCAGAACGGCAGCGAGCATCGGCCGCAGGATCATGGTCCGCCCTCCTACGGCACGGCAAGGCGCTGCACTTGGCCGTCCACGCGGAACACGGCGGCGCGAGCCTCGATGGATTGCAGGTGCCAGCCGCCATCGGCATCACCCTCGCGCAGCAGCCGGACACTGCCGAGCGAGGTGGCGACCACGGGTGCGATCGACAGGAAGCGCTCGCCGCCGCGCAGTTCCACGCCGACCACCTGGAACGGTGGAACCGGCAGCGCCGGCTTTGTCACCTCGGGGGCTCGACGGGCGGCGACGGCGGTAGTTTTGCGGGCTTTCTCCAAACGGGTTTCGATGCCGTGCACACGGGCCTGCAAGGTCTGCAGGTCAATGGCGAGGCTGTCCGCGGACTGTGCGGCCTCGATACGCGCGATGCGCTCGTCCAGCGCCTGTTGCGCGGTGGCGAATTCGGCCTGGCTGAGCGGCGCAGGCCGGCGCCTGTCCACCTCGGCCTGCTGTTCGAGTTCGGCCAGCCGCAGGCCCAGCGCCTGGACCTGGGCGTCCTGCGCACTGGCCTCGGCCTGTTCGGTGAGATGCGACAGACCGACACTGTTGACGACGGCCAAGGTGCTTGTGAGCAGCAGCCAGACGGTCGCGGCGATCTTGAGCCAGCGCGTGCGGGCGCCCGGCGCGGACGATGCCGGGAGGATGCTCATGACTGCACCTCCGCGGCGTCGGCGGACCGGTTGAAGCAGACCTCGCGCGTCCGGTCATCGACCGAAAGCGCCCAAGCCGGGCCGGCCAAGACCAACAGGGCATCGCGCAGCAGGAGCGGGCCGAGGTGCAGATGTGCGGCAGGCAGTGGCAACGCATAGAGCGCGGCGGCCTCGGTGCCGTCGCACAGGCGGTAGCCCGAGCGCAGCAGCACATGGCGCATCGCATCGCCCACGCTGGCATCAAGCATGGGTGGAATAGAGACCTCCACCGCCTGCTGCAAGAGATCACGCTGCGCAGGTTCCGGCACCAGCTCGACCAGGGTGTAGCGCCCATAGCGGGCCACGGGCACCAGTCGCTGCTCCGAAGCTGTCTCGTCGGGCGGCGCTTCTATACGGTCAGGGGTGGCCGGCGTCGTCGTGCAGCCGGACAGCAGGCCGCTGAGCACGGCGAAGATGCAGTGGAAACGAGACAGAGACGGCAGCATGTGGCACCCCACGGTGACGGGATGCCTTCACCATTGCAGAACCTTGCTGCGCGGGATGCCGAAAATCCGAAACGCGCGGCGCCCCATTTCCCAAGGGGGGGCACCGGCTACACAAGTGGACCTGGTGCTCGGACACCCCTCCCGACGTGATCTATATACCTGCCGCTGGATCGAGAACTGCGGGACAAGGAACGGAAAGCCCGCGGGCTTTGCTGAAAAGGAAGCGGCCCCCGAAGGGGCCGCCAAGTCCAGCAACGCTCAATGCACCAACTGCCGCGCCAGTGCCACCTCCACCGAGTCGCCGTCCTGGTTGAGGACATCCAACCCGGACTCCGGCACGTCTCCCGACGTGCTCTGGGACACCATGATCTTCTTGGCCATCAGCCCCAGGCAGGTCATCTGCGAGGAGTTGGCGTAGCCGAGGTAGATCACGCGCACCGGCTGTTTCTGGCCGATGCGCCATGAGCGCCGGGCGGCCTGCTGCAGCGAATACACGTTGTAGCCCGACTGCATGAACACGATCGTCGGGAACTCCAACAGGTCCAGGCCGGTTTTCACCAGCTCGGGATTGGTGACGAGCACGTCGATGCCGCGGTCCAACTGCTCGGCGATCCAGTCTTCCCGGCGGGAGGCATCCACGCTCGCGCGCAGCACCGCCACCTTGAAGCCTTCCTGCTCCAGCAGCACCTTCAGGCGCGATGTGGTGTCGCGCGTGCCGGTGTAGACCGTATAGACCAGGGTCTTGCGACCTTCTGCTTTCTCCTGCTTGCAGATCTCGATCAGCTCGCGCTCCTTGGGCATCACCTCCAGCTCGTTGAACTGAGCCGGGACGAAGGCCAGGGTGTTGCGCGTGCGCGGATGCACCACCGTCTCCGACCGGAAGCAGCAATCCGGCCAGGCCAGCAGCACGTTGAGGACCACACCCAGCAGCGTCGTGTCGCGCTTCGCCAGGGCCTGCTTCAGCTCCGCGGTCAGCCGTCCCGCCAGATCGCGATAGGCCGCGGCTTGCGCCGTGTCCATCGTGACCTCACGGAACTCCTCGTCGTAGGGCGGCAGCACGTTGCCGCCGATGTCCTTCAACTTGAGGAAGACGGTGAACGGCAGGACGCAACGCAGCACGCCCTTCGGACCGAAGCCCGGCGCCTTGACCGTGCGCACCGATACCTTGGTGCCCTTGGCGGTCTTGTGCGCCGTGCCCGTGCTCTCGGAGTAGATGTCCTTGAGCACGCCGTGATCGCGCATGAACGCCATCGCAGCCGACGTCATGGAACCTTGCTTGGTCGGCCGGTAGCCGTCTTCGATCATCCGCCCAGGCAGGGCGCGGAACAGCAGGTGGAACAGGTCGTCGCCGTAGCCGCCCATCAGCGTGCCGGTGAGCAGCAGCGTCTTGCGCGCCTTGGCCGCCAAAACCCCCATGGCCTGGCCCTGTGCGGAGCCGCCGTTCTTGTACTCGTGCGCCTCGTCGGCGATGAGCAGGTCGAACGTGCCTTGGGGAAGCTGCCTCTTGATGAACTCGGACGGCTGGTAGCCGCCCTCGCCGAAGCCGAACTCCATGTTGGCCATCGCACGTTCCATGCGATGGGCTTGCCGGTCCGAGAAGACCAGCTCGCCGTTGCCATCCATCAGGTTGATGAACTCGTGGATGTTGTCCCCGAGCATCGACGCGAGAAAGGCGTCACCGAACTTCTGCATCAGCCTCTGCGCGGTGACTTCGCCAATCGTGGGAATACGCTTCAGCGCCTTGAGCACGGTCGAGGACTGGTCACTGTCGGACAAGCCCCTGGGACGGATCAGCGTCCACAGCGGTGCGGCGCAATGGCTGCACTTGCGGCGGGACTCCTCGGCTTCGAGTTCGACCGGGTTGATCGGTTCGCCGTCGAGGTCGGTGATGATGTGGCCGCAGTCCGGGCACGCCGCCATGTCGCCGTGGGGCGTGCGCCGCCGGGTGAAGACGGGCCTCCAGTGGAACCCCATCCGCATCCGCACGCGGCCCAGGACGAAGAACTCCTGACCCTGCGCCGGTACACCCAACTGTTCGCGCAGCTTCAGCAGCTTGACCAGCGTGTCCGGGCCGTTGAGCACCCAGACCTTGGCGCCGGCCACCGTCTCCTGGATTTCCCGCCGCCACTTGTAGACCAGATGCGGCGGAGAAAGAACCAAGGTGCGGCGGTAGCCTTCGGCGTTGAGCACGGCGGCGGTGGCAATACCCACCGTCGTCTTGCCGCAGCCCATCTCGCCATTGACGATCGCGGCGCGTTCACCGCTATCGACCAGCAGCTCGGTGACGGCATGGACCACATCGGCTTGCGCCTGGAACAGCTTGCGCTTGAGGGCTGCGAGGATGAGTTGCCGATGCACCCGCACCTGGCCGGTGTAGACCGGGGGATTGGCACGGTTGAGCGAGTCGAGCAGCTCGTCGCCGAACTCCGACACGAAGTCGGTCAGGCTGATGGCGAGCGGAGAAGATGCGGCTTCGAGCAGGTCGCCCTGCGCGGGCACGTCGGGAACAGTTTCGAGATCGAGTGACATGGTGATGCTCCAATGAAGACGGGGCATGCACCGACCCCTGCGGGGCGATGGCATGCCCCAGGGGCGGGAAGAGAAAGACGGCCGAGCCGTCAGAGGACGATCAGTACTCGGATGGCAGCAGCAGCGTGGTGACGCTGCGGTCCCACTCGGTGATGATCCAGAGCTTCAGGTCGGGCGTGACCTGATAGGACGAGAACAGACGGTCTCCGGACTTCAACGCAGCGTCGTTGGAACGCCGGTCGCAGTCATCGAGATCGCCCCAGTCGCAACGAAGGTGGCGGCGCAGATATGGCACCGGATTGAACTGACCCTGCTGGACCAGATCGTTGATGCCGGCGGTCATGACCACTTGTCCGGATGGGAACCGTGGTTGCGAGACGAGATTGAGAACAGCGAGTGCCATGGTGATTTCTCCTTCAGAAAGAAAAAGAGGCCACGGCACCCCATCGGGGCGACATGACCCCGGTGGGTGGACAAAGAAGGCGGCGAAGCACTGGCGGCTTGCCGTCGGGGAACAACGATCAGCGGATGGTCAGCACCTCGCCCCGCGTGGCGGAGCCCGGTGTCATGTCCCAGGCGCGGATGACCGGCACGAACTTGTCGGTGAGGATGCGTGTCTCGGCCACGGAGCCGTCGTCGCGCTCGGTGTATTCCGTCTGGAGAGTCTTCTCCTTGTGGGTATCACCTTTCACGACGAGCGTTCTGCCGCTCTTCGAGGTCACGACGCCCGAGATCGCGCCCGCGGCCAAGGCCAGAGCGAGATGCCAGTGGGACAAGGCCCGCGCCGGTGGACGCAGCGACTGCTGCGCGGCCCCCAGGTGGGTGTCGAGCGACGGCCATAGCCCCTGCAGTCGGCCGACTTCATCGGCGAACTGCTCAGGCTCCATCGTCACGCGATAGAAGTGCTCCGGCTCCGCGGGAGACACTGGGACGGTGTACGGCAGGAACGGCCATTCCACTGGCAGTTCCTCGGCCTCGGCATCGCCTTGCCCGATCTGCAACAGCAGCCCGCGCACGGCTTTGGCCGAGTCCGACGCCTGGTCGCGCTGGCGAACCCGCCGACCGAAGATCACCACCTGCTTGAACTGCGCCTCCACCGCACGGTAGATCCGCAGGTCTGCGAAATGGCGCGTCAGCCATCCGACCAGCTCGGCGTCGAGCACGTAGGACGGCACGATGAAGATCAGCACACCGCCGTATTGCAGCAGCGGCAGGCTGCGCTGATAGAACAACTTCTCCAGCCGGGCACGACCCTGGCCCTGATAGCCGATGTTGCCGTTGACGTCCTTGGAGAGGTCGCCATACGGCGGGTTCAGCCACAACAGGCCGAAGCTCTGCCGGCTGATCAGCGCGTCCATCAGGTCACCGTGGAGGCAACGATCGATCAGTTGCCGGGCGTGGCGGGCACGCTCGGCGTCGTACTCGACGGCATAAGCCGAAACCTGCTCGCGCCCGAGGGCGTGCGCAGCTTCGGCAATCGCCACGCCTTCGCCGGCGCAGGGATCGAGGATGGAGAGCGGGCCAGAGGCTGGCGCCAGTGCGGACAATGCCCGTTCCAATGTGGGTTCATCGGTCGGGAAATAGCCGTTCTTGATGAAGTTGCGCGCGAGGCGCGGGAACATGAGTGCCATGGGAATCTCCTGGAAGGAAGTGGGATGAAGGAAGACGGGCACGCGCACCGCGCTTGCCCGTACAGGGGAATGGCTCAGGCCACGCGCCGAAGCGGTGTGCCCGAGGCCAGTTCGTACCGTGACGCCCCGAGGGTGCCGTTGCGGATCAGGTCACCCAGCGCGGTGGTCAACGCCGGGACGTCGACCGCCAGCCGATGACCTTCCAACGCGCCGATGGCGGATGGCAGGCGGCTCAGCATCGCGCGGGCTTGCAGCAGTTCCAGCACGGTGTCGCGCCAGTGATCGAGCAACGGCAGTGGGCAGGTGTCCTGCACCAGCGTCCACAGCCGATCGGTGCGATGCGATGAATCCCTGGGCAGCAGGGCCAGCGCGCTGGCGTTGGCCTTGTCGGGCTTCACGCAGCGGCGGTCGAACAGCCACAGGTTGACCATGGAACCGAACAGCGTGCGCCGGAAGACGCGCGTGGAGCGTTTCTCCAGGTTCTCGACGTTGCCGACGAAGACCGGGATCGATCCGCCCTGTTCGGTGATGACGTGGAACTGGTCCAGCCCCTGTTCGTCGCGCCCGAGGGTCAGGCGTGCCAGGAACTCCTGGATGGCGGTGTCGCGCGCCCAGATGGAAAGGAACACGAGATTGCCCTGTTCGTCGCCGACGCAGCCATCGGCCATCAGGTCGGGGCATTCGTCGATGCGGTAGAGCGGCTTGGGATCGGAGTGTGCAGGCATGGTGATGTCCTCTTGGATAAAAGAAAGGGACAGCAATGCCCGCTGGGGCAAGCACTGCCCCGTGGGGTGGAAAAGGAATGACTCAGTCCGGCTTGAACTGCCGGGTGGCCGGATTGAAACGAAGCGCCTCGTCTGCCTTGCGGATCGGCGTGAAGCCTTCCAGGTAGACGTTGGCCGAGTAGCGGTCGCGGTAGGTCAACGCCTGCCGTGCCTGCTCATCGGTGAGGCCGTTGGCGATGAAGAGGTCGAGCAGTTCCTCGTCGGGCGAGACGTCGTTGTTGGACAACTGGTCTTCGACGAAGGACAGCAGCGATGCCGGAAGAGACGCGAGGATAGGGTCCATCGTGAGCCTCCTGTGATCAGGCCGACACCGGCGTAGCCGGTAGGGTCGGCGTGCGACGACGCGCGTGGTAGGCACGCACGCCTTCGCGCCACTCGGGGGACTGCTCGGGCGCCATCGCCAGATAGCTGAGCGGGCACGAGTAGTAGTACGGGTGCATCGACTCATCCATCGGCTTGTAGCCCCATTCATTGCCGGAGCCTTCCAGCAGGTCGCAGCGGATGTAGTGATAGGAGTCGCCAACCCCAAGGCCCGGCTTGATGCCTTCCTGCTTGGCGGTGATGCGCACGACGGACCACAGCACGTTGCCGCGCAAGGTGTGTGCGACGGTCTCCGCGCGAAGCTGCTCGTTGTCGCGGGGTTCGATCAGCTCCTGGATCAGTTGATGGCGGGATTGCCTTGAGAAATACCAGCCCATGAGAGTTCTCCTTGAAGAAAAGGCCGGAGTCCTCCCCATCGGGGAAGAACCCCGGCGGGTGGTGGCAGACCGCTTGCGCGGCGGATGGATCAGGCGGTGGCGAGGTGCCAGTCCTGAGACAACGGGGCGAACGAATAACCCAGCACCCCGAGGCGGTCGCGCTGCTGACGCAGGACACGACGATCCACGGCCGGATCGAGCTTGACGATGTCGCCCAGCGGCCAAAGCGCGCCGAACAGCACGGTGTCGTCTTCCTCGGCCGAGGCTTCGAGAGACGGCTTCGCTGCTTTCTCCGTGCCGAACGGCGTGGTGTCGACCAGCGGATCGCGGGTCTTGCGACCCTTCGCCTTGGCAGGTGCCGGGGCTGCGACAGGCACAAGTGCCTGCGCCTCTTCGTCGATCGGATCGACTTCCTGCGGACTCAGCCGGCGGGCTTCGTCACGGCTCAGGGGATCGATGCTGGACAAGGTCATACCGCCCAGGTGGGCGCGAATCTCGATCACCATCCGCCCACTGGTGTTGTAGGTGGAGGGCCGGATCTCGGTGATGATGAAGTCGCCGTCGTACTTGCCTTCGGCGTACTGGTCGAGTTCGGCATTCTTGATGACGAACTCGCCGATGGAAGTCGCCAGACGGCCGACGTTGAAGTCGCCGTTGCGACCGTGGATGGTCTTGATGGCCAGTTGGCCTGGAACATTGATCATGGATAGCTCCTTTCGACGAATGAGCGATCGCGTGCCGCCGGCGCCGAAGCGCAAGCGGTGCTCGATCGAAGGGGAAGAAAACAAGGCCCCGGTGCATGCGCACGGGACCTTGCAGATCAGAACGACTCGGCCAGGGCCGGTGCGTCAGCGGGTGCATCAGCGTCGTCATTGGCGGCGGCTTCGGATGCGGGCGCGTCCTGGGCTACCGACGCGCTGGAGGATGCTGGTGCATCCTCGTTCGCCGCGTCATCGGTCGTCTTGGGCTCGGCCTTGTAGACCATCTCGCCATCGATCTTGATCCAACTCACGAAGAGCAGGCGGGCCTTCAGGCTGACGCCCTGCTGGCCGGCATTCTTCCCCTTGGAGTAGGTGAAGATGTCGGTCCACAGGTCGCCGAGGCGGAAGCCGATCAGCACCTTGCGTTCGGCCTTGACGGCATCTTCGCAACGGCGGACCAGATGCTGAGCTTCGCTGCCGGACACCCGCACGTCGAAACGGCGGTACTCGGGAGCGTTGCTCGGACCATTGAGCGCTGCGATGTCGCAGGCCAGGAACGGCTCACCTTTCTTGGGCTTCACTTCGCGGATGCGATTGAGATACCCGAGGCCAGTGATGTGCAGGTCGAAGAACGATTTTTCGGATGAAGTGGTCATGGTGAATCTCCAGACTTGAGAACAAGAAAAGCGGAGACACACCGACCCTGGCGGGGAGGTGTGGAAACCCCCGCGCGGGTTATGGATCGTGAGACCCGGGAACAACTGCCGTGGCATCTCCATCGATGACTCGACGGACGTTCGCGCTATGGATGCCGAGAGCGAACTGGGGTGATCAACGCGGCCGGAACCGCGTCGTAGCCTTGAAGACCTTGGCTACCTGGGCATGCTGCTGACGGGTGTCAGCGGAACATGGCAGCAGCGTGGCTCCTACAGACGCGGGCTGCTAGAAGGAATCGGCATCAGCGATCTTCCCGATTGTTCGACGACCGGGGCCATGAACCAAAGAAAAGCCCCTCGATCGAGGGGCAGTGAAGGAACACAAGGGTTGGTTTCAGTGCCGCGCGCTGCGCGCGTTGCCGGAGAGCGTTTCCACCCGGATGAGGCGCCAACTGCCGTCATCGATCAAGCGCTCCAGCGTGTCACCGAGATCGTCGAAATAGACTTCATCGACGCGCTCGATGGATTCACCGCCGTGGTGCAGTTCAACCACGTAGACGTCGCCGCCGCGGTCGTAGCTCACCGTGACCTGACCACTGAACTTGCCGGTCTCGACGGTGAAACGGATGGCCGGCGGCGTGGCGATGATGTCGTGCGGCTTGGGATCGACCAGCGAGAAGTCCCGGGCATTGGCGTCAACCAGCAGGTGGCTGATGTACCGATGACCGTCTGGTGCGGGCAGCTTCTGCAACTGTTGGATCAGCTCGGCCAGTTCCGGGCAGCGTGCCTGTGGCACAGGCAGCTCCGCGGTGGCGTCGCCCAGAATCACCGACTTGACGGTGTAGGGCCTGCCATCGGCCAGATACTCCGTCTTCTCCCGAGGCGTGCCGACGCGCTGACCATCGAAGTGGCGCCGTGCATACGGGATGACTTCCACTTTGCTGCCCTCGGCTGGAACAGCAGTGACCAGATAGCGATCGATGACTGCGAACTGGGTCGGCTTGACCTTCACAACGATCGCGTCGTCGGTGACCGCGATCACCTTGCCTTGGAACGGATTGGGATCGGCCGCGAAGCCCAGCATGGTTTTCTGCGGCGTGCCATCGTAGATGTTGAACTTGAACGACCTGGCATTGCGAGGCACATGGCCTGCGACCAGGGTGGGCATTTGAGAGCGGATGAGAGCGTGGTCCATGGGAATCTCCTAGAAGAAAACCCAGGGACGCCCGCCCGCCACCGGGGTTGGGAGCCCCTGGTGGGTTGAGCTGAATGGCGCGGGATGCGCCGGGGATGAACAACGACCTGTGCGGCGAACCACACCGTAGCCTTGAAGGTCGATGGCTACCTGGGCATGTTGCTGACCGAAGTCAGCGGAACATGGGCTCAGAGTGCACCGGCTTCATCGATCTGCCGACTGGAAATCCGCACTGCGGCCTGGTCGGTTTCCAGCAGGATCGAGTAGGGTGGGGGATTACTCCCCCAGCCCTCTCACACCACCGTACGTGCGGTTCCGCATACGGCGGTTCAACTAATACGCTGGAGTCCCTGCACAGTGCTGCGCAGCGAGACCAGCCCCATTTTGGCGAAGTACAACGTCGGTACTGCCTGATTCATGTGCTTGGATGCCGAGTTCCACCAAGGCCCTCGCCCATTTGCGCTCGACTTCCACGCACGCTCCGGCCTAAGCCCAAGTGAGATGAGCCGTCGTTCACGGGTCTTCGGGTTCTTCCACTGCCGCCAGAGTAGGCAGCGTAGTTTTCGGCGCAGCCACCAGTCGAGTTCGTCCAGCGTCCGCATGTTCGCGGTAAGCCGAAAGTAGTTTGCCCAACCCCGCAACACGGGATTTAGCACCTCGAGGGTGTGGGACAAGGACCGGCCTCGCCCCTTGCGTAGTAACTCGCGAACTCGGTCCATCAGTCTCCTGAGGCTTTCGGGTGCCACTCGCACCCGTACCTCGTTGCGATAGATCGTGATCGCGTAGCCCAGAAATTTTCGCTTCCAGGGCCGTGCCACTGCGCTTTTCTGCTCGTTAACACGCAACTTCAGATGACCTTCCAAGAAGGCCCTGATGTTCGCCATCGCCCGCTGCCCTGTGCATTCGCTGCCAACATAGATGTTGCAGTCGTCAGCGTAACGGCAGAACTTCAACTGCCTTCTTTCCAGCTCCCGATCCAGATCGGTCAGCAGGATATTCGACAGTAGCGGGGACAGTGGCCCACCTTGAGGCGTGCCTTCGTTTCTGGGCTGGATCACTCCATAGGCCATCATCCCCGCTTCCAAGAAACGGCGAATCAACCTCAGTAACCGACCATCCTTCACCCGATAGGCAAGTCGAGCCATCAGCACGTCGTGGTTGACTCGATCAAAGAATTTCTCCAGATCAATGTCCACCACCCAGTGCTTTCCTTCGGCCACATACTCTTTCGCCTTGGCGACCGCATCGAGCGCACTTCTCTGTGGACGGAAACCGTAGCTGCCATCGGAGAAAGTTGGCTCGAAGATCGGTTGCAGTACTTGATGGAGCGCCTGCTGGATAAGTCGATCCACCACCGTGGGAACGCCGAGTGTTCTAACCCCGCCATTAGGCTTGGGAATGTCCACTCGGCGCACCGCCCGTGGCAAGTATCGATCTTCCAGCAGTGCCGTCTTCACACTTGACCAGTGCACCAACAGCCAATCCTTCAGCTCCTCGACCGTCAGGCGATCAACGCCCGCTGCACCTCGGTTCTTCAGGACTCGCTTGTACGCTCGTCGCATGTTGCTGGGTTCGACTACCCGCTCCATGAGCAGGTAGTCCTCCGATTTCGTTCGCCCAGCCGTCGCCGCACCCCCCTCAGCACCCTGCGGGCTTCTTTCCGGATTCCGTCCGGCCATGGCATGCAGGGCTCCCCCTTGGGGGACTTCTGCGTCATCGTGGGTTGTCGAGATCGGCTGTCCTACTCTCGGTATTAATCGTTCAGGCCTTCAGTCTCGCGACCTACTATGCCCTCTGCTGACTTCTGCACAGTCATTCCGGCACCTCACGGTGCCGGTAGCCCTGATGGGCAACCGTGCAGATCTCCCCGGGTATTGCGCACCCACTTTCACGCTTATGCCTGTCGGATCTACGTCATGGCGTTCTGTGCAAGTATTGGGCTTCGCAGATTTCGGACTGCTTACCCCGCCATGCCGCCTCGTATCCGCTTCCTGTTCGTCAGGCCAGCGATTTGCCTCGGGCTTCCTTCAGACTCGCAGTCGCCCGCGAAACCCTTGCCTCTAGCTAGCACTTCCCCTTGCCGGGTGTGCGGGGGACTTTCACCCCTGAGTGAATGCGCCCTGCCGGGCGCACCGAAAAAAGCCCCTGCGAACAGGGGCTGGGGCTTGAACATCACTCCTCGAAGATCGGTAGACCTTCCAGGATCTGCGCGTCCGCATCGAGGATCAGGATGCGCACGTCGGCCTGCGCCGCCAGGTGCAGGACGTTGACCAGGCTCTCGGGCATGGCCTTCTTGAGATGCTCCCGATGCAGGTCTTCGGCCGTGATCCCCTCGACATGGCCGAGGTTCTCATCCGTCCAGGGCGTGGCGATCAGCTTGACCCCGATCGCCGGGCTGTACGGGATGCGGAACGCGACGAACAGAAACCGGGTTGGCGTGGCGATGTCGGCCAGCTCGGCCAGGTAGCGCCCGGCATCTTCGGTGATGTGGGCGGAACTGATCTCCCAGCAGCGGCTGTAGAAGCCGGTCTCGAATGTCAGGCGCCGGATGACTTCGCGTGCAACCTCGTCGGAATAGGTGTCGCCGACATGGACAGGCTGTCCGAAGTCATCGCCTGCAACCGCATAGGTCACGGTTCGCACGATGCCCTCGATCTGGCATTGATCCTCGAGTTCCTCGCTGATCTCCTGGCCCTCGGTGATCAGGGCAAAGTCGTTGCAGAAGATGCAGGGGAACTGTGCGACCTGATCGTCAGGCAGATGCGCCTGGCTGGAATGAAGCGGCCGCCAGACCGGTGGGCTGTCGTCCTCGTAGGTGATGCAAAGCGTGCGGACGATGCGCAGGTTCTGATAGCCGCGAACGAATGGATTCGGTTGGATGGACATGGGATTTCTCCAGCAGAGAATAGGCGGAGCTATCCCCTGCTGGGGATTAAGCCCCAGCGGGTGGATGAAGTGGTGGACGCTCAGGCGGAGCGGTGGAAACGGATCGTGCTTGCTCAGCGGGCGGGCATGCCTGCTGCCGGTGTGACCGATGGGGGATAGATCACGGTCAGGAACTGCCTGCCGTTGTGATCGCGGAAGCACGTGCCGTTCGGTACGGCAACCCAGGTGATCCAGTCATGGACCTCCAGCGTCGTGCCGCGAACGAGTCGGGCTCTGAACCAGCGGCCGGGCAGTTGGCCGTCGCCGTAGAACCCGGCGCTGGTGCGCGCGTGATGTGCGTTGAGCCGCCGGACGATTTGTCTGAGCGTCAGGGACATGTGCCACTCCTGAGATGAAGAGGAGGAACACGGCCCCGGCAGGGACACGTGTCCCTCGTAGGGTTGGAGAAAAGGTGCGAGTGCGACGCCGAGGCAGGCTCACCAACCGTTGTAGTTGAGGACCAGGTCGGCAATGACCTTGCGCCGCTCCAGATCGAGGCCACCGAAGTCGGACAGTCCCTCGAAGCCGCAGCGCTTGAGCATCGCGCCGCCTTCGCGGGCGTTGTAGAAGCTCACCATCGCGGACAGGAACATCCGCTGGCCACTGCTCAGGACACCCAGGGCGTCGTTGAGCATCAGCATGTTGGGCCGCAGCTCCCACTTGGTCGTGGCACGCTGCAAGCCTTCGCGGGTGCCGTCACCGAACCACTCGGCGCCGGCGATCTCGGCACCGCGCTTCCAGGCCTGGAAGAACGCGGACGGGGCCTTGGTGAAATGCGCGTCTTCCCGCGCGATCTGATCGAACACTTCTTGAGGCAATGACAAGCTCATGAGGAATCTCCTTGGATGGCAGGGGCAACCACGGGTGCGAGCGCTGCGTCCACGCGCCTGTCGCCAGGGCTTTGGCTGCGGCGTCGCGGCTGGGGAAGTACTCGAAGGACTCGCGGGAGCAAGGTCCGTCGTGGTCATCGAACGCGCCGATGTAGTAACCAGCGGCACTGCGAAGAACCTGCAGAGGCAGGCGCTTGCCGACAAAGGTCAGGGCCAGGTAGCCGATGGAGTCGGCTCGGGCCGCCTGTGCCGTGATGGGTGGCGAAGTGGAAGCAAGGGACATGGGGCTCTCCATGGTGAAAATGGAAAGCGCCCATCCCGACGGGATGAAGGAACTTCCCGTGAGGTGGATCGAAGCATCGACGCCAGGTATCGGCGGCGTCCGCGCGGGCGATGCGAAGCGGACTGGTTCGGTCTACGCGGAAGGTTCCGCGGCGCAGCCTTGAAGACCGGAGCTGCCTGGGCATGGCGCTGACGGAGTCAGCAACGCATGGGCTTAGCTTCGGAGAGCAGTGCGAGCTTGTCGTGCAACAAATCGAAGCTGCGCGGTTCCTGATTTCCAAGCACTGGATAGGCTGTCGCCATTCAGCAGCGCACACGAAAAGGCCCCGCAGTGCGGAGCCGGTTGTGAAACAGGGAGCAGAGGTTGTAGGCCGTGCGGACGGCGTATTTCAGGACAAGGAAAGACCAAGGTGCCGAAGGCTGGAGGCCTTCGGCTGGATGACAAAGGAGTGCCACCCGTGGGCTGCTACAGGCGTGGGGCCGTCGTCAAAGCCGCCGCTGCACCAGCAATCGCACTCGACCGGTATCGTGGCTGGGGTCGATATCCTCTGGCACGCATCCGCGCACAAAGGGCGCCCGTTTTTTCACCGGCGGGCACCGGCACCGAATACCGTCGACCCCGAAGAGTCTCCTGGCGGCTCGCGAGACAAGGCGCCAGGAGACTCTTCTGAGTGAACGGAAGAACCGCGGATCAAGGGAATCGCGTGGGGCGCCATTCGCGGACCAACTGCCTTCTCGCCCTATGGCCACACATGCCAGGCAGGACGCGCACACCGTCGCAGAAGGGATCGCGTGCTGGGGATGCCCCGCAACGCGCGGGGCGCATGCCTCGCCGCCGGGGGAGCGGCAGGCGCGGCAGACGTGTTTTCAGGCTTCAGGACGCCTTGGGTGACGCGCGCCGCTTGCGCGACGCCGGGCGTTTGCCCGCCGAAGATTCGACAGGCAGTGTGCCCTTGCAGTCTGGGTAGCGGCTGCACGACCAAAAGATGCCGCTCTTGCCGCTGCGCTGGCGCATCGGCGACGTGCACAACGGGCAGGTCGGCGTCGGCGGCAGCTTGAGGGACAACCTGGTGCCGCGGTGCTGCTGGACCAACTGCGTGACCCAGGCCGACTGCTTCTCGATGAAGGTGTCCAGCGTCATCTGGCCGGCTTCGATCATGTCCAGCGCCTGTTCCCAGATTGCCGTCGTGCCCGGATCGGCAATCGCCACCGGCACCGCATCGATCAGCGTGAAGGCCGCATCCGATGCACGAATGGCACGGCCTTTCTTCAGCAGATAGCCACGGCCCAACAGGCCGTTGATGACGCTGGCGCGCGTGGCTTCGGTGCCGATGCCCGTCGTTTCCTTGAGCTTCTGCTTCAGTCGCGGGTCGGTCACCAACTTGGCAACACCCTTCATGGCCTTGATCAGTTCGCCCTGGGTGTAGGGCTTGGGTGGCAAGGTCTTCAGCGCCTTCAACTCGACTTGCTCGACGCCGCACTGCATGCCGCTGGTCAGCGGCGGCAGGATTTGACTGCGCTGCGCCGGCTCATCATCCGAACTCTCCGGTCCACCGTTGGCCAACGCCAGGCGCCAGCCCAGCACGACCACCTGCTTGCCGGTCGCCTGCAGTGTCTGGCCGCCGCTGGTCAACACCGCTGTCGTCCGATCAAACTCATGGTGCGGCAGGAACTGGGCCAGGTAGTGGCTCCGGATCAGGCCGTACACCGCCTGTTCCTTCTCCGACATGGCCGAGAGCCGGGTGGGCTCCAGCGTTGGGATGATGCCGTGGTGAGCCGTCACCTTGTCATCGTTCCACGCGCGCGAACGCTGGCTGCGGTCCAGCTTGTCGATCAACGGTCGCAGGTCGGGATCGGTGGCGAGCAAGGCGTCGAGGACTGCCGGCACTTCGGCCAGCATGCTTTCGGGCAGGTAGCCCGAGTCGGAGCGTGGATAAGTCGTCGCTTTGTGCGTTTCGTACAGCGCCTGGGCGATGTCCAGCGTCTCCTGCACATCAAGGCCGAGCTGGCGCGAACACACTTCCTGCAAGGTGCCCAGATCGAACGGCAACGGTGCGGCTTCCGGCACGCGCTCGGTCTCGACCGACACCACCTGGGCTTCGCGACCGGCGCGGATACGATCAGCTGCGTTCTGCGCCACCGGCTGCTGGAGGCAGCGTCCGGCCGCATCGGTGGTGTCGTCGGGCGGCAGCCAATGGGCGCTGAAGGCGTGGCCTGACTGAGTCAGCAAGACCTCGACCGTCCAGTACGGCACGGATATGAACCTGGCGATCTCGCGGTCGCGGTCGACCACCAGGCGCAGCGTGGGGGTCTGTACCCGACCGACCGACAGCACGCCCGGGTAGCCGGCTTGACGCCCGAGCACGGTGAACAGCCGGCTCAGGTTCATGCCGATCAGCCAGTCGGCACGCGAGCGGGCCAGGGCCGAGTGGTACAGCGGCAGTGTCTCGGCCGAAGGCTTCAACGCGCTGAGTGCCTTGCGGATGGAGGCGTCGTTGAGCGCCAACAGCCACAGCCGCTGGATTGGGCCGCGGTAGCCGCACAGGTCGAGGATTTCGCGGGCGATCATTTCGCCTTCGCGGTCGGCATCGGTGGCGATCACCAGCGCGGTGGCCTGGCTGATGAGCTGTTTGACGATCTTGAACTGCGCGGCGGTCGCGGCCTTGGGCTCGACGCGCCAGCGCTCGGGAAGGATGGGCAGTTGCTCGATGGACCAGCGCTTGTACTGCTCGCCGTAGCCCTCGGGCGGAACCGCTTCGACCAAATGACCGATGCACCAGGTCACGACGGTACCCGAACCGCTGTAGCAGCCGGAACCTCGCTGGCCGGCACCCAGCACGCGGGCGATGTCTTTGCCTTGCGAAGGCTTCTCGCACAGGAACACGCGCATGGAGCCTCCTCGGATACGTGCTGTTGATCGGATGGACGACAGCATGTCCGCGCAGGGAAAACTCGACAGCAAGGAAGCGGAACGGGATGGACACCGATTTGTGTGGACGGCAGGAAAACGCCGCCCACAGCGGTGCGGGCAGGTCGCTGCGGAAGGCGCTACGGAAGCGTCGTGTCGGGAGGGCGACTGGAAACCAATGAACGTCGATGACGCTATCCCCAGGGGATAGCTGGTGCATGGCGGGCGGTTGACGGTTGCTACAGCCGCCCTCGAAGGACATCTATTGGCCGGCGGCCGGCTTGGTGCCGAGCACCACCGCCTCGACGCGATACGGCAGGATGCCCACGCGCCTGGCCTCGATCTTGAACGTGACCCGTTCGTTCTCGTCGGCATCCTCCCACTCGTCGCGCACCGTGCGGCCATCGACCAGTACGCGCATGCCTTTCTGATAGAGACTGGCCCAGTGCTCGGCATCGCGATGCCACAGTTCCACCGGCGCCCAGAAGCCGCCGCGATCCTCGTATTCGCCGTCCTTCTTCGGCACCGGGTTGTCGAAGTAGACGTTCAGGCGCAGCAGACGCCGCGGTTCGTCGTTGCCGTTGGTGAACTCGCGGTACTCGGGCGCAGAACCGATGTTGCCTTCGCCGCTGAAATGCGTGCTCATGGTGCCTCCTGTCGCGAGGTGGGTTGGATCGAAACACCGTGCCCGTGGTGGACACGGCGCAGGTACACCGCCTCGGCCTGGGACATCTTGTCGGCGCATTCCAGGGCCTGGCGGGCAATGCTGTGAGTCAGGCTGATCTGCATGTTCAGCGCGATGCGCTGCAGCTCCATCGCGTAGAGATCGTCGACCAGGCGATCGGGCGTGGACGGGCTGGCGATGAGGTGCTGCCACAGCGTCACACCCATGCTGGACCGGTCGAGGTTGCGCCAGCGCAGGAAGGTCGTGCCTGCGCCAGTGGTCTGCTGGGCCAGTTGCGAGCCGAGCAGGTTGAAGGGGTAGGTGCGTGCCTGCGGCAGCACTCGTCTCATCGCAAGCGCGATCAAGTCGTCGCGCAGCGCCATACATTGGCTGGCCCAGGCCTCCAGACTTCCCTTACCTTTAAAAGGCTTCAAAAGGCCTTTTAGGTAGGCTGCATGTTCCAGTCGCTGGAAGTCGGGCTGTTCCAGGGGCATGAAGTGCCGAGGCGCTGCGGAGGATTGCGCCGTCATGCTGGTGCATCCCAATCGGTGGATTCGGCCGCCTTGGCGGACTTCCCCGACTTCTTGGGTTTGTCGGGCTTGGCGGTGTCCTCGTCCGTCGCAACGGCTTCGGCCTCGTCCGCGGTTTCCGCCGGTGTGCTGGCCCTGGCCTCGGCAGGTTCGCGCTGCATGGCGGTCAGTGGAGTGCGGCGCAGCAGGGGCGGCGCGAAGCGCGAGCGGTGTGTGCCTTCGAGCACCTCCTGCGGCAGCGGCCCGTATTTCTCCAGTGCAGCACGCGCCGCGGCGTTGTTCGCAGCGAAGTCGTTGCGCTCGGTGCCTGAATAGCGGTACTGCTGGGCCACGGAGAACAGGCTGCGCAAGGCGTGCGCGCCATCGTTGAGCCAGCGCTCCAGCGTGCTGCGGTCGATCAGCGCCGTGTGATGCGCCAGGATGAGCTTGCGGGCCAGGTCGTCGTAGTCGGCCAATAGGTACACCGCCATGAAGCCGAGCTGCGCGTTGACGAACAGCGGCAGCTTCACCGGCTGCACGTTCATGTTCTCGCCCAGCGACAGCGCCGCTGGCACGTCGGCCAAGGCCTGATCCACCTGCTCGCGCAGCGCCTGCAAGCGGGTCTTGGTGTCGGCCAGCTTTTCCTCGATGCGCAGCATCCACCAGTCGGAATACGGGTCGTCCTGCTCGGCGCCGCGCTTCATCTTGTTCATCGCACTGATGAAGCCGTTGAGACCGATGATGCCGGGGCGCCCCTCGGTAGGCGCGCGGCCGTGCCAGATGCGCGAAGCGTGGTGGGTGTGCAGCGTCAGCGACATCGCGCTGCGCAGCGATCCGAGATTCAGTTGCAGGGGTTCGTTGGCCATGGAGACGACTCGCGACGAATGAACGGGTCGTCAGCATCGGCATCGGCCGGAAGGCCGTCAGTCAACAAACCGCAGCCAGCGCCAGCCGGGTTTTTCCGCCGCCGGAAGGCAGTCTGTTCCAGCTATCCCCTGGGGATAGGTTTGGAACAGTCGAGAGTCAGGCAGGTGAGACAGGCGCTGCGGCGTCAGCGCTGCCAACTGGATTGGTCGCGGGGCAGCCGCCCTTCGGGATCGTTGACCTCGACCGCATTGCCGTCCTTGAGCTGATCCACGTACACCACGACGTTGGTGCGGTCGTCGTTCGCCTGGCTGGGGAACAGGATGCCCGTGCGGCCGTGCGTCAGCACCATGTCGCCCAGCACCCAGGTGGGCGGTTCGATGTGCAGGTCGAATTTCAGGTGGCGCCAGTCCTCGCGCCAGTCGTGCCAGAGCTCGTCCCAAGGATCGCCGTGGTGGAGCTGTCGCAGATCGACCAGCCCGCGCAGCGCCACGGTGTACGAACACATCGTGCACGGCGACAGGAAAGGCGAGGTCTGCTGGTACTCGCGCAACGCGGTCAATTCCTCCAGCGACAGATACAGCGCCTCGACACCCTCCCGGTTGAAGCGACCGTCCTTGGCTGCCGCCCCGGCACCGCTGGTGGGCCGGCTGGCCCACTGCGGGCTGTGCGCGCGAAACAGCGTGGTACCGCGGGGCAGGTCGTGGAGGATCATCCGGTGAACCCTGACTGATCGACTCCAGATAGTCGATCGCGTCGTCGGTGCGTCCTTCCTGCACCAACTGCAGCAGGGTCTTGTGGCGGAACGCCGCAATGGGCTCGTTCTTGACCATGAAAAACGCACGCGCGGTATCCGGCTGCACTGCCGCGGCGGCCGACAGCACTCGCATGAGGTCACGCAGCGCGGCCTGCAGCCGCGGGGACTCGGGATGAGTGCGCAGTGTGTTGCGGTGCACGCCGGCCAGCGTGGCCAAGTCTTGGTATTGCAAGCCCAGGGCATCGGCGACGTTGGTGGCGGAAAAGCGGGACGTACCGGCTTCGCGCACAGTTCCAAGCCGCCTGCCGGCCGAGGTCGGATCGGCCCCACCCCTGCCGTAAGGCTCCGTGTTCCAGCTATCCCCTGGGGATAGTCAACATCAGCGATCACGCAAGGCTTCTCGGAGCTGAGCCAGGTAGGCACGTGCCACCTCGAGGTCAGCGGCACGGGATGCCGGCGGTGACGATGGCGCAGGTGGCGGGGGCGCTGGCGGCGCCGATGCGCTTTCTCCGGCCCAGGCCTTGAACTCTCCGCGGATCGCCTTCTGGATGATGCCGAACAGATAGCCAGCCGGGTTGCGCACCGTGCTGCCGCCACAGCGTGCCGCCCACTCGTCGAGAACGGCCTGCCGCTGCCCCTCGTCCACCTGCTGCAGCGCCACCAGCGCGCCGGCCTGCTGCTCGTCCTTCAGGTGCAGAAAGCGTTCGGGCAGCCGCAAGTTCTGCAAGGCCCTCGCGCGCGGTACTGTACGCACTTCTTTTATACGTTTACTCAGTACTTCAGTACGGTCCTCCTTCGTATTCCGAAGTGAGCCGTCCGGCGCGGGTTTCAGCCTTGCTTCGGATTCCGAAGACGGGCGGCCGACATTCCGAAGTGAGGCTTCCTGGTCGTCTTCGGATCCGTGGTCGGCGTTCTCCTGTGGATAACTTTCCGTTGCCCCGTCATGCCGGGCCATGCGCTGTGCCAGCACCTGCAGGCGGGTCGCCAGCGTACGCCCGCTGAGCAGCGGGTCTTCGGCGATCTCCTTGAGCGTGTTCATGCCCACGATCTGCACCGCCCTGGCGGCATGGGTCAGCGCTTGGCTGACTAGGCCGAGGTAGTCGGCATCGAGCTGCATCGCCTCGAAGGGCGACAGCGGCTCGTCGTGCAGAACGTAGAGGTTGCCCTGGATGCGGCCGCTCTTCGGGTCGCGCCGTCGTCGCACCAGGCTCAGCCAGCGCGTCAGCCGCAGCAGCGTCAGGGCGCGCGCCACGGTCTCGTGCGATGCCTGCGCCGCGCAGGGCATTGAGGCCAGGTAGGGGCGGAGCTGGTCGTAGGTGGGAAACGCCGTCACACCGTCGTCGTTGAGCTGCAGGCGAAACACCTGCCAGGCGTTTCGCTCCAGCGGCGTCAGGCGCCGGTCGAGAAACAGCCGGCGCGGCACACTCTCGTGGCGGTTGCCGCTGTAGAGGAACCCGTCGGCAACCGGCGCCGTTCCCTGCGCTGGCTGCAGATGCTGCAGGGCCTCGTCGAACAACGCCGACAGCGCAGCGGGACCATCGCGCGGTGGTGCGCCGCCCGTGGTCACGGCTATGCCAGCCCCTGGTCGATCCAGTTCCGTATCGCCGCCCACACCACCGACATCGGCAGGCTCAGCGCCTCGGCCAGGTCCATGGTCAGCGCCAGCATCGCCATGTCGTCGGTCAGTGCGATGTCGCGCTCGGTGACGGCGGCCTTCCAGTGCTCCCACAAGGCCACGTCCTGCGCCTCGTTCAGCACCGGATGCCGGCCCTTGCGCTTGGGCAGCCCGAGGATGTCCCGGCGCAGCGCCACTTCCTGGTGCGTGAGGCCGTAGAACGTGCTGACCATCTCCGTGCTCGCACCCAGCCGCAACATGCGGTCGACGGTGGCGATCTCCCGCTCCACGTCATGCACCTGGCTCAGCAATCGCTTCAACACCTCGCGGTTGACCGACACCGAACACCACGACACCGTGGCATTGACCAGCATGCTCACGAGTTCGGGATGCTTCAGCGCATCCAGCTCCTCCTCGCCGAAGCCCATCGCCTTGCAGCGGCGCAGTTGACCGTTGCGCAGGTCATGCAGCGCCTGGGCGATGACGGCCTGGTTGAGCGGGTGCGGTGCCGACATGGGAGCCTCCTGCGTGCTCAGGACTCGTGGCGCGGGTCGCCGGCTTCCAGATCCAGCAGCCGGCGCGCCAGGCGCAGCAGACGGAACAGCTTCACCAGCCCGGCATCGCTCAGGCGCGCGCCAAAGCCGCCGTGACCATGCAGCAGCGGCCCAAGGTCATCGGCCAGCCGCGCGCGATCCAGCCCGGTCGCGAGTGCCGGTGCGACGCTCAGCGCGTACAGCAGGGTCAGCACCGCGCGCGCGAACGCCGGTAGCGCCTTCGCCTGGCGCACGGCCGGCGCCAGGCAGACGAAGCCGATGCCGCCGTCGCTGGCTTCGATGTGGTCGGCCACCGCCGCCTCCTCGGCGATCTCGCGAGCGAACTGCGCGATATGCACGCGCAGGCGATCCGGAACGTCGAGGCCGGGCTCGATGTACCAGACATCCGAGATGGGATAGAGCCCGCCGGCCTGCACCGGGATCGCGCGCAGCGCATCGGCCTCGAAGTCGGGCAGCCTGTCGCCGAGCTGGTCCGCGATCAGGCGCTGGATGGACTGCAGGCGCTCGGTGGTCGGGGCCGGCGTCACGATGTGCCCCTGCAGGCGCTCGTCGGGCTGCCCGTCCTGGTCGTTTGGTGCAGCGGCAGGTGGCGCCGAGGGTGTCTGTGCCGGTGGCGCTGCCGACGGGGTGTCCCGTGGCATTGGCGCCGCTGGCGGCCGTGGCGGCGTGACGGCTGGCGCCGCAGGTGCGACAGGCGTTGCAGGGTTCGGCGCGGCCGGCTCGCTGGTCAATACTCGCTGACGGCTTTCGCTGTCGTCGACTTCCAATGCCAGCGTGTCGTAGTCCACTTCCAGCAGCTCGGCCATCTGGCCCACCAGCTCGTCCTGCACGCGCTGGGGCGAGAAGCCCGCCGGCTGCGTGTCGAACTGCGACAACACATCCTGAAACAGCGAAGCGAAGTCCACGGCCAGCGCTCGGCCCAGCACCCACCGTTCCCAGGTGCGCTCGCACGCCTTGCGCAGCACTGCGAGCCGCTCCACCTGGTGCCGGCCCAGCCCGCCGTAGAGCAGCGTCGGTATCGCCGGCAGCAGGTAGCGCACCGCATCGTTCATGCGGCTGATGTGCGACTGCGGCACCGGATAGCCGTCGGCCGTCAGGCGCCGCGCGAGTTCGCTCTGTGACAGCGCCTGGCCGGTTTCCTGCTCATAGAACTCGCGCGCCGTCTCGATGCCCAGGGCGCGTTCGATGAAGGTCAGCCCGCCGCGCAGCTCGTTCTCGGCCAGGTGCCCGGTCAGCGCCACGATCTCGCCGCGCGCCGGCCATGGGCGGAACAGGCACGCAATGCGGAAGAAGCGTTCCTCCTTGGTCTCGCTCCACAACTCGCGCAGGATCGCCAGCCGCGTGTTGCCGCCGTTGCGAATGATGTAGTGCGCCTCGCCCGGCCTGCGCGTGATCGCGGGGGGCGCGTCCAGCCCGCGTTCGCGGATGGACGCCTTGATCTCGTCGTAGGCCGGATTGCGCGTCACGCGCGGATCGTGGTCGTAGGGCCGCAGTTGATCCAGCGTCACCACCATCGGCGTGTCGGCGATGGGGTCGCTCGAGGTCGCGGTCGAAGGGCCGCTGCGCTCGAAGCCGGTGGCCAGCAGCTTGGCAGCCATGTCCTGCGGCGTCAGCTCAGCCACGGCCGTTCTCCTGCGCCTGCCGGTCGGCGCGGCGAAGCTGCGAGCGGGCATTGCGGTCGGCATGGTGGTCGCTCGCAGTCGAGCTGGTGTAGATCGACGCGCAGCCTTGTTTCGTGAATTTCAGGTGCCCGCCCGACGTGCGCACCACGCGCCAGCCTTCGCCCAGCGCGAACTCGATCAGCGCTCGCAGCCGTTCGCGGCCGCGCGCCAGTTCATGCGCGCTCGCCATGGCCGGCCCCTCCCGCATCGGCCCGGCCGGTGACCAGCGCGAAGTGCTCCCGCCACGCGGGGAACAGCTCGCCGGCCAGCGTGCGCATGGTGTCCAGCGCCGCGGGCGCCGTGCGCCCAGCCGGCTGCCGGTACTCCACCCGATGCACCGGCAATCCTCGTGTCGCAGCACGCGGATAGGCTTCGATGGCCGGCACGTTGGTGTCCAGCACCTGCACGCCGGCCTGTTCCTGGAACACCTGTCGCAGCGCCTGCTGGACCAGCCGCGCGTTCGACGACACCGGATGCACGCGGTTGATGAGCAGGCGCAGCGGCGGTGGCTCGATGCCCAGGTGCCGATACGGCGCGATGTCCTCGATCAGTTGCAGCGTGCCGCGCCGCAGCTCGCGCGCCGCGAGGATCTCCGGCGTCACCGGCGACAGCGCCCGGTCGGACGCCAGCACCGCCATCTCCAGCAGCACGCTGCGCGCGCCCTGGGTGTCGATCAGCAGCAAGTCATAGTGCGTGCGGAAGACGGGCAGCAAATGGCGCAGTCGCAGGCGCCCATCCGGTGCGTGCAGCAGCAGCGTGTTCAGCTCGCCGCGATCGTCGTTGGAGAGCACCAGGTCCAGGCCCGCGATCGCGGTGCGCGACACCAGTTGCTCGATGCGCCGCTCGTTGAAGGCCAGCATCTCGTAGATGCCGCCGGGCGCGCGCACGTCCAGCGTGAAGTAGCTCGACAGCGTGGGCTGCACGTCCAGATCCAGCAGCAGCACACGCAGCCCGGCGTCGGCGATGAAGCCGCCCAGGTTGGCCGCCGTCGTGGTCTTGCCCACGCCGCCCTTGGTCGAAATGATGGACACCACCTGCATAAGCTTCTCCTCGTCGAATGGCATGAACAGAGAAGAAGCGTCAGGCGCGTTCTTTGAGGCGATCAGCGATCCACTGTTCGATCTCCACCGAGTCCCAGCCCACCGCGCGCACGCCCAGGCGCAGCGCCCTGGGGAACTTGCCTTCCTTCATCAGGCTGTAGATGTGCGCGCGCTTGAAGCCGGTCTTGGCTTCGACCTCGGCGCGGCGCAGGATGCGATGTTCGGTTGGTGCCTCCGGGGCGGTGATCTGCGAAGACATGAGGGTCACTCCTTAACGCTCGGTGGCGCTGATTGGCGTGACTCGAATTAAGAACGCCGCGTTGAGGAAAGACACCGCAAATGCGGTATCCGCGACCGCAGATACGGTCTGGCATCGCTCAGGAAGTTGTGCTCTGCAGATTGCGCCGAGCCAGTGCGAACTTGGCCTGCAGGGTGCGCTCGGTGATGCCCGTCGCGTTGCCGTGGTGCGCCACCATCGCGCTGATGATGGCCTCCTGCGTCAGGAAGCTGGAATACGGCATGCCGCTGGGCGACTTGCCCAGCAGCAGCGTCAGTAACCCGCCAACGATGTTCAGGTAGGTCGATTCGCTGCGCGGCCCCGGCATGTTTGCACGCTCCGCGTCGGCCGCGCAGGCGGCGTGCGTCTTCAGCAGCGCCTCGTGCTCGGCGCGCAGTGTCTCGTGCACGCTCAGGTGTTCCGCCAGCCGCGCCTTGATCGCTTCCCGCTCGGCCAGCAATGCGCCCACCGTCTCTAGGCTGATCGCCGGGTGAAGCGCACGCTCGATCTCATCGAACAGAAACGCCGGTTTCTCGCCGGGGTAGTAGTGTGCCATCCAGGCTTTCAGACCGATGTGCCGCACCGTCAGCGTCGGGTCGTCCATCGCCAGCCCCTGCGTATCCCGCATCAGGCCCTCTTTGCCATACGGCATCTCGCCGTGAGCCAGCGCATCGAAGATCCTTTCGGCGTTCAATCGCAGCATCGGCCAGCGCGGAAACTCCGTTGCCTCCGGCAGAGGCCGCCGTCCCAAGGTCGCCAGGATGCGTCGCTCAAAGCGCAGCAATCCACTCCAGCGGATTGCCGCCTCGATCGGGCGGTAGTAGGTCTTGGCGCCATCGGCCAGGCTGCTCGACTTCGGCATATCGCGCGCCTCCATTCGTCATCGCACCGAGTCCACGCACGCACACCCGCCGTACAGGCGGCGTGCGTGGCTGTCCAAGAATCTCCGGGCGAAACGAGCAGGTGGCGAAGCGGCAAAGACCGTGGCATCGGAGATGCCGCCGGTTCCGTTGCGAGATGGGCGCCATGCTTGACCCGGATAACCAGGCCAAAGTCTTTGCAGGGAAGAAGGCCCAGTAAAGCGCGATCAGCTCAACACGCCAGAGCCGATGCGCATACGGCAAGCACTGTTGCGCTGGGCGTCATCGCTGTGACGCTCACGATGGGCATGCGGATTGCATCGCAGGATGCCAACCGCAAGCGCGAGCAACGCCTGAATGCAGCGCGCCCGCGCACTGCGTCAATGGAATCCCGCTATGACAAAACAGGTCTGGCGCTTTGACCAAAATGGAACCGGGCAACCCTGCCTGAAGCAGCCTCATGCGAGCCGTTGCGTATCCAACGGCATATGGCCGACACGCTGCGCACGGTCGATGAAGTGGCGCAGCGGCTCCGACATCGCGCCCTCGGGATGTAGCAGGTAGGTCGTCAGCGCCGCCGAGTCTTCATCCAGCGGCCGGACGATCACGTCCGTCTGCCGGCATGCCACCACGTGCGCCGCGCTGGAAAATCCCACGCCATAGCCGGCCGCCACCAGGGCCAGCATCAGCGAGTGGGTCGTCACGTACTCGGCCACGACCGGCGGTGTCTCCACCAGGCGCAGCAGGCGTTCGCATTGCCGGCTGCACGCCTCACACGCCTGCGGGTGGCACAGCACCAGCGGGTAGCCCATCACTTCTTCCAGCGGCACCCGCTTGTGTGCCAGCAAGGGATGCCGCGCGGGTATGGCTACCACCAGCGGGTCTTGCCACACCGGCGTGGCGACCACCCCGGCCTCCATCTCGCCGGCCATCGCAAACGCCGCGTCGTACAGGTCGTTGCCCAGCCCGCCCACCACCTGCGACAGCGGTGCCTCGAACAGCCGGATGCCCACTTCCGGCGCCTCCTCCCGGCACAGCGCGAGCAGCGCCGACAGCCGGGTCCGCGCGACGCCGCCGGCTAAGGCAATGCGCAGGGTGCCCCGGTGTCCCGCCGCCACCGCCCGCGCCTTGGTCTGGGCTTGCTCAAGGGTCAGCAGCACGCGCCGGGCCTCCTCCAGGAACACCTGCCCGGCCGGGGTCAGGCGCACGCCGCGCGGCGTGCGCTCCAGCAGCGTCACGCCCAGGTCCGCCTCCAGTTGGCGAATCGTGCGCGACAGGGGCGACTGCTCCACATGCAGCCGCCGCGCCGCCCGGCCAAAGTGCAACTCCTCAGCCACGGCGATGAAACAGCGAAGATGGCGTAACTTCATGTAGCTTCCCCAGAAAATGGAGTCCATTCCTCTGACTGTAGGGAACCGCATGAGTGCTTCTCCCGGTGGCGATGCCTGTCACAGAGGCTCTCCAGTCGCCGCCATCCGGCCTTCTGTCGCCGGCACGAGACGGCGAGTGTCCAGGCGAGGCCGGTTATTCGAAGGCCCCCATGAAACTGCATCGGCACGCCCGCCCAGACGTCGGCGTGTCGTCGTCGGCGGCACTGAGCGCGGACTTCAGCAAGCGTGAGCGCCTGCGCGCGGTGCCCGACGGTGAAACGTATCTGTATCATGCAGGTGCTCGAAAGAGCTCAGGCGCCAATGGCGGCGGAAGATGTCATTCGGACACTGATCGAGTGGGGTGCGCGTGTCGGCATCGGCACGGTGTATCGAGTGCCGGACGAACTCTTGCAGCGTGCCTGAGCATCCAGCCATGCAGTTGCTAGGGCGGTCTATCCGGTCTTGTCGGACTGCCGGAACTGGTGCGTGGGCGCGCCGGCTGGCTTGCCAGCGTTGCGCACAAGCATCGTCTTCGTGGACCCCGGTTTGCAGGAACACCTGTGCCACGTCGCCGGGCTGCCCGCCCTGGCATCAGCAGGCACTGACCATCAGCGTTCACTGCCCGGGCTGTGCGCTGCCTGTTCCGAGCGGGCATGAGGCTTTGACGCGATGCCATCAAAGGGGGTGCTGACGGGATGCGGATGGAGGTGATGGCGCCGGATAGGCCGAACCAGAAGAAGACGGACAGGAGGCGGCCTTGGATTTCAGATTGCTGCGTTACTTCGTTGCAGTTGCAGAAGAACTGCATCTGGCCCGTGCAGCAGAGCGCCTGGGCATCGAGCAATCGCCTGTGTCGCGTGCGATGCGCGACCTGGAAAACCAGCTTGGCGTGCAGTTGTTCGACCGCAGCACACGCCTGACGCGGCTGACCTGGGCCGGCCAGGTGTTCCTCGGCGAATGCCGGCGCGTGCAGGCCACCGTCGAGCAGGCAGTCAAAAGCGCCAAGGCGGCGGCGCAGGGCTACCAGGGTTATCTGCGCATCGCCATCTGCGACAGCCTAGCGCAACCCCGCATCGCCACCTTGCTGGCACGCAGCCGCGAGGATGAGCCCGAGCTGGAGATTCGCGTCGTCGAGCTGCCGTTCGCACAGCAGCTCAAGGTGCTGCACAACGATCTGCTGGACATCGGCTTTGCGTTGTCAAACGCGGTGCATGATGGCCTCGTCGCCGAGCCAGTGTGGACCGACCCGCTGTCGGTGATCCTGCCCGCACGCCATCCCTTGCTGGCACACGTGCAGGTGCCGCTGGCCGAAGCCCTGAAGTTCCCGCTGGTTCTGTGCCATCCCGAATCGGGATCGGGCTGCCGCCATCAGATTCAAGCGATGCTGCAGGACGCGGGCGCGCCACTCAAGCTGGTCGATGAAGTGACCAGCCTAGGCGTGATGCTGACTCTGGTCGGCGCCGGCTACGGCATCGGCTTCGCCATCGCCTCGCAAGTGCAGACGCTACAGCGCCCGGACATCTCCATTCGTCCCTTAGCCGGCACCCCACCGATGCTCTCTACCTACCTGCTGCGCCGCCAGGGCGAACCCTCGGAGCCCATGAAGCGCTTCATCGAGCGGGTGAAGGACGGGGCCGCGCCGGTCGACGATGAGCCAATCCTTTGAAGACATAGCTCACCTGTCCGTTGCGACCTGTGGCGTGATGTGTCAGTAGACAGATAAACTTCCGGATGAAATCCGCTGCTCTGGCTGTTGGTAGATGTGCTTGGTTCGCTTTGGATCACTCGCAACGGCCTGTGTTGACCAGGCCGAAGACTTGAGTCCACAATCGAGTCCATTCCGTGACGCTTGGATCGGAAAAGACGTTCGCAATAAACGAGTTAGCGACCGGGAGCTGTTCCCTTCGCCCGCTCCAATCTTTAAGGCCCTGCTTACGCGCGGGGCCTTTCATTTGCGGCCGAGCAACCTGCTGATGGTTCGCCTTCTGCCAGGTTTCATGCCTTTGTCGACAAACCACCATTGCTCTCAGCCGCGCAGAAACGTCAGCACTCGCTGCGTGAACGCGTCGCCCGCCTCTACGTTGGCCAGATGAGCTGCTTCGAAGGCAACCAGTTCGGCGGCGGGGATATTGGCCTGGATGAATTGGCCATGCTCGACAGTTGTCACCGGGTCCTTGGCGCCACAAACAACCAAGGTTGGGGCCTTGATCGCGCCCAGCTGCGTGCGATAGTCGGCATCGCGAACAGCCGCACAGTTGGCGGCGTAGCCGTCTGGTGAGGTGCTGGCGATCATCTCGGTGATGCGTGCCACAGCCGCCGGGTTCGCCTCGGCGAAGCCAGCCGTGAACCAGCGGGCAATGGATGCATCCCGCATGTCCCGCATGGCCTGCTCACGGCCAGCCAGAACGCTATTGATGCGGGTGTTCCATACTTCGTCGGTACCGATCTTTGCTCCGGTATTGCACAGAACCAGCCGTTGCAGGCGGTCGCCGGCATGGATTCCAAGCCACTGACCGATCAGTCCGCCCATGGATAGGCCGCAGAAGGAAAAGCGCTCGATACCTAGCGCATCGAGCAGGGCCAGCACGTCCGCTCCCAGCTGTTCGATACTGTAGGGCCCCTCGGTGACACTCGAATCGCCGTGGCCGCGCGTATCGTAGCGCAGCACGTGAAAGTGCTCGGCAAATGCCGGGACCTGGTCGTCCCACATATGAAGATCCGTGCCCAGGGAGTTGGACAGCACCAGCACCGGCGCGCCTTCCGGACCATCGAAACGGTATTTCAGGCTGGCGTCAGCCAGCTTTACGATCGGCATGCTCGTTCTCACTCGTTCAGTGCCCGGCCAAGCCCTACCTGCAGAAGGCTTTCCGGAATCGTTGTTCGTTGCCGGTGGCTCCTTAAGCCCCGACATGCAAAGCTCAGCGCCTGCACATCACCGGGCGGAACCACGTCGGCACTGTCCTTCGTCACCGCAACGTGGGCTAGGCTCCACCGTTTTCCACGCTACGGCGCCTGCGTCTTCATAGGGTGAACAACCACGTCAGCGGGTTCACCACAGTGGTCATACCCTTTCGACCACCAGCGCCAACCCCTGTCCAACGCCAACGCACATGGTTGCCAGGCCGAGCTTACCGCCGGACTTCTCCAGCTGATGGACCGTAGTCAGCACCAGGCGCGCGCCGCTCATGCCTAGCGGATGGCCGAGGGCGATGGCGCCGCCGTTGGGGTTTACGCGGGCATCGTCGTCGGCCAGGCCGAGGTCGCGGGTCACCGCCAGCCCTTGGGCGGCGAAGGCTTCGTTCAGTTCGATGACGGCGAAGTCACTGACCGCCAGCTTCAGCCGCTCGCACAGCTTCTTCACCGCCGGTACCGGGCCGTAACCCATTATGCGCGGAGCGACGCCGGCACTGGCCATGCCGAGCACCCGGGCGCGCGGCTTGAGGCCGTACTTCTGCACCGCCTCGGCGCTGGCGAGGATCATCGCCGCCGCGCCGTCGTTGACACCCGAGGCGTTGCCGGCGGTGACGGTCTTGTCCGGGCCGTTGACCGGCTTGAGCTTGGCCAGCGCTTCAGCGGTGGTGTCGGCACGCGGGTGCTCGTCAGTATCGACGATCGTTTCGCCCTTCTTGCCCTTGATCACCACCGGGACGATTTCCTCGGCGAAGAAGCCGGCCTGCTGGGCGGCGGCGGTGCGCTGCTGGCTGCGCAGGGCGAAGGCGTCCTGATCCTCGCGGTTGATCTGCCACTCGTCGGCGACGTTGTCGGCGGTCTGCGGCATCGCGTCGACGCCGTACAGCTCCTTCATTTTCGGATTGATGAAACGCCAACCGATGGTGGTGTCCTCGATCTTCTGGGTGCGGCCGAACGCCGTGTCGGCCTTGCCCATCACATAGGGCGCGCGGGACATCGACTCGACGCCGCCGGCAATGGCCAACTCCAGCTCACCGCTGGCGATGGCGCGGAAGGCAGTGCCCACCGCGTCCATGCCCGATGCGCAGAGACGGTTGAGGGTCACGCCCGGCACTGTCTCCGGCAGCCCGGCGAGCAGCGCGGCCATGCGCGCGACATTGCGGTTATCCTCGCCGGCCTGGTTGGCGCTGCCCATGAACACCTCTTCGACCGCCGCTGGATCGAGCCCAGGGTTGCGTTCGAGTAGCGCCTTGAGCGGAATCGCCGCCAGGTCGTCAGCCCGCACGCCAGCCAGCGCGCCGCCGAAGCGGCCGATGGGGGTGCGTACGGCATCACAGATGAATACGTCGCGACTCATTCCTCTCCTCCTTGCTGGCCGTGGGCAGCGGCTGTGCGGGCTTCCAGGGCGCGCAACGCTTCCAGTTCCTCGGCGCTAGGCGCTTCGGTAGTACCGAGCGTTTCGGCGAAGCGGATCGCCCAGCCGGTGTTCTCCACCACCTGCTCGCGGGTCACGCCCGGGTGCAGCGCAGTGACGATGAACTCATTGGTGCCGGCTTCCGGCTCCATGATGCACAGGTCGGTGATGATCGCCACAGGGCCCTTGCCGGGCAGGCCCAGCTGCTTGCGATGTTCACCGCCCTCGCCGAAACCAACGGAAGTGATGAAGGCAAGCCTGTCGACGAAGGTGCGATGCGACTGTTTGAGGATGATCAGCACTTCCTTGGCGCTGCCAGCAATCTCCGGCGCGCCGCCGGCACCTGGCAGGCGCACTTTCGGCTGGTGGTAGTCGCCGATCACCGTGGTGTTGATATTGCCGTACTTGTCCACCTGCGCCGCGCCGAGGAAGCCAACGTCGATACGCCCACCCTGCAACCAGTAGCGAAAGATCTCGCCAGTCGGTACCACGGTGTCGGCGGTCTCGGCCAGCTCGCCGTCACCGATGGACAGCGGCAGCACCGAAGGCTTGGCGCCGATCGGGCCGGATTCGTAGATCAACACAACCTCCGGCGCATGGGTCAGGCGGGCCAGGTTGGCAGCCTTGGACGGCAGGCCGATGCCGACGAAGCAGACACTGCCATTACCGAGGCGGCGGGCCGCGGCGACGGTCATCATTTCATTGGTGCTGTAGGCGCTCATCAGTTGGCCTCCTGCTGCTGGGCCAGCTTGCGCTGGAAGGCGGCGAAGTCTTCGGTGCCGCGAATATAGGTATCGATCCAGGTAGTGAACGCCTCGCGGTCGCGGGCGATCGGGTCCCAGGCCTGGTAGAAGCGGTTGTCCCGCTCGTAGTAACCGTGCGCGTAGGAAGGATGCGCGCCGCCCGGCACCAGGCAGACCGCAGTCAGCGCCCAGGTCGGCAGCACGCAGGCGTTCATCGGCGCGTTCAACTCGTCGACGATCTCCTCGACGGTAACGATGCAACGTTTGGCTGCCAGCGCGGCTTCCTTCTGCACCCCAAGAATGCCCTGGATCAGCACATTGCCCTTGCGGTCGGCCTTCTGCGCGTGGATCACGGTGACATCCGGGCGCACGCTCGGCACGGCCGCCAGCACCTCACCGGTGAAAGGACAGGTAACCGACTTGATCAGCGGGTTGACCTTCGGCAGATCGGAGCCGGCGTAGGCACGCAGCACGGCGAACGGCAGGCCGGACGCACCGGCCACATAGGCGTTGGCGAGATCGGCGTGGCTGTGTTCCTCGATCTCCAGCGCCTGCGGCCAGCCCTTCTCCACCGCATCACGCAGGCGGTGCAGCGAGCCGACGCCGGGGTTGCCGCCCCAGGAGAAGATCAGCTTCTTCGCGCAGCCGGCGCCGATCAGCAGGTCGTAGACCAAGTCCGGTGTCATCCGCACCAGGGTCAGGTCCTTGCGCCCCTGACGCACGATCTCGTGAGCCGCGGCGGTCGGAATGAGGTGGGTAAAGCCTTCCAGGGCGACCGTGTCGCCGTCATGAACGAAGCGCTCGACGGCTTCGCGAAGTGTGAGAAGTTCAGCCATGAGTCGGTCTCTAGTCTTCGGTGCGCAAACGTGCGCGTTGACGAAAACATTAACGACCACGGCAAGGCGTCACAATCCGATAATCGACATATCGTTCGATTACCGAACAACTTACGAAACGCGGTTTGCACCCAATGCGCGTGCATGGCGGGCACCGAAGCCTGCCACAACCAGTCAGTGGAATAGGCGGGTACTGAGTTCCCGGCTGGCCTCCAGCAGCACTGGCAGGAAACGGGTCTCCAGCTCCTGACGGGATACGCGACCGGCGTGGGTGCCGACATTGAGCGCTGCGAGCACCTGCCCGGCGGAATCCTTGAGCGGCACCGCCAAGGAGCGCAGCCCTACTTCCAGTTCCTGGTCGATGATGACCCAGCCCTGCCGGCGAATCTCCTTGATGCTCTCGCGCAGCGCTTCGGGGGTGTGCAAGGTGCGGCTCGTCTTGATCTGCAAATCGGCACGGTCGAGATACTCGTCCAACGCCGCATCATCCAGTGCCGCCAGCAGGATGCGGCCCATGGAGGTGCAGTACGCGGGCAGCCGGCTACCTACCGAAAGGTCCACTGAGATCAGCCGCTGCGGCGTCGCCGAGCGCGCCACATAGAGCACCTCGTCACCTTCCAGGGTCGCCATCGAACAGGCTTCATGGAGCTGTTCGCTGAGACGGTCGAGGATCGGCTGGGCAGTCACGGCCAGCGGCGTGGACGACAGATAGGCGTGGCCCAGTGTCAGTACCTTGGGCAGCAGCGAATAGGTGCGCCCGTCGGTGGTGACGTAGCCGAGTTTTATCAGCGTATGCAGGCAGCGGCGCACGGCGGCGCGGGGGATTTCGGTGCGATGGCTGATCTGCGCGATGGTCAGATGACGCTTGCGTTCCTGAAAGGCGTGGATCACTGCCAGACCGCGGGCCAGCGACGTCATGAAGTTCGGATCGCCGGTCAGCGCTTCGATGCGTTTGGCTGGCGAAGCGACGATGGGCGGTGCCATCGACGGAGAATGAGCACGCTGATCGTCGGTCATTGGCGTGAACCCTAGGCATGTAGTGGATGGGCGATTATCGACATGCAGGCCGATTATCGCCAGCCATGTGAGTGTAGCAACGGTCGAACCGAGCCGGCGCCCCGGCGTCTACTGACCAGGCCGCCTCATACGGCACCACACTCATGACACAACGGAGGACACTGGATGGACGTGACCCGCGGAGTGGTCTGGCTGGCACGCAGCGGTTACGCCGCGCGTGGCGTGGTCTACGTGATCGTCGGTTTTTTTGCGCTCATGGCGGCGCTGGGCGCGGGCGACACCGTGGATACCCGCGGCGCAGTACAACAACTGCTCGGGCAACCCTTCGGCGCGGTGCTGCTCTGGCTGGTGGTGATCGGCCTGCTGGCGCATGTGGCTTGGCGCCTGACCCAGGGCATTGGCGATACCGATCGACACGGTCACGATGCCAAGGGCCTGCTGGTACGCGCCGGCCTAGTCGGCAGCGGCGTGGTGAACCTGTTGCTTGCGCTGTTCACCCTGAGTCTGCTGGTGAGTGGTCTGGACCGTTTCACCGATGGCGGTGGTGGTTCAGGGAGTGGCAGCACCGACAGCCTGATGCGCCTGCTGGGCCTGGAACACTCACACTGGTTGATCTGGGCGATCGCGCTGATCCCGCTCGGCGTCGGCATCGCCCATCTGATCAAAGCCTGGCGCGCGCATTTCGAGCGCTACTTCCAGTGTGACGCGGGCACCATGCGCCTGGTTCGGCCTGTCTCGCGTATCGGCCTGGCTGCACGTGGCTGCGCCTTCCTAATCATCGCCGGCCTGCTGTTCATGGGCGGCAGCCGCTACGAACCGACCGACCCGCCGGGCCTCAAGGAAGCGCTGGAAGCACTGCAGGGCATGCCCGCCGGTGGCGTGCTGCTGCTGGCAATCGGCGTCGGCCTGCTGGCCTTCGCCCTCTACAGCTTCGCCGAAGCGCGCTGGCGGCGGATCGATTTGTCCGAGGTCATGGATTGAGTGGATTGCCGGTGGGCCGGGCTGGATCCTTACACCTTGAATTGGATCGACCGTAGCGGTGGGCTGAAGCCCACCCTACCAGGGGTCGCATGGCGGTTGTGCACGGCCGCTTTTTGTAGGTGGGCTTCAGCCCACCTCGAGCGCGCGCCCACTCCGGTCATCAACCGGCGTGGTAATCCGCGTCCGCTTCCTCGAAGCGCTTGACGATGCTGGCTGCCGGCTCGGCGCCCAGCTTGCTCACCACCACGATGGCAATACTGGCGAGGATGAAGCCCGGGATGATTTCGTACAGCCCCAGACCGATGAACTCCTTCCACACCACCACGGTGACCGCCCCCACCAGCATGCCGGCCAGCGCGCCGTTGCGCGTCATGCGCTTCCACAGCAGCGAGATCAATACCACCGGGCCGAACGCCGCGCCGAAGCCAGCCCAGGCGTAAGACACCAGACCGAGCACCTTGCTGTCGGGATTTGAAGCGATGCCGATGGCGATCAGCGCGATCAACAGCACCATGCCGCGACCGACCCAGACCAGTTCGGTCTGCGAGGCATTCTTGCGCAGCATCGCCTTGTAGAAGTCTTGGGTCAGCGCGCTGGAGCTGACCAGGAGCTGCGCACTGAGAGTACTCATCACCGCCGCAAGGACGCCGGAGAGGATGATGCCGGCGACCCAGGGGTTGAACAGGATCTTCACCAGTTCCATGAACACCCGCTCGCCGTTCTGGCTCACCGCACCGGCCTGCTCCGGGTGGTCGGCAAAGTAGGCGATGCCGAGGAAGCCCACCGCGACGGCGCCGGCCAGGGTCAGGATCATCCAGGTCATGCCGATGCGGCGGGCGTTGGGGATGGTCTTGATCGAGTCGGCGGCCATGAAGCGCACCAGGATGTGCGGCTGGCCGAAATAGCCCAGCCCCCAGGCCAGCAGCGAAATGATCGCGACGAAGGACAGCCCGCGGAACATGTCGAAGTTGGCCGGGTTCTGCGCTTCGATGGTGGCCATCACGGTGCCCATGTCACCGAGGGCGAGGATGACGAACACCGGCGTGATCAGCAGCGCGAAGATCATCAGCGTGGCCTGCACGGTGTCGGTCCAGCTCACCGCCAGGAAGCCGCCGATGAACACATAGAGGATGGTCGCCGCCGCGCCGACCCACAGCGCGTACTCGTAGGGCATGCCAAAGGTGGACTCGAACAGCCGCGCGCCGGCGACGACGCCCGAGGCGCAGTAGATGGTGAAGAACACCAGAATCACCAGCGCGGAGAAGATCCGCAGCATGCGGCTCTCGTCCTCGAAGCGGTGCGAGAAATAGTCCGGCAGGGTCAGCGCGTTGTGGTTGTGCTCGGTGTGCACGCGCAGGCGACCGGCGACGAACAGCCAGTTCAGCCAGGCGCCGATGATCAGGCCGATGGCGATCCAGCTTTCCGACAGGCCGGCGACGAAGATCGCGCCAGGCAGGCCCATCAGCAGCCAGCCGCTCATGTCGGAGGCACCGGCCGACAGCGCCGTGACGAAGCTGCCGAGGCTGCGCCCGCCGAGGATGTAGTCGGAGAAGTTCTTGGTGGCACGGTAGGCGATGAAACCGATCAGGATCATCGCGGCGATGTAGACCACGAAAGTGATCAGAGTGGGTGTGCTGACGTTCATGGGACTTGTTTTCCTTGTGTGTCCTTGACGCTACGCCCGCCGAGTCCGGCAGCGAAGTCATCGAGGAGCGCAAGGATAGCGCGTCGTCCGCGTGGCTGCGCGTGACTACCGGGTTTTGCAGGCACCTAGACGCCGCGCCAAACAAAAAAGGCCGGCAACCGGTGCCAGCCCTTTCTACGCGAACGCTGCGCGATCAGAACGCCAGGCGCACGCCTACGGTCAGGTTGCGACCGGGCAACAACACCTCATCCTTGATGAACGAAGTGTGCTGACGGGCCTTTTCGTTCAGCAGGTTGTTGGCCTTGAGATAGAGCAGGTAGTCGGTCTGACTCAGCGAGCCACTGTAGCCGAGGCTGGCACCGAGCATGTTGTAGCCACCGGTTTCGCTTTCGTAGTCGGCCAGTTCGTCCTGGCGCTGCACCCGATAGAACTCCAGTTGGCCGTTGAGTGCCGGGGTGAAGCCCTGGTCCAGTCGCACACCCAGGCGATCGGCCGGAATGCGCGGCAGATCGCCGCCGCCGTCGCGCAACTTGCCGCGCACGTGGTCGCCGAACAGAGTGAACGCGGTGGCGTCGGTGGCCTGGAAGCGCACCTCCCCTTCCGCCCCGGTGAGCACGGCGTACTGCTGGCGGTATTCGATCTCGCGGTAGCCGCCGCCGATGTCGTTGCCGGTGTCGGCGGCATAGATGAAGTCATCCACCTCGTTGCGGAAAACGCTCAGGCTGAAGGTCGTGCGGCCGGCGAACTTGCGCAGGGTGATCTCGGCGTTGTGTGAGGTTTCCTCTTCCAGGTCGACATTGCCCAACTCAACGGTGCGGGTCGCGGCATGCGGGCCGTTGGCGTAGAGCTCCTCGGCACTGGGCAGGCGTTGCGAGCGCGTCAGCGAGAAGCCCAACGAGTACTGCGGAGCGAAGGTCCAGACCGTACCGGCGGACATCGAGGTGCCGCTGTGATCGGTATCCGGGCGGCCATCGGCATCGATGTCCTGCCATTCGTGGCGCAGGCCGAGTTCGTAGCGCCAGGCGCCGGCAGTGTATTCCTCGAGCAGGAACAAGCCGTGGTTGCGGGTCAGGGTCTGCGGCACGTAGGCCTCTTCGCCGAGGGCTTCGAAGTCGCGCCGCAGGGTCTGCGCGCCGACCACACCGCGCCAGCCGAACAGCGGCTGATGGGTCAGCTCCAGGCGGGCATCGGTGGCATCGTTGTTGAAACGGGTGCCCACTTCCCCGCCTTCGATCTCCTTGTGCTGATAGTCGCTGTGGCCGACACGCAGCCGCGCCAGTTCGAAGCCCGGCAGCGGATCGCTCAGCTCGCCGCGCAGATCCCAGCGCTTGTGGCGCATGTCGACATAAGGCACGCTGCCATGTTCGTCATGATCATGGTCGTCGTCATCGTCGTGATCATCATGGCCGCCGCAGTGCCAGTCGCTGCCGTGGGTGTGGCAATCGGCGTGCTCATGGGCCAGCAACCCGTAGCGGTTGTTCTGCTCACCGTAGGCGGCGCCGATGTAGCCGCGCTCGCCGATGAAGCTGGCGCCCAGGTTGAAGCTGTCGGTGTCGTTGTAGGAACCTTCCTGCTTGTCCGGCGAACCGGGGATTTCATAGGGGTCGGCCTGGCGCTTGGTGCCCTCGGCGCGGACGGCGAAGTTGCCGCTGCCGGCAGTGATACCGAACACCCCGGCACCTTCGTTGGCGACGCTGTTGGTGCGTAGCTCCAGCTCGCCTTCGTAGCCCTTCTCCGGCACGTGGGTGGGGATCTTCTTGTCGATCACGTTGACTACGCCGCCGATGGCGCCGCCACCGTAGAGCAGGGTCGCCGGGCCCTTGAGCACCTCGATGCGCTCGGCCAGCAACGGCTCGCTGGTCACCGCGTGGTCGGGGCTGATGGTCGAAGCGTCGAGCAGTTCGACGCCATCGCTCAGCACCTTGACCCGTGCGCCATCCAACCCGCGAATAACCGGGCGCGCCGCACCGGCGCCAAAGCTGCTGGAGCGTACGCCAGGCTGGCTTTCCAGCGTTTCACCCAGCGTCGCCTCGCGACGCAGCACCAGTTCATCGCCCTCCATCACGGCAGCCGGCGTGGTCATCTCATGGCTCTGCTTGGCCAGGCCGCTGGCGCTGACCACGACGGATTGCAGTTCGACCGGCTCGGCGGCCCAGGCAGCCGGAACCAGAGCCAGGCTGATCGCCCAGGCCAGGGGATGACGCTTAAGTTTCATGTGACTCTCCAGACAGTGGCGGTTGCCTTCCGAGGCAACCGAAGACGGCTGTACGCCGGCATCCGGTAGCGATGCCAGCTTCGCGGGGCGAGAATCTAACATGTTATATCATAACGTTTAAGCCTGTTTTTCCAGTAACAGGCACAACGGATGCACCCTGTTTGTGGTCGACATGGAAACGCCGGGCGAACCGCGCGCGGCTTTTGCACCGCTTCGGGAGAGAGATCATGACCGTAGACATCGACACCACCACCGGCACCTGCGCCGTGGTCATCAACGGCAACACGCACCGCAGCGCCCTGATGGACGTGCGCATCACCACCGATCCCCAGGCACGCATGTCAGTGATGAACATCGACGGCACCAGCATCCATGTGCCGGAAGACGAAGCCGAACATCTGATCGCCGCGGGCGCGGTGGATGACCGATCCAATCTGGTTGCGGACGACTGAATCTGCGGCAGAAATGCAAAACCCCGGCTAGCCGGGGTTTTTTGTAGGTGATCGCAGCAAAATCCTCTGCAGCCTTTGGAAGTGCGCCCCGCTTCGAATTCAGCTTTCGAGCCGGGGCGACACTCCGACACTGGTCCTAGCCGGCGTGATAATCCGCGTCGGCTTCCTCGAAGCGCTTGACGATGCTCGGGGCCGGCTCGGCGCCCATCTTGCTCACCACATAGATGGCGATGCTGGCGAGGATGAAGCCCGGGATGATTTCGTACAGACCCAGGCCGATGAACTCTTTCCACACCACCACCGTGACGGCGCCGACCAGCATGCCGGCCAGCGCGCCGTTGCGGGTCATGCGCTTCCACAGCAGCGAGATCAGCACTACCGGACCGAACGCCGCGCCGAAACCGGCCCAGGCGTAGGACACCAGACCCAGCACCTTGCTGTCGGGGTTGGAGGCGATGCCGATGGCGACCAGCGCGATCAGCAGCACCATCGCCCGGCCGACCCAGACCAGCTCGGTCTGCGAGGCGCTCTTGCGCAGCATGGCCTTGTAGAAGTCCTGGGTCAGGGCGCTGGAGCTGACCAGCAGCTGCGCACTGAGGGTACTCATCACGGCAGCGAGGACGCCGGAGAGGATGATGCCGGCGACCCACGGGTTGAACAGGATCTTCACCAACTCGAGGAAAACACGCTCACCATTCTGGCTAACCGGCCCGGCCAGTTCCGGGTGTCCGGCGAAGTAGGCGATACCGAAGAAGCCCACCGCCACGGCACCGGCCAGCGTCAGGATCATCCAGGCCATGCCGATGCGGCGGGCGTTTGGAATGGTCTTGATCGAGTCGGCGGCCATGAAGCGCACCAGGATGTGCGGCTGGCCGAAGTAGCCCAGGCCCCAGGCCAGCAGCGAGATGATCGCGACGAAGGAAAGCCCGCTGAACATGTCGAACGCGGCCGGATTCTGCGTGGCGATGGTGTCCATCGCGGCGCCCATGTCGCCCAGGGCGAGGATGACGAACACTGGGGTGATCAGCAGCGCGAAGATCATCAGCGTCGCCTGTACGGTGTCGGTCCAGCTCACCGCGAGGAAGCCACCGATGAACACATAGAGGATGGTCGCCGCGGCACCGATCCACAGTGCGTATTCGTACGGCACGCCGAAGCTGCTCTCGAACAGCCGCGCGCCGGCGACCACGCCCGAGGCGCAATAGATGGTGAAGAACACCAGAATCACCAGCGCGGAGAAGATCCGCAGCATGCGGCTCTCGTCCTCGAAGCGATGCGAGAAGTAATCCGGCAGCGTCAGCGCGTTGTGGTTGTGCTCGGTGTGCACGCGCAGGCGACCGGCGACGAACAGCCAGTTCAACCAGGCGCCAACGATCAGGCCGATGGCGATCCAGCTTTCCGAGAGGCCGGCGACGAAGATCGCACCGGGCAGGCCCATCAGCAGCCAGCCGCTCATGTCCGAGGCACCAGCCGACAGCGCAGTGACAAAGCTGCCGAGGCTGCGGCCGCCGAGGATGTAGTCGTCGAAGTTCTTGGTGGCGCGGTAAGCGACGAAACCGATCAGGATCATCGCCGCGATGTAGATCAGAAAGGTGATCAGCGTGGGTGTACTGATGCTCATGTGTGTCCCTCGTTAGTTGTTGTTCGGCACAACGCGAGCGGACCCACGCGGCACCTTGGCAGAGGGCGATAGCGAAAAGGCCATCACCTGTGACAGGCCCAACCGGGCCCGTCAGTGGCGGAAGAGCGTCCGCCAACTGTCCAATTGTTGTTGTGTTCCGGCTGCCAGAGCGGCCGGGAGGTTTAGCGTGATGCGCCAGGTGAACGACCAAGGCCATTCACCCGGTGGTACAGCGTGAATGCGTTCAGTCGTCTCCGAGCGAAAGCAGCGAGGCGTTGCCGCCCACCGCAGTGGTGTTGGTGGAGGTGGTCCGCTCGTTGGCGAAGCGCAGCACATAGCTGGGGCCGCCCGCCTTCGGACCGGTGCCCGACAGACCGCAGCCGCCGAACGGCTGCACGCCGACCACGGCACCAATCTGGTTGCGATTGACGTAGAGGTTGCCGACC
The DNA here is from genome assembly GCF_026642215.1 of Stutzerimonas sp. R40042. Taxonomy (NCBI): domain Bacteria; kingdom Pseudomonadati; phylum Pseudomonadota; class Gammaproteobacteria; order Pseudomonadales; family Pseudomonadaceae; genus Stutzerimonas; species Stutzerimonas sp. R40042. Next base: position 1,271,019 of record NZ_CP113258.1, on the reverse strand, counting down.
CGCGCCAGTTGCTCGATGCGCTCGGCGGTTTCCTCGTTGCGGCTGTGTACGCCGAGGGTCAGGCCGTAGCCGGTGCCGTTGATCGCCGCGACGACCTTCTCCAGGTCCGCCGCGTCGTAGCGCACCACGTGCAGCACCGGGCCGAACTGCTCCTTCTTGAGCTGATGAATGCCGTCGATCTCGAAGGCCACCGGCGCCACGAAATGACCATTCAGACCAGCCGGCAATGTCGCCTCGGCGATCAGTCGCCCTTCGCTCTTGAGCTGCTGGATATGCGCTAGCAGGCCTTCGCGAGCTTCCTGGTCGATCACCGGGCCGATGTCGTTCTCGCGCAGATGTGTCGGGCCGACTCTGAGCTCGGCCATGGCGCCCTTGAGCAACTCGATCACACGATCGGCGATATCACGCTGCACATAGAGCACGCGCAACGCCGAGCAACGCTGGCCGGCGCTGGTGAAGGCGGAACCGACGGCATCCTTGATCACCTGCTCGGGCAGCGCGGTGGAGTCGACGATCATCGCGTTCTGCCCGCCGGTCTCGGCGATCAGTGTGGCGATCGGCCCTTCCTTCTCGGCCAGCTGGCGATTGATGATGCGTGCCGTGTCGGTGGAACCGGTGAAGCACACGCCGACCACCCGCGGATCGCGACAGAACACGCCGCCCAGGGTGGCGCCATCGCCCGGCAGGAAGGCGATCGCCTCCTTCGGCAGACCGGCTTCGAACATCAGCTCAAGCGCACGCGCAGCGATGAGGCTGGTCTGCTCGGCCGGCTTGGCCAGCACGGTGTTGCCGGCCACCAGCGCGGCGGTGATCTGGCCGAGGTAGATCGCCAGCGGGAAATTCCACGGGCTGACGCAGACGAACACACCGCGGCCTTCATGGAACAGCTCGTTGCGCTCGCCGGTCGGGCCTTTCAGCTCTTCGCGGCCAAGCTTCTGCCGCGCCTGCTGTGCGTAGTAACGGCAGAAATCCACCGCCTCGCGTACTTCGTCGATACCGTCCTGCAGCGACTTGCCGGCTTCCACGGTGCACAGCGCCATCAGCTCGGCGCGGTGCAGCTCCAGCAGATCACCCAGACGCTCCAGCACGGCGGCACGGGCTTCCACCGGCGTGGCATTCCAGCTCGGCCAGTAAGCCGCCAGGCGATCGACGGCCTGGCGCGCCTGCTCGGCGCTGGCGAACTGGGCCTGGCCAACAACCTTGGCCAGGTCATAGGGGCAACGCACCTCGGACGGCGTACCGGCGAGCCTCTGCCCGCTGATGACCGGCGCAGCCTGCCACTGGCGCTCGAGGAAAGGTTGGTAGGCGCTGGCCAGGTCGTTCCATTGGTTCTGGATATTCATGTTGATCCCTTGGGAGTTCTTGCGATTGCCGAACAGCGCCGGCGGCAGCGGAATGCGGGGGTTGCCCAGTGCAGCGAACTTGCGCAGCTGGCTCACCGGATGATCGATCAGCGATTCGACCGGGACGCGCGGGTCGACCAGCTGGTGGACGAACGACGAGTTGGCACCGTTCTCCAGCAGGCGCCGCACCAGATAGGGCAGCAGGTCCTTGTGGGCGCCGACCGGGGCGTAGATCCGTACGTTGCGGGCGTACTTCTCGATCACCGTGTCGTACAAGGCATCGCCCATGCCGTGCAGGCGCTGGAACTCGAACTCGCGCGGCTGCGAGGTTTCCTCGGCCATGGCCAGGATGCAGCTGACGGTGTGCGCGTTGTGGCTGGCGAACTGCGGGTAGATCACCCCACGGGTGTGTTCGGACAACAGGTAGCGCGCGCAGGCGAGGTAGGAGGTATCGGTACCTTCTTTGCGGGTATAGACGGGGTAGCCGTCCAGGCCCTGGACTTGGCACTGCTTGATCTCGCTGTCCCAGTAGGCGCCCTTCACCAGCCGCAGCGGAATGCGTTCGCCGAGCTCGCGACCGAGCAGCGTCAGCCAGACCAGCACCGGCAGGCAGCGCTTGGAGTAGGCCTGGATGACCAGGCCGAACTCACCCCAGCCGGCGATGGCCGGGTCGCGCAGGAGCTTTTCGTACAGTTCCAGCGACAGCTCGAGGCGGTCGGCCTCCTCGGCATCGATGGTGATCCCGACATTGCGCTGACGCGCCAGCACGGCCAGTTCGCGCACGCTGGCGAACAGCTCGGTGAGCACGCGTTCGCGCTGGGCGACTTCGTAACGTGGATGCAGCGCCGACAACTTGATCGACACCGACGGACGCGGGCCCTTGCCGACCTGCGGCTCGGCGCCGACGGTTTCCACGGCCTGACGGTAGTCGGCCATGTACTTGGCGGCGTCTTCGGCGGTCAGTGCCGCCTCACCGAGCATGTCGAAGGAATAGGTGTAGCCCTTCTCGCGCTCGGGACGGCCGTTCTTCAGCGCTTCGGCGATGGTCCGGCCAAGCACGAACTGCTTGCCCATCAGCTTCATCGCCTGATTCATCGCGCTGCGGATCACCGGCTCGCCGGAGCGTTTGAGCAGGCGGCCGATGACGTTCTTCGGCCGGCCGTCAGCGGTTTCCGGATCGACCACCTTGCCGGTCATCACCAGCCCCCAGGCGGCGAAGTTGACCAACACGTTGTCGCTCTGGCCGAGGTGACGCTCCCATTCGGCGGCGTTGAGCTTGTCGCGAATCAGCGCGTCAGCCGTGGCGGCATCCGGCACCCGCAGCAGCGCTTCGGCCAGGCACATCAGCATCAGCCCTTCCTGGGTGTCCAGGCTGTACTGGCGCAGCAGTGCATCGAGGGTGTCGACGGCATTGTCACGCCCGCGCACCGCCTCGATCAGGCTGCGCGCGCGCGCGCGAATGGCGGCAATACCCGCCTCGCCGGGATCGGCAAGCTGCAGCAGCTCGGTGAGATATTGCGCCTCGTCAACGGCGTAGTTGGCGCTGATGGCGGGAAAGAATTCCGCGGCTTTCTGGTTGGCGAAGGCGCCTTCCAGCACGTGACCGGCCTTGAACATGCGCCGCTCCTCTTGTGATGGTGTCTGCTTATAGGTCTAGTCCACGGCCAGGCTGTTGGTGCAGCACAAGACAATGAGCCAGGTCGGGACACGGAATGTAGGGGCAGCGTGACGCGTCGTTCTTGCGCAAAACTACGGAAGTTTTACGAAAAACTCCGGAAGCCGGACGCCGAAATACGACGGCAATAAAAACGCACCAGCATGGCGCAGGAATCTGCGCGCGATAGCTGAAGAGCCCGAAAACAGGGCGACCTGAAGAAAGCTCAGGAGTCCGACTTGCGCAATCCGCGAGGGGTCAGACCGAGGTAGCGGCGGGTCGCCGTGGTCAAGGCGCTCTGGCTGGAGAAGCCGCACTCCTCGGCAATCCGCACCAGCGGCAGCGGCGTCTCGCGCAGCAGGCGGGCGGCACGGTCGAGGCGGGTCTTGAGCAGGTACTGGTGCGGCGTGAGGCCGACGCAATCCTTGAACTGGGCGTGAAAGTGGCTGGGGCTGAGGCAGACTACCTGGGCCAACTCGGCGACGGTGATGCGTCGCGCCATGTTGTCCTGGATATGACTGTCCAGCCGCTGCAGATCGAGCGGGCCGGCCGGTCGCTGCTGGGACTCGCCGAACAGTCGCAGGTGCAGCGCCCGCAACAGCACGCCGCCCAGCGCCCGGGCCAGCAGCGGATCGCTGCCGTAGCGCGCCAGCTCGGCGCCGGCGTAGGCCAGCAGATTCTGGAAATCGGCATCCAGCGCCGGATAGCGCGGCGCCTCGAACAGGCGGGCCAACAGCGCAGGGTCGTCGGTGACAATATCCTGCTCGTCGAGATCGATGATCAGCATGCGGTTGTCGCCCATGCCGGCGAAGCCGTGGTCGGCATCGCCCGGCACCAGGCAGGCACGCATCCGGCAGACTTCGCCACCCGAGCCATTGACCTCGAATTCCGCGCGCCCAGAGAGCGACATCACCAGCTGGTGATAGTCGTGGGCGTGCTGGTGAGTCTGGTCATCCAGGCGAAGCAGACGGGCGTTGAGCATGATGGGCACCTGTGCGTGCAAGCACTGTACCTAAGCCGGAATGAAGTGCCCACCCCCACGCGACGGGATTGAAATCATCCGCGCCACCACCCATCTAAGGTGCACGTATTCGCAACGGGTGCCGCATGAACGACGACATCAATCAGGATCATATCGAGCAGGAAATCATCTCCTCCAACGGTCTCGTGCTGCCCGATCAACAGCAGCCGGACAAGCTCTACATCATCCCCGTGCACAACCGGCCGTTCTTTCCGGCGCAGGTGTTGCCGGTGATCGTCAACGAAGATCCCTGGGCCGAGACCCTGGAACGCGTGGCCAAGACGCCGCACCAGCGCGTGGCACTGTTCTTCGTCGACTCGCCGGTGCTGGACATGGCCACCTTCGACCCGGACAGCCTGCCGGAGCACGGCACCATGGTCCGCGTGCACCACGCCTCGCAAGAGGGTGGCAAGCTGCAGTTCGTCGCCCAGGGCCTGGCACGGGTGCGCATCCGCGGCTGGCTGCGGCGCAAGCCGCCGTATCTGGTGGAAGTCGATTATCCGAAGAGCGATGACGACCCGCGTGACGAGGTGAAGGCCTACGGCATGGCCCTGATCAACGCGATCAAGGAGCTCTTGCCGCTCAACCCGCTGTACAGCGAGGAGCTGAAGAACTATCTCAATCGCTTCAGCCCCAACGACCCGTCGCCACTGTCGGACTTCGCCGCCGCGCTGACCACTGCGCCTGGCGCGGAGCTGCAGGAAGTGCTGGATACCGTGCCGGTGTTGAAGCGCATGGAGAAGGTGCTGCCGCTGCTGCGCAAGGAAGTGGAAGTCGCCAGGTTGCAGAAGGAGCTGACCGGCGAGGTGAATCGCAAGATCGGCGAACGCCAGCGCGAGTTCTTCCTCAAGGAACAGCTGAAGATCATCCAGCGCGAGCTGGGCATCACCAAGGACGACAAGAGCGCCGATGCCGACGAGTTCCGCGCGCGCCTGGAAGGCAAGGTGGTGCCACCCGCCGCGCAGAAGCGCATCGACGAGGAGCTGAACAAGCTGTCGATCCTCGAGACCGGCTCGCCGGAATACGCCGTCACCCGCAACTACCTGGACTGGGCCACCGCCCTGCCCTGGGGCGTGCTGGGCAAGGACAAACTCGACCTCAAGCGCGCGCGCAAGGTGCTCGACAAGCACCACGCCGGCCTCGACGACATCAAGAACCGCATTCTCGAATTTCTCGCCGTCGGTGCCTTCAAGGGCGAGATAGCCGGCTCCATCGTGCTCTTGGTCGGCCCGCCGGGCGTGGGCAAGACCAGTATCGGCAAGTCCATCGCCGAATCCCTCGGCCGACCGTTCTATCGTTTCAGCGTCGGCGGTATGCGCGATGAGGCGGAGATCAAGGGTCACCGTCGCACCTACATCGGCGCGCTGCCCGGCAAGCTGGTGCAGGCACTCAAGGATGTCGAGGTGATGAACCCGGTGATCATGCTCGACGAGATCGACAAGCTGAGCAGCAGCTACCAGGGCGATCCGGCCTCGGCGCTGCTGGAGACGCTGGACCCGGAGCAGAACGTCGAATTCCTCGACCATTACCTGGACCTGCGCCTGGACCTGTCCAAGGTGCTGTTCGTCTGCACGGCCAACACCCTGGATTCGATCCCTGGCCCGCTGCTCGACCGCATGGAGGTGATCCGCCTGTCCGGCTACATCGCCGAGGAAAAGCTGGCCATCGCCAAGCGCCACCTGTGGCCCAAACTGCTGGACAGGACCGGCGTACCCAAGCAACGCCTCACCATCAGCGACAGCGCCATGAAAGCGGTGATCGAAGGCTATGCCCGTGAAGCCGGTGTGCGTCAGCTGGAGAAGCAACTGGGCAAGCTGGTGCGCAAGGCCGTGGTGCAGTTGCTGGAAGACCCGCAAGCGGAGCTGAAGATCACGCCGAAGGACCTGGAAAGCTACCTCGGCAAACCGGTGTTCCGCAGCGAACAGGTGCTCTCCGGCGTCGGTGTGATCACGGGCCTGGCCTGGACCAGCATGGGTGGCGCCACGCTGCCGATCGAGGCCACACGCATCCATACGCTCAACCGAGGCTTCAAGCTCACCGGCAAGCTCGGTGACGTGATGAAGGAATCGGCGGAGATCGCCTACAGCTATGTCAGCTCGAACCTGAAAACCTTCAAGGGCGATCCGGAGTTCTTCGACCAGGCTTTCGTGCACCTGCACGTGCCGGAAGGCGCCACACCCAAGGACGGCCCCAGCGCCGGCATCACCATGGCCAGCGCCCTGCTCTCCCTGGCGCGCAACCAGCCGCCGAAGAAAGGCGTGGCCATGACTGGCGAGCTGACGTTGACCGGTCACGTATTGCCGATCGGCGGCGTGCGCGAGAAGGTGATCGCAGCGCGGCGGCAGAAGATCTTCGAGCTGATCCTGCCGGAAGCCAACCGCGGCGACTTCGAAGAGTTGCCCGACTATCTCAAGGATGGCCTGACGGTGCATTTCGCCAAGCGCTTCGCCGATGTGGCCAAGGTGCTGTTCTGACGCGGGACAGGATGCAGAACAGCTGTAGTCGAGGGGTGGAGGTCGCGCTGCGCTTCTACCCTTCGGGGCCGATGCAGACCGAGTGCGCGCCTGCAACCGAGCTCTTTTGGGCTATCCTTCCCAACTCATTTCCGACCGGTGCCGATCATGTCTTTCGACATCCCTCGTCTGTTGCTGCCCGCCAGCTTCGCCCTGCTCGCTGCCTGCGCAAGCAACGACAAGACGCCCTCCAGCGTCGTGCTCAGCGACGACAGCCGCTGTCCGCAAACACTGCAGAGCGGCCAGCAACTCATCATCAGCCTGCCGAGCAACCCGACCACCGGCTATCGCTGGATTCTGCACGAAGCCGCCGCGGAGCAATTGCGCAGCCTCGGCCCCGAGGTGTTCAGCAATCCGAAGGCCGACATGATCGGCGGAGATGGCCTGTCGACCTGGCGCTTCGAGGCACAGGAGTCCGGCAGCGGCCGGCTGTACCTCACCTATCAACGTCCGTGGGAGGCCGACGCCGAGCCAGCGGGCATGTTCGATTGCCGGATCGAGGTACGCTGAGTCGGGCGGAGCCCGCGGCGAGCATGGTTTCGGCTACAATGCCGCCCCTTTTTCACACACGCCGCCCGACACCGTGAGTCACGATCCCGACCGTCTGTTCGCCCAGCCCCTGCCTCGCATTCAGGACTTCGTCTTCAACGAGGACGTGGTGCGGGTGTTTCCCGACATGATCAAGCGCTCTGTGCCCGGTTACCCGACCATCGTCGAGAACATCGGCGTGATCGCCGCGCAGTTCGCACAGCCGCATACTCATCTGTACGACCTCGGCTGCTCGCTGGGGGCGGTGACCCAGGCGTTGCGACGCCACGTGACCGCCGACAACTGCCAGGTCGTCGCCGTGGACAACTCCGCGGCAATGGTCGAGCGCTGCCGCGAATACCTCCACGCACAGGACTCGATGTTCCAGGAGCTGTTGCCGGTCGAGGTCATCGAAGCCGACATCCTGGCTCTGCAGTTCCAGCCCAGCTCGCTGGTGGCGCTGAACTTTACCCTGCAGTTCATCGCACCGGAACAGCGCCCGGCGCTGCTCGGTCGCATTCGCCAGGCCCTGGTGCCCGGTGGCGCGCTGATCCTGTCGGAAAAGCTGCGCTTCGAAGATGAAGACGAGCAACAGTTGCTGACCGACCTGCACATCGCCTTCAAGCGCGCCAATGGCTACAGCGAACTGGAAATCGCCCAGAAGCGCAGCGCCATCGAAAACGTGATGAAGCCCGACAGCCTGGAAACCCATCGCCAACGGCTACTGGATGCCGGCTTTTCCAAGGTCGTGCCCTGGTTCCAGTGCCTGAATTTCGCCTCGCTGATCGCCCTGCCATGAACCTCGACCTGACTCCCCTCGCCTGGCGCCTGGCCGGCACCCCGCTGGCCGCCTGGGCCAACGGCGTTCAGCAGCAGCTGGACGCCAAGCTCGCGGTCGGTCACGGTGATCTGCCGCGCTGGCGGCGCGCCGTCGACGCGCTGCCAGCGCTGGCGCCCGTGCAGGTCGAACTGCGTGACGGCTTCCGCCTCGACGCGCCCTGCGACGACGCCACGCGCCAGGCCACCCACGACGCGCTGATGGGGCTCTCGCCATGGCGCAAGGGTCCGTTCGACGTGTTCGGTGTGCATGTCGATACCGAGTGGCGCTCGGACTGGAAGTGGGACCGGGTTGCGCCGCACCTGAATCTGGCTGGCAAACGCATCCTCGACGTCGGTTGCGGCAACGGCTACTACATGTGGCGCATGCTCGGTGCCGGCGCCGACAGCGTGGTCGGGGTCGACCCGAACTGGCTGTTCTTCTGCCAATTCCATGCAATGAAGCGCTACCTGCAGGAGCTGCCGGTCTGGCATCTGCCGTTCGCCCTGGAAGAACTGCCGGCCAGGCTCGAAGGCTTCGAAACGGTGTTTTCCATGGGCGTGCTCTACCATCGCCGCTCACCGGTCGACCATCTGCTCGACCTCAAGGACTGCCTGGTACGCGGCGGCGAGCTGGTGCTGGAAACACTGGTGGTCGAGGGCGACGAGAACACCGCCCTGGTACCGGAGGATCGCTATGCGCAGATGCGCAACGTCTGGTTCCTGCCCTCGGTGAAGGCGCTGGAATGCTGGTTGCGCCGCGCCGGCTTTGCCGACGTGCGCTGCGTGGACGTCAGCGTGACCAGCATCGCGGAACAGCGCAGCACCGAGTGGATGCGCTACCAGTCGTTGCCCGACTTCCTCGACCCGCAAGACCACCGCAAAACGATCGAAGGCCTGCCGGCCCCCATGCGCGCCGTGCTCCTCGCCCGCAAGCCCTGACGGCAGGTTGGCCGCTCAACGAGTGGCGCGCGCAGTGCCGCGGTGCTTGCGCCGCTTCGCTACCAACTGACGCAACGGCGTATTAGCCATTTCACCGAGCCGGCGCCGATCCAGATCGCGCGACGCCAGTTGCCGATCATCCAGCTTCAACAGTTGCCGATACAGGCGTCGCTGCCGCCAGGCGCGAAACCAGTCCTGCAAGCTGCGCTGCAGATCCAGCGGCCACATGGCCGGCATATAGAAGTCCGGCATCTGCGCCTCGGATTGTTGCCGTACATGGGTATCGCGTCGTTCACCAGACATGCTCACCTCCGCTTTGGCTCTCGGTGGCCACGGGCTTGTGGCGCCACCGGTTGCCTACAGGATGAGCGGGCCTCAACCGTTCAAACAAACGACTAATATGAAAGCCTGTGTTCAGAAAAATTGAAGCCTTTCCTATGCCCGAGCCGCTTGAGCAATCCACTACCCCTTCGACGCCCCTGCTGGAAAGCGATGTGCTGCGCACCTTTGTCGCCATTGCCGAAAGCGGCAGTTTCACCCGTGCCGCTGGGCAGATCTATCGCAGCACCTCGGCGGTCAGCATGCAGATCAAGCGCTTGGAAGAAACCCTCGGGCGCTCCCTGTTCGTCCGCGAGGCGCGGCAGGTGCGCCTGACACCGGCCGGCGAGATACTGCTCGGCTATGCCCGGCGCCTGCTCAAGCTCAACGAGGAGGCCATCGCGCACTTCCTCCAGCCAGCGCTGCAGGGGCGCGTGCACTTCGGAACGCCGGCGGATGTCGGAACGCGCATCCTGCCCGGTCTGCTGGCGTTGTTCGCCCGCAGTCATCCCGGAGTCGAAGTGGATGTGTCGGTCGCGCGCAGTATCGATATGATCGAGCGCATCGACGCAGGCGAACTGGACCTCGCCCTGGTCACCGTAGGCAACCTCGGCCAGGACGATTCGCGGGGCGAGCCGATCCATAGCGAGCCGCTGGTCTGGGCCGGGCGCAGCGGTGGTGTCGCCGCGCTGCGCACGCCGCTGCCGCTGGCGCTGGCCAGCCCCGATTGCGCCTGGCGACGGCAGGCGCTGGATGCCCTCGACCGCGCCGGTCGCAGCTATCGAGTGGCCTACTCCAGCGAACAGACTTCGGGACAGGAGGCCGCGATGATTGCCGATCTCGCCATCGCGCCCTATCCATCAAGCCTGATTCGCCCGCCCCTGCAGCGCCTGGATGGTCAGTATGGGTTGCCAGAACTGGGCGAGTATCAGATCAAGCTGCTACGCGGCAGCAATCGGAGCGAAGCCGTTGAGGTGCTGGCCGCACAGGTGATCGCCGCCTTTGTCGAATACCGCACACGACCGGCCACGCGATTGGAGCGAAACGAGGAGATGAAATGGCACGCTGGATGATCGTGGCGGGCGCTGCCCTGCTACTGCTCGGCATCGCCTGGCACTATTTCCCATGGCTGCTGAGCTGGTTCGGTCGATTGCCCGGCGACATCCGCATCGAGTCCGAACGCAGCCGGGTGTTCATCCCAATCACCTCGATGGTGATCCTCAGCGTGGTCCTGACCGTGCTGATCAACCTGTTCCGCCGCTGAGCAGCGCCGTCCTGCGGAAGACCGCAACTGCGCCCTCCAGCGGATGGCTTGTCTCACCCCCGCGCTGCGGCGCTGAGGATCAGATGCTTCATTTCCTTGACCGCCTGCTTGAAGCCGACGAACAGCGCATGGGCGACGATGGCGTGGCCGATATTCAGCTCGTTGACGCCACGAATGGCGGCGATGGCTTCGGCGTTGTGGTAATGCAGGCCATGGCCGGCGTTGACGATGAGTCCGTGACTCAGGCCGGCCTCGACACCGTCGCGAATGCGCGCGAGCTCGCAGGCCCGCTCGGCAACGCTGTGGGCATCGGCATAACGGCCGGTATGCAGTTCGATAGCCGGTGCGCCGACACGAGCGGCCGCCTCGATCTGCCGCGGCTCGGCATCGATGAACAGCGAGACCTCCGCGCCACAGCCACGTAAACGCTCAACAGCCTCGCGAATGCGCGCTTCCTGCCCGAGCACGTCCAGCCCGCCCTCGGTAGTCAGCTCCTGACGCGTTTCCGGGACCAGGCACACGTGCTCCGGACGCAGCTGCTCGGCGAATGCGAGCATCGCCTCGGTGACCCCCATCTCGAAGTTCATCCTCGTCTGCAACGCGTCCTTCATCATCAGCACATCGCGCTCCTGGATATGCCGACGATCCTCGCGTAGGTGCACCGTGATGCCATCGGCACCGGCCTCTTCCGCATCCAGCGCGGCCTTGACCGGGTCCGGATAGCGGGTGCCGCGGGCCTGACGCAGTGTGGCGACGTGGTCGACGTTGACGCCGAGCAGAATTCGATTGGCCTCAGTCACGCGGAGCCTCCTTCAGGTTCATGAACAGTTCGCGGCTGACTAGCGGTCGGCCGCCTAGATGCGGTGCCAGAGCCTGGCGCATCAGCCGCTTGGCGGCGGCGAGCGCGCCCGGCACCTGCCAATCGGCCTCGGCCATGGCCAAGAGTTCCGCGCCGTTGAACAGCCCAGGCTGGAAGCCCACAACCGGCTCCAGGCCGGCGTCCGGCACCAGCCGATACAGCCGCTGCGCATCGATAGGCTGACCGGCGATATCGATGTCGAGGGCGAAACCATAGCCCAGTTCGTCGAGCAGTCGCCATTCGAAGGCCCGCAGCAACGGTTCCAGCGGCCGGTGCTCGGCCAGCGCCGGTAAGGTCGCGACATAATGATCGAACAACGCGGGGTGCGCGTCTTCGGCAGGCAGCAGGCGAATCAGCAGCTCGTTGAGGTACATACCGCTGAACAGCGCCTGGCCATCGAGCCAGTGCGCAGGGCCGGCGCTTTCCAGGCGGGCAACGGTTTTCAGCTCGGACTTGCCGCGCAGTTCGACTTCCAGCGATACGAACGGGCGAATCAGGCTGCCGGCCTTGCCACGCGCGGCACGCATGACGGCGCGCAGCCGCCCCTGCGGAGTAAACAGGTCGACCAACGCGCTGCTTTCCTTGTACGGACGGCTGTGCAGAACGAATGCAGGCTGGTGCATGGCGGGCCAGGGCGTGCGCGATGCGCACGGGTGAGTGCGAAGGTGGTGTTACTGATAGCCCAGCGAATGCAGTGCGCGCTCGTCGTCGGACCAGCCACCCTTAACCTTGACCCACAGGTTGAGCATGACCTTGGAGTCGAACAGCACCTCCATGTCCTTGCGCGCTTCCTGGCCGATGCGTTTGATGCGCTCGCCCTTGTCGCCGATGATGATCTTCTTCTGCCCGTCGCGCTCGACCAGAATCAGCGCGTGGATGTGCAGCACGTGGCCTTCCTGCTTGAAGTCCTCGATTTCGACGGTGATCTGGTACGGCACCTCGGCGCCAAGCTGACGCATGATCTTCTCGCGCACCAGTTCGGCGGCGAGAAAGCGGCTGCTGCGGTCGGTGATCTGATCTTCCGGGAAGAAGTGCTCGCCCTCAGGCAAGCGCTCGGCCACCAGCTGTTCCAGGGTTTCCAGATTCTGCCCGTGCTGCGCGGAGATCGGCACGATCTCGGCATTCGGCAGCTGCTCGGCCAGCCAGCGCAGGTGCGGTAGCAGCTCGGCCTTGTCCTCGATGCGGTCGGTCTTGTTGACGGCGACGATCAGCGGCCCGGTGACGTATTGCACGCGCTCCAGCACGGCCTGGTCTTCTTCGGTCCAGCGAGTGCGGTCGACGACGAAGATCACCACGTCGACGTCCTTCAGCGCCGAGGCCGCGGTGCGGTTCATATAGCGGTTGAGCGCGGTCTCGCCATTCTTGTGCAGACCGGGCGTGTCCACATAGACAGCCTGCACGCCGCCTTCGGTCTTGATGCCGAGCATGTTGTGCCGCGTCGTCTGCGGCTTGCGCGAGGTAATCGCCAGCTTCTGCCCGAGGATGTGGTTGAGCAAGGTGGATTTGCCGACGTTCGGCCGGCCGACGATCGCGACATAACCGCAACGGCTGACGTCTTCGGATTGTTGCTGCTCGTCAGTCATGTCCGTTCTCCACGCCCAGGGCGATCAATGCGGCTGCGGCGGCAACCTGTTCGGCAATGCGGCGACTGGCGCCCTGCCCATGAGTTTTGTCGTTGAGCAGGGCCACCTGGCATTCGACGAAGAAGGTGCGGCAATGCGGCTCGCCCTGAATATCCACGACTTCGTAACGCGGCAGTTCGCAGGCACGCGATTGCAGAAACTCCTGCAGGCGGGTCTTGGGATCCTTATTGGTATCCACCAGGGTCAGGCCCTGAAGCTCGTTGGCCAGCCAGGCGATGACCCGCTCACGAGCGACGTCCATGCCAGCATCGAGATAGATGGCGCCGATTAGCGCCTCAAGGGTATCGGCGAGAATCGATTCACGGCGGTAGCCACCACTCTTGAGTTCTCCGGAGCCGAGGCGCAGATGGTCACCAAGCTCGAAGCCGCGTGCCAGCACGGCAAGCGTCTCGCCCTTGACCAGCCGGGCCCGCAGGCGCGACAGCTGGCCTTCGCGGGCCTGTGGGAAATGGTTGAAAAGCGCCTCGCCGGCAACGAAGTTGAGGATGGCGTCACCGAGAAACTCCAGACGCTCGTTGTTGCGTCCGGCATAGCTGCGGTGCGTCAGAGCCAGGAGCATCAGCTCCTGGTCCTTGAATTGATAGCCGAGCTTGCGCTCGAGGCGGGCTAACGAAGTGCTCACGGCATCCTTAGGCGATATTCTTTGTCGAAGTTCGCCACCAGATCGAGATTGCGGATCAGCGGCTCGCGTTTTTCGTACTTCAGGTGTGCCCTGAATTCATTGTTCTGGATCTCGACCTTCAGCGCTTCCTTCAGATCGATGTTCTGAATGCCGTTGACCTGCATCCCCTTGCTGACATGACTATAGAACTCCCCGACGCTGTGAATCTCAAGCGCTTCGTCGGTCTCCACAGACTGGATGATCTTGTCCATGGACATGTAGTCGAAATAGTGCGGGAACATCTTGAACCCGGTGCTGGCTACGAATGCCACAACCGCCAGGACCATGATCCAGCTCAGCATGGACAGCCCTTTCTGCGAACGCGCAAAACTCATGTCGACCTCTATGTCGTAAACGATACCCACCGATCGGGGCCGGACAAATATAGCGAGCCCGGCTCGTTCGGCGGGGGCCGTAATTCACAGCTTCAGTGAATCAGGCCCACGCGGGAGAAATTCGGCAGGTTGCTGAGCTTGGGATCCGGCCAGCTCATCCAGACGGCGAAGGCCTTACCCACGATGTTGCGGTCAGGAACCATGCCGGCCAACTCGGCCGGAATCGACTCGTCCTGCCAGTAGCGGCTGTCATTGGAGTTGTCGCGGTTGTCGCCCATCATGAAGTAGTGGCCGGCAGGAACGGTCCACTGCCGACTCGGTTCGATCCGATAGCGCCCCATCTCCTTGCGAATCAGGTGCTCGACCTCACCAAGCTTCTCCCGATATAGCACGGCGCTGCCGAGGCTGCCCGGCTCCTCGCCGATCAGCGTCTCCGCCACCGGCTGATCGTTGATGAACAGCCGACGATCGCTGCTGTAACGCACGGTGTCGCCCGGCAAACCGACGACCCGCTTGATGTAGTTGATGTTCGGTTGACTCGGATAGCGGAAAACCATGACGTCGCCGCGCTTCGGATCGCTGACCTCGATTACTTTGGTATCCACCACCGGCAGGCGGATGCCATACGCGAACTTGTTCACCAGAATGAAATCGCCGACTTCAAGCGTAGGGATCATCGAGCCGGAGGGGATCTGGAAAGGCTCGACAAGGAACGAGCGCAGCACCAGCACGATGGCCAATACCGGGAAGAAGGATTTGCCGTATTCGATCAGCAGCGGCTCCTTGTTCAGCGCCTCGAGCGTCGATGGATCGATTTCCCCGGTGCGCCCTTCGTAGTTAGCGATCGCAGCCCGGCGCCGCGGGGCGAAAAACAACAGATCGCTCAGCGCTAACAGGCCGCAGACGGCCACGGCGATAACCAGCAACAGCGGGAAATTGATCGACATATCAGCTATCTACCTTCAACACCGCGAGGAACGCCTCTTGCGGAATCTCCACGCTGCCTACCTGTTTCATGCGCTTCTTGCCGGCCTTCTGCTTCTCCAGCAGCTTGCGCTTACGGCTTACGTCACCGCCGTAGCACTTCGCCAGAACATTCTTGCGCAGCGCCTTGACCGTGGTCCGCGCGACGATCTGCCCGCCAATGGCCGCCTGGATCGCCACATCGAACATCTGTCGAGGAATCAGTTCTTTCATCTTCTCGGTCAGTTGTCGGCCCTTGTAGTGGGCATTGTCGCGATGCACGATCAGCGCCAGCGCGTCGACCTTCTCGCCATTGATCAGTACGTCGAGCTTGACCAGATTGGCTGACTGAAAGCGCACGAAGCTGTAATCCAGCGAGGCGTAACCTCGACTGACCGACTTCAGGCGATCGAAGAAGTCCAGCACTACTTCGCTCATCGGCAGGTCGTAACGCACCTGCACCTGCGAGCCGAGGAACTGCATGTCGCGCTGTACGCCGCGCTTCTCGATACACAGCGTGATTACGTTGCCCAGATGATCCTGCGGGACCAGGATGTTGGCCTGCACGATCGGCTCGCGCATGTCTTCAATGGAGGACAGATCCGGCAGACGCGAAGGATTGTCGACATAGATGGTGTCGCCATTCTTCAGTAGCAGCTCGTAGACTACGGTCGGCGCGGTGGTGATCAGATCCAGGTTGTACTCGCGCTCCAGGCGCTCCTGGATGATCTCCATGTGCAGCATGCCGAGGAAGCCGATGCGAAAGCCGAAACCCAGCGCTTCGGAGCTCTCGGGCTCGTACTGCAGCGCGGCGTCGTTGAGCGTGAGCTTCTGTAGCGCCTCGCGGAAGTCCTCGAAATCATCGGAGCTGACCGGGAACAGGCCGGCATACACCTGCGGCTTGATGCGCTGAAAACCAGGCAGCATCTCAACGTCCGGCGTGCTTGAAAGCGTCAGGGTATCGCCCACCGGCGCACCATGGATGTCCTTGATGCCGGCGATGATGAAGCCCACTTCACCGGCTTTGAGATCCGCTGTGGCGGTGTGCTTGGGCGTGAAGACGCCCACACTGTCGACCTGGTGGACTTTGCCGGTGGATTTGACCAGCACCTTGTCGCCTTTCTTGATGCGCCCGTGGCGTACCCGAACCAGCGATACCACACCCAGATAATTATCGAACCAGGAATCGATGATCAGCGCCTGCAACGGCGCCTCGATCTCACCGGTTGGCGGCGGGATGACCTGAACCAGACGCTCGAGCACGTCTTCGACACCCATACCGCTCTTGGCGCTGCACGGGACAGCATCGGTGGCATCGATGCCGATGATGTGTTCGATCTCTTCCTTGACGCGCTCAGGCTCGGCCTGGGGCAGGTCCATCTTGTTCAGGACCGGCATGACCTCAAGACCCTGCTCGATGGCGGTGTAGCAGTTGGCGACCGATTGCGCCTCGACACCCTGCCCGGCATCGACCACCAACAAAGCACCCTCACACGCAGCGAGCGAACGGCTGACTTCATAGGTGAAGTCGACGTGGCCTGGCGTGTCGATGAAATTCAGCTGGTAAGTCTTTCCATCATTCGCCTTGTAATGCAGCGTGACGCTGTGGGCCTTGATGGTAATACCACGCTCACGCTCGAGATCCATCGAATCCAACACCTGAGCGGCCATTTCTCGCTCGGACAGGCCACCGCACATCTGGATGAACCGGTCCGCCAGGGTGGACTTGCCGTGATCAATGTGGGCGATGATGGAGAAATTGCGGATATGACTCAGGTCACTCACAGCTCAACACTCGGAAAAGACGCGGGCCGATTGCCCGCCGAAAATAGCCGCGAAGTGTAACTGATCAGTCCCGGCAGTGCCACGTACAAGCCATCCGCAGATGATCCGCAGCGTCGGCGAGGGCATTCAGGCGGCCGGAGCAAAAAGAAAGGGCGGCCAAAGCCGCCCTTTATTCACCGCTGCTCCGCGCCTAGTCCGCCAGCTTGAACGTGATGAAGCTGGCACGCCCTTGACGCAGGACGCGCATCGATACCGAACGATTTTTCGGCAATTGCTCGGCAACCTGGGCGAACGTCTCCGCCGAATTGATAGCCTGGTTGTTCAGGTGGGTGATGACATCACCTGGGCGCAGACCGATCATCGCCGCCGGGCCATTGAGAATCTCCGTGATGACCACACCACCCGGCAGGTCGAGACTCTTTTTCTGCTCGGCGGTCAGCTCAGTCACTTTTACACCCAGGCGGTTATCACTACGCTCCTGCCCGCTACCGGAAGCCGCCACCGGCTCACCCTCGTCCGGCATCGCACCGATCTTCACATCGAGCATCTTGCGATCGCCATCACGTACCACTTCCATCCGAGCCTTGCTGCCAGGCTTCAGCGCTCCTACCAAATGCGGCAGATCTGCCGACATGACGATCGGCTTACCATCGAGACTGAGGATGACATCTCCTACGCGCAACCCACTTCGTGCAGCAGGACCACCGTCCATCACCTGAGCCACCAATGCACCGGCCGGGCGCTCGAGGCCGAACGACTCCGCGAGATCCTTGTTTACTTCCTGAATCACGACACCGAGCCAGCCGCGGCTAACCTTGCCGTCGGTGCGCAGCTGATTGGCCACGTCCATCGCCACG
Source organism: Stutzerimonas sp. R40042 (assembly GCF_026642215.1). Taxonomy (NCBI): domain Bacteria; kingdom Pseudomonadati; phylum Pseudomonadota; class Gammaproteobacteria; order Pseudomonadales; family Pseudomonadaceae; genus Stutzerimonas; species Stutzerimonas sp. R40042. The sequence continues at coordinate 1,253,517 of NZ_CP113258.1, read as the reverse complement.
TCGATCGGAATCGCGAACGACAGCCCCATGAAGCCACCGGAGCGAGTGAAAATCTGAGAGTTGATGCCGATCACTTCGCCGTCAAGATTGAACAACGGCCCTCCGGAATTGCCTGGATTGATCGCCACGTCGGTCTGAATGAACGGGACATAGCTTTCATTGGGCAGGCTGCGGCCGGTTGCACTGACGATACCTGCGGTCACGGTATGGTCAAAACCAAACGGCGAGCCGATAGCCAACACCCACTCGCCGGCTTTGAGCTCATCGGAGCGGCCGATCTTCACGGTTGGCAGACCTTTACCTTCGACCTTCAGCACAGCCACGTCGGACCGCGGATCGGCACCGACCAGCTTGGCTTCCAGCTCACTCCGATCCGGCAGCCTGACGATGATTTCATCGGCATCGGCGACTACATGGTTGTTGGTGAGCACGTAACCATCTTCAGAGATGATGAAGCCAGAACCAAGAGATTGCGCTTCGCGTTGCTGGCCACGCCCCGGCGCGCCTGGCATCTGCGGAATGCTATGTTCGAAGAACTCACGAAAGATCGGTGGCAATCCCTCCAGCTCCGGCATCTGAGCCGTTGCGCTGCGCACGGGCACCTTCTGCTTGGTACTGATGTTAACCACCGCCGGCGATGCACTTTCAACCAGCGGCTTGAAATCAGGCAAAGCCGTTTGCGCTTGCGCCACCAAGGCCTGCCCAAGCAAGGCCAGGCCTGCCATGAAGGCAAAGCAGCTGTTTCGATTGAACATGACTACAAGTCTCCCCACTGATAAAATAAGGAAGCTCAGGGACTCGCTGGCCCCGCGAGCATGGCGCGCAAGATCACTGGCTGCCAATCAGGATTGCTCGCCGTACGCCGAGTCCGCATACGCACCAACAGCCAGGAAGCGAAGAATCCGCCGCACCCTGAGAAGATGATGACCGGCTCGTACGATGAAAACTGGGCGGCCACCACGGCGGCGATCATCAATATGATCAGAGGAAAAAGATAGACAAGGACGGCACCGCGCAGCAACACATCCTCGCGAATGCCAACGATAACGGAATCGCCAACCTGCAGCTGAATGTCCGTCAAAGCGCGAACCAACCCGCGCTTCTCGCGGAGGCCGAGGGTATCCATCAACCCCTGACCACAGCCATTTTTTGCGGAACAACCGGAACAGGTACTCTTGCGCCGCGTCTCGACCCAAACCGCGCCCTTATCGAGCGCGACTACCCGCCCCGGTTCTTCAATCATTTCTGCGTCTGTTCCGCATCGGCCCGCATCGAAAGCGCTACTCGCTCGGCAGTCCCTAGCGGCACTTCACCCACGACCGTCACCATGACATCACCATCGGCGGTACTGATGCGTTTGGATACCGCAACCGTTGGCCCCATCTGGCTGCGAGCATCCTCAACCAGCGCCCCCCGCAGCGGCTCGAGAAATACCGAAAACTTGGCAAGGCCATCGCCGTAGGAGAGCCAGGAAACCGTTTCCGATGAGGCGGGGCTAGGCCGTTCATGTGCATCGAGCAGCTTGAAACCTGGGGGCAACCAATCGGTGCGCCACTTTGATGTAGCGCTTGCTGTGCGCTTTTCCATCTTTACAGGTTTACAGGCCTGACTCGGCGAAAGCTGCTCCGCACTGACTGGACCGGCGGCGAACTGTGTGAACTGAAAACGTTCCAGCAACTGGCCTTTTTCGTTGAGCATCAAAGATTTGAGCGGTAGCGCAGTGTCCCGATCAAGATGCAATTCGAAGCCATAGCGATGCTGATCCCTGGGAACCACTGCCAGTGCTACGGAAGTACGTCCGGCAACCCGGGAATCGCCCAGCTCGCGGAACTCGTACCATTCGGAAAGCGCTTTTGGATCCAGGCGCTGGCCGGTCCATGCTTGCCCTTCGCGCACCTGCGCAGCCAGGTCATCCGATGCGCACTGCACCTGGCCATCCTTCAGGACAACCTCGGCAGGCTCACCGTCGAGCTGTAACAAACGCTCGCGCACCTGATCTCCGTCCACTTGTTGCCAGACGGAATGACTGGAAAAACTGCCATTCCGTTCGTAGACGAAAGTACCTGTATAGCTCTGATTCTGCTCTGCTGAAGCCAAACGACCCATCCAGGTCTCAGCATCAGCGGCAAGGGCCGGCATAGAAAGCCAGCCCCCCATCACCACATACAGCGGTAATACGCGCATGTTTCTCCCTAACGTTCTTCCATGCTGGCCGCACGAGCGTACGGCAGCGCGCTCTCCGATCCATTACCAAAGGCAGCCTGCTGCGCATGCTGACGAACATAAGAAGGCAGACGCTCCTCATGCCAGCGCTCGATCGGGGCGTTCTCCGCCGCAGTCTGGACAGGCATCTGCGCTTGCTCACTGTAACCCGCCAGTACCGTCGGCCCCTGATTGGCTTGCGGCACCGAAATACTTGGCTGCGGAGCCTGTTGCGCAAGCTGCGGACCAGCCACTTCGCTCTGATTGTACAACCGCACCCCAGCCAGAACAGCTACCGTAACAGACGCTGCTACAGCAATGCGCCCGAAACTCTTCCAACCACTGCGCTGCTGCGTCTGAACCGGCGCGGCCTCGTCAGCCAGCGCAGCCGATACCGCTGCTGCGATATCCAAACGCGGCTCGATCAGTTCCTTGTGCATTGCGGCACGGGCGAGCTGATAACGTGACCATGTGGCCCGCAGCTCTGGGTTGTCGCCTGCGAGTACGCGACGTAATTCCAACTCGTCCGCTTCGTTATCCATCACCGCGGACAGCGATTCATGCAGGGCTTCACGACTCATGGCGGTTCCTCTCTTGGCTGTCGCCGCTGTCTCAGGATTCATGCAACAAGGGTTGCAACGCTTTATCTATGGCTTCACGTGCCCGGAAAATCCGAGAACGCACTGTGCCCACCGGACACTGCATGACGCTCGCAATGTCTTCATAACTAAGACCATCAAATTCGCGTAGTGTTAGAGCCGTACGCAAATCTTCGGGCAAAAGTTGAATGGTTCGATGAACGGTATCTTCAATCTCATCCCTGAGCAGCGAGCGTTCCGGTGACTCGATGTCCTTGAGGGCGTGATCGCCTTCATAGAACTCGGCATCCTCAGAGCTCACATCACTGTCCGGCGGACGCCTTCCACGCGCCACCAGATGATTCTTCGCCGTATTGATGGCGATGCGGTACAGCCACGTATAAAAAGCACTGTCCCCGCGGAAATTGGCGAGTGCGCGATAGGCTTTGATAAACGCCTCTTGCGCGACGTCTTGAGCTTCGTGGGAGTCATGAACGAACCGCACGATCAACCCAAGGATCTTGTGCTGGTACTTCATCACCAGCAGATCAAACGCCCGCTTGTCTCCACGCTGCACTCGTTCAACCAGTTGCTGGTCCTGCTCCTGAGTCAGCATGAACGCTCCTCCCTATCGGAGTAGCGTCGCTCACTCCAGCGAACCGACCTGCCAGAATAGACCCGGGCTTTACGCAAAAGTTCTCCCCCCTCCTAGCAAGCTATCCTGCAATACCTGACGGCGATTGCACCACAGCGAAGCGTCAGATCAGCTGACGACGCCGTCCTGGTGTCCATAGCAAGCCTGAGCCGCCCACGTCGCATGGCCAGCCGGCTTACATCCACAACTGCCTATTGAGTAGCTTGGTGTACTAAAAGTTCCCACCGTTAGAAGCGAACGACACTGCAGTCTATTTTGGCGCGACCTCACGTCTATATACTAGGCCACGTTTTCTCCACGGAACTGGACATGAACCAGGCTCAACTATACGACGTGTTAGTCATTGGCAGTGGCGCTGCCGGCCTGACTCTGGCACTGAATCTCCCCGAGAGCCTTCGCGTTGCGGTGCTCAGCAAAGGTGATCTGGCCAATGGCTCGACCTTTTGGGCCCAAGGCGGCGTCGCGGCAGTTCTGGATACAACTGACACCGTGGAATCACATGTCGCTGACACGCTGATCGCAGGTGGAGGCCTTTGCCACGAGGACGCCGTTCGCTTCACCGTGGAGCATAGTAACGAGGCAATCCAGTGGCTGATCCAGCAAGGCGTGCCCTTTACCCGCGACGACACGCCGAATCGAGAGGACGGCGGCTTCGAATTTCACCTCACACGCGAAGGCGGGCATAGCCATCGGCGCATCATTCACGCAGCCGATGCAACCGGAGCAGCAATCTTCAATACGCTGCTTGGACAAGCCAGGCAGAAACGCAACATCGAACTACTGCAACAGCGCGTCGCTGTCGACCTGATCACCGAGCACAAGCTCGGTCGTCCAGGCAGGCGCTGCCTGGGCGCTTACGTGCTCAACCGCAACACCGGTGAAGTGGAAACTTTTCAGGCGCGCTTCGTCGTATTGGCGACCGGGGGCGCTGCGAAGGTTTACCTGTACACAAGCAATCCGGACAGCGCTTGCGGTGACGGCATCGCCATGGCGTGGCGCGCGGGCTGCCGCGTCGGCAACCTGGAGTTCAACCAATTCCACCCGACCTGCCTGTATCACCCGCAAGCCAAGAGCTTTTTGGTCACCGAGGCTCTGCGCGGTGAAGGTGCGCTATTGAAACTACCGAACGGCGAGCGCTTCATGCCGCGCTTCGATGCCCGGGAAGAGCTGGCTCCACGCGACATCGTCGCACGCGCGATCGACCACGAGATGAAGCGCCTTGGTATCGATTGTGTCTATCTGGACATCAGCCACAAGCCTGCGGAGTTTATCAAGAGCCACTTCCCCACCGTTTACGAACGATGCCTGGAGTACGGCATCGACATCACCAGCCAGCCCATCCCCGTCGTGCCAGCGGCCCACTACACATGCGGCGGCGTGGTCGTTGATCAGGCCGGTCGCACCGACATTCCAGGGCTCTACGCAATAGGCGAAACCAGCTTCACGGGGCTGCACGGCGCCAATCGCATGGCCAGCAACTCATTGCTGGAGTGCTTCGTCTATGGTCGCGCTGCAGCGAAGGACATCCTGCGCGAGCTGCCCAATTGCGCAAACCCGACGACACTGCCTGCCTGGGACGCCAGCCAGGTCACCGACTCCGACGAGGACGTGATCATCGCCCACAACTGGGACGAGTTGAGACGCTTCATGTGGGACTACGTCGGCATCGTTCGCACCACCAAGCGCCTGATGCGCGCCCAGCATCGGGTGCGCCTGCTGCTCAGCGAGATCGACGAGTTCTACAGCAACTACAAGGTCAGCCGCGACCTGTTAGAACTGCGAAACCTGGCGCTGGTAGCGGATTTGATGATCCGCTCGGCAATGGAGCGCAAGGAAAGTCGTGGGCTGCACTACACCCTCGATTATCCCGATCTGCTCGCCCATGCCGCGGACACTATCCTGGTACCGCCCACCTACGCCGACTGAATTTAAGACGCACCCTCAGGCGACGATGCTGATCCTGCCGCAGCGCGTCGCAGGGCACGCAGACACTGCCGGCAAAACGGCGTCCCGGCACACGAAAACGCAGCACTATGACCAGCGGCAGCGCCAGGCTGTCCGGCAGCAGTTGTATTGGCTGCCAACCCTGCCCAGCACTCCATAACTGCCAACCGTGCTCGTCGTGGCGCAGGCCACGCCAGGCCCCTTCCGCCGACAGCAAAATGGCCTTTGGCAGCACGTACCAAGCATGTACGCCGCACAACAGCCAGCAGCCCAGCGACGCCCAGCCAGACAGGCCGGACAGTGCAATGGCCATCAGTGCGAACGACTGAACAAGCAGGTAAAAGGCGAACAGCAGCCGCGAAGGCCGCCAGTGACATTCGAAGTGCTGGCTACTTGGGCTGGACACGATCGAGAATCATGCGGACCATGCGACGCAGGTCCTCGTCTTCTGGTTCGCCTCGCTGCATGAACCAGCCGAACATGTCCTGGTCCTCACAACTCAACAGCTTGCGGTAGCGACGCTGATCCTCTTCATCGAGTCCCGGATAGACTTCCTTGACGAAAGGCACCAGCAGCACATCCAGCTCCAGCATGCCGCGGCGACTTTGCCAGAACAGACGATTGAGTTCGGATTGCTCGGCCATACAACGGCTCCTTTTGAGAAGGCCGGCATTATAACGGCTGTCTCGCACTCATCAGCCGCTTTTTTCACCCGTCCGCAACGGCCACTGCGCAACCGTTTTCAGCGGCCTGCTATGATGTCCGCCCGGATTCAGACGGCGACCGATCATGACCGACACTGCTTATTTCTGCGTTCTGTCGCATGAAGGCGTCCTTGCCGTGCGCGGCCCGGATGCCAGCAAATTTCTCCAGGGTCAACTGACCTGCAATCTCAACTATCTGAATGCCGAAACATCCAGCCTGGGCGCACGCTGCACCCCCAAAGGCCGGATGCAATCGAGCTTCCGCATCGTATCGGACGACGATGGCTTTCTTCTGGCCATGGCCAGCGAGCTGCTGCAGTCGCAACAGGCAGACCTGAGCAAATACGCCGTTTTCTCCAAGTCGCGACTCAGCGATGAGTCATCCCGATGGTGCCGTTACGGGCTGTTTGGAGGCGATGGTGCGCTGGTCAGCCTGGGCCTGGACTTGCCGCAAAATCCCGACAGCGTTGTACGAGGCACCGGCCTGATCGCTATCCGACTGCATGACGGCCGCGCAGAACTCTGGGCCTCTGATGAGGCAGAACAGGTCCGGTCCCGCCTGAGTGCACAACTGAAAGAGGCAGCACTTGATCGCTGGCTGCTAGACCAGATTCGCGCCGGCATCGGCCAGGTCTTCGCCAGCACCCGCGACCTGTTCATCCCGCAGATGATCAACCTGCAGGCGCTTGGCGGCGTGAGCTTCAAGAAAGGTTGCTATACCGGCCAGGAAATCGTGGCGCGCATGCAGTACCTCGGCAAGCTGAAGCGCCGCCTTTACCGCCTTGCGACCCGCGGCGAGCCAGACGAACTGCCAGCACCAGGCATCGAGCTGTTCTCCCCCGTTCACGGCTCGAACGTTGGCGAAGTGGTGCTGGCCGCCACCAGCACAGACAGAATCGAATTGCTTGCCGTAGTGCAGGAGGATGCTGTCGCGGATGGGCGGCTGTACCTCGGCTCGCCGGACGGATTGCCTTTGGAACTGCTAGAGCTTCCTTACAACCTCGATCCTGATCGGGAAATTCAGCGTTAGTGCGAACCGGAGCCGGCACGCACGAGCCAAGAGGCGCACCATAGGGACTGTATGCAGCAGTATCTGGACAAGCGCCCGAGCGACACCGACCGACACCTAAAGGAATGACATGAGCACCCTTGCAGAGAAAGTCCAGCGTGAACTGACAGATGCGATCGAGAATGATGAGCTGGTTCTGCCCACGCTCCCGGAGGTCGCGTTGCGCGTACGCGAAGCCGCGGAAGACCCGGACATCAGCATACCGGCACTGAGCAAGGTCATCGGCAACGATGCAGCGCTCACCGCGCGCATCATCAAGGTCGTCAACAGCCCGCTGTTGCGCACCAGCCGGGAAATCGACGACCTGCAGATGGCGGTCAGCCGCCTCGGCATCAACTACACCTGCAACCTGGCGACTGGCCTGGCCATGGAGCAGATGTTCCAGGCCACCACCGATATCGTCGACCGCAAGATGCGTGAGGTCTGGAACAAGAGCACCGAAGTGGCCGCCATCAGCCATGTGCTGTGCCGTCACTACACGCGCCTGATGCCAGACCAGGCGACTCTTGCGGGGCTGGTTCATCAGATTGGTATCCTGCCGATACTGACCTATGCCGAAGAGCACGGCGCACTGCTTGCCGACTCGTTCAGCCTCAACCACGTCATCGACCGGATTCACCCCCTGGTTGGCGAAAAGATCCTACGCACCTGGGACTTCCCCGACTCGATCGCGTCGGTGGCCGGCCAGTACACCGATTTCCAACGCAACTCCGATAGCGTCGATTACGTCGACATCGTCCAGGTCGCCACCCTGCAGAGCCACCTCGGCAGCCAGCACCCCTATACCCAGCTTGACTGGAACAACATTCCCGCCTTCAGCAAGCTGGGGCTCGACCCGAATACGCTCCTCCAGGAAGACGAAGACCTGTCAGCTGCGATGGACGCAGCGATGACGATGCTTCATTAACCCGGCCCACTCGCTCACCGTTCGCCGAACACGAGGAACCGTCCCTGTGGCGCCTAGTCACTAAAAGGGACGGCAATCTCGCCGCATCGTGCCTCGCACCCCACTGCGCCGACACGAATCAGGTAGAAAGGAGAACGCAATGAGCAGAACAACAACCAAGACCTTCTTCTCGGGCGCCCTTGCCCTGCTGTTCGGCTTCGCCGCCAATATCGCGCTGGCTGCCGAAGGAGATAACTTCGTCGATGAGGCCTCGGCCAAGGGCATCGCCGAAATCGAAACGGCAAAGATGGCGCTGGACAAAGGCACGTCCGAGGATGTGAAGCAGTTCGCCCAGAAGATGATCGACGACCACACCCAGGCCAATCAAAAACTTGCGCAACTGGCCCAACAGAAGAATCTCGAGATGTCCGACGAGGCCACACTGATGGACAAGGCGAAGGCGATGATTCTCCAGCTGCGTGACGGCGAGAACTTCGACGAGGCTTATGCCAACAATCAGGTCGTCGCGCATGAACAAACCATCGAGCTGTACCGGGATTATGTCGAGGGCGGCGACAACCCGGACCTCAAGCAGTTCGCCCAACAGACCCTGCCCAAGCTGGAAGAACATCTCAAGCAAGCGAAGGAACTGCAGGCCAAGCACGGCCAGCAGGACTGAAGCCTGGGCCCGATGCCGCAGGCCGGCATCGGGTCATACCCGGTCAGGCAGTTGCCAGTCGATCGGCTCAAGACCTTGCTGTCTCAGAAACTGATTGGCACGACTGAAGTGGCCGTTACCCAGAAAACCACGATGCGCCGACAGTGGCGACGGGTGCGCCGACTTGAGCATCAAATGCCGCGTCGGATCGATCAGTCGCGCCTTCGACTGTGCGTGCGCGCCCCAGAGCATGAACACCAGATGCGGGCGACACTCGCCAACCACCTCGATCACGCGGTCGGTGAATTGCTGCCAGCCAGCCTTGGCATGGGATCCTGCCAAGCCCTGCTCCACCGTCAGCGAGGTGTTTAGCATCAGCACCCCCTGTTCCGCCCAGCGCTGCAGATAGCCGTGAGAAGGAACCGGTAGGTTGAGGTCGCGCTTGAGCTCCTTGAAGATGTTCTGCAACGACGGCGGCGGCGCCACGCCAGGCTGCACCGAGAAACACAAGCCGTGCGCCTGCCCTGGCCCGTGATAAGGGTCCTGCCCGAGGATGACCACTTTGACCTGCTCGAGCGGCGTCGAGTTGAGCGCGTTGAAGATCAGCGGCCCCGGCGGGAAGATCACCTTGCCGGCGGCCTTTTCGCGACGCAGAAACGCGGCCAGTTGCTGCATGTAGGGTTTGTCGAACTCGTCGCGCAGGGCTTCTTTCCAGCCAGCCTCGAGCTTGATGCGATCATCCTGGGTCATGAGCGGTTTCCGGATAGCCAAGCGGCGGAACCCTAAGGAACGCCTGCCGCCCTTGTCAACGCCGAAACGCCTCGACCATTGCGCCACCGCAATATCATCCCCCCTCCTTTAGTCATAATCGCACCTGGCTCACGGACTGATGCGGACAAGGGTTCCGATGCGCACATAAAGAGTGACGCCTACCCCAGCCGCAGGGTAAAAAAGCCAACTGCCGACAAACCAATAACAAAAGCGACAACAAGGAACATGCAATGAACCGGATTACTCTTCTGGCGCTAGGGCTGGGGTTTTGTCTTACGGCTCAGGCTGCCGATCCCATCACACTCGGCCTCAATTACCCCCGCACTGGCAGCTACAAGGAAGAAGGTCTGGCGCAGATGCGGGGCGCTCTGTTGGCCATCGACGAAATCAACGAAGCAGGAGGCGTGCTCGGCCGCCCGCTGCAACTCATCAGCCGCAATACAGCCTCACGCCCCGAGAAGGCGGTCGCCAATGTCGACAAGATGGCCGACGAAGGCGTCGCGATGCTGTTCGGCGGCGTCTCCAGCGCCGTGGCGATCGCAGCGAGCAAGCGCGCCAAGGAAAGAGGGCTGCTCTACTTCGGCACGCTGACGTATTCCAACGACACGACCGGCAAAGACGGCCACCGCTACATGTTCCGCGAGTGCAACAACGCCTGGATGAGTGCGCGCGTGCTGGGGCAGTATCTGAACGAGAACCTGCCGGGCAAGAACTACTTCTATATCACTTCCGACTACACCTGGGGCCATACCAGCGAGAGCTCGTTGCGCCAGGCTACGGGCACCGTCGACCAGAACAGGCATCCAGGTATCAAAACGGCGTTTCCGGGCGCTCGCCTGTCCGATTACCGGGCAGCACTGGAGAAAGCCGCCAGCAGTAACGCCGACGTCCTGGTACTGGTGCTGTTCGGCGAGGACATGGTGCGTGCCATGCGCATCGCGGATGACCTGGGCCTGAACAAGAGGATGCAGATCGCTGTTCCCAACCTGACGCTGTCGATGGTCGAACTGGCCGGCCCCGACATCATGCACGGCGTTCTTGGCACGGAGCCCTGGACCTGGCGAGTTCCAGACCTGGAGGGCTCCGAGCGCGGCAAGGCCTTCGTCCGGGATTTCGGCGAGCGCTACCAGACCCACCCGTCGAGCTCCGCTGCCTCGGCCTACAGCATCGTTCATCAGTGGGCGGATGCAGCCAAACGGGCCAGGAGCATCGGCAGCGAGCAGGTCATCGCGGCGCTGGAAGACCACAGCTACACCCTGCTCAAGGATCGCCAGCAATGGCGCGCGTTCGACCATCAGAACGTGCAGTCGGTCTACGCAGTGCGCGTGAAGCCGCGCGAGGAAGTTCTCAAGGACCGCTTCAAGCAGGACTATTTCGAGATCGTCCATCGCCTGTCCGGCGAGCAGGCGGCCCCTTCGCTGACCGAGTGGCAGGAAGAGCGCCGTGCCGGCGGGCAGCCGACTAGGCTACAGTGATCTGCAACGGCAGCGCCTGACGCGAGCAGGCGCTGCCAACGGGACTATTCTGGGACCGGTGTCCACTGCAACCTAGGCGCGCTTGGAATACAGGCGCGGGAGGCAGATTCAGGCGCCGGCCGGCAGCCCTGACCCGTCACGAGGATCTCGATATGACTACCGCCCTAGAGCCCTATCAAGCCGGCGTCTTCGACCTGACTCACAAGCTGACCGTGGAAAAACACGGTCACACCGCCCTCATCACCATCAATCACCCACCGGCCAATACCTGGGACCGAGAGTCGCTGATCGGCCTCAAGCAAGTGGTGGAGCATCTCAACCACGACGATGATATCTATGCTCTGGTGATCTGCGGCCAGGGCGAGAAGTTCTTCAGCGCCGGCGCCGACCTCAAGCTCTTCGCCGACGGCGACCGAAATCGAGCGCGGGAGATGGCCCGGCGCTTCGGCGAAGCCTTCGAAACGCTGCGCGATTTCCGCGGTGTCTCGATCGCCGCAATCAACGGTTTCGCCCTCGGTGGTGGGCTTGAGTGCGCGCTGGCTTGTGACCTGCGCATCGCTGAGCAGCAAGCGCAGCTGGGCCTACCGGAAGCCTCGGTCGGACTGTTGCCCTGCGCTGGTGGCACTCAAGCCCTTGCCTGGCTCGTCGGCGAAGGCTGGGCAAAACGCATGATCCTCTGCGGCGAGCGCATCACCGCGGAGACAGCACTACGCATCGGCCTGGTCGAGCAGGTGGTCGAACCTGGCCAGTCGCGCGGTCATGCCCTGCTCCTTGCCTCCCGTGTGGCACGCCAGAGCCCAGTGGCGGTACGCGCCATCAAACCCCTGATCGACGGAGCACGACTACGGGTTCCCGCCACGTTCGCGGCGGCAGAGCGCGAGGCGTTCGTCGGATTGTTCGAAGCCGAAGACACGCTCGAGGGCGTCAACGCCTTTCTCGAAAAGCGCGATCCGCGCTGGCGCAACCGCTGATGCATCCGTAGCGATACTGTGCAGGTTGTTCAGGTGCCGCGGAAGGTCGACGCCTCACTGACATTGGCTGACCGATCTGACGCACCTTCGGCGCAGTGAAGCTCGTTCCGACTGAACGACACCGGCCTTGTCTGAATAATGCGGTATCAATGCCGGTAGGGTCGGTACTGCTGCTGGTAACGGCCGTCCCGGTTGTAATGAGGCCGCAGCCGATGATCGCGGCCGTCGCGAATGACGTGCGGGCGTTGCTGACGATGATCCGGGCGCCAGTGCTCGCGGCGCTCGAAACCGCGGTGACGATCGTAGTACTGCGGTGGGAGCTGGCTCTGATAGCGCGGCGGCAGGTTACGTGGATACTGCGGATAGTGTGAATAAGGGCTGCGCGGATCGTACTGACGGGGACGGCTGTCATGCCGATAGCCACGGTTGTAGCCCTGGCCGTAGCCGGCACTATAACCATGGTTGTAATAGCGTGGGCTTTCAGCCTGGAACACCCAGACGCCGTCTCGCCGATCCGCCTGCGCCTGCGCCTGCAGGCTCGCCCCCAGGCCGAGGCACAGCAGGACCAACAATGATCGAATGCTCATGGGAACACCTCCGATGGTGTCATGGACCCCAGCTCATCAGACCACAACCAGTGGCCGACTGCTGAAACGGCGGACAACCGGCAGCCATGTAGCGTCTGGGCCTGCTCCAGATGTCGCCAGATCAGCGCGACGGGCTGCCGCAGCTTGTATGGCCGCGGCCGCTTCCCGATAATAGCGGCCCTTTAGCCCCACGGCTCTCGCAGAGCGCGACGGAACGGGAACAGACCCTAGATGACCGAACTCGCCCTGATCATGGTTAGCGCCATCCTGGTCAACAATTTCGTGCTGGTGCAGTTCCTCGGTCTGTGCCCGTTCATGGGCGTGTCGAAGAAGATCGAGACGGCCATCGGCCTGTCGCTGGCGACTACCTTCGTGTTGACCCTGGCAGCCATGTGCAGCTACCTCGTCCAGCAATACGTGCTCAAGCCGCTGGACCTGGAGTTCCTGCGGACCATCAGCTTCATTCTGGTAATCGCCGTGACGGTACAGTTCACCGAGATGGTCGTGAACAAGACCAGTCCGCTGCTCTATCGTGTACTCGGTATCTTCTTGCCGCTGATCACTACCAACTGCATCGTCCTCGGCGTGGCCCTGCTCAACGCCAACAAGGCCGAGTTCACCTTCCTCACCGCTACCGTCAATGGCTTCGCCGCTGGCCTGGGCTTTTCCCTGGTGCTGGTGCTGTTCGCCGCCATGCGTGAGCGCATCGCCATCGCCGACGTGCCCAAATCGTTTCAGGGCGCGGCGATCGGCATGATCACCGCCGGCCTCATGTCGCTGGCCTTCATGGGCTTCACCGGGCTGATCAAGCTATGAGCGCCGTTCTCATCGCAGTGCTTGCACTGCTCGCCCTGTGCCTGCTTGGCGGTGCAATCCTCGGTTTCGCCGCCGTGCGCTTTCGCGTCGAGGGCGACCCCATCGCCGAGCAGATCAATGCCCTGCTGCCGCAAACCCAGTGTGGCCAGTGCGGCTACCCGGGCTGCAAGCCCTACGCCGAGGCCATTGCCGGCGGCGACAAGATCAACAAGTGCCCGCCGGGGGGCGAAGCGACCATCCAGGCGCTGGCCGACCTGCTCGATGTCGAGCCGGAACCGCTGGATGCCGAAGGTGGCGAGAAGCCGCAGATGGTCGCCTACATCCGCGAAGCCGAGTGCATTGGTTGCACCAAGTGCATCCAGGCCTGCCCGGTGGACGCCATCGTCGGTGCCGCACGGCAGATGCACACCGTCATCATTTCCGAGTGCACCGGCTGCGATCTCTGCGTCGAGCCCTGCCCGGTAGATTGCATCGACATGATCGAGGTCGGCAGCAACCTGCAGAGCTGGAAGTGGAACCGGCCGCTGGCGCCCGGCCAGCTTATCGCGACCGACCGGGAGCAAGCCGCATGACCTCGTTGAAGATCTGGGACATCCACGGCGGCATCCACCCGCCGGAGCACAAGGAGCTGTCCAACCGCACCCCGATCCAGCCTGCGCCACTGCCCAAGCGCCTGGTCCTGCCCTTGGCGCAGCACCTGGGCGCACCAGCCGAACCCTGCGTGACGCTCGGCGAACGCGTGCTCAAGGGCCAGCAGATCGCGCTCGCCAGCGGTTTCGTCAGCGCCGCACTGCACGCGCCGACATCCGGCGTGGTCAGCTTCATCGGCCCACAACCCTACCCGCATGTCTCGGGCATGCTCGTCGACGCAATCGTCATCGACAGCGATGGCGAGGACTGCTGGCTCGAACTCGAGCCCCACCCCGATTACCGTGCGCTGGAGCGTCCGGTGTTGCTCGAACTGATTCGTCAGGCCGGAATCAGCGGCCTCGGCGGCGCCGGCTTTCCCACTGCGGTCAAACTGACCCCACCGCCGACGCAAAACATCCGCACACTGATCATCAACGGCACCGAGTGTGAGCCGTACATCACCGCCGACGACCTGCTGATGCGCGAGAAAGCCGCCGATCTGGTGGCGGGCATCGAAATCCTCGCGCACCTGATCCAACCGCAGGAGGTACTGATCGGCATCGAGGACAACAAGCCCGAGGCCATCGCCGCGGTCCGCGCGGCCATCGGTGAACGGCCCTTCGTGCTCAAGGTCTTTCCGACCAAGTACCCCTCCGGCGGCGAGAAGCAGCTGATCCAGATTCTGACTGGCGAAGAGGTGCCCAGCGGCGGCCTGCCCGCGGATATCGGCATGCTCTGCCAGAACGTCGGCACCTGCGTTGCTATCCATGACGCCGTGCTGCTCGGCAAACCGCTGATCTCGCGAATCACCACCCTCACTGGCGAAGCACTGGCGCGCCCGATGAACGTCGAGGTGCTGATCGGCACGCCAGTCGAAGAACTGCTCGCGTTCGCCGGACTCGAGCAGAGCCGGCTCAACCGCCTGATCATGGGCGGCCCGATGATGGGCTTTACCCTGCCGTCCCTCGACGTGCCGGTGGTCAAGACCACCAACTGCCTGCTCGCCAGCACGCTCGAAGAACTGCCTCCGCCGCCGCCAGCGCTGCCCTGCATCCGCTGCGGCGAGTGCGCCGAGGCCTGCCCGGTCAGCCTGCTGCCGCAGCAGCTGCATTTCTTTGCCCTTGGCCAGGAGCACGAGCAGCTCAAGGCCCATAACCTGTTCGACTGCATCGAGTGCGGAGCCTGCGCCTACGTCTGCCCGTCGAGCATCCCGCTGGTGCAGTATTACCGCGCCGCCAAGGGCGAGATCCGTGAGTTGGAGCAGAAGCAGCAGAAAGCCGAGCACTCCAAGCAGCGCTTCGAACTGCGCCAGGAGCGTCTGCGCCGCGCCGAAGAACAGAAGGAAGCCGAGCGCAAGGCCCGCGCGGAGCGCGCCGCACGCGCCAAGGCGGCGCAGGGCGAAAGCGTGCAGACGGCCTCCGATAGCGCCGCTGCAGCTCCGAGCTCAGCGCCCAAGTCGGGCCTCTCGGAAAGCCAGAAGAAATTGAAGATCGAAGCCAGCATGGCCCAGGTCGCCCTGAAGAAGGCGGAAAAGCAGCTCGCCGCACACGACACGCCCGAACTGCAAGCCCAGGTTGCCGACCTGCGCAAAGCCGCCGAAGCGGCGCAGCAGGCACTCGACGCCGCCATGCAGGAGAGCGCCAGCGCCGCGCCTACCGCCAAGCCAGCGGACGACGAGGCGCTGAAGAAGGCCAAGATCGAAGCCGCCATGCTCAAGGCGCAGATCCGCAAGCTGGAAAAGCTCGAAGCGCGGGACGACGACCAGCAGGCCGAGCTCGCGCGTCTGCGTCAGCAACTGCACGAAGCTGAACAAGCCCTAGCAGCCGCCCAGAGCACCGCCCCGGCTCCCGCCGCCAAGTCAGCGGACGATGAGGCGCTGAAAAAGGCCAAGATCGAAGCCGCCATGCTCAAGGCGCAGATCCGCAAGCTGGAGAAGCTCGAAGCGCCGGACGACGACCAGCAGGCCGAGCTCGCGCGTCTGCGTCAGCAACTGCATGAAGCTGAACAAGCCCTAGCAGCCGCCCAGAGCGCCGCGCCCGCCCCCGTCGCCAAACCAGCGGACGACGAGGCGCTGAAAAAGGCCAAGATCGAAGCCGCCATGCTCAAGGCGCAGATCCGCAAGCTGGAAAAGCTCGAAGCGCCGGACGACGACCAGCAGGCCGAGCTCGCGCGTCTGCGTCAGCAGTTGCACGAAGCTGAACAAGCCCTAGCAGCCGCCCAGAGCACCGCCCCCGCTCCCGCCGCCAAACCAGCGGATGACGAGGCGCTGAAAAAGGCCAAGATCGAAGCCGCCATGCTCAAGGCGCAGATCCGCAAGCTGGAGAAGCTCGAAGCACCGGACGACGACCAGCAGGCCGAGCTCGCGCGTCTGCGTCAGCAGCTGCACGAAGCCGAACAAACCTTGGCAGCCGCCCAGAGCGCCGCTCCCGCTCCCGCCGCCAAGCCGGCGGACGATGAAGCCTTGAAGAAGGCAAAGATCGAACTGGCGATGAAACGCGCCGAACTGAAGAAGGCCGAGAAGGCCGACGCGCAAGAGGCGGAACTCAGCCGGCTGCGCGACGCGCTGCAGGCGGCCGAACAAGCTCTGCATGCGGCCGAAGAAGCCTCGCACAAGCCCGCCCCGGAACTGGTGCGCACCAGCAAGCCCAATGTCGATGAGCGCCAGCGCGAACTGAAGACCGAGGTTGCCTTCGCCCGCGCCGATCTGCGCAAGCTGGAGCGAGACGAGCAGACCGAGCCGACGACACTGGAGGCCGCTCGCCTGCGACTCAGCGAAGCCGAACGGCAGCTGGCGGACTATCAGCAATCGTGAGAAATGACCGCTGCACCGGTGTGCTGGTGTAGTCGCTCGACAAGTCAGAGAGATTCGAGGAAGTGGCCCAGGCCACATCCCAAGACAACACCTTCACCGGAGAGCCAATGGCCCTGCCCCGCATCACCTCGCCCCACGCCAAGGGCGCCAACCGTACCCAGCGGGTCATGCTGCTGGTGCTCGCGGCCACCCTGCCCGGCGTGGTCGTGCTGACCTGGCTCTACGGCGCCGGCACGCTGATCAACCTCGCCTGGGCATCGCTCGCCGCACTTGCCTTCGAAGCGGCGATTCTCCGCCTGCGGCAGCGGCCGGTGGGCTTCTTTCTGCGCGACGGCAGCGTGCTGGTCACCGCCGTGCTCCTGGCCTTGGCGTTGCCGCCCTATTCGCCCTGGTGGCTGCCGCTGATCGCCACCGGCTGCGCCGTGGTGTTCGGCAAGCAGTTGTATGGCGGCCTGGGCCAGAACCCCTTCAACCCGGCGATGATCGGCTACGTGGTGGTGCTCATCTCCTTCCCGGTGGAGATGACCACCTGGCCGGTGCCGCACAGTGTCGGGCTGAGCGCCGGCCTGCAGCATATCCTCGGTATCGCTTCGCTTCCCGACGGCTGGACCCAGGCCACCGCCCTGGATGTGCTCAAGGTGAACAAGAGCCTGACCATCGACGAGCTCTGGCGCAATCCGGCCTTCGGCCACTTCGGCGGCATCGGCTCGGAAGTGGTGAACCTCGCGTTTCTTGCTGGCGGCCTATTCCTGCTACACAAGCGGCTGTTTAGCTGGCACGCGCCAGTCGGCATGCTCGGCGCGCTGATGCTGATGAGCCTGCTGTTCTGGAACGGCTCGGGTTCGGATAGCAACGGTTCGCCGCTGTTTCACCTACTCAGCGGCGCCACCATGCTCGGCGCCTTCTTCATCGTCACCGATCCGGTCAGCAGCGCCACCAGCCCACGCGGACGCCTCATTTTCGGTGCTGGTGTCGGTGTGCTGGTATACGTCATCCGCGCCTGGGGCGGCTATCCGGACGGCGTCGCCTTTGGCGTGCTGCTGATGAATCTCGCCGCTCCCACCATCGATTACTACACCCGCCCGCGCACCTACGGCCACCGCAAGGCCGAGCGCGGCTTCAAGCTGGGCGAATGACATGATAGTTCCGGAAATCAGCCGCTCGATGCTGAAGAACGCTACGGTGCTGGGCCTGTTCGCCATCGTTACCGTGGGCGCTGTGACTCTGCTGCAGCAGGGCACTGCCGAGCGCATCCAGGCCGCTGAACGCGCCGCCCAGGTACGTGCGCTGGGCGAGATCCTCCCGGCTGGCAGCTACGACAACCATCTGCTCGACGACAGCTTGCTGGTTCAGGATCGCCTGCTAGGCAACCGAAGCCCACTGCCCGCCTATGTCGCCATCAAGGATGGACGCCCCACCGCCGTAATCCTCCAGGCCATCGCTCCGGACGGCTACAGCGGCGCGATCCATCTGCTGGTGGGCATCCATGCTGACGGCCGGGTCGCTGGCGTGCGAGTCATTGGCCACCGGGAAACCCCCGGTCTCGGCGACAAGATCGAGCTCGCAAAGAGCCCCTGGATTCGAAGCTTCGAAGGCAAGTCGCTAACGAACCCGGAGGCCGACGGCTGGGCGGTGAAGAAGGACCGCGGTGAGTTCGACCAGTTCGCGGGCGCCACCATCACACCGCGCGCGGTGGTCGGTGCGGTGCATCGTGCCTTGCAGTACTTCGATGCACACAAGGCCGAGCTACTGGCAGCCGAAGGCGAGACGACCGAGGCCGCTGGCGGCGTCTTGGAAAGCCGCACCGAGCCCGCCGAAGCCACCGTCCACTCACGCGCCGGCGGTGCCGCCACACGCGACGAATTGCGCACCACCGAGCCGGCCGCCGAGCCGCAAGGGGACCAGCCATGAGCACACCCAGCTACCGCGAACTGACCGTCAACGGCCTGTGGAAGAACAACCCGGCACTGGTACAGCTGCTCGGTCTCTGCCCGCTGCTCGGCGTCAGCAACTCGGCGGTCAACGCACTCGGCCTCGGCCTGGCGACCATGCTGGTGCTGACCTGCTCGAACATCGGCGTATCGCTGGTGCGCGGCGTGGTCAACACCGCCGTGCGCCTGCCGGCGTTCGTGATGATCATCGCCGCGCTGACCACCTGCATCGAGCTGCTGATGCAGGCCTTCACCTACGAGCTGTATCAGATCCTCGGCATCTTCATCCCGCTGATCACCACCAACTGCGTGATCCTCGGCCGCGCCGACGGCTTCGCTGCGAAGCACAACCCGCTGATCGCCGGCTTCGACGGTCTGATCATGGGTATCGGCTTCTGCCTGGTGCTTGTGGTGCTTGGCGGCTTGCGCGAGCTGTTCGGCACCGGCGCGCTGTTCGCCAACATGCACCTGCTGTTCGGCCCGGTCGCCAGCGACTGGCAGATCACGCTGTTCAGCGACTACAAGGGCTTTTTGCTGGCCATCCTGCCGCCTGGCGCTTTCATCGTCCTCGGCCTGCTGATCGCCCTGAAGAACCGGATCGACGAGCAACTCGCCGAACGTGCCCGTGCTGCCCAGCCAGCCGCGCCGGCTGCCAGCCGCCGAGTACGGGTGACCGGGGTGATCGAGTGAGCCCGTTCCGATGAATGCCGAAAAACGCCGGGAGATCTTCCGCCGCTTCCATGACGACAATCCCGAGCCGAAGACCGAGCTGGCCTACAGCACACCCTTCGAGCTGCTGATCGCAGTGATCCTCTCGGCCCAGGCCACCGACGTCGGCGTGAACAAGGCCACCGCCAAGCTGTTCCCGGTGGCCAATACCCCGGAAGCCATCTATGCCCTCGGCTACGATGGCCTGTGCGAGTACATCCGCACCATCGGCCTGTACCCGAGCAAGGCGAAGAATGTCATCGAAACCTGCCGCATCCTGATCGAGCAGCATGGCAGCCAGGTACCGGACAACCGCGAGGCACTGGAAGCGCTGCCAGGGGTGGGTCGCAAGACCGCCAACGTGGTACTGAACACCGCCTTCCGCCAGTTCACCATGGCGGTGGATACGCATATCTTCCGGGTCAGCAACCGCATCGGAATCGCCCCCGGCAAGAACGTGCTGGAGGTGGAGCGCAAGCTGATCCGCTTCGTGCCGAAGGAGTACCTGCTGGACGCGCATCACTGGCTGATCCTGCATGGTCGCTATGTCTGCAAGGCGCGCAAACCGCAGTGCGGCAGCTGCCGGATCGAAGACCTCTGCGAATACAAGCACAAGACATCTGACGATTGAGCGGATAGCGAAAAAGCTGGCTGCACGATTGAAAAAAACTTTTTTACCGCCTCCAGATTTGCCGCTATAAGGTGCGCCAAGAGCGCCCCGTAGCCTTGGAGTGAACAAGTGGCCGAGAAAGAAGACATTCAGATCGAAGACGATTTCATCGCCGAAGATGACGACGAGGGCAGCGAAGCCCCAGTCGAGGTCGCCAAGACCAATCTGACCAAGCGCCGGATCATCGACAACCTGCTCGAGGAACGACGCCTGCAGAAAGAGTTGAACGACTTCGACTTCGATCTGTAAAAGAAAAAGCCCCGCAAGGGGCTTTTTCATGCCTGCCGATCAGTCGGCGCGGGACGGAGACAGAAGTTCGATCTTGTAACCATCCGGGTCCTCGACGAACGCCAGGATGCTGGAGCCATGCTTCATCGGCCCAGGCTCACGGGTGATCTTGCCGCCACGGGCGCGGATGTCTGCGCAGGCCTTGTAGACATCTTCGACTTCCAGGGCAATATGCCCGTAGCCGTCGCCCAGCTCGTATTTTTCCACACCCCAGTTGTGGGTCAGCTCGATCACGCTGTTGTGCGCCTCGTCGCCGTAGCCGACGAAGGCCAGGGTGAACTTGCCTTCCGGATAATCCTTGCGGCGCAGCAGGGTCATGCCCAGCACCTCGGTATAGAAGGCGATGGATTTTTCCATGTCGCCGACGCGCAGCATGGTATGCAGCAATCTCATGTTCGGGTTCTCCTCATCGGCAGTGCTTGTGGCCATGCAGAAAGCAAGACCCCGGCACAGGGCCGGGGTCGGTCAGGCTCGGGTACGCCAGCTTATCAGAACTGGGTACGGCCCTTGCCCGCAGCGATGCGCATGCGCAGCGCGTTGAGCTTGATGAAGCCACCGGCGTCGGCCTGATCGTAGGCGCCGCCGTCTTCCTCGAAGGTTGCGATATTGGCATCGAACAGCGAATCATCGGACTTGCGGCCGACCACGATGACATTGCCCTTGTACAGCTTCAGGCGCACCACACCGTTCACGTTGACCTGGGAGGCATCGATCATCTGCTGCAGCATGCTGCGCTCCGGGCTCCACCAGTAGCCGTTGTAGATCAGGCTGGCGTACTTGGGCATCAGCTCGTCTTTCAGATGAGCCACTTCGCGGTCCAGAGTGATCGACTCGATGGCGCGGTGGGCCTTGAGCATGATGGTGCCACCGGGGGTTTCGTAGCAGCCGCGGGACTTCATGCCGACGTAGCGGTTCTCGACGATATCCAGGCGACCGATGCCGTTCTCGCCACCGATGCGGTTGAGTTCGGTGAGTACCTGAGCCGGGGTCATGTCCTTGCCGTCGATGGCAACGATGTCACCCTTGCGGTAGGTCAGCTCGATGTAGGTCGGGGTGTCCGGCGCGGCTTCCGGGGACTTGGTCCAGCGCCACATGTCCTCTTCGTGCTCGGTCCAGGTGTCTTCCAGCACGCCGCCCTCGTAGGAGATGTGCAGCAGGTTGGCATCCATGGAGTACGGCGACTTCTTCTTGCCGTGGCGCTCGATCGGGATGGCGTGCTTCTCGGCGTAGTCCATCAGCTTCTCGCGCGACAGCAGATCCCACTCGCGCCAGGGAGCGATGACCTTGACGCCTGGCTTGAGCGCGTAGGCACCCAGCTCGAAGCGCACCTGGTCATTACCCTTGCCGGTGGCGCCGTGGGAGATGGCGTCGGCGCCGGTCTCGTTGGCGATCTCGATCAGACGCTTGGCGATCAGCGGACGGGCGATGGAGGTACCCAGCAGGTACTCGCCTTCGTAAACGGTGTTGGCGCGGAACATCGGGAACACGAAGTCGCGAACGAACTCTTCGCGCAGATCATCGATATAGATTTCCTTGACGCCTAGGGCCTGTGCCTTGGCACGCGCTGGCTCGACTTCCTCGCCCTGGCCGAGGTCAGCGGTGAAGGTCACCACTTCGCAGTTGTAGGTGTCTTGCAGCCACTTGAGAATCACCGAGGTGTCCAGGCCACCGGAATAGGCCAGAACTACCTTCTTAACGTCCGCCATGCCATCAGCTCCACGGGTTGTACGGAAAACCTGCGATTCTACCGGTCACGGGGCCGCTTTTACAGGGGCGGCGGACGCGCAGTCAGGAAGATGGCGCACTTGCTTCGGTGGAGGCCGTCGCGGCCGCAGCTTCGCGCTGCAGACGCAGGGTGACCCGCCGGTTCTTGGCCCGATTGGCTTCACTGTTGTTGGTCACCAGGGGATAGCGTTCGCCATGGAAGCGCACGGTGATCTGTTCCTGTGGCACGCCACTGGCGACCAGGTACTCCTGCACGGCCAGCGCACGGCGTCTCGACAGATCGCGATTGACCAGTCGATTGCCGCTATTGTCGGAGTGACCGTCGAGCTCGATGCGATTCACGCTGGGGTCGGCACGCAGGTACTGCAGGATGATGTCGAGCTTGGCACGTCCGAGCGCGTCGAGCGCCACATCGCTGCTGGGAAAGCCGATCTGCGATTGGCGCACCTGATCAAAGTTGACCGGCAACAGTTTCGCCGTGCAGGCGCGATAGTCCTCGTAAGCCTTGGTGAAACGTGCCGGTAGCAGGCGGATCTCCAGCGTTTCGCCGCCATGCTGCGTGCGATGGCGCACCACCGGGCTGCGCCCTTCGAGCAGCCCGCTGAGCAGACGACCGGCCTGCGCTTGCGTGCTGTTGAACGGAACATCGCCACCACCAATCGACACCACGCCCAGGTTGATATCGCTGCGTGACGGCTGCCACGGCGCGGCGGCGGCCAGCAGCGTGGCCGAGCCCGCGCCCAGCCAGCGTTCCGGAGAGTGCAGACGGAAGGTCGCCTGCTCGCCTGCGCGCCGCACGAATTCGCCACGACCAAAACCGGCGATAGGCTGGATCAGCCGACACTCGAATTGGTCGCCCTCCACTTGCCATTGCACACGCTCCAGCCGCGTCTGAAAGGTCAGCGCGTTGGCCGGTGAAGCGAGCAGGCACATCAGTACGAGGGGGCGCAGGCGCACGGTGGGCTCCGGGAGGATGCTGGTTCCAACTAGGTATCGGTGTCCAACGAGCAAACTTGAGCACGGTGCAGTCAGCGATCCAGCTCGCAGACGAAGGCAAGATGCCGCGACCGCCCTTTTCCGGTAGCATTCGCGCACGTTTCACCCGCCTGGAAAGCCCGCATGTCCGACCGACTCACCCTGCTGCGCCCCGATGACTGGCACATTCACCTGCGTGACGGCGCCGTCCTGCCGCATACCGTCACGGACGTTGCGCGCCAGTTCGCCCGCGCCATCATCATGCCGAACCTGGTGCCACCGGTACGTACCGCCGATGAGGCAGAGGCCTACCGTCAGCGCATTCTGGCCGCTCGCCCAGCCGGCAGCCGTTTCGAGCCGCTCATGGTGCTCTACCTCACCGACAGCACTACGCCGGACGACATCCGTCGCGCCAAGGCCAGCGGCTTCGTCCATGCGGTCAAACTCTACCCGGCCGGCGCCACTACCAACTCGGCCTCCGGCGTGACCGCCATCGACAACATCTTCGACGTGCTGGAAACCATGGCCGAAGTCGGCATGCCGCTGTTGGTTCACGGAGAGGTCACGCGCGGCGAGATCGATATTTTCGATCGAGAGAAGTACTTCATCGACGAGCAGCTGAGCCGGGTCACCGCGAAGTTCCCAACGCTGCGGGTAGTCTTCGAACACATCACCACCCGTGACGCGGTGCAGTTCGTCCAGGCAGCTGGAGCCAATGTCGGCGCCACCATTACCGCCCATCATTTGCTGTACAACCGCAACCACATGCTGGTCGGTGGCATTCGCCCACACCTGTTCTGCCTACCGGTGCTCAAGCGCAACCTGCATCAGGAAGCCCTGCTGGACGCTGCCACCAGCGGCAACCCGAAGTTCTTCCTGGGTACCGACTCGGCGCCCCATGCCCAGCATGCCAAGGAAGCCGCTTGCGGCTGTGCCGGCTGCTACACCGCCCATGCGGCCATCGAGTTGTACGCCGAAGCCTTCGAGCAGCGTCAGGCGCTGGACAAGCTGGAACCCTTTGCCAGCCACTTCGGTCCTGATTTCTATGGCCTGCCGCGCAATACCGACCAGCTCACGCTGGTACGCGAGGAGTGGGAAGTCCCGACCAGCCTGCCGTTCGGCGAGCAGCTCGTCATACCGTTGCGAGCCGGCGAACGCCTGCACTGGCGCCTGGAGACGAACGCATGAGTGAGGAGCAGTTCGAAGACGAACTCGAAGAACACCTGCCCGGCAAGCCCCGCTCGCCCATGGCACGGCGCTTCCGTGGTTTCCTTCCGGTGGTGATCGATGTCGAATGCGGTGGCTTCAACAGCGCAACCGATGCCCTGCTTGAAATCGCCGCCGTGACCATCGGCATGGACGAACAAGGCCTGCTCTACCCGCAGGACACGCTGTTCTATCGCGTCGAGCCCTTCGCCGGCGCCAACATCGAGCCTGCCGCGCTGGAATTCACCGGCATCAAGCTCGACCACCCACTGCGCATGGCCGTTCCCGAGCTGCAGGCGATGACGGACATCTGCCGCAGCGTGCGCAAGGCGGTGAAATCGGCAGGCTGCAAACGCGCGATCCTGGTCGGGCACAACAGCAGCTTCGACCTGGGCTTTCTCAACGCGGCCATCGCCCGCTGCGAGATCAAGCGCAACCCGTTCCACCCCTTCTCCAGCTTCGATACCGCCACCCTCGCCGGCCTCGCCTATGGGCAGACCGTGCTGGCCAAGGCCTGCCAGGCGGCGGGCATCGATTTCGACGGCCGTGAAGCCCACTCGGCCCGCTACGACACCGAGAAGACCGCTGAACTGTTCTGCGGCATCGTCAACCGCTGGAAGGAAATGGGCGGCTGGGAAGAGTTCGACGAATAGCAGAGCCAGCCCGAGGAGCCGAGGCGACGCTCTGTCTCACCGCCTCCACGCCAGAACGAAAAAGGCCAGTCGCATGACTGGCCTTTTTCGTTTGACCGCAGCTTAGAGCGGCTTGCCACGGTTGCCGTGCTGGCCGACGAAGGCCTGCACCGCTTTGAGCTCGTTCGGCAACACCGTGCAACGCTCGCTGCGCTCGAACAGATCGGCAAGGTGCGCCGGCAACGCAAGCGCCTGACCTATGCCCGCCTTCTCCACTGCATCAGGGAATTTCACCGGATGCGCAGTGCCGAGGGTCACCATCGGGATGTTCAGGCTACGACGGCATTCACGGGCCGCATGCACGCCGATGGCAGTATGCGGATCGAGTACCTCGCCGGTTTCCTTGAACACCTGGGCGATGGTCGCACAGGTTTGTTCGTCGTCCACGGCCAGCGAGTCGAAGAGCCGGCGTGCTTCGGTCCAGCGATCCTCCTCAACCGACAGCTTGCCGCTGGCACGGAAGCCATCGAGCAGATCCGCCACGGCCTTGCCGTTACGTCCGTGCAGGTCGAAGAGCAAACGCTCGAAGTTCGACGACACCATGATGTCCATCGAAGGCGACAGCGACGGGTGCAGGGTGTCCTTGTCGTAGCGGTTGCCGGACATGAAGCGATGCAGGATGTCGTTGCGGTTGGTGGCGACGATCAACTGATTGATCGGCAGCCCCATATTGCGCGCCAGGTAACCGGCAAAGATGTCGCCGAAGTTGCCGGTCGGCACCGAGAAGGCCACCGAACGCGCCGGACCGCCCAGCTGCAGCGCGGCATGGAAGTAGTAGACGATCTGGGCCATGATCCGCGCCCAGTTGATCGAGTTGACCGCTACCAGACGGGTGCCCTTGAGGAACCCCTGATCGGCGAAGCTGGCCTTGACCATCTCCTGGCAGTCATCGAAGTTGCCTTCGATGGCGATGTTGTGAATGTTGTCGCCGAGGATGGTGGTCATCTGCCGGCGCTGCACTTCCGACACGCGCTGGTGCGGGTGCAGGATGAAGATGTCGACGTTCTCGCAACGGCGGCAGCCTTCGATGGCCGCCGAGCCGGTATCACCCGAGGTAGCGCCCATGATCACCACGCGCTCGCCACGCTTGGCCAGCACGTAGTCGAGCAGACGGCCGAGCAGCTGCAGGGCGAAGTCCTTGAACGCCAGGGTCGGACCATGGAACAGTTCGAGCACCCACTCATTGCCGTTCAGCTGGCGCAGCGGGGCGATGGCACCATGGGCGAAGACGCCGTAGGTTTCCTCGAGGATTCGCTTGAAGTCCGCATCTGGAATGCTGCCAGCCACGAACGGGCGCATGACCCGGAAGGCTAGCTCGTGATACGGCAGGCCAGCCCAGGAGGCGATTTCCTCGACGGTGAACCGCGGCAGGTTCTCCGGAACATAGAGACCACCATCGGTGGCCAGACCCGCCAGCAGGACGTCTTCGAAGTTCAGGGCCGGCGCTTGGCCACGGGTGCTGATGTAACGCATGATTCAAACCTTCGGTGTTGGCTGCGGGCGACGGGCAGGCAAACCACCTGCGCCGGCCCGCCGATGCCGGATTAGTTCAGCTGTTCGACGCGGATACGCACGACCTGCCCGACCACGTCCTCGAGCGCTTCCAGCGCCGCGATGGCGTCGTCGATACGCTGCTCGACCACTCGATGGGTAACGAGTATGACCGGAACCAGGCCATCCTGAACCTCGGCCTCCTTTTGCATGATCGACTCGATATTGATGCCACGCTCGGAGAGGATGGTCGCCACCTGAGCGAGAACACCCGGATGGTCCTTGGCCTGGATGCGCAGGTAGTAGGCACTTTCACAGGCGCTGATCGGCAGAATCGGGTGGTCGGACAGCGAATCAGGCTGGAACGCCAGGTGCGGCACGCGGTTGTTCGGATCGGTCGTCAGCGCCCGTGCGACGTCCACCAGGTCGGCCACCACTGCCGAAGCAGTCGGTTCCATTCCGGCGCCGGCACCGTAGTAGAGTGTGCTGCCAACCGCATCGCCGTTGACCATCACGGCGTTCATCACCCCGTTGACGTTGGCGATCAGGCGATCAGCCGGAATGAGCGTGGGATGGACGCGCAACTCGATGCCGCTATCGGTGCGTCGGGCCACGCCCAGATGCTTGATGCGATAACCCAGCGCCTCGGCATAGTTCACATCGGCCGTGGTCAGGCGCGCAATACCTTCGGTATAGGCCTTGTCGAACTGCAGCGGAATCCCGAAAGCGATGGAGGCCAGGATCGTCAGCTTGTGCGCCGCGTCGATGCCTTCTACGTCGAAGGTCGGGTCGGCCTCCGCGTAGCCGAGCTCCTGGGCTTCTTTGAGCACGTCTTCGAAGGTGCGTCCCTTTTCGCGCATCTCGGTGAGGATGAAGTTGCCCGTGCCATTGATGATGCCGGCCAGCCAGTTGATTCGATTGCCGGCCAGCCCCTCGCGAATGGCCTTGATTACCGGAATCCCGCCCGCGACGGACGCCTCGAAGGCGACGATGACGCCCTTCTCGCGCGCCTTGGCAAAGATCTCGTTGCCATGCACCGCGATGAGTGCCTTGTTAGCCGTGACGACGTGCTTGCCGTTCTCGATGGCTTGCAGTACCAGCTCCTTGGCAAGGGTATAACCACCGATGAGCTCGACGACGATATCGATTTCCGGGTTGTTCACGACGTCGAGGACGTCGGCGGTAATAGATGTTGCGCCAGTGTCGCACTTGGGGTTCGGATGCCGGGTGGCAATCTGCGCAACCTCGATTCCGCGCCCGGCACGGCGGGCAATCTCCTCGGCGTTGCGTTTGAGCACGTTGAAGGTACCGCCACCGACGGTCCCCAGCCCACAGATGCCAACTTTCACCGGTTTCAAGCTGAACTCCCCATTCACAGCGAAACGACCGGACCTGCCGGTCGACAAAAGAGTCGCACATTACGAAGGGAGCCGCCGTTAGTCAATCGGCCGCGGCCGCGCGGCTAAGGCGCCGACCCGCCGAGCCCGAGCCGTTGATGCCATTGCGCAAGCGATTCATCAGGGTACTCGGCGTAACAGCGATCCTGCGTCTGTATCTGCGGCTCCACCCAGCCGGCCTTGGAGCCGAGCATGAGATGCGTATGCTCGGGCGGCACGGGCAGATCGCTATCGATCGCCGAAGCGAAAGGATGGACCAGATCCGGCCAGTTCGGATCCCACAACCACAGCGCACTGGCGCAGATTCGACAGAAGTGTCGGCGGCCGTCACTGACCTTGACCTCTCCGGTTTCGGCATCGACGAGACGCGCCTGGTAGACACCCAGATGCCCGCGCCCTTCGACCTTCAGGGTTCGATAGTCGCCACCCAGATTGATGGCATAGCCGCCCCCGCCCGCAGTCTTGCGGCAGATCGAGCAGTAACAGCGCATGAACGGATATGGCTGCGCCGACTCAAGGGTGAATCGCACAGCCTGGCAATGGCAGGAACCTTTCAGCTTCATCACGACGACCTCGTTCAGAGCCCTCAAGCTTTGAACGCAGCATGCCGTCCAGTTCCTGCCTTCCCCGGCCGAGGCGGCACATTCGGACCGCCGGCCAGCCTTACTCCGCCTTGAGCGCCACGTCAGCCAGCTGCGCTGCCGGCTGATAGCCCGGGATCATCTGCCCATTGGCGAGAATAATGGCGGGAGTGCCTTGTACGCCGATCATCTGGCCCAGCTGATACTGCTTGGCGATCGGCGTCTCGCAACTGGCTGCCGGCAGCTCCTCACGGGCCTTGGCCTTGTTCATCGCATCCTGGCGATCCTTGGCGCACCACACACTGGTCAGCGTATTGGCACCATGGCTACCCATACCTTGGCGCGGAAAGGCCACATAGCGCACCTCGACGCCGAGGCGGTTCAGCTGCGGCACTTCGCTGTGCAGCTTCTGGCAGTAGCCGCAGTCGGTATCGGTGAACACGGTGATATGGGTCTTCGGCTCCTTTGGCGAAAACACCACCATCTCGCTTTGCGGGATCGAGTTGATCTGCTTGGCCACCGACTTGCTCTGCGCCAACTCGGTGAGATTGACAGCCTGACCATTCTGGAACTGATAGAGATAGCCCTGAATGACGAATTGCCCGTCCGGGCTGGCATAGAGCTGGCGCCCGCCTTCCAGCTGAACCTGATAGACACCCGGCATCGGACTTTCCGCTACGGCCTCGATCGGCATGTCCGGCTGAATTTTCTGCAACGCCTGGCGAATCGCCTGATCAGGGTCGGCAGCAGTGGCAAGAGTGCTGGCCAGGCCGATAGAGGCGGCAGCGAACAAACGAATCACGCCCATGGAAACTCCTGGCAGCGGCGATCTAAGGGAAGGCGCAAAGACTACCATAGGCATTGCGCTCAAACTGCTAGCCGCTTCTCCGACCGGCCTGCCGGCAGCCGATGCAAACGAGGCACGCATCGGCTGAGCGCGACCGGCGGCAGGCATGTGACCCGGCTAGCCACGTGGATGATGGGCCGCGTGCAGCTCCTGAAGCCGGGCGCGGGCGATATGGGTATAGATCTGCGTAGTGGACAGATCGCTATGCCCGAGCAACATCTGCACGGTCCGCAAATCCGCACCATGGTTGAGAAGGTGTGTGGCGAATGCGTGGCGCAGGGTATGCGGCGAGATAGAGGTAGCGATTCCGGCCGCCTTTGCGTGCAGCTTGACCCGGTGCCAGAAGGTCTGCCGCGTCATCTGATCGCCACGCTGACTGGGAAACAGCACATCGCTGGCCTTGCCGACAAGCAACAGGCCGCGCGCATCGCGCTGGTAGCGCTCCAGCCAATGCAGCGCCTCGTCACCCAGCGGCACCAGACGCTCCTTGTTGCCCTTGCCGAAGGTTCGTAACACGCCCTGACGCAAGCTGACCTGCTCCAGCGTCAGGCCGATCAGTTCGGTTACGCGCAACCCACACGCATACAGCACCTCGAGCATCGCCCGGTCGCGCAATCCCAGCGGATCCTCGACATCGGGTGCCGCCAGCAGCGCCTCCACGTCAGCCTCGGACAGCGCCTTGGGCAAGGGACGCCCAAGGCGCGGCAGATCCACACGCAATGTCGGATCCAGCGATATGTCGCCCTCGCGCAGCAGGTAGCGATAGAAGCCGCGCAACCCGGACAGGAAGCGCGCCGTGGAACGCGCCTTGTAGCCATTATCCAGACGCCAGGCGAGATGATCGAGGATGACCTCACGACCCGCGGCCGCCAAACGGACCCCGCGCTCATGCAACCATGCGTTAAACAGTGCCAGATCGCTGCGGTAGGCTTCCCGGCTGTTGTCGGCCAGGCCTTTTTCCAGCCACAGCGCATCGAGGTAGCGGTCGATAACGGGATCGTCGAGAGCGGGCATGGCGACTTCGAGACGGAATGGGAGGTGCCAGTTTTCCACACGCCACTTAGCCAGTGCCAGTGCCAGTGCCGTCGCCGATTACCGCTCGCTGCGAGCAGACTGCGGCCCGAGGGAAGTGCGCTTAAAAAAAAGCAGCCCGGAGGCTGCTTTTCTTCGAAGCGGGAAAAGCGGTCTTAGACCAGCTTTTCCTTGATGCGGGCGGCCTTGCCGGACAGCGCGCGGAGGTAGTACAGCTTGGCCTTGCGCACGTCACCGCGACGCTTGACGCTGATGCTGTCGACCATCGGGCTGTAGCTCTGGAAGGTACGCTCGACGCCAACGCCGTTGGAAATCTTGCGAACGGTGAAAGCGCTGTTCAGGCCGCGGTTACGCTTGCCGATCACGACGCCTTCGAAGGCCTGCAGACGCTGACGCTCGCCTTCCTTCACCTTCACCTGAACGATAACGGTGTCACCCGGCGCAAACGGCGGGATTTCCTTGGTCATCTGCTCGGCTTCGAGCTGCTGAATGATCTTGTTGGTCATGCTGTGTGCTCCTAAGGTCAACCCACCGGGTTGCCATCGATACGTTAACTATCGTTCCGCTGGCGGATGTATTCCGCCAACAGCTTTTGTTCTTCTCCAGAAAGCGAGCGGCTATCCAGAAGATCGGCGCGGCGCTCCCAGGTCCGACCAAGGGACTGCTGCAAGCGCCAGCGCCGGATGTGTTCGTGGTTGCCGCTGAGCAGCACCTCAGGAACACATTTACCCGCATACACCTCAGGTCGCGTGTAATGCGGACAGTCGAGCAGGCCGTCTGTAAACGAGTCCTCCTCGGCGGAACCAGCATGACCCAAGGCGCCCGGAAGCAACCTGGTCACGGCATCGATCAGCACCATTGCCGGCAGCTCGCCGCCGGACAGTACGTAGTCACCGATCGACCACTCCTCGTCTACGTGCGCTTCAATGAAACGCTCGTCGATACCTTCATAGCGACCGGCGATGAGAATCAACGCATCCTCATTCGCCAGCTCGCGGACATCCGCCTGTTTCAGCTGACGCCCTTGCGGCGAAAGGTAGATCACCTTCGCCTTGCCGCCCGCGGCGCGTTTGGCATCGGCCAACGCCAGCTCGAGCGGTTTGATCTTCATCACCATGCCGGGGCCGCCACCGAATGGGCGGTCATCCACCGTCTGATGACGGTCTTCGGTGTAGCTCCTGGGATTCCAGCAGCTCAACTGCAACAACCCCTGCTTCACCGCACGACTGGTAATCCCATACTCGCTGATGGCTGCGAACATACCCGGGAACAGACTGATGACTTCAACGCGCAATGCGGCCATGCCGTTCAGAAGTCCGCATCCCAGTCGACCTGCATCTCGCCCGATTCCAGATCGACCTTCAAGACGCAGTGATCCGTATAGGGCAGCAGTCGCTCGCGATCATCGAGGCTTCCAGCGCAAGGCTTCACGACCAGAACATCGTTGGCTCCGGTCTCGAGCAGGTGATCGACCTGACCAAGCAACTGCCCGGCCTGATCGAGCACCTTCAAACCTTGAAGCTGATACCAGTAGTACTCACCGTCATCCAGCGCGGGCAGTTCGCTGCGTGGAACGCAAATCTCGAAGTCGGCGTAGGTACGCGCCACCTCGCGATCGGTCAGTCCTTTCAGCGAAGCCACCAGAACCTTGCCCTGGAGGCGCCCCTTGACCAACTCGACCTGCTTGACTTCGTCACCTCGCCTCAGCGTCCAGCGACGATAGCCCAGCAGATTGTCGATCGGATCGGTGAAGGAATAGACCTTCACGTCACCGCGCACGCCATGCACCGAAACGATCTTGCCGATGACGACTAGATCATCGCTCGGGGCAGACATTGCGCTCATAGACTCAGGCAGCGGCCTTGGCAGCTTCCTTCAGCAGCTGAGCAACGCGCTCAGACGGCTGTGCGCCCTGGCTCAGCCAGTAAGCAGCGCGCTCCTGATTGACAGAGAGCTTCACTTCCGCACCAGTGGCGATCGGATTGAAGAAACCGATACGCTCGACGAAGCGACCATCACGCGGGTTGCGGCTGTTGGTCACGGTCAGGTGGTAGAAAGGGCGCTTCTTGGAGCCGCCACGGGCGAGACGAATAGTTACCATGTGAACATCGTTCCTGTAGTCGGTGCTAACTTAAGGCACACACTTAAAATGGGCCTGGGCCCGAAAGGCCGCACATTTTAAGGAATGCCGGGAATTTTGCAAACTCTTTTGCTAGAGGCGCGCAGCCGTCCAGCGCGCCGGACACGGGCGTGCGCCAGCGCTGGCGCCAATCTTGCGCAATCGCAGCCACAGACCTAGAACTTGGGCATCCCGCCGCCGGGGAACATGCCGCCCATACCGCGCATCATCTTGGCCATGCCGCCCTTGCCGGTGACCTTCTTCATCATCTTCTGCATCTGCTTGTGTTGCTTGATGAGACGACCGATGTCCTGCACCTGAGTGCCGGAGCCCATGGCAATACGTCGCTTGCGCGAGCCACTGATGATGTCCGGGTTGCGCCGCTCGGCTGGCGTCATCGAGTTGATGATCGCTTCCATCTGTTTGAACTGCTTCTCCGCCGCACCCTGGGCATGCCCCATCTGTGACAGGTTGACGCCGCCGATGGAGGGCAGCTTGTCCATCAGGCCGCCCAGCCCGCCCATGTTTTTCATCTGCTGCAGCTGATCGCGGAAGTCTTCGAGATCGAAGCCCTTGCCCTTCTTCAGCTTCTTGGTGAGCTTCTCCGCCTTCTCGCGATCCAGTGTCTGCTCGGCCTGCTCGATGAGGCTGAGCACGTCGCCCATACCGAGGATGCGGGAAGCGATTCGATCTGGATGGAAGGGCTCCAGCGCGTCGCTCTTTTCACCCATGCCGAGGAACTTGATCGGCTTGCCGGTCACATGACGCACGGAAAGCGCTGCACCACCACGGGCATCGCCATCGACCTTGGTCAGCACGACACCGGTCAGCGGCAGCGCATCGCCGAACGCACGGGCGGTGTTCGCCGCGTCCTGACCGGTCATGGCGTCTACCACGAACAACGTCTCGGCCGGCCTGATCGCGGCGTGCACGGCCTGGATCTCCGCCATCATCTCGGCATCGATTGCCAGACGACCCGCGGTATCCACCAGCACCACATCGATGAACTTGAGCTTGGCTTCGCGAATCGCCGCCTGGGCGATATCCACCGGCTTCTGGCTGGTGTCGGACGGGAAGAAGGTCACGCCGACTTCGCCCGCCAGCGTCTCGAGCTGCTTGATCGCCGCAGGGCGATAGACGTCGGCCGAGACCACCAGCACCGACTTCTTCTTGCGCTCCTTGAGGAAGCGCGCCAGCTTGCCCACTGTCGTGGTCTTGCCCGCGCCCTGAAGGCCGGCCATGAGCACCACCGCCGGCGGCGCGACATTCAACGCCAGATCCTCGCTGGCGGCGCCCATCAGTTCTTCCAGTTCGGCGCGGACAATCTTCACGAACGCCTGCCCCGGCGTCAGGCTCTTCGATACCTCGGTGCCGACTGCGCGCTCCTTGACCCGATTGACAAACTCCTTGACCACCGGCAGCGCGACGTCGGCCTCGAGCAGGGCCATCCGCACCTCACGCAGGGTGTCCTTGATGTTGTCCTCGGTCAGCTTGGCCTTGCCCGTGACATGGCGAAGCGTTTGTGAGAGGCGATCGGTTAGGTTTTCGAACATGAGCCATTCCACGCTGGATGTGCTGAAGGGCGCGATTATAGAAGGTGGAAGCATCGGGCCGGTACCCCGATCGCCGCGGTTTTCGATAATGTGGCGCCCGCTGCACCCTGCTGCGAATGACACAGTGACGCCAGCTGCGGCGATCCGTACCCCGACGCGACTTTTGTGCCCCCGACGTTTGTGCCACACTCACGACCTTTCGAGCTCGTTACCGGAACCTATGCTTCCTCTGCTACCCAGCCTCGCTGCGGCCGTTCTCTACGCTGGCGCCGCGGGTTACCAAAGTCTGCGTCTGGCGCAGCGTGCGGTCCCGGACAAACGGCTGCTGCTGGCCGCCGGCGTACTCGCCTTGCTCGCCCATAGCGTCAGCCTGTTCGTCCAGCTCATCTCCCCCAGCGGCCTGCACCTGGACTTCTTCACGGCTTCGAGCCTGATTGCCGCCGCCGTGATCCTGCTGATCCTTCTGGCTCTCCACCGGATGCCGGTGGAGAACCTGCTCCTGCTGCTGTTTCCCCTGGGTTGCCTGACCGTACTCTTTGCCCAGTTCGCGCCATCCGGCACTGCGCCAGCGATCGCCGAAGAACCGGGAATACTGGCGCACATCCTCCTTTCCATACTCGCGTACGGCATGCTGACCATTGCCGTGTTCCAGGCCTTGCTGCTGTTACTGCAGGACCACCATCTCAAGCACAAGCACCCGTCAGGACTGATCCGTAACTTCCCTCCCCTGCAGACCATGGAAAGCTTGCTGTTCGGTTTTCTATGGGCGGGCTGGGGGCTGCTGTCCGCCTCCCTGGTGTCCGGCTGGCTGTTTCTCGACGATCTTTTCGCTCAGCATCTGGTCCACAAGACACTGCTCTCGGTGGTTGCCTGGGTGGTTTTCGGGCTTCTGCTGTGGGGACGACACCAGCTCGGCTGGCGTGGCTATAAGGCGATCCGCTGGACACTGGCTGGTTTCTGCCTGCTGATGTTGGCGTATTTCGGCAGCAAGCTGGTCCGCGAATTCATCCTGCACATCTGACGAACAGGCCAACTCGTGGAAGATCTACATCCCGGCTTTCTGCTCGGCCTACTGGTATTTCTGCTGCTGTGCTCGGCGTTCTTCTCCAGCTCCGAGACCGGCATGCTCAGCCTCAACCGCTATCGACTGAGGCATCAAGCCAAGGAAGGACACAAGGGCGCCCGTCGCGCCAGCAGCCTGCTGGCCCATCCAGACCGCCTGCTTGGCACCATCCTGGTCGGCAACAACTTCGTCAACATCCTCGCCTCCTCCATTGCCACCGTGCTCGCCATGCAGTTGTGGGGGGAAGCCGGCATCGCCATCGCCACCATCGGCCTGACCATCGTTCTGTTGGTATTCGGAGAAATCACACCCAAGACCCTGGCCGCATTGCGCCCAGAGATCATCGCCTATCCGGTCAGCCTGCCGCTGCTGATGCTGCAGAAGGTCCTCTATCCGCTGGTCGCCTTGCTCGGCTGGGTAAGCAATGGCCTGCTCCGGCTGCTTGGCGTAGACCTGTCCAACAAGGGCAATGACAGTCTTTCCACCGAGGAATTGCGTAGCGTGGTCCGCGAATCCGGCAGTGACCTGCCGCTGAACCGCCAGAGCATGCTGCTGGGCATTCTCGATCTGGAGCGGGTGACCGTCGACGACATCATGATCCCGCGAAACGAGGTCACCGGCATCGATCTTGACGATGATCTGGAAGCGATCATCAGCCAGCTGCGCACCACCCCACACACCCGCCTGCCGGTCTTCCGCAACGACATCAATCAGATCGAAGGCATCGTCCATATGCGGCAGATTG
This sequence comes from Stutzerimonas sp. R40042, assembly GCF_026642215.1. Classification (NCBI taxonomy): domain Bacteria; kingdom Pseudomonadati; phylum Pseudomonadota; class Gammaproteobacteria; order Pseudomonadales; family Pseudomonadaceae; genus Stutzerimonas; species Stutzerimonas sp. R40042. Next base: position 1,217,736 of record NZ_CP113258.1, on the reverse strand, counting down.
CTCGCCTGCTCAGTCATGATCAGCTAACCAAGGAGAGCCTGCTCGCCGCCTGCACCGAACCCTATTTCGTGCCGGAGAACACGCCGCTGTCGACTCAGCTGCTGAACTTCCAGAAACAGAAGCGACGGATCGGCATCGTCGTGGATGAATATGGCGATGTCCGCGGCGTCGTCACGCTTGAGGACATTCTCGAAGAGATCGTCGGCGAGTTCAGCAATCAGGACGCCTTGCGCAGCCCGGACATCCACCCTCAGGACGACGGCACGCTGGTCATCGATGGCGCAGCCTATATCCGCGAGGTGAACCGAGCGCTGGATTGGCAGCTGCCCTGCGACGGACCCAAGACGCTCAACGGCCTGATCACCGAAGCACTGGAACACATCCCCGACAGCGGCATCTGCCTGCAGATCGGCGACTATCGCCTGGAGATCCTCCAGGCGGCCGACAATCGGGTCAAAAGCGTGCGCGCCTGGACCATCAACGCGACGCCATCGACCGAGCAGCCAACAGACTAAGGAGGCGGCGCAAGGCCGGCTCCGCTGCACTCAGAGATCGACTTTCACCGCCGCTGCCGCGCGCAGTGCCTTCTGCCGAGCCGCATCGATGGCGACGTCTCGTGCCAGCGCCACGCCCATGCGGCGCTGTCCGCTGACGCCAGGCTTGCCGAACAGACGCAGCCCGGTATCCGGCTCGGCAAGCACCGCCGCGAGGTTACCGAAGCTCACCTGAGTCGACTCCCCTTCCACCAGCACCACAGCCGACGCTGCCGGACCCAGCTGGCGAATGACCGGAATCGGCAGGCCGAGGATCGCGCGTGCATGCAGGGCGAACTCGGACAAATCCTGCGAGACCAGCGTGACCAGCCCGGTGTCGTGAGGCCGCGGTGATACCTCACAGAACCACACCTGGTCACCCTTGACGAACAGCTCGACACCGAAGATGCCGCGACCACCGAGTGCATCGGTCACGGCCAATGCGATACGCTGCGCCTCGGCCAGCGCCGCCGGCGTCATGGGCTGCGGTTGCCAGGACTCCTGATAGTCGCCTTTTTCCTGTCGATGCCCGACCGGCTCGCAGAAGCTGGTGCCGCCGGCATGGCGCACCGTCAGGAGGGTGATCTCGTAATCGAAATCGATGAAACCCTCGACGATGACCCGACCGCGCCCAGCGCGACCGCCGGCCTGCGCATAGTCCCAGGCCGCCTCGATATCCTCGGCACTGCGCAGCACGGACTGCCCCTTACCCGAAGAACTCATTACCGGCTTGATGAGGCACGGAAAGCCCAGCGCCAGCGCCGCGGCACGGCACTCATCCAGCGAGTCGGCAAAGCGATAGGGCGAGGTAGGCAGCCCCAGCTCCTCGGCGGCCAGACGACGAATCCCCTCACGGTTCATCGTCAGCTGCGCCGCCCGGGCGGTCGGGATCACCGTATAGCCTTCGCCCTCCAGCTCCACCAGCGTGGCGGTTGCGATAGCCTCGATCTCCGGCACGATGTAATGCGGCCGCTCCTGCTCGATCACGGCACGCAGTGCGGCGCCATCGAGCATGTCGATCACATGGCTGCGATGCGCAACCTGCATCGCCGGGGCATTGGCATAGCGATCCACGGCGATCACTTCAACGCCGAGACGCTGCAATTCGATGACCAGCTCCTTGCCCAACTCTCCACAGCCGCAGAGCAGGATGCGCGTGGCGCTGGGAGACAGCGGGGTGCCTATCGTTGGCATGGAGTTCCTCGTCGTTTGTGAAGGTCGATCAACGCCATCGGCGTCCTACATCAGCTGGCCACCGAGACGGGCCCGCTCGTTGCAACGGCGCAGCACCTGGCGCCGCTCTTCATTGTCCATCAGCCCCCAGCGGCGAATCTCATCGGAACTGCGCTGGCAGCCGACGCACAGATCGTCGTCATCCAGCGCACAGAGGCTGACGCAGGGGGAGGCTACCGGTTTTTCCTGAAGACTCACTCATCCGGCTCCAGATCGCGCGCGTAGCGCTGCGCGTTGTGCACGTAATGGGCGGCGCTGGCCTCGAGCATCTTCTTCTGCTCCCCGGTCAACTCCCGCACAACCTTGCCTGGTGAACCGACCACCAGCGAGCCATCGGGGATTTCCTTGCCTTCGGGAATCAGCGTGTTGGCGCCGATGATGCAATGTCTGCCGATCTTCGCCCCGTTGAGCACCACGGCGTTGATGCCGATCAGGCTGTAGTCACCCACCGTACAGCCATGCAGCATGGCGTTGTGCCCCACCGTCACGCCAGTTCCCAGCGTCAGCGGATGGCCCATGTCCGTGTGCATCACGCTGCCGTCCTGGACGTTGCTGTTTTCGCCGATGTGAATCAGCTCGTTGTCGCCGCGCAGCACCGCGCCGAACCAGACGCTGGCGCCGGCATCGAGCCGGATCTTGCCCACCAGCGTAGCGTTGGGTGCCACCCAGCTCTGCGGATGGGCATCCACACGCGACTCTCCCAGACGGTATTTCACGGCATTACCTCTCAGTCAGGTTCAATAGTCGGCCCGCACCGGGCCGGGTCAGGGTCTGCTGCGTCCGGACAGATCGACGAACGCCGCCGGCGCGCGGCGCATCTCGATACCAGCGTCGTAAACGACGTTCACCAGTTCGACGATCATGATCGCCGTCAGCCCCCAGATCTGATATTCGCCAAAACGATAGGACGGGATGTACCAGCTCTGCCCCTGATAATCGATCCGGTGAGTGACCTCGCGCGGGTCCTGGCAGAAGAACTCCAGCGGCACCGAAAAGACCGAGGCGATTTCAGCATCGTTGGCCCGATACTCGACATAATCCGGTACCAGTCCGACATACGGCGTGACATGGATTCCATGCACCGAAACCAGACTGCTGAGTGGCCCGACCACCTCCACCATGCCGGGAGCAAGCCCCACCTCCTCCTCGGCTTCGCGCAGCGCCGTCTCTAGCAGATCACGGTCCTCCGGATCACGGCGCCCGCCGGGGAATGCCACTTCGCCGCCGTGGGTGGAGAGGCCCGCGGCTCGAAGCGTCAGCACAAGTTCCGGCGATTCGCTGCGAGTGATCGGCATCAACACGGCCGCCTCGGGCAGGCGACCCTCCGGCGCCAAGAGATGCGGAGAATAGCCACGCACCCGTCGGAGTATTGTGTCCAGCATGAATAGTCTCGTTTCGTCTTTGACCGGCATCATGGCATGAAAGGCGCAACGGCCCAAGACCTCGGAAAAGTCATGGTGCCGGACGAACAGGCTCATGGGAGATCAGTCTCACGGTGGTTCGTGGCTTCCTTGCTGAATTACCGCGGACGGCCCAAGATTTGCCGTAATCGACAGGAATTCTTCCATGAAGTACTGCAACCAGTGTGGCAACCCGGTCCTGATCCGCGTCCCGGACGGTGACAACCGACCGCGCTTCGTCTGCGATAGTTGTCAGACCGTGCACTACCAGAATCCACGCATCGTTGCCGGTTGCGTGCCGATCTGGGACGACCAGGTGCTGCTCTGCCGGCGCGCGATCGAACCCAGACGCGGGTACTGGACGCTGCCGGCCGGCTTCATGGAAAACGGCGAAACGATACAACAGGCTGCTGCGCGCGAAACGCTCGAGGAAGCCTGCGCAAGAGTCAGGGACCTGCAGCTGTACACCCTGTTCGATCTGCCACATATCAATCAGGTCTACATGTTCTTTCGCGCGCAGCTGGTCGATCTGGACTTCTGTGCCGGGGACGAGAGTCTCGAGGTGAAACTCTTTCATCAGCAGGACATCCCTTGGTCCGAGCTGGCTTTTCCGACCATTGGCCGTACCCTAGAATGCTTCTTCACCGACCGGGTGCAGCAGACCTTCCCGGTACGTAACGAAGCCGTCTCCGGCCTCAGGCAGCGCGACCGGGCAAGTTGATGTTCGGTACGGCATGACGGCAATACAGGTCTGATGCAGTTTTCCACGGGAAAGTTTCGATGCGCTGGCTGTTCACCCTGCTCTGCCTAACCTTCACTGCGATGTCCTACGCCAACACGACACCCAGCCTGGGCGGCTCCTCCATTGACAAGGTGCTGGTGGTCAAGTCGGAACGCCAACTTCATCTGGTCAGCGCCGGCCAGACGCTCAAGAGCTATCGCGTCTCGCTGGGCAAGCAGCCACGCGGCGCGAAGCTGCGTGAAGGCGACATGCGTACGCCCGAGGGTTTCTACTGGATCGACTGGCGCAAGACCAGCGACAAATACAACCTGTCGATGCACATCTCCTACCCCAACGCCCGCGACCTGGCACGCGCGCAGGAGGAAGGAGTGCCGCCGGGCAGCATGATCATGCTGCATGGCACGCCACTCGACGAGGAGTATCCCGAGTGGTTCTTCCACACCCTCGACTGGACCGAAGGCTGCATCGCCCTGAGCAACAGCGACATGCGGGAAATCTGGTCGCTGGTCAAGGACGGCACGCTGATCGAGATACGGCCCTGACCCATCCAGGCAACATCCAATAACGGCGGGGGGCGCTCTCCCCCCGATCAGAACTGCATATCGGACAGACGCCACACATCGAACGCTGGTGTTTCGTAGGGGTGAGCCTTCTTCATCGCCTTGACGCTGTCGTGAATCAGCTCGTCGGCGACCACCATCTCGACCTTCCATTCGGCCACGTGCTGCACTTGTCCGGTCTGGCCCAGAAAAGGCTGACTTCCCTCCAGCGGCCGATACTGCCCCTGCCCCAGCGTCTGCCAGCAGCAGCTGTCATAACTACCGATTCGACCGCCACCTACTGTGAACACTGCTTTCTTGACCGCTTCCAGATGGCTTTCCGGAACATAGAAACACAGTTTGTACATCGACCTCTCCGTGCGCATGAAGCCTGGCGCGTGGCCAGACGAGATAGATGGCAGTTTGCCAGCCACGCACCGCACAAAAGGTGCTGCGCGTCATAGCTCAGACGCCGAGCAGGACCCGCGGTTCATAGACATTGGTCCAAATGAAAAGCCCGCTGATCGGCGATCAGCGGGCTTGCAGGGCTCGGGTCGAAAGCGTGATCAGTCAACCCAGACACGAGCATTGCGGAACATGCGCATCCAGCCGCCGTCCTCCTGCCATTCGTCCGGACGCCAGGAGTTGGTTACGGCGCGGAACACCCGCTCGGGGTGCGGCATCATGATGGTTACACGACCATCACGACTGCTCAGACCCGTTATGCCCCGCGGCGAGCCGCTCGGGTTGGCAGGATAGCGCTCGGTGACCTTGCCATGGTTGTCGACGTAGCGCAGCGCCACGGTACCGGAGAGATCAGCCTGCAACATGGCCTCCTCGCTTTCGAACTCCGCATGGCCTTCGCCATGAGCGATGGCGATCGGCAGGCGGGAGCCGGCCATGCCCTGCAGGAAGATCGACGGCGAGTCCTGAATCTGGACCATTGCCACGCGCGCTTCGAATTGCTCCGAGCGGTTGCGCACGAAGTGCGGCCAGTACTCGGTTCCCGGGATCAGCTCGTGCAGGTTGCTCATCATCTGGCAGCCGTTGCACACACCCAGGGCGAAGCTGTCCTTGCGCTCGAAGAAGGCTTGGAAGCCGTCGCGCGCGCGCGCATTGAACAGGACCGACTTGGCCCAGCCCTCGCCGGCACCCAGCACGTCGCCATAGGAGAAACCGCCGCAGGCGACCAGGCCCTTGAACGCCTCGAGGCTGACGCGACCGGAGAGAATGTCGCTCATGTGCACGTCGACCGCGGCAAACCCGGCCCGGTCGAACGCCGCTGCCATCTCGACCTGACCGTTGACGCCCTGCTCGCGCAGCACCGCCACCTGCGGGCGCACACCGCGCTTGATGTAGGGCGCGGCGATATCCTGGTTGACGTCGAAGCCCAGCTTGACGCTGAGGCCGGGATTGTCCTCCTCCAACAGCGCGTCGAACTCCTGGTCGGCGCACTCGGCGTTGTCCCGCAGGCGCTGGATCTGGTAGCTGGTCTCGGCCCACTGGCGCTGCAGCAGGCGACGGTCGCCGCTGAACACCTCGTTGCCGGCCAGCCTGATGGAGACATAGCCATTGTTGGCGGGCTGCCCGATGACCGCGACGCAGTCGCCGAGGCCGGCTGCGCTGAACTGCGAGAGCACGATCTCGGTGTCATCCTGGCGTACCTGAATGACCGCACCCAGCTCTTCGTTGAAGAGCACGGCTGGCACGTCATCGGCATCATCCAGCAGACCATCGAGATTCAGATTCAGACCACAGTGACCGGCGAACGCCATTTCCAGCACGGTAGTCAGCAAGCCGCCGTCGGAACGGTCATGATAGGCCTGCAGCAGCCCATCGGCGTTGAGCCCCTGAATGACGGCAAAGAATGCGCGCAGGTCTTCGGCATCGTCGAGATCCGGCACCTGCCGACCGAGCTTGCCGTAGACCTGCGCGAGAATCGATCCACCCAGGCGGTTCTGCCCGCGACCGAGGTCGATCAGGATCAGGTCGGTGGCCCCCTTGTCCAGGCGCAGCTGTGGCGTCAACGTACGGCGAACGTCGCTGACCGGAGCAAAGCCAGACACGATGAGGGAAAGCGGCGACGTCACACTCTTCTCGGCGCCCTCTTCCGACCAGCGCGTCTTCATCGACATCGAGTCCTTGCCCACCGGAATGGTAATGCCCAGCTGCGGGCAGAGTTCCATGCCAACGGCACGCACGGTGTCGTACAGGCGTGCATCCTCCCCCGGATGCCCGGCTGCGGCCATCCAGTTGGCCGACAGCTTGATGTCGGAGATCTTCTCGATGGAAGCGGCAGCCAGGTTGGTCAGCGTCTCACCGATGGCCATGCGTCCGGAGGCCGGAGCGTCGAGCAGTGCCAGCGGGGTGCGCTCGCCCATTGCCATCGCCTCGCCGCAATTGACGTCGAAGCTGGCGGCGGTTACCGCACAGTCCGCCACGGGCACCTGCCATGGACCGACCATCTGGTCGCGGACCACCTGGCCGGTGATGCTGCGGTCACCGATGGTGATCAGAAAGCTCTTGCTGGCCACCGCAGGATGGCGCAGCACGCGGCCCACGGCTTCGTCCAGATAGACCGCCGCGGCATTGAAGTCATCGCCCAGTTCGGCTTCGCGGCTGGCGCTGCGGTGCATGCGTGGCGCCTTGCCGAGCAGCACGTTGAGCGGCATGTCCACCGGCTTGTTGCCGAAATGGCTGTCGGCGACGGTCAGATGCGCTTCCTCGGTGGCCTCGCCGACCACCGCAAACGGGCAACGCTCGCGCTCGCAGATGGCCTTGAAACGTTCGAAATCGGCCGCATCGACCGAAAGCACGTAGCGTTCCTGGGATTCGTTGCACCAGATTTCCAGCGGCGCCATGCCCGGCTCGTCGTTGGGAATGTTGCGCAGCTCGAAACGGCCGCCACGACCGCCATCGTTGACCAGCTCGGGGAAAGCGTTGGACAGGCCGCCGGCGCCCACGTCGTGAATGAACTTGATCGGGTTCTGCTCGCCCATCTGCCAGCAGCGATCAATGACTTCCTGGCAGCGACGCTCCATTTCCGGGTTGTCGCGCTGTACCGAGGCGAAGTCCAGATCAGCCGAGCTGGTACCGGTGGCCATCGACGATGCCGCACCGCCACCCAGGCCGATCAGCATGGCCGGGCCGCCGAGGACGATCAGCTTGGCGCCGACCGAAATCTCACCCTTCTGCACATGCTCTTCGCGAATGTTGCCCATGCCGCCGGCAAGCATGATCGGCTTGTGGTAGCCGCGCACTTCCTCGCCATGCGGGGTGCTGATTGCCTGCTCGAAGGTACGGAAATAGCCGGTCAGCGCCGGACGACCGAATTCGTTGTTGAACGCGGCGCCGCCCAGCGGACCCTCGATCATGATGTCCAGCGGGGTGACGATGCGCTCGGGCTTGCCGTAGGGCTTTTCCCAGGGCTGCTCGAAACCCGGGATGTTCAGGTTGGATACGGTGAAACCGGTAAGGCCGGCCTTCGGCTTGGCGCCGCGGCCAGTGGCACCCTCGTCGCGAATCTCGCCGCCCGAGCCGGTGGAAGCCCCGGGGAACGGCGCGATGGCGGTCGGGTGGTTGTGGGTTTCCACCTTCATCAGGATATGCACCGGCTCCTGGCTGGCCGCGTACTCGCGCGTCTCAGGATTCGGATAGAAGCGCCCGGCGACGTTGCCGACGATGACCGCGGCGTTGTCCTTGTACGCCGACAGCACGCCCTCGTTGTGCAGCTGGTAGGTGTTCTTGATCATGCCGAACAGGGACTTTTCCTGGCTCTCGCCATCGATGTCCCAACTGGCATTGAAGATCTTGTGCCGGCAGTGCTCGGAGTTCGCCTGGGCGAACATCATCAGCTCGATATCGTGCGGGTTGCGCCCCAGTCCGGTGAAGGCCTGTACCAGGTAATCGATTTCGTCCTCGGCCAGGGCCAGGCCCAGTTCGACGTTGGCCTTCTCCAGCGCGGCGCGGCCGCCGCCGAGTACATCCACCGCCGTCAGCGGCTTCGGCTCGGCATGGCTGAACAGGTTGGCGGCCTCCTCGAAGCGGCCCAGCACCAGCTGGGTCATGCGGTCGTGCAGCGCGGCAGCGACAAGCTTGGCGTCGCCGTCGGAGATTTCACCCTGCACGTAGTAGGCGATCCCCCGCTCCAGCCGCTGGATCTTCTCCAAGCCGCAATTGTGGGCGATGTCGCTGGCCTTGCTCGACCAGGGCGAGATGGTGCCGAAACGCGGCACCACCAGGAACAGCCGACCGGCGGGTTCCTGTACCGGCACGCTGGGTCCGTACTTCAGCAGGCGGGTCAGTACGTGCTGCTCATCCGCATCAAGCGTGCCGGAAACCTCGGCGAAATGGGCGAACTCGGCGTACAACCCGCTGACGGCGGGGACCTTCTCGGTCAGTTGTGCCAGGAGCTTGCCATGACGGAAGGCGGAAAGAGCGGGAGCGCCGCGCAGGATCAACATCGTCGGAACAGCCTCGGAGGGGGAGCAGTCGGGGCGCGTATTCTAGCTCATGACGATGGGCAAGGGGCAGCGACCCGCTGCAAGTCCGGAGCCGTGCTGACAGCTGGCCCCGACGACCAGCGTAAGGCCGCAACCTGCCCCGCGAGCCCACGCCCAGCCCGCCAGGACCGATGACGGAGTCGACCGCGAGCCGGCCGCTGGCTAGCGCGCGCCACCCTGAAGCCTGACTCCCCTCCAGACGCCGTATTGGCCGACCGGCTGTTTCATCGGCAGGCGTTTCACCTCGGCCAGGGTGTGGCTATCGAGAACGATCAGCGCTCCCTCGTCGCGCTGCAGGCTGACCAGGACATGGCGGCCATCTCGTGAGAATTCGACATGAGCCAGCGTCGCCTCCGGCTCGACCAGGAATTCTCGCGCCACTTCCAGCGTCTCGCGGTCGATCGCCTGCAGCACCTGTCGAGAGTCGGCCGGCATCGTCGAAACGACCAACAGATACCGGCTGTTCTCGAGAGCCGTGAGCAAGCGCCCAGGCCCCTTCAGAGCGATACGTCGTACCAGCGCGCGTTGCTGCGGATCGATCACCGCGATTTCGGGCGACACCTGACCGGTGCTGGCCATCAGCAACCTGCCGTCGCGCCGCCAGGCGACACTCGACGCCATGTCTGGGTGACCTTGCATGGGCAGCCGGCCGATCCGCCGACGCGCATCCAGATGAACGACCTCCACCTCGCCCTGGGACGACACGCCGAACAGCTCGGCCTGCTCTGGGTTGAAGAAGAAGTCATCCAACGGCCCATCCAGCTCGATCCACCGGGGGTTGAGATAACCGGAAACGAACGTCCCCTCCCGGTACTGGAAGTCATGCACCAGACCGATCGCCATATCCTCGGCGCCAGGGTCATAGCTGACCTCCCACAGCTCGGCGATGTCCTTCATCGCAACGATGAACGACCGACGCGCCGGCAGACCGTAGACCGCCGACACCCGCGAGCTGCGCTCGCCCTTGTGGTCGAGGGTCGGCAGGACCTTGAGTAGGTTCAGTTCTCCATCGAGCAGCACCAACGCATGGGGCCGCAGATTGGCCACGGCAATGTGGTCGCCGGCAGGGGAAATGGCGATATTGCTGCTGTCCAGACCCGCACGCACTTCGGCGACGACCGTCAGCGTCCACAGATCGTACTTGGTCACCCAGCCATCGCGGGATACGAAAAACACAAAGCGCCCATCGCGAGTGAAACAGGGGCTGTCATGCACACCTCGCGTGACAAAGCGGTGGATGGGCTCGAGCTTTTCGCCATCGAGGATGGTGACATGCGAGCCGCCGGCCTCGACCACGAGGATCAGCCCCAGCGGATCAGCTTCATAAGCGGGCGAATCAGTTGCCTCGGCCTCACGCGGTACATGACGGGAAAGCGCAATGTCCTCCGGTGTCCAGAGCGCCTCTGCCTGTGCCGAGGCGACCAGCGCGCACGCCAGCAGCCAGGCGACTGCTAGCTGTAGCAAACGAATGACACCACAGGTTCTGCGCTTCGACATGCCGACGCCCCGGACGCGATGGGATGCGACGATTACAGGCTATCGCAGGACGTCCGCCCATGACCGATGTCAACCGGAGGTCAGGCGGGATGCCGGAACGGGGCGACTGTTTCCGCTCGGAGACCTGCCGCTCTTCAATGCAGGATCTGACTGAGGAACAGCTTGGTCCTGTCGTTCACCGGGTTGGTGAAGAACACCTCCGGCTCGGCCTGTTCGACAATCTCCCCCTTGTCCATGAAGATCACCCGGTCGGCCACGGTGCGGGCGAAGCCCATTTCATGCGTCACGCAGAGCATGGTCATGCCGCTTTCGGCGAGACCGATCATGGTGTCCAGCACTTCCTTGACCATCTCCGGGTCGAGCGCCGAAGTCGGCTCGTCGAACAGCATGATCTTCGGCTTCATGCACAGCGCCCGGGCGATCGCCACCCGCTGCTGCTGGCCGCCGGAGAGCTGACCGGGAAACTTGTTGGCCTGCTCGGGAATGCGCACGCGCTCGAGATAATGCATGGCGATCTCCTCGGCCTGCCGGCGCGGCAGCTTGCGCACCCACATCGGCGCCAGGGTGCAGTTCTGCAGCACGGTCAGGTGCGGAAACAGATTGAAGTGCTGGAAGACCATGCCGACTTCGCTGCGAATCGCCTCGATCTGCTTGAGGTCGCTGGTCAGCTCGACGCCGTTGATGACGATGCGCCCCTGCTGATGCTCCTCCAGCCGATTCAGGCAGCGGATGGTGGTGGACTTGCCCGACCCGGACGGCCCGCACAGCACGATGCGTTCGCCCTGTCGCACGGAAAGGTTGATGTCCTTGAGCACATGGAACTGGCCGAACCACTTGTGCACGCCCTGCATGCGGATGACCGGCTCGCTCGCCCGCCCGGCCTGCGCGATTGAATCATTCATATCTCACTCCTAACGCTTGTGGCCGGTGTCCAGCTTGCGCTCCAGGCGCATGGAATAGCGGGACATGCCGAAACAGAACATCCAGTACACCAGCGCGGCGAACACGTAGCCTTCGGTGGACATACCCAGCCAGGCCGGGTCCGCCGTAGCGCGCTTGATGCTGTTGAGGAAATCGAACAGGCCGATGATGATCACCAGGCTGGTGTCCTTGAACAGGGCGATGAAGGTGTTGACGATGCCCGGAATCACCAGCTTCAGCGCCTGCGGCAGGATCACCAGCAACGTGCTGCGCCAGTAGCCCAGACCCATCGCTGCGGCCGCCTCGTACTGCCCTTTGGGGATTGCCTGCAGGCCGCCGCGCACCACCTCGGCGATATAGGCAGCCTCGAAGAACACCACCATCAGCATCGCCCGCAACAGCTTGTCGAGGTTCATGCCTTCGGGCAGGAACAGCGGCAGCATCACCGACGACATGAACAGCACGGTGATCAGCGGTACGCCGCGCCAGAACTCGATGAAGGTGACGCAGAGCACCCGGATGGCCGGCATGTCCGAACGTCGCCCGAGCGCCAGCAGGATGCCCAGCGGCAAGGCGCCGGCAATGCCCACCGCGGCGATCACCACGGTCAGCATCAGCCCACCCCACTGACTGGTCGGCACCGTCTGCAGCCCGAAGAATCCGCCATGCAGCAGCCAGTAGGCCAGCAGCGGATAGACCAGCAGATAGCCCAGGCCGTAGCGCAGCTTGTGCGGCATCTGCCGCAGGAACAGCGGCGCCGCGCCGATGATCGCCAGCCAGGCTGCCGCATCGACGCGCCAGCGCAGCTCCACGGGGTAGAAGCCGTACATGAACTGGCCGAAGCGAGCCTGCACGAACACCCAGCAGGCGCCCTCGCGGCTGCAATCGGCGCGGGTTTCGCCGGTCCAGTCAGCCTTGAAGATCGCCCATTCGAGCACCGGCGGCACGATCAGCCACAGCAGATACAGACCGACCAGCGTCAGCAATGTGTTGAGCCAGCTGGAGAACAGATTGGCCCGCAACCAGCCGAACGCACCGATGCTGATGGTCGGTGGCGGCAGGTCGGGCTTGAAGGTATGAATGGTCATGCGCTCACCGCTCGATCAGCGCAATGCGCTTGTTGTACCAGTTCATCAGCAGCGAAATGCTGATGCTGATGGCCAGATAGACGCTCATGGTGATGGCCATGGTTTCGATCGCCTGCCCGGTCTGGTTGAGCACCGTGCCGGCGAAGAGCGAGACCATGTCCGGATAGCCGATCGCCGCTGCGAGCGATGAGTTCTTCGCCAGGTTCAGGTATTGACTGGTCAAGGGCGGCACGATGACCCGCAGCGCCTGCGGCACGATGACCAGCCGCAGCACCTGTCCCGGACGCAGGCCGAGGGACGCGGCGGCCTCGGTCTGACCATGGCTGACCGATTGAATGCCCGCACGCACGGTTTCGCCGATGAATGCAGCGGTATAGACCGACAACGCCACGACGATCGAGACCAACTCGGGAATCACCACCCAGCCACCGCGGATATTGAAGCGCTGCAACTCGGGCACTTCCCAGCTGAACGGCGCCCCGGCAACGAGCGTCACCAGCCAGGGAATGGCGAGAAATAGCCCGAAGCTGGTCCAGAACACCGGAAACGTACGGCCCGTGGCATGGCGTCGGGCGCGGGCCCAACGGCTGAGCATGACCACCGAGGCCAACGCCACCAACAGCGCCAGCCAGAACGCCCAGAAGCCCTCGGCGGCGCTGGGTGCCGGCATCTGCACGCCACGGTTGTTGACGAATACGGCGTCCCACAGGCTCAGGCTGTTGCGCGGCCCGGGCAATGGGCTGATCACTGCGAAATAGACGAAGAAGATCAACAACAATGGTGGGATATTGCGGAATATCTCGATGTAGAGCGTCGCCAGCTGGCGGATCAGCCAGTTGCTCGAGAGCCGCCCCACGCCGAGGATGAAACCCATGATCGTGGCCAGGAATATCCCGATCACGCTGACCAGCAGGGTGTTGAGCAGCCCGACCCAGAATACGCGACCATAGCTGTCGCTCTCGCTGTAGTCGATCAGGTGCTGGGAAATGCCGAAACCGGCAGCGTTGTCGAGAAAGCCGAAGCCGGAGGTGATGCCGCGATGGGCGAGATTGGTCTGGGTGTTATGGAAAAGGTACCAACCGAATGCCACCACGGCGATGACGGCCAGAATCTGGAATAGCCAGGCCCGCGCTCGCGGATCATGCAGAAGCGATCCGCCCGCCGGACGGGGATTGTCGATGGTTCGCATCGAATGTCCTCATACCGCATCACCGGCGCGTTGTGCGCACCGGTGATACTTCTCCCTCTGGTAACGGAGCCGGTATAGCCGGCCCCGCTCGCTCAACGTACCGGCGGGGCGTACTGCACGCCGCCGTTGTTCCACAGGGCATTGAGGCCGCGTTCGATCTTCAGCTCGCTGCCGGCACCGACGTTGCGATCGAAGATCTCGCCATAGTTACCGACCTGCTTGATGATCTGTACCGCCCAGTCCTTCGGAAGCTTCAGGTCCTTGCCATATTCACCTTCGGCACCCAGCAGGCGGGCAACGTCCGGATTCTTGGTGCTTTTGGCCTTCTCCTCGACGTTTGCCGAAGTGACCCCCAGTTCCTCGGCATTGAGCATGGCGAACAGCGTCCAGCGCACGATATCGAACCACTCCTCATCGCCCTGGCGAACCGCCGGGCCCAGGGGCTCCTTGGATATCACCTCAGGCAATACGACATAGTCATCAGGCTTCGCCAGCTTGATGCGCTGGGCATAGAGCTGGGACTGGTCAGAGGTGAGCACGTCGCAGCGCCCGGACTCCAGCGACTTGGCGCTTTCATCAGAGGTGTCGTAGGTGATGGGGGTGTAGTTGTGGCCGTTGGCGCGGAAATAGTCGGAGAGATTCAGCTCCGTGGTGGTGCCGGCCTGGATGCATACCGTGGCCCCATCAAGCTCCTTGGCGCTCTTGACGCCGAGTTCCTTGTTTACCAGGAAGCCCTGCCCGTCGTAGTAGGTCACGCCGGTAAAATTCAACCCCATCGCTGCATCTCGCGAGCTCGTCCAGGTGGTGTTGCGCGACAGCATATCCACCTCGCCCGACTGCAGCGCGGTGAAGCGCTCCTTGGCGGTCAGTGGGCTGTACTTGACCTTGCTCGCGTCGCCGAACAGCGCGGCGGCGACTGCTCGACAGACATCAACGTCGAGCCCCTGGTACTGGCCCTTGGCGTCGGCGAACGAAAACCCTGGCAGGCCATCGCTGATGCCGCACTGCACGAATCCCTTCTTCTGCACCGCATCGAGGGTCGCCCCTGCCTGCGCCAACCCACTCATACCCAGCAGTGACGCAGCACCCAGCGCAGCCAGTGTGGATTTCACCCTAATCATCGAAACCTCCAGTTTGCTTTCTTATTCTCGGGTTCGGGCCATGAACCACTTCGATGTACCGACGGGGCAAACGAAGCGGTGCCAGCCTGACCTGAGTCTAGTCGCCCATGGATGAACGGCAACGTTGTTTGTCATTGCCTCGACTCGCCCCTGCAGGCCGATCCCTTAAGAGCAGGCAGCACAAAGCAAGCGGCGTACCAGCTCGCCGGGAACGCCCGCCGACGTACCACCGCGGGTTCTAACGTCACGCCGTAGCGGGTAACCTCGCGCTATTTCCTCACTGGCGGCGGACAGAGCGCCCCAAGAAGAGGCAACCGTACCCAGACCGGAGCCGATCCATGACTACCCCGCTGATTCTCGAGCCGTCCAACAGCGCCGACGCCTGCGTCATCTGGCTGCACGGCCTGGGCGCCGACCGTTACGACTTCCTGCCGGTTGCCGAAGCCCTGCAACAACGGCTGCTTAGCACGCGCTTCGTCCTGCCACAGGCGCCGACGCGTCCGGTGACCATCAACGGTGGTTGGAGCATGCCAAGCTGGTACGACATCCTTGCCATGAGCCCGGCCCGCGCGATCAACCGTGACCAGTTGGAAGCTTCAGCACAACAGGTCATCTCGTTGCTCGAGGCGCAACGCGATGCCGGGATCGATCCGGCACGCATCTTCCTGGCCGGCTTCTCCCAGGGCGGTGCGGTCGTCCTGCACACAGCGTTTCTACGCTGGCAGGGACCGCTGGGCGGCGTCATCGCGCTTTCGACCTACGCGCCCACCTTTACCGAGCCGTCGGCGTTCGCCCCGGCCGCACTGCAGTATCCGGTACTGTGCCTGCACGGCAGCCGCGACGATGTCGTGCCTATGGCGATGGGCCGCGCCGCCTTTCAAACCCTGCAGGACGCAGGCGTCACCGCGGCGTGGCACGACTATCCGATGGGCCATGAAGTGCTGCCGGAGGAAATTCGCGACATCGGCGCCTGGCTCGCTGAACGTCTTGGCTGACCAGGCGCATCAGAGGAAGCTGGACGTGCGACTATCCGTGGCAGCGCGCCGCTTCACACCTGCCATCGTCCGACCGCCTACCACGTCGGCCACCCGTGCCAGGCGGGAGGCTTCGCCACATTTGCGTCTTGCATTACACTGACGCGCGATTCTTTCCCATTTCGACGACGAGAAGACCGTGCTCAAAGCACTCAAGAAAATCTTTGGCAAGGCCCCGGACGAGCGGGCCGCCACAACGACTGGTGCCGCATCTGCCAGCCACGAACGGCAAACCGACCCCGTGACCCAGCAGGTCGCGACGAACGAAGCCCAACCCAAGCCGCAAGCCACCCAGCGCACCGCTGAAAAGCCACGCCGCCAGCGCAGCAGCAAACCGCCCAAACCCGCCGCCCCGGCCTGGAAGCTGGAAGACTTCGTGGTCGAACCGGCCGAAGGCAAGACCCGCTTCCATGACTTCAAGCTCGCACCAGAGCTGATGCACGCCATTCACGACCTGGGCTTCCCTTATTGCACGCCGATCCAGGCTCAGGTGCTCGGCTACACACTCGCTGGAAGGGACGCCATCGGTCGCGCCCAGACCGGCACGGGCAAGACCGCTGCATTTCTGATTTCCACCATTACCCAGTTGCTCGAGACGCCGCCACCGAAAGACCGCTACATGGGCGAGCCGCGCGCACTGATCATCGCCCCCACCCGTGAGCTGGTGGTGCAGATCGCCAACGATGCGCTGGACCTGACCAAGTACACCGGTCTCAACGTGATGAGCTTTGTCGGCGGCATGGATTTCGACAAGCAGCTCAAACAGCTGGAGTCGCGTTACTGCGACATCCTCGTGGCAACTCCCGGCCGCCTGCTGGATTTCAACCAGCGCGGTGAGGTGCACCTGGACATGGTCGAGGTGATGGTCCTCGACGAGGCCGACCGCATGCTCGACATGGGCTTCATCCCGCAGGTCCGCCAGATCATTCGGCAGACCCCGCCCAAGAGCGAACGTCAGACCCTGCTGTTCTCCGCCACCTTCACCGATGACGTGATGAACCTGGCACAGCAATGGACCACCAACCCCGCCGTGGTCGAGATCGAACCGGAGAACGTCGCCAGCGATACCGTCGAGCAGCACGTCTACGCCGTAGCCGGCAGCGACAAGTACAAGCTGCTGTACAACCTGATTACCCAGAACGACTGGACGCGGGTGATGGTATTCGCCAACCGCAAGGACGAAGTGCGACGCATCGAGGAACGCCTGACCAAGGACGGCATCAGTGCCGCGCAGATGTCCGGCGACGTCCCGCAGCACAAGCGCATCCGCACGCTGGAGGGCTTTCGCGAGGGCAAGATTCGCGTGCTGGTGGCCACCGACGTCGCCGGTCGCGGCATTCACGTCGATGGCATCAGCCATGTGATCAACTTCACCCTACCGGAAGACCCGGACGATTACGTGCACCGCATCGGCCGGACCGGCCGCGCCGGCACCAGCGGCACCTCCATCAGCTTCGCTGGCGAGGACGACGCCTTCGCTCTGCCGCCCATCGAGGCACTGATCGGCCGCAAGATCCAGTGCGAGATGCCGCCGGCGGAACTGCTTGCGCCCGTCCCCCGCTCGCGCTGAACCCCTTGCTGCCCGGAGCCTGCCCAGGCGAGCCGGCGACTGGCACCGATGACCTGGGTCAGGCCGCTTCTGACTCGAAGCGACTAAAGTAGTATCCAGGTATCGAATCAGGAGGATCACCGATGGACAGCATGCACTGGTTATTGACCCTCATCGTCGTCGGTTTTGTCCTACTCTGCGTGGGCTTCAACTACCGGGACAAACAATGGGGCGTCGGACTGCTGAGCCTAGGCATCCTCACCATGTTCTCGACGCTGGCCTTCAAGATGTACATCACCTTCTACTGAAGGCTCAGCTCTTCTCGTTCCAGCGCTCGACTGCCAGCTGATCGCTGGCACGGCCCTCTACCCAGCGTGGCCCGGCCGCGGTGCTTTCCTTCTTCCAGAATGGCGCGCGCGTTTTCAGGTAGTCCATGACGAAGCGACAGGCGTCGAAGGCGGCGTCGCGATGGGCACTGGCCGCACCGACGAACACGATCGGCTCGCCAGGCTCCAGCGATCCAACGCGGTGCAGCACATCCAGGCGCAGCAGTGGCCAGCGATGCTCGGCCTCCTGCACGATCTTCTCCAGCGCCCTCTCCGTCATGCCGGGGGCATGTTCGAGAAACATGCCGGCCACGTCCTGTCCGTCATTGAAGTCACGCACATAGCCGACGAAGCCGGCCACCGCACCGATGCCCAGGTTGGCGGCGTGCAGCGCGTTAAGCTCCGCGCCGGGATCGAACGAGGCCTGTTGAACACGAACCGCCATGCTCAACCTCCGGTCACGGTAGGAAAGAACGCCACCTCGTCGCCATCGGCAACGGCTTCTTCTAGGCCACACAGTTCCTGATTGCGCGCGCACATCAGGTTCTGCTCGCCGAGCACCTCCCAGACGCCGCCGCGCGCCAACAAATGTCGGCGGACGTCATCCACGCTGCCGAGCGACTCATCCCATTGGATGCGCTCGCCATCGCTGCCGAGGGTTTCCCGATATCGGGCGAAGAACTGAACCGAAATCATGCCTGCACCTGCCAATGTCCGCTCTTGCCGCCGAGTTTTTCCAACAACCGCACCCCTTCGATCACCATGCCGCGGTCCACGGCCTTGCACATGTCGTAGATGGTCAACGCGGCGACGCTGGCAGCGGTCAGCGCCTCCATCTCCACCCCCGTCTGGCCCGCCAGTTTGCAGGCCGCGCGGATCAATACGCTGTCGTCACCATCGGCCTGCAGTTCGACCTTGATGCTGGTCAGCAGCAGCGGGTGACAGAGCGGAATCAGTTCATGGGTTTTCTTCGCCGCCTGGATGCCGGCGATGCGTGCCACGGCGAATACGTCGCCCTTGGGATGGCCGCCCTGCTGAATCATCTGCAGGGTCTGCGGCAGCATGCGCACGCGTGCCTCGGCCACGGCCTCGCGCGCCGTCACGGCCTTGTCGGTGACGTCGACCATGCTGGCGCGGCCTTGCGAATCGAGATGGGTGAGCATTTGGCGCTCCTGAGCTGAAAATCAGGAGTCTACCCCAGCCGCCGGCGATGGACCCGCCTCGTAAGAGGTACTCCGGGCATCGCCAGCCTCGAGCCCTCTACATGTGCGCTTCGGCGTATTCGGCCAGTACCGAGCGCGGCACGCCCTGCAGGGTGATATGCACGCCGTGGGAGAAGTCCTTGAAGCGTTCGGTGAGGTAGGTCAATCCGGAACTGGTAGCGGACAGATAGGGCGTATCGATCTGCGCCAGGTTGCCCAGACACACCACCTTCGAACCGTTGCCCGCACGGGTGATGATGGTCTTCATCTGGTGCGGCGTGAGGTTCTGGCATTCGTCGATCAGGATCAGGCTCTGCTGGAAACTGCGCCCGCGGATGTAGTTCAGCGATTTGAACTGCAGCGGCACCTTTTGCAGGATGTAGTCGATGCTACCGTGGGTGTTCTCGTCCTCCATGTGCAGCGCTTCGAGGTTATCGGTGATCGCGCCGAGCCAGGGCTCCATCTTCTCGGCCTCGGTGCCGGGCAGAAAGCCGATGTCCTCGTCCAGCCCCTGGACGCTGCGGGTGGCGATGATGCGCCGGTAGCGCTTGCTGACCACGGTCTGCTCGATGGCTGCAGCCAGGGCCAGAATGGTCTTGCCCGAACCGGCGGCGCCGGACAGGTTGACCAGATGAATATCCGGGTCGAGCAGCGCGAACAATGCCAGCGCCTGATGAATATCACGCGGACGTAGGCCCCAGGCTTCCTGATGCAGCAGCGGCTCCTGGTGCAGGTCGAGCAGCAGCAGCTCATCGGCCTTGATGCCCTTGATCCAACCCACGAAGCCCTGTTCGTCGATGATGAACTCGTTGATATGGACGGCCGGTAGATTGTCGGTCAGCTGCACCCGATGCCAGGTACGTCCGTGCCCCTGATGGGTTTCCACCTTGCTCACGCGATCCCAGAACGAGCCGGTAACGCTGTGATAGCCCGGCGAAAGCTGTCCGACATCGTCGACCAGCTGGTCGGTATGGTAGTCCTCCGCCGCCACGCCACAGGCCCGCGCCTTCAGGCGCATGTTGATGTCCTTCGTGACGAGTACCACCGGCACCCCGGGCCGCTGTTTGCTCAGCTCGACCACCTGATTGATGATCTTGTTGTCGTTCAGGTCCTCTGGCAGCGCGCTGGATTCACCGCGCTTGCTCATCAGAATCGAAAGGCTGCCGCACGGCCCGCTTTTGCCACGCTGGATCGGCACACCCAGTTCGACTTCCTCGGGCGTGGCATCGCCCAGCAGCCTGTCGATCAGACGAATCGCCTGGCGGCACTCGGCGGCCACGCTGTGCTTACCGGTCTTGAGCTGATCGAGCTCCTCCAGCACGGTCATGGGTATCGCGACCTGGTGCTCCTGGAAATTCAGCAAGGCATTGGGATCGTGGATCAGAACGTTCGTGTCGAGGACGTAGAGCGTGGGCTGGGTCGCGCGGGATCTGCCGTAGTCATCCATACCGATCACCTTTTTCTAGGGTCAGAAGCGAAGCGGATACGCGCTCCGCCGCAGAGTGACCGCCGTGCGATTGAGGTGAGCGGACGAGGGAAGCCAGTGGATTCGGGGCTACCCAGGAGCCGCCACCTGTGTCGCAGGGTTCGGCGGTCTGGATTCGGTAATACCGTAAAACTTATGACAGACAAAAGACTTTTCCGTTGAATGTCGGTTTTTTTTCACGAATCGACCGCAGGTGCTTGGCTCACTCCGTTTTCACGCGTTAATGTCGACGATCAAGGTGTGCGCTTTCGCCGCAGCGATTCACCTCGGCAGTGATGTGCACCAGCTGGGTAAAGGGCTGCAGCGCGGCCTTGTAGCGATCGGCGGTATGTCCCTGATGCGTGACCACGCTGATGATGCAGCTGTACTGCGAACGCCCTACACGCCACAGGTGCAGGTCGGTCACTTCGGTATCGGGCACCCGTTCCAACGCTTCGCGAACCTGCTCGACGAGTGGGTCATCCATCTCCCGATCCAGCAACGCCATCGCCGTATCCCGCAACAAACCACGCGCCCATACGAGAATCACCACGGCACCGACGATGCCCATGGCCGGATCGAGCCAGCCCCAGCCAAACAACTTACCCCCCAGCAAGGCGACGATGGCCGCCACCGACGTCAGGGCATCGGTTAGCACATGGATGAAGGCGGCATGACGGTTGAGGTCCTTGCCTGACGCCCCATGTGCATGCGCATGGCCCTGCTCGTTATGGCTATGGCCGTGATCGTGCTGATCACGCAACAGCCAGGCCGATAGCAGATTCACCAGCAGGCCGATCACCGCAACCAGCAACGCCTCATCGAAGCCGATCGCCGCAGGCGACCAGAATCGCTGCAGCGACTCGCCGATCATGAACAGCGCCACGACTACCAGCAGAAGCGCACTGGCGAAGCCGGCGAGCACCTCGATCTTCCAGGTGCCAAAAGCGAAGCGCTGGTCCGTCGCGTAGCGTCGCGCCAGTAGATAGGCAAGCGCAGACAGACCGATCGCGACCATGTGCGAAGCCATGTGCCAGCCGTCCGCCAGCAATGCCATCGAGTTGAACCAGTAACCGGCGACTATCTCCACCACCATGGTCAGCCCGGTAAGCAGCACCACGCCCCAGGTCTGCCGCTCCGCGCGGCGTTCCAGAGGACGGTAGTCGTGTGGCGGCTGCCATTGCGCGTGATTGCAATCAGTCATACGAACTCCCGAATCGATGGCCACAGCTTGCACCTCGTCATGCAGGTAAGGTCAACAGCGCGTCTATGGCATCCATAGCTGGAGCCGCTCCGGTCACCACCCTACAATCGCGCCATCAGAAAGGAGACCGTACATGCTGATGGTGATTTCCCCAGCCAAGACACTCGATTACGAAACACCACCGATAACCGAACGTTTCACCCTGCCGCAGCACCTCGACCATTCGCAGCAACTGATCGAACTGCTTCGAGACTATTCGCCAGCGCAGATCAGCGAACTCATGCACCTCTCGGACAAGCTGGCTGCGCTCAATGTGGCCCGTTACGGCAGCTGGACCGCCGAGTTCACGCCGGACAACGCTAAACAGGCCTTGCTGGCCTTCAAGGGCGACGTCTACACCGGGCTCAATGTCGACGATTTCACCGACGACGATCTGCTGTTCGCCCAGCAGCATCTACGCATGCTTTCGGGGCTCTACGGGCTGCTGCGTCCACTCGACCTGATGCAGCCCTATCGACTGGAAATGGGCACCAAGCTCGTCAACCCGCGCGGCAAGGACCTATACGCGTTCTGGGGAGAGCGAATCAGCGACTGGCTGAACGAAGCCCTTCGCGAACAGGGCGACGATGTTCTACTGAACCTGGCGTCCAATGAATATTTCAGTTCAGTCAAGCGCAAGGCGCTGAATGCGCGGGTCATCGAGGTCGATTTCAAGGACATGAAGAATGGCCAGTACAAGATCATCTCGTTCTATGCCAAAAAGGCGCGCGGCCTGATGGCACGCTGGGTGATCAAGGAACGCATTGCCAAGCCCGAACAGCTCTCGGCGTTCGATTACGAGGGCTATCGCTTCAGCGCGGACGATTCCTCGGCCAACCATCTGGTATTCCTGCGCGATACCGACCAGCAGTAACCGTAGCCGCGGCGCCAACCCGCCGGTTGGCGCCGCCCTGCCCGCACGGGCAGCACGAACTCATCCCGCCGCGCCTGACAGCGCACCGAGGCCCGCCGTGGTCTCACCCTTAAGCAGCCATCGCCCGCTGAAACCGTTCGAAAAATCTCACCGATCAACGGCAATCCACGCGGGAACTATCGCGCATGGCCGGCAATCATAAGCGCGTACCGACAATTCCAGGTGGAAAGGGACGTCGCACATGAACGTGCATTGGGTCACCAATCATGCAATTCGCTCCGCTTCCGGTCGCATGACGGCTGCGGCAGGAGCGAAACCTCGGGCAGCCAGACTGCCGGACATCAGGCCAACGGCCGAGGCGTCGACCAGTGCCAACGCGGCACTCGGGCAGACATACGCCGAGCAAGGCACGAACAGAGGGTTACGGCCATGCAACAGCAGCGCTCCTTGCCGACCGGCAGACATCACGCATCGCTCACGACGATGGCGCTCTTCGTCGTGCCGTCGGCCATCGGAGATTCGCCGTGCCGACATTTCTGACCGGCAATCAACCACAGCGCCATCGGGCCTGAGCGGTCCTGGCGCAACCAACGCCGGCCATTGAGACCTGACAGCAGATTCCATTCCCGAGGCGGTGCCTCGGGACCGAGCGGCTATCGCTCCGAGCGATCGGCGATTCCCTCGATGAAC
Source organism: Stutzerimonas sp. R40042 (assembly GCF_026642215.1). Taxonomy (NCBI): domain Bacteria; kingdom Pseudomonadati; phylum Pseudomonadota; class Gammaproteobacteria; order Pseudomonadales; family Pseudomonadaceae; genus Stutzerimonas; species Stutzerimonas sp. R40042. Next base: position 1,194,588 of record NZ_CP113258.1, on the reverse strand, counting down.
AACCCGGGCGCTGCCAGATGGCCGGCGTCGACGAACAAGTAGAACGACCTTCGAAACGATTCAGGAGAGAGCACTATGATCCCGGTTATTCTTTCAGGTGGCAGCGGTTCCCGACTGTGGCCCCTTTCCCGCAAGTCGTTCCCCAAGCAGTTCCTGGCCCTGACCGGTGAACAGACATTGTTTCAGCAGACCGTCGAGCGCCTGGCTTTCGACGGCATGCAGCAGCCTCTGCTGGTGTGCAACAAGGACCATCGCTTCATCGTCAAGGAGCAGCTGGCGGCGCGCAAACTGGGCGTCCAGGGCCTTCTGCTCGAGCCCTTCGGTCGCAACACGGCGCCGGCCATCGGCATCGCCGCGATGAAGCTGATCGAAGAAGGCCGCGACGAGCTGCTGCTGGTCCTGCCGGCCGATCATGTGATCGAAGACCAGAAGGCTTTCCAGCGCTCCCTGGCACTGGCAACCAACGCCGCCGAGAACGGTGAGATGGTGCTCTTCGGCGTCCCACCGACCCGCCCCGAAACGGGCTATGGCTACATTCGTGGCAGCCAGGACGCCAATGCGGGCCTGCCAGAAGGCATCAAGCGCGTCGCCCAGTTCGTCGAGAAGCCCGATGAGGCACGTGCCCAGAGCTATCTGGAATCTGGCGACTACTACTGGAACAGCGGCATGTTCCTGTTTCGCGCCAGCGTCTTCCTGGATGAATTGAAAAAGCACGACCCGGACATTTACGACACCTGCTGGGCAGCGCTCGAGCGCAGCGTGAAGAATGGCGATGAAGTGCTGATCGACCCAGCGACCTTCGCCTGCTGCCCGGACAACTCCATTGACTATGCCGTGATGGAAAAGACGCAACTGGCCTGCGTGGTGCCGATGTCTGCGGGCTGGAGCGATGTCGGCTCCTGGTCCTCGATCTGGGACGTGCATGAAAAGGACGAGAACGGCAATGTGCTCAAAGGCGATGTGATCGCCGAAGACACGCGCAATTGCCTGGTTCACGGCAACGGCAAACTGGTCACCGTGCTGGGTCTGGAAGATGTCGTCGTGGTGGAAACCAAGGACGCCATGATGGTCGCTCACAAGGACAAGGTGCAGGACGTCAAGAAACTGGTGAGCAAGCTCGATGCCCAGGACCGCAGCGAAACCAAGAATCACTGTGCCGTCTACCGGCCGTGGGGCTGGTACGACTCGGTGGATATGGGCGGCCGCTTCCAGGTCAAGCGTATCTGCGTTAATCCCGGCGCCAGCTTGTCACTGCAGATGCATCACCACCGGGCAGAGCACTGGATCGTGGTTTCCGGTACAGCGCAGGTTACATGTAACGAGAAGACCTTCCTGCTCACCGAAAACCAGTCGACTTATATTCCGATCACCTCGGTACATCGCCTGGCCAACCCTGGCAAGATTCCGCTGGAGATCATCGAAGTCCAGTCCGGCAGCTATCTGGGTGAAGACGACATCGAGCGTTTCGATGATGTTTATGGTCGCGCGGAGCAGAGCAACGAAGCCAAAGTGGCCCGTTGATCACTTCAACCGATAGTGAAAAGCCCGCGCACATTGCGGGCTTTTCTTTTTCCATGCCCCCTGGCCCGCCTTGCTCGAAAGCAGGCATACTTTCACTCGCTTGGCGCGGATGCTGATTTCCGTACGGACAGCGATGTACGTTCACGCCTATTTTTTTGAACTACGCCTCGCTTCTCCGGCTTGCGCCCATTCTGCGCAAACCTTTTCAATTGAACCACGTCATAACAATCACGGTTACCGGGAAAACTCCGGCAAACTTCAGTTACAACTAGGCAATTCCAGGCAACTTACAAGCAATCGCTTCAATACAGGATCTCTTACGTGACGAAAGACGAACTGCGCGCCGAACTCGAACGCCAGGCACAGCGCTTTACGAAAGTCTACGGAGGCGAGATTACGACCTATGCCGCCGAACGCGAGCCTGAGCGTAAACCCTGGCGGAAAAAACCTTCGCTTAGAGATCAGGTGTTTCAACAGGAACTCGAGAAGCTCGAACAGGAAAAACGTGCCGGATTCGAGAGTTCGGCTGCACCACAAGCCTGAACGCTAACCAAACGACAGTCGAAGCGCCGCGCACCGCAATAAGGGTGCTGCATCGATAGCTCAGCAGAAATTCTTTAATTCAGCGCTTACCGCCCAGTAGCGAGCCCAGCAGCCCCCTGGCCAGTTGTCGGCCCAGTTGGCCAGCCGCCTGACTCAGGGCACTTTTCACGACTCGCCCGGCCAGCTCACCCAGATCGATGTCGTCACGCCCCCTGCCCTGCTTCGGCTTTTGCGCCTGCGGCTCGCTGGCCTGCCTGGCGCGAGCACTCAATATTTCGTACGCGGATATCCGGTCGACAGGCTTGTCGTAATGACCTCGCAGGGCAGAGCCGGCGATCAGCGCCGCACGCTCCGCATCACTCAATGGCCCGATGCGTGATTGCGGGGGCGCGATCGCCACTCGCTGCACCATGGCCGGCATACCCTTTTCCTCCAGCCCACCGACCAGCGCCTCGCCAATCCCCAGCTCCGTCAGGACCTCCAGCGTCTCGAAATCCGGATTGGCGCGAAAACCGTCAGCCACTGAGCGCAACGCCTTCTGCTCTCTGACGGTGAAAGCGCGGAGCCCGTGCTGGATGCGCAACCCCAGCTGCGCCAGCACCTGATCAGGGAGATCGCTCGGCGATTGCGTTACGAAATACACGCCAACCCCCTTGGAGCGGATCAGCCGGACCACCTGGACCAGACGTTCCTGCAGTGCCTTCGGCGTATCGCCGAAGAGCAGGTGCGCCTCATCGAAGAACAGCGCAAGCAGCGGCCGGTCGGCGTCACCGCGCTCCGGTAGCTGTTCGAACAGTTCGGCCAGCAGCCAGAGCAGAAAGGTCGCATACACCTTTGGCGCCTCATGCACCAGCACACTGGCATCGAGCAAATGGATAGGGCCACGCCCATCAGCGGCAGGCCGCAGCAGATCCTCAAGCTGCAGCGCGGGCTCGCCGAACAGCGCCTCGGCGCCCTGCTGCTCCAGCGTCGCCAGACGCCGTAGCAACGCCTGGGAAGATGCTCCGGTGAACAATGCACTGTCCTCGCCGAGCAGCTCGGGTTCTGCCTTGAGATGGGCGAGCAGCGCCTTGAGGTCTTTCAAATCCAGCAGCAGCAAGCCTTGCTGATCCGCCACCTTGAACGCCGCATACAGCGCCGACTGTTGACTGTCTGTCAGCTGCAGGAGATTACCGAGCAGCAGCGGGCCCATTTCGCTCAGAGTCGTTCTCAGCGGATGGCCGCTGCGACCATGCACATCCCACAGGGTGACGGGATAGGCCCGCGGCTGGTGCTGCAGCCACGGCATGCTGGCGATGCGTTCGGCGATCTTGCCCTGCGGCGCGCCTGCAGCACCGAGACCGCAGAGGTCGCCCTTGATGTCAGGGGCAAAAACCGCAACGCCGGCATCGCTGAATTGCTCGGCCAGGCGCTGCAGGGTTACGGTCTTGCCAGTGCCGGTCGCGCCAGCGATCAGGCCATGCCGATTGGCCAGTCGCAGGGACTGAGTGCTGGGCTCGCCGGTTACCTCGGCGCCGAGTACCAACCGATCGTTCGAAGCCTTCATCAACCCTCTCCTTCTCGTTCCCCGCACACTGCCACAGCCGCATCAATGCTCGTCGACGGGCTCCCGATCGGCTTGCAGCTCGGCCCAGAGCGCCTCGGCTTCCGGAAAGTCGGTGCCCAGCTCGGACGACAGCGCCTCGGGATCGTATCGCTGGGTACAGCCACCACCAATGATAGGCGGTGCCTTGGCAGCGGCGCGCTCGAACGGATCGGCCATCGTCATCCCCCTGTCAGTTGAATACCAACGTCTTGTTGCTGTGCACCAGTACACGATCCTCAAGGTGATAGCGCAGGCCGCGCGACAGCACCATCTTCTCTACGTCCTTGCCGAGCCGAACCATGTCCTCGATGCTGTCGCGATGACTGACCCGCACCACGTCCTGCTCGATGATCGGGCCGGCGTCCAGCTCCTCCGTGACATAGTGACAGGTGGCGCCTATCAGTTTCACGCCGCGTAAGGATGCTTGGTGATAAGGCTTCGCGCCGACGAAGGACGGCAGGAAGCTGTGATGGATATTGATGACCCGCTGGGCGAACTCGTCGCACAGCTCTGCCGGCAGGATCTGCATGTAGCGCGCCAGCACGATCGCGTCGGCACGCTGCTCGCGCACCAGTCTGGTCACCTCGGCGAACGCCTCCTGCTTGTTCATCGGATCGACCGGAACATGGAAATACGGAATGCCATGCCACTCGACCATGCTGCGCAGGTCATCGTGGTTCGAAATCACGCAGGGAATATCGCAATCGAGTTCGCCGCTGTGCCAGCGATGCAGCAGATCCGCCAGACAATGGGACTCGCGGCTCGCCATCAGCACGACCCGCTTGCGCTGCTCGGAGTCGGTGATGCGCCACTCCATGGAAAACTCACGGGCAATCGGTGCAAAGGCGTGACGAAATCCGTCCAGGTCGAAGGGTAGCGAGTCCGCGCGGATCTCGTGGCGCATGAAGAACCAGCCACTCTGATGATCGGAGTGATGGTTGGCCTCGGTGATCCAGCCGTTGTAGGTAGCGAGAAAGTTGCTGACCTTGGCGACAATGCCAACGCCATCTGGACAGGCAATGACCAGCCTGAAAGTGCGCATTAACGGTTACTCCGGCTCAAAGGAAACGCGGCATTCTAGCCCAGCTGACAAAAGCACAGCCATCGCATTAACGGCAACGTTTCCGTCAACTAGCAGCATCCAGCGTGGAGGTGCATCGCCCGGAAGATTGGCATCCGGCAGTACCCCGCCTGAAAACACCAAGAAAGTTGTCCATTTAAACAGGCATACATTCATTAACCCGTTGTTTCGACGCATGTCCGTACGTGAAATATCCCTTCAAATAGTAATCCCGCTTTTTTAACCGGCTATATTTACTTGCGCATACGGCAGGACTATGATTGCCAACACTTGCGTTCAAGCCTATCTCAAGGAAGCCACATGTCACTGATCAACGAGTATCGCGCCACTGAAGAGGCCATCAAGGAACTTCAGGAGCGACTGAAGTCCCTTTCCGAAGATGACAAGCTGAAAAAGGAACTGGAGTTCGAGGGTAAGCTGCGCGAACTCATGGGTGAATATCAGAAGTCGCTGCGAGACATCATCGCCCTGCTCGATCCGGATGCCTCGCGCAGCAGCAAGAGTCCGCGCGCTGCAAAGACGCCTACCACCAGCAAGCGCGCTCGCCGCGTGAAGCAGTACAAGAATCCGCATAGCGGCGAAGTAATTGAAACCAAAGGCGGCAACCACAAGACGCTGAAAGAATGGAAAGCCCAGTGGGGTTCCGACACCGTTGAAAGCTGGGCCACTCTTCTGGGCTAAGCAATAGCGGTTAATAGAAACGCCGTTTCTCGACGCGCTTATCGAGAAACGGCGTTTTTCATTTCAGGCCTTGCCAGTACTGCGTTGCAGCAGGACTGCCGGAAGGACAGCTGACGACGTCAGAGGCGCAATCCATAACGCTCGCCCAGCCCTCGGCCATACTCGAGCCATTGTTGCAGCAGTTGTTGCTGCGCCACGGTGATAGTGGGCATCAGCCGCGCAATTTCAGTTTCAAACTGCGCCAGGGTATTCGGCCCGCCATGTGCCGCATCGCTCAGCCGCTGCTGACAGAACGACCTCCACTGCGATTGCTCCTGCACGGATAATCCTTCGGGAAAGTTGCGTGCGCGATAGCGAAACAGCAACGCCTCCAACCGCACATCTTCGAAGCGGCACGGGTGCCTGGCCAATTCGGCCGGCCTGAGCCCACGTATCTGCTCGCACAGGCGCCGGTCTCGCTCGCCGAGAAAGCCGTCATACAGCTGCTGCTCCGGATCGTCGCTGCCGCCAAAGCCTTCCTCGGCATAGATCTCGGCCAGCTTATCGGCCCAGACGTGCCGACGCTCGCGCAACAGCGCCGCCCGCTCATGACACAGCGACAGGTCCAGAGCCAGACGCCGGACATCGTCGTCGCGCAGCACCTTGAGCGGCACCAGCACCGGACACTTGTTGATGTGCACCAATTTCAACGGCACCGGCAGCTCACCCTCGCCAAGCTGCTCGCGACGCGTGTAGAGGCGCTGCCGCAACGTCTGTGCACTTTCCTGCCAGAGCGGCTCCACTTCGCCCTGCAGATCGCAGACGATCAGCGCATTGCGATTGCGCGGATGCCAGGCCAACGGCAGAACTATCGACAGGAAGTGGCGGCCTGCGGCGAAGCGCCCCGAGACATGCACAAGCGGCTCGAGCAGGGTGATCTGATCCATCACTGCCTGTTTGCGGCGCAAATTGAAAAGGTACTCATACAGACGTGGCTGGCGCTGGCGAATGAGCCTGGCCAGCGCGATGGTGGCGCGCACATCGGACAGCGCGTCATGGGCATTCAGATGCTCCAGCCCGTTGGCAGCGCTCAAGCGTTCGAGCTTGAGCGTCACTCGCCCGTCCTCCTCCGGCCACACCAACCCTTCGGGACGTAGCGCATAAGCCGTGCGCACCAGATCGATCAGGTCCCAGCGGCTATTGCCGCCCTGCCATTCACGCGCGTAAGGATCATAGAAGTTTCGATAGAGGCTGTAGCGTGTGACCTCGTCATCGAAGCGCAGGCTGTTGTAGCCAGCGACACAGGTACCCGGGGTAGCCAGCTCCTCATGCAGACGGCGAACGAACTCCGCTTCGCTTAGCCCTTGCTGCTGCAGTGTTGCCGGCGTGATCCCGGTAACCAGGCACGCCGCCGGATGGGGCAGGATGTCGTCACTGAGACGGCAATAAAGATTCAGCGGCTCGCCAACTTCCTCGAGTGCTTCGTTGGTGCGAATACCCGCCACCTGCATCGGTCGGTCGCGGCTGGGCGATATCCCTGTGGTTTCGAAGTCGTACCAGAAAATGCTTGGAGTCACGGGAGGGTCCTTCTCGATCGGCGCGCAGCAGTCTAACAGCCCTCACGCCTGCAACGCGCCAGCGGCCGCTGGCGCTGCGACGACACCCACGACGACAACTCTGCGAACGACATCCGACATCGACGCAGGCATTTGGCCATAATCGCGCCTCACGCACCGTATCGTAGATTGCCGCCGGCACGCTTGGCGCATAGCATCGCCCTAGCCTGCACCTGGACGACCTTATCTCTTGCTCCCGACTCTCGCTCGATCACCGCTGCTGGACAATCGCCTGCGCGTGGAAACGCCAGAAGGCGTAGATCTGCTGTTGCGGCCTGCCGGCCTCGTTCCTCGCGCGCTGGCCTTCGCCGTGGATCTGGCGATTCGCGGCGCGATACTGCTAGCGCTGTTTATCAGCCTGGGCCTGCTGGGCAAGTTCGGGATGGGGCTCGGCGCGCTGCTGCTATTTCTGGTGCAGTGGTGGTACATGGTGCTCTTCGAGGTGCTGAACCAGGGGCGCACACCCGGCAAGCACTGGCTGGGCCTGCGCGTCGTGCACGACGACGGCACGCCGGTGGGCTGGGCCTCTTCGCTGACGCGCAATCTGTTGCGTTTCGTCGATCTGCTGCCGTTCGGCTATTTCCTCGGCGCTCTCAGCTGCCTCGGACATCCGGCGTTCAAGCGCCTTGGTGATATCGCAGCCGGCACGTTGGTCGTCTATCAGGAAAAGCCTGCCGAACGCCCTGCGCTTGCGCCGGCCGAACCGGTGGCGCCACCGGTCGGCCTCAGCCTTGACGAGCAACGTGCACTCATTTCCTTCGCCGAGCGCCAGGCCAGCCTGTCCCCGGACCGTCGCCGCGAACTCGCCGCGATCCTCGCCGAGCCGCTCGCCACGACACCTGAGGACGCCGAGCGAACTATCCAGGGAATTGCCCGCGCGCTGATGGGGGCAACGTGAAACAGGCCGAATTCGAACGTCAGCATCAGCAGCTTTGGCTGGCATTGACCACGCAGCTCGATCTGCTCGAACGGGGCCGGCCGCTGGACGAGCCTTCGCTGGACGCGTTTCCTTCCGCCTACCGTCAGCTTTGCCAGCATCTGGCGTTGGCCGAATCGCGTGGCTACAGCGGCCAGCTGATCGATCAGCTGCATCAGCTGGCCTTGCGTGGTCACCAGCAGCTCTACCGGCACCACAGTACCCTGCTTGGCCGGCTGCTGGGCTTCATCACTGGCGGCTTCGCCCGGTCGGTCCGCGAACAATGGCGTTACCTGCTGGCGGCCAGCCTGCTGTTCTACGGCAGCCTGCTCGGCATGGCTGCGCTGGTCTACGCCTTCCCTGATCTGGTTTACAGCATCCTGCCACCCGACCAGGTCGCGCAGATGGAGCAGATGTACGATCCGGACGCCAGCCGCTTGGGGCGCTTTGCCGAACGAGGTGCCGGCGACGATTGGCTGATGTTCGGCTACTACGTGATGAACAACATCGGCATCGCCTTCCAGACCTTCGCCAGTGGCCTGCTGTTCGGCCTTGGCACGCTGTTCTTCCTGCTGTTCAACGGCATGACCATCGGCGCCGTGGCAGGCCACCTGAGCGGTATCGGCTATCACCTGCCGTTCTGGTCCTTCGTCATCGGCCACGGTGCATTCGAGCTGACCGCCATTACCCTCGCTGGCGCGGCGGGCCTGCAACTGGGCGTGGCACTGCTGGCACCGGGTCGAATGACACGCGGCGATGCCCTGCGCCAGTCGGCCCGGCAGGCCATCCGCCTGGTCGGTGGAGCTATCGTGTTCTTGCTGATCGCGGCCTTCGTCGAGGCGTACTGGTCGTCCATGACGCTGAGTTCACCGACGATCAAGTTCATCGTCGGCGCATTGCTCTGGCTGCTCGTCGCCGCTTATTTCTCCTTCGCCGGACGCAGCCGTCATGCAGCTGACTGAAGCCAACGTCGCGATCCGCCCTCGCACCCCATGGGAAGCTATCGACCTCGGCACGCAGCTCGCCAGGCGCCATGCGCCTCTGTTGATGGCGGGCTGGGCCGCCGTCACGCTGCCTGTCTTCGCCGTGCTCAGCCTGCTGCTGTGGCAGCACCCGAGCCTGGCACTGCTGCTGTTCTGGTGGCTGAAGCCGCTGTACGAACGACTGCCGCTGTTCATCCTTTCCAGGGCGCTGTTCGGCGAAACACCCAGCCTCGGAGAGAGCCTGAAAGCGGTCCCCGGGTTGTGGCGCCCACAATGGTTCGCCAGCCTCACCTGGCGTCGGTTGAGCATGACGCGAAGCTTCGACCTGCCGGTTCAGCAACTCGAAGGGCTCGACGGCAGCGCCCGCAGACAGCGACTGGTGACGCTCGGTCGACGCGGTGGGCGCGCCGCAAGCTGGCTGACCGTAGTCGGAGTGCATCTGGAGGGCGCCCTCTGGCTCGGCCTGCTGGGGCTGCTCTACCTCATGCTGCCCGCCCAGCTGGTGCAGAGCTGGAACTGGGAGGATCTGCTCGGACTCAGCGCGCAATGGCTCTGGCTGGAGCATCTATCCAACCTGCTCTATGCGCTGCTGTTGATCATCTGGGAACCGGTCTACGTTGCCTGCGGGTTCAGCCTCTACCTCAATCGCCGCACCCATCTGGAGGCGTGGGACATCGAGCTGACTTTTCGCAAGCTGCGCCAGCGCCTGCTCGGTACTCTGCCGCTGCTTGCGCTTGCCTGCAGTCTTTTGCTCGTCCCGGCCGAGCGCACCGCCTGGGCAGCCGCCGAAACCGCTACGGATAGCGCTTCGTCCGGCCCGGACAGCGGCAGGCTGCTCAATCAACCTCTGACCAGCGAGGCCTCGCGCCAGCGCATCGGCGAGCTGTTGGATCAGCCGCCCTTCCAGCACCGCGAAACGGTTACCCGCTGGCGTCTGGGCGATGCCGACCAGGCGGAAGAAACCGGCACGCTGGCACGCCTGATCGAAAACCTGCTGAAAGGCGGCTCCTTCTGGCGCAGCCTCGAACATCTGGCGCAGGTGCTGGAGGTGCTGCTGTGGAGCGCGCTGGCGATTCTGGTCGTGCTGCTGTGCTGGCGCTATCGCGACTGGCTGCGCACCTTCGCGGGCCGGAGTCGAATACCGACCCGAGCGCAGGACCCGAGCCCAACGCAGATGTTCGGCCTGGACGTCGCCCCGGAAAGCCTGCCGAGCGATGTCGCTGGCGAGGCTGAGCGACTCTGGAGCGAAAACCCCAGAGCCGCGCTCGCACTACTCTACCGCGGCCTGCTCAGCATCCTGCTGCATGAGTTCCGGCTGCCGCTCAAGACTGCGCACACGGAAGGCGAAGTACTGGCCGCCGTGCACCGACTGGCTCAGCCGCAGCTGGTGCGGTTCGCCGAGTGCGTCACTCAGCACTGGCAGCGCCAGGCCTATGGACATCAGGATGCGGACGAGACTGTACGCGACAGACTCTGCGCCGAGTGGCGTGCCCTGTTTTCGACGGCGAGGCCGACATGAGCCGGCTTGGTTCGCGCCTGCTGATCGCGGTCTTCGTGGTGCTCGTCGCGCTCGCGGCCAGCTGGCTGTTTGCCAAGCTGCAGCCCTATGAGGAGGTGGTCGAACACGGCCCGTCTCCTGAAGCACAGCGCAATACTTATCTCGCCGCCGAACTGTTCCTGCGCTCTCTCGACCTGCAGGTGACTCAGCTCGAGAGTTCGGCAGGCCTCGAGACCCTGCCGAGCCGTGGTCAGACTCTGCTGTTGCTCGGCGACCGGCGCAACCTGACGCCGCGACAAACCGATCGCCTGCTGGAGTGGGCCGCAGCTGGCGGTCACCTGGTCGTGGTCGCCGAGCGAATCTGGGATGAGCAGGCGGGCAAGAGCGGCGATCTGCTGCTCGACCGCCTGAATATCCAGCAGTACCAGGCCGAGGATCTGGACGACGAAAGCGCACGCGCTTCCGTCCAGGGTACCGCCGACGATCATCCTCAGCTAACCAAGCTCTATCTGGAAAACGAGACTGCGCCGGCCTACCTGGCCTTCGATACCGACTATCACCTGTACGACGCCGACAATCGCGCCCACGCCTGGGCCAACAGCGCCGGCGCCACCCACATGCTGCAGCTGCAACATGGCGATGGGCTGATCACCGCACTGACCGACAGCTGGCTCTGGCAGAACCGCAACATCGGCAAATACGACCATGCCTGGCTGCTCTGGTACCTGACCCAGGACAGCGCAGTGACGCTGGTGCACCGCAGCGAGCATGACGGATTGTTCACGCAGTTGCGCCGCTACTTCCCGGAGCTGCTGGTCATTCTCGGCCTGCTCATCCTGCTCGGGCTCTGGCACGTCGGCCAGCGCTTCGGCCCGCTGCAACCGCCGGCCAGTCACGCCCGCCGCCAGCTGCAGGAGCACCTGCGCGGTACGGCAGAATTCCTGCTTCGTCACGGTCGCCAACATGGCCTGCTGCAGCACCTGCAGCACGACATCCGGCGCAGAGCCAATCTTCACCATCCCGGCTTTGACCGGCTTACCGAGCCTGCACAGCGCTCCGTGCTCGCGCGCCTCAGCAACATGCCGGTCGCCAGCATCGAGGCGGCCATGCAACCACGGCCGGCGCAACGGATGTCAGCGGTTGAATTCACCCGGCAGGTGACCCACCTGCAAACCCTCAGGAATGCGCTATGAGCGAATACACCCCCGAATCCAGCAGTCCCGCCCCGAACAGCAATCCAAGCAGTCAGCGCATACGAGCCAGTCAGCTGGCCCAGGCCCTGCGCGACGAACTGCACAAGGCGGTGATCGGCCAGGACGAGGTCATCGACGGTGTGCTGACCGCCTTGATCGCTGGTGGTCATGTACTGATCGAGGGCGTGCCCGGTTTGGGCAAGACGCTGTTGGTACGTGCTCTGGCGCACTGCTTCGGTGGCGGATTCTCGCGCATTCAGTTCACGCCAGACCTGATGCCCAGCGACATCACTGGCCACGCCGTGTACGACCTGCAAAGCGAGCAGTTCAAGCTGCGCAAGGGGCCGGTGTTCGCCCATCTGCTGCTGGCAGACGAAATCAACCGCGCGCCCGCCAAGACCCAGGCAGCGTTGCTCGAGGTGATGCAGGAGCGTCAGGTGACTCTCGAAGGCAAGGCGCTGCCCGTACCCCAACCCTTCCTGGTCATGGCCACGGAGAACCCCATCGAGCAGGAAGGCACCTACCCGTTGCCCGAAGCCGAACTCGACCGCTTCATGCTGATGTTGCGCATGGACTATCCGCAGGCCGAGGAAGAGCTGGAGCTGGTGCGTCAGGTCACCCGTTCGGCACGTGCCGACATGCTCGATGTCAGCGCCCTGCGCCAGCTGGTACAGCCGCGCGATGTGCTGGCACTGCAGAAAATCGCCAGTGAGCTGCCACTGGACGATCAGGTACTGGACTATGCCGTACGCCTGGTGCGCAGTACCCGCAGCTGGCCGGGACTGACGCTGGGGGCCGGGCCGCGCGCATCGATCGCACTGGTTCGCGGCGCCCGCGCACGGACCCTGCTGCGCGGCGGCGAGTTCGTGACGCCGGACGACGTCAAGGCCTGTGCAACGGCCGTGCTGCGCCATCGCGTACGACTCTCCGCCGAGCTGGACATCGAGGGAGTCGCCGTCGATCAGGTTCTGCAGCAGCTGCTCGACCAGGTGGCGGCACCGCGCGCATGACACCGTCTCGCCGTCTCCTCGCTGCGCTGGCCGCATTGGCGCTGCTGGCTTTGCCGCTTGGCGTCTGCGCCGCGCTCGATGTAGCGCTGGCCGACAGCTGGCACAGCGCATGGTGGGGGGCGCTGCTGGCCCTCTTCGGGTTTGCTTTGTTCGATGCCCTCACCCTGCGGCGTTTGCCCGTTCCGGCCGTACAACGGCAGCTGGCGGGCAATCTGCCGCTCGGACACTGGAGCGACGTGCAGCTGGTGGTTCGCAACCACCATACCCGCGCGCTGCAGATCGAGCTGTTCGATCATGTCCCGAATGGCATGCGTTTCGAACAGCTGCCACAAGGGCTGCGCCTGCCGCCTGGGCAACACTGCCTGCTTCACTACCGCCTTCGCCCGCTTCAGCGCGGCCATTTTCAGTTCGAGCGCTGCGATATCCGGCTGACCAGCCCTTTCTGTCTTTGGCGCCGCCGCCATCGCGTGGAGCGGGTCGACGAGACGCGTGTCTATCCTGACTTCGCCCAGCTGCAGGGCGCCGGCATGCAGGCCATCGACCTCTGGCTGAACCGCCTTGGTGTACGCCCGCAACCCCGCCGCGGCCTGGGGCTGGAGTTTCACCAATTGCGCGAGTTTCGCGAGGGCGACACGCTGCGCCAGATCGACTGGAAGGCCACTGCCCGCACCCGGACGCCGATCGCCCGCGAATACCAGGACGAACGCGACCAGCAAATCATGCTGATGCTCGATTGCGGCCGCCGGATGCGCAGCCAGGATGACGAGCTGACCCATTTCGACCACGCGCTCAATGCCAGCCTGCTGCTGGCCTATGCCGCCCTGCGTCAGGGCGATGCCGTCGGGCTCTGCACCTTTGCCAGCGACAGCCCCCGGCACATCGCGCCAGCCAAGGGCCAGCAGCAGCTACGGGTGCTGCTCAACGCGGTCTACGATCTGCAGGCCACTCGGCGCCCCGCCGACTACAGCGAGGCGGTAGAACGGCTGCTTGCCCGCCAGCAGCGGCGGGCACTGGTCATCGTGCTGAGCAATCTGCGTGATGAGGAGGACGCCGGCCTGCACGCAGCGCTGACACGCCTGTCGCGCCGACATCAGGTGCTGATGGTGAGCCTCAGGGAGGAGATTTTGGACCGGCTTCGCCTGCGCCCGGTACAGACCCTTGAAGATGCCCTGGACTACTGCGGCGCGCAGGACTACCTGTGTATCCGCGAGAATCTGCACAAGCGCCTGCATGCCCGCGGAGTGCCTGTACTCGATGCACGCCCCGGTGATCTGGGGCCGGAGCTGGTCGGGCGCTACCTGGCCTGGAAGAAAGCCGGATCGCTGTGACCGCGCTACAAGCCGTGACAGCAATCCTTGTCCGTAAAGCGGTTGGAGGACGGGCTCGGATGATGCGCCATGGGTACGTGCGGCATCGGCTGAAAACTGAAGTAATGGTGCAAGGCCAGGATCATGTCGCGGATTTCGATCGGTGGCTCGATCAGCGAAAAACCGGTGTCGTAGCTGCCCGGCGTGACATCCTCGTGGCTCCAGAGACTGAGCGCACTGAAATCCACATGACGCAGCTGCCCGGCCTTCCCGGGAATCTTCAGGCGCATTTCGAAACGCACCCCGAGCATCATCGGATAGGGGCTGATCAGCATGAGCCCGCCTTCGGACAGGTTGCCGATGAAACCCAAGGGCCTGTCGGTGAAACGGTTGAATACGTTGAGGTAGTACGGCAACTGTTGCCGCTGAATACGACGCTGGTTCGCCATGTTCATGTCGTCGAAGCCTTCTACCTTAGCCTTGTGCGAGTCCTTTCGGCTCAGCTGCATACCTGGCTGATTCGCGCCGCCAGGTGCTGTCGAGCCGCCTCTAGTTCACTGTCACTGTAGTAGACGCGCTCTCCGGCTGCATCGTTACGGAAAAAGCGTCCGCCGAGCTGCAGCTGCGATAAACGGTTGCGCAAGCTCTGACATTCCTGCTCCTGCGCCGCCCGAGTCTGGCTGGCCTGCTCTCGTGCCGCCTGCTGTTCCTGCCGGCGCGCATCGAAGAACCGTTCGCTGCGCGCTTCGCGCTCACGGGTCTGATCGTCGCGCTCGACTACCTGTGGCCGCACCTCGATCTGTTCGGCTCCTGCAGCAGGTCGCTGGCCGAAGTGGACGCGCCCCTCGGCGTCCGTCCAACGGTAGATCTGCGCTGATGCAAGGGTCGGCAACAGCAGGGTAATCAGCAATAGAGTTCGCATGGTCCCTCACATGAACAGTCATGAACAGTTCGCTACGGCATCAAGGTTTCGCCGGGTGAATTGCCGGCTGCGCCTCGGCATCATAGTGGCCTAGCTGTCGCAGCGTCTCCAGTCGGGCGCGGGCGCGATAGGCATATTCGCTCGCTGGGAAGCGCTCGATGATGAAACGGTAGGTTTGCGCGGCATCGACGAACAGGCTCTGTCGCTCCAGGCATTGGCCGCGCAACAGCGAAATCTCCGGCTGCACCTGGCTACGCGGCTTGCTGCTACGCTCGGCCTGCGATAGCGACTGCATCACCCGCTCGCAATTGTCCGCTTCGTAATGCCGGTATGCCTCATCCAGATGGCGATCGGACGCATGACGGGCGCTGCAGCCAACGGTGAGCAGGGTCAGAAAAAGGATCATCAGGGTGCGCATGGGGTTCCTCCGTTTTGCCGCTGTATCGACCGCGCCGGAAAAACCTGCAGACAGCCCGTCAAATGCGCCGAAAGAGTAGTGGCTGGCGAGCGATGACTACAACGGACGAGCATAGTAGCCTCGCTGCCAGCCAGAAAAAGGAGCCATTTGAATGATTCAGCGTCGCACCAAGATCGTCGCCACCCTGGGCCCGGCCAGCAGCTCACCGGAGGTGCTGGAGAAGATGATCATCGCCGGGCTGGATGTCGCCCGTCTGAACTTCTCACACGGCAGCCCCGACGAGCACCGTGCCCGGGCCGAACTGGTCCGCGAGATCGCCGCCCGTCATGGCCGCTTCGTCGCACTGCTGGGCGACTTGCAGGGGCCGAAGATCCGCATCGCCAAGTTCACCGACAAGCGCATCGAGCTGAAGGAAGGCGACCAGTTCCGCTTTTCCGTCACCCACCCGCGCGACGCCGGCACCCAGGAAGTGGTCGGCATCGACTACCCGGATCTGGTCAAGGATTGCGGCGTCGGTGACGAACTGCTGCTGGACGACGGGCGCGTGGTGATGCGCGTGGACAACGCCACGGCTGACGAACTGCACTGCACCGTGTTGATTGGCGGCCCGCTGTCGGACAACAAGGGGATCAACCGTCGTGGCGGCGGTCTGACCGCGCCGGCGCTGACCGCCAAAGACAAGGCCGACATCAGACTGGCCGCCGACCTCAAGCTGGACTACCTGGCGGTTTCCTTTCCGCGCGATGCCGCCGACATGGACCTGGCGCGCCGCCTGCGTGACGAAGCCGGTTCCAGCGCCTGGCTGATCGCCAAGATCGAACGGGCCGAAGCCGTGGCCGATGACGAGGCGCTGGACGGCCTGATCCGCGCCAGCGACGGTGTAATGGTGGCGCGCGGCGACCTCGGCGTGGAAATCGGCGATGCCGAGCTGGTGGGTATCCAGAAAAAGATCATTCTGCACGCGCGCCGTCACAACAAGGTGGTGATCACCGCGACCCAGATGATGGAGTCGATGATTCACAGCCCGATGCCGACCCGCGCCGAGGTATCCGATGTAGCCAACGCAGTGCTCGACTACACCGACGCGGTGATGCTCTCGGCGGAGAGCGCCGCTGGCGAATACCCGATCGAAGCGATCAAGGCCATGGCGCGCGTCTGCTGCGGTGCGGAAAAGCACCCGACCAGCACCAAGTCCGGTCACCGCCTCGGCCAGCAGTTCGAGCGCTGCGACGAAAGCGCGGCGCTGGCGGCGATGTACACGGCCAACCACTTCCCCGGCGTCAAGGCGATCATCGCGCTGACCGAAAGTGGCTACACGCCGTTGATCATGTCGCGCATCCGCTCCTCGGTGCCGATCTTCGCCTTCTCGCCGCACCGCGAGACCCAAGCGCGCGTCGCCCTGTTCCGCGGCGTGCAGACCGTGCCGTTCGACCCGGCCGCGCTGCCGGCAGACAAGGTCAGCCAGATGGCCGTGGAGGAGCTGCTCAAGCGCAACATCGTGCAGCCGGGCGACTGGGTGATCCTGACCAAGGGCGACAGCTACCACGACAGCACCGGCGGCACCAACACCATGAAGATCCTGCGCGTCGGCGATCAGTAATCGCTCCAGCGCAGCAGTAAAAAGGCCGGCATTTGCCGGCCTTTCTGTTTTTCAGGGAACGTCGCCCCGATTGGCCCTGATGAAGGCATCGCCGAATATCTGTCCGCGCGGTAGGCCGGCGAGGTACAGGCGCCTGGCACAGGCCTCGACGAACGACGGACTGCCACAGACCAGCGCGACATCGCGACGCGAAGTGGGCCGCAGCGTACCCAACATACGGTCTCGCCCATCCGCCCCAATCCATTCCAGCTGCAGGTTGTCATGCGTCTGCGCGAGCGCCTGCAGCGGCTCCTTCAGGTAATGCCCGTCGCGACAGGTATGCAGCAACCTGATCGGGCCCCGGTGGCCTTGGCGCAGGCTCTCGCGCAGCAAGCCCCAGAGAGGTCCGAGGCCGGTTCCGGCCGCCAGCAACAGCAACGGCCGCTCGGCCCACTCCCGCTCGTAGTGCAGAGCGCCCCCGTGCAATTCACCCAGCCGCAGCAGGTCGCCGGGACGCAGCTGACGCGCGAAGTCAGAGAAAGCGCCGGGCCGGCTGCAGTCGATATGAAACTCCAGCCACGGGTCATCGTCGGGAAGACTGGCCAGCGAATACGGCCGAGCCACGCCCGTAGCCGTCCATAGCAGCAGGTGCTGACCGGCTCGATAACGCAGCGGCCGCTCCGGCAGCACACGCAGGCGCAGCACACTGCTACCCAGCCATTCCAGGCTTTTCACGCGCGCCGCCAACCCATCGCGGTGGGGATCGAAGACCTCCAGGCTCAGATCGCCTTCGACCCGGCACTGGCATGCGAGCCGCCAGCCGGCATGACGCTGCTCGGGACGCAACAGGTCCGGCTGCAGGTCATGCGGCTCGCCCTCAAGACAGCGCACCAGGCAGGCGTGACAGCTTCCGGCCCGGCAACCGGAGGGTACCGGCACGCCGCCGTGGATCAGGGCATCGAGCAGATTGCTTGCCGCTGCCACCTGCCAACGCCTCCCGGCACAGCAGAGTTCAGGCATTGCAGACATCCCACGCCGCCTCGCAGCGGTTACGCCCGGCGCGCTTGGCGCGGTAGAGCGCCTCGTCGGCACGTTGCAGCGCGGCATCCAGGTTATCCCCGGCATTCAGCAGGGTCAGCCCGATGGACAGGCTGAGATGTCCCGACGCGATGTCGGCATCCTCCGGCTCGGCATTGGCGAACGCTTCGCGCAAGCGCTCGCAGCAGGCGCGGAACTGCTCGGCGTCGGTTTCCGGCAGCAACAGCACGAACTCCTCGCCGCCGTAACGGGCCAGCACGTCGTCATCACGCAGACAGGTCCGCGCCACCTTGGCGAACGTCTGCAGCACGCGATCACCTGTGGCGTGGCCGTGGATATCGTTGATTCGTTTGAAGTGGTCGAGGTCGATCAAGGCCAGCCCGGACTGATGCCCCCTGCGCAGGCGGCTCAGGTCGCCCTCGGCAATCCGCAGGAAGCGGCGACGGTTGTAGAGGCCGGTCAGCTCGTCGGTGGAGGCCAGATCCTCCAGTTGCCGCATCATGCCGCGCAGGGTGTCCTGATGCGCCTGCAGGGCGAATCGCCTTTGCCGCATGCGCTGCCGCAGGCGGTACACATGCCCCGTGAGCAGGCACATCCAGATCAGCGTGACCAGCAGCACGCAGGCCTGCAACAGAAACACCGTGGCATCCACCGTCCGCTGCAGGTAGTAGTCCATTGCGGCAAGCCCGATGAAGCTGAGAAAAGCCAACGTCGCATAGCGAACGAAAACCTTCGGCGGCAGGAACACGGCGAACATCAGGACCAGCAGATACAGCACCAGGAGCGAACCGCGGGCGCTGCCCAAGTTGAACAGGAAGTAAGTCAGCCACACCAGCGCGACCAGTACCTGGGGCTCCGTCAGGCTGGGGTCCTTGAAGCGCAGATTGATGCCGCGATAAAAAAGCCAGAAGAACGCCAGTTGACTCAGCACGATCAGCGCCGAATGCACGACCGCACTGGAAATGGTCGCCTGGTAGAAGCCGCCCGCCACCGCGACCCATGTCAGCAGAAGCGCAAGTCCATAAGTCACCGAAGCCATCGCGAATCGCCGCGTCACCAACTGCTGCAGCGTCCGCTCATCGGTCTCGTCACGTACCGGGCTCATAGGGATCCATCCCGCTGTGGCAATTTGCCGCACTCTACGCCTACCGAAAACAAAAACCTAGCCGGCATTCCCATCGCTCCTGGTCCGTCCGTGTACCGCGCAGCCCGACGCGTTATACTGCCGCGCATTTTTTTCGCGGCGCGTCGACTGCCACTCCCGACGCGCCTCTTACCGCCCCGCCATGAGGACGCGCTGCATGACCGTGATCAAGCAAGACGACCTGATTCAAAGCGTCGCCGACGCTTTGCAGTTCATTTCTTACTACCATCCCGTGGATTTCATTCAGGCAATGCACGAAGCCTACCTGCGTGAAGAATCCCCGGCCGCGCGCGACTCCATGGCGCAGATCCTGATCAACTCGCGCATGTGCGCCACCGGTCATCGTCCGATTTGCCAGGACACCGGCATCGTCACCGTCTTCATCCGCGTCGGCATGGACGTGCGCTGGGACGGCGCCACCATGAGCGTCGACGACATGATCAACGAGGGCGTACGCCGCGCCTACAACCTGCCGGAAAACGTCCTGCGTGCTTCGATCCTGGCCGACCCGGCAGGTTCCCGCAAGAACACCAAGGACAATACCCCGGCCGTCATCCATTACTCCATCGTCCCGGGTGACAAAGTAGAGGTGGATGTGGCCGCCAAGGGCGGTGGCTCGGAGAACAAGTCGAAGATGGCCATGCTCAACCCGTCCGACTCCATCGTCGACTGGGTCCTGAAGACCGTTCCGACCATGGGCGCCGGCTGGTGCCCGCCGGGCATGCTCGGCATCGGCATCGGCGGCACCGCGGAGAAGGCCGCGGTGATGGCCAAGGAAGTGCTGATGGAATCCATCGACATCCATGAGCTGAAAGCCCGCGGCCCGCAGAACCGCATCGAAGAGCTGCGCCTGGAGCTGTTCGAGAAGGTCAACCAGCTGGGCATCGGCGCCCAGGGTCTGGGCGGTCTGACCACCGTGCTCGACGTCAAGATCATGGATTACCCGACCCATGCCGCATCCTTGCCGGTATGCATGATCCCCAACTGCGCCGCCACCCGTCATGCGCACTTCGTACTCGACGGCTCCGGCCCGGCCAGCCTGGAAGCGCCGTCGCTGGACGCCTACCCGGAAATCGTCTGGGAAGCCGGCCCGAGCGCACGCCGCGTCAACCTCGACAGCATCACCCCGGAAGAGGTGCAGAGCTGGAAGCCGGGCGAGACCATCCTGCTCAACGGCAAGATGCTCACCGGTCGCGACGCCGCGCACAAGCGCATGGTCGACATGCTGAACAAGGGCGAAGAGCTGCCGGTAGACCTCAAGGGCCGCTTCATCTACTACGTCGGCCCGGTCGATCCGGTCGGTGACGAAGTGGTTGGCCCGGCTGGCCCGACTACCGCGACGCGCATGGACAAGTTCACCCGTCAGATTCTCGAGAGCACTGGCCTCTTGGGCATGATCGGCAAGTCCGAGCGCGGCCCGATCGCCATCGAGGCGATCAAGGACAACAAGGCCGTCTACCTGATGGCCGTGGGCGGCGCCGCCTATCTGGTGGCGCAGGCAATCAAGAAGTCCAAGGTGCTGGCGTTCGCCGAACTGGGCATGGAAGCGATCTACGAGTTCGAAGTGAAGGACATGCCGGTCACCGTTGCGGTGGACACCAACGGCGAGTCGGTGCACATCACGGGACCTGCGATCTGGCAGAAGAAGATTGCCGACAGCCTGGCGGTCGAAGTGCAGTAATCGCCCCGGTGGAAAACGAAAAGCCCGGCCTCAGTGCCGGGCTTTTCGTTGTCAGCGTCAGACCGGATCGATCAGCCGCGGCGGTGCAACTGGACGAACAGCGCTTCCACCTTCTGCCGCGCCCAGGGCGTCTTGCGCAGGAATTTCAGGCTCGACTTGATGCTCGGCTCGCTCTTGAAGCAGCGGATGTCGACGCGCTGGGCCAAACCGTCCCAGCCGTAGTGGGCATGCAGCTCGGTGAGTATGGCTTCCAGGGTGACGCCATGAAGGGGATCGTTGGGAGTTGCAGACACGGATGGCGCTCTTGCTGAAGCGGCACGAGCCGCGGGGTTTGACATGCGTGCCGCCGGCAAATGCGGGACGGCACGCCGCGCATCCTACAGCTTTATCTCGGTGCCGAGCAGCTTGAGAAAGCCGGCCAGCCAGGCCGGATGCGCCGGCCAGGCCGGGGCACTGACCAGATTGCCTTCGGTGTGCGCCTGGTCGACCGGAATATCGACGTAGTCGCCGCCGGCCAGCTTCACCTCTGGTGCGCAGGCTGGGTAAGCGCTGCACGCGCGGCCCTGCAACACACCGGCAGCGGCCAGCAGCTGTGCGCCATGACAGACGGCGGCGATCGGCTTGCCGGCTTCGTCGAAGGCCCGCACCAGCGCCAGCACTTGCTCGTTCAGGCGCAGATACTCCGGTGCGCGGCCGCCGGGAATAACCAGGGCGTCATAGTCCTCGGCACGCACCGCGGTGAAATCGAAGTTCACCGCAAAGTTGTGGCCCGGCTTCTCGCTGTAGGTCTGGTCGCCCTCGAAATCATGGATCGCGGTGCGTACGGTGTCGCCGGCCTTCTTGTCCGGGCACACCGCATGCACGCGATGGCCGACCATCTGCAGTGCCTGGAACGGCACCATGGTTTCGTAATCCTCGGCGTAGTCACCCACCAGCATCAAAATGTTCTTTGCTGCCATTGCATCGTCCTCTTTCGCGCGGGTTTGGAGCATCGCTCCGGTACGCAACGGCCTCAGCCATTGCGGTTGAAAATGTTCACCAGCAGGCGGTCCATTGCGCCCCACATGCGCTGATAGAGCCGCACGTGCAGCGGCCTGGCGTACCAGCCGGCCAGGTCGATCTCCCTGCTGTGCTGAAAGTCGCGCTCGAAACTCTGTTGGACCTGCGCACTGAAGGCGGCATCGATGGCTTCGAGATTGGCCTCCAGATTCCAACGCAGATTCCAGTAGTCGAAGTTGCACGAGCCGACGCTGACCCAGTCATCGACCAGCACCATTTTCAGGTGCGAGAAGTGTGGCTGATATTCGTAGATCCGCACGCCGGCACGCAGCAGACGCGGGTAGAAGCGCTGGCCGGCATAGCGAACCGGCGGGTGGTCGGTGTTGCGACTGGTGAGCAGCAGGCGCACGTCGACGCCACGGCGTGCCGCGCGGATCAGCGCACGGCGCACCTTACCGGTGGGCAGGAAATAGGGCGTCGCCAGCCAGATACGATTCTGCGCGCGGCGCAGGTTGCGCAGCAGGCTGAGCAGGATATCGCGGTGTTGACGCGCCGCGGCATAGGCGACGCGGCCCAGGCCCAGCCCTTCAGGCACATGCGGGATGCGCGGTGCGCGGCTCGGCAGCGGCAATTGCCAGATCCGTCGCTTCAGGCAGTGCACCCATTGGCTGTCGAACAGCGCCTGCCAGTCCTGCAACAGCGGGCCGAACATCTCGACCATCACCTCGTGCCAGTGCACCGCAGGCTTGCGCGGGTTCCAGAAGTCATCGGTGATGCCGGTGCCGCCGACGAAGCCGACGCAGCCGTCCACCAGCAACAGCTTGCGATGATCGCGGTGCAGATTGCGCAGCTTCAGGCGCAGCGACAGCGGGTTGTACAGCCGCAGCTCGACTCCGGCCGCGGTCATCCTATCGCGATTGGTCTGGCTCATCTTCAGGCAACCGAAGCCGTCGAACAGGCAGCGCACACGTACGCCCCGCTCCGCCGCGCGCAGCAGCGGCTCGAGCAAGCGTTCCAGACAATAGCCGTCCTCCACCAGATAGAGCTCGAGATCGATGCGCCGCTCGGCGCGCTCGATCGCTTCGATCATGGCGGGAAAGAACTGCGGCCCGTCGACCAGCAGACGGAAGCGGTTGTCGCTGCGCCAGGGGAATACCGCACCAGCCAGCATCACCTGGGAACACCCGGGTTGAACGCGCCAGCAGTCCAGCGAAACGACTTGGCAGACCAACAACGATACGACATGAAATCCCTTTTTCCGGCGGGCATCCCGAAGCAAAACGGAAGTGCTACATCGATCCGCGCAAGACGGACGCAGCGCGGTAGCTTACCCGCCCGTCTCGGCAAGGCAATGGCCGGCATGAACGACGCCGGCGCAATGCGGTGACTCCTATAGGCTCGCACCGAGCGGGCAGAGTTCCCGAATTGGACCTACCCCAGTCCGAGCGCGCTACAGGCCTGTTCCAGGCGTCGTGCCTGGGCACCGCGTGCAAGCGTCAGGACAGCTCGATCGCGTTGCCACAGCGCGGCGCAGTGCCCTCCCGCATGCGTCATGGCCGAATCCAAATCGGCTTGCAGCGCAGCGAACTGCTCGAGCTGTGCAGCCAGCAGCAGATGCGTGGCGGGCTCTTTAGCCGGCAAGCGGGCCACTTCCGCAGCGCCGCCGAGAATCGCTAGCAGACGAAGCTGCAGGCCGAGCGGCCACCGCTCGCGCAGCGCCACGCCATAAAGCCAGGCACTCAGCGCTGCCAGCAGGTGCAGATCCTCATGGGTACGGAAGGGTTTGACATAGTCGCTCCAGCCATCACCAGCCAGCCGCGTTGCCGGTGCACCATCGAGCTGCAGACGGGCGTGCGGGATGTCAGGCACGATCGGCAGGCTCGGTCCCTGCTTCAGCACCACGCCCGCAGCGGCTGGTTCGACGAAGAACAGACCGAGGCATGGTGCCTCGTCGACGCTCTCCTCACGGGCCGACACCAGCAACCACTGCACCGCATCGCCGGCCGTGACGAAGTCCTTGCTGCCGCTCAGCTGCACGCCGTCCCAGCGCGTGGACATGTCCGCCGGCCGCAATGTGCGTCGCTCGGTGGCGCACAGCGCTCCCAGCCCTGCCGGCGCGTCGGGCCACAGCGCACGCAACGCCGCCTGATAACCGGCAAGAAAGGCCAGCCCCGGCGTCGCCGCCAGACGCCCGCCGAGTACCGCCAGCCCCAGCGAATCTGCGTCGCCAGCCGCGCCGCACAGCTCTTCGTACCAGCCACGTAGCCCGGCGCTTGCCGCAACGGGCTGCAACGGACCGATCAATCCTGCCCAAGACATGCTCATCTCCAAGGTTTCACGCCGTCATCCAACCATCATCCGTTCGTCACAGCGGCGACATGCCTCGTCCCTAGCCTGATCCAGCCAGACCAGGCGAGCCCAACGATAACAACCAGACGCTCGCGATGCATCGCCAACCCGCCACTGCCACGGCGGACAAGGAGACAGAGCAATGAATGCCATCGTCGACCGCAGCACACGCCAGCTTCAAGCCGAACGCCTGCAAGGCGCAGAGGCCCTGCGCGAAGCCCAGGCCCTGCGCTACCGCGTATTCAGCAGCGAGTTCGAAGCTCGGCTGCAGGGCGCCGAACTGGGCCTGGACATGGACGATTTCGATAGCCACTGCCGGCATATCGGCGTGCGTGACCTGGCCAGCGGCGAACTGGTCGCCACCACTCGCCTGCTGGATCACCTTACCGCTCGCCAGCTGGGCCGCTTCTACAGCGAAGGCGAGTTCGCCCTGCATGGCCTGGCCCAGCTGGACGAGCCGGTACTGGAGATCGGTCGCACCTGCGTGGCGCCGGCCTATCGCAACGGCGCGACCATCGCGGTGCTCTGGAGCGAGCTGGCCGAGGAACTCAACCGGGGCGGCTACCGCTACCTGATGGGCTGCGCCAGCATCCCCATGCGCGACGGCGGCATCCAGGCCCACGCCATCATGCAGCGACTGCGCGACAGCCACCTCAGCACCGAGCTGCTGCATGCCGAGCCGCGTACCCCACTGCCCGCGCAAGAGCTGCCGGACAACGTCACCGCCCAGCTCCCGCCGCTGCTCAAGGCTTACATGCGCCTCGGCGCGAAGATCTGCGGCGAGCCCTGCTGGGATCAGGAATTCCAGGTGGCCGACGTGTTCATCCTGCTCAAGCGCGAGGAGCTCTGCCCACGCTATGCGCGCCACTTCAAGGCAGCGGTATAGATGCCGCGCCTGCGCCGGTACTGGCGCCTGCTGCGGGTCGCCGGGGTGGTGCTGAGCGGTCTGATCGTGGCTGGCGCACTGGGTATTGCCGAACGCTGCGCGATACCCGTCTCGGCCTTGCGCAAGCAGCGGCTGACCCAGTGGTTCCTCACCCGGCTGGCGGCCGCCCTGCCCTTTCGCCTACGCGTCACGGGCGAGCTACCAACTCAGCCGATGCTGTGGGTCGCCAATCATGTCTCCTGGTGCGATATCCCGCTGCTGGGCATGCTCGCACCGCTATCCTTTCTGGCCAAAGCCGAGGTCCGTGCCTGGCCGGCCCTCGGCTGGCTCGCTCAGGCCGCCGGCACGCTGTTCATACGCCGCGGCGGCGGTGACGCGGCGCTGGTCAATCGGCAACTGGCCACGCAGCTGGTACAGGGGCGCCATCTACTGATCTTCCCCGAAGGCACCTCGACCGATGGCACCGACGTGCGAACCTTCCACCCCAGGCTGTTCGCCTGCGCGCTCGAGGCCGGCTGTGCCGTCCAGCCGGTCGCCATTCGCTATTGGCGCAACGGCAAGCCGGACACCGTCGCCCCCTTCGTCGGCGACGACGAATTGCCCGCCCATCTGCGCCGCTTGCTGACGAGCGATATCTGCGACGTGGAAATCCAGCTGTTGCCACCAATCGATGTGATGGCGCTCGATCGCAAGACCGTTGCGATGACCGCGCAGCAAGCGATCGCCAACGCGCTACTGGTCGAGCCCCGTGCGCAGATCAGCAAGGCCGCCTGAGGCGTACGGAAAAACAGGTGGCTGCGCTAAGCTTCGCCCATGAACTATCTTGCACACCTTCACCTCGGCGGCCCGCGGCCGGGCGACCTGCTCGGCAGCCTCTACGGCGATTTCGTCAAGGGGCCGCTACAGGGTCGCTGGCCGGCCGAGATCGAAGCCGGCATCCGCCTGCATCGCCAGATCGACGCCTTCACCGACAGTCATCCGCTGGTCCTGCAGGCCAAAAGCCGCTTTCCCAGCGAACGGCGCCGCTACGCCGGCATCCTGGTCGATCTGTTTTTCGATCATTGCCTGGCGGCCAACTGGGCGGACTACTCCACAGAACCGCTGGAACGCTTTACCCAGCGCGTCTACGGCGTGCTGGCCGCCGAACCCGAACTGCCAGGCAAGCTCGCGGTGATCGCGCCGCACATGGCGGCGCACGACTGGCTGGGCAGTTATCGCGAATTCGGTGTACTGGAACGAGTGCTGGCCAATATGAGCCGGCGCCTGAGCCGACCGGATGGCCTCGCCGGCGGGCTGGCCGAGCTGGAGCAGCTATACGAGCCGCTGCTCCAAGACTTCCGTGACTTCTATCCAGCCCTTCAGCATTTCGCCCGAACGGCCTGAGCCACTGCTGCCTCAGGCACCGTAGCCGGGGCTTTGCATATCCAGCTTGCGCAACAGGGCCGGCCAGGCCAGCGCACCGCCCATGCCCGAGCGGGAACGGGTCACCCCGGCTGCCATGGCCTTGGCGCCGGCCAGGATCTGCTCCGGAATGGCGATCAGTTCGCTGCCACCAGATTGCGCCATGACCTGAATTTCGCAGGCGCGCTGGAAGATGAACATCATCAGAAAGGTGTCGGCGATGCTGCCACCGCAGGTCATCAGGCCGTGGTTGTGCAACAGCATGAAGCCGGTCTCGCCCAGATCGGCCTGCAGCCGCGCCTTTTCGTCGTGGTTCAGCGCAACGCCCTCGTAGCCATGCGTCGACAGGCTGGCCAGTACGAACAGCGATTGCTGGCTGATGGGCAGCAGGCCCTGGCGCTGTGCCGACACCGCGACCCCGGCGGAGGTATGGGTATGCATCACGCAGGCGACGTCGTGGCGTACCTCATGCACCGCACTGTGGATGGTATAGCCGGCGGGATTGATCTCGTACGGACTGTCCATCACCTTGTTGCCGGCCAGGTCGACCTTGACCAGGCTCGAAGCGGTGATTTCGTGGAACATCAACCCGTACGGGTTGATCAGGAAGTGCTCGGTGTCGGGAATCTTCGCCGAGATATGGGTAAAGATCAGGTCATCCCAGCCGTGCAGCGCCACCAGGCGGTAGCAGGCGGCGAGATCGACCCGCGCCTGCCATTCGGCGGGGCTGACCTGGGACTGAAGCGAAGGCAGGCTGTGCAGCGCAGTCATCGATGGCACCTCTTGTTATTGTCATGAAGGTGCCATCGATTCTAGCCAGCCACCGACAGCGCGGCAGTTGCCTTTGCAGCCAGGCCGCTGACCCGGCGAGCCAGGTCAGCCACGCAGGGCCGCGGCGAACGCCTCCAGCCAGGGCTCGGCATCGCTTTCCGGGGTGACCGTCTCGCTGGCATCGAGACGCAGCATCTCCACCACTTCCCGCACGCCCAGCTCGGCGTACAGCTCGCGAATCAATTCGCCACCGCCACAAAAAGTATCGCCGTAGCTGGCATCACCCAGCGCAATGACGCCACCGGGCAGGCCGCTCCAGGCTGGAAACTGGTCCCGAATGGCTGAATACAACGGAATGAAGCTGTCCGGCAGTTCACCCATGCCAGTGGTCGAGGTGACGGCCAGCAAGGCATCGGGCGCGAAGTCGATGATCTGCTGCAGCTGGGCACGAGGGTCGTGCCAGGTTTCGAAGCCAGCGGCCTTGAGCTGGTGTTCGGCGTGGCGAGCGACATCTTCGGCAGTGCCGTAGACGCTTGCGGAAAGAATGGCGACTTTCATGTGCAGCTCCGAGACGAATCGAGCCGCGCATTATGCCGCATTCGCCGTCCGCGAGCGGCGCTGGCACGAGCGGCATGCCCATTGCTGAAGTTGAACTAAAATGAGAAACGCCAGTCATAGCGCCGATTGCCACAATGCAGCCAGCTGCTGCACCCGCATGCAGCGACGCTGGACGGGAGAGGCATTGCCCTCCGAGGTTATCCGCATGGCGGAACAGACGATTCTCAGCAAAGACGAACTGACCTTCATCCGCAAGTTGATGCAACGCAATGGCGAGGCCAGTGGCGAACGCCCGACAGGCTTCCGGATCGACGGTGGTACGCACTCCAACGAGCTGCTCATGCAACTGGCGGCCCGTGCCAACCTGTCGTTGCAAGCCGAGTTCGAAGATTTCTGCATGTCGTTTCCCGTGCAGCTCGAGGAGGACGAGCTTCACAGCCTCAATCTGCAGCTGGCGCCTCCGGTGATCTACGAACGCGGCCCGACGACGCGCGCCTGGCGTCTGCACCTGGACGAACCGCTACCCTTGCTGGAGAACGACGGTGGCAAAAGCTCGCTCAGCGTGCATGAGCTTTCTCCCCACGGCCTGCTGGTGGAGTCCGGCAAACATCGTAGGCCACCCAAGCATTTTCACCTGCGCCTGGCCCTGCCGGACGACGCACCATTGGAAATCGATGCCCATCGTGTACGCGAGCTGACCGGAGGACTGGCCGCCTACGAGGTGGAATTCCCGCAGGAACGGGACGCTGAGCGCATCCGCTCGTTCCTCTACCGTCAGCACCAGCGGCTACACCCCCGCCTGCAGCCTGAGCCGCCAACCGATCTGGTGTAAGCTGCCACGCCTGTAGCGGCCGCTGGCAAAGACCAGCGGCCCATTCATGATCCGGCAGTGGACTTTCATGCATCAGGCACCGATTCTAATCACCGGAGCCAGCCAGCGAATCGGCCTGCATTGCGCCGAGCGGCTGCTGGATGACGGCTTCCCGATCATCGTCACCTATCGTCGCGAGCGCGACAGCATCACTCGTCTGCGTGCCCGCGGTGCGCTGGCGCTGCAGGCGGACTTCGGCACCGAAGCCGGCATCCATGACTTCATCGCAGCCATCCGGCAACAGATCTCCAGCCTGCGGGCCATTATCCACAACGCCTCCGAGTGGCGCGCGGATACCCCTGGGCAGGAAGCCGAGGCGTTTCGCCAGCTGTTCCAGGTGCATATGCTCGCGCCTTACCTGATCAACCTGCACTGCGCCGAGCTGCTGCGCCATGGCGGCCCAGCGGATATCGTGCACATCGGTGACGACGTCACCCGCAAGGGCAGCAAGAAGCACATCGCCTACGCCGCGAGCAAGGCCGGTCTGGACAACCTGACGCTATCCTTCGCTGCCAGCCTGGCGCCGCAGATCAAGGTCAACGGCATTGCACCGGCGCTGATCCAGTTCAATCCGGACGACGATGAGGACTATCGCCGCAAGGCGCTGGCCAAGTCCGCACTGGGCATCGAGCCCGGCGCCGAGGTGATCTACCAGAGCCTGCGCTATCTGCTCGACAACCCCTACGTCACCGGCACCACACTGACCGTCAATGGCGGTCGCCATCTGATCTGACACGACAAGGAGACGACATGCCCAGACTGGAACCCGCGATGGCGCGCATCCGCGTCAAGGACCTACGGCTGCGCACCTACATCGGCATCAAGGAAGAAGAAATCCTCAATCGCCAGGACGTGCTGATCAACCTGACCATGCTCTACCCTGCCGCCGAAGCGGTACGCGAGAACGATATCGAGCAGGCACTGAACTACCGCACCATCACCAAGGCGATCATCCAGCACGTCGAGGACAACCGATTCGCCCTGCTGGAGCGGCTGACCCAGGAAATCCTCGATCTGGTGATGCGTTATCCGCAGGTCCGTTATGCCGAAGTCGAGGTCGACAAGCCCCACGCGCTGCGCTTCGCCGAGTCGGTATCGATCACCCTGGCAGCCCATCGGGATTGACCCTGCGCAAGGCTGGTTCGCTCAACGACGCGAGGTTATGATCCGGCCGACCTCAGCCAACGCCGAGACCCGAGAGATGAACGAGCAAGAACGCACCGAACTGGAAGCTGCCGCTTTCCGCCGCCTGGTCCAGCACCTGCGCACCCGCCCCGACGTCCAGAACATCGAACTGATGAACCTGGCTGGCTTCTGCCGCAACTGCCTGTCGAAGTGGTACAAGGCCGCCGCGGACGACCTGGAAGTCGAAGTGAGCATCGACCAGGCCCGCGAAGAGGTATACGGCATGCCTTACAGTGAATGGAAAAAACGTTATCAGAAGGAAGCGAGCGCCGAGCAGCAGGCCGCTTTCGACAAGGCACAGAAACCATGAACGACCTCAAGGACTTCCGCGCCAGCCTGCGCAATCGCAACCACGCGTTCAGTGAAACGCTCGCCTTTATCGAGGCCGCCTATGACTACCAGCCCACTCGTTTCGTCAACGGAGCCGTCGAGAACGCTGCTGGCGAGAACGAAGGTTCCTGCAAGGCACTTGGCCTGGCGGTACTGGAAGGTTTCAGCACCGAAGAGGCCTTGCTCGCATTCGGCGAACACTACCAGGCGGTGCTGGCCAACCCGAACGGCAGCGACCACCGCAACATTCGCGCGCTGATGGAAACCGGGTTGCCAGGCGTGCGCTTCGACAGCGTGCCGCTCAAGCGCAAGTAGACGCCGTGCGTTGCGAGCCGGTTCGCCCGACTCGACTGAAATAAAAAGGGTCATCCAAGCACTTGGGGAAGGCTTAAGGAGCGGATGACCCGAAAAGCGATGGGCGCCACCTTACCCATGCCGCAGTGCTGCGGATAATTCAGCTTTTGCATCCTGCCCATAGTCGTGGACTATCCCGCCTTCCCGTCGCGACAACGCCTCACAGGAGATGCCATGCCCGTATCCGCTCTTTCCGGCCCGCAGTACCTGCGCGAAGGCCTGCGGCTGGTGCTCAGCCCGGGGCTGCGGCTGTTCGTGATCCTGCCGCTGACGGTCAACGTGCTGCTGTTCTTCGGCCTGATCTGGCTCGCCGTGGGCCAGTTCAGCGGCTGGGTCGACACCTTCATGCCGAGCCTGCCGAGCTGGTTGGCCTTTCTCGAATATCTGCTCTGGCCGCTGTTCGTTGCACTGGTGGTGCTGATGGTGTTCTTCACTTTCACCATGCTGGCCAACATCATCGCCGCGCCGTTCAACGGCTTTCTCGCTGAAAAGGTCGAGGTGGTGGTACGCGGGGAAGATGCCGCCCCGCCTTTCAGCTGGACCGAGCTGCTCGCCATGCTACCGCGCACCATCGGTCGTGAATTGCGCAAGCTGGCCTACTTCGCACCGCGTGCGCTGGCCCTGCTGGTGCTCTCGTTCATCCCGGTGCTGAACCTTGCGGCTGCACCGTTATGGCTGTTGTTCGGCGTGTGGATGATGGCGGTGCAGTACATCGACTATCCGGCGGACAACAACAAGCTGAGCTGGGCGGACATGATGACCTGGCTGCGCCAGCGCCGCTGGCAGAGCCTGAGCTTTGGCGCGGTGACCTATGCGGCGTTGCTGGTGCCGGTGCTGAACCTGCTGATCATGCCCGCGGCGGTGGCGGGGGCGACGCTGTTCTGGGTCCGGGAAGGCGGGCCGAATCGGCAGTTGGACCGACCCGCATAGACGTCAGGCGTCGCGCTCGGCGGTCACGGTTCCAGCGCCGCAAGGTGTGAGGGTTAGAGTCTCTCCGTCCGCACCACGTCACCATGCTGACAGCTCAGCACGAAGGCCTGGCGAGACCGGATGCTGCCGGGTAAGGGGGAATCGGCAGCCAGATCACCCTGGCTGCCGCCGTCACTCACGCCAGCGTCTTCAACGCTTCCCGACTGAACGGCAGGATCTCTTCCATCCGCCCTTCACGCACCTTCACCGCCCATTCCGGATCGCAGATCAGGGCACGTCCCACAGCGACCAGATCGAACTCGGCCTTGTTCAGCCGCTCCAGCAATCCCTCGATGTTGGCCGGCTGCGCCACCTTGTCGGTCTTGACCATGAACTGCAGGAATTCGCCATCCAGGCCGACGCTACCCACGGTGATGGTCGGCTTGCCGGTCAGCTGGCGGGTCCAGCCGGCGAGGTTGAGATCGGAGCCTTCGAACTCCGGCTCCCAGAAACGCCGCGTCGAGCAATGGAAGATGTCCACGCCGGCCGCCGACAAAGGTGCCAGGAACTCGCCGAGTTCTTCGGGCGACTGAACCAGGCGTGCCGTGTAGTCCTGCTGCTTCCACTGCGAGAAGCGGAAGATGATCGGGAAATCGGGGCCGACCGCTGCGCGTACGGCCTGTACCAGCTCGATGGCGAAGCGCGAGCGGTTGGCCAGGCTGCCGCCGTACTCATCGGAACGCTGGTTGCTGCCTTCCCAGAAGAACTGGTCGATCAGATAGCCGTGAGCACCGTGAATCTCGACGCCGTCCATGCCGATCGCCTGCGCATCGCGGGCAGCCTGGGCGAAGGCCTCGATCACATCTTGAATGTCCTGCTTGGTCATGCCGTGCACGACGACCTGCCCGTCCTTCTGCTTTTCCATCGGCCCATAACCCGGCACTTCCGGCTCCGGCTCGGTGCCCTTGCGGCGCACGTTGCCTACGTGCCAGAGCTGCGGGACGATCTTGCCGCCAGCGGCATGCACCGCTTCGACCACCGCCTTCCAGCCAGCCAGGGCATCCTCACCGTAGAAGCGCGGCACATGGGGATAGCCGTTCGCCGCGGCATGACCGACCGTGGTGCCTTCGGTGATGATCAGTCCGACCCCGGAGGCAGCACGCCGGCGGTAGTACTCCACCACGTCGGCAGTGGGCACGCCGTTGGGTGAGAACGAACGGGTCATCGGTGCCATGACCACACGGGTCGGCAAACGAAGGGCGCCCAATTCGAAGGGTTCAAACAGGGCTTGTACGCTAGCGGTCATCGATACGACTCCTTTTTATTCATCTGGGCAAGGCAACCGGGCGCTCGCGCCCGGTGAATGAGGTGCGACCGGCGCCAGCAGGCGCTCGAGCTGCTGGAGGAAAACCTGCAGTGGTGCGACGCTGCCGCTCACTTTCATGCGTAGCAGCGCGCCTTCCCAGGCGTTGCTGATGAACTCGGCAACGACCTGGCTATTGCTGTCCGGCGCAAGCGCCCCCGTGTTGCGCGCCTGCTCCAGGCAGTGCGCGAGCAGCTCGACGGAGCGCGTCAGAATCTCGCTGAGCCGGGTGGCAATAGGCGGACAGAGTTCGGCCATCTCGAAGCTCAGGCTGCCGATGAAGCAGTGATATTCGGGCTTTTCCTGGCGGGCGAAATGCGCAACGAGATCGGCGTAGTAATCGAGGATGCGCTGCGCGGGCGGCAATACGGCGTTGCTCAACGCCAGCCGATAGCGCTCCAGCCGCGGCGCATAGATGTACTCCAGCGCCTGCAGGGCGAAGTCTTCCTTGCTGGCGAAGTAGTGGTAGAACGATCCCTTTGGAATACCGGCAGCCTGGACGATTTCCTGCACCCCGGTACCGTGGTAGCCGCGGCGGGTCATCACCTGGGCGCCCTTGGAGAGGATAAGGTCGCGCTTGTCGTTGCGTGCTGGATTGCTCATGCGCCGAGAATATGACCGGTCGTCTCGCCGGCACAGCATCATCCATGGCGCTTATTCAGCCGCAACCATGGCAGCGATGGCATAACACGCAGAGCGGGAGGAAAGATGCGCGACCGCAATCGCGGCCGCGCGATCTGGCGGGATCAGCTCAGGGCGCTTTCGATTGCCTGGATCAGGGCAGGATCGTCCGGCGTGGTGCGCGGCGAGAAGCGCGCCAGTACTCGGCCATCCTTGCCGACGAGGAACTTCTCGAAGTTCCAGCTGATGTCCCCGGGAAAATCGGCGCCCTCACCTGCCAGCAGCCGATACAGCGGATGACGCTGCGGTCCGTTGACTTCGAGCTTGCCGCTCAGGGGGAAGCTGACGCCGTAATTCAGCGTGCAGAACGAGCGGATCTCATCGTCGCTACCTGGTTCCTGCGCAGCGAACTGATTGCACGGCACGCCCAGCACACTGAAGCCGCGCGCGGCGTACTGCTGCTGCAACCGCTCGAGGCCGGCGTATTGCGGCGTCAGGCCACACTGCGAGGCGACATTGACCACCAACGTGATCCGATCGCCGAACTGCGCCAGCGGCAATTCCTCGCCACCCAGGCCTGGCAACACCAATTGATGGAATGCGCTCATGACATTTCTCCTGACAAAAAAACGCCCCGGCACACGACCGGAGCGCTCTCTTTTTCGATCGGCACGGCAGCCATTCCTGCCGCCGTGCGTGCGGTCGCCGTTAGGGCAGCCGGATCAGTGGTGGTGACCACCCTCGCCATGGATGTGACCGTGGGCCACTTCTTCCTCGCTGGCGTCACGCACGCTGACGACCTTGACGTCGAAGTTCAGGCGCTGGCCGGCCAGTGGGTGGTTGCCGTCGACGATCACGTCGTCGCCTTCGACGTCGCGAATGGTGACGATCTGCATGCCGCCATCGGGACCCGAGGCGTGGAACTGCATACCGACTTCGAGTTCGTCGACGCCTTCGAACATGGCGCGATTCAGCGTAGCGACCAGCTCCGGGCTGTACTCACCGTAAGCGTCCTGCGGCTCGATGGCGACCTGAATCTGGTCACCGCCCTGCTTGCCCTCAAGCGCCTTTTCCAGGCCGGGGATGATGTTGCCTGCGCCGTGCAGGTAGACCAGCGGCGCGCCGCCGGCCGAGCTGTCGATCACCTCACCGGCGTCGTTGGTGAGTGTGTAGTCGATGGAGACAGCCTTGTTAGCGGCAATCAGCATGGGGCAGAACCTTTGCTTTAGAGAATGGATGTCGAAGTTTAACCATCCGCCACGCCGATTGCGAACCGACCTTGGATGAACGGGCCAATCGCCGCTCGTCGCAAGCGGTCACGATGTAGTCCCATCGAACGTGGGACTACAACCTTTGGATGGCATCGCTTTCATGGCCGATGTGCAAGAATCCGCGAAAAGTATCTTTGGCACCCATTTCAATAACATTAGAGATCCAAGGAGCACCGATGTCGGCTCGTAACATCCTGGTGATTAACTGTGGCAGCTCGTCGATCAAGTTCGCCCTGGTCAACGAAGCGCAAGCGACCTTCCCACTACAAGGCCTGGCCGAATGCATCGGCAGCCCGGAGGCCGTCATCCACTTCGAGAGCGCCGCTGGCAAGGAAAGCGTCAAGGTGCCCAATGCCGATCATCAGGCTGCTCTGGCCCAGATCCTGCCGCGCGTGGAAGAAGCCGCCGGTGGCCACCTGGACGGCATCGGCCACCGTGTCGTGCACGGTGGCGAGAAGTTCTTCGCCTCGTCGCTGCTCACCGATGAAACCCTGGCCGGCATCGAAGCCAACATCCAGCTGGCACCGCTGCACAACCCGGCCAACCTGAGCGGTATCCACGCCGCCATCAATCTCTTCCCCGAACTGCCACAGGTCGGCGTGTTCGACACCGCCTTCCACCAGACCATGCCCGAGCACGCCTACCGTTATGCCGTGCCGGACGTGCTCTACAAGGAGCACGGCGTACGCCGCTATGGCTTCCACGGCACCAGCCATCGCTACGTCAGCAAGCGCGCCGCGGAGCTGGCCGGCCTGCCGGTCGAGAACAGCAGCTGGCTGGTCGCTCACCTGGGCAACGGCTGCTCGACCTGCGCCGTGGTCAATGGCGAAAGCCGCGACACCAGCATGGGCCTGACCCCGCTCGAAGGCCTGGTGATGGGCACCCGCAGCGGCGACGTCGATCCGAGCCTGCACAACTTCCTAAACAAGACCCTGGGCTGGGATCTGGCCAAGATCGACAACATGCTCAACAAGGAGAGCGGCCTGAAGGGACTGTCCGGTCTGTCCAACGACATGCGCACCCTGGCCGAAGCGCGCCAGGCCGGCCATCCGGGCGCCGTGCTGGCCTTCGAGGTGTTCTGCTATCGCCTGGCCAAGTCGCTGGCCGCCATGTCCTGCGCCCTGCCGCAGCTGGACGGGCTGGTCTTCACCGGCGGTATCGGCGAGAACTCTTCGGCCGTACGCGAGCGCACACTGGATCACCTCAAGCTGTTCGGCTTCAAGCTCGATGCCGAGGCCAACGCCCGCTGCACCCGCGGCGTTGCCGGCGAGATCCAGGCCGAGGGCAGCCCGCGCGTCATGGTCGTGCCGACCAACGAGGAGCGCCAGATCGCCCTCGACACGCTGGCCCTGCTGGACGCCTGAGCACAGCAGGCGAGCAGCGATACGAAACCCGACTGGCTCTGCCGTCGGGTTTCCGCTCTTGAGCGCCGCGGCAATCCGGCAGTTTCCGCCCCCGGGCGAGTCGCCTAGCCTAGCCGGCGCCCAGCTCCCGTTACCCGAGCACCCTGTCCACTAGGAGATGCCATGCACACACTCTTCCTTGCCCCTACCGGTTTCGGCGGCGGCCTCAACTCCATCAGCCTTGGCCTGATCCGCGCGCTGGAAAGCGCCGGGCTGAAGGTCGGCTTCTTCAAGCCGATCGCCCAACCCTTCCCGGTCGATCAGGGCCGTGAACGCTCCTGCATCCTGGTCGAGCGCACGCTGAACCTGACTTCTCCCGAGCCGCTGCCGCTGGAACAGGTCGAGCGCCAGCTCGCCGATGGCGAGATCGACCTCCTGCTCGAGGACGTGGTCAGCCGCTTCCAGCAAGTTGCTGTGGGCAAGGACGTGGTCATCGTCGAAGGCATGGTGCCGACCCGCGAGTCCAACTACACCCAGCGCATCAACACCCAGCTGGCCAAGAGCCTGGACGCCGAGGTCATCCTGATCGGCGCCCAGGGCAGCGACAGCCTCAAGCGCCTGGCCGAACGCATCGAGATCCAGGCCCAGCTGTACGGCGGCGCCAAGGATCCGAAAGTGCTCGGCGTGATCCTCAACAAGGTCAAGACCGAGGAAGGTCTGCCGGCCTTCATCGACAGCCTCAAGCAGCACCTGCCGCTGCTGGGCAGCGCCGACTTCCAGCTGCTCGGCGCCATCCCGTTCTCCGAGGAACTCAACGCGCTGCGCACCCGTGACATCGCCGAACTGCTCGGCGCCCAGGTGCTCAACGCCGGCGAGGCCGACCAGCGCCGCGTGAACAAGATCGTTCTCTGCGCCCGCGCCGTGCCCAACACCGTGCAACTGCTGCGCTCCGGCGTGCTCGTGGTGACCCCGGGCGACCGCGACGACATCATCCTCGCCGCTAGCCTGGCCTCGCTCAACGGCGAGAAGCTCGCCGGCCTGCTGCTGTGCAGCGACTTCGAGCCGGACCCGCGCATCCTCGAGCTGTGCAAGGCCGCCCTGGATGGCGGCCTGCCGGTGATGACCGTGGAGAGCAACTCCTACGATACGGCCAACAACCTGTTCGGCCTGAACAAGGAAACCCCGGCGGACGATATCGAGCGCGCCACCCGCGTGACCGAGTTCATCGCCAAGCACCTGCACCCGGAATTTCTCCACACCCGCTGCAGCGTGCCGCGTGGCGAGCTGCGCATGTCGCCTGCCGCATTCCGCTACCAGCTGGTCAAGCGCGCCCAGGACGCCAACAAGCGCATCGTCCTGCCGGAAGGCAACGAGCCGCGCACCATCCGCGCCGCCGCCATCTGCCAGGAGCGCGGCATCGCCCGCTGCGTGCTGTTGGCCAAGCCGGAGGAAGTCCAGCAGGTCGCCCGCGAGCAGGGCATCACCCTGCCCGCCAGCCTGGAGATCCTCGATCCGGACAGCATCGCCAACCGCTACGTCGAGCCGATGTGCGAAATGCGCAAGGCCAAGGGCCTGACGCCCGACGATGCCCGCGAGCAGCTGAAGGACACCGTGGTCCTCGGCACCATGATGCTGGCGCTGGACGAAGTGGACGGCCTGGTTTCCGGTGCCGTGCACACCACCGCCAACACCATCCGCCCGGCCCTGCAGCTGATCAAGACCGCACCGGGCTACAGTCTGGTGTCCTCGGTGTTCTTCATGCTGCTGCCGGACCAGGTACTGGTCTATGGCGACTGCGCGGTAAACCCGAACCCGAGCGCTACCGAGCTGGCCGAGATCGCCCTGCAGAGCGCCGAGTCCGCCGTGGCGCTGGGCGTCAACCCGCGTGTCGCGATGATCAGCTACTCCACCGGCAGCTCCGGCAGCGGAGCGGAAGTCGAGAAGGTCGCCGAAGCCACGCGCATCGCCCAAGAGCGCGCACCGGAGCTGCCGATCGACGGCCCGCTGCAGTACGACGCCGCCTC
The DNA here is from genome assembly GCF_026642215.1 of Stutzerimonas sp. R40042. NCBI lineage: Bacteria > Pseudomonadati > Pseudomonadota > Gammaproteobacteria > Pseudomonadales > Pseudomonadaceae > Stutzerimonas > Stutzerimonas sp. R40042. Next base: position 1,156,658 of record NZ_CP113258.1, on the reverse strand, counting down.
CGTGCTCAGCGTCGGCCGGCAGAAGGCGCCGAACAGCAAGGTGGCCGGCCAGGCCACGGTGTTCATCTTCCCCGACCTGAACACCGGCAACACCACCTACAAGGCCGTTCAGCGCAACGCCAACTGCCTTAGCGTCGGCCCGATGCTGCAGGGCCTGGCCAAGCCGGTGAACGACCTGTCGCGCGGCGCCCTGGTGGACGACATCGTCTTCACCATCGCCCTGACCGCACTGCAGGCCGCCAACCAGAAGGCCTGATCGGCCTCGACGATCGCTGTCGCCGCGCCTTGGGGCCGGCGGCAGCAATCGCCTTTCGCTCTCGATAGTTGCAGTTCAGCGCATAATCGCTACTCTTGGCGCCTCGAATCAGCCGTATCGATGAGAATTCCATGCTGAATTTCCTCCCCGCGCCAGTGCGAGGCGCCCTCGCCGCGCTGTTGCTGGCGCTCAATACCCTGTTCTGGTGCTGGCCGCTGTTCGCCCTGTCACTGCTCAAGTTGGCGCTTCCCATTCCAGCGGTACAACGCACACTGCGCTTCGGCATGCACTGGATCGCCGAGTCCTGGATCGCGATGAACAGCTTCTGGATGGACCTGGTCCGTCCAATCCGCTGGGACGTGCAGGGGCTGGATCAGGTCGATATGCATCACTCCTACCTGGTGACCAGCAATCACCAGAGCTGGGCGGACATTCTGGTGCTGCAGTACCAGCTCAACCGGCGCATGCCGTTCCTCAAGTTCTTCCTCAAGCAGGAGCTGATCTGGGTGCCAGTGATCGGCCTGTGCTGGTGGGCGCTGGAGTTTCCGTTCATGAAGCGCTTCAGCAAGGAGTATCTGGCCAAGCACCCGGAAAAGCGCGGCGAGGACCTGGCCACCACGCGGCGGGCCTGCGAGCGTTATCGGACCAACCCGGTGTCGGTGTTCAACTTCCTCGAAGGCACGCGTTTTACCGAGGACAAACACGACGAGCAGGCGTCCCCTTACCGCCACCTGCTCAAGCCTCGGGCTGGGGGCATCGCCTTCGTCATCGACGCCATGGGCGAGCAGCTGACGGCATTGATCAACGTCACCATCCACTACCCGCACGGTCGACCGAGCTTCTGGGATCTGCTCGCCGGCAACATTCCCGAGGTGGTCCTGCGGCTCAAGGCGCAGCCGATCCCTGGCGAGTTCCTGCGCAGAAACTATGACCAGGACGAGGCCTATCGACTGAGCTTCCAGCAGTGGGTCAACGAACTGTGGAGCGAAAAGGACGCCGAGCTGGCGCAACTGCACGAGCAGTTTGCGCCGCGCCGCTGAGGCAGCTCTAGCGGCTCGGCGGCTGCCAGACGGGCTGCGCCGCAAAGGCGCGCGCCTGCTCAGCGGTAACCGCAGGGGACACGAGGAAGCCCTGCATGACATCACAGCCGTTTTCCACCAGCCAATCGCGCTGAGCGAGGGTTTCCACGCCCTCCGCCACCACTTCCAGCCCCAGGTTGCGACCCAGGTCGATGATGGTGCTGACGACCGCCGCATCGCGCGGCGAGTCCAGCATATTGGCGATGAACAGCTGGTCGATCTTCAGCGTGTCCAGTTCGAAATGCCGCAGATAGGCCAGTGATGAATAGCCGGTGCCGAAGTCGTCGATTGCCACGCGCACTCCGAGCTTGCGCAGCTGCCGCAGCTTCTCGCAGCTTTGCTCGAGATCCTGCATCAACGTGCCTTCGGTGACTTCCAGCTCCAGCTGAGCCGGGTTCAGCTGGTATTCATCAAGCAGCCGTCGCAGTGAATCGAACAGCCCGGCCCGGCTGAACTGCACCGGACTGACGTTCAGGCTGAGGATCAGGTCGGTGCCGAGGGCTGGCAGCCAGCGCACGTACTCGTTCATCCCTTCGCGCAGCACCCAGTCGCCTACCCGCTCGATCAGCCGGGTTTCTTCCAGCAACGGGATGAACACGCCGGGCTGGTTCTCGCCGGCCTCGCCCTGCGGCCAGCGCAACAGGCCTTCGAAACCGCGCAGGGCTCCGCTGTCGAGCATCACCTGCGGCTGGTAGAGCAGCTCGAAATCGTTGCGGTCGGTGGCGCTGCGCAGGTTCTCCTCCATCATCAGCCGCGCATGCGCCCGCTCGTTCATATCGCTGGAGAAAAAGCGATACTGCCGCCGACCGGCGCGTTTGGCCTCGTACATCGCCATATCGGCCGAGCGCAGCAATTGGTCGACACTGACTCCGCAGTCGGGAAAGTGCGCGATGCCGATGCTGGCGCCCAGGGTTACCTCGGTGCCATCGATCTTGTGCCGCACCGAGATCAGTTCGATGAGTTTTTCCGCGACCCGCGCGGCGTCCTCCGGCTGGTCTAGGGAATCGAGCAGCGCGGTGAACTCGTCGCCACCCATGCGCGCGATGATGTCGTACGGGCGCATGCAGGTTTCCAGCAGGCGCGCCACCTTGCAGAGGATTTCATCACCGGCGTCGTGGCCGAGCGAATCGTTGATGCGCTTGAAGCCGTCCAGATCGATGTAGAGGATCGCCATGCGCTTGCCGTTGCGATCGACCCGCGCCAGCGACGATTCCAGCGCCTGATGGAACCCGCGGCGATTGAGCAGTCCGGTGAGCGAGTCGGTGACCGCCTGGGTTTCCAGCTGCGTGTGCAGGTTGCGCACCACTGACATATCCAGGGCGATCACCACCATCGAGCGCTGCTGGCGCGGCAGCGGCGAGCTCGATAGCGCCACCGGCAGCGGCGTTCCGTTGGCGGTATGCAGCTGCGCTTCGTGCAGGCGGAAGGTCGAGCCACTGCGCCAGTAACGATAGAAGTCCGATTCGTGCCACTCCGCGGGCATATCCGGTGCGGCCAGGTGTGCCAGCAACGGCGTGCCCTGCAGGTCTTCGACGCGGGTGTGCAGCATGCCGGCGATCGCCGGGTTGGCAAAGCTGATGATGCCATCCTCGGCAACCACCAGAATGCCTTCGGCGGCGTTGCTCAGCACCGACGCGTTGAACGCGCGGGCACTGTCGAGTTGCTGGGTGAGCAACTGCAGATCGCGCCGGTTGTGCTCGTGGGCCAACAGCGTGTTGATCTTGTGCTTGAGCACCTGCGGGTCGAACGGCTTGAGAATGAAATCCACCGCGCCGGTGGCATAGCCGCGCAACACCGAATCACGGGTATGCGCGATGGCCGAGACGAAGATGATCGGCGTATAGCGGGTATGCGGACTGCCGCGCATCAAGCGGGCAACCTCGAAGCCATCCATGCCGGGCATCTGCACATCCAGCAGGACCAGCTCCACGTCGAGCTCCAACAACGCCTTGAGCGCCGCCTCGCCGGAGTTGACCGTATGCACCTGCCAGTCACCGTCGCCGAGCAGCGCCTCCATCGCCACCAGATTGGCCTCGCGATCATCCACCACCAGCAGCGTACGGCTTCGCGGTCTGGCCTTGAGCTGCGCCTGACTCATCGCCAACCTCCGGGCCGACACTGCAGGACCGTCAGCGGTGAACACCCGCCGACGGGAGCATGCACCACGTATACCGATGACTGCGCTACCAGCTTGAAATCACGTTGTTCAGCCTGTTCCACTCGCTACTCCTTCTCCGCATCGGTCGCGCCCTGCTCCAGGCCCAGCCTCCGCCGCACCAGTTCCAGCAACGCCGTGTCCTCGACCGGTTTGGCCAGCACATCATCCACACCCGCCAGAAGAATAGAGTCCTTCGTCCGCGCCGCCTCGGGGCCGGTCAGCGCCACGATCGGCACCTGGCAATCGAGTTCATGCTTGAGGCGTCGAGTCACTTCCGGACCTTCCACCCCCGGCTGATCCATGTCCAGCAGTACCAGATCGAAGGCATCCTCCTGGAAACGCGCAACGGCCTCTTCGGCGCTGGTTGCCGGGACTACCTGCAGCCCCAGCGCGTCGAGCTGGGCCGTCAGCGAATAGATCAGACGCACGTCTTCATCCACCAACAGCACCCTTCGCCCAGGCGCCGCCAACTGCAGCGCAACCACCGGGCTCGGTGCTGCTGAATCGGATTGTGGGCGCAGCACCTGCCCCATGCGCTCGAGCGCTTCGGTCTTGGCCAACGCGGTCGCCGAGTACCGCTGCAGCCGCTTGAGGTCGGCGTCAGAAAGCGGCTCGCGACTGTTCAGCAGCACGGTCACGCCACGCAACGAGCGCACCTGGTCGAGCGCGTCCAGCAAATCCAGACCACTGCCGTCGGCCAGTTCGTTGTCGACCACCAGCACCGGGAAGACCTGCTCGGCATAGGCCAACCTCGCCCCGCCGGCGGTAACGGCGAGCGTGACGCGGTAGCCGAGCCGCTCGAAGTAGTTGCGAATCAGCTCGCGGCGCTGCGAATCGGCCTCCACCAGCAACAGCCGCAACGGGTTGTGCTCATGCCGCGCCAGCTCGGAGAAGATGCGTTCGAGTTCGGCCTGCGCGACCGGCTTGACCAGGTAGCGAGTCCCGTCGTCACGCCAGTCGTTGGGCTGCGGCACACAGGAAATGATCAGCACCGGCAAACCCTGGTGTCGCTCGTCGTTGCGTAGCTCGCGATGGACCTGCCAACCGCTCATGTCCGGCAGCAGGATATCCAGAATCACTGCGGCGAAATGCTCTCGCTGCAGAGCTTCCAGGCCCTGCTGCCCGGTATTGCAGATCAGACTGGTGAAACCATGACTCTGCCCCACCTCGGCCACGACGGATGCGAAGTCGGCGTCGTCCTCGATGATCAACAGCCCCGGACCACGCCCACGACGCTGCGGCTGGCGCGGTAGCTCGGCCTGCGTCGGTGCAGCCGACGCACCAATCGGCAAGCGCACGGTGAAGATGGCTCCGTGGCCCAGTTCGCTCTGCACGCTGACTTCGCCGCCCAGCACCTCCACCAGCTGGCGGGTGATCGCCAAGCCCAGGCCAGTGCCGCCGTAGTGACGGCTGATCGAGCCATCGATCTGCTGGAACGCCTGGAAAATTCGCTCCTGCTGATCCGCGGCGATGCCGATGCCAGTGTCGCGGACCTCGATCTGCAGTTGCTGATCGGCCTCATGAGCGGCACTCGGGCAGCTTACCCGCAGCTCCACCTCGCCCTGCTCGGTGAACTTGAGCGCATTGGTCAGCAGGTTGTGCAACACCTGCCGCAGCCGCGCCCGGTCGGAACTCAGGCTGGACGGCACGTCGGGATCGACGCTGACCTTGAACAGCAGGCCGTTCTGCTCGGCCATCGGCCGCAGTGCCGACTCCAGTTCGCTCAGCAGCTCGCGCAGATTGAACGGCTCCAGCTTCAGCTGCATGCGTCCGGACTCGATCTTGGCCAGATCCAGCACATCGTTGATCAGCTGCAGCAGTTCATGACCGGCACGGTGAATGATGTCGGCATGGCGCACCTGTTTGTCGTTGAGATTGCCCGAGCCATTCTGCCGCAGCTGGTCGCTGAGAATCAGGATGCTGTTGAGCGGGGTACGCAGCTCATGGGACATATTGGCGAGGAACTCGGACTTGTAGCGATTGGCCACTGCCAGCTGGTCCGCCTGCTCGCGTAGCCGGCGCTCGGCGGCCTTGCGATGGCTGATGTCGATGATCACCGCCTGAACCAGTTGCTCGTCGCCGCTGCGCAGCGGTGACAAACCGATCTCCACCGGCAACGCACTGCCATCGCGATGGCGTCCGAACAGCTCGCGATTGCCGCCCATGCGCCGCGGCTCCGGATGCTCGGCGTAACCCTGGCGCAAGCCTCGATGGGCTTCGCGAAGGACTTCCGGCAGCAGCAGCTCGACCGGTTGCCCGAGCAGCTCCTGGCGGGTGTAGCCGAACAACAGCTCCGTCTGGCGATTGACCATGACGATTTCGCCGTGCTCATCAACCAGCACGAACGCGTTGGGCGATGCCTCTACAACGTTACGAAAACGTTCTTCATCACGCTTGCGCGCCTGCAGGTCGAGCAGGTTGAGTACGTAGTACAGGGTCTCGTCGTGACTGAAGCTGGTCAGGCTGACCGCCAACGGGATCGGCCGACCATCGTCGCGCTGACCCTGCAACTCGAGCTGACTGGTTTCGCGCAACTGTCGCAGGATCTGCTCGCCGAGCACGCCCGGCACGTAGCGACTCACCCGTTCGCCGGCCAACAGTTCGGCCGTGCTGCCGAGCAGCAGCCCGGCACTCTGATTGGCCAGCTCGATGCGCCCACTGGCATTGCACAGCAGCGTCGCGACGGGAAGCTGCTCGATGAGCTGGCGAAAGCGCGCTTCCCGTTCCTGCAGCTGCAGACTGAGCGCCTGGCTGCTGCGCAACGCACGTTCGCGCAGATACAGGTAACCGCCGACCAGCAACGAGAACAGAGCCGCCGCGGTGAGGGCCGCCGCCAGGCTGAAGGCCCGGTTGTTGTCGCGCAATACCGCCTCATACTCCGGCGTGCTGGCGACCTGCAATTGCCAGCTGCGGCCATACATGTAGATATTGCGCACCCGCTGGAAGGCCGCATCGTTGCTGACCGGGGCTCGGCCAGCCAGCAACGGCTCGTCCGGATTAGCGGCGTCGAACAACTGCAGCTGCAGCATTCGGCTGCGCGAACCGAGGATGCCTTCCATCAGATCGGTGAGGCGAAACGCACCGTGCAAGGTCCCAACGAAGGCTCGCTGGCGCTCCTCTTCCGTAGTTACCGGAGCGGCCGCAGCGTAGAGCGGAAGGAACAGCAGGACGCCGACCTGTATGTTCTGCTCGGTTTCCTGCTTCAAGCGCAACGGTCCGGTAAGCACCGGGTTACCACTGTTGCGCGTATTGATGATGGCTTCCCTACGGGTGGCCTCGCTGAACAGATCGAAGCCCAGCACCCGTCGGTTTCGCCAGTCGGTGGGATGGATGTAGTCGACGACCACGTACTCGGCTCGCTCACCGGTCGGGTACATGCGGAAGCGTTCACGCCCGCTGGCGCGAATCTGCTCGATCATGTCGTTGATGGTTTCCGGCGTGGCATGCCGGGCCAGCGCCACCGCCTGAATGCCGGGATAGAAGTCCTGCAACTGCAGCTGATCGGCAGCCCGCGCCCAGTCGTCCACCGTCACCAGATCGCTGCCCGCGACGACGCCGGCCAGGCCGCGCAGCACCATCTCGTAAGCGCGCATGCGCTCGCGCAGCGTGTGCTCGATGTCATCGACCGCGAAAGTGAAGCGCTGCTCCTGCTCGACCTTGCTGCGTTGCTCCTGGACATGCCACTGCCAGCCAATCCATCCACCCAGCCCCGCCATCAGGGTCAGAGCGACCAGTAATGGCAGCCAGGACCTGCGGGAATGGAGAGCGGGACGATCATCCATTCGACCTCCTCTGTGCCACTACTGGCGCGCTATCGAATGTCAGATTCGCATAGCGCAGAGAGGTTCCATGGTCGCGAGCGCGAACGGATTGATGGCGTCTGAATAACGACGGCATCGACATCATTGCGATGCCGATGCCTATGGGGCGACCCGTAAGCAGGCCGTGCAAACTCCGCCTGAGCGGGACTCAACCAATCGGCCGCCGGGACCGGCAATTACAACGGACGGAGATTGATCTCGACGCGGCGATTCTGCGCGCGACCAGCTGCAGTGTCGTTGCTCGCGATCGGCTGGCTCGGGCCGGCGCCGTAGGACGAAATGCGCGCAGGGGCGACGCCATTGGCGATCAGGTAGGACGCGACGCTCTGCGCGCGGCGGTTGGACAGGTCCTGGTTGAGCTGCAGCGAGCCGGTGCTGTCGGTATGGCCGACGATATCGACACCGTTCTTGTTGAACTCCTTGAAGACCTGCACCAGCGAGTTCAGGGTGGGGTAGAAGCTGCTGGAAATGTCCGCGGAGTTGCTGGCAAAGGTGATATTGCCCGGCATGATGAGGGTCAGGTTGTCGCCGTTGCGCTGCACCTGAACACCGGTGCCCTGCAGCGTCTGGCGCAGCTTGGCTTCCTGGGTATCGACGTAGTAACCGTAGCCACCGCCCGCCGCACCACCCACCGCGGCGCCGATCAGCGCGCCCTTGGTACGGTCCTTCTTGCTCGAAGTCGCCGCGCCGATGACTGCACCGCTGACCGCACCGATGCCGCCGTAGATACCAGCCTTACCTGCCTGCTGCTCGCCGGTATAGGGATTGGTGGTGCAACCAGCCAGCAGGACGACACCCGCTGCGAGAGCGGTGATGTTCAGCTTTTTCATAGGTACTTCCTTCTCTCGACAGTTACCAGGGCGATCCCGTGCTCATGCGAGCCCAGCCCTGAGTGCGGCGCTAGATTAACACCGACCATGATTAGCGATTGGAACCGTGCAGCAGAACCCGCGCAACGCCCCCTGCCTGCTCAGCCACGGACGAAAGGATTTTCGCGCATCTCGTCGCCCAGCCGGGTGTCCGGACCGTGGCCCGTCACCACCGTGGCCTCCTCATCAAGCTTGTAGAGCCGCTGCCTGATGGAGCGCTCGATCGCCGCGTAGTCGCCGCCCCACAGGTCGGTCCGCCCGATACCGCGGCGGAACAGGGTGTCACCGGCGATCAGCAGCTTGGCGTCGGCGAACCAAAAGCTCATCGAGCCCGGCGTATGCCCGGGTGTATGCAACGCCACGCCGCAGCCGCAGGCCAGCTCCTCGTCATCGGCCAGCCACCGATCGGGCGCCGGCACTGGCGTATAGGGCACGCCGAACAGGCGGCACTGCATCTCCAGGTTGTCCCAGAGAAACTGATCGGCCTTGTGCAGATGCAGCGTCGCGCCGGTGCGCTCCTTCATCTTGCCGGATGCAAGAAAGTGATCCAGATGCGCATGGGTATGGATGATGCTGACCACCTTCAGACCATGAGCATCCAGCCGCGCCATGATCAGCTCAGGATCGCCGCCTGGGTCGACGACGATGGCCTTCTTGCTCAGCGGGTCGCCAATGATGGTGCAGTTGCACTGCAACGGGCCGACGGGAAAGGTTTCGCGGATCAAGGTGGGTCCAGTGTCAGTCATGACATCCTCAAGCAGGGCAAGGTTAATCGCGGCGCTGGCGCAGTAAGCAACAGATTGCCGCCTGCGTGGACGACAGGCAATCACGCGGGCCGCCTGTGACCTGGCGGGCAATTTTCCCGCTGCGATGGAGTCACTACATAGACGCGCATGAGGCGCGCCGCAAAAGGGAACCTGATCGTTATGCATGATTTGCAGGCAATCATCGACGGCCTGCCCGGTATTTACCTGATCGTGGCGGCAGACGCCGATTACACCATGGTTGCCTGTAGTGATGAGCGACTGCGCATCACTATGACTCGCCGCGAGGACGTAATCGACAAGCCGCTATTCGAGGTGTTCAGCGACCAGCAACCGGACGACCCGAACTCGGGCGCCGCGACGTTGCGACGTTCACTGCAACAGGTAATCGCCACCGGGCAGCCCCAGCGCCTGACCCAGGTGCGCTACGCGATTCGGCGCCCCGATTCCAGCGGCGGTAGTTTCGAGGAACGCTTCTGGAACGTGGTCAACGCTCCGGTGAAGGATGCCGCAGGGCAAGTGCGCTATATCATCCACCGGGTCGAGGATGTCACAGCACAACGGCACGCCCAGGAGCTGGCTCGCGCACAGCTGCAGGAAAGCGACGAACGCCTGAATGCCGCATTGCTGGTATCAAGCACCGGAACCTTCTACTGGCAACTCGCGAGCCAGCGAATCGACATGGATGCCGCCATGCTGCGCCTGGTGGGTATGGAAGGCTTCGGCGAGATCTACCTGAGCGACCTACTCGAGCGCGTGCATCAGCAGGATCGCGAACGCTTGGTGCTCCTCGGCGAACGCTGCGCCATCGACGGCGATGACTTCGAGATGCACTTTCGCGTGCTGCTACCGGCCCTCGGTGAGCGCTGGCTGTTCGGTCGGGCGATGAACGTGAGCGACCAGGCCGGACAGCCTTCCTACCTGGTCGGCGCGTGCATTGACGTCACCGACCACAAGCGCACCGAACTGGCCCTGCAGCGGCTCAACGACACCTTGGAAAGTCGTGTCGAAGAAGCCATCGCCGCCCGCGCCGCCGCCGAATCGGCCCTGCACCAGGCGCAGAAGATGGAGGCGGTAGGCCAGCTCACCAGCGGCCTCGCCCATGACTTCAACAACCTGCTGGGTGGCATCGTCGGCGCGCTGGGCCTTCTCGGCCGGCGCCTGGAACAGGGGCGTCATGACGAGCTGCGCCGCCATCTCGACAGTGCGCTGAGTTCCGCTGACCGGGCGGCAGCGCTTACTCACCGGTTGCTGGCATTCTCCCGGCGTCAGCCGTTGCATCTTCGCCCGACCGATGCCAACGCGCTGGTCGATGGCATGCGCGAATTGCTGCAGCGAACCATCGGCCCGCTGGTGACCTTCGACCTGGCATTGGCGCACGACCTCTGGCTGACCCAGTGCGATGCCAATCAATTGGAGAATGTACTGTTGAACCTGGCGCTCAATGCGCGAGACGCCATGCCCGACGGCGGCCGCCTGGGCATCAGGACCGCTAACCAGACACTCGATGAATCAACTGCCGCGCGCCTGGGCATGACTGCAGACGACTACGTGGTGTTGAGCGTGGAAGACACGGGCAGCGGTATCGCCCCGGAAAAGCTGCCCTACGTTTTCGACCCCTTCTTCACCACCAAGCCGCTGGGCGCCGGTACCGGGCTCGGCCTGTCGATGGTCTACGGTTTCGCCCGCCAATCGGGAGGCAGCGCCCAGATCGACAGCACACCCGGACAGGGCACCTCGGTCTGCCTGTATCTGCCGCGCTACAGTGGCGCGCTGGGCGAGCAGACGGAGCAGAGGGCTCCGCGGCAGCTGCCGAGCGGCATAGCTGGCCGACGGGTGCTGGTGGTGGATGACGAGGACAGTATCCGCACGCTGGTCTGCGAGGTGCTGGAGGAAATGGGCCACCGGACGTTGCAGGCGGCCAATGGCGTCACCGCCCTCGACCTGCTGGCGGAGGCCGGTTCGATAGACCTGCTGATTACCGATATCGGTCTGCCTGGCGGCATGAACGGCCACCAGTTCGCCGAGCAGGCGCGCCGGCAGCTGCCCGACCTGAAGGTGCTGATGATCACTGGTTACGCCGAGCAGGCGCAGTTCGCCGAGCAGCCCTCGGCGCCAGCGCAGGAGGTGCTTGGCAAACCCTTCACGCTGGATGCCTTGCAGACGCGGGTGCAGACGCTGTTGGAGTCCACCCCCGCCTAGCCGAACGCCTCCGCGCGAAGCCTATTGCGCACTCTCCTCCTGCCAGCGGGCGATTTCGCTGCGGATGCGCTTCTTGTCCAGCTTGCCGACGCTGGTCTTGGGAATCTCGCTCACCACGGCGATCTGCTGGGGAATCGCCCACTTGTTGATATGCCCTTCGGTGACCGCCGGTTCGAGGAAGGCGCGCAGCTGCTCGGCATTCAACTCGCGGCCTTTGGCCAGTACCACCAGCGCAAACGGCCGTTCGCCCCAGCGCTCGTCCGGCACACCGACCACGGCCACGTCACGCACCGCCTCGTGGCGGCTGATCAACCCCTCGAGCGTCAGTGACGACAACCACTCGCCGCCGGTCTTGATCACGTCCTTGATGCGGTCACGGATCTCGATATTGGCCATCTCGTCGATCACCGCGACGTCGCCGGTGTGCAGCCAGCCGCCGGCCCAGAGCTCTTCACTCTTTTCCGGCTCGTTGTAGTAGCCCTGGGTCAGCCAAGGTGCACGCAGCACCAGCTCGCCCTGAGAAGTGCCGTCCGCCGGCAGGAAGCTGCCATCGGCGGCCTGGATCGCCGCATCGACCAGCACCACCGGTACGCCGGCCTTGAGGTGGAAGGTGCTGCGGGTGTCCTCGTCGGCCTCGAGCAACTCGTCGTTGATGTGCGCTCCTGAAATCAGCGGGCAGGTCTCGGACATGCCGTAGGCCGCGATCAGGTTCATGCCGCGGGCCTTGGCCTGGTCGTACAGGCCCCGGGTCAGCGCGCTGCCGCCGATGGTGATCTTCCAGCCCTTGAAGTCGGTGCCCTGGGCCGCCTTGGCGTTGAGCAGCATCTGCACGATGGTCGGCACACAATGGGAGAAGGTCACCTGCTCGCGATGCCAGAGGTCGATCAGATACTCGGGGTCGTAGCGGCCCGGATAGACCTGTTTGAGGCCGAGCATGGTGGCGACGTAGGGCAAACCCCAGGCATGCACGTGGAACATCGGCGTGATCGGCATGTAGACGTCGTCCGAGCCCATCAGCCGCGGGTTCTCCCGACAGCCGACGGTCACCGCCGCGGCCAGGGTGTGCAGCACCAGCTGACGATGGGTGAAATACACGCCCTTGGGATTGCCGGTGGTGCCCGTGGTGTAGAAGGTCGTGGCGACCGAGTCCTCGTCGAAGTCCGGAAAGTCATAGCTCGGCGCAGCGGCGGCCAGCAGGCTTTCGTATTCGCCGACGCAATCCGGCAGGCCTACGTCGTGCGCGTCGCCATCGGTGAGCAGCAGTGTCTTCTGCACGGTGGTCAGCTGCCCGGCGATCGCCTGGTACAGCGGCACGAACTCGCTGTTGACCAGTACGAAACGGTCGTCGGCGTGGTTCATGGTGTAGAGGATCTGATCCGGTGAAAGCCGCACGTTGATGGTGTGCACCACCGCGCCGATCATCGGGATGGCGAACATGCATTCGAGGTAGCGGTGGCTGTCCCAGTCCATCACCGCCACCGTATCGCCCGGCTTGACCCCGGCCGCAGTCAGCACGTTGGCCAGCCGCGCGACCCGTTCGTTGAGGGTGCGGTAGTCGTAACGCAGCTGGTCGCGGTAGACGATTTCCCGGCTGCGCTCGTAGCGCACGCCGGACAGCAGCAGGCGCTTGATCAGCAGGGGATACTGGTAGGCGTTCGCCGCGGGCTTGATGACACGGGTCTGCAGCATGGGGGGCATCCTGTTCTTGTTGGACTTGTACGCTGCACTCTAGAGCGTCGCCCCCCGGGCAAAATCAGTCCAAAGGATTATTTTCCCCACACCTCGTTTCAGCGTGTTAACCGATTTCGCTCAGGGCCAGGCGAGCACCAAGGCCGATCAGCACCGCCCCCGTCAGCCGATCGAACCAGTGGCCCATGCGCGCAAAGCCAGCACGCACGCGGCCTCGACTGAACAGCCAGGCCACCAGCAGGAACCACAGCGCGGTCGCGCCGGCGAGATAGACGCCGTAGCCGGCCTGCACCAGCAGCGGCGTATCGGGGCTGATCACGACGGTGAATAGCGAGAGGAAGAACAGCGTGGCCTTGGGATTCAGACCATTGGTGACGAAGCCGATCACGAACGCCCGCCACGCGCTTCGCGCCACCGCTGCGTTCGCCCCGTCGATTGCCTCCAGGCTCATCGGCCGCGCCCGCAGCGCTCGCCAGCCGAGGTACACCAGATAAGCGGCCGCAAGCCACTTGAAGAGGTTGAACAGCACAATCGACTGCGAGACGATCAGGCCGATGCCGAGCAGGGAATAGGCGACATGGACGAATATTCCGCAGCCGACTCCCAGCGCGGTCCAGCTACCCGCACGCCGACCCTGCGCCACGCTTTCGCGCACCACCACCGCGAAATCCGGGCCGGGGCTCGCCACCGCGAGCAGATGCACCAGCGCCACGGTCATAAACTCCATCCAGTACACAATCCGCTCTCCACGCTTAAGCCGGGCTAGACATTGTCGTCCAGCCCCGGCGACTTCGAAAGGTACAGTTGATGCCCATTCGCGCCGTTTTCCTCGACCTCTCCCCGCTCGACCAGGGCGATCTCGACCTCGCCCCGCTGCGCAGCGCCTTCGACGAGCTGGTCTGCCACGACCTGAGCTCGCCGGAACAGATCGTCGAGCGTCTGCGCGGCGCCCAGGTGGCCATCGTCAACAAGGTGGCGCTTGATGCAGAGACGCTCGCCGCCTGCCCGGAACTCAAGCTGATCCTCGTCTCGGCCACCGGCGTCAACAACATCGACCTGCAGGCCGCCCGCGACCGCGGCATCGTCGTCAGCAATTGCCAGGCCTACGGCACGCCCACTGTTGCCCAGCACACCCTGATGCTGCTGCTGGCCCTGGCCACGCGGCTGCCCGACTACCAGGCCGCCGTCGCCCGCGGCCGCTGGCAGGAAAGCGGACAGTTCTGCCTGCTCGACTTCCCCATCGTCGAGCTCGAAGGCAAGACCCTCGGCCTGCTTGGGCATGGCGAGTTGGGCAGCGCCGTGGCGAAGCTCGCCGAAGCCCTGGGCATGCGCGTGCTGGTCGGCAACCTACCGGGACGGCCGAAGCGCCCGGATCGCCTCGACCTGGACGAGCTGCTGCCGCAGGTCGATGCGCTGACCCTGCACTGCCCGCTGACCGAACAGACGCGCAATCTCATCGGTGCCCGCGAGCTGCAGTTGATGAAGCCGAGCGCCTTCCTGATCAACGCCGCCCGTGGCGGTCTGGTGGACGAACAGGCATTGGCCGATGCGCTGCGCCGCGGCCACCTGAGTGGCGCCGCCACCGACGTGCTGACCAGCGAGCCGCCACGCGACGACAACCCGTTGCTCGCCCCGGACCTGCCGCGCCTGATCATCACGCCGCACAGCGCCTGGGGCAGCCGCGAGGCACGCCAGCGCATCGTCGGCCAGCTGGCCGAGAACGCCACGGCCTTCTTCGCCGGCAGCCCACTCCGCCAGGTCAATTGAGCCGGCAACTACGGCTTGCGAGAGAAGCCACCGCGCCCCTAAGCTTCCGGCCTTTTTCAGGGAGACCCCAATGGACCCGCGAAGCGAAGTGCTGCTGCGTCAGGCCGAGCTGTTCGGCGGCCGGGTATTGCTCGCTGGCCTGCCGGCCGACGATCTGCTGGGGCAGCTGGCGGGCGCCACCGCCTGGAGCTGGCACGCTGGCGAACAGCAGCAGCTGGACAAGCGCTTCGGCGGGCGCTGCAGCTTCGGCGTCGCCCCGCCGCAGGGGGCGTTCGACACGGCCGTGCTGTTCTTGCCGAAGTCCCGCGAGCTGACCGACTACCTGTTGCAGGCCCTGGCGGCACGTTTGTCCGGCCGACCGCTGTACCTGGTGGGCGAGAAGCGCGGCGGCATCGAGCGTGCCGCCAAGCAGCTGGCCGGCTTCGGCCGCGCGCGCAAGCTCGACAGTGCCCGCCATTGTCAGCTCTGGCAGGTCGAGGTCGAGCAGGCGCCCGCCGCGCCGGATCTTGATGCGCTGGCCAGCCGTTTTACCCTGCAACTGGCTGACGGGCCGCTCGAGGTGGTCAGCCTGCCCGGCGTGTTCAGCCATGGCCGCCTGGATCTGGGCAGCGCCCTGTTGCTCGAGCACCTCGACGACCTTCCCGGCGGCCGACTGCTGGATTTCGGCTGCGGTGCCGGCGTTCTCGGCGCCACGCTGAAACGCCGTTATCCGCAAAGCGAGCTGGTGCTGCTGGACGTCGACGCCTTCGCCGTCGAGAGCAGTCGCCGGACGCTCGCAGCCAACGGGCTCGAAGCTGAAGTCATTGCCGGCGATGGCATCGGCGCCGCGCCTCGGCAACTGGCTGCGATCGTCAGTAACCCGCCGTTCCATCAGGGCGTGCACACCAGCTACCGGGCCAGCGAGACGCTGATCGAACGCGCCGCCGAGCACCTGGTCAGCGATGGCGAGCTGCGGCTGGTGGCCAACGCGTTCCTCAGGTATCCCCCCCTGATCGAGCAGCATCTTGGCCCCTGCCACACGCTCGCCGAGCGCGACGGCTTCCGTATCTACCGCGCCGTGCGGCCCTGATGCCCGCGACCGGCGGTTGCACCGACCGGCCGGTTGCGGCAAACTCGCCGCCGTCCTTGGGGGAGTAGTCTCCGACGAGCGCCCTGCTCGTCCGGCATGCGTCAACATACTTGGTCCGCAGACCATGGCGCATGCGACCGGCCAGCGCGTAACGATACGCCAGGCCAGGTTTGACAAGACCCATGACATGTACACCTGACCCGGGCGGGCAGGCTGCGCATGTCATGGTGAATCTGTCGACCCGCCCTAAAGGAATGCCGCTTGGAATCGTTTTTCGCCCCCACCCTGATCGTTGCGCTCGCCGAAATCGGCGACAAGACGCAGTTGCTCGCACTGCTGCTGGCCGCGCGTTACCGGCGACCCTGGCCGATCATCTGGGGCATCGTCGTCGCCACCTTGGCCAACCATGCCGCCGCCGGTGCGGTCGGCAGCTGGGTATCGAGCCTGCTCTCGCCGGTAGCGCTGAGCTGGATACTGGCGGCCAGCTTCGCCGCCGTGGCGCTATGGACGCTGGTGCCGGACAAACTCGATGACGACGACGCCAAGCTGGGCCGCCCCTACGGCCCCTTCGTCGCGACAACGATCGCCTTCTTCATTGCCGAGATGGGCGACAAGACCCAGGTTGCGACGGTGATGCTCGCCGC
This sequence comes from Stutzerimonas sp. R40042, assembly GCF_026642215.1. Taxonomy (NCBI): domain Bacteria; kingdom Pseudomonadati; phylum Pseudomonadota; class Gammaproteobacteria; order Pseudomonadales; family Pseudomonadaceae; genus Stutzerimonas; species Stutzerimonas sp. R40042. The sequence goes on along the minus strand of NZ_CP113258.1, from coordinate 1,140,340 downwards.
GCAGTATCCGGAATTCGTGCTGGTCATCCTCGGCACCACGGTCGGCATGCTGCTGGCCAACGTTCCGGTGGTACTGGCCAGCCACTTCGCCGCCGACCGGCTGCCGCTGACGCTGATCCGCCGGGTCGCCGCCGCCGGCTTTGCCGCACTGGCGCTGTACGCCGGCTATCAGGCGCTGACCATGAGCACGATTGTCTCAGGCTGATACCCAGCGCAAATCTGCGCAACCGGGGAGCTGATAGAGTGCGCTACCGCAGCGCACATCAGCGCCCCGAGGAGATCAGGCTGAATGTCAGCGGATGGACGCAAGAAACGAGTCTGCAACCATATCGATCTGAGCTGGAACAAGGGCCGTCTGGCCCTTTCCGAACAGATGCAGAGCAAGTATTTCGCCTACAAGGGCTCATTCATTGGCCAGCCGCTGAACAGCGCAGGCTTCGCCGAGCTCGTGCGTAGTGTGCGTAGCGCCATGCCGGACCTGGAAGTGGTGGTGGACGAGTGCATCTGCGAGGGCCACAAGGTGGTCACCTCGAGCACGGTGATGGGAACACTGGCGACTCCGCTGTTCGGCTATTCGGCCACCGACAAGATCCTCGCTATCGCCGCGATGAGCGTCTGGACGCTCAATCCGGCCGGAGATATCGAGGAAATTCACACGTTGATCGATCTTGAAGGCGTGCACCAACAGCTGGGTATCGAAACACCTCTCTCGACGCTGCTGTCGCCGACCTGAGCGGGCGGCGAGCAGCGTCGCCTCGGTCAGCGGCCGCTGCGGGCCTGCTCGTAGAGCGGCATCACTTTCGGAATATTGGCACGCAGCGCCGCGGTGCGAGTCGCCGAGGAAGGGTGGGTGCTCATGAACTCAGGCGGAGCCGAACCACCGGCCGAGGCCATTTTTTCCCACAGCGTGATCGCCGCGTTCGGGTTGTAACCGGCACGGGCGGCCAGTTCCAGACCGATCAGGTCCGCTTCGTTCTCGTTGCCGCGGCTGTTGGGCAGCGTCATCAGGTACTCGACGCCCATGTTCGCCAGCTGCAGGCCACCCGTACCGACACCCATGGCCGAACCCAACTGAGTCGCCATCTGCACGCCGTATGCCTTGGACATGGCTTCGCGGCCGTGCTCACGCAATGCGTGGGCGATCTCGTGGCCCATCACCGCCGCGATTTCGTCGTCGGTGAGTTTCAGCTTTTCGATCAGGCCGGTGTAGAAGATGATCTTGCCGCCCGGGCCGCAGTTGGCGTTGAGCTCCGGGCTGTCGATGACGTTGACCTGCCAGTCCCATTGCGTGGCATCGGGACGGAACACTCCGACCTTGGCGATCAGCCGCTGGGCAATGCCGTTGACCCGCTTGGCGATTGCACTGTTCTTCTCCAGCACGCCCTTGCTCGACGCCGCACTGAGCGTCTCCTGGTAGGACTGGGCATACATCTGGTTGACCTGCTCGGTCGACAGCATGCTGAACATGTACTGCTTGCGGTCGACGCCTACGGCGCCGCCGCTGGTGGTGTTGACGGCCTGACAGCCCGCCAGCACGACAGCAGCGGCCAACAGCGACAATCTGTGCGGCTTGAACATCGAGTTTCTCCGGAAAACCTGCGCCGTATCCTAGGGTCTGTTCCCGTTTCGTCGCAAGCCACGTTGCTGCGCCAAATGGCGCCAGGCAAGGCGCGGGACGCAGGTAATGGTGGTTCCCTTGCCAAGTCCCGCAACGCCGCATGGCGCCATTTGCCGCGCAACCCGCAGGGCCGGGCCGTTTTTTGCGCGATGCGGCGTTACTTGTCGCTTATTTGGAATGACCAAACTTCGCTCCTCGTGCCTTGCCTCGCGCAAAAAACGGCTCCGGCGCGGCCGCGTACGAAACGGGAACAGACCCTATCGCGGGCCCACCTGTCAGGCAACCGAACGTGCCGCTGCAGTTGTCGCAAATCCGGCCGATAGCCTGCCTATCCGCTGCGCAATTGGAGTTCCGCACATGTTCCGATCCATCCAGACCGCCTTTGCCGCGCTGGCCGGCGCCTGCACCCTGGCCGTGATCGCCGCACTTCTGCTATATGCCATGGTTTCCGGCATACGCAGCCAGGCGCTGGTCGAGGAGCGGACCCGCTCGCTGATCGACGGCATGGTCGAGCAGCGCGTCACTGCGCTCGCCCAGACCCAGGTCAGCCGGATCCAGGCGCAATTGCAGGCACCTCTGCAGATCGCCACGAGCCTCGCGCGGGTGCACACACTCACCGCGCTGACCGGCGACGACGGCATGCCGATGGCCAATCTCCGGCGCGAGGAACTGATCAACCTCGCGCGCCAGACTCTGATCGAGAATCCCGAGCTGACCAGCACCTATATCGCCTGGGAGCCCAACGGCGTGGATGCCAACGACCTGATGTATCGCGGCGACGAGCCGGGCATGGTCGACGGTCGCTTCGCCAGTTGGGTATACCGCGACGGCAACGGCGAGCTGTTGGTCGACCGCCTCACCGATATCGAAGACACCCGACTGCTGGATACCGGCGTACGTGCCGGCGAGTACTACCTGTGCCCGCGCGAGCAACTCAAACCGTGCGTCGGCGATCCCGCGCCCTATGAGATGAATGGCAAAACGTCGCTACTGTCTTCGTTCAACGCGCCGATCATCGTCGACGGCAAATTCCATGGCATCGTCGGCGCGGACATCAGCGTCGACTTCATCCAGCAACTGCTGAGCAATGCCAATGCACAGCTCTATGGCGGTGTTGGGCAGATCGCGCTGATCTCGAACAACGGCCGCCTGGCCGCCTACAGCAGCGACAAGAGCCTGATCGGCAAGCCGGCAGCACAGATCCTCGACGCCGAGGAGCAGGCGCTCGTCCAGCGCTTGCCGGCCGGCCAGACCCATTATCAGATCGATCAGGCGAATGGCCACGTCGCATTGTTCCTGCCTTTCTCCTTTGACGGCACCGACGCCCGCTGGGTACTGATGCTGCAGCTACCGATTGCCGAAGTCATGAAGGACCTGGAACAGCTCATGGCGGCGCTCGGCGAGGAAAGCCGCAGCAGCCTGGCCACCATGCTGGTCATCGGCATGCTGATCGGCCTTGCCGGCCTGCTGGCAATCTGGCTGGTCAGCCGGCGTATCACCCGTCCGCTGCGCGAGATGGTGGTGATGCTGGACAACATCGGCCAGGGCGAAGGCGACCTGACCCAGCGCCTGCATATCGACAGTCGCAACGAGCTGGGCCAGATCGCTACCGGTTTCAACACGTTCCTGACACGCCTGCAGGGCATGATCGGCGAGGTGGTCGGCTCGGTGCAGAAGGTCAGCGACGCTTCCGAGCACACCGCCGACATCGCTATCCGTACCGACAAGGGGGTGCAGACGCAACTGGCGGAAATCGAGCTGGTGGCCACCGCTGTGCACGAAATGACCGCAACGGCTCAGGACGTGGCGCGCAACGCGACCCAGGCGGCCGAAGCGGCGGGCAATGCTGACCGCGCCGCGAATCAGGGCCGGCATATCGTCCAGGACACCGGCTCGACCATCGCCGAACTGGCCGACGAGATCGGCCGTGCAGTGGAGGTGGTGCAGACGCTGGCTCGCGACAGCGAAAATATCGACGCCATTCTGGTCACCATTCGCAGCATCGCCGAGCAGACCAATCTGCTGGCCTTGAACGCCGCGATCGAGGCGGCGCGTGCTGGCGAGCAGGGCCGCGGCTTCGCCGTCGTGGCCGACGAAGTCCGCAACCTCGCGCAGAAGACGCAGCAGGCGACCGGCGAGATTCAGCAGATGATCCAGCAGCTGCAGAACGGCACCCGGGACGTGGTGCAGGTGATGGAGCAGAGTCAGAACCGCACCCAGCGCAGCGTCGAGCAGGCCGATGCGGCTGCCGAAGCGCTGCAGGCAATCACCCAGGCGGTCTCGCTGATCAACGACATGAACAACCAGATCGCCAGCGCCGCCGAGGAACAGAGCGCCGTGGCCGAGGACATCAACCGCAACGTCACCAACATCGGTCAGGTCGCACAGGAGGTCGCCGGTGGCGCCGAGGAAGCCAGCCAGGCCAGCGCCGGCCTGACACGTCTGGCCGAGCAGCAGCGCCGCCTGATCAATCAGTTCAGGGTCTGACCGGAGCTGTCGGCAGGACCGGGCAGCCAGGCGGATGTCTCAAGCGGGGGTGAGGCATTCTGGAGAATCGAGGCGCGGGTCGTTGACCAGCGTCGCCAGCGGCCGCTCGCGCAGCGTCGGGGCTGGTTGCAGCAACAATTGCTGAAGCGTTTCGGGAGGGGTGGCGGGATCGAGCCACGCCGCCTGCCCCGCCTCGTCGAGGATCAGCGGCCGGCGCAGCGTGGCCGCCGGCTGGGTCACGACAGCAGCACTGAGATAGGTGTGCCCCTGCACCGGATAGGCTTCCCAGAGCGCGGCGAAATAGGCGAGCGAGCCTTCGCAGGTCACCCAATAGGGGCGCTTGCGCGCCGAGCCGCGCCATTCATAGAAGCCGTTGGCTGGCAGCAACCCGCGGCGCAGGCGAAACGCCTCGCGGAACATCGGCTGCTCGCTGATGGTTTCCGCCCGCGCCTGGGCCGGCGTGCGCGTCAGATCGGTAAGCCAGGCCGGCGTCAGCCCCCAGCGCACGCGGCTGAGCTGCAGCTGCGCATCGACCTGGCGCAACAGCAGCACCGAAGCGCCAGGCGCGAGGCTCCAGTGCGGTTGCTGATCGGAGGGGAAACCGGGCAACGCAGCGAAGTCCTGGCTCCAGCGGAAAAGGGCATAGCGACCGCACATAAAAAGACTCGTCAGCAGATCAGTTCGCCGGGGTAACTCTCCGGTTCATCGCCCGGCAACGGCTCGGCGCCATTGTACGCAGCGATCAGCTGACGTGCCCGCTCGGCATCCTCATCCGCGACCATCAGCCCCAGCAGCCCGGCCGCCGGCAGTTCGCCCATGGCGCCGATCAGATGACTGCCCGCCAGGAATGCCTCGATGCCCTCGGCAACCAACATGCCGCTGAGCATTTCCGCCTCCAGCAGATCGCGCGGCTCGTAGATACGCCGCATCATTCGTCCTCCCCACGGGTTTCCAGCTGCCACTGCTCGCCGTCCGTATGCAGATCGAAGACGATCGGCCGGCAGCACACGGCGCAGTCCTCAATGTACTGCTGATCGCCCGCGCTGAGATCGAGAACGGCCTCGACCGGCTCGCCGCAATAAGGGCAATGAAAGAGCTGTGTTTCCAGCATCAGTCCTCCGCGTGACTTGTCGCTATAATCGCCGTCTTTAAAGGTCGCTGATTCGAACCTTTAAGAAGACCGACTCGGTGTGTCCCGCAATTGGGCACCCTGGGCCGCACGCAGGGTTTCACAGGCATGCGGCGAAACGGCCGTTTACTCGATGAGTATGAGCCAGCCGGCTCCGGTCCGTTCCGCGAATTGCCTGCGCACCCGTTGCAGGCCCGTTCCTCGTTTCCTTTACAGAGAGCATGATGGACGAATTCGAAGCCATCCGACCCTACGCCGACGCCGAAGTACCGCTGGTCATGGCGCGACTGTTCGCCGATCGCGAGTTTCTCGACATTCTGGCGCACTTCCGTTTCCCGCGGCTGGCCGACAGCCTGGGCTGGCTGATCAAGCCGGTCATCTCGCAGCGGTTGCGCAAACAGTTCGCCAGCATCCATACGGTGGATGCCCTGCAGCACAAGATCGAGGCCTACATCGACCGCACCATCGAGCGTGCCACCGACGGCGTCACCTTCTCAGGGCTCGAGCAGCTGCAGAAAGGCCGAGCCTATCTGTTCCTGGCCAATCACCGCGACATCGTCATGGACCCGGCCTTCGTCAACTATGCGGTCTATCAGGCCGGCATCCGCACTCCGCGTATCGCCATCGGCGACAACCTGCTGCAGCGCCCCTTCGTCAGCGACCTGATGCGCCTGAACAAGAGCTTCATCGTGCGCCGCTCGATCACCGGCCGCCGCGAGAAGCTGGCCGCCTACCAGGTGCTTTCGGCATACATCAACCACTCGATCCGCAACGACGGCGAGTCGGTCTGGATCGCCCAGGCCGAAGGCCGCGCCAAGGACGGTGACGACCGCACCGACTCAGCCATCCTCAAGATGCTGCACATGAGTCGCAAGGACGAAGCCTTCGCCGAAGCACTGGCGGCGCTGCGCCCGGTGCCGGTGTCGATCAGCTACGAATACGACCCCTGCGACCAAGCCAAGGCCCGCGAGCTGTACATCCGCGCCACCACCGGGACCTACAGCAAGGCGCCAGGCGAGGATGACGCGAGCATCGCCCTGGGTATCACCGGCTATAAAGGCCGGGTGCACATCGCCTTCGGCACGCCAATGGAAAGCGTGCCCGAGGACGCCAAGCAGATGGCCCTGGTGGTGGATCGGCAGATTCTCGGCAGCTACCGGCTGTTCCCGGTGCACTACCTGGCCTACCGCCTGTGGGACGAGCAGGACCCGGAAATCCAGGTGCCCAGCGCCGCCGAGCTATTCAGCCCCGAGGAAGTCGAGCGCGCCGAGGCCGAATGGAGCAAACGCCTGGCCGCCTGCCCGAGCGTGCAGCAGCCGTACCTGATCCAGCAGTACGCGACACCGGTGCGCAACCAGTATCGCCTGCTGGCGGGCATGGAACCCTGAGCGGTTGACGCGGCCCGCCGTGCATCGCCAGCAGGCACGCTCCGAGCGCGACGCTCAGAGCATCCGCGAGGCCATGGAGAGGCCGAGGGCGAGCGCCAGAGCGCCCGCACCGAAGCGGTAGAAGGCCTGATTGATCCGAGCGGTCGAAGCCGCGCGGGCCGGCAGCGTAGAGGAGCCGACCGCGGCCTGAGCCGCCCGAGAACTGGCCCGCGCGATCCGCCGCTGGGTCGCGACCAGCAGCCAACCGCCGCAAAGGGCGCACACCAGAGCTAGCGCATTGAGAAGCAACGCCGGAGCCAGGATCAGCTCGGACTGCGCGTAAAACATCATTGGAATTCCTCGGATTGCACTTCGTCTGGCCGATGCCAGGCAGCCGCCCAGTGTACTTGTGCCGAGCCGCTTCGCCACATAAGTCCGACGGGATGGCTAATCTTCGAGGCATTATCACTCCAGGTTATGGCGCCATGTTCACCGGTCGGCCTTGACTTATGACCGGCCCCACCTTCACCCTCGGCATACCTCGAAACGGCGAAATAGAGCGTGTGCGGGGGTCGACGGCGACAGCCATTGGCATCACCCGGAGTCGCTGCCGGCACACATCGCTACGCCGATCACTTGGTGCCGGCTTTGGCTGCGCCACGGGGAATCAGTATTCAGAAAACAGGACGAAATAATGAAAACAACAGTGTTCACAACCGGAGCGTTAACCCTTTCGCTGCTGGCCAGTAGCGCCATGGCTGCGGTATCCGAGTCCGAGGCGGCGCGCCTGGGCAACGAGCTGACCCCGGTCGGTGCAGAGAAGGCCGGCAATGCGGCAGGCACCATTCCGGCCTGGACCGGCGGTCTGGCACAGGACGCCGCTCCGGTCACGCCCGATGGCTTCGTCGGCGATCCCTACGCCAGCGACAAGCCGAAGTTCACCATCACCGCGCAGAACTACGAGCAGTACAAGGACAACCTGACGCCCGGGCAGATCGCGATGCTCAAGCGCTACCCGAACAGCTACCGTCTGCCGGTCTATGAGACCCGCCGCAGCGCCGCGATGCCGCAGCACGTTTACGACGCCGCCGCTCGCAACGCCACGCAGACCAAACTGGTCCGCGGCGGCAACGGCCTGGAGAACTTCGACAAGGCGATTGCCTTCCCGATTCCTCAGGACGGCCTGGAAGTAGCCTGGAACCACATCACCCGTTATCGCGGCGGCTCCGCACGCCGGGTCGTGGCACAAGCCACGCCGCAGGTCAACGGCAGCTTCAGCCTGGTCAAGTTCGTCGATGAGGTGGTCTACACCGATACCCTCACCGACTACAACCCAGAGAAGCATGGCAACGTGCTGTTCTACTTCAAGCAGCAGGTCACCGAGCCCTCCCGCCTCGCCGGCAACGTGCTGTTGGTGCACGAAACCCTGGACCAGGTGAAGGAGCCGCGCATGGCCTGGATCTACAATGCCGGCCAGCGCCGTGTGCGCCGCGCCCCGCAGGTCGCCTATGACGGCCCGGGCACTGCAGCCGACGGCCTGCGCACTTCCGACAACCTGGACATGTTCAACGGTGCGCCGGACCGCTACGACTGGAAACTGATCGGCAAGAAGGAGCTGTACATCCCCTACAACTCCTATCGCCTGGACTCGCCCGAGCTGAAGTACGAAGACATCGTCAAGGCCGGCCATATCAACCAGGATCTGACCCGCTACGAGCTGCACCGCGTATGGGAAGTGGAAGCGACCCTCAAGGCGGGCGAGCGCCATATCTATGCCAAGCGCCACTTCTTCATCGACGAGGACACCTGGCAGGCCGCGGTCGTCGATCACTACGATGGTCGCAACCAGCTCTGGCGCGTCGCCGAGGCGCACAGCCTGCATTTCTACAACGTACAGGTCCCGCTGTACTCCATGGAGACCCTCTACGATCTCATCTCGGGCCGCTATCTGGTCATGGGCATGAAGAACGAAGAGAAGAACCCCTACACCTATAACTACAAGGCCAACTCCAACCAGTACACCCCGGCCGCTCTGCGCAACTCCGGCGTACGCTGATACAGCCTGGTCGCCACTGACGCCCCGCCTCGTGCGGGGCGTCGTCGTTATTACCCATGCAAAAGAAAACCCCGCCGCGGACAGCCGCGGCGGGGTTCGGAGAGGCTTGCGGTATTGCGCGCAGGCTTACTCAGCCAGCAGACGACCGATGTTGTCGTCGCGGAACACCCGAGTCAGCGCGTCGCTCAAGACGTCACTGACCAGCTTGGTGTTGGTCTGCTCGTTGGGCGCCATGCCGAAGCGCTGATTCAACGAGGCCCCATAACGGCCGTTGTAGCGCTTGCCGGCATTCTGCACCTCGACCTTCAGCGTCGCGCCGATGTTGGCCTCGGTGACGTACAGCCCCTCTTTCGGCGACTGATACTTAAGCTCGGCCAAGGTCAGCGTCAGCTGCGGTGCGTTATAGGCGTTCGGCGATGGCGTGAAACCGAGCAGCCGCACGGCGGCTTCGGTCTGGGCCTGCAGCTTGGGGATGACCTTGGCACTCGGCACGATCACCGCGCTGGTTTCCGGATACAGGCCGCCACGAGTGCCGAGGGTCGGCGATGGGCGCGCATCGACCACCCGTACGACCACGGGCTGCCCCTGGCCAACGGGATTGATGGTGCCGTTGAGTTTGGGGTTCGGGTCGAGCTGCTGCGGGCTGTGGGCACAACCGACCAGACTCATTCCAAGAACGGTGACAAGACCGAACAACAGGCGTTGCAGCATGCTGTTTTCTCCAGGGTTAGGGGCGATGAATGCGGCGCAGTATACCCACCGGCACGACGCGCCGACAGTGATGCGATTCAGACCGGCGGCGCCACTGCCGCGTTCCTTTTCACGCAGTTGTCACAGGGCTTTGCGATAACGACGAGACGCCAATCACCATGAGTGCAGACCATCATGCGACAGCTGATTTCCCTATTGCGCCGCCGCCCCGCTCGCCACTTCGCGCTGCTGGATGAACATGGCCGCTGCCGCATGCTGCTCAGCAGTGCCTGCAAGCCCGCGGGCGCCGCCTGGATCGAGGTGGAGGAAGTTCGCCTGAGCTGGATTGGCCAGCCGCTTCCCGCCGAGAGCCTGCGCGCGGCGTGATGCGCAGGTAAAACCGGAGGCACAAAAAAGCCCCGTACGTTCGGTACGGGGCTTTTTTCGCTTCAGCGCAGCTGGTCAGTAGGTCAGGCCGAGGCGCTTGTCCGCCATCTGGCTGATCTCACGATAGGCTGCCGCGTCGTTCTGCAGCATGGCTTCGCGTGCCGGGAACATTTCCTGCAGCTTGCTCGACCAGGCCTGCGAGCGGTACTGCTCGGGGAAGCAGCGCTCGAGCAGATCGAGCATGATGGACACAGTCACCGAAGCACCCGGCGATGCGCCGAGCAGCGCGGCGATGGTGCCGTCCTTCGCTGCGACCAGTTCGGTGCCGAACTGCAGAATGCCGCCCTTCTTCGGGTCCTTCTTGATGATCTGCACGCGCTGGCCGGCAATCTCCAGGCGCCAGTCTTCGGCCTTGGCCTCGGGATAGAAGCCGCGCAGCGTTTCCAGGCGATCCTCCATGGACTGCATCACTTCCTTGATCAGGTAGCGGGTCAGGTCCATGTTGTCGCGCGCCACGGCCATCATCGGGCCAATGTTGCTCGGACGAATCGACAGCGGCAGGTCCATGAACGAACCGCGCTTGAGGAACTTGGTGGTAAAGCCGGCATAGGGTCCGAACAGCAGGGACTTCTTGCCGTCGACGACGCGGGTATCGAGGTGCGGCACCGACATCGGCGGCGCGCCGACCGCGGCCAGGCTGTAGACCTTGGCCTGGTGCTGCTTGACGATTTCCTGGTTGTCGCAGCGCAGCCACTGGCCGCTGACCGGGAAGCCGCCGAAGCCCTTGCCTTCCTCGATACCGGACATCTGCAGCAGCGGCAGCGCAGCGCCGCCAGCACCCAGGAAAACGAAGCCGGCCTGCACCTGGCGCGAGTCGCCGGTGCGGGTGTTCTTGATGTCGACCTTCCAGCCGCTGGCCGTACGATCGAGGCCAGTGACCTTCTGGTTGTAGGACACCTTGACGCCACCGCTGCGCGACAGATAGCCAAGCAGTTGGCTGGTCACCGCACCGAAGTTGACGTCGGTGCCGTTCATGGCGCGTGTTGCGGCGATCGGCTCGCTCGGATCGCGGCCCGGCATCATCAGCGGCATCCACTCGGCCAGAGTCGCGCGATCCTCGCTGTACTCCATGTCCGCGAAGGCGTGATGGGTCTTCAGCGCATCGAAGCGACGCTTGAGATAGTCGATGTTCTTGCTGCCGCGCACGAAGCTCAGGTGCGGAACAGGATTGATGAAATCGCGCGGGGAGCCGAAGCCTTCGCGGTCGGCCAGGTAGGCCCAGAACTGCTTGGAGACCTCGAACTGCGTGTTGATCAGCACGGCCTTCTTGATGTCGATCGTGCCGTCTTTGCTGTCAGGGGTGTAGTTCAGCTCGCAAAGGCCCGCGTGGCCGGTACCCGCGTTGTTCCACGGGTTGGAGCTTTCGATGGCTCCGGATTCCTGCAGCTCGACGATTTCCAGCTTGATATTGGGATCGAGTTCCTTGAGCAGTACCGCCAGGGTCGCGCTCATGATGCCGGCTCCCACCAGCACCATATCCACTGCTTCGCTATCGTGTTGCGTCATCAACGCGTTCTCCAGAATCACAGCATTAAACTGTCGAGACCGCAGTACGCGGCCCCGTAAAACCCACCAGCCAGACGGTCAGGAACGGAGCATGTGCCTGGACCGCTGCTCGGGAACATGTGCCCGAGAACAGGCAGCCACAGGCTGCCTGCCAGCTGTCGGAAGGGCGGCTTTTGGCCTCCTTCCTCTCGCTGCCGTCCCTCCGGAGCGGGCCTTACCCAATGCTCAACGGCGGACGCGGCGAGAAAAAACGATTGCGAATCTGTTGCCGAGCCTGATCGTCGTCGCGCTTCGTATGGCGCGCACAGGCGATCCGATGCGTTCGATACGAAACAGCGACCGGCGGTTCAGTCGCGCATGGCTTCGATCAGCTCGATATAGGGCCTGGCCTGACGCTGGTCGGCAACCAGGTCGATAAAGCTCTGCCCTTTGGCATCCCGGGCGTCCAGGTCGTAGCCGGCAGCCACGAAGAAGCCGAGGAAGCGTTCGAAGTCATCGATGCGCAGGCCACGATAGGCCTTGATCAGCTTGTGCAGCGAAGGGGGCGTATCGTCAGCCGGCTCAGGCTGAAGAAACAGCTTGATCGAATCGTCCGCGATCTCGTCGCCAATCACCTGTTTCTTGTCTTTACGCATGCCGCCTCCGGTCCACGGGGTCTCACGGGGGCGGCAGTTTACTCCTCGCAGCCGGCTCACTCAACGCGCCAGACCTGCTTGCGACCAAGGTCGTACATCGCCTGGCCACCATCGCGAGCGATTGTTCGCCACAAATAACAAGTGGTATCTGGCGCCTATAATGGCGCCCTCGCCTACAAGGAGCGTTCCGCACATGAAGTTCCCCCCTCTGTTTGCGGCATGGCGGCAGGCCCTGAGCCTGGGATACGGAGCCCGCGCTTTGCGCGGGGACATCAGTGCCGGCTTGACCGTCGGCATCATCGCCATCCCGCTGGCCATGGCGCTGGCGATAGCAGTCGGCGTGGCCCCCCAGCACGGCCTGTACACGGTGCTGGTGGCCGCTCCGCTGATCGCACTGACCGGGGGCTCGCGCTTCAACGTCTCAGGGCCGACGGCGGCGTTCGTGGTGATCCTGTTGCCGATCACCCAGCAGTTCGGCCTTGGCGGGCTGCTGCTGTGCACCATGCTTGCCGGCCTGATCCTGATCACGCTCGGCCTGCTGCGCGCCGGCCGCCTGATCGCCTTCATCCCCTACCCCGTTACCCTCGGCTTTACCGCGGGCATCGGTATCGTCATCGCTACCTTGCAGATCAAAGACCTGTTCGGCCTGACCCTCACCGAGCAGCCGCAGCATTACGTCGAGCAGGTCGGCCTGGTGCTGCGCTCACTGCCCGACGCACATATGGGCGATGCGCTGGTGGCGGCGATCTGTCTGGCGCTGTTGATCATCTGGCCGCGCTGGGTGCCGAAGGTGCCCGGTCATCTGGTGGCGCTGACCGTCGGCGCGCTGGCAGGTTTGCTGCTGGAATCGTCCGGATTGTCAGTGGCGACCCTTGGCGAACGGTTCAGCTATACCCTGGACGGCGCCACCCACCCCGGCATTCCGCCATTCCTGCCTGATTTCGCCTGGCCCTGGCTGCTGCCCGGAGCGGACGGCCAGCCCCTGGAACTGAGCTACGAACTGTTCCGTGAACTGCTGGCGCCAGCCTTCGCCATCGCCATGCTCGGCGCCATCGAATCGCTGCTCTGCGCCGTAGTGGCCGACGGCATGACCGGCAGCAACCACGAGCCCAACGGCGAGCTGATCGGTCAAGGCCTCGGCAACCTGGTTGCGCCACTGTTCGGCGGCATCACCGCGACCGCAGCCATCGCCCGCAGCGCAACCAATGTCAGAGCCGGCGCGTTTTCGCCGCTGGCCTCGATTATTCACGCCGGTGTGGTACTGGTGGCGATCCTCTGGCTGGCGCCGCTGTTCAGCTACCTGCCGATGGCAGCACTGGCAGCGCTGCTGGTGATGGTGGCCTGGAACATGAGCGAGGCGCCGCACGTGATGCATGTGCTGCGCATCGCGCCGCGCAGCGACGTGCTGGTGTTGCTGACCTGCCTGATTCTCACGGTACTGTTCGACATGGTACTGGCCGTAGGTGTCGGCCTGCTGCTGGCAGCGGGGCTGTTCATCAAGCGCATGAGCGAGCTGACCGACACCACTACGCTGTCCCGCGAGCAGCGTCGCGTGCTTCAGGACATGCCCGAACATGTCGCCACCTATGCCATTCGCGGCCCGCTGTTCTTTGGCGCTGCGGAAAAGGCGCTGGGCGCGCTGCGGCGCTTCAATCCCGAGGTCAAGGTGGTGATCGTCGACATCAGCGCCGTGCCGATGCTGGACATGACCGCGTTGGCCGCATTGGAAAACGTGCTGGTGGATTACCGCAGGCTGGGCGTCACCCTCATCCTCAGCGGCAGCAGTGCGCAGGTCCGGCTGAAGCTGCGCCGTGCCGGCATCCATCGCCTGCAGGGGCATCTGCTGTACGTGCGCAATCTCAGTCAGGCGCGGGAAAAAGCGCTGCGCCTATTGCGACCGGAGCCAGACGCGGCCCCGGCCTGACGATCCGCCGGCAGCCCGGCGGACGCTCATACGGAGAACGGTCAGCCGGCATACTTCTGCAGGTTGGCCATCATCTCCTTCAGCGCTTCGATGTTGTCGGCCGGATGCGCCGCGTTCTCGAAATTGCAGATCTGCTGCCATTGCGCCGCGACATCCTCGGCATCGAACCCGGCCTTCGGATCGAAGCCCGCACCAAGGCTGCGCTCCCAACGTACCTTGCCCATCCAGCCGCCGCCCACTTCGAACAGGCCGCCGGTGTCCTGACACTGTTCGCTGCCCAGGTAGACGACCAGCGGGCTGACCAGCTCCGGCTTGAGTTGCTCGAACACCTGGGGCGGGATCAGCCCCTCGGTCATCCGGGTACCACCGGTAGGCGCAATGGCATTGACCAGCACATTGTTCTTGCGCCCTTCCAACGCCAGGGTCCGGGTCAGGCCGTACAAGCCGAGCTTGGCCATGCCGTAGTTGGACTGACCGAAGTTACCGTAGATGCCGGAGGTCGAGGCGGTGAAGATCACCCGGCCATAACCCTGCTCACGCATATGCGACCAGGCGGCACGGGTCACCTTGTAGGAGCCCTCGACGTGCACGCGATAGACCAGATCCCAGTCGGCGTCATCCATCTTGTGGAAGGTCTTGTCACGCAGGATGCCCGCATTGTTGACCACCACGTCGATACGACCGTAGGTGTCCAGCGCCTGCTGAACGATGCGATCGCCGTCGGTGACCGAGTCATGATTGGCGACAGCCTCGCCACCGGCCTGGCGAATCTCCTCGACCACCCGATCGGCCGCGGAACTGTTCGCGCCCTCGCCCTGGGTACTGCCGCCCAGGTCGTTGACCACCACCCTGGCGCCATGGCGGGCGAACAGCAGCGCATGGGCGCGCCCCAGCCCACCGCCGGCCCCGGTCACGATCACGACCTTGTCTTCGAAGCGGATGGCATCAGTCATATGCGAACTCCCTCAGCGGTTTCTTGTTGGATGAGATGCGAGGACCGGAGTGTTCAACAGGCCTTGTCGCCCTCACAAGCAATCCGCCAGAAATGAATGCCGCGGCATAAGGGCTGGGGATGACCCGTCTTGATCAGTCATGGACCTGAGCGGATTTCACTCAGCATCGTCTCGGCCACGCCGTTAGCCGCTTGCGGGTTTGTTTGCCCAAACAACTCACAGAGTTTTCCACAGCTTCCGTGGATAACCGGGGACGATCCAACCGCCGAATATCATGGCCTGCGACCTTGACAAAACCCCCGTCAAGCCTTCTGCAATGCGGCCTGCGATCGCACAGCACATGGTTGGGCAAAAAACGTACTAGCCGACCCAAGCCTGACTGCGCTTCGCTTGCAGCCAGCCTTCCCAAGGTTATCCACAGAGTCACGCACACAATTCGGGGAAAACTGAGCATAGACATGGCGCTATCGCCGTAATGGTCAAAAACTAAGAGCAACGCCGGCGCATGGGTCATAGCATGAGTCCATCAACGAAGCGAGGAGGACCCACCATGTTCAGCCACAGCCTGTTCGAGCGTCTGTTCGCCAATTACGCTTCGGCTGCCGCAGGGTGCTGAGCGACCGCTAAGTGTCATTTCCTGGCGCTCGATCCAGGACGTCAGTCTCCCTTGGCCGGCGGGGCATGGCGGCGTAACCTTCGCTGCCAGCCCCAACCAGCGGAGTAGCCGATGTCCCTGCGTTCCATCTGTGTTTTCTGCGGCGCCAGCCGCGGTACCAATCCCGTCTATGAACAAGCCGCCCAGGAGCTCGGCCGCACCCTGGCCGCCAACGGTATCCGCCTCGTCTACGGCGGCGGTGCCGTCGGCCTGATGGGGGTGGTCGCGGATGCCACCATGGCGGCCGGTGGCGAGGTCATCGGCATCATTCCGCAGAGCCTGAAGGACGCCGAAGTCGGCCACACTGGCCTAACCCGATTGGAAGTCGTCGACGGCATGCATGCGCGCAAGGCACGCATGGCCGAACTGGCGGACGCCTTTATCGCCCTGCCCGGCGGGCTGGGAACACTGGAAGAACTGTTCGAGGTATGGACCTGGGGCCAGCTTGGCTACCATCCCAAGCCGCTTGGCCTGCTGGATGTACATCACTTCTACAGCAAGCTCAGCCACTTCCTCGATCACTTGGTGGAAGAGGGCTTCGTCCGCAGTCCACACCGCGAGATGCTGCAGCGCAGCGACGATCCACAGGCTCTCATCCAGCTGCTCGAGGCGTGGCAGCCTCCAGCGCACAGTCGCTGGGCAAAGGCTGCTCCCCGCTGAGCGGAGACGGCTGTTCAAAATCCAACCAACGTGCTGCAGGCCAAGGTACCACTGGCCTGCAGCGCAGCGCCCCCATGTTATCCACATGAGCATCCACAATAGCCGTGGATAAACCTCTGATAGCGTCCATCGTCCTAGCTCGCGGCAGCCTCAAAACCCTCGCGCAAGAACTTGAGCCAATACTGCTCAAATCCTGAACAGTTCGCCCGAACGCTTGTCCGGCAGGCATTACAGAAGACAACTCAGCGGTTATCCACAGCATCGCGCACAGCTATCGTGGATAAGCCAGACGAACCAATTCCATACTCAGCACTCAACTGGACGACATGCGCCGTGGCTTGCCGGCGCCGATCAGAAATCCAACCTTCGCTGGAGGCACCTATGAGCTGGCTCGCCCTGACGCTGGTGGCGTTCCTCTGTTTCGTGCTGGTGTTCTTCGTCAAGAATCGCCAGCTCAACCATCCGGCACTGCAGTATCCCTATCGCCTGAAGGACCCGGTGTTCTCTCCGGCAGAACGTGAACTATTCGAGATGCTGCAACGCACCGTCGGCCAGACGTACCTGATTCTGCCCAAGGTCGGCGTCGCCGAGGTCGTCGAGGTGACCGCCATAGCCCGGCGAGCTTACTGGTATCGGGCCACCAACCGCATCGCAGCGGCGCGTTTCGACTTCCTGCTGTGCGACAGCCAGACACTGCAGCCCGTCTGCGCGGTCGATCTGGACGATACCGACGATGAATTCAGGGAGCGGTTATGCAGTACCGTCGGCCTGCCGCGAGTTCGTTTGCCAGCGGACAAGACCAACTCCTACACCGCGGTGCACGAGGCGATCATGGCCGCCATCGAAGCCTGAGCGACCACTGGCGGGAATGACTCGGGAACCGGACGGTCACAACCGTGCGCGGCGTCGCTCACGCCGCGCCGTATCACAGCGGATTCATTCCGCGTTTCGACCACCGTCCATGAGTCACGCCATGAAATACGCATTCCCCCTACTCCTCTCGCTTGCCGCATTCCCGGCGCTGGCGAATGACCAGGCTTGCCAGGCCACCGACGAAAAGCAGGTTGCCGCGCTGTTCGACCGCTGGAATGCAGATGTGCAATCCGGCGATCCGCAGCGGGTAGTCGAAAACTACGCTCAGAACTCGATGCTGCTGCCGACGGTATCCAACACGCCGCGGGAAACGCCGGAAGCCAAACGGGATTACTTCGAACACTTCCTGGCATTGAAGCCCAAGGGCGAGATCGTCTCGCGGATGATCATGATCGATTGCAACACTGCGCTGGACACAGGGCTGTACAGCTTCAGGCTGGGCGACGGCAACACGGTCCCGGCGCGCTATACCTTTACCTACAAATGGGTCGATGAGGCTGGCGACTGGTTGATTACCAGCCACCATTCCTCAGCCATGCCACAAAAGGTTGAGGCCGCGCAGCAGGCACCCAACAGCGCCCACTGAGTGCGCACCCTGGTCGGCCGGCGCTGGCCGGCCGAGCCACTTGATGGAGGCCAGGGGTATCGAGTCAGTAGCGCGTATGCAGCACTCCCGACATGCCTGATACTTCAGGCAGGCACGTCGCTTTAGAATCCTCGAGTCACTCATGCGCCTCAGACCCTTGCTGTCAAACCTGTTCGACCTGGCAAACCGGCTGATCCGGCGGTACCCAGGCACCGTCGCGCTGTTCGGGTTCATTTCCGGAGTCGCCAGTTTTGTGCTGGTCGAACGGCATGCAGGGCTGGCCAAGGTCATCGCGTTCATCATGCTGATCAGCTGGCTCTGGCTGGTGCTGGAGTCCAGTCTGCGCCGCAGCCTGCAGCGCTGGTTCGGCTGGCAGGTGCCGCCCCCTCTGTTGCGCTATGCGACGCAGATGGTGCACCAGGAGAGCCTGTTCTTCATCATTCCGTTCTTCGCCATCACCACCACCTGGAACAGCGGCCAGGCGTTGTTCACCGGCCTGCTCGGGGCGGCGGCACTGGTCTCGCTGATCGATCCGCTTTATTACCGATGGCTCGCCCCGAGGCGCTGGGTGTATCTCGGCTTCCATGCGCTGACGCTCTTCGCGGTGCTGCTCACGGCCTTGCCGATCATCCTCCACCTGTCCACGCCGCAGAGCTACCAACTGGCGCTCGCGGTGGCGGTGCTCCTTGCGCTACCCAGCCTCAGCGGGCTTTTTCCTCGTTGGCGCTGGCGCAACGTGCCGGGCGTCCTGCTGCTGGCGGTAGCGGTCGGCGCAGCCGGATGGCTGGGGCGAACCTGGGTCCCGCCGGCAACGCTGTGGCTGACCGATGTCGCCGTGACCATGAGCCTCGATGATCGCCAACGCAAGCCCGGCAAGGGCCTGCGAGAGGTCAGTACCGCCGAGCTGAGCATCAACGGTCTGTACGCCTACACCGCGATCAACGCGCCACGGGGTCTGAAGGAGCGCATCTATCACGAATGGACGCACAACGGCCGTCGCGTTGACCGGATCGCTCTGGACATCAGCGGCGGCCGTGAGGCCGGCTATCGGGCATGGACACACAAGCGCAACTTTCCCGCGCAGCCCGCGGGCCGCTGGCGCGTTCGCGTCGTCACCGAAGCCGGCCAGATGATCGGCATGCTGCGCTTCCGTGTCACCGAGTAGCGAACCCCCGGCCACTGCCGCGACTCCATATCAGGACCAGCGTGGCATGGAGAAGGACATGGAATGGTGGGCGATCGTCTCCAGTACCGTAACCGCGGAGTTTTCCGATATCACCGACCTGGGGGATGCGACACGGGTCAGCAGCCGCCTGCTGATCGCGTCCTTGCTGGGGGGCCTGCTCGGCTATGAAAGGGAACTCAAGCGCAAGGCTGCCGGCTTGCGTACGCACATGCTGGTCGCCCTGGGTGCCGCGCTGTTCGTGCTGGTGCCAGTTCAGGTCGGCATGTCGCCGGAAGACATCTCCCGCGTCATTCAGGGGCTTGTCACCGGCATTGGTTTTCTCGGCGCAGGCACCATCCTCAAGGGCAATTCGGCCGAGGATGTGAAGGGGCTGACTACCGCTGCCGGTATCTGGCTGACTGCAGCGATCGGCGTCGCCGTCGGCCTCGGGCATGAGGCCACGGCGGTGCTGAGCACCCTGCTGGCACTCGCGATTTTCGTGCTGATGCCACGCCTGGAACGGCACTCCGCCAGACGCGCAGCACGCAAGCGACGCGAGGCCAATCGCGCGCCCTGACTGGCCATCGTTCAACCGAGGATCACTCAATGCTGTCCCATACACGGATCGTCACGCTGCTTCTCGGCGCGCTGCTTGCCCTCGGCGGCTGCAGCGAAACCGCCAAGCTGCCGGTGGAAAGCGGCTATGGCCCGACACCGGCTCTGCCCGAGCCGAACAAGACGTTGCTGCCAACGGTTCACATCGCCCCGGCCAAGGGCTGGCCATCCGGCGCCAAGCCGCAGGCCGCGCCCGGTCTGCGCGTCGACGCATTCGCCACGGACCTGGACCATCCACGCTGGCTGTACGTGCTTCCCAATGGGGATGTGCTGGTGGCCGAAAGCGACGCGCCGCCGAAACAGGAGAGCCAGGGCCTGCGTGGCTGGATTGCCAAGAAGATCATGGCGCGCGCCGGCTCAGGTGGACCAAGCGCCAATCGCATCACCCTGCTGCGAGACAGCGACGGTGACGGCGTGCCGGAAGTGCGCAGCACCTTGCTCGACAACCTCAATTCGCCGTTCGGCATGGCGCTGGTCGGCGACAGCTTCTATGTGGCCAATACCGACGCCCTGCTGCGCTACCCCTACGAACGCGGTGCTCTCCGCATCACAGCGCCCGCGCACAAGGTAGTGGACCTGCCCGCGGGCCCGATCAACCATCACTGGACCAAGAACGTCATCGCCAGCCGGGACGGCTCGCGGCTGTACGTTACCAGCGGCTCCAACAGCAATGTGGCGGAGAACGGCATGGCCGCCGAGGTCAACCGCGCCGCGATACTGGAAGTCGACCCACAGGCTGGCACGCTGCGGATGTTCGCCTCCGGCCTGCGCAACCCCAACGGCCTGGCCTGGCACCGTGAAACCGGCGCTCTCTGGACCACCGTCAACGAGCGTGACGAGATCGGCAGTGATCTGGTTCCGGACTACATGACCTCGGTCCAGGACGGCGGCTTCTATGGCTGGCCCTACAGCTACTTCGGCCAGCATGTCGATGTTCGGGTCAAACCGCAGCGACCGGATCTGGTCGAACGCGCCATCGTCCCGGACTACGCGCTCGGCGCGCATACCGCCTCCCTCGGGCTCGCCTTCTACGAGGGCAGGCTGCTGCCATCACGCTACCTGCACGGCGCATTCGTTGGACAGCACGGCTCATGGAACCGCAGGCCCCGTAGCGGCTACAAGGTGGTGTTCATTCCCTTTCGCGATGGTAAGCCGGCCGGGCAGGCAGAAGACGTGCTGAGCGGCTTCGTCAACGCCGCGAGCGAAGCCATGGGCCGGCCCGTCGGCGTCGCGGTGGACCGGCACGGCGCGCTGCTGGTTGCCGATGACGTGGGTGACGTCATCTGGCGCGTCACTCCAGACGACCGCCGAGCTGCCGATGCGTCGCCACGTTGAACCTTGCGAGGCGCCCGATGGCCATAAAAGCATGACCGTCCGGCCTGAGGCTCTCACATGTTCAAACGCACTCTTTTCGTCATCGCTCCGGCGGCTCTGTTGATCGGCTGCTCCGGCAACGTGCAGAACCCTGTCGATCGAATTACCTATCGCGACGAGCCGCTGGTACGGGACGTGGAAACCGGCATGACCCAGGCGCGCGTACTCGGCATCGGCGGTGAGCCGTCCCGGGCTACGGCTCGCACCGTGGTACCCGGCCTGTGCCACGACTACATCCTCAACCGGGACGGCAAGCAGCAGCCCTACTACGTCAGTTTCGACAGTGCCGGTCGGGTGGATGGCCAGGGCTTCCTGACCTGCAAGCAGCTCGAGGAAAACCAGCGCAACCTGCGTCGCTGAAAGGTCTGCATTCAAGCTTCGAAACACAGCGCTAGATGGCAGAGGAGCTTTCACCATGCCCCGTGGAGACAAATCCAAGTACACCGACAAGCAACAGCGCAAGGCTGAGCACATCGAGGAAAGCTACGAGGAGCGTGGCGTGCCCGAGAAGGAGGCCGAAGCGCGCGCCTGGGCCACGGTCAACAAGCAGTCCGGGGGTGGCGAGCGCAAGGGTGGTTCAGGCAAAAGCAAGAGCGGGACCGCCAAGCGCGCCGACCGGAAGGATTCGGCCCATCGGGCCGCCGATGCGCGCAAGGGCAAGTCGCCCAACAAGGGCTCGGCACGCGGCTCAGGTTCATCCAGCACCAGCCTTGCCGACATGACCCGCGACCAGCTGATGGAAAAGGCTCGCGAGCGCGACATTCGTGGCCGCTCGAAGATGCGCAAGGACGAGTTGCTGAAGGCGCTAAGCTGATGGTGTCAATCGCGACCAACCAACAGCCTCCAGTGCCGGCCCCGGGCAATCCCAAGCGCGAGGACCCAGGCGAGCCGGTGCCCATCGACGAGCCCGGTCCTGGCCAGTCCGAACCGGAGCCTCCGCCACCAGAACAGGTGGCGGGGCTAAACTTTTCGCCAGCATCCCGATCTCAATTGGCGAACCGTGAAGCACTGCACCGCGGTGCACAGACCAGGAGATGGCGATGAGTTACGTACAACTGAGCGACAAACAGAGCCTGCGCGAACGGGCCCGTCAACACGTCGAGAATGGCGCGGTCACCGAGAGCTATTCGGCCGACCGCGAGGTGGTGATCAACCTGCTGAACGAGGCGCTGGCCACCGAGCTGGTCTGCTACCTGCGCTACAAGCGTCACTACTACATGGCGACCGGGCTGAAATCCAGCGTCGCCGCCGCCGAGTTCCTCGAGCACGCCAATGAGGAGCAGGAGCATGCCGATCGCCTGGCCGAGCGGATCGTTCAGCTGGGTGGCGAGCCCGACTTCAATCCTGACAGCCTCACCGAACGCGCCCATGCGCAGTACGCCGAGGGCAACGGCCTGCGCGACATGGTCTTCGAGAACCTGGTGGCCGAACGCATTGCCATCGACAGCTATCGCGAGATCGTCCAGTACATCGGCGACAAGGACCCCACCACTCGGCGCATCTTCGAGGACATCCTGGCGCAGGAAGAGGAGCATGCCGACGACTTGGCCGGCCTGCTGGACGGCATGAACTGAACCGCGATCCGCCGGCTCGCATGCCAGCTGTGTTGCAGAATAAAAAAAGGCCACCCGAGGGTGGCCTTGAATTTAGGAAGAGAGGTACAGCTTAGCCGGCTGCCACCGGACGCATGTAGGAGATCGGTGCGGTCTGCGGGTCATCGAAGGTCACCAGTTCCCACGCATCCTTCTGTGCCATCAGGGTGCGCAGCAAACGGTTGTTCAACGCGTGACCGGATTTATAGCCGCGGAATTCGCCGATCAGGCTGGTGCCCAGCAAGTACAGATCACCGATAGCATCGAGAATCTTGTGCTTCACGAACTCGTCCTCGTAACGCAGGCCGTCTTCGTTGAGCACACTGGTTTCGTCCACCACGATGGCGTTCTCGACGCTGCCGCCCAGAGCCAGGTTGTGCGAGCGGAGGAACTCGATGTCACGCATGAACCCGAAGGTACGTGCACGGCTGACTTCCTTGACGAAGGAAGTGCTCGAGAAGTCCACACTGGCGGTCTGGGTGCGACCCTTGAAAACCGGGTGATCGAAATCGATCTCGAAGCTCACCTTGAAGCCGTCGAAAGGCAGGAAGGTCGCGCGCTTGTCGCCCTCCTCGACCGTCACTTCACGCTTGATGCGGATGAACTTCTTGTGGGCGTCCTGCTCCTGCAGGCCGGCGGATTGAATCAGGAATACGAAAGGCCCAGCGCTGCCGTCCATGATCGGCACTTCCGACGCGGAGAGTTCGACGTAGGCGTTGTCGATCCCCAGGCCGGCCATTGCCGAAAGCAGATGCTCCACTGTGTCGACCTTGACGTCACCGTTGACCAGCGTTGTGGACATGGTGGTTTCGCCAACATTCTCGGCCCGCGCGGGAATCTCCACAGGCGGGTTGAGGTCGGTGCGACAGAACACGATCCCGGTGTCCACCGGTGCCGGTTTCAGGGTGAGATAAACCTTCTCTCCCGAATGCAAGCCGACGCCGGTGGCGCGAATGATGTTCTTCAGGGTGCGTTGTCTGATCATGGCCTTTTGCTTCGCTGTAGCACTAGTTGCGAATAGTTTTCAACAATTGGCGGCGATAATAGCAGATGCCAACTTTGCTGAACACCAATCACAACAATAGTCCTGATAACTTCAATCAATCGGCCTGACGACGCAGGAACGCCGGAATATCCAGATAATCCAGATCCTCCTGTGGGTTCAGCTTGGCCGCGGTGGCCGCTGCATGGGCCTGATTGCGCATGACCGTCGGGCGCTCCAGATCGCGGTAGTTCACGGCAGCCTGCTCCTGCTGACGCGGGGCCGGCGCCGAGGCGGCAACGGTCTGCACGGTGTTGTCGATGACTTTCACCGGCTTTTCGTTACGCGGACCCAGGCCGGTGGCGACCACGGTGACATGCAGCTCGTCGGCCATGTCCGGATCGATCACGGCACCAACCTTGACGGTGGCTTCATCGGAAGCGAAGGCCTCGATGATCTCGCCCACTGCGGCGTATTCGCCGAGCGACAGGTCCAGACCAGCGGTGATATTGACCAGAATGCCACGTGCGCCCTGCAGGTTGACGTCTTCCAGCAGCGGGTTGCGAATGGCCGCCTCGGTCGCTTCACGGGCGCGATTCGGACCGGTGGAGCAACCGGTGCCCATCATGGCCATGCCCATCTCGCCCATGACGGTCTTGACGTCGGCGAAGTCGACGTTCATCAGGCCCGGACGCTGCATGATGTCGGAAATGCCACGTACCGCGCCGGTCAGCACGTCATCAGCCTTGGCGAAAGCAGCCAGCAGGCTCGCGTCCTTGCCGAGGATGGTCAGCAGCTTCTCGTTGGGGATGGTGATCAGCGAGTCGACGCACTCGGACAGCGCACGGATGCCCTCGTCGGCAACCTGCATGCGGCGACGGCCTTCGAACGGGAACGGACGGGTGACCACGGCGACGGTCAAGATGCCCATTTCCTTGGCGACCGAAGCGATGATCGGCGCAGCACCGGTACCGGTACCGCCACCCATGCCGGTGGTGATGAACACCATGTCCGCACCTTCCAGTACTTCGGCGATGCGCTCACGGTCTTCCATCGCAGCCTGACGGCCGATGTCTGGGTTGGTGCCAGCGCCCAGGCCCTTGGTGATGGCCGAGCCGAGCTGCAGCACGGTACGCGCTTCGATTTTCTTCAGCGCCTGCGCATCGGTGTTGGCACAGATGAATTCGACGCCTTCGACGTTGTTGCGAACCATGTGGTTCACGGCATTGCCGCCACCACCACCAACGCCGATGACCTTGATGACTGCACTTTGCGGGGTATGATCTACGAGTTCGAACATTTCCCTCTCTCCTTCCAGCTTTCTAGTTTTGGTTTTACAGCGCACTGCTTAAAAATTGCCCTGGATCCAGCCCTTGAGCCGGTCCAGAACAGACGCCTTTGATTCGTCGGCGAAATTGCCGAGCCCAGGCACGGGAACGCCGTCGGCCTGCTTGTGCAGTCCGTACAGCAGCAGGCCCACGCCCGTCGAATAAATTGGATTGCGTACTACGTCGGTCAGTCCCTTGACGCTGTGCGGCACGCCCAGGCGCACCGGCATGTGAAAGATTTCCTCGGCCAGGTCGACGGCTCCTTCCATCTTCGCTGTACCGCCAGTGAGAACGATCCCGGCTGGGACCAGATCCTCGTATCCGCTACGCCGCAGCTCGGCCTGAATCAGGGTGAAGAGCTCGTCGTAACGCGGCTCGACCACCTCTGCCAGGGCCTGCCGCGAAAGTTCGCGCGGAGGGCGGTCGCCGACGCTGGGAACCTTGATGGTCTCACCCGCACCGGCCAGCTTGGCCAACGCGCAAGCATAACGAATCTTGATCTCCTCGGCATACTGGGTCGGCGTACGCAACGCCATGGCGATGTCGTTGGTGACCTGGTCGCCGGCGATCGGGATGACGGCCGTATGGCGAATCGCACCCTCGGTGAAGATGCAGATGTCGGTGGTGCCCCCGCCGATATCGACCAGGCAGACGCCCAGTTCCTTCTCGTCATCGGTCAGCACGGCATGGGCCGAGGCCAGCTGCTCAAGGATGATGTCGTCCACTTCCAGGCCACAGCGGCGCACGCACTTCTCGACATTCTGCGCGGCGTTCACCGCGCAGGTGACCACATGGACCTTGGCCTCCAGGCGCACACCGGACATGCCCAGCGGCTCGCGCACGCCCTCCTGGTTGTCGATCACGTAGTCCTGCGGCAGCGTGTGTAGCACGCGCTGGTCGGCGGGGATCGCCACCGCCTGCGCCGCATCGAGCACGCGCTCCAGATCGGCGCTGCTGACCTCGCGGTCGCGAATCGCCACGATGCCGTGGGAATTCAGGCTGCGGATGTGGTTGCCGGCCAGACCGACGAAGGCAGAATGGATGCGGCAGCCGGCCATCAGCTGGGCTTCTTCGATAGCGCGCTGGATCGACTGCACGGTGGATTCGATGTTGACCACCACGCCCTTCTTCAGGCCGCGCGAAGGATGGGTACCGATGCCCACGATTTCCAGTTCACCATCGGCGGTCACCTCGCCCACCAGCGCCACCACCTTGGAGGTGCCGATGTCCAGGCCGACGATCATCTTGCCGCTTTGCACGCTCGACATGTGTTTCATTCCTCAATTCTTCGCAGCGACGGTCGCATCCGTCGCGGTCGGGATCGGCTCATGCCAGGCAACAGCCAGGCCGTTCGCATAGCGCAGATCGATCCGTGCGATCTTCTCGCTTTCCTGCTCCAGCGCCTTTTGATAGATGGCAGTGAAGCGACGCATTTTTTCTACAACCTGGTCCCGCCCCAGCAACAACTCGATGCCCTGGTTGGTAGTCAGGAACCAGCTTCCACGTTCACGCAGCTCGAGGCGGGAAATGGAGAATCCCAGCGGGCGCAGCATTTGGCTGAGCATCTGGTATTGCTGCATGACCCGCTGTTGGGCCCGCTTCGGACCATACAAATGTGGCAAGTGTTCATATCGGCTCAGGTCATCCGGCGAGAAAGCCTGTCCCTTATTGTTAAGCAATGCTTCGCCTCCCCAACGGGCAATCGGCAATTGCTCATCCAGACGCACCATCACCTGATCCGGCCATACACGGCGAACCTCGACATGGGCGATCCAGGGCATCTGTTCGAGTTGGTGACGCATGCCGTTCAGATCAACCTTGAAGAAGCTCTGCTCGACGAAAGGCGCGATCCGCTGCTGGACCGCCTCACGGCTGACGTAGCCCAACTCGCCCTGCACGCTGACCTTGGCGATTGGCCGATCGGCATAGGGCAGCAAGCGCTCGCCCAGCTCGTACAAGCCGACCGCCAGACCGACCAGCAGCACGGGCCAGGCGAAGCGCTTCAGCCCGGCAAGGCTGGGCCTGGGCAGGCGCTGCGACAGCGGCTGTGGTGTCACCAGGCGACTCGCACCCCGTTGCACGGGCTTGCGCGAGGCACGTCCGTTGGCGGGTTGCGAATGGCGCAGCGTGGTGATCATGGCTTAGTTCCCCGCCTCAAGGCTGTCATCGAGAATGCTCAGCACCAGTTGCTGGAAATCCAGACCGGCGGCACGCGCCGCCATTGGCACCAGGCTGTGGTCGGTCATGCCCGGAACGGTATTCACTTCCAGCAGCCAGAAATTGCCCTCGGCGTCCTGCATCACGTCCACCCGCGCCCAGCCGCGGATACCCACCGCCTCGCAGGCGCGCGCCGAGAGGACCTTGAGCTCCTCTTCACGGGCCGCGTCCAGCCCGCAAGGGATCCGGTACTGGGTATCGGAGGCCAGGTACTTGGCGTCGTAGTCGTAGAACGTGTGAGGCGTGCCCAGGCCAATCGGTGGCAACACCTGACCGTGCAGCACCGCCACGGTGAATTCGGGACCCTGGATCCACTGCTCGACCAGCACCTGCGCGTCATAGGTGCTCGCGGCGCGCCAGGCGGCGACCAGCTCGGCGACATCGCCAACCTTGGCCATGCCGATGCTCGACCCCTCATGGGCCGGCTTGACGATCAGCGGAAAGCCCAGGGTCTCGGCCGCAGTCCGGCAATCGGCTTCGCTGGCCAGCACCGCATGCTGCGGCGTCGGCAGGCCGAGGCTTTGCCAGACCTGCTTGGTACGCAATTTATCCATGGCCAGCGCCGAGGCGAGAATGCCGCTGCCGGTGTACGGAATCCCGGCACATTCCAGCAGGCCCTGCATGCTGCCATCCTCACCGCCACGGCCGTGCAGGACGATGAACGCGCGGTCGATCCGTTCACTGCTCAGCCGCTGCAGCAGGTCATCGCCAGCATCGATGCCGAAAGCATCCACGCCCGCCGCCTGCAGGGCCTCGAGCACAGCAGCGCCGGACTTGAGGGAGACCTCGCGCTCGGCGCTCTTGCCGCCGAAGAGCACGGCGACGCGGCCGAATTCCTTGGGGTCGCGCGTCGATTGCAAAGCCATCATTTGCTTTTCCTTGCGGCGTCATCGCCACCGAACAGGGGACTCTTGAGAAGTTGCGGCGCCAGCCCGCCGATATCACCGGCGCCCTGGCAAAGCAGGATGTCGCCGGCACGCAGCAGCGGCTTGACCAGCGGCGCCAGATCTACGCCGCGCTCGACGTAGATCGGATCGAGCTGACCGCGCTGGCGGATGCTGTGGCACAGCTGGCGGCTGTCGGCGCCGGGGATGGGCTCTTCACCGGCCGGGTAGACTTCCATCAGCAGCAGCACATTGGATTCGCCGAGCACCTGCACGAAGTCATCGTAGAGGTCGCGGGTGCGGCTGTATCGGTGTGGCTGGTAGACCATCACCAGGCGCCGCTCCGGCCAGCCGCCGCGCACCGCCTTGATCACCGCGGCGACTTCACGCGGGTGGTGACCATAGTCGTCCACCAGCATCACGCTGCCATCCTCGACCGGCAGCTCGCCATAAACCTGGAAGCGACGGCCGACACCAGCGAACTCAGCCAGGCCCTGGACGATGGCCTCGTCGTCGATGCCCTCGTCTGTGGCAATGGCAATGGTGGCCAGGGCGTTGAGCACGTTGTGGTTGCCTGGCATGTGCACCGACACGTCGAGCGGCTCGCAACCGTCGCGCAGCACGGTGAAATAGGTGCGCATGCCTTCCTGGCGAACGTTGATGGCGCGCACGTCGGCGTCTTCGCCGAAGCCGTAGGTGGTGATCGGGCGACCGATCTGCGGGATGATCTCGCGCACCACCGAATCGTCGACGCAGAGCACCGCCAAGCCGTAGAACGGCAGGTTGTGCAGGAACTCCACGAAGGTCTTCTTCAGCTTGCCGAAGTCGCCGCCATAGGTGCTCATGTGGTCGGCGTCGATGTTGGTTACCACCGCCACCATCGGCTGCAGGTGCAGGAAGCTGGCGTCGCTTTCGTCCGCTTCGGCGATCAGGTAACGGCTGCTGCCCAGCTGGGCATTGGTGCCGGCCGCGGTCAGACGGCCACCGATGACAAAGGTCGGATCGAGCCCGCCTGCTGCGAACACCGAAGCCAGCAGGCTGGTGGTAGTGGTCTTGCCGTGGGTTCCGGCAACGGCGATGCCATGCCGATAGCGCATCAGCTCGGCGAGCATCTCGGCGCGCGGCACCACCGGGATGCGCTGTTCCAGGGCCAGGGCCACTTCCGGATTGGCCGAATTGATCGCACTGGACACCACCAGCACGTCGGCACCGGCGACATTGCCTGCCTGATGGCCGATGAAGATCTGCGCGCCGAAGCTCTGCAGGCGCTCGGTACTGGCCGATTCCTTGAGGTCCGAACCGGACACCTCGTAGCCGAGGTTGAGCAGCACTTCGGCGATGCCGCACATGCCGACCCCGCCGATGCCGACGAAGTGGATGCGGCGGATACGGCGCATACGGCGAACTTCGGCTTTCACCGCGGCGGGAGACTTAGCCATGGGCCACCTCCAGACAGATATCGACCACGCGGCGGGTGGCGTCGGGCCGGGCCAGACGGCGCGCGGTGGCCCCCATGGCCTTGAGTTTTTCCGGCTGCATCATTACCTCGGTCAGCTGAGCGGCGAGCGCGGCCGCATCAGTCTTGGCTTGTGGCAGAAGGACGGCAGCGCCCTCCTTCGCCAGATATTCGGCATTGCGCGTCTGGTGGTCGTCGATGGCATGCGGCAGCGGCACCAAGAAGGACGGCAGCCCGGCGGCGGCCAGCTCGCACACGGTGAGCGCACCGGCGCGGCAGATCACCAGATCGGCCCAGGCGTACGCCCGCGCCATGTCCTTGATGAAGGGCGCAACCTCGGCCTCGACACCCGTCTCGGCGTAGCGCTGCTTGGTGATTTCGGCGTGCTGCTTGCCGGCCTGATGGAACACCTCCGGCCGCAGTTCCACGGGGACCTGCGCCAGCGCGGCGGGCAACAGTTTGTTCAGCGGCTCGGCACCCAGGCTGCCGCCCAGCACCAGCAGGCGCGGCCGGCGCTGAGCCAGGCTGTCGCGCGGGGTTTCTAGGAACAGCTCCTCGCGCACCGGATTGCCGGTGGTGCGGCGCTTAGCGCTGGCCTTGAAGGTGTCCGGGAAGGCCTCGCAGACACGGCTGGAAAGCGGCACGAGGCCACGATTGGCCGTACCGGCGACGGCGTTCTGCTCATGGATCACCAGCGGCACGCCAGCCAGCTTGGCGGCCAGCCCGCCGGGACCGGTTACGTAGCCACCCAGGCCCAACACACACACCGGGCGCAGCTCGCGGATGATGCGGCGCGCCTGGAACAGCGAACGGACCAGCTGCAGTGGCGCCTTGATCAGCGACGCAAGGCTCTTGCCGCGCAATCCGCTGACCTGAATCAGATGCAGCGGCAACCCAGCGGCGGGTACCAGTTCATTCTCGATGCCACGCGGCGTGCCGAGCCAATGCACCGCATAGCCACGCGCCTGGAACTCGCGCGCGCAGGCCAGCGCCGGGAACACGTGGCCACCGGTACCGCCGGCCATGATCAGCACGTTAGCGGCCATGGGCGACCTCCTTGGCCGGCGGCTCGGCGAAGTCGGACTCGTCGAACTCGGTGTCCTCACTGCCCAGCACGGTGCGGCTTTCCCACTCGATGCGCAGCAGCAGCGCCATGCTCGCGCAAGTCACTACCAACGAGCTGCCGCCATAGCTGAGGAAGGGCAGCGTCAGGCCCTTGGTCGGCAACAGGCCGACATTCACCCCGACGTTGATCAGGAACTGGCCCAGCCAGAGAAACGCCAGGCCCCACGCCACATAGGCGGAGAAGAACTGCCGGGCCTTCTCTGCCCAGAGGCCGATGTAGAGAGCACGCACGCCGACGAAGGCAAACAGGGCGATGGTCGCCAGCGCACCGATCATACCCAGCTCTTCGGCCAGTACCGAGAACACGAAGTCGGTGTGCGCTTCGGGCAGGTAGAACTGCTTCTGCACGCTGTTGCCCAGACCGACGCCGAACCATTCGCCACGTCCGAAGGCGATCAACGCCTGGGTCAGCTGATAGCCGGCGCCATACTGATCCGCCCAGGGGTCGGTAAAGGTGATCAGACGCTGCAGGCGGTACTCCTGGGTCTGCACCAGCACCACCACCGCACCGACCGCAGCGATCACCAGCAGGCTGAAGCGGATCATGCCGACCCCGCCGAGGAACAGCATGGCCACCGCAGCGCCCATCATCACCACTGTCGCGCCGAAGTCGGGCTCCAGCAGCAACAGGAACGCCATTGGCAGCAGCACCAGGAACGGCTTGGCGAAGCCCCAGAGGCTTTCGCGGACTTCCTCCTGGCGGCGCACCAGATAACCGGCCAGATAGATAACCACGAATACCTTGGCCAGTTCGGAAGGCTGTACGTTGAACGCGCCGAAACCAATCCAGCGCATCGAGCCATTCACCTCGCGGCCGATGCCCGGCAGCAGCACCAGAATCAGCAGCCCGAACGCTGCCAGCAACAGCATCCAGTCAAGGCGCTGCCAGGCGGACAACGGCACCAGCAGGACGGCAACCGCTGCGCCAAGGCCCAGCAGCACATAGATCAGGTGACGGATCATGTGGTACAGCGGGTTGCCGGAGTTGACCGCGGCCACCTCCGACGACGCCGAGGTGATCATCACCAGGCCAAGCCCCAGCAGCGCCAGGCAGCCGGCCAGCATCGGGAAATCCAGATCCACGCCGCGGCGGCCGAACAAGGGCGAAGGTGCATGACGCAGGAAGGCGAGCATCAGTCGAGCGCCTCCACCGCAGCGGCGAACAGGCGACCGCGCTCTTCGAAGTTCTTGAACATGTCCAGGCTGGCGCAGGCAGGCGAGAGCAGTACAGCATCCCCCGCCTCTGCATGTTCGGCGGCGCGCTGCACCGCCTCTTCCAGGCTGGCTACATGCACCAGAGGTGCTGCATCGCCCAGCGCCTCGGCCAGACGCGATGCGTCACGACCGAGCAGAACCACGGCGCGGCAATAACGCGAGACAGGGGTACGCAGCCCGGAGAAGTCGGCGCCCTTGCCGTCACCGCCAGCGATCAGCACCAGCTTGCCGTCAATATCCGCGCCCAGTCCTTCGATGGCTGCCAGTGCCGCGCCCACGTTGGTGGCTTTGGAATCATCGTAATAACTGACGGCCTGATGCTCGCCGACCCATTGGCAACGGTGCGGCAAACCGGCGAAACGTCGCAGCGTCTCGAGCATCGGCTCGAATGGCAGACCTACGGCATGCCCGAGAGCGAGAGCCGCCAGCGCATTCGACTGGTTGTGTGCGCCACGGATCTTCAGCTCGCGAACCGGCATCAGCGCTTCGAACTGGAACGCCAGGTACTTCTCGCCGCGCTCCTCGAACAGCCCGAAGCCCTTGAAGTCAGGCTTGCCGAGACCGAAGGTCCAAGTCGGAACATCCTCGCCCACCAGCGGCCGGCTGAGGCGGTCGTCGCGATTGACCACCACCTGGCGTGCACCACGGAAGATGCGGTGCTTGGCCTGGTGGTAAGCCGGCAGCCCGCTGTAACGGTCCATGTGGTCTTCGCTGATATTCAGACAAGTGGCCACTTCGGCATTGAGCTGCTCGGTGGTCTCCAGCTGGAAGCTGGACAACTCCAGTACGTACAGCTCGACATCGTCGGCCAGGAGATCTAGCGCTGGCGTGCCGAGGTTGCCGCCAACCGCCACCTTGCGCCCGGCCGCAGCGGCCATCTCGCCGACCAGCGTGGTCACAGTGCTCTTGGCATTGGAGCCGGTGATCGCGACGATCGGCGCCTTGGCTTCACGGGCGAACAGCTCGATATCTCCAGACAGCTTGACCCCGCGGGCCGCCGCCGCCTGCAGCGCGGGAGTGCTGACCGGCAGGCCGGGGCTCACCAGCAGCTCGCTGGCGGTACAGAGGAAGTCCACATCCAGCTCGCCGCAGCGCACCTGCACGTCCGGGTACTCCGCCTGCAACGAGGCCAGCTCCGGCGGATTCGCACGGGTATCGACGACGGCAAACGGCAGCCCGCGGCGCGCCAGATGGCGAACCAGGGACATGCCGCTTTTGCCGAGGCCGACAACGATGCGGAAATGGTCGGAAGCGATGAGCACGTTCGGTTACCTCAGCTTCAGGGTGGCGAGGCCAACCAGCACCAGGATCACGGTGATGATCCAGAAGCGCACGATTACCCGGGGCTCAGGCCAGCCCTTGAGTTCGAAATGGTGGTGGATCGGCGCCATGCGGAACACACGCTTGCCGGTGAGTTTGAAGCTGGCAACCTGGATCATCACCGAGAGCGTCTCCATGACGAACACGCCGCCCATGATGAAGAGCACCACTTCCTGGCGCACGATCACGGCAATGGTGCCCAGCGCCGCGCCCAGCGCCAGCGCGCCGACGTCGCCCATGAAGACCTGCGCCGGATAGGTGTTGAACCAAAGAAAGCCGAGGCCGGCTCCGATCAGCGCACCGCAGAACACGATCAGCTCGCCTGCGCCGGGAATGTAGGGAATGAGCAGGTATTCGGCGAAATTCACGTTACCGGAGAGGTAGCAGAAGATGCCCAGACCGCCGCCGACCATAACGGTGGGCATGATCGCCAGGCCGTCCAGGCCGTCGGTGAGGTTGACCGCATTGCTCGAACCGACGATGACGAAATAGGTGAGCACCACGAAACCGATCCCGAGCGGGATCTCGATATTCTTCAGCAGCGGCAGGATCAGCGTGGTTTCGATCGGCGTTTGCGCCGTCATATATAGGAAGATCGCGGCACCGAGGCCGAAGACCGATTGCCAGAAGTATTTCCAGCGGCTGGGCAGGCCGCGGGAGTTCTTCTCGATCACCTTGCGATAGTCATCGACCCACCCGATCGCGCCGAAGAGCAGGGTCACCGCCAGCACCACCCAGACATAGCGATTGGCCAGATCCGCCCAGAGCAGCGTGGAGATGCCGATGGCGCTGAGAATCAGCGCGCCGCCCATGGTAGGCGTGCCGGATTTCGACAGGTGCGACTGCGGCCCGTCGGTGCGCACCGCCTGGCCGATCTGGCGCAGCTGCAGGGTGCGGATCAGCCAGGGGCCCATCCACAGCGAAAGTACCAGCGCGGTGAGGACGCCGAGGATTCCACGCAGCGACAGGTACTGGAAGACCGCGAAGCCCTTGTGGAACTGTTGCAAATACTCGGCGAGCAGCAGCAGCATCAGTGTTTCTCCATGGATGGCCCGGCGAGCGCATCGACGACTTTGTCCATCGCCGCGCTACGCGAACCCTTGATCAGAATGGTGGTACCGCTGCCCTGTTCGGCACGCAGGCTCTCGATGAGGCTGGTCTGGTCGGCGAAATGGCGGGCGCCCGGGCCGAAAGCGGCAACCGCATACGCCATCAGTGGCCCGACGGCGAAAAGCGTGTCGACCTTGCCCGATGCATAGGCGCCCACGTCACGATGGCCCTGCTCGGCCCACTCGCCCAGCTCACCCATATCGCCCAACACCAGAACGGTGCGTCCGGCGAAACTAGCGAGCACGTCGATGGCGGCGCAGATCGATGCGGGGTTGGCGTTGTAGCTGTCGTCGATCAGACGCACGCCGTTGTCCAACATCTGCGCCACGGCGCGCCCCTTGACCGGCTGCAGGCCCTGCAGGCCAGCGACGATGGGCTCGGCGGTGATGCCCATGGCAAAGGCGGCAGCGGACGCAGCCAGGGCATTCGCCACGTTATGGCGACCCAGCAGGTTGAGCTGCAAGCGCAGATTGCCCAGCGGGCCGGTCAGTACGAAACTCGGGCAACCGCGCTGGTCGTAGGCGATCGAACCGGCAGAGAAGTCGGCGAGCGGGTTGTCCAGACCGAACGACACGATGCGCTTGCCGGCCACGCGCTCGGCCCAGATCGGGTAGGCCTTGTCGTCACGGTTCAGCACGGCGCAGCCTGTTGCGCTCAGCCCATCGAGGATTTCGCCCTTGGCCTCGATGATCTTCTCCGGCCCGCCGAACTCTCCGACATGGGCGCTGCCGGCGTTGGTGATCAGGCTGACATCCGGACGCACCAGCTTGACGGTGTAGGCGATGTCACCCACGCGCGAGGCACCAAGTTCGATGACCGCGCTGCGGTGCACGGCGTCCAGCTCCAGCAGTGTCAGCGGCGCGCCGAGGTCGTTGTTCAGATTGCCGCGGGTGGCGAGCACAGCATCCTGTCCATGAGCGCTGCGCAGGATGCTGGCGAGCATTTCCTTGACGCTGGTCTTGCCACTGGAGCCGGTGATAGCGGCGACCGGCCCCTTGAAGGCGTCACGGTTGAGCGCGCCCAGGCGGCCCAACGCGAAACGGGTGTCGGCGACCACCAGCTGTGGCAACGGCGCGCCTTCCACTTCGCGTGCGACCAGTGCAGCCACCGCGCCCTTGGCTGCCACTTCAGCCAGGTAGGCATGGCCATCGAAGCGCGGACCGGTCAGCGCAATGAACAGCTGTCCCGGCTGGATCGCCCGGCTGTCGGTGCTGACAGCCGAGAAGCTGGCATCGGCATCCACCAGACGGCCCGACAAGGGGCCCTGCAGCTCGCTCAGGCGCATGGCTTCAAGCATGGGGCTTCTCCCAGGTGGCCAGTGCCGCAACGGCTTCCTCGATATCGGAGAACGGCAGCCGTTCGCCGCGAACTTCCTGATAGTCCTCGTGCCCTTTGCCCGCGAGCACCACCACGTCGTCGGCATTCGCGGCCGCGATAAGGCCGGCAATCGCCTGGGCGCGACCGTGCACGAAGGTCACCGTTTCAGGATTGACGAAGCCACTGCGGATATCGTCGAGAATTCGCTCCGGCGCCTCGTTGCGCGGGTTGTCATCGGTAACCACGATGCCATCGGCCAGTCGCTCGACGACCTCGGCCATCAGCGGGCGCTTGCCGCTGTCACGGTCACCACCGCAGCCGAACAAGCAGAGCAACCGGCCACGCGCGTGCGGGCGCAACGCAGTGAGCACCTTTTCCAGCGCATCCGGAGTATGCGCATAGTCGACCACGACCAGAGGATGATCACCGCCACCCAGACGTTGCATGCGTCCGGTCGGACCTTCCAGTTCGGGCAGCACGTTCAGGATTTCGTCCAGCGGGTAATCCATGCCCAACAAGGCGCCAACGGTGGCCAGCACGTTGCTGACATTGAAGCGCCCCAGCAGCGGGCTGCGCAGCGAGCGCTCGCCCTGCGGCGTGATCAGGCGCGCGTGGATACCGCTGTCGTCGAGCCTGGCCTCGGCACAGAACAGATACGCCGACGGGTCTTCCAGGCTATAGGTGATCAGGCGAGACTCATGCTCCCGACCCGCCAGCTCACGACCGAAACCGTCATCAATATTGACCACCCGGCAGCGCAGGCAGGGGAAGTCGAACAGACGTGCCTTGGCGGCACCATAGGCGTCCATGGTGCCGTGATAGTCCAGGTGATCGCGGGACAGATTGGTGAACACCGCGACGTCGAAGTCCAGCGCGGCAACCCGCCCCTGATCCAGGCCATGCGAGGACACCTCCATCGCCACCGCCTTGGCACCTTCCTGCTTCAGACTGGCCAGCGTCGCCTGCACGCCGATCGCATCTGGCGTCGTATGCCGTCCTTGCTCAAGCTGGCCATGAAAACCGTTGCCCAGCGTACCGATGATGCCGCACGGCTCGCCGAGCCGGTCCAACGCCTGCGCGATCAGCTGGCTGACGCTGGTCTTGCCGTTGGTTCCGGTGACGCCGACCAGGTGCAGATTGCGACTCGGCTCGCCATAGAACCGCCCGGCAATTGCCGAAAGCTGGTTGCTCAGGTGCAGAACCGGAACCATCACGGCAGCACCGGCCAATGGTTCGGCGAGCCCCTCGCTTTCATAGGCAACCGCGGCTGCACCTCGGGCTATCGCATCCGCGACGTGGTCGCGTCCGTCTTGCTGCAAGCCGGGAACCGCCAGGAAGAGGTCGCCGCCGCGCACCTTGCGACTGTCGAGCGTGAGCTCGCGGATCAATACATCGCTGCCGGCCTGCGGCAGAAAATGACTCAACGGCATTGGCATCAGCTGCGCCCTCCCTTGCCTTCAGAGTTCTCTGCGGCCTGCAACTCGGCTGGTGGCGGCAGATTGTCAGGCGCTACGTTCATCAGCCGCAGCGCGCGGGCCATGACCTTGCCGAACACCGGCGCTGCGACCAGACCGCCGTAGTACTGTCCCTTGCTCGGCTCGTCCACGACCACTACCGCGGCAATACGCGGATTGGAAAGCGGCGCGACGCCAGCGAAGAACGAGCGATAGGCGTCCTTGGTGTAGCCACCTGTGCCGGAAATCTTCTTCGCGGTACCGCTCTTGCCACCCACGTGATAGCCCGGCACCTTAGCGCGCGAGCCGCCACCGCCCTCTTCTTCGACGACTGCGCGCAGCATCTGCAGTACCGTGGCGGAAATCTGCTTGTCGATCACCTGCACGCCATCCTGCGTCTGATCCAGCCGCAGCAGGGAGAGCGGGACATTCACGCCCTGATTGCCGAGCACGGCATAGGCATGCGCCAACTGAACCGCGGTAACAGACAGGCCATAGCCATATGCGAGCGAGGCGGTCTCGGCATCCCGCCACTTGCGATGATTGGGCAGATTGCCGACGCGCTCGCCCGGGAAGCCGAGCCCGGTATCCTGGCCGAAGCCAGCCTGCTGCATCACGGCATAGACCGGTTCAGCGCCAATATCTAGGGCGATCTTGCTGATCCCGACGTTGCTCGACTTCATCAGGATGCCGGTCAACGAGAGCATGCCGCCGCGCGATACGTCGCGGATCGTGTAGCGACCAATGCGCATCCAGCCCGGCAAGGTGTTGACCACCGAATCCGGCTGGTACTTGCCAGTGCCCAAGGCGGCAGCAATGCTGAACGGCTTGACGGTCGAGCCAGGCTCGAACACGTCGATCATGGCGCGGTTGCGCATGGCCGCCGGCTGCAGATTGCGACGGTTGTTCGGGTTGTAGGTGGGCTGGTTGGCCATGGCGAGGATCTCGCCGGTCTTGACGTCGACCATGACCAGACTGGCGGCCTTGGCGCCATACTCGTGCACCACATTGCGCAGCTCGCTGTGGGCCAGATACTGCAGACGCAGATCGATCGAAAGCGCCATGGCCTTGCCGGCCTTAGCGTTCTTCACCACTTGCACGTCCTTGATAAGACGGCCACGACGGTCCTTCAGCACTTGGCGCTTGCCCGGTACGCCAGCGAGCCACTCGTCATAAGCGAGCTCCATGCCCTCGCGGCCACGATCATCGATATCGGTGAAGCCCACCACATGGGCGGCCACTTCGCCGGCTGGATAGAACCGACGAAACTCCTCTTGCGAGTAAACGCCTGGAATCTTCAGATCCAGCACGCCCTGCCCCTGCTCAGGAGTGAGCCCGCGCACCAGATAGATGAACTCGCGCGAGGCCTGCGACTGAAGTCGCTCGCTGAGAGATGCTGCGTCCTGCCCCAGTGCCTTAGCCAGTTCCGGCCAACGCGCGCGAGCAGCCTGCAACTCCTTTGGATTGCCCCAAAGCGTGGTAACCGGCGTGCTCACCGCAAGCGGCTCGCCGTTGCGATCGGTGATCAGCCCGCGGTGGGCAGGAATCGGGATGTGTCGAACACTGCGTGCATCGCCTTGCCCTTGCAGGAAAGCCTGGTCCATGACCTGCAGATCGACGATGCGCCAGGCGATCACACCGACCAGCAGCGCCAGCAGCGTCAATACGATGCGAAAGCGCCAGGGATAAAGTGCGCCCTTGATGGTCATCATGGCTTCACCAGCCTGACGTCGGCCGCCGCGGGAATATGCATGCGCAGCTGATCGGTCGCCAGCGTCTCGATGCGGCTGTGAGCAGTCCAGGTGCTCTGCTCGAGAATCAGGCGCCCCCACTCTGCCTGCGCCTTGTCGCGCACGCTGAGCTCGCCGTAGAGGTCGTTGAGCAGCTGACGATTCCAGTGCGCGCAGTAAGCCACCGCAATTGCCGACAGCAGGACACTGACGAACAGCACCAGCATCAGCAGACTGCCGTTGGGCATGGATCGCAGCATGCGACTCACCGCAGCTTCTCCGCGACACGCATTACCGCGCTGCGCGAGCGCGGATTGGCCCGAACCTCCGGCTCGGAGGCGTACTGCGGCTTGCCTATCAGTTTCAGCCGGGGCTCGAAGGCCTTGGGAATGATCGGCAGATCGCGCGGGAGCTTGTCCGCTTCGCCCTTGGCGTGGCGCCGCATGAACTGCTTGACGATGCGGTCTTCCAGCGAGTGGAAACTGATGACAACCAGACGGCCGCCCACAGCCAATGCATCCAGCGCAGCATCAAGGCCGCGCTCCAGATCGCCCAGCTCGTTGTTGATATGAATGCGCAACCCCTGGAAGGCACGCGTTGCGGGGTTCTTGCCTTTCTCCCAGGCGGGATTGGCGTCGGTCAGCACCTTGGCGAGATCAGCAGTACGCTCGAAGGGCGCCACCACACGGCGCTGCACCACGGCTCGCGCCATGCGCTTGGCGAAGCGTTCCTCGCCATAATCCTTGAACACGCGAGCGATCTCGTCCTCATCAGCCTGGGCAATCCACTCGGCCGCATTGACACCGCGCGCCGGGTCCATCCGCATGTCCAGCGGGCCATCATTGAGAAAGCTGAAGCCTCGCTCAGGGTCATCCAGCTGCGGCGAGGAAACCCCGAGATCCAGCAGAACACCGCTGACAGTCCCGTTCCAGCCGCGTTGCGCGACCTCCTCTCCTAGCTCGGCAAAACTCCTCTGCACAACGACAAAGCGGCCGTCCTCGGCCGCCAGCTCTTGCCCCGTAGCAATGGCTAATGGGTCCTTGTCGAACCCTAGCAAGAGGCCATCAGGCCCAAGCTGCTGAAGCAGTAACCGGCTGTGCCCGCCGCGACCGAAGGTTCCGTCGACATAGCGGCCATCCGGACGCACGTTCAGCGCCGCGACGGCTTCGTCGAGCAACACGGTGATATGTCGCAGGCTGCTGATCTGGCTCACAGGATAAGGTCACGTAGTTCTTCCGGCAGGCCGCCGGGTTGTTTGATGGCCGCCAGGTCCGCGTCGGATATCGCGTTCCAGTCGTCCTCGTTCCACAGTTGAAACTTGTTGAGCTGCCCTACGAGCATCGCTCGCTTGTCCAGCCTGGCGTATTCGCGCAGACGCGGCGGTACCAGCACACGACCGCTGCCATCCATCTCCAGATCGACAGCATTACCAATCAGCAAGCGCTGCAGTCGCCGTGCTTCCTCACGTAACGAGGGCAGCTCGCGCAGCTTCGCCTCGATCAACTCCCACTCAGGCAACGGGTAGATACAAAGGCAGCGGTCCACGGCATCGATCGTGATGATCAGCTGGCCATCGCCACGGGAATTCAGCTCGTCACGATACCGGCTGGGCATGGCTAGCCGGCCTTTGGCGTCGAGACTGATGGCGTTAGCTCCGCGAAACACGCTTGCGCTTCCCCTGAATTAGCTATCCATGCCCATATCTACCCACTTTCTGCCACTTCCTACCACTTGTGCGCACTATAGAAACGCCGTAGCCCCACCGTCAAGGCGAGCCAGACGGGAAAAACCCTTACGGAGCGGCAATTTAGCGATGCTTAGGGAAGACGCGACTGAAATCGGAGGCGAGAGTGGAAATCTAGTTTCAGCACGACAGGGAGTTACTCAACAAAGTTAAAGTGCTTTGTTAAGAGAAAGAATCTTTCGGAATTAAAAACGCGCGTCACGAAAGTGAGATAGCGAAAGGAGGAGAGTCGATCTGTAAGCCGGGTTCTGTCGAGGACAGCCATTCCTCTACGACAGCCATCACTGACTGCCTTTAGCAACCTACCCGGATCCAGCGCGGGCCACGCCAATGGATCCCTATTTGGTCTTGCTCCAAGTGGGGTTTACCTAGCCACGGACTGTTACCAGCCGTGCGGTGCGCTCTTACCGCACCTTTTCACCCTTACCGGCGCCGAAGCGCTTAGGCGGTTATTTTCTGTGGCACTTTCCGTAGGCTCACGCCTCCCAGGCGTTACCTGGCACTTTGCCCTATGGAGCCCGGACTTTCCTCCCTCCCTTCTTGCCGGAACAAAAAGAGACAGCGACTGTCCGATCGACTCTCCGGGCGTCAGGGTATCGTCGCAGCCCCCGAGCTGCAAGCACAGCGGCGACTGCTATCTGCCCAAAACGTCGATTACTTGCGTTCCAAGGCCGCCTGATAGAGGAGATTCTTGCGCACCCCAGTGATTTCCGCCGCGATCGCCGCAGCCCGCTTCAACGGCATTTCAGCGAGAAGAAGATCCAGAATACGCAACGCATCGGCGCTGACAGCTTCCTCGCCCTGCGGCGCCTGCCAGCCCTCGACCAACAGTACGCATTCACCACGCTGCTGATTGCTGTCGGCCTCGACCCAGCTACGCAGCTGCCCCAGCGGCAACCCCTTCAGCGTCTCGAATGTCTTCGTCAACTCCCGCCCGAGCACGCCAGGGCGGGCCTCGCCGAACACGGCCTCGAAATCGCAGAGCGACTCGAGAATGCGATGCGGAGCCTCGTAGAAGATCAAGGTCCGGGGTTCCTCTTTAAGCGCCTCCAGCCGCGCACGACGCGCGACAGCCTTGGCCGGCAGGAACCCCTCGAAAACGAAGCGATCCGAAGGCAACCCCGCGGCCGAAAGCGCCGCAATCAGTGCGCACGCCCCGGGAACCGGAACCACAGCAACGCCGGCCGCACGAGCCTGACGCACCAGGTGATAACCCGGATCAGAAATCAGCGGCGTACCCGCATCCGATATCAGCGCTACATCTTCACCCGCCCGCAGCCGCCCGATGAAGCGTCCCCCTTCATCGCGCTCGTTATGCTCGTGGCAGGCTGCCAGCGGCGTCTGGATCCCGAAGTGCGCCAGCAAGCGCGACGAACGCCGAGTATCTTCCGCAGCAATCAACGCCACTTCACGCAACACTCGCAACGCACGAGCACTGATGTCCTCCAGATTGCCGATCGGTGTGGCTACGACATAAAGCGTACCCATGCCGGAATTCATACCATCACTGGCAGTCACAGGGCTTACCTCTGTCACGGAAATGCGCATTGTAGCCCGATTCGCCGCCGCAACATCGCGACCGCTTCGGTGCTTGGGTACAATCCGCCAACACCCGCCAGCGCACCCAGGAACGACATACCAATGGCCTGCTTACGCCCCTTTTTCTTCCTCTGTCTCGCCGCCGTCCTTGCGGCATGTTCGAGCACTCCCTCCTCCACGCTAGGCGAACTACCGCGCACTCCGCAGGCGACCACTCAGCAACTGCTGAACAAAGCAGACCAGAGCGACCCCGAACTGGCTGCCCAACTGCGCTTGGCGGCGGCAGATCAGAGCCTGCGGCAGGGTAATGCCGCCCAGGCTCGCAGCATCCTGGAGCAGGTTCAGCTGGAAACCCTCAAGCCCGCGCTACAGATATTCGCCCTCACGCTTCAGGCAGAGCTTGCCTTGGCCGCCAGCGAGCCACAGAAGGCCGAGCAGGCTTTCCAACACCCCGCCTTCGAGCGCCTTGCCGAGCTTCCCGTCGAGCAGCAGGTGCGCAGCCAACTGGCACGCGCCCAGGCTCTGGAGGCTAACGGCAAGCCAATAGCAGCTGCTCGCGAGCGAGTCTTCACCGCACCACTGCTGAGCGGCAAGCAGGCCCAGGCGAACCATGAAACCATCTGGAAGCTGGTTTCCGCCCTGCCCGAGACTCAGCTGCAAAGTGCTGCGAGCACCGACACCGACCTAGCAGGCTGGCAGACTCTCGCGTTATCGCTGAAGCGTGCCGGCACGGTCGCTCAACAACAGCGAGCAATCGACGACTGGGTTGCACAGAATCCGCAGCATCCGGCTGCACGACAGCTACCAGAGCCCTTGCAGAAGCTGCGCGAACTGGCAGACCAGCCACTGACCCACGTGGCACTACTGCTGCCAATGGACGGCCAGCTGGCTAGCGTCGCCCGCGCGCTGCGCGATGGCTTCCTCGCAGCACACCTGCACGCCCAGCAGGCCAGCCAGGAACTGCGCATCGAGCTGTACGACAGCACCCGCATCAGCTCCATCGACGACTTTTACCGTCAGGCTCAGGCAGCCGGGGTGCAACTTGTGGTCGGGCCACTTGAGAAGGATCTGGTACGCCAACTCGCCGAACGAGACCAGCTACCGATCACCACGCTGGCACTCAACTACAGCGATGCCGGACAACAAACGCCGCCCCAGCTGTTCCAGTTCGGCCTCGCTGCGGAAGACGAAGCCCGCGAGGTGGCCCGACGCGCCTGGGCTGACGGACATCGCCGGGCTATCGCACTGGCACCGCGCGGCGAGTGGGGCAATCGCATCCTAGAGGCATTCCGCCACAGCTGGCAGGAGGCCGGAGGGACTCTGGTCGCGGCCGAACCACTGGCCGAGCCGGTCCAACTGGCCAATCAGATCGCCGACCTGCTGCAGCTGCGCAATAGCGAAGAGCGCGCACGCCGCGTAGAGGGCACACTGGATGCGTCGGCCGCCAGCCGACCCACCCGTCGCCAGGACGTGGACTTCATTTTCCTCGCGGCCACCCCGCAACAGGCGCAGCAGGTACGGCCCACGCTGATCTTCCAGTACGCCGGCGACCTGCCGATCTATGCGACATCCCACCTGCATTCGGCCAGCCAGAATCACACCCAGTATCTTGACCTCGAGGGCATCCGTTTTGCCGAAACACCCTGGCTGCTGGACGAGCAGCTGCCGTTACGCCAGGAGGTCGAGCAAAAGTGGCCGCAGGCAGGCGGTAGCCTGGGCAGGCTGTACGCCATGGGAGCCGATGCATATCTGCTTGCACCTCGGCTGAACCAGCTATTGGCCCTGCCCGATACGCAGCTCGACGGACTTTCCGGCGTGCTGCAACTGAATGGCGATCAACGCATAGAGCGGCAGTTACCGTGGGCTCAGTTTCGCGACGGCAAGGTCGAGCGCCTGGATAACCAGCCACTATGAGCGATGCCCAGAGCAGCGGACGCTCTGCCGAAACACTCGCATTGCAGCACCTCTGCAACAGCGGGCTTCGCCTGCTCGCGCGCAACTGGTCCTGTCGCAGCGGCGAGCTTGATCTGGTCATGCTCGACGGCGATACAGTAGTATTTGTCGAGGTCCGC
This sequence comes from Stutzerimonas sp. R40042, assembly GCF_026642215.1. Classification (NCBI taxonomy): domain Bacteria; kingdom Pseudomonadati; phylum Pseudomonadota; class Gammaproteobacteria; order Pseudomonadales; family Pseudomonadaceae; genus Stutzerimonas; species Stutzerimonas sp. R40042. The sequence goes on along the minus strand of NZ_CP113258.1, from coordinate 1,096,515 downwards.
TACAGGCGGCATGCCGCCTGGGGTGGCGCCCTGGAAAGCGTCGACGCGCGCAAGCAACAGAAGCTGATCAAGACCGCCCAGCTGTTTCTGCAAAACGAAAGCCGCTGGGCCCGCAATCCCTGCCGTTTCGACGTGATCGCCATCGCACCAGCAGGCCAGACACAGGACCTGAACTGGATCCGTAACGCCTTTGATAGCTGAGCGACAATAAAGCAATTGCGCCACACCTAGCCGATCAGCTCCGAGAACCGCAAGCGCGTCGCCCGCAATCGCTGAGCACGCATACTGAAGGTCAACCACCGATGGACATGCAAACCCGAATTCGCCAGCTCTTCCAGGCCAGCATCGACACCAAGAAGCAGGCAATGGATGTGCTCGCGCCCAGCATCGAGCAAGCCGGCCAAGTCATGGTCAACGCCCTGCTGAGCGAAGGCAAGATACTCACCTGCGGCAACGGCGGCTCGGCCGGCGATGCGCAACATTTTTCGTCCGAGCTACTGAACCGTTTCGAGCGCGAGCGCCCAAGCCTGCCGGCAATCGCACTCACTACCGACAGCTCGACGATTACCTCGATTGCCAACGATTACAGCTATAACGAAGTCTTTTCCAAGCAGATCCGCGCACTGGGGCAACCAGGCGACGTACTGCTCGCCATCTCCACCAGCGGCAATTCCGCCAACGTCATCCAGGCCATCCAGGCCGCCCATGACCGGGAGATGACCGTCGTTGCGCTAACCGGACGAGACGGGGGCGGCATGGCCTCACTGCTGTTGCCGGAGGACGTCGAAATACGCGTGCCAGCCAAAATCACGGCACGCATCCAGGAAGTCCATCTGCTAGCTATCCATTGCCTCTGCGATCTGATCGACAATCAACTGTTCGGGAGTGAGGAATGAACCTGTTTCGCCTGTGCGCCATCACCCTAGGGCTGTGCCTGACCATCAGCGGTTGCAGCTCGGTGTTGACCGCCGCCCGTGACGAGCCGATAGCCGACGACCGTGGCACCCGTACAATCGGCAGCAAGATCGACGACTCACTGATCGAAACCAAGGCCTCGGTAAACATCGCCAAGGCGCACCCGGATCTGGACCAGGCGTCCCACATCGTCGTCGCCAGCTACAATGGCGTGGTCTTGCTGGCGGGGCAAACTCCACGAGCAGAACTGAAGCAAATGGCTGAGCAGGCTGCCAGCCAGGTACAGCGGGTCAAGCGCGTTCACAACGAACTGCAGGTCCTGCAGCCCTCATCCGCACTGGCCCGCAGCAACGACTCATGGCTCACGACCAAGATCAAGGCGCAGATGCTTGCCGACAATAGCGTGCCCGGCGCCCGGATCAAGGTCATCACCGAGAACGGCATCGTTTACCTGCTTGGCCTGGTGACCCGCCAGGAAGGCAATCGCGCCACCAATCTTGTGCAAGGCGTCTCGGGCGTTCAGCGGATCGTCAAGCTGTTCGAATACATCGATTGATCAGCCTTACGCCCGGACGGCAAATGCCGACCGGGCTTCCCCATCGCTTATTTGACGACCTTCAAGCTAGGTCGCGGGCCAGGGCGAGGAGCGCCACCTTCGCCAGCAGCGCCCTCCCCAGCCCCGCCATCATCAGGCGGGGCTGGCTCGATCTCGAAGACCATTCCCTGCCCGTTCTCCCTGGCGTAGATAGCCATCACCGCGGCAGACGGCACATTGAGCGAATGGGCCACGCCACCGAAGCGCCCTTCGAAGGTGATCACCTCGTTATCCATGTGCAGATGCCGCACGGCACTTGGCGCAACGTTCAGGACAATCTGTCCGTCGCTGGCGAATCCGGGGGGCACCCGAACCCCTGGATAATCGACGTTGACCAAAAGGTGTGGCGTACAGTCGTTGTCGACGATCCACTCATAGAGCGCTCTTACCAGATAGGGTCGGCTCGAATTCATGACGGCATCCTCTCTCAGCGCATGTTGCGCTCGGCGGCGGAAAGACTGGCCTGAAAGGCCTCGCGAGCAAAATTGCGCTCCATGTAATCGAGCAGCGGCTTGGCCGCTCGCGGCAAATCAACCCCGAGTCTGGGCAAACGCCAGAGGATAGGCAACAGGCAGCAGTCGACCAGGCTGAGCTCGTCACTCATGAAGTAAGGCATCTCGGCAAAGACCGGAGAGACCCCCGTCAGGCTTTCGCGCAGCTCCTTGCGAGCCTGCGCACGCTGCGACTCGGATACACGGACATCGAGAATGCGGTCGACCAGACTGCACCAGTCTCGCTGGATGCGATGCACCAGCAATCGGGTATTAGCTCTGGCGACGGGATAAACCGGCAGCAGCGGCGGATGCGGATAACGCTCCTCCAAATACTCCAGGATGACCCCCGCCTCATACAGAGCGAGATCCCGGTCAACGAGGGTCGGGACACTGGCGTAGGGATTCACCTCAACCAGCTTTTCAGGACACTGACCGGGCTTGACGTCAAGAATCTCAACGCCGACACCCTTTTCGGCAAGTACGAGACGAACTCGGTGGCAGTAATGGTCGGCGGGATCGGAGTAGCAGCTCAACCGGTTGGTTGCAGCCATAGGTCCTTCCTCACTCAATTATCTGGAGGCAGAAAAAACACGCGCGCCCATAGGGCGCGCGCAGGATACAGCGATAGCAGCAAAGCGCTTAGTGAATGTCTTTCCAGTACTCGCGCTTGAGTAGGTAGGCAAACACGAAGAACACCGCCAGGAACAACAGTACGTAGGTACCGATGCGCTGGCTCTCCAGCTTGACCGGATTGGCCGAATAGGCCAGGAAGGTCACCAGGTTCTTGATCTTCTCGTCGTACTCGGCTTCGGTAAGCGAACCGGTACCAGGCTCCACAACCATTTGATCACAAGCTTCTTCGGTAATCGGCGTACCAGTCAGGGGGTCGAACTGCTTGCGACCATCCTCGACAACCTGCACCTGCTTGCAGCCCACTACACGACGCCCTTGCAGCGGAGCCAGCACATGCGGCATACCCACGTTGGGGAACACAGTGTTGTTGACGCCATAAGGCCGCGCCGGATCTTCATAGAAGCTGCGCATGTAGGAGTACAGCCAGTCGTTGCCACGCACACGGGCCACCAGCGTCAGGTCAGGCGGAGCAGCACCAAACCAGACCTTGGCATCTTCAGGCTTCATGCCGATCTTCATGTGATCGCCAAACTTGGCATCGGTGAAGACGATGTTCTCCATCATCACTTCTTCTGGGATGCCGAGATCGATGGCCACGCGCTCATAGCGCTGATACTGGGCGCTGTGACAGCCCATGCAATAGTTTGCGAATGTCTTCAAACCATCTTGCATGGCGGCCTTGTCGGTCAGGTCCACTTCGACCTTGTCCAAGTGGACCTCGGTACCGGCAGCAAAGGCAAAGGCCGGCAGAATTGCAAGAATCAGTGCAGCAAATTGCTTTTTCATCAGCCATCCACCCTTTGCGGAACCACTTTGGTCTTCTCGAGCTTGGTGTAGAACGGCATCAGGATGAAGTACGCGAAGTAGATGCCGGTACAGATCCGAGCCAACAAAGTACGCTCAGGAGTCGGAGCCAATACGCCCAGCACGCCGAGAATGATGAAGGAGATGCAGAACGCCAGCAACGCGAGCTTGCTCATCCAGCCCTTGTACTTCATGGACTTGACCGGACTACGGTCGAGCCAAGGCAGAACGAACAGAACAGCGATGGCCGCGCCCATGGCTATGACGCCAAGCAGCTTGTCCGGCACCGCGCGCAGAATCGCGTAGAACGGTGTGAAGTACCAGACTGGAGCGATGTGCGCCGGCGTCTTGAAGGCGTTCGCCACTTCGAAGTTCGGCTTCTCCAGGAAGTAACCGCCCATCTCCGGGAAGAAGAACACGACAGCGCAGAAGACGAACAGGAACACCACCACACCCACGATGTCTTTCACGGTGTAGTACGGGTGGAACGGAATACCGTCGAGCGGCACACCGGCCTCGTCCTTGGTCTTCTTGATGTCCACGCCCATCGGGTTGTTCGAACCGACTTCGTGCAACGCCAGAATGTGCAACACCACCAGACCCAGAATCACGATTGGCAGAGCGATCACATGCAAGGCGAAGAAGCGGTTCAGTGTGATACCGGAGATAAGGTAATCACCGCGGATCCACTGAGTCAGATCGTCGCCGATGACCGGAATGGCACCGAACAGCGAAATGATCACCTGGGCCCCCCAGTAGGACATCTGGCCCCACGGCAGCAGATAGCCCATGAAGGCCTCAGCCATCAGCGCCAGGTAGATCATCATGCCGAAGATCCATACCAGCTCGCGCGGCTTCTGGTAGGAACCATAGAGCAGACCACGGAACATGTGCAGATAGACCACGACGAAGAACGCCGAAGCACCGGTCGAATGCAGGTAGCGGATGATCCAGCCGTACTCGACATCACGCATGATGTATTCGACGGAGGCAAAGGCGCCCTCGGCCGACGGCTCGAAGCTCATGGTCAGCCAGATACCAGTCAGGATCTGATTGACCAGCACCAGCAGCGCCAGCGAACCGAAGAAGTACAAGACGTTGAAGTTCTTGGGGGCGTAGTACTTAGAAAGATGGTCTTCCCACATCTTGGTGGCGGGGAAGCGGGCGTCAACCCATTCCATGAACTTGCTCATCAGGCGTTCTCCTGGTCCACACCGATGATGATCACATTATCGGTCTCGTACGAGTGCGGGGGCACCGGCAGGTTCAAGGGAGCTGGCTGCGCCTTATAGACGCGCCCGGCCATATCGTACTTCGAGCCGTGACAAGGGCAGAAATAGCCGCCCAACCAATCGGCACCGAGATCGGCTGCAGCCACCTCGGGGCGGAAAGACGGTGCACAACCCAGGTGGGTACAAAGCCCCACCACAACCAGAAGCTCCGGTTTGATGGCGCGGTTCTTCGGATCAACGTATGCGGGCTGATCAGAGGCCTTGGACTCGGGATCGGCTACCTCGGGGGCAACCTTTTCCAGATTCGCAAGAATCTCCTCGGTTCGACGCACGATAAATACCGGCTGACCGCGCCACTCGGCGACCATCTGCTGCCCCGGCTCGATCTTGCTGATATTTACCCTTACCGGCGCACCGGCAGCCTTGGCCTTGGCACTAGGGAACCACGATCCCACGAACGGGACCGCAGCACCTACCGCTCCTGCAGCACCCACCACCGAAGTGGCGGCCACAAGGAAGCGACGCCGGCCTGCATTCACGCCGTCATTGCTCATTCAGTCGTCTCCCATCAGCTTCTTATGGCCTGCTCAGGAGCAGGCATGTACCACGTAAAATTGGGCCGCGAAAAATTCGCCAAATGGTAAAGAAAAGGCCTCCTTATGACAAGGTAATAGCCTGTCACAATGCCTCTGCAACGCAGCCAAATCAGGGCTTTCGGCGCGCGACACGCTGTCGCACCAGTAGTGGAAGGGCAAAAAAAACGCCCAGCTCCTGAAGGAGACTGGGCGCTTCTTTTGAACAGCGCGAATTAGCGCTTGGAGTACTGCGGACGCTTGCGCGCTTTGCGCAGACCGACCTTCTTACGCTCCACCTCACGAGCATCGCGAGTAACGAAGCCAGCCTTGCGCAGCGGGCTGCGGAGGCTTTCGTCGTAAGAGATCAGGGCACGGGTGATACCGTGACGGATCGCGCCAGCCTGACCACTTACACCACCGCCAAGCACGGTGACATAGATATCGAACTTCTCGACAGTCTCGGTCAGCTCCAGCGGCTGACGAACAACCATGCGCGCAGTTTCGCGACCAAAGAAGTTGTCCAACTCACGGTTGTTGATGGAGATCTTGCCAGTACCCGGGCGCAGGAAAACGCGCGCGGTTGCAGTCTTGCGACGGCCAGTGCCGTAATTTTGAGTCGCCGACATAATGAACTATTCCGTTAAATCTTCAGTTCTTGGGGCTGCTGAGCGGTGTGCGGGTGGTTAGCACCCTTGTAAACCTTCAGCTTACGATACATGTCGCGACCCAGCGGATTCTTCGGCAGCATGCCTTTTACCGCAGTCTCGATCACACGCTCAGGCGCCCTAGCGATCAGCTTCTCGAAGTTGATCGACTTGATGCCACCCGGGAAACCGGAGTGAGAGTAGTACATCTTGTCGGTGGTCTTGGCACCAGTGACACGCACTTGCTCAGCATTGATAACGACGATGTAATCGCCAGTATCGACGTGAGGGGTGTATTCCGCCTTGTGCTTGCCGCGCAGACGGCTAGCGATTTCGGTTGCCAGACGACCCAGGGTCTGGCCGGCAGCGTCGACGACGAACCAGTCGCGCTTGACGGTTTCCGGTTTAGCAGTAAATGTCTTCATTCGTTATAGCCTCAGGGGCCGCCCTGAAAATAAGACGGCGAATCTTACTGAATGGTGCTCGCCCTGGCAAGGCCAAGGCAGCCGGAAACAGACGCTGTCGGGGGCTCGGGTCAGCGCGTCCGCCACGGCAATGGTTCGGCGGGCTAGGCATCCCCCACCTCGGTGTTGCGTCGACAGGCTAGGCATCCCCGGCGACAGGCTGCGGAATTATCCTGATAACCGGAAAAATAGCAACCGACTTTTACCTGAAGCACCGCCGCGTGCTCGCAGGGATCCATTTCTACTTTACAGCCGAGACCAGGCGCTACGCCGAGGGACCTGCCCGGCTCACCTGGAGCAGCTCAGCCCTTGAAATGACGCCACTGTCGCTGCACAACTTACGCAACACCGCGCGATCTCCGATAAGCTTCCGAAACGAGCACGATCCTCACGAGGCAACCCATGCAGCGACGCCCACTTGGCCGCACTGACTTGAAGGTGAGCTCGCTCTGCCTAGGCACCATGACCTGGGGAGAGCAGAATACCGAGGCCGATGCCCATGCACAGCTCGAGCGGGCGCAAGCGGCCGGAATCAACTTCCTGGACACCGCCGAAATGTATCCGGTGCCGCCACGACCCGATACCAGTGGACGCACCGAGTGCTATATCGGCAACTACTTCAGGAACCGGGGAAACCGGGCCGACTGGATCATCGCCAGCAAGATCGCCGGCCCGGGAAACGGCATCAGCCACATCCGTGACGGCCACCTGAAATTCAATCGCGATCATATCCGCACCGCGCTGGACAACAGCTTACGCCGGCTTCGGACAGACTGGATCGACCTGTACCAACTGCATTGGCCGGAGCGCAACACCAACTTTTTCGGCCAGCTGGGTTACCAGCATCGAGAGTCAGACTTCACACCGCTCGAAGAAGTACTGGACGCGCTTGACCAGGAAGTGAAAGCAGGCAGGATTCGTCACGTAGGGCTGTCCAACGAAACCCCGTGGGGAGCGATGAAATACTTGCAACTGGCCGAGGCGCGCGGCTTGCCTCGCGCAGTTTCGATTCAAAACCCTTACAACCTGCTGAACCGCAGCTATGAGATAGGGCTGGCAGAGATCAGCATTCGCGAGCACTGTGGCCTGCTTGCCTACTCCCCCCTCGCTTTCGGCATGCTGAGCGGCAAGTACGAACATGGCGCTCAACCAGCAGATGCACGCATCACCCGCTTTCAGCGCTTTGCCCGCTACAGCAATCCTCAAGCCCGAACCGCCTGCTCGAAATATGTCGCACTGGCGCGCGAGTATGGACTGGATCCAGCTCAGATGGCGCTCGCCTTCGTTACGGCGCAATCTTTCGTAACCAGCAACATCATCGGCGCGACCTCGCTCGAGCAGCTCGACTCAAACCTTCGCAGCTCGACGATCCGGCTGCCGGACGAAGTGATAGAGCGCATCGAAGCCATCCATGTCGAACAACCCAATCCAGCCCCCTGAACAGCAGCGGACTCGATACGAAGCAAAGGATCACCTGGATGATTGCCGCCCACCTGCTCGCCCCATCAAGCCTGCTCACCGGCTGGCTGATCTATGCATGCGCCCTCCTCTGGGCTGCATGGCGCGCACCTTGGGTCGAACTGTTTAGTGACACACGCCGGCAGCACCTGCTGTTCGGCGCAATGCTCGCCATATTTCTCCTCTGGTTGGTTCGGCGCGATTTCGATTCCGGGCTTTCATTTCATTTCATTGGCCTGACCGCCGTAACTCTGCTGCTGGATTGGCCACTGGCAATCATCGCCGCCTTGGCCGCACAGCTTGGCCTTGCGCTTACCGGACACCAGCACCTTGCCGCGCTAGGAATCAACGGCGTGCTGCTGGTGCTGATCCCGGTAGCGGTGACCGTGATATGCGCACGGCTGGTCGAGCGGGCGCAGCCGCGCAATCTTTTCGTTTACATCTTCTTCGCAGGGTTCTTTCCGGCCGCGCTAGCGGCGCTCGCATGCATTCTGGCCTCGCTGGGCATCCTTCTGCTCGACGGGCGCTTCCCGATGCCGCCCTGGCTGGAAGACTTTGCCGGCTACATCTGGCTGGTGATGTTCCCCGAGGCCTTTATCAACGGCACCGCCGTGACTGCACTTGTCGTCTTCTATCCCGACTGGCTGGAAAGTTTCAACCAGAGCCGCTACCTGCAGGCGCCCTGGAAGGATGAGAAGTAACGAGGAGTACGCCCTGCAGCAAGGTCAATGCTGGCGCCCGGGCAGATCGCCCGAGAACAGCTCATCTTCCAGTTCATTACCCGCAATGGCATGCTCCTCCGAAGCCCAAGCCCCCAGATCGATTAGCTTGCAACGCTCGGAGCAGAAGGGCCTATAGGGACTCTGCTCACCCCACTCCACCGGCGCCTTGCAGGTAGGACACTCAACCACGGTCGCAGTCATTCCCGACCTCCTCTCAACTGCAGATAAAAATGATGCAGGCGCTCAACCTCGGAGCGGAGCCAGCTAAGATCACGATCATTCACCAGCACATCATCAGCGTGCCGCAAACGCTCCTCACGCGCAGCCTGTACTTTCAGGATGGCGCGCACCTGCTCTTCGCTTACCTGATCACGCGCGACGGTACGTACGATCTGCAGTATCTCTGGCACATCCACAACCAATACGCGATCGACGGTACGGTACTGCCCTGACTCAATCAGCAGAGGCGAAACCATGATGGCATAGGGTGAATCTGCCCGAGCGAGGTGGTCGGCTATCTCGCTGCGTATCAACGGGTGCAGAAGCCGCTCAAGCCACTGCCGCTCTGCCGGATCGGCAAATATCCGCTCACGCAACGCGGCGCGATTCAATTCACCGGTAGGTAACAGAACGCCGTCGCCGAAATGCTGGGCGATCTGCAACAAAGCCGTACGCCCAGGCTCAACGACCCAGCGCGCGGCCTGATCGGCATCGACCGTATGCACACCGAAACTGGCAAACTGCTCGGCCACTGCGCTCTTGCCGCTGCCGATACCACCAGTCAATCCGAGAATCCAAGGCTTCATCGTCAGTTATACCCGAGCGAGAACAGGACGCGCAGTAGTAACCACTCGATGGCTGAAGTGCAAGCCTTGAACAGATGTGCATGCTGCGGCAAGCGGCGGGCGATCCCGCCACCCGCAAACCGCGGCGTCAAATCAGAAGCGGGCGAATTGCAGATAGCTCTCGGTGATCCTGTCACCCCAGAGAAGCGCGATCCACCCAGCGATCGCCAGATAAGGGCCAAAGGGAATGGGCGTGCCGCTTTCTGCACGCTGAACCTTCAAAAGAATGGAACCCAGCACCGCTCCGACCACTGACGACAACAGGATGGTAAGCGGCAATACCTGCCAGCCACCCCAGGCCCCAAGCATCGCCAACAGCTTGAAATCGCCGTAGCCCATGCCCTCTTTGCCGGTGGCGAGCTTGAAAAGCCAGTACACCGACCAAAGACTCAGATAACCCGTCACCGCCCCCCACAGCGCACTTTCCAGCGAAGTGAACAAGCCGAAGTGGTTAACGATCAACCCCAACCACAACAAGGGCAGTACGAGCGAGTCAGGCAACAACTGATGATCGACATCGATCATGCTCATCGCCAACAGACCCCAGGTCAGCAAAAGCATCATGGCGGCCTGCCAGGAAAAGCCGAAATGCCATGCCACATACCCGGAGAGCACACCGCATGCCAGCTCCACGAACGGGTAACGACAACTGATCGGCGCCTGGCAGGATGAACACTTGCCACGCAACAACAGCCAACTGATCAGCGGAACGTTTTCCCATGCGCGGATTCGATGAGCGCAATGCGGACAGCGTGAATTCGGTAGCAACAGGTTGAATCGTTCACCGACCGGTTCGCATGGCAGCTCAAGAAATTCTCTCGCCTGCACCCGCCATTCGCGCTGCATCATCACCGGCAACCGGTAGATGAGGACGTTTAGGAAACTGCCAACCAGCAGACCGAGCACTGCTGCAGACAAAACAAAGGCCAGCACATGGCTGGCCATAAGTTCGTAGATCATTACTTATCCGACCACACTACCCAACTGGAAGATCGGCAGATACATCGCGATGATCAAGCCACCGACCAGAACCCCGAGCACGGCCATGATCAGCGGTTCCATCAGGGTAGTAAGGTTATCCACCATGTTGTCGACCTCCGCCTCATAGAAACTGGCCAGTTTGTCGAGCATCTCGTCCAACGCACCGGACTCTTCGCCGATAGCGGTCATTTGAATAGCCATGGTGGGAAAAATGCCGGTCGTGCGCATGGAGAAATTGAGCTGCACACCAGACGATACGTCCGTACGGATTTTCGCTACTGCATTGCGGAACACGACGTTGCCCGTGGCACCTGCCACCGAGTCCAACGCATCAACCAAGGGCACACCAGCCGCGAATGTCGTGGACAATGTGCGAGCATATCGCGCAACTACAGACTTGTAGAGAATGTCACCAACGATCGGCAGCTTGAGCAAAAGGCGATCAAGAGAGTCACGAAACTTTTCCGACCGTTTATATGCATGCTTGAACAAAAAGGCGGCAATGAACAACGCAAAGAATACGATGTACCACCACTCCTGCAGCCAACGTGACAACTGCACCACCATCATGGTAAACGCTGGAAGTTCCGCACCGAAGCCTTGGAATACGCTCTCGAACTGCGGAACTACCTTAATCAAGAGAATCGCAGATACGATGATCGCCACCACGATAACCGCAATCGGATAGGTCATGGCCTTCTTGATCTTGGCCTTCAGCGCCTCGGTTTTTTCCTTGTAGGTTGCAACACGGTCCAGCAGCGTTTCGAGCGCACCGGACTGCTCTCCAGACTCGACCAAATTGCAATACAGGTCATCGAAATATTGCGGCTTCTTACGCAGCGAGCCAGCAAAGCTATTGCCTGCCGCCACTTCTTGCTTGATCTCATCGACCAGCTTGCGCATGTTTGGGTTATCGAAGCCCTCGCCGATGATGTCGAACGATTGCAGCAGCGGCACGCCCGCCTTCATCATGGTGGCCATTTGCCGAGTGAACAGTGCGATGTCCATCGGCTTGATTTTCTTGCCCGCCCCGAACAAGGAAACAGCCTTCTTGCGAACCTTCAGCGGATTGATACCCTGCTTGCGGAGCTGCGCCTTGATCAGTGCCGGGCTCTGGCCTGCCAGCTCCCCCTTGACCTTGCCACCTTTTCTGTCGGTGCCTTCCCAGGTGAACACACTGGTTTTCAACGCTTTTTCCGCCATGGTTAATCCTTGGTCACGCGGTTGACTTCTTCCAGGCTGGTGACGCCGTTCATGGCCTTGACCAGACCCGAAGTGCGCAGGTCATTGAACCCATCTCTACGCGCCTGCAAGGCGATATCGATGGAATTGCCTTCTTCCATGATAAGCCGCTGCAGGGCCGGCGTGATTTTAACCACTTCATAAATACCGACACGCCCCTTGTAGCCTCCCTTGCAGCTATCGCACCCCACCGGCCCGTAAAGCTTGAAGGAACCGATTCGCGCTTCAGGAAAACCTTCGCTGAGCAGAACATCTCGCGGCACATCGACTTCTTGCTTGCAGCTGGGGCACAGCTTACGAGCCAGCCGTTGAGCAATGATCAGGTTGACCGATGTGGCAATGTTGAATGCCGGCACCCCCATGTTGCGCAAGCGCGTAAGCGTTTCCGCAGCACTATTGGTATGCAGAGTCGACATCACCATGTGCCCGGTCTGCGCTGCCTTGATGGCAATCTCGGCGGTTTCGAGATCTCGAATCTCACCGACCATGATGATGTCCGGATCCTGGCGCAGGAACGCTCGAAGCGCCTGGGCAAAGTCCATGCCCTGCTTCGGATTTACGTTGACCTGATTGATACCTTCCAAATTGATCTCTACCGGATCCTCGGCAGTGGAGATATTCACATCTACCGTGTTGAGAATATTCAGGCCGGTATAAAGCGAGACAGTCTTGCCCGAGCCTGTCGGGCCGGTAACCAGAATCATCCCTTGCGGCTGCTTCAGCGCGCTTAGATAGAGCTCCTTCTGGTCATCCTCATACCCCAACGCATCAATACCCATCTTGGCACTGGAAGAATCCAAGATGCGCATAACGATCTTCTCGCCCCACAGAGTGGGTAGCGTATTCACGCGAAAATCGATCGACTTGGTGCTCGAGACCTTCATCTTGATCCGTCCGTCCTGCGGCTTGCGCCGCTCGGCGATATCCAGACTGGCCATTACTTTCAGACGCGCTGAGATACGGCTGACCAACTGGACCGGCGGGCGAGCAACCTCGTGCAACATGCCGTCCGTACGAAAGCGCACCCGATAGCTCTTTTCATAAGGCTCGAAGTGCAAATCGGACGAACCACCCTTAATCGCATCGAGCAGCATCTTGTTAACAAACCGTACCACTGGCGCATCATCCGCTTCGTTATGCGCCGCATCGTCCTCCTTGGCGTCGCCGGCCACTTCGATATCCAAGCCATCCAACTCGGAATCGTTCAACCCTTCAAGGGACGAGGTCGCCGACTCGAAGAACTTTTCGATGGCCTCACCGAGCTTGTCGTCCTCAACCAGCACAGCCTCAACGGAAAGCCCCGTATTGAACTGAATATCACTGATCGCCTGATGGTTGGTTGGATCGGACACCGCCACATAAAGCTTGTTGCCTCGTCGCTGCAACGGCAGAGCTCGGTGCTGGCGCACCAGCTTCTCGCTGACCAGTTCCTTCGGCTGGGTTTCTTTGTCCAGCGTCCCTAAATCAAAGAACGGAACACCAAACTGCTCACCGGCGATATCGACAAGCACCCGACTTTTGACCAGCTTGTTCTGCACCAACCAAGTCACCAAAGGCACTTGGTTACGCAAGGCTTGCTGCTGGGCCTGCTGTGCGATTTTTTCGTCGAGCTGGCCTAAGAGAACCAGCTGCCGGGCCAAGCCGCCAAGGGGCGCGTTTTCGTTCATTGGAGGAGTTCTGTCGAAACGGAAGACCGCCGCCTTATAACGCAGTTTCCTCGCCAAGCCAAACCAACACAAATACGGTGGCATTTTTTGTCACATGAAGACGAAAAGAGCACCAACCCCTCAGCACGCACCAGGCCACCCGTATGACAGGTAGGCACGGGAAAGCAAAGCGCTTATAAAAACCCCACCAAACGCTGCACGCCCCAGCCTGTAAGGATTGCACTGTCAATGACCCTCTTCGAGCACCCCAGCTAAAGGTGAACGAGTACACACCCCAGACGCAATGCAGAAACTTGCCCCACATCTGGCACGGATGGTGCTGCTACCACATCAGGTCCAACGACCTCACCAACAAAGGAGCTTTTCCATGAAGTCTATCAAGAAGCAAAAAGGTTTCACTCTCATTGAATTGATGATCGTAGTTGCAATCATCGGTATTCTGGCCGCGATCGCCATTCCGCAGTTCAATGAATATCGCGCCAAGGCCAACGACTCCACCGCTCAGGCTGATGCTAAAAACAGCATCAGCGTAATGACCGCTGCTCAACGCTAAACGCAGACTGAATCAAGAGGATAAAATTCATGAATATCAAAATTTCTGCACTGATTCTGGCCCTTAGCATGAGCGCAACTAGCGTTATGGCCGCAGGCACCGCCATTGAATCTGGTCAACCCATTACCGGCGGAGACACTGGCGACTGCGTGCTTTTGGGTGATAACGTAAGTCTGAACCTCTCCAAAGATGTCTACGGCGCTTATTCTTGCACCGAGGTAAGCAGCGCAATTAAAGTGGCGACCTGTCATAAATCAGGTAGTCGTAAGCCAACAAACGTATCTTGCGCCGTTACTGGTGAAGATGCCTCTGGCAATCCGACATACAACGACTCTAGTTGCGACGGCACCAGCGGACAGACATTCGAAATTACTGACTATCGTGCGTTTGTAGCAAACAGCCGCGGCGGCTCCGTTAGCGCGACCGACCTTGGCGGTGCCTGCAGCGATACGCAAGTAGGTGGCCTGAGCCACTTTAATGACTAATTAGTCACCAGGCTGGAGGGCACCCCCTCCAGCCTTACACTTCGTAGAACCTAGACTATGTCCAAAAGAAGCGAGGAGTCAGCCTTCACACTAATAGAAATTCTGTTAGTCCTGGGGATTATCTCAACACTCGTAGCAATCGCCACACCTCAGTATTACGACTACAAAAGCAGGAGCAATGATGCGCAAGCTCAAGCCGACGCCAAGAACTCAATCCAAATAATGACTGCCAATCTATCGCGCTGAGCCGACAATTAAGTTTTTGACTGGTTGCTCGCCCCCACCCTAAGCTCACCAACTGCAAAACGGTAGCATTAAGTGACCGTCCGTCTTTCATAGTCGACCGATATTATTCTCGCGATACTTCAAGATCAGGCAGATCAAACATAGGGACACTATTGCGGCAGTTGAAAATATTCCATGTCAATTTTATCTAGTATCTCGACCGGCCTACGCCTCTCTCTTCGCACAAACTTCCTCTGGCTGGCTAGCGGAACCCTAGTTGCATTAGCTTTAGCGACATCCCTATCTGCTCAATTTAGCGGCCGCCAACCAGCAACTGTAGCGCTTGATGTTGGCCTCTCGATGGTTCGCCTACTATTACCGCTTGTATTAACCTTAACAACCCAAGACTTACTATCTCGAGAGTTCGATCGACGCTATTTTCTTAATACACTTTCTTATCCACACTCACGACACAGCTTTTTACTTGGCCGCTTTTTAGCAACTGCAATATTAAGCCTAGGCTTATTAGTGCTACTCGCAGGCGCCCTTGCCCTACTTACATGGTCTACTGGAAAAGACTATGCACAGACCAACCCCATCTCGCTTGGCCCACCCTACATAATTACTATCACTTTTATTGGTCTAGACATCTTGCTGCTATCGGCATTAGCAACCTTTATAGCAGTTGTTGCCTCCACCCCCAGTTTCGTTCTACTCGGCACCATCGGTTTTATGCTGATTGCCCGCTCGTTCTCTTCCATCATCGAGCTGTTGATGCACAACAGCTACGTGGTCGAACAACCAGAAAGCTATCGCTCGAGCCTTACTATGCTGGGCTATTTGCTACCTGATCTCGGTGCATTAGATGTGAGAGAAATCGCGCTGTACGGCAAGATGCAGTTCCTGTCAGCAGACTGGGGCGCGCTAGTGATATCTACACTGGCCTACGTGATCGGCTTGCTCGCGCTGGCAACATGGGCACTCAATCGCAAGCACTTTTCCTGACATGAGCCAACGTCGCGCCCCACTGCTAGCATTACTAAGCTTTACCTTGTTTTTCGGCGCTGCATTCTGCCGTACCCAGCCTCCACAACAAATGGTGCCGCCGGTTGTAAAAGATCGAATTGTTATCTCTGCACCTATTTTGCTTGCGCTGTATGGCGGAGACCGTTTTCTGGCGGCAAATTTGGAGACCATGCGCCTCGCTACCACCGGAGTCAATGATCGGGGCACCGATATTGAGTATCTGATACGCGCCCAGAACGAGGTTGCCCGCCTCAATGCGTGCCACGAAGACAACTACTATCTAGCCAACGGCCTACTGACCTGGGGCGGCGCCGTAGAAGCAGGCAATCAGATACTCAGCGCAGCACTCAATTGCCGCTTCTGGGACGAATTTCCAGCCTTCTTCTATGGCATCAATCTCTCTTTCTTCCAGCACGACAATGAAGAGGCCGCGCGAGTGCTGGAGATTGGCGCCCAACGCTCGACACAGAACGCCGCCGCCATGCGCAAGCTTGCAATTATGCTGCGTACAGAGCAATTTGCCGACGAGCGCCTGGCCTTGAATTACCTTGCCCAGCAGCGCGACAGCGCTACCGATCCGAAATTGCGCGACATGCTGGATAAACGTGTCATCCGATTGCAGGGCCTAATCTATCTACGTGACGCTCAGCGGCGCTATGAGGCCGAGCACAGCCCCCTGGTCGACCTGCAGCAACTGATCACCCAGGGCATCATCGCCGAGCTGCCCGCCGACCCTCTGCGACTCGGCTATGAAGTTCGCAATGGTCGCATCGAATTGAAGAAACTGAAGATTGCCGGACTGGAGGAACAGCCTTGAGCGCTGCCGTTGAGTTTAAGGGTGTCAGCCATACCTTCAGGACTAAAGGCAAACAGGTACAGGCCGTTCGCGACGTGAGCTTCAGCCTGTGCGAAGGCGAAGTGTTCGGTTTTGTGGGCCCCAATGGCGCAGGCAAATCCACCACGATCAAGATAATGCTGGACATCATCAACGACTATCAGGGCCAGGTGAGGCTGTATGGGATCGACGCCCATCGTGCTGATGCCCGTCAGGGCTTGGCTTACGTACCCGAAGCACCAGCCCTGTACGATCAGTTCACCCCACTGGAAATTCTGCGCATGGGCTTGTCGATGTACGGCATCAAGCGCAGTGACGCCGATGCCTGGTGCATGCAATGGCTCGAGCGATTCTCCATTGCAGAGTACGCGAAGCGACGGATTCGCCAGCTCTCCAAAGGCAACGTACAGCGGACTGCGCTTGCCCACGCGATGGCCGTGGAGCCGCGACTGTTGATTCTCGACGAGCCGCTCTCAGGACTCGATCCTGTGGGCCGCAAAGACGTGGTCGACATCCTCAACGAGTACAAAAAGCAGGGCGGCGCGATTTTCTTTACCTCGCATGTACTGCACGACGTCGAGCGAATTGCTGATCGCTTCGGCTTCATTAATAAAGGCCAGCTGCTGACGGTCCGCTCCCCTCGAGAGCTCGCGGCGGAGCGGGCTGGTCATTTCACAATCCGATACCAAGCTGACCTCCCGCTCACGGCAGGCTGTACCGTTCTGCGCCCTGGGGAGTTCGAATGCGAGATTGAGCAATCCAGGCTGCCTGAACTTATCGCTCAGCTGAATAACACCAGCGGACATTTGCTCGCCCTTCAGCCGGCCGTCTCCTTGGAAACGGTATTCTTCCGAATTCTTGAAGAAGCCAACTAACCGCTCTGCAGCAAGCAGGTTTCTCTCGAACAAAAGAAAAGCCCCGCATCTGCGGGGCTTCCGCATCACCAAGCTATCTTTAGATAACGCCTCGATCGCGCAACAGACCCATCACCTGCCTAATGCCCTCTTCCAGGGACGTCATTTCGCTATCAACCACCAAGTCAGCACCCAGCGGCACATCGTACGGGAACGACTCGCCCGGAATATTATCCCCACCGGCCGCATACAATCCCTGCGGATCGCGCTGGCGGCAGGCTTGCGGGGAGGCCTGGACGTAGACGGTGATCAGACGTTCATCGCCGATCAACGCCTTGGCCTGTTCGCGACCTTCGGCGTCAGGGGCGACGAACGCGGCCAGGGTGATCAGCCCCGCTTCGTTGAACTGACGTGCGACATGGGCGGCGCGGCGCCAGTTTTCGGTGCGGCCGGCGCGGTCCTGCGGTAGGCCTTTGTTGAGGTCGAGGCGCAGGTTCTGGCCATCGAGTACATAGACCGCGCGCCCCATATCGAACAGCTTGCGCTCCACAGCATAGGCCAGGGTGCTCTTGCCGGCGCCGGACAGGCCGGTGAACAACACGGTCGCCGGCTGCTGGCCGAAGCGTGTGGCACGCTCGTCGGTAGAGACGTGGGCCAGGGCGCCATGATGACCACCCGAACCATGGGCAACCGGGTCGGCGATGATCATGCCGGCTCCGACGGTGCCATTGGTGAGGCGATCGATGACGATGAAGGCGCCAGTGGTGCGGTTCTGCTCGTAGCCATCCAGAGCGATCGACGCGTCCAGGCTGACCTTGACCTTGCCGATCTCGTTGAGCTGCAGGCTGCTCGCCGCGCCCTTCTCCAGCGTGTTCACATCTACCGTGTGAGTGATGCTGGCAATCGAGCCCGGCACATAGCTGGTGGCTCGCTTGATGTCGTACTTCTTGCCCGGCAGCATTGGCTCTTCGCCCATCCACACCAGCATTGCCTCGAAACCATCGGCGATACGCGGGCGGCTGTCGGCATGTACCAGCATGTCACCGCGTGACACGTCGATCTCGTCTTCCAGAGTCAGAGTAATGGCTTCGCCTGGCGTGGCCTGCTCCAGCTCGCCGTCGAGAGTGACGATGGATTTCACTCGACTGGTCTTGCCGGACGGCAGCACGGCGATCTCGTCACCCTTGCGCACGATGCCGCTGGCCAGGGTACCGGCGAAACCACGGAAGTTCAGGTTCGGGCGGTTGACGTACTGCACAGGGAAACGCAGATCATCGAAGTTACGGTCGCCAGCAATCTCGACACTCTCGAGAATCTCCATCAGCGACTGCCCCTGGTACCAGGGTGCGCGCTCGCTGCGATTGACCACGTTGTCGCCCTTGAGCGCGGACATCGGCACGAAGTGCAGCGACGATGGCTTGAGCTCGATGCGCTCGGCAAACGCCAGGTAGTCGGCCTTGATCTTCTCGAAGACGTCCTGATCGAAGTTCATCAGGTCCATCTTGTTGATGGCAACGACGATGTGCTTGATGCCCAGCAGCGAGGTGATGAAACTGTGGCGCTTGGTCTGAGTCTGCACGCCATAGCGGGCATCGACCAGGATGATCGCCAGGTCGCAGGTGGACGCGCCGGTGGCCATGTTGCGAGTGTACTGCTCGTGGCCGGGGGTATCGGCAATGATGAACTTGCGCTTTGCCGTGGAGAAATAACGGTAGGCCACATCGATGGTGATACCCTGCTCGCGCTCGGCCTGCAGGCCATCGACCAGCAGCGCCAGATCGACGTCCTCGCCAGTGGTACCGACCTTCTTCGAATCGCGGGTAATGGCCTCCAGATGATCCTCGTAGATCATCTTTGAGTCATGCAGCAGGCGGCCGATCAACGTGCTCTTGCCGTCGTCGACGTTGCCGCAGGTGAGGAAACGCAGGAGCTCCTTGCGCTCGTGCTGCGCCAGGTACGCGAGGATGTCCTGGCCGATCAAATCTGACTGATGAGACATGGTGCGCGATCCTTAGAAGTAACCCTGGCGTTTCTTTTCTTCCATCGACCCGGTGGCATCGTGGTCGATGACGCGGCCCTGACGCTCGGATGTCCGGGTCAGCAGCATTTCCTGAATGATCTCCGGCAAAGTGGTGGCGGTGGATTCCACCGCGCCGGTCAGCGGATAGCAACCGAGGGTACGGAAGCGCACCATCTTCTTGTGGATGCCGGCCTTCTGCTCGGGTGTCAGGTGCTCGAGGATGCGCTCATCGTCGATCATCACCAGCGTTCCGTTAAGCTCCACCACTTCCCGCTCGGCCGCGAAATACAGCGGCACGATCGGAATCTGCTCCAGGTAGATGTATTGCCAGATATCCAGCTCGGTCCAGTTGGAGAGCGGGAACACGCGGATCGACTCGCCTTTCTTGACCTTGCCGTTATAGAGGTTCCATAGCTCGGGACGCTGGTTCTTCGGATCCCAGCGGTGCTTGCTGTCTCGGAAGGAATAGACGCGCTCCTTGGCCCGGGACTTCTCTTCGTCGCGACGGGCGCCACCGAAGGCCGCATCGAAGCCGTACTTATCCAGCGCCTGCTTGAGTCCCTCGGTTTTCATCACGTCGGTGTGCTTCGCACTGCCGTAGGTGAAGGGATTCATGTCCTGCGCCACACCCTCGGGGTTGATGTGGGTGATCAATTCAAGGCCCATTTCCTCGACCATCCGGGAGCGGAAGGCGTACATCTCTTGGAATTTCCAGCGTGTGTCGACGTGCAGCACCGGAAATGGCAGCTTGCCCGGAAAGAAGGCTTTGCGCGCCAGATGCAGCATCACGGCCGAATCCTTGCCGATGGAATAGAGCATCACCGGGTTACCGAACTCGGCGGCGACCTCGCGGATGATATGGATGCTTTCCGCCTCCAGCTGTTTCAGATGCGTCAGTTTGTCGACCATGGCTACTCACGATTTGGCAGGTGGACGGCCGGCCGGCCGTTGATTGGGCGCAACTCTAACACGGCCTTAAATTCTAATCAGGCCGCCTTTTAGATCTAAAAGCTATAGATTTATATCGAGCAGGAGTACGAAGCGGCCGCATCAGGCCGCCGACTCGACGAGTTCCAACAAGACCTCGTCAGCCAGATAAGCTCACGCCGGATTGGGGCAGTCGATGAAGCGATGCTCGATTCCGAACTGCCGCGCCAGGTAATCGCCGAGCGCCTGAACCCCGTACCGCTCGGTGGCATGGTGCCCCGCCGCGAAGAAGCTCAAACCGTTTTCCCGGGCGATGTGCGCGGTAGGCTCGGAGATCTCGCCCGTAATGTAGGCGTCCACGCCGGCGGCGACGGCCTTGTCGATATAACCCTGGGCACCACCGGTGCACCAGGCGACGCGACGGATCGGCCCCCGGCCTTCGACCATCAACGGCTGGCGCCCGAGCGCTTGCTGTATGCGGTGCCTAAACTCGGCCGGCGCCAGCGGCTGCTCCAGCGACCCGACCAACCCGACCGAACGCGGATTCTCCGGCTCCAGTCCACCTTCGATGCATAGCCCCAGCAGCCTGCCCAGCTGGACGTTATTGCCGACCTCGGGGTGCACATCGAGTGGCAGATGATAGGCGAGCAAGGAAATGTCGTGACCCAGCAATGTCTTCAAGCGACGCTGCTTCATTCCGACGATGCGCGCATCCTCGTTCTTCCAGAAGTAGCCGTGGTGCACCAGCACCAGGTCGGCATCAGCCTCGACGGCAGCATCGAGCAGTGCCTGGCTGGCCGTCACACCACTGACGATACGGGCGACCCGAGGACGCCCTTCGACCTGAAGACCGTTGGGACAGTAATCGGCAATCCTTCCGGCCTCCAGATAGCGGTCCGCCTCCTGGACCAGCGTGCTAAGCGAAACACTCACATCGACCTCTCCTTCGCTGCAGCGAGCCCGCGGCAATGACCAGTGCGCTGCTGCAAATCATGAATGCGAAGCTGCATTTCAGTTCGAGCTTCGTATAATGCCGCCACCTTAAGGCGCGCTCCCCGCGCCCGCAACTCTGTCCGGATTCCCGCGCGATGTTCAATGCCCTGCGTTTCCTAGGCTGGCCGCTGCTGGTCGGCATACTCGTAGCACTGCTGATCATCCAGCGCTACCCGCAGCTGGTGGGGATCACCGAACCGGATATTGGTCTTCAGCAGGCGCCGCTAATAGCCGCCGGCTCCCAGCAGGGACCCTATTCGTATGCCAATGCCGTGGCTTCGGCGGCACCAGCCGTTGCCAATCTCTATACCACCAAGGTCATCGAGAAGACGGAGCAGCAACCGCCTTTGGCCAAAGACCCGCTGTTCCAGCGCTTTTTCAACGACAACCTGCCACGGCAGCGGCGCATGGAGTCTAGCCTCGGCTCGGCAGTCATCATGAGCCCCGAGGGCTACCTGCTGACCAACAATCACGTTACAGCCAATGCCGAGCAGATCGTCGTGGCGCTCAAGGATGGCCGCGAGACCCTGGCCAGGGTGATCGGCAGTGATCCGGAAACCGACCTCGCGGTCCTCAAGATCGACCTGGCCGAGCTTCCGGCGATAACCCTTGGCCACTCCGATCGCATCCGCGTCGGTGACGTCACGCTGGCAATCGGCAACCCATTCGGGGTCGGCCAGACCGTGACCATGGGCATCATCAGCGCCACCGGACGCAACCAGCTGGGCCTCAATACCTACGAAGACTTCATCCAGACCGACGCCGCGATCAATCGTGGCAACTCGGGCGGCGCACTGGTCGATGCCGGCGGTAACCTCATCGGCATCAACACCGCGATCATTTCCGAGTCCGGCGGCTCACAGGGCATCGGCTTCGCCATCCCGGTGAAGCTTGCGCTGGAGGTGATGAAATCGATCATTGAGCACGGCCAGGTGATTCGCGGCTGGCTCGGAGTGGAGGTGCAATCGCTGACCCAGGAGCTGGCCGAGTCTTTCGGCCAGGAGGGCCGCCCGGGCATCGTCGTAGCCGGCGTCTACCGCGACGGCCCTGCCGAACGAGCCGGCCTGCAGCCTGGCGATCTGATTCTCAGCATCGATGGTGTGCAGTCGGCCGACGGTCGCAGTTCGATGAATCAGGTTGCCCGCGCGAGGCCGGGTGAGAAGATCGACATCGACATCCTACGCAACGGCAAGCCGTTGACCCTCACCGCAGAAGTGGGCGTCCGCCCACCCGTGAACGCCGCCCCCCGGTAGCAGCGCACTCAGCGAACCCGCCCGGGTTCGCTAAGCCTGCACTCTTAGCCGAGCGCGTCTAGCCGAGCGCCTCGAGTAACGCCTGATTCTGCTCGGGCGTGCCAATGGTAATGCGCAGAAACTGCTCGATACGCGGCTGCTTGAAGTGACGCACGATCACGCCCTGCTCGCGCAGTCCGGCGGCGATGGTCGCCGCGTCGCGTTGCGGGTGGCGCGCAAAAATGAAGTTCGCCGCCGAAGGCAGAACCTCGAAGCCGCGCGCCTGCAACGCCGCGGTCACCTTTTCCCGGCTGTCGATAACCTGCCGGCAGGTCCGCTCGAAGTATTCGCGATCCTCGAAGGCAGCGGCCGCTCCGGCAATAGCGATGCGATCCAGTGGATAAGAGTTGAAGCTGTTCTTGATGCGTTCCAGCGCCTCGATCAGCTCCGGATGGCCGACCGCCAGACCAACCCGCAACCCGGCCAACGAGCGCGACTTGGAGAGCGTCTGGGTCACCAGCAGGTTCGGGTAACGATCGACCAGGGCAATCGCCGACTCGCCACCGAAATCGACATAGGCCTCGTCGACCAACACGACGGACTCGGTATTGGCCTGCAACAGCCGCTCGATCGCGTCGAGCGGCAACAGGCAGCCGGTCGGCGCGTTCGGGTTGGGAAAGATGATGCCGCCGTTCGGTCGCTGGTAATCGGCGACGTCGATCTGGAACTGCTGGTTCAATGCAATGGTTTCGTAGGCGATGCCGTACAGCCCGCAGTAGACCGGATAGAAGCTGTAGCTGATATCAGGAAACAGCAACGGGCGGCCATGCTGGAACAGTCCATGAAACGCGTGCGCCAGCACTTCGTCGGAACCATTACCGACGAACACCTGGGTTGGCTGCACATTGTAGTAGTCGGCTACGGCCTGCTTGAGGCGCTCACCATTGGGGTCCGGATACAGGCGCAGGCCATCGTTGATCTCCGCCCGCATCGCAGCGATCGCCCGCGGCGACGGGCCGTAGGGGTTCTCGTTGGTGTTGAGCTTGACCAGCTTGTTCAGCTTGGGTTGCTCGCCTGGCACATAGGGCACCAGGTCCTTGACGAAGGGGCTCCAGAACTTGCTCATCCGCCCTTCTCTCCTCGAATGTGGTCGGTTTGCCGTAGGGTGGAAAACCGCGAAGCGTTTCCCACCTGCCATGCTGGCCAGCGGTGGGCAAGCAAAGCGTTGTCCACCCTACGATCTGACTTGTCGCTTGCAGCTTGAAGCTTGCCGCTAGCCTTTGATCCGGTACTCGGCGCTGCGCGCATGCGCAGTCAGCGATTCGCCGCGCGCCAGGACCGACGCCACCTTGCCCAAGGTCGAGGCCCCCTCGGCCGAGCAATTGATGATCGACGAGCGCTTCTGGAAGTCATACACACCCAGCGGCGAAGAGAAACGCGCAGTCCCGGAAGTCGGCAGCACGTGGTTGGGGCCGGCGCAATAGTCGCCCAGCGCCTCGGCGGTGTAGCGCCCCATGAAGATCGCGCCGGCATGGCGAATCTGCGGCAGCCACTGCTCCGGTTCGGCGACCGAAAGCTCCAGATGTTCAGGGGCGATGCGGTTGGCCACCTCGATGGCCTGCTGCATGTCGGCCACCTGGATCAGCGCGCCGCGACCTTCGATGGAGGTGCGGGCGATGTCGGCACGCTCCAGCGTCGGCAGCAGGCGGGCGATGCTCTCGGCGACGCGATCGAGGAACGCGGCATCCGGGCTGACCAGGATCGATTGCGCATCCTCATCGTGCTCGGCCTGGGAGAACAGGTCCATGGCGATCCAGTCCGGATCGGTCTGGCCATCACAGACCACGAGGATTTCCGACGGCCCGGCAATCATGTCGATGCCGACCTTGCCGAACACGTGGCGCTTAGCGGTAGCGACGTAGATGTTGCCCGGCCCAACGATCTTGTCCACCGGCGGCACGCTCTCGGTGCCGTAGGCCAACGCCGCGACGGCTTGCGCCCCGCCGATGGTGAAGACCCGGTCGACACCGGCAATGCAGGCCGCAGCCAGCACCAGCTCGTTGACCTCGCCACGCGGCGTCGGCACCACCATGACCACTTCCGGCACGCCGGCGACCTTGGCCGGAATGGCGTTCATCAGCACTGAAGACGGATAGGAAGCCTTGCCGCCCGGCACGTAGAGGCCGGCGCGATCCAGCGGCGTGACCTTCTGACCGAGCACCGTGCCGTCGGCCTCGGTGTAGGTCCAGGAGTCCTGTTTCTGCCGCTCGTGATAGTTGCGTACGCGCTCGGCAGCGATTTCCAGCGCCTCGCGCTGCTCCGGGGTGATGCGCTCGAGCGCCTGTTCCAGACGCGCGCGCGGCAGGATCAGATCGGCCATGGAGGCGACTTCCAGCGCGTCGAAACGCTGGGTCAGCTCGACGACCGCTGCATCGCCGCGCTCGCGCACGGCCTTGATGATCTCCAGCACCCGCGCGTTAACGCCGTCGTCGGAGACGCTTTCCCAGCTCAGCAGATGGTCCAGATGACGAGCGAAGTCGGCATCGGCAGCGTTGAGTCGGCGAATGGCGGAGGGAGCGGTCATAGCGGGCCTCTTGGTTGGCTAGGCATCGGAAGCAGCCGGCTTCGTTGCAACCGCACGAAGCGCAGGCCGGGCTCTCAGGCGCCGCTAGAATATCAAGCCCACCGTGCGGGCACCTGAGAATTTCAGCTATGGCACGAATAGGCAGGCGCGGCCGCAGCCGCGCGAGATATCAATGCTGATGTTGCTCAACGGCCGCGTGCAGCGTATCGATCAGCGCCTGGATGCGCGCGTGCTGCATCTTCATCGAAGCCTTGTTCACCACCAGGCGCGAGCTGATGGTGGCGATCAGCTCCTGGGGCTCCAGGCCGTTGGCACGTAGCGTGTTGCCGGTGTCGACCACGTCGATGATCTTGTCGGCCAGCCCCACCAGTGGCGCGAGCTCCATGGAGCCGTACAGCTTGATGATGTCGACCTGACGACCCTGCTCGGCGTAATAGCGCTTGGCCACGTTGACGAACTTGGTCGCCACACGCAGACGCCCCTTCGGCTCCGGCGCGCCGACCTTGCCGGCGGTCATCAACTTGCAGTTGGCGATCTTCAGGTCGAGCGGCTCGTACAGCCCCTGGCCACCGTACTCCATCAGCACGTCCTTGCCGGCGACGCCAAGGTCGGCCGCACCATGCTCGACATAAGTCGGCACGTCGGTGGCACGGACGATGAGCAGACGCACATCATCCTGGGTGGTCGGGATGATCAGCTTGCGGCTCTTGTCCGGATTCTCGGTAGGCTCGATGCCCGCGACAGCGAGCAGTGGCAGCGTGTCATCGAGAATGCGGCCTTTGGACAGGGCGATGGTGAGCATGGAGCGTTTTCCTTGAACGGCAACGGCCAACCTTGAGCGGCGACCATGTGACCAACTGCGATCTCGCGTAGCAGATCGCTATCAGCCGGGAACGCGGCGAATCTTCGCCCCGAGCAACTGCAGCTTCTCCTCGATGCACTCGTAGCCACGGTCGATGTGGTAGATGCGATCGATCAGCGTATCGCCTTCGGCCACCAGACCGGCGATCACCAGGCTCGCCGAAGCGCGCAGGTCGGTCGCCATGACCGGAGCACCCTTGAGATGATCGACGCCGGTGACGATGGCGGTGTTGCCCTCGACGAGAATTTGCGCACCCATGCGATTCATCTCGTAGACGTGCATGAAGCGGTTCTCGAAGACCGTTTCGATGACCGTACCGGTGCCCTCGGCGATGGCATTGAGCGCAATGAACTGCGCCTGCATGTCGGTGGGGAACGCCGGGTACGGCGCAGTGCGCACGTTGACCGCCTTCGGCCGCTTGCCCTTCATGTCCAGTTCGATCCAGTCGCTGCCGGTATCGATGTGCGCGCCCGCCTCGACCAGCTTGTGCAGCACGGCTTCGAGCAGCGTCGCGTCGGTATCCTTCAGGCGCACGCGACCGCCAGTGGCTGCAGCGGCGACCAGATAGGTGCCGGTCTCGATACGGTCGGGCATCACGCTGTAACGACCACCACCGAGGCGCTTGACGCCGTCGATGGTGATGGTGTCGGTGCCGGCACCGGAGACCTTGGCGCCCATGGCATTGAGGAAGTTGGCCAAATCGACCACCTCCGGCTCACGCGCGGCGTTTTCCAGCACGCTGCGACCGTTGGCCAGCGCAGCGGCCATCATGATGTTCTCGGTACCGGTCACGCTGACCGTATCGAAGAAGAAGTGTGCGCCGCGCAGGCCACCGGCCGGCGCCTTGGCCTTGATGTAGCCACCTTCGACGTCGATCTGTGCGCCCATGGCCTCGAGACCGCGGATGTGCAGGTCGACTGGCCGCGAACCGATGGCACAACCACCGGGCAGCGCCACCTCGGCCTCGCCGAAACGCGCGACCATGGGGCCGAGCACGAGGATCGAGGCGCGCATGGTCTTCACCAGCTCGTACGGCGCGACCAGGGTCTTGATGCTGCTGGCGTCGACTTCGACACTGAGCTTCTCGTCGATAACAGGCTGCACGCCCATGCGGCCGAACAGCTCGATCATCGTGGTGATGTCGTGCAGGTGCGGCAGGTTGCAGACGGTAACTGGGGTGTCGGCCAGCAAGGTGGCGGCCAGGATCGGCAGTGCGGAGTTCTTCGCACCGGAAATGCGAATCTCGCCATCGAGGCGAATGCCGCCGGTAATGATCAGTTTGTCCATGGATATACCCGTAAGCCGCAGGCTCGAAGCACTGTCGAAGGGGGCGGCGCGGTCATCGAGACGCGCTCTGCCTGGAATGATTGGTTGCGCGGGCCTGAGCCGATCAGGCGCGCGCGGCCCAGTCTGTGCGACTGAAGAACTTCATGGTGACGGCGTGGATGCTGCCGTCGGCGATCCATGGATTGAGATGAGCGTAGATCTGCTGCTGACGCTTCACCGGGCTCAGGGCGGCCAGTTCATCACTGATCACGTTGAGCTGGAAGTTGCAGCCTTCGCCTTCCACTTCCACCTGGGTTCCCGGAATCTTCGCTTCCAGGAAATTCTTCACTTCTAGGGCCTGCATGTTCTACCTCGATCGGGCGCAGGACGCGCACGGGCCGGCCATCATACAAAAAAGCCCGAAGGCTGCGAACCCCGAACCTCGCGCGCAGAGCTCAATCCAGCGTTTCGGCCCCCTGATCGCGCTCGCGCCGCTGCCGCGACAGCCCGCTGTCGCTCTGCACGGCTGGGAAGCGCGAGGAGGCAAAGCGCACCACCAGGATCGCCAGCGCCAGCAGCAGGATCGCGCCCGACACATAGACCACGCCCATGTCCGGACGGTGGTGATGGGAAATATCGGAAATCAGCAGGCGGGTCAGCGCGGTGATCGCCACATAGATCAGGAAGCGTACCGGCATGTGGTTGGTCTTGAAATAGATCCCGACCATCGCGCCCAGCTCGAGATAGATGAACAGCAACAGGATGTCATCTATCGATATATGGCCCTTCTCGACCATGCCGAGAAAGGCCATGACCGCAGCCCAAGCCGTCACTGCGCCGATGGCAAACAGCGCTAGGTAGTGGAAGCTCTCGACCAGCAAATTGCCAAGCGACTCGGCGAGCCCATGCACGCCATCGCGCAGGTTTTCCGCCCAGCGCAGTTTCATACGACTGCCTCCTTGTCAGAGAGGGAAGCGTCCAGTGGCAGGATATCCATAAGGCCGGACACCCTGGCGATCTTCTGCATGTCGTCCGGCAAACCAGTGACACGCAGCTCGACGCCAGCCGCCCTGGCATCGCGCATGAAGGCCAGAAGCAGCGACAGCCCGACACTACTGGAGCGCTCCACGGCGGAGCAATCGAGCGTCAGCGGCGAGCGGCCGCCAGCGATCAGCGACCGGCCGGCTTCACGCAAGGCCGGTCCACTGCGGTAATCCAACACGCCGCGCAGGCGCAGTTCGGCCTCGCCAGAGCGCTCGATCTGCGCTTCACTCATCGCCAGCCGCCTGCTGCCCGGCTTCGGTTTCCTTCGCCCGCGCCACCACTTCGGCCCAACCGTCGATGGTCTTGTCCAGGTCGCCGCCGTTCTTCTGCATCGAGTCGGCGAACTGGTCACGGAACAGCTTGCCTATGTTGATGCCATTGATGATCACGTTGCGCACGCGCCACTCGCCATCGTTGACCATGGTGTAGGACACCGGATAGATCTCGCCCTGCCGCCCCACCACTTCCATGCCGACACTGGTGCGCTTGGGGTCCTGCTTGCCGCTGGGCGGCAGCACGCGAATCTGCTGGTTGTTGTACTCGAGCAAGGCATTGCCATAGAACTGCATCAGGCTGCGCTTGAAGTTTTCCTGAAAACGCTTCATTTGCTCGGGCGAGGCATTGCGCGAGTACTTGACGGTCATGATGCTGCGAGAGATGCCATCCGCATCGACTACCGGACCGAGAATCTCATTGAGCGAATCGTAGAACGCCGACGGATCGTTACGGTACTGCTCCTTGTTGGCCTTCAGGTCGGCCAGCAGTTCGTCGGTGGTCTTCTGGATCACCTGATGCGCGCTCAGCGCGGCATGGGAGAACATGGGCAATACGGCCAGCAGAACCAGCAGGCCGCGACGCAGGGCAGTCATCATTCGCTTCTCCTTTACTCTTTATTAACCGAATTGAGCAGGAACTTGCCGATCAGGTCCTCGAGCACCAGCGACGACTGGGTGTCCTGGATGGTATCTCCGTCCTTCAGCACCTCTTCCTCCCCGCCCACGCTGATGCCGACATACTTCTCTCCGAGCAGGCCGGCCGTCAGGATCGAGGCCGTGGAATCGGCCGGCAGGATGTTCACATCCTCCTGGATTTCCAGGGTCACCCGTCCGGTATAGCTGTCGCGGTCCAGATCGATCGCGGTGACCTTGCCGATGGTTACGCCAGCCATGGTCACCTTTGATCGGACCGTCAATCCGGCGATATTGTCGAAATAGGCATACAGCTTATAGGTATCGGTGTCGGCCACGCTCAGCCCGCTGACGCGCAGCGACAGCAGCAGCAGGGCCAGCAGGCCGGCGAGCAGGAACAGGCCGACGCCCATCTCCAGAGTGCGGATACGCATCAGAAATCTCCAAACATCAATGCGGTCAAAATGAAGTCGAGCCCAAGCACCGCCAGCGAGGCGTAGACCACGGTTCGGGTCGTGGCGCGGCTGATCCCTTCGGAAGTCGGCTCGCAGTCGTAGCCCTGGAAGACAGCGATCCAGGTCACGACGAAGGCGAATACGACGCTCTTGATCACGCCGTTGAGCACATCCGAATGAAAGTCGACACTGTTCTGCATGTTGGCCCAGAACGAGCCTTCGTATACGCCGAGCCAGTCAACGGCGACCATCGCTCCGCCCCAGATGCCGACCACATTGAAGATCAGCGTCAGCAACGGCAGGGAAATGAAACCCGCCCACAGGCGCGGCGCGATGATGTATTTCAGCGGGTCGACACCGATCATCTCCAGGCTCGACAACTGCTCGGTTGACTTCATGTTGCCGATCTCGGCCGCCAAGGCCGACCCGGCGCGACCGGCGAACAGCAATGCAGTCACGACCGGCCCCAGCTCACGCAGCAGCGTCAACGCGACCATCTGACCGACAGCCTGCTCGGACCCGTAGCTGCTGAGGATGTTGTACCCCTGCAGCGCCAGCACCATACCAATGAAGATACCGGACACCACCACGATAGCCAGCGACAGCACCCCCACCGAATAGAGCTGCTTGACCAGCAGGGAAAATCCGTTGCGCAGCCCGCTGCGACCGAACAGGGCGTGCGCGAGAAAAAGCGTCGAGCGCCCCAATGCCGCTACGACATCGAGACCGGCACGCCCGAGCAGGGCAATCCGATCCAACAGCGAACGCTTACGCATCACCACCTCCCAGCAGGTCATCGGCGTAGGCCGGCGCAGGGAAATGGAACGGAACCGGGCCATCCGCCGAACCTTTCATGAACTGCCGGATACGTGGATTATCCGATTCCATCAGCTCCGCAGGCGTGCCCTGCCCCAGGACCTGGGCATCACCCACGACATAGATGTAATCGGCGATGGAGGCAGTCTCTGCCAAGTCGTGCGACACCACGATACTGGTTATTCCCAGCGCATCGTTGAGCAGCCTGATCAGGCGCACCAAGACCCCCATCGCGATCGGGTCCTGCCCCGCGAAAGGCTCGTCATACATCAGAATCTGCGGATCGAGGGCAATCGCCCGCGCCAGCGCAACACGTCGCTTCATGCCACCGGACAGCTCGTCCGGCATCAGCTCGATGGCGCCACGCAAGCCGACGGCCTGCAGCTTCATCAGCACGATGTCGCGAATCATTTCGTCCGGCAGCCGGGTATGAACGCGCAGCGGGAATGCGACGTTCTCGAACACATCGAGATCGGTGAACAGCGCACCGCTCTGGAACAACACGCCCATCTGCTTGCGCATGTCGAACAGCTCGCTGCGCGAGAGGCTCGGCAGGTTCTGCCCGGTCACCCAGACCTCACCGCGCGAAGGCATCAGCTGGGCGGCGATCAGCCGCAGTAGCGTCGTCTTTCCGCATCCCGACGGCCCCATGATGGCCGTTACCTTCCCTCGCGGAATGGCGATATCGACGTTATTGAAGATACTCCGCTCGCCGCGCATGAAGGTTACTCCCTTCAGCTCGACCGCGTAGTCGTTGCAGGCGCTCATCTGGTCTCCTTGCATGCAGTCTGCGAAACAGACGGCTCCCGATGACGCCGGGATACTTTCTGCCCTGACCGTTTTCGGCGGCGCACTATAGCACCGCGCCCGAAAGCGCCCAACCGAGGAGCGCTTCCAGCAATGACCTGGTGGCGACTCGTTCAGCTTCGGTTCAGCCAACAATGATCGAATCGACCGAACGTCGCCGAGCAGCACCGACATTTTCGATGAGCCACAGGCGGTTTCTCGCTATAATCCACGCCTTTTAATCGGACGACCCCGCCAGCCATGAGCCAGAGCAGCCAACTGATCGAAACCGCGCAACGCACCATTCGCCTGGAAATCGAGGCAGTAGAGCAGCTGAACGCGCGGATCGATGCCTCTTTCGTCAAGGCATGCGACCTGATCCTTGCGTGCAAAGGCCGGGTCGTCGTGGTCGGCATGGGTAAATCCGGCCACATCGGCCGCAAGATCGCAGCCACCCTGGCTAGCACCGGCACCGCCGCATTCTTCGTGCATCCCGCCGAGGCCAGCCATGGCGACATGGGCATGATTACCCAGGACGATGTCGTTCTTGCCCTGTCCAACTCCGGCACCACCAGCGAGATCGTCACGCTGCTGCCACTGATCAAGCGCCTTGGCATTACCCTGATCAGCATGACCGGCAACCCCAACTCGGTATTGGCCAAGGCCGCCGCGGTGAACCTGGATGCCAGCGTGGCCATCGAGGCCTGCCCGCTAAACCTCGCACCGACCTCCTCCACCACCGCCAGCCTGGTGCTCGGCGATGCCCTGGCGATCGCCCTGCTCGAGGCCCGCGGCTTCACCGCCGAGGACTTCGCCTTCTCCCACCCCGGCGGCGCACTGGGCCGGCGCCTGCTACTCAAGGTCGAGCATGTGATGCACACCGGCGGTCGCCTGCCCAAAGTGCAACGCGGTACCTCACTGCGCGACGCACTGCTGGAGATGACTCAGAAGGGGCTGGGCATGACGGTGATCGTCGAGGCCGATGGCCGCCTGGCCGGCATCTTCACCGACGGCGACTTGCGCCGCGCGCTGGACAAGGGCGTGGACGTGCGCGAGACCCGTATCGATGAAGTCATGACCGTCCACGGCAAGACCGCCAATGCCGAAATGCTGGCAGCTGAGGCATTGAAGATCATGGAAGACCACAAGATCAGCTCGCTCGTGGTGATCGATGAGCAGGAGCTGCCCATCGGCGCGCTGAACATGCATGACCTGCTGCGTGCGGGGGTCATGTAATGCACGAACATCTTCTGCAGCGCGCACGCGACATCCGCCTGGCCATCTTCGATGTGGATGGCGTGCTGACCGATGGCCGCCTGTACTTTCTCACCGACGGCAGCGAATTCAAGACTTTCAATACGCTGGACGGCCACGGCATCAAGATGCTGATCAACTCGGGCGTACGCACCGCCATCATCAGTGGCCGCAAGACGCCAGTGGTGGAGCGACGGGCACAAAACCTGGGCATCCAGCACCTGTATCAGGGTCGCGAAGACAAGCTGGTGGTGCTTGACGAGCTGCTGGCCGAGCTCGGGCTGAACTACTCTGAAGTGGCCTATCTGGGCGACGACCTGCCCGACCTGCCGGTGATTCGCCGGGTTGGCCTCGGCATGGCTGTGGCCAGCGCCGACAGCTTCGTCCGCGAGCACGCCCACGGCGTCACCCAGGCCCGCGGTGGCGAGGGTGCGGCGCGTGAGTTCTGCGAACTGATCATGCGCGCGCAGGGCACTCTGGCCGCCGCGCAAAACGCATATCTGTAGAGGTCTGCATGCTTCGCAAAATGCGCTTCGCTGCCCTGCTTACGCTGATCGCCGCCCTGCTGGTGGCGGTCGGCTACTGGAACATCCGCCCGGAAAGTTTCATGCAGGAGCCATCCGTCGCCAGCGGCGCAACGCCTGATGTCGACTTCTACGTGATCAATTCCCGCACGGTGCAATATCAGCCCGACGGCAAGCGTAACTACGAACTGACCGCAGACAAGCTCGAGCACATCAAGGCGAGCGACATCAGCCTGCTGACCAAGCCGGATCTGCTGTCCTATCGCGGCACCGAACTGCCGTGGCACGTGCGTAGTGAGCGCGGCGAAGTATCGGCCGAAGGCGACGAAGTGCTGCTGATCGATCAGGTCAAGGTCGAGCGCACCGATGCCAAGGGCCGCCCGACGATCCTTACCACCAGCCGCCTGACGGTGTGGCCGGAGAAGGATTATGCCGAGACAAAGCAAGCCGTTAGAATCGAGGCCGCCAATGGCGTGACCACTGCAACCGGCATGAAAGCGTACATGGATGACGGCAGGATGCTCCTGCTGTCCAACGTAAGAGGCCAGCATGAGCTGCGTTAAGACTCTCCCCCTCCTGCTCGGTTTGAGCGCATTCTGGCTTGGCGCCAGCGCGTGGGCGCTTCCCGAGGACCGTGAACAGCCAATCCGCGTTCAAGCCGACACCGCCGAGCTGGACGACCGACAGGGCGTGGCGGTCTACCGCGGCGACGTGGTCATCACCCAGGGCACGATGAAGATCACCGGCGACACGGTGACCATCACTCAGGACGAGAACGGCGACGTCGAAGTCTTCACCTCCATCGGCAAACCGGCCTACTACGAGCAGAAGCCTGCAGCGGACAAGGAGATCGTCAAAGCCTACGGCCTGACCATCCAGTACTTCGCCGCCAACGAGCGGATCGTGCTCATCGATCAGGCCAAGGTTGTTCAGGAAGGCAACACCTTCGAAGGCGAGAAGATCGTCTATGACACCCGTCGCCAGATCGTCAATGCTGGCCGCGCCACCAATGCCGATGTGACCACGCCGCGCCCACGTGTGGACATGGTCATCCAGCCGCGCAAGAACGCGCAGGCAGCGGAGCAGGCGGAGTAATGGCCGTCCTCAAAGCCCAGCATCTGGCCAAGAGCTACAAGAGCCGCCAGGTCGTCCGTGATGTCAGCCTGTCCATCGAAAGTGGGCAGATCGTCGGCCTGCTCGGCCCCAACGGGGCTGGCAAGACCACCTGTTTCTACATGATCGTCGGCCTGGTGAATGCCGACCAGGGTCGAGTACTGATCGATCAGAACGACGTGACCCATCTGCCGATGCACGGTCGCGCGCGCGCCGGGATCGGCTATCTGCCGCAGGAGGCCTCGATCTTCCGCAAGCTCTCGGTCGCCGACAACATCATGGCGATTCTCGAGACCCGCAAGGATCTGGACCGTAGCGGCCGCCAGCAGGCGCTGGAAGGCCTGCTGCAGGAGTTCCACATCAACCATATCCGCAACAGCCTCGGCATGAGCCTGTCCGGCGGCGAGCGTCGCCGCGTGGAGATCGCCCGTGCGCTGGCTACTGCGCCCAAATTCATCCTCCTCGACGAACCCTTCGCTGGCGTCGATCCGATATCGGTGGGCGACATCAAACAGATCATCCACCACCTCAAGGCCAAGGGCATTGGCGTACTGATCACCGACCACAATGTCCGTGAGACCCTGGACATCTGCGAAACCGCCTACATCGTCAACGATGGCCAGCTGATCGCCGAGGGCGACGCCCAAACAATCCTGAGCAACCAACTGGTCAAGGAAGTCTATCTGGGCCACGAATTCCGTCTGTAGAGCCGTTTTTTTTTGCGCAGCTCGGCAAATCGGCCCTAGGCAAAGGCTTCCTCGGCAGGCATATAATTTGCTTTCTGTTGGCGCCTGGCGCGCCACATGTCGGAACGGGCGCGGTTGCGCCGGCATAAAAGGTTTGAAGTCCTCTGCCATGAAACCATCGCTAGTCCTGAAGATGGGCCAGCAGCTGACGATGACACCGCAGCTGCAACAGGCCATACGCCTCCTCCAGCTATCCACCCTCGATCTGCAACAGGAGATCCAGGAAGCGCTGGATTCCAACCCTATGCTCGAGCGCGAGGAAGACGGCGACGACTTCGACAGCTCCGACCCGATGGCCGAAGCTGCCGACCGCCCAGGTGAGGCCACCAGCGAGAAAAGCGCCACACAGGACAGCACCTACGACGAGCCATCGCACGGCAGCGAGAGCCTCGACGACGCTGACTGGGGTGAACGCATTCCCAGCGAGCTGCCGGTCGACACCGCCTGGGAGGACATCTACCAGACCAGCGCCAGCAGCCTGCCCAGCAACGATGATGACGAGTGGGACTTCACCAGCCGCACGTCGTCTGGCGTCAGCCTGCAGAGCCACCTGCTCTGGCAACTCAATCTCGCGCCGATGAGCGATACCGATCGACTGATCGCCACCACGCTGATCGACTGCATCAACGATCAGGGTTATCTCGAAGAATCGCTCGAGGAAATCACTGACTCGTTCGACCCAGAATTGGAGATCGAACTCGACGAAGTCGAAGTCGTGCTGCACCGCATTCAGCAGTTCGAACCCGCCGGGATCGGCGCGCGCGATCTGCGCGAATGCCTGCTGCTGCAACTGCGTCAGCTGCCCGAGCGCACCCCCTGGTTGAGCGAAGCGCAGCGTTTGGCCAGCGATTACCTGGATGTCCTCGGCAGCCGCGACTACAACCTGCTGATGCGCCGGATGAAGCTCAAGGAGGACGAGCTACGCCAGGTGATCGAGCTGATCCAGACGCTCAACCCGCGCCCTGGTTCTCAGATCGAAGCGAGCGAGCCGGAATACGTGGTGCCTGACGTGATCGTCCGCAAGCACAACGACCGTTGGCTGGTAGAGCTGAACCAGGACGCCATGCCACGCCTGCGCGTCAATGCGCAGTACGCCAGCTTCGTCAAACGTGCCGACTCCAGTGCCGACAACACCTTCATGCGCAACCAGCTGCAGGAAGCACGCTGGTTCATCAAGAGCCTGCTCAGCCGCAATGAAACGCTGATGAAGGTCGCCACGCAGATCGTCGAGCACCAGCGTGCATTTCTCGAGCATGGTGACGAGGCCATGAAACCGCTGGTGCTGCACGACATCGCCGAAGCGGTGGGCATGCACGAGTCGACCATTTCGCGCGTGACGACCCAGAAATACATGCACACTCCGCGCGGCATCTACGAACTCAAGTACTTCTTCTCCAGCCACGTCAGCACGGCCGAAGGCGGGGAATGCTCGTCCACCGCGATCCGCGCGATCATCAAGAAGCTGGTTGCGGCGGAAAACCAGAAAAAGCCGTTGAGCGACAGCAAGATCGCTGGTTTACTGGAAGCGCAGGGCATTCAGGTAGCCCGCCGCACAGTCGCCAAATACCGGGAGTCGCTCGGTATCGCGCCATCCAGCGAGCGCAAACGATTACTGTGATCGGCCAAGGCCGAAACGTCCCGGCGGCAGGGCTTCGGACCTGCTCTTCGCACAAGGCAAAGGAGATAGCAGTATGCAAGTCAATATCAGCGGTGTTCATCTGGAAGTAACCAATGCCCTGCGTGACTACATCGAGGAGAAGTTCGATCGGCTTGCCCGTCATTTCGACCGCATCATCAGCGTCCAGGTGATCCTGCAGGTCGAGAAGCTCAAGCAGAAAGCCGAAGCGACGCTGCATGTCGCTGGCCGCGAAGTGGTCGCCAACTCGGAACACGAAGACATGTATGCTGCCGTCGACCTGCTGGTCGACAAGCTCGATCGCCAGCTGATCAAGCACAAGGAAAAGCAGCTCGACCATACCCAGGGCGCCATCTCCCGCTGACTCCCAGACATGATCCGACTCGAAAACATCCTGACCCCCGGACGTTCCCTGGTGAACGTCCCGGGCGGTAGCAAGAAACGCGTCCTGGAACAGATCGCCAAGGTCATCGCCCAGGACCTCACAGACCTCGACTCCCAGACCATATTCGAAAGCCTGATTGCCCGCGAGAAGCTGGGATCGACCGGATTTGGCAACGGCATCGCCATCCCTCACTGCCGCATGGTCGGCTGTAACGCCCCGCTGAGCGCCGTGCTGCGCCTCGAAACGCCGGTGGACTTCGACGCCATCGACGGCGCGCCGGTAGACCTGCTGTTCGTCTTGCTGGTACCGGAAGCGGCCACCGACGAGCACCTCGAGCTGCTGCGCCAGATCGCCAGCATGCTTGACCGTGAAGAGGTGCGCCAGCGACTGCGCCAGGCGCCCACCAATGAGAGCCTCTATCAGGTCGTCGTCGACGTCCAGAATGGCGCCTAGCGGAGTGGGGGCCAGATGCGGCTGATCATCGTCAGTGGCCGTTCGGGCTCGGGCAAGAGCACCGCGCTGAACGTGCTCGAAGACAACGGTTTCTACTGCATCGACAACCTGCCGGCGGGTCTGCTTCCCGAGCTTGCCGAGCGCGCGCTGCTGCACACCGAGCTGCTGCATCCGCAGGTCGCCGTTTCCATCGACGCGCGCAACCTGCCCAGTCAACTGAAGCGTTTTCCGGAACTGCTCGAAGAGGTTCGCGCCAGGCATATCCAGTGCGACGTGCTGTATCTGGACGCGGACGACGAAACCCTGCTCAAGCGCTTCTCGGAAACCCGCAGGCGTCATCCGCTGACCAACGAGAGCCGCTCCCTCGCCGAGGCTATCCGCGACGAGGAGCTGCTATTGGCAGCCATCATCGACCATGCCGACCTGAAGATCGACACCACGCACCTGAATCTCTATCAGCTGCGCGACGTCCTGAAGCTGCGCCTGCTGAACAAACCCGAACCCGGCACCGCATTCCTCATCGAGTCGTTCGGTTTCAAGCGCGGCATGCCGGTCGACGCCGACCTGGTGTTCGATGTGCGCTGCCTGCCCAACCCCTACTGGAAAGCCGAGCTGCGCGACTTCTCCGGGCTCGATCAACCGGTCATCGACTATCTGACCGCCCAGCCCGACGTAGAGGAGATGTTTGAGGACATCCATGCCTACCTGAGCAAATGGCTGCCCCGCTTCGCCGCCAGCAACCGCGCATACGTAACCATCGCCATCGGCTGTACCGGCGGCCATCATCGCTCGGTTTATCTGGCTGAGCGCCTGGGCCAAGCGCTCAGGGAGCCGCTGAAGAATCTGCAGGTCCGTCACCGGGACCTCGCTTAGGAATACCTGCCCCATGCCTGCCCGCGAAGTCACCATCATCAACAAGCTCGGTCTGCATGCGCGCGCGGCGGCCAAGTTCGTCGGCGTTGCCAACCGCTATCCGTGTGCCGTCCGTGTCGGCCGCTGCCCGGCCACGCTGGTGGACGGCAAGAGCATCATGGCGGTCATGATGCTTGCCGCCAGCAAGGGCTCGACCCTGCACCTGCACACCGAAGGCGAG
The DNA here is from genome assembly GCF_026642215.1 of Stutzerimonas sp. R40042. Classification (NCBI taxonomy): domain Bacteria; kingdom Pseudomonadati; phylum Pseudomonadota; class Gammaproteobacteria; order Pseudomonadales; family Pseudomonadaceae; genus Stutzerimonas; species Stutzerimonas sp. R40042. Next base: position 1,058,169 of record NZ_CP113258.1, on the reverse strand, counting down.
CAGGAGCACGAAGCCCTGGCAGCCCTGGTCGCACTGATCGACGACTACTTCGAAGAAGGCGAATAAGGCCTCGAGCGGCCGGCGCGGATGATGCCCGCGCCGGCTGGGCGAGGCTACTTGCCCGCCACCGTCATCCGCTCGATCAGCACCGAGCCGGTGCGCACGTTGCCACGCGTCTCGATATCACAACCTACCGCGACGATCTGACGGAACATGTCACGCAGGTTGCCGGCGATAGTCACTTCCTGCACCGGGAACTGTATCTCGCCATTCTCGACCCAGTAGCCGCCTGCACCGCGCGAGTAGTCCCCGGTCACCAGATTCAGCCCCTGCCCCATCAGTTCCGTTACCAGCAGCCCGCGCCCCATCTGACGGATCAGTGCTGCCTGATCCTCGTCGCCGTGACTGACGAACAGGTTGTGCACGCCGCCGGCGTTGGCCGTGCTCGGCATGCCCAGCTTGCGTCCCGAGTAGGTCGACAGCACGTAGGACAGCAGGCGGCCACCCTCAACGAAGGGTTTGGCATAGGTCGCCAAGCCATCGCCATCATAACCAGCGCTCCCCAGCGCCCGCGGGATGTGAGGGCGCTCGTCCAGGCTCAGCCACTCGGGGAATAGCGTCTGCCCCAGCGCGCCTTCCAGGTACGATGCCTTGCGGTAGAGGTTGCCACCGGAAATCGCTGCGATGAAATGGCTGAACAGCCCGGTAGCCAGCTCCGGCGCGAACAGCACCGGCACCTCGCAGGTCGGGATCGGACGCGCGCCCAGCCGCCGAACTGCTCGCTCAGCCGCACGCTGACCGATGGTCAGCGGATCGATCAGCGCCTCGCCGATCCGGTTCACGTCATAGAAATAGTCCCGCTGCATCTGCCCATCGCTTTCAGCGATCATCACGCAGCTCAGACTGTGCCGGCTGCTGCAATAACCGCCGATGAAGCCGTTGCTGTTGCCGTAGGCCCGGCAGCCCTGATGGGTGTTGAGGCTGGTGCCGTCGGCGTTGCGAATCCGCTGGTCGAAGGCGAAGGCCGCACCTTCACAGCTCAGCGCCTGCTCGATCGCCTGTTCGGGAGTGATCGCCCACGGGTGGTAGAGGTCGAGTTCGGGTAGCTCGCGCGCCATCAGCGAGGCATCAGCCAGGCCGGCGAACTCGTCCTCCGACGCATGCCTGGCAATGGCCAAGGCGGCCGCCACGGTTTCCCGAATGGCGGCATCTCCGCTGCCGGTGGTGCTGGCCGAGCCCTTGCTCTGGCCGACATAGAGCGTAATACCGAAGCCCTGGTCGCGATTGTACTCGACCGTTTCCACCTCGCCTTGACGCACCGTGGTGGACAGGCCCTGCTCCATCGAAACCGAAACCTCACTGGCGCTGGCGCCCTGCCGACGCGCCTCTTCGATGATGCGCTCGACCTTATCGCGCAAGCCGGGCAGCGCATGCGGTCCGATGCCCTCTACTTCACTCATAAGCTCTCCCAAAACCACTGCAAACGATTCAAGTAGCAGCCCGACATCAGCTACGCTGAGCCGGCTGCCGGGGCTGCTGTTATCATGGCGGCATTTCCTAGTGGACCAACCCCATGTCTGAACACTCCGACGTCGACGGCTTCGACGAAAAAAGCAAATCCCAGGTCAAGCGCGAACTGCTGGCGCTGCAGGAACTCGGCGAGCGTCTGACCACGCTCAAGCCCGATCTCATTGCTCGCCTGCCGCTCAGCGACGCACTGCAAAAGGCACTCGCCGACGCGCCCAAACACAAGGCACACATCGCACGCAAACGGCATATCCAATACATCGGCAAACTGATGCGTGACCAGGACGTCGACGCGATCCTGGCCCTGGTCGACCAGCTCGACGCCTCGACCCGCCAGTACAACGAACGGTTCCATGCGCTGGAACGTTGGCGTGACCGCCTGATCGCTGGCGACGACAGCACCCTGGAAGCCTTCGTCGCCGAGTATCCGGAGACCGACCGCCAGCACCTGCGCGGCCTGATCCGCCATGCGCAGCATGAAGCGGCACGCAACAAGCCGCCGGCGGCGAGCCGGAAGATCTTCAAATACATCCGAGACCTGGACGAGACCAAGCGCGGCCTGCGCTGAAGTCAGCTCCAGGCCGCCGGTCACGATCCGACGCGCGCCTGCTCAAGCGCCCGTCCCTCCCACGGTGATCTCGTCGATCTTCAGCGTCGGTTGGCCGACGCCCACCGGCACCGACTGGCCATCCTTGCCGCAGGTGCCGACACCGCTATCCAGCGCCAGGTCATTGCCTACCATCGACACCCGATTCATCACTTCAGGGCCGTTGCCGATCAGCGTCGCGCCCTTAACCGGCGCGGTGATCTTGCCATCCTCGATCAGATAGGCCTCGCTGGTGGAGAAGACGAACTTGCCGCTGGTGATGTCGACCTGGCCGCCGCCGAGGCTGGCGCAGTAGATACCCTTTTTCACCGAGCGGATGATTTCCTGCGGATCGCTCTCGCCGGCCAGCATGTAGGTGTTGGTCATGCGCGGCATCGGCAGGTGCGCATAGGATTCGCGACGGCCGTTGCCGGTCGGCGCGACGCCCATCAGCCGGGCGTTGAGCTTGTCCTGGATATACCCCTTGAGAATGCCGTTCTCGATCAGCGTCGTACATTGCGTCGGCGTGCCTTCGTCATCGACGCTGAGCGAACCCCGGCGATCCACCAGGGTGCCGTCATCGACGATGGTGCACAAGCTGGACGCCACCTTCTGCCCGATCCGGCCGCTGTAGGCCGAGCTGCCCTTGCGATTGAAATCACCCTCCAGCCCATGGCCGACCGCCTCGTGCAGCAGTACACCAGACCACCCGGGACCGAGCACCACCGGCAGTGACCCAGCAGGCGCCGGCACCGCCTCGAGATTGACCAGCGCCTGCCGCAGCGCTTCGCGCGCATAGCCCATGGCGCGATCCTCATCGAGGAAATACTGGTAGCCGGTACGTCCGCCGCCACCCTGCCCACCGCGCTCGCGACGGCCGTTCTGCTCGACGATCACGCTGACGTTGAAACGCACCAGCGGGCGGATATCCGAAGCCATGCCGCCGTCCAGCGCTGCAACCAGAACATGCTCCCAGACACCCGCCAGGCTCACCGTGACCTGCTTGATCCGCGGATCGAGCGCTCGCGTCGCGACATCGATGCGCTTGAGCAGCTCCACCTTTTCGCCCCGGCTCAGACCGTCGAGCGGATTATCGCGACCGTAGAGCGGCTCGAATGCTGCGCGGGACAGCACACCGACCTGCCCCTGCTTGCCGCTGCGGGCAATCGACCGCGCGGCCTGGGCCGCCTGACGCAAGGCATCGGCGGTGATCGCGTTGCTGTAGGCAAACCCGGTCTTCTCACCGGAAAGCGCCCGAACGCCGACGCCCTGTTCGATGTGAAAACCGCCTTCCTTGACGATGCCATCTTCCAGTACCCAGGACTCGGATACCTGATCCTGAAAATACAGATCAGCAGCATCCACGCCAGGACCGGCGAGCTCGCCCAGCAGCGCTGGGAGATCGTCGATGGTCAGGCCACCCGGCGTCAGCAGACGCTCGGTTACAGGTAACAGCAGTTCACTCATATTCACTCCAGACAGTCCGTGATCAAGCACGGGACGGAAAAACGGCGGTGGCGCTGCACCGGCATGCGCTGGCGGATGGCCGCCTGCTCGGGCACATCTCGTTCGGCGAGCAGCGCTGCCTCAGCAGCCGCCTGCTCGCACAACAACCGACCCCATGGGTCAACGATAGACGAATGCCCATAGGTGACGCGACCGCCGGGGTGCATACCGACCTGAGCGGCAGCCAGTACGTAGCACTGCGTCTCTATGGCGCGGCAGCGGATCAGAGTCGTCCAGTGTGCCTCACCGGTCACTGTGGTGAAGGCAGAGGGCGCACTGATCAGTTCAGCCCCTGCGTCGCGCAGCGCCATGTACAACTCGGCAAAGCGCAAGTCGTAGCAGACGGTCATGCCCAGCCGACCAACCGGCGTGTCGGCCACGACCAGCCGCTGCCCTGCACCGTAGGTATCGGATTCGCGGTACTGCTGCCGACTGTCGGCCACCTCGGCGTCGAACAGGTGCACCTTGTCATAACGCGCGACCCGCTGTCCGTGCTCGTCGATGAGCAGCGAACAGGCATTGGGCCGGTCCTGCGGACGGCCGTCGGGTGGCAGCGGCACGGTTCCAGCGACAATCCACAATCTGAGGTCGCGCGCGGTACGTTTCAACCAGGGCAGAACAGGCCCTTGGCCTTCCGCTTCGGCGCGCCCCAGCTGCTGTGGGTCACTGCAGCCCATGGCGGCGAAGTTCTCTGGCAGCACCGCCAAGCGGGCCCCGGCCGCGGCAGCCTGCTCGAGCAGGCGCCGGGCGGCAGCTAGATTGCCGGCGACATCAGCCTGGCTGGTCATCTGGATTACCGACAGCGACATGAATGCTCCCGTCGAATTGCGATGGCTGCGCGACACCGGCCAGTCAATTGGGCTTCTCGAACGGCTTGTCGAAACTGATCTTCGGCGATTGCCAAGGTCCCTTGACGTCGTACTGTACGCTGGCGAAGCGCGCCACACGGTCGCCCAGCAACTTGTCGACAACGAAAAGTGCCCCGCCAATCGCCGGTGCACCGACGATCAGCGCAGCCAGCGGCAGGTTGTTGCTGATCGGCAATGTGACCAGCAGTTTCGCATCGATCTGGTCGCGAGCCATGTCCAGCGTGCCATCCAGCTCGAGGTTGGTCGACGGACCGCTGACGGTAATGGGCTCGCGAGTGTTGAACACGCCCTCCTTGGCCAACAGCCGACCATCCAGCCGGTCATAACTGAGCCCCTTGCTGAACAGGTCGGAGAAATCCAGTCGCAGGCGACGCCCTATCGAATTGAAATTGAGCACGCCGAACACCCGTAGCGCCTGGGCGCTGCCATCGACCTCGACGAACTGTCCCTTGCGCAGCCGTGGCTGCATGCTGCCGGAATAGCGCGCCATGGCGAACCAGGCTGGCGAGCCGGGCCACTGCCCGTCCACATCCAGGCGAAAACTGTCGCTGGTCACCGAGGGCGCAAAACCCCAGGCAAGCAATACGTCGGCGAGGTTGCGCCCTTCGAGGCGGCCCTTGTACCAGGTCTGCGCGCCGCCCCAACCGCCACTCCCGGTAATCTTCAGGCCCTTGAGGTCGAGCGCGATGTCGCGGAACTCGATTCCGGCGCTGACCGGCCGCAGCTTCAACGCCCAGGCGCCAAGCACATCGTCGCCCAGGGATATCCGTTTGATGGCGACATCCATCGCCGGCAGGCTCTGCGGGTCGACATCGGCCAGCGGATCAGGTCGCTCCTTGGATGCTGCTTCGCCGGTTTGCGCCGGAGCCGGCAGGCGCAGGTGCTGGAGATCAGCAACGATGGTGCCACCCTCGGCATCCGGCAGACGAACCGAGCCGCCGATGGTCGAACTGCGAAGGCCAAGGTCCCAGGCATCGCTCAGTCGCCGCAGGTCCAAGCCAAGGTCGTCGATCCGGGTGCCAAAACCGTCGAAGCGACCGATATCGACCTGCGCACGGCGCAGCAGCGAGCCAGTCGTCTGCTGCGCGTCCGCCCTGCCATGTTGCTCGAGCACAGCCTGCCAGGCTTTCAAGTCGAGTTCCGGCAGGCGGCCTCTGACGTAAAGCCCGGCACGGGCCGGAAGATTAGCCGCACCGGAGCCCAGACGCAGCTCACCGCGACCCTGCGCCCAGGCGCCCGGCGGCGCAGCGAACGCCAGCGCGGCGAGCGCCCCATGCTGGACGCCGTAGTGACGCTCGGCCCCTTGCAGAGACATCCGCAACGAGGTGTCGCGGCGCTCGCCGGCAGACTTGCCGAACGGCGCTGGCAGATCGATGCGCAACCCCTGTAGCGACGAGTCGATTTGCAGCTGACTATCCTCACCCGCCAGATCCAGACGCAACTGATAGGGCAGTTCACCGCTCGCGGGCAGCGATTGCCCGATAGCGAGCCACTCAACCAGACGCTGCAACCCCACGGTGCCCTGTGCCTCCAGGCGAGAGGCTGGCTTGCCGGGCGCGCCTGTCGCGACCGCCTTGCCCTTGACCGAAGAGCCGAACAGGCGCGCCTGGATGGCCTCTGCACTCAAGCCTCGCGCGGTGTCGTAGCGGAATTTTCCACTGAGCTGCTCGAAGGCGAGCGCCGGCTCGGGGATCTTCAGCCTCGCATCATCGCTGGCGAAATCCACGATGACTCGCGGAGTGCCCTTGCCCAGCGGGATCTGCAGGTCAAGCCTGCCGCTGAGCGCCCCCTGCCCCTGCCAGCCGGCGAACAGCTCGGCAGTCCCGATCGGCGCCTCCTGCAGCAGCTTCAAGGCGTCCGCCAGACTGCTGCTGACCTGTCCTTTCACCGCCAGCTGCGGCACGTTTCCGGCCCCGGCGCGAGGTATCTCCGCTGTCGCATCCCGCACCTGGCTGTCGAGGATCCGCCCTTCCGCGAGCCGGACACGCACCCCACTGTCTTCGATCAGCACCTCGCCGCGGCCCTGCTGCAGCAGGGGCCAGCCGGGCTGAAACGCCAGCTCCGCATCACGCACCTTGAAGTACAGGCTCAGGGCGCGCGCGCTATCGGAAGCGCCCTTGTTCAATGCCCCCTGGTACTGGAAATAACCTTGCTCGACCGTACCGCCGCGGATCGCCTCCCTGAGCCAGCTGACCAGCGCCGGACTCAACGCCGGTGAGCGTGTCGGCAGGTATTTTTCGGTGAAGCGCGCATCGCCGTCGCTCAAGCCGACCCGCAGGTCCATGTAATCCTCTGCCGCGGGGTCCCGAGCCAGTCGGATAAGGAAGTCTCCGGCGATCTTGCCTTCCTCGCCGTCGATGCGCAGATAGGGCGCAGCCAGCGTGAAAGCCTGCTCATCCAGCGCCCAGGTCAGGCGCCCGCCGGCGTGTCGGTAGTGCCACGGCTCGGGATAAAGTGGCGCAAGCTGCAGGCTGAAGTCGTCGCTGTCCACGCGCAACTCGCCGCCGCCCAGGTCACCACGAGTGCTGCCACTCGCGTTCCCCACCGCCGGTATCCAGTTCTGCGCAGCAATGCTGATGCGGTCCAGATTGGCAGCGAACTGCAGGCGCTGCGGCGACTCCATCTGCGGGTAGTAGTCGAGCTGCAGGTTGCGCAATGTTCCGTTGGGTTGCAGCGCCGTCAGCGTCTCGGCGGCAGTCGGCGGCAACGGCGCCAGTGCACGAACGAGCGTGGCGATCGGCGCGATAGCCAGCCGATCCGCCTGCAGGCGCCAGTACTGCTGGGCCTGATCCTGCTGAAGCTGGATTCGCGCATCGCCCCAGCGCTCGCCGTCGAGATCGAATGCCAGCCGGTCCAGCAGCAGCCGGTAGCCCTGCTCGTTACGATCGATATACGCCTCGCCCCCCAGGTCCTCGAGCTGAACGGGCTCACGATCGGCAAAGGACATGCTCAGCTGCGACGCGTTCAGCCGTAGAACGGCACGTTCCAGCGCCTGTTCGCGCAAGCTCACCCACAGCTCGCCACCCATCTTCAGCGTCTGCAGATGCCAGTCGGCAGTCAGCCGGCGCGGTAACCAGGCGGCCCAGTCGCTTTGTGGCAGGCTGAGGTAAACCTGCGCCTCGGCGTCCTGCCAGCGTTGCGGCTGCACCCTCCCCTGGATGTTCAAGGCCAGCGGCTGACCATCTGGCAGAATGCTGCGCCCGTCCACCCTGAGCCGCTCGCCGTCGACGCGCAAGCTCAGATCGGTATAGCTCAAGGTCAGCGGCGATTCGCCGAATGGCTCCAGCGTGATCTGGCTGTTGCGCACCACCCACCCACGTACCCGCTGCAACGACTCGAGCATCTTCTGTGGCTCGGGCGGTTTCTGCTCGGTACGGGTCGGCAAGCCTTCCACCCGCCACTTGCCCTCGGCATCTTCAGCGACAGACAGCTGCACGCCGCTGAGTTCCAATCGGTTCAGCCGCCATGCTCGGGCCCAGAGGCTGCCCGCCAGGTCCGGCACGATAGCGATACGGTCCAGCCGCATCGCGCTATCCCCTTCACCGAGCAGCACGTCATGCGCCAGCAAACGCGGCGCGAAGCCCTCCCAGCGGCCTTCGAGCCTGCCCAGCGCAATGGGCATGCCCAGCGCTGCCTGCGCCTTCTGCTGCACCTCGGCGCGGTATTCGGCGACCAAGGGCACCAGCTGCCGCCCCAGGCTGACGTAGAACGCGGCCAAAATCAGCCCGAACGCAATTATCCAGAACAGCTGGCGCGACAGTGTCAGGAGGAAGGCAGCGAGACGGTTCATCTGGATGCGCTCCGGTCATCCTGGGCCTTGCGGCCCGGTCTACCTTTGTTCAGAGCAACACCACATCGTACTGTTCCTGGGAGTACATGCTTTCCACCTGGAACTTGATCGAGCGACCGATAAAGGCCTCCAGATCGGCGACATTGCCCGACTCCTCGTCGAGCAGACGATCGATCACCTTCTGATTGGCCAGCACCCGGTAGCCTTCGGCCTGATAGGCCCGCGCCTCCCGCAGGATCTCGCGGAAGATCTCGTAGCAGACGGTCTCCGGAGTCTTCAGCTTGCCACGCCCCTGACAGCACATGCAGGGTTCGCACAGCACCTGTTCGAGGCTTTCGCGGGTGCGCTTGCGGGTCATCTGCACCAGGCCGAGTTCGGTGATGCCGATGATGTTGGTCTTGGCGTGATCGCGCTCCAGCTGCTTTTCCAGCGTGCGCAGGACCTGGCGACGATGCTCCTCGTCCTCCATGTCGATGAAGTCGATGATGATGATGCCGCCCAGATTGCGCAGCCGGAGCTGGCGTGCGATGGCGGTGGCCGACTCGAGATTGGTCTTGAAGATGGTTTCTTCCAGCGTCCGGTGGCCGACGAAGGCGCCGGTGTTGACGTCGATGGTGGTCATCGCCTCGGCCGGATCGATGATCAGGTAACCGCCGGACTTGAGCATGACCTTGCGCTCCAGCGCCTTCTGGATCTCGTCCTCGACGCCATAAAGGTCGAAGATTGGGCGCTCGCCCGGGTAATGCTCGAGACGATCGCCCAGCTCGGGCATCAGCTCGCCGACGAACTGCCTGACCTTCTGGAAATTTTCCCGCGAGTCGATGCGGATCTTCTCGATCCGCGGGTTGACCAGATCACGCAGCGTGCGCATGGCCAGAGAGAGATCTTCGTAGATCACCGTCGGCGCCTCGACGGTCTTGATCTGGCTCGCTATCTGCTCCCACAGGCGGCGCAGATAGCGGATATCCATCAGGATCTCTTCGCTGCCGGCGCCTTCTGCCGCGGTACGCAGGATGAAACCGCCGGCCTCCTGAATGCCTTCGGCCGCAACGCATTCCGCTACGACCTGCTTGAGTCGCTCGCGCTCGGCTTCATCCTCGATACGCAGGGAGATCCCGACATGGCTGGTGCGCGGCATGTAGACCAGGTAGCGAGAAGGGATCGACAGCTGCGTGGTCAGGCGTGCGCCCTTGGTGCCAATGGGATCCTTGGTGACCTGCACCACCAGGCTCTGGCCCTCATGCACCAGTGCATTGATCGGCTCGACGGCGTTGCCTTCGCGGCTGGATATCTCCGAGGCATGAATGAACGCGGCGCGATCCAGCCCGATGTCGACGAAGGCCGCCTGCATACCCGGCAGCACCCGCACCACCTTGCCCTTGTAGATGTTGCCAACGATGCCGCGGCGCTGGGTGCGCTCGACGTGCACCTCCTGCAAGACACCGTTCTCCACCACCGCCACCCGCGACTCCATGGGGGTGATGTTCATCAGGATTTCTTCGCTCATTGTTGTTCTCGGCGGTGGCTTGATGTGCAGCGCTAGCTGATGGTTCCGGTCGATTCTAACCGCCCGGCGCGTCGAAGCCACAGGCTCTAGCGTGAGCCTTTGGTCCAACGTGGGAGAGCGAACACATCGAGCAGCTGCGTGGTCTCGCACAGCGGCAGGCCGACCACCGCCGAATAGCTGCCATGCAGCTGGCTGACGAAGGCAGCGCCCCAACCCTGGATGGCATAGCCGCCCGCCTTGTCCAGCGGCTCGCCACTGTTCCAGTAGCGCTCGGCCTCCGCTTCATCGATGCTGCGAAAGGTCACTTCGCTGATGACCACACGCGCTTCGCAGGCCGAGCGACTGGCAAGCGCCACCGCGGTCATCACCCGATGGGTACGGCCCGAAAGTGCCGCCAGCATTGCCAAGCCTTCATTGCGATCGACCGGCTTGCCAAGGATGCGCTGATCGAGCACCACACTGGTGTCGGCGCCCAGCACGCAGCCATCGCGCTCACCCAGCACTGCCAATCCGGCGAGGGCCTTGTCCCGCGCAACACGCTCGACATAGGCCTCGGGGGATTCGGTCGGTGAAGGCGTCTCGTCGACCGAGACGCTGATCAGGGAAAACGGAGCGCCTATCTGCGCGAGCAGTTCGCGACGGCGGGGTGATGCCGAGGCGAGAAACAGAGTGCCCATGGCAAGTCCTCAACGTGAATAAGCGACAGCGTCGCATATTCAGGGGGCGTCGAGAAAGGCGCGGAGGGCTTGGCGGCACACCGGCGAGGGGCTGTCAGAACCTGAAGTTGAGTACCTGATCGCCCTTCAGTGACAGGGTACGCTTCTGGGTGATACCGCCAGAGGTCACCTGGATGTCGTAGACACCGCTATCCAGCACCAGCGACACCGGCGTCGCGCCGTGGTCCTGGTCATTGATACGAACCCGGTCGTCGTACTTGTTGCTGCGCACGATCAGGGAATGCGTCTGACTGTCGCATTGCTCGTAAGGCACATCGAGGATCGCGCAGGGCATCATCTTCTTCGCGGTAATGGTCGCCTCGATATTCATCCGTGCGTGAACGGTGCCGTCCAGGCTCATGCTTGCCTGCGCGAAGTGCGTACGTGTGCGATAGCGGTACCAGGCAGTATCCAACGCCAGCTCCGCCACCTGATCACGGATGTCCTCGGCCAGGACCCGCTGATAGTGGCCCAGCACCCACTGTGACATCTGACTGTCGCTGCGGAACTCGGCCAGACAGGCGGCCAGGCTCTTGCTCGCCGAGCAGCGGAACGAGACGTCCTGATCGAAGCGGATGGTCTTGTCCAGTTTGCGTGCAATCGCCTGGATGTTCTTGCTGTTGCGTTCGCGAGCCTCGGCGGCGAGCTGGGCCTTGAGGCGCTCCGCATCACGGCTCGCCAGGGAGAGCTTCAGATGCTGGCTGCCCAGATCCTTTTCCAGAGCCTCGACACGCTCACCAATAGCAGCCGCGGCATCGGCGCTACGCTTGTGCTCGTCGAGCAACTCGTCGAGTCGCTTGCGCTCCATGCCCTGACCGAGGAAATCGTCAACTTCGGCCTGGATCAGCTTCTTGGTGTTCGCCAGCTGCAACTGGATCGCGGCCAGTTCGCTCTTCTGCGCACGCAATGCCTCTTCGAGCTTCTGCTTCTCCAGCACGATGGCGTCGAGCTCGGCGAGCTTGCTGGCCAGCTGCTCGCTGCGGGAGGAATCGACGGTACCGGGCGCCGCGACGGGCGCATCGGAAGCCGCAGGTTGGGCCGGCTGGGGTGCCTGCGGTGCGCTGTCGGCCTGGGAGTAGTCGCTGCTCGCGATCAGCGCCAGCAGCAGCGAGGCGGCTGCGCTCGCTACAAGCACGGTGCGCGCACCCCGCCCCCATCGCCGCGTGGAAAGAATCGAAACGCCAGCTTCCATACTCATCGCCCGTGCTGTTGTGCTTGTCGTTTGTCTGAAGCAGATCACAGTAATGGCTGAACGCCATGAGGGGCGCATGATTTCAGAATTGCCCCGGAGCAGCAAGGCATAGGCCGTGCCGCTCCGCGCAAATCCACACGAAACTCATGACTTTCGCTTTCTGCCGGCGCGGGAGTGGTGAAACAGCAGTATCAGTAGACGGCGAAGCGTTGCCGCAACCCTTGCAGTGCGACGAACAGCCACGGCCAGAGCAAGGCACTGATCGGCACCGGCACGAGGAACAGCAGCGTAGGAGGACGATTGCCCGTCAGCGTGTTGAGCCATAGCTGAACCAGCTGCGCGAGACCCAGCACCACCAGCAGCACCATGCTCTGTTGCCACAGCGGGAACATGCGCAGGCGTTGCTGGAGACTCAACACCAGGAAGGCAATCAGGATCAGTGGCAAGGCACTCTGACCGAACAGCGTGCCCGCCAGCACGTCCTGCGCCAGGCCGAAGCAGAATGCAACGCCAAGCCCCCCGCGATGCGGAAGCGTCAGCGACCAGAAAGCGATTACCAGACCGAGCCACAACGGGCGAGCCAGCTCCGCGCTGCCCGGCATGGGAGCGATGCTGAGCAACAGGGCGATCGTCAGGCTGCACCAGATCACCCACCCATTGTTCGGCCGTCCACTGATCATTGCGCCTCCTCGACTGGTGAGGGCGCCGGGGCATCACCCATCGCCGGAGCATTACCGGCTGCCTGCTCCGCGGCAGGAGGAGCCGTCTCAGCGTCGGCAGCCGCTTCTCGGTCGGCATCCACCTGCGCCTGCGCAGCTGCGGCGGCGCGCTCCTCTGGCGTACGCGAGTCGCTGAAGACCAGCATCAGATAGCGGCTGCGGTTGAGCATCGCCGTAGGCACCGCACGGACGATCGCGAATGGCTGACCAGAGCCATGCACCACCTCGGTCACCTGAGCCACCGGATAGCCGCTGGGAAAGCGCTGACCGAGGCCGGAGCTGACCAGCAGGTCACCCTCCTTGATATCAGCGGTTTCCGCCACGTGACGAAGTTCCAGGTAGTCTGGATTGCCGGTACCCACGGCGATTGCACGCAACCCGTTGCGGTTGACCTGCACCGGAATACTGTGGGTCACATCGGTGAGCAGCAATACCCGCGCCGCATAGGGCAGCACTTCGACGACCTGCCCCATCAGCCCACTGGCATCGAGCACCGGCTGCCCCATGAAGACGCCGTCCCTCTCGCCCTTGTCGATCAGGATGCGATGGGTGAACGGGTTTGGGTCGAGCCCGATGAGCTCGGCGACGATGACCTTGTCATCCACCAGCGCCGCAGAATTAAGCAATTCGCGCAGGCGCACATTCTGCTCGGTCAGCATCGCCAGCTTCTGCAGGCGCCGCTGCATCAGCAATGCCTCGGCCTTGAGCTTCTCGTTCTCGGCCATCAAGCTGCTGCTGCTGGCGATCTGTTCGGTTGCCCCTCTCCAGATACGCACCGGCATTTCGGCGACCCAGTAGAACGGGGTCAGCACCAGCGCCATCTGGCTGCGCACCATCTTCAGCGCATCGAAACGTGCATCCACCACCATCAGCGCGACGCAGAGCACGACGAACACCAGCAGGCGTCCACCGAGCAGAGGTCCCTTGGCAAATAGCGGCTTGATTGCGACTACCTCGCGGCTGAAGCTTCAGACTGAACGCGACAAGCCGAAAGCCGGCGTGACCGGATCTTTCGGCTTGTCATCAACGGCGCGCAGCGCCTCACTCGGTGGACAGCAGATCCATCGCGTGCCGATCCATCATCTCCAGCGCACGGCCGCCGCCGCGGGCTACGCAGGTCAGCGGCTCTTCAGCGACGATTACCGGCAGGCCGGTTTCCTGCGCCAGCAGCTTGTCCAGATCACGCAGCAAGGCACCGCCCCCGGTGAGCACCAGGCCACGCTCGGCGATATCGGAAGCCAGCTCCGGCGGTGACTGCTCCAGCGCGCTCTTGACCGCCTGGACGATGGTTGCCAGCGACTCCTGCAGCGCCTCGAGCACCTCGTTGGAGTTCAGCGTGAAGCTGCGCGGTACGCCTTCGGCCAGGTTGCGACCACGTACATCGACCTCGCGCAGCTCGCCACCCGGGAATGCGGTACCGATTTCCTGCTTGATGCGCTCGGCGGTGGATTCGCCGATCAGGCTGCCGTAGTTACGGCGTACATAGGTGACGATGGACTCATCGAAACGATCGCCACCGACTCGCACGGATTCGGCATAGACCACGCCATTGAGGGAGATCAGTGCGATCTCGGTGGTGCCACCACCGATGTCCACGACCATCGAGCCACGCGCCTCGTCGACCGGCAGGCCGGCACCGATCGCCGCAGCCATCGGTTCCTCGATCAGAAAGACTTCCCGTGCACCGGCGCCCAGCGCAGATTCGCGAATCGCCCGGCGCTCGACCTGAGTCGACTTGCAAGGCACGCAGATCAGCACGCGCGGGCTGGGCTGCAGGAAGCTGTTCTCGTGCACCTTGTTGATGAAGTACTGCAGCATCTTCTCGCAGACGCTGAAATCGGCGATCACACCGTCCTTCATCGGACGGATCGCATTGATGTTGCCCGGGGTGCGGCCCAGCATGCGCTTGGCCTCGGTACCAACGGCGACGACGCTCTTCTGGTTGCCGTGGCTGCGAATGGCAACTACAGAGGGTTCGTCGAGAACGATGCCGCGATCGCGCACATAAATAAGGGTATTGGCAGTGCCCAGGTCGATCGACAGATCACTGGAAAACATGCCACGCAGTTTCTTGAACATGGGAAAAGGGCCCTGGGGCAAACGCGTGGGGAAAAAAGTGCCGCAAACTCTAACAATGGTGCGAACTTAGGGCAAGGCGCGAGTCTGCCTGCATCGCGCCAGACGTGAGCCACTGCGCGCATCGCCTGCAAGCCAAGGCTCAAGCCGCAATCAGGCGCGTCTCGCCGCGCCCCGCGCTACCGGTCGACGCCCCGGGCATGTAAGATTGACGGCTTTTCCGGGCCCGAAAGCCCTTGCCGCGGCGCGCCCTGTGCCGCCATGCGCCCCGTCCAGTCGACGGAAGGCGCAGCCCGATTCGCTTTCCGCTGGAGATATCCGATGGCGCTTGAACGCACCGAGGTGGAAAAGATCGCTCATCTGGCCCGCCTGGGCCTGTCTGAAGCCGACCTGCCTCGCACCACCGAAACCCTCAACAACATTCTCGGCCTGATCGACCGCATGCAGGCAGTGGACACCACCGGCATCGAGCCGCTGGCCCACCCGCTGGAAACCACGCAGCGCCTGCGTGCCGACGAGGTCACCGAGCGCAACCAGCGCGACGCCTATCAGGCCATCGCCCCGGCGGTGGAAAACGGACTTTATCTGGTCCCGCGGGTGATCGAGTGATGAAGGACACCGACATGCACAACCTGACACTTGCCGAGATCGCCCGCAACCTCAGCGAAAAGCGCTTCTCGGCCGAAGAGCTGACGCGCACGCTGCTCACCCGTATCGAGCAGCTCGATCCGCAGCTGAACAGCTTCATCAGCGTCACCAGTGAGCTCGCCATCGCCCAGGCCCAAACTGCCGATGCACGCCGCGCCGCTGGCGAGAGCGGCGCGCTGCTCGGTGCGCCGATCGGCCACAAGGACCTGTTCTGCACCCAGGGCATCCGCACCAGCTGCGGCTCGAAAATCCTCGACAGTTTCAAGGCGCCCTATGACGCCACCGTGGTAGAACGACTGGCAGCGGCCGGCACGGTCACCCTCGGCAAGCTGAACATGGACGAATTCGCCATGGGCTCGGCCAACGAATCGAGCTATTACGGCCCGGTGAAGAACCCCTGGGACCTGACCCGGGTACCGGGCGGCTCTTCCGGCGGTTCCGCCGCGGCCATTGCCGCGCGCCTGCTGCCCGCCGCGACCGGCACCGACACCGGCGGCTCGATCCGCCAGCCGGCCGCGCTGACCAACCTCACCGGTCTCAAGCCCACCTACGGCCGCGTCTCGCGCTGGGGCATGGTGGCCTACGCCTCGAGTCTCGATCAGGGCGGGCCGATGGCGCGCACCGCCGAAGACTGCGCGCTGCTGCTCTCGGCAATGGCCGGCTTCGACCCGAAAGACTCCACCAGCGTCGACCAGCCGCTGGACGACTACCTCGCAACACTGAGCCAGCCGCTCGCCGGGCTGCGCATCGGCCTGCCGAAGGAATACTTCGGTGCCGGCCTCGACCCGAAGATCGCCGACGCGGTGATGGGGGTCGTCGAGGAACTGAAAAAGCTCGGCGCCACGGTCAAGGACATCAGCCTGCCGAACATGCAGCACGCGATCCCTTCCTATTACGTGATCGCGCCGGCCGAAGCCAGCTCTAACCTGTCGCGCTTCGACGGTGTGCGCTTCGGCTATCGCTGCGAGAACCCGGTCGATCTGACCGACCTCTACAAGCGCTCGCGCGCCGAAGGCTTCGGTGACGAGGTCAAGCGGCGCATCATGGTCGGCACCTATGCGCTGTCGGCCGGCTACTACGATGCCTACTACCTCAAGGCGCAGAAGATTCGCCGACTGGTCAAGAACGACTTCGTCAGCGCGTTCGATGAGGTCGACGTGATCCTCGGCCCGACCACGCCGAATCTGGCCTGGAAGCTGGGCGAGAAGAACGCCGATCCGGTTTCCGCCTATCTGGAAGACATCTACACCATCACCGCCAACCTGGCGGGCATCCCCGGGCTGTCGATGCCGGCCGGCTTCATCGATGGCCTGCCGGTGGGTGTGCAACTGCTGGCGCCGTACTTCCAGGAAGCGCGCCTGCTCAACGTGGCGCACCAGTACCAACAAGTCACCGATTGGCACATGCGCGCCCCGGCCGGATTCTGAGGAGATTGAAGATGCAATGGGAAACCGTGATCGGGCTGGAGATTCACGCACAGCTCGCGACCCAGTCGAAGATCTTTTCCGGCAGCGCCACCACCTTCGGCGCCGAGCCCAATACCCAGGCCAGCCTGGTCGACCTCGGCATGCCCGGCACCCTACCGGTGCTCAATGCCGAAGCCGTGCGCATGGCCTGCAAGTTCGGCCTGGCCATCGACGCCGAGATCGCGCCGAAGAACGTCTTCGCCCGCAAGAACTACTTCTACCCTGACCTTCCCAAGGGCTACCAGACCAGCCAGATGGATCATCCCATCGTCGGCAAGGGCCACCTGGACATCACCCTGGAAGATGGCAGCACGCGGCGCATCGGTATCACCCGCGCGCACCTGGAAGAGGACGCCGGCAAGAGCCTGCACGAAGACTTCCACGGCATGAGCGGCATCGACCTGAACCGCGCCGGCACCCCGCTGCTGGAGATCGTTTCCGAGCCGGACATCCGCAGCGCCAAGGAAGCGGTCGCCTACGTCAAGGCGATCCACGCGCTGGTGCGCTACCTCGGCATCTGCGACGGCAACATGGCCGAAGGCTCGCTGCGCTGCGACTGCAACGTTTCCGTGCGGCCCAAGGGCCAGGCCGAGTTCGGCACCCGCGCCGAGATCAAGAACGTCAACTCCTTCCGCTTTATCGAGAAGGCGATCAACCACGAAGTGCAGCGGCAGATCGAACTGATCGAGGACGGCGGCAAGGTGGTGCAGGAAACCCGCCTGTACGACCCGAACAAGGACGAGACGCGCTCCATGCGCAGCAAGGAAGAAGCCAACGACTACCGCTACTTCCCCTGCCCCGACCTGCTGCCGGTGGTGATCGAGCAAAGCTTCCTCGACGAGGTTCGCGCCAGCCTGCCGGAGCTGCCGGTGCAGAAGCGCGAACGCTTCGAGCGCGAGTTCGGCCTGTCGGCCTATGACGCCACGGTGCTGGCCGCCAGTCGCGAGATGGCCGACTACTTTGAACAGGTCAATGCCACCTGCGGCGATGCCAAGCTGGCCGCCAACTGGGTAATGGGCGAGCTGTCCAGCCTGCTCAACAAGGACGGCCTGGACATCGAGCAATCACCGGTAACCGCCGAGCAGTTGGGCGGCATGATCCTGCGCATCAAGGACAACACCATCAGCGGCAAGATCGCCAAGATGGTCTTCGAGGCCATGGCCGCCGGCGAAGGTTCGGCCGATGAGATCATCGAGAACAAGGGCTTGAAGCAGGTCACCGACTCCGGCGCCATCGAAGCGATGCTCGACGAGATGCTGGCGGCCAACGCCGAGCAGGTCGAACAGTACCGCGCCAGCGACGAAGCCAAGCGCGGCAAGATGTTCGGCTTCTTCGTCGGCCAGGCGATGAAGGCTTCCAAAGGCAAGGCCAACCCCGGCCAGGTGAACCAACTGCTGAAGAAGAAACTCGAAGGCTAAGCTGAGCCATGGCACTGCGCGGTCGAGCCGCGCAATGCCCCATGATCGCTTCCGGCACCGCCAGTACTTCGCCATGCCTGCCGCGGGTTGTCGTCCAAGCGATTGCCCAACGGAAGGACATTTCATGCGAATGCCTCGCCTCGTAACCCTGCTGACACTGATTCTGCTGACCGCGGGCTGCGCCGAACGCCAGCCAACGCAGCCACCGCAAGCACCAGCCACCACCCAGGAACGCTTCACCCAGAGCGGCAAGGCGTCCTATTACGCGCGCATGCACCACGGGCAGCGCACGGCCAATGGCGAAACGCACGACCAGAACGCACTGGTCGCAGCCCATCGCAGCCTGCCGTTCGGCACGCGCGTGCGGGTGACCAACCAGCAGAACGGCAAGCAAGTGATCGTGCGCATCAACGACCGCGGACCATTTCGTCGTGGCCGCATCATCGATGTGTCCCGCGCCGCGGCTGCGCAACTGGACATGCTGGAGCGTGGCGTGGTCCGCGTCCGCATCGAAACCCTCCCATGAACCAAGCCAATACCGAGACTGCATGACGCCTGCGAACGACCTCATTGCGACTGGAGCGGCAGCATGTCGCTGATCACCTTCGCCTATCTCATCGGCGGCCTGGTGCTGCTCGTCGTCGGCGCCGAAGCCCTGGTCCGCGGCGCCGCCCGGCTGGCCAGCCGCTTTGGCATTCCACCGCTGATCATCGGCCTGACCGTCGTCGCCTTCGGCACCAGCGCACCGGAAACGGCGGTCAGCGTGCAGGCCTCCCTGGGCGGCAGCGGCGACATCGCGGTGGGCAACGTGATCGGCAGCAATATCGCCAACATCCTGTTGATCCTCGGCCTCTCGGCGCTCATCGCACCGCTGCTGGTGTCTCGCCAGCTGATCCGCCTGGACGTGCCGGTGATGATCGGTGCCGGGCTGCTCTGCTACGCACTGGCCTGGAACGGCAGCATCAGTCGGCTGGATGGCGCCGTGCTGCTGGCCGCCCTGGTGGGCTATACGGTGTTTCTGGTCATCGCCAGTCAAAAGGAAAAAGCCGTGGCGGGGGTGGATGAGTTCGCCACCGAGTTCGGCCCCGGCGATAGCGACAAGCCCTTCGCCTGGGTGTGGCAGCTTCTACTGATCCTGCTCGGCCTCGGCCTGCTGGTCGGCGGTTCGAATCTACTCATCGAAGGGGCGGTCGATCTGGCGCGGGCGCTGGGCCTGTCGGAACTGATCATCGGCCTGACCGTGGTCGCGGTCGGAACCTCGATGCCGGAGCTAGCCACCTCGGTGCTCGCGGTAATCAAGGGCGAGCGCGACATCGCGGTGGGCAACGTGGTCGGCAGCTGCATATTCAACCTGTTGCTGGTGCTCGGCGCTGGCGCCGCGGTGTCGGCCGAGGGCCTGTCGATATCGCCGAACGCGCAATCGTTCGACTTCCCGGTGATGCTGGCGGTGTTCGTCGCCTGCCTGCCGATTTTCTTTTCCGGATATTGCATACGCCGCTGGGAAGGCCTGCTGTTCTTCGCCTATTACCTGGCCTACACCCTCTATCTGGTGATGTTCGCGACCGGCCTCGGCGCCATTGACCTGCTCCGCGATGCGATGCTCTGGTTCGCCTTCCCCTTGACGGCCGTGACGCTTTTGGTGATCTTCCTGCGCGCCTGGCAACGCCAGCGTTGATCCCCCGATTCTTCAGCCTCTTGCGGAGCCCTCTATCGTGACCCTGATGACCTTTGTCTACCTCATTGCCGGCCTGGTGCTGCTCGTTGCCGGCGCCGAGGTGCTGGTTCGCGGCGCCGCCAAGCTCGCCGCCCAGTTTGGCATTTCGCCGCTGGTCATCGGCCTGACCGTGGTCGCCTTCGGCACCAGCGCCCCGGAAACCGCGGTAAGTGTGCAGGCTTCGCTCAACGGCAGCGGCGATATCGCCATCGGCAACGTGGTCGGCAGCAATATCGCCAACGTGCTGCTGATCCTCGGCATGACCGCCCTGGTCGCCCCGCTGGTGGTGTCGCGCCAGCTGATCCGCCTCGACGTACCGATCATGATCGGCGCCAGCCTGGTCACCTTCGGCCTGGCCTGGGATGGCCAGCTCAGCCGTATCGACGGCGCCATCCTGTTCAGCGCCGTGGTGATCTACACCCTCTTTCTGGTCATCAGCAGTCGCCGCGAAAATGCAGCCGGTGCCGACGACGAGTTCGCCAAGGAGTTCGGCCTGGACGAGCCGGCCAAGCCTCATGCCGGCCTGATCAATGCCGGGCTGGTGCTTGGCGGATTGGTGCTGCTGGTTGTTGGGTCCAATTTTCTGGTCGAGGGCGCGGTGGCCCTGGCTCGCGCCCTCGGCCTGTCGGAACTGGTAATCGGCCTCACTGTGATCGCCATCGGCACCTCGCTGCCGGAGCTAGCCACCTCGATCATGGCAGCCTTCCGCGGCGAGCGTGACATCGCTGTGGGCAACATCGTCGGCAGCAACATCTTCAACCTGCTCTGCGTGCTCGGCCTGGCCTCGCTGGTTTCGCCGCAGGCGATCGG
Organism: Stutzerimonas sp. R40042; assembly: GCF_026642215.1. Classification (NCBI taxonomy): domain Bacteria; kingdom Pseudomonadati; phylum Pseudomonadota; class Gammaproteobacteria; order Pseudomonadales; family Pseudomonadaceae; genus Stutzerimonas; species Stutzerimonas sp. R40042. The sequence continues at coordinate 1,037,625 of NZ_CP113258.1, read as the reverse complement.
GGTGTCGTCGAACGCACTGGCCTTCGACTTCCCAGTGATGATCGCAGTCGCTGTGGCCTGCCTACCGATCTTCTTCGCCGGCTACTGCATCAAGCGCTGGGAAGGCGCGCTGTTTCTGGCCTACTACGTGGCGTACACGCTGTACCTGGTGCTGACCAGCACCGGTCGGCCATTCGCCGAAACCTTTGGTGATGCGATGATCGGCTATGCCCTGCCGTTGACCGCCATCACCCTGCTGGTCATCGCGGGCCGCGCCTGGAAAACCCAGCGCTAAGCGGCGAGGCGACGGGCGCGCAGATCCGCGCGCTCATCGCTCAGCCTTCACGCTGCTGCGGGCGCGGCAGCTCGAAGACCTGCGCCGATTCTTCCTCGTCCCCCATCCGACTCAGCGTTCCATCGACCACCGCGCCATTTTCCATGCTCAACTGGCGATAGCGAATGTTGCCCTGCACCCGGGCGTTGGAGTGCAGTTCAAGTAGATGCTCCACGGTCAGATCGCCGACGATGGTACCGTCGATCAACGCATCATGGCTGCTGACATTACCCTCGATCCGCCCTTCGGCACTGAGCGCGAGCAGACTGTGCGAGCCCGGCTTGTGACGGACATTGCCGCGCACTTCGCCACTCACCTTCAGGCCGTCTTCGAACGTCACGTCCCCCGCCACTGTCAGGTTGCCGGAGATCAGGCTGGAAAACTGGTCGATGGTGACGCGAGCCACCGGTTTCTTCTTGCTGAACATCGCTTGCTCCAAAGGGTTAACGAGCCTTTTTCTGCTGCCGGAAGAAGGCCAGCTCGGTGTGCAGGCGCTCGACCTGCGCTGACAGCGTGGCAATACGCTTTAGCAACTGCTCTTCGGTGGCCTGGGTTTCCTGGCGCTGCAGCCGGCTGCGCTCGAGCGCAGCGTTGAGCGCTTCGCTCTGCCCCCGCAATTCAGCGATTCGCTGTGCATGGACCGCGTGCTCGTGGCCACGCAGATAAACCAGGGCACCGATCACGCATAGCAGTGCGAGCATGCACCAGCGACCGACGCCGCCGGCCGCCGCAGCCCGTGGCCGGTGCTCGGCGCGGACCAGCTCGCGAGTCGTGGGTCGTCTAGTCGTCAGCCAGACCATCGCCGACGCGCTCCAGATCGTTCAAGGCCAGGAAGCGTTGCGGGTCGACGAAGCGCCCCTTGTGCAGCACTTCGAAATGCAGGTGCGGGCCGGTGGAGCGGCCGGTGGAGCCGACCGCTCCGATGCGTTGCGCCGGGGTGACCACCTCGCCTTGTTGCACATCGAGCCGCGACAGATGCGCATAGCGACTTACCAAGCGGTTGCCATGATCGATTTCCACCAGCTTGCCGTAGGCGCCGCGGTAACCCGCGAAGCGCACCCGGCCGCCTGCCGCCGCGACGACATCGGAACCGGACTTCAGGGCGAAGTCCACACCGGAATGGAACGCCAGCGTCTTGCGGAAGGGATCGATGCGATTGCCGAAGGCGGAGCCCAGGCGAGCTTCGCCTACCGGACGGCGAGAGGGAATGGCCATCAACGCGGCGTTGCGCTCGGCCGCACGCTGCAACAGCGCATCGAGCATGATCCGCATGCAGCGCGCCGAGGCCTCAGTGTGCGCCAAGTCGGTCAGCGTCACGCCGGGAAGCTCTTGCATGGTTGCCGAGCAGCCGAGCGGGGGAAGCAACATACCACCCTGCCCTGTATTGCGCGGTTGCTTCTCGCGTTCCGGCACAAGCACCGGTAGCAGTGCAGGATCGAGCGCAGACAGCTGGGCCTGCAGCGCGCGCTGCTCGTCCATCAATCGCTGTAGGGCAAGCAGATCGGACTCCAGCGACTTCAGCCGCCCGACGACCTCACCGACGCGGGCAATGGCGAACTGTCCTTCGTTGCCAAGCACAGCTTCATCCGCCACCTGCACGGCTGGTTGTGCCCTCAGCTCGAGTCCTACCCAGACGCCACTGGCGAATCCACCAGCACTCAGAGTCAGCAACAATGCGAGCCCAGGGGTCAGTAGTCGGCGTGGACTGACAATACGTATACCGTCCCGCGTCAACGAGCGGTTCGAAGGTTTGAAGAAGGACATGGCAGTTTCCGAAGCGCTGAACGGCCCCTGTCAGGCAAGCCGTTGATCGATCGGGACAATTTGACGCAAACGGGCTTTTTTTTCTGAGGCCTGATGACCGATTACGGCGTTCACTGCGCCAGCCACACGCGAAAAGCCGATATCCGTCACATTAGCGACGGACGGCAGCACCGTGGTGCAGGACGTCCGGCGCCATGCTAGATCCAGCCCAGCCAGCGCAGCAGAAACAGCCCGAGGTTGATGCTCAGGGCCGCCATCAACGTGGTGATGACGATGATGGCCGCCGCCAGCTGATGATTGGAATTGACCGCGCGCGCCATGACGAAGCTCGCGGCAGCGGTCGGGCTGGCGAAATAGAGAAACAGAATGCCCAGCTCGGCCCCGCGAAAGCCGAAGGCCCAGGCGCCGAGTGTCGCGACCGCCGGCAGCCAGACCATCTTCATCAGGCTCGAACTCAGCGCGCTGCCGCTGCTCTGGCGCAACACGTCCAGGGTCAGCGTCGCGCCGATGCAGATCAAAGCAAGCGGGAGCGTCATCTGCGCGAAGTATTGCCCGGACGTCATCAGCCAGCCCGGCAACGCGACCTGCCAGTAGGCGAACGGTACCGCGGCCAGGACACCTATGATCAGGGGATTACGCAGGATGCTGAGCAGGATGTCCCTTGCTCCGACCCGCCCGCCCGGACTGTAGATGGCCAGCACCACCGCCGACAGGCTGTTGTAGACGAGGATCACCACTCCGGCCAGCACGCCGCCGAGGGAGAGCCCGTAGTCTCCGTACAGGCTGCTGGCTAGCGCGAGCCCGACGATTCCATTGTTACCGCGGAACGCGCCCTGCACGTATACACCCCGGTCGGCTGCCGGGCAGCGCCAGAGGGCCCAGCTCCAGGCCAGGCCGAAGGTGACGATCGTGGCCCCGACGAAATAGAGCAGCAGTGCGGGCTGCAGCGCCGCGTTCAGATCGGCCTTGATAATCGAGATGAACAGCAGCGTCGGCATGGTGCCCCTGAACACCAGTGCCGAGGCGGTATGCACGAAAGCTGCGTCGATCCAGCCCAGGCGATTGAGCGCAACGCCGAGAAAGAGCATCGCGAACACCGGAGCGGTGACGCTCAGGGTCTGCAGAATGAGGGGGAGCATGAAGGCGCCTGCAACAACGAAAGCGCAAGCATAAAGCAAGCACACCGCGAGGGCTCGACCGGCGTATCCCCCAAGCCTCTACCAACGGCCGGGCGGCCACGCCCGGCTCGCGCTATCGGCTCCGGCTCAGCGCCGAACCGGTCTTTTCTGCAGTTTGCGCTGCAGGGTCCGACGGTGCATGCCCAGCGCACGCGCGGTCGCGGAGATGTTGCCGTCGTGCTCACTGAGTACGCGCTGAATGTGCTCCCATTGCAGGCGGTCGACCGACATGGGGTTTTCCGGAACCAGGCTGTCCAGGTCGGCATGCTGGGAAAGCAGCGCGGCCAGCACATCGTCTGCGTCGGCTGGCTTGCACAGGTAGTTGCAGGCGCCGCGCTTGATCGCCTCCACCGCGGTGGCGATGCTGGAGTAGCCGGTAAGAATCAGCACACGCATTTCCGGGTCCAGCTCGAGCAGCTTGGGTAGCAGCACCAGGCCGGAATCGCCCTCCATTTTCAGGTCGAGCACCGCATAGTCGGGGATGTCCTGCTTGGCCAGGGCCAGCCCTTCCTCGGCCGAACCGGCGATGCTGACCTGCAGTCCGCGGCGGCTCATGGCGCGAGCCATTACCCGGGTGAAGGTGGGGTCGTCATCCACCAACAGCAGATGAGGTTGTTCTTCGCCCTCTTGCTGCAATTCGTCGGTCATCTGTGCATTTCCTCGCATTGGACACGATCAGGATCAGGCGCGCACCGAACCATGCGGCAGGCGCAACTCGGTCAGTGTGCCACCTTCTTCGTGATTGTAGAGCTTCACTGTGCCGCCAGCGCGCGTCACGCTGGCCTGACTGAGAAACAGGCCTAGGCCGAAGCCCTTGCCCTTGGTGGTGATGAACGGCCGCCCGATCTGTTCGGCGATGGCCAGGGGAACGCCTGCGCCATGGTCGCGGATGGTCAGCTTGATCCACTGCGCGTCCCAGTCCAGGCGGATATCCAGGTCCTCGGGGCTGGCGTCGGTGGCATTGTTCAACAGGTTGAGCAACGACTGACTGAGGTCTGCCGGCGGCATCAGGCGTGGCGGGCTGCCCAGCCCCACGCACTGGAAACGATAGGTCGCCTCCGGGCGCATCAGGTGCCAGCGCTGCAGGACCGAATCGACCCATTCGCGCGCCGTCTGCTCGACGACTGCCTGACGACGGTCGGCCTCGGCTGCACGGACCAGCTGGCGCAGGCTTTCCTTACAGAGCTGAACCTGCGATTGCAGCAGGCCGAGGTCCTCGTTCAGCTGCGGATCCTTGTACTCCTGGCGCAACTCCTTGAGCAGCACGCTCATGGTCGCCAGCGGCGTGCCCAGCTCGTGGGCGGCACCGGCAGCCTGTGTCGCCACGGCCAGCAGCTGCTGGTCACGCATGCTCTCTTCGCGGCGCTGGGCTTGCTGCTGTTCCTGACGGCGCAGCTGCTCGGCCATGCGCGCGACGAAGAAGGTGATCAGCGCCGCTGCCAGGGCGAAGCTCAGCCACATGCCGTAGACCTGCAGTGTGGCGCGCTCGAACGGCGGCAGCGCCAGCGGGTCGTACCAGACCAGCATCAGCGTGTAGCCCAATAGCGCGAGGCCGGAGAGCACGATGGAATAGAGCCAGGGCAGCGTGGCGGCGGCGATGGTCAGCGGGACCAGGTAATAGGAGACGAAGGGGTTGGTCGAGCCACCGGAGTAGTACAGCAGGGCGCTGTGAATCAGCAGGTCGCAGCCCAGATGCACCGCATACTCGAGCTCGGTGACCGGCCAGGGGCCGCGCAGTCGCAGCGCCGTGCCCAGGCAGAGCACGGCCGAAACGGCAAGCGTGATCCCCAGGGCCAGCCAAGGCAGGCTCAGCAGCTGAGTGGCATAAGCGACGCCGACCGCACCGGATTGTGCAGCCAGTACGACGATGCGGATAAGGGTAAGAAGCCGAAGATTCTGCCGGCTGGCCGACAGCAGCGGGACGGATGCGTACATGGGCTCTCCAACGATTCGGCGGAGTATAACCAAGGCGCCTCCCGCCCAGCCGAAATGCGGCAACGCGCCGCATGGACGGCTGCACGCTTTCGCCAGCGCAGGTAGAGTCGACGCTATCGCACCGTTCGGGTGCTCCAGCGAGGAACCGTCATGTCCCATTACTCACTGCGCAGTGCCGCACTGCTGGCGCTGGTCGCAAGCTTTACCAGCCTGAACGCCACGGCCGACGAGCCGCGCTACAACCAGGTTGCCCTGCGCGCAGAGGTCAGCAGCGAAGTCGCTCATGACCGCATGCACGTCACGCTGTACAGCGAGGCACAGCACAGCGATCCCGCCCAGCTCGCGGCACAGACGACCCGCACACTGAACCAGGCCATACAGACGGCTCGCCAGAACAAAGATGTGATCGTCAGCCAGGGCAGTCGCAACAGCTATCCGGTCTATGACGACAAGGGGCAGCAGATCACCGGCTGGCGCGAGCGTGCGGAGATTCGCCTGGAAAGCGGCGATTTCGCCAGCCTGTCGAAGCTGACCGCCGAATTGATGAAGAATCTGAAGATGGGCGGCATGCATTTCAGCGTGTCGGATCCGATCCGCAAGCAGAACGAAGATGCCCTGCTCAAGGACGCCGTAGCGGCTTTCCAGGCTCGCGCCCAGCTCGCCACCGAAGCGCTCGGCGGCAGCGGTTACAAGCTGGTGAGCCTGAACCTCAACGGCGGCGGATTCCAGCCGGTCATGCGGAGCAGCGCGATGAAGATGGACATGATGGAGTCGGCTCCAGTACCAGAGATCGAAGCCGGCACTCGTCAGGTCACGATCAACGCCGACGGCGTCATCGAAGTTCAGATGCCGTGACCGAAACTGACCACTCGGACCACTTTTTAATATCTGCTTACAAATGGCCAGCCCGCGCCATGCAAGGGCTGGCGACCGATTCGAAACCACAAATGAGAAACCAATGCAGTAAAGCGTAAATTCTCGTTTACGAATGATTATCATGCGGGCGCCAACGAGACGGCTACAAGGAGCCCGTATGTCTATCCCCTTCGCACGTACCGCCCTGTCCTGCGCCCTGATCGGCTGCAGCTGGACGGCCCTGGCCCAGAACGCGCCCGTCACGCTCAACGACACGGTCGTCAGTGCCGCAGGCTTCGAACAGAAGATCACCGAAGCGCCGGCCAGCATCAGCGTCATCAGCCGTGAAGATCTGCAGCAGAAGCGCTACAACAACCTGGCGCAGGCCTTGGGCGACGTGGAAGGCATAGATATCGGCCAGAGCACCGGCAAAACCGGCGGGCTGAACATCAGCATTCGCGGCATGCCCAGCCAGTACACGCTGATCCTCATCGACGGCCGCCGGCAGAACGCCGCAGGCAATGTCACGCCGAACGGTTTCAACGAAACCTCCACCAGCTTCATGCCGCCGCTGTCCGCCATCGAACGCATCGAGGTGATTCGAGGGCCGATGTCGACGCTTTACGGCTCCGATGCCATGGGCGGGGTGATCAACATCATCACGCGCAAGGTGGGCAAGGAGTGGACCGGCTCGCTGACCCAGGATTACACCTATCAACAAGACCGCGACTTCGGCGACACCCGCAACACCAGCGTCTACGCCAGCGGCCCACTGATCGACGGCCTGCTCGGCCTGCAAGTCCGCGGCAGCCTGTTCGACCGCCAGGAGTCGGATCTGACCTATGGCAACGGTGTCGAGGTGAGCAAACGCGGCCCTTCTCCGGTCGACGGCCGCACCCATAATCTCGGAGCGCGCCTGACGCTCACGCCGCACGATGACCATGACCTGTCCCTGGATGTCGAACGTGGGCGCCAGGTGTACAACAACGATGAGTGTCAGCTTGGCACCCTCGATGGTCTGAACAGGGCTTGTACCGCACCGGCTACCGCCGCGAACGGCTATGACGACGAACTTCGCTTCGAGCGCGAGCAGATCGCCCTGACCCACACCGGTCGCCTCGGTTTCGGCACGCTGGATTCCAGCCTGATGCACAACACCACCGAAACCATCGGCCGGACGATCCCCGGCACCATCGGCGCGCCCACCGCAGTACCCGGCGCGACCGGGGGCGATCCGCGCGAGCTGGAAACCACCAACCTGGTCTTCGACACCAAGCTGGTCGCGCCAATCGGCGAATCGCACATCGCCACCGTCGGTGGTCAGTGGTGGAAGGCGGAAATGACCGACGGCATCGCCCAGACCGAGTTCGAGCAGAAGACGTGGGCCCTGTTTGCCGAGGACGAGTGGCGCCTGCGCGATGATCTGGCACTGACCCTCGGCGCCCGCTATGACGACCACGAGTCCTTTGGCGGACATGTCAGTCCGCGCGCCTATCTAGTCTGGAACACCACTGACAGCTGGACCCTCAAGGGCGGCATCAGCAAAGGCTACAAGACGCCGGACCTGAACGACCTGCATGGCGGCATCAACGGTGTAACCGGCCAGGGCACCATCATCACCATCGGCAACCCCGACCTGGACCCCGAAACCACCACCAGCACCGAGTTCGGCGCCTATTTCGACAGCCTGACCGGCTTCAGCGCCAACGCCACGCTGTTCCATAACAAGTTCAAGGACAAGATCGCCAGCGGCGACCCGATCGTCAGTCCGTTGTGCGCAGGCAACACCAACGGCACCTGCTCGCAGCAGATCAATGTCGACGAAGCGGTGACCCGTGGCCTGGAGCTGGCCGGCAGCTGGCAGTTCGCGCCAGCCTGGAAGCTGAGCGCCAACTACACCTACACCGACAGCGAGCAGAAGAGCGGCGATAACAAGGGAGAGCCGCTGACCAACACGCCAGAGCACCTGGCCAACGCCAAACTCGACTGGCAGACCACCGACCGCCTGGGCCTGTGGCTGAAGAGCGAATATCGCGGCGAGCGCGCGCGCTTCACCTCCAGCTACGAGAACCTCGCTAACGCCAACGGCAGCTATTCCACCAGTCAGTCGATCTACGACACGCTGGGCAAGAACGCCAAGGCCTACACCCTGTTTCACCTGGGCGGGTCGTATCGGGCTACGGAGAACCTGACGCTCAACGCAACGATCTACAACCTCTTCGACAAGGACTTCGTCGACGGCAAGGCCTACACCACCTACTCCAACAGCGGAAGCGCAAACGGCACGGCCTACGGCACCGACTACAGTCACTCAGGCGCAGCCACCACCGGCCTCGTGGAAGAGGGCCGCCGCCTCTGGCTGTCAGCCAACCTGACCTTCTGACCTGAAGGCGATACGACGAGCCGGGATCATCCCGGCTCTGTTGTTTCTCGTCCCACCGGAACGGAAAAGACGCGAATGTATGCTGTTTGTAAATCTTTAGCATTACCGCGTCAGTCGCCCTAGAATTCGCACGTTCCCGCACGACAAGGCCCCCCATGTATTTCTGGCTCGGCACCCTACGCCAATGGCACTGGATCAGCTCCGCGCTATGCCTGGTTGGCATGCTGCTGTTCGCGGTCACCGGCATCACGCTGAATCACGCCGGGCAGATAGAGAGCAAACCGCAGGTGCAAAGCCGCGCTGCGCAGCTTCCTGCCCCTCTGCTCGCCACCCTGCAGGCCGAAGTGCCTGAGTCGGGCCTTCCCACCGAACTGCGCGAGTGGCTGGAGCAGACCCTGGAAATCCGCCTGACCGGACGTGAAGCCGAATGGAGCGATGGCGAACTCTACGTCGCCCTGCCCCGCCCCGGCGGAGATGCCTGGCTGAGCCTGAGTAGCGAAACCGGCGAACTCGAGTACGAGTCGACCGACCGCGGCTGGATCGCCTACTTCAACGACCTGCACAAGGGCCGTCACAGCGGCGAAGCCTGGAGCTGGTTCATCGACCTCTTCGCCGTTGCCTGTGTGGTGTTCAGCCTCACCGGCCTGCTGCTCCTGCAACGCCACGCCGGCAACCGCCCCAGCACCTGGCCCCTGGTTGGCCTGGGGCTGGTGATTCCACTGCTGCTGGCGCTGCTCTTCATTCATTAAGGAACGCTCATGCGTAAACGCCTGTTGTTGCCCCTCGCCCTGCTCAGTGCTCCGCTGTATGCGGCGGACCTGCAGCTGGATGTGGAAATCCCCCGTCTGGATGTCGCCGAGTATCACCGCCCGTATGTCGCCATCTGGCTGGAGCGCCCGGACCAGAGCCACGTCGCCAACCTGGCGGTGTGGTACGACACCAAGCTCAAGGACAAGGAAGGCGAGAAATGGCTCAAGGACCTGCGCCAGTGGTGGCGCCGTAGCGGCCGCAGCCTGGAAATGCCGGTCGATGGCGTCAGCGGTGCGACCCGTGCCGTGGGAAGTCACAGCCTGCAGTTCTCTGACCAGCAGGCGCCGTTCAAGACGCTGGAAGCGGGCGAGTACCGCGTGGTGGTCGAAGCCGCTCGAGAAGTCGGCGGCCGCGAGCTGCTGCGCGTTCCATTCAACTGGCCACCACAGCAGAACGCCGAACACCAAGCCCAGGGCAAGAGCGAGCTGGGCGCCATCACCCTCAAGCTGACCCCATGAACAGGAAGCACGCCATGAAACCCGTCATCAAATGGACCACCCTGGCGCTCGCCGTCTGCCTGCCGCTGTCGGCCCAGGCACACCGCGCCTGGATGCTGCCGTCGGCTACCGTGCTCTCCGGCGAAGAGCCTTGGATCACCGTCGACGCTGCCGTTTCCAACGATCTGTTCTACTTCGAACACGTACCGATGCGCCTCAAGGGCATCGGCGAGGCAGCCCAGGCGCCGGCAGGCGGCCCGCCGGGCATGCGCCGGCCGGTGCCGGAACTGCAGATCATTGCGCCGGATGGTTCCAAGGTCGCGGCACAGAACGGCGCCATCGGCCGCTACCGCAGCACCTTCGATGTGCAGCTGAGCCAGAAGGGCACCTACAAGCTGGCCGTGGCCAACAATGGCCTGTTCGCCAGCTGGAAGGAAAACGGCCAGCCGCGCCGCTGGATGGGCACCGCGGAAAGCTTCGCGAAGGACGTCCCGGCGAAGGCCGAAGGGCTCAAGGTCAGCCAGACCAGCAACCGCATGGAAGTGTTCGTCACCTCCGGTGCGCCTTCCACCGACGCGCTCTCCCCGACCGGCCAGGGCCTGGAGCTCAAGCCCGTCACCCACCCCAACGACCTGTTCGCTGGCGAAGCCGCCGAGTTCGTCTTTCTGCTCGATGGCAAGCCGGCCGCCGATGTCGAGATCAGCGTGATTCCGGGCGGCAACCGCTATCGCGACGAGCTCGGCGAGATAAAGGCGAAAACCGACAAGGACGGCAAGGTCAGCATCACCTGGCCAGAAGCGGGCATGTACTGGATGGAAGCCGAGCTGACCACCGACAAGGGCGTCAGCAAGCCGGCTACCGAGCGCCGCGCCAGCTACAGCGCAACCCTGGAAGTGCTGGCGCCCTGACGCGCCGAAAGGCCCGAGCCGTGATGACGGCTCGGGCCTGCCTTATCCCCCTCATCGATGAGCCTTCCGTTGCACTCATCCTTCTTATCCCTCGTGCGCGCCTGGCCGCTGTACAGCTGTATCGTCGTCGCGAGCGGCCTGCTCTGGTGGCAACCGGCGCGGGAGGTCAGCGCGGCAGTGGTGATCGCGCTGTATCTCGCGCTTTCGCTGCACTGCTGGCGTGGGCGGCTGCGCCCGCGAGTGGCGGTAGATGGCCCGGCACAGCTGCTGGTCGCCTACGCCAGCCAGGGCGGCCAGGCACAGGGCTTCGCCGAACGCAGCGCAGAACAGCTGCGCGACGCAGGCGTGCAGACGCTGCTGCTGCCACTCAATGCGCTGGACCCGAATGATTGGCCGGCCCCGCGCGTCCTGTTCGTCGTCAGCACCTATGGCGAAGGCGAGGCGCCGGACAATGCGGCCCGCTTCGAGCAGCGGCTCGCTGCCGCTGGCATTCATGCGCGATCGCTGGAATATGCCGTACTGGCCCTCGGTGATCGCCAGTACCGGGATTTCTGTGCCTTCGGCCGCCGTCTCGACGAGCGTCTGCGCCAGCTGGGGGGCTTGCCGTTGTTCGACCGGCTGGAAGCCGAGCGCGGTGATCCTGGTATGCTGCGTCACTGGCAACATCAACTGGCCCACCTGAGCGGCGACAGCAATTTCAGCGACTGGCTGCCGGTGCCCTATCAATCGTGGCGCCTGAGCGGCCGGCAATGCCTCAACCCCGGCAGCTCCGGTGCGCCGGTACAACTGCTGACCCTTGCGCCGCCGAGCGAGCAGGCATCATGGCGCGCCGGCGATATCGTCGAGGTCGGCCCGCGCCACGCGCCCGCCCGCATTGAAGCCTTGCTGCACGATTCAGGCCTCGATCCGCACGAGTTTTTCGATGGCCAGAGCCTGGCCGCGCAGCTGTCCAAAAGGCGCCTGCCCACCACTGGCGACCTGCACGGCCTCGACACCGAGGCGTTGCTGGCCCTGCCGCTGTTGCCGCATCGCGAATACTCGATCGCCTCGATACCTGCGGACGGCGCCGTGCAACTGGTGGTGCGTGAAGCCTCCCACGCCGATGGCACGCCCGGGCTCGGTTCCGGCTGGTTATGCCGCTACGCGGCCATTGGCGAAGAGATCGATCTGCGCATCCGCAGCAACCCGGCATTCCACGGCCCGGACGCCGCCACGCCACTCATCCTGATCGGCAACGGCACGGGCATCGCCGGACTGCGTGCGCACTTGCGCGAACGTGCCGCACATCCGGGCTCGCGCAACTGGCTGCTGTTCGGCGAGCGCAACGCGGCGCATGACTATCTCTTCCAGGACGAATTAACGCAGTGGCATGAAAGCGGCCATCTGCAGCGGCTGGACCTGGCGTTCTCCCGCGACCAGCCGGAGAAGCGCTATGTGCAGCACGTCCTGCGGGATGGGGCCGACGACCTGCGCCACTGGGTCGATCAGGGCGCGGCGATCTATGTCTGTGGCAGCCTGGAAGGTATGGGCCAGGAAGTGCAGCAGATCCTGCTCGGCCTGCTCGGCCAGGCGCGACTGGAACAGCTGAGCGAACAGGGGCGCTATCGCCGCGACCTGTACTGACGCCCCTTAACGACAAAGGCCGCTTCGAAGAGCGGCCTTTGTCGTTTTCACAGCGGGATCAGAAGTGGAAATTGGTGCTCAGCAACGCCGTACGACCGGCTGCGACATGGGCGTAGTGGCTGCCGTAGACCTGATCGAAATAGCGCTTGTCGGTCAGGTTCTGCACGTTCAGCTGCAGGTCCAGGTTCTTGTTCACGCGATAGGCCGCCATCGCATCGTAGCGCCAGTACTCAGGCACCTCGATGTTGTTGGCCGCATCGCCGAAGCGGGAGTCGACGTAAGTCGCACCGCCACCGATGGTCAGGTCCTGGGTCAGGTTGTAGGTGTTCCAGAAGCTGAAGCTGTGCTTCGGCGTGCTCGGCACCTCGTTGCCGTCGTAAAGCCCTTCCACGTACACCGGCGCCGCGCGCGTACCGATGTTGGCGGCCCCGGACTTGACCAGCTCGGCGTCCAGATAGGTATAGCTGGCGAACACCTGCCAGTTACGGGTGATCTGGCCGGTGGCGCCCAGTTCCAGGCCGTCGACCTGGGTTTCACCGATGCTTTCCTGAAAACCGCTGGCGTTGGTCACACGCGCATTGGTCTTCTCGGTGCGGAACAGCGCGGCGGTCAAGCCCAGACGCTCATCGAAGAAGTCCCACTTGGTGCCGATCTCGTAGTTGCGATTGCGCTCCGGATCGAGAACCTCGTTGTTCACGCTGAGTGCATCGGAGCCTTCGCCACCAGTCTCGCCGGACGGATTGCTGGAGGTCGACCAGGCCGCATAGATGCTGCCATTGGGCAACGGATTGAAGACCAGACCCAGCTGATAGTTCCAGAAGTGGCTCTTGTTTTCCGGACGGGTTATCACACCAGCGGTGGATACGGCCTTCTGGCTCGTTTCGTAGTCGTCGTAGCGCAATCCCATATTCAGCGACCACTGCTCATTGAACTTAAGCGTATCGAAGACAAAGGCGGCCAGCGTTTCGGTGTCGGTATCGGTCGTCGCCGTGCTACGCGCAATGCTGCCTGTCCAGGCATCCTTGGGACTCGGGTTGTACAGGCTGGTGCAGTCGCCAGACGCCAGCGAGGCAGCCGAGCAACCCCGACCATCGACCCCTTGTGTCACGACGTATGGGCGGTTGTGCACGCCAACATCGCTGATTTCCACGCCTGTCACCAGGGTGTGCTCGATGCCGCCGGTATCGAAGCGCGCGGTCAGGTCAGTCTGGTTGACCCAGCTCTGGGTATTGGAATTGCGGCTCTTGGCTGCTCGCGAAACCAGCCCGTTGGGCACGTTGCCGCGCGAGTCGTCCGGGTTGGTGACGATGTAATCCAGTGTGGTACGGGCGATTCGCGTGGTGTTGGAGACGGTCAGGTTCTCGTTCAGGTCGTGCTCCAGGCGAATCGTGCCGGCATCCGTGGTGCTCTCGCGGAAGTCGCGGCTCTCCAGCCCGTAGAAGTTATCGCGATCCACGCTCACCGGCTCGCGGCGCGGATTGCTCGGTGTGGCCACAGTCAGCGGAATGCCGTAATCCGGCATGTCATCGGTTTCCAGATGGTAGTAGGACAGCGTCGCCCGGGTCGGCGTATCGAAGCCGAAGGTGATGGTCGGCGCCACGCCCCAGCGACTGACGTCAACGCCATCGCGGCCGGCGACGTTGGCTTCGTGCTTCATCAGGTTCAGGCGCCCGGCAACGTTGTGGCCCAGCACGCGGTTGACGTCCAGCGTGTAGCGGCGGGTCTGGTCCGAACCGAGGGTGACGCTGGCGTCGCCGAAGTCGTACTGCTTGGCGGTCTTGCTGATCAGATTCAGGCTGCCACCCGTGGAACCCGCGCCAGTGTAGGCCGACCCCGGCCCCTTGCTCACCTCGATGCTTTCGACGTTGAAGATCTCGCGGGTCTGCGAACCCACGTCGCGCAGGCCATCGATGAAGGTGTCGCTCTCGGCGTTGAAGCCGCGAATGATCGGCCGGTCGCCCGCCGGGTTACCGCCCTCGCCCGCACCGAAGGTGATGCCGGAGGTGGTGCGCAAGGCATCGACCAGCGTCAGCGAACCGGTGTCACGGATCACTTGGTCGGTGATCACGGTGACCGACTTGGGTGTCTCGCGCAGCGGCGCGGTGTACTTCTTCGAAGCGGAGGTATCGGCTTTGTAGCTTTGCTCCTGCTCACCGATCACGGTCACTTCGTCGAGCGCAACCGGCGCTTCGCCGCGCGCAGCGGTGATATCCGGCGCGGACTGGGCGATGGAGGGGGCGGAGAAAGCGGTTAGGGCAACACCAATAGCCGAAGCCAACACGCGAGGTGGCTGGGCCAGTTCTAGAGACTGACGCGACATGTAATGCGGATCCTTGGAAAGTTGATGCAACTGCGAATTGCTATTATTAGCAGGTAGCATTCTGATACATTCTGTCGCATCCTGAAACACCCAAATGCAAACTAATATCATTTGCCCTTTCCAACCCCTCCGGTGATCCATGCTGCTACGCATTGCCAATGTGTTTTCCCGAGAAGAAACCGACCGTATCCGCACCGCACTGGAACAGGCCGACTGGCGTGACGGCCGCGTCACCGCCGGCTACCAATCGGCCAGGGCGAAACACAACCTGCAGCTGGCGGAGGATGATCCACTGGCGCGCGAAATCGCCGAAGCCATGCTGCAGCGTCTCTGGCAACATCCGCAGTTCATGTCCGCCGCGCTGCCGAGCAAGGTCTTCCCGCCCCTGTTCAACTGCTACACGGCCGGTGGCGAGTTCGGCTATCACATCGACAATGCGGTGCGGCAGGTGCGCAACAGCGCCGAACGCGTGCGCACCGACCTGTCCGCCACGCTGTTCTTCAGCGATCCCGACGAATACGACGGCGGCGACCTGGTGATCCAGGACACCTATGGCACGCAGCGGGTGAAGTTCGCTGCCGGCGACATGGTGCTCTACCCCAGCACCAGCCTGCACAAGGTCGAGCCGGTGACCCGCGGGGCACGGCTGGCCTCGTTTTTCTGGATTCAGAGCCTGGTGCGCGAGGATGCCCAGCGCACGCTGCTCTACGAGATGGATCAGGCCATCCAGCAACTGACCGCCGATGTGCCGGACCACCCATCCCTGGTGCAACTGACCGGCACCTACCACAACCTGCTGCGCCGCTGGGTCGAGGTCTGATGCCCCACCTTCTGCGCCGCGAGGAAACCCTCGATACGACCCAGCTGGACGATCTCGCCGAGCAGCCGCAGCGTGCCGCGCGGCTGGTGCTGGCGGCTGCCGCGGCCGGCGAAGTCGAGGCCCAGGCGCTGCTCGGCCAGATCCTGCTGAAAGGCTACGGCATCCAGGCCGACCCGACGCTGGCCCTGACCTGGTTCGACATCGCCGCCGAACGCGGACATACCATGGCCTGCAACATGGCCGGACGCTGCCACGAGCACGGCTGGGGTTGCGCCGCCGACCCGGCGCGCGCCGCCGAGTACTACAGGCGCGCCGCCGACCTGGGCCTGGACTGGGGCATGTACAACCTGGCCAACCTGCTGGCCACCGGACGTGGCGTGGTGCAGGACCACACGACCGCCTACCGGCTCTATCGCCAGGCTGCCGAGCTTGGTCATGCCAAGTCGATGAACCTCACCGGCCGTTGCCTCGAAGACGGCTACGGCGTGGCTCGGGATCTGGCCGCGGCACATGCCTGGTATGCACGTTCGGCCGAAGCCGGCGACTTTCGTGGGCAGTTCAGCCATGCCGCCGTGCTGCTCGCCGAGCGGCAATGGGACGCCGCCCGGCATTGGCTGAGTCGCGCGCTGGAGCTCGGCCATCTGAAGTTCATCGAAACCGCGCTGGCCAGCCTGCAGGCCGCCGCGCTGCCGCCGATCGCCGATATCGTCGAGGCCTATGCGCAGCGACGCGACGAGCTACGCGCCGGACCACGGTGAACGAGCGCGGAAACGAAAACGCCCCGCATGGCGGGGCGTTCGTGCAGCGACTAAGGCTTAGATGTAGTAGGCCTTCAGCGGCGGGAATCCGTTGAATTCGACCGCGCTGTAGCTGGTGGTGTAGGCACCGGTGGACAGCCAGTACAGGCGGTCACCGATGGCCAGGTTCAGCGGCAGGCCGTACTTGTAGTTCTCGTACATGATGTCGGCGCTGTCGCAGGTCGGCCCGGCGATCACCACTTCCTCCACTTCGCCCTTCTTCTCGGCGTAGATCGGGAACTTGATGGACTCGTCCATGGTTTCGATCAGACCGCTGAATTTGCCCACGTCGACATAGACCCAGCGCTCGACCGCGGTACGCGACTTGCGCGCCACCAGCACCACTTCGCTGACCAGGATGCCAGCGTTGGCGATCAGCGAACGGCCCGGCTCAAGGATGAGTTCCGGCAGGTCGTCGCCGAAGTCTTCCTTGAGGAAGCGGATGATTTCCTCGGCGTAGGTTTCCAGGCTGTTGGTGCGGGTGATGTAGTTGGCCGGGAAGCCGCCACCCATGTTGATCATCTTCAGCTCGATGCCGTCCTCTTCCTTCAGGCGCTCGAAGATCACCTTGACCTTGGCGATAGCCGCGTCCCACACGGAGATGTCGCGCTGCTGCGAGCCGACATGGAAGGAAATGCCGTAAGGCACCAGGCCCAGCTGGCGAGCGAGGATCAGCAGGTCCATGGCCATGTCGGTCTGGCAGCCGAACTTGCGCGACAGCGGCCAGTCGGCCGTGGTCGAGCCTTCGGTGAGGATGCGTACGTAGACCTTCGAGCCCGGCGCGGCCTTGGCGATGTTGCGCAGGTCGGCTTCGGAGTCGGTGGCGAACATGCGCACGCCCTTCTCGAAGAAGTAGCGGATGTCCTTGGACTTCTTGATGGTGTTGCCGTAGCTGATGCGCTCCGGGCCGACGCCGCGGGACATGACCTTGTCCAGCTCGTAGATTGAGGCGATGTCGAAGCTCGAGCCCTTGTCACGCAGCAGGTCGATGATTTCCACCGCCGGGTTGGCCTTGACCGCGTAATACACCTTGGCGAATTCGAAACCGGCGCGCAGGTCGTCGTAGGCCTTGCTGATGGTTTCGGTGTCGATCACCACGAACGGGGTTTCGTGCTGGTCGGCGAAGGCCTTCATCTTCTGGAAGGTGGCGCGAGGGAAATAGTCTTCGATCTTGACCGTCATGCGTGGGACTCCAAATACGGGAAACAAAAGTCGGATGAGGGGTGGAGGGCATCAGCCCTGACAAGAACGCCTGATCAGTTTCCCCACTTTGGTTCGCCTACTTCCCAAGGCATGTCGCCGAGTATCACGATGGATCTCTCGTCGTCAGTACTTGAGCCGGATGGATCGTTGCCAGCATGGACGTTCGGGCGCGAACTTTAGGACCAAGGGGGGCATAGATCAATCAAAAAAACGTCCCGATTACGCATCCGTTTCGAGTTGTTGTCGATTCAAAACAAAGCGTCCTAGAAACTGCACAAAACCGCCGATTTCCGCTGCCGTGCGGGCCGCAGGGAAATCCATTTGCCGCTATAATCGCCGCCTTTTTTGACAGACCGACTACTCGTCGACGGGTTCCTTAATACCGATGACCACTCAGGCCGCCGAAGTCGCGAAGCGCCGTACCTTCGCCATCATCTCGCACCCCGATGCGGGCAAGACCACCATCACCGAAAAGCTGCTGCTGATGGGCAAGGCGATTGCCGTCGCCGGTACGGTGAAGTCGCGCAAATCCGACCGCCACGCCACCTCCGACTGGATGGAGATGGAAAAGCAGCGCGGCATCTCCATCACCACCTCGGTGATGCAGTTCCCCTACCGCGAGCACATGATCAACCTGCTCGACACCCCCGGCCACGAGGACTTCTCCGAAGACACCTACCGCACCCTGACCGCGGTGGATTCGGCGCTGATGGTGCTCGACGGCGGTAAAGGTGTGGAGCCGCGCACCATCGCACTGATGGATGTGTGCCGCCTGCGGGACACCCCCATCGTCAGTTTCATCAACAAGCTCGACCGCGACATCCGCGACCCGATCGAGCTGCTCGACGAGATCGAAGCAGTACTGAAGATCAAGGCCGCGCCGATCACCTGGCCGATCGGCTGCTATCGCGACTTCAAGGGCGTCTACCACCTGGCCGAGGACCGCATCATCGTCTTCGTGCCCGGCCATGGCCACGAACGCATCGAGACGCGGGTCATCGACAAGCTCGATTCCGACGAGGCCCGCGCGCACCTGGGCGATATGTACGACGATTTCGTCGAGCAGCTGGAGCTGGTCCAGGGCGCCTGCCACGAATTCGACAAGGACGCCTTCCTCAAAGGCGAGATGACGCCGGTGTTCTTCGGCACCGCACTGGGCAACTTCGGTGTCGACCATGTGCTGGACGCCGTCGTCGACTGGGCGCCGAAGCCGCTGGCGCGCGTCGCCAACGAGCGCAGCGTGGAGCCGGTCGAGGAGAAATTCACAGGCTTCGTGTTCAAGATCCAGGCGAACATGGACCCCAAGCACCGCGACCGCATCGCCTTCATGCGCATCTGCTCGGGCAAGTACGAAAAAGGCATGAAGATGCGCCACGTGCGCATCAAGAAGGACCTGAAGATCGCCGACGCGCTGACCTTTTTCTCCAGCGAGCGTGAAATGCTGGACGAAGCCTGGGCCGGCGACATCATCGGCCTGCACAACCACGGCACCATCCAGATCGGCGACACCTTCACCGAAGGCGAAGTGCTGGGCTTCACCGGCATCCCGCACTTCGCTCCGGAACTGTTCCGCCGCGTGCGCCTGAAGGACCCGCTCAAATCCAAGCAGCTGCGCCAGGGCCTGCAGGAACTGGCCGAGGAAGGCGCCACCCAGGTGTTCTTCCCCGAGCGCAACAACGACATCATCCTCGGCGCGGTGGGCGTGCTGCAGTTCGACGTCGTCGCCAGCCGCCTGAAGGAGGAATACAAGGTCGAGTGCGCGTATGAGGCGATCAACGTCTGGTCGGCGCGCTGGATCGAGTGCAGCGACGAGAAGAAGCTCAAGGAGTTCAAGGACAAGGCCTACGAGAACCTCGCCGTCGACGGCGGCGGCCACCTGACCTACCTGGCGCCGACCCGGGTGAACCTGAGCCTGATGGAAGAGCGCTGGCCGGACGTGAAATTCCGTGCCACCCGCGAGCATCACTGAGAACCGCCACACAAGCCGAGGACACGCGCTGAGCTATGTTCAGCGCTTATCTCCCTGGAGCTATGCCATGCGTCGTCTGATGTTCCTGCTTGCTCTGCTAATCCCTGCCGCCCAGGCAGGGACGCTGATCAACAGCCCTTACTGGGTCGTAGCCCTCAGCTGCGACAACAACCAGCACTGCTATGCCGCCAGTAACGGCAGCTACACCGGCTCGCTGAACGGCGCGCGGCGCTTTGCTGATCAGACCCAGGCGACAAAGTTTCTGAACAGCCTGACCTCCAGCCTGCGAAGTAAATCCCCGCGTCTGGAGCAGCACGTTGAACAGCAGTGCGTCGAGCCGGACAGTAATCGCCCAGCTCAGGGTCGATCCTGCTGAGCGATGTCGGCGCAAGCCACACAATACTCGGCCGCCGGCATCGCCTGTAGGCGCGCCTCTTCAATCGGTTCACCGCAGCGCTGGCATTCGCCGTAACGGCCCTGTGCCAGGCGTTGGCGCGCCAGGCCAACGCGGCGCAACTCTTCTTCGGCCTCGATCAGCAGGCCGCGCAATACGTCGTCGTTCTGCCGCTCCTGGGCCTGCTCCGCCGAATCATGCTCGTGCTCGCGGGCCAGGTCGCGGCGCAGCGCCGCGGCACGCTGCAGGTAGTCGCTGCTCAGACGTTCGAGGGCTTGCTGGGGATCGAATCGGGACATGGCGTGGCTCCTTCTGCTGGTGACTAACAGTGTGAACCGCGCCATGCCCTTTGCACTGATGGCCGTCAACCTTCGACGAGTCAGGCCCTCGCCTCCACCAGCATGCCCTGTGCTTCGGGCCGCTTGATCAGCGCGTAGACCAGCCCAGTCAGCAGGCTCCCGGCCAGGATCGCGACCAGGTAGAGCAATGCATGGTTGATCGCGTTGGGGATCAGCAGCACGAAGAGCCCGCCATGGGGCGCCAGCAGCTTGGCGCCGAACGCCATGGACAGCGCGCCGGTCAGCGCACCACCGGCGATGCTGGCCGGAATCACCCGCAGCGGGTCCTTCGCAGCGAAGGGAATCGCGCCCTCGGAGATGAAGCAGCAACCCAGCACCAGCGCGGCCTTGCCGGCTTCGCGCTCGGTCTGGGCGAACTTGCGCCGGGCGATCAGCGTGGCGATGCCCATGCCGATCGGCGGCACCATGCCGGCTGCCATGGTCGCTGCCATCGGCGCGTAGCTTTGCGAGGCAAGCAGCCCGACGGAGAAAGCATAGGCCGCCTTGTTCACCGGCCCGCCGAGATCGACGCACATCATGGTGCCCAGCAGCAGCCCGAGCAGGATGGCGTTGGAGGTGCCCATGGTGTCGAGGAACTCGGTGAGCCCGGCGAGCAGCTTCGCCACCGGCGTGCCGACGATGTAGATCATCACCAGGCCCGTCACCAGGCTGGCCAGCAGCGGGATGATCAGGATCGGCTTGAGCGATTCGATGCTGGCCGGCAGTGGAATCCAGCGGCTGACCGCCTTGGCCGCATAGCCGGCGACGAAACCGGCGATGATGCCGCCGATGAAGCCCGCGCCGAGCGTGCCGGCCAGCAAGCCGCCGATCATGCCGGGCGCCAGGCCCGGGCGGTCGGCGATGGAATAGGCGATGTAGCCGGCCAGCAGCGGCACCATCAGCTGGAAGGCGGTTTCGCCGCCGATCTTCATCAAGGCAGCGGCTAGCGTGCCCTCCTCCTTGAACGCCTCGATGCCGAAGACGAACGACAGGGCGATCAGCAGTCCGCCCGCCACCACCATCGGCAGCATGTAGGACACCCCGGTCAGCAGGTGCTTGTAGACGCCAGTCTTCTCCGCTTTCTGCTCTCCCGTAGCGGCACTTGCCGTGACGCCACCGCCGAGCTCGGCCGCTTCCTGCAGCGCGCGATCCAGCGTCGCCTCCGGTTGCTTCAGTGCGACACCGGTGCCGCAGCGGAACACGCGCTTGCCGGCGAAACGGGTGACATCCACCTCGATATCGGTCGCCAGCAGCACCGCGTCGGCTTCCTCGATGGTCTGGGGGTCGAGCACGTTGCGCGCGCCCACCGAGCCGCGCGTCTCCACCTGCAGGTCGTAGCCCTTGCGGGCGGCGGCCTGCTGCAGCGCCTCGGCGGCCATGAAGGTGTGTGCCACGCCGGTCGGGCAGGCGGTGATGGCCACCAGCCTGGGTTTGCCGGCGGAAGGCGCGGCGTCGGCTTCGTCGACCGGCTGCAATTCGGTCGCGGTATCGGCGGCGCTGCGCAGGAAGCCTTCCGGGTCGAGCAGGGCCTCGGACGGGGTCGACTGCACGACACGCTTGCCGACGAAGCGTTGCAGCGACAATGGCCCGGTTTTCACCACCACCACCAGATCGGCGTTGGCGATCTGCGCGGCCGTGAGCGGCGAACCGATGGCCTTGGGGTCGTGGACTTCCACGGCGGTCGACCAGCCCAGGCGATGAGCCGCGGCTTCGAGCAAGCGCGAGGTCAGCACGCTGGTGACCATTCCGTTGGGGCAGGCCGTGATGATGAGCAGATTCATTCCTTCACCTCTTGTAATTATTGGCTGAGCGGCTGCAGCCGCACGGCCGCTTCAAGCTCGGCCAGTTGCGCCCGATCAGTGATACCGAAGCCAACCTGCCCGACGGCCTGAGCGGCAATCGCCGTGGCATGCGCCAGCGTTCGCTCGGCCGGCCAACCCGCCAGCAAGCCGTGGAGCATGCCGGCCAGCAGCGAATCCCCGGCGCCCACGGTGCTGACCACCCGCACCTTGGGCGGCTGGGCATGCCAGGCGGCTGCCGGCGAAAACCAGCTGACCCCCGCGGCGCCCTGGGACATCACGACATGCTCGATGCGGGCATTCAGGCGGCGCGCCTCGTCGGCTAGGGCCTGCGCGTCGGCCGGATCGAGGTCGCGGGCCTGGGCCAGCTCTTCTTCGTTGGGCTTGATCAGCCAGGGTGACAGGGCCAGCCCTTCGCGCAGCGCCGGGCCACTGGTGTCCAGCGCAACACGCGCACCGAGCCGCGCGAGCTGCTGCAGCAGCTCGACGAACCACGGAGCCTCGACGCCGCGCGGCAGGCTGCCGGCCACCACGACCAGCTCATGGCCAGGCACCAGGCGTTCGAGGCGGGCGAGCAGCTCGTCGCGCTGGGCGGCACCGACCTCCAGCCCCGGGCCATTGATATCGGTAATCCGCCCATCCGCCTCGGCCAGCTTGATGTTGCTGCGGGTCTCGCCCGCCACGCGGACGAATTCGTCGGCAAAGCCCCGCGCGGCGAACAGCTGCTCGAAAGGCTGGGCATTGGCTTCGCCGAGAAAGCCGGTCACGGTCAGCTGATGGCCGAGATCGGCCAGGACCTGGGCAACGTTGAGCCCCTTGCCCGCGGCATGCACCTGCAGGTTGTCGCTGCGATTGACTTCACCCAGACGCAGCGCGGGCAGCTGCACGGTGAGATCCAGCGCGGGATTGAGGGTGACGGTCAGTATGCGCGCCATCAGCAGTGCTCCCCGACGAAGGCGCGCACTTCATGGGCGCCGGGCAACATCAGGGCCTGCTGAGCCAGCCTCTGGCAAGCGGCGAAGTCCAGCTCGCGCACCCGCGCCTTGACCAGCGCGATGCTGCGCGCCGACACGCTCAACTCATCAACGCCCAGCCCCACCAGCATGGGTATCGCCAGCGCATCGGCGGCCAGCTCGCCGCAGACGCCGACCCATTTGCCCTGCGCGTGGGCGGCTTCCACCGTCATGCCGATCAGGCGCAACACGGCCGGGTGCAGCCCATCGGCCTGGCCGGAGAGCGTCGGGTGGCCACGGTCGATGGCCAGCGTGTACTGCGTCAGATCGTTGGTACCGATGCTAAAAAAATCGACTTCCTGCGCCAGCACCGGCGCGATCAGCGCGGCGGACGGGATCTCGATCATGATGCCCACCTGCAGGTCGGCCACCGGCAATTCGACGCGCAGGCGATCGACCAGCGCCTTGGCGGTGCGCCATTCCTCGATATTGCCGACCATGGGAAACATGATCCGCAGCGGCCGGCCGTCGGCGGAGGCGAGCAAGGCACGCAGCTGGGTTTCGAGGATGTCCGGGCGCTGCAGGCTCAGGCGAATGCCGCGCACACCGAGGAAGGGGTTCTCCTCGGCCGGCATCGGCCAGTACGGCAGCGGCTTGTCGCCGCCTACATCGAGCGTGCGCACCACCAGGGGCCGGCCTTCGAGGGCTTCCAGCACACGGCGGTATTCGGCTTCCTGGGTCGCCTGATCCGGCGCCTGAGCGTGGTTCATGAACACCAGCTCGGTGCGCAGCAGGCCGATGCCCTCGGCACCGAGCGCCACCGCCTCGGGCGTCTCGCCGGCGGCGCCGATGTTGGCAGCGATCTCCACCGGATGGCCGTCACGGGTGATCGCCGGCTCCAGACGTCGCTCATGGGCCAGGCGCTTGCGTTCCTCCCGCGCGGCGCGCTCGCCCCGGGCCTCATCGAGCTGCGTATCGCTCGGCGCCACCAGCAGCTCACCGCGCTCGCCATCGAGCAGCAGCAGGGTGTTGGGCGCCAGGCCGAGCACACCGGCCCCCGCGCCGACGATGGCCGGAATACCCAGCGCCCGGGCAATGATGGCGCTGTGCGAGGTGGCGCCGCCGCCGGCGGTGAGAATGCCGGCGACGCGCTGGGCATTGAGGGTGGCGACGTCCGACGGCGCCACCTCGTCCATCACCAGAATGTAGGGCTCGTCCGGGGCCTGCTCGGCTTCGACACCGGCCAGGCAGGCCAGCACGCGGCGGCCCACGTCGCGCAGGTCGGCCGCACGCTCGGCGAGCAGCTGGTCATGCAGCGCCTCCTGCTGCTGCGCCGCGCTTTCGATTTCCTCCATCCAGGCCGCTTCGGCGCTGAGGCCTTTCTGCAAGCGCACCTGCACCTCTTCGCGCAGGGCGGGATCCCTGAGCATGGCCTGGTGGGTGGTGAAGATGTCGCGGATGCTGGCGACCTGGCTCTGCGCGATCAGCGTGCCGATTTCGGCGAACACCTTGTCCAGCGCCGCGTCGAGCCGCTGCAGCTCGACGGCGGGCGATCCGCCGCGCCGCGGATAGTCGATCGCCTGGGGTTTGCGCACCAGCACCGGGCCGATGGCGATGCCGGGCGAGGCGGCGATACCGATCACCTGCTCGCCGGCCCGCAAGGCGGGCACGTCCTGGGCGGCGTCATTCAGTTGCACGGTGGCAGCTGGCTGCTCCGCCGGTTCCACGCCGGCTGGCAGCGGCTCGATTTCCTCGCCCAGCCCTTCTTCCACCGCGCGCACCAGCGCCGGCAAGGCATCGTCGGCGATCGAGGGCTCGGCGATGAACTCCAGCACCTGCCCACGATGCGAGCCCATCGCCAGCAGCTTGCTCAGGCTCTTGGCGGACACCCCCGCGCTCTGGCTGCCAGCCAGGCGCACGCGGATCTCGCCGGCGAAGGCCTGTGCGACCTCGGTCAGCACCTTGGCCGGGCGGGCATGCAGGCCGTGGGCATTGGCCAGCGGCACGCGGGCGCTCGGCCAGTCCGCCGGCACGTCGCCGCCCAGGGCTTCGAGCACGGTGCGACTGGAGGTCGCCTGGCTCAGCTCCGCGCCGCGCCCCTCGATCAGCAGGTTGCACAGGCGTTCGAGCATCGCCCGGTGCGCTTCACCGAGACTGGCCAGCACGAACAGGCCGTTGAGCGGCTGGCCATGGTGATCCAGCGACGCGGCGGGTGTGACGAACGCCAGCCCCGGTCGCTGCACCGACTGCTCGCTGCTCAGCCACCAGAGGCCCTCACCCAGCGGCAAGGCCTGGTCGAGCGCGAGCCCGGCATTGAAGCGGGAGACCACGCATTCGGCGCGCTTGAGCAGCTTGACGCCCTGCCAGGCCAGCTCATCGAAGTCCTCGGCGGCGACGCCCAGCCCCACCAGCTCGCCATCGAGCGCCAGTTCCTGCGGCGCCCCCTGCAGCAGCGCGATGATCGCCTCGGGGCTTTCGGCCTTCTGCAGCGCCTCACTGAGGTCGCCCTCGCCGAGGGCGCGGGTCAGCAGCTGCAGCAGACGCAGATGCTCGTCGGAACGCGCGGCGATGCCGATGGCGAGGTGGACCTGCTGGCCGTTGCCCCAGTCGACGCCCTCCGGAAAATGCAGCAGCCGCACGCCCGTGGTGAACACCTGATCGCGGGTTTCCGGGGTGCCATGGGGGATCGCGATGCCCTGGCCGAGAAAGGTCGAGCCCTGGGCTTCGCGTGCGCGCAAGCCGTCCAGGTAGCCGGGCGCCACCAGCCCGTCGGCAACCAGCACCTCACCGAGCAGGGCCAGCGCGGCCGGTTTGTCCGCCGCGACCTGATGCATGTGGATGTGCTGCGCATTCAACTCAAGCATGGAGAACTCCTGCGGGGGCTCGCGATTGTTGTGGCCGACGATGCGCCGGCATTGCCCGAATCCTGGGCTGGCGCTTCAGACCTGAGAGCTGCTGAAACGTTTCAGCCAAGGCTGGCACATTACGCAATATTGGGTAATTCTAGAAGCCCGAGTTCATACCACCCGTCTTAGGCCCCCAGTTGAAACTGACCGACATCGCCCGCCTCGCCAACGTTTCGGTAACCACCGCCAGCTACGTGCTCAACGGCAAGGCCGCGCAGCGACGGATCAGTCCAGCCACGGTCGAGCGCGTGCTGGCGGTCGCCGAGCAGCAGGGTTTTCAGCTCGACCAGCAGGCCGCCGGGCTGCGCCGCGGGCAGTCCCGGACCCTCGGTTTCATCGTGCCGGACCTGGAAAACCCCAGCTATGCACGCCTGGCCAAGCTGCTCGAGCAGCGTGCGCGACAGCGCGGTTACCAGTTGCTGATCGCCGGGACCGACGACGAGCCGGACACCGAGCGCCAGGTCATCCAGGTGCTGCGCTCGCGACGCTGCGATGCGCTGATCGTCGCCAGCTGCCTGCCGGCGGACGATGCCGGGTATCGCAAGGTCCAGGCGACCGGCACGCCGGTGATCGCACTGGACCGTGCGCTGGATGCCGAGCACTTCTGTTCGGTGGTCAGCGACGACCGCGAAGCCGGCGCGCAGCTGACCCGCTCGCTGGACGTGCCGCCCGAGGCGCATGTCGCCCTGATCAGTGCGCGCCCGGCGCTGCGCATCAGCCAGCAGCGCGAGGAAGGTTTCCAGCAGGCACTGGCGCAGCACCGCGGGCCGGTCAGCATCCTGCGGGCCGAGCAGTTCAGCCGCGCCTGCGGCCGTGCGCAGATGCTCGCCCTGCTCGACCGCGGCCCGCTGCCCGATGCGCTGATCACCACCGCCTACGTACTGCTCGAAGGCGTGTTCGACGCGCTGCGCGAGCGCGACCTGCTCTGGCCCGAACAGCTGCGGCTGGGCACCTTCGGTGATGCGCAGTTGCTGGATTTCCTGCCGATCCGGGTCAACGCGATTTCCCAGCAGCACGCGCAGATCGCCGAGCGGGTGCTGGAGCAGGCCATTCGCGCCATCGAACAGGGCGACTACCGCCCCGGCGTGATCGCCATCGAGCGCGAGCTGAAAGTCCGCCGCGGCTGACGCCCTCTTGCGGGCGCCGACGCACTGACGGAAGCTTGTCGTCTTTCGAACAGCCCGCGTCCCCTGATGAACATCGAACAGATCACCCAGCGCCTGCATGCGGTCCGCGATCGCAACGACTGGCAGCGCTTTCACAGCCCGAAGAACCTCGCCATGGCCGCCAGCGTGGAAATGGCCGAGCTGGTGGAAATCTTCCAGTGGCAGACCGAGGACGAGTCGCGCCAGCTATCGGCCGACAAGCTCGAGCACGCGGGCCAGGAGGTCGGCGACATCCTCATGTACCTGCTGCTGATGTGCAGCGAGCTGGGGATCGACATGGAACAGGCGCTGCTGGACAAGCTGGCCGACAACGAGCGGCGCTTCGTCCGATGAGCGACCGCCATTTCGACGAGTTGGCGACGCGTTTCGCCGAGAAGATCTACGGCGGCGCCAAGGGCGCGATCCGCCTGGCCGTGCTGCAGGCCGACCTGGCCGAGATCCTGCCGCCGCGCCCGTTGCGGGTGCTGGACGTCGGCGCCGGGCTCGGCCATATGAGTCTCTGGCTGGCGCAGCTGGGCCATGATGTGACCCTCGCCGAGCCCGCCGAGCCGATGCTGCAAGGCGCCCGCCAGCAGTTCACCGACGCCGGTCAGCAGGCCACCTTCATCCAGGCGCCCTGGCAGGAGGTGGAAGCGCATGTCGACGGCCGCTTCGATCTGGTCATCTGCCACGCCGTGCTGGAGTGGCTCGCCGAGCCCCAGGCGATCCTGCCGGTGCTGCACCGCCTGACCGCGGCCGATGGCTGGCTGTCGCTGGCCTTCTACAACCGCGATGCGCTGATCTACCGCAACCTGCTCAAGGGCCACTTCAAGAAGCTGCGCAGCCAGACCTACGCCGGCGAACGGCAGAGCCTGACCCCGCAGCAACCGCTGGACCCGCGAGAACTGGCCGCGCAACTCGCGCCGCACTGGCGGGTCGAATCCAGCAGTGGCGTGCGCGTTTTCCATGACTACATGCCCGCCGATTTCCAGGCCCGCACCGAGCCGGCCGACCTCATCGAGATGGAACTGGCCTACCGCCGCCATCCCACCTTCGCCGGCCTCGGGCGCTATCTGCACTGGTTGTGCCGGCCACGCTGAGCCGGCCGGGAGGTATCCATGTCGACCCGCGCACTTATGCCCTTGCTCTGCCTGAGCCTCGCAGCCTGCCAGAGCCAGAACCCCTATACCGATGACTCGGCGCCGATTCCGCCGGCGCCACCGATCGAGCAGATCCAGTCACCGATCTATCCGGCCGCGCCACGGGACTTCTCCAGCTACCAGCACTGGAGCTGGCGCAGCCCGCCAGCGGGTACGGCTTCGATCAGCGGTGAAGAACTGCAGGAAATGGTCGCCGGCGCCCTCGATCAACATGGCCTGCGACCGGCACCGAACAATGCTCCGGGCGATGTGCGGATCACTGCCAGCGCCAACAAGGAAACCCGAGTACGCCAGACCTACGACGACTACGGCTACGGCCCGCATGTCGGCGTAGGTCGTTACGGCGGTGGCTACGGCACCGGGTATGGCATCGGTACTAGCGTGCCCATCGTGCGCAATTACGAGGAAGACGTGATCTCGGTGCGCATCGAGATGTTCGACGCGGCTTCCGGCCAGGCGGTCTGGAGCAACCGTGCCGAAGCGCGCCTGAGCGGCAGCCGGGCCAAGCAGCAAGATGCGGTGCGCCAGGCCGTCGAGCAGGCGCTGGCCGATTATCCGCCGCGCTGAGTGCGGCAAGTGGCTACGCGCCGAACGAAGGCGCCGGGCCTAGACTGAGCAGACCCTTCCTGGAGAACGATCATGTTCCGCCGCCTGTTGCTGATTCCCCTACTCCTCGCCCTCGTCGCCTGCCAGGGCCCGCAGGTGCAGCGCGATTTCGATCCGACACGGGACTTCTCCGCCTATCGCGCCTGGAGCTGGAAAGAGCCGGCCTTGCAGTACCGGCCGGATGACCCGCGCATACAGAGCGACCTCACCGAGCAGCGCATCCGCGACGCCATTGCCGAGCAACTGGACCAGCGCGGGCTGCGGCCCGCCACGGCGGCT
Source organism: Stutzerimonas sp. R40042 (assembly GCF_026642215.1). NCBI lineage: Bacteria > Pseudomonadati > Pseudomonadota > Gammaproteobacteria > Pseudomonadales > Pseudomonadaceae > Stutzerimonas > Stutzerimonas sp. R40042. The sequence continues at coordinate 1,008,730 of NZ_CP113258.1, read as the reverse complement.
GCCGCGGCCAGCGTGCAGGTGCAGGTGCAGGTGCAGGCCTGGTACATCGTCGACCAGCGAACCCAGCAATACACGACCACATCCGGCGCCTGGGGTTATCCCTGGTACGGCTACTGGGGCGGGCCGATGTTCACCGACACCCGCACCATCGACTATCAGGTCGGCACACTGCAAATCGACCTGTACGACGCCGCCGATGGCAAGCTGGTCTGGCGTGGCAGCGCCGAGCAGGTGCTGCGCAGCCGCCAGGGCACGCCCGAGGAGCGCGCCGGCAGCATGCGCGAGCTGGTGGCGCGGGTGCTGTCGCAGTATCCGCCACGCTGAACGAAATGCCCGAACCTGTCAGGGTGCTGGCGAGCGGTCGCCCCGCTCGCCATACTGTCGCGCCCCTGATCCCGGAGACCCGAAATGCCTGCTGTTGCCTGGTGGCTGCTCACCCTGCCGTTCATCGCCGGAGCCATGCTGCCGTTGCAGGCCGGGATCAATGGTCAGGTGGCGCGCCAGCTCGGCAACGTCATGGGCGCGGCATTGCTTTCGTTCACCGTGGGAACACTGGCGCTGTTCGTCATCGTGGCAGTGCAGCGCGATATCCCGGCGCTGCAGACTCTCAAGGGCCTGCACTGGTGGCACTGGTGCGGCGGCCTGCTGGGCGCCTTCTTTATCGCCACGGCTGCCTTCGCCGCACCGCGCACCGGCGCGCTGCTGTTCATGGCGCTCTTGCTGGCCGGCCAGCTGTTCGTCGCCCTGCTGCTGGACCACTTCGGCTGGGCCGGCTTTCGTCAGTCACCCATCAGCCTGGGCAAGGTGGCCGGCCTGCTGCTGATCTTCGCTGGAGTCTGGCTGATCCAGCGTGGCTAACCCGGTCACTCGTGCTCGAAGGCGTAGAACAGGTTGGGCTCGCTGACCAGATAAAGATTGCCCTGAGCGTCGAACGTCATGCCCTCGGCCTGCGGTACGCTGCGCTCAAGCCCGGCGAAACCGCGCCATAGCGAGCGGAAGCTGACCAGGTCACCTTCGGCATCCAGCTCCAGCATCATCTTCGCCTCGTCGCTGAGCAACACGAGGTGACCGGTCTGCTCGTCGAAATGCACCGAGGACAGGTCGCTGGCCATGTCCAGCTTGTCGATCCAGGCCTCGCGGTCGATGATCTTGATGTCCATGTCGCCCGCCAGGCTGCGTTTGATGCCCTGGATTTCATAGAGCTTGCGCGGCGAGTGCTCCTTGACCACGAACAGCCGATCGCCGGTGCGGTCGTAACCCACGCCCTCGAAACCGGTATTGTCCTCATCGTTCAGGGCCAGGGTGATGGAGCGCGCTTCGGCACGGCGCAGCGGGCTGGCCAGGTCCGGCACCTGCACAACCACCAGCGCCTGCTGGCGCTCTTCGGTCAGCACCAGCAGGCCGTCACCCAGATAGGTCACGCCCTCGACATCTTCGAAGCCCTGCAGCGGATAGCGGGCGATGAACTCACCATCACGACCCAGCGCCAGCAGCTCCTCCGGGTTGTTGACCACGGCCCATAGATGGCCGCGACGCTCGTCGTAGGTCAGCCCGGACAGGTTGTCCTTCACCGTAGCCACGGGCAGCGCATCGATCTTCACCCGGTATTCAGGCAGCCACAGGCTGCGCCGCTCCCAGCTGTGCTCATGCCAGGCGGTTTTCAGCGTATAGAACAGGCGCTCGTCCAGATGCAGCGTCAGGGCGGCATACAGCAAGCCGAACAGAACGCCGCCATATATCCAGGCCGGGCGCAGCGTCGCGATTCGTCCCAGTTGCGCTCGGGCAAGGGCTCGCATCATCAGGTTTCTCTCTCAGGGAATACCGGACAGGCTGCCCGGGAGTTGTTGCAATGGAATGAAGGCAGGGGCACAGGGGGCTCGCCAGAGACTACGCAGCCTCATACCGACCGCCCCATTGCGGCTTTGTTCCGGCTTGACCAATTGAACTCTCGGTCCCGGCCTGCAGCCAAATACCCAGGGCTGCGCTTGCGCGCCGCAATCGAACGTTCAGGAGAGTGATACATGCGGGTAGAAGGATTCTTCGAATGGCTGGGACAGGCGCTGGGCGCGGTCATACGTTTCATTGTCGAGGGACTGGGCGACTTCTTCGGCCTTTTTGCCAGAGCCGGACACAATTTCCTCGAGGGGCTTTCCCGCACGCTGGGAATGGACCGCTCGCTGCTAAGCCTGGTCGCGCTGGTCATCGGCCTGCTGTTGCTGGTCGCGGCCGTTCGCTCATTCTTCCGCGGCTCGATCATCGGCGGGCTGGTCTGGCTGTTCCTCGGCTTGTGGCTGCTGAGCTGGCTGATTCACTGATCGCGCCGACACATCGCCCGGTGCGCCCCGGGCACTGCGGTTTTTCCTCTTTTCCCATAGGCCACGTATAGTGCCGGGCCGTCCCGGAGGCCCGTAATGTCACGCATGCTTGCCGCCTGGCGCCACGCGCCCACGCACCAGAAGGTATGGGCGCTGGCGGCGCCGATGATCCTGTCGAACCTGTCCGTGCCGCTGGTGGCGCTGGTGGACAGCAGCGTGATCGGCCATCTGCCGCACGCTCACCAGCTGGGCGCGGTGGCGGTTGGCGGCAGCCTGTACACGCTGCTGGTGTGGGTGATGGGCTTCCTGCGCATGGGCACGACCGGTTTCGCCGCCCAGGCCGCTGGCCGCAACGATGGCGGCGCGCTGCGCCAGATATTGTTGCAGGGGCTGTTGCTGGCCCTCGGCTTCGCCCTGCTGCTGGGCACGCTCGGCGTGCCGCTCAAGGGCGCCGCGCTGCAGCTGATGCAGCCCTCCGCGGAACTAGACGACCTGACCCGCGACTATTTCCACACGCGCCTGTTCGGCCTGCCCGCGGCGCTGGCCAGCTATGCGCTGATCGGCTGGTTTCTCGGCACGCAGAACGCCCGCGCGCCGCTGGCCATTCTGCTGACGACGAACCTGATCAATGTCGCGCTGGACCTGTGGTTCGTGCTCGGCCTCGACTGGGGCGTGGCCGGCGCAGCGCGCGCCTCGGTGATCGCCGAATGGAGCGGCGCGCTGCTTGGCCTGGCCCTTACTCGCAGTGCGCTGGCGCGTTATCCCGGCCGACTCGACACCCGCGCGCTGCGGCACTGGACAAGCTGGCGCCCGCTGATGGCGGTCAACCGCGACATTTTCCTGCGCTCGCTGGCACTGCAGCTGGTGTTCTTCCTGGTCACGGTGCAGGGCACCCGCCTGGGCGATGCCACAGTCGCCGCCAACGCCCTGCTGCTCAACGGCCTGCTGCTGACCGCGCATGCCCTCGACGGACTGGCCCATGCGGTGGAAGCCTTGAGCGGGCATGCCATCGGTGCAGGCGACCGCAACGCACTGCAACGGGTGATGGTGGTTGCCGGGGGTTGGTCATTGCTGGCCAGCATCGCCTTCGGCCTGTTCTTTCTGTTCGGCGGCCAGCTGTTCATCCAGTTGCAGACCGACATACCCGAAGTGCGCCAGACCGCGCTGACCTACTTGCCCTATCTGGCGGCATTGCCGCTGATCGCGGTCTGGAGCTATCTGCTCGATGGCCTGTTCATCGGTGCCACCCGCGCGCGGGAGATGCGCAACAGCATGCTGCTGGCGGTGGCGCTGACGTTACCGCTGGGCTGGCTGCTGCAGGGGCTGGGCAATCACGGCTTGTGGCTGGCGTTTCTCACCTTCATGCTGACGCGCGGCATCTGCCTGGGCGTGCTCGCCTTGCGTCTGCAGCGCCGCGGCGCCTGGTTTACCATGAGCACGCCTGACACCACACATTCCGAAGGACGCTGACCATGGCCTATGCCATTGCCGCCTACCTGCACTTTCTGGCGATCTTCCTGCTATTTGCCCTGTTGCTGCTGGAGCATCAGCTGTTCCGCCAGCCGCTGACGCTGGAGCGCGCGCGCAGCCTGTTCCGTATCGACATAGCCTTTGGCATCACGGCCGCGGCCGTGCTGGCGAGCGGCATCGCCCGGGCGGTCTTCTATGGCAAGGGTCTGGACTACTATCTGAAAAACGGCTTCTTTCACGCCAAGGTCGGTTTGTTCGTGGTCGTCGCCGTCCTGTCCATCTACCCGACGCTGACCTTTCTGCGCTGGCGCCCCGCGCTCACGGCAGGCCAGGCACCGACCGTCTCGAGCGGCAGCGCCAGGTGGGTCAAGCTGTCCATCCGCCTGGAGCTGCTGCTGCTCGCGCTGATTCCCCTGCTGGCGGCACTGATGGCACGAGGCTTCGGCGTCATGCCCGGCTGACGCCGGGCCCCCATCAGGGCGTCAGGTAGGACGAACGCGTCAGGCCCAGGCGCAGCGCGTCGATGTACTGCGTGCGTTCCTTGGCGCTCAACTTGGCCCCGGCCACCTTGTCGCGGTAGTAGGTCATCAGCTCCTCGGGCGACAGATGCACATAGCGCAGCATGTCCTCGATGGTGTCATGGGTCTCGATGCCGGCGTGGTAGTAGCTACCGTCCTCGCGCTGATAAACGTTCACCGAGTCGGTGTCGCCGAACAGGTTGTGCATGTCGCCAAGAATCTCCTGATAGGCACCTACCAGGAACACGCCGAGGAAGTACTCCTCGCCAGGCGCGACCTCGTGCACCGGCATGCTGCTTTCGATGCTCTGCTCGTCGACGTAGTGCTTGATCTTGCCATCCGAGTCGCAAGTCAGATCCTGCAGCACGGCGCGCCGCACCGGCTCCTCGGTCAACCGCTGCAGCGGCACGATCGGCAGGATCTGGTCGATCGCCCAGGTGTCCGGCAGGCTCTGGAACACCGAGAAGTTACAGATGTACTTGTCCGCCAGCTTGTCGTTGAGCTCGTCGAGCACCGCCCGATGCGAGCGCTGACGGGCCTTGAGCTGGTTGTACAGGCGGCGGCAGATGGCGAAATAGCTCTGCTCGGCCAGCGCCTTCTGTGCCAGGGTCAGCTTGCCGGACGCGTACTGCGCGCTGGACTCGCTCATGTAATGGGTGGCGCGCCAGTAGGTCTCGGTGACCATTTCCGGGTCGGTCGGGCCGAGCAGATCGGCCAGAGACTGGACGATTTCCGGCAGATCGTCGTAGTTATCGATCACCGGCAACTCGTCGTTGTGCCGCTCGACGTCGGTGACCTGCATGACCAGCACCGCATGATGCGCCGTCATCGCCCGCCCGCTCTCGGAGAAAATGTTCGGGTGCGGCAGGCCCTGCGCCTCGCAGAACTCCTTGAGCATGCCGACCACGGTACCGGCGTATTCGTCGATGTCGTAGTTGATCGAACTGGCATTGCGCGAGTGGGTGCCGTCGTAGTCGACTCCCAGGCCGCCGCCGACATCGATGTAATCCACCGGCAGCCCGAGCGCACGCAATTCTGCGTAATAGCGGATGGCTTCCCGGAAGCCCTGGCGGTAGTCGGCCAGGTTGGCGATCTGCGAGCCCATGTGGAAGTGCAACAGGCGAATGCCCTGATCCATCTCTGCGGCGCGGAAGCGTTCGATCACCGAGAGCAACTGCGCTGCGGACAAGCCGAACTTGGAACGCTCGCCACCGGTATCGGCCCACTTGGACGATGCCAGCGACGACAGGCGCACGCGCAGGCCGACCTGCGGGGTCAGCTTGAGCTCGTTGGCCTCCTCGATCACCAGGCCGACCTCGGACTCCTTCTCGATGACGATGAACACATTGTGGCCGAGCTTCTGCCCCATCAGCGCCAGGCGGATGAACTCGCGGTCCTTGTAGCCGTTGCAGACAATGGTGCCGCCCTTCGGCGCCAGCGCCAGCACCGCCATCAGCTCCGGCTTGGAGCCTGCCTCCAGGCCGATGGAAACGTTCTGCGTGGCGATGATGTTCTCCACCACCGCTTCCTGCTGATTGACCTTGATCGGGTACAACGCGGTGTACTTGCCGGCGTACTCCATGCGCTCGATGTTGGCGTCGAAGGCTCCGGTCAGGCGCCGCACGCGGTCCTGCAGGATGCCGGGAAACCGCACCAGCAGCGGCAGCGACAGCCCCGCCTCGCGCAATTGCTCGATCAGCCCGTTGAACTCGATCGGCTCGCCGCTGGGGCCCTGCGGGCGAACCTCGACGTTGCCCTGTTCATTGATGGCGAAGTAACCGGCACCCCAGTGGCGAATGCCATAGATGCTGCGGCTGTCAGCAGCGGTCCACTGGCTGCCGTCATCTTTACGTGTGCGTCGTACGGGCATCGAAGCCTCCCGGAAAGAATTGAACGTTTCGCCTCAGGCAGATGCGCCCAGCGAAGGCTATGCGGCTTCGACAGCCGATATGCGTAAAAAGGTGAAAATTGGTGAGGCGATCACAGCGACATCAGCCGCCGGACTTCTTGGCCTTGAAGCCACGCTTGGTCAGCTCGTCAATCAGCAGCTGAACATGATCGCCCTGAATCTCGATGACGCCTTCCTTCAGCGCCCCGCCCGTGCCGCAGCGGCGTTTCAGCGCGCTGGCGAGCTCCTTGAGCTCGCTCTCCGGCAGGGGCACGCCACTGATGGTCGTCACCGTCTTGCCGCCCCGCCCCTTGCTCTCGCGGCGCACCCGTGCAATGCCGTCGCCTTCGGGCACAACGCTTTGTTTGCAGATGCAACTGCCCAGCGGTTGACTGCACTCGGGACAATGCCGGCCGGCATCGGTGGAATAGACCAGCCCGCTCAGGCCGGCCAGGGAAGTGGTTTTCTTCGCCACACAAACCTCACTCGCCAATCTGGCTCTGCCTGGCAGAGCCGAAGTGCCGGCTAATTTACCAGCAATGCGAGTTGGTGGCAGAACAGAGTCCGGGCGACGGATATCAAACCCGGACTGCTCACGTAACCGGGAGCCAAGCCAAGAGCCGCTCAGCCTTTCTGATCGAAACGACCGGTCGGTGCGTAGGGCGAGGGATCCACGATCGGCGCCTGCCCAAGCATCAGATCGACCAGCAGCTGGCAGGACGCCGGCGCCAGCACCAGACCGTTGCGGAAGTGTCCGCAGTTCAGCCACAGCCCGTCGAAACCGCTGACCTGTCCTATATAAGGCACACCGTCCGGCGAACCGGGACGCAGACCGGCCCAGTGCTTGACCACTTGCGCGTCGGCCAGCGCGGGCAGCAATTCGATTGCGGTCGCTCGCAGGCTTTCCAGCGCATCCTCGGTGGGCGTCTTGTCGAAACCGACATCTTCCAGCGTGCTGCCGACCAGGATATGGCCGTCGCGACGGGGAATCGCATAGCGCCGCTTGGCCAGCACCATGCTCGGCAGGAAGTCTTCGGCGCACTTGAAGAGGATCATCTGCCCCTTCATCGGCTTGACCGGAATCTCCAGCCCCAGCGTCGCCAGCAGCTGTGCACTCCAGGCGCCCGCCGCCACCACGACCTGCTCAGCACGCATATCGCCCTGCGCCGTCCTCACGCCCACGACCCGCGAGCCGTCCTGCAGAAAGCCCTCGACCGGGCAATGCTCGACGACCGTCACGTTGGACAACCTTGCCAGCGCCGCGCGCAACGCCTGCAGCAGTCGCGGATTGCGAATGTTCGCCACGCCCTCCATGTAGACGGCCCGTTCGTAACCCTCACCTAGCGAAGGCACGGCCTTGCGCACCGCCTCCATCTGTACCGCGTGCAACGGACGGCCATAACGCTCGGCCCAACTCAGCGCCTCGGCCTCGTCGTGCAGGTCGAGCCAGTAGAGGCCCGTCACATGCACCTCAGGGTCCACCCCGGTCTCTTCCAGAAGCCGCTCGCCGAGCTGCGGATAGAAATCCTGCGACCAATGCGCCAGCGCCGTAACCGCCGGGCTGTAGCGCCACGGGTACAGGGGCGAAACGATCCCGCCGCCAGCCCAGGAGGCTTCGGTGCCAGCACTGCGTTGATCGAGCAACACAACCGAGACGCCCTGGCTCGCGAGCTGCAGTGACGACAGCATACCAATGACGCCCGCTCCAACTACACAAATGGACACACTGGTACCTCCAGGCAGTTAATTGATGCCGGGGATGTTACCAGCAGCGCGCGGTCGAGTCGGCAGGCGCTGAGGTCGCAGCCGTACGAGCCCCCGTATTGGAAAGCGTGAACGTTCTACAGTTGGTGTCGCTTATCTGTGTGCCGACAGCAGCAGCGGTGAGCACAAACGTCGTAGGGCTGATCACCGCCGTAAGCGTATAGTGCCCCTCAGCTGAGGCGTAGGCCGCATCGTAGAGAGCCGCTTCGGCACAATCGTCATGATCGTATCGATTGAAACTGGTGAAGCAGCGCGTCAGTTCTTGCGCGGAGCGGGTCAAAGCCGCTTTAGCGTCACTTCTGTTGCCCTTCATCACGTATTCTTGGTAATTAGGGTAAGCGATGGCGGCGAGAATGCCGATAATAGCCACAACGATCATCAGTTCGATGAGCGTGAAACCCGCGCTACGCACTGCATCAGTAGATCTCTTGAAATGAGCCATTAACGCAATTGCCTCCAGGAAAGCCGCCCTTCGTTATCACCGCCTTTCTCGACAGTGACATCTATCCCGCCCGCTGTACCACTCGCAAATTTGTATTCAATGTCACCAGCAGAAATGATCGCCGGGGTTTTTATAATGCCCTGCTTGGACTTCTTACCACTCATCGGATCATCGTCGACAAGGTCAAGGTCATTGATCACACCATCGCCGTTCACGTCGAAAACCGGATAAGCAAGACGCCCCCCGCTCCACGCATCAAGTTCCATTAGCCAGCTGTCGCCCCCGGCCGAACAAACGCTCTGCGACGGGATGACTGTCGGGAAAATAATTCGGCCATTACGCAGTATCGGCGCGCTAACAACCCGCTCGCCTTGCCGGCCGGCCGTTCCGCTCATGTTTGGCTTAATCAAATCCATATACCATCCGGATTTGCTGTTGTAGTCGACCGTAATGTTGGAAACCTTGCGCAACGACAGGGGGCCAACGTCCTTCTCCAACAGAATGCTCTGAGCAACCAACGAGCTACGGGCATCGCTTGTCTGAGGAACTTTAGCGCCAGCATCGACCACCCCATAGAAGCTTTCCACTCTGGACGTATCGGGCGGAGTCGGCACGACTACATCGCTGGGCATGATATAGCTTCCGGTTCCGAAGAAAACCATTAGACGATTACCGTCCGGGTTGTACCCTAGCTCAGGAACCGACGTAATGGGCTGCGCCTGGCCGTCAGCGTTTTTGGCCTTGAAGAGCGGGGCAGGTGTATTGCCATTCTTGTAGGCGACCGCCCAATTGGCGCGAGTCGTCGAGTTATTACCCGTGAAGGCGAACTTCCACATGTTTCCGGCGAGATCGCCCGCATAAGCCTGAATAAGTGTCCGCTGCGCATTGGCTAACAACGCAGGTCCGGACAAGCCATTTGCTGCTGCGCTAGTTGCTGTCGCGATGGCAACTCGATCCACTGCAGAAGCCAGGTTAACCACCAGCAATTTCGCCTGTTCATTCTGACTGTTATAACCGTTACCGAAGACCGCACCCCAAGTGCCATCAGGCAGGCGACCAATTATACCGGGGCTCATGACGTTTCCTATGTCAGGCCAATCAACATCATCAAGCTCGAACAAAACATCGGAAGCCCTGAAGCCGGTTGCAGTGCCCGCATTAGTCAGATCCAGCGCGAATACGCCTCGATAACCCGCACCATAACTACCGACAGCTATCGTGCGCCAAGAGTCGTTGATGTACGCATCACCGATGAAAATCTGACCATCAACGAAATATCGATGCGGATTCGATACCATCCCGTAGTCTGGTGCGGTAATTCGGCGTATATCGGCAAATACCTTGCTCGGCATATAGGCAAATGCCTCCACGCCTGTCGTGGCGTTAAATGCATGGAGCATTCCATCGTTGGCGCCGACCAACAGCAGCGGGGCCTTGCCTGCCTTGGCCGCCACGTAGGCTGCATATGAATCAGCACCCGGCGTCCCTGCGGGCAGCCGGCTATAACCATAATCTTGTGTGCCAACGAATACAGGATCGGAGTTGACGACGTCGCCCAGCAGATACTTGCGTTTACGTAAGTTCCCAGCAGGCTGCTCCTGATCTCTAGCTCCTTTGAGCCAAGCCAGCCGTTGCTGCCCAAGAGTTGCTTGCGCCGAAGTCAGGGTTTGACTGTTGGCACCAGCCAAGTCCGCCCTCTGCGAACTGCTCAAAGAGTTCCATTCAAGACTTGCTCCGGCTGATCCCGTCCAAGTTACGATATTGCGGCTGCCTGGTGACGGTATTTTTCCGGGCTGGTTGGTATCCCACGCGACAACGCTAATATCTCCACCCGCCGCCACTCGGTATGCCAGAAGCTGTCCACTCCAATCGTTGCTGTCGAAACGAGCTTGGTATATCAGCGTCTCAGTGTCCAGCCGTGTCGAGTTGGTGGCGACCGACGCAGAAGAGGAAGCAGTTGCCGCAACCTGCTCGAAGGCTTTTGCCAATGACGCTTCTAGTTGTGCTGGGTTGCTGGCAAAAAAGTAGGTATCTGGAACTCCATCACCGTCCGCGTCCCACTCATCCACCGTGGATGGCTTGCCGTCATTATTGATGTCCTCGAAGCCGCCCCACTTAGCTGCGTAGTACAGCGGTTGCTCGAGAGACTTGGCTGAGGTATTGCCAATGACGTAAGTTCGAGAGGTGGCACTGGCCACGTTGCACGCCCCTTCAGTTCCACTGCTGCGGCAAGAACCCGACGTACTGGTGCCGACACCCGGGTTAGGGTCAGTCGGAAAGGTGAAACCATTGATGCCAGAATGAACATGGAAACCGTCCGACTCAGTGCCGCCAATGACGTAGCCAAAACCCATCTTATCCCCCGTGGACTGGGCCATGACCTGACTGGTGACACTAATGGTCGATCCTGAGATGGAATAATCAATCACGCCCCACATATCTTGGTCGTAATCTCCGCCCTGCTCGCTGTCCTCCCAGTTGACATAAAGCTTCCCAGCCGAACTAGAAGCACTAACGACCTTGAAGTCTACGATGGCGCAATTTCCACCGATGGAGCTGTTCTTACATGCAGGCAGGATGCTTATTTTCTTCCCTTGCTCCAGCGGGACCTCAATCTTAGGTACTGCGGGCGCCAAGGCCACGCCATAGGTCTTTACTTTCTGATTCCCGGAAAGCGCGGGTAAAAGATCATGCGTGCGAGCGTAATTGGCGAGCCCGGCTATCTTGTATGTCCCATCCAGCCGAGGCGCGTCGGGGCAGGTACCGGAGGCGTCCGACAGGTTAGCGATGGTCTTCGGCGTGCACAGCCCATCGGTAGAGGTGCCGGATTTCCCAACAAAGAAGTTGCCTCCATTGATTGACTCCCCGACTCCCACCGTATTAGTACTGTTGATCGGGTCGGCCAACGTGGACAGGTTGTCACCATCGTAAGACGTGGTACTTGCGTTAAATTGAATGATATTGAGGGGCGCGCAAGAGTTCTCACTGGTTATCGGAGCGTTCCAGGCGGCAGAATTTAAACCACTAATCTTGTCTGGATTTGAAACAGCGAAGCGAGGCGACCCTCCGGAAAGATAGTTGAGCGACTCCTGAAAAATCTCGGCTTGCGGATTACCCCAGTTAGTGCATTGACCATCATTAAAAGACGACTTTCCCCAACTGCAATTATCACCACTACCGCTGTTGTATGTACCATCACCAAAATCGTAGCCATAAATGGTCAGTTTATTGAGCGTACTGATAACCCCCCCAGTGGCGGGCGCAGACTGAAAAACCCCCGTATCGGCATCGATCTCATCATTCATGCTCGAAACGTTCTTGCGCAGCACACCACCTGACTTGTTCTTGCTGTAAGAGCCTGTCATCAGGCCAAACTTAATCAGATTGCTATCGCCATAAGTCTGCAACAAGCCAATTGGCTTGAGAGAAGTGCCAGTTGCCGAGTTATAGGCCTTGCACTTTTCGCCTCCAATCATGGACGCAGCAGTGCACACCTTTACTCGAACGTTGAAGTCCCCCCCATTTGACGAGCTACTGGGCTTCGAAGGGCTATTTGAATAAGCCTTAATCCCTGTCTTGCTAGCATCGTTGCCGTTACTTTTGTTTTGCTCGCCTGACCATCGGCATTGCCAACGCTCATTCGCAGCCCAAAGGGAGTAGTTGCCTTTCACCACACGCATGAGGGGTGCACTGGTGGAGTTATGCGAAAAACCACTGGACTCCACCGTCGTGTTGCAAATAGTCAAACCAGCAGCGGAAGAGTCGGAGAAATCTGTAACGGAAACGCCCACCAATCTAGGAAGATCGGAACCACGGTAGTACTTTGCAAAACTATGCGCGTCGTTAGGCAAAAAAGCGCGCTGCAGAACTGTTTCGTTTGCGGTATCGGTAGAACGAAGCCCGCCATAAAGAATCTTCCGGACGGCGTCGATACGGGTCATGGTAGCCCAGTTCAAGAAATTCCCAGCCCACTGCCCTGTCGCCCCGCTGTTACAGTACTTATCGACCGTCAAGCTGGCAGGTTCGTAGCGCCCATTAGTGTATATATAGCACTTCTGCGTATCAAAATACCCATAATAATCAATCGAGTGGTTATAAGTTGTATCAAGATCGCCATCTTTGTTCACGTCCGAATAATCATCATACGCCTTATAGAAAAGCTGATGATCCTTCGACATATTCAGCATGACGATAGGGGCAACCGGCGCGTTCAAGAACAACGGCACGCTGCTGAGGGTGATCGCGTTTGCAGACATTGCAACAGAGCCAACCAGCAACGCGCTGACGCATACCTTGAGCACAGGCTTAAAAATCCAATTTTTCATGCTTGTTCCTTGAGTCAGCGCTTGAAGGTCGATTGCACTACCACGATAGACTCCCCAGAGCCGCCACCGGCACGACTGGTCACTCGATATACTCGAGATAGAGTGTCCTCGCCAAACTTGGCGCTGTTTCCGGCTGCAGCCGCCGGTAGAGCTGGAAGCAGCTCGATTACGTATTGTGGATTGGGGACGCCATAGTTGAGGCTTGCCGTGACCGCCGGGCTTGCACTCCAATTGAAAACAGTCGCCGATCCGCCACAGGTCCACCAGAAGCAGGGATCGCCTGGGCGCACCACGGGAGCCGAGACCGGTGCCGTGATAGTGGCTTTGCGAAGCTCATTTTCCCCAGCCCTCAATCCCGCCTCTGCAACCTGAAACGCAATGTTGCGGTCACGCATATTGCCCGCCATAGACTCCTGCAAATTCGCATCCTGCATGCCTGCCAAGCCGACGACAGTCAGCAACAACAGCATGACCAACGCAACGATCAGCACAGCGCCTCGCTCTCTCCTGCCCATAATGTCCATTGAAAAGCTCCTAATCCAGGCGGCTACGAATGCCTATGGTTGAAACGAAGACCTGTCGCAACCGGCGATCCTGCGCGCCGCCTGAAGGATTGACCGCACTGCCGTTAAACGTAATTTCCTGCGGCGTCTCGAGGATATTGTCGTTATTGCTCTGCAATAGCATCGCAACTCGAACACTGATGACCTTCGCCCAATTAGCCACATGGGTTACACGGTCTGCGTTGGAAATAGCGCTTGCTGCCGCATAGGAGTCCGGAACACCGTCGCCAGAAGTGTCATAGCCAAACGTGATCTGCATGTCTTGAATACCCTCAACCAGCTCCACAGCGGCAGCTGTGCCCGCACGTTGATACAAAGCGCGTCGACCTGCGGGATTCACTCCGATGAAGTACGCCAGGCTGCTGATTCGAAGAAGTTCTGACTCGACGCCAAACACTTCCTCCGGGGGTGCCGACGCGCCCCCCCAGCTCGCCGGAGATGCGTTGCCGGGTGTCCCGGATGCGGCATGAACGACCAACGCAGCCGATGCTCCATCAGCGTTTAGATTGGTCACCTGGAAAACACGGCTTTTCGAGCAATCGGAAATCATGACGATATCGTTTTCACAGAGGGAGCCATTGGCAGCGCACGAAGGCCCACCATCTGCCCCCGCAACGACCGGAGAGTTTGTTTCAGCACGGAGGTTGCCGCTGCTGTTGTTGGCCTTGATACCTACATCCCCAGCGAACGCGCCGCGGATAAACATGACGTCTGTCCCAGCAACAGGCGCGACGCCCGCCCCCCAACCGGGCACTACTCCCACGTTATCCAGCCCCTCAATTGGCATTTCAAAGTCAAACAGCAGTTTGTCCCCAGCATTGGTCGGGGAGACGTTCAAACCATTGTGCAGATTGCTATTTGCGCCGCCGGCGCAACCCGCATAACCAGCCATGCGCGCATCGCGGCTAATGAAATCGACCGCCAGACGCCCGTTCTCCTGAATTCTGGAAAGTGCATCCTGGGTCGTGTAGACGTGCTTGCTGCCGAGGAATATATGCACTACACCGGTCAGAAGAATCAGCCCGATGACCATCGCGATCATCAACTCGACCAGAGAAAGCCCTACTTGGCCTCGTTTCATAGCTAGATCCGTGTTTGGTAGTTGAACTCGTATGTAGCCCCGTCAGCTTCCTGCCAGGTCACCCGAACGCTGCAAAGCGTGACATCGCAGCTGACCTCGCCGTCTCCGGCAGGCAGAGTGTCGGCGAGCAAGCCAAGCCAGCCGGCGAGATCCTGCGCTGCAAGGGTGCTTCCCGTCGGTGCGGAAGCGGAGAGCGAAAGGTTATAGTTGCCGGCCTGAGCCTTCTCCCGATTGATTCGCATGCGGTCGATCATGTCGTAAGCCAGAATATTGGCCTGCGAACGCAGATAGGACCCCTGGTTGTATTGCAGCCCTCTGGCCTGCAATGCAGCGAGCCCTATCAAACCGACGGAGATGATCACCAACGCGATCAACACCTCAATCAGACTGAAACCGGCATCGTGCCTCTTCGACTTCATTCGCATACAGTTCCTTTGCATATGCTGGGACGACCCGCCAGGCCGATCTGAACGGTTCGCGCGCGCTCAGCCGCAGCGTTTGCCAGACTGAGATCCCAGCTGAAGACATCACTACTGGAGGATGCTCTGGCAAGAGTTCCAATACTCGAATAACGCACCCACCCTCTTCCCGTCGCACCGTTACGCCCGGTGATAGTGCTGCCCGATGGCGGCACGTCGGAAACCCTTAAAAGATTGGCTGCGTTGTATACGGGTGTCGCTGTATCGGACTCCGCAGAATCGACGAAGATAAGCCAACCTGCGGACCAATTCCCGCTAGCGTAATTGCAGTTATCACGCGCGGCATTCGCCCGACAGATTACTACCCTGCGGCTTCGCTTAACCGCCTCCGAACGAGCATATGTCACCGATGTAGTCAGATCGTTGATCAACGACGTTAGCCTGGTATTTCGGACGGCCTGGGACAACGCGGGGACCGCCGCGGCTAATAAAATTGCAAGTATCCCGATGGTGACCATCAGTTCGATTAGCGTGAAAGCATGTTGAGGGTGTCGCATTTATGAATTCATCCCGCGCTTTTGATTTGCATCCTAGGAAGAGGCAAACTTAAAGTCTGCCTGGCACGGATGTACGGCCAATCTAGGATGATGGTCGGTTGTATTAGAAAGATCTCGCAAGGACGCATGCCATGAAACCCAGTGGGTTCACATTATTCGAGCTTCTGATCACGCTTTCTGTCTTGTCTGTCACGTTATCAATCGCAGTTCCTCAACTGCGTGATTCGTTGGTACAGGCGGAGGTGGACAGCACATCGCAACAACTTTTGGCCTCCATCAGCCGGACCCGCCATGAGGCCATCAAGCGCAACACGTTTGTCGTCATGAGTGCCAGAGGCAAATGGGAAAACGGTTGGGAAATCTTCGAAGACCGAAACCAGAATGCCGTGCTGGACGCAGGAGAGGCGGTACTGTTCACCTACGCGAAGCAGTCGAAGATCAAAATCCAAGGCAACAACATCCTGTCGAGCTATATCGGATATGGCAGCACAGGGCGGAGCAGACAGGCGTCTGGTGCATTCCTCGCTGGGAGCCTACTGATATGCGGCACTCGAAGAACCAAAAAAATCGTCGTTAACGCCGGCGGCCGGATTCGCGTAGATGGAATTCAAGGTATCGAGTGCGCTGACAATTAGACAGGTCTTAACCGCAACTCCTTCGGCATGGAGAACGTCACGTTCTCCGGCCTCCCCTCCAGCTCATCCATCCCGGTTGCACCCCACTCGCGCAACTGCTCGATTACCCCACGCACCAGCACCTCAGGTGCCGATGCGCCGGCGGTGATGCCGATGCGCTCGACGCTCTCGAACCATTCTCGCTTGAGGTCCTCGGCGCCGTCGATCAGATACGCGGGTGTGTTCATGCGCTCTGCCAGCTCACGCAGACGGTTCGAATTTGAGCTGTTGGGGCTACCGACTACCAGTACCACGTCGCATTCATCGGCCAGTTGCTTCACCGCATCCTGGCGATTCTGTGTGGCGTAGCAGATGTCGTCCTTGCGAGGACCGCCGATGCTCGGGTACTTACGGCGCAGCGCGTCGATGACGCGACTGGTGTCATCCATGGACAACGTGGTCTGGGTGACGAATGCCAGGGCCTCGGGGTTGCGCACCTGCAGCTGGGCGACATCCTCTTCATCCTCGACCAGGTAGATCGCGCCGCCATTGCGCGCGTCGTACTGCCCCATGGTCCCTTCGACTTCCGGGTGGCCCTGGTGCCCGATGAGGATGCATTCGCGCCCTTCACGACTGTACTTGGCGACTTCCAGATGCACCTTGGTCACCAGCGGACAGGTGGCGTCGAACACCTTCAGGCCGCGTTTCTCGGCTTCCTGTCGAACGGCCTGCGAAACGCCATGGGCGCTGAAGATGACGATGACGTTGTCCGGCACCTGATCCAGCTCCTCGACGAAGACCGCACCGCGGGCACGCAGGTCTTCCACGACGAACTTGTTGTGCACGACCTCATGTCGCACATAGATCGGAGGTCCGAAGACTTCCAGAGCGCGGTTGACGATTTCGATGGCGCGATCTACACCCGCGCAGAAGCCGCGAGGGTTGGCGAGTTTGATTTGCATGATGGGTCTCGGCACGCGAAGGCTTGATGACGGGGGAGTGTAACGCGATACGTGCGGGCATTCTCGGGTGCCCTTCGTCAGCCGGCGGACGCGAACGTCCCCGCCGGCTGCGAGCTGGTTACACCGGTTTGACGTCGATGATTTCGACTTCGAACGTAAGGGTCTTGCCAGCCAGAGGATGGTTGAAGTCCACAGTGACCTGATTGTCATCGAAGGCTTTCACGACCCCTGGCAGCTCGGTGCGGGCCGCGTCCTGAAAGCTCACCATCAAGCCTTCGGAGAGGTCCATCCCGGCGAACTGGCTGCGCGGCATGACCTGCACGTTCTGCGGGTTGATCTGGCCGAAGCCCTGCTCCGGAGCAATCTGCAGGGTGCGCTTGTCACCAGCCTTCAGCCCATAGAGCTGTTGCTCGAAACCCGGCAGCAAGTTGCCGTCACCCACCTTGAAGGTGGCCGGTTTCTTGTCGAATGTGCTGTCGACCAGCTCGCCCGTCTCCAGGCCGAGCGCAAAATGCAGGGTGACTTCCTTGTCCGGCCCAATGCGCTGTTCAGTCATGTGCGGATTCTCCGGTCTTGTTGCCCTTGAACATATCCAGCGCCAGCATCACGGCGCCTACGGTAATGGCGCTATCGGCGATGTTGAACGCCGGGAAGTACCAGCGGTTCTGCCAATGCACCAGGATGAAGTCGACCACGTGACCAAGCACCACGCGGTCATAGAGGTTGCCCAAAGCGCCCCCCAATACCAACGCCAACGCAACGGCGAGCCAGGTTTCGCTGGCCTTCAGGCGCTTGAGCCAGACCACCAGCACGACGCTCACGCCAATGGCGATCGCCGCGAACAGCCAGCGCTGCCAACCGCTGTGGTCGGCCAGAAAGCTGAACGCCGCACCGGTGTTGTAAGCGAGGGTCCAGGCGAAGTAGTCGGGGATGACCTCGACCTTCTGGTACAGGCTGAAATTGGCCTCGAACCAGTGCTTGGTGGCCTGATCGAGGGCGATGACCAATACGCTCAGCCAGAGCCAGGCAAGCTTGCCGAAACGCGCCGTCATGCAGTGACCTCCGCTGAAACACGACGCGGCAGAGCGCGCGTCAGTCCAGCAGCAGTGAAGACCGCATCGTGATGGTGAGCTGAAGCCCAGCCTGCGATCGGCTGCACGGACTCACGCATAGTGACGGACCTCACCGGCGCCTTCGATGTTTTCCACGCAGCGTCCACAGATTTCCGGGTGTTCGGCATGGCTGCCCACGTCCGGCAAATGGTGCCAGCAGCGGCCGCACTTGCTGTGCTCGGTCTTGCGGACCAGCAATTTGAGACCGGCCAGTTCGCTGTCCACTGCCTCGACGGGCGCCTGCGCCAATGGTGCGATGTCTACCGCCGAAGTGATCAGAACGAAGCGCAGCTCACTACCAAGACGGGCCAGCTCGCCGGCCAGCGACTCCTCGGCATACAGGGTGACTTCGGCCTGCAGGTTACCGCCGATGGCCTTGGCGTTGCGCTGGTTCTCCAGCTCCTTGTTTACCGCCGCCTTGACCTCCATGACCTTGTCCCAGAACGGGCGACCCAGCTCGAAGCCTTCCGGCAGCTCGGCAAGCCCTTCGTACCAGGTATTGAGCATCACCGACTCGTTACGCTCGCCCGGCAGGTACTGCCAGATCTCTTCGGCGGTGAACGCCAGGATCGGTGCGATCCAGCGCACCAGCGCCTCGGCAATGTGGTACAGCGCCGTCTGGCAGGAACGCCGCGGCAGACTGTCGGCGCCGGTGGTGTACTGGCGGTCCTTGATGATGTCCAGATAGAAGCCGCCCAGCTCCTGCACGCAGAAGTTGTGCACCTTCTGGTAAACGTTCCAGAACCGGTAGGTGGTGTAAGCCTCCTCGATCTCGCGCTGCAGCAGCAGTGCACGGTCGATGGCCCAGCGATCCAGCGCAATCAGCTGATCATTCGGCACCATGTGCTGCGCCGGGTCGAAACCGTCGAGATTCGAGAGCAGGAAGCGCGCGGTGTTGCGGATGCGTCGATAGGCATCGGCGCTGCGCTGCAGGATCTGCTTGGAAACCGCCATCTCGCCGGAATAGTCGGTGGCCGACACCCACAGACGCAGGATATCGGCGCCCATGCTGTCGGTGATTTCCTGCGGCGCGATGACGTTGCCGAGGGACTTGGACATCTTGCGGCCATTCTCGTCCACGGTGAAACCGTGGGTGAGCAGCCCCTTGTACGGAGCGTGCCCGTCGATGGCGGCGCCGGTCAGCAGCGAGGAATGGAACCAGCCGCGATGCTGATCGGAGCCTTCCAGATAGAGATCGGCACGCGGCCCCTGCTCGTGGCCCATGGGGTGCGAGCCGCGCATCACGTGCCAGTGGGTGGTGCCGGAATCGAACCAGACGTCCAGGGTATCGGTGATCTTCTCGTACTGCGCCGCTTCGTCGCCGAGCAGCTCGGCCGCGTCCAGCTTCGACCAGGCCTCGATACCGCCCTGCTCTACGCGCTGCGCTACCTGCTCCATCAGCTCGACGGTGCGCGGGTGCAGTTCGCCGCTTTCCTTGTGCAGGAAGAACGGGATCGGCACGCCCCAGGTGCGCTGGCGCGAGATGCACCAGTCCGGGCGTCCGGCGATCATGCCGTGCAGGCGCGCCTGCCCCCAGGCCGGGACGAACTCGGTCTGCTCGATGGCGTCCAGTGCACGACGACGCAGCGAACTGCCGTCATGGGCAACCTTGTCCATGCCGACGAACCACTGCGCCGTGGCGCGGTAGATCAGCGGCGTCTTGTGCCGCCAGCAGTGCATGTAGCTGTGCTGGATCGACTCGTGCTTGAGCAGCGCACCCACCTCGGCGAGCTTTTCGACGATCGCCGGATTGGCCTTCCAGATGAACTGGCCGCCAAAGAACGGCAGATCCGAGACATAGACGCCGTTGCTCTGCACCGGGCCGAGAATGTCGTCATTCTCTATCCCGTAGTGCTTGCAGGAGCGGAAGTCGTCCTCGCCGTATGCGGGCGCCGAATGGACGATACCGGTACCGGCACCGGTTTCCACGTAGTCGGCCAGATAGACCGGAGCGAAGCGCTCGTAGAACGGATGACGGAAGCGGATCAGCTCCAGCGCCTTGCCTTCGCAACGGGCGATGATTTCACCGGCCAGGCCATAGCGCTGCAGACAGGACTCGACCAGTTCTTCGGCCAGCACCAGCAAGCGCTCGCCGGTGTCCACCAGCGCATAGACGAACTCGGGATGCACGTTCAGCGCCTGGTTGGCCGGAATGGTCCAGGGCGTGGTGGTCCAGATGACGATGCTGGCGCGCTTGGCCAGACTGGCCAGGCCGAACGCGGCGGCCAGCTTGTCGGCGTCCTCGACATCGAAGGCGACGTCGATGGCATCGGATTTCTTGTCCTGATACTCCACCTCAGCCTCTGCCAGCGCCGAACCGCAGTCGAAGCACCAGTTGACCGGCTTCAGCCCCTTGAAGACAAAGCCACCCTCAACCATCTTGGCCAGGGCACGAATTTCCCCGGCCTCGTTGGCGAAGTCCATGGTCTTGTAGGGGTTGTCCCAGTCGCCCAAAACGCCGAGACGAATGAAGTCGGCCTTCTGCCCTTCGATCTGCTCGGCGGCGTAGGCGCGGCAACGCTCGCGGGTCAGATCCGCTGGCTGGTTCTTGCCGAAGGTGGTCTCGACCTTGTGCTCGATGGGCAAGCCATGGCAGTCCCAACCCGGTACGTAAGGTGCGTCGAACCCGGCGAGGGTACGCGAACGCACGATCATGTCCTTGATGACCTTGTTCACCGCATGGCCGATGTGGATGTTGCCGTTGGCGTACGGCGGGCCATCGTGCAGGATGAACTTCGGGCGTCCCTCGCCGATCTGCCGCAGCTTCCGGTACAGGTCGATGCTGTTCCAGCGCTGCAGAATCTCCGGCTCGCGCTGTGGCAGACCGGCCTTCATCGGAAATGCCGTGGACGGCAGATTGAGGGTCGCTTTGTAATCGGTCATTTCAGTCCTGACTCGTCATAAGGGATGAAGCCCGCCAGTATTCACGGGCAGCGGCGATGTCCGCATCGATCGCCGTCTTGAGCGCCTCAAGCGAGGCAAAGCGCTGCTCGTCGCGCAGCTTGCGATGAAAGGTCACCTGCACCAGACGGCCATACAGGTCACCCTGGTAATCGAGCAGATGGACCTCCAGATGGGGCTGGCCGTCACTTTCGACCGTAGGCCGCATGCCGATGTTGGCCACGCCGGCGAACACATTGCCCTCTACCTCGAGTGTCACGACGAACACGCCGCTGAGCGGCGTGTTGCGACGCTTGAGCTGGACATTGGCAGTCGGCGCGCCCAGCTGGCGACCGAGTTTCTGCCCATGCATGACCCGCCCGGTGATCGCGAAGGGCCTGCCGAGCAATGCCTCGGCACAGCCCAGGTCACCGTCGGCCAGTACCTGGCGCAGCCGCGTGCTGCTGACACGCTCGCCATCCACCTCGATGGTGGTGGCCGCCTCGACACTGAAGCCTTCGGCGGCGCCAGCCTTGAGCAGGAAGTCGAAGTCGCCGGCGCGGTCACAGCCGAAACGAAAATCGTCGCCCACTTCCAGGTGCCGCACGCCAAGGCCTTCAACCAGTGTGGCGTGGACGAACTCCGCGGCACTCAGCTCGCGCAGCCGACGATTGAAGGCCAGGCACAGCACCAGATCAACCCCCTGCTCGCTCAGCAGCTGCAGTTTCTCGCGCAGCCGGGTCAGCCGTGCGGGCGCCCGATCCGGCGAAAAGTATTCACGCGGTTGCGGCTCGAAGATCACCACGCAGCTCGGCAGCCCCAGCTCGGCCGCGCGTTCGCGCAAGCGCGCCAGGATGGCCTGATGCCCCCGGTGCACGCCGTCGAAATTGCCGATGGTGGCGACGCAGCCCCGATGCCGGGGGCGCAGGTTGTGAAGACCTCGAACCAGCTGCATACCGCACTTCTTGCTTGAAAAGTGGCCGATTATACGCATGTGACATGGCGAGCGGACAGGTTTGCATCGGCCGGAAAGCGGCGATCAATGCCGCAAATGTCGCGGCCGCAACCCCGTCAGCAACAGCCCAGCGACAAATGCCGCCAAGCCGGCGCTGACCAGCAAGCCCAGCTGCAGCGCGCGCTGCTGCCAGCCCCACTGGAACCACTCCTGGGCCGGCACGTTAAGCCACCAGACGACCGCCACCATCGCCGCACAGGCCGCCGCCAGGCGCAGGCCGAACAGCCACCAGCCGGGTGCCGGCCGATAGACGCCGATCTTGTACAGCCCCCAGAACAGCAGCACGGCATTGAGCATGGATGACAGCGACGTCGCCAGCGCCAGGCCGACGTGCTGCAGCGGCCAGATCAGAATCAGGTTCATCACCATGTTCGCCACCATGCAGATCACGGCGACACGTACCGGCGTCTTCAGGTCCTGACGCGCGAAGAAGCCCGGCGCCAGCACCTTGATCAGCATGAACGCCAGCACGCCCAGCGAGTACGCCTGCAGCGCCCGCGCCGACTGCACTACCGCCTCCTCGCTCATGGCGCCGTAGTAGAACAGGCTGGCGATCATCGGCTCGGCGAGAATGCCCAGCGCCAGTGCCGCCGGTACGCCCACCAGCAGCACCATGCGCAGCGCCCACTCCAGAGTCGCCGAGAACGCCTTGGGATCCTCACCGGCATGCTGGCGCGACAGGCTCGGCAGAATTACCGTGCCGATGGCGATGCCGAACGCACCCAGCGGCAATTCGGACAGCCGGTCGGCGTAATAGAGCCAGGAAACGCTGCCGGTTTGCAGGAACGACGCCAGCACGGTATCCAGCAGCAGATTGATCTGGCTTACCGAAACCCCGAACAGCGCCGGCACCATCAGCAGCATGATGCGCCGCACCCCCTCGTCACCCCGCTTGACTAGTGGCCTGGGCAGCAGCCCCAGCTTGGCGACATACGGCAGCTGGAACGCCAGCTGGGCAAACCCCGCGATGAATACGCCCCAGGCCAGCGCCATGATCGGCTGATCGAAATAGGGGGTCAGGAACACCGCCGACATGATCATGCAGACGTTGAGCAGCACAGGCGTGAAACCGGGCACCGCGAAATAGCCGTAGCTGTTCAGCACCCCCGAGGTGAAGGCCGTCAGCGAGATCAGCATCAGATAGGGAAAGGTGATGCGCAGCAACTCGCCGGCCAGCTGCATTTTCGCCGGATCGTCGTGAAAGCCCGGCGCGAAGACCATCACCACATAGGGCGCGAACAGCACGCCCAGCGCGGTCAGCCCTGCCAGAATGAGCCCGAGCATGCCTGCCGTACGATCCACCAGCTGTTTGACGTCCGCCAGCGTGCGCTTGGTGCGGTACTCCGACAGCACCGGCACGAATGCCTGGGCGAAGGCCCCCTCGGCGAACAGCCGGCGGAGGAAGTTGGGGATCTTGAACGCGATGAAGAACGCGTCCGCCGCCGCACCGGAGCCGAAGTAGCTGGCGACCACCATATCGCGTACCATGCCCAGCACGCGCGACAGCAGGGTCATGACACTGACCACGGCGCTGGAGCGCAACAATCCGCCCTTGCCGATTTTTTCGGACATTTGTCTTCCTAGAGTTGCAGCGAGACTGATCGACCGGGCGCCCTGCGCCGGCCTGATCGATGGCCAGTTACGACACGAAATGAGGCGGCGAGTTTAGCCTCAGCCCATCTGTCCGGCCAGCTTCTCAACCCATTCGACCAGGCTTGACAAGCGCCCTTCGCATCGGCATGATTCGCGGCCTTATTTGCTTTGCAATCCCCACGTTTTCGAGGAGTTCGACGGTGGCCAACAGCCCTTCCGCCAAAAAACGCGCAATTCAGGCTGAGAAGCGTCGCAGCCACAACGCCAGCTTGCGCTCCATGGTTCGCACCTACATCAAGAATGTGGTCAAGGCCATCGACGCCAAGGACCTGGACAAGGCCCGCGCAGCCTACACCGCCGCTGTGCCGGTCATCGACCGCATGGCTGACAAAGGCATCATCCACAAGAACAAAGCTGCTCGTCACAAGAGCCGCCTGAACGGCCACATCAAGGCCCTCGGCGAAGCTGCTGCAGCCTAACTGCAGGTTCTTGTAAAAAAACCGGCCTAGCGCCGGTTTTTTTGTGCCTGCTTTTGCTGCCTCACCCCGACGGATCGAGACGACTGCAATTATTGCGTCACCGGCCAGGGCAGAATCGGAATCGCCGTCACCGCATTCTGCGGACTACCCTCGATGACCCGGTCGCTGTACACCAGATAGACCAGCGCATTGCGCGACTCGTCGAAGAAACGCACCACCTGCATGGTCTTGAACACCAGCGATGTGCGCTCCTTGAACACCACATCGCCATCCTTGAGCTTGCCCTTGATGCGAATCGGGCCGACCTGACGACAGGCGATGGAGGCCTCCGCGCGATCCTCGGCCAGGCCCAGGCCGCCCTTGATACCGCCAGTCTTGGCCCGCGACAGATAGCAGGTCACGCCATCGACCATGGGGTCATCGAATGCCTCGACTACGATCTTGTGATTCGGCCCGAGCCACTTGAACACCGTGTCGACCGCGCCGATCTCCTCGGCAGCCGTTAGGCCCGGCAGAGCCAATCCCACCATCATTGCCGCAATCGCCAAGCGCATGGAACACCTCAGACCAGAATCATGTTGTCGCGATGGATCAGCTCGGGCTCATCGACATAGCCAAGCAGCTTTTCGATCTCGTCGGACGGCCGCCCGAGAATGCGCTGCGCCTCGGCCGCACTGTAATTCACCAACCCGCGCGCTACCTCGGCGCCCTGCGGACCGACGCAGACCACCATCTCGCCACGACGGAACGCGCCCTGCACCGCACGCACACCTACCGGCAGCAGGCTGCGATTACCCTGACGCAAGGCCAGCACCGCCCCGTCGTCCAGGATCAGCGTGCCACGCGTCTGCAGATGGCCGGCCAGCCACTGCTTGCGAGCCGCGTGTCGACTACACTCAGGCGCCAGCAGGGTACCCAGCCGCTCGCCAGCCTTGAGGCGCGACAGTACCTGCTCGATGCGCCCACCGACGATCACCGTGTGCGCACCGGAACGCGCAGCGAGGCGCGCCGCCCTGAGCTTCGTCTGCATGCCACCACGACCCAGCGCGCCGCCGGTGCCGCCTGCAACCGCATCCAGCGCCGGGTCGTCGGCGCGCGCCTCGCTGATCAGATTGGCTTCGGGGTTATGGCGCGGATCGGCATCGAACATGCCATCGCGATCGGTGAGGATCACCAGCAGGTCGGCCTCGACCAGGTTGGCAACCAGCGCGGCCAGGGTATCGTTGTCACCGAAGCGGATTTCGTCAGTGACAACCGTGTCGTTCTCGTTGATGACCGGCACCACGCCGAGATCGATGAGCGTGCGCAGCGTGCTGCGCGCATTGAGGTAGCGCTTGCGATCGGACAGGTCGTCATGGGTGACCAGAATCTGCGCCGTCTGCTGATCGCAGCGCGCGAAGCTCG
This sequence comes from Stutzerimonas sp. R40042, assembly GCF_026642215.1. Classification (NCBI taxonomy): domain Bacteria; kingdom Pseudomonadati; phylum Pseudomonadota; class Gammaproteobacteria; order Pseudomonadales; family Pseudomonadaceae; genus Stutzerimonas; species Stutzerimonas sp. R40042. The sequence continues at coordinate 983,329 of NZ_CP113258.1, read as the reverse complement.
ACTCCCAGGCACGGATGAGCCCCATCTGGCCCACCGCAGCGGCAGCCTGAAGTTCATGCACCGCTTTGGGACGCGAAGCCCAACCGAGACGACTCATGCCGGCGGCCACCGCACCGGACGAAACCAGCACCAGCTCGACCCCCGCCGCTCGCAGCGCCACCATCTGGTCGACCCAGACAGCCATCGCTGCCTGATCGAGCCCTCGACCGTCGGCGGTCAGCAGCGCACTGCCGATCTTCACCACCCAGCGCCGCGCGCCGCTCACCTTGTCCCGCATCGTTCCCGCCTTCCATTCGGCCAAAACACTTCCGGATCGGGCTGCGCACGAGCCAGCCCGCCGACCACCCACCTGAACCAGGCCTCACAGCGACCCGACGCTCGCCTCAGCGAACGTAGATGATCTCGGCGCCGCCCTCGTCATCATCATCGTCGTCGAAGTCGTCATCATCCGCCTCCTCGACCGACTTGACACCAGCACGACGCAGCGCCCGCTGGTCGTCGAGCTCCTGCAGCCGAGCCCGAGCCTCGTCCTCGATCTGCCGATCCAGCTCGGCGAGCGCCTCGGCATACTCGGGCTCCTCGGCGATACGCACGGCACGCTCATCCAGGTAACGCATGATCGCCTGACTCAGCGCCTCGGTGCCCTCGCTCTCCAGCGCGGAGATGACGAACACCGGCCCTTTCCAATCCAGCCGCTCGACCACCTGCCGCACGCGCTCTTCGCGCTCCTCCTCGAGCAGCTGATCGGCCTTGTTCAGCACCAGCCAGCGATCACGCTGCGTCAGCGCCGGGCTGAATTTTTCCAGCTCATTGAGGATCACCTCAGCGGCATCGGCCGGATCACTGCCGTCCAGAGGCGCCATATCGACCAGATGCAACAACAGGCGGGTGCGCGCCAGGTGCTTGAGAAAGCGAATGCCAAGCCCGGCACCTTCCGAGGCACCCTCGATCAACCCCGGGATATCGGCAATCACGAAGCTTTTGTAGCGACCGACGCTGACCACGCCGAGGTTCGGCACCAGCGTGGTGAACGGATAGTCGGCCACCTTCGGTTTGGCTGCCGACACCGAACGGATGAAGGTGCTCTTGCCGGCGTTCGGCAACCCCAGCAGACCGACGTCCGCCAGTACCTTCAACTCCAGCTTGAGGTCGCGCGCATCGCCCGGCTTGCCTGGCGTGGTCTGCCGCGGCGCGCGGTTGGTGCTGGACTTGAAACGCGTATTGCCGAGCCCGTGCCAGCCACCCTGCGCCACCAGCAGTCGCTGACCGGCCTTGGTCAGGTCGCCCATGATTTCCTGGGTCGCTGCATCGATGACCGTGGTACCTACCGGCACCGGCAGGATAAGGTCTTCGCCTCTGGCGCCAGTGCAATCGGTACTGCCGCCCTTCTGCCCGTTCTGCGCATGGAATCGGCGGGTATAGCGATAGTCCACCAGGGTATTGAGGTTCTCGTCGGCCTCGAGATACACCGAGCCGCCGTCACCACCATCACCACCGTTGGGACCACCCTTCTCGATGAACTTCTCGCGACGGAAGCTCATCATGCCGTTACCGCCGTCACCGGCCTTTACAAAAATCGATACTTCATCGACGAATTTCATGGGAACGCCTCCCGTCGCAGGACGGGCTTAAGAAACAGAACGTAAGGATCTTGCGAAAAACCGGACGATCGCCAAGCGGTTCTCGGCAAGAGCCTCACAGGATACAGAAACAAAAAAGCCCCGTCGCATGACAGGGCTTTTCCAGCAACGCCGCAGTTAGGCTGCGACGACGCTCACGTAGCGACGGCCAAAAGCGCCCTTCACTTCGAACTTGACCACGCCTTCGACCTTGGCGAAGAGGGTGTGATCCTTGCCCATACCAACGCCATAACCGGCGTGGAACTGGGTGCCGCGCTGACGCACGATGATATTGCCGGCCTTGATGACCTGGCCGCCATACATCTTCACGCCAAGTCGTTTGGCTTCTGAGTCGCGACCGTTGCGGGTAGAACCGCCAGCTTTTTTGTGTGCCATGAGTTCAATACTCCTATATGGGGATCCAGGCCCGATTAGCCCTGAATACCGGTGATTTTGACCTCAGTGAACCACTGACGGTGGCCCTGACGCTTCATGTGGTGCTTACGACGGCGGAACTTGATGATGGTCACTTTGTCGTGGCGGCCCTGGGCAACCACTTCTGCGGTGACTTTGGCACCATCGACCACCGGAGCGCCGATCTTCACATCGTCGCCGTTGCCGATCAGCAGAACGCGGTCAAAGGTGACAGCTTCGCCAGTCGGAACTTCGAGTTTTTCAATCTTGAGGTATTCGCCTTCGGCAACCTTGTATTGCTTGCCGCCGGTTACGATAACTGCGTACATCTTGTATCTCCGTTGATCCTGCTCACCCAGCGCTTTGTAGGAATCGTTGGTGACTGGCATGGCTGCATGGGGCCGGAAGGTGACGCCCGTGCAATTGCGTAAGGCAGGGAAATGCCCAGGGGGAAGTTCAGGGTCCGCGATTGTACGCATGCGCCACCCCCTGCGCAATAGCCAGCCGGCGTCGCCTTGACAGTGCCATACCCGCCCCCTAGCATGCCGCGCAATCTGCGAGGAGTCCCCGATGCAACCCCAGTCTTTCTATCAAGTTGTGGCGGACGATTTTGCCGCTGTCGACGGCATCATCCGCAAGCAGCTGACTTCGCGCGTTCCTCTGGTGGAGAAGATCGGGGATTACATCACTTCGGCCGGCGGCAAGCGCCTGCGCCCGCTGCTGGTTCTGCTCAGCGGCAGCGCGCTCGGGCATAACGGCGACCAGCTGCGCCTGCTCGCCGCTATCATCGAGTTTCTGCACACCTCAACACTGCTGCATGACGATGTCGTCGACATGTCTGGCATGCGCCGCGGCCGCTCCACTGCCAACGCGCTATGGGGCAATGCTCCCAGCGTGCTTGTCGGCGACTTTCTATACGCACGCTCGTTCGAGATGATGGTCGAGCTGGATTCGATGCCGGTCATGCGCATCATTTCTCAGGCGACCCGAGTCATCGCCGAAGGCGAAGTGCTGCAGCTGTCGAAAGTTCGCGACGCCAGCACCACCGAAGAGATCTATATGGAAGTCATCCGCGGCAAGACCGCGATGCTCTTCGAGGCCTCGACGCACAGCGCCGCCACGCTCGCCGCCGCCAGCGAGGAACAGCGCGAGGCGTTGCGCACCTTCGGTGACCACCTCGGCATTGCCTTCCAGCTGGTCGACGACCTGCTCGACTATCAGGGCGATACCGAAACCCTCGGCAAGAACGTCGGCGACGACCTCGCCGAAGGCAAACCCACGCTGCCGCTGATCTACACCATGCGCGAAGGCACCGCCGAACAGGCCGCCCTGGTGCGCAAGGCCATCCAGAAAGGCGGGCTGGAAGATCTGGAGAGCATCCGCGCTGCGGTCGAAGCCTCGGGAGCCCTGGACTACACCGCCAGGCTCGCCCGCGACTATGCCGAACGTGCCATCGCCTGCCTCGAAGTCGTTCCGGCCAACCAATATCGCGATGCGCTGGCCGATCTCTGCCGTTTCGCAGTGGCCCGCACTCACTGATCTGCTACATCGCTGCGTCGCCTACGGCGCAGCCGTCCACCTATAGCCGCATAACTACCTGGCTCGCCGTTACCCGATCGGCAGGTGGAAATTCGCGCTTGCATCTCTGCAAATAACAATTATTCTCATTAATAGATTGAATTGGAGATGCCGCATGACTTATCTGATCGACGCCTGGCTGGACCGGCCGCAGCCCTACCTTCGCATACTCGACCGCAATACCGGCGCGGTGTGCGTTTCACTGGATGGAGAGGCGCTGGAGGAGCTGCGCGAGCAGGGCGATCTCGACCTGCAGGAGCTCAGTACGAACGAACCTTGCGTGCTCAAGGAGCAGATCCGCAATCTGTTTCTGTTCAGCTATGCCCGGGCATTGCGCCCCTGAGCTGATAGAGACCTGAACGCGCGCACCGAGGCAGAAAACACGCGCGTCCGTGGTCGGCGCCGCCGCGCATAGCGCGCGACAGCAACCGAAAGACCGCGACTGCGTCAGAGTACGTCCAGCAGTTCGACGTCGAACACCAGCGTGCTGTGCGGCGGAATGCTACCGACGCCCTGGGCACCGTAGGCCAGTTCACTCGGCACGTAGAGACGCCACTTGCTACCGGCATTCATCAGCTGCAGCGCCTCGGTCCAGCCGGCGATCACGCCACCGACCGGGAACTCGGCCGGCTGGCCGCGCTGGTAGGAACTGTCGAACACGCTGCCGTCGATCAGGGTGCCGTGGTAGTGGGTGCGTACGCTGTCTTCGCGGCTCGGCTTGGCGCCCTCGCCCGTGGTCAGCACTTCATACTGCAGGCCGGATTCCAGCACCACCACGCCGTCGCGCTTGGCGTTATCGGCGAGAAACGCACGGCCTTCGGCAGCGGCGGCCTCGGCCTTCTGCTGAGCTTCGACCTGCATGCGCTGGCGGATCACCGCGAAGCTGGCATTCAGCGCCTCGGGGCTGACCTGGCTGGCAGCACCGGCGAACGCGTCGCGAATACCGGCGATCACCGCGTCGAGGCTGACACCCGGCGGCGGGTTGTCACGCAGCTGATCACCCAGCTGACGGCCGATGCCGTAGCTGACGCGGGTTTCGTCGGTGGAGAGATTGAGTTCGGTCATGCCGGGCTCCGGTCAGGTAAAAAAGGTCGGCCAGCCTAGCACAGCCGGATAGCCGGAGTCGTCGCAGCCTGGCCCTCACATGCGTCGGCAGCGCTGCGAGCAGTAACGCACTTCGTCCCAGCAGCGCGCCCACTTCCTGCGCCAGCTGAACGGCAGACCACAGCGGGCACAGATCTTCGATGGCAGGTCGGCCTTCCTTCTCACAAGGAATCCCCAGCATCCAGCCGTGCCAGCAGCGCTTCGCCACGCTGCCAGAGCGCCTGCTGCCTGGCCTCGTCCATGCGGGTCAGGTTGCGATAGACCATGGTCATTCGTGGATTGCCCTGCAGCCGCTCACGGTGGCGCATCAGAAAGTGCCAGTACAGCGCGTTGAACGGGCAGGCATCCTCCGTCGTGCTCTCGGCCACCCTGTATGAGCAGCCTTGGCAGTAGTCGGACATCCGCTTGATGTACTGGCCGCTCGCGCAGTAGGGCTTGGATCCCAGGTAACCGCCGTCGGCGTGCAGCACCATACCCAGCACGTTTGGCAGCTCCACCCACTCGAAGGCATCCATGTACACGGCCAGGTACCAGTCGCACAGCGCCGGCGGCGCGATACCCGCGAGCAGGGCGAAGTTGCCCGTCACCATCAGCCGCTGGATATGATGCGTGTAGGCCAGTTCGAGCGTCTGGCCGATCACCTGGCGCATGCAGCTCATCCGCGTCCGACCGGTCCAGTAGAACTCCGGCAGTGGCCGATCGTTGCCGAATGCATTGCGCCGCGCATAGTCGGGCATCTGCAGCCAGTAGATGCCGCGCACATACTCGCGCCAGCCGATCAGCTGACGAATGAAGCCCTCGGCCGCGTTCAGCGCCACGTGCCCCGTTCGATAGGCCGCCTCGACATCGGCGCACAGTCGCCGCAGGTCGAGCAGTCCGACATTGAGCGCCGCGCCGATGCGCGCATGAAACAGGAAGGGATCGCCGCTGGCCATGGCATCCTGGTAATCACCGAACGCAGCCAGGCCGAAATCCAAAAAGTGCTTCCAGAGCTGCTCGGCCTCGGCGTGGGTCACCGGGTAATCGAAGCCATCCAGGCCGCCGTAGTGATGGGCGAAGCTTGAGCTCACCAGTGTCAGCACTTCACAGGTAATGACATTGGCCGTAAAGGACAGCCTGATCGGGCCATGTAGCCCGCGCGGCAGCGCCTTGCGATTGTCGGCGTCGAGATTCCAGACACCACCCTCCGGCGAGCCATCCGGATTCAACAGCAACCCGGTTCGACGCCGCATCTCCCGGTAGAAGAACTCCATGCGCAACTGCTGCTTGCCCCGCGCCCAGCGTGCGAACTCGCTGCGCGAGCAGAGAAAGCGCCGATCTTCATGCCAGTTGATTGACAACCCCGTGCCCTTCAGCGCCTGCTCGACGCGCCAGTCGCCGGTCTCGGTGATGTGTATCGTTTCGGGCCGGTGCAATGCGGCAAAGCGGGCCAGCTCACCCGCCAGAGAGCCGCTGTTGGCCGGGTCATCGAGCCGCACGTAATCCACTGCCACGCCACGTTCGCGAAGCGCTTCGGCGAAATGGCGCATGGCACTGAACAGGAAGACGATCTTCTGTGGGTGGTGCGGGACATGACCAGCCTCCTCAGTTACCTCGGCCAACAACACCCGATCACGCGATGGATCCAGGCCGCTCAGCGCGGACAGCTCGAAGCTCAACTGATCGCCAAGCACCAGCCGCAACGCGGCGACATCCTGGCTGCCGGACGCTGCGCCCCTCCAGCGCGGTGACAATGCTCGGCTCACCACTGCGAGCGCATACCGATAGGTACGCGCAAAGGCTCGCGCAGCCCCTCGGACAGGCCGCACATCTCATCGTAGGGCGACTGCTGCACCAGATGGAAAGGCAGCTCGGGCAGTTCACGCAGCAGATCACGGGCATGCTCGACCGAACGCAGATGCCAGACGCGACCGAGCTCATCGACCAGGCTGTGACGCTGGCCTTGCAGATAGATATCGAGGATATAGATGCCGCCCTCGAGGGAGATCAGCTCGAGGGCGTCGATGCGACCGGCATCGGCGTGCCGGACAAGGTCTTGGAGGTTCATGGCGGGCTCCCGGAAAATCCGATACATAATATTTAACAAAAATAAATATCTGTACAGCTTTTCCGTTCAGCCCTTCGACACACTCAGTGCTTGGTGAGCTTGTCGAGGTAGCCCATGGCGAACGCCGAGACCACGAACGTCAGATGGATGATCACGTACCACATCAGCTTTTCGCTCTCCAGCTGCTGCGCATCCATGAACATACGCAGCAGGTGGATCGAGGAGATGGCGACGATGGAGGCCGCGACCTTCATTTTCAGCGAGCCGGAATCCATCTTGCCGAGCCAGTCGAGCTTTTCCTTGCCCTCTTCGATGTCGAGCTGCGAAACGAAATTCTCGTAGCCGGAGATCATCACCATCACCAGCAGACCACCGACTAACGCCATGTCGATCAGCGACAGGAGCTTGAGGATGAGCTCGGCCTCGCTAAGCGAGAGAATCGCCGGGAGGATATGAAATATTTCCTGGAAGAACTTGATCGCCAGCGCCAGCAGAGCGAACGCCAGGCCGAAATAGATGGGAGCCAGCAGCCAGCGAGCGGCATACATGGCATTTTCGAGAATACGCTCCATGAGGTCTCACACGGGAAATGACGAAGGACGCGAGTATACGCAGCAGGGACCAGTGCACCAAGGCAGTCAGGGAGCGCTATCCGGCATGTGGATAAGCACAAGGGCATCACGCGGCCAATTCGCCTGGAACGATTGGCCGCGACGTGCTCGGCCGTCGAGCGCAACTATTCCCAACCGCTCAGAAAGCGCCCTTGGTTGGCGTTGACGCGGCGCAGCTCGGCTTGCATGTGCAGCTGCCAGATGGATGGATCGGTCGACTCGGCGTAACCCTGTCCCATCAGGTTGTCGGCGATCGCGGCGAGCACCGACTCGGCCTTGGCAGGCCCGTGGAACGGGCCCTGCACCTTGATGGCGGTGGGCTGACCATCGGCCAGTCCGGCGGCGCAGAGCAACGTCCACAAACCGTTACCGCCGGCAAGCGGGCGTATGGCGCATTCGATTCGGGTAACCAGGCCCAGGCACTGGCGGTTCAGACACAGGTTGTGCGGCATGGTGGCGGTCCTCGCATCGGCCGACGCGGGAGACACCCTGTCCGGGTGGGCGCGCAAGCCTGTTTATCCCCTGAAGCTGTGGATAACCATGTGGATGGAGGGTGGATGCCCTCCTCCATTGCAGACCCGCCGCTGGCGCTATCGTTCCGTTCAAAAACCGCACAATGGCGCAGTCAATCTCCACCCTCAGGCGTGGACGGTGCCTGATCGGCGGTCGCCGACTCGCTCTTGCCTTCGTCTTCCATTTCGATCTCGGCAATATCACGCAGACGCTCGACCACCCTGGCGTTGACGCTGCCCTTGGGGAAGTGTCCCTGTTCGTTGGCGGCACCGACGTCTTCGCCGACCAGAAGCGATAAAGCCTCATCCACCTGTCTTACAGCATAGACGTGGAATCGCTGCTGGCGTACCGCTTCGAGCACACGCTCATCGAGCATCAGTGTGGTGACGTTGGCGAAGGGGATGATCACCCCCTGCTCGCCGGTCAGCCCACGTGCTTCGCAAAGGCGGAAGAAGCCCTCGATCTTCTCGTTGACCCCGCCGACCGCCTGCACTTCGCCGAACTGGTTGATCGAGCCGGTAATGGCGAAACACTGCTTGAGCGGCGTGCGCGACAGCGCCGAGATCAGCGCGCAGCATTCGCCCAGCGAGGCACTGTCACCGTCGACGTAGCCGTAGGACTGCTCGAGCGCGATGCTTGCCGAGATTTCCAGCGGAAACTCCTGGGCGTAGCGGCTGCCGAGGTAGCCGGTGAGAATCATCACCCCTTTGGAGTGGATCGGCTGGCCGAGATTGACCTCGCGCTCGATGTCGACGATCCCCGAACCGCCCGGGTAGACGGTGGCGGAGATGCGCGCCGGCATGCCAAAGGCCGAATCGCCGACTTCCAGCACCGTCAGCCCGTTGCACTTGCCGATCGCTGCGCCTTCGCTGTCGATCAGGATCACCCCGGCGAGGATATCCTCGAGTATCCGCGCCGAAACCCGACCGGTGCGCGTGGCCTTGGCCTTCAGCGCACGCTCGATGTGACCGACATCGGTGACCTCGTCCTTGGCCAGCTGGCGAATGAAATCGGCCTCGCTGACCAGCTGGAACAGGTCGCCGATACGTGCCGACAAGCGCCCCTGATGTTCGGCCAGGCGTGCGCTGTAGGTAGCCAGACGCGCGACGGCCGCGGCGGTTAGCGGCGCCATGCCCTCTTCCGAAGTGCGGGTCTTCATCAGCTGAGCGAACTGCTCGAGGCTGTCCTCGGCCAGCGGGATGTCCTCGTCGAAGTCCACCAGCACGCGGAACATCTCCTGGAAGTCCGGATCCAGGTCCTGCAGCGTGTAATAGAGCTGGCGCGAGCCGATGATGATCACCTTGACGTTCAGTGGGATCACCTGCGGCGTCAGCGTCACGGTGGCCAGGCGGCCCAGCTCGGCGAGCGGCGACTCCATCTTCAGTTTGCGTGACTGCAGGGCCCGCTTGAGCGCTTCCCATACAAAGGGCTCGCTGAGCAGTTTCTCGGCCTCGAGCATCAGGAAACCGCCATTGGCGCGGTGCAGCGCACCCGGACGCAACTGGCGGTAGCTGGTGTAGAGCGCGCCCTGATCGGTGTTGTACTCGATGCGACCGAACAGGTTGTCGTAGGTCGGGTGCGGCTCGAATACCACCGGTGCGCCACCATCGACCGGATGGCCGACCACCAGGCTCGGGCTGTACTGCTCTTCCAGCAGCACCCGGTTCTGCGCTTCCGGACGGTTCTCGTCGACCAGTTGCTCGACCACCGTCTTCAACAGGTTGACCTGCACCGCCTGCAGGTACGCCTCGATACCGGCGTTCTCCGCATATTTCTCGGACAGCGGCGCGAGCAGCGGCTGCAGCGCCTGGCTGATGGTTTCATCGTTGAGCTGGCGCAGCTGGTTGGTCGACTCGCGCTTCCACTGCGGCAGGCTCGCCAGCTCCTCGTTCAGCCGCACTTCCAGCGCGGAAATATCCTCGTGGTAGCGCTCGCGCTCGCTCTCCGGCAGCTGAGCAAACTCGGTTTCGTCCAGCGCCTTGCCTTCCTTCATGGGGGTGAAGGCGATGTTGGTGCTGTCTCGATAGAGGGCGATTTCCTTTTCCAGCGCGAGCTTTTCGATCACATCCAGCGCTTTGTCGTAGCGCTGGTTGAAGGCGCGGTCGATAGCGCTCTTCTTCTGCTGGAAGCTGGGATGCTCGAACACCGCCGGGAAGGTGGCCAGTAGGTTGTCGATCAGCTGGTTGATGTCGGCGATGAACGCAGCGGCACCGCCATGGGGCAGCTCGAGCACGCGAGGCTCGCGCGGCTCGTCGAAGTTGTTCACATAGACCCAGTCCGACGGCGTCTCCAGTCGCTTCCCCTCGGCCTTCAGATAACGTCGCACGAAGGAGAAACGCCCGGTGCCGGGCTCGCCCATGACATAGACGTTATAGCCCGGGCGCGGCATCGCCACGCCAAACTGCAGCGCCTCGACCGCGCGCTCCTGGCCGAGTACACCGAGAAAGGGCTCAAGCTCGGCGGTGGTCTTGAAGTTGAATTGGCTGGGCTCGAAGGGACGGGTCAGCGCATCGGGTGCCAGGCGCAGGCCGGCAGCGACAGTTTCAGGCATCGGGAATCCTTGACGGGGTGGCGCGCAGCCACGATTGATGCGCGTCATTCTCGCGCCGAGCCACCCGCGCCGCAAGGTTGAAGCCGGTGTCTCCTGGCCGGAGACCGCCGGATGTGGCTGACCGGGGTTCGCTGCTCATTCGTTGGCCGCCGCATGCCGACATATGTAGAAACAATCGCTAGTGTCCGATCTGTTCGCAGATCTTGATGTGGGTCAACCGGCCACTTGACGAAAAGGCGCCTCCTAGAGCCAGCCAACACAAAAGGAGCCTCCATGATGCGCCCCTCTCTCACCCTATTGCTTAGCAGCCTAATCGTTACCAGCGCAGCGAACGCAGATGAACTGCGCGAGCGAGCCAATGCGATGTTCAAGCCGATCCCGGACAAGGTCACTGAGCTGCGTGGTCGCCAGCTCAGTGAAGACCAGGCCATGCTTGGTCACAAACTCTGGTTCGACCCTCGCCTTTCCAGCAGCCATGTCATCAGCTGCAACACCTGCCACAACCTGAGCATCGGCGGCAGCGACAACGTGCCGACCTCCATCGGTCACGGCTGGCAGAAGGGCCCGCGCAATTCGCCAACCGTGCTGAACGCCGTGTTCAACGCCGCGCAGTTCTGGGATGGGCGCGCCAAGGACCTGCAGGAACAGGCCAAGGGCCCGGTTCAGGCGAGCGTCGAAATGAACAGCACCCCCGAGCGCGTCGTCGCCACGCTCAAGAGCATTCCGGAGTACGCCGCCGAGTTCAAGAAGGCCTTCCCCAAGGACAAGGAACCGGTCAGCTTCGACAACATGGCCTATGCACTGGAAGCCTTCGAGGTCAGCCTGACAACGCCGAACTCACCGTTCGACCGCTTCCTCAAGGGCGACGACAAGGCGCTGGACGACAAGCAGAAGCAAGGCCTGGCTCTGTTCATGGACACCGGCTGCTCGGCCTGCCACAACGGGGTGAACCTGGGTGGCCAGGGCTATTTCCCCTTCGGCGTGATCAAGAAGCCAGGGGCTGACGTGTTGCCGACTGGCGACAAGGGCCGCTTCGCGGTGACCAATACCGCCAGCGACGAGTACGTATTCCGCGCTGCGCCGCTGCGTAACGTCGCGCTGACACCGCCGTACTTCCACAGCGGCGAGGTCTGGGAACTCGAGCAGGCGGTGGCCATCATGGGTGACAGCCAGCTCGGCCAGCAGCTCAACCCGGACGAAGTCAGCGCCATCACCGCCTTCCTGCACAGCGTGACCGGCGACCAGCCGCAGGTGGTCTATCCCGTGCTGCCGCCCAGCACCGCAGACACTCCCAAGCCGGAGTGAATGCATTCAAGAACCCGGCGCAGCGCGCCGGGTTTCCGTCCGTACAGCCGCACGCCCTCACCGACCATTCTGCTCCTTGAGCAGGTCCCGGATCTCGGTCAGCAACAGCTCCTCCTTCGAGGGCGCCGGTGGTGCCGACGGCGCCTCGGCTTCCTTGCGCTTGAGCTGGTTGATCGCCTTGATCGCCATGAAGATGGCAAATGCAATGATCACGAAATCCACCACCGTCTGGATGAACGCGCCGTAACGCAGCAGCACGGCCGGGGTATCCCCAACAGCATCCTTGAGCACGATGGCGAGATCGGTGAAATCGACTCCACCGATCAGCAGCCCCAGCGGCGGCATGACCACGCCATCGACGAACGACGACACGATCTTGCCGAACGCGGCGCCGATGATGATCCCCACCGCCATGTCGACGACGTTGCCGCGCACGGCGAACGCCTTGAACTCGCTGATCAGACTCATATTCGCATCATCCTTCTGGTAGTCGCAGGCTTGCCTGAAATGGCGCAGCATCCTGGCGCGGAGCGCCGTCGTAGAGCATAGGCGGCGCAATCGGTACAAGCCACGCCGATGTGCCTTTCATCGACCGGTTATTGCGAATGAGGTTCGCTTGATCGCCGTCAACCGGTTCTGCCGGACGGGCGAATAAGGTAGAGCCCTTCCTGACACCCGGAGCGATTCCATGCACGTCGAACACCACCCCCTGATCAAGGACTTCCCTGAAAAGCGCGAGCAACTGCAGAAGCTGCGTCAGGAAGACCCGGTCTTCGCCCGCAAGGCCGAAGAATACGAGGCGCTGGACAAGCGCATCTGCCGCGTCGAAGACGGCGTCGAAACCCTCGACGATGCCGCGCTCAGTGCGCTCAAGCAAGAGCGCGTGAACATGAAGGACGACATCGCCCGCGACATCAAGCGCGCCTCGGGCAGCTGCTGCGGCGGTTGCTGCGGCTGATAGCGCCTACCCGTGAAGAGAAGCCCGCCATGCGCGGGCTTCTTGCTGTCTGACCCGCTAGAACAATCCACCGAAGCGAAATCCGGAGCCGACCCAGACGAAGGCAACCGCCGTCAGGGTGATCAGCACGATGTGCAGCCCCAGTTGCGGCAGGCGCTGCGCATCCAGCTTGGGAATCAGTGCCAGCCGCGCATGCACGCCGAGCAGCGCGGTAAATCCGAGCAGTACTAGCTTTGCTTGCACCAGATGCGCCATGGGCGACGAATCGAACCATTGCCCATGGGGCAGCCAGAGGCTGGCCAGCCAGAGCCCGCTGACGATCTGCACCAGCAGCGCAGGAATCCCGACGCGCTCGTAGAGTTGTTCGAACTGGCGTACCGGTTGCACATCGCGGCGACGCAGGGCACCCGGCAGAACACTGAACAGCAGTACCAGATGCCCGCCGACCCAGACGCTCGCTCCCAGTAGATGCAGAAACAACAGATGACGCATGGCACGCACTCCTGCTCGATTTGTTTACAGTCTGGCGGTTCCCGCGCCGCTTGTGGCTGATGGCAATCAAGTCAGCCGTTATCATGCGACACCCATTCCCCGACGCGGAGTTTCCCATGGCCAAGGCCAAGCGCATGTATGGCTGCACCGAATGCGGCTCGACCTTCCCCAAGTGGGCCGGCCAGTGCGGCGACTGTGGCGCCTGGAACACCCTGGTCGAAACCGTCATCGACGGCGCCGCGCCACCGTCCGGCCGCGCCGGCTGGGCCGGGGATCAGGCCAACATCAAGACCCTGGCCGAAGTCAGCGTCGAAGAAATGCCGCGCTTCTCCACCGCCTCCGGCGAGCTGGACCGCGTGCTCGGCGGCGGCCTGGTGGACGGCTCGGTGGTGCTGATCGGCGGCGACCCAGGCATCGGCAAGTCGACCATCCTGCTGCAAACCCTGTGCGCCATCGCCCAGCGCTTCCCGGCGCTGTATGTCACCGGCGAGGAATCCCAGCAGCAGGTGGCGATGCGCGCGCGCCGTCTGGACTTGCCGCAGGACAGGCTCAAGGTGATGACCGAAACCTGCATCGAGTCGATCATCGCCACCGCGCGGCTGGAAAAGCCCAAGGTGATGGTCATCGACTCGATCCAGACCATCTTCACCGAGCAGCTGCAATCGGCGCCCGGTGGCGTAGCCCAGGTGCGTGAGAGCGCGGCGTTGCTGGTGCGTTTCGCCAAACAGAGTGGCACGGCGATCTTCCTGGTCGGCCACGTCACCAAAGAAGGCGCGCTGGCCGGCCCGCGCGTGCTCGAGCACATGGTCGATACGGTGCTGTATTTCGAGGGCGAATCCGATGGCCGCCTGCGCCTGTTGCGCGCGGTGAAGAACCGCTTCGGCGCCGTCAACGAACTCGGCGTGTTCGGCATGACCGACAAGGGCCTGAAGGAAGTCACCAACCCCTCGGCGATCTTCCTCACCCGCGCCCAGGAGGCAGTGCCCGGCAGCGTGGTGATGGCCACCTGGGAAGGCACCCGGCCGATGCTGGTGGAAGTGCAAGCCCTGGTCGACACCAGCCACCTGGCCAACCCGCGCCGCGTGACCCTGGGTCTGGATCAAAACCGCCTGGCCATGCTGCTGGCCGTGCTGCACCGCCATGGCAGCATCCCGACCTATGACCAGGACGTGTTCATCAACGTAGTAGGCGGCGTGAAGGTGCTGGAGACCGCTGCGGACCTCGCCCTTATGGCTGCGGTGATATCCAGCCTGCGCAATCGCCCGCTGGACACCGACCTGCTGGTGTTCGGTGAGGTGGGCTTGTCGGGCGAGATCCGCCCGGTGCCGAGCGGCCAGGAACGCCTGAAGGAAGCCGCCAAGCACGGTTTCAAGCGCGCCATCGTGCCCAAGGGCAATGCCCCGAAGGAGGCCCCGCCCGGCCTGCAGATCATTGCCGTGACGCGCCTGGAGCAGGCCCTCGACGCGCTGTTCGAGTGAGCCGGCTAGGCGCCACCCAACGCTGCCAGCTCGCGCTCCAGCAGCGCTTCGTCACCAAGGTTGAGTTCGACCAGACGTCGCAAATGAGCGATCGAGTCGAGGTCGATGTGCTGGCAGACGAAGCCGATCAACTCGCCTTCCTCATGAGCCATGCTTACCTCCATGCGCACCTCGGCGTCGTCGGCAAGGCGCACCCGTGCCACGAAGGGTTGCTCGGCGTCAGCGCTCCAGTCGGCGGGACGACAAACCAGCAGCCCCTTCAGCGACAGGTCATGCAGCTCCACCGACCAGCAACGCTCACCCTGCACCAGTTCGGTGGCTGCGTCGAACTCGATGCGCTGAAAGCGCCGGCGCTCACTGGACGAATCACTCATGGCATTACTCCGCGAAGTCTGGGTTCACTATAGGACAGTACCAGCCGAAGCCGCCGTCACAACCAGCGGCGGACGCGCGCGCAGTAGGCCCGATAGTCATCGCCGAACAGCTGGATGAGCAGCCGCTCCTCATGCACGATGACGCCACGCTGCATGGTCACGATCACCGCAGGGAACAGCAGCCACGGCCACAGCGACGCCCATAGCAGCGCGATGCCGAGGTAAATGAGGCTGTCGGCCAGGTAGATCGGATTGCGCGAAAAGCGGAACGGCCCCTCCTCCAACAATTTCGCCGGCTTGCCGTAGGGATTGACCGTGGTCTTGCGCCAGAGCATCAACAAACCGGCCCAGAGCATCAGCAATACGCCGGCATCAATCAGCCCCCAACCGAGGTAATCCGTCCAGATATTCTTCGGTAGCGCGACGGGCAGCAGCGCCTCGAGCAACCAGGCAATTGCGAGAAACAGCAGATAGATGATTGGCGGAGGAAGGATCACGCCAGTGGCGTTTTTGAACATGCCAGAACTCCGATGAGCGGTGTGCGGAGTCTAGCGCGGCGCACGCCCGAAGCGACCGATCAGGATCAAGCCATCAGCGGTTGCCGGAGGCAGAAAGCAGAAAGCCCGCTTGCGCGGGCCTTCCGTTTGCAGCGCCTTGACGCTTAGTTGCCGTACACCGGGAACTTGGCGCAGACGGCTTCGACCTTGCCACGGACCGCTTCAATCACCGACTCGTCGCCCATGTTGTCGAGGATGTCGCAGATCCAGCCGGCCAGCTCGCGGCACTCGGTTTCGCCGAAACCACGAGTGGTGACCGCCGGAGTACCAATGCGCAGGCCGGAGGTGACGAACGGCGAACGCGGATCGTTCGGCACGCTGTTCTTGTTCACGGTGATGTGGGCGCGACCCAGGGCGGCGTCCGCGTCCTTACCGGTGATGTCCTGCTTGATCAGCGACAGCAGGAACAGGTGGTTCTGGGTGCCGCCGGAAACCACGTCGAAGCCGCGCTGGATGAACACTTCCGCCATGGCCTGGGCATTCTTCACCACCTGCTGCTGGTAGGCCTTGAACTCGGGCTGCAGGGCTTCCTTGAAGCACACCGCCTTGGCCGCGATGACATGCTCCAGCGGGCCGCCCTGGGCGCCCGGGAAGACCGCGGAGTTGAGCTTCTTCTCGATCTCCTCGTTCTTCTTGGCCAAGATCAGGCCGCCGCGCGGGCCGCGCAGGGTCTTGTGGGTGGTGGTGGTAACGACGTCGGCGAACGGTACCGGGTTCGGGTAAACGCCAGCAGCAACCAGACCGGCGACGTGCGCCATGTCGACGAAGAGATAGGCACCGACCTTGTCGGCGATCTCGCGGAAGCGGGCGAAGTCCAGCTTCTGCGAATAGGCGGAGAAGCCGGCGACGATCATCTTCGGCTTGTGCTCGACGGCCAGGCGCTCGACTTCGTTGTAGTCGATCAGGCCTTGATCGTTGATGCCGTACTGCACGGCGTTGTACAGCTTGCCGGAGGACGACACGGAAGCGCCGTGGGTCAGGTGGCCGCCGTGGGCCAGGCTCATGCCGAGGATGGTGTCACCGGCACTGAGCAGGGCGAGGTAAACCGCGGCGTTGGCCTGGGAGCCTGCGTGCGGCTGGACGTTGGCGTAGTCGGCGCCGAACAGCTCCTTGGCGCGATCGATGGCCAGCTGCTCGACCACGTCGACGTACTCGCAACCGCCGTAGTAGCGCTTGCCCGGGTAGCCTTCGGCGTACTTGTTGGTCAGCACCGAACCCTGGGCTTCCATCACCGCCGGGCTGGTGTAGTTCTCCGAGGCGATCAGCTCGATGTGGTCTTCCTGACGCTTGGCTTCCTGCTGCATGGCAGCGAAAAGCTCGGCGTCGTATTTGGCGAGGGTCAAATCACGGCTGAACATGGCAGTCCTCTGAGGTCAGCTGGCGGTTAAAAAGTGAGGCGCGGATTCTACCCCATCCACGCCGTTGCGGGTATGAGCGCTGGTCATGGTCAGCATGAACGCGAGCGCCCTACCGACCCGTGCAGGCCCCACCGACAGCACCGCCGCGGTTTGCCCTGACCGGCCCATTCGGGTAGCTTTGCGCCCTTTACATGCCACCCTTTTCTTCCCGGCCCTGGCGGCTTCGGGGCGGCATCCATCACCACTGTCACGGGCATCTGTTTCCATGGCTCAATACGTCTACACCATGCACCGGCTGAGCAAGGTCGTTCCGCCGAAGCGTGAGATCCTCAAGAACATTTCCCTGTCGTTCTTCCCCGGCGCCAAGATCGGCGTGCTCGGCCTGAACGGCGCCGGTAAGTCCACCCTGCTGCGCATCATGGCCGGCGTCGACACCGAGTTCGACGGCGAAGCCCGCGCCATGCCGGGCATCAATGTCGGCTACCTGCCGCAGGAGCCGCAGCTCGATCCCGAGAAGACCGTGCGCGAGATCGTCGAGGAAGCGGTCAGCGTGATCAAGGACGCCCAGACCCGTCTGGATGCCGTCTATGCCGCCTATGCCGAGCCAGACGCCGACTTCGACGCGCTGGCCGCCGAGCAGGCCAAGCTCGAGGCGATCCTGCAGGCCTCCGATGGCCACAACCTGGAGCGCCAGCTGGAAGTCGCCGCCGACGCACTGCGCCTGCCGCCGTGGGACGCCAAGGTCGGCCACCTGTCCGGTGGCGAGAAGCGCCGCGTCGCGCTGTGCCGCCTGCTGCTGTCGGCCCCCGACATGCTGTTGCTGGACGAACCGACCAACCACCTGGACGCCGACTCGGTGGCCTGGCTGGAGCATTTCCTCCACGATTTCCCCGGCACCGTGGTGGCGATCACCCACGACCGCTACTTCCTCGACAACGTCGCCGGCTGGATTCTCGAACTCGACCGCGGCCAGGGCATACCGTTCGAGGGCAACTACTCGCAGTGGCTGGAAGCCAAGGCCGCGCGCCTGGAGCAGGAAGCCAAACAGGAGTCGGCACACAAGAAGGCCATGAAGGCGGAACTGGAGTGGGTGCGCCAGGGCGCCAAGGCCCGCCAGTCCAAGTCCAAGGCCCGCCTGCAGCGCTTCGAGGAGATGCAGTCGCAGGAATTCCAGAAGCGCAGCGAGACCAACGAGATCTACATCCCGGCCGGCCAGCGCCTGGGCGACAAGGTCATCGAGCTGAAGAACGTGCGCAAGGGCTACGGCGATCGCGTACTGATCGACGACCTGTCCTTCAGCGTACCGAAGGGCGCCATCGTCGGCGTGATCGGCGGCAACGGCGCGGGCAAGTCCACGCTGTTCCGCATGCTGATGGGCAAGGAAACCCCGGATTCGGGCAGCATCGAGATCGGCGAAACCGTGCAGCTGGCCTGCGTTGACCAGAGCCGTGACGACCTGGACGGCGGCAAGACGGTCTGGGAAGCGGTTTCCGACGGCCTCGACCAGATCCGCATCGGCAACTACGAGGTACCGTCGCGCAGCTACGTCGGCCGCTTCAACTTCAAGGGCGCCGACCAGCAGAAGTTCGTCAAGGACCTCTCCGGCGGGGAGCGCGGTCGCCTGCACCTGGCGCTGACCCTCAAGCAGGGCGCCAACGTGCTGCTGCTCGACGAACCGTCCAACGACCTCGACGTCGAGACCCTGCGCTCGCTGGAAGAGGCGCTGCTGGACTTCCCCGGTTCGGCCATCGTGATCTCTCACGACCGCTGGTTCCTTGACCGGGTCGCCACCCACATCCTGTCCTACGAGGACGATGGCAGCGTGGTGTTCTTCGAAGGCAACTACACCGAGTACGAAGCCGATCGCAAGAAACGCCTCGGTGAAGCCGCCTCCCAGCCGCACCGCGTCAAGTACAAGAAGCTCGCGCAATAACGCTGTGGAAAACCCGAACGGAGCCTTATGGCTCCGTTCTTGCGTCATAAAGACGACGAACGAACTAGTAGCAAAGTGCCTTATGTCGGATAATTGCCGCCCTCTCTGACCCCGGCCGGCAATCATCTACCGCGCCACGACTTCGCGACAGGAAAGGAACTCGCATGGCAGCCTTGGGACTGCGCGGCAAATCACTGCTGGCCTTGTTGCTCAGCTGCCTGCTGGCC
This sequence comes from Stutzerimonas sp. R40042, assembly GCF_026642215.1. NCBI lineage: Bacteria > Pseudomonadati > Pseudomonadota > Gammaproteobacteria > Pseudomonadales > Pseudomonadaceae > Stutzerimonas > Stutzerimonas sp. R40042. Next base: position 964,210 of record NZ_CP113258.1, on the reverse strand, counting down.
TTCGTGTTTGCCGGCTTCATCGGCCGCGAAGCGCTGCTCGGTGTGCAGCATCGCTTTGGCGAAGCCTATGCACGCAATGTCGTGCAACTCAACCGCGAGCGCCTGTTCGCGCCGGTCTCCCGTGAGCTGGCCCTGGCTCAACGGCTGGCGGCCTCGCAGCTGACCCTCGCCTGGCTGAGCGATGAGCGCGATCCAGCCAAGCGTGAGATCTTTTTCAAGGAAGCCGCCGGCTACCAGCAGGCACTCGGCGATCACGCCTACTTCGCCGCGTCGGCGCATAGCAACAGTTACTACTCCAACGGGCCCGACCAGCCACGCAGCGATGCGCCGCGCTATCAGATGAGTCCGGACAACCCGCGCGACGAGTGGTTCTACCTGACCCTGCAAAGCGATGCCCCTTACGCCATCAACGTCGATCGCTCGGTGGTGACCGGCGAGCTGAAGGTATGGTTCAACGTGCAGGTACGCGATGGCGAGCGCCGCCTGGGCCTGGTCGGCTCGGGTATCAGCCTGAAGGCCTTTCTCGATGACTTCATCGCCTCTGGCAAGGTAGGTGTCGAGTCGATGGTGCTCGATGCCTATGGCTCGATCCTGGTCCACCCGAACCAGAATCTGGTCACCCTGAATGCCGAAACCGCGCGCGGACGCTCCTTGTCGACGAGCATTCTCGGCCAGCTCGACGACCTGAGCGCGGCCTCGGCAGTGCGTCAGGCGATGGCGGAAAGCCGCGAAAACCCCGGCACAGTGACGACGTTGCGCGTCACTCTGGACGGCGCGCCCCGCTTGCTGGCGCTGAGCTGGATTCCTGAACTGCAGTGGTTCGTCGCCAGCGCCGTCGACCTGGGCACCGCGCAGGTGGTCGAGATCCGCCCGCTGCTGCCGGCCATCGGCCTGTTCCTGGTGCTGTTCCTGCTGCTGATCGGCGGCGGCGCCTGGCTGGTGGAAAAGCGCGTGCTCAAGCCACTGCGCCAGCTACGCCGCAGCGCCCAGGCGCTGGCGGCCGGGCAGTACGACGCGCCGCTGCCGCTGCATCGCCAGGACGAGATCGGCGAACTCAGTGCAGCCTTCGGCACCATGGCGCAACAGGTCCGCAGCCACACCAGCGAACTGGAGAAGCGCGTACGCGAGCGCACCCGTGACCTCGAGCAGGCCAATCGCGAGATGGCAGCAGCACACAAGAAGATCGACGACTCCATCGATTACGCCAGCCTGATCCAGCGCTCCATCCTGCCCAACCGCCAGTTGGTGACCGCCATGGGTGACCGCCATGCGGTGCTCTGGCGGCCGCGTGATGTTGTCGGCGGCGATTTCTACGTGTACCGCGCCGACGAGCAAGGCTGCTTGTTTGGCGTCGTCGACTGCGCCGGCCACGGCGTTCCCGGCGCACTGATGACCATGCTCGCCCATGCGGCCATCGACCAGGCGCTGGGCAGTAGTGGCCTGCAGGATCCGGCTGCGGCACTTTCACGCACCGATGCCATCGTGCGCAGCATGCTTCGTGACGAGAACGGCTCCCACGCCCTGGCCACGAACATGGATATCGGCCTGGCCTATGTCGATCTTCGCCAGCGCAAGGTGCATTATTCCGGCGCGAAGATTGCCTTGTACTACTGCGACGGCGCAGAGGTGCAGGAAATCAAGGCGGCCCGACGCTCCATCGGTGACAAGCGGGTCGGCGAATACCACAACACCTGCATCGACCTGCTGCCGGGACGCACCTTCTACATGACCACCGACGGATTTCTCGACCAGGCTGGCGGCGATCAGGGCTACGGCTTCGGCAACAGCCGCTTCGCCAGCATGATCCGCGAGCACGCGCAGCTGCCACTGGCCGAGCAGGGCGAGGCGTTCAGCCGTGCGCTGGCGCGCTACCAGGGCGATTTTCCGCAGCGCGACGACATCACGATGTTATGTTTCCGTTTCGATTGAGACAGGGAGTTGGCCATGGCCTCCATTGACATGTTCGCGATGCGCGAATCCTACAACCAGCAACAGATCATGCTGTGCTTCAACGGCCCCATCTCACGCAGTCTGATCGAAGAAATCGGCAACGCGCTGCGCAACTACATGAGCGAGGAGCAAGCGCACCCTTCCTCGGCCATGGATGTGTTCGCCGTATACATCGAGATGACCCAGAACATCCGTCATTACACCCGCGTGAAGAACTGGTCCGATCAGCAGGCCGGGGCCACCGTAGTGGTCGCCCGCGATGAGCAGGGCCGCTACGTCGTCTCGGCCGGCAACCTGATCGAAACCGCCGATGGCCAGGTACTGCTCGATGCCATCGCGGAACTGGCGAAGAAGGACAAAGCCGAACTGAAGGCTTTGTACAAGGAACAACTGCGCAAGCCGCGCGACGAGCACGTGGCGTCTGGCGCAGGGCTTGGCCTGATCGACATCGCCCGCAAGTCCAGCGAACCGCTCAACGCCTCGTTGCAGCCAGTCTCCGACGAACTGTCCTTCATCAGCCTGAGCGCCGTCATCTGAATCCCAAGAGCATCCCCATGAACGACTTTTCCATCCCCGGCAGCCAGTCCACCCCTGAAATCCAGTCCGACTGGGAAAAAGGCATCGTCTCGATGCGGGGCGATTCCTACCCTGAGAATTCCTACGAGCTGTTCCATCAGGTCTACGAGTGGATCGAGCGCTTTCTCGCCCAGGCCAGCCACCCACTCAGCCTCGAGCTGCGCCTGCTGTACCTCAACACCAGCAGCATCAAGGCGATGATGGACATCTTCGACCTGCTCGAAGCGGCCTTCCAGGACGGTCGCCAGGTGGCAGTCAACTGGTACTACGACATCCGCAACGAGCGTGTGGTCGAGCTGGCCGAAGAGTTCAAGGAAGACTGCACCTTCCCCTTTGCCATCCAGAGCCACGACTGACGGAAGGTCGATATGCGCGGGCCATCGCCGCTAGAACAGGAGATCGCCGGTCTCCTTGCCAATCCAGAGTTCGAAGGCCACCCACTGAAGGAGGCCCTCAGCCAGCTGTGGAGCGCCCATCACGATCTGCTCGGGCGCATCGAGCGCATCGCTCGCGTGTCGGATGGCTACCAGAGCATCGCCCGCGAACGCGAGCTGAGCCTGGCGGCGCGTTTCGACAAGCAGCTGCGCCAGCTGGAAAAGGTCGCGCGCATCTCTGACCGCTACCAAATGATGATGCAGGACCTCAACGCCTCGCTGCGTGAGGCCTCGACCCTGGACTCCCTCACCGGGATCGCCAACCGCCGCCTGCTCACCGAACGCTTGCGCGAGGAAAGCGAGCGCGCCAAGCTCTATGCGCGACCGCTGGCCGTGGTGATGCTGGATATCGATCGTTTCAAGGTGATCAACGACGAGTACGGCCATGAAGTCGGTGACCGGGTGCTGATCGAGGTGGTGCGGGTCATGGAGTCGGAAATACGCGAACATGATCTGTGCGGGCGCTGGGGCGGCGAAGAATTCCTCATCCTGATGCCCGAGTGCACGGCCGCGACCGCCCAAACGGTCATGCGCCGCCTGGGTGACAGCATCTCGTCTCTGGGCGTGCGGGTAAACGACGACCTGCTCGGCGTCACCGCCAGCATGGGCATCGCCGAACTGCATGCCGACGAAACCTACTCCAATACCATCAACCGCGCCGACCTGGCCCTGCTGCGCGCCAAGCGCAGTGGTCGCAACCGCTGCGAACTGGCGGACTAACTCCGCCAGCGCACAATAATGACGCACTCAATGCGCCATTTTGGCGCTAATTGATCCGGCTTCAGTTTCAGCTCTCCTGAAGCACCTTGAAACAACCGCCCCAGAGGCGCTCTGCGCGATACCTCACGCCAGCTGGCTTACCTATCTACGCACCACTGAAAGGCACAGCCGAGCAATAACGCACTTCCGCGGTGCAAATCAGGTTTGTTACAGTCGCCCGCCAAAATTATCAATGACTGCCAACAAGCGGTCGCCGAGGGCCTACTGATGATCGAAACCGTTGATGCCTTTCTCGCCCGACTGAAGCAACGCGACCCCCACCAACCCGAGTTCCACCAGGCGGTCGAAGAGGTGGTTCGCAGCCTCTGGCCGTTCCTCGAAGCCCACCCGCATTACATGCAGGCCGGCATCATCGAGCGCATGGTGGAGCCGGAGCGCGCCATCATCTTCCGCGTGCCGTGGGTCGACGATCAGGGCCGCGTTCAGGTCAACCGCGGTTTCCGCATCCAGATGAACAGCGCCATCGGCCCGTACAAAGGTGGTCTGCGCTTTCATCCCTCGGTCAATCTCGGCGTGCTCAAGTTCTTGGCCTTCGAGCAGGTCTTCAAGAACTCCCTCACCTCGCTGCCCATGGGCGGCGGCAAGGGCGGCTCGGACTTCAATCCCAAGGGCAAGAGCGACAACGAGGTCATGCGCTTCTGCCAGTCGTTCATGAGCGAGCTGTACCGCCACATCGGCGCCGACCTCGACGTGCCAGCCGGTGACATCGGCGTCGGCGGTCGCGAGATCGGCTTCCTCTTCGGCCAGTACAAGCGCCTGTCCAACCAGTTCACCTCCGTCCTGACCGGCAAGGGCCTGGCCTATGGCGGCAGCCTGATCCGCCCGGAAGCCACCGGCTACGGCTGCGTGTACTTCGCCGAGGAAATGCTCAAGAGCAGCCACAGCAGCTTCGACGGCAAGCGCGTGGCGATCTCCGGTTCCGGCAACGTCGCACAGTACGCGGCGCAGAAGGTCATGGAGCTGGGTGGACGGGTCGTCTCGCTGTCCGACTCGGGCGGCACGCTGCACTTCCCGGACGGCATGACTGCCGAGCAGTGGACCTACCTGATGGACCTGAAGAACGTTCGTCGCGGTCGCCTCGAGGAGATGGGCACGCAGTTCGGCGTGACCTACCTGGCCGATCAGCGTCCGTGGAACCTGCCGTGCGACATCGCCCTGCCCTGCGCCACGCAGAACGAACTGGATGGCGAAGACGCCCGCGCATTGCTGAAGAACGGCTGCATCTGCGTGGCCGAAGGCGCGAACATGCCGTCGACCCTGGAAGCCGTGGATCTGTTCCTCGAGGCCGGCATCCTCTATGCACCGGGCAAGGCATCCAATGCCGGCGGTGTGGCCTGTAGCGGCCTGGAGATGAGCCAGAACGCCATGCGCCTGCACTGGACCGCCGGTGAGGTGGATACCAAGCTGCACGGCATCATGCAGTCGATCCACCACGCCTGCGTCGCCCATGGCGAGGAAAACGGCCGGATCAACTACGTCAAAGGCGCCAACATCGCCGGCTTCGTCAAGGTCGCCGATGCCATGCTGGCCCAGGGCGTCGTGTAACGGCTGCGCCGACCGGCAAGCTTCGGCCAGAAAGACAAAGCCCCCGTCGGATCGTCCGGCGGGGGCTTTTGCTTTGCGGGGCTTCCCGCGGCAATCGACTACCAGTAGTTCTCCACTGCCACCTGCCCCGGCCTGCGGGTCATCGCCAGGTTCAGATCGCGGGCTTTCAGTACCGCACGGGTGTCCTCGATCATCTGCGGGTTGCCGCAGAGCATGATCCGCGAATGCTCCGGCGTCAGCTGCAGATCGGCGGCGCGCTCCAGTTCGCCGTTCTCGATCAGCGTGGTGATGCGCCCATGCAGCGCGCCGGGCACCCGTTCGCGCGTGACTACCGGCAGGTACAGCAGCTTCGTGCCCAGTCCTTCCAGGTAGTCGCGCTGCGGCAGTTCGGCGATCAGCCGCTGATAGGCCAGTTCACGGGCCTCGCGCACGCTGTAGACGAGAATGATGCGCTCGAAGCGCTGCCAGGCCTCGAAGTCCTGCAGGATCGACAGGAACGGCGCGATCCCGGTGCCGGTGGCCAGCAGCCAGAGGTCACGGCCATCGGGAAAGCGATCCAGCGTCAGGAAGCCGAAGGCCTGCTTGTCCACCAGCAACTCGTCGCCGACCTTGAGCCGGCTCAGCTCGCTGGTGAATTCGCCGTCCGGCACCACGATGGAGAAGAAATCGAGAAACTCATCATGCGGCGCCGAGACCATCGAATAGGCACGCCAGACGATACAGCCGCTGGGCTTGCGTACGCCGAGGCGGGCGAACTGCCCGGCGGTGAAGCGAAAGCCGGGATCACGGCTGGTACGCAGGGTGAACAGGTTGGGCGTCAGCGTCTGCACCTCGAGCAGGCGCTGGCGGGTGAACTTCTCTTCGCTGGCGGTCATACTTCGCTCCCTCCGAGCATCTGCCGGACCTGCCGCTCGCAGCGCCCGTGAATCGTTGATACTCCTTTCCGACGCAGATAAACACCGCCAGTTCTCATGCCTATTCTCGACACCCCGTACGCCAGCCTCGACCTGATCCGCCAACCGGAGCAGCCCAACGAGCCGTTGCAGGCCTTCGACGCCGCCGACGAATACCTGCTCGCCACGCTGCATGGACAGGGTTTGCCGGCGGCCGCGCGGGTGCTGATTCTCAACGACAGCTTCGGTGCGCTGGCCTGCTCGCTGGCCGCGCATGTCGAGGTGACCAGCAGCGGCGACTCGCATCTGGCGCACCTGGCCCTGCAGAAAAACCTGGCACGCAACGACCTGCCGGCCGACCGCGTGCGTTTCGTTCCCGCCAGCGAGGTCGCCCAAGGCCCGTTCGACCGGGTGCTGATTCGCGTACCGAAGACCCTTGCGCTGCTGGAAGAACAGCTGATCCGTCTGCACGACCAGCTGGCGCCCGGCGCGCAGGTGATCGCGGCGGCGATGATCAAGCACCTGCCGCGTGCCGCCGGCGATCTGCTGGAGCAGTACATCGGCCCGGTGCAGGCTTCGCTGGCGGTAAAGAAGGCCCGCCTGCTCAGCGCCACGCCGGTCGACAAGCCGGCGCCACAGTCGCCCTACCCGACCTGCTATCAGCTCGACCAGCCAAAACTGGAACTGCTCAACCACGCCAACCTGTTCTGTCGCGAGGGGCTCGACATCGGCACGCGCGCCTTTCTGCCGCATCTGCCCAAGGCGCTCGGCGCGCTGCGTGTCGCCGACCTCGGCTGCGGCAACGGCGTGCTCGGCATCGTCTATGCGCTGGGTAACCCGCAGGCGGAGCTGACCCTGGTGGACGAGAGCTACATGGCGGTGCAGTCGGCGCGCGAGAACTGGCAGGCGATCCTCGGCGAGCGCCCGGCCGATATCCGCGCCGGCGACGGCCTGGCCGAGCAGCCGCCGGCCTCGCTGGATCTGGTGCTGTGCAATCCGCCGTTCCACCAGCAGCAGGTGGTCGGCGATTTCCTCGCCTGGCGCATGTTCACCCAGGCCAAGGCGGCACTGACCAAGGGCGGTGAGCTGTGGATCGTTGGCAATCGCCACCTCGGCTATCACCTCAAGCTCAAACGTCTGTTCGGCAATGCCGAGCAGGTCGCCGCCACGCCGAAGTTCGTCGTTCTGCGGTCGATCAAGGCATGAACGAGGTGCCGGTCCGCCTGAGCATCCGGCAGTTCGCCGCACGTACCGGGCTGTCCGCCGACACGCTGCGCTATTACGAGAAGATCGGCCTGCTGCGACAGGTCGCTCGGGATGCCAGCGGTTTTCGCGTCTATGGCCCACGCGACCTGGAGTGGATCGGCTTCATCCTGCGCCTGAAAGACACCGGCATGGCGCTGGACGACATCATCCGCTATGCCGAACTGCGCGAATGCGGCGATACCACGCTGGCGGCGCGCCAGGCGCTGCTCGAAGAACATGCGGCGCGGCTGCAGGAACGCATCCAGCGCGACCATGATCATCTCGACGCGTTGCGCGCGAAGATCGCCCTGTATCGGCAGCAAACTTCCGCTTGACCTGGAGCTGACTCCAACCCGCAGGCTTTCCTCTGACCTATTGAGAGGAAAGCTCCATGTCTGCATCGACCCGCTACACAAACGGCCTGGCCAAGCTCGAAGAAATTGACGGCGAAGCCGGGCGCAAGGTCATCGACAGCCTGCAAGCCATCGCACCGGACCTGGCCCGCTACGTGATCGAGTTTCCCTTCGGCGACATCTATCAGCGCCCCGGCCTGGACCTCCCCCAGCGCGAGCTGGCGACCGTGGCGGCGCTCACCGCGCTCGGCCACTGCCAACCGCAGCTGGCGGTGCACGTTCACGGCGCGCTGAATGTCGGCTGCACGCCGGAGCAGATCGTCGAAGTGGTCATCCAGATGGCGGTTTATGCAGGCTTCCCGGCGGCACTCAATGGCATGCACACCGTCAAGGCGGTATTCGCCGAACGAGGTTTGCTGCCGACCGGCAACGCCAACGAATGACCAACCGCCGGGCTTGCCCTTGCTGCAGGCGCGGCTCAGTTCGGCGGCGCCTCGCTCAGCAGTGCCTTGCTGATCGCCTGGCCGACCTGTTCGAACAGGCTGCCGGCTTCCTTGCCCTCGTCCAGGCCTTCGGCGCAGGCCACCACGACGATCGCACGGTGCTCGTCCTGCGGCTCGATCACGCCCACATGGCAGGCGCGTTCCAGCTGCGTGCCGGTCTTCTGGATGAAGGGCACGTCCTCCGGTAGCCCGGCCTCGAGCCGGTAGTTGTCGTAGGAATCGAGCTTCATGAAGCCATACAGCAGATCGCGGCTCTCGGCCGACAGCAGTTCCCCGCGCACCAGTTTTTCCAGCATCGTGCCGTAGGCCACCAGGCTGCTGGAGTTGAGCTGGCGGGCGTAGTAGCGCTCGTAGGCCTGCTCCATGCTCGCCGCCTTCAATTCGTCCTGCTGCAGATTGAGCACCCGCGCCAGCGCATCGTAACGCGGCTTGCTGAACGGGGCTGAGGCCAGCTCCACCAGCTGCATGTTGTCCAGCCGGGCGGCATCAGGATGTACCTCGCCGTATACGTCGCGCCGCACCTGGGTAAAGCTGGTGATGGCCTCGAAGTCGCCGCCCATGCTCTTGCGGGTGCGCTGGTTGAGCGCATCCTCGCCGACCAGGCGGATCAGCATGTTGGCGGCCGTGTTGTCGCTTTCGATGAGCATTTCCTCGAGCAGGTCGCGCAGCGAGTAATCGACGCTGTTGTCCTGCCAGACCAGATCGCCGGAGCCGTCCACCTTGTCCTCCGCCTCCAGCGTCAGCCGCTGATCGAGGCGAAACTCGCCATCATCGACGCCCTGCAGCACGGCCAGAGCGATCGGCACCTTCACTGCCGAGCCCAGGTACCAGAAGCGCTCGGCGTCGTAGCGCAGCTCGGCGTCCTCGCCCAGATGCTTGATGTACACGCCGAGCTTGCCCGGCGACGCCTCGTCGACCCGACGCAGCTCCTGCTCCAGCCCATCCTTCCAGGTCGCCTCGGCCTGTTCGGTGCAGGCCGTCAAGCCGGCCAGTGGCACCAGCAGTGCGCCCAACGCCATCAATCTGCTCATCTTCGAATCAACCCCGCTGCGGCGACGGCCTCGCCGGTGCCACGCAATGCCCGCTCGGCCTGGGTGGTGGAGGCCACCCCGCGCACGCAGGCGACAATGATCAGGCGCTGGGACGTCGAGTTCGCCGCGCCTGGCTGGTCCACCAGCCCGGCATCGCAGATGCGCGCGCGCTGGGTGCCGGTCTTGTGAGCGAGCACGGTGCCGGACGGCAGGCCAGCCTTGATTCGCCGCGCGCCGGTCTCGACCCGGCGCATCACGCTCAGCAGGTACTCGGTGCTCGCCGGCCCCAGCGCGGTGCCGGCATCGAGTGCCGAGAGCAGATCGCCATAGGCCTTCAGCGTGCCGGAATTGAACGGCGTGGCGTAGTAACGCTCGTAAGCCTCGCCGAGGCTGATGGGCACCAGCGCGCTGCGCTCCACGCCGATCAGCCGCGGCAGCAAGGCCAGGCGGCCGGCGTCGTTCGGCTGCCGCTTGAGGGCGAGAAAATCCTTACCGGACAGCGTGCGCGCCGCCGGATGCAATTCGCCGTAGATCAGCCGTCGCACATCGGCCAGGGTGGTGATCGGCCCGAAGCCCTCCGGCACCAGCTCGCGGGTAACCGCATTGACCTGGTCGATGCCGACCAGCCTGATCAGCATGTCACTGGCGGTGTTGTCGCTGTGGATCAGCATCTGGTCCAGCAGATAGCGCACGCTCAGGGCCTTGCCCGGCGCATGGCGGTTGGTCGGGCCGGCACCGTCGACGTAGTCGCTGGCAAGCAGGGTCACCGGGCTGTCCAGCGTCAAATCGTCCTGCTCGACACGGCGCAGCACGGCGATGGCAATCGGCACCTTGACCGTCGAGGCCAGGTACCAGGCGTCTTCGCCGTGGTAGGAGACCGAGATGCCGGTCTGCATGTCCTTAACGTAGACGCCCAGTTGCCCCGGTGTCTGCCTGTCCACCTGGGCCAGACGCGCCAGTAACGGGCCGCTCCATTCGATGCTGTCCTGCGCGACGGCGCGCTGGGCAAGCGGCAATGTGATCAGCAGCAGACATAGAACGGCGAGCGGTGAACGTAGCGGGGCGGGCAACAACATGGGCCTCCGGATCGATGGTGCATTTCCCACCTATCCGACCACCGGCGCCGGCTGCCGTGCACCGCGTCCCGATTACCGGTGCGGCGCAACCGCTGGCGTCGATGCGAGTCCGATGACTATCAACCGACACAGGAGCGGGCTGTGGCGCGCACCGAACATTTCATCGGGCTGGAGTGGCTGCGCTTTCTGCTGGCCATCTACGTCGTGCTGTTCCATACCGTGCACGCCTACGTCGAAGACGAGCCGACCTGGCTCTCGGAGCTGGCCGGCGTCGGCTTCTTCGCCACCAGCAGCTTCTTCGTCCTCTCCGGCTTTCTGCTGGCGCACGTCTATTGCCGACAGGGCGAACTGCGCGAGCCGGCGCGGCATTTTCTCGGCAAACGCCTGGCCAACCTCTACCCGCTGCACCTGTTCTCGCTGCTGCTGACGGCCATCGTGCTGACCATCATCGCCAAGCTAGGCATTCCGCCGGACGACGCCAAGGCGAGCCTGCGCTATGTGGTCTACGACACCAACGAGGAGCTCAGCGGCGAGGCCCGCGACGCCCTCGAGTACTTCATGAACAACCGCGAGCTGGCGTTCAACTTCATTCTGCAGCTGCTGATGCTGCATGCCTGGAACCCGCTGTACCTGACGTTCAACCCGCCGCTGTGGTCGATCTCCACGCTGTTCTTCTTCTACCTGTGCTTCCCGCTGCTGGCACCGCGCCTGATGCGCCTGCGCCACAAGGGCTGGTGGCTGCTGGCAATCGCCGCGCTCTACCTGCTGCCGCCGCTGTGGGCGATCCAGCAGGATGCCTACGGCATCCCCGTCACCGGCATGCTGCACCGCATGCCGCTGCTGCGGCTGCCGGAATTTCTCGCCGGCATTCTGCTCTGCGGGCTGTTCCGCGAATGGCGAGCGGCCGACGGGCAACTCGGCATCGCAGCACGGCTGGCGCTGGGGGCCTTCGTGCTGGCGAGCTTTCTGGCCACGGTGTGGCTGCTCAAGGGCGAACGCTACTGGTACTTCCTGTTGCACAACGGCCTGCTGCTGCCGGCGCAACTGGCGCTGGTCTGGCTCTGCGCGCTGATCGCCACGCCACGCAGTGCCGCAGTGGTCGGCTGGTCACAGCGCCTGGGCGCGGCCTCGTTGCCGCTGTTCGTGCTGCATGTGCCGGTGTTCATCCTCTTCTCGCGCTCGGAGAAGCTGCTCGGGGCACTGTCGGCCGAATGCCTCGAGGACTGGACGGATTGCGTGGCTCAGGCGGGGGAACTGGCGCTGACGCCGGCCTTCTATCCGCTGTATCTGGGATTGTGCATCGTGGTGTGCGTGCTGGCGCAGGAGCGAGCGGTGGTGCCGGTGAGGCAGTTCCTGCTGAGGCGGGTATTGAAGGTTTGATGCAGGGGCGCGTGAAGTCGCATGCCCACGCGCGCCAGAACAAGCGAAGAAAGGATCACAACCGACAATCTACAGGCAACACGGACCCCAACCCCTCCGAACGCGTAGCGTCCAAACGGCGCGCCCACCACGGCGCTGCGTGGGGGCACGATCAGCGGCTCCAGCTGACGCAGCCGCTAGGCGGGCCGAAGCCCACCTAGCGCGCCGGCGACTACAGCAATTTATCCAGGGTAATCGGCAGGTCCCTAACCCGCTTGCCGGTCGCGTTGTAGATCGCATTGGCCACTGCCGCCGCCACGCCGACGATGCCGATCTCCCCTACTCCCTTCGACCCGAGATCGTTGACCACCTCGTCGTGCTCCTCGACGAAGATCACGTCGACCTCCGGAATGTCCGCGTTCACCGGGATGTGGTACTCGGCGAGGTTGTGGTTCATGTAGCGGCCGAGCCGGTGGTCGATCAGCGTCTCCTCGTGCAGCGCCTGGCCGATGCCCCAGACCACGCCGCCGACGATCTGGTTGCCGGCCGTCTTCGGATTGACGATACGGCCCGCGGCAATCGCACTGACCACGCGACTGACCTTGATGGTGCCAAGGTCCTCGTCGACGCGCACCTCGACGAACACCGCCGAATGGGTCGCGGTCGCCCAGGCGTCGCGCTTCTCGTCGGGCTTGACGCTGGCTTCGGCGTCCAGCGCCCCGCTGACCTGGACGATGTCGCGCAGCGCCACGGCATGTTCGCCGGTTTTCAGCCGCAGCTCGCCATCGACGAACTCCACCGCGTCCAGATTCGCCCCGGTAAAGGGCGAAGCCGGCGACTGCTGCACGGCATCCAGCAGCTTCTGCCGCAGGCCGGCGCAGGCGCGTTGCACCGCGCTACCGACCGAGGACACGGTGGCCGAACCGCCTTCCAGCGGCGCCTGCGGCAGGCTGGAGTCGCCGAGACGGAATTCCACTTCGCTCATCGGCAGGCCCATGGCGTCGGCGGCGATCTGGGTCATCGCGGTGTAGGTGCCGGTGCCGATGTCGGCGGTGGCGCTGGTTACCAGCAGCCTTCCGTCCGCGTCGAGACAGGCGCGAGCGGAGGCCGGCATCTGCATCGCCTCCCAGACACCGGTGGCCATGCCCATGCCGACCAGCTGATGGCCGTCGCGCAGACTGCGTGGCTGCGTCGGGCGCCGCGACCAGCCGAAACGCTCGGCGCCCTGCTGGTAGCAGGCACGCAGTTCCTTGCTGGAATAGCGCTTGCCCTCGTTACCGTTGGTCTCGGTGTAATTGCGCAGGCGCAGCTCCAGCGGATCGATACCGACTTCATAAGCCAGCTCGTCCATCGCGCACTCCAGCGCATAGACGCCAATGGTCGCCCCCGGGGCGCGCATGTCCAGCGGGGTATAGACGTCGAGCGGCGCCAGACGGTAGCCGAGGCGCACGTTGTCGCAGGCGTAGAGCATGCCGGACCACTCCACCTCGTGCTCGGTGAAGTCCTCGAAGCGCGAGGTCTGGCCGATGGCCCTGTGTTCGATGGCCTGCAGCCGCCCGTCACCATCGGCGGCGAGCTTGAGCTGCTGCACGGTGCGCGGGCGATAGCCGAAGGTGAACATCTGCTGGCGGGTCAGCTCGACGCGCACCGAGGCCTTCAGCTTGAGCGCGGCCATAACCGCCAGCGGCAACTGGTACTGCGGGCGCAGGCCGGAGCCGAAGGCACCGCCGACGAAGGGCGCGAGCACGCGAATCTTGCCCTCCATGTCGAACACCTGCTCCAGGTAGCGTTGGCAGTTCTGCACGCCCTGGGTCTTGTCGTGGATCAGCAGCTCCCCGCCCGGCTGGTACTGGACGATGGAAGCATGCGGTTCCATGGGGTTGTGGTGTTCCACCGGAGTCTCGTACTCACGGTCGATGCGATTTGCCGCCGCCGCGAACGCCGAGTCGAAATCACCACGCGGCTCGGGCAGCTCGGCAGGCGCATCGTGGGCCTGATCGCGCACGGCCTGCAGATCGGTCTGGTGCGCCTCGCCCTCGTATTCGACTCGCACCAGGCTCGCCGCATGGCGCGCCAGGGCCTGGGTCTCGGCCACCACCAGCGCCAGAGGCTGGCCGCTGTAGAGCACGCGGTCGTTGTACAGCGGGCGGAACGGCGAGCCGTCGGCTGCGTCGTCGTCCTCGTAGGGCTCGTCGTAGCTGGCCACCGGCGGGCGGTTCTGATGGGTAAGGACCAGTCGCACGCCGGGCAGCGCCTCGGCCGCGGCGGCATCGATGCGCGTGACTCGGCCACGGGCGATGCGGCTCGAGACCACCGCGCCGTAGAGCAGCCCCGGCACCTCGGCTTCGGCGGCATAGCAGGCCTTGCCGGTGACCTTGAGCGGGCCGTCGACACGGTCCAGCGGCTTGCCGAGTGGAGAGTTGGCGCTGTTCATCGGACGGTTCCTCCGGCGGCTTCGGTGAGCGCGCGCACGATGGCGCGATGGGCCAGGTCGATCTTGAAGGCATTGTCGGCAAGCGGTTGCGCACCTTGCAGCAGGCGATCGGCCGCCGCGGCGAACCTCGCCGGCTCGGCGCGCTGACCACTGAGCAGGTCTTCGGCCTCCTCCAGGCGCCAGGGTTTGTGCGCCACCCCCCCGAGCGCGATACGCCCGCGGCGGATGATGTTGCCATCCATCTCCAGCGCCGCCGCGACGGACACCAGGGCGAAGGCGTAGGACGCGCGGTCACGCACCTTGAGGTAGGCGCAGTGGCTGGCGAAGCCCTCCACCGGCAGTTCGATGGCGGTGATCAGCTCGCCCTCGGTGAGCACGTTGTCCAGCTGCGGCTGGTCGCCGGGCAGGCGGTGAAAGTCCACCAGGTCAATGCGCCGCTGGCCATGTGGCCCTTCGATATGCACCCGCGCGTCGAGCGCCGCCAGCGCGACGCACATGTCCGAGGGATGCACGGCGACGCACGCCTCGCTGGCACCGAGGATGGCGTGGATGCGGTTGCGCCCGTCGCGTGCGCCGCAGCCGGAGCCCGGCTCGCGCTTGTTGCACGGGGTGGCGGTGTCATAGAAGTAGTAGCAGCGGGTGCGCTGCAGCAGGTTACCGCCGGTGCTGGCCATGTTGCGCAGCTGCGGCGATGCGCCGGCAAGAATGGCCTTGCTCAGCAGCGGGTAGCGCTGCTCGATCTGCGGGTGCCAGGCCAGGTCGGCGTTGCTCACCAGCGCACCGATGCGCAGGCCACCCTCGGCGGTCTGTTCGATCTCGCGAAGCGGCAGGCCGTTGATGTCGATGAGCTGGCCCGGATGCAGCACGTTTTCCTTCATCAGGTCGAGCAGGTTGGTGCCACCGGCGATATAGCGGCTGTCCGGCCCGTGCAAGGCGATGGCCTGGTCGATACGTTCGGGGCGCTGGTAGCTGAACGGCGTCATTGCGCACCCTCCTGGCCACGTAGCGCCGGCAGCGCCTCTTCGATGGCGGCGAGGATGTTCGGATAGGCGCCGCAGCGGCAGAGGTTGCCGCTCATGTGTTCGCGGATCTCGTCGCGGCTGCTGGCGCGGTGCTCGGCCGCGAGCCCGGCCGCCGAGCAGATCTGCCCCGGCGTGCAATAACCACACTGGAAGGCATCGTGCTTGACGAAGGCGGCCTGCAGCGGGTGCAGCGCCTCGGTGCTGGCCATGCCCTCGATGGTGGTCAGACGCGCGCCGTCGTGCATCACCGCCAGGGTCAGGCAGCTGTTGATGCGCCGCCCGTCGAGCAGCACCGTGCAGGCGCCGCACTGGCCGTGATCGCAGCCTTTCTTGGTGCCGGTCAGGCCGAGCTGGTCGCGCAGCAGGTCGAGCAAGGTGGTCCAGGGTTGCACCTGGAGCTCACGGCGTTCGCCGTTCAGCTCCAGGCTGATGGTGCAGGTCTGGCCTGCAGCTGAAGAATGTTCGCTCATGGCGGCCTCACGGTTTGGGCATTGGTGTGCGCTGTCCGTGCGTCTTGGGGTACGACTGGCGTGGCGCCGAAATCGTTCAGCTCCCTCAGCGGGGTCCGGAGCATCGCCGTGCAGGCTTATCGGATCAGCACCGCCGGCGATCGTCCGGGTGGTCGATGTCCTGCAACACGCCGGGGTCGTCCACCTCCAGCTGCTGCACGGCATGCCGGGCGAACAGCGCCTGGGCACCGCGATCGCCATCGAGCTGCAGCAACCGTTCGCGATAAGCGCCACCAATCCCGCGCGGATGGCCTGGCCGCCCCTGATGGACAGGCACCACCAGATTGCCGTGGTCGATCGCCGCGACGATGGCCCGCAGGGTCGCTGGCTGGACATAGGGCATGTCGCCCAGCGCCACCAGCCAGCCGCGGGCCACCGGTGCATGGGCGACCGCCTGGGCCAGGCTATGACCGAGGCCACGGGTCTCCACCAGCAGCCGCTCGCAGTCCCCGGCATGGGCGCCAAGCCAGTCGTGCAGCGGACCATTGTCGGCGCGGGTCACCACCAGCAGCCGCTCGGCGACGCCGCGCAGGTTCGCCAGCGTGGCGGCGAGCACCGGCGGCGCCGGCGCATCGCTGAGGCTCGGCGCCAGCAGCTTGTCTGCCCCGCCTATGGCGCGGTAGCGGCTGCCCTGCCCGGCGGCGAGCACGATGGCGCAGACACCGGCACCAGGCACCCTGCGCTCAGGCACAGCGCTGCTGCGCCGACAGGCTCGGCGCCAGGGCGCCATTCTTCAGCGCCACCACCTCGGCCATCAGCGACAGGGCAATTTCCGCCGGCGTGCGGCTGCCGATGGGCAGCCCGATGGGGCCGTGCAGGCGCTGCACCTGGCGCTCGCCAAGGCCCAGCGAGAGCAGGCGCGCCTTGCGCTTCTCGCTATTGACCCGCGAGCCCAGGGCGCCGACGTAGAAGGCTTCGGACTGCAGCGCGGTGAGCAGCGCCATGTCGTCCAGCCGCGGGTCGTGGGTCAACGCGACGATGGCGGTGTGCGCATCCGGCTCGATGGCCAGCACGGCGTCGTCCGGCATGCCGGGCACGAAGCGCACGGCGGCCGGATTCCAGTCGTGGGCATAGCCTTCGCGTGGGTCACAGATCAGCACCTCGAAGCCGAGGCCGTGAGCCAGGTCGGCAACATAGCGCGACAGCTGCCCGGCGCCGATCATCAGCAGGCGCCAGGCCGGACCGAATGGCGCGCGTAGGGTATGCCCGTCGAACTGCAGCACAGCCTCACGCCCGGCGGGCTGCAGGACGACCGCGCCGCTGGCCATGTCCAGCCGGCGCAGCAGCCGCTCGTGTGCGGCACAGCGCGTCAGGAGCTCGTCGATCCAGCCGGCATCGCGCAACGGCTCCTGCAGCAGGCGCAGGGTGCCGCCGCAAGGCAGGCCGAAACGCGCGGATTCCTCCTTGCTCACGCCATAGGTGATCAGCTGGCAGGTCGACGGTGGCTCATCGGCCATGACCCGGGCGAGCAGGTCGTCCTCGACGCAGCCACCGGACACCGAGCCCTCGACGCGGCCGTCGCCGCGCAGCGCCAGCAGCGAGCCCACCGGGCGCGGCGCGCTGCCCCAGGTTTCGATCACCGTGTAGAGCACCACCGCGTGACCGTCACGCAACCAGTCGCGGGCACGCCGCAGCACTGCCAGATCGACACTGTCCATCGCTTTCCTCGGATTCAGCCAATTGCCGCCGGAGCTTCCGGCAATGCAAGCAGTGACCGATGGGCTGCGTGGTTAGTTCGTCGCCGGCACCAGCATGGCCTCGGCCACCTCGCGCCGCTTGCCTCGTCCGGCCAGGCGCTCCACCAGGATCAGGGCGAATTCCAGGGCGGTCGCCGGGCCCTGGCTGGTGATGCAGTTGCCGTCCACCACCACCGGCTGATCGAGGAAATGCGTGCCGGTGAGGTTGTCGCTCATGCCTGGGTAGCAGGTCACCTGGCGGCCCTTGAGCACGCCGTAGGGGTGCAGCGCCACCGCCGGCGCGGCGCAGATCGCCGCGTAGTCCAGTCCGGCGCGGGCCTGCTGGCGTACGCGCTCGGCCAGTGGCTCCAGCTCGCCGAGGGTCTTCGCGCCAGGCATGCCGCCGGGCAGCACGATGAGGTCGAAGTCTTGCGCCAGCACATCGAGCAGCATGGCGTCGGCAGTGATCCGGGTGCCGCGCGCACAGGTCAGCATGCGCCGTTCCTCGGCGCTGGCCACCACCACGTCGAACTCGGCGCGGCGCAGCACGTCGATCAGGGTGACGGTCTCCAGGTCTTCGGAACCGTCGGCGATCGGAATCAGGACACGTTTGCTCATGGCGTTCACCTGCTCAATGGAAATTCAACCGCGCTGCCGGCCGGTGTAAGATGCCCGGCTTTTGCGACGACAGGCCAGCCGCCCGCCAGAGGCGACGGCCCCACACTTAACCGGCACAAGAGGATCGACCATGCTGGAAAAGCTGTTTCAACTCAAGGCGCACAACACCACGCTGCGCACCGAGATCCTGGCCGGCATCACCACCTTCCTGACGATGGCCTACATCCTCTTCGTCAACCCGAGCATCCTCGCCGAGACCGGCATGGACCACGGCGCGGTGTTCGTCGCCACCTGCCTGGCGGCAGCCATCGGCTCGGCGATCATGGGCCTGGTCGCCAACTACCCGATCGCGCTGGCACCGGGCATGGGCCTGAACGCCTTCTTCACCTACACCGTGGTGCTGACCATGGGTTACACCTGGCAGACCGCGCTGGGTGCGGTGTTCCTCTCCGGCCTGATCTTCTTCGGCCTGTCGATCTTCAAGATCCGTGAGTGGATCATCCACAGCATTCCGCTGGCCCTGCGTGCCGGCATTGCCGCCGGTATCGGCCTGTTCCTGGCGATCATCGCCCTGAAGAACGCCGGCATCGTGGTGGACAACCCGGCCACCCTGGTCGGCCTTGGCGACCTCAGCGCCGGCGGCCCGCTGCTGGCGTGCCTGGGCTTCTTCCTGATCGCCGCGCTGGCCTACCGCAAGGTCACCGGTGCGGTGATGATCGGCATCCTGGTAGTCACCGGCCTGTCGATCCTGCTCGGCCTGTCGCAGCTCAACGGCGTGGTGTCGATGCCGCCGTCGCTGGCGCCGACCCTCATGCAGCTGGACATCATGGGTGCGCTGGACATCGGCCTGATCAGCGTGATCTTCGCCTTCCTCTTCGTCGACCTGTTCGACACCTCCGGCACCCTGATCGGCGTGGCGCAGAAAGCCGAGCTGCTGGACAAGGACGGCAAGATGCCGCGCCTGGGCCGCGCCCTGCTCGCCGACAGCACCGCCACCATGGCCGGCGCGGCGCTGGGTACCTCGACCACCACCAGCTACATCGAATCCGCCGCCGGTACCGCTGCCGGTGGCCGCACCGGCCTGACCGCCTGCGTGGTCGCCCTGCTGTTCCTGCTCAGCCTGTTCTTCGCCCCGCTGGCCGGCGCCGTGCCGGCCTATGCCACCGCCCCGGCGCTGCTGTTCGTCGCCGTACTGATGATGAGCAGCCTGGCCGGCATCGACTGGGACGACCTCACCGTCGCCGCGCCGGTGGCCATCGCCGCGCTGGCCATGCCGCTGACCTTCTCCATCGCCAACGGCATCGCCTTCGGCTTCATCGCCTGGACCGCCATCAAGCTGCTGGCCGGCCGCTGGCGCGAGCTGAGCCCGGCGATGTGGATTCTCTCGGCGCTATTCGTGGTCAAGCTGGGCTGGTTCGCTGGCTGACGCTCCGTAAGGGTGGATGGCGCTTTTTCATCCACCTTTCACCCGGCGACGGTGGATGGATGAGGCGTCAACTGCGCGCCCCGATCCACCCTACGATTTACCTTCCTATCCAAGAGTCTTCATGAGCGCTCCGCAATTCGATCCCGCCACTTATGCCGCCCAACTCGCCGAGAAAGCCGCCCGGCTGGAGGAGCTGCTGGCACCGTTCGATGCACCGGCAGCCGAGGTCTTCGACTCGCCGCGCGAGCATTACCGCCTGCGTGCCGAGTTCCGCCTGTGGCGCGAAGACGGCCAGCGCCATTACGCAATGTTCGAGCAGGGCGACAAGCACAAGGCGATCCTGATCGACGACTTCCCCATCGCCAGCCGCCGCATCAACGAGCTGATGCCACGACTCAAGGCCGCCTGGCAGGCCTCGGAAGTGCTCAGCTTCAAACTGTTCCAGGTGGAATTTCTCACCACCCTGAGCGGCGATGCGCTGATCACCCTCGCCTACCACCGCCCGCTGGACGAGGCCTGGCAGGCCGAAGCCGAGCAGCTCGCCGCCGACCTCGGCGTCAGCCTGGTTGGCCGTTCAAAGGGCAAGCGCATCGTCATCGGCCGCGATTACGTGGAAGAACAGCTGGTGGTCGCCGGACGCCGCTTCCGCTATCGCCAGCCGGAAGGCGCCTTCACCCAGCCCAACGGCGAGGTCTGCCAGAAGATGCTGAACTGGGCCTTCGAAGCGCTCGGCGAGCGCGACGACGACCTGCTGGAGCTGTACTGCGGCAACGGCAACTTCACCCTGCCGCTGGCCACCCGCGTGCGCCGCGTGCTGGCCACCGAGATCAGCAAGACCTCGGTCAACGCCGCGCTGGCCAACATCGAAGACAATGGCATCGACAACATCGAGCTGGTACGCCTCTCCGCCGAAGAACTGACCCAGGCCCTCAACGAGGTGCGCCCGTTCCGCCGCTTGGCCCATATCGACCTGAAGAGCTACCAGTTCGGCAGTATCTTCGTCGACCCGCCGCGCGCCGGCATGGACCCGGACACCTGCGAGCTGGCCCGCCGTTTCGAGCGCATCCTCTACATCTCCTGCAACCCGGAAACCCTGGCGCAGAACATCGCCCAGCTGGCCGACACCCATCGCATCGAGCGCTGCGCGCTGTTCGACCAGTTCCCCTACACGCACCATATGGAATCCGGGGTTCTGCTGGTCCGCAAATGATCGGCGAGTGAACGTCGGCAACCCGTCGACGTTCCACATCCGTAACCATTCAGCCGTTACGGAGGTGCAACCATGCTGGTGTTCGAGCCGATCTATACCGATGGCCTGGCGCAGATCTCCTACCTGGTGGGCGACAGCAAGGCCGCGATCGCTGCGGTGATCGACCCTCGCCGCGACGTCGATGTCTACCTCGACCTGGCCCGTGAGAAGGGCCTGCGCATCGCCTACGCCATCGAAACCCACATCCATGCCGACTTCGTCTCCGGCGCCCAGGCGCTGGCCGAACGCAGTGGTGCCAAGATCATCGGTGGCTGCTCGCCGGACTATGCCTTCGAGCTGCGCCAGGCGGCCGATGGCGAGGTGCTGGAGCTCGGCCAGGTCAGCCTGGAAATCATCTACTCGCCCGGCCACACGCCAGAACACATTTCGCTGCTGCTGCGCGACGGCCAGCAGGGCGACGAGCCGTTCGCGCTGTTCACCGGCGACACCCTGTTCAACCTCGACGTCGGCCGCCCCGACCTGCTCGGCGAAGACAGCACCAAACAGCTGGCCGCACAGCTCTATGCCACCCTCTTCACTCGCTACCTGCCGCTCGGTGAGCGCGTCGAGATCTATCCCTGCCACGGCGCGGGCTCGGCCTGCGGCAAATCCATCGGTGATCGCCGACGCTCCACGCTCGGCAACGAGCTGTTGTTCAACCCGGCGCTCAACCAGCGCCGCAGCGAAAGCGAATTCGTCGACTGGCTGCTGACCGGGATGCCCGAACCACCACGCCACTATGCGCGACTCAAGCGCTACAACGTGCGGCCGGCCACACGCATCCATGGGCCGGCGCTGCCGCCGCCACTGTCACCGGAGCGTTTCGCCGAGCGCATCGCCGACAAGGAAGCGGTGCAGCTGGTGGACTTGCGTTCGATACTCGCCTTTGGCGGCGGCCATGTGGATGGCGCACTGAACATCGCATTGCAAAACGAGTTCGTCAGCTGGGCCGGCTGGATGCTCGATGACCAGCGGCCGATCTACCTGATCGGCGAAGACAGCCAGCAGGTTCAGCAGGCCACGCTGCAGCTCTATCGCATCGGGCTGGATCGTGTGGAAGGCTACCTACGCAACGGCATGACCGACTGGCAGAACGCCGGCCTGCCGCTGGCGCGCGTCGAACAGTGGACGGTGCACGAACTGAACCGTCGTCGCGTGGATCCGCAGGTGCAGGTGCTCGACGTACGCTCCCCCGAGGAAGTCGCACAGGGCCGTGTGCCTGGTGCCGAGCACGCCTTCGTCGCCCACCTGCCCGACGGGCTGGGGCAGCTGGACCGCAGCAAGACCGTGGCGACGTACTGCGGCAGCGGCTACCGCGCCTCGATCGCCGCGAGCATCCTCAAGCGCGAAGGCTTCCGCGACGTGGTGAACATTCCCGGCTCGTGGATGGCCTGGCAGCGGCATGATCTGCCGGTGGAGAAAAGCCGCTCCGACGAGTAAGGCGATGTCCTCCAGGCGTGCCCGCTGCATAGCTCGGGCACGCTGATTCACGCTTGGCCGGTTCCGCGCAGAAGCCGGCCGCCCTCCTTCCGCGGCTGTCAGTACTCCACCGCCAGCCGCGCGCTGGTCGGCACCGCCTGGCAGGCTAGCGTCCAGCCCTGGCGGACCTGCTGGTCGCTGAGCACCTGATTGCTGCGCATGCTCACGCTGCCCTCCACCACCCGACAACGGCAGGCCGCACAGACACCGGAGCGGCAGGCGCTGGGCGGCTGCAGCCCGGCCTGCTCCATGGCGTCCAGCAGCACCTCGCCTTGCGGCACATCCAGCGCATGCCGGCGGCCGTCCAATGCCACCTGCAGGCGGCTGCGCAGCGGCTGGCGCGGTTCGCCGAGCGGCACTGCGGGAACGGGCGCATCGAATCGCTCGACATGAATGGAGTCGCTCTTCACGCCAAGCTCGGCCAGCGCCACCGAAGCACCGTCCATGAACGGCTGCGGCCCGCAGACGAACGCCTCGCCCTGCGGCCAGTCGGCGATCTTCGCGGCGATCGCCGGCCCACTGGGCACGCCCTGCTCGGCATCCAGCCAGATACGCAGCTGCAGGCGCTCGGGATGGCGTGCGGCAAGATCGGCCAGCTCCTCGGCGAAGATCAGCGAGGCGGCATCGCGGCTGGCATAGAACAGGAACACGCGCCCGCGGCCGAGCTCGAGCGCCGCCTCGAGGATCGCACGCAGCGGTGTGATACCGCTGCCGGCGCCCAGCAACAGCAGGTCGCCGTCCAGATCATCCGGCACCAGGCGGCCGGCTGGCGGCAACAGCTCGATACGCTGACCCACTTGCAGGTTATCCAGCAGCCAGTTCGAAGCTCGCCCGCCGGGCACGCGGCGCACGGTGATGCGCAGCACGCCGTCGCTGCCGAGCGGTTTCGACAGCGAATAGCAGCGCAGCAACGGCCGCTCAGCGCAGGGCACGCGCAGGGTGACGAACTGCCCCGGCTGCGCGGCGAAACGCTCGCGCAGTTCCGCCGGCACTTGCAGGCTGAACGAGCCGGTATCGGCCGTCTCGGCCCGGCGCGAGATCACCGTCAGCGCGGCGAATACCGGCGTTTCGGAAACCGCGACCGACACCGGCGCGGCCGGTTCGGCCGGCTGGCGCGGGCCGCGCAGCATCGCCCAGGCGGCAGTGCGACGGAACAGCAAGACATAGCCGATATGCAGCGCGACCAGGGTCAGCGCCAGATTGGCGAAGAACTCGTGCACCTCCTCGGCATCGCCCAGCCAGCCGACGAAATCGAGGTCGCTGGCCGCACCGAACAGGTCCGGACCAACACCCAGCAGCACCGCCAGTACATCGCCGTTGTCCACCATGCCCAGCCCGAGCAGGCTGGCCAGGGCAAGGCTGAGCAGCGTGCCAAAGGTCAGCCAACTACCGACCGTGGTCAGGCTCGGTTTGCGCGGCTGCTGCCTGGCTGGCAGCAGGCGCGGAAAACCGCGCGGACGCAGCGGCGCAATCAGCAGGCGCAGCACCAACAGGGCGACCAGGCCGTAGCCCAGCCAGACGTGCAGCAGCTCGGCATCGTCGCCACTGAGGTAGACGGCGACGAAGAATCCGGCGAGCAGCCAGTGAAACAGGCGAAAACGCTTGAAGGCAGCCACGATGGCATCCTCTGGATGGGAAGTGCCACTTTTGTAAACCCACCAGCTGAAGCGAAACTGAATGCCATCGAACTGCCATATTCAGCTTCGCGTAAGGCATCAGGCCTAGGCTGCGCTCATTCCTCACTGGAGCGTGCCCCATGAAAACCCATTGGATCGTCCTGGCCTGCTGCCTGAGCCTACCGGCGCTGGCCGAAACCGAGCACCCGCTGCTGGCTGGCTACGCCGCCCAGGTCCGTCAGCAGGACCCGGCCTTCGCCGGCTTTTCCGCCGAGCGCGGCGAGGCGCTGTACGTCGCCGAGGAGCAGCGCAACGGCAAAACCATGAGCTGCACCACCTGCCATACCGCCGACCCGCGCCAAGCGGGCAAGACACCCGCACACCGCAAGGTCGACCCGCTAGCACCCGTGGCCAACCCCGAGCGCTTCACCAACCTGAAGAAGGTCGAGAAGTGGTTCCGTCGCAACTGCGACGACGTCTTCGCCCGCGAATGCACCGCCCAGGAAAAGGGCGACTTCATCGCCTGGATCACTGGATTGAAGTAGGAGTACGGCCATGAAACCCATCGTTGCGCTATCTACCGTCGCCGGCCTGACCCTGGCACTGACCCTGGCCGGTTTCAGCTTGGCCGATGACGATCACCACGAACGCAAGGGCTACAAACGGCCCAAGCGCCTGGCCGTGCCGAGCGACGCGCCGCTGGTGTGGAAAGAAGAATGCGCTGCCTGCCACATGCTCTATTCCCCGGGCTTGCTGCCTGCCGATGCCTGGCGCGAGCAGATGCGCACTCTGAGTGATCACTACGGCAGCAACGCCTCGCTGGACCCAGCGCAGGAAAAGGAAATCCTCGACTTTCTGGTCCGTGCCTCGGCCGCCAACCGCCTGCCGGTGGAACCATCGTCGACCACTGGCGAGCCGCCGCGCATCAGCCAGACGCGATGGTTCGAACGCAAGCACGACGAAGTCAGCGATGCCAAGTTCGCCCGCGAATCGGTCGGTGGCCGCTTCAACTGCGTGGCCTGCCACCGCGATGCCGAGCGTGGCGACTTCGACGATGACCGGGTGAAGATTCCGCGCTGAGCGACGGCCCGTGCGCCCGCTTTACTCACGCCAGAACACCCGGGCCGAAGCCGCTGAACCACGCCGCAACTCACCCCTCACGCGGCTGACGAGCGCCCGGCGCCGGCAGCACAACCTGCTGCCCGCCGCCGGCACGCGCCAGTTTCTGCCCGGTCTCTAGCTCTTCCCGCTCG
Organism: Stutzerimonas sp. R40042; assembly: GCF_026642215.1. Classification (NCBI taxonomy): domain Bacteria; kingdom Pseudomonadati; phylum Pseudomonadota; class Gammaproteobacteria; order Pseudomonadales; family Pseudomonadaceae; genus Stutzerimonas; species Stutzerimonas sp. R40042. The sequence goes on along the minus strand of NZ_CP113258.1, from coordinate 939,183 downwards.
CGGTCGCCCGCGCTATTGGCCAGCAGACTGGCGGTGGCAACCTGCAGATAGGCCTGCAGCTGGCGCAGCATCGGCGCTGTGCTGGCGGCGTCCGCGACCCGCTCGGCCGAGGCGTCGGCACCGAGGCGGTAGCGGTACAGCCGCGGTTCGAGGTCCTTGGGCTGGACCAAAATCTGCTCGCCGCGAATCATCGCCACGGTCTGGTCGCTGCCCGAGGGCTTGATGATGCCGAAGCCGGGATCGCGCTCGTTCAGTGCCAGCAGGTCACGGCCCCAGCACTGATGGCGCACCTCGCCACCGAGGCGGCCCATGATGGTCGGCACCACGTCGACCTGGGTGCCGACCACTTCGCGACGGCTACCGAACTGTTCGGTGACGCCGGGGGCGATCAGCAGCAGCGGCACATGGAAGCGGAACAGGTCCATCTCGGTGAGCTGCTCCGGCGCGCCGAAGCCATGGTCGCCAACCACCACGAACAGGGTGTCCTTGTACCAGGGTCGGCGCTTGGCCTGCTCGAAGAAGCGGCCCAGCGCCCAGTCGGAGTAGCGCATGGCGGTCAGGTGCGCATCCTGCGAGCCATGACCGCTGACCGCCGGCACTGGCAGCGGGTCCGGTAGCGCGTAAGGCGTGTGGTTGGACAGCGTCTGCAGCAATGCATAGAAGGGTTCGCCCGGTGCCAGGGCGCCGAGCTCCTGCACCGCGCGGTCGAACATGTCCTGATCGGAGACGCCCCAGGTCGGATCGGCCACCACCGGGTCGATATAGTCGTTGCGGCCGACGAAGCGGGTCATGCCCTGGTTGCCGAAGAAGCCCAGCTGGTTGTCCCAGGCAAAATCGCCGTTGTAGACATAGACATCATTGAACGCCCGCGCGCTGAGTAGCTGCGGCAGCCCGGAGAAGCGGTTGCCGCCTTCCGGTGACTGCATCAGGTACTCGAAGCCCGGCAGGTTGGGAAAGCAGGCCATGCTGGCGAACATGCCCTGGTGGGTGTGGGTGCCGTTGGCGAAGAAGCGCTCGAACAGCAGGCCCTCAGCGGCCAGGCGATCGAAGTTGGGTGTGATGCCGTCGCTGCTGCCCAGCGCACCGACATAGCGGCCGGCAAAGCTCTCCATCAGGATCACCACCACGTTGCGCACCGGCAGCCGACCGGCCTCCGGCGCCCGATAGTCGCGGCGCACGGCGGCCAGCTCCGGGTCGGCCAGCCGGTCATTGCCGGTCAACAGCAGCTCGCGGGTCACCGCCAGCGCCTCGTCCTCAGGCAGCACGGCCTTCCAGGCATTGTCGCGATGATCGGAATAGCGGTTCTTCGCCGCCTCGTAGAGCGTCAGTGCCGGGTTCAGGCCGAGCTGGTTGATGAACACCGAGTCGGTGGTGAAGGCATCGCCCCAGCGTAGCGGCGGGCCCTGGCGCAGGGTGCCGCGAGCGGCGACCACGCTGATCAGGACCAGCGCGACCAGCGTCGCACCGCGCCAGTGCCAGCTCAGCTGCATAGGTGCTGCCGATCGTTTGGTCAGCAGCCCAGCGCGTGGCCGGCAACGGCGGTCGAGCCAACCGAACAGCAGCGACCAGAGCAGGGTCAGCCCACCCCAGACACTCAGTAGCTTCAGCACCGGAAAGCCATGCCAGAGCATGCTCAGCACCGTCGCCGGGTCCTCGGCGAGGTACTGGAAGACCAGGCCGTTCAGGCGCTGGTGGAATTCCTGGTAGAAGTTCAGCTCGACCATGCCGAGGAGGATCACCAAGCTGGCGCAGGCAGCCAGCCAGAGCCGCTGCAGTCTGCGCGCGGCCATCGCGCGGCGACTGAGCACCGCCAGCGACAGCGGCACGCAGATGTAGACCAGCAGGCGCAGGTCGAAGCGCAGGCCGTTGCCGAAGCCTTCCAGCAGGGTGGCCGGCGAGGCATCGCCGAGCAGCTCGCGGTTGTACAGCAACAATGCCAGACGCAGCAGGGTGAACAGCATCAGCAGTGCGAGCGCGCTGCCGGCCATGAACAGCAGGTGGTGGCGCAGGCCGGGCTGGCCGGCCTGGGCGCGAGCGGTTCCATCGGTCATGGGAAATTCCTGGGCAACGGGAAGGGACTCAGAGCAGGATCACCGCCCAGACCAGGGCGATCAGCGTCATGGTCAGCAGCTGGGCCGCGCTACCCATGTCCTTGGCGCGCTTGGACAGCGGGTGCAGCTCCAGCGAAATGCGGTCGACGGTGGCCTCGATGGCCGAATTGAGCAGCTCGACGATGGGCGCCAGCAGCACCACGGCAATCAGCACGGCGCGCTCGACGCGGCTGACGTCGAGCAGAAACGCCAGCGGGATCAGCAGCAGGTTGAGCACCACCACCTGGCGGAACGCCGCCTCGCCGACATAGGCGGCCCGGAGGCCGGCGAACGAATAGCCGCCGGCGAGCCACAGCCGCGTCAGTCCGCTGCGCCCCTTGAGCGCTGCGCCATCGGCCACCGCGCGGTCACGCTCGGATGAGAGCTCAGATGACATCGCAGCGCACCTCACTGGAGGTGGGATGAGCGGCCTGCTGGTCGTGCCACTGTCGGGGCCATCCATCCGGGCGCCGGTGGAGAGCCTCCAGCGCACGCCGGTAGCCGGATCTGCTCGAGAACTCCAGCTGGGTGGAGCTTGATGTGGTCATGGCGAGCCATTCCGGTCGGTAACGGAACGCCAAACTAGCGAGACGCGAATCAACGCCTCGTCAAAAGAATGTGAAGAAAAAGTGAAAAGCAGATTGCCCCGCCGCCTCCGAAGGCGGGTGCCTTAGGCGGTAGGTACAGGCTCGCTGGCTTTACATGTACCGATATCGATCGGCGACGCGGCTATCAGGGATCACGGCAGGACCACGCTCCCCCGTGTTTTATCAGCGAAGTGAAAACGCTGTCGGGTAATCGCCACTGCACCAGCCCGCTGTCGATGCAACGCGCTCGCGGCGTCACGGAGCAGCACCCAGGAATGAGAACGCCCGGTCGACTCATCATCGACCGGGCGTTCGCATGTCTCAGCCGAGCAGTTCGCTGAACGGCAGGTACTGCACCAGCTCGCCTTCGGCGAGGGTGCGCTGGCATTCGACGATGGCCAGGCCATCCGCCCAAGTCGCCGAGGTCAGCATGGCCGAGCCCTGGCGTGGGAACAGACGCACCTCGAGCCGGCCATCGACCGCTTCGAGCCGCGCGCGCAGGAACTGCTGCCGCACGTTGGCCTTGCGCCAGGCGAAACCGGCCGGCAGGCGCAGCGGCGTGACCTGCACCTGCGTGCAGCCCTGGGCGCGCAGCAGGAATGGCCGAGCCACCACCAGCGAGGTGACCAGCGCCGCCGCCGGGTTGCCGGGCAGGCCTATCCACGGCGTGCCGTTGACTTCGCCGAAGGCCAGCGGCTTGCCCGGCTGGATCGCCAGACGCCACAGGTGCAGCTCGCCCAATTCGCGAATCGCCTGCTTGAGATGATCCTCCTCGCCCACCGAAACACCGCCCGAGGTGATGATCAGGTCGAAGCGGCTCGCCGCATCGGCCAGCGCGTCGCGGCTGGCGCCCAGATCGTCGATCAGGATCGGGTAGTCGTGCACCTCGCAGCCGAGGCTCTGCAACACGCCGAGCAGGCTGTAGCGGTTGGAGTTGTAGATCTGCCCGGCGTCCAGCGGCTCGCCCGGCTCGCGCAGTTCGTTGCCGCTGGACAGCAGCGCCACGCGCAAACGCCGGTACACCTTCACCCGCGCCACGCCGAAGGTCGCCAGCAGGCCGAGCTCCTGCGGGCGCAGACGCTTGCCGGCGTCGATCAGACGCTCGCCAGCCGCGGTTTCCTCACCCAGGCAGCGCACGTTGTCACCGGCGTTCACCGCCGGCAGCCAGATGCGATCGCCTTCGATACGGCAGTTTTCCTGGGCCACCACGGCGTCCGCGCCCGGCGGCAACGGCGCGCCGGTGAAAATGCGCACCGCATGCCCGGCCGGCAATTGCTGACTGGCGGCGTCGCCGGCGGCGATGCGTCCGGCCAGTGGCAGCGCACCGCCCTCGGCCGGCAGATCGGCGGCGCGCAGAGCATAGCCGTCCATCGCGCTGTTGTCCCAGGGCGGCACCGGAAAGCTGGCATCCAGCGGCTCGGCGAGCACGCGACCGAGGGCATCGCGCAGCGCGACCTCTTCCACCGCGGGCGGCGTCGGCACCCGCGCCAGCAGCTCGGCGATGGCCTCGTCGACCGGCTTCAGCCCGCCGGTATCGCAGCCGCAGGCGCTCATGAGCGTGGCCCGCAGTTGTCCACCGCGGCCGCCTTCAGGTGCGGGACGAAGTTGCAGGGCTTGGTACGGCTGTCCAGCTGCTCGACGAGAATCTTGTTCCAGGCGGTGCGGCAGGCGTTGGTCGAACCCGGCATGCAGCAGACCAGCGTGCCGTTGCTCATCCCGGCCAGCGCGCGGGACTGCACGGTGGAGGTGCCGATCTCGCTCAGCGATACATGGCGGAACAGCTCGCCGAAGCCATCGACGTCCTTGTCCAGCAGCGGCTGTACGGCCTGCGGGGTGTTGTCACGGGCGGTGAAGCCGGTGCCGCCGGTGATCAGCACCACCTGCACGTTTTCGCTGGCGATCCAGCTGCACACACGAGCGCGGATCTGCCAGATGTCGTCCTTGACGATGGCCCGTTCGGCCAGCGTATGGCCTGCGCTCTGCAGGCCGTCGATCAGCGCCTGGCCGGAGGTGTCGGTGTCCAGGTTGCGGGTATCGCTCACCGTGAGCACGGCGATGTTCAGAGGCTGGAATTCGGTGTTGGACAGGTGAGCCATGGCTCGAAACTCCCTTGAAGATGTGTGCGCAGGCTGCACCGGCGCCGCGGGCCAGCCCATTCCCCGTTGGAGGTAGGCGCGCGACAGGCGGTGCCGGCAGGTCGACCAACGCGCATGGCGTTGGTCAGCGAGCCTTGCGACAAGCCCGACTGCAACGCAGCGGGGCATGGGTCAGACCGGCAGTGCCGGCCGATGGTAGCGAATAAAACGGTCGGCCCGCAGCCCGTTCGGCGCGGGCAGTCAACCGCCGCTGGCGTTCATGAAGCGCAATACCTGGACCTCGCCGCCGCTGGAGAATTCGTGGCGCAGCGGTTTGCGTTGCAGCGCGGCGTGAATGGCGTCGATCACCGGCTGGTCGCTGGTCGGGTGGCGGCGCAGCAGTGCACGCAGGTCGATGGAATGCTCGTGGCCCAGGCACAGCAGCAGGCGGCCTTCCACGGTCAGCCGCACGCGGTTGCAGGTGGCGCAGAAGTTGTGCGAATGCGGCGAGATGAAGCCGATGCGCGTCTGCGGATGCTCCGGCAGGCGCACATAGCGCGCCGGACCGCCGCTCTGCTCGGCCGAATCGATCAGCGCGTGACGCTCGGCGATCAGCGCCTTGACCTCGTCGCTGGAGCAGAAGCTCTCGCCGCGCGAACGGCCGACATCGCCCAGCGGCATTTCCTCGATGAAGCTCAGGTCCAGCCCGCCGGCGATGGCGAAGTCCACCAGGTCGGCGACTTCCTCTGCGTTGCGGCCCTTCATCACCACGGCATTGAGCTTGATCCGCTCGAAACCGGCGGCGCGCGCCGCATCGATGCCGTCGAGCACCTGCTGCAGCTGGCCGGTGCGGGTAATGGCGTGGAATTTCTCGGCGTCCAGGCTATCCAGGCTGATGTTCAGCCGCTTGACCCCGGCCCGTGCCAGCGGTGCGGCGAGCCTGACCAGCTGCGAGCCGTTGGTGGTCATCACCAGTTCACGCAGACCGGACAAGGCCGCGATGCGCTCGCAGAGACCGACGATGCCCTGGCGTACCAGCGGCTCGCCGCCGGTGAGGCGGATCTTCTTCACGCCCAGCCCGACGAAGATGCGCGCGATGCGCTCCAGCTCCTCCAGACCGAGCACCTGCTGGCGCGGCAGGAAGGTCATGTCCTCGGCCATGCAGTAGACGCAGCGGAAGTCGCAGCGGTCGGTGACCGACATGCGCAGGTAGTCGATCTGGCGGTTGTGGGCATCGCGTAGTTGAGTCATCGATAACACCTCTGAAGCCTCGTAGGGTGGATGACACTTTTTCATCCACCGTGGGCCCGCGCGGTGGGTGGTGAAACACCATCCACCCGGCGCAGGACCAAGCCGACGTCATTGCATCAGTGGCGTTTCCGCGCCCTGCAGGTGGATGCCCGCGATGTTCGCCGCCCCCACCAGGTTCTGCAGGTACTGGCTGACGCCGATCTGCCAGACACGCTGGTTGAGCTCGGCGCGAATCGTTCCGGCGACGATCTCGTAGGGCAATTGCTCGCCCTCGATACGCTGGTCGACGAACACCAGGTGGTAGCCATAGCGGCTTTCCAGCGGCTGCTGGCAGAGGCCGACCGGCAGACGGAACAGCTGGCGCTCGAACTCCGGCACGGTCTGGCCCTTGCTGATCTGCCCAAGCGCCCCGCCCTGCTCCTTGGACGGACAGGCCGAATGCTGCAACGCGAGCTCGGCGAAGCGTTGCGGCGCCGCCTGTAGTTGCTGCAACAGGCCCAGCGCCTGTTCCCGCGCCAAGCTGCGCGCTTCGGCGTCATCTGCCGGACAGGCCAGCAGGATGTGCCGCGCGGCCAGCAGCGGCGCGCTGAAGAAGCGCTGACGGTTGCCGTTGTAGTACTGCTGACAGGCCGCCTCGTCGGCCAGCGGCAGCGGCACTTCCTGTTCGATCAGCGTGCGGGTGGCCGCTTCTTCCTCGCTTTCACCGGATTCAGCACGCACCACCAGGCCGAGTTCGGCGATGCGCTGCTGCAACAGCTCGCGCACCACCAGTGCCTGGGTCGCCAGAAAGACCGCGTCGTCGCGGCTCTCGGCGGGGTGATACTGCAATTCCTGGGCGATGGCCTGGGGCGCGATCGCCACCCCGTTGACCCGCACCCGCGGCCACTCCTGCTCGCTGCTGGCGATCAGCAGCGGCTCGCCGGAGGCCTGCTCCTCGGCGGGCTGGTGTTCTTCTTCATGCGGCAGCTCCTCGAACAGAGGGGCCTCAGCCGGCACTTCGATTTCCGGGCGGGCGCCGCCACCGCAGCCGCCACCACCCGTGCTTCCACCACATCCACAACCCATGATGATTACCTCGATAAGACGCTTGAAGCTTCGATCCGATCGACCAGACCGGCTGACGCGTGGGGCGTCAGCCGGCAAGAGTCATACCGGGCTCTTGCTCTTTGCCGTGGCAGGCACGGCGGACGGCACGGCGGTTTCGCGTACCGGTGCTTCGTAGGTGCGCGGGCGCTGCGGACGCGGCATGGCCGGCTTGACGCCCTTCTGCCGGACGATCTGGTAGCGCCGGCCCAGGTACCACACCGGCGCGCTGACGATGTGCACCAGACGGGTGAAGGGGAACAGCACGAACAGGGTCATGCCGAGGAACACGTGCAGCTTGTAGATGACGCTGACCGAGTCGATGGCGCCTGCGGCCTTGACCGGCTGCAGGGTGACCAGGCTCTGCGCCCAGGTGCCCAGCAGCACCATCACCGAACCGTCCAGGTGGCCGGTGGAGGCGACGATGGTCAGCAGACCCAGCACCAGCTGCGCCAGCAGCACGAACAGGATCATCACGTCGCTGGTGTTGGAGGTGGCCCGCACACGCGCATCGGTCAGCCGGCGATGGATCAGCATCACCAGGCCGATCAGGCAGAGGATGCCGAAGAAGCCACCGGACACCATCGCCACGATCTGCTTCTGACCGCTGGTGATGAAGTGGTGATAAAGCGCCTCGGGCATCAGCAGGCCGACGAAGTGGCCGGCCAGGATGAAGATGATGCCGACGTGGAACAGGTTGCTCGCCAGGCGCATGCGGTTGTTCGACAGCATCTGGCTCGAGCCGGCCTTCCAGCTGTATTGCGACAGGTCGAAGCGCGCCCAGCTGCCGATCAGGCAGATGGCCAGGGCGATGTAGGGGTAGACCCCGAACAGCAGGAAATTGAAGTTAGACATTGCGCACCTCCTGGGCGAGCGCGGCGGCCTGCCCGTCATGCTTGAAATCGGTCCAGTGCAGCGGCACCGGGCTTTCCTCGCGAGCCTTGCCCGGCCCGCTCGGCATGGATGGGCAGCGATCCTGCTGCTCGGCCTGGAGGAAGTTGACCTGCTCCTCCTCCCAGATCTTGTCCAGGGCCTCCAGCGAGTCGTCGCGCTCTTCGGCGGCAACCTGCTCCTGCAGACCGGCCAGGGCTTCCTGCACCGGCTCGCCGGCGATCTGCAGCAGTGCGGTGAAGCACGCGGCATGCGGGCTCTCGCGTTCCTGCAGACGGGCCGCCAGCAGGGCCAGCAGATGGGCGACATCGGCCAGCCCCTCGCGGGCCTCGAGGTCTTCGCGGGTGGCGAGGTACTCGAGGTACAGCGGGATGTAATCCGGCAGCTCGCGTACACCGATGGCAAAACCGGCCTCGGTGTACTGCGCCATCAGGTCGACCATGGCCTGGCCGCGATCGCGGGACTCGCCATGCACGTGCTCGAACAGGAGCAGCGACAGCGCGCGTCCGCGGTCGAACAGGTCGGTGTAGCGCTCCTGCACGTCCATCAGGTCGCCTTCGGTCAGCTCGTCGAGCAGGCGGCGCAGCGCGATGCGCTGCTCCGGGCTGATCTCGCGAGCCGAGCCGATGGCCTGGGCCAGTTCGGCATGGCCGTCGCGCAGGTGCTGGTCGGGATAGTCCAGCAGCAGGGAAATCACTTTAAGGATGCGCATGGCTCAGTCCTCCCACAGCTGGACGGTCTTGATGATGTCGCGGCGGTTGGCTTTCCTGGCGCCGAACATGTTGGTGTCCGAGGCGCCCGAGCAGCCGCTGCCGAAGCTGAAGCCGCAACCGGAGCGCTCGGCGAAGGCATCGCTCATGGCCTCTTCGCGGTGCGCGGTCGGGATCACGTAGCGGTCCTCGTAGTTGGCGATGGCCAGGTAGCGGTACATGTCCTCCACCTGGGCCACCGACAGGCCGACGCTCTCCAGCACCTTGAGGTCCTGCACGCCATCGACCTGCTCGGCGCGCTTGTAGGCACGCATGGCGAGCATGCGCTTGAGCGCCAGCTTGACCGGCTCCTCGTCGCCTGCGGTGAGCAGGTTGGCCAGATAGCGCAGCGGGATGCGCAGGCTGTCGACGTCCGGCAGCACGCCGTCCATGCTGACGTGACCGGCGCTGGCGGCGTTCTGGATCGGCGACAGCGGCGGCACGTACCAGACCATAGGCAGCGTGCGGTATTCCGGGTGCAGCGGCAGGGCCAGCTTCCAGTCCACCGCCATCTTGTATACCGGCGACTTCTGCGCGGCTTCGATCACCGACATCGGAACGCCGTCGTTGAGCGCCTGCTCGATGACCTTCGGGTCGAACGGATCGAGGAAGATCTCCAGCTGCTTGGCGTACAGGTCCTGCTCGTTGACGGTGCTGGCCACTTCATGGATGCGGTCGGCGTCGTACAGCAGCACGCCGAGGTAGCGGATGCGGCCCACGCAGGTCTCGGCACAGACGGTCGGCATGCCGGCCTCGATGCGCGGGAAGCAGAAGATGCACTTCTCGGATTTGCCGCTCTTCCAGTTGAAGTAGATTTTCTTGTACGGGCAGCCGCTGATGCACATGCGCCAGCCGCGGCACTTCTCCTGGTCGATGAGGACGATGCCATCCTCCTCGCGCTTGTAGATCGCACCGCTCGGGCAGGACGCGGCGCAGGCCGGGTTAAGGCAGTGCTCGCACAGGCGCGGCAGGTACATCATGAAGGTATTTTCGTACTGGCCGTAGATGTCGGCCTGCACCTTGTCGAAGTTCTTGTCCTTGCGGCGCTTGGCGAACTCGGTACCGAGAATCTCCTCCCAGTTCGGGCCCCACTCGATCTTCTCCATGCGCTGACCGGAGATCAGCGAGCGCGGACGCGCCACCGGCTGATGCTCGGAGATCGGCGCGGTGTGCAGGTTCTGGTAGTCGAAGTCGAACGGCTCGTAGTAGTCGTCGATCGTCGGCAGGTCCGGGTTGGCGAAGATGTTCGCCAGCACGCGGAACTTGCCGCCGATTTTCGGGTTGATGGTGCCGTCGCCGTTGCGCACCCAGCCGCCCTTCCACTTGTCCTGGTTTTCCCACTCCTTCGGGTAGCCGATGCCGGGCTTGGTCTCGACGTTGTTGAACCAGGCGTATTCCATGCCTTCGCGGCTGGTCCAGACGTTCTTGCAGGTGATCGAGCAGGTGTGGCAGCCGATGCACTTGTCCAGGTTCAGGACCATGCCTACTTGTGAACGAATCTTCATGGCCTTATTCCTCAGATGTCTTGCGGCAGGGGTTGCGGCAGCTCATGCCCATTCGGGCCATCGAGCCAGTCGACCTTGTTCATCTTGCGCACTACGACGAACTCGTCGCGGTTGCAACCCACGGTGCCGTAGTAGTTGAAGCCGTACGCCTGCTGGGCGTAGCCGCCGATCATGTGGGTGGGCTTGAGCACCACGCGGGTCACCGAGTTGTGGTGGCCGCCGCGGGTCTTGGTGCTCTCGGCGCCCGGCACGTTCACGATGCGTTCCTGGGCGTGGTACATCATCACCATGCCTTCCATCACGCGCTGGCTGACCACCGCGCGGGCGGTCAGGGCGCCGTTGGCGTTGAAGCACTCGATCCAGTCGTTGTCCTCGATGCCGGCCTTCTTGGCGTCGATTTCGCTCATCCACACGATCGGGCCGCCACGGCTCAAGGTGAGCATGATCAGGTTGTCCGAGTAGGTGCTGTGGATGCCCCACTTCTGGTGCGGGGTGATCCAGTTCAGGACGATCTCGGGGTTGCCGTTGCTCTTCTTGCCCTTCACATAGTCGACGGTGCGGGTGTTGATCGGCGGCCGGTAGCTCATCAGCTGCTCGCCGAAGGCCTGCATCCAGGGGTGATCCTGGAAGAACTGCTGGCGTCCGGTGATGGTGCGCCACGGGATCAGCTCGTGAACGTTGGTGTAGCCGGCGTTGTACGACACATGCTCGTCTTCCAGACCCGACCAGGTCGGGCTGGAGATGATCTTGCGTGGCTGCGCCTGGATGTCACGGAAGCGGATCGCCTCGTGCTCCTTGGGCAGCGCCAGGTGGCTGTGATCGCGGCCGGTGAATTCCGACAGCGCGGCCCAGGCCTTCACGGCGACATGGCCATTGGTTTCCGGTGCCAGGCTGAGGATGACCTCGGCAGCATCGATGGCCGACTCGATCTGCGGACGCCCTTGGCTGACGCCCTCGTCGCGCACCTTGTAGTTCAGCTCGCCGAGGAAATCGACCTCGTGCTGGGTGTTCCAGTTGATGCCCTTGCCGCCGTTGCCGAGCTTGTCCAGCAGCGGGCCGAGGGAGGTGAACTTCTTGTAGGTGTTCGGGTAGTCGCGCTCGACCACCGCCATGTTCGGGCAGTTCTTGCCCGGCTGCGGATCGACGCCAGCGGTCTTCCAGTCGGTACCGCCGAACGGCTGCGCCAGTTCGCCGGGGCTGTCGTGCAGGAGCGGCACGGTGACCAGGTCCTTCTCCACGCCCAGCTGACCTTCGGCCATCTTCGAGAAGGCCTTGGCGATGCCCTTGTAGATCTCCCAGTCGGAACGCGCTTCCCAGGCCGGATCGATGGCTGCCGACAGCGGGTGGATGAAGGGGTGCATGTCCGAGGTGTTCATGTCGTCCTTCTCGTACCAGGTCGCGGTCGGCAGAACGATGTCGGAGTACACGCAGGTCGAGGACATGCGGAAGTCGAGGGTGGTGACCAGATCGAGCTTGCCGATGGCGCCCTCGTCCTGCCATTCGGCCTCGGTCGGCTTGAAGCCGTCGCGCTTGCCGAGGTCTTCGTTCATCACGCCGTTCTTGGTGCCCAGGAGGTACTTGAGCATGTACTCGTGGCCCTTGCCCGAACTGCCCAGGAGGTTGGAGCGCCAGACGAACATGTTGCGCGGGAAGTTATCCGGATTGTCCGGCTGTTCGCAGGCGAACTTCAGTGAGCCGTCCTTCAGCGACTGGGTGACGTAGTCGACCGGCGACATGCCGGCAGCTTCGGCGTCACGGCAGATCTGCAGCGGGTTGCGGTTGAGCTGCGGTGCGCTCGGCAGCCAGCCGGCGCGTTCGGCGCGGATGTTGTAGTCGAGCATGTGCTCGGGGAACTGAGACTTGTCGGCCAGCGGCGAGAGCACCTCGTGGATGCTCATCTTCTCGTGGCGCCACTGCGAGCTGTGGTTGTAGAAGAAGCTGGTGCCGTTCATCTGGCGCGGCGGACGGCTCCAGTCGAGGCCGAAGGCCAGCGGCAGCCAGCCGCACTGCGGACGCAGCTTCTCCTGACCCACGTAGTGCGCCCAGCCACCACCGGTCTGACCGACGCAACCGCACAACATCAGCATGTTGATCAGGCCGCGGTAGTTCATGTCCATGTGGTACCAGTGGTTCATCGCCGCACCGACGATGATCATCGACCGACCATGGGTCTTGTCGGCGTTGTCGGCGAATTCACGGGCGATCTGGATCGCCTTCTCGCGGGACACGCCAGTGATGACTTCTTGCCAGGCCGGGGTGCCGGGCACGCTGGCGTCGTCGTAGCTGGAAGCGACGTTGCCGCCACCCAGACCACGGTCGATACCAAGGTTGGCAGCCATCAGGTCGAACACGGTGGCGACCTTGGTGGTGCTGCCGTCGGCCAGGGTGATGGTGCGGACCGGCACGCGGCGCAGCTGGATGCTTTCGCCTTCGGCGTGCTGGAAGTGCTCGTGGAGAATGCCGCCAAAGTACGGGAAGGCGACCTCGGCCGTCTCGCCGCCATCGATCTGGGTCAGGGAGAGGTCGACATCACGACCGTCCTTGCCTTCGCGGGCTTCGATGTTCCACTTGCCCTTCTCACCCCAGCGGTAGCCGATCGAACCCAGCGGCGAAACCAGCTCGCCGGTGCTGCCGTCGACGGCGATGGTCTTCCACTCGGGATTGTTTTCCTGACCGAGGTTGTCGGCCAGGTCCGAGGCGCGCAGGAAGCGGTCGGCGATGTAGCTGCCGTCCTTCTCGTTCAGGCGCACCAGCACCGGCAGGTCGGTGTAGCGCTTGGCGTAGTCGCGGAAGTACTCGCTCGGCTTCTCGAGGTGGAATTCCTTGAAGATGACGTGGGCGAAGGCTTGCGCCAGCGCGGCGTCGGTGCCCTGCTTCGGGTTGAGCCAGAGGTCGGTGAGCTTGGCGACTTCGGCGTAGTCCGGGGTGATGGCGACGGTCTTGGTGCCCTTGTAGCGGACCTCGGTGAAGAAGTGAGCGTCCGGCGTACGGGTCTGCGGGACGTTGGAGCCCCAGGCGATGATGTAGTTGGAGTTGTACCAGTCGGCCGATTCCGGCACGTCGGTCTGCTCGCCCCAGATCTGCGGCGAGGCCGGCGGCAGGTCGCAGTACCAGTCGTAGAACGACAGGCACACGCCGCCGATCAGCGACAGGTAACGGCTACCAGCCGCGTAGGAAACCATGGACATGGCCGGGATCGGCGAGAAGCCGATGACGCGGTCCGGACCGTACTGCTTGACGGTGTAGACGTTGGCCGCGGCGATGATCTCGTTGACTTCGTCCCAGCTGGAACGGATGAAGCCGCCCATGCCGCGCTTGCTCTTGTAGGACTCGGCCTTGGCCTTGTCCTCGACGATGCTGGCCCAGGCGTCCACCGGGGTCATGTTGCGCCGCGCTTCACGCCAGAGTTTCAGCAGCGGCTTGCGCACCTTCGGGTACTTCAGGCGGTTGGCGCTGTAGATGTACCAGCTGTAGCTGGCACCGCGCGGGCAGCCGCGTGGCTCGTGGTTGGGCAGGTCGTTGCGGGTGCGCGGGTAGTCGGTCTGCTGGGTTTCCCAGGTGATCAGGCCGTTCTTCACGTAGATCTTCCAGGAGCAGGAACCGGTGCAGTTCACGCCGTGGGTCGAGCGCACGATCTTGTCGTACTGCCAGCGCGAGCGGTAGACGTTCTCCCAGTCGCGGGATTCGATACGGGTTTCGCCATGACCATCGGCGAACTCGCCTTGCTTCCTGTTGAAGAAGCGCAGTTGATCGAGCAAGTGGCTCATTGGTTTCTCTCCTCACTCCGGTTGCGAACCACTGGCCCGACCGGTCGGCTTATCAATCTCGGCTTGCGCCAGCCGGGGTGGCTGGCGCATTCGTTCGGTGAAATTTCAGGACGCGAGCTTCTGGCGGGCCTCCAGCTCGCGGTCGACGCTGGACACGTAGTACTCGTCGGAGAACGCGCCCTCGGGCTCCTTCAGCCAGAGCAGGCAGAGCCCAAAGCTGACGAAGGCACCGGCGGCGATCACCATGAAGAACTGCGAGGGGGTCACGAAGGTGTAGAGGGTCAGGTAGCAGACGGCGCCGACGTTGCCGTAGGCCCCGGCCATGCCGGAGATCTGCCCGGTGACGCGGCGCTTGATCGAGGGGATGATCCCGAAGGTCGCACCCTCGGCGCCCTGGACGAACATCGAGCAGGCCACGGTAATCGCGACAGCGACGATCAGCGGCCAGGCGGCGTTCATCAGCCCCATCAGGAAGAAGCCGACGGCGATGCCGAGCATGTAGGCGAGCATGACGAAGCGGCGGTTGCCGAAGCGGTCGGAGACCAGCCCGCCCATCGGCCGCGCCACCAGGTTCACGAAGGCGAAGGAGGCGGCGATGATGCCGGCGGTGGTCGGCGTCAGCCCCCAGGTCTGCTCGAAGAACATCGGCAGCATCGAGACCACCGCCAGCTCCGCGCCGAAGTTGGCGAAGTAGGTGGAGTTCAGCGCGGCCACGGTGTTGAAGGGGTACTTGTCGTCTTCCGGCACGCCCTTTTTCAGGATCGGCACGTTGACCCGCAGGATCTGCACGATCTGGAAGACCACCACCAGCGCGATCACCGCGTAGCTGATCAGCGCGCCGGTGGAACCCAGGTAGCCCAGCTTCTCGATGCGCCAGACCAGGATGCCGAGCACGCCGACCATAGGGATGGTCCAGATGATCAGCTTGATCATGTCGGCCCAGGTGCTGACTTCCAGCGCGCTGGCCTTGTGCGGCTTGCGGTGCACGGTGCCGGCCGGGCCGTCGGTAAGGGCGAACCAGTAGTACACCCCGTAGACGGCCATGATGATCGCCGAGCTGGCGATCGCCCAGCGCCAGCCTTCCGGACCGCCGAAGGCATGGATGGCGATGGCCGGCAGGCTCATGGCGGCGGCGGCGGAACCGAAGTTGCCCCAGCCGGCGTAGAAACCCTCGGCGAAACCGATGTCCTTGGGCTTGAACCACATGGCGGTCATGTGGATGCCGACCACGAAGCTGGCGCCGATGGAGCTGAGGATCAGCCGCGAGACCAGCAGCTGGGTGCGGCTGTCACCAAAGGCGAAGAACAGCGCCGGCGCGGCCATCACCACCAGCAGCACCGAAAACACCCGGCGCGGGCCCCAGTTGTCGAGCGCCATGCCGACCAGGATGCGCGCCGGAATGGTCAGCGCCACGTTGGCGATGGCGAACAGCTTGAGGTCTTCGGGCGTCAGCCAGTTCACGCTCTTCAGCATGCTCGAGGCCAGCGGCGCCATGCCGAACCAGACGAAGAAACAGATGTAGAAGGCGATCCAGGTCAGGTGCAGGGCCCGGATCTCGGGGCGCTTCCATTCGAACAGCGTAGAAACTCTCATGATGAGCTCCTCACTCAGGGACAGGCTTGGATCAGGACCGGGCAAGGCGCCCGGCGGGCCAGGAAGGCGCTGACGCTGCCGAAGGTCATGTAGTCGAGCTCGTCGACCAGCAGATTCAGCGAGCGGGAGATGAAGCCGCCGTCCGGTTCGTTGGAGTGCCGCGCGATGACCAGCAGGTCCGGCTTCTTGTGCTCGGCCGCCTTGAGGATCATCTTGCGGGCGTCGCCTTCGGCGAGGATCACGTCGACGTCCAGGCCGAAGGCGCTGACCTTGGCCGCAGCCTCCTGCAGGAAGGCCTGAAATTCGCGACGCTCGCGCTCGTACAGCTCGACCGCCGAGTCGCTGGTGTCGCGGGTTTCTTCCACCACGCCGATCAACATGATCAGCGGCTTGAGCGGGCCGAACATCTCGAGGGTGGCGTCCAGGGCTTTCCTGGCGTTACGCGAGTTGTCGTAGGCAATCATGATTTTCATGGCGGCTCTCCGGACTCAGGGGTTCTTCACATAGGCGTTGGGACGCAGGTAGAACCACCAGTTGAGGATCAGGCACAGCGCGTAGAACACCGCGAAGCCATACATCGCCACCTCGGGAGTACCAGCCTTGACCTGCTCGCCGATCACGATCGGAGCGACGAAGGAGCCGTAGGCGGCGACGGCGGAGGTCCAGCCGAGTACCGGGCCGGCCTTCTCGCGGTCGTAGATCACGCCGATGGTGCGGAAGGTCGAGCCGTTGCCGATGCCGCTGGCCGCGAACAGCACCAGGAACAGCACCAGGAAGAGGAAGAAGTACTCCTCCGGCTGGGGCGAAACGTAGGCCTGGTGCATCACGTAGCCGGCGGCGACCGAGGCGATGACCATGACCACCGAGATCACCTGGGTGACGATGGAGCCGCCGACCTTGTCGGAGATCCAGCCGCCCAGCGGACGGATCAGCGCGCCGATGAAGGGTCCGATCCAGGCGTAGGTCAGTGCGCTCGGTGCGTTGGGGTTGGCGATGCGAGTGACGGTGCCGTCGGCCGCCACATCGTTGACGAAGCCGAAAATCACCGTGATCGACAGCGGCAGTGCCATGGAGAAGCCGATGAACGAGCCGAAGGTCAGGATGTACAGCACGCTCATCGACCAGGTGTGCTTGTCACGGAAGATGGTGAACTGGCGCTTGATGTTCGGGCTGATGCTGCCCGGCAGCAGGCGCAGCATGCCCAGCGTCGCGCCGATGGTCAGCAGCATCACGCCCCACATGTTCAGCACACCAAGGCCGGTCGGCGCAGGCAGGTAGAGGTACAGGCCGATAGCGGCGGCGATGAAGGCCACCGCATAGAGGCCGAGGATCTTGCCGAAGGCATTCAGCGGGTAGCCCGGCGTCGGCGAGATGACCAGCAGGTTGTTCATGCCGAACCAGCCGGCGAAGGCCAGCGGCACAAGGAACAGCAGCCAGACCCAGCCGGCGTTCTGAATCCAGGTGTCGGTGCCGGCGGAGATCTTGCCGATCAGCGTGCCGCTGTCCTTGATCAGCTCCATCGGCGCGCCAGCCGCCGCACCGAACACGCCGGCAGTCATCACCAGCGGGATGAGGATCTGCATGGTGGTCACGCCGAAGTTACCCAGGCCCGCATTGAGGCCCAGCGCCAGACCCTGCTGGTTCTTCGGGAAGAACGTGCTGATGTTGCTCATCGAGCAGGCGAAGTTGCCGCCGCCGATGCCGGAGAGAAAGGCCAGCAGCTGGAATACCCACAGCGGGGTGTCCTGGCTCTGCAGGGCAATGCCGGCGCCGGCTGCGGGAATCATCAGCAGCGCGGTGGTGAGGAAGATGGTGTTGCGCCCACCCGCGATGCGGATCATGAACGACGCCGGAATGCGCAAGGTGGCGCCGGTGAGACCGGCGATGGCGGTCAGGGTGAACAGCTCGGCAGGCGCGAACGGAAAGCCGAGGTTGAGCATCTGCACCGTGACGATGCCCCACATCAGCCAGATGGCGAAGCCCATCAGCAGACTCGGGATGGAGATCCAGAGGTTGCGATTGGCGACCCGCTTGCCAGTGGTGTCCCAGAAGACCTGGTCCTCCACGTCCCACTTTTCGATATTGCTCATGGTCGATCCTCTTGGCGCCAGGGCCCCACTTGCAAACGAAGCGGGACCACGAATGGCTCGCACGCTAAGGGCGAGGGATCGATCCGAAGTTGACTCAGGTCAACACGCACCTGCTGGCATTTTGCTCAGCGGCACCTTTCTACCTCCGACGGGGTACTCCTGTTTTTCGAAAATTAATTCTTATATATCAGGTAGTTACTGAAAAACGCCGCAGGCGATGGAACGACCTTAATCGGCCCGGAATGCATTGGGAGTACATCCACGACCATGGCCAGCAGAAGCCGCTGCGCGCAGAATGCGGCATCACCGTCTGACGATCCGACCATGCCTCAACTCGACCGCGACCAGCTCTCCACCCGCCACTCCATCGTTTTCAATACGCTGGTGGCGTTCGTCGTGATCATCGGCTTTTCCCTGGTCAGCATGCTGGCCAGCCTCTATCTGGCCGATGCGCTGGAAGGCGATGCCGAGGCCATCAACCAGGCCGGCAGCCTGCGCATGCAGGCCTACCGGTTGTCGTTCACCGCGGAGCAGGGTCCGGAAGCGGCACTGGAGGCACGCATCGACAGCCTCGAACGGATCCTGCGCTCCGCCTCGCTGCGCTCGGCCCTGCATCGCCATGGCAACACCGAGCTGCCGGCCCTGCACGCCGGTGTGCTGCGACACTGGCAGGAACGCATGCGTCCGCTGCTCGACGCACAGCCGCCGCAGCTGGAGGACTATCGCCGGGAGGTACCGGAGTTCGTCAGCGAGCTGGACGTCTTCGTGCGCTCCCTGCAGGAAGCCTCCGAAGGCAAGCTTGGCGTCATCCGTGCCCTGCAGGCGGGGACGCTGTTCGTCATCGTGCTGATCGCCTTCGTGCTGATCTACGGCCTGCACAACAACCTGGCCACGCCGCTGCGCAGCCTGACCAAGCTGGCGCGCGACATCGGCAAGGGTGACTTCAGCGGCGAGGTACAGATCCCCGGCGAAACCGAGCTGAGCCTGCTGGCACGCACCCTCAACCAGATGAGCAAGGAGCTGGCCAGCCTCTATGCCGACATGGAGCAGAAGGTCGACGACAAGACCGCCGCCCTCACCCGCAGCAACGCCACGCTGCAGCTGCTGTTCAACAGCGCGCGCATGCTCTACAGCCAGCCGGACGATCCTTCGCAGATGATGGGCTCGCTGCTCGCCAAGATGCAGCAGATCCTCGGCACCGGGCCGATCTCGCTGTGCCTGAACCGCTCGGCCGAAGCCGGCAGCCATACCGCCATGACATCCCGCGATCTGCGCCCGCCGGAATACTGCAAGCTGCCGCAATGCGGGACCTGTCTGGTCAACCAGACCGGTCGCCTGCCCAGCGGCGAGGAGCTGATGTCCTTCGAATTGCGCTCTGGCCAGGATGACCTCGGCTCGCTGCGCGTCGCCCACCCGCCGGGCCAGCCACTGGAAGCCTGGCAGACCCTGCTGCTGACCACCCTCGCTGACCTCTTCGCTGCCTCCCTGAGCCTGGCGCAGCTGGGCCAGAAGCAGGCGCGCCTGGCGCTGATGGAGGAACGCGCGGTCATCGCCCGCGAGCTGCACGACTCGCTGGCCCAGGCGCTCTCGGCGCAGAAGCTGCAGTTGGCGCGGCTCAAGCGGCTGATGCTCAAAGACAGCAGTCCGGCCCAGCTGGACGACAGCGTGCAGCAGATCGACCAGGGGCTCAATGCAGCCTACCGCCAGCTGCGCGAGCTGCTCACCACCTTCCGTATCAAGGTCAACGAGCCGGGGCTGAAACCCGCCCTGCAGGCCACCATCGAGGAGTTCAGCGCCAACTCCGGGCTGCTGATCGAGCACGACTATCAGCTCGACCACTGCCCGCTGACGCCCAACGAGGAGGTGCATTGCCTGCAGATCATCCGCGAAGCCTTGAGCAACGTCGTCAAGCATGCCGAGGCCGAGCATTGCTGGCTGCGCCTGACCCAGGATGACAGCGGCACCATCCACGTCAGGATCGAGGACGATGGCATCGGCATTGAACCCGAAGGCCAACGCGCCGGGCACTATGGCCTGATCATCCTGCAGGAGCGTGCCAGCAGCCTGAACGGCAGGATCAGCATCGATCTGCGCCCCGGCGGTGGCACCCTCGTGCATCTGGCGTTTCCACCCGTCTATCGCAACATTCCCGTGAAACAGGAGCCTGTCACGCATGAACGAAGGAACTACCACACGAATCTTGCTGGTGGACGACCATCCCATGATGCGTCGGGGCCTACGTGACCTGCTGGACCTGGAAGACGACCTGGAAACGGTCGGCGAGGCAGGCAACGGCGAAGACGCCATCCGCCTGGCCCAGGAAGTGGAGCCGGACCTGATCCTGATGGACCTGAACATGCCGGGTATCGACGGCCTGGAGACCACTCGGCGCATGCGCGACGCGGATATCGACGCGCGGATCATCATGTTCACCGTTTCCGACGAACAGGGCCACGTGCTCGAGGCGCTGCGCAACGGCGCCGACGGCTACCTGCTCAAGGACATGGATGCCGAACAGTTGATCGAGCAGATCCGCATCGCCGCCACCGGGCGCATGGCCCTGAGCCCGGAGCTGACCCAGGTGCTCGCCGAAGCCATCCGGGTACGCCCCAAGCCCAGCGGGCAGGTGCAGTTCTCCAGCCTGACCAAGCGTGAGAAGGAAGTATTGCGGCAGATCGCCAAGGGCCAGAGCAACAAGATGATCGCCCGCAAGCTCGGCATCACCGAGGGCACGGTCAAGGTCCATGTGAAGAACCTGCTGCACAAGCTGGGCCTGCGCTCGCGGGTCGAAGCGGCGGTCTGGGTGCTGGAGAACGAAGCGAAGGGCTGATCGTGCCGACTGCGTTTCTGTGCGCTGTCACGCATCTCCTGATAACGCTCCCCAGCCCTTGACGATCATCAATGCCAACGCGGTGAAGCGCTCTATCGTCTCGTCCTCGTCGAACTGACCAGCCGGTCAGCATCGCGCCCGACCGGATGTAAGGAGCGCTCCATGTTCAAGATCCTGCTGCCCACTTCCCTGCTGCTCGGCCTGCTGGCCGCCAGCTCGCCCTGCCTGGCCGCCATCAGCGACGCCGAGGCGGTCAACCGCGCCGGCATGCAGCGCATGCTCAGCCAGCGCATCGCCAAGAATTACCTGATGATCGGCAGCGAAACCCGTGTCGACCTCGCCGCCAGCCAGCTCGACAGCAGCATCGCCAGCATCGAGGAAAACACCCAACTGCTGGATGAATACGCGCCCAGCGACGGCGTGCGCAAGGCGCTGCGGGAGGCCACCCAGACCTGGACCGAGTATCGCCAGCTCGCCCTGGGCCGGCCGGATCGCGAACAGTCGGCGGAACTGCTGCGCCTGGCCGAACGCTTCCTCGCCCAGAGCGAAACCCTGGTCCAGACCATCGAGCGGCACAGCGGCAGCCAGGCGGCGCAACTGGTCAACCGCAGCGGTCGCCAGCGCATGCTCAGCCAGCGCATCGCGATGCTTTACCTGGCGATGGCCTGGAAACTGCCGGATCCGCGCCTGCGCAGCGACTTCGATGCGGCGGTCAGCGAGTTCGAACGCGGCCAGGCGGAACTGCAGAAGGCGCCGCAGAACACCGAAGAGATCCGCCGTCAGCTCGAGCAGATCGACACCCAGTGGCGCTTCGCCCGGGCCGGGTTCAGCCTGGCGGATGACTCGCGCTTCGTGCCTACGGTGATCGTCACCACCAGCGATTCGCTGCTGCGCAAGATCGAGCAACTGACCCTCGACTACGAACGCCTGGCCGGTGGCGCACGCTGAGCACCGGCCGCCACCGGCTGCCTAGAAAGAGGTATGGCTTAGGGACAATGGGATAGAGGCATCTTGCAACCTAGCATGCCCACATCGAAAGGAAGGGGATGGCCATGCTGACAGGCTCCACCGTGCTCAACACATTGCGCCGTCATCATCTGTTCCGAGGCCTGAGCGAGACATCGCTGCACGCCATCGCCTCGCATACCACGGCCAAGCGCCTGCTCGCCGGATGCACGCTGTTCCACCAAGGCGATGCGGCCGAGCATTTCCATCTGCTGATCAGCGGTCAGGTCAAACTGCACCGGGTCACCAGCGATGGCCAGGAAAAGGTGATCGAGGTGATCCGGCCCGGCGAGGCCTTCGCCGAAACCATGCTGTTCGACAAGCTGCCCGAACATCCGCTGAGCGCCACCACACTCAAGGAGAGTCTGGTGCTCAACGTGCAGAACAGCCACTACCTGCGCCTGCTGGAGAATCAGCCGCAGCTGTGCATGCAGCTGCTCAGCAGTCTGAGCGCCCGGCTCAACCAGCGCCTGCATCAGATCGACAACCTGACCTCATCCAATGTCTGCCAGCGCGTGGTGCGCTATCTGTTCCAGGAGCTGCAGGCTGCGCACAGCGACGTCATCGATCTGGACCTGCCCAAGCGCCTGATCGCGTCGCAGCTCGGCATCCAGCCGGAAACCCTCTCGCGCATCCTGCACCGGCTGACCGACGCGGGCCTGATCGCCGTGCAGCGGCGGCGTATCGAAATACTCGACCAGCACAGCCTCTCGGCCTATCTGGAAGCGGCGGCCTGAACGGGCTCAGTCATCGGGACCGCCGCGCCGAAACGGCTGCGGCGCGACTTCACTGACGGCAGGTTCGACCGGCGGCGGGCCGTCACCGAGCTGAAACGGTTTCGGCGGTTCGCTGACCAGCCTGCGAGTGGCCGGCTCGATGCGCTCGGGTTCCGCCTCGGGACGTTCGCGGATGACCTGCCAGGCGACGCCTGCCAGAACCGCAGCCAGCACCCGGTAGATCAACGAGGCCAGGTCGAAGCCAACCAGTGCGCTGTCATCCAGCAAGAGCGAAACCAGCCTGCCGAGTACCAGCGCCGTCAGGGTCATCATCAGCATCATCAGCGCCGGCCGCGCCCGTTCGGGGGCACGCGCGGCCCAGATCAGGAAGGCCGCCAGGCCCAGCTGCAGACCACCGTAGTAGACCCGCATATGGCTGACAGAGGCCTCTTCCATCAACAGCATGCCGTTCAGGTTGGCCATCTCGTAGGGGCGCAACCAGTAGGCCAGGCTCAGGCAGGCCATCACCAGCGCCTGCGCGAGCAGAACGAAACGGGCAAAACGCATCGAAAACTCTCCTGATGGGTGCGACTCGCTCTTCCGGTTGGCATGGGACTGCCGCGCCGCCCTTTTGTTCTGCGCCCGAGCACACGGCCGGCGGTCCGAACACCACGCCGGCGGTGACAATTGCACACGACTCGCAGCTTGGGGATGGTCGCGAGCCGGCGTATTCTGGGCGCCTCGCTGATTGGAGATGCCCATGCGCCGCCTTCTGCTTCTACCCGTCCTGCTCGCCGGCTTCGCCCAGGCGGCCGACCCCATCGCCATCGACGTCTACCGCGACCCCAACTGCGGCTGCTGCAAGGCGTGGATCGAGCATCTGGAAGACAACGGCTTCGCCGTTGCCGATCATGTGGTCAACGACATGACCTCGGTGAAGATGGAACATGGGATTCCACACCGTCTCGGTTCCTGTCACACCGGCGTGATCGACGGCAAGTTCGTCGAAGGCCACGTACCGGCGGCCGACATCCTCAAGCTGCGCGCGCAACCCGACCTGATCGGTGCCGCCGTTCCGGGCATGCCGGTCGGCTCGCCCGGTATGGAGATGGGCGAGCGCAAGGACGCCTTTCAGGTGATCGGCGTCAGCAAGCAGGGCCAGGAGCGGGTGATCTCCGAGTACCCGGGCAACTGATAGCGCCGGCGCGACCCGAGCCCACACCCGCTGCAGCTTTTTTGCCCGCTCACGGGTCTGAGTGGAAGGCGTTGGCCGCTTCGCTGCGGCCGCGACGCTCCCATCCACCATTTCCGAGGGGCAACTCATGCGCTGGAAACGAGCCCGACGCAGCGACAACGTAGTGGACGCCAGGGGCCGCAGCGGCATGCGCCTGGGCGGCCTGGGTCTGGGCGGCATCGCCATCGTGGTGGTGATCGGCCTGCTCTCCGGCCAGGACCCGCTGCAGATCCTCGGCCAGCTGGCCAACCAGGGCGGGCCTGCAGTCTCCCAGCAAAGCCAGCGCCCGACCGGCGACGATCCACAGGTGGAATTCGTCCGCGCTGTGCTCGGCGACACTGAAGACACCTGGCGCGCGCTGTTCCAGCAGAACGGCGTGCAGTATCGCGACCCGACCCTGGTGCTGTTTCGCGGCGGCGTGAACTCGGCCTGCGGCTTCGCCAGTTCGGCGGTCGGCCCGTTCTATTGCCCCGGCGATCAGCAGGTCTACCTCGACCTGCAGTTCTTCGACGAGATGGCCCAGCGCTTTTCCGCTGCAGGCGACTTCGCCCAGGCCTATGTGATCGCCCATGAGGTCGGTCATCACGTGCAGACCCTGCTTGGCGTTTCCCGGCAGATGCAGACAGCCCGCCAGCGCGGTGCGCAGATGGAAGGCGACAACGGCCTGCTGGTGCGCCAGGAACTGCAGGCCGACTGCTATGCCGGCGTCTGGGCCTATCACGCGCAGCAACGCCACGACTGGCTGGAAGAAGGCGATCTGGAAGAAGCGCTGAACGCCGCCAACGCCATCGGTGATGACAACCTGCAGAAGCGCAGCCAGGGCCGCGTGGTGCCGGATGCCTTTACCCACGGTACCTCGGCGCAGCGGGTGCGCTGGTTCCGCGACGGCTTCGAACATGGCGATCCGGCGCGCTGCGACACCTTCAAGGCGGCACGGCTGTAGGCGCTTCCAGGCGTGCCCCTCGCCTGACGCAGTCAGGGTAGGGGCACGCCTGCGAGGATCGTTGCGATGACTGGTGGGCTGAAGCCCAACCTTCGATGACGTTCCAGCGCCGCTGCCCTCTCCGACACGACACCTGGCGCCCTGCGTAGGGTGGGCTTCAGCCCACCCCCAAGCCCCGTGTAAATAGCCGCGGTGCCGATGCCCGCTCTCAGCCCAGCATGCCGTGTAACGCACGACAATCAGGCGCGTACAGATCGGCCAGTTCCGGCCATTCGTTGTGCGGGACGTTGACCAGCACCCCGCGCGCGCCGGCGGCACGGGCGCATTCCAGGTCGAAGCGGTAATCGCCGACCATCAGCATCGCCTCCGGTGCCACGCCCCAGCGCTCGGCCAGCTGCAGCAGTCCGCCCGGATGCGGCTTGGGCGGCGCCTCGTCGCGACCGAGGATGTCTTCGGCGAGAAAGCAGTCACCCATGCCCACCGCCTGCAGAGTCACCAACGCCAGTTCATGGGCATTGCGGGTCAGCACGCCGAGGCGGCAGCCGCGCTCGCGCAGCGCATGCAGCAGCTCGCGGGCGCCTTCGGCTGGGCGTGCGGCATAGGCCAGTTCGCGTTCGTGCTCCAGCAGCCAGGCACGCTTGGCCGCCGCTTCGTCGGCCGGCAGCGCGGCGAGGTGATGGAGGATGTCGTCCTCCTCGGGAATCTCCAGGGCGCGGCGGATCGCAACGAAATCGTGCACGGCGATGGTCAGGGTGCCGTCCATGTCGAACACCCAGTGCCGTACCTCGGTGATCGTCACATCCAGTCCTCGCGCACGCGGATCAGGCCTTCCTGCGCCACCGAGGCGACCAGTTCGCCCTGTCGGTTGAAGATGCTGCCACGGGCGAAGCCGCGGGCATTGCCGGCCCAGGGGCTGTCGATGGAATAGAGCAGCCAATCATCCATCTTCACTTCACGGTGGAACCAGATGGCGTGATCGAGGCTGGCCAGCTGAATGAACTTGCTCCACGAGCTGACGCCGTGGGGCTGCAACGCGGTGCCGATAAAGCTGAAGTCCGAGGCGTAGGCGAGCAGGTACTTGTGCAGCGCCGGGCTGTCGGGCAGCGAGCCGTCGGCACGGAACCACAGGTGGCGCACCGGCTCGATCGGCTGCGGGTTGGCCGGATCGACCAGGGTGACCGGGCGGATCTCGATGGGCTTGGGTCGGCGCAGCTTCTCCATCACCCGCTCGGGCACCATCGGCGACAGCTTGTGCAGCAGCTCCCACTCGTTGGGCAGGTCGTCCGGCCCGACCACGTCAGGCATCGGCAACTGGTGCTCGTAGCCGCTCTCCTGGGCCTGGAACGAGGCGATGCCGGTGAAGATGGTCTGCCCTTTCTGGATCGCACTGACCCGCCGCGTGGTGAAGCTGCCGCCATCGCGCACGCGATCGACGTCGTACACCACCGGCTGGTGCGAGTCGCCGGGACGCAGGAAGTAACCGTGCAGCGAATGCACATGGCGCTCCGGTGTCACCGTCTGGCTGGCGGCGGAGATCACCTGGCCGAGCACCTGCCCGCCGAACAGCTGGGGAAAGCCGAGGTCCTGGCTGGCGCCGCGGAACAGGTTTTCCTCGATGCGTTCCAGGGTCAGCAGGTTGACCAGGGCGTCGAGTATCTGGGTCATTTCGGCATCCTTGATAAGGGCGGGCGGACAGGCGCGCCATGTTACGTATTTCGCTGACAACGCTCCAGCAACAGGGCTTATTTTCGCCAATCGTCCTGCTGCAGACGGTAAAGCAGCTGCTCGTGCAGCGGGTGCCCCGCGGCGAGATCCGGGTGGGCGAACGGCAGGGCCTGTTCGGCGCGCATGCCCAGCGCTTCCACCAGCTGCCTGGCCGGCTCGTTGATCCGCGCCAAGCAGGCGACCACCTCAGGCAATTCGAGGGTGACAAAGGCATGCTGCAGGACGGCCCGTGCCGCCTCAAGCACCAGGCCCTGGCCCCATTGTTCGCAGGCCACGCCCCAGCGCAATTCCACCGCAGGCTCTGGCAGCGACGGCGGCGCCCAGCCCAGCCCGCAGTAGCCGACGAACGCACCATTGTCCTTGCGCTCCAGCGCCCACAGGCCGAAGCCGTGGCGCAACAGATGCAGGCGGCTGCGCACCATCATCGCGGCACACTCGTCCCGCGTCAGAAGCGCCGGCTCGTAGCGCATGACCTCCGCATCGGCGCACAGCTGCGCCAACGCATCGAGATCGTCGTCGTGCCAGCTGCGCAGCCGCAGACGCGAGGTTTCGAGGGCGATTCGATCGACCATCCTTGCTCCTTGAGCGCGCCGACGGGCAGCCTGCATACTGCGGCGCACATCTGTCGAACGCGCGTGGTTCATGTCCCTTCCCCTGGTCTATCACGACGATTACAGCCCGCCGCTGCCGCCGGGCCATCGTTTTCCCATGGAGAAGTTTCGCTTGCTGCGTGACCACCTGGTCACCCTGGGTATGACCACGGACGCGGGCCTGTTGCGCCCGCAACTGTGCAGCAGCGATATCCTCACTCTGGCTCATGACGCCGATTATGTCGCGCGCTACTGCAGCGGCGAGATGGGCCGCGACGAGCTGCGCCGCCTTGGCCTGCCCTGGAGCCCGGAGCTGGCGCAGCGCACCGTGCGGGCGGTAGGCGGCTCGCTGCTGGCCGCCGAGCAGGCACTGCAGCATGGCCTGGCCTGCCACCTGGCCGGCGGCACGCACCATGCGCATCGCGATCACGCCTCCGGCTTCTGCATCTTCAACGATCTGGCGGTGATCGCGCTGTATCTGCTGGAGAGCGGACGTGTCGGCCGCGTGCTGATCTTCGACTGTGACGTGCACCAGGGCGACGGCACCGCGCGCATCCTGGAGAACGTGCCGGATGCGGTGACCGTCTCGCTGCACTGCGAGAAGAACTTCCCCACCCGCAAGGCCCATAGCGACTGGGATATTCCGCTGCCACCGGGCATGGGCGACGAGGCTTACCTCCAGGTCATGCACGACACCCTGAACTACCTGCTGCCGATCTATCAGCCGGATCTGGTGCTCTATGACGCCGGCGTCGACGTCCACCGCGACGACGCCCTGGGCCTGCTCTCGCTGACCGACGCCGGACTCGCCGCACGCGACAGCGCCGTGCTCGATCACTGCCTGGGCCGCGACATTCCCGTGGTCGGCCTGATCGGCGGCGGCTACGACAAGAACCGTGCTCTGCTCGCCCGCCGCCACGCGACCTTGCATGTCAGCGCCCACTCGGCCTGGCAGCGCCACGGGCTCGGCTGAGCCACCGTCAGCGGCTACAATACCCGCCCCGCTCGCCTGCCCGGTTGCCGCCATGCCCCAGCCCTCCTCTTTTCGCGTCGCCATCATCGGTGGTGGTCCGGCCGGCCTGATGGCCGCCGAGGTGCTCGGCCAGGCAGGCGTGAATGTCGACCTGTATGACGCCATGCCCTCGGTGGGGCGCAAGTTCCTGCTGGCCGGCGTCGGCGGCATGAACATCACCCACGCCGAGGACTACGCCGCATTCGTCAGCCGCTACGCCGAGCGCGCCGGCGACCTGCGCCCGCTGCTCGATGCCTTCTCCCCGGATGCGCTGCGCGAATGGATTCACGGGCTGGGCATCGACACCTTTGTCGGCAGTTCGGGCCGGGTGTTTCCCACCGACATGAAGGCCGCGCCCCTGCTGCGCGCCTGGCTCAAGCGCCTGCGCGAGAACGGTGTACGCATCCATACCCGCCAGCGCTGGCTGGGCTGGGACGCAGAGGGCGCGCTGCGCCTCGCCGGGCCGGAAGGCGAAAGCCTGATCGAGGCGGACGCCACCCTGCTCGCCCTCGGCGGTGGCAGCTGGGCGAGACTGGGCTCCGATGGCACCTGGGTGCCGTTGCTCGAGGCCCGCGGGATCACCATCGCACCGCTGCAGCCGGCCAACTGCGGCTTCGAAGTGGCCGGCTGGAGTGCGCATCTGCGGGAGAAATTCGCCGGCGCGCCGTTGAAGACGGTCAGCCTGGCGCTGCCCGGCGAAGCACCGCGCAAGGGTGAGTTCGTGCTCACCGCCGCGGGCATCGAGGGCAGCCTGGTCTACGCGCTCTCGGCGCCGATCCGCAACAGGATCAACCGTGACGGCGCCGCCACCGTGCTGCTCGACCTGCTGCCGGATCGCACCCTGACGCAGGTCGCCAGCGCCCTGGCCCGACCGCGGGGTTCGCAGTCCATGGCCAAGCATCTGCACCGCCAGCTGAAGCTCGATGGCGTCAAGGCGGCGCTGTTGCGCGAGCTGACCGATGCCGCCACCTTCCAGGACCCGCAGGCCCTGGCCGCCGCGATAAAGGCGCTGCCCATCCGCCTGGTCCGCCCGCGTCCGCTGGACGAGGCGATCAGCAGCGCCGGCGGCGTACCCTTCGAGGAACTGGACGAGGGTCTGATGCTGCGCCGGCTACCCGGCGTGTTCTGCGCTGGCGAAATGCTCGACTGGGAAGCGCCGACCGGTGGCTATCTGCTGACCGCCTGCTTTGCCAGCGGGCGCGCCGCGGCCGAAGGCATGCTGCGCTGGCTGCGTGCCAACGTGCCGGCAAACGCGCCACGCTGAGCGGTGCGCTGCCGGCCGCACGGCCCTGCTACATCTTCATCACGATACGGCCCTCGATGCGCCCGCCACGCATGTCGTCGAGGATCTGGTTGATGTTGTCCAGGTTGTCGGTATGGATGGTCGCCTTGACCAGCCCCTCGCCGGCGAAGTCCAGTGCCTCCTGCAGATCGGCGCGGGTGCCGACGATGGAGCCGGTGATGCTGATCGCCTTGAGCACCACGTCGAAGATCGGCGTCGGGAAATCTCCCGGTGGCAGGCCGACCAGCGCCACGGTACCGCGCCGCCGGGCCATGCCGATGGCCTGACCGAAGGCACTGTTGGATACCGCCGTCACCAGCACGCCATGCGCGCCGCCGATGTCGCGCTGCACCACTTCCACCGGATTCTCCTTGCGCGCATTGACGGTCAGGTCGGCGCCCAGGCGCTTGGCCAGTTCCAGCTTGGCGTCGTCCACATCCACCGCCACCACGTGCAGGCCCATGGCCTTGGCGTACTGCACCGCAACGTGGCCCAGACCGCCGATACCGGAGATCGCCACCCACTGGCCGGGCCGCGCTTCGGTGACCTTGAGGCCCTTGTAGACGGTGACCCCGGCACAGAGGATCGGCGCGATCTCGTCGAACTCGACGTTCTTCGGCAGGATGCCGACGTAGTTCGGGTCCGCCAGCACATATTCGGCATAGGCACCGTTGACCGAGTAGCCGGTGTTCTGCTGGCCTTCGCAGAGGGTTTCCCAGCCGGTCAGGCAGTGCTCGCAGCAGCCGCAGGCGGTGTACAGCCAGGGCACGCCGACCCGGTCCCCCTCCTTCACCCGTGTCACGCCGGCACCCACCGCGGCGACGTGGCCGACGCCTTCGTGGCCGGGGATGAATGGCAGTGTGGGCTTGACCGGCCAATCGCCCTCGGCTGCATGCAAGTCGGTGTGGCAAACGCCGGAGGCGGCGATCTTCACCAAGATCTGACCGGGGCCGGGCATCGGCACCTTGACTTCCTCGAGGCGCAGCGGCTCGCCGAAGGCGTGCACCACTGCCGCTTTCATGGTCTGGGTCATGGGCTTGCTCCTTGATTCGGGACGTTCGAGTCTGCGCCTGGCAGACCGGATCAAGCCTAGACCCAGATCAATTACAGCAGGCAGTCAGCGACCGTCCGTCGAGCGCATCGCGTCCGTCTGGCCGTGAACGGCGCTGCACGAATGTTCCAGACGGCCAGGCTGCAGCGGGCGATACTGAGCCGGGCCGCACCGCGACGCAGCATTCATGGAGCCATCATGGGTACCGATGACTGGATCGATCTGAAGAAGGATGCCGAAACCGGCATCGAGACGATCCGTGCGCATTTCGAAGGTCACGCCTACGACCCGCACTTCCATGACAGCTACCTGATCGGCTTCACCGAACAGGGCGTGCAGCAGTTTCACTGCCGCCGGACGCTGCACAGCAGCACGCCGGGGCAGGTGTTTCTGCTCGAACCCGGCGAGTTGCACGACGGCCATGCGCCGACAGCCGGCGGCTTCACCTACTCGATGCTCTACCTCGATCCGCACTGGATCGAACGCGAACTGCGCGCGCTGTTCGAGGACGCGCCCAGCCAGTGCCAGCCGGCGTTCGCCAAGACGCTGGAAAGCGAACCAGAGCTGGTAACGGTGATTGCCGACGCCTGCCAGGCCTTGCAAAGCCAGGACCTACGCATCGTTCGCCAGGCCGCGCTGGACGCGCTGCTGGGCACGCTGGCGCGGCACCTGTCATGGCGACCGCGGCTGACTGCCGACCCGCGCCTGCCGGCCGTGGCGCTGCGGGCGCGGGACTATCTGCATGCACACATGGATCAGGATCTCGGGCTGGACGATCTGGCACGGGCCACTGGTGTCGATCGCTTCAGGCTGTCGCGGGCGTTCAAGGCGACCTTCGGGCTGGCGCCGCATGCCTATCTGGTCCAGCTGCGCCTGGCCAAGGCCCGTCGCCTGCTCGCAGCCGGCCAGCCACCGGCGCTGGTGGCGATGAGCCTCGGTTTTGCCGACCAGAGCCACATGGGCCGCTGGTTCCGCCGCGCCTACGGGCTGACACCGGCGCACTACCGCAAACGCTGCTCGAATCTTCCAGACCACTGAGCCGACAGGCGCAAGTATTCGGTCGTCCGCCACCCCGGAGCCGAAAACCATGCCTCACCTCGCCGCCACTCCCGGAGCACTCGCCACGCACATCGCGGAGCAGCCGTCATGAGCCAGCTGCTGCCCTTCATGCTGTTCACCTTCGTCGCCTCGATCACGCCGGGGCCGACCAACATTCTGGTGCTGAGCAACAGCTCGCGCTTCGGCCTCGGCGCAGCCGTGCCGATCATTCTCGGCGCCTGCTCGGCGGCAGCCCTCATCGTACTGCTGGTGGGCCTGGGCGCCGGCGAATGGTTGCTGCGCCATCCGCAGTTGCAGCAGCTGATGAGCTGGCTCGGTCTGGCCTGGCTGTTCTACCTGGCCTGGCAGATCGCCCGCAGCCCGGTCGACCCGGTCGAGGCCGCCGCTGCGCCGCGCCGGCTCGGCGCGCTGGGCGCCGCCGGTCTGCAACTGGTCAATCCGAAGGTGTGGATGATGGCGCTGGCGGTGGTCGGCGTGTTCAGCGGCGCCGCCGCCGACGCGGGGCGTTACGCCATTCACGCCCTGCTGTTCTTTCTGATCGCCCTGCCCTGCCTGGCGGCCTGGGCCCTGCTCGGTGCCGGGGCGGCGAAGCTGCTGCACTCGGCCGCGCACCTGCGCCGGTTCAACTACGCCATGGCGCTGCTGCTGATGGTTTCGGCGCTGCTGAGTCTGTGACCTGCGTAACCAGTGGAAAGGCTGCGCCGTTTTCCACCTTACGGACGGCTCAGCGCTTCTTCGCTGGCTTGCTGCCGCCCAGGCTCGGTACCTTGCGGATCGGCCTGGCGTTGGGCTTTTCGTTCTCGTCGAACCAGTTGCCGAGGTGAATCTTGCCCTTGCCGCCACCGTCCTTGGGCTTTTTCGGTTTCTTCGGCTTCTTGATGATCTGCCCGCCGAGCGCCGTGGCCGGCACGCGATGGTCGGGTACGAAGCCCGGCTCGTCGTGGCGCGGCAACACCTGGTTGATCAGGGTTTCGATCGCCGCGAGCTGATCGACCTCATCGGCACTGACCAGCGAGATCGCCTCGCCACTGGCGCCGGCGCGGCCGGTACGGCCGATGCGGTGCACGTAGTCCTCGGCGACGGTCGGCAGGTCGAAGTTGACCACCTGCGGCAGGTCGTGGATGTCCAGCCCGCGCGCCGCCACGTCGGTGGCGACGAGAATCTGCACCTCGCCGGCCTTGAAGCGTTCCAGCGCGCGCAGACGCGACGCCTGCGGCTTGTCGCCGTGAATCGCGTCGCTGGCGATGCCCTGCGCTTGCAGCTCGTCCACCAGCTGATCGACGCCCTTGCGCGTCTTCACGAACACCAGCACCTGGCCCCAGCGCCGCTCCGCCAGCAGATGCAGGAACAGCTCGCTCTTGCGCTTCTTGTCCACCGGCACCAGCCACTGCTTGACCGTCTTCGCCGCCGCGTTGCGCGGGCTGACCTCGACCGACAGCGGGTCGCGCAGCAACTCGCGGGCCATCTGCCGGATCGCATCGGAGAAGGTCGCGGAAAACAGCAGGGTCTGGCGCTTCTTCGGCAGGGCCGAGAACAGCTGATCCAGCTCGTCGGCGAAACCGAGGTCGAGCATGCGATCGGCCTCGTCGAGCACCAGCGCCTGCAGCTGGGCGAAGCCCACGGCATTCTGCCGGTAGAGATCGAGCAGGCGACCGGGCGTCGCCACCAGCACGTCGATGCCCTTGCGCAGCGCCATCATCTGCGGATTGATACTGACCCCGCCGTACACCGCGTAAGTGCGCAGCGGCAGGTTCTGGCCGTAGACACGAAAGCTCTCGTGGACCTGCTCGGCCAGCTCGCGGGTCGGCACCAGCACCAGCGCGCGCACCGAATTGCTCGCCACCTTGGCACCTTCCATGGTCAGGCGCTGCAGCAACGGCAGGGCGAAACCGGCAGTCTTGCCGGTACCGGTCTGCGCCGCCGCCATCAGGTCGCGGCCCTTGAGCACGGCGGGGATGGCTTCGATCTGCACCGGCGTCGGCTTGCGATAGTCGAGGTTTTCCAGGGTCCGCAGCAGCGGATCGATCAGGCCCAGGGAGGCGAAGGTCATGGCAGGCTCGCAGCGCCGTTTCGGCGGGGTGAAAAAAGGGCGGATTCTAGCAGCAGGCCGGCCACCTCGGCGCACCAGCCGATTGCAGGCGGGCCAGGCGATGCCTTGCTGTCACAGTTTCATACGCTGCCGCGCTGGTAGCTGGCCAACGCCTGCCGCAGGATAGGCACAGCGCCGCGGCGCCGTCACATCAACCGCACGGAGACCCTGATGGAAGCGCTGCTCGCCCACGGCCCCTTCGCCGAATTCGCCCTGCTGCTGATCATCTCGGCAGCGGTCGGCACCATTGCCCTGAGCCTGCGCCAGCCGCTGCTGATCTCCTATATCGTGGTCGGCATCCTGCTTGGTCCGGCGCTGTTCGGCCCGGTCAACGCCGAGGATCAGATCCATCTGCTGGCCGAGGTCGGCGTCGCCGTGCTGCTCTTCGTGGTCGGCCTCAAGCTCGATCTCGCGCATATCCGCAATATCGGGCCGGTGGCGCTGGCCACAGGGCTGGGCCAGCTGACCTTCACCATCGTCTTCGGCTTCGCACTCACCCTGCTGATGGGCAAGAGCGCCATGGAAGCGCTCTACATCGCGGTTGCGTTGACCTTTTCCAGCACCATCATCATCGTCAAGCTGCTCTCGGACAAACACGAACTGGACTCGCTGCACGGGCGCATCGCCGTCGGTTTCCTGATCGTTCAGGACCTCGCCGTGGTGCTGGCGATGATGACCATGAGCGCCCTGCGCGGCGCCGGTGATGCCGACTGGCTCGACGTCTCCGGCTCGCTGCTGCTGCGTCTGGCGGCTGCGACGGTGCTGATGTATGTCTTGATGCGCTATGTGCTGCCAAGCCTGGTCAGCCGCATGGCGCGCTCACAGGAACTGCTGTTGATCTTCGCCATCGCCTGGGGCACCGGGCTGGCCGCGCTGGGCGAGTACAGCGGTTTCAGCAAGGAGGCAGGAGCCTTCGTCGCCGGATTTTCGCTGGCCTCGACGGCCTACCGCGAGGCGATGAACGCGCGCCTGACCGGCATCCGCGACTTCATGCTGCTATTTTTCTTCATCGATCTGGGCGGCAAGCTGGACTTTTCTACCCTCGGCAACGAGATCCTGCCGGCCATCGTGCTGGCGCTGTTCGTACTGATCGGCAACCCGCTGATCGTCATGGCGATCATGGGCTACATGGGTTATCGCAAGCGCACCGGCTTTCTCGCCGGGCTGACCGTGGCGCAGATCAGCGAGTTCTCCATCGTCTTCGTCGCCATGGGCATCACCCTTGGCCATGTCGGGCCGGAGGCGCTGGGCCTCACCACGCTGGTCGGCCTGGTGACGATCATGCTCTCGACCTACATGATCCTCTTCTCGCAGCCGCTCTATGAACGCTTGGCGCCCTGGCTCGGCCTGTTCGAGCGCAAGCGTCCCTACCGCGAACTGGAAGTGGAGGCCCAGGGCAGGCCGCAGGGCCATCCACGTATCATCGTCTTCGGCCTGGGCCGGTATGGCTCGCGTCTGCTGCAGCAGCTGGCCGCGGCACGACTGCCGGTGCTCGGCGTGGACTTCGATCCGGAAGCCGTGCGCACGCTGCGCCGCAGCAAGCTGCCGGTGCGTTTCGGCGATGGCGAGGACCCGAGTTTTCTCGAATCACTGCCGCTGCAGCATGCCGAATGGGTGGTCACCAGCTTTCCGCAGTGGGAATCCAACCGTGCCTTCCTGCACGCGCTCAAGCATGCTGGCTTCAAAGGGAAGATCGCTGGCGTGGTACGCGACGATCAGCATGGCAGGGCGCTGGATGCCGCGGGAGTCAACCGGGTACTCAATCCTTTCACCGATGCCGCGGACTTCGCCGCAGGGTGCCTGCTCGATGAATTGAGCCCTACGAGCAACCTAACCCCAAGCAAGCGGTAGACTGACCAACCGACTGTCGCCAACCGGACCAGTGCGCTGCAGTTAACGGCATCGCGGCCGCCAACCTGAGCCAGTCCGCAGAAGAGAGCGTTATGACTTTCAACAATCCAAGCGACAACCCCGACCCAGCTACCTACAGCTGCCACGACGCCAGCGCACACGGCGCCTGCCCCAGCTGCGCCAGTGGCGAACGCCTGGGCTTTCGCTTCAGCTACGCGTTCCAGCCGATCATCGATCTGCACGACCGGCAGATCTTCGCCCATGAGGCGCTGGTTCGCGGCCCGGATGGCGAGCCCGCACCGACCGTGCTGTCGCAGGTCACCGAGCAGAACCGCTTTCGCTTCGACCAGGCCGGCCGAGTCAAGGCAATCAAGACTGCCGCCAAGCTCGGCATGCAGAGCAAGCTGTCGATCAACTTCATGCCCAATGCGATCTACCGCCCCGAGCTGTGCATCCGCTCGACGCTGGAAGCGGCGCGCGCGCACGACTTTCCGGTCGAGCAGATCATCTTCGAGACCGTCGAAGGCGAGCGCGTCAACGATGGCAAGTGGCTGACCGAAGTCTTCCGCGAATACCAGCGCATCGGCTTTCTCACTGCCATCGACGACTTCGGTGCGGGCTTCGCCGGCCTCAACCTGCTGGCCGATTTCCAGCCGGACATCATCAAGCTGGACATGGACCTGATCCGCGGCATCGACCAGAGCCGCACGCGCCAGGCCATCGTCCGCGGCACCGTGTCGATGTGCGAGGAGCTGGGCATCAAGGTGATCGGCGAAGGCGTCGAGACCGCCGACGAATGCAGCGCGCTGTTCGATCTCGGCATCCATCTGATGCAGGGCTACCTGTTCAGCCGGCCGCTGTTCGAGGCCTGCGGTCAGGCGGAACAGCTCGCCTGGCCGCAGTGATGCCTAGCCCACGCGCAGCAGCTTGAGCAGCTCCTGCGCGGCCGCCTCGGATGACGCCGGATTCTGCCCCGTCACCAGCAGCCCATCGACCTGCACATAGGGTGTCCAGTCGGCGCCCTTGCTGTACTGCCCACCGCGCTCGCGCAGGCGGTCCTCGAGCAGGAACGGCACCACATCGGTCAACTCCACCCCCGCCTCCTCACCATTGGTAAAGCCGGTGACGCGCTTGCCCTTGACCAGATACTCGCCACCCTTGCCGCGCACCTCGGTCAACGCCGCCGGTGCATGGCAGACCGCGCCTATCGGCTTGTCTGACTTGACGAAGGACTCGAGCAGGGCGATGGACGTCGGGTTGGTCACCAGGTCCCACAGCGGACCATGGCCGCCGGGGTAGAACACCGCATCGAAATCCTCGGCCGAGACCTGATCCAGACGATAGGTGTTGGCCAGCAGCGTCTGCGCCTCGCCGTCCCCGTTGAAGCGCTCGGTGGCCTCGGTCTGGGCGTCGGGCTGGTCGCTCTTCGGGTCGAGCGGCGGCTCGCCACCCTCGGGCGAGGCGAGCACCACCTGCGCTCCGGCATCCTTGAAGACGTAGTACGGCGCGGCGAATTCCTCCAGCCAGAAGCCGGTCTTTTTGCCGGTGTCACCCAGCTGGTCGTGGGACGTGAGCACGATGAGAATTTTCATGGAGCCTCCTTGGTGAAGCGCGACGTGAACAGGTGAGACTGCCGTTCTGGGCGCATTGCTCCGCGGCCAAATCACATCCATGAAAAAGGGCGCCGCAGCGCCCTTCTAAACCCCGTTCAGGTCAGATACGGAAGCTGTCCACCAGCTGCTTCAGGCGGCGCGCCTGCTGATCCAGATCGCCGCAGGCGCGCAGGGTCGACTGCAGGTTCTCCACGCCTTGCTGGTTCAGCGTGTTGATCTCGGTGATGTCCATGTTCAGCGACTCGATCACCGCGGTCTGCTCTTCGGTGGCGGTGGCCACCGACTGGTTCATGCCGTCGATCTCGCCGATGCGCTGGGTCACCTCGCCGAGGCGCTCGCCGGCGCGGTCGGCGATGGAGACGCTGGATTCACTCTGCCGCTGGCTTTCGGTCATGGTCTGTACCGAAGCACCGGCGCCGACCTGCAGCTGTTCGATCATCTGCTGGATTTCCTGCGCCGAACTCTGCGTGCGGTGCGCCAGGTTGCGCACCTCGTCGGCGACCACGGCGAAGCCGCGGCCTGCCTCGCCGGCCCGCGCCGCCTCGATGGCTGCGTTCAGCGCGAGCAGGTTGGTCTGCTCGGAAATGCCCTTGATCACTTCGAGAATCTGGCCGATGTCCACAGTCTTGGCATTCAGGGCCTCGATCTGCGAACAGGAGGCGCTGATCTTCGCCGACAGCTCGCGCATGGCGGCGATGTTCTGCTCCACCACCTGGCGCCCGTCCTCGGCCTGATGCCGCGCGCCGCTGGCATGCTGCGAGGCATCCGCCGCGTTGCGGGCGATCTCCTGGGCGGCGGCGCCAAGTTCGTTGATTGCCGCCGCCACGCTGTTGGTGCGGCTGGCCTGCTCGTCGGAGTTGGCCATCGATGCGTTCGAAGCGCTGAGCACGCGTTGCGCCACTTCGTTGACCTGCAACGTGGCCGAGGACACCTCGCGGATCGATTCGTGAATACGCTCGACGAAGCGGTTGAAGGCGGTCGCCAGCTGACCGAACTCATCCTTGGACTGCACGTCCAGGCGGCGGGTCAGGTCGCCCTCGCCTTCGGCGATGTTTGCCATGGCGCGGCCCATGTCCCTGAGCGGACGCATCAGCACGCGCATCAGCATGCCCAGCAGCAGCAGGATAAAGGCCACTGCGGCAATGGTCGCAATCAGCGCGGTGGTGCGGAAGCTGGTCAGTGCGGCATAGGCCTTGTCACGATCCAGCGAAATGCCGACGTACCACTGCACCGAGGGCAGGCCCTTGACCGGACTGAAGCTGAGAATGCGGTTGGAGTCGTCAAGCCGTACCTCGACATAGCGGCTGTCGAGCGATGGCGTGTTCTGCGGGTAGATATCGCGTAACGACTTCATCACCCGCTGACTGTCCGGGTGCACCAGAACCTTGCCGTCACCGCTGACCAGGAAGGCATAGCCCATGCCGTTGAAGTCCAGGGCGTTGATGATATCCACCAG
This sequence comes from Stutzerimonas sp. R40042, assembly GCF_026642215.1. Lineage (NCBI taxonomy): Bacteria > Pseudomonadati > Pseudomonadota > Gammaproteobacteria > Pseudomonadales > Pseudomonadaceae > Stutzerimonas > Stutzerimonas sp. R40042. The sequence continues at coordinate 901,046 of NZ_CP113258.1, read as the reverse complement.
CACCTTGAGGCTGAGGTCACCACCGACCACGCCGAGCGCCTGACCGCCGGCCTGCGCCGGGGTCGCCGCGGTGATGATCAGCTCATTGGTGGCAGCGTCCTGGTAGGGCTCGGTCAGCGTCGTGCGGCCGGCGGCCACGGCATCCTTGTACCAGGGACGCTGGCGCGGGTCGTAGCCCGCCGGTAGCTCGAAGCGCGGATGCACGATGAACTCGCCATCGGCGCGGCCCAGGTAGCTGAAAGCGAAGGTCGAACTCAGCGCGGGCTGCTTGACCAGCGCCTCCACCTGCTCGCTGGCGCTGTCACGGGCGACACTCTGCGCCAGGCTTTCCAGCAGGACCAGCCGGCCAGACAGCCAGTTCTGAATGTTGTGCGCGGTGACCTCGCCCATCTCGTCGAGGTAGCTCTCGAGGTTGGCGCGGATGGCATTGCGCTGCAGGTAGTCGTTGTAGAGCGTGAAAAGCGCGAAGGTCGCGATCACCACCAGGGAGGCGGCCAGCAGGATCTTGTGACTGAATTTGAGGCTGTTGGTCATGGCAGCGAGTCCGGAACGGTTCGGGCAAGCGGGCATCCGTGTCCTCTGTGCCTCCCTGGCTGTCATCCTGAACTGTCGGCCTCGTCCAGCGGAACTTTACGGTCAGTTGACGACGATCAAGCGGGGGGCCGTCTTTCCGACCAGCGGCTTGCGTGGCACCCAACGGAGCACCACGCACGGCCTTGACGCGGCTTCAGCGACCGGCCAGCGCCGGCATTACCCGAGGGCGCAGCAGCTCACCCAGCACCGCCAGCGCACCGATCGCTCCGGCGATCCAGTACCAGCGCTGCAACGGGTCGAAGCCCAGCCAGCCAAGCGCATGCAGGAAGACCATGAGGATCAGCACCGGGCAGACGTAACGCACCATGAACAGCCACAACGCGTAGCCCAGCGGCGGCAGGTTCAGCTCGTCGCGCATGATCTCGCTGCGCAGCGCGTAGCCGGCCAGCAGCACGGTGAAGATCCCGCCCAGCGGCATCATCCAGCGCGAGGTCAGGTAATCCAGCCAGTCGAAGAAGTTCTTGCCCATCGGCGTCCAGCCCGACAGCAGGTTGAACGAGAGCATCGCCAGCAGGCTGATCACCAGCAGCACCACGCCGGAACCGATGGCCGCCTTCATCCGCGAAATGCCGTGCTTCTCGTTGAGGTAGGCGACGGTGGCCTCGATCATGGAGATCGCCGAGGTCAGCGCGGCGATCGACACCATGGCGAAGAACAGCACGCCGAAGGCGGTACCGAACGGCATCTGCTGGAAGGCCAGCGGCAGGCTCATGAAGATCAGGCCAGGGCCGGCGGTCGGGTCCATGCCATTGGCGAAGATGATCGGGAAGATCGCCAGGCCCGCCAGCAGCGCCACGCAGGTATCGGCGATGGCGACCATGAAGGTGGTGCGGGCGATGGACTGGTCATCCGGAATGTACGAGCCGTAGGTGAGGATCGCGCCGGACGCCAGGCTCAGGGTGAAGAAGGCGTGGCCGAGCGCGGCCAGCAACGCCTCGCCGGTGATCTTCGAGGTATCGAAGCTGAACAGGAAGGCGAAGCCCTGATCGAAGCCGCCGCTGGTCACCGCGTAGCCCACGAGGATCAGCAGCAGCACGGCCAGCCCCGGCATCATCCAGCGCACCGCATTCTCGATACCCTTCTGCACGCCCTTGGCGACGATCCACAGGGTCAGCAGCGCAACCAGCAGGCTCCAGCCTCCGAGTTCCCACGGGTTGGCGTTGTGCGCCTCGAACACGCCGCCGAGCGCCTCGACGCTGGTCGCGGCCAACGAGCCGTCGAGCATCTTCACCGTGTAGGCGAAGGCCCAGCCGGCGACCACGACATAGAAGCAGAGGATCAGGAAGCCGGCGGTCATGGCCATGCCGCCCACCGCCTTCCACAGCGGATTGCCGTTGTTCTCGCGGACTACCCGGCCGATGGCGTCGATCGGGCTGCCACGGCCGCGGCGGCCGATGGCGATTTCGCACATCATCACCGGCACGCCGATGGCGAGGATGCACAGCAGGTACATCAATACGAAGGCACCACCGCCGAACTCGCCGGTGATGTAGGGGAATTTCCAGATGTTGCCCAGGCCCACGGCCGAGCCGGTTGCCGCGAGGATGAAACCCCAGCGCGAGAGCCAGAGGTTCTTCGGTTTTTCACGAGTCATACGTCACCTGTTTGTTGTTATCTGTGACGGGATCGGGACCGTCGCGCAGGGCGCGGCGGCGTGCAAGGCGGATTCAGTCTTTCATTGAGCGTCGGGCTGCACCTCCGGCGCGGCCTGCTGGAAGGCCGGAAGCGTCTCGCAGCGTGCGACGATCTCGAGAATGCGTGGATACGCCGCGAGGTCACAGGCAAAACGGCGCGCATTGTATACCTGCGGCACCAGGCATGCCTCCAGATAACCTGGCCGATCGTTCAGGGAAAGCCTGCCCTCGAAACATTCCAGGCCAGCTTCCACGGCGGCGAGGCCCTGATCGACCCAGTGCCGGTACCAGGCGTTCTTCGCCTCGTCGTCGACGCCCAGTTCGGCACTGAGGTACTGCAGCACGCGCAGGTTGTTCAGCGGATGGATCTCGCAGGCGATGTGCATGGCCAGCGAGCGCACCTGGGCGCGCTCGACCGGATCGGCCGGCAACAGGGCCGGCACCGGAAACACCTCGTCGAGGTACTCCAGGATCGCCAGCGACTGGCTGATGCGCGCGCCGCCGTTGGCTTCATCGACCAGCAACGGCACCAGCTGCTGCGGGTTGAGGGCGCGGTAATCGGCCGCACGCTGCTGGCCGCCGTCCTTGACCAGATGCACCGGCACCTGCCGGTAGGCCAGACCCTTGAGGTTCAGCGCGATGCGCACCCGGTAGGCGGCACTGGAGCGCCAGTAGCCGTAGAGCGTCAGCTCAGTGCTCATAGCGCTCGACCTGCTGATCGATGGCGCCGAAGATGCTCTGCCCGGCGGCGTCGAACATCTCGATACGCACCCGGTCGCCGAACTTGAGGAACGGCGTCTTCGCCTCGCCGTGCTCGATGACCTCGAGCATGCGCTTCTCGGCCAGGCAGGACGAGCCGGCACTGCGATCGTAGTTCGACACCGTGCCCGAGCCGATGATGGTCCCGGCGCCCAGCGGACGGGTGCGCGCGGCGTGGGCGACCAGGGTCGGGAAGTTGAAGGTCATGTCGGTGCCGGCATCCGGCTGGCCGAACAGCTCACCGTTGATATGCGAGACCAGCGGCCGATGCACCTTGCCGTCGCGCCAGGTTTCGCCCAGCTCGTCCGGGGTCACCGCCACCGGAGAGAAGCTCGACGACGGCTTGCTCTGGTAGAAGCCGAAGCCCTTGGCCAGCTCGCCGGGGATCAGGTTGCGCAGCGAGACGTCGTTGACCAGCATCAGCAGCTGGATATGCGCGGCCGCCTCGGCCGGCGTCGCACCCATGGGCACGTCGTCGGTGATCACCGCCAGTTCGCCTTCCAGATCGATGCCCCAGGCCTCGTCGGCCAGTCGGATCGGGCTGTGCGGCGGGATAAAGGCATCGGCGCCGCCCTGGTACATCAGTGGATCGTGCCAGAAGGACTCCGGCATCTCGGCGCCGCGCGCCTTGCGCACCAACTCGACGTGATTGACGTAGGCGCTGCCGTCGGCCCAGTGATAGGCGCGCGGCAGCGGGCTGTGGCAGGCGGCCTGGTCGAAGGCGAAGGCGCCCTCCTCCAGCCCGTCGTTGAGGCGCTGGTAGACCGCTTCCAGCTTCGGCTTGCAGTACTGCCAGTCATCCAGCGCGGCCTGCAGCGTGGCGGCTACCTGCGGGACTTTCACCGCGAGGGCGAGATCACGGGAAACGACGACGAGTACGCCGTCGCGGCCCTGGTTGAGGGTTGCGAGTTTCATCAGGATTCCTTGCCCGGCGCACGCCAGGAGTTGACGTATTCGGGGACATCGACGGCGGCGGCGGCCTCGCCGACTTCCAGCGCGCGGCGGGTGTCGATCATCACCGCCACCTCGTCGGCGAAGGTCGCCGGGTCGGTGCTGGCCTTCTTCAGCGCCTTCGGGTGCGGCCCGTGGGGGAAGCCGCAGGGGTGGAAGGTCACCATGCCCTGCTCGATGTTGTCGCGGCTGAAGAAGTTGCCGCGGTGGTAGAACAGCACTTCGTCGTAGTCGTCGTTGTTGTGGAAGAACGGCACCTTCAGCGCACCCGGATCGGATTCCACCGGCCGCGGCGTGAAGGTGCAGACGACGAAACCGTTGGCGACGAAGGTGGTGTGCGCCGACGGCGGCAGGTGGTAGCGATGGCTCATCAGCGGGCGGATGTCACGCCAGTTGAGCCGTACCACGGTGTTGTCGCCGTGCCAGCCGACCACGTCCAGCGGGTTGTACGGGTAGGTCACGGTGGTGATCTGGTCGCGCCGCTTGATGCGGATCTGCCAGGGGTTCTCGTCCTGCTGCGCGCGGAAGGCGTCGTCCAGCCGCGGATGGTCGAGCACCGCGGCGTCGAAGATGGCATGCGGGCCGACCAGGCCTTTTTCCGGCAGCTGGTAGGCGCCGTCGGTGTTCTCGATCAAGAGCATGAACACCGGCTCTGTCGCCTCGATGCGCCAGGCGGTGCCACGCGGGATCATCAGGTAGTCGCCGTCGCGGAATTCCAGGTGGCCGAAGTCGCAGTAGAAATGCCCGGCGCCCTCATGGATGAACAGCAGTTCGTCACCGTCACCGTTGCGCACCAGGTGGCGCATGGCGCCGTTGGTCTTCCACAGGCGCAACTTGACGTCGGCATTGTGCAGCGCCAGCGGCGCCTGCAGCGGGCAGTCGCCTTCGCTGGGGATGTGATTGAAGTTGAAGGCGTGCGGGCGCAGCGGGCCTTCCCAGTCGATCCAGCCGGTCGGCGGATGCTTGTGATGCAGGTGCGAAGCCGGGCCGAAGAAGCCTTCGCGGCCCATTTCGCGCTCGTAGGTGCCCTGCGGAAAATCGCAGTGCGCCTGACGCGAATTCTCACCCTCGCGGATGGGGAAACTGATCCATTTGCGGCTCATGTGCCTCTCCTTCGTGATACCGCGTGATCTGAATGGCGCTGCGGTGGTTGCCGATGCGTAGGGTGGAAGACTGCGAAGCATCTTCCACGCGTCTGTGTCGGCCATGCGTCCGTGTCGGCCTACCGAAACGCGTGGATGTGCTTCGCGACATCCACCCTACGCAACCCCACCTCGGCTCTGGCCTTACTCGCCCGCCTTGATCACGCCACGACGCACCTGGTCTTCCTCGATGGATTCGAACAGCGCCTTGAAGTTGCCTTCGCCGAAGCCCTGGTTGCCCTTGCGCTGGATGATCTCGAAGAAGATCGGGCCGATGACCGTGTTGGTGAAAATCTGCAGGAGGATGCCGTCATCACCCGGCGCGCCGTCGATCAGCAGGTTCAGCTCGCGTAGCTGGTCGAGCGGCTCGCCGTGGCCGGCGACTCGGGTGTCGACCTTCTCGTAGTAGGTGTCCGGGGTGGTCATGAAGTCCACGCCGTTGGCGCGCAGGCGGCGCACGGTCTCGTAGATGTCGTCGGTGGACAGCGCGATGTGCTGGATGCCCTCGCCGTGGTACTCGCGGATGAATTCCTCGATCTGCGACTTGTCGTCGGCCGACTCGTTGATCGGGATGCGGATCTTGCCGCAGGGCGCGGTCATGGCACGGGAGAACAGGCCGGTCAGCTTGCCCTCGATGTCGAAGTAGCGAATCTCGCGGAAGTTGGCGATGCGCTCGTAGAAACCGGACCAGACGTCCATCTGCCCGCGCTTGACGTTGTGGGTCAGGTGGTCGATGCACATCAGGCCGACGGCATTGTCGTTCGGCGTGCGCCCTTCGATGTACTCGAAGTCGACGTCGTAGATGCTCTTGTCGCCATAGCGGTCGACGAGATACAGCAGCGAGCCACCGATGCCTTCGACGCAGGGGATGTTCAGCTCGCCGAAGTTGGCGTGGCTGCCGACCAGCTTGGCGCCCTGGGATTCGACGTAGGCGGCGGCCTGCGCGGCGTTCTTCACCCGGAAGGCCATGGCGCAGGCGCTCGGGCCGTGCTTCTCGCCGAACTCGCGCACATGCCCGGTGGGGCTGCCGTTGAGCACGATATTGATGTCGTGCTGCTGGAACAGCCAGACCTCCTTGGAGCGATGCTTGGCGGTTTCGGTAAAGCCCATCTGGGTGAACAGCGTGCGCAGCTGCTCGATGCCCTCGGCATTCGGCGCGGTGAATTCGACGAACTCGAAGCCGTCGGTGCCGATGGGGTTGTGCTGTTCGATCTTGTTCACGGCGTTCATATCGCCTCCTGATTATTGTTGTGAGGACTGCCGTTGCACGGCTTGGCTGGGCCCATCACACCCCAGGCCAGGGCGGCGAACAATGCTGTTTACGGGCACGGAAAGCGGCTGGCCCCAGCCCTGCTGTCAGGTTTTCCTTACAGCTCCTTTTTTGCTGAAAAGCCTGGCTCGGCGGCTTGCCAGGCGTAACGAAAAACTGACAGCCTGGTGCGACAAGCTGCCGCACATGTCATCCCGGGCTGGCGTCGCACATAAAAAAGGTGGGCCGAAGCCCACCCCATGAAGGCCTGCGTCGGCCTGCTATGGGATGGACCTGAGCCCACCAAAAGGGCTTCCTGAGAAGCCCGCAGCATGCTTGCGGGATGGGCTTCAGCCCACCTGCGCGTACTGCACGGACGAGCGTGATCGCGCTAGATCAAACCCATGAGGTTGAGGAACACCAGCACGATGGCCACCGGCGTGCCGTAGCGCAGCAGGTTCCACCAGGCTTGGAACAGCCCGGTGTTGCGAATGCCGATGGCCTCGCTGACCACGTGGCGCTGCAGCACCCAGCCGGTAAACAGCACCGTGCCCAGCCCGCCCAGCGGCATCAGCCAGTTGGTGGTCAGGTAGTCCAAGGTGTCGAAGAAAGTCTTGCCGAACAGCTGATAGTCCGCCCAGTGGTTGAACGAGAACACGCTGCCCAGGCTCAGCAGCCAGAGCACCAGGCCGCTGCCCAGCACGGCCTTGGTCCGGCTGATGCGGAAGCGCTCGGTGAGCCAGGCGATGCTCGGCTCTGAGAGCGAAATGGCCGACGTCAGCGCGGCGATCACCAGCATCACGAAGAACAGCCCGCCCACGACCTGCCCCAGCGGCATCTGGCCGAAGGCGATCGGCAGGGTGACGAAGATCAGTCCCGGCCCGGCCCCCGGTTCCAGCGCGTTGCCGAACACCAGCGGGAAGATCGCCAGGCCGGCCAGCAGCGCCACCGCGGTATCGGCCAGCGCCACCAGAATCGAGGTCTTGGCGATTGAGGTGCCTTCCGGCAGATAGGAGCCGTAGACCATCATCGCGCCGCAGCCCAGGCTCAGGGTGAAGAAGGCATGGCCAAGGGCGACCAGCACGCTCTGCGCGGTCAGCGCGGAAAAGTCCGGCACGAAGAGGAACTGCAGCGCCTGGGCGAACTCGCCTTCGATGGCGGCGTAGACCACCAGCACCAGCATCAGCACGAACAGCCCGGGCATCAGAAAGCGCAGCGATCGCTCCAGCCCGCTGCGCACGCCGAAGCCGACGATCAGCATGGTCGCCGCCAGCACCAGCGTGGCACAGACCACCAGGCGCAGCGGGTCCGCCAATAGCGCGCCGAACAGCGCACCACTGGCCTCCCCGCTGACCCCGGTGAAGCCGCCGCTGAACGTCGCCGGCACATAGGCCAGCGCCCAGCCAGCGACCACCAGATAGAAACTCAGGATGAGAAAGCCGGTCAGCCCGCCGAGCCAGCCCACCACGCGCCAGCGCGAACTGGCCCCGGCCTCGCGCGCCAGACGCGCCACGGCGCCATCGGGGTTCGCCCGGCCGCGACGGCCGATCATCACCTCGGTCATCAGCAGCGGAATGCCGATCAGGAGGATGCAGGCGAGATAGACCAGCACGAAGGCGCCGCCGCCGTTCTGCCCGGTCACGTAGGGGAATTTCCAGATATTGCCCAGGCCCACCGCGGAGCCGGTGGCGGCGAGGAAGAACACCCAGCGGGAGGACCACAGGCCTCGGCTGGCGTTGTCCTGGATGCGTGCGCGCGCGCCGGCGAAGGTGCCGGCCGCGAGGCTGGTTTTATCGGTCATTGCGGATTCCTGCTTGTTGTTTTTGTCAGGGATGGTGCGAACGAACGGAGCGGGCACGGCGCTGGCGATCAGAGCCCGCCGCCCCGCTCAGCGAAGGCCGGCGCGCTCGGGCGACCGGCCATGTGCCGTCATGAAGCCTGCCGCTGCAGCGTCGCGACCTGAGGCGCGCCGCCGGCCTGCAAACGCTCGAGCGCCAGGCGGTCGGCGATCACCGAGGTGCATTCGCCGCTGGCGGCGGCCCGCTCGAAAATCTCGCGCAGCGTGCCGGCGATGGCGTTCACATGGGCATCGATCTGCGCGGCGCTGCCGCCGTTGCGCTGGTAGTAGACGTCGATGATGCCGCCGGCGTTGATCGCGTAGTCCGGCGCGTAGAGCTGGTTGCGCCGCTGCAGTTCGACGCCGATCCCGGCGCTGGCCAGCTGGTTGTTGGCCGCACCGGCGATCACCGGGGCACGCAACACATCCAGGGTCTGCTCGTTGAGAATGCCGCCCATGGCGCAGGGCGCGAAGACGTCTACATCGAGACCGTAGATGTCCTGCGGGCGCACCACGTTGGCGCCCACCTCCTCCATTGCCTGCTTGACGTTGGCATCGAAGATGTCCGCCACCCACAGTTCGGCGCCAGCCGCTTTCAGGTGCCGCGCCAGCCCCAGGCCGACATGGCCGACGCCCTGGATCGCCACCTTCAGCCCGGTCAGCTCGTCGCGACCGAGGCGCTGGCGCACCGCTTCCTTGAGGCCGACGAAGACGCCGTAGGCGGTAGACGGCGACGGGTCGCCGCTGGCGACGCTGCCGTCGAGCAGGGTGCGCGGCGTGGCGCCGACCACATGGCGGGTGCGCTGGGCAAAGGCCTGCATTTCGGCATCGCCGGTGCCGGAGTCGGCGGCGGTGATGTAGCGCCCGCCGAGGCTGTCGACGAAGTCGCCCATGGCGTGCAGCAGCGCCTGGCTCTTGCCGGTATGCGGGTCGCCGATGATCACCGCCTTGCCGCCGCCGAGCTTGAGCCCGGCCAGCGAGGATTTCAGCGTCATCCCGCGCGACAGCCGCAGCACATCGCGCAGGGCCTCGTCGTCACTGGCATAGGGGAACATCCGGCAGCCACCCAGCGCCGGCCCGAGGCGCGTGTCGTGGATGGCGATGATGGCTTTCAGACCCGACGCCTGGTCATGGCAGAAGACCACCTGCTCGTGGCGGTCGAAGTCAGGATGAGCGAAGACGGACATTGGGTTACCTCGTTCTTGTTTGTCTGGTGGCCTGTCACGGACAGGGCCTGCTTGTTCGGTATCACCGGGCGATGGGCCCGGCGGGTTCATCTAGCCCTGGGCGAACAGGGTGACGGGCCGCTGCTGCGTGCCCTGCCGGTGGGCTGAAGCCCACCCTACGAGTGCCTCTTCGTCGCCGCGGGCGGTTCTGTAGGGTGGGCTTTAGCCCACCGAACAACGCTGCCCGACTCGACGAGCGCCCAGCGCCGGGGCGCTCAGGCCGCCGGCTGGAAAAGCCGTACGCTCTGCACCTCGTCGCCCTTGGCCAGCTGCTCGCGGAGCAACTTCTCCTGCTGGCGGGCCTTGGCGATGGAACGCTCCTTCACCGGGCCGTAGCCGCGGATCTGTTCCGGCAGCGCGGCGATGGCCACGGCGGTGCGGTAGTTGGTCGGCTTGAGCTGGGCCAGCAGCTCGTCCACGGTCTTCTCGTATTCGCTGATCAACTGGCGTTCGACGCGGCGGTCGTGGCCATAGCCGAACGGGTCCAGAGGCGTGCCACGCAGGAAGCGGAACTTGGCCAGCACACCGAACACATTGAGCATCCACGGCCCCAGCTCGCGCTTGCGCGGCTCGCCGGTAACCGTGTCACGCTTGGCCAGCCAGGCCGGAGCGAGGTGGAACTGCAGCTTGTAGTCGCCCTCGAACTGCGCCTCGAGCTGCTGGCGGAATTCCGGCTCGCTGAAGAGCCGCGCCACCTCGTACTCGTCCTTGTAGGCCAGGAGCTTGAAGTAGTAGCGGGCGACGGCCTTGGACAGCGCCAGATCGTCCGCCGTATCGGCATCGCGCACGCGCTCGACCAGCTGGCGATAGCGGCGCGCCAGCCCGGCGTTCTGGTAGCGGGTAAGGAAGTCCACGCGCCAGTCGACGATCTCTTCCAGGGTTTTACAGAGTGGTTCGGCGGCCTCGACTGGGCGCGCCAGCCCTTCCACCGCTTCGCGTTCGAGCACCGCACGGCGGCCCCAGCGGAAGGCCTGCAGATTCAGCTTGGCGGCAACGCCATTGAGTTCGATGGCCTTCTCGATGGCCTCGGCGCTGATCGGCAGCAGCCCCTGCTGATAGGCAAAGCCGAGCAGAAACAGGTTGGTCGCGATGCTGTCGCCCAAGAGCCGCGTGGCCAGGCGGGTGGCATCGACGAAGTGGGTCTTCTCGGCGCCGACCGCGTCGCTGATCGCCTGGCGCATGGCCGCGCCGGGCACCTGGGCGTCCGGGTTGCGAGTGAACTCGGCGGTGGCGGACTCGTGGCTGTTCACCACGGCATTGCTGATCTGCTCGTTGAGGCGGGTCAGCGATTCATCGCCCGCCGCGACGATCAGGTCGCAGCCCAGCAGCAGGTCGGCTTCACCGGCGGCAATACGCACCGCGTAGATGTCGCTCTGCTTAGCGGCGATGCGCACGTGAGTGGTCACCGGACCGAATTTCTGCGCCAGACCGGCCTGGTCGAGCACGGTGCAGCCCTTGCCTTCCAGGTGCGCGGCCATGCCGAGCAGCGCGCCAAGGGTGGTCACGCCGCTGCCACCAACGCCGGGGATCAGCACATTCCAAGGCCGCTCCAGCGACGGATGCTGCGGCTCGGGCAAGGCGGCCGCCTCGATACCGCCAGCCACCGCTTCGGGTTTGCGCAACCCGCCGCCATGCACGGTGACAAAGCTCGGGCAGAAGCCTTCGACGCAGGAGTAGTCCTTGTTGCAGGCGTTCTGGTCGATCTCGCGCTTGCGCCCCAGCTCGGTTTCCTTCGGCAGCACCGACAGGCAGTTGGACTTCTCGCCGCAGTCGCCGCAGCCCTCGCATACCGCAGCATTGATGAATACGCGCTTGGCCGGGTCTTCCAGCTTGCCGCGCTTGCGCCGGCGGCGCTTCTCGGTGGCGCAGGTCTGGTCGTAGATGATCACCGAGACGCCCTTGAATTCGCGCAGCTCGCGCTGCACGGCGTCCAGTTCGCGGCGATGGTGGAAAGTGGTGATCGGCGCGAAGCCGTCGCGGCTCGGGTACTTGTCCGGCTCGTCGCTGACCAGGGCGATGCGCCGGACGCCCTCGTCGGCGATCTGCCGGCTGAGCTGGTCGACGCGCAGTTCGCCGTCGATCGGCTGGCCGCCGGTCATGGCCACGGCATCGTTGTAGAGAATCTTGAAGGTGATGTTGACGCCGGCTGCCACCGCCGCACGCACCGCGAGGCTGCCGGAGTGGAAGTAGGTGCCGTCGCCGAGGTTCTGGAACATATGCGGGGTGTCGGTGAACGGCGCCTGGCCGATCCAATTGACGCCCTCGCCGCCCATCTGGGTAAAGGTCTCGGTGCGCCGGTCCATCCACTGCACCATGTAGTGACAGCCGATACCGGCCGAGGCGCGGCTGCCCTCGGGCACCTTGGTGGAGGTGTTGTGCGGGCAGCCGGAGCAGTAGTGCGGGGTGCGCACGGTGCTATAGCTGCGCGCGGCCAGGGCCTTTTCCTTGGCATCGAGGAAGGCCAGGCGGGTCTGGATGCTGTCGCTGGTGTAGATCGGCGCGAGGCGCTTGGCGATCACCCGGGCGATCATCGCCGGGGTCAGCTCGGAGAGGTTCGGCAGCAATGAATTGCCCTGCTCGTCGAACTCGCCGACCACCCGCGGACGCTTGCTCACGGGCCAGTTGTAAAGCTGCCCGGTGAGCTGGTCCTCGATGATGCTGCGCTTCTCCTCGACCACCAGAATCTCGTCCAGCCCCTGGGCGAACTCGTGCACCGAGACCGGCTCCAGCGGCCAGCTCATGCCGACCTTGAGCACCCGCAGGCCGACCGAGGCGCACAGCGCTTCGTCCAGACCCAGGTCATCCAGCGCCTGACGCACGTCGAGATAGGACTTGCCGGTGGTGATGATGCCAAGCCGCGGGTTCGGCGAATCGAGCATCACCCGGTTCAGGTTGTTGGCTCGGGCGAAGGCGCGCGCGGCGTAGATCTTGTACAGGTTCAGGCGCTTTTCCTGCGCCAGCGGCGGGTCCGGCCAGCGGATGTGCACGCCGTCCTCGGGCAGCTCGAAGTCTTCCGGGATGCGCGTCTGCACGCGCAGCGGGTCGACTTCCACCACGGCGGAGGAATCGACGTTCTCGGCAATGGTCTTCAGCGCCACCCAGCAACCGGAGTAGCGCGACAGCTCCCAGCCGATGATGCCGTAGTCGAGGATTTCCTGAACGTTGGCCGGGTTCAGCACCGGAATCGAGGCAGCGATGAAGGCATGCTCGCTCTGGTGCGGCAGCGTCGAGGATTTGCAGCCGTGATCGTCACCCGCCAGCAGCAGCACGCCGCCATGCGGGGAGACACCCGCCGCATTCGCATGCTTGAACACGTCGCCGGCACGGTCGACGCCCGGCCCCTTGCCGTACCACATGGCGAACACGCCGTCGTACCGGGCACCGGGGAACAGGTTGGCCTGCTGGCTGCCCCACACCGCGGTGGCGGCCAGCTCTTCGTTGACGCCCGGCTGGAAGTGGATGGCGTGTTGCTTGAGGTAGTCGCGGGCTTCCCAGAGGCTCTTGTCCAGCCCGCCCAGTGGCGAGCCGCGATAGCCGGAGATGAAGCCACCGGTGTTCAAACCACGGGCCTGATCACGCTGATGCTGCAGCATCGGCAAGCGGGTCAGCGCCTGGGTGCCGGTGAGGTACAGATGACCGGTAGCAAGCCGGTACTTGTCGTCCAGACGGATCTCGGCCAGAGACATGGGGCGCTCCTAATTTGTTGTTATCGGAGTCAGGGTGGCGTTGTTCGCTACCCGCCTGACGCAGTCATGGAGAAACCGCACGGTTGTTTCTCCACGCCGGCAATCGGCAGGGGATCACCCCACCGTCGCGTGTCGATTAACAGTCTGGCCGTGACGCGGAGAGATTTTCTTTCTACTTTTGCGGTAGAACAGCGGTTCTGTGCATGACCCATTCGCAAACAACAACAAAACAGGAACGACCATGCAGTCCACACCTCTGAGCAGCATCGATCGCAAGATCCTCCTGCTGCTGCAGCACAACGCCGATCTGTCCGCTGCGGAAATCGCCGAGAAGGTCGAGCTGTCGCAATCGCCCTGCTGGCGACGCATCCATCGCATGCAGGAGGAAGGGCTGATCGAGCGCAAGGTCGCCCTGCTCAACCCGAAGAAACTCGGGCTGAACATGACGGTGTTCGTCAACATCAAGCTCTCGGCCCACGGGCGCAGCAACCTCGACGAGTTCGAGCAGGCCGTGGTGGGTTACCCCGAGGTGCTGGAGTGCCACACCATGGCCGGTGAATCGGATTACCTGCTCAAGGTGGTGGCTCGGGACATCGACAGCTACGAGCGCTTCCTGCGCGACCAGCTCCTGCAGCGCCCCCACGTGCAGGAGGCGCACTCGCACATCGCCATGAGCGAGGTGAAGCGGACCACGGAGTTGCCGCTGGATTGAGGCTTCAGACCGGGTCCGCAGCAGGCGGTGGATAAGGCGGAGCCGTTATCCACCCGACGGGCGAAGCAGCCGCCACGAGGGAATGAAAGCGTAGGGTGGAAAACGGCCAGAGCCTTTTCCACGCGTCCATCAAGATCGCCTCCGACACCGTCCCAAGCATCCGCATGCGTCGGGCCTGGTTACGGTGGATAAGGCTTCGCCGGTATCCTCCCTACGCACCGACGCACCGCTTGGACTCCTATTCCTCCGGAATCCCTTCCAGCCGCGCACCCCGACCGATCCCCCGCTCAGCGAACCAGCCCTGATGCATTTCCAGGGCATAGCGTGCCGGCTTCTCGGAGCAGCGCACGTCCGTGCTCAGCGGTTCCAGATCGATCACATCGACGATCGCCCCGTCCTCATCGAGAAACGCCGCCGACAACGGCAACGGCGTGTCCTTCATCCATAGACAGTGCCGCCGCACCTCGTCGAAGCGAAACAGCATGCCGCTGTCCGCAGCGAGTTCGGTGCGCCCCATCAGGCCACGCTGACGCTGCAGGAAGGTATCCGCATATTCGGCCTGCACTTGATGCCCGCCAACCTCCAGTCGCAACGGCTCGGCGGGCTGGGCGGTGGTCGCGACGGCCATCAGCGATAGCAGCAACGCAATACGCATAAAGCAATCTCCTGAGACCGGGTACGGCGGAACAGCCAGCCCCGGCCGCACTCATAAGCGAAGCGCCGCCCGTCGCGGCCCATAACGACAACAAGGGAGAACCCCACGTGCTCAACAGAATAACCGCCGCCAGCGTCTACCTGGTGCAACGCTTCCTCCCCTCGCCTTTCGTCTTCGCCATCCTGCTCACGCTGATCGTGCTGATCGCCGCCATGCTCAGCACCGGTCAGGGCCTGCCGGCGATGGCGCAGCACTGGGGCAACGGCTTCTGGAACCTGCTGGCCTTCACCATGCAGATGTCGCTGATCCTGGTCACCGGCCATGCCCTGGCACGCGCGCCGGCAATCAATCGCCTGCTCGACCGCATGGCCCGCATCCCGCAGTCGCCGGGCCAGGCCATCATCCTGGTCACGCTGGTGGCGCTGGCCGGTTCCTGGATCAACTGGGGCTTCGGCCTGGTGATCGGCGCCGTGTTCGCCCGCGCGCTGGCGCGCCAGGTGCGCGGCGTCGACTACCCGCTGCTGGTGGCCTCGGCCTACTCCGGCTTCCTGATCTGGCACGGCGGCTTTTCCGGCTCGATCCCGCTGTCGCTGGCCAGCGGCGGGGCCGACCTGCAGAAGATGACCGGCGGCGCGCTGACCGAGGCCATCGGCGTCGGCCAGACGCTGTTCGCTTCCTACAACCTGATCATCATCGCCGTGCTGGTGGTGGGCCTGCCGCTGCTGAACTGGGCGATGCAGCCGAAGACGCCGAAAGTGGTCGACCCGGCGCTGCTGGAAGAGCCCCAGCCGAGCGACATCCCGCGGGAAACCGCTACCCAGCGCCTGGACGACAGCCGCATCCTCGGCCTGATCATGGTCGCGCTGTCGCTGCTGTTCTTCTACCGGCACTTCAGCGAGAACGGTCTGGCGCTGAGCCTGAACATCGTGATCTCGATCTTTCTCTTCGCCGGCCTGCTGATGCACGGCACGCCAGAACGCTACATGCGCGCCATCGAGGAGAGCATTCGCGGCATCGCCGGCATCGTCGTGCAGTTCCCCTTCTACGCCGGGATCATGGGCATGATGGTCGGCGCCAATGCGGCCGGCGTATCGCTCGGCCGCCAGGTCACCGACACCTTCGTCACCTGGTCGACGACCGAGAGCTTCCCGGTGCTGGCCTTTCTCAGCGCCGGACTGGTCAACGTCTTCGTGCCCTCCGGCGGCGGCCAGTGGGCGGTGCAGGGGCCGATCATGCTGCCGGCCGGCGCGGCGCTGGGCGTGGCGCCGGAAGTGACGGCCATGGCGATCGCCTGGGGCGATGCCTGGACCAACATGATCCAGCCGTTCTGGGCCCTGCCGCTGCTGGGCATCGCCGGGCTCGGTGCCCGCGACATCATGGGCTACTGCCTGCTCTGCCTGGTGTTCTCCGGTGTGGTGATCGCCGGCGGGCTCTATTTCCTGACCTGAGGCCGGAGCATTCCGGGCGGCGACGCTGTCCGGAATGCTGGACCGAACTGTCCAGCATGCAAGACACAAGCGCCGTCCAACGATCTGGACACTAAAGATAAAAACCATGCAAATCAGCGAGTTGCGTATCTGGCACGGAACTCGCTAAATCACCGTGCGGCCTGTCCGCAGCCGAAACAAGAAAAACAATGCGCCTGCCGTGCAGCAGCGAGTCCCCGAATGCCCTCGGCAGCGTTCGGTCGTGCCGCACGGGGCCAGGAGATCGTCCCCGATGAGCGTCATCATCGCCCTTGCTGCATTGGCCCTGCTGATGCTCGCCGCCTACCGCGGCTACAGTGTCATCCTCTTCGCCCCCATCGCCGCCATGGGCGCGGTGCTGCTCACCGACCCGTCCGCCGTGGCGCCGGCCTTCACCGGCATCTTCATGGAGAAGATGGTCGGCTTCATCAAGCTGTACTTCCCGGTGTTCCTGCTCGGTGCGGTGTTCGGCAAGCTGATCGAGATGTCGGGTTTTTCGCGCTCCATCGTCGCCGCGGCGATCCGCCTGCTCGGCACCAGCCAGGCCATGCTGGTGATCGTGCTGGTCTGCGCGCTGCTGACCTACGGCGGCGTGTCGCTGTTCGTCGTGGTGTTCGCGGTGTACCCGTTCGCTGCCGAGATGTTCCGCCAGAGCAACATGCCCAAGCGGCTGATCCCGGCGACCATCGCCCTCGGCGCGTTCACCTTCACCATGACGGCCATTCCAGGCACGCCGCAGATCCAGAACATCATCCCCACCACCTTCTTCAATACCAACACCTGGGCCGCACCCTGGCTCGGCCTGATCGGCACGGTCTTCGTGTTCGGCCTGGGCATGCTCTATCTCAAGTGGCAGCTCGGCAAGGCCATTGCCGCCGGCGAAGGCTATGGCACGAACCTGCGCAACGAGCCGGAGACGCCCGCCGACATCGCCCTGCCCAACCCCTGGCTGGCGCTATCGCCGCTGCTGCTGGTGCTGGTCGCCAACCTCCTGTTCACCCGCTGGATTCCCGAGTTCTACGGCACCAGCCACAGCCTGCAGCTGCCGGGCATGAGCGCCCCGCTGGTCACCGAGGTCGGCAAGCTCACCGCGATCTGGGCGGTGGAGGCCGCGCTGCTGCTGGGCATCGCCCTGGTACTGGCGACCAGTTTCGGCACCCTGCGCGGCAAGCTCGCCGAGGGCAGTCGCACGGCGGTCGGTGGTTCGCTGCTGGCGGCGATGAACACCGCGTCGGAATTCGGCTTCGGCGCGGTGATCGCCTCGCTGCCGGGCTTCATCGTGGTGGCCGATGCGCTGTCGGCGATTCCCAATCCGCTGATCAACGAAGCGATCACCGTCAACCTGCTCGCCGGCATCACCGGTTCGGCCTCCGGCGGCATGAGCATTGCCCTGGCGGCGATGGCCGACAGCTTCGTCGCCGCCGCCAACGCCGCGCAGATACCGCTGGAAGTGCTGCACCGGGTCGCCTCGATGGCCTCCGGCGGCCTCGACACGCTGCCGCACAACGGCGCGGTGATCACCCTGCTGGCGGTCACCGGGCTGACCCACCGCGAATCCTACAAGGACATCTTCGCCATCACCCTGATCGCCACGACCGCGGCCTTCTTCGTGATCGGCGTGTACTACGCTACCGGCATCGTCTGATCGCGGCGCTTCGCCGATATCGGCGAGCATCACGACATCTGCGATTGCCTTCCGACAACAAGAAAAACAAAGGCGCCGCCCCGTGCGGTCGCCACCAAGCGGGAGAAACCATGAACCTCACAGGCAAGACCGCACTGGTCACCGGCTCCACCAGCGGCATCGGGCTGGGCATTGCGCTGAAGCTGGCCGAGGCCGGCGCCGATCTGATCCTCAACGGCTTCGGCGATGCCTCGGCAGCGCTGGCGGAGGTCGGCAGACACGGCCGCAAGGTCGGGCACCACGGCGCGGACGTGTCCGATCCGGCACAGATCGCCGAGCTGTTCGCTTATGCCGAGCGCGACTTCGGCGGCGTCGACATTCTGGTCAACAACGCCGGCATCCAGCATGTCGCGCCGGTGGAGCAGTTTCCGGTGGAGCGCTGGGACGCCATCATCGCCATCAACCTGTCCTCGGCGTTCCACACCACACGCCTGGCCCTGCCCGGCATGCGCGAGCGCAACTGGGGACGGATCATCAACGTCGCCTCGGTGCACGGGCTGGTCGGCTCCGAGCAGAAGGCCGCCTACGTCGCCGCCAAGCACGGGCTGGTCGGGCTGACCAAGGTAGTGGCGCTGGAAACCGCCACCACGCCGATCACCTGCAATGCCATCTGCCCCGGCTGGGTGCTGACCCCGCTGGTGCAACAGCAGATCGACGAGCGCGCGCGGGAGAGTGGCGACGAGCAGCGCGCCCGCCACGACTTGCTGGCCGAGAAGCAACCGTCGCTGGATTTCGTCACCCCTGCCCAATTGGGCGCCATGGCGCTGTTTCTCTGCAGCGAAGCCGGCGATCAGGTACGCGGCGCGGCATGGAACATGGATGGTGGCTGGGCCGCACGCTAACCGTGGATTGACCTGCGGCAAAGCGCACGAGCAAAACGGGCGCGGCCGCTTGGCAAGCGCGCAGCGCTGGGGCTAGATAGCAACTACCCTCCCAGCGAAACCGCCCGCATGACCAGCATTTCCAGCGACACGCCGCTCAACGGCAAAGCCCCGGTGCACCTGGCGCTGCGCCGGGTCGCCATCGACACCTACCGCGAGAACGTCGCCTATCTGCACCGTGACTGCGCCGCCTGCCGCGCCGAAGGCTTCCAGGCGCTGGCCAAGGTGGAGGTACGCGTCAACGGCCGGCGCATCCTCGCCAGCCTCAACCTGGTGGACGACCCGAGCATCGTCGGCTGCGACGAGCTGGGCCTGTCCGAGGACGCCTTCGCCCAGCTCGGTGCCGAAGCCGGTGTACCGGCGGCGATCGCCCAGGCCGAGCCGGCCGCATCGATCCCGGCGCTGCACCGCAAGATCGCCGGCGAGCGCCTGAACCGCGATGACTTCCTGGCGATCATGCGCGACATCGCCGAGCACCGTTACTCGAAGATCGAGCTGACCGCCTTCGTGGTCGCCTGCAACCAGGGCGAACTGGACCGCGAGGAGGTGTTCTTCCTCACCGACGCGATGATCCGCGTCGGCCGTCGGCTCGACTGGCGCGAGCACCCGGTGGTGGACAAGCACTGCATCGGCGGCATCCCGGGCAACCGCACCTCGATGCTGGTGGTGCCCATCGTCGCCGCCCACGGCATGCTCTGCCCGAAAACCAGCTCGCGGGCCATCACCTCGCCGGCCGGCACCGCCGACACCATGGAAGTGCTGGCCAACGTCGAGCTGCCCTTCGAGCGCCTCTGCGAAATGGTCCGCGAGGAACGCGGCTGCCTGGCCTGGGGCGGCACCAGCGAGCTATCGCCTGCTGACGACGTGCTGATCGCCGTCGAGCGCCCGCTGTCGATCGACTCCCCCGGGCAGATGGTCGCTTCGATCCTGTCGAAGAAGATCGCCGCCGGCTCCACCCACCTGCTGCTGGACATCCCCATCGGCCCGACCGCCAAGGTGCGTTCGATGGCCGAGGCGCAGCGCCTGCGCAAGCTGTTCGAGTTCGTGGCCACGCGCCTGGGCCTGACCCTGGACGTGGTCATCACCGACGGTCGTCAGCCGATCGGCAATGGCATCGGCCCGGTACTGGAAGCGCGCGACGTGATGCAGGTGCTGCAGAACGACCCGGCGGCGCCGATCGACCTGCGTCAGAAGGCGCTGCGCCTGGCCGGACGCATGCTCGAGTTCGATCCCGATGTGCGCGGCGGCGACGGTTATGCCATCGCCCGTGACATCCTCGACTCCGGGCGGGCGCTGAAGAAGATGCGCTCGATCATCGCCGCCCAGGGCGGCAAGCCGTTCGATCACAACCATCCGCCGCTGGCACGGCTCAGCTTCGATGTGCTGGCCGACTGCGACGCGGTGGTCACCGGCATCGACAACCTGCAGCTGGCACGCATTGCCCGGCTGGCCGGCGCACCCAAGGTGCAGGGCGCCGGCGTGGACATCCTGCGCGAGCTCGGCGAACCGGTGCGGGCCGGCGACTGTCTGTATCGCGTTTACGCGGATTTTCCCGCCGACCTCGCCTTCGCCCGCCAGGCCACCGAACGCGCCAGCGGCGTCAGCCTCGGCAGCCCCGAGCAGGTCCCAACCGTATTCGTGGAGTTCTGATGCAAAGCCAGCTGCTGTATTTCGATGACGAGCGCGCCGCCGCCCTGCGCTTGGCCGAGGCCTCTGGCCTGCCCGCGGCGCAGGTCGAACGCCACCGCTTCCCCGATGACGAGCTGCGCCTGCGCCTGCCGCTGGCCGCGGGCGAAGCGATCGCCGAACAATTGGTGCTCTACCGCGGCCTCGACCACCCCAACGAAAAGCTGGTCGAGCTGCTGCTCGTGGCCGGCGAAGCGCGCCGCCTGGGCGCCAGGCGGCTGATCCTGGTCACGCCCTATCTGGCCTACATGCGCCAGGACATCGCCTTCAACCCGGGCGAGGTGGTCAGCCAGCGGGTGATCGGCCAGCTGCTGGCCGGCCAGTTCGACGCACTGATCACCGTCGACCCGCACCTGCACCGCGTCGCCACCCTGCAGGAGGCGGTGCCGCTGGCCGATGCCGTCACCCTCTGCGCTGCCCCGGCGCTGGCGCGACTGATCGCCGAACGGCATCCCGATGCGCTGCTGATCGGCCCGGATGCCGAGGCGCTGCAATGGATCGAGGCGGCCGCCGCCGAGCATGGTTTCGAGCATGGCGTGTGCAACAAGCTGCGCCATGGCGACCATCAAGTGGAGATTGCCTTGCCGGACCTGCAGTTCGCCGGGCGCCATGTGGTACTGCTCGATGACGTCGCCAGCTCCGGGCGCACCCTTGCCGAGGCCGCGCAGAAACTGCTGGCCGCCGGCGCCGCCTCGGTGGACGTGGCCGTGACCCACGCGCTGTTCGCCGGCGATGCGCTGCAGGTGATCCGCGCCGCCTGTGTCGGGCACGTCTGGAGCACCGACTGCATTGCCCACGAAAGCAACGCCGTGAGCATGGCGCCGCAGCTGGCCGAGGCGCTCAGGCCGCTGCTGCGTTGAAAACGTAGGGTGGAAAACGTGCGCAGCACTTTTCCACCTAGCCAGGCACCCGGTAGCGCCGGACCAACCGCGTGGACAAGGCTGCGCCGTTGTCCACCCTACGAGCTGAGCCGGTGGCCCGAAGCCTGACGGTGGGCTAAAGCCCACCCTACGCCAGTCCCGCCCTCAAAGCATCGCGATACGCCCAAGCCCCGTAGGGTGGGCTTCAGCCCACCACGCCACGGCCCCCACGCAATCGCCTCCCTTTCGCAGCCCCGGCCCACCCACTGGCACCCGTTCGGTGGGCTACAACCCACCCTACGCCTAAAGCCACCCTACCCCTCATCCACGCTCGGCTCATCAAGCGCCACCTGCGCTGAATCGCCGTAGCGCTTCTGGCAGCGCTCGCAGAAAAACGCCCGGCGCCGGCTGCGCCCCAGCTCTTTCGCCTTCATCAGCGGAATCCGGCAGCGCACGCAGCTGGTCTTGCCGTGTGCCAGCCAGTTGGCCTTGAGCACACCGGCCCGTTTCCAGTCGAGAAACTGGAAGCTGTAGGTGCGCGCCTCGCGCACCAGCTCGCGCAGCTTGGCCGGGGGCAGTTCGCCGATCAGCGACAGCGGATGCACGCGGATGCGATAGAGCACCTCGTTCTTGATGATGTTGCCGGAGCCGGCGAACAGCGTCTGGTCCAGCAACGCATCACAGGCCAGCAGGCGCGGGCGTTCGCGCAGGCGTTTGAGCGTGCCGCGCGGACTCCAGGCCGCACTCATCACATCCATGCTCCAGTCGTAGGCCGCATCCAGCGGCCCCTCGATCAACTGCACCGAACAGGCATAGAAATTCAGCTCGCCGTCGGCGAAGCCGAGGCTCAGACGCGGCGTGGAGTCCTTGCGCTCGTTGATGCGGTAGCTGCCGAACAGCAGCAGGTGGATGCGCACGGTGACATCCTCCAGCTCGATCAGCAGATGCTTGCCCCAGCTGCGGAATTCACGCACCACCTGGCCGGTCAGCCGTGCCTTGTCGACCTTGGCACTGCCTTCGGCGCGCTCGATGCGTTGACCTGTGAATGCCGCGACTTCCTCGCGGAGGATGACGATGGATGGACCTTCGGGCATGGATGCACCAGCTGATCTGCCTTTGTCGATCAGACTCGCCCGTGCGGCGAAGGTGCGTAGCGCGCTACCAGGCCAGCTGCAGCCTGCTCTCGAACTCGCGCGGTTCACCACTCAGCGGATCGCGGAAGCGCAAGCCGCGCGCCAGGAGCTTGAGCGGGCGGCTGTAATCGTCCTGGTCGCGCTGCTCGCGCGGCAGCAGCTGCGGGTAGAAGGGATCGTTGCAGATACCGGCGCCGAGGGTCGCCATATGCAGACGCAGCTGGTGCTTGCGCCCGGTGATCGGCGTCAGGGCGTAGCGCCAGAGGTGGTCGCGGCGCTCGAGCACCTCGATCAGCGTTTCGCTGTTCGGCTCGCCGTCGCCTTCGCGCATCAGGAAGAACGGCTCGCCCGGCACCATGCACAGCTGCCGGCGCAGGGGAAACTCGAGCCCGGGCAGCGCCGGGCAGATCGCCTCGTAACGCTTGGCGATCCGCCGCTCGCGGAACAACGCCTGGTAGGCGTCGCGGCTCCCGCGGTTGGCCGAGAACAGCACCAGCCCGGCGGTGAGGCGATCGATACGGTGAATCGGCACCAGATCGGCGTTACCCAGCCGTTTGCTGAGCCGCGCCAGCAGGGTTTCGTTGACGTATTCGCCAGCCGGCATCACCGAGAGAAAGTGCGGCTTGTCCGCCACCACCAGATGCTCGTCGACATGCAGGATGCGTTCTTCGAACGGCACCGGCGTCTCGTTGGGCACCTCGCGGAAATAGTGCACGCGCATGCCGACCCGGTACGGCCGGGCCGCGTCGATCGGCTGCATGTCGGCATCCAGCACCCGGCCGCGCGCCATGCGATCGAGCCAGGTGGCGCGATCGATTGCCGGAAAGCGCTCGCACAGGCAGTCGAGCACCGTAGGCCAGTCGCCTTGGGGCAGGTGCAGGGTGCTGGGGCGGGAATTGGCGGCGGACATCGGATCGGGTGCACAACGACAGGGGCGTCGATGATACCCGCTCTGCCGGCGGCTGCCTCCTCTGGGAAGCGCCGCGGCAAACGAGGGAGGAGTTCACGGCTGGAGCGGCAATGAACCCGGCGCGGTGTTTCGGCCGCGCGGCAGACGTATCAGTCTTCCCTGTCCTTGGTCACCTCGCCGGTGCGGCCGTCGATCTTGAACTCGTACTTCTTGCCGTCCTGCTTCATGCCCTCGCCTTCCCAACCGTCGTCATCGGCTTCGATGCCGTGCAGTTCGGTGTAGCCGGCGGCCTTGGCCTTCTCCACGGCTTGCTCAAGGGTGATCCAGTCGGCGCCGGGCTTGTCGGCAGCGAAAGCTGCACCGGAACCCAGGACGGCGACAGCGAACGCGGCGGTCAGTGTCTTGTTGTACATCTCGTTTTTCCTTCTGCGTACGGAATCGGATCGGGCCACGTGGATGGCCCCTGCCTGAATTACGAGCCCAGCGGTGGCCGCTAAGTTCAACCGCCGCGGTGTGCATTCGCCGGCTCGTTGTCGATTCCGGCAGGTGCCAGACGACTCCTGCACAGGGGCATCGCTGCGCGACGCGGGCCCCCTCCCACCCCCCGATATCCATGCACGAGGTTTTGCCATGACAACGCACAAGGTGGTATCCGACCAGGACTGGCTCGCCGCCCACAGCGCCCATCTACGCGAGGAGAAGCAGCTCACCCGCCAACGCGACGCACTATTCGAGAAGCGCCGGCAATTGCCCTGGCGGCGCATCACCCAGGACTACCGCTTTCACGACGCCGGCGGCACGGTTCGCCTGAGCGAGCTGTTCGAAGGCCGCAGCCAGCTGGTGGTCAAGCACTTCATGTTCGGCCCGGACTGGAGCGAGGGCTGCGTGGGCTGCTCCTTCGAGGCCGATCACATCGGCGGCGCGCTGCTGCACCTGCAGCACCATGACGTCAGCTTCGCCGCCATCTCCCGCGCACCGTTCGAACGGCTGGAGGCGTTCCGCCAGCGCATGGGCTGGCAGTTCCGCTGGCTGTCATCGGCCGGCAGCCCGTTCAACCGCGACTTTCACGTCTCCTTCGATGCCGAGGACATCGTCGAGGGCAAGGTCTTCTACAACTACGCGTGGCAGCCCTTCGTCTGCGAGGAGCTGTCGGGCTTCAGCGTCTTCTACCGGGACCCGCAGGGCGAGATCTTCCACACCTTTTCGGCCTTTGGTCGCGGCGCGGAAGAGCTGCTCGGCGCCTACGTGCTGCTGGACATGACGCCGAACGGCCGCAACGAGACCGGCCCGCGACACGACCTCACCGACTGGGTCCGCCTGCACGACCGTTACGACAGCGACGATCGGGTTGCGCCCACCGGCCGTTCGCAACCCGCCGCCGGCTGTTGCCACGAACAGATGCGCCGCTGAACTAGCGACGGCGGATGAAGACGATCCGCGGGTCCATCTCGCCGTCGGTGAAGCGAAACTCCACCGCATCGCCGACGGCCAGCCCGCCGAGCTGATGCCGAGTCACCTTGAACGGCATGATCATGGCCGGCCACTTCAGTGCCGGTACCGGACCATGGGCGATGGTCACGCTGCCCTGCTCCACATCGATGGCACGAATCTCGCCGGTGGCCTCGAAACTCGCCTCGGCTTCCAGGCTGTTGCCGGTCGAGACGTCATCCACCGCGGGAGGTGTGGTGGATGGCTTCAGCAGATCCTCGGCCATGACGACCACACCGGCTGTGCCAAGCACGGCCAGCAGCACGACGAAAACACTTTTCATGGGTATCCCCCTGAACGACCGCTGCAGATGAACGATGCCGCAAAGCTTAGCTGCCAGACGCCTGTCCGCCCTCGCTCGAACGGTGCATTCGTAGCCGGCGGATGACATTCAGTTTCATTTAAGCCAGCGCTCGTAACCTGTGAACCGTCGAAACCAACCACAGGAATCAACACCATGAAAACACTGACTACTCTGTTCACCGCCGCCACCCTCGCCCTGGGCGCCAACCTGGCGCTGGCCAAGGACATCGGTCCGGACGAAGCGCTCAAGCTGCGCGACGCCGGCACCATCCAGTCCTTCGAGAAGCTCAACGAAGCGGCCCTGGCCAAGCACCCCGGCGCCACCGTCGAGGAAACCGAGCTGGAAGAAGAGTACGGCCGCTACGTCTACCAGCTTGAATTGCGCGACGACAAAGGTGTGCAATGGGACGTCGAGCTCGACGCCAAAACCGGCGAAGTGCTGAAGGACCACCAGGACGACTAAAGGCCACCCATGCGTGCCCCTCTTCTTGTAACGCTGCCACTGGCTCTGCTGCTCGCCGCCGCCCCGGCGGTGAGCCGCGACCTGGATCAGGACGAAGCCCTGCGGCTGCGCCGCGAAGGCCTCATCATGCCGCTGGAAGCCTTGCTCCAGCGCGCCCTTGAACACCATCCGGGGGCCAGCCTGCTGGAAGCGGAGCTGGAAGAGGAAGACGGCTTCTACGTCTACGAAATCGAACTGCTCACCACCCAGGGCGTTGCCCGCGAGCTGGAATTCGATGCTCGCGACGGTCGCCTGATCAAGGATGAGGAAGACTGATGCGCCTGCTGCTGGTCGAAGACAGCGTGCCGCTGGCCGATGAACTGATCGCCAGTCTCAACCGCCAGGGCTACGCCACCGACTGGCTCGCCGATGGCCGAGACGCCGAATACCAGGGCGCCAGCGAGCCCTATGACCTGATCGTTCTCGACCTCGGTCTGCCGGGCAAACCGGGGCTCGAGGTGTTGCGTGCCTGGCGCGCCGCCGGGGTCGCCACCCCGGTACTGATCCTCACCGCGCGCGGCTCCTGGGCCGAGCGCATCGACGGCCTCAAGGCCGGTGCCGACGACTACCTGACCAAACCCTTTCATCCCGAGGAGCTGCTGCTGCGCATCCAGGCGCTGCTGCGCCGTGCCCACGGCCTGGCCAACCAGCCGCTGCTGCAGGCTGGCGGTCTGGAACTGGACGAATCGCGCCAGTGCTGCCGCAAGGACGGCAAGGACATCGAACTGACCGCTGGCGAGTTCCGCCTGCTGCGCTACTTCATGCTGCACCCCGGCCAGCTGCTGTCGAAGACCCAGCTCACCGAACACCTCTACGACGGTGAAACCGAGCGCGACTCCAACGTCATCGAGGTGCACATCAATCGGCTGCGCGGCAAGCTCGGCCGCGAATTGATCGAGACGCGCCGCGGCCAGGGCTATCGCTTCGGCGGCGCGGCGTGAAGTCGATCCAGCGCAGCCTCAGCCTGGCGCTGATCGCCACCCTGCTGCTGGTGGCGCTGGTGCTGGTGCAGACCAGCCTGTGGCTGTTCGAGTCAGGCCTCAGGCGCAGCCTGGAAACCGACCTGCGCGAGGAAACCGAGGGGCTGCTGATCGCTCTGGTGAAGGGGCCGAACGGCGACCAACTGGATGTGCAGCGCCTCAACCCACGTTATCAGCGGCCGTTTTCCGGTCACTACTTCAAGATCGAGCTGCCCGGCCGCACCTGGCGCTCACGCTCGCTGTGGGACGCCACGCCAGAATGGCCGGAACGCGCGGGCCTGGCGGACGAACTGCTCGACGGCCCGCAGGAACAGCGCCTGCTGGGTTACCGCGCCGAGTACCGCCGCGACGGACAGCCGATCGTCATCAGCGTGGCGCAGGACTACACGCCGATTCTCGACAGCTTCGCCCGCGTGCGGCTGAGCGGCCTGGGACTGGTCGGCTTCGCCCTGCTCGCCCTGCTGCTCTTGCAGCGCTACGCCATGGGCCTGGCGCTGCGCCCGCTGGAGCGTGCCCGGCAGCAGATCGCCCAGCTGCAGCAGGGCCAGCGCCAGCAACTGGATCAGCAGGCGCCGGTCGAACTGCAGCCGCTGGTGGAGCAAATCAATCATCTGCTCAGCCACACCGAGGAGACCCTGCAACGCTCACGGCACGCACTGGGCAACCTCGGCCATTCGCTGAAAACACCACTGGCGGTACTCGGCAGCCTGGTGCAGCGCGACGAACTCGCCGCCCACCCCGAACTGCAGGCCAGCCTGCAGGAGCAGCTGGAGCAGATCCAGCAACGGGTCAGCCGCGAGCTGGGTCGCGCGCGGCTGTCGGTCGACGTGCTGCCCGGTGCGCATTTCGACTGCGACGCCGAACTGCCGGCGCTGTTCGACACCCTGGCGATGATCCACCGCTCCGACCTCGAGCTGCGCTGGCACGCCCCGGCTGACTGCCGCCTGCCGCGTGATCGCGAGGACATGCTCGAGCTGCTGGGCAACCTGCTGGACAACGCCTGCAAATGGGCGAACAGCCGCGTCGAGCTGACCATCGAGCGATCGCGCGACGGCTTCGTGCTGCTGGTGGACGATGATGGGCCGGGCATTCCGGCCCAGCAACGGGAGATGGTCATCAACCGCGGCGTGCGGCTGGACGAGCGCGCAGAAGGCCACGGCCTGGGGCTGGGGATCGTCAGCGATATCCTGACGGCGTGGCGTGGCGAGTGGAGCCTGGAGGAAAGTCCGCTGGGCGGGCTTCGCGTGCGTATCGCACTGCCCGCGATGCGCTAAGCGGCGCTATTGCGGGCGGGCCAGTTCGTTGCGCATGTCTTCGAGGATGGTTTCCACCAGCAGCGTGTTCTGAACCTGGTGTCCGGCGACGATGCGCGTGGCGTGGGTGCCGTTGATCGGGTAGCCGACATGGACCTCCAGACGGCCATCCGCCTTCGGTTCGACACGGGTGCGGTATTGCGAAGTGAAGGTTTCGGCCAGGTGACGGGACAAAGTCTTCATGGAGCATCTCTACAGGTGAGCCTGTCACAAAGACCCTGTACCAGGCTCGGAGATTCCAGCCGTCCATCGGGAAGCGTTCAGCCTTCACCAAACTGCAACCTGTCTCAGCCCTTTCGTTCGCCGTCGGCGTACGCCAGCCAGGCCAGCAATGCCATCGCGACGAACGCCACGCCGGACCATGTCAGTGCAGCGATCAGCAGATTCATGTCGGTCACCCGTATCGAGTTGAAACACGCCTTGAATATATGTAGCGTTGCGCGACACGTCGACCCGCTCGACATAGGCATGTAAACCTTCGGTACAGGTGCAACGGCGATGAAAAGGAAGCAATCGATCAGTCAGATACGCTGGGACCTGGCGCTGCGCTACCGGTTGATCGAGACCATTGCCTGGTGGGAAGGCCGCCTGACCACGGGCCACCTGATGCAGAGCTTCGGCATCAGCCGCCAGCAGGCCTCGAAGGACATCAATACCTACCTGAACGAACATGCGCCGAAAAACCTGACATATGACCGCCACCTGAAGGGCTACAAGCCGAGCAAGACCTTCCAGCCGCTGTTCATCGACGGCAGCGCCAGCGCCTATCTGCACCTGCTCGACCAGAACCGCGTGCGCGCCCCGCATATCGAGGGCCTGGCGCTGGCCTATGCACATACGGAAGTGCTGCAGGTACCGGACCGCAGCATCCGCCCCGAGGTGCTGCGGCCGATCCTGCAGGCCTGCCGCGAGGGGCTGCGCCTGGAGAGCGAGTACGTCTCGCTGGCCAATCCGGAGGTGGAGATCCGCGTGATGGCGCCGCACACGCTGGTCTTCACCGGCATGCGCTGGCACGTGCGCGCCTACTGCGAGAAGAACCGCGAATACCGCGACTTCGTGCTCAGCCGCTTCCGCGGCGAACCGGACCTGATGGACGAAAGCGAACATACCCGCGAGCAGGACGAGGCGTGGAACACACCGGTGACCGTGCTGATCGAGCCGGATGCACGACTGAGCCCGGCGCAGAAGGCGATCATCGAGGTGGACTTCGGCATGGCCGACGGCCAACTGCCCGTCGAGACGCGCGGCGCCCTGGTGCAGTACGTGCTGCAGCGCTTCGGCATCGACCCGAACACCGTGCAGGCCAATGCGGCGGCGCAGCAGCTGCAAGTGGGGAATCTGCAGGCGTTGAAGGGGTGGTTGTACTCGTGAGGGTTAGGCGTAACGTGGCCACTTGCAGGAGCGAGCTTGCTCACGAACTGTTGCCGGCGCAGACCTATGCGTACGACGCCGCGCTTTCCTCGGCCCGACCTGTAGGTTGCGCCTTGCACGGCGCCTCGCTGGCTTTCGCTCCGCGCTCACTCTCGACTGGCCCGTCTGGCGGAAGCATTGGTTTCGCCCTGCTGGGCGACTCACTTTTTCCAAACGCCGGACGGCCGGCCCCAAAAAAAGTAAGCAAAAACGCTTGCCCCTGCATCCGGGTCTCGCTGCGCTCGACTTCCCTCACTCCATCCGCGCTCCGGGGACCGGCGTACAAGGGCCATCCTTGGCCCTTTATCGCGGGAACGCCTAGTTCTCTCGCGGCATCCATGCCGCTCGCTCCCCTCCGCGCGGATTCCGTTCGGCCTCCTGAAAGGGGCATTCGGTGGGGCCTGATAGCTTCTTCGTCAATAAACAAGCAACGCGTGCTTGTTCCGCTGTTTGCGAATTTTCAGGCGGCTCGGACTCGACTCCCCTTCAGGAGGCCGAGCGCAGGTGCTGCGCAGGGGGACGCGAGGCATGGACGCCGAGCGAGGAGCGAAGGGACAGGGACGTCCCTTCGCGACGGCCCCCGGAGCAGCGCCGGAGGGAGGGAAGTTTTGCGAAGCAAAACCCGGATGTCGGGGTGGCCTTCTTTTTGGTTACTTTTTCTTGGCCAAGCAAGAAAAAGTGATGCGCCGTGCAAGGCGCAACCTGTAGTCCGGGCCGAGGAAAGCGCGGCGCGCCCAACCTTCCGCCGAAGCCCACGACAGTCACGAGTTCCACAAGCCTTACATCCGACGCAACTGCCCGCCGCACAAACCAAGCCAGCGGCTCACCGCTGCGCCCGCACACAATGAGCCTGAGCCCATGCGCCTGATCCACACCTCCGACTGGCACCTCGGCCAGACCCTCCACGGCCAGGACCGCGACCACGAACACGCGCAGTTCCTCGCCTGGCTGCTCGACCAGCTGGTCGCCCACCGCGCCGACGCCCTGCTGATCGCCGGCGACGTGTTCGACACGGTCAACCCGCCACTCAAGGCCCAGGAGCGCCTCTACGACTTCATCGTCCGCGCCCACGAAAAGCTCCCGCAGCTGGACATCGTGATGATCGCCGGCAACCACGACTCGGGCGGGCGCATCGAGCTGCCGGCGCCGCTGATGAAGCGCCTCAATGCCCATGCCGTCGGCCGCATCAGCTGGGTCGCCGAGGGCCAGCTGGACCACCAGCGGCTGCTGGTGCCGCTGCACGACGCCGCTGGCAACACCGCCGCCTGGTGCCTCACCCTGCCCTTCCTGCGCCCGGCCGAGGTTACCGGAATGGCGCTGGGCGACGACTACATGGCCGGCATTCGTCAGGTGCATGAACGCCTCATCGCCGCCGCCGAGGCTGTGCGCCAGCCCGGCCAGGCGCTGGTTGCCATGAGCCATGCGCACATGGCCGGCGGCGCGGTGTCGGAGGAGTCCGAGCGCAATATCGTCATCGGCAATGCCGAGGCCCTGCCGGCCAGCCTGTTTCCCGAGTCCGTCGCCTACGTCGCCCTCGGCCACCTGCACAAGCCGCAGCAGGTCGCCGGGCAGGCACGCATCCGCTATAGCGGCTCGCCGCTGCCGCTGTCCTTCGCCGAGGTCAACTACCCCCATCAGGTGCTGCTGGTCGAACTCGACGGCGAGCAGCTGGCGCAGGCCGAAAGCCTGCCGGTGCCGCGCGCGGTGGAGATGATCCGCATCGGCCGCGCCCCGCTGGCCGAGGTGATCGCCGCGCTGGAGGCGCTGCCGCCCACCGGCCTGTTCGACGAACACCTGCCCTGGCTCGAGGTACGCGTACTGCTCGACGAACCGCTGCCGGACCTGCGCCAGCGCATCGAAACCGCGATAACCGGCAAGGCCTGCCGACTGGTGCGCATCGCCAGCGAATACGCCGGCAAGCGCGGCGAGACGGAATCGGAAGTGCTGCTCGGCCTCGACCAGATCACCCCGCAGGAACTGTTCGCCCGCGCCTGGGAAGAACAGTACGGCAACCCGGCGGATGAACAGGCGCTGGACGATTTCGCCACCTTGCTGCAACGCGTCGAGTTCGCCCATGCGGAGGATGACCGATGAAAATTCTCGCCATCCGCCTGAAAAACCTGGCCTCGCTGGCCGGCGAGCAGGTCATCGACTTCACCGCCGAACCGCTGGCCAGCGCCGGGCTGTTCGCCATCACCGGGCCCACCGGCGCTGGCAAGAGCACCATTCTCGACGCCCTGTGCCTGGCGCTGTTCGGCAGCACGCCGCGGCTGGACGGCGTGTCACCGCTGAACAAGGTCCCCGACGTGGAGGCCGAAATCGGCGGTGGCGACGAGCGCAACCTGCTGCGCCGCGGCTGCGGCAGCGGCTACGCCGAGGTCGATTTCGTCGGCGTCGACGGCCACCGCTACCGCGCACGCTGGGAGGTCAAGCGCGCCCGCGAGAAGATCGACGGCCGCCTGCAGGCCAGCAGCCAGAGCCTTACGGATCTCGACAGCGGCACGCTCCTGGCCAGCGGCAAGAAACGCGAATTCAAGGAATTGCTCGAAGCCCGCCTGGGGCTGACCCTGGCCCAGTTCACCCGCGCCGTGCTGCTGGCGCAAAGCGAGTTTTCCGCCTTCCTCAAGGCCGATGACAACGAGCGCGGCACCCTCCTGGAAAAGCTCACCGATACCGGCCTCTACAGCCGCCTCGGCCAGGCCGCCTTCGAAGCCGCCAAGGAGGCGAAGGAAGGCCTCGCCCGTCTGGAGCAGCAGGCCGGCGGCCTGCAGCCACTGGAGCCGGAGCAGCGTGACGAACTGGAGCGCGAACATCAGGCTCAGCTCGACGCGCTGAAAGCGCAGCAGCAGCAGCTCAAGGCGTTGGAAGCGCAGCGGCAATGGCTCAGCGAACTGCAGCGCCTGGAAAACGAGCGCGAAGCGGCATGCCAGCAACTGCAGGATGCCGAATACGAGCGCGAAAACCTCGCCGAGGCCCGGCGCATTCTCGACCTGTTCGAGCAACTGGCGCCGCAGCGCCATCGCTTCCTGCGCCTACAGGATCTCGGCCCGCTGCTGGACAAGGCCGCCGACAGCTTGGCGCGCCTGCAGCATGAGGAACAGGCCGTGCAGCAGCGCCTGGCCGAGCTGCAGAGCCAATGCAGCGCCGCCAGCGAGCAACTGCGTTCGGCCGAACAGGCGCGCCAGGACGCCGAACCGCGGCTGGCCCAGGCGCGCCGTGAAGAGGAACGCCTGCAGCATCTGAACGCCGACCTGACCACTATCCGCGAGGACAGCACCCGGGCCGATGCCGAGGTGACTGCGGGCGCAGCGACGCTCACGCAGCTCGCCGAGCGCCAGCAGCGCGCCGCGGCGGAACTCGCCGCGCTGAGCCAGCAACTGGGGCGCAGCGCCGCGCTGCAACCGCTGTGCAGCGCCTGGGACGGCTACCGCCCGCGTCTGCAACAGGCCGTGCAGCTGGCAGCACGGCTGCAGCAAGGTCAGGGCGAACTCCCGGCACTGGAAGCGCAGGCCAAGGCTGCCGAAACCCGGCAAAGCCTGGCCCGCGAGGCGCTGGACGCTCTACAGCATGAGCGCGGCAGCGAAGTCGGCCTGGCCGAACAGCTCGCCCAACTGCATGGGCAGTTGGACCAATGGCGCCAGGCCGAGCGCGAAACCGCGACCCTGCGCGAGCTTTGGTCTCAGCAACGCGGGCTCGAAACCAGCCGACGCGAACTGAGCGACGCCACCACCGGCCAGCAGGCGGAGCTGGACGGCCTGGTGCCGCTGGGCAAACAGGTCCGCGCCGAGCGCGACGCCGCCGAGCAGGCGCTGAACGTCACCCTCGCCTTGCTCGAACGCCAGCGCCTGGCGCGCAGCGCGAATGTCGAGGCGCTACGCGCCGCGCTGGTGCCGGGCGAGCCCTGCCCGGTCTGCGGCAGCCAGGAACATCCCTGGCATGCGGCCGATGCCATGCTCGCCGGCCTCGATCAGCAGGATGACCACGAGGCCGAACGCGCCCGCGAAGCGCTGCAGGCCCAGGACCAGCGCCTGCAGGAACTGCGCGACCGCCACGTCGCGCTGAACACCCAGTTGCGCCAGAGCCAGCAGCGTCAGAGCGAGGTCGAGGCGCAGCTGCAGACGCTGGCCCCGCGTCTGCACGCCCTGCCAGCGCATGCCGAACTGCTTCGCCAACCCGAAGGAACACGCGCGGACTGGCTGGAAGCCCAACTGGCGAACCTGAACCAGCAGATCGCCGATGCCAGCCGGCAGCAACAACAACTGCTCGGGTTGCAGCAGCGCAGCGAAACCCTGCAGCAAGCCTGGCAGGCCGCGCGCGAGGCCTGCGTCGAAGCGACCCAGCAGCTCGAGCGCCAGCGCGATGCCCTCGCCCGCGACGCCCAGCAGCTCGACGCAGAGCTGACGGCCTTCGCCGAGCTGCTACCGGCCGAGCGTCTGCAGCACTGGCGCGAAGATCCGGCGCAGACCTTTATGGAGCTGGACGCTGACATCGCCACGCGCCTGCAGCAACTGCAGGCGCAGACCGAGCTGGCCGATGAGCTGCGCCAGTGCGAGCAGCGCCGCAGCGACGAGCAGTTGCAACAACGCCATCGCCAGGAGAAACAGGCGAGCTGCCAGGCACGCCTGGCCGAACGCGAGAAGCTGCTGCTGGCCTGCCGGCAGGCACTGCAGACCAGCCTCGGCGAGCAGCCCAGCGCCAGCACCTGGCAGCAGCAACTGGACCTGGCCATCCAGACCGCGCGCCAGGCCCAGGTCGAAATCGAGCGCCAACTCAACGACGGCAGACTCGGCCTGACCCGCTTGCAGAGCGAACAGCAGAGCGGCCGCCAGCGCCACGCCGAACTGCAGCAGGAGCGCGACGCGCTGCAGGTCGAACTCGCCGCCTGGCGCAGCGCCCATCCGGCGCTGGACGACGCCACCCTCGCCCAGTTGCTGCAGATGGACGAGGCAATGCTGAGCGAGGCGCGCCAGCGCCTGCAGCAGAACGCCGAAACCCTGACTCGCTGTCGCGAGCGACTCGACGGCTGTCTCGCCCGACTGGCTAGCCATCAGCAGCAACAGACCGAGGCGCCTGAAGCCACGCAGCTGCAACAGGCACACGCCGAACAGCTGCAGCGCTGCGAACAGGCCGAGCAGCGCTGCGCCGAAACCCGCGCCGCGCTGCTCGACGACGACAAGCGCCGCCGCCAGAGCCACGCGCTGCTGGCACAGATCGACGAGGCGCGCGCCGAAATGCAGCGCTGGGGGCGTATCGCCGCGCTGATCGGCTCGAGCGACGGCGGCGCCTTCCGCAAGATCGCCCAGGCCTACAACCTCGACCTGCTGGTGCAGCACGCCAACGTGCAGCTGCGTCAGCTGGCCCGCCGTTATAGGCTCAAGCGCGGCGGAAGTCCGCTGGGCCTGCTGGTGATGGATACCGAGATGGGCGACGAGCTGCGCTCGGTGCATTCGCTGTCCGGCGGCGAGACCTTCCTCGTCTCGCTGGCCCTGGCACTGGGCCTGGCCTCGATGGCGTCGAGCAAGCTCAGGATCGAATCGCTGTTTATCGACGAGGGCTTCGGCAGCCTCGATCCCGAGTCGCTGCAGATCGCCATGGACGCGCTGGATTCGCTGCAGGCCCAGGGCCGCAAGGTGGCAGTGATCAGCCACGTGGCCGAGATGCACGAACGCATCCCGGTGCAGATTCAGGTGCAGCGCCAGGGCAACGGGCAGAGCGGGCTGAAGATCGTCGGCGGGCTGTCCTAGCGGTCGCCGGGCTGGCAGACCTTGCGGCCATTGGTCCGCTTGTGTTTCGCCAGCATCGGCCGTAAGGTTCGCGCGTTTTCTTATCCGCCCAGGTGTGCGCGACCAAAAGGTCGGCATTAAACGGGAAGCCGGTGCGCTCGAAGAGCAAGGCCGGCGCTGCCCCCGCAACGGTAATCGACCGTGATCCTCAGGGATCGCCGTCCGCTCGACAGCCACTGTGTTCCGACATGGGAAGGTGAGCGTGATGCGTGTCGAAAGCCCGGAGACCGGCCTGACGGATTCGACTGGTGTTGCGGAGGGCAGCACCGTCAAGCGCTGCTGCCCGTCATCCCGCGCTTGTTCCTGCCCTCCTCAAAAGTTTGCGATCTTTTGAGGAATTCCAAGAATGAAACTGTCCCGACTTGCCCTCGCCGTGGCGCTGCTGCCTGGCGTGCAGGTGTTTGCTGCCGATGCCGAGCAGGAACTGCCGAGCATGCTTATCACCTCGGCCCGCCAGGCCGAGCCCCGCGCCCAGGCCACTGCAGCCAATACCGTCTTCACTCGCGCCGATATCGAACGCCTGCAGGCACGCAACGTGCCCGAGCTGTTGCGTCGGGTCCCGGGCGTGCAGGTGAGCAGCGCCGGTGGCTTGCCATCGCTGTCGCTGCGCGGCACCGGAACCGCGCAAACACTGGTACTGGTCGACGGCCAACGCATTGCTTCAGCCACCAGCGGCTTCGCCCGTCTCGACTACCTGGCTATCGACAACATCGAGCGTGTCGAAGTGATCCGTGGGCCGCGCTCCTCGCTTTACGGCGCGGATGCCATTGGTGGCGTCATCCAGATCTTTACCCGTCGCGGCAAACCCGGAATAAATCCGGAAGTCCGCTTGGCCGCCGGCAGCGACCAGACCTTTCAGCGCAGCCTGAGCCTGGCAGCAGGAACGGAGCAGACTCGCGTCCACCTCGGCGCCAGCCTCGATGAGCGCGACGGCTTCGACATCACCCGCGACAATCGCGGCGCTGACCAAGACAACGATGGCCAGCGCAACAAGGCCCTGCACTTGAAGCTGGATCACCAGTTCGATGCGGACTGGAAAGCCGGCCTGAGTCTCAACGACCAGCGCGGCAAGAACGAGTATGACGATGCCTACGAGTTCGCCCCGGGCACGCCGCAGGACGAGTTTCGTGTCAGCAGCTACAGCGGTTATTTGGACGGCCAGCTAAGCGACGTCTGGAACAGCCGTCTGGAGCTGGGTCGCAGCTTCGATCGCAACCGCGCGGTCGGCTCCAACTACAACGACGGTCTGCTGGAGACCACCCGCCACTCTGCAGCCTGGATCAACCGTTTGCAGCTGAGCGAGCGCCAGCAGCTTAGCGCGGGCAGCGACTGGTACGAGGACCGCCTCGATGCCACCACCGCCTACCAGGAAGACAGCCGCGACAATCTCGCCTTTTTTGCTCAGCACAGCTTCCAGGGCGAACACTTCGGCACCGAACTGGGTCTGCGTCACGACGACAACCAGCAGTTTGGCAGCCACAACAGCTGGAACGCAGCCTTCAGCCTGCCGGTAGGTCAGTCGCAGCGCTGGATTCTGAGCTATGGCGAAGGCTTCCGCGCCCCGACGTTCACCGACCTCTACGCACCGCCCGCCTGGGGTCCCAATCCGGACCTGAAGCCGGAGACTTCGAAGACGTACGAATTGCAATGGCGCGGCGAATTCGAAGAGACCCAACTGGAAGCCTCCCTTTATCGCACCGATGTCGAAGACATGATTGCCTGGGGTGGAACCCGGATGGAAAACGTCAGCCAGGCACGGATCAACGGTTTCGAAGCCAGCGCGGCGCGTGAGCTGTTGGGCTGGCAGGCGAGCCTCGGCGTTAGCATCATCGATCCGCGCGACCGGGATAGCGGCCATACTCTGGCGCGACGGGCAAAGCGCACACTCAGCATCGACCTTGATCGTACGTTCGGCGCGCTTTCGGCTGGCGCCGGTTGGCACGTTTCCAGCGCCCGTTACGACACCATCGCAAACACCCGCGAGCTGTCCGGCTATGGGGTCTTCGACCTAAGAGCAGCCTGGCAGAGCCATCCCGAGTTGCGCTGGGAGGCGAAGGTCAACAATCTGTTCGATCGCGACTATGCACTGGCGACCTATAACCGCCCAGACGGAGCTAACTGGTGGGATCCGTCGCAGAATTACGGCTATCACGAGGCGGCGCGAACCCTGCTGTTCGCCGTCACCTGGACTCCATCACTGTAATCGCGTCTACCGGCGCGCCCGCTCAGGGCGCTGCCGCCATCACCTCGCAGAGCTTCCGGATCGCCCCCAGCATCTGGAAGCTCGGGCGCTCCAGGCCCTTGTCGGGCACTTCCAGCAATCGCCCGTTGCGCACGGCATCTAGCTGTGGCCAGGCCTGCCATTCGTCCAGCTGCGCCCCGCTACCGGCCAGGATGACTTCCGGGTCGCGGGCGAGCACCGCTTCGATGCTCACCTGCGGCGCGGCCAGGGTCAGGTCGGCGAAGACGTTGCGCCCGCCACACACCTCGATCGCTTCGCTGATGATCTGCTGCCCGCCGAGGGTATACAGCGGGCGGTTCCAGACCTGGTAGAACACCCGCAACGGCTGTTCACGGGCGTAGGCTGTGCGCAGCTCGGCGAGGCCGGCGCGAAACGCCTCGGCCAGGCGCTCGCCCTGCTCCGTGCGGCCGACCGCCTGGCCGATCACCCTGAATTGCTCGGCCAGCCCGTCGAGGCGAGTCTGCGCCACCACCAGCACGGGAACACC
This sequence comes from Stutzerimonas sp. R40042, assembly GCF_026642215.1. Lineage (NCBI taxonomy): Bacteria > Pseudomonadati > Pseudomonadota > Gammaproteobacteria > Pseudomonadales > Pseudomonadaceae > Stutzerimonas > Stutzerimonas sp. R40042. Next base: position 863,473 of record NZ_CP113258.1, on the reverse strand, counting down.
GAACTGCTGCAGCTGCTCGCGCTGGCTGCGCGGCACGCTGTCCGGCCAGAGCAGGACCAGATCGGGGCGCAGGCTGAGCAAGGTCTCCATCTCGACCTGGCCATAACGCCCCACCGATGGCATCTGAGCCAGGGCCGCAGGACGTTCGCCGCCGTCCAGCACACCGGCCAGGCGGTCTACGGCATCGAGTTCCAGCATGATTTCGCTGAGCGAGGGCGCCAGGCTTACTACCCGCTGCGCGGCCACCGCAGGCAAGGTGGCCAGCAGCGCCAGAGCGGCGAGCAAAAGGTGACGCATCAGTGAAGCTGCCGCGGAATACGGTAGAGCACCAGCAGCACCAGGCTGCCGAATACCAGCAACAGGCGGGCCACCGGTTCCATGCCCAGCAGCGCCCCGGCGGCGGCGAACCAGGCCGGCAGCGAGGCGATCAGCAGGCCGCGACGGCGGAGGCGACGCAAGCGTGCCCAGGCGTCGGCCTCCATAGGGCTTTCCAACGCCTGCTCGATGGCAATCAGTGCGTGCTTGAAGGCGGTGAAGGCCGGCAGGCTGAAGAACAGCGAGACCAGGCCGGCAGCGAAAAGAGGCAGGCCCCAGTCAATGCGCAGTGCCGGTGCACGGCCCAGCACCAGCACCGGCATCACCATCAGGAGGGTGTGCAGCCAGCCGTCACGCGCGAGCTGGCGGCGAACGGCGAGGCGGTTCACGACTGCTCGGCTTCGCCCTGGTGGATCTCGCCGAGCATGTGGCCGAGTTTGCCGGCCTTGGTGGCGAGGTACTTGCGGTTGTGCGGGTTGTGCGCGACCTGCAGCGGCTTGCGCTCGGCCACGCGGATGCCGAAGCCTTGCAGCGCCTTGACCTTGCGCGGGTTGTTGGTCATCAGCTTGATCTCGGCGATACCCAGGTGCTCGAGCATCGGCAGGCAGATGCCGTAGTCACGCATGTCCGGGGCGAAGCCCAGGCGCTCGTTGGCCTCGACGGTATCGGCGCCGGCGTCCTGCAGTTCGTAGGCGCGGATCTTGTTCAGCAGGCCGATGCCGCGTCCTTCCTGACGTAGATAGAGCAGCACGCCGCGACCTTCGTCGGCAATCGCGCGCAGCGCCGCTTCCAGCTGGAAGCCGCAGTCACAGCGCAGGCTGAACAGAGCATCGCCGGTCAGGCATTCGGAATGCAGACGCCCAAGCACCGGCTTGCCATCGGCCACGTCGCCGAGGGTCAGCGCGACATGTTCCTTGCCAGTGTCCTGGTCGAGAAAACCATGCATGGTGAACACGCCGAACGGTGTCGGCAGTTGGGAAGCGGCGACGAACACGACAGACACGGGCGGAAATCCCAGGCGGCAGAAAAGCGGACACTATAACACTAACCGGGGGCACATCTGGCTGAAGAGTTCGCCGTCGAGCGTGTCTATCGTGCCGTGCAGGCGGATCAGCCTGAACTCAGGAGGTCTTCGACTCCAGCACCAGCACGCCCTGCTCCTCGCGCCAGCTGACCCGACCGAGAAAGCTCATGCCGAGCAGCGCCTCGGTGGGTGAGCCGCCCTCGACGACGACGGCCTCGACGCCAAGCACTTCGATCGCGCCGACCTTGACGCTGTTCAGGTGCACGCGCCAGGCCTTGGCCGTGCCGCTGGCGGTGCTCACCACCATCGGCCGGCCGTTGACACGATAGTCGATGCCCAAGCGACGAGCCTGATGCTCGTTGATCGCCACCGAGGTGGCGCCGGTATCGACGAGGAACTGGATCGACTGGCCATTGATCGCACCGGCAATCCAGTAATGGCCGCCGGTGCCCTTGGCCACGCTCAGCTGGGTCTTGCTCGGCGCTGCATAGGCGCCGCTGTATTCACGGCTCAGGTTGTAGTGACGCTCGACGCCGTCGACCCGCAGCACCGCGCCGCTGGCATCGGCGCTGACCACCTGGACGCCACCCGGCCCGGTCTGCCCGACCCTGACCAGCTTGCGCTGGCCGTCGACGTTGACCACCGCAGCGCCCGGAAACAGCCCGACCACTTGCACCATGGAGGCGGCCTGCGCCAGCGCGGGCAGGAGCAACAGGCTGGCGAACAGAACGGAGACGCTACGCATGGCTATTTCTTCCTCGAAACCGGGCCCGGGGCGAACGCCGATCATCCTTCAATGGCCGACCGCCTGCAGCGACCGGACGCACAATCAAACCAACAGCGCCACCAGTCCCTGCATGACCGCCCAGGCGGCGACCCCGGCGAGGACATCGTCGAGCATGATGCCCACCCCACCATGAATATGCCGATCCACCCAGCTGATCGGCCAGGGCTTGGCGATATCCATCACGCGAAACACCACGAAGCCGAGCAGCAGCCAGTACCAGCCCTCCGGCACCAGCCAGAAGGTGATCCAGATGCCGACGAACTCATCCCAGACGATGCCTTCGTGGTCGTGCACGCCGAGTTCGCGCGCCACCTTGCCGCACAGCCAGACGCCGAACAGCATGGTCAAGCCGAGCATCAGCAGATAACCCCAGCCTGGCAGCAACTGCCACAGCGGCACGAACGGCAGCGCTACCAGCGAACCCCAGGTGCCCGGCGCCTTGGGCATCAGTCCGGAACCGAAGCCGAACGCCAGGTTGTGCCAGGGATCGGACCAGACCAGAGTTTGCGGCTTGGCCGCGACCGGCGAGGTATCAGTCAAAACAGCGTTCCTTCTCGGATTGATCGCGGGCTGAGCAGGCCCGCAACGCCCTCATGGATTGAAATGGTTGTAGCCGCGTTCGGACACGGCCACCTCGTTGCCCGCCGCGTCCAGCAGCTGCACCCCCTGCCCCGCCGTCACCCGGCCGATGACCTGCACCGGCCAGCCGGCAGCCTGCAGCGGCGCCAGTTCGGCAGGCGGCAGGGTGAAGGCCAGCAGGTAGTCGTCGCCGCCAGCCAGCGCGCAACGCAGCGCTTCGGCGTCGCCAGCGAAACGGCGCAGCGGCTCGGACAACGGCAGCCGATCACGCTCGATCTGCAAGGCCACGCCCGAAGCCTTGGCAATATGCCCACAATCAGCCAGCAGCCCGTCGGAGATATCCAGCGCCGCCGTGGCCTTGCCTCGTAGCACCTCGCCCAGGGCCAGCTGAGGCTGTGGCGACCAGTAGCGCGCCAGCAGGTGTTCGGCGACATCCGCATCGGCTTCCGCCTGACCAAGCACCAGGGGCAGCGCTCCGGCTGCTTCGCCCAGCACACCACCGACGCAGAGCAGATCACCGGTCTGCGCGCCGGCGCGGGTCAGCGCCTGCCCGGCCGGCACGCGGCCGAACACCGTTACCGTCAGGCACAGCGGGCCACGGGTGGTATCGCCGCCAATCAGACGCAGGCTGCAGTCGAGCGCCATGGCATCCAGTCCACGGGCGAACTCGGCGAGCCAGAGCGGATCGCCGCTCGGCAGGCTCAGGGCAAGGGTGAAGCCGATGGGTATGGCGCCCATGCCGGCCAGGTCGCTGGCGGCGACGGCCAAGGCGCGCTGGCCGAGCAGAAACGGATCGCAGGGATCAGGGAAATGCACGCCGGCGACCAGCGTGTCGGTGGATACCGCCAGCTGCTCACCAGTGGGAATCTTCAACAGGGCGCAATCATCGCCGATGCCGAGAACGACTTCGCCGCCGGCCCTGGCGCAAGCGGCGGCGGCGAAGTAGTGACGGATCAGCTCGAACTCACCCAGCAAGGCGAGCGGCCCTCAGCGCTTGTGGTTGCGCACTTCGGCGCTGCGCAGCGAGGGGGCCAGCTTGTCCAGCACGCCGTTGACGAACTTGTGTCCGTCGGTGGCGCCGTAGACCTTGGCCAGCTCGATGCCTTCGTTGATGACCACGCGGTACGGCACGTCGATGCGCTGCATCAGCTCGTAGGTCGACAGGCGCAGGATGGCCAGCTCCACCGGATCGAGCTCGTCCAGCGGACGGTCGAGATTCGGCGCAATGGCCTGGTCGACCTCGGTCTTCTTGCGCGCCACGCCGTTGAGCAGTTCGTGGAAGTAGGCACCGTCGACACCGCTGAAATCGTTGTCGACGCGGAACTGCGCCTCGATCTCGTTGAGGCTCTGACCGGCCATGTGCCACTGATACAACGCCTGCATCGCCAGGCTGCGCGCGACCCGGCGCGTGGCGATCTTGCCCTTGGCCTTGGGCTGCGGTGCGTCCTGGCTATCGTCGTGATTCAGGCTCACTTCGCCTCCAGCTGCGAAAGCAGGCTCACCATTTCCAGTGCGGAGAGTGCGGCTTCGGCGCCCTTGTTACCGGCCTTGGTGCCGGAACGCTCGATGGCCTGTTCGATGGAATCGACGGTCAGCACGCCAAAGGCAACCGGTACGCCGAACTCCATGGAGACCTGGGCCAGGCCCTTGGTGCACTCACCGGCGACGTATTCGAAGTGCGGCGTACCACCGCGGATGACCGCGCCAAGGGCGATGATGGCGTCGTATTCACCCTGCTGCGCGACCTTCTGCGCGACCAGCGGAATCTCGAAGGCACCCGGTGCACGGATGATGGTGATGTCGTTTTCGCTGACGCCGTGGCGAACCAGCGCGTCGACCGCGCCGCTGACCAGGCTCTCGACGACGAAGCTGTTGAAGCGGCCTACGACCAGGGCGTATTTGCCCTGCGGGGCGATGAAGGTTCCTTCGATGGTCTTCAGGGGCATGGTACAAATCTCGTATAGCGTTAAAGAGCTTATGGACAAAACAGGACAGCCCTACGGAGCAGCGCGTAGCGAGCGCAGGACAGACAAGGCGAAAGCAGGTGAGGCGGCGGAGTTTACCGAGGTAAATGAGCAAGCCTCGCCTGTTTTCAACGCAGTATGTCCAAGCGCAGTAGCGCGGCACCCTTACTCAGCGGGCAGGTATTCTACAACTTCCAGATCGAAGCCGGATATCGCGTTGAACTTCATCGGCGCGCTCATCAGGCGCATCTTGCGCACGCCCAGGTCACGCAGGATCTGCGAACCGGCGCCGACGGTGCTGTAGGTGGCCGGGGTCGGCGGCTGCTGACGGGTCAGCTGCGCCAGCAGCTGCGGGCCGGTCAGCGGATTGCCGAGCAGCAGCACCACGCCCTTGCCGGCCTTGGCCACCTCGCTCATCGCCGCGCGCAGGCTCCAGCGACCCGGCACGGTGACCAGCAGCAGATCACGCAGCGGCTCCATGTTGTGTACGCGCACCAGGGTCGGCTCTTCCGGGGAAATCTCACCGCGGGTCAGCGCCATGTGCACGGTGTCCTCGACGCCGTCGCGGTAGGTGACCAGGTTGAACTGGCCCAGCTCGGTTTCCAGCGGCTGCTCGGAAACCCGCTGCACGGTACGCTCGTGGATCATGCGGTAGTGGATCAGGTCGGCGATGGTGCCGATCTTCAGCCCGTGCTGCTCGGCGAACAGCTCGAGCTCCGGCCGGCGGGCCATGGTGCCGTCGTCGTTCATGATCTCGCAGATCACGCCGCTGGCCTCGAACCCGGCCATGCGCGCCAGGTCACAGGCAGCCTCGGTGTGGCCGGCACGCGCCAGCACGCCGCCCGGTTGCGCCATCAGCGGAAAGATGTGGCCAGGGCTGACGATGTCCTCGGCCTTGGCATTCTTCGCCACCGCGGCCTGCACGGTACGCGCGCGGTCGGCCGCGGAAATGCCGGTGGTCACCCCTTCGGCGGCCTCGATGGAAACGGTGAACTTGGTGCCGAAGCCCGAGCCGTTGCGCGGCGCCATCAGCGGCAGCTTGAGCAGCTCGCAGCGTTCGCGGGTCATGGGCATGCAGATCAGGCCGCGGGCGAAGCGCGCCATGAAATTGATGTGCTCGGCGGTCACGCACTCGGAGGCGACAATGATGTCGCCCTCGTTCTCGCGGTCCTCGTCATCCATGAGGATGACCATCTTGCCGGCGCGGATGTCTTCGATCAGTTCTTCAGCGGTATTGAGCGCCATCGGGCGTCTCCTCAATTCTTCAGGTAGCCGTGCTCGGCGAGAAAACCTTCGGTGAGCCCCGAGGCCTTGGGTTCGGCGGCCTTGTCGCCCATCATCAGGCGCTCCAGGTAACGCGCCAGCAGGTCGACCTCCAGGTTCACCTGCCGCCCGGGGCGGTAGTCGTCCATGATGGTTTCGCCGAGGGTGTGCGGCACGATGGTCAGCTCGAATTCGGCGCCGTTGAGCGCATTGACCGTGAGGCTGGTGCCATCCACGGTGATCGACCCCTTGAGCGCGATGTACTTGGCCAGCTCGCGCGGCGCGCGGATGCGGAACTGCACGGCGCGGGCATTATCTTCCCGTGCCACGACCTCGCCGACGCCATCGACGTGGCCGCTGACCAGATGGCCGCCGAGGCGGCTGGTGGGGGTCAGGGCCTTTTCCAGGTTGACCCGGCTGCCGGCCTTGAGATCGATGAAGGCGGTGCGCGCCAGGGTTTCGCGGCTGACGTCGGCCCAGAAGCCGTTGCCCGGCAGCTCAACCACCGTCAGGCAGACGCCGTTGACGGCGATGCTGTCGCCCAGCTTGACGTCGCCCAGATCCAGCTTGCCGGTTTCGACCAGCACGCGGACATCGCCGCCCTTGGGTGTGAGCGCACGGATGGTGCCGATGGCTTCGATTATTCCGGTGAACATGTGGCCTCCCGTGGAAGGCGGGTAAAACGCTGCATACGACGAACTCCTGTTTCTGAAAAACAGGGCGCTACGGATCGATAGGGATGCATGACGGGTGCACGGACGGCGCCCATCGGAATATCCCGCTCTCTCTCATCCGGACTATACCGTCGGCCCCGGAATCACACCGGGTCTGCTGACCTTGCCGAAGCAAGCGCTCGCGGGCTAGACGCGATTGAAAGCTACTGCGCGCAGAGCATGCTGCGTTGTGCTCCTCCTCGAAGTGCTCATTTACCAAGGCCTCGTTGCCCCCAGTAAAGCCCGCCTTCTCGTCGAATCACGCCTTGCCTGCTCAGCGCTCGCTACGCTTTCATCCTAGTAACTGCGCCATTACCGCCGGTGGGGAATCGCACCCCGCCCTGAGAACGTTGGGCCGTTTGCGGCCCGGCAGCGTTTTTAACACAAATAGCGACGCGGGGCAGCCCGTTATCGCCCGGTAGCAGCTATCTGAATGCAAGACGCAGCCTATCGGCGGACACCGCCGACACGGGTTGCCGATCAGTTGGCCGGGCGCGCCAGGATCTTCCAGTCCTCGCCCACCGCCCGGATGTCGACGATCTTCAACTCGCGCGCCTCGCTCATACGCTCGAGCGGAAGCTCCAGCAGCGGCCGCGCCGAGGAGCCGAGAAACTTGGCCGCCATGAACACCTGGTACTCGTCGATCAGGCCGAGGCTGGCGAACGCACCGACCAGCCGCGGTCCGGCCTCGACCAGCACCTCGTTGGCACCACGAGCAGCCAGCTCGCGCAGCAGCGCGCTCAGGTCGACCCGCTCCTGCCCCAGCACCAGCGCCTCGTGGCCGGCGCGACGATAGGTCTCCTCGCAGCCGGCGACCACCGTGACGACCAGCGCCGGACCAGCCTGAAAGAACGGCGCATCCAGCGGCACGCGCAGCCGGCCATCGACCAGCACCCGCAGCGGCGGGCGCTGCAGCGCTAGCGCAGTGGTTTCCGCGTCCAGCCCCAATTCGGCGCCGCGCACGGTCAGCCGCGCGGCATCCATCAGCACGGTGTCGGCGCCGGTCAGCACCACGCTGGAGCGGGCGCGCAGGCGCTGCACCTCGGCACGCGCCGCCGGGCCGGTGATCCACTGGCTCTCGCCGCTGGCCATCGCCGTGCGCCCGTCCAGGCTCATCGCCAGCTTGGCGCGCACGTATGGCAGACCGCTTTCCATGCGCTTGATAAAGCCCGCATTGAGTTCCCGCGCCTCGGTCTCCAGCACACCGCTGGCAACTTCGATACCGCCGCTGCGCAGCAGCTCCAGACCATTCCCGGCGACCTGCGGATTGGGGTCCTGCATGGCCGCCACCACGCGTCCGACCCCGGCCTTGACCAGCGCTTCGGCACAGGGCGGCGTGCGCCCGTAATGGCTGCAGGGTTCGAGGGTGACGTAGGCGGTGGCACCGCGGGCGCGCTCGCCGGCCTGGCGCAGCGCATGGACCTCGGCATGCGGCTCGCCGGCGCGTACGTGCCAGCCCTCACCGACCAGCTCGCCATCGGCGACGATGACGCAGCCGACCCGCGGGTTCGGATGGGTCGAATAAAGGCCCTTGCGCGCCAACTGCAGCGCCCGGGCCATCCAGGCGTGATCGGCCGTCATTCGGGCTTGGCCGGCTCGCGGGACAGCCGCTCGATTTCCTCGCGGAACTCGTTGAGGTCCTGGAAGCGGCGGTAGACCGAGGCAAAGCGGATATAGGCGACCTCGTCGAGCTTCTGCAGCTCGGCCATCACCAGCTCGCCGAGCACGCGCGACTTGATCTCGCGCTCGCCGGTGGCGCGCAGCTGATGCTTGATATGGGCGATCGCCGCTTCCAGGCGCTCGACGCTGACCGGACGTTTTTCCAGCGCACGCTGCATGCCGGCGCGCAGTTTCTGCTCGTCGAACGGCTGGCGACTGCCGTCGGACTTGATCAGTCGCGGCATCACCAGCTCGGCGGTTTCGAAGGTGGTGAAGCGCTCGCCACAGGCCAGGCACTCGCGGCGGCGGCGCACCTGATCGCCCTCGGCGACCAGGCGGGAATCGATGACCTTGGTGTCGTGGGCACCGCAGAAGGGACAATGCATGGGGCTGGAATCGGTCGTACGTCGGGACGGCCATGGTAGCGCATCCGACCGGCAAGACAAGGCGACGGCTTTGCTGCTATACAAGCCCGCAATCGCCGTTCAGGAGGCCGTCCGTGCCATCACGCTTTATCGTTCTGTCCGCCCTGCTGACGCTGCTCGCCGGCTGCGGCAGCCAACCCAGCGAACCACCGACGGCTCCCGTCGAGCTGAGCACCGCACCCCACTCCAAACTGCTCAACGAACTGAGCGGCAGCCTGATCGGCGCACCGGCCGGCAGCGACGTGGAGCTGGCGCTCTTGGAGGTCGACCGTCGCGACCAGCCCGACCGCCTGCTCAGCAACGTGCAGCTCAAGGGCCGCGACGGTGAGCTGCCGTTCATCCTCCAGTTCAACCCCGACGCCTTCCCGGCCGGCCAGCGCGTCGAGCTACGCGGCCGCGTCACGCGAGCCGGCCAGTTGATCATGCGCCTGCCGCCGCGCACCATATCGAGTGCCGCCAGCCAGGCGCTCGGCCCGCTGCAGCTGGTTCCGGCACCGTGAGCGCACCGGCGCAGCTGCAGGCCGCGCTGCACGAACTGCTGGGCGATGCCCGCCTGGTCGCCGAGACGCTGCCGGGCACCGAGCTGCGCCTCTGGCTGATCAATGCCGCCAACATGGATCGCGCCTTCAGCCCCGAGGAAACCCGGCGCATTCTCGACGAGCCACCCTATTGGTGTTTCTGCTGGGCCAGCGGGCTGGTCCTGGCCCGCTGGCTGGCCGAGCGCCCGGACTGGGTGCGCGGCAAGCGCGTGCTGGATTTCGGCGCGGGTTCCGGCGTAGCCGCCATCGCCGCGGCCAAGGCAGGAGCCGCCGAGGTGGTGGCCTGCGACCTGGACCCGCTGGCACTCGCCGCCTGCCGGGCGAACGCCGCGCTCAACGGTGTCGAGCTACGCTATTCGCAGGACTTCTTCGGCGAAGCGGATCGCTTCGATCTGATCCTCGTCGCCGATGTGCTCTACGACCGCGCCAACCTGCCGCTGCTGGACCAGTTTCTCAGCCGAGGCCGGGAAGCGCTGGTGGCCGACTCCCGCGTGCGGGACTTCGCCCATCCGCTGTACCGGCGCCTGGCCGTACTCGATGCGTGCACCTGGCCGGATCTGGCAGAGCCGGCGGAGTTTCGCCAGGTGAGCCTCTACCACGCGACGCGCTAGCCATACGGAGACACCATGAGCGAGGAAAGTCTGCGCCTGTTCTTCGCCCTGCCCTGCCCGCCCGAGCAGGCGACGGCCATCTGCGCCTGGCGTGACGGTCAGGCATTCGACGGGCGCCCGGTGGCCGAAGCCAATCTGCACATGACCCTGGCCTTTCTCGGTGCCCAGCCGAAAGAGCGGCTGGATGCGCTGCTGACCATGGCATCAGGCATCGAGGGGACGGCATTCGACCTCCGGCTGGACCGGCTCACCACCATCGGCAAGGGCTTCATCTGCCTGCAACCGAGCACGACGCCGCAGGCCCTGTCGAGGCTGGTCGCTACCCTTGCCGAGCATCTGGCCGCGCTAGGCGTGGTGCTCGACAGCCGGCCCTTCCTCCCGCACCTGACGCTGGCCCGCCAGGCCCGCAGCCGACCGAGCGGCGCCGCGCCGGGCTTCGCCTGGCACGCCGACCACTTCGGCCTCTATCTGTCGACGGCAACGCCGGGCGGCGTGCGCTACGACGCGCTGGGACGCTGGCCGCTGGCAGCGCCATAGCGACCGTCACATGGCCTGCTCAGCGCGGCACTTCGATGAGAAAGCGGAACAGCGGACCGTGCTGCTCCACCGCCAGGCAGTTGTAACCCTTGGCCGTGGCGTCCTCTGGAATGCCGTGCACCGACTGCGAACAGTCCGTCACCACTTCCAGCAACTGCCCAGGCTGCATGGTCGCCAGGGTTTCCAGCGTGGCGATGGCGTTGTACGGGCAGTGCTCGCCACGCAGATCAAGCGAGAGATTCGGTTTGGCCTGGCTCACGGGCAGGACTCCTTTTCGGTTGGAAACGACGTGCGTTGAGGTGCACCAGCAGCATGGCCACGGCCAGCCCGGCGAAGGTCAGCAGCAACCCGCTGGCCGGGCCGAAGCTCTCCAGCAGACTGATCTTCGGATAGGGCAGCGCCAGCGACGTGCCGAGCTCGTCCCAGTAGACCGCCACCAGCGTGCCGCCGATGACATTACCGACGCCGACCACCCAGAAGTGCACCTGCCCTTCCATGGCGCGATACATCCAGCCGGTTTCGCAGCCGCCGGCAACGACGATACCGATGCCGAACAGCACGCCGCCGAGAATCGCGTTCGGCCCCATCCAGAAAATCTTCGGGCTTGCCCCCAGCGCGATGGCACCGAACGTACCGACGCAGGCCACCGCCATGCCGAGCAGGATGCCGTAGGCCGCGCGGGTTCGGCCGGTGGTCCAGAGGTCGCGCGCGGCGCTGGTGAAGCAGATCTGCGCCCGCTCGATCAGCCCGCCGAACAACAAGCCGAACAGCACCGCCATGCCCAGCACCAGCGAGGTATCGAAGCGCCAGGCGGCGAATGCGATGGCCAGCACCGCCACCCCGGTGCCGAGGCGCGCCTGCAAAGAGGCCCGCCGCCGCGTGCCTTCCACGTCACCGAACAGCGAACTGGCCTGGCTACCGACCTTCAGCGGCGTGCGCAGCCAGGGCAGCAGGCAGATCTTCACGCCGATCCAGGCGCCGCCCACGGTGGCCAGCATGAAAGCCCAAGCATGCAGCGAGAACATTGGAATGCCGGTGAAGAAGGCCGCCAGGTTGCAGCCCATGGCCAGACGCGCACCGAAGCCAGCGATGATGCCGCCGATCAGGCCCTGCAGCAGGCGCCGTCTGCTGGTCGGCCAGCGCAGGCTGACGTTGTTTGCCCACAGCGCCGCACAGAGCGCGCCAAGCAGCATGCCGATAATCATCACGCCGTCGATGCGATCGAGCGGCGTACCGGACAGGCCGATCAGCTTGAAATAGCCCCACTCCTGCGGGCTATAGCCGAACCAGGAAATGATGTGCCCGCCCCAGCGGGTGAACTCGCCGGTGACGGCCCAGAAGGTCCCGGTGATGGCGAAGTAGTAGGCGGAGGCGACACCCAGCGCGACGAGCGCCGGCAGGGGCGACCAGAAGCGCACGAGATAGCGCTCCCGGAAATCGGAGAGAACGGACATGTGAAGCTCCTTATGACGCGCGACTGCAAACGCCGCACCGGTCTAGGAAAAGGGTTTCGCCTCGGCGAGGCGATCGCGATGCCGCGTCGTAGAGGCGGCGCAACCATAGACCAATGGCATCCATCGCGCGAGCTCTTGCTTCTCGCCGGCGGCGACCCCACTTACCATGCACAGCTTCCCAGTCACCCGTCGCCGACGAGAATTCCGATGAGCCAGACGCCCTATATCTTCGATGTCACCACCGCCAGTTTCGAACAGCTGGTGCTCGAGAACTCGTTCCACAAGCCGGTGCTGGTGGATTTCTGGGCCGAATGGTGCGCGCCATGCAAGGCGCTGATGCCCTTGCTGGCAAAGATCGCCGAGGAATACCAGGGCGAGCTGCTGCTGGCCAAGGTCAACTGCGACATCGAGCAGGAGGTCGTTGCCCGCTTCGGCATCCGCAGCCTACCCACCGTGGTGCTGTTCAAGGACGGCCAGCCGGTGGACGGTTTCGCCGGTGCGCAGCCGGAATCCGCGATTCGCGCCATGCTCGAGCCTCACGTACAGGCCCCGACAACGCCACAGGGCAATCTGCTGGAAAGCGCTGAGGCGGCCTTCGCCGAAGGCCGTTTTGCCGACGCCGAGGCGCAGCTGCAGCAGCTGCTCAGCGAGGACAACGAAAACGCCGCCGGCCTGATCCTGTACGCGCGCTGCCTGGCCGAACGCGGCGAGCTGGGCGAGGCGGAAACCGTGCTCAATGCCGTGAAGGGCGATGAGCACAAGCAGGCACTGGCCGGCGCGCGCGCGCAACTGACGTTCCTGCGTCAGGCCAATGACCTGCCCGATGCCGCCACGCTGAAGAGCCGCCTGGCGCAGAACGGCGAGGATGACGAGGCGGCGTACCAGCTGGCCGTCCAGCAGCTGGCGCGGCAGCAGTATGAAGCGGCGCTGGACGGGCTGCTCAGGCTGTTCGTGCGCAACCGAAGCTATGCCGACGGGCTGCCGCACAAGACCCTGCTGCAGGTCTTCGACCTGCTCGGCAACGACCATCCGCTGGTGACGCTGTATCGCCGCAAGCTCTATCAGGCGATCTACTGATCCCGGCCGCCGCTGGTGGCGAGCCCGTCAGGCGGGCTCGCCGATCCAGTGATAGCAGGCCGAATCGGCGCCATGCTCGACCCGTACCTCGTCGCAATGACGCAGCCGCACCAGCAACCGCTTGGCCAGCTGCGCGCTCCCGGTGATCGCCTCCAGCTCGGCGAACAACTGCGGCCCTTCCAGCTTCCCGGCACTGCGCAGGCATTCCCGGGCGCTGTGCCAGAGGGCATCGGCCGGCGGCGAAGCCGCCGTTGCAGGCCGCCCGACCGAGCTGATCTCGACGGCGCCCAGCCCACGCGCCAGGCCCGACCAGTCCTGTTCGCCCAGTTCGATTTCCAGATCGACCGGCCAGTCCCCTATGCGTCCGCGGATTCGGATCATGCTATCCCTCCTGAAATATGCGTTCATGCTCACATGCACGGACCGCGCTGGCCAGCCAAGCGGCAAAGTTGTTATAACGTAACAGACCTTGCCAATGGAGCTGACCATGCGCCACTTACTGCTCGCCGTACCCGTGCTTCTGTTGCCCCTGAGCTACAGCCAAGCACATGAAGATCATCATCACGAACATGAAGAAGCTGCCAGCCTCGGCGCCCACGAACATGGTGCGGCTCGCCTGAACGCCGCGCTGGATGGCAAGCGTCTTGAACTGGAGTTCATCAGCCCGGCCATGAACCTGGTCGGCTTCGAACACGCCCCCGCCACGCCAGCGGACGAAGCGAAGATCGCCGAGGCGCGGGCCCAACTCGAGCAACCGGCGACACTGTTCGGCCTGCCAAAGGCTGCCGCCTGCGTGGTGAGCGAACAGCAGCTGCATGGCGAACTGCTCGGCTCGGCCCATGCCGGTTACCAGCGCCGCGATCAGGACGAAGACCACCAGCACGAACACAGCCATGCCGCCGCAGCCGAACACGGCGGCCATAGCGATATCGAGGCGAGCTACCAGTTCGATTGCAGCGATCCGGGGGCACTACAGGCGCTGGATCTCAAGGGCCTGTTCGAACGTTTCCCCGGCACGGAGAAGATTCAGGTACAACTGATCGGCCCCAACGGCCAACAGGGCGCGGAACTGACCCCGGCGCGCACGCAGCTGCCTTTCTGAACCAGCACTGGACATCGATGACCGCTCCACTTCTCGCAATCGACAACCTCGGCTTCGCCTGGCCACGCCAGGCCGAGCTGCTGGACATCCCCTGCTTTCGCCTCGAACGCGGCGAGAGCCTGTTTCTCAAAGGCCCCTCGGGCAGCGGCAAGACCACCCTGCTCGGTCTGATCGGCGGCGTGCAGAAGGCCGCGCGCGGCAGCGTGCGCCTGCTCGACCGCGACCTCGGCAGCCTGTCGGCCGGCGCCCGTGATCGCTTCCGCGTAGATCACACCGGCTACATCTTTCAGCAGTTCAACCTGCTGCCCTTTCTCTCGGTACGCGAAAACGTCGGTCTGCCCTGCCACTTCTCGCGCCTGCGCGCCGAGCGTGCGCGCAAACGACATGGTAGTACCGACGCCGCCGCGGCCAGCCTGCTGGAGCACCTGGGGCTGGCACCGGAGCTGTTCGAGCGGCGGGCCGATGCGCTGTCCATCGGCCAGCAGCAGCGCGTGGCTGCCGCCCGAGCGCTGATCGGCCAGCCCGAGTTGGTCATCGCCGATGAACCGACCTCGGCACTGGATGCGGACAGTCGCGAAGCCTTCCTGCAATTGCTGTTTTCCGAGTGCCGGGCGGCGGGTGCCAGCCTGCTGTTCGTCAGCCATGATCAGAGCCTCGCACCGCTGTTCGACCGCAGCCTGTCGCTGGCCGATCTCAATCGCGCCGCACGCGCGCCGGAGTGCTGAGCGATGTATCTACTGCGCCTGGCCCTGGCGAGCCTGAACAATCGCCGCTTCACCGCCCTGCTGACCGTACTCGCCATCGCGCTGTCAGTGTGCCTGCTGCTCGCCGTCGAACGGGTACGCAGCGAAACCCGCGCCAGCTTCGCCAGCACCATCAGCGGCACCGATCTGGTGGTCGGCGCCCGCTCCGGCTCGGTGAATCTGCTGCTCTATTCGGTGTTTCGCATCGGTAACGCGACGAACAACATCCGCTGGGAAAGCTACCAGCACTTCGCCGAACACCCGCGTGTCGACTGGGCAATCCCGATTTCCCTCGGCGATTCCCATCGTGGTTATCGAGTGATGGGCACCAGCAGCGCTTATTTCGAGCATTACCGCTACGGCCGCAAGCAGCCGCTGCAGCTGGCCGAAGGCCGCGCCTTCGAAAGCGACCCGTTCGAGGT
This sequence comes from Stutzerimonas sp. R40042, assembly GCF_026642215.1. Classification (NCBI taxonomy): domain Bacteria; kingdom Pseudomonadati; phylum Pseudomonadota; class Gammaproteobacteria; order Pseudomonadales; family Pseudomonadaceae; genus Stutzerimonas; species Stutzerimonas sp. R40042. Next base: position 848,259 of record NZ_CP113258.1, on the reverse strand, counting down.
GGTACTGGGCGCCGAAGTGGCCAGCGCGCTGGGCTACCGGCTCGACGACAGTATCGTGCTGGCCCATGGCATCGCCCGGGTCAGCCTGGTGCAGCACGACGACAAGCCGTTCCGCGTGGTTGGCGTGCTGCAGCGCACCGGCACTCCTGTCGACCGCACCCTGCACATCAGCCTGGCCGGCATGGAAGCGCTGCACATCGACTGGCAGAACGGCGTGCCGGCGCGCGGCGCGGCGCGTATCGATGCGGATCAGGCGCGCGCGCTCGACCTGCAACCGCAGCAGATCACGGCGTTTCTGCTCGGCTTGAACAGCAAGATCGCCACCTTCACCCTGCAGCGGGAAATCAACCAGTACCGTGGCGAGCCGCTGCTGGCGATCCTGCCCGGCGTCGCGCTGCAGGAGCTGTGGAGCCTGATGGGCACAGCCGAGAAGGCGCTGTTCGTGGTGTCACTGTTCGTCGTGCTGACCGGGTTGATCGGCATGCTGACGGCGATCCTCACCAGCCTCAACGAACGTCGCCGGGAGATGGCGATCCTGCGCTCGGTGGGCGCCCGCCCCTGGCATATCGCCGCACTGTTGATCATCGAGGCCTTCGGTCTAGCGCTGGCGGGCACGCTGCTGGGGCTGGCCCTGTTGTATGCAGGGATCGCCATCGCCCAGGCGCCACTGCAGAGCCTGTACGGCCTGTATCTGCCGCTGGCCTGGCCGAGCGCCTATGAGTGGAGCCTGCTTGGCGCTATCCTGCTGGCCGCGCTGCTGATGGGCAGCGTGCCGGCCTGGCGGGCGTATCGCCAATCGCTTGTCGATGGCCTGTCGATCCGACTATGAGGAAGCCCATGCCACGCCTGCTGTTCGCCCTGCTCCTGGCCTGCGCGCTGCCCCTGCACGCGGCTGAAGTCCGTCTGCTGCAATGGTCGGAGCTGATTCCGGAAGGAGCCCCTCCGCCGCCACCGCCGCTGGCGATACATGACATGTCGCAGCTGGCCGATGCGCTCGCCGCCGAGGCCGGCCCGGCCGCGGCACAGCAGTCGCCGGCCGCGCCGGTGGTCGAGGCGCTCGATGGACAGATGGTGAAGTTGCCAGGCTATATCGTGCCGCTGGACATGACCGACGAAGGGCGCGTCATTGAGTTCCTGCTGGTGCCCTATTTCGGCGCCTGCATCCATGTGCCACCACCGCCGTCCAACCAGATCGTGCATGCCACCAGTGAACTGGGCGTGCGGGTAGAAGCGCTGTACGAGCCGTTCTGGATCGAAGGACCCATGCGCGTCGAGCATGCCAGCAGCGAGCTGGCGGAGGCCGGCTACCGCATGCAGGCGCAGAAGATCTATCCCTACGAGTTGCAGTGACCGCCATCCGGCAACGCGGTGGCGATTGCGCTTTTGCCGGCGGTCAGTGCGCGCTGGCGATCTGCTTCTCACGCTCGAAACTGAGTTCGCCTTCCGCCCACTCGCGCCACTCGCGCACGCGACGACGTTCGGCGCCGGCCCGCTCGGCATGCTTGAGCGCTTCGAGCCCGGCCTGCCAGCGGGCCTGTTCCAGTTCGAGCTGTGCGACATTCATCCAGAACTTGGCGCTGCCGGTCTGGGTCGCCAACTGCCGATAGATCTTGGCGGCTTCGGTACGCTCACGTGCCTGCCACCAGAGCATGCCCATGCGTTCCTGACGTTGCGCATTGCTCGGCAGCAAGCGCGAGGCAAGCATGCCTTCCAACAGCTTGGCGCCCTGCCAGGGCTGGCCGGCGGCGCTGGCCAGCGCGACCAGGTTGTCCAGCTCGGCCTCAGTGAAGCGCAGCCCCTTGGTGTGCGCCGCCCGTAGGGTAGCCAGCGCGCGATCCTCGGCACCGGCCAGCTGCTGAAGGCCGGCCAGCTGCCGCCAGGCCTTGACCTGATCGGGATGGCGCAGCAAGAGTTTCTGTTGCCAGCGTTCGGCGGCCTGATAGCGCTTGAGTTCGGCATTGCCGGCGACCAGGAACTGCAGCCAGGTGTCGCCGGCTTTCGGATTGGCCTGCACGTAACGCTCGGCCAGCGGCAGGGCCTTGGCATGCTGACCGAGCCCCTGATAGGCCTGCACCAGCATCTGCAGGATCTCCTCGTCGGCCTGATTGGCCGAGCCCAACAGGCTGACGACCTTGGCATAGCGGCCCTCGACCAGGTTCAGGCGTGCCAGGTTGAGGCGCTCGCCGGCCAGCAGTTGCTCGTCCAGCTTGCCGCTGGCCACGGCCTTGTCCAGCCACTCCAGCGCCTGCCGGTTGTTGCCTTCGGCCCAGGCCAGATAGCCTCGGCTGCGCCAGAGCAAAGCCTCTTCGTTGCTCCCCGGCTTGGCGCTCGCGCCGTCCAGCGCCTTGCGTGCAGCCGCATAGTCGCCCTTGCTCTGCGCAGTCTGCGCTCGCTCGAGCGCCATGAACACGGCCGGGTCGATGGTCTGGGCAGCCTGGACCGAAGCAGCGAGGGAAAGGGTCAGCACAAGCAGCAGACGAAGCATTTCAGCGTTCTCCTTGCAGGCGGAAGTGCAGGGTTTTGACGGCTTCTCGGGCTACCGGCGCGCCGTTCTCGGTGCGCGGGGCGAAACGCCAGCGGGCCGCGGCACGCCGGGCCTCGCGATCGAACACGTTGCGTGGTGACGCCTCCAGTACGCGGATGTTCTCCACCCGCCCCTGGGGATTGATGGTGAAGGCAAGCTTGATATGGCCCTCGATGCCCTGCTGTCGGGCGCGATAGGGGTATTCCGGGCGCACGTCGTTGAGCGGCATAACTTCCTGCTCGGGGCCACCCGGCTTGCCAGCCGCCTCGACCGCCGCGCTAGCCGGTGCCGGAGCGGCCGCAGGCGCGCTCTGCGCAGCGGTCAGGCCGGACAGGCTGGGCGCCGGCGCGGTCGCGACCGAAATGCCCGCATCGATGCTCGGCAGATCGAGGTCGAGCTTCGGCAGGTTGGCATCTGGCGTGGCCATGTTCGGTGTCGGTGGCGTCGGTGGTTGCGGCGTTTTCGGCTGCGGTGGTTGCGGCGCCTGCTGACGTGAACGTGTGGCAGTGTCCTCGTTGCGCCCATCCATGCGCACGAAATTGGCGATGGCCAGCGGGTCTTCCTGAATCTTGCTGCGCGGCGGGTTGACCATGCTCAGCATCAGGGCGAACAGCAGCAGCGCCACCACGCAGGCGGCGACGAAAGCCAGACTGAAACGGACCAGCCGCGGTTGCATCAGCGCGACCCCGTGCTGGCAGCCAGCGCCACGTCCTGCACGCCGGCCTGGCGCGCCTGGTCCATCACCTGTACCACGAGCCCGGTGCGGGCATCCTGGTCTGCCTGGACAACCACCGCGCCCTCGGGCTGATCCACCCGCAGCCGCTCGACATGAGCACGGACGCTGCGCACGTCCACCGCCTGCTTGTCGATCCAGACCTGGCCATCGGCGGTGACGGCGATAAGGATGTTGCCCTTGTCCTGGGTACTGGCCGTATCGGCCTGCGGGCGCTGGACCTCGACACCGGACTCCTTGATGAAGGAGCTGGTGACGATGAAGAAGATCAGCATGATGAAGACCACGTCGAGCATCGGCGTGAGATCGATGCCGGTGTCTTCTTCCTGCTGGTAATGGTGACGACGCATACGCATCCCGCTAATCCTCAATCGTGACGCAGCTGGTCGGCCAGCCGGTCGAGAGACTGGCGCGCGATTCGCTCGAGGCGCGCCAGACTGAACAATCCCGTGATGGCCAGCACCATGCCGGCCATGGTCGGCAGGGTCGCCTGCCAGACACCCGCAGCCATGCCGCGAGGGTTGCCGGTGCCGCTGAGCGCCAGCACATCGAAAACCGCGATCATGCCGCTCACCGTGCCGAGCAGGCCGAGCAGCGGATACATCGCAACCAGCGTCTTGCTCAACCGCAGCGGGCCGGACAATTGCTGCTGCGCCTGCGCCAGCCAGGCCAGGCGCACGGCGCGCTGCCAGCTGCCGGGTTCATCGGCCAGCTGTGCCCAGGCCTGCCGGCGCGACTCGACCCAATGCGGGAAGACCCGACGCATGAACCACAGGCGCTCGAACACCAGCGTCCAATACAGCACGCAGAGGCCTGCCAATGCCCACATCACCACCCCACCCGCGGTCATGAAGTCGAGCAGCGCGTGACCGCTGTCGACGACACTCAGCCAGTGAGCGCGCAGATCAGTCACGGCGTGGTGCTCCGGACAGATGCAGCGCGATCAGCCCCGCGCTCTGCTGCTCCAGCAGCTGGATCAGCGCCTTGCTGCGGCTGGCCAACAGGCTGTGCAGGAACAGCAGCGGGATCGCCACCACCAGGCCCAGCACCGTGGTCACCAGCGCCTGGGAAATGCCGTCGGCCATCAGCCGCGAATCGCCGCCACCACTCTGGGTGATGGCCTGGAAGGTGATGATCATGCCGGTCACGGTACCCAGCAGGCCGAGCAGCGGCGCCACGGCGGCGAGCAGCTTGAGCAGCGGTTGGCCGCGCTCCAGCGGCGGGGTTTCCTGCAGGATGGCTTCGTCCAGCTTGAGCTCCAGCGTCTCCAGGTCCGACAGCTGCGGCTTAGGCCCCAGTACGCCGATGATGCGGCCGAGCGGGTTGTCGTCGCGTGGATGATTGAGCTCGCGCATCTGGCTTCCAACCTTGCGGCCAATGCCGCCGAGATAGACCATGCGCCAGATCGCCAGCAGCAGGCCGATGGCGCCGAGCACCAGGATCACGCCACCGACCAGACCGCCCTGCTTGACGCGATCCCACAGGTCCGGCTGGCGCTGCAACTGCGCCAGCAGGGTGCCGCGGCTCGGATCGACCGGCAGCGTGGCCAGGGCATCGGAGCTATTCAGGTAATCCTCGATCAGGCCCTTGCCGGACGGCTGACGCGGCGGCACCAGCAGCTCCCCGGCATCGGCGTCATAGCGCAGGAAGGCGTCGCTGGTAAAGGTGGAGAAGCTGCCGACGCGCAGTACCGGCTGCTCGCTACGCGCACCATCGGTGCCCACCACCGGCAGCTGCACGCGCTCGACGCGGCCGCTGGCCGCCAGGTCTTCGAGCAAGGTCATCCAGAACGCATCGAGATCGTCGGCCGATGGCAGGGCGCGACTTTCGGCCAAGCTGCGTAGCTGCTCGAGGCGCTCGGGATATTGGGCATTGAGCAGGCTGTCCTGCCACTGACCGGCGATATCACCGGCGCTCTGCCGCACCACGCCGAACAGCTCACCGAGATGACCGACGCGCTGGGCCAGGAGCTTTTCCTGCTCGGCCAGCTCCGCTTCCTGGCGGTCGAATTCGGCCTTCAATCGCTCGGCCTCGGCCTTCTGCTCGGCCAGTGCGGCACGGGCACGGGAAAGCAGTTGCTGCTGCTCGCCACGGTCACGAACGAAGGCCTGCTCGCGAGCCTGCATGGCACTGACCTCAGCGGCGCGGTCGCTGCGGATGCGTTCGAGCAACTGGTCAGGGCTGAGCGGCTCCGCCGCATGCGAGGTGAGCGGCAGCAGCGCGACAAGGAACAGGGAAAACAGACGGCTCATTGCGCGGCCTCCTCGGCCAGGGTCTTCACGGGCAGTTGCAGATAGGCGGGCGCCTGCTGCTGGCGGGCAATGGCGATGGCCTGGGTCAGCGGCCGTCGTGCGCTGCCGTCGAGCACTTCCCAGCTGCGCGTCTGCGGGTTCCACCAGCCGCTCTCATGAGCATCGAGGGTTTGGTAATAGAGCATCACCCGGCCCAGGCGGAGAAACTCGACGCTACGCGAATCGCCATTGCCAGGCAGTTCGCCGCGCCAGGCTTCTAGCGTGCGGCCGTAGTCGCTTTCGATCTGATAGGCCTCGAGGATGCGCCGGTACTTTTCCGCCAGGCTGACATCGGCGCGCGGCAGCAGATCCTGCAGACCGGCCAGACGATCGGCGCGCTCCTCCGGCAGGAACGGCAGGTCGGCGGCAATGAACTCGCCGAGCACCTCGACCATGCGACTCATCTGCGGCGTCACCGCTTCCTGGGTGCGCTCGATGCTGTCCAGCTGGCGCTGAAAGCCCTCGAGCTCCTCGCGCTGTGCGGCCACCAAGTCGCGTAACTGACTGTTATAACCTTTCAATGCCTCAGCCTGCTGCAAAGCGCTGCGGTACTCGTTGAGCGCCTCGCGCGTGGCATCGTCAAGCTGGTTGATCCGCGCTTGCGAAGCCTTGGCTTCGGCAGACAGGCGCTCGCTCTCTTCGAGCGCAGCGTCGAGCGGAGCCGCGGAGAGCGACCCCGCATACAGGTGCAAGCAGCACGGCAGCACGGCAACCGCCAACAGGCGGGGGATGAAGGGAGGCATGAGGAGGTCCTTGCAGACGGTCGTTAACTCAAAAGAGAAACATTATCATCCAGCAATTGACGCAAAGCAACCCGGGCATTACGTCGCAGCTGGCGACGCGGCTTTCATTGAGCTGGATCAAAAAGCCCCGGCGCCCGCTCCCTAACATGGCGGCCAATCGCATTCCAACAAACGGAGCATCATCATGCGCAAGACCCTGTTCACTGCTTCCGCGCTGGCCCTGGCGCTGACCGCACCCCTCGCCCAGGCTTTCGAGGCCGGGGACATCATCGTTCGCGCTGGTGCTATCACTGTTGATCCGCGTGAAGATAGTGGCAACGTAAAAGTCGGCGGGGCGGGCGTGGATGGCACCGGCGCCACTTTGAACAGCGACACACAACTGGGCCTGAACTTTGCCTACATGGTGACCGACAAGGTGGGTATCGAGTTGCTTGCAGCAACCCCATTCACCCACGACGTAGGCACCAAGGGCCTGGGCGGCTTGAAGCTTGGCGAACTCAAGCACCTCCCGCCAACCCTCAGCGTAATCTACTATCCGCTGGAAAAAGCATCCGCCTTCCAACCCTATGTTGGTGCTGGCATTAACTACACTTGGTTCTTCGATGACAAATTGACCGGTGAAGCTGAGAACTCGGGTTTGCAGCTCCGCGGGCTGGACATGAAAGATTCGTGGGGTTTGGCCGCTCAGGTGGGCATGGATTACATGCTGACTGACAACCTAATGCTCAACGCTCAAGTCCGCTATATCGACATCGACACGACCGGCACAACCTACTCCGAAGCGGCAGATGCAAAAATCAAAGTCGACGTAGACGTCGATCCCTTCGTCTACATGGTCGGCCTCGGCTACAAGTTCTGACGCATCGGTCCAACCGAATCGCAGACAGACAAAAGGCGCCAATGGCGCCTTTTGTCTTTTCCGGTTTCGCTTACTTGCCCAACAAACGGGCCAGCCCTTGGCGCATGCTGGTGGGTGGCTCTGGCAAGCGGTAGCGCTGCACCAGCCGCGCATTGTTCGCCCGCGAATGACGAATGTCTCCCGAGCGCGCCGCCTGATAGCTCACCTCGGGCAGACCGCCCAGCACATCGCCAATGGCGTCGAGCAGCTGGTTCAACGACGTCGCCTTGTTGAGCCCCACGTTCACCGCCCCTTCCGGCGCATCCGGAGCTTCAAGTGCCTGCACCAGCACCTCGACCAGATCCCCTACATAGATGAAGTCCCGCGTCTGCTCCCCATCGCCGAACACCGCAATCGGCTGCCCCTTCTGCGCCCGCTCGGTAAAGATGCTGATCACCCCTGAATAGGGCGACGACGGATCCTGCCGAGGGCCGTAAACATTGAAGAAGCGGAACACCACCGGCTCCAGACCATGCTGGCGCCGATAGAAATCCAGGTAATGCTCGCTGGCCAGTTTGTCTGCAGCGTAAGGGGTCAGCGGCGCCTTCGCGGTATTTTCATCGATGGCCTGGCCTTCGCCATTGTTGCCATAGACCGCTGCGCTCGAGGCGAACAGCAGGCGCTTCACACCCGCTTCTCGCATCGCCTCGCAAAGATTCAAGGTGCCTATCAGGTTGCTCTGGTGGGTGCCGACCGGATCATCCACCGACGCCTGCACCGACGCGACAGCGGCCAGATGCACCACGGCCCGGCAGCCCTGTACCGCGCGACGAACACAGTCGACGTCGGCCACGTCGCCGACGATGAGTTCGAGCCGCTCATGCTGTTGCAGGTTCTCGCGTTTGCCGGTGGAAAGGTTATCCAGCACGCGGACGGCATAGCCGCGCGCCAGCAGGGCATCGACCAGATTGGAGCCGATGAAGCCGGCGCCGCCAGTGATCAGAATCGGGGCATCAGCCATGGCGGTAATAACGCTCCAGCAGGCTCGGCAGGCCGGTGCGCCAGGCACGCGGCTTGATGCCGAAAGTGGTGAATATCTTCTTGCAGGCCAACACACCGTGCTGCGGCTCAGCCGCGGCATCCGAACAGTCGGCGTGAGCGACCGGCGTCAGCTTGGCAGTCGTCACATCGCGATACCTGGCGGCCTCGCCCAGCAGCGCCTGCGCGACCAGCAGCGGCGTCGAGGCTTCGTGACCGCCGTAATGGTAGGTACCCCACAACGGCGCCTGGCAATCGAGCTGCTTGAGTACAGCGAGGATCACCCGCGCCGCGTCGTCCACCGGCGTCGGATTGCCACGGCGATCGTCCGCGAGCAGTATCGCTTCGCTCTGCTCCAGCCGTTGCAACACTCGCCCCAACACACCGTCACGACTGTCGTCGAGCAGCCAGCCGAAACGCAGCAGCACATGACGCGGGCACAACGCCCGCACGCTCTGCTCGATGCGCCAGAGCGCCTGGCCCCGGGCATCCAGCGGCGCGACTTCATCCTTCTCGCTGTAGGCAGTGGTGCGCGCACCATCGAATACGCGGTAACTCGACGGCTGCAGGAGAACGAAATCGTGGTGCTGGCACAGCTCGGCAAGCCGCTCCACAGCCCGCTCCTGGGCCGCGAGCGCCGGCTCGTTGGGCTGTCCGCTCTGGAACCAGTCGTAGTAGTAGGCGAGGTTGATGACGACATCCGGACGGTTGTCGTCGAGCAACTGGGTAAGACTGGCGGCATCCCAGCCCTGGGCGGGCGGGCGCGGCGCAAGAAAGCCGATGTCTTCCTCGGCGCCGAGGCGGATGAGCGCCTGACCCAGGGCATTGCCGCCGCCCAACAGCATCAGGCGCATTCGCATTCAGGAAGGACTCAGAAGGGGATGTCGTCGTCGAAGCTGTCATAGTCCGGCGCGGGCTGCTGCCGGGCAGCAGGCTGCTGCGGCTGGGCCTGCTGACGCGGGGCCTGCTGCGGCTCGCGCTGCGGGCGCGGCTGGCGTGGCGCATCGTCGGAATTGCCACCACGGCCGCCGAGCAACTGCATGGTGCCGTTCATGTCGACGACGATCTCGGTGGTATAGCGCTTGACGCCATCCTTCTCCCACTCGCGCGTCTGCAGGCGACCTTCGATGTAGCACTGCGAGCCCTTGCGCAGGTACTCGCCGGCAATCTCGGCGACCTTGCCGAACAGCACCACACGGTGCCACTCGGTACGCTCTTGCAGCTGACCGGTCTGCTTGTCTTTCCAGCTGTCGGTGGTTGCCAGCGTGATGTTGGTCACCGCATTGCCATTGGGCATGTAGCGGGTTTCCGGGTCGCCGCCGACATTGCCGATCAAGATGACTTTGTTCACCCCTCTGGCCATGGGTAACTCCTCTTGGAACATATGATTTAAATGGGCACCAGAGGCGATCCTGCCTCCAAAAACCCGATGACCGCGAATCTTACCTCAGCCACCCCTGACAACCAACCGACGCGCCCTCAAGTTGCGCCCCGGCATGCACTGCGGCGTCCTCTGCGCCAGCGTTCAGGCGACCAGGCGGTCGAGTGCGTCTCTATCCAGATACAGCGTATCGACCTTCACATAGGCCGCCGCCTCGTCAAGCACGATCAGCACATCGCTCACGCCAGGCACGTGCAGCAGGTCGGCCTCGAGCCGGGTGTTGCTCAGCGCGCCGGCCGAAAGCGGCAGGCGCAGGCTGGTGACATAGGGAGGCTCGCGCATGCTGAAGGCGATCACGAACCACAGCGCGCAGAGTGCCGCGCAGCCAGCAAATACCAGGGCCAGCCCGCCCTGCTGATAGAGCATCCCGCCTAGAACGCCGCCCACCCCGGCACCGAGAAACTGACTGGTGGAATAGACCCCCATGGCGGTGCCCTTGCCACCGGCAGGCGCTACCTTGCTGATTAGCGAAGGCAACGAGGCCTCCAGCAGATTGAAGGCCACGAAGAAGGCGACCATGCCTATCACCAGCATCCACAGGCCGTTGCCGAACCACCAGAAGAACAGCTCGCACAGCAGCAGCGCAGAGACGGCACCGAGCAACACGCGGCGCATCTGGCGCTTCTTCTCGCCATAGATGATGAAAGGGACCATGCCGAAGAAGCCGATCAACAACGCGGTGAGGTAGACCCACCAGTGCTCGTCCTTGGGCAGTGCCCCCTGCTCCACCAGCGCCAGCGGCAGCGCGACGAAACTCGCCATGAGGATCGCGTGTAATGCCAGGATGCTGAAGTCCAGGCGCAACAGATCCGGATGACGCAGCGTCACACCCAGCGCCTGCTTGGCAACGCCGGATTCGCGATGGCGGACATGCACCTGGGCCTTGGGCAGCAAGGTCACGATTACGCCACCGAGCACCGCCATCGCCGCCGTCACCCAGAACAACCCAGAAAGGCCGAAGGCGCGCGTCAGCAAGGGCCCGATGATCATCGCCACTGCAAAGGACAGGCCGATGCTCACCCCGATCAGCGCCATCGCCTTGGTTCGATGCTGCTCGCGGGTCAGGTCGGAGAGCAAGGCCATCACCGCGGCGGAGATCGCACCGGCGCCCTGCAGCACCCGTCCTGCGATTACACCCCAGATGCTGTCGGACATCGCCGCCAGCACCGCGCCGGCGGCGAAGATCGCCAGACCGAAATAGATGATCGGCAAGCGCCCGATGCGGTCGGACAGAATACCGAAGGGAATTTGCAGCAGCGCCTGGGTCAAACCATAGGCACCGATGGCCAATCCGATCAGGGTCGGCGTTGCGCCGTCCAGATCCATACCGTAGGTCGCCAGCACGGGCAAAACCATGAACATGCCGAGCATGCGGAAAGCGAACACCAGTGCCAGCCCGGAGGCTGCGCGAGTTTCGCTGGCGCTCATGCGCTCGCTGTAGGGGTCCTGCATGGAGGGTCTCGCTTGTATGAACCGGCGGCGATTCTAGCAGCCCTACCCTGTTCGGCACAGGCGCACGGTTTTGCCGCGGCTGTTACCCCGGCCGTATACTTTCGGGTTTTCGCCCGCCACGCGAGGCTGTTTTGGACAAGATTCTGATTCGTGGGGCCCGCACCCACAACTTGAAGAACATCGATCTCACCCTGCCACGCGACAAGCTGATCGTCATAACCGGCCTCTCCGGCTCCGGCAAGTCTTCGCTGGCGTTCGATACGCTTTATGCCGAAGGCCAGCGCCGCTACGTCGAATCGCTCTCGGCCTACGCCCGGCAGTTCCTCTCGATGATGGAAAAGCCTGATGTCGATACCATCGAAGGGCTCTCCCCAGCCATTTCCATCGAGCAGAAATCCACCTCGCACAACCCGCGCTCCACCGTCGGTACCATCACCGAGATCTACGACTACCTGCGCCTACTCTACGCACGGGTCGGCACGCCGCGTTGCCCGGACCATGATGCACCGCTGGAAGCGCAGACCGTCAGCCAGATGGTCGACCAGGTGCTGGCACTGCCCGAGGGCCGCAAGCTGATGCTGCTGGCTCCGGTCATCCGCGAGCGCAAAGGCGAGCACCTGGCGGTGTTCGATGAGCTGCGTGCCCAGGGCTTCGTCCGCGCCCGCGTCAACGGCCGCCTCTATGAGCTGGACGAACTGCCCAAGCTGGACAAGCAGAAGAAGCACTCCATCGATGTGGTGGTGGATCGTTTCAAGGTCCGTGGCGACCTGCAGCAGCGTCTGGCCGAATCCTTCGAGACGGCGCTCAAGCTAGCCGACGGCATCGCCTTGGTCGCGCCCATGGAAGAAGATGACGAAGGCGAGGAGATGATCTTCTCGGCGCGCTTCGCCTGCCCGATCTGCGGCCACTCCATCAGCGAACTGGAACCCAAGCTGTTCTCTTTCAACAATCCGGCAGGGGCCTGCCCGACCTGCGATGGCCTCGGCGTGAAGCAGTTCTTCGACGCCAAGCGCCTGGTCAACGGCGAGCTGACCCTGGCCGAGGGGGCGATCCGCGGCTGGGACCGGCGCAACGTCTATTACTTCCAGATGCTCGGCTCGCTGGCCTCGCATTACGGCTTCAGCCTGGACGAACCCTTCGACTCGCTGGCAGCTGACCACCAGAAGTACATTTTGCGTGGCAGTGGCCGTGAGAACGTCGAGTTCCGCTATCTCAACGACCGCGGCGACATCGTCAAACGTTCGCACCCGTTCGAAGGCATCATCCCCAACCTCGAGCGTCGCTACCGCGAGACCGAATCCAATTCCGTACGCGAGGAGCTGGCCAAATACCTCAGCACCCAGCCCTGCCCGGAATGCCGCGGCACGCGCTTGCGCCGCGAAGCCCGCCACGTATGGGTCGGCGACAAGACCCTGCCGGCAGTTACGGCCCTGCCCATCGGTGATGCCACCGATTATTTCGGCGGACTCTCGCTCAGCGGTCGTCGCGGCGAAATCGCCGACAAGATCCTCAAGGAGATCCGCGAGCGTCTGCAGTTCCTGGTCAACGTTGGCCTCGACTACCTGACCCTGGACCGCAGCGCGGACACGCTGTCCGGCGGCGAGGCCCAGCGCATCCGTCTGGCGAGCCAGATCGGCGCCGGCCTAGTCGGCGTGATGTACATCCTCGATGAGCCGTCGATCGGCCTGCACCAGCGCGACAATGAACGCCTGCTCGGTACCCTGCGCCACCTACGCGACATCGGCAATACGGTGATCGTGGTCGAGCACGACGAGGACGCCATCCGCCTTGCCGACTACGTAGTCGACATCGGGCCGGGTGCCGGCGTGCACGGCGGCCGCATCGTCGCCGAAGGTACGCCGGACGAGGTGATGGCGCACCCGAACTCGCTGACTGGCAAGTACCTGTCCGGCCGGGTGAAGATCAACTACCCGCCGGAGCGCACCCGTCGCGATTCGAAAAAGCTGCTCAAGCTAAAGGGCGCCCGTGGCAACAACCTGCGCAACGTCGACCTGGAGATTCCGGTTGGCCTGCTTACCTGCATCACCGGCGTGTCCGGCTCGGGCAAATCGACGCTGATCAACAACACACTGTTCCCGATCACCGCCACGGCACTCAATGGTGCGACCACGCTGGAGGTCGCACCCTACGATAGCTTCGATGGCCTGCAGCACCTGGACAAGGTCGTCGACATCGACCAGAGCCCCATCGGCCGCACACCGCGCTCCAACCCGGCGACCTACACCGGGCTGTTCACGCCGATTCGCGAGCTGTTCGCTGGCGTGCCGGAAGCCCGTTCGCGCGGTTACGGGCCAGGGCGTTTCTCCTTCAACGTCAAGGGTGGCCGCTGCGAAGCCTGCCAGGGCGACGGCGTGATCAAGGTGGAGATGCACTTCCTGCCGGATATCTACGTTCCCTGCGATGTGTGCAAGGGCAAGCGCTACAACCGTGAGACGCTGGAGGTGAAGTACAAGGGCAAGAGCATCACCGAGGTGCTGGACATGACCATCGAGGAAGCCCGCGAGTTCTTCGATCCGGTGCCGGCAGTGGCGCGCAAGCTGCAGACGCTGATGGACGTCGGACTGTCGTACATCAAGCTGGGACAGAGCGCGACCACGCTATCCGGCGGCGAGGCGCAGCGGGTCAAGCTGTCCCGCGAGCTGTCCAAGCGCGACACCGGCAAGACCCTGTACATCCTCGACGAACCCACCACCGGCCTGCATTTCGCCGACATCCAGCAACTGCTCGACGTGCTGCATCGCCTACGCGACCACGGCAACACCGTGGTGGTCATCGAGCACAACCTGGACGTGATCAAGACCGCCGACTGGCTGGTGGATCTCGGTCCTGAAGGCGGCTCCAAGGGCGGTCAGATCATCGCCAGCGGCACACCGGAAGAGGTCGCGGAAATGCCGCAGTCGCACACCGGGCATTTCCTCAAGTCGCTGCTGGAGCGCGACCGCCACTGACGAGCAGCCAAAAAAAAGCCGGCCTCTTACGAGGCCGGCTTCTAAACGCTCCACGCTCGATATGGCTTAGGCGACTTCGTTCGGATCGATGCCCAGCCCCCGGGCGACACCCGCTCCGTATGCCGGGTCGGCCTTGAAAAAGTGGCCCAGCTGACGCAACTGTACGTCACGCGAAACGCCCATCATCGCACCGACGATATTGCCGATCAGCAGGTTCTGCTGCTCGGCTGTCATCAGACGGAACAGAGCACCCGCCTGGCTGAAATAGTCCTCATCGGCCCTGTGGTCATACCGGTCAGCTGCGCCGGAGAGCGCAAGCGCCGGTTCGGCGTATTGCGCCGCCTGCTTGGGGGCATCGCTATAGCTGTTCGGCTCGTAGTTGGGCGCCGAACCACCGTTGCCATCAAAACGCATCGCGCCATCACGCTGATAGTTGTGCACTGGGCAACGCGGTGCATTAACCGGAAGCTGCTGATGGTTGGTGCCGACGCGGTAACGATGGGCATCGGCGTAAGCGAATACCCGCCCCTGTAGCATGCGATCCGGCGACAGGCCGACACCCGGGACGACGTTGCTCGGGGCAAAGGCAGCCTGTTCGACCTCGGCGAAATAGTTCTGCGGATTGCGATTCAGCTCGACTACACCCACTTCAATCAGCGGAAAGTCCTTCTGCGACCAGACCTTGGTGACGTCGAACGGATTCTCGGCACGGTTGGCAGCCTCCGCCTCGCTCATCACCTGGATGCAGAGCTTCCACCTGGGGTACTCGCCCCGCTCGATCGCGTGGAAAAGATCGCGCTGCGCATAATCGGGATCGCTGCCGGCAAGGCGTGCCGCCTCGCTCGGATGCAGGTTTTTGATCCCTTGCATGCTCTTGAAATGGAACTTCACCCAGTGCCGCTCGCCTTCACCGTTGACCAGGCTGAAGGTGTGGCTGCCGAAGCCGTGCATGAACCGATAACCATTCGGGATGCCGCGATCGGAAAACAGGATGGTGACCTGATGCAACGCCTCGGGTGAGTGCGACCAGAAGTCCCACATCATCTGCGGGCTCTTCAGATTGGTCCATGGGTCACGCTTTTGCGTATGGATGAAATCCGGAAATTTCAGCGGATCGCGGATGAAGAAGACCGGCGTGTTGTTGCCCACCACGTCCCAATTGCCTTCCTCGGTATAGAACTTCACCGCGAAGCCGCGAGGATCACGCTCGGTATCCGCCGAACCGCGCTCACCCCCTACCGTGGAAAAGCGCAGGAACAGGGACGTTTGCTTGCCAACGGACTCGAACAGCTTGGCGCGGGTGAGGTGAGCTATGTCTGCGGTCACGGTAAACGTGCCATAGGCGCCGGAGCCCTTGGCGTGCACACGACGCTCCGGAATGACTTCGCGGTTGAAATGGGCGAGCTTTTCGACCAGGTGGAAGTCATCCAGCAACAAAGGGCCACGAGGCCCGGCTGAACGAGAATTCTGATTGTCGGCAACGGGGGCGCCACCAGCGGTGGTGAGGGTCTTGCCTTGGCTCATTCTGTATCTCCTTGTACATACCGGTGAAGTCGGCTTGAGGAGAATTCTAACGAGACGCCACTAAAGAACTAATTTATTAAACGAACCAACCTGATAGAGCAGAAAAATCGTTCAGACAATAAAAAACCGGGCCTAGGCCCGGTTCTTCATACAGCGGCCGATTACTCGGCTGCGGCTTCGACCTCACCAGCGACCGGACGGTCAACCAGCTCGACGTAAGCCATAGGTGCGTTGTCCCCTGCGCGGAAACCGCACTTGAGGATGCGCAGATAGCCGCCCTGACGGGTGGCGTAGCGCTTGCCCAGATCGTTGAACAGCTTGCCTACAGCAGCTTTCGAACGGGTACGGTCGAAAGCCAGGCGGCGGTTGGCAACGCTGTCTTCCTTGGCCAGGGTGATCAGCGGCTCGGCAACGCGACGCAGTTCCTTAGCCTTGGGCAGGGTGGTCTTGATCAGTTCGTGCTCGAACAGCGACACCGCCATGTTCTGGAACATGGCCTTGCGGTGGGCGCTGGTGCGGCTCAGATGACGGCCACTTTTACGATGACGCATGATTGAAATTCCTTACCAAACGTTCAGTTCGGTTACTGGGGGCGATCAGGCAGTGGCCTTATCGTCCTTCTTGAGACTTGCCGGCGGCCAGTTATCCAGGCGCATACCGAGGGACAAACCACGCGAAGCCAGAACGTCCTTGATCTCGGTCAGGGACTTCTTGCCCAGGTTCGGCGTTTTCAACAGCTCTACTTCGGTGCGCTGGATCAGATCACCAATGTAGTAGATGTTCTCTGCCTTGAGGCAGTTGGCCGAACGTACGGTCAGCTCCAGGTCATCAACCGGACGCAACAGGATCGGATCGATCTCGTCTTCCTGCTCGACAACCACTGGTTCGCTGTCGCCCTTCAGGTCGACGAACGCAGCCAGCTGCTGCTGCAGGATGGTCGCTGCACGACGAATCGCCTCTTCGGGATCCAGAGTGCCGTTGGTTTCCAGGTCAATGACCAGCTTGTCCAGGTTGGTGCGCTGCTCGACACGAGCATTCTCGACCACATAAGCCACGCGACGAACCGGGCTGAAGGTGGCGTCGAGCTGAAGACGACCGATGCTACGGCTTTCGTCCTCGTCGCTCTGACGCGCATCAGCAGGCTCGTAACCACGGCCGCGAGCGACCTTGAGCTTCATGTTGAGCGAGCCGTTGGCCGCCAGATTGGCGATCAGGTGATCGCCGTTGACGATTTCAACATCGTGATCCAGCTGGATATCGGCAGCGGTAACAGCGCCCGCGCCCTTCTTCACCAGGCTCAAGGTCACTTCATCACGGCCGTGCAGCTTGATGGCGATACCTTTGAGGTTGAGCAGGATTTCGATTACATCTTCCTGCACGCCCTCGATGGCGCTGTACTCGTGGAGCACACCGTCGATCTCAGCCTCGACCACAGCGCAGCCGGGCATGGAGGACAACAGAATACGACGCAGCGCGTTGCCCAGGGTGTGGCCAAAACCACGCTCGAGGGGCTCGAGAGTGATCTTGGCACGGGTCGGACTGACCACCTGCACATCGATATGGCGGGGGGTCAGGAACTCATTTACCGAACTCTGCATGGATACACCTATTTTCTAGCCCTTACTTGGAGTAGAGCTCGACAATCAGGTTTTCGTTGATGTCGGCGGACAGATCGCTGCGAGCCGGAACATTCTTGAAAACACCGGATTTCTTGTCGGCGTCTACTTCGACCCATTCAACGCGGCCGCGCTGTGCGCACAGTTCGAGGGCCTGGGCGATACGCAGCTGGTTACGGCACTTCTCGCGAACAGCAACCACGTCACCGGCTTTAACCTGGTAGGACGGGATGTTCACGGTCTGACCGTTGACTGTGATCGACTTGTGCGACACCAGCTGACGCGATTCGGCACGAGTGGAGCCGAAGCCCATACGGTACACGACGTTGTCCAGGCGGCATTCGAGCAGCTGCAGCAGGTTTTCGCCGGTAGCGCCCTTACGGCTGGCGGCTTCCTTGTAGTAACCGCTGAACTGACGCTCCAGAACACCGTAGATGCGGCGGACTTTCTGCTTCTCGCGCAGCTGAGTGCCGTAGTCGGACAGACGGCCACGACGCTGACCATGCACACCCGGCGGGGTTTCAATGTTGCACTTGGATTCGAGCGCGCGCGCACCACTCTTCAGGAAGAGATCAGTGCCTTCACGACGAGACAGTTTGCACTTGGGACCAATATAACGAGCCATTCTTTACTGTCTCCTGATTACACGCGGCGCTTCTTCGGCGGACGGCACCCGTTATGCGGGATCGGCGTCACGTCGGTGATGCTGGCGATTTTATAGCCGCAGGCGTTCAGAGCACGCACAGCGGATTCGCGACCCGGACCTGGGCCCTTGACGTTGACGTCGAGGTTCTTCAGACCGTACTCCAGAGCAGCCTGGCCAGCGCGCTCGGCGGCGATCTGAGCAGCGAACGGAGTGGACTTACGCGAGCCGCGGAAGCCCGAACCACCGGAGGTAGCCCAGGACAGCGCATTGCCCTGACGATCAGTGATGGTCACGATGGTGTTATTGAAAGACGCGTGGATGTGGGCGATGCCATCAACCACTGTCTTTTTGACTTTTTTACGAGGACGAGCAGCAGGTTTTGCCATGACTAGATTCCTGTCGATTCGCTAACGCGATTACTTGCGGATCGGCTTGCGCGGGCCCTTACGGGTACGTGCGTTGGTCTTGGTGCGCTGACCGCGAACCGGCAGACCACGACGATGACGCAGGCCGCGATAGCAACCCAGGTCCATCAAGCGCTTGATTTTCATGTTGACTTCGCGACGCAGGTCGCCTTCAACGATGAACTTGCCGACTTCGCCACGCAGCAGTTCGACCTGCTCGTCGGAAAGATCCTTGATCTTTGCTGCCGGATTCACACCGGTAGCAGCGCAGATTTCCTGCGCACGGGTGCGACCAACACCGTAGATGTAGGTCAGCGAGATAACAGTGTGCTTGTTATCCGGAATGTTGACGCCTGCAATACGGGCCATTCAGTGAAACTCCAATTGACAGCTACCTACGCCCCGGAAGCCAAGAAAAGGGCGCGAGATATTAACGCTGTAATAACAAATATTCAACCCGGCAGCGCACTAGCTGCCGGGTTCTCACGCTTTACACAATCAGCCTTGGCGCTGCTTGTGACGCGGTTCTGCGCTGCAGATCACGCGCACGACACCGTCGCGACGAATGACCTTGCAGTTGCGGCACAGCTTTTTAACCGATGCACGAACTTTCATCACCAACTCCTAGAACCTTACGAGCAACCTCAGCGGAGCATGCCGCTGCCGTAGCCCTTCAGGTTGGCTTTCTTCATCAGGGAATCGTACTGGTGCGACATGAGGTGCGATTGCACTTGGGACATGAAGTCCATGACAACCACAACCACGATCAGCAACGAGGTCCCACCGAGGTAGAACGGCACATTCGCTGCAACCACGAGAAACTGCGGCAACAGGCATACAGCCGTCATGTACAGGGCGCCGAACATGGTCAAGCGAGTCAGCACGCCATCGATATAACGGGCCGACTGCTCACCAGGACGAATCCCGGGAATAAACGCACCGGACTTCTTCAGATTCTCAGCAACATCCTTCGGGTTGAACATCAACGCCGTATAGAAGAAGCAGAAGAATATGATGCCAGCACTGAACAGCAGGATATTCAACGGCTGCCCTGGGGCAATCGCCTGCGAGATGTCAGCCAACCAGCCCATGCTCTCGGATTGACCGAACCACTGACCAAGCGAGGCAGGGAACAACAGGATGCTGCTAGCGAAGATGGCCGGGATAACCCCCGCCATGTTCACCTTCAACGGCAAATGGCTGGTCTGCGCAGCGAAAACCTTACGACCTTGCTGCCGCTTGGCGTAGTGCACGGCGATACGCCGCTGGCCACGCTCGATGAAGACCACGAAACCGATGATTGCAACAGCCAGGAGGCCAACAGCAAGCAGCGCAATGATGTTGATGTCGCCCTGACGAGCAGACTCGAAGGACTGGCCAAGCGCGCCCGGCAACCCCGCGACGATACCAGCGAAGATCAGCATCGAGATGCCGTTACCAACGCCTCGCTCGGTGATCTGCTCACCCAGCCACATCATGAACATCGCACCAGACACGAAGGTTGTGATGGCGACGAAGTAGAAGCCGAAATCGTTGCTGAACGCGACACCCTGACCGGCCAGACCGACGGACATGCCGACGGCCTGAACAATCGCGAGCACCAGCGTGCCGTAACGGGTGTACTGGCTGATCTTGCGACGCCCGGCCTCACCTTCTTTCTTCAACTGCTCCAGCTGCGGACTGACAGCGGTCATGAGCTGCATGATGATCGAGGCCGAAATGTACGGCATGATCCCCAATGCAAAGATGCTCATGCGCTCCAGCGCGCCGCCGGAAAACATGTTGAACAAGCTAAGGATGGTCCCCTCGTTCTGACGGAATAGTTCGGCCAGTCGATCGGGATTGATCCCGGGAACAGGGATGTGTGCGCCAATCCGGTAGACGATGATCGCCATGAACAGAAAGCGCAGACGAGCCCATAGTTCGGACAGACCACCATTACTCAGCGCGGAGAGAGCACCTTGCTTAGCCATTTATTCCTCGAACTTGCCGCCAGCTGCTTCGATAGCCGCACGCGCACCCTTGGTGGCTGCGATACCCTTGAGCGTCACCGCACGACCAACCTCGCCGGACAGCATGATTTTCACGCGCTGTACGTTCTGGTTGATGACGTTGGCGTCTTTCAGGCTCTGCACGGTAACGACATCACCCTCGACCTTTGCCAACTCGGAAGTACGCACTTCCGCGCGATCCATAGCCTTCAGCGAGACGAAGCCGAACTTCGGCAGACGGCGGTGCAACGGCTGCTGACCACCCTCGAAACCGGGAGCAATCTTGCCACCGGAACGGGAAGTCTGACCCTTGTGACCACGGCCACCGGTCTTACCGAGACCGCTACCGATACCACGACCGGGACGCAGCTTTTCGCGACGGGCACCCGGCGCGGAACGCAGATCGTTCAATTGCATGATTAGCCCTCCACACGGAGAAGGTAGTAGGCCTTGTTGATCATGCCACGGTTCTCAGGGGTATCCTGAACCTCAACGGTATGACCAATGCGACGCAGGCCCAAGCCCTTGACGCACGCCTTGTGATTGGCCAGACGGCCGTTCACGCTTTTGACCAGCGTGACTTTGACAGTAGCGTTAGCCATGGTTAGAGAATCTCCTCGACGCTCTTGCCACGCTTGGCTGCCACGGATTCGGGCGACTGCATGGCCTTCAGGCCCTTGAAGGTGGCATGCACAACGTTCACCGGATTGGTGGAGCCGTAGCACTTGGCCAGAACGTTCTGAACACCAGCAACTTCCAGCAGCGCACGCATGGCGCCACCGGCAATCACACCAGTACCTTCGGAGGCTGGCTGCATGTATACCTTGGAAGCACCATGCGCAGCCTTCGTTGGGTACTGCAGGGTAGTGCCATTCAGGTCGACCTGGATCATATTGCGGCGAGCCGCCTCCATGGCCTTCTGGATGGCAGCCGGCACTTCGCGGGACTTGCCACGACCGAAGCCAACACGACCCTTTCCGTCACCAACGACAGTCAGAGCGGTGAAGGTGAAGATACGGCCACCCTTTACGGTTTTTGCGACGCGGTTAACTTGAACCAGCTTCTCGATGTAGCCTTCGTCGCGCTTTTGCTCGTTATTTGCCATAACTTAGAACTCCAGCCCGCCTTCACGAGCAGCATCGGCCAGTGCCTTGACACGACCGTGGTACTTGAAGCCAGAACGGTCGAATGCAACCTGCGTTACACCAGCGGCTTTTGCACGCTCGGCAACCAGCTCGCCAACTTTCTTGGCCGCGTCGACATTGCCAGTGGCGCCATCACGCAATGCTTTGTCCAAGGTAGAGGCGCTGGCCAGAACCTTGCTGCCGTCGGCCGAAATGACCTGGGCGTAGATGTGCTGCGAAGAGCGATAGACGCACAGACGCACGGCTTCGAGCTCGTGCATTTTCAGGCGTGCTTTGCGAGCGCGACGCAGTCGAGTAACTTTTTTGTCGGTCATTTGCTATGCCCTACTTCTTCTTGGCTTCTTTACGACGGACAACCTCATCCGCGTAACGAACGCCCTTGCCCTTATAAGGTTCAGGGCGACGGAAATCGCGAATCTCCGCGGCGACCTGACCAACCAGTTGCTTGTCGACACCCTTGATCAGGATTTCGGTCTGGTTCGGGGTTTCGGCGACCACACCTTCCGGCAACGCATAGTCGATCGGATGGGAGAAACCGAGCGCGAGGTTCAGCACCTGACCCTTGGCTTGCGCCTTGTAACCCACACCAACCAGCTGAAGCTTACGCTCGAAGCCCTGGCTGACGCCGATCACCATGTTGTTGACCAGCGCACGAGTGGTACCAGCCATAGCGCGAGTCTGCTGATCACCATTACGACCGGCAAAGCGCAGCTCGCCGGATTCCTGGATCACTTCCACAGACGGATGAACATTCAGTTCGAGAGCGCCTTTTGCGCCCTTCACCGAAAGCTGCTGACCGGACATCTTGATTTCGACGCCAGCGGGCAGCTTGACGGGGTTCTTAGCAACGCGAGACATGCTTATCCCCCCTTAGAACACAGTGCAAAGCACTTCGCCGCCAACACCAGCAGCGCGAGCAGCACGATCAGTCATCACACCCTTGTTGGTGGAGACGATCGACACACCCAGGCCACCGCGTACTTTCGGCAACTGGTCAACGGACTTGTACTGGCGCAGGCCAGGACGACTTACGCGCTTGAGTTCTTCGATGACCGGACGACCTTCGAAGTACTTCAGCTCGATGGACAGCTGCGGCTTGGCATCACCGCTGACCTGGTATCCCGCGATATAGCCTTCACCCTGAAGAACATTGGCTACAGCCACCTTCAGCGTGGAAGACGGCATGCTTACGACGGACTTCTCGGCCATCTGGGCATTACGGATACGAGTTAGCATGTCCGCTAACGGGTCCTGCATACTCATGGGCTCTTAGCTCCTAAAACAAAAAAATAAGCCTTGACGGCTCGTGTCGCCAATGGACAAACCCGGCAAAGTGCGAGGCTCAGGCGAGCCGGACATTCTAGAGAGTCGCCATAAGCGAATCAAGCCCCACAGGGGGCTTGATCGAAAAACAAACAGGACCCGAAGGTCCTGTTGTTTTGTTACCAGCTGGCCTTGACCAGGCCCGGCACGTCACCGCGCATCGCGGCCTGACGCAGCATGTTGCGCGCGAGACCGAACTTGCGATAGACGCCGTGCGGACGACCAGTCAGACGGCAACGGTTGCGCAGGCGCGAAGCGCTGGCGTCACGAGGCTGCTTCTGCAGTGCGACCTGAGCTTCCCAGCGCGCTTCCGGAGAGGACTCCGGGTTAGCGATGATTGCCTTCAGTGCCGCACGCTTCTGGGCGAACTTGGCGACCGTTTGCTGACGCTTCAGCTCACGGTTCTTCATGCTTTGCTTAGCCATGTGCCTACTCCAATCAGTTACGGAACGGGAAGTTGAAGGCACGCAGCAAAGCGCGACCTTCTTCATCCGTCCGGGCAGTGGTGGTCAGAGTGATGTCCAGACCACGCAGGGCATCGATCTTGTCGTAATCGATCTCCGGGAAGATGATCTGCTCTTTCACGCCCATGCTGTAGTTGCCACGTCCATCAAAGGACTTGGCGTTCAGGCCGCGGAAATCACGTACGCGCGGCAGGGAAATGGAGAGCAGACGATCCAGGAACTCGTACATACGCTCACGACGCAGCGTCACCTTGACACCGATCGGCCAGCCTTCGCGGACCTTGAAGCCAGCGATGGACTTGCGAGCATGAGTGACCACGACCTTCTGGCCGGTAATCTTTTCCAGGTCAGCGACAGCGTTGTCGATGATCTTCTTGTCACCGATCGCCTCGCCAATACCCATGTTGAGGGTGATCTTGGTAATGCGCGGAACTTCCATCACGTTCTTAAGCTGAAGCTCTTCCTTCAGCTTGGGCGCGATTTCCTTCCGATAAACTTCTTTTAGTCGTGCCATGGTTATCTACCTAGCAGTCTCAAGCGTCAACCGGCTTCTGGGTCGACTTGAAGACACGAATTTTCTTGCCTTCTTCAACCTTGAAGCCAACACGGTCTGCCTTGTTGGTTTCGCCGTTGAAAATGGCGACGTTAGAGACGTGCAAAGGCGCCTCTTTCTCGACGATACCGCCCTGAACGCCGGACATCGGGTTCGGCTTGGTATGGCGCTTGACGAGGTTGATCCCACCGACGACCAGACGGTCGTCAGCGAGCACCTTGAGCACCTTACCGCGCTTGCCCTTGTCTTTGCCGGCGATGACGATGATCTCGTCGTTGCGACGAATCTTTTGCATGCGGCTACTCCTTACAGCACTTCAGGGGCGAGCGAGACGATCTTCATGAACTTCTCTGTACGAAGCTCACGCGTCACCGGCCCAAAGATACGGGTGCCGATAGGCTCTTGCTTGTTGTTCAACAGAACAGCAGCGTTGCCATCGAAGCGGATGATAGAACCATCGGGACGACGGACACCATGGCGGGTACGAACCACAACAGCGGTCATAACCTGGCCTTTCTTGACCTTGCCACGAGGAATCGCTTCCTTGACGGTAACCTTGATAATGTCGCCGATGCCGGCGTAACGGCGGTGCGAACCGCCGAGCACCTTGATACACATGACGCGACGAGCGCCACTGTTATCAGCCACATCGAGCATGGATTGAGTCTGAATCATATAATTTCTCCGACCCCTAGCCCTTAGACTTCGACGGCACGTTCAACGACGTCAACCAGCATCCAGGTCTTGGTCTTGGCCAGCGGACGAGTCTCGCGGATGGTGACCTTGTCGCCGATACGGCACTGGTTGGTTTCGTCGTGGGCGTGCAGTTTGGTCGAACGCTTCACGTATTTGCCGTAGATCGGGTGCTTCACGCGACGCTCGATCAGTACGGTGATGGTCTTGTCCATCTTGTCGCTGACGACGCGGCCGGTCAGCGTGCGGACGGTTTTCTGAGCTTCAGCCATGATCACTTACCTGCCTGCTGGTTGAGCACAGTCTTGACACGAGCGATGTCGCGCTTGACTTGCGAGAGCAGGTGAGACTGCCCCAACTGGCCAGTCGCTTTCTGCATACGCAGATTGAACTGGTCCCGCAGCAGCTCGAGCAGTTGCTCGTTCAGCTGCTCAACGGATTTTTCACGAAGTTCATTCGCTTTCATCACATCACCGTCCGCTTAACAAAGGAGGTGGCGAGCGGCAGCTTTGCAGCGGCCAGGGCGAAAGCCTCACGCGCCAGCTCTTCGGAAACACCCTCGATCTCGTAAAGCACCTTGCCCGGCTGAATCTGGGCTACCCAGTACTCGACGCTACCCTTACCTTTACCCATACGAACTTCGAGGGGCTTCTTGGTAACGGGCTTGTCGGGGAACACGCGGATCCAGATCTTACCGCCACGCTTGACGTGACGAGTCAGCGCACGACGTGCAGCCTCGATCTGACGCGCGGTCAGACGACCACGAGAAACAGACTTCAGCGCGAACTCGCCGAAGCTGACCTTGCTACCGCGCTGAGCCAGACCACGGTTGTGGCCGGTCATCTGCTTGCGGAATTTTGTACGCTTGGGTTGCAACATTTGGCGTACCCCTTACTTAGCAGCTTTTTTACGAGGAGCAGGCGCTTGAGGCTTGAGCTCTTCATGGCGACCACCAATCACTTCGCCTTTGAAGATCCACACCTTGACACCAATCACACCGTAGGTGGTGTGCGCTTCGTAAGTGTTGTAATCGATATCGGCACGCAGGGTGTGCAGCGGCACACGACCTTCGCGATACCACTCGGTACGGGCAATTTCAGCCCCACCCAGACGACCACTGACCTGGATCTTGATGCCCTTGGCACCAATGCGCATGGCGTTCTGTACGGCGCGCTTCATGGCGCGACGGAACATCACGCGACGCTCCAGCTGCTGAGCTACGCTCTGTGCAACCAGCATTGCGTCGAGCTCCGGCTTGCGGATCTCTTCGATATTGATGTGCACCGGCACACCCATTTGCTTGGTCAGGTCCTGACGCAGCTTCTCAACATCTTCACCTTTCTTGCCGATCACGATGCCGGGACGAGCGGTGTGGATGGTGATGCGTGCGGTTTGAGCCGGGCGATGGATATCGATACGGCTTACGGACGCGCTTTTTAGTTTGTCTTGGAGGTACTCACGCACGTTCAGATCTGCAAGCAGATAGTCTGCATACGTGCGGCCGTCTGCGTACCAGACGGAGGTGTGCTCCTTGACGATTCCCAGGCGAATGCCAGTGGGATGTACTTTCTGACCCATCTGATCGACTCCGTTACTTGTCCGCAACCTTGACAGTGATATGGCAAGACCGCTTGACGATGCGATCAGCGCGGCCCTTGGCACGCGGCATGATGCGCTTAAGCGAACGCCCCTCGTTGACGAAGACGGTGGAGACTTTCAGATCATCCACATCGGCGCCTTCGTTGTGCTCGGCGTTGGCAACGGCCGACTCCAGCACTTTCTTCATGATCTCGGCGGCTTTCTTGCTACTGAAAGCCAGGAGGTTGAGCGCGTCGCCCACCTTCTTCCCGCGGATCTGGTCGGCGACCAGGCGGGCTTTCTGGGCGGAGATGCGAGCGCCCGACAACTTAGCGGCTACTTCCATCTTTCCTTACCCCTTAGCGCTTGCCTTTCTTGTCCGCGACGTGCCCGCGATAAGTGCGGGTAGCAGCGAACTCGCCGAGTTTGTGGCCGACCATGTCTTCGGACACAAGGACCGGGACATGTTGACGACCGTTATGTACAGCGATGGTCAGACCGACCATTTGCGGCAGGATCATCGAACGGCGCGACCAGGTCTTGACTGGCTTGCGATCGTTCTTTTCCACCGCCGCTTCGACCTTCTTCAGTAGGTGAAGATCGATAAAAGGACCTTTTTTCAGAGAACGCGGCACTGTCGTATCCCTCTAGTTACTTGCGACGACGGACGATCATGTTATCGGTGCGCTTGTTAGTGCGGGTCTTCGCGCCCTTAGTCGGGAAGCCCCATGGCGACACCGGATGACGACCACCGGAGGTACGACCTTCACCACCACCGTGCGGGTGATCGACAGGGTTCATCGCGACACCACGAACGGTCGGACGAATACCCTTCCAGCGCTTGGCACCAGCTTTACCCAGCGAACGCAGGCTATGCTCGGAGTTCGAGACCTCGCCCAGGGTCGCACGGCACTCGGCCAGCACTTTGCGCATCTCGCCAGAACGCAGACGCAGCGTCACGTAGGAACCCTCGCGAGCGACCAGCTGAGCCGAAGCACCAGCTGAACGAGCGATCTGAGCGCCCTTGCCCGGCTTGAGCTCGACACCGTGAACGGTAGAACCCAGCGGGATGTTACGCAGCGGCAGGCTGTTACCAGCCTTGATCGGAGCATTGATGCCCGAGACCAGCTGATCGCCGGCGCTCACGCCTTTCGGCGCGATGATGTAGCGACGCTCACCGTCGGCATACTTCAGCAGCGCGATGTGCGCAGTACGGTTCGGATCGTATTCGATGCGCTCGACGATGGCCGGAATGCCATCCTTGTTGCGACGAAAATCGACCAGACGATAGTGCTGCTTATGACCACCACCAATGTGGCGGGTGGTGATACGACCGTTGTTGTTACGGCCGCCAGACTTCGACTTCTTCTCGAGCAGCGGTGCGTACGGAGCGCCTTTGTGCAGCTCCTGATTGACCACCTTGACCACAAAACGGCGGCCCGCGGAAGTCGGTTTGCATTTAACGATTGCCATGATGCACCCCTTCCTTACTCAGCACTGCCGGAGAAATCGAGATCCTGGCCTGGCTGAAGAGCGATGTACGCCTTCTTCCAGTCGTTGCGCTTGCCCAGACCGCGAGCGGTGCGCTTGGTCTTACCCTGTACATTCAGGGTGTTGACCGCGGCAACCTTCACGTCGAACAGGCTCTCAACAGCCTTCTTGATTTCCAGCTTGGTTGCGTCGGTCGCAACCTTGAAAACGAATTGCTTCTTGCTGTCAGCCAGCACGGTAGCCTTCTCAGAGACGTGCGGACCAAGCAGGACTTTGAATACGCGTTCCTGGTTCATCCCAGCAGCTCCTCGAATTTCTTCACAGCCGACACGGTGATCAACACCTTGTCATAGGCGATCAGGCTGACCGGATCGGAACCCTGAACGTCACGTACGTCGACATGCGGCAGATTGCGCGCAGCGAGGTACAGGTTCTGATCGACAGCATCGGAAACGATCAGCACGTCGCTCAGACCCATGCCATTGAGCTTGCTAGCAAGCGCCTTGGTCTTCGGGGCCTCGACGGCGAAATCTTCTACGACAACCAGACGCTCGGAGCGGACAAGCTCAGCAAGGATGGAACGCAGTGCAGCGCGATACATCTTCTTGTTCAGCTTCTGCTCGTGGTTCTGAGGTCGAGCAGCGAAAGTCACACCACCGCCACGCCAGATCGGACCACGAGTGGTACCGGCGCGCGCGCGACCGGTGCCCTTCTGGCGCCACGGACGCTTGCCACCACCGGACACGTCGGAGCGGGTTTTCTGCTGCTTGCTACCCTGACGACCGCCAGCCATGTAGGCGACGACAGCCTGATGCACCAGCGTCTCGTTGAACTCACCACCAAAGGTGCGATCGGAGACTTCGATGGCCTGTGCGCCATTTACATTCAATTGCATGTGAACTCCCCCTTAACCGCGAGCCTTGGCGGCCGGACGCACGAACACGTCACCACCGGTGGCGCCGGGCACTGCGCCCTTAACCAACAGCAGGTTACGCTCGGCATCGACGCGCACGATTTCCAGAGACTGCACGGTTACGCGCTCGGCGCCCATGTGCCCGGACATCTTCTTGCCCTTGAATACACGACCTGGAGTCTGGCACTGACCGATAGAGCCCGGGACGCGGTGGGATACGGAGTTACCGTGGGTATTGTCCTGACCACGGAAGTTCCAGCGCTTGATGGTACCGGCAAAGCCTTTACCCTTGGACTGACCGGTGACATCCACCAGCTGCCCTGCCTGGAAAATCTCGGCATTGATCTGATCACCAACCTGGAACTCCTCGCCATCTAGGCGGAATTCCCAGACGCCACGACCAGCAGCAACGTTCGCCTTGGCGAAGTGACCGGCCTGAGCCTTGGTGACACGGGACGCGCGACGCTCACCGACAGTGACCTGCACTGCACGATAGCCATCGCTCTCTTCATTTTTGAACTGAGTGACGCGATTCGGCTCGATCTCGATGACCGTAACCGGAATAGAGACACCATCCTCGGTGAAAACGCGGGTCATGCCGCATTTACGACCGACTACACCAATAGTCATTTTGAAACCTCTTGAGTGTACGGGGCTTTCACCCGCTATGGCCGCCCATTTCAGAGCGTTACACGACTAAAACTCTCAGGTCTTAGCCGAGGCTGATCTGCACTTCCACACCAGCCGCAAGATCGAGCTTCATCAGCGCATCGACGGTTTTGTCGGTCGGCTGAACGATGTCCAGCACACGCTTGTGGGTTCGGATTTCATACTGATCGCGCGCGTCTTTATTGACGTGCGGAGAAACCAGCACAGTGAACCGCTCTTTGCGGGTTGGCAGCGGAATCGGACCACGCACCTGAGCACCAGTACGTTTCGCGGTTTCCACGATTTCCTGGGTTGATTGATCGATCAGGCGATGGTCAAAAGCCTTCAACCGAATACGGATTTGTTGGTTTTGCATTTTGACCTCAGACTCCAAGTAGCCACCCTACCAGGCGCAATACCCCCGGTAAAAGGAGGCGCAATTGTACGGATGCGCCCATAGGGTGTCAATAAATGATCAATAATAGAAAAGGGCCCCCGAGGGAGCCCTTTTCATCATCGTCAAATATTACTCGACGATCTTGGCAACCACGCCGGCACCAACGGTACGACCACCTTCGCGAATTGCGAAGCGCAGGCCGTCTTCCATGGCGATCGGCTTGATCAGGGTAACAACCATTTTCACGTTGTCGCCCGGCATCACCATCTCAACGCCTTCCGGCAGTTCGCACGAACCGGTCACGTCAGTGGTACGGAAGTAGAACTGCGGACGATAGCCCTTGAAGAACGGGGTGTGACGACCACCTTCTTCCTTGGACAGCACGTACACTTCAGCTTCGAACTTGGTGTGCGGCTTGATGGTGCCCGGCTTGGCCAGTACCTGACCACGCTCGACGTCATCACGCTTGGTGCCACGCAGCAGCACGCCGCAGTTCTCGCCAGCACGACCTTCGTCCAGCAGCTTGCGGAACATTTCCACGCCGGTACAGGTGGTCTTGGTGGTCGGACGCAGACCGACGATCTCGATCTCTTCCTGGACCTTGACGATACCGCGCTCAACACGACCAGTTACAACGGTACCGCGACCGGAGATCGAGAACACGTCTTCGATCGGCATCAGGAACGGCTTGTCGATCGCGCGAACCGGCTCAGGGATGTAGGTATCCAGAGTCTCGACCAGCTTCTTGACCGCAGTGGTGCCCAGCTCGTTGTCGTCTTCACCGTTCAGCGCCATCAGCGCAGAACCGATGATGATCGGAGTGTCGTCACCCGGGAAGTCGTAGGTGGACAGCAGGTCGCGAACTTCCATCTCGACCAGCTCGAGCAGCTCGGCGTCGTCGACCATGTCAGCCTTGTTCAGGAACACGACGATGTACGGAACACCTACCTGACGGGACAGCAGGATGTGCTCGCGGGTCTGCGGCATGGGGCCGTCAGCAGCCGAGCAAACCAGGATCGCACCGTCCATCTGAGCAGCACCGGTGATCATGTTCTTCACATAGTCAGCGTGGCCCGGGCAGTCAACGTGCGCGTAGTGACGGACATTGGAGTCGTACTCTACGTGAGCGGTGTTGATGGTGATACCGCGAGCCTTCTCTTCCGGCGCGCTATCGATCTTGTCGAAGTCGACACGAGCGGAGCCGAAAACCTCGGAGCACACGCGAGTCAGAGCAGCAGTCAGAGTGGTCTTGCCATGGTCGACGTGACCAATGGTGCCGACGTTGACGTGCGGTTTGTTACGTTCGAATTTTTCCTTAGCCACGACAGTAAACCTCTTACTTAAAGGGCTGAATCAACCTTGTTTTTTAACGAGCGTTTCGACGATGTTCGCCGGAGCCTCAGCGTATTTGGAGAATTCCATGGAGTAGCTCGCGCGACCCTGAGACATGGAACGAACGTCGGTCGCATAACCGAACATCTCTCCGAGCGGAACCTCGGCACGGATAACCTTGCCGGAGACCGAGTCTTCCATACCCTGGATCAGACCACGACGACGGTTCAGGTCACCCATCACATCGCCCATGTAGTCTTCAGGGGTCACCACCTCGACCTTCATGATCGGCTCGAGCACCTTGCCGCCACCCTTCTGGGCCAGCTGCTTGGTAGCCATGGAAGCCGCCACCTTGAACGCCATCTCGTTAGAGTCGACGTCATGGTAGGAACCATCGAACACGGTCGCCTTCAGGCCGATCAGCGGATAACCGGCGACTACGCCGTTCTTCATCTGCTCTTCGATACCCTTCTGGATCGCCGGGATGTATTCCTTCGGAACCACACCACCAACGACTTCGTTGGTGAACACCAGACCTTCGGTGATGTTGCCCTTGTCATCCACGTCCGGAGTCGAGAAGCGAATCCAGCAGTGACCGAACTGACCGCGACCACCGGACTGACGAACGAACTTGCCTTCGATCTCGACATTGTCCTTGGTGATGGTTTCGCGGTAGGAAACCTGCGGCTTGCCGATGTTGGCCTCGACGTTGAACTCGCGCTTCATGCGGTCAACGAGGATGTCCAGGTGCAGCTCGCCCATACCGGAGATGATGGTCTGGCCGGTTTCCTCATCGGTCTTGACGCGGAACGACGGGTCTTCCTGGGCCAGCTTGCCCAGCGCGATACCCATCTTCTCCTGGTCAGCCTTGGTCTTCGGCTCGACGGCAACCGAAATAACCGGCTCCGGGAAGTCCATGCGCTCGAGGATGATCGGCTTCTCGATCGAGCAGAGGGTGTCACCGGTGGTGACGTCCTTCATACCAATCAGAGCGGCGATGTCACCAGCGCGGCATTCCTTGATCTCTTCACGCTGGTTGGCGTGCATCTGCACCATCCGACCTACGCGCTCCTTCTTACCCTTGACCGAGTTCATTACCGAGTCGCCAGAGGCGAGAACACCGGAATAAACGCGGGTAAAGGTCAGCGTACCAACGAACGGGTCGGTCGCGATCTTGAAGGCCAGCGCAGAGAACGGCTCGTCATCACTTGCATGACGCTCGTCAACCTGCTCCTCGTTATCCGGGTTGACACCCTGGATAGCCGGAATCTCGGTCGGCGCAGGCAGGAACTCGATCACGGCATCGAGAACCAGCGGCACACCCTTGTTCTTGAAGGAGGAACCGCAGACTGCAGGAACAATTTCGCAGGCGATGGTGCGCTGACGCAGACCGGCCTTGATCTCGTCGACGGACAGTTCGCCCTCTTCGAGATACTTGTTCATCAGCTCTTCGTTGGCCTCGGCCGCCGCCTCGACCATGTTGGAGCGATACTCTTCAGCCATGGCCTGCAGCTCCGCAGGAATCTCTTCCTCGCGGTAGGTCGTTCCCTTGTCGTCATCGTTCCAGTAGATGGCCTTCATCTTGATCAGATCGATCTGACCTTCGAAGTTCTCTTCGGAACCGATAGCAAGCTGAACCGGCACCGGGGTGTGACCCAGACGCTGCTTGATCTGACCGACGACGCGCAGGAAGTTGGCGCCCTGACGGTCCATCTTGTTGACGTAGACGATACGCGGAACGCCGTACTTGTTGGCCTGACGCCATACGGTTTCGGACTGCGGCTCGACACCGGAGGTACCGCAGAACACGACGACAGCACCGTCGAGAACACGCAGGGAGCGCTCCACTTCGATGGTGAAGTCAACGTGGCCGGGGGTATCGATGACGTTCACGCGATAGTTGTCGTACTGACCGCGCGAACCCTGCCAGAAGGTCGTCACAGCTGCAGAGGTGATGGTGATACCACGCTCCTGCTCCTGCACCATCCAGTCGGTGGTCGCCGCACCGTCATGCACTTCACCCATCTTGTGGCTGAGGCCGGTGTAAAACAGAATCCGCTCCGTGGTGGTAGTCTTGCCCGCGTCGACGTGAGCACAGATACCGATGTTACGGTAACGGTTGATAGGGGTAGTACGGGCCACAATAAGGTCCTCGTAAAAGTTGCGCTTGATTTAGAAGCGATAGTGCGAGAAGGCCTTGTTGGCTTCAGCCATACGGTGCACGTCTTCGCGCTTCTTGACCGCAGCGCCTTTACCTTCAAAAGCATCCAGCAGCTCGCCAGCAAGGCGCAGCGCCATGGATTTTTCGCCACGCTTGCGCGCAGCATCTACCAGCCAGCGCATGGCCAGCGCGTTACGACGGGAAGGACGAACTTCGACCGGAACCTGGTAGGTAGCACCGCCTACACGGCGGGACTTGACTTCGACCAGCGGAGCGATGGCATCGAGTGCTTTTTCGAAGACTTCCAGGGGATCGCTGTTCTTGCGCTCCTTCACCTTGTCCAAGGCACCATAAACGATACGCTCGGCAACGGCCTTCTTGCCGCTCTCCATTACGTGGTTCATGAACTTGGCCAGGATCAGACTTCCGTATTTCGGATCGTCCAGGATCTCGCGCTTGGCTGCTACACGACGTCTTGGCATTGATAAGCCCTCAAACGGTCTTCAGGTTAGCTCGGAACGGTAACGCTCAGGTTACGCCCGACCTTACTCTTATCGACTCAGATAAATAGAAATACTGCTTACTTCGGACGCTTGGCGCCGTACTTGGAACGACCCTGCTTACGGTCCTTCACGCCGGAGGTATCCAGCGAACCGCGCACGGTGTGGTAACGCACACCCGGAAGGTCCTTTACACGACCGCCACGGATCAGCACTACGCTGTGCTCTTGCAGGTTATGACCCTCACCACCGATATAGGAGGCGACTTCATAGCCATTGGTCAGACGAACACGGCACACCTTACGCAGTGCGGAGTTCGGTTTCTTCGGCGTGGTGGTGTACACACGGGTGCACACGCCACGACGCTGCGGGCAGTTTTGCAGCGCAGGGACGTCGCTCTTCTCGACGACCCGCTTGCGCGGCTGACGTACCAGCTGGTTGATAGTTGCCATCTACTAGCTCCACTGTTGTCTTTCGACACAAACGAAAATGGCAGGGCACGAAGCCCCGCCAATTTAGGGGTACGAGAGTCTAAAGAGCTTCTCGCCCACCGTCAAGGCAGGCCCCGGCTTGCGACCGGGGCCTGGCACTCTCAATTGCCGCTGGAGTTCAGCGCTTCAGTCAGCGCCGCTTCGACTTCATCGGCACTCACGCGAACCGGCTTCTCGGCATCACGCTTGCGCTTGCGCTCGCTGTGATAGGCCAGACCGGTACCGGCCGGAATCAGACGACCCACGACCACGTTTTCCTTCAGCCCGCGCAGGTAGTCGCGCTTGCCGGTGACGGCGGCCTCGGTCAGCACGCGGGTGGTCTCCTGGAAGGAGGCCGCGGAAATGAACGACTCCGTCGACAGCGAGGCTTTGGTGATACCCAGCAGGACGCGCACGTACTTGGCGACGAACTTGTCCTCTTCGCTCAGGCGCTCGTTTTCTTCCAGCACCTGGGTCAGCTCCATCTGGTCACCCTTGATGAAGCTGGAATCTCCCGACTCGGTGATCTCGACCTTGCGCAGCATCTGCCGCAGGATCGTCTCGATGTGCTTGTCGTTGATCTTCACGCCCTGCAGGCGGTAGACGTCCTGGATCTCGTTGACGATGTAGCGTGCCAGCGCACTGACGCCCAGCAGACGCAGGATGTCGTGCGGGTTGCTCGGACCGTCGGAGATTACTTCACCCTTGTTCACCTGTTCGCCTTCGAAGACGTTGAGGTGACGCCACTTCGGAATCAGCTCCTCGTA
The DNA here is from genome assembly GCF_026642215.1 of Stutzerimonas sp. R40042. NCBI lineage: Bacteria > Pseudomonadati > Pseudomonadota > Gammaproteobacteria > Pseudomonadales > Pseudomonadaceae > Stutzerimonas > Stutzerimonas sp. R40042. Next base: position 813,614 of record NZ_CP113258.1, on the reverse strand, counting down.
CGGATCACTGCCGTCGGTCGGAGTGATGACCAGACGACGCTTGCCCTTGGTTTCCTTGCCGAAGGAAATCGTACCGCTGATTTCCGCCAGGATGGACGGCTCCTTCGGACGACGCGCTTCGAACAGGTCGGCAACGCGCGGCAGACCACCGGTAATGTCGCGGGTTTTCGAGGTTTCCTGCGGGATACGTGCGATGACGTCACCCACGTTGATCTCGGCACCGTCAGCCACACCGACCAGCGCGTTAGCCGGCAGGAAGTACTGAGCCGGTACGTCGGTACCCGGCAGCAGCAGTTCCTTGCCACTGGCATCGACCATCTTGATGGCCGGACGAATGTCCTTGCCAGAGGCCGGACGATCCTTCGGATCCATCACCTCGATGTTGGTCAGACCGGTCAGCTCGTCGGTCTGGCGCTTGATGGTGATATTCTCCTCCATACCGACGAAGGTCACGATACCCTTCATCTCGGTCACGATCGGGTGAGTGTGCGGATCCCATTTGGCAACCACGGCGCCAGCATCGACCTTGTCGCCTTCCTTCACGGAAATCACAGCACCGTACGGCAGCTTGTAACGCTCGCGCTCACGACCGAAGTCGTCCGCCACAGCCAGCTCACCGGAACGGGACACCGCTACCAGCGCGCCGTCGGCACGCTCTACGTGCTTCAGGTTGTGCAGGCGGATGGTACCGCCATTCTTCACCAGTACGTTGTCGACGGCCGAGGTACGGCTCGCCGCACCACCGATGTGGAAGGTACGCATGGTCAGTTGGGTGCCCGGCTCACCGATCGACTGCGCGGCGATGACACCGACAGCCTCACCGATGTTGACCTGATGCCCGCGGGCCAGATCGCGCCCGTAGCACTTGGCGCAGATGCCGTAACGGGTTTCACACGAGATAGGCGAACGCACGATCACTTCGTCGATGCTGTTCAGCTCGATGAAGTCGACCCACTGCTCGTCAATCAACGTACCCGCCGGGACCAGCACGTCATCAGTGCCCGGCTTGAGCACGTCACGTGCAATCACACGACCCAGTACGCGCTCACCGAGCGGCTCGACCACATCGCCACCTTCGATGTGCGGAGTCATGTGCAGCCCCTGCTCGGTGCCGCAATCGATCTCGGTAACTACCAGATCCTGCGCGACGTCGACCAGACGACGCGTCAGGTAACCGGAGTTCGCGGTTTTCAGTGCGGTATCCGCCAGACCCTTACGAGCACCGTGCGTGGAGATGAAGTACTGCAGTACGTTCAGACCCTCACGGAAGTTCGCGGTGATCGGCGTCTCGATGATGGAGCCGTCCGGCTTGGCCATCAGACCGCGCATACCGGCGAGCTGACGGATCTGGGCCGCGGAGCCCCGCGCACCCGAGTCGGCCATCATGTACATCGAGTTGAACGAATCCTGCTCGGCTTCGTTGCCTTCACGGTCGATGACCTTCTCTTTCGAGAGGTTGGCCATCATCGCCTTGGACACTTCGTCGTTGGCCTTGGACCAGAGGTCGATCACCTTGTTGTACTTCTCGCCCTGGGTAACCAGGCCGGAGGCGTACTGCGATTCGATTTCCTTCACTTCTTCGGTCGCCGCATCGATGATGCGCGCCTTCTCGTCCGGGATGACGAAATCGTTCACGCCGATCGAAACACCGGAGATGGTCGAGTAGGCGAAACCGGTATACATCAGCTGGTCGGCAAAGATGACGGTGTCCTTCAGACCAACGGTGCGGTAGCACAGGTTGATCAGCTTGGAGATCGCCTTCTTCTTCATCGGCTGGTTGACGACGTCGAACGACATGCCTTCCGGTACGATCTGGAACAGCAGCGCGCGGCCGACGGTGGTGTCGACGATGCGGGTGTTCTTGGTGATGCTGCCGTCGCGATCCTTGATGGTCTCGTTGATACGCACCTTGACCCGGGCGTGCAGCGAGGCCTCGCCGGCGCGGAACACGCGGTCGACTTCCTGCAGGTCGGCGAACACACGACCTTCGCCCTTGGCATTGATGGCTTCACGGGTCATGTAGTACAGACCCAGAACCACGTCCTGCGACGGAACGATGATCGGCTCGCCGTTGGCTGGCGAGAGGATGTTGTTGGTCGACATCATCAGCGCGCGCGCTTCCAACTGGGCTTCCAGCGTCAGCGGCACGTGCACGGCCATCTGGTCACCGTCGAAGTCGGCGTTGTACGCGGCACAGACCAGCGGGTGCAGCTGGATCGCCTTGCCTTCGATCAGTACCGGCTCGAACGCCTGGATACCCAGACGGTGCAGCGTCGGCGCGCGGTTGAGCAGCACGGGATGCTCGCGAATCACTTCGGCGAGAACGTCCCAGACTTCCGGCAGCTCGCGCTCGACCATCTTCTTGGCCGCCTTGATGGTGGTGGCCATGCCGCGCATTTCCAGCTTGCCGAAGATGAACGGCTTGAACAGCTCGAGGGCCATCTTCTTCGGCAGACCGCACTGGTGCAGACGCAGGGTCGGGCCTACGGTGATCACGGAACGACCGGAGTAGTCCACGCGCTTGCCGAGCAGGTTCTGACGGAAACGGCCCTGCTTACCCTTGATCATGTCGGCCAGGGACTTCAGCGGGCGCTTGTTCGAACCGGTGATGGCGCGGCCGCGGCGGCCGTTGTCCAGCAGCGCATCGACCGCTTCCTGCAGCATGCGCTTTTCGTTGCGCACGATGATGTCCGGCGCCGACAGGTCGAGCAGGCGCTTCAGACGGTTGTTGCGGTTGATCACGCGGCGATAAAGATCATTCAGATCCGAAGTCGCGAAACGACCGCCATCCAGCGGGACCAGCGGACGCAGATCCGGCGGCAGCACCGGCAGCACGGTCAGGATCATCCACTCCGGCAGGTTGCCCGAGCCATGGAAAGCCTCCATCAGCTTCAGACGCTTGGAGAGCTTCTTGATCTTGGTTTCCGAGTTGGTCTGCGGAATTTCTTCGCGCAGACGGCCGATCTCGTGCTCCAGGTCGATCTGGATCAGCAGCTCGCGCACAGCTTCGGCGCCCATGCGGGCATCGAAGTCGTCACCGAACTCTTCCAGCGCCTCGAAGTACTGCTCGTCGTTCAGCAGCTGGCCTTTTTCCAGGGTGGTCATGCCCGGATCGATCACCACGTAGCTCTCGAAATAGAGCACGCGCTCGATATCACGCAGGGTCATGTCCAGCAGCAGGCCGATACGGGACGGCAGCGACTTCAGGAACCAGATGTGGGCGACCGGCGAAGCCAGCTCGATGTGCGCCATGCGTTCGCGACGGACCTTGGCCAGCGCGACTTCCACACCACACTTCTCGCAGATCACGCCACGGTGCTTGAGGCGCTTGTACTTGCCGCACAGGCACTCGTAGTCCTTGACCGGGCCAAAGATCTTGGCGCAGAAAAGGCCGTCGCGCTCAGGTTTGAACGTACGGTAGTTGATGGTCTCCGGCTTCTTCACTTCACCGAAGGACCACGAACGGATCATCTCGGGCGACGCCAGGGCAATCTTGATGGCATCGAACTCTTCGATTTGACCCTGGTTTTTCAACAGATTCAGCAAGTCTTTCAAGGCCTTTCCTCCTCACGGACCTGCGGCAGCCGGCTATCGCCGGTGCCGCACAGGCGGTGCGTGGTTATTCGGTTTCCAGATCGATATCGATACCGAGCGAGCGGATCTCTTTGATCAGCACGTTGAAGGATTCCGGCATGCCGGCCTCCATACGGTGATCGCCGTCCACGATGTTCTTGTACATCTTGGTCCGCCCGTTCACGTCGTCCGACTTGACCGTGAGCATTTCCTGCAGGGTGTACGCGGCGCCGTAGGCTTCCAGCGCCCAGACCTCCATCTCCCCGAAGCGCTGACCACCGAACTGCGCCTTACCACCCAGCGGCTGCTGGGTAACCAGGCTGTACGAACCGGTGGAACGCGCGTGCATCTTGTCGTCGACCAGGTGGTTCAGCTTCAGCATGTACATGTAGCCGACCGTGGTGGTGCGCTCGAACTTGTTGCCGGTACGTCCGTCGAACAGCTGCATCTGACCGCTTTCCGGCAGATCGGCCAGCTTCAGCATGGCCTTGATCTCGCGCTCCTTGGCACCATCGAATACCGGGGTGGCCATGGGAACGCCCTTGCGCAGGTTGTTCGCCAGGTCCAGCACTTCCTGATCGCTCAGGTCGTCCAGGCTTTCCTGGCGACCACCGATCTCGTTGTAGATCTCATGCAGGAACTTGCGCAGCTCGGCGACCTTGCGCTGCTCTTCGAGCATCAGGTTGATCTTCTCGCCCAGGCCCTTGGCCGCGAGGCCCAGGTGGGTTTCGAGGATCTGACCGACGTTCATACGCGACGGTACACCCAGCGGGTTCAGGACGATGTCCACTGGCGTGCCGTTGGCATCGTGCGGCATGTCTTCGACCGGCATGATCACCGAGACCACACCCTTGTTACCGTGACGGCCGGCCATCTTGTCGCCCGGCTGGATGCGGCGCTTGATCGCCAGGTAGACCTTGACGATCTTCAGCACGCCCGGCGCGAGGTCGTCGCCCTGCTGCAGCTTGCGCTTCTTGTCCTCGAACTTGTCGTCGAGCAGCTGGCGGCGATCGGAGAGGTAGGCCTGCGCCTTCTCCAACTGCTCGTTCAGCGCGTCTTCGGCCATGCGCAGCTTGAACCACTGGCCATGCTCGAGCCCATCAAGAATCTCGTCGGTGATCACGACACCTTTCTTCAGGCCGGCGCCGCCCTCGGCAGTCGCACCGACCAACGCCGAGCGCAGGCGCTCGAACGTGGCGCCTTCGACGATACGGAACTCTTCGTTGAGATCCTTGCGGATCTCGTCGAGCTGCATCTTCTCGATGGCCAGCGCACGGGAGTCGCGCTCGACGCCGTCGCGGATGAACACCTGCACATCGATGACGGTGCCCTTGGTGCCGGTCGGCACACGCAGGGAGGTGTCCTTCACGTCGGACGCTTTCTCACCGAAGATCGCGCGCAGCAGTTTCTCTTCCGGCGTCAGCTGGGTTTCGCCCTTCGGCGTCACCTTGCCGACCAGGATGTCGCCCGGACCGACTTCGGCACCGACGTAGACGATACCGGCCTCGTCCAGCTTGTTCAGCGCAGCCTCACCCACGTTCGGGATGTCCGCGGTGATCTCCTCTGGGCCGAGCTTGGTGTCGCGCGACACGCAGGTCAGTTCCTGGATATGGATAGTGGTGAAACGGTCTTCCTGAACCACACGCTCCGAGAGGAGGATGGAGTCCTCGAAGTTGTAGCCGTTCCACGGCATGAACGCGACGCGCATGTTCTGACCCAGTGCCAGCTCGCCCATGTCGGTGGACGGACCGTCGGCCATGATGTCGCCACGCGCCACCACGTCACCCTTGCGCACCAGCGGACGCTGGTTGATGCAGGTGTTCTGGTTGGAGCGGGTGTACTTGGTCAGGTTATAGATGTCGACACCCGCTTCGCCGGTCTCGACCTCATCGTCACGCACGCGCACCACGATACGGCTGGCATCGACCGAGTCGATCACGCCGCCGCGACGAGCGACCACGCAGACGCCTGAGTCGCGTGCCACGTTGCGCTCCATGCCGGTACCTACCAGCGGTTTGTCCGAACGCAGGGTCGGCACGGCCTGACGCTGCATGTTGGAACCCATCAGCGCGCGGTTGGCGTCGTCGTGCTCGAGGAACGGAATCAGCGAGGCAGCGACGGAGACGACCTGCTTCGGCGAAACGTCCATCAGGGTCACGTCTTCCGGAGCCTTGACGGTGAATTCGTTCAGATGACGCACAGCCACCAGCTCGTCGACCAGCTTGCGACCTTCCAGCTTGGCGCTGGCCTGGGCGATCACGTGGTCGGCTTCTTCGATCGCCGAAAGGAACACGATTTCGTCGGTGACTTCGCCGTCCTTGACCACACGGTACGGACTTTCGAGGAAGCCATACTGGTTGGTGCGAGCATAGGCAGCCAGGGAGTTGATCAGACCGATGTTCGGACCTTCAGGGGTTTCGATCGGGCAGACGCGGCCGTAGTGAGTCGGGTGCACGTCACGCACCTCGAAGCCGGCACGCTCACGGGTCAGACCGCCTGGGCCGAGTGCGGAGACGCGGCGCTTGTGGGTGATCTCCGAAAGCGGGTTGTTCTGGTCCATGAACTGCGAGAGCTGGCTGGAACCGAAGAACTCCTTCACCGCCGCCGCAACCGGCTTGGCATTGATCAGGTCCTGCGGCATCAGGCCTTCGCTTTCGGCCATCGACAGACGCTCTTTGACCGCACGCTCGACGCGCACCAGGCCAACGCGGAACTGGTTCTCGGCCATTTCGCCAACACAGCGCACGCGACGGTTACCCAGGTGGTCGATGTCATCGACGATGCCCTTGCCGTTGCGGATGTCGACCAGGGTCTTCAGAACCGCGACGATGTCCTCACGGCTCAGTACGCCGGAGCCCTCGATCTCGGTGCGACCGATACGGCGGTTGAACTTCATCCGGCCGACAGCCGACAGATCGTAGCGCTCAGCAGCGAAGAACAGGTTGTTGAACAGCGTCTCGGCGGCGTCCTTGGTTGGCGGCTCGCCCGGGCGCATCATGCGGTAGATCTCGACCAGCGCTTCGAGCTGATTGGTGGTCGAATCGATCTTCAGCGTGTCGGAAATAAACGGACCGCAATCGATGTCGTTGGTGTACAGCGTCTCGAACCGCACGACCTGCGCCTTGACGATCTTCGCCATGACGTCGACGGTCAGCTCGGTGTTGCACTCGGCGATGATCTCACCAGTGGCAGGATGTACGATCGCCTTGGCGACGGTACGACCCAAAACGTAGTCCATCGGCATCTCGAGCTCTTTGATGCCGGACTTGTCGAGCTGGTTGATATGGCGAGCGGTGATACGACGGCCCTGTTCGACGATGACCTTGCCGCTGTCATCCTTGATGTCGAAGGTCGCGATCTCACCGCGCAGACGCTGCGGCACCAGCTCCAATGCGAGGGTTTCGCCCTTCACATGGAAGATGTTGGTGTCATAGAAGGCGTCCAGGATCTCTTCGGTGCTGTAGTTCAGCGCGCGCAGAAGTACCGACGCGGGCAGCTTGCGGCGACGGTCGATACGGACGAAGACGGCATCCTTCGGATCGAACTCGAAGTCCAGCCAGGAGCCGCGGTAAGGAATGATGCGCGCGGAGTACAGCAGCTTGCCGGAGCTGTGGGTCTTGCCGCGGTCATGATCGAAGAACACGCCCGGCGAACGATGCAGCTGGGAAACGATGACGCGTTCGGTACCGTTGATGATGAAGGTACCGTTCTCGGTCATGAGGGGGATTTCCCCCATGTAGACTTCCTGCTCCTTGATGTCCTTGATGGCCTTGTTCGACGACTCTTTGTCGAAAATGATCAGGCGCACCTTGACGCGCAGCGGAACGGCGAAGGTCACGCCGCGCAGGACACATTCCTTGACATCGAAAGCCGGCTCGCCCAGGCGATAGCCGACGTACTCCAGCGCTGCATTGCCGGAATAGCTGATAATCGGGAAAACGGATTTGAAGGCTGCATGCAAGCCAATGTCGCGGAACTGATCTTTGGTCGCTCCCGCCTGCAGGAATTCGCGATACGAATCCAGCTGGATGGCCAAAAGATACGGCACGTCCATCACGTGCGGTAACTTGCTAAAGTCCTTGCGGATACGTTTTTTCTCAGTGTATGAGTAAGCCATCAGCGTTCCCCAGCTTGGTCACCTGCTTGTTGGCTTCTCCCGACGGGAGCAGCCAGAAAATCTTGCGAACCCCTTGGTTCGCGCCACCTGTAAGTGGCTTCCGCGGAAGAGCCAGAATGGCTGGCTTTCCATAACGGAAAAAGGCCGGTGGCAAGAGCCACCAGCCATCAGCCTGTCGCGAGTCGCTCGGGCTGTAGACGCAAGGTCGTCGCTTACTTGAGCTCGACTTTGGCGCCAGCTTCTTCCAGAGCCTTCTTGGCAGCTTCGGCTTCTTCCTTCGAAACGCCTTCCTTGACCACGCCCGGGGCGCCGTCAACGACAGCCTTGGCTTCTTTCAAGCCCAGACCGGTCAGCTCGCGAACCGCCTTGATCACGTTCACTTTCTTGTCGCCGGCTTCGGCCAGGACGATGGTGAACTCGGTCTGCTCTTCGACAGCAGCGGCAGCCGGGCCAGCAGCAGCAACAGTGGCAGCAGCAGCGGTAACACCGAAGGTTTCTTCCATCGCCTTGATCAGCTCGACGATTTCCATAACGGATTTCTGGCCGATCGCTTCGATGATTTGCTCGTTAGTCAGAGACATGACTATCTATTCCTGTATTGGGGTGACAGCTTACGCAGCCATCAAATTAAACATGTGATTTTGAAAGTGCTTACGCCGCCTCAGGCAGCAGCAGCTTCTTTCTGGTCGCGAATAGCTGCCAGGGTGCGAGCGAGCTTGCTGGTGGCGCCTTGAATAACGCTCATCAGCTGTGCGATGCCCTCTTCGCGGGTCGGCAGGCTTGCCAGCACGTCGATCTGGTTTGCTGCGAGGAACTTGCCCTCGAACGCAGCTGCCTTGATCTCGAACTTGTCCTGACCCTTGGCGAACTCCTTGAAGATACGAGCAGCAGCGCCCGGATGTTCGTTGGAGAACGCAATCAGGGTCGGGCCTTTGAACACGTCGTTGAGCACGTCAAACTGAGTGCCTTCAACAGCGCGCTTGAGCAGGGTGTTACGCACGACTTTCACGTACACACCAGCCGCTCTGGCCTCTTTACGGAGTCCGGTCATTGCGCCGACGGTCACGCCACGGGCATCAGCCACGACAGCGGACAGACCGGCTTTGGCAGCCTCGTTGACTTCAGCGACGATGGCCTTCTTGTCTTCGAGTTTAATTGCCACGGGTTTACTCCTGGTTTTTACCGATACGTCAGGCCGGAGCCCGACGGCGTTTTGGTGTCTGATTCGGTACGAATCGGGAGCACCATCTGCGTAGGCTTAAGAGATCACTCTCCGGGTTTAAGGCTTGCGCCACCTACGGTCTTGGATAGCCCCCGCCAGGCAGGGACCCCAATATTGCAAGCCGCCCCATCATGGAGGCAGCCAGGCTTTACGCTTCCAGCGAAGACTGATCGATGACCAGCCCTGGCCCCATAGTGGTGCTCAGGGTCACACGCTTGACGTAGATACCTTTGGAAGTGGATGGCTTCAGGCGCTTGAGATCCGACAGCAGCGCTTCGACGTTCTGCTTCAGCTGGCCAGCCTCAAAGCCAACCTTACCCACCGAGGTGTGGATAATGCCGTTCTTGTCGGTACGGAAACGCACCTGACCAGCCTTGGCATTCTTGACAGCGGTAGCCACGTCAGGGGTAACGGTGCCAACTTTCGGGTTAGGCATCAGTCCACGCGGACCGAGAATCTGGCCCAGCTGACCAACAACGCGCATGGCATCCGGCGAAGCGATCACCACGTCATAGTTCAGATCACCGCCTTTCATCTCTGCAGCCAGTTCGTCCATGCCGACCCGATCAGCGCCTGCAGCCAGCGCAGCCTCAGCAGCCGGGCCCTGGGTGAAAACTGCGACACGAACAGTCTTACCGGTGCCATTCGGCAGAACGGTTGCACCACGCACGACCTGGTCGGATTTACGCGGATCGACACCGAGATTGATCGCAATGTCGAACGACTCGGTGAACTTGACCGCGGATACCTCAGCCAACAGCTTGGCCGCATCCTCGAACGCGTACTGCTTGCCAGCTTCGATCTTCTCGGCGATAGCCTTCTGGCGCTTGGTCAACTTAGCCATTACACACCCTCCACGTTCAGGCCCATGCTGCGCGCCGAACCTGCGATGGTTCGAACAGCAGCTTCCATTTCAGCAGCGGTAAGATCAGCCTGCTTGGTCTTGGCGATCTCTTCCAGCTGGGCACGAGTGACAGTGCCAACCTTCTGGGTGTTAGGACGAGCCGAGCCACTGGTGATGCCGGCGGCCTTCTTCAGCAGCACAGCTGCCGGAGTGCTCTTGGTTTCAAAAGTAAAACTGCGGTCACTGTATACAGTAATGATCACAGGGGTCGGCAGACCGGGCTCCTGGCCCTGAGTCTTGGCATTGAAAGCCTTGCAGAACTCCATGATATTCACACCATGCTGACCCAGGGCAGGACCAACGGGCGGCGACGGATTAGCCTGACCGGCCTTCACCTGAAGCTTGATGTAAGCTTGAATCTTCTTAGCCATATTTACTCCGTTACGGGTTTTAGCGCCTTACGGCTCCCCTTTGCTCATTTATCCCGATGACGACAAAACCCCGCAGCCTGAAACTGCGGGGTGTGGGATGCTTCGTCCAGTTAAACCTTCTCGACCTGACTGAACTCCAACTCTACCGGCGTAGAGCGACCGAAAATGAGGACCGCGACCTGAATCCGGCTCTTCTCGTAATTGACCTCTTCGACAACGCCATTGAAGTCGGCGAACGGGCCATCAGCTACGCGAACCACTTCACCTGGCTCGAAGAGCGTTTTCGGCTTAGGCTTATCACTACCATCGGCCACGCGACGAAGAATAGCCTCGGCCTCTTTATCCGTGATGGGCGCCGGCTTGTCTGCCGTACCACCAATAAAGCCCATCACACGAGGAGTATCCTTGACGAGGTGCCAAGTACCCTCGTTCATCTCCATCTGGACCAAAACGTAACCCGGGAAGAACTTGCGCTCACTCTTGCGCTTCTGCCCGTTACGCATCTCCACGACCTCTTCGGTCGGAACCAGAATCTCGCCGAACTCATCTTCCATGCCAGCAAGCTTGACGCGCTCGATCAAGGAGCGCATGACGTGCTTCTCGTAACCCGAGTAAGCATGCACAACGTACCAACGCTTAGCCACGAGACACCCTTAGCCAACAACCATGGAGACCAACCAGCCGAGCAGAGAATCGAGCCCCCACAGCAGCAACGCCATCACCAACACCACCACGACAACGATCATCGTGGTCTGGGTAGTTTCCTGACGGGTCGGCCAAACGACCTTGCGAATTTCGCCGCGCGCCTCTTTCAGCAGCACAGCAAACGAGCGCCCTTTTGAGGTCTGGAAGGCGACAAACGCCGCAACAGCACCCACTGCAAGCACCGCAAGGACACGATAAAGAACGGGCTCAGCGGAGTAGTATTGATTACCAACCACGGCAACCACGACCAAAGCAGCCACAACAAACCACTTCACCAGATCGAAGCGCGTGTCATTGGCTTCAGCTTTGATATTCATCTGCTAGAACCTTGTAAAGACTGCCAAATTCGCTATTGAAAATGGCAGGCCAGGAGGGAATCGAACCCCCAACCTGCGGTTTTGGAGACCGCCGCTCTGCCAATTGAGCTACTGGCCTAGAAAGAGTCAGGCCGACTATTATGCCGACCTGCTTCAAACAGATCAATCGTTATTCGACGATCTTGGCAACCACGCCGGCACCAACGGTACGACCACCTTCGCGAATTGCGAAGCGCAGGCCGTCTTCCATGGCGATCGGCTTGATCAGGGTAACAACCATTTTCACGTTGTCGCCCGGCATCACCATCTCAACGCCTTCCGGCAGCTCGCACGAACCGGTCACGTCAGTGGTACGGAAGTAGAACTGCGGACGATAGCCCTTGAAGAACGGGGTGTGACGACCACCTTCTTCCTTGGACAGCACGTACACCTCAGCCTCGAACTTGGTGTGCGGCTTGATGGTGCCCGGCTTGGCCAGTACCTGACCACGCTCGACGTCATCACGCTTGGTGCCACGCAGCAGGACGCCGCAGTTCTCACCAGCACGACCTTCGTCCAGCAGCTTGCGGAACATTTCCACGCCGGTGCAGGTGGTCTTGGTGGTCGGACGCAGACCGACGATCTCGATCTCTTCCTGGACCTTGACGATACCGCGCTCAACACGACCAGTTACAACAGTACCGCGACCGGAGATCGAGAACACGTCTTCGATCGGCATCAGGAACGGCTTGTCGATCGCGCGAACCGGCTCAGGGATGTAGGTATCCAGAGTCTCGACCAGCTTCTTGACCGCAGTGGTGCCCAGCTCGTTGTCGTCTTCACCGTTCAGCGCCATCAGCGCAGAACCGATGATGATCGGAGTGTCGTCACCCGGGAAGTCGTAGGTGGACAGCAGGTCGCGAACTTCCATCTCGACCAGCTCGAGCAGCTCGGCATCGTCGACCATGTCAGCCTTGTTCAGGAACACGACGATGTACGGAACACCTACCTGACGGGACAGCAGGATGTGCTCGCGGGTCTGCGGCATGGGGCCATCAGCAGCCGAGCAAACCAGGATCGCACCGTCCATCTGGGCAGCACCGGTGATCATGTTCTTCACATAGTCAGCGTGACCCGGGCAGTCAACGTGCGCGTAGTGACGGACATTGGAGTCGTACTCTACGTGAGCGGTGTTGATGGTGATACCGCGAGCCTTCTCTTCCGGCGCGCTATCGATCTTGTCGAAGTCGACACGAGCGGAGCCGAAAACCTCGGAGCACACGCGAGTCAGAGCAGCAGTCAGAGTGGTCTTGCCATGGTCGACGTGACCAATGGTGCCGACGTTGACGTGCGGTTTGTTACGTTCGAACTTTTCTTTAGCCATCGAGACCGTCTCCCATCGTTGAATTGAGCTAGTCACGCCACCATTAAAACAAAGGCAGATATTTACATATCTGCCTTTGAGGTTTGGAGCTCATGAGCGGATTTGAACCGCTGACCTCACCCTTACCAAGGGTGTGCTCTACCAACTGAGCTACATGAGCGAAACATATACCGCAAACATCGAAGCTGGAGCGGGTAGCGGGAATCGAACCCGCATCATCAGCTTGGAAGGCTGAGGTTCTACCACTAAACTATACCCGCGAACGCCGAAGCTTACGCTTGAATCTGGTGGAGGGGGAAGGATTCGAACCTTCGAAGTCTATGACGTCAGATTTACAGTCTGATCCCTTTGGCCGCTCGGGAACCCCTCCAAAGTGAGGCGGCATTTTCATCATCCGCCACCAAGCTGTCAAGCATTTTCTCATATAAATCTTGAGCTTAGCTTCATCGACAGCCGCTTCGCGAAGAAACCAATCAACCCTAGCTGCGAAGCGGGCGCCATTCTATGCAAACTATTCGGAAGTTGCAACGCCTGTGCAGGACATCTGCCGATGCTGCAGTTCTGGCATGTCGTTTTTCAAGCCTCGCAAGATGGCATCGTCCAGCTGATTACGACTAGCGACTGCGACGCGCACCCAGTACTTGCGGTGCATACGCGGTAACTCACGAACCAGCGCCGCATAGCCAACCTCGCGCAAACGAGCAACCACCCCTTCTGCAGAGTCTTTTCGCGAGAAGATTCCAAGCGAAATACCATTCGACAGGTCGCCTACCGTAATGATGTAGCTGTCAATATTGCGGCTTTGCAGTTCACGCAACTGGCGTAGCGAGGCCTGCCTGGACGCAAGCGGGGGCAGATAGACCCAGTAATCCACGCCGGTAGCTGCGTCGACCTGCTGAACCTCGGACTGCACATCCAGACTCAGCAGACGCTGCTCTAAAGACTCTGCTTGCTGCTCTTCGTCGAACCCACCAAGGAACAGACATCCATCATCATTGGCCGCTGATGATGAACTGGCTCGCCGCTGGGGTACTGAGGACTCACTGAGCAAAGTGATGTTCTGCTGAAGCCGGCTGTAAGAATCGAGAGGCGCGACCTCTTTAACTCGAACCGGAGCCTCGTATTGGTGCTGAACCCAGAAAAAAACATTCAACAGCACCAAAAGAAGAAATAACCAACGCATGCAACCTTCAACCTTATAGAAGCGTTAGGGGCAAGCGATTGCCAGCCCCCGAAAAACGAGATCCGGTATGCGCTGGACCTGGCCGATATCCTTGATCAGGCCCGCATCACCCCCAGTGGCATAAACGTTGAAGGCCGCTCCAAAACGATCGCCTGCCTGACGAATTTGTGTAGACACAAAACTGTGGAGCATCGATAGACAGCCTCGCTCCACCGCCTCTACGGTGGTTCGCCCGGGCTCTAGAGCGCAGGATGCAGCAGGCGCCTCATCCATGGAGTAACGTATGCGCTGCGTATGAGCATGTAACTGACTCCTAAGCAGGGAAATTCCTGGACAGATAAAACCACCAAGATGGACACCCTGTGCATCCACCAGATCAGCAGTCACCGCCGTCCCCAGATCAAGCACGAGCATGGCGTCACGCTTGAGCTGAAAAGCGCCGACCATAGCCAGCCAGCGATCCATTCCAAGCCGCTCATACTCAAGATAGCCATTGATTACGCCGCCCAACTCTCTAGCAGGGGCAGCGCTCTGAACGTGAACAGACAGAGCGTCGGAGATGCGCGCACAGATCTCCGTGGTCTCTTGGTCGCTGCGTACGCTGACCAACCTAGCTCTCAAGATACGCAAGTGAACCAGACTGCCAAGCTCCCCCAATAAGCCAGCCGCACAGCTCGAGGCTCCCTGCGCCGCAACGACGCCGGAACAAGAGTCCAAGACGCGCCATTTTATCAAGCTGTTACCGCAGTCCAGCTCAAGAATCATTGATCCAACCTCAAGCTTAGTTCCCCGCCGCTGAATGAACGCTCGACACCGTCAATCATCAGTCTGAGCCCACCCTGGTGATCCACTCCCAGCACCGTTCCCGAAAACTCTTGCGTCCCAGTGCTAAGCGTACATCTGCGATGCTGCCAAATATGGCTCGCCTCCCACTCATCTCTCAGGCCGGAGAACCCAGTGCTAGCGTGCTGATCGAGATATGTTTTCAGCTGGCCGGCAAGCGTAAGCGCCAGTTCATTTCGATCAACCATCCCGATCCACTCGTTGAGGGATGTCCAAGGTTGGTCGATCCCCTCGGCTTCATGCATGTTAACGTTGATGCCAATGCCAGCCACTACATGGCATTGATCCGCGGGATCGCCAGTCAGCTCCAACAGAATCCCCGAGATTTTGCGTCCATCCACGTATACGTCGTTTGGCCACTTCAGCCCTGCTTGAGGCAACCCCATTTGGCGCAACGTCTGCATAACAGCCAATCCGACCACAAGACTCATGCCGGACAGCTGTCTAGCACCACCGTGTACCTCTAGCGCCACACTGCAGTACAGGTTCTGCCCAAACGGACTTACCCATTGTCGCCCTCGCCGCCCTCGCCCTGCAGACTGAGCTTCTGCAAGCACAAGCAGCGGGGCCTGACCGGAGGCTAGAAGCCTCAGAGCTACCGCGTTCGTAGAGTCGATCGTGTCAAACAGGTGTAAGGCCCAGCCCATAGCTCTCATCCGCGGGACGAGCTTATCTTCATCGAGCAAAGACAAAGGTTCGGCCAGACGGTAACCCCGGCCGGGAACCTTATAAAGGAGGAGCGCCGTTTCACTTTGAACGCGCTGGAGGTGCTTCCAGACAGCGCTACGACTTACACCCAAAGCCTCGCCCAGCTCCCGCCCAGAATGGAACCGTCCATCTTGGAGCAACTTCAACAGCTTATTCATGCCACCCCCGTAAACGAGGCCCGAATAATAGCGACACAAGGAATGCCTGCCTACAAAGCTTTCATCAGCGCAAAAGCAAACCCCCGGCCCGCGTATGCGGGTCGGGGGTTTGGGATAGGAGCTTGACGATGACCTACTCTCACATGGGGAGACCCCACACTACCATCGGCGATGCGTCGTTTCACTGCTGAGTTCGGGATGGGATCAGGTGGTTCCAACGCTCTATGGTCGTCAAGCAATTCGGTTGCTGCCTCGGGGTTTAGCCGCTGCAGCGAATTGGGTATGTGATCGAATCGGTATTGCGTGTTCGTGCAGATTTTCGGTCTGTATGTCGACTTACCGTCTAACAGCCAAATTGTTTGGGTGTTATATGGTCAAGCCTCACGGGCAATTAGTATTGGTTAGCTCAACGCCTCACAGCGCTTACACACCCAACCTATCAACGTCGTAGTCTTCGACGGCCCTTCAGGGGGCTCAAGGCTCCAGTGAGATCTCATCTTGAGGCAAGTTTCCCGCTTAGATGCTTTCAGCGGTTATCTCTTCCGAACATAGCTACCCGGCAATGCCACTGGCGTGACAACCGGAACACCAGAGGTTCGTCCACTCCGGTCCTCTCGTACTAGGAGCAGCCCCTCTCAAATCTCAAACGTCCACGGCAGATAGGGACCGAACTGTCTCACGACGTTCTAAACCCAGCTCGCGTACCACTTTAAATGGCGAACAGCCATACCCTTGGGACCGGCTTCAGCCCCAGGATGTGATGAGCCGACATCGAGGTGCCAAACACCGCCGTCGATATGAACTCTTGGGCGGTATCAGCCTGTTATCCCCGGAGTACCTTTTATCCGTTGAGCGATGGCCCTTCCATACAGAACCACCGGATCACTAAGACCTACTTTCGTACCTGCTCGACGTGTCTGTCTCGCAGTCAAGCGCGCTTTTGCCTTTATACTCTGCGACCGATTTCCGACCGGTCTGAGCGCACCTTCGTACTCCTCCGTTACTCTTTAGGAGGAGACCGCCCCAGTCAAACTACCCACCATACACTGTCCTCGATCCGGATAACGGACCAGAGTTAGAACCTCAAGGTTGCCAGGGTGGTATTTCAAGGATGGCTCCACGCGAACTGGCGTCCACGCTTCAAAGCCTCCCACCTATCCTACACAAGCAAGCTCAAAGTCCAGTGCAAAGCTATAGTAAAGGTTCACGGGGTCTTTCCGTCTAGCCGCGGATACACTGCATCTTCACAGCGATTTCAATTTCACTGAGTCTCGGGTGGAGACAGCGCCGCCATCGTTACGCCATTCGTGCAGGTCGGAACTTACCCGACAAGGAATTTCGCTACCTTAGGACCGTTATAGTTACGGCCGCCGTTTACCGGGGCTTCGATCAAGAGCTTCGCTTGCGCTAACCCCATCAATTAACCTTCCGGCACCGGGCAGGCGTCACACCCTATACGTCCACTTTCGTGTTTGCAGAGTGCTGTGTTTTTAATAAACAGTCGCAGCGGCCTGGTATCTTCGACCGGCATGGGCTTACTGAGCAAGTCATTCACCCTCACCGGCGCACCTTCTCCCGAAGTTACGGTGCCATTTTGCCTAGTTCCTTCACCCGAGTTCTCTCAAGCGCCTTGGTATTCTCTACCCAACCACCTGTGTCGGTTTGGGGTACGGTTCCTAGTTACCTGAAGCTTAGAGGCTTTTCCTGGAAGCATGGCATCAACCACTTCGCTTTCTAAAAGAAAGCTCGTCATCAGCTCTCGGCATTAAGATCCCGGATTTACCTAAGATCTCTGCCTACCACCTTAAACAAGGACAACCAACGCCTTGCTGGCCTAGCCTTCTCCGTCCCCCCATCGCAGTAACTAGAAGTACGGGAATATTAACCCGTTTCCCATCGACTACGCTCTTCAGCCTCGCCTTAGGGACCGACTCACCCTGCGTCGATTAACGTTGCGCAGGAACCCTTGGTCTTTCGGCGTGCGAGTTTTTCACTCGCATTGTCGTTACTCATGTCAGCATTCGCACTTCTGATACCTCCAGCGAGCTTCTCAACTCACCTTCACAGGCTTACAGAACGCTCCTCTACCGCTCATCTTGCGATGAACCCGTAGCTTCGGTACCTGGTTTGAGCCCCGTTACATCTTCCGCGCAGGCCGACTCGACTAGTGAGCTATTACGCTTTCTTTAAAGGATGGCTGCTTCTAAGCCAACCTCCTAGCTGTCTAAGCCTTCCCACATCGTTTCCCACTTAACCAGGATTTTGGGACCTTAGCTGACGGTCTGGGTTGTTTCCCTTTTCACGACGGACGTTAGCACCCGCCGTGTGTCTCCCGTGCTGACACTTGCTGGTATTCGGAGTTTGCATCGGTTTGGTAAGTCGGGATGACCCCCTAGCCGAAACAGTGCTCTACCCCCAGCAGTGATACACGAGGCGCTACCTAAATAGCTTTCGAGGAGAACCAGCTATCTCCGAGCTTGATTAGCCTTTCACTCCGATCCACAGGTCATCCGCTAACTTTTCAACGGTAGTCGGTTCGGTCCTCCAGTCAGTGTTACCTAACCTTCAACCTGCCCATGGATAGATCGCCCGGTTTCGGGTCTATTCCCAGCGACTAGACGCCCTATTAAGACTCGCTTTCGCTACGCCTCCCCTATTCGGTTAAGCTCGCCACTGAAAATAAGTCGCTGACCCATTATACAAAAGGTACGCAGTCACCTAACAAAGTAGGCTCCCACTGCTTGTACGCATACGGTTTCAGGTTCTATTTCACTCCCCTCTCCGGGGTTCTTTTCGCCTTTCCCTCACGGTACTGGTTCACTATCGGTCAGTCAGTAGTATTTAGCCTTGGAGGATGGTCCCCCCATGTTCAGACAAAGTTTCTCGTGCTCCGTCCTACTCGATTTCACTTCTAAGATCCTTTCGCGTACAGGGCTATCACCCACTATGGCCGCACTTTCCAGAGCGTTCCGCTAAAATCAAAGAAGCTTAAGGGCTAGTCCCCGTTCGCTCGCCACTACTAAGGGAATCTCGGTTGATTTCTTTTCCTCAGGGTACTTAGATGTTTCAGTTCCCCTGGTTCGCCTCACACACCTATGTATTCAGTGTGTGATAACCATCTTATGATGGCTGGGTTCCCCCATTCAGAGATCTCCGGATCAAAGTCTGTTTGCCGACTCCCCGAAGCTTTTCGCAGGCTACCACGTCTTTCATCGCCTCTGACTGCCAAGGCATCCACCGTATGCGCTTCTTCACTTGACCATATAACCCCAAGCAATCTGGTTACTGTCTATAACGTGAAGACGACATTCGCCGAAAATTTGCATAGAGAACACGCAAATTTTACCTTGACGCGACATGCTGCCAGTGAAAGCAACACATCGGTCTACTTCTATCACATACCCAAATTTTTAAAGAACAGTTCTGGCGCAAAGTCCAGAAATCAATGCTCAACCCAGGCGATCAACAACCGTCCTGGTAAACACTCATTTCTGAGCTTTCGGCGACTAGAGTTAATGGTGGAGCCAAGCGGGATCGAACCGCTGACCTCCTGCGTGCAAAGCAGGCGCTCTCCCAGCTGAGCTATGGCCCCTTCGATTGGTGGGTCTGGGCAGATTCGAACTGCCGACCTCACCCTTATCAGGGGTGCGCTCTAACCAACTGAGCTACAGACCCAATCGTTACTCTCGGGTCTAAACCCAATCGCCTTTCGCAAGTGAATCAAGCAATTCGTGTGGGAGCTTATGACGAAGCCGGTGTCTTCGATTAAGGAGGTGATCCAGCCGCAGGTTCCCCTACGGCTACCTTGTTACGACTTCACCCCAGTCATGAATCACTCCGTGGTAACCGTCCCCCCGAAGGTTAGACTAGCTACTTCTGGAGCAACCCACTCCCATGGTGTGACGGGCGGTGTGTACAAGGCCCGGGAACGTATTCACCGTGACATTCTGATTCACGATTACTAGCGATTCCGACTTCACGCAGTCGAGTTGCAGACTGCGATCCGGACTACGATCGGTTTTATGGGATTAGCTCCACCTCGCGGCTTGGCAACCCTTTGTACCGACCATTGTAGCACGTGTGTAGCCCAGGCCGTAAGGGCCATGATGACTTGACGTCATCCCCACCTTCCTCCGGTTTGTCACCGGCAGTCTCCTTAGAGTGCCCACCTTAACGTGCTGGTAACTAAGGACAAGGGTTGCGCTCGTTACGGGACTTAACCCAACATCTCACGACACGAGCTGACGACAGCCATGCAGCACCTGTGTCAGAGTTCCCGAAGGCACCAATCCATCTCTGGAAAGTTCTCTGCATGTCAAGGCCTGGTAAGGTTCTTCGCGTTGCTTCGAATTAAACCACATGCTCCACCGCTTGTGCGGGCCCCCGTCAATTCATTTGAGTTTTAACCTTGCGGCCGTACTCCCCAGGCGGTCGACTTAATGCGTTAGCTGCGCCACTAAGATCTCAAGGATCCCAACGGCTAGTCGACATCGTTTACGGCGTGGACTACCAGGGTATCTAATCCTGTTTGCTCCCCACGCTTTCGCACCTCAGTGTCAGTATTAGCCCAGGTGGTCGCCTTCGCCACTGGTGTTCCTTCCTATATCTACGCATTTCACCGCTACACAGGAAATTCCACCACCCTCTGCCATACTCTAGCTCGCCAGTTTTGGATGCAGTTCCCAGGTTGAGCCCGGGGCTTTCACATCCAACTTAACGAACCACCTACGCGCGCTTTACGCCCAGTAATTCCGATTAACGCTTGCACCCTTCGTATTACCGCGGCTGCTGGCACGAAGTTAGCCGGTGCTTATTCTGTCGGTAACGTCAAAACAGCAAGGTATTAACTTACTGCCCTTCCTCCCAACTTAAAGTGCTTTACAATCCGAAGACCTTCTTCACACACGCGGCATGGCTGGATCAGGCTTTCGCCCATTGTCCAATATTCCCCACTGCTGCCTCCCGTAGGAGTCTGGACCGTGTCTCAGTTCCAGTGTGACTGATCATCCTCTCAGACCAGTTACGGATCGTCGCCTTGGTGAGCCTTTACCTCACCAACTAGCTAATCCGACCTAGGCTCATCTGATAGCGTGAGGTCCGAAGATCCCCCACTTTCTCCCGTAGGACGTATGCGGTATTAGCGTTCCTTTCGAAACGTTGTCCCCCACTACCAGGCAGATTCCTAGGCATTACTCACCCGTCCGCCGCTGAATCATGGAGCAAGCTCCAATCATCCGCTCGACTTGCATGTGTTAGGCCTGCCGCCAGCGTTCAATCTGAGCCATGATCAAACTCTTCAGTTCAATACTGCTTGGGTTTTGAGAAAACCCTAAACTTGGCTCAGCAATCGCAAATCTCTTTACTAGAAAGAGTAACTCTCGAATAAACGAGTGTTGCTTTGTGATGCTGATAATCTTGCGACTACCAGTCTTACATTCACAAGCACCCACACGAATTGCTTGATTCAGTTGTTAAAGAGCGTTTCGATCAAGCCTTTCGTCTCAACCGAGGCCGCGCATTCTACAGCAGCCTTTCTTACTGTCAAGCTGTTTTTCGAAAATTTCTTTTCTACTCAACCGCTTGCCGCCTCGATCAATCTGCATCTCTCGTCAGCGGGAGGCGAATCATACAGCGATCAAAACCGCTGTCAACCACCTCTTTCAACCGCTTTCGATCGACCCGACCGAAGTCGCCAACAGGACTCAACCACCACCCTGTCAGCGCGGCGCATTCTACTCGAATCCGCCACCGACGCAACCCCTTTATTTAGCTAACCTTTTGATTTACAAGAGGTTTTGCTTGAGGACTGCGCCGGAAGTGGTGCGCATTATAGGGGCCTGAAAACGGGCGTCAACCGTTTATTTCGTTTTATTCGGACTTGAGCGAAACACGAGCAAAGGACTTCTTTCCAGCCTGGCAGACATGCGCCACTCCACGCCTGAACATGAAGTCACGATCCACGACCTGCCCGTCGACGCGCACGCCACCAGAGCCGAGCAGATCGCGCGCCATGGCGGCGTTCTTAACAAGCCCAGCCTTATTAAGAACAGCGGCAATCGGCATGTCTATCTCCGAAACCAACTCAATCTCGGGCAAGTCCTCTGGCAGCTCGCCATCCTTCATTCTATTACCTGCCGAGCGATGAGCCGTCGCAGCCGCTTCGTCGCCATGAAAACGCGCCACAATCTCTTCCGCCAGCTTGATCTTGATGTCGCGCGGATTGGCTCCACGCTCAACGTCAGAGCGGAACTCGGCGATCTCCTCCTCCGAGCGGAAGCTAAGCAATTCGAAATACCGCCACATGAGCGAATCAGGAATCGACACTAGCTTGCTATACATCACACCGGGAGCCTCCTGGATCCCAACGTAATTCCCGAGCGATTTGGACATCTTCTTGACGCCATCCAAACCTTCCAACAGCGGCATAGTCACTACACACTGGGATGGCTGCCCGTACGCCCGCTGCAGCTCACGCCCCATGAGCAGGTTAAATTTCTGGTCTGTCCCGCCGAGCTCGATATCAGCTTTGAGCGCGACTGAGTCATAGCCCTGAACCAGCGGATAGAGAAACTCGTGGATGGCAATCGGCTGATTGGTCGAGTACCGCTTGCTGAAGTCGTCGCGCTCGAGCATGCGCGCGACGGTGTACTGGGAAGCCAGGCGTATGAAGTCCGCAGGTGACAGCTTATCCATCCACGTGGAGTTGAAAGCCACTTCTGTTCTTGCTGGATCCAGAATCTTGAAGACTTGAGCCTTATAGGTCTCGGCATTCTCCAGCACCTGGTCGCGCGTCAGCGGCGGCCTCGTGGCACTTTTGCCACTTGGGTCACCAATCATCCCGGTGAAATCACCTATAAGGAAGACTACCTGATGCCCCAGGTCTTGGAGCTGACGCATCTTGTTGATCAGTACCGTGTGACCGAGGTGAAGATCGGGAGCCGTCGGATCGAATCCAGCCTTGACGCGTAGCGGCTCGCCTCGCTCGAGCTTAGCGATCAGCTCAGACTCGACGAGCACCTCATCAGCGCCTCTCTTGATCACCGATAGCTGCTCTTGAACCGACTTCATGGCAATGCCCCGTACCATTTATTAAAGGGCGACAACCTTACAATATCGCAGGCCGTTTACAAACCACGGACCCAGACCGACCGGCAGGTCACCCGCCGCAAGGGTTGCTTCATCATGGCTTTGCTTATATTTTAGACAGTTATTTCCCGTTCAAAATGCCAGACGCCGAATGATGCCTTCCAAATCGAAAGCTCCTAACTACCCCAAGAGCCATCTTCTGGCTGCCAGTGGTGTAGCTGCGTTGTTGAGCCTGGCTCTGCTCGTGTTCCCTTCACGCGAGGTAGAAGCGAAGAAGACCTTCATCGACCTGAAACTGGAATCTTCTTTAGAACATTCCATCGGGGAGCAAGAAACGAATCTCCCGAACACGGACCATTCCCCTTTCGCACAAACACCGGCGCAAGGGTCGTCACACGAATCCAAGCAAGGCGGCGAGCCAGGCGAACTGAACGCCCAAGTCGTTGAACCCCTAGTGGATCCTCTCGAAAAAACCGTCGTGGTAGCCAATGGGGATACGCTATCGACGGTATTCGCCAAAGTTGGTCTATCGCCGGCAGCTATGCATGCCGTGCTCTCAAGCAGCCAGGAAGCCAAGCAGTTTTCACGACTGAGAATCGGCCAGACGCTTGAGTTCAAGCTGACGGAGCAAGGCGACCTTGCGAGCCTGCGAAGCAAGCTCAACAGCCTGGAGACCCTTGCTCTAGAGAAACGTGCCGACGGGTATGCCTTCAAGAAGGAGCAGATAAAGCCTGAAGTCGGTACGGTCTATGCTCGCGGCGAGATTGATAGCAGCCTGTTCCTAGCGGCGAGGCGTGCCGGTCTGAGTCACAATTTGACCATGGACCTGGCCAACGTGTTCGGCTACGACATCGACTTCGCACTCGACATTCGCAAGGGCGACAGTTTCGAAGTACTTTACGAAGAGAAAACCGTGGACGGTGAACGCGTCGGAACGGGCAATATTCTTGCCGCGCGCTTCACCAACCGAGGCAAAACCTACTCGGCGGTCCGTTACACCAACAAGGATGGCGCGACCAGTTATTACAATGCTGACGGGACCAGCATGCGAAAGGCGTTCATTCGAACTCCGGTCGACTTCGCCAGGATCAGCTCCCGATTCTCCAATGGCCGCAAGCATCCGATTCTGAACAAAATCCGCGCCCACAAAGGCGTCGATTACGCCGCACCACGCGGAACCCCGATCAAGAGCGCCGGCGATGGCAAGGTACTGCTTGCCGGACGCAAAGGGGGATACGGAAACACGGTGATCATTCAGCACGGCCAACGCTATCGTACGCTCTACGCTCACATGCAAGGATTCGCCAAGGGCGTGCGCAATGGATCAAGTGTCAAGCAGGGGCAGATCATCGGCTACATCGGCACCACCGGTCTTTCTACCGGTCCGCACCTGCATTACGAGTTTCAGGTAGACGGCGTCCATGTAGATCCGCTGGGCCTGAAGCTGCCCATGGCTGACCCGATCGCCAAGAATGAGAAGCAGCGTTTCATGCAGCTGAGCCAGCCACTCATGGCTCGCATGGACGAAGAGAAGGCAACCATGCTGGCCCTTAACCAGGAGTAAACATGCCCCTGTATCTGGGCGTGATGTCTGGTACCAGTCTGGATGGGCTGGATGTCGCACTGGTCGAGCAAAGCGGCCACACGCGACTGCTCGCCACACGCTTCGTGCCCATGCCAGCATCGCTTCGCCAGGAACTTCTTGCCCTGTGCTCGCCTGGGCAAGACGAATTGGCGCGCTGCGCCATCGCCGAGCAGCATTGGGTGCAGCTGGCAGCAGAAGCAATTCTCAATTTGCTGGGCGAACAGCGGTTATCACCGCAAGCGATACGCGCCATCGGGAGCCACGGACAGACCATTAGGCACGAGCCGCGTCGAGGTTTCACGATACAGATTGGCAATCCTGCGCTACTGGCTGAGCTGACCGGCATCAATGTCGTTGCCGACTTTCGCCGGCGTGATGTTGCTGCAGGCGGCCAGGGCGCACCTCTGGTGCCAGCCTTTCATGAGGCCGTCTTTGGAGGCAGCAGCAAGGCTCGCGCAGTGCTGAACATCGGTGGCTTCAGCAACCTAAGCCTCTTGTCCCCAGGCCAACCCTCTTACGGTTTCGATTGCGGCCCCGGAAATGTCTTGATGGACGCCTGGGTATGGCGCCACATGGCGCAACCGTTCGATCGTAATGGCGACTGGGCGGCGCAGGGTACGGTGGTGCAACCATTGCTGGACGCCATGCTCGCTGAAGAGTTCTTCACGACGAAGGGCCCCAAGAGCACCGGACGCGAACTATTCAATCCTGCCTGGCTTGATGAACACCTCGCTCGTTATGAAGCCATGCGCCCTGAAGACGTCCAGGCAACCTTGCTGGAGCTCACGGCCAGTAGCATCTGCGACTCACTTATGGCAGCACAACCCGACACGGAAGAACTACTGGTTTGCGGCGGGGGCGCGCACAACCAAGCATTGATGCATCGCTTGCAAGCGCTGCTCCCGCGCAGCCAAGTGCTCAGCACACAGAGCCACGGCGTTCCGCCGGACTGGGTGGAAGCGATGGCGTTCGCCTGGCTGGCCCATTGTTGTTTGGAAGGAATACCTGCAAATCGCCCGCGAGTGACCGGTGCACGCGGAAACCGAATCCTCGGCGCAATCTACCCGGCTTGAGCCCAAACGAAAACGCCGTGCATAGCACGGCGTTTTCCTTGCAGCACCAGCACTCAGATCGAGAAGGACTGGCCACATCCGCAGGTAGTAGTCGCATTCGGGTTCTTTATAACGAAACGAGAACCTTCCAACCCCTCCTGGTAATCGACTTCCGCACCAGCCAGGTATTGGTAGCTCATGGGATCTACCACCAAACTCACGCCCTCTCGCTCGATCACGGTGTCGTCATCGGCGATGTCCTCGTCAAACGTGAAGCCATACTGGAAACCCGAGCAGCCCCCTCCGGTAACGAAGACACGCAGCTTCAAGCGCGGATTGCCTTCCTCGTCGACGAGGCTCTTCACCTTGCTCGCAGCCCCCTGACTGAACTGGATGGCGGTGGGCGTGAAGGATTCGACACTCATGGGGTTCTCCTGGCGTAAAACGCCCTACTGCGTTGACGGTGCATTATCGGCTTTCCCGACAAAACCGGTCAACTATTCGACATGCCCAGTCGGTCGGGCACGACACGTCATCAGGGTAACAAGGCTACATTGCCAAGGCCCGTACGCTCGTCCAGGCCAAACAGGATATTCATGTTCTGTACGGCCTGACCCGAAGCGCCCTTCACCAGATTGTCGATCACCGACAGCACAACCGCCAAGTCGCCGTCCTGAGGGCGATGCACAGCAATCCGGCAAACATTCGCCCCACGCACACTGCGCGTCTCGGGGTGGCTCCCGGCAGGCATTACGTCGACAAAGGGTTCATTGGCATAACGCTGCTCATACAGCTTCTGCAGATCGACCGATGCGTCAGTTACCGTTGCGTATAGCGTGGCGTGAATACCGCGAATCATCGGCGTCAGATGCGGGACAAAGGTGAGTCCGACATCAGCATTGGCGGCCCGACGCAGGCCTTGGCTGATCTCAGGAAGATGCCGGTGACCTTTCACCCCATAGGCCATCATGCTTTCGCCTGCCTCGGCGAACAAGGAGCCGATCTTCGCCGCACGGCCGGCACCGCTGACACCCGACTTACAGTCTGCAATCAAACGCGACGCGTCGGCCAGCCCTTGCTCGAGCAGAGGAATGAAACCAAGTTGCGTAGCCGTGGGATAACAACCAGGAACGGCAATGAGCCGTGCGCTCTTTATCTGCTCCCGGTTGACCTCCGGCAAACCGTACACCGCCTCAGGTAGCAGCTCGGGCGCCCCGTGAGGCTGGCCGTACCATTTGGCCCATTCGTCTGCATCCTGCAATCGGAAATCAGCAGAGAGGTCAATGACACGGGTGCCGGCTGCCAGAAGCTCGCCGGCAAGCGCGTGCGCCACACCATGCGGCGTAGCAAAAAACACGACATCACAGTCGCCCAGCGTGGTCGTGTCGGGAACGCTGAAAGCAAGGCCATCATAGTGGCCTCGCAGGTTCGGATACATGTCAGTCACCTTGACGCCATTCTCTGAGCGAGAAGTGATGACTGCCACTTCGGCTTGGGGATGCTGGGCGAGCAGGCGAAGCAACTCCACGCCTGTATAGCCTGTGCCGCCAACGATACCGACCTTGATCATGCCCTGCCCTCAACTGGATCCAGAAAGAACGCGATGATAAAGCTGCTTTGGTTTCGGGCCAACCGCCGGGATGACGGGCCTTTCCCCAGCCTCTAATATCGACGCACCTGTCCTTGAAGGATTCAATCGATGCTTTACCTCTGGCTCAAAGCGCTGCACATCATTGCGGTAGTCTGTTGGTTCGCCGGCTTATTCTACCTGCCCCGGCTATTCGTCTATCACGCAATGAGCGAAGACCAGCCTAGTCGGGAGCGTTTCAAGGTGATGGAACGCAAGCTGTATCGCGGCATCATGCTGCCATCGATGATCGCGACCCTTGGTTTAGGGATATGGATGATCGTGCTCAACCCTAGCCTGTTCAGTACCGGCGGCTGGCTGCATGCCAAACTAGCATTGGTGGCGCTCCTGATCGGCTATCACCACATCTGCGGCGCCCAACTCAAGCGCTTCGCCCGTGACGAGAACATGCGCGGTCATGTGTTCTATCGCTGGTTCAACGAAGTGCCAGTCCTGTTCCTTGTCGCCATCGTCATTCTGGTCGTAGTCAGGCCGTTCTGATCTCCCGAAAAGAATCTGTTATCCGGCGCAGGGTCCTGATTGAACCACCTTGCCCAGGCGAGAACAGCGCTCTACTGTTCTCGCCAACAAGGTCGTGACATGGATGCCGCATGCAAGAAGCTCAGTACAGAATCGTTTTCAAAGGCGAGCTTGAATCCGGGATGAATCAGCAGACCGTCAAGGAAAACCTGGCGGCGTTGTTCAAAACCGACACCGGCAAGATCGACAAGCTTTTCGGCGGGGAGGCCACGGTCCTCAAGCGCCGACTCACCAGGACGGAGGCGGATAAGTACCTTGCCGCACTGCAGCGTGCCGGGGCAAAGGCCCACAAGGCTCAGGAGCAGCCCGCCCGAGAGCTCAGCCTGGTGCAGATGCACGAGGATACCGCTAACCCGACTGACCAGGCCGTAGTCGGGACCATGGCATGCCCGAAGTGCGGCCATGTGCAGGAGCGAGCCTCCATCTGCCAGGCGTGCGGCATTGTTTTCGATAAGTATCTGGCTCGCCAGTCGTTACTACAGCAGAACATGCCCTCTGCTGCCGCGCCCCCGAACTCGCCCTATGCGCCGCCAGCTGCCGACGTTGATGAAACCCTGCCGCTGCACGGCGAACTCAAACCCCTTTCGGTGTCAGGGCGGATCGGACGCCTGCGCTATCTCGCGTGGTCGATGGTCATCATGTTCGCCGGAGCGGGGCTGTTCGGGCTCGCGGCCATCATCATGGCCATGTCACCTACCGCCGGCCTGGTTTGCATGGCTCTGGCAGGCGTTGCGATCGCGGTCGTCAGCGTGCTGATCGGCGTACAGCGTCTGCATGATTTTGGCTGGTCCGGCTGGTTGATTCTGCTGAACCTGGTGCCTGTAATAGGCAGCCTCTTTCCCTTCGCCATGCTACTGGTGCCAGGCACCAAGGAAGCCAATCGATATGGGTCGCCGCCTCCCCCTAACAGTCGCGCCGTGAAGTTACTCGCCGCGCTGTGGCTGGTACTGATCCTTGTCGGTGTAGCAGCGCTACCGACGCTGCTGAGCCTGTCCCGCGAAATAGGCTGAAGGCCCACGTAGCTTAGTCGGCGCACACTGTCCGTCCGCTCGCCCAGTGGCGTAGCGCCGCGAGCTCTTCGGCCATGACAACCGATAGCGGCGAGGTGGTGCGGATGCAATCGAGCAACATGGCCTGATCGACCTGTCGCTGTTGTGCCTGGGCCGCGTAGACCGCACTCACGACCACCTGCTCAATCTCGGCACCAGAGAAACCATCGCTGGCTTCGGCCAGCGATGCAAGCTCCAATGTGTCGGGTGCCAGCTCGCGCCGTTCGAGATGGATGCGAAATATGTCGATGCGCGTGGCTGCATCCGGCAAGTCGACGAAGAACAGTTCGTCAAAGCGCCCCTTTCGCAGCAGTTCGGGGGGCAGCCGCTTGATCGCATTGGCAGTGGCGACCAGGAAGACCGGCGCAGCGCGCTCAGCCATCCAGGTCAATAGCGTGCCCAGCACTCGCTGGCTTACCCCGCCATCCATATCTCCGACCGCCAACCCTTTTTCGATCTCATCCATCCATAGCACGCACGGCGCCATCTGTTCGGCCAGCGCGAGTGCTTCCCGCAAATTCCGCTCGGTTTCCCCGAAATACTTGTTGTACAGGCAGGCAAAATCCAGGCGCAGCAGTGGCAGCCCCCACAGCCCCGCTACGGCCTTGGCGGCCAGGCTCTTGCCGCCACCCTGGACGCCGACGAGCATGACGCCGCGCGGGCGGTCGTCGGTCTCGGACAAGAAGGCCGCCTGGCGCGCCGCCAGCCAGCGCTTGAAGTTCCCCAGCCCGCCGACTTCCGCGAAACGGGCCGTCTCGTGTTCGAAGCCCAGCACACCGTCCAGATCCAGCAGCTGGAACTTGCTGCGATTGAGCTCCGGAAGATCTTCCTGAGTAATGGCGCCGTCATCGCAGATCAGATTCCGCGCCAGTGCGCGCGCCTCGGCATGGCTCAGACCTCGTAGGTTCTTCACGACCTGCTGCAACGTACGGTTATCCGTACGCACCCGCGCGCCACGGTTGCGTTCGCTCCAGCGGGTCGCTTCCTCGCGGACGATGGCCAGCAGCTCCTCCTCGACAGGCAGGGACAGGCTGAAGCGAGACGAGTAACGCTGTACCTCCGGCGGAAGCTTGAGCGCATGGGATACCAGCACGACCGTAGGCGCCGAGGACGACTCCTTCATCGCGATGTCCTTGAGCAGGCGGACCAGGACAGGATCATCGAGATAGGGGTGCAGATCGCAGAACACGTAAAGATTGGCGAGTGGATCATGCTTCACCAGTTCCAGTGCGCTTGCGGGCTTGCGGCTGTCTTCTCCGCCGTGCAGCTCCCCACCAAACGCCAGGTGCCGCAGTCCTTCGGTGGCAGCCCAGACATACAGGCCCACACCGCGCCGAACGGCAAGCCCGGTCAAAGTCTCGAGCACTCTCCGCTCATCCCATGACTCGACCAGCACCAGCTTGACCCGCGACTCCAGGACCAGGCCCAGATCATGAATATCGTTTCTCACGCCATCTCCCTGCGCAGGCTCACTCCGGCCTGGATGCCCTGATACACTGTGCGACCGATCTCTCCTCGGAGAACCGTCATGGATTGTCTTTTTTGCAAGATCGTGGTCGGGGAAATTCCCGCGCGCAAGCTCTACGAAGACGATCAGATTATCGCCTTCCACGATATCGCCGCTCAGGCACCAGTACACTTTCTGCTGATTCCGAAGAAGCACATCGCTACGCTGCACGACCTAGACGCGGAGACGGACAACGCGCTGGCAGGGCATATGCTTTTCACCGCCCAGCGACTGGCTAGTGAGCAAGGGTGTCAGGACGGCTTTCGGGTGGTCGTCAATTGCAACGATCTGGGTGGCCAGACGGTCCATCACATCCATATGCACGTGTTGGGAAAACGTCAGATGCATTGGCCGCCGGGCTGACGGCCACACTGATAAAGTTATCGATAACCTCGTTATCGGCCTCACCTCTCCAGGAGGGAACCATGTCCAGCCAACGTCACTACTCCCCAGCCGACCGCCTCTTGATGCAGGCCGACGCCGCGCTCCGTACCTTGCTACCGTTTAGCGGGCAGCCATCGAGGCCTTCTCCGGCCGTGCTGAAGAACGACAGCGAACTCACCGAGAGCGAAACACGGCACGTCGCCGGACTGATGCGCATCAACCATACCGGCGAAGTCTGCGCCCAGGCGCTGTATCAGGGACAGGCGCTGACGGCGCGGTTGCCGCAGGTACGTCAGGCAATGGAACAGGCCGCGGACGAGGAAATCGATCACCTGGCCTGGTGTGAACAACGGATACGGCAACTGGGCAGTCATACCAGCGTGCTCAACCCACTGTTCTACGGGCTGTCCTTCGGGATCGGCGCGTCCGCCGGGCTGATCAGCGATCGCATCAGCCTCGGCTTCGTCGCCGCCACCGAAGATCAGGTCTGCAAGCATCTGGACGAGCACCTTGGCCAACTGCCGGCGGGGGACGACAAGTCGCGGGCCATTCTCGAACAGATGCGCGAGGACGAAGCGCAGCACTCGACGGCAGCCATCGAGGCTGGCGGTCTGCGGTTTCCAGCCCCGATCAAGTTCGGCATGAGCCTGATGTCCAAGGTCATGACCAAAGCCACTTATCGAATCTGACCGGACCAGCCAGGTCCATGGAACTCACGAGACCTGGCTCGGCAATAAAGCCAACCGTACGGGCCGGTGCTAACGGCTCATCCCAGCTCGACGATTTCGTATGAGTGGCTGATCTCCACACCTGCACGACCGAGCATGATGGATGCCGAGCAGTATTTCTCGGCCGATAGCTCAACCGCCCGCTTGACGTGCGCCTCCTTCAAACCGCGTCCCTTGACGACGAAGCGCAAATGGATGCGCGTGAATACCTTCGGATCCTCCGACGCCCGCTCGGCTTCCACGAAGGCTTCACAACTTTCCACCGCCTGGCGGGACTTCTTGAGGATGCTGACCACATCGAAGTTGCTGCAACCGCCAAGGCCCAGCAGCAACATCTCCATCGGTCGCACCCCGAGATTGCGACCACCGCTCTCGGGCGGTCCGTCCATCACAACGACATGGCCGCTGCCAGACTCACCGAGAAACATGGCGCCATCGACCCATTGAATGCGCGCTTTCATCGTCAGCTCCATAAAAAACAGGGCAAATAGCTTACCATGGCCCTCAGGATCGGCCGCGACGGGGCACGCGACTAAAGGTGCGTTGACCCTCTCGTTTCGATTGTCGCAACTTGTTGCCGGCGCACCTGCGTCTGTTAAGCTGGCGACAGCTGAATGACAGCGACTTATAACAATAATCAGCCTTTATTAAGTACTTATCCGGGACCCACAGCATGGTAGCTATCACTCTTACGCCCAAGATAAAGAATATCGACAAGTTGCTCGCGCACTGCCATAGACGGCGGTACACGGCAAAAAGCACCATCATCTATGCTGGCGACCGTTGTGAGTCGCTATTTTTCATCGTCAAAGGCTCGGTCACCATTCTCATCGAGGACGATGACGGCCGCGAGATGATCATCGCGTACCTGAACGCTGGCGATTTCTTCGGAGAGATGGGGCTTTTCGAGAAAGAAGGTGCAGAAAAAGAACGCAGCGCCTGGGTTCGCGCGAAGACCGAATGCGAAGTGGCTGAACTGAGCTATGCGAAGTTCCGCGAGCTGACCCAGCAAGACCCGGATATCCTCTACGCACTCGGCAGCCAGATGGCCGAGCGTCTACGCAATACCACGCGCAAGGTGGGCGATTTGGCATTCCTCGATGTCACCGGCCGTGTCGCGCGCACGCTGCTCGATCTGTGCAAACAGCCGGACGCGATGACTCATCCCGACGGCATGCAGATCAAGATTACCCGCCAGGAAATCGGCCGAATCGTTGGTTGTTCCCGGGAAATGGTCGGGCGAGTGCTCAAGAGTCTGGAGTCGCAAGGTCTTGTCTATGTGAAAGGCAAGACCATGGTGGTGTTCGGCACCCGCTGACCGAGGCCACAGCGCCTGCCTGCGCAACGCAGGCAGGCAGGCAGGCGTCATTCCGGATCGGCAGGTGCGGCACGCGCCCGCACGCGATCAGGGAAGAACAGGCGCTGCAGTTCACTCCCAGGCTGTTCGGCACGCATGAAGGCCTCACCGACCAGAAACGCGTAGACCTGATTGATTTCCATCAGCTCGACATCCGCACGATTGAGAATGCCGCTCTCGGTAATCACCAGGCGGTCCTTCGGTACCCGCGGCAACAGATCCAGCGTGGTTTCGAGGCTGACCTCGAAGGTATGCAGGTTTCGGTTGTTGATGCCCACCAGCGGAGTATCCAGGTGCAACGCTCGCTCCAGTTCATCGCCGTCGTGCACTTCCACCAGCACATCCAGCCCCTGCTCCTTGGCGACCGCCGCCAGCTCATGCATGCGTGCGTCGTCCAATGCCGCAACGATCAACAGAATGCAGTCGGCCCCGAGTGCACGCGCCTCGACCACCTGATAGGGGTCGACCATGAAGTCCTTGCGGATTACCGGCAGCGAACAGGCCGCACGAGCCTGCTGCAGATAACTGTCTGCGCCCTGGAAGAAATCGACGTCGGTCAGCACGGAAAGGCAGGTGGCACCGCCTGCCTCATAGCTAGCGGCGATGTCGGCCGGCAGGAATGGCTCTCGAATCACACCCTTGCTCGGTGACGCCTTTTTCACTTCGGCGATCACCGCAGCCTCCTTGCTGCGAACACGCTGCTCCAACGCTGCGGCAAACCCGCGCACCGGATCGGCCAGTTTCGCACGCTGCTCGAGATCGCTCAGCCCAACCTGTCGGCTGCGTTCAGCAACCTCCTCGAACTTCCGCGCAATGATCTTTTCCAGCACGGTCGGCACGCTCATTTCTTGTTCTCCTGCTTGAACACTGCGGTGAAGGACACCAGCTCCTCCAGCTTGTCGCGCGCCAGCCCGGTACTAAGCGCATCGTGTGCCATCTCCACGCCTTGCTTGAGGCTGGTTGCCAGATCTGCGGCATAGAGTGCGGCGCCAGCGTTGAGCACGATCATGTCGGCGGCCTTCTGCCCGCTCTCGCTCTGCCGGCGTCCCAGCGCATCGCGGATCAAGGTCAGCGAGCCTTGGGCGTCTTCGACGTTGAGGCCGATGAGGCTCTGGCTCTTGATGCCGAAATCCTCCGGCTGAACGTCGTATTCGTGAATCTGGCCATCCTTCAGTTCGGCCACATGAGTGGGCGCAGCCAGGCTGATCTCGTCCAGGCCGTCCTGCGCATGCACGACCAGGACATGCTTGCTGCCCAAGCGCAGCAGCACCTCGGCCATCGGTCGGCACAGCGCCTTGCTGAATACCCCGAGCACCTGATGGCGCACACCGGCCGGATTGGCCATTGGCCCGAGGATATTGAACAGGGTACGCAAACCCAGCTCGCGCCGCGGCCCAGCGGCGTGCTTCATCGCGCCATGGTGGGCCGGCGCAAACATGAAGCCGACACCGACGGTATCGACGCTGCGTGCCACTTGCTCCGGGGTGAGGTCGAGATATACCCCAGCCGCCTCGAGCAGATCGGCGCTGCCACTCTTGCCGGATACGGCGCGGTTGCCGTGCTTGGCCACCTTGCCGCCCGCTGCAGCGACAACGAAGGAAGCCGCCGTCGAGACGTTGAAGATATTCATCCCATCGCCGCCAGTGCCACAGGTGTCGACCAGCTTTTCCGTCGCGAAACGCACTGGCTCGGCCAGCTCGCGCATCACCTGCACCGCACCGACAATCTCGTCGATCGTCTCGCTCTTCATGCGCATGCCCATGAGGAAGGCGCCGATCTGCGCGTCAGTGCACTGCCCCGTCATGATCTGGCGCATCACTGCCTGCATTTCCTCGGTGGTCAGGTCCAGCTGACCGACGATGCGGTTGAGGGCTTCCTTGATATCCATCAGCGCATGCCTCCGGTCTGCTTCAGAAAGTTGGCGAACAGTTCATGCCCCTGTTCAGTGAGGATCGACTCCGGATGGAACTGCACACCTTCGACGTTCATCGTCCGATGCCGCAGCCCCATGATCTCGTCCACCGCCCCATCGTCCAGCTGTGTCCATGCGGTGACTTCCAGGCAGTCCGGAAGGGTTTCACGCTTGACCACCAGCGAGTGATAGCGGGTGACGTTGAGTGGGTTGTTCAGGCCGGCGAAGACGCCCTGGTCATGGTGGAACACCGGGCTGGTCTTGCCATGCATGGCCTGGCGAGCGCGAACCACGTCGCCGCCGAACGCCTGACCGATGCTCTGGTGTCCAAGGCAGACCCCGAGAATCGGCAACTTACCGGCGAAGTGGCGGATCAGTTCCAGCGATACGCCGGCTTCATTGGGTGTACAGGGGCCCGGCGATACGACGATGCGCTCGGGCTTCAAGGCTTCGATCTCGGCCACGCTAAGTTCGTCGTTGCGTACCACCTTCACCTCGGCACCTAGCTCGCCCAGGTATTGCACGACGTTGTAGGTAAAGGAATCGTAGTTATCCAGCATTAGCAGCATTTGCGTCACCCTAAGGCTTGAGACTGATCCAGCGCCCGCCGCGAGCTTCGGACATCGCGGTAGCGACACGGGAGCGCTCGAAGAGCAGGCGTGAATGGCTATTTCGGCACGGAGCCAACGATGGGGATCAGGCGCGCCAACGCCACCGGGCATTGGCCTTGAACAGGCGCATCAGGAGAATACTGCTGAATATCACGGAAAGGCCTCGCAGGGCGGTCAGCGCAAGGTAGCCCATGCCAGGCCACGTTTTCAACGGACTATACCAGAGCGATACCCGACAGCCATCGACAAGCGATGGCGAACCTAGCTACTCAGGGAGGCAATCGCGTCAGGCAGCTGTGCTGCGCGAACCGGCCGCGCATACAGGAATCCCTGGGCCTGGCGACAGCCGAGCCGGCGCAACTCGGCCGCAGTTTCCGCATTTTCCACCCCTTCGGCCAGCGTATTGAGCCCCAGCGACTCGGACATCTGGATGATCGCGGCGACAATGGCATGGCCATCCTCGGTCGCCAGGTCACTGACGAAGGAGCGATCGATTTTCAGCGTATCCACCGACAGGCAGCGAAGGTACGCCAGGCAGGAATAGCCGGTGCCGAAGTCATCGATCGCCAGCTTCACACCCAGGCCCTTGAGCCTTGCCAAGGTAGCCATCACCTGCTCGGTATTTTCGACCAGGCTGGATTCGGTCAGCTCCAGCTCGAGGGCCGCCGCAGGCAGGCCGCTCTGCTCCAGCGCAGCGGCTACGGTGTCCACCAGCGATCCCTGGTGCAGCTGGACCGCCGCGACATTCACCGCGACCTGCGGAACATCGAGCCCTTCGGCGCGCCAGCGGGCAGCCTGCAGACAGGCTTCCAGAATGATCCACTTGCCGAGATCGACGATCAGGCCGCTCTGCTCCGCCGCCGGGATGAACCGCCCCGGCGACAGTAGCCCCCACTGCGGGTGCTGCCAGCGAACCAGCGCCTCCGCACCGACCACCTTGCCGCTGCCGAGATCAAGCTGCAGCTGATACTCAAGCAGCAACTCCTGCCGCTCGATCGCCAAGCGCAGCCCGTTGATCAGCAAGAGCCGGCCGCGCACCTCCGTATCGAGCTCAGGATTGTAGTAACACCAGGTGCGACGGCCGGCTTCCTTGGCCTTGTACATGGCCATTTCCGCATTGCGCAGCAGGCAGGTGAAATCCATTCCGTCGTCAGGCCCGACCGCGACCCCGACCGAGATCGAGACCACCATCTGCTGCTTCTGGATCATGAAGGGTTCGCCCAACCTCTCCAGCACATGCTGAACCACTGCGGAAGCACCATCGGCCTCCCTCGGGTCCGCCAGCAGCACGACGAACTCGTCGCCACCTGCACGAGCCAGCACGGCACTGTCGGGCAGTACCGCCCGCAGTCGGGAGCCGGTGATACACAGCAACTCATCGCCAAACGCGCGCCCAAAGGAGTCGTTCACCATCTTGAAGTGGTCGATGTCGATGTAGAGCACCGCCACGGCCCCCTTCAGGCTATGGGCCGCTGCGATCGCCTGGCGTGTACGCTCTTCCAGCAGACTGAGGTTGGGCAGTCCCGTCAGGCTGTCGAAATAGGTGACGTAATCGGCACGCTGCTGTGCCGCCACCCGCTCGTTCATTTCAATGGCCAGACGCTGGTACGGGGCGCGCACGCTGGAAACGAACACCACCTGGTAGATGAAGCAGTAGGACACGATCTTGTAAGCATGTCCGAGCAGACTGTAGAAGCTGTTCACGCTGGTGTAGGCGGTGAAACACAGCTCGGCGAGGATCGAGATCAGCGTCGCGGCCAGCAAACCGTCGAAATAGGCTGCGTCGCTTTCTGCACGGTTACGCCAGAACAGCCAGGCGGCCAGCGCGAACAACGCGATCAACAGCCATTCCATGCTGACCTTGAAAGCAGTCAACCCCTGACCTTCGATGAAGGTACGCGGCCACAGCTGCGGCTGGAAAAGCTGCAGATAGCCCACCAGGGCCACCAGGCCCAGTGCCGATACGAGCAGCACATAGCGTGGCAGGGTCACGCACAGGCGGCAGGCTATGACCAAGAGCGTCAGCGCGAGCACGAAGCGGGACACCAGCCAGAACGCGATCGCCTTCTCCGGTGACGCAGGCGTCACCCAGAGAGGCATGCCTTGGTAGGAAAGCGTGTGCGCCATATCGAGCAGCGCGATGGCGAGAAACGAACAGGCCAGCAGTGGGTTGGACAGATGCACCGGTTGCTGACTGTGCCAAGCCACGGCAAACACCAGAATCGCCACGGTGATGGCGAAGGTTTCCATGACGATATGCAGGGGCAACGGAAACCAAACCGGACTACCTCTGAAATCCAGCAGGCTCGAGAGCAGGTAGACCAGCACCAGCAGCCCGGTGAGCGCGACGGTCAGCACTGAAGCCCATAACTGACGCGGTGGATTGGCAGAACCGGAGCTGGGAGTCAGGGGCATCGGCAGGTCGAAGATGATGGAAGTTGGCAGCCAGGCGCTCTAGCCCGGCGTTCACCGACTATAGGCATAGCCAACTGCCATTACCATACAAAGCACGCGGACTTTAGTCGCATTTCACCGGATAAGTGAATCGCGCCGCGTCCGGGTCAGTCGCTACCCTTCTCCGCCAACGCCACTGCGCGGAACATGGCGCGGCGCTTGTTCAGCGTCTCTTCCCACTCCAGCGCCGGCTGCGAGTCGGCGACGATGCCGGCACCGGCCTGTACATGCAGCTCGCCATCCTTGATCACAGCGGTGCGGATGGCGATGGCGGTGTCCATGTTGCCGTTCCACGCCAGGTAGCCCACCGCGCCGCCATAGACGCCACGTCTGACCGGCTCCAACTCGTCGATGATCTCCATGGCACGGATCTTCGGTGCACCGGAGAGCGTGCCCGCCGGGAGGATCGCGCGCAGCGCATCCATCGCCGACAGCGGCGCCTTGAGCTGGCCGGTGACGTTGGAAACGATGTGCATGACGTTGGAGTAGCGCTCGATGACCATCTGCTCGGTGACTTTCACCGAGCCGGTTTCGGCGACCCGCCCGACATCGTTGCGACCCAGGTCGATCAGCATCAGGTGCTCGGCCAGTTCCTTGGTGTCGGACAGCAGGTCCTGCTCCAGCGCCAGGTCGGCCTCCTCGCTGGCGCCGCGCGGACGGGTGCCGGCGATCGGTCGCACGGTAACCAGGCCGTCCTCGACGCGCACCAGCACTTCCGGTGACGAGCCCACCACATGGAAGTCGCCGAAGTTGAAGAAGTACATATAGGGCGTCGGGTTGAAGCAGCGCAACGCGCGGTAGAGATCGATCGGCGCAGCCCTGAACGGGATCGACATGCGCTGGGAAATCACCACCTGCATGCAGTCACCAGCCAGGATGTAGTCCTTGATGCGGCAAACCGCCTGCTCGAAATCCTCGCGGCTGAAGCTCGAGCGGAACGCCGGCTCCGCGCCGGGCCCGGCCTCGAAGTCCAGCCCCAGGCGCGGCACGACCGGCTGGCGCAAGCGCTGGCGCAGCTGTGCCAAGTAGGCCTGGCCCTGCGCGTAGGCGTCCTCGGCGGCCGGGTCGGCAAGCACGATGCAGTGCAGCTTGCCGGCGAGGTTATCGAATACCACCACCGCGTCGGAGACCATCAGCAGGATATCCGGCGTACCCAGCGGGTCAGGGTTGGGACAGTTGCCGAGCTTACGCTCGACGTAGCGCACACTGTCGTAGCCGAAATAGCCCACCAGTCCGCCATTGAAGCGCGGCAGCCCTTCGACCGGCGCAACCCGGTAGCGCTGCTTGAAGGCCTCGACGAAGGCCAGCGGGTCCTCGACCTCCAGGCTTTCCGTCTCGATCCCATCGACGGTCACCCGCACCTGATAGCCGTGAACGCGCAGCACGGTGCGGCAAGGCAGTCCGATGATCGAGTATCGCCCCCACTTCTCACCGCCCTGGACGGATTCGAGCAGATAGGAGTTCGGCGCATCGGCCAGTTTCAGGTAGAGCGACAGCGGGGTGTCGAAGTCGGCGAGCGTCTCGAACGACAGGGGGATGCGGTTGTGGCCTTCGTCGGCCAAACGCAGGAATTCTTCGCGGGTCATGTCAGCCTCGTGGTCTGAGGAGGATTCGATCGAACAACGGCAAACGCACCGGCCGGGCCGGCAGGAAGAGTCAGGCGCGCCAGCGCCAACGGGCCAGGGCCTTGATGACGTTCACCCATTGTTTGCGGCTAATCACCACGAGTTTGTCTCTTGAGGCGGGGCAAAAAGAGTCCGGCCACACTAGCGCAGCCCCGAATTCGAAGCAACCAGCAGGCGTAGGTCGTCGAGCACCAGATCCGGGCGTTCTTCTTCGATAGGCCGGCCATGGTTGTAGCCGTAGCTCAGCCCGACGCAGGGCACACCGGCGGCCTGCGCGGCCCGCACGTCATTGCGCGAATCACCGATGAACAGCGACTCGGCGGGCGTCGCGCCGACCTTGTCCATCACCCAGAAGAGCGCCGCCGGATCGGGCTTCTGCTGCGGCAGCGTATCGCCTCCAACCAGCCAGCCGAAGTAACCACCCAGACCCTTCTCCTCCAGCAGCGGCGCGACGAACTGTGCCGGCTTGTTGGTGATGACCGCCAGTGCCACCTCGTGCGCGGCCAGCCAATCCAGGCACTCACGCACGCCAGGGTAGACGGTGGTCAAGGCATGGCTGCCGGCATAGGCCTGCATGAACAGCGCCAACGCGGCATCGGTCTCGTCCTCATCGACACCGGCATGCTCGTAGCTACCGGCCAGGGCGCGGCGCACCAGCACTCGCGAACCGTTGCCGACCCAGTCGCGCACGCGGGCCACACCGGCCGGCGGGCGACCGAGCAGCATCAGCATCTTGTCCACCGCGGCGGCCAAGTCCGGTACCGAGTCCATCAGGGTGCCGTCCAGATCGAACATCACCAGCCGCGGCAGCGTGCCGTCGAACAGTTGCTCCAGGCGAGTCATGGGCGGGCCAGCGCCAGCTCGGCGCGCATCTGGTCGATCACCGCCTTGTAGTCCGGCTGGTTGAAGATGGCCGAGCCGGCGACGAAGGTGTCGGCGCCTGCTGCGGCGATCTCGCGGATGTTCTTCGGATTGACGCCGCCATCGATCTCCAGGCGAATCTCGCGCCCGCTGGCGTCGATCAGGGCGCGCGCCTCGCGCAGCTTGTCCAGCGTGCCGGGAATGAACTTCTGCCCGCCGAAGCCAGGGTTGACGCTCATCAGCAGGACCATGTCGACCTTGTCCATGACGTACTTGAGCACGTCCAGCGGTGTCGCCGGGTTGAACACCAGGCCGGCCTTGGCGCCGCCGTCCTTGATCAGCTGCAGCGAACGGTCGATGTGCTCCGAGGCTTCCGGGTGGAAGGTGATGTAAGTCGCGCCGGCCTCGAGGAAGTCGCCGATCATGCGATCCACCGGCTTGACCATCAGGTGCACGTCGATGGGCGCGGTGACGCCATGCTTGCGCAGCGCCGAGCAGACCATCGGGCCGATGGTCAGGTTTGGCACGTAGTGGTTGTCCATCACGTCGAAATGGACGATGTCGGCGCCGGCGGCCAGCACGTTGTCCACTTCCTCGCCCAGGCGGGCGAAATTGGCGGAAAGAATCGAAGGGGCGATGGCGAACGGCTGCATGACGACCTCGGGTAGCACGGCAAGATGCCGCGCATTGTACCCGAGGGGTCAGGGTTGCGGCGCGCCTGACATCCGCTCACGAATGCCGGCGCGCCAGGTCGGATCAGGTCAGCTCATCGAAGCACTCGCCGAGGATGGCCAGGCCGCGCTCGAGCAGCTCGTCCTCGACGGTCAGCGGCACCAGCACCCGCAGCACGTTGTAGTAGGTACCGCAGGACAGCAGGATCAATCCCTTCTCCCGCGCCCGGGCGACGATCTGCGACGTCAGCGCCGCGGCCGGTCGCGCCAGGTCGCCATCCTCGAACAGCTCGATGGCGATCATCGCGCCGAGGCCGCGCACCTCGCCGATCTCCTTGTGCTTGGCCTGGATCGCCTTGAGGCCGGCGGTGAGCTTCTCCGCCACCGCCTTGCAGCGGTCGAGCAAATGCTCCTCCTCGAAGATTTCCATGACCGCCAGCGCCGCCGCGCAGGACAGCGGGTTGCCGGCATAGGTGCCGCCCAGCCCGCCGGGCGCGATGGCATCCATGATCTCGGCCTTGCCGCACACGCCGGCGATCGGGAAGCCGCCGCCGACCGACTTGGCGAAGGTGGTCAGGTCGGCGACCACGCCCATCTGCTCCATGGCGAAGAAGGTGCCGGTGCGCCCGGCGCCGGTCTGCACCTCGTCGGCGATCAGCAGGATGCCGTGCTCGTCGCAGAGCGCGCGCAGGCGGGCCATGAAATCCTTCGGCGCGACATTGAAGCCGCCCTCGCCCTGCACCGGTTCGACGATGATCGCGGCGATGTCGCGCGGCTCGGCGTCATTCTTGAAGATGCGCTCGATGCTCGCGATCGAGTCATCGACGCTGACACCATGAATCGCGCAGGGATACTGCGCACGGAAGATCCCGCCGGGCATCAGGCCCATGCCGGCGGAGTACGGGGCGACCTTGCCGGTCAGGCCGAGGGTCATCATGGTGCGGCCGTGATAGGCGCCGGTGAAGGCAATCACGCCGGCACGGCCGGTGGCGGCGCGGGCGATCTTCACCGCGTTCTCCACGGCCTCGGAGCCGGTGGTGACCAGCAGGGTCTTCTTGGCGAAATCACCCGGCACCCGCGCGTTGATCTTCTCGCACAGCTCGACGTACGGCTCGTAGGCCAGCACCTGGAAGCAGGTGTGGGTGAGCTTGTGCAGCTGGTCTTCCACCGCCTTGACGATCTTCGGATGCAGGTGGCCGGTATTCAGCACGGCGATGCCGCCGGCGAAATCGATGAACTCGCGGCCCTCCACATCCACCACGCTGCTGTTCTTCGCGTGGTCGGCAAAGATCGGGTGGATCTGGCCGACGCCACGGGGAACGGCGGCGACACGGCGTTGCATCAGGGATTCGTTGGTCTTGCTCATAAGCTCCTCGGTAGCCGCTCATCGTCGGCACGGGTCGGAAAGAACGCCAGGAAGCGGGCGCGGCAGCATACGATGATCGACTGCCGCACCATCCGGAGCGTTCGGATTACAGTAAAACTCCGTGCATTATTTTGCACGCTTGATTTGGGCCAACCTCTTGGCCAGCACGACAGATCGACGCTCATATAATGGCCGTGCGTGCCGACATGTCTCATACCGAGCACTCACCAGCACCTTTACCCAAGGAGATAACCATGCGTCGCCTGCCCGCACTCGTGCTTCTGCTCAACGCAGCGCTCGCCGGCGGCATGCCATCCGCTGCCCTGGCGCAGGAGCCGGAAAGCGTAGAGCAAGTGCCGACGGACGAGCCGGCAGCCCGCGAGCGTCCGGCGCCGCAGACACGGGGCGATGCCTTGGCTGCCGGACTGCAGCGGCAGCTCGAAAGGACAGCGCAGATCGAGCTGGGTAGTGACGACAGCTTTATTGCCCTCTGGCAGCCGGCCAACACTCCAAAGGCCCGTGGCGTGCTCGTCATCGTGCCAAGCGAAGGCGAAACCGCCGATTGGCCGCGGGCAATCGGCCCGCTACGGCGCGGCCTTCCCGAGCACGGCTGGCATACCCTGAGCCTGACGCCCACGGACTCGACGTTGAGCCCTGGCCCGCGCCCGCCAGCGACCGAAGCCCCAACTGCGGAAGAAAAGCCCGAC
This sequence comes from Stutzerimonas sp. R40042, assembly GCF_026642215.1. Classification (NCBI taxonomy): domain Bacteria; kingdom Pseudomonadati; phylum Pseudomonadota; class Gammaproteobacteria; order Pseudomonadales; family Pseudomonadaceae; genus Stutzerimonas; species Stutzerimonas sp. R40042. Next base: position 771,028 of record NZ_CP113258.1, on the reverse strand, counting down.
ACGGAGAAAGGCGCCGAGCCTGACGCTAGCGATGCCCAAACCGCGATGCAGACGACTTCGGCAGGCTACTTGCCCGAGCAGACCGCAGCCACGGACAACGACGACTCGACGCCGCCACAAGCCGAGCAGGACACCCCGCCGCCAACGGATGCCGAGCGCATGCTGGCGCGCCTGGATGCGGCCATCGAGCATGCGCGCACACTGCAGGCGCCTATGATCGTTCTGCTCGGCCATGGCACCGGCGCCTACTGGGCAAGCCAGTATCTGGCGCAGCGTCAGCCAAAGGATGTCGGGCAGGTCGTGGTGATCGATCCGCGCGCGCCGTTGCAGGCGGAACAGCCGCTGGAGAGCCTAGTCGCGGCGTTGCCAGTGGGCATCGGCGACTTCTATACCGGTACCCGTGCAGCGGCGAAACAGCAGGCGCTGCAACGACGTAATGCGGCGCGTCGTGCCGGGCATCCGGATTATCGACAGGTCGCCCTGCCGAACCTGGGTGGCGGTCGCGACGCCGATCAGGAGCAGCTGGTGCGCCGGGTGCGCGGCTGGCTCGAGCGCAAGCCGGTGCGCTGACCGGCTCAGCGAAAACCGCGGCGCTCGCGGATCAGTGCATAGGCGCTGTGCAGCTCGCGGGTGCGCTCGGTCGCTTCGCGAACTTGCGCCGGGCTCGCTCCCGCGCCAGCCTGCTTGTCCGGGTGATGCTTGCTCAGCAGGCGGCGATAGGCCCGTTTGATCAGCTGCGGGTCGCTGTCTTGGCGCACACCCAGTAGCTGCAAGGCCTGCTCGTAGGCTCCGCCGCGCCCGGCCGGCGCCTCGTTGCGCCGCGCCGCGCCCTGATCGAGCGCCGCCACCTCGGCAGCATTCCAACCCAGCCACTTGCCCCAGAGCAGCACCAGTTCATGCTCACGTGCGCCCATGCTTCCCTGGGCTCGGGCCATGCGCCAACAGGCCTGGATCAGGCGCCGCCCCTCCTCACGCTGCCCACGTAGCCGCTGCAGGGTCACGCGCAAGCCGTCGCCGCTGGCCTTGCCGCGATTGAACGCGGCGATGGCCCGCTGCTGCCCCGACGCATCGAGGCCCTGGCGGCGCATCTCCTCGCGTGCCGCCTGGATATGCGCAGGACTGACCCGCCCGCCACTTTTGGCCAGGCGCCCGAGCAGAAAGAACAGCAGCTCATTGCCCTTCAGCGCCGATTTGCCAGCCAGGCGCTCACGCAAGCTGGCCCATGAATCTAGGCCCAGGCGACGATCGACTACCTGCCCCAGCAGACCACCGAGCAGCGCACCAGGGATGCTGGCGAGCAACCAACCGATCAACAGCCCCAACAGGGTGATGGGCCAGAACATCTCAGCGCCGCGCCTCGAGTATCCGCTCGACATCCGCCAGCCGCTCGTGCGTACCCACGTCCACCCAGGCTCCACCGAAACGCTCGCCGCTCACTCGCTCAGCAACCATGGCACGCCGCAGCAGGGGCGCGAGCTTGAACGCACCCGCCTGACAGCCCTCGAACAAGGCCGGATGCAGCACCGAGATGCCGCTGTAGGTCAGCGCCTCGCCCTCCCCTTCGGCTGTCGCGACACGCTCGGCGGCTAAGAGGAAATCGCCGCCGGGGTTGTGAGGCGGATTGTCGACCAGCACCAGGTGGGCCAGCCCATCGAGCGGTTTGCGTAGCCGGGCGAAATCGTAGTCGGTCCAGATATCGCCGTTGACCACCAGGAATGGCTCATCGCCAAGCAGGCCCAGAGCCCGGTGGATTCCGCCGCCGGTCTCCAGCGGCTCGCCTTCGGCCGAATAGCGGATCGCCACGCCGAAGCGGCTGCCATCGCCGAGATAGTCCTCGATCTGCTGGCCGAGCCAGGCATGGTTGATGACGAGTTCGACGAAGCCGGCAGCCGCCAGCGCGCGAACGTGATACTCGATCAGGGGCACGCCGGCGGCGCGCACCAGCGGCTTGGGCGTGTGCAGGGTCAAGGGACGCAGGCGCTCGCCCTTGCCTGCGGCGAGGATCATGGCCTTCATGCCTGCGGCGCCTTTGACAGCTCGGCGATCAGCTGCCGCAACTCGCCCAGCTCCGGCCGCCGCACCAGCACGGCCTCGATATAGGCGAAGAAACGCGGCACATCGGCGAGATAACGGGGCTTGCCGTCGCGATGGCAGATTCGGGCGAAGATGCCGATCACCTTGAGGTGACGTTGCACCCCCATCAGATCGCTGGCGCGCAGGAATTCCTCGAACGACTCGGGCAGCGCCACGCCCGCCGCACGGGCACGGCCCCAATAGGCTTCCAGCCACGCCCGTACCTGCGGCTCGGGCCAGCTGAGGAAGGCGTCCTTGAACAGCGAGGTGATGTCGTAGCTGACCGGGCCGAGCACCGCATCCTGAAAGTCCAGGACGCCAGGGTTGGGCTCACTGATCATCAGGTTGCGCGGCATGTAGTCGCGATGCACCAGAACCCGTGGTTGCGCCAGGGCCGAGTCGATCAGCAGCCGGCAGATGCGCGCCCACGCGCCCTGCTGCGCTTCGCTGAGCGCATGGCCCAGGTGGCGCTGCACGTACCATTCGGGGAACAGCTGCAGCTCACGCCGCAGCAAGGTCTCGTCATAGGCCGGCATCGACTGCGCGACCGGCTGCAGCTGGAACTTGAGCAGCGCCTCGATGGCATCGTCGAACAGCTGATCGGCGTTACCCGCGTCGATCACGTCCAGATAGGTCTGGCGTCCGAGGTCGGTCAGCAGCAGGAAGCCGCGATCCAGATCGGCCGCCAGCACCTGCGGTACATGCACACCGGCTTCGTCCAGCATCTGCGCCACCTTGACGAAGGGACGGCAGTCTTCCTGGGGTGCCGGCGCGTCCATCACGATCAGGCTGCGCTCGCCGCCTTGCCAGCGGAAGTAACGACGAAAACTGGCATCGCTGCTCGCCGCGGTGAGCTCCGCGGTCGGTACTTCGCCCCAGCCGCAACGGGCAAAGAGTTCCGGTAGTTGCTGGTCCAGCCAGGCGCTGAGGTCCAGCAGACGTTGATCTTGATGCGGCATCCAGGGGTCTCCACGGCGCTAGCCGATAGGCGGGTCATGCTTTATTATCCTGCATCTTTCTCAGCCCATCGAGAGGCGTGCGGCCCAGCCGGCCGATGGCTCGCCGCAAGCACGGACCAAAAAACAAGATGGCAGTCAAATACCCCGCGTTTCGTAAAAAATTCCCTCTATTGGTTACTGGCGGTCTGCTTGCATTGCAACCGGTAGCTGTTCCTTTTGTCATCGCCGCCGAACAGTTCGCCTGCCAGCCGGACGCATCCGGTGGCTGGAACTGTGCCTCCAACGCAGCCAGCCCCGCACTGCCACCGCGCCCGACCCATAGCGGCAGCGCCGTGAGCACGACGGGGACAGCCAAGTCAGCCACTGCCAAGACGCAAGAGCCGACCGCCACGACCAAGCTGGTCACCGAGAGCAAGGGCCGCGCGCTGGCCTCGCGCAGCGCCGACTATAGCCATCTGGACTGGGTGCCACGCGATCAGCTGACGCCTGCTCAGCTCGCCGAAACCGGCCCGTACTGCGCAGGCACCTATGTCGAGCCGGACCGCCCAGGCAAGTTCGACACCACGCCGATGAGCGAAGCGCCCACCTACGTGTCGGCCAAGGCCACCCGCTACGAGCAGGAGCAGGAGATCGCCACCCTCGCTGGCGATGTGGTCCTGCGCCAGGGCAGCATTCAGGTCGAGGCGGACGAAGCCAGCCTGCACCAGTTGGAGAACCGCGGTGAGCTGACCGGCAACGTGCGCTTTCGCGACCGCGATGCACTGCTGGTCGGCGACCGCGCCGAGATATTCCTCGACAGCGGCGAAGCCAAGGTGGAGAACGCCGAATACGTGGTGCACTCCGGCAAGGTCCGCGGCAGCGCGCAGTACGCCAAGCGCGAGGAAACCGCAATCATCCGCCTGAAGGACGGCACCTACACCAGCTGCGAGCCGGGCGAGAACAGCTGGCACCTGAAGGGCAACAACGTCACCCTGAACCCGGCTACCGGCTTCGGTTCGGCCACCAACGTGACGCTGCGGGTCAAGGATATTCCGGTGTTCTACACCCCTTATATCCACTTCCCCATCGATGATCGTCGCCAGTCCGGCTTTCTCGCACCGAGCATCGGCTCGTCCAGCGACAACGGCTTCTCGCTGCAGACGCCCTATTACTTCAACTTGGCGCCGAATTTCGACGTCACGTTGTATCCGCATCTGATGACCGACCGCGGCCTGCTGATGGAAGGCGAGTTCCGCTACCTGACGCGCAGCAGCGAGGGCCAGTTCGGCGCCGCCTACCTGGACGACAGCAACGACGACCGCAAGCTGCAGTCCGAGTACGAGGACCAGCGCTGGATGTACAGCTGGCAAAACCGTACTGGTCTGGATTCGCGCTGGCTCGCCGAGGTGGACTACACCGATATCAGCGATCCTTACTACTTCCAGGATCTGGATACCAACCTCAACATCGACCAACCTGATCATCTCGATCAGCGCGGCACACTCTCCTACCGCGGCGACACCTATACCGCGCGCTTGAACATGCACGCCTATGAGCGTGCCACAGTGGCCGACATCACGCCGTACGAGCGCCTGCCGCAGCTGACCCTGGACGGACGCCTGCCCTTCCAGCCGGGCGGCTTGAACTTCGCCTACAAGACCGAGTTCGTCAGCTTCCAACGCAGCCTGCGCAGCGGCAACTACATCAATGAGGATGGGGGTGAAGAAACTTGGTACGACGAGAACCTAAGAGGTCTCAACCGCGCGGAAGGCGAACGCCTTCACTTAGAGCCCGGAGTTAGCCTACCCCTGAACTGGTCGTGGGGCTTCATCAAGCCTTCGCTGAAATACGCATATACCAAGTACGACGTGACGCTCGACAACAAGGGCAAGTTTGGTGATGGCGGCGTTGGAGCGAACTTTAACGACACACCCGACCGCAGCGTGCCGATCCTGAGTGTCGACAGCGGCCTGTACTTCGACCGCGACACCCAGTGGTTCGGCCAGGACTATCGCCAGACCCTCGAGCCGCGCCTGTTCTATCTCTATGTTCCGAAGGAAGATCAGGACGATATTCCGGTTTTCGATACCGGTGAGAGCAGCTTCAGCTATTCCTCGCTATGGCGCGAGAACCGCTTCTCCGGTAATGATCGGATCGGCGATGCCAATCAGGTTTCGCTCGGTGTCACCAGCCGCTGGGTCGAGCCCAATGGCTTCGAGCGCCAGCGCTTCAGCATCGGTCAGAGCTATTACTTCCGGGACCGCGAAGTCCAGTTGCCTGGCATGACCGTTGCGGACCGCGCCGATGCCAGGGCAGACGTGTCGCCCTACGCACTGGAGTATATGTATCGCTACAACCGCGACTGGCGCTTCACCTCAACCTTCAATTGGGATCCGGATGCTGGCCAAACACGTTCGGGCAGCGCCATGTGGCATTACCAGCCGGAAGACAACCCAGGCAAGATCGTCAACCTCGGCTATCGCTACCGCAACGACACAGTACGTTTCGACCAGGCGACCGGCGAATGGAGATATGGCGGGGATTATGGCAACGAATTGCTTGAGAACGGCGATCCGAATCCGGAGTACATCAAGGACTACTACAAGATCAACCAGCACGACTTCTCGGTCATCTGGCCGGTGGTCCCGCAATGGAGCGTCATTGCCCGCTGGCAGCATGACTACAGCCGCAGCCGCACACTGGAAGCCTTCGGTGGCTTCGAGTACGACAGCTGCTGCTGGAAGCTGCGCCTGATCAATCGCTACTGGATCGACTACGACGAGACCAGCCTCAACCCCGAACGCAACGACGAGCCCGACCGCGGCATTTTCCTGCAGATCGTCCTCAAGGGACTCGGCGGCGTAGTCGGCAATGCGACCGAAACTTTCCTCGACGAAGGCATCCAAGGCTACCGTGAACGTGAAGACCAAGCTTTCTGAAGTACTGCGCCCGCTCGCGCTCGGCGCACTGCTGCTGAGCGGTGCAACCCTCGCGCCTGCGGCCCTCGCCCAGGTTCAACCACTGGATCGCGTGGTGGCGATCGTCGATAACGACGTCATCATGCAAAGCCAACTGGATCAGCGCATGCGCGAAGTCCAGCAGACCATCGAGAAGCGCGGCGCCGATGCGCCGCCGACCGACGTCCTGCAACAGCAGGTGCTTGAGCGCCTGATCACCGAGAACCTGCAGCTGCAGATCGGCGAGCGCTCAGGCATCCGCATCTCCGACGAAGAACTCAACCAGGCCATGGGCACCATCGCCCAGCGCAACAACATGTCACTGGAGCAGTTCCGCGAGGCGCTGACCCGTGATGGTCTGAGCCTGGAAACCGCCCGCGAGCAGATCCGCCGCGAGATGATCATCAGCCGCGTGCGCCAGCGCCGCGTCGCCGAACGCATCCAGGTGTCCAACCAGGAAGTGCAGAACTTCCTCGCCTCGGACCTCGGCAAGCTGCAGCTGTCCGAGGAATACCACCTCGCCAACATCTTGATTCCGGTTCCGGAATCTGCTGATGCCGCCACCATCCAGGCAGCCGAACGCACTGCCATGGATACCTATCAGCAGCTGCAGCAGGGCGCCGACTTCGCTCGCCTGGCCGTATCCCACTCGGCCAGCGAGAACGCTCTCGAGGGCGGCGACATGGGCTGGCGCAAAGCGGCTCAGCTGCCACCGCCGTTCGATACTGCGGTTCAGGAGCTGGCGGTCGGCGAAGTGACCCAACCGGTGCGCACGCCGCCAGGCTTCATCATGGTCAAGCTGCTGGACAAGCGTGGTGGCGAAACCCAGGTACGCGACGAAGTGCATGTCCGCCACATCCTGATCAAGCCGAGCGCGATCCGTAGCGAAGAAGAAGCACGCCTGCTGGTACAGCGCCTGCGTGATCGCATCGAGGCTGGCGAGGATTTCGCCGAGCTGGCCAAGAGCTTCTCCGAAGACCCGGGCTCGGCGCTCAACGGCGGCGACCTGAACTGGATCGACCCGGCTTCTCTGGTGCCCGAGTTCCGTGAAGTCATGGCCAACACCCCCAGTGGCGAGCTGTCCCAGGCTTTCAAGTCGCCCTATGGTTGGCACATCCTCGAGGTGCTCGGCCGCCGCGCCACCGATGCCAGCGAGCAGTTCCGCGAGCAACAGGCGCTGAGCCTGCTGCGCAACCGCAAGTACGATGAAGAGCTGCAGGCCTGGCTGCGCCAGATCCGTGACGAGGCCTACGTCGAGGTCAAGCTCTAAGCTGCACGCTGTAACTACACGCAACAGCAATGCGGGGTGATGGCCGAAGGGTCGCCACCCCGTTTTCATTTCCGGCGGATCACCGCCCGATGCCTAGCGGAGAATCTCGATGCCCACGTCCCGCCCTTTCGTTCTGACGCCCGGCGAACCGGCCGGCATCGGCCCGGATCTGTGCCTGTTGCTGGCACGCCAGGCGCAACCGCGGCCACTGGTGGCCATCGCCAGCCGCGCGCTGCTGGCCCAGCGCGCCGAACAGCTGGGGCTGAGCATCGAACTGCGCGATGCCGGACCGCAGAACTGGCCAGGCCACCCCGCGCCTGCCAACTGTCTGTACGTATGGGACACACCGCTCGCCACCACAGTGACGGCCGGCCAGCTCGACCCGCGCAATGCCCACTACGTGCTGGAGACGTTGACCCGCGCCGGACGCGGCTGTCTGGACGGCAGTTTCGCCGGCATGATCACCGCCCCGGTGCACAAGGGCGTGATCAACGAAGCCGGCATCCCCTTCTCCGGACACACCGAATTTCTCGCCGAGCTGACCCACACCGAACAGGTGGTAATGATGCTCGCCACCCGCGGCCTGCGTGTGGCGCTGGTGACCACCCACCTGCCGCTCAGGGACGTCGCCGATGCGATCACCGCCGAGCGTCTGCAGCGGGTCACGCGCATCCTGCACGCGGACCTGGTGGGCAAGTTCGGCATCGCTCGGCCGCGCATCCTGGTCTGCGGCCTGAACCCCCACGCCGGCGAAGGCGGCCATCTGGGCCGCGAGGAAATCGAAATCATCGAGCCGGCGCTGGCGGGTCTGCGCAAGGAAGGCATCGAGCTGATCGGCCCCCTTCCCGCCGACACGCTGTTCACCCCCAAGCACCTCGAACACTGCGATGCGGTGCTGGCGATGTATCACGATCAGGGCCTGCCGGTGCTCAAGTACAAGGGTTTCGGGGCAGCGGTCAACGTTACCCTCGGTCTGCCGATCGTACGCACCTCCGTAGACCACGGTACCGCGCTGGACCTGGCCGGAACGGGCCGTGTCGATATCGGCAGCCTGCAGGTCGCTCTGGAAACGGCCTATCAGATGTCAGGCGCCGCTTAGGCGAGACGGAAATCGCCCACGGCATCCGCTTTGCAATGGGTGCCGGCCCGGCGACTCAGCTGGTAAGCTTCGCACCTTTCATTTTTCGCTTTACGCTCTTGCTTGACGCTTGCGGCTTGAAGCCTGGAGCTGCCTTCATGTCCGACTACCAACACCGCGCGCGCAAACGCTTCGGCCAGAACTTCCTGCACGACGCCGGCGTGATCCACCGCATTCTGCGGGCGATCCACGCCAAGCCGGGTGAGCGACTGGTGGAGATCGGTCCCGGGCAGGGTGCCCTCACCGAAGGGCTGCTCGACAGCGGCGCCCAGCTGGATGTCGTCGAGCTCGACCTGGACCTGATCCCCATCCTGCAGGCCAAGTTCGCCGGGCGCGAGAACTTCAACCTGAACCAGGGCGACGCCCTGAAGTTCGACTTCAGCCGGCTCAGCCAGGAGCCGGCCAGCCTGCGCATCGTCGGCAACCTGCCCTACAACATCTCGACCCCGCTGATCTTCCACCTGCTCGAACACGCCCAGCTGATCCGTGACATGCACTTCATGCTGCAGAAGGAAGTGGTCGAGCGGCTGGCCGCGCAGCCCGGCGGCGGTGACTGGGGGCGGCTGTCGATCATGGTGCAGTATCACTGCCGGGTGGAGCATCTGTTCAATGTCGGCCCGGGAGCGTTCAACCCGGCGCCGAAAGTCGACTCGGCGATCGTGCGCCTGGTACCACACGAAACCCTGCCGCATCCGGCGCGCGATCACCGCCAGCTGGAGCGCGTCGTGCGCGAGGCGTTCAATCAACGGCGCAAGACCCTGCGCAACACCCTCAAGGGCCTGCTGGATGCCGAAGCCATCGAGGCAGCGGGCGTAGATGGCAGTCTGCGCCCCGAACAGCTGGACCTGGCGGCCTTTGTCCGCCTTTCCGATCAACTGACCGAGCGCAGCTAGGGGTCAGCCCCTCTGCCGACCAGCGAGCCGTCCATGCCCGAAGAACAACGCTACCGCATCGACGTCAGCGTCACGCCCCGCTATCTGGCCGAGCAATCCGAGCCGGAACAAAACCGCTACGCCTTTGCCTACACCGTAACTATCGAGAATAAAGGCGAGGTGGCGGCGCGGCTGCTGTCGCGACACTGGATCATCACCGACGGCGACGGCCAGGTGCAGGAAGTGCGTGGCGCAGGCGTCGTCGGCGAGCAGCCGCTGATTGCGCCTGGCGAGCACCACGTCTACACCAGTGGAACGCTGTTGCCGACCTGTGTCGGCAGCATGCAGGGCAGTTATCGGATGCTGGCCGAGGACGGGCACAGTTTCGATGCGGTCATTCCACCGTTCCGCCTGGCCGTACCCGGAGCATTGCATTGACGACCTATGCCGTTGGTGACCTGCAAGGTTGCCTGGAGCCCCTGAAGTGCCTGCTGGAGCGCGTCGACTTCAGTCCGTCGCGCGACTGCCTGTGGCTGGCCGGTGATCTGGTCAACCGTGGCCCGCAATCGCTGGAAGCGCTGCGCTTCGTGCGCGATCTTGAGTCCTCGGCGATCACCGTGCTGGGCAACCACGACCTGCATCTGCTGGCGGTGGCGCACAACATCGAGCGCATGCGCAAATCCGATACCCTGCAGGCGATCCTCGACGCACCGGATCGCGCAGACCTGATCGACTGGCTGCGCCAGCAGAAGCTCATTCATTATGATGCCGAGCGGCACACCGCCATGGTGCATGCCGGCATCCCGCCGCAATGGTCGCTGGAAAAGGCCCTGCGTCGCGCCGCCGAGGTCGAGCAGGCGCTGCAGGACGACGCCCTGCTGCTGCCCTTTCTCGATGGCATGTACGGTAACCAGCCGGCGAAGTGGAACAAGGAGCTGCACGGCGTCCCGCGCCTGCGCCTGATCACCAATTACTTCACCCGCATGCGCTTCTGCAAGGCGGACGGCACCCTTGAACTGGATGCCAAGGAAGGCGCCGACAGCGCACCCGCCGGCTACGCGCCCTGGTTCAGCCACAGCAATCGCAAGACACGCAACGTCAAGCTGATCTTCGGCCACTGGGCGGCGCTGGAAGGCCAGTGCGACGAGCCGAACGTTTTCGCGCTGGATACTGGCTGCGTCTGGGGCAACGCCATGACGCTGATGAACCTCGACAGTGGCGAGATACATCGCTGCGAATGTGAACACGGTAAACCCGCATGACAGACTTCAAACGCATCCCGCCGGAACAAGCCCAGACCATGCGCAGCAATGGCGCGGTGATCGTGGATATTCGCGACCCGCAGAGCTATGCCAATGGTCACATCAGTGGCTCACTGCATCTGGACAACCATTCGCTGCCGGACTTCATCGCCGCAGCCGATCTCGATCACCCGCTGATCGTCACCTGCTATCACGGCCATTCCAGCCAGAGCGCCGCGGCCTATCTGGTCAATCAGGGTTTTTCTGACGTCTACAGCCTCGACGGCGGTTTCGAACTCTGGCGGCATACCTACCCGGCCGATGTCGCGCGCGACGAACAAGCGTAAAAATTTATTTCCCTCCGATCGCCCGCCATCCGCGGGCTAGGCGCTATCAGCAGCCGAACGGCAGCGCGGAAATCCCCTCTCCGCCCTTGATCTTGCCGAATCCGAACTATCCTTGACTTCAGGCCATCCAAATAAACGAAGCCGGGAAACGGCTGACGGAATTCAGGGTTTCGACCATTAGGTGTTCGGGGGAACTCCACTGGCCGCCACTTCGGCCGGGCTCCAGAGTGCCTGATGACGCGCCTATTCGTGCATCGATCGAGGTGAAGTCATGAGCATTTTCAGCCACTTCCAACAACGTTTCGAAGCGACCCGCCAGGAAGAATATTCGCTCCAGGAGTACCTTGATCTCTGCAAGGCGGATCCAAGGACCTATGCCAGTGCAGCCGAGCGTCTGCTGATGGCGATCGGCGAGCCCGAGCTGGTGGACACGTCGACCGACCCTCGGCTGTCGCGCATCTTCTCCAACAAGGTGATCCGCCGTTATCCGGCCTTCGAGGATTTCCATGGCATGGAGGAATGCATCGACCAGATCGTGTCCTACTTCCGCCACGCCGCACAGGGCCTGGAGGAGAAGAAGCAGATCCTCTATCTCCTCGGCCCGGTGGGCGGCGGCAAGTCGTCGCTGGCCGAAAAGCTCAAGCAGCTGATGGAGCGGGTGCCCTTCTACGCGATCAAGGGCTCACCTGTCTTCGAGTCGCCGCTGGGGCTGTTCAACCCGGTGGAGGACGCGCAAATCCTCGAAGAGGACTACGGCATTCCGCCACGCTACCTGAACTCGATCATGTCGCCTTGGGCCACCAAGCGCCTGCAGGAATTCGGCGGCGACATTTCCAAGTTCCGCGTGGTCAAGCTCTATCCGTCGATCCTTAACCAGATCGCCGTGGCCAAGACCGAGCCAGGTGACGAGAACAACCAGGACATCTCTTCGCTGGTGGGCAAGGTGGATATCCGCAAGCTCGAGGAATTCCCGCAGAACGATGCCGACGCCTACAGCTACTCGGGCGCGCTGTGCCGGGCCAACCAGGGCCTTATGGAATTCGTCGAGATGTTCAAGGCGCCGATCAAGGTCTTGCACCCGCTGCTGACCGCGACTCAGGAGGGCAACTACAACAGCACCGAGGGCCTGGGCGCGATTCCCTACAGCGGCATCCTGCTGGCGCACTCGAACGAGTCGGAGTGGCACAGCTTCCGCAACAACAAGAACAACGAGGCCTTCATCGACCGCATCTACATCGTCAAGGTGCCGTACTGCCTGCGCGTGTCGGACGAGATCAAGATCTACGACAAGCTGCTGGCCAACAGCTCGCTGTCCAGGGCCCATTGCGCGCCGGACACGCTGAAGATGCTGGCGCAGTTCTCGGTGCTGTCGCGCCTGAAGGAGCCGGAGAACTCCAACATCTATTCGAAGATGCGCGTCTACGATGGCGAGAACCTCAAGGACACCGATCCCAAGGCCAAGTCGATCCAGGAATACCGTGATGCCGCCGGCGTCGACGAGGGCATGAACGGGCTTTCCACCCGTTTCGCCTTCAAGATTCTTTCCAAGGTGTTCAACTTCGACCCGCACGAGATCGCCGCCAACCCGGTGCACCTGCTCTACGTGCTGGAGCAGCAGATCGAGCAGGAACAGTTCCCCGCCGAGGTGCGCGAGCGCTACCTGCGCTTCATCAAGGAATACCTGGCGCCGCGCTACATCGAGTTCATCGGCAAAGAGATCCAGACCGCCTACCTCGAGTCCTACAGCGAGTACGGGCAGAACATCTTCGATCGCTACGTGCTGTACGCCGACTTCTGGATCCAGGATCAGGAATACCGCGATCCGGAGACCGGCGAAATCCTCAACCGCGTGGCGCTCAACGAGGAGCTGGAGAAGATCGAGAAGCCGGCCGGCATCAGCAACCCGAAGGATTTCCGCAACGAGATCGTCAACTTCGTGCTGCGCGCCCGTGCCAACAACAACGGCAAGAATCCGTCGTGGCTGTCCTACGAGAAGCTGCGCGTGGTGATCGAGAAGAAAATGTTCTCCAACACCGAGGACCTGCTGCCAGTCATCAGCTTCAACGCCAAGGCCAGCAAGGAAGACCAGAAGAAGCACAACGATTTCGTCGTGCGCATGGTCGAGCGCGGCTATACCGAGAAGCAGGTTCGCCTGCTCTCCGAGTGGTATCTGCGGGTGCGTAAATCGCAGTAAGCGGCTGGAAGCCTGAAGCCGGGAACGGAACGCTCCGCTTTCGGCTTCGGGTCTATGCTTTTCAGCCTAGCCCGGAGGGCCTATGAGCTACGTGATCGACCGTCGCCTGAATGGCAAGAACAAGAGCACGGTGAACCGCCAGCGCTTCCTGCAGCGGTACCGTGGGCATATCAAGAAAGCGGTAGAGGAAGCCGTTGGCCGCCGTTCCATCACCGACATGGAACATGGCGAACAGATCAGCATTCCCGGACGCGACATCGACGAGCCGGTGCTCCACCACGGCCGCGGCGGACGCCAGACCATCGTCCACCCTGGCAACAAGGAGTTCGTCGCCGGCGAACGCATCCCGCGCCCGCAGGGCGGCGGAGGCGGACAAGGCGCTGGCCAGGCCAGCAACAGCGGCGAAGGCATGGACGACTTCGTCTTCCAGATCACCCAGGAGGAGTTTCTCGACTTCATGTTCGAGGACCTGGAACTGCCCAACCTGGTCAAGCGTCACCTCACCGGCACGGATACCTTCAAGACGGTGCGCGCCGGCATCGCCAACGAGGGCAACCCCTCGCGCATCAACATTGTCCGCACCCTGCGCTCGGCGCACGCCCGCCGCATCGCGCTGTCGGGCAGCAGCCGTGCCCAGCTAAGGGCGCTGAAGGCGGAGCTGGAGCGGCTACGCCTGGAGGAGCCACACAACTTCGGCGACATCAAGGCAGCCGAAGAAGAGATCGAGCGGCTCAAGGCGCGCATCAACCGCGTGCCGTTCCTGGACACCTTCGACCTCAAGTACAACCTGCTGGTCAAGCATCCCAACCCCAGCTCCAAGGCGGTGATGTTCTGCCTGATGGACGTTTCCGGTTCGATGACCCAGTCCACCAAGGACATCGCCAAGCGCTTCTTCATCCTGTTGTACCTGTTCCTCAAGCGGAACTACGACAAGATCGACGTGGTGTTCATTCGCCACCACACCAGCGCCAAGGAAGTGGACGAGGAAGAGTTCTTCTACTCCCGCGAAACCGGGGGCACCATCGTTTCCAGCGCGCTGAAGATGATGCAGGAGATCATGGCCGAGCGTTATCCGGCCAACGAATGGAACATCTACGCCGCGCAAGCCTCCGACGGCGACAACTGGAACGACGATTCGCCGCTGTGCCGTGACATCCTGATCAACCAGATCATGCCGTTCGTACAGTACTTCACCTACGTCGAAATCACCCCGCGCGAACACCAGGCGCTCTGGTACGAGTACAACCAGGTGGCAGAAGCCTTTTCCGACGCGTTCGCCCAACAGCAGTTGGTCAGCGCCGGAGACATCTATCCAGTGTTCCGCGAACTCTTCCAGCGGCGCATGACCAGCTGAGGTGTGCAGCATGAAGCGACAGCCCATTTCCACCGGCTCGGAATGGACCTTCGACCTGATTCGGCAATACGACCGCGAGATCGGCCGCATTGCCGAGCGCTACGCGCTGGACACCTATCCGAACCAGATCGAGGTGATCACCGCTGAGCAGATGATGGACGCCTATGCCTCGGTGGGCATGCCGCTGGGCTATCACCACTGGTCCTACGGCAAGCAGTTCCTGCATACCGAAAAGCACTACAAGCGCGGTCAGATGGGCCTCGCCTACGAGATCGTGATCAACTCCGACCCCTGCATCGCCTACCTCATGGAAGAGAACACCATGTGCATGCAGGCGCTGGTGATCGCCCATGCGAGCTACGGCCATAACAGCTTCTTCAAGGGCAACTACCTGTTCCGCACCTGGACCGACGCCAGCTCGATCATCGACTACCTGGTGTTCGCCAAGCAGTACATCATGCAATGCGAGGAACGCCACGGCATCGATGCGGTGGAAGACCTGCTCGACTCTTGCCACGCGCTGATGAACTACGGCGTCGACCGTTACAAGCGCCCCTACCCCATCTCGGCAGAGGAAGAACGGCGGCGGCAGAAGGACCGCGAGGAACATCTGCAGCGGCAGATCAACGATCTCTGGCGGACCATTCCCAAAGGCGCCGACAAGGGCGACGGGCAGGCCGGGAACCAGCGCTTTCCGGCCGAACCGCAGGAGAACATTCTCTATTTCATCGAGAAGCACGCGCCGCTGCTGGAACCCTGGCAGCGGGAGATCGTTCGCATCGTTCGCAAGATCGCACAGTACTTCTACCCGCAGCGCCAGACCCAGGTGATGAACGAAGGCTGGGCCACCTTCTGGCACTACACCCTGCTCAATGACCTCTACGATGAAGGGCTGGTCACCGACGGCTTCATGATGGAGTTCCTGCAGTCGCACACCAGCGTCATCTACCAGCCCGGCTTCGACAGCCCCTACTACAGCGGCATCAACCCTTACACCCTGGGCTTCGCCATGTATCAGGACATCCGCCGGATCTGCGAGAACCCGACCGAGGAGGACAAGCGCTGGTTCCCGGACATCGCCGGCAGCGACTGGCTGACCACGGTGAAATTCGCCATGAACAACTTCAAGGACGAGAGCTTCATCCTGCAATTCCTCTCGCCCAAGGTGATCCGCGACCTGAAGCTGTTCAGCATCCTCGACGACGACCGCAAGGACGAGCTGCTGGTCCCGGCCATCCACGACGAAAGTGGCTACCACACCATTCGCGAACTGCTCGCAGCGCAGTACAACCTCGGCAACCGCGAGCCCAACGTGCAGGTGTGGAATGTCGATCGCCGTGGCGACCGCTCGCTGACCCTGCGTCACATGCAGCATGACCGCAAGCCGCTGGGCGCATCCACCGACGAGGTACTCAAGCATCTGCACCGGCTGTGGGGGTTCGACGTGCATCTGCAATCGATGCAGGACGACAAGCTGGTCAACACCCATCACATGCCGCCGCGCGCCAGCAACGAGACGGAAACCGACAGCCGCTTCCCCGGCATGAACTTCGCCTGACCGACGCCGCGGGCACTGCCCGCGGCGCCTTCCTCAGCACCAATCTGTGGCCGTACGGCCGATATCCTTTATCCTCCGCGCCTACGGAGGTGGTTATGCAGATCTACAAAGTCGGCGGCGCGGTGCGTGATCGCCTGTTGGGGCGTGCGGTCAGTGAAGTGGACTGGGTGGTGGTCGGCGCCACTCCAGAGGAAATGCAGGCCCAGGGCTTCCGCGCGGTGGGCGCAGACTTTCCGGTGTTCCTGCATCCGCAGAGTGGCGAGGAGTACGCCCTGGCGCGTACCGAGCGCAAGAGCGGCCGCGGTTATGGCGGCTTTACCTTCCATGCCAGCCCCGAGGTCACCCTCGAGGAGGATCTGCAGCGACGCGACCTCACCATCAATGCCATTGCCGAAGACGAGCAGGGGCGATTGATCGACCCCTACGGTGGCCAGCGCGATCTACAGGCCCGACTGTTGCGCCACGTGTCGCCGGCCTTCGCCGAAGACCCGCTGCGCGTGCTGCGCGTGGCGCGCTTCGCCGCACGTTATGCCGAGCTCGGCTTCCGTATCGCCGACGAAACCCTTGAGCTGATGCGTCAGCTGGCGCGCTCCGGCGAGCTGTCGGCACTCACCGCCGAACGCAGCTGGAAGGAGATCTCCCGCGCCTTGATGGAGCCGCGCCCGGATGTCTTCATTCAGGTACTGAAGGCCTGTCATGCCCTGCCGGAGCTGTTCCCCGAACTGGCTGCCAGTTTCGAGGAGCAAGGCGCACATGGCGAAAAACTGCTCGGCGCACTGAGGCGCTGCGCGAAGCACGCCCAGCCATTGCCGGTACGCTGGGCGTGCCTGCTGCTCGGCTGCGCAGGCCCAACCGCTAGCCAGGAGGAGCGTCTCCACGCCATCGCCACGCTGAACCAGCGCTGCAAGGCGCCGCGGGATTGCCAGGAACTGGCGATGCTGCTCGGCCGCTACCATCAGGACGCGCTCGATGCGCGAGCCCTGCCCGCCGATGCCTTGCTCGACATGCTGCAGCACTTCGATATCTATCGCCGCCCGGAACGCTTCGAGCACTTCATCGCGGCCTGCGAAATGACAGCTTCGGCAGACGATGCGGCGCAACCCTTACCCCAAGCCGACTACCTGCGGGCGGCGGCAAAGGCGGCTCGTGACGTCGCGGCCAAACCGCTGCTGGAACAGGGCCATCAGGGCGCCGAGCTGGGCAAGGCGCTCGCCGCCGCTCGACTCGAGGCGCTGCGGCTGCATTGCCAGCGGAACGCGAGTATTGGTTAGTCACCTACCCAGCTGCGGATGGGCGCGGATCAGCTCGTGCGGGGTGAGCTCCGCGCCGCGCCAGTGAAAGGGCACCGGCCAGAGCTGCTGGTCGATCGTCGAGCGCGCCCACAGCTCGGCGAAGCTGGCATCCGCGGCCGGGTGCCGCACGGCCGGAGCCAGCAGCGCGAGCGGCCAGAGCACGAAGGCGTTCTTGAGAATCTCCGCACGCGGCAGCAGCAGACCGTGGAAGTTGCCGACCAGCTCGCCATAGAGCAGCACGTCGATATCCAGCGGTAGCCCCTTGCGATCCGGCGCGTAACGCCCGTTGTCGGCCTCGATGAACTTGAGCCGACGGTCCAGTTCGGTCAGCGGTAGCTCGGTCTTGCCGGCGACCACCAGGTTGTAGAAGTTGTCGCCCTTGTAGCCCACCGCCAGACTCTCGAACACCGGCGAGCAACGCATGTCCACCAACAACTCGGCCAGCGCATCGAGGCCGGCATGCAGGTGAGGCTCACGCCGGACATTGCTGCCCAGGCCGAGCAGCACGGGAGTCAGCGACATCCGCGTTCGATCTCCACGCCCAGCGCGCGGGCCCGCGCATTGACGCCAGGCTTGGTGACCCGCAGGCGCAGCCAGAGAATGCCGAACTCGCTCATCAGACGCTGCGCCAGGCGCTCGGCGAAGGTCTCTACCAACTCGAAGCGCGCCTCGGCAGCGAACAGGTCGATGGCCGCAGCGACCTTGGCGTAGTCCAGGGCCTTGTCCAGCTCATCGTTCTCGGCGGCAGGACGGATGTCCCAACCCAGCGTCAGGTCCAACTGCAAGCACTGCCGGATGCCGCGCTCCCAATCATAGGCGCCGATCACCGTATCCACTTCCAGGCCTTCGATGAAGACTGTATCCACGCAACGTTCTCCTGCGGCACGACAAGCTCGAAACGCGCCGTTAGACTCAGGGACTCCCTGCCCCGGATGGATTCCATGTTCTGGCTGCTGACCTTGCTCGCGTACCTGATCGGTTCGCTGTCATTCGCCATACTGCTCAGCCGCTTGGCCGGGATACCCGACCCGCGCGCCGGTGGCTCCGGCAATCCCGGCGCCACCAATATGCTTCGTCTGGCCGGCAAGCGCCTGGCGATCTGCACGCTGTTCGGCGATCTGCTCAAGGGCCTGCTGCCCGTCCTGCTGGCCGCCTCGCTGGACATGAGCGTTCAGCAGCAGGCCTGGATCGGTCTGGCGGCGGTCTGCGGCCATCTCTATCCGTTGTACTTCCGTTTTCGCGGCGGCAAGGGCGTAGCGACCGCCGCTGGCGCCCTGCTTGCGCTCTACCCGCCGGCCGCATTGCTGGCCATCGGCGCCTGGCTGCTGGTATTCCGCCTGACCCGCACCAGCTCGCTGGCAGCCCTGATCGCCCTGCCGCTCTGCCTGCCGCTGCTGGCCTGGCAACAGCCCGGTGCGTTGCTGCCGATGAGCCTGCTGGCAACGCTGATTGTCTGGCGTCACCGCAGCAATGTGCGCGATCTGTTCGCTGGCCGGGAACGGCACTTCTAGGTCGATGCGGTTCAGATCGCCGGCAACGTCTCCATCGACCAGCGTGGCTGCACGGCGATCGCCGGCCCATCATGCTGGCCCGCCAGCAGGCGTTGACAGCCAGCGTAGGCGATCATCGCGCCGTTGTCGGTACAGAAACGTGGCCGTGCGTAGAACACCTGCCCCTTGAGTTCGGCAAGCATCGCTTCCAGCGCCTGACGCAGCGACTGGTTGGCACTGACCCCTCCGGCGATGACCAGCGATTTCAGCCCGGTCTGCTTCAGCGCCCGTCGGCATTTGATGGTCAGCGTCTCCACCACCGCCTGCTGGAAGGCCAGCGCGATGTCGCAGCGGGTCTGCTCGCTGTCGTCACCGGCATCGCGGCACTGCTGCCAGGTATTGAGTGTGAAGGTCTTCAACCCGCTGAAGCTGAAATCCAGCCCCGGCCGATCAGTCATCGGGCGCGGAAAGACGAAGCGCCCCGGTGTGCCCTGCTCGGCCAGCCGTGCGATCTCCGGCCCGCCCGGGTAGCGCAGGCCCATGAGTTTGGCGGTCTTGTCGAACGCCTCGCCCGCGGCATCGTCCACCGACTCGCCGAGCAGCTCGTAGCGGCCGATGCCATCCACACGCACCAGCTGCGTATGCCCGCCAGACACCAGCAAGGCGACGAACGGAAACGCCGGAGGCTGCGCTTCGAGCATCGGCGCCAGTAGATGGCCTTCCATATGATGCACGCCGACCGCCGGTACCCCCCAGGCCAGCGCCAGCGCCTGAGCGCAGGACGCACCGACCAGCAGGGCACCGACCAGGCCCGGGCCGGCCGTGTAGGCCACCGCGTCGATCTGCCCCGCCTCGCGGCCGGCCTCGGCCAGCACCTGACGGATCAGCGGCAGCATGCGTTTCACGTGATCACGGGAAGCCAGCTCCGGCACCACGCCCCCGTAGACGCGATGCAGGTCGATCTGGCTGAATAGCGCGTCGGCCAGCAGGCCCTGTTCGCTGTCGTAAAGCGCGACACCAGTCTCGTCGCAGGACGTTTCTAACCCCAGCACCAGCATGGGTTCAATCTTCCGGAAGGCGAATGAAGCCGTGCATATTAATCGTCGGGCCGGTCGACCGACCAGCGCTTTTCGATCAGGGGCTTTGCATTCCACCATTGGAGCGGGTAACATCCGCAACCCTTAAAACCAGCGTGCTTGCGAGTCATTGCCGAAGCGCGTTGCCACCGGTAATCAAGTGAAGGTAAGTCCTGGATGCCCGCTGTCAAAGTTAAAGAGAATGAACCCTTCGACGTAGCACTGCGTCGCTTCAAGCGCTCCTGCGAAAAAGCCGGCGTTCTGGCCGAAGTCCGTTCGCGCGAGTTCTACGAGAAGCCGACTGCCGAGCGCAAGCGCAAGGCTGCTGCCGCAGTCAAGCGTCACGCCAAGAAAGTGCAGCGCGAGCAGCGCCGTAGCGTCCGCCTGTACTGATCCAGTACAGCTGACGTCGCATCAAACCCGGCTTCGGCCGGGTTTTGCATTGCATGCAGACTCCGCTTCGCCAGCCGGCGAAAGGCCGGAGTTTTTTCATTTCCGGCGCATGCTTTGCGAGCGTAATCTGATACCCCTATGGCCGGACTGATCCCCCAATCCTTCATCGATGACCTGCTCAACCGCTCCGACATCGTCGAGGTGGTCGGTTCGCGCATCCAGCTGAAGAAGACCGGCAAGAACTACAGCGCCCTCTGCCCTTTCCACAAGGAAAAGACGCCGTCCTTCAGCGTCAGCCCGGACAAACAGTTCTACTACTGCTTTGGCTGCGGCGCCGGCGGCAACGCCCTCGGCTTCGTCATGGACCACGACCAGCTGGACTTCCCCCAGGCGGTCGAGGAGCTGGCAAAGCGCGCCGGCATGGAAGTCCCCCGCGAGGACAGCGGGCGCAAGCATAAGCCCCGTCAGCCGGTCGATTCGCCGCTCTATCCGCTGCTCGCCGCCGCCGCCGACTATTACCGTCAGGCGCTGAAGAGTCACCCGACGCGCAAGGCCGCGGTGGAATACCTCAAGGGCCGCGGACTGTCCGGCGTCATCGCCCGCGACTTCGGCCTGGGCTTCGCGCCGCCCGGCTGGGACAACCTGATGAAGCATCTCGGCGGCGATGCCCTGCAGCAGAAGGCGCTGATCGATGCAGGCCTGCTGATCGAGAACGCCGAGAACGGCAAGCGCTACGACCGCTTTCGCGACCGCGTGATGTTCCCCATCCGCGACAGCCGCGGCCGGGTGATCGCCTTTGGCGGCCGGGTGCTGGGCGACGACAAGCCCAAATATCTCAACTCGCCGGAGACCCCGGTATTCCACAAGGGCCAGGAGCTCTACGGCCTCTACGAAGCGCGCCAGGCCAACCGCGATCTCGACGAGATCATGGTGGTCGAGGGCTACATGGACGTCATCGCCCTGGCCCAGCAAGGTCTGCGCAACGCCGTCGCCACCCTGGGCACCGCCACCAGCGAGGAACACCTCAAGCGCCTGTTTCGCATCGTTCCCAGCGTGCTGTTCTGCTTCGACGGCGACGCCGCCGGCCGCAAGGCCGCCTGGCGCGCACTGGAGGCAACATTGCCGAACCTGCAGGACGGGCGCCGCGCACGCTTCCTGTTCCTGCCGGACGGCGAAGATCCGGACACCCTGGTCCGCACCGAGGGCACCGACGCCTTTCGCGCCCGCATCCAGCAGCACTCGCAGCCACTGGCCGACTACTTCTTCCAGCAACTGAGCGAAGAAGCCGATCCACGCTCTCTGGAAGGCAAGGCTCACCTGGCCACGCTCGCCGCACCGCTCATCGAAAAGATTCCAGGCAACAACTTGCGCGCGCTGATGCGCCAGCGCCTCGCCGAGATCACTGGACTGAACGGCGAAGCACTGCAGCACATGGCCGCTGCGCCCGTAGCCGCACCCAGCAGCACGCCGACCTACGACGACTACACCTACTACGACGCCAGCCCGGCCTACGGCGAGCCCGACCACTTCGAGCCACCGGAACCGGTGCAGCCGCAACCGCGCAGCGGCAAGCCCGGCAAGAAAGAGTGGAAAAAGGACTGGAAAAAAAACGGCCAGGGTCCAGACTTAATGCCACGCGGGCCGCGCACGCCCGCCACGGTCGAGCCCCCGGCACTGACCACCCTGCGCACCCTGCTGCACCATCCGGAGCTGGCGCAGAAGGTGGAAGACGTCAGTCATTTTGCCGCAGAAGACGATACCTACGCCCAACTGCTAGTGGCGCTGCTCGGCACCCTGCAGAAAAACCCAAGGCTGCGCAGCCTGCAGCTGATCGCCCGCTGGCACGGCACGGATCAGGGTCGACTTTTACGCGCACTGGCAGAGAAAGAATGGCTGATCTCTGCCGATAACCTTGAACAGCAGTTTTTCGACACCATTAATAGCCTTGCCGCCAGACAGCGGGAACGGCGCCTCGAAAACCTGCTGCGCAAGGCTCGCCAAGGTGAACTCAGCGCAGAGGAAAAAGACCAACTGCGTAACCTATTGAGCCGCAACGCAATACCCGCTACACCGACCTCAACTGGCGCGTGAGGTCCTAGCTCGGCTATAATGCTCAGCTTGTTTTCAGCCCGCCAGAACCTTCAGTGGATAGGGTTATATGTCCGGAAAAGCGCAACAGCAGTCCCGCCTCAAAGAGTTGATCCAGCGTGGCCGTGAGCAGGGTTACCTGACTTACGCCGAGGTCAACGACCACCTGCCGGAGGATATTTCCGATCCGGAACAGGTGGAAGACATCATTCGCATGATCAACGACATGGGCATCAACGTATTCGAGACCGCTCCGGATGCCGATGCCCTGTTGTTGGCCGAAGCCGATACCGATGAAGCTGCCGCCGAAGAGGCCGCCGCTGCACTCGCCGCGGTCGAGACCGACATCGGCCGCACCACCGACCCAGTGCGCATGTACATGCGCGAAATGGGCACCGTCGAACTGCTGACCCGCGAAGGCGAAATCGAAATCGCCAAACGCATCGAGGAAGGCATTCGCGAAGTCATGAGCGCGATCGCCCACTTCCCCGGCACCGTCGACAGCATTCTCGCTGACTACGAGCGCGTGACGAACGAAGGCGGCCGCCTGTCCGACATCCTCAGCGGCTACATCGACCCCGACGACGACGGCGCCGCCGCGCCTCAGGAAGTCGAGCCGCAGACGCCGCAGTCCACCAGCAAGCCGGTGGACGATGACAAGGACGACGAGGACGAAGAAGAGTCCGAGAGCGAAGAAGAAGAAGGCGACGGCGGGCCCGATCCGGAAGTCGCGCGCCTACGCTTCGGCGCGGTCGCCGAACAGCTTGAAAAAGCCAACAAGGCCCTCAAGAAGCATGGCCGCGCCAGCCAGCAGGCTACCGAGGAACTCGAAGCCCTCGCCATCCTGTTCATGCCGATCAAGCTCGTGCCCAAGCAGTACGATGCCCTGGTCGAGCGCGTGCGTGACGCACTGAGCCAGATCCGCGCCCAGGAGCGAGCCATCATGCAGCTGTGCGTGCGTGATGCCCGCATGCCACGCGCCGACTTCCTGCGCCAGTTCCCGAACAACGAGACCAATCTCGACTGGGCCGAGCAACTGGCTGCCGGCAAGAGCAAGTACGCCGAGGCCATCGGCAACCGCAAGGAAGACATCCAGCGCTGCCAGCAGAAGCTGATCGAGCTGGAACAGCAGTGCGAGCTCGCCATCGCCGACATCAAGGACATCAACCGTCGCATGTCCATTGGCGAGGCCAAGGCCCGTCGGGCGAAGAAGGAGATGGTCGAGGCCAACCTGCGCCTGGTGATCTCCATCGCCAAGAAGTACACCAACCGCGGCCTGCAATTCCTCGACCTGATCCAGGAAGGCAACATCGGCCTGATGAAGGCGGTGGACAAGTTCGAATACCGCCGCGGCTACAAGTTCTCGACCTACGCCACCTGGTGGATTCGCCAGGCGATCACTCGCTCCATTGCCGACCAGGCGCGGACCATCCGCATCCCGGTGCACATGATCGAGACGATCAACAAGCTCAACCGCATCTCCCGCCAGATGCTGCAGGAAATGGGCCGCGAGCCCACGCCCGAGGAGCTTGGCGAGCGCATGGAAATGCCCGAGGACAAGATCCGCAAGGTACTGAAGATCGCCAAGGAGCCGATCTCCATGGAAACGCCGATCGGTGACGACGAAGACTCGCACCTGGGCGATTTCATCGAAGATTCGGCCATGCAGTCGCCGATCGACGTGGCCACCGTGGAAAGCCTCAAGGAAGCCACCCGCGAAGTGCTCTCCGGCCTCACCGCCCGCGAAGCCAAGGTGCTGCGCATGCGCTTCGGCATCGACATGAACACCGACCACACCCTCGAGGAAGTCGGCAAGCAGTTCGACGTCACTCGCGAGCGGATTCGTCAGATAGAGGCCAAGGCGCTGCGCAAGCTGCGCCACCCGACGCGAAGCGAGCACCTGCGCTCCTTCCTCGACGAGTAAATCCAACCCCCGGCATGCCGGGGGTTGTTTTTTGTCCTCCTCACCGTCTTGCGGCCCGCTTCGATTGGCGCCGCCGCAATACCGCCGGTATAATCCGCCGGCCTTCTGGGGGCCTATAGCTCAGTTGGTTAGAGCAGAGGACTCATAATCCTTTGGTCCACGGTTCGAGTCCGTGTGGGCCCACCACCTTCAAAGCCGCGCACCGCGCGGCTTTTTCGTTTATCCCTTTTATTGATGACGCGATTCGCGGAGACCTTCGTTCCGGCTCTTCGCTTACCAGCCGTGTTGACCGCAGACTAATAACCAGATCGCATATAAACAGCAGGAAAGGTTTCTGGACTCTCTAAGCTGACGTCTCTATCTTGCGCCGCGGGCTCGTTGTTTCGACGCGCCGCAGTTGCCATCCTTAAGGACGTCCATGCTCCCAGAATCGCTGCCGCTGTTGTTCGTCTGCGCCCTGCTGATCTGGCTACTGGTGGCGTTCGTTCGGGAAACCTGGAGCCCGGATATCGTCGTCGCGATCGCCGTGGCCGTCCTGCTGGCGACGCAGCTACTGACGCCGGGCGAAGTGCTGAGCGTGCTATCCAACTCGGCGCCGGTGACGATCGCCTGCATGTTCATCATTTCTGCTGCGCTGGAACGCACCGGCTGCATCGACGCACTGGGCACCTGGCTCGGCGACCTGGTCGGCACCAGTCCCACACGGGTGCTGTTCGGGCTGACCATTACCGCACTGGTGATTTCCGCTTGCCTGAACAATACCCCGGTGGTCGCGATCCTCACGCCGGTCGCGATTTCGCTGGCCAAGCGCGCCGGCACCACACCGTCCAAGCTGCTAATCCCACTGTCCTACGCGACCATCCTTGGCGGCACGCTGACAATGATCGGCACCTCGACAAACATCCTCGTCGATGGCGTCGCGCGCAAGGCCGGTCTCGCGCCCTTCGGCATGTTCGAGATCACCGCAGCCGGGCTGATCATGGCTGCAGCCGGCATGGCCTATCTGCTGACTATCGGCAAGCATCTGCTGCCGGAACGCGACACGCTGTCCAAGCTGCTCGGCCCACGCCTGGATCGCAACTTCATGACCGAGCTGCGTGTGCCGCTCAACTCGCCGGTGATCGGCAAGACCATCGCCGAGGCCAACCTCAACGGCGGCAGCGGCCTGCAGGTTCTGCAGGTGAACCGCAATGCGCAGCTGTTCAGCCGCCCGGAGCATGACTTCACCCTGACCGCCGGCGACCTGTTGATGATCCATGGCCAGGTCAAGGATGTAGTGGAACTGCGCGAAAGTGGCCACCTGACCTTCAATCGCGGTGATGCCTTCGAAACCATCAGCAGTGAGGATGTGATCCTCGCCGAGGCCATCGTCGGTCGCGGTTCGCGCTACAGCCACCGCCCGATGCGCGACCTCGACCTGTCGGCGCGCTACGGCATCAACGTACTGGCCGTGCACCGCCAGGACGAAAACATCCAGGGCAACTTCGATGACTTTCAGCTGCAGTTCGGCGACGTGATGCTGGTCGAAGGCAGCCCGGCGCAGATCAAGCGCTTTGCCGACAACGGCGAACTGATCAGCCTGAATGCGGTGCAGGAGCGCGCATTCCGCCGTGACAAGGCTCCGATCGCCATCATCGCGACACTCGCCGTGATGCTGCTGGCGGCTTTCGGCGTGATGCCGATCGAAGGGCTGGCGATCATTGGTGCCGCTGCCGTACTGGCGACGCGCTGCCTGGACGTAGAGGATGCCTACAAGGCGGTCGACTGGAAGATTCTCAGCCTGATCTTCGGCATGCTGGCCATCAGCATCGCCATGGACAAGGTGGGTCTGGTGCAGCTGATCGTTCAGAACGTCGCCACGCTCACGCCCTGGGCCGGCCCGCTGTTCATGCTTTCGTTCATCTACCTGCTGACCTCGCTGCTCACCGAGATGCTGTCGAATAACGCGGTGGCGGTGCTGATAACCCCGATCGCCATCGGTCTCGCGCAGCATCTGGGCGTCGATCCGCGGGCGTTCGTGGTCGCCGTGATGTTCGCCGCCAGCGCCAGCTTCGCCACCCCGATCGGCTACCAGACCAACACCTTCGTCTACAACGCCGGCGGCTATCGCTTTACCGACTTCCTCAAGGTGGGCATACCGCTGAACCTGCTGCTCTGGGTCGTGGCCACGTTGGTCATCCCGCTATTCTGGCCGCTCACGCCGCTCTGACGACAAGGCTTGCGCTGGGTCATTGACCGGCCAGGCGTTCAGTTTCATGCTCTCGGGCCTTTGCCCCCGACGAACAAGAACAAGGAGCGCGCCATGAAACTGGAAACCCTCGCCATTCATGCAGGCTATAGCCCGGACCCGACCACCCGGGCCGTGGCGGTACCGATCTACCAGACCACCTCTTACGCGTTCGATGACACTCAGCACGGCGCCGACCTGTTCGATCTGAAGGTGCCGGGCAACATCTATACGCGCATCATGAATCCCACCACCGACGTGCTCGAGCAGCGGGTAGCGGCACTAGAGGGCGGCGTGGCCGCACTGGCCGTAGCCTCGGGGATGGCAGCGATCACCTACGCCATTCAGACCATCACCGAGGTCGGCGACAACATCGTCTCGGTAGCCAAGCTCTACGGCGGCACCTACAACCTGTTCGCCCACACCCTGCCGCGCCAGGGCATCGAGGTGCGCTTCGCCGCCCACGACGACATCGCGGCCCTGGAAGCGCTGATCGACGAGCGTACCAAGGCGGTGTTCTGCGAATCCATTGGCAACCCGGCCGGCAACGTGATCGACCTCGTCGCCCTGGCCGAAGCCGCGCACCGCCACGGCGTGCCGCTGATCGTCGACAACACCGTCGCCACACCCATGCTGTGCCGGCCCATCGAGCACGGCGCGGATATCGTCGTGCATTCGCTGACCAAGTACATGGGCGGCCATGGCACCAGCATCGGCGGTATCGTCGTCGACTCCGGCAAATTCCCTTGGGCGCAGTACAAGGAACGTTTCGCGCTGCTGAACACGCCGGACGTGTCCTACCACGGCGTCACCTACACCGAGGCCTTTGGCCCTGCCGCCTTCATCGGCCGCTGCCGCGTTGTGCCGCTGCGCAACATGGGCGCGGCGATTTCACCGTTCAACTCGTTCCTGATCCTGCAGGGGCTGGAAACCCTCGCCCTGCGTATGGAGCGCCACTGCGAAAACGCACTCAAGGTCGCCGAATTTCTCCAATCCCACCCACAGGTGGCATGGGTCAAGTACGCCGGCCTGCCGGATCATCCCGAACACGAACTGGCACGCCGCTACATGGGCGGCACGCCGGCCTCGATCCTCTGCTTCGGCATCGAAGGCGGCATGGAGGCCGGCGCACGGTTCATCGATGCACTCAAGCTGGTGGTGCGCCTGGTCAACATCGGCGATGCCAAGTCCCTGGCCTGCCATCCGGCGAGTACCACGCACCGCCAGCTGAATGCCGACGAACTGGCCCGCGCCGGCGTGTCGCAGGACCTGATCCGGCTGTCGATCGGTATCGAGCACATCGACGACATCCTCGCCGACCTGGCCCAGGCACTGGCCGCATCCAAGGGTTGAGACGGCGCGCAGCTTGATATCCGCCAGCGAGGCTCCACATTATCGGCATATCGCCGAGGGAGCCTCGCCATGACCGATTCGCTGATCGTCCCCTGCGCACATTGCGCCAGCCTCAACCGCATTCCATCCGATCGCGTACATGACGCGCCACGCTGCGGGCGCTGCAAGTCCGAGGCGCTGCCGGACCAACCCTTCGACCTGCAACAGGGCCAGTTCGCCAACCAGATCAAGGGTGACCTGCCGCTACTGGTGGATGTCTGGGCCAGCTGGTGCGGCCCCTGCCGCAGCTTTGCCCCGACCTTCGCCCAGGCCGCGCGCCAGCTGCAGGGCCGCTGCCGCCTGGCCAAGCTCGACAGCGAAGCCAACGCACAACTGTCGACGCAGCTCGGCATCCGCTCCATTCCGAGCCTGATCCTCTTTCGCGAAGGCCGCGAAGTCGCGCGCCAGAGCGGTGCCATGCCGCTGCCACAACTGCTGGCCTGGCTGGCACAGCAGGGCGTGCGCTGACGGCATAAACGTCAGGCGACAACCAGAACATCGCCAAGTTCCGTCCACAATTGCGACCTCCCATCAGGATATGTGTCGCAATGTTTGCCTAGCCATCATGGCACTTGGATAATGCCCGCACTTTTCGAGCGGCACTTCCAATGCAAGTAACACACGGACGTCTATGCGCTGGCCCCACGAGAGCCGCGCAGGCATGAGCGCAATACGCTTCGACATCGACCAATGGCAGGCCTGGGCCCCGGGCTGTGCCTGCCATGCCGACTGGTCGCGCTGGGCATTGGCCAGCGTCTGGCCGGACGCTCCAGACGCGCAGCCGGACGTATCCATTCTGCCCGCCATGCAGCGTCGACGCTTGAGCCGGCTGGCGCGCATGGTCTTTGCCGTCGCCGCC
The DNA here is from genome assembly GCF_026642215.1 of Stutzerimonas sp. R40042. Lineage (NCBI taxonomy): Bacteria > Pseudomonadati > Pseudomonadota > Gammaproteobacteria > Pseudomonadales > Pseudomonadaceae > Stutzerimonas > Stutzerimonas sp. R40042. Next base: position 742,345 of record NZ_CP113258.1, on the reverse strand, counting down.
CCCCTGGTCGAAGACCAGCCGCCGATGCCGCTGGTGTATGCCTCGCGACACGGTGAAACCACCCGCAACTTCGCCCTGCTCAGCGACCTGGCCGAGCAGCAACCGCTTTCGCCGACCCAGTTCAGCCTGTCGGTGCACAACGCCATCATCGGCCTCTGGTCGATCTTTCAGGGCGACCCCAGCGAAATGACGGCCCTCGCCGCGGAAGGCGACGGGCTCGAGCACGCGTTCCTCGAAGCCGCGCTGCTGTTGAACGAAGGTGCGCCGGCCGTTCTGCTGGTGATCGCCGAGGAAACGCCGCCAGACGCCTATCGACCCTGGATTGATGATGTCCAGATACCCTACGCGCTGGCGCTGCGACTGACCGCCGGAGACACCTGGCAACTGCAACTGCAATCGGCCGACGAGCCCGCCGTGACAGCATCCGCACCACATGCGCTGGAGCTGATCCGGGCATTGCTCGATGGCCGCTCCCAACTCACGCATCAATGGAAGACGCGCAGATGGAACTGGCAGCGGACGCGCTGAAGCGGCCCAATGTGCCGTGGCTGTGGCGCCTGATTGCCACCGGGCTGTCGTTCGCCTTGTTCGGCATCGGCGGGCTGTGCCTGCGCATACTGGTCTTCCCGCTACTCGCGCTGCTGCCTGGCGACGCCATCACCCGACGCAGCCGTGCACGGCAAACGGTCAGCCGGCTGTTCTGGCTGTTCGTACAGTTCATGTACCGCAGCGGCGTGCTGACCTATGAGGTCGAAGGTGCCGAGCGCCTCGGTCGCCCGGGCCAGCTGATCATCGCCAATCATCCTTCGCTGATCGATGTGGTGGTGCTGATCGCACTGATCCGCGACGCCAACTGCGTGGTCAAGCAGAGCCTGTGGGACAACCCGTTCACCCGTGGGCCGATCCGCGCCGCGCAGTACATCAGCAACAACGGCAGCGCCGAGATGCTCGACGAAGCGGCCGAAGCCCTGCAGCAGGGCCAGACGCTGATCATCTTTCCCGAGGGCACCCGCACCACGCCCGGCCAGCCGCCGCAGTTTCACCGCGGCGCAGCGGCCATCGCCCTGCGCGGCGCGCGGCTGGTGACGCCAGTGGTGATCAGCGTGACACCGACCACCCTGACCAAGGCCGAGCCCTGGTACCGCATCCCCTCGCGGCGCTTCCACTTTCATCTGCGCGTGGGCGACGACATCGACCCGCAGGCATTCGCCGCCCTGGGCGCCGCCCCGATCGCCTCGCGCCGCCTCAACGACCATCTGCACCGACACTTTATAAAGGAGCTCGCACTCGATGAGCCAACTGACGCTTGAAATCAAGCAACTGATCATCGACGCCCTGGGTCTGGAAGACCTCGGCCCGGACGACATCGACGCCGACCAGCCGCTGTTCGGCGAAGGGCTCGGCCTGGATTCGGTGGACGCCTTGGAACTGGGTCTGGCGATCCAGAAGCGCTTCGGCATCAAGATCGACGCCGACGCCAAGGACACCCGCAAGCATTTCGCCAGCGTCGACAGCCTGGCAGCCTTCGTCAGCGCCAGTCGCGCCATCGCCTGAGGAATATCTGCCGTGAACAGCCGTAACGAGATTTTCCAGACCCTGCGCGACGCCCTGGTGGAACTGTTCGAACTCGAACCCGAGCGCATTACCCTCGAAGCCAACCTCTATCAGGACCTGGAGATCGACAGCATCGACGCCGTCGACCTGATCGACCACATCAAGCGCCAGACCGGCAAGAAGATTGCCGCCGAGGAGTTCAAGGCCGTGCGCACCGTGGGCGATGTCGTCGAAGCGGTTTATCGACTGACCAACGCGGAAACTGCCTGACAGACAAGACAACTGCGCCGGTGCGGCGCAGGGACTGACTGGGCCGCACATGCAGCGCGCCCCAAGGCACTTTGCGGAACCGACCGATGCTCTCACGTTCACCCAGGATGCCAGCCGGCACCGCCCGGCTGGCGGGGCTCGCCCTGTTGTTCGCCGGGCTGGCCTACCCCTTCGCCGTCTACTTCGGCATTGAACACCTGTCGCCACGCGCCTTCGCCGCGCTGCTCGGGGCGCTCTGGCTCGCCCGTCTGCTGAGCGCCGGCCGCTCAGCCAGCCGCTGGACCGCCGCTGTGGCGCTGCTGTTCTGCCTGCTGCTGGCGCTGCTCGACGACAGCACGCTGCTGCGCTGGTATCCGGTGCTGATCAATGTCGCCATGCTCGTACTGTTCGCCGGCAGCCTGTTCAGCGGGATGCCGGTCATCGAGCGCCTGGCGCGACTGCAGGAGCCCGAGCTGCCGGCCTCCGGCGTGCGTTATACACGGCAGGTGACCAAGGCCTGGGTAGCCTTCTTCATCCTGAACGGCACGATCGCCGGCGCACTGACGCTGTGGGCGCCGCTGAGCTGGTGGACGCTGTACAACGGCCTGATCGCCTATGTGCTGATCGGCCTGCTGTTCGCCGGCGAATGGCTGGTTCGCCAGTACGTGAAGGATCGCGCATGAGCTGGCTTCCTCTTACCGAACTGCTGCTCGAGGTCGATCCGCGGTCAGTGACCAACCAACCGCCACTGTCACTCGAACAACTGCAGCAGCAGGCACTGCGACTGGCCGGCGGGCTTCGACAGCGCGGGGTGAGAAACCTCGCTGTACATCTGGAAGACGCGGTACAACTGGCGATCGCCCTGCTCGGCGCCTGGCGTGCCGGCGCGCGGATCCTACTGCCAGCCGACCTGCAACCCGCGAGCCGCGCGCGGCTGAGGCCGCACGTGGAGCTCTGGCTGACCGATCAGCCTGGCGACTGCAGCCTGACGGACCTCCTGGCTGCGCCACTCGCCCCTGCAGAGCTCGATCCCGAGCTGCTCGGCCTGACGCTCTGCACCTCCGGCTCCAGCGGCGAGCCCAAGCTCATCGACAAGCACCTGTACCAGCTGGCCAACGAAGTCGAAGCGCTGGAAGCGCTGTGGGGTGCCGACCTCGGCGATGCGGCAGTGATCGGCAGCGTCGCCACGCAGCACATCTATGGACTGCTGTTTCGGCTGCTCTGGCCGCTTTGTGCCGGCCGACCATTGCTGCGTCGTGCATTGCCGTTCGCCGAAGATATGCAACTGGCCAGCCGCGCGCAGCCGACGTTCTGCTGGGTGGCCAGCCCCGCCCTGCTCAAGCGCATGGGCGACAACCTCGATTGGCCGGCGCTGCGCCAGGTGCGCCGAGTGTTCTCCTCCGGCGGGCCGCTGCCGGCCGAGGCCGCGCAAGTGCTCCAGCAGCGTCTCGGTCAGTGGCCAACGGAAATCTATGGCAGCTCCGAAACCGGCGGCATCGCCTGGCGCCAGGGCGGCGAACGCTGGCAGCCACTGCCGGGTATCGAACTCGATCAAGACGAACAGGGTGCGCTGAGTGTGGCATCGCCCTGGCTTGGACACGGACATGTGGAGCAGACCGCCGATGGCGCCGACCTGCACGCCGATGGCCGCTTCACCCTGCGCGGCCGGCTGGATCGCATCGTCAAGCTGGAGGAGAAGCGCATTTCGCTGCCGATGCTGGAGAGCGCACTCATCGAGCACCCTTACATTAGCGAGGCTCGGCTCGGCGTCATTCAGGACAATCGCGCCTATCTCGGTGCGCTGGTGGCGCTGAGCGAGGCCGGTACTTTCGCCCTGCGCAATCAGGGCCGCCGCACCGTTACCCAGACGCTGCGCCAACATCTCAGCGCCCACTGCGAGGCGCTGGCGCTGCCGCGACGCTGGCGACTGGTTCGCCAACTGCCGAGCAATTCCCAGGGCAAACTGCCTCAAGCCGAGGTGGATACGCTGCTGCAGGCGCCACGCCCGCGCGAACCGGAACGCCTGCAGCAGCAATGGCAGGACGATCACTGGCAGATTGACCTGCAAGTGCCGCTGGACCTGGCGCACTTCAGCGGCCATTTTCCACGTACGCCGGTGCTGCCCGGCGTTGTCCAGATCGAGTGGGCAATGGGTCTCGCGCGCGAACTGATACAGCGGCGACTGTAACCGCGGTAGTCACCCCTCCCGCACAGCCGGAGGAAGATTGGTTCAAGCCCTGCGCGGTGATCCCGGTCTACAACCACGAGCGCAGCCTGCCCGCTGTGGTTGCCGCGCTGCGTGCGGCGGATCTGCCCTGCGTGCTGGTGGACGACGGTTCCTCCCCGACCGCAGCGGCAGTCATCGACAAGCTGGCCGAGCAGACCGGCGTCTTCCTGCTCCGCCATCCGCACAACCAGGGCAAGGGCGGCGCGGTGATCAGTGGCCTGCGCGAGGCCCGGCGACTGGGCTTCAGCCATGCGCTGCAGGTCGACGCCGACGGCCAGCACGACCTGTCCGGTGTCGAGCTGTTCCTCGACCGCGCCAGCCAGGCGCCGGACGCGGTGATCTGCGGCTATCCGCGATACGACGCCAGCGTGCCCAAGGGGCGCCTGTATGCCCGCTACCTGACCCATGTCTGGGTCTGGATCAACACCCTGTCGCTGGCGATCCGCGACTCCATGTGCGGCTTCCGTGTCTACCCGCTGGAGCCGACTTTGGCATTGCTCGACCGCGTGCGCCTGGGCCGGCGCATGGATTTCGACACCGAGATCCTGGTGCGCCTGCACTGGCAGCAGCAGCCGATGGTCTGGCTGCCGACGCGGGTGCATTACCCGGCCGATGGCGTCTCGCACTTCCGCCTCTGGCTGGACAATGCACTGATCTCCGCCATGCATGCCCGGCTGTTCTGCGGCATGCTGCTGCGCGCGCCAAAACTGCTCGCCCGGCGCCTGCAGCGATGAGCGAAGCCCCGATGCCCTCGCACTGGGTGGCGCAGCGCGAGCGCGGCAGTTTCGCGCTGATGCGCCTGACCGCCTGGGCGGTACGGGTACTTGGTCGGCGCACCATGGCGCCGCTGCTGTATCTGATCGTGCTGTATTTCTATCTGTTCGGCCGCAGCGCCCGTGACAGCGCGCGCCAGTATCAGGGCTACCTGGCGCGCTGGAGCGGTCGCGCCGAACTGCAGCCGAGCGCACGCTCGGTCTATCGCCAGTTCATGAGTTTCGCCGAAGCGCTGCTGGACAAGCTGGATGTCTGGAGCGGGCGCGTCGGGCGGGAACGCCTGGTGATCCACGACCCGGCGGACCTGCACGCCAGCCTCGCCGGGCCGCGCGGTCAGCTGCTGGTCGGCTCGCACCTGGGCAATCTGGAGATCTGCCGGGCCCTGGCGGAGATCGGCGGCGAAGTACGGATGAACGTGCTGGTGCACACCCGTCACGCCGAGCGGTTCAATCGCCTGCTGGACCAGTCCGGCGCCGACAACCTGCGCCTGATCCAGGTCAGCGAACTGGACCCGGCAACCATGCTGCAGCTGTCCCAGCGCCTGGAGCGTGGCGAATGGCTGGCCATTGCCGGTGATCGGGTGCCGCTGCATGGCGGGCGCACCGCCATCGCGGACTTCCTCGGTCAGCCGGCAGCCTTTCCCCAGGGGCCCTGGCTGCTTGCCGGCCTGCTGGAATGCCCGGTGAATCTACTGTTCTGTCTCAAGCAGGACGAGCGCTTCCATGTGCATCTCGAGCCCTTCGCCGAACGCATCCGCTGGCGCCGCGCCGACCGCGACGCGGTGATCGCGCAGGCAGTGCAGCGCTACGCCGACCGCCTCGCCGCGCGCTGCCTGGAGGCGCCGCTGCAATGGTTCAACTTCTATCCCTTCTGGAACACACAGGACCCGCGTCGTGACTGAGCCCGTGATCTTTGGCGAAAACCTTCTGCGCATCGAGGACGTGCTGGCCGTGGCGCAGCGCCGTGCGCCGGCACGGCTGCAGGCGGACGAGCCCTTTCGCAGCCGCATCACCCGCGGCGCGCAGTTTCTCGACACCCTGCTGGACCGCGAAGGCGTGATCTACGGCGTTACCACCGGCTATGGCGATTCCTGCGTGGTGGCGGTGCCGCTGCATCAGGTCGAAGCGCTACCGCAGCACCTGTTCACCTTTCATGGCTGCGGGCTGGGCAAGTTGCTGGACGCCGAAGCCACCCGCGCCGTGCTCGCCGCGCGCCTGCGTTCGCTGACCCATGGCATGTCCGGTGTACGCATCGAGCTGCTGGAACGCATGCAGGCATTTCTCGAACACGATGTGCTGCCGCTGATTCCTGAAGAAGGCTCGGTCGGCGCCAGCGGTGACCTGACCCCGCTGTCCTATGTCGCTGCAGCGCTGGCCGGCGAGCGCGAGGTGCTGTATCGCGGCGAGCGCCGCAGCGCCGCCGAAGTGCATCGCCAGCTCGGCTGGACACCCTTGACCCTGCGCCCCAAGGAGGCGCTGGCGTTGATGAACGGCACCGCGGTGATGACCGGCCTCGCCTGCCTGGCCTACGCCCGCGCCGACTACCTGCTGCAGCTGGCGACCCGCATCACCGCACTGAACGTGATCGCCCTGCAGGGCAACCCGGAGCACTTCGACGAGCGCCTGTTCGCCGCCAAGCCGCATCCTGGGCAGGCTCAGGTCGCCGCCTGGATTCGCCAGGATCTGGCCATCGATGCGCCCGCTGCGCCGCTGCATCGATTGCAGGACCGCTACTCCATCCGTTGCGCGCCCCATGTGCTCGGCGTGCTGGCCGACAGCCTGGTCCTGCTGCGCCAGTTCATCGAGACCGAACTGAACAGCGCCAACGACAACCCGATCATCGATGCCGATAACGAGCGCGTGCTGCACGGCGGGCATTTCTATGGCGGGCATATCGCCTTTGCCATGGACAGCCTGAAGAACCTGGTGGCCAACGTCGCCGATCTGCTCGACCGCCAGCTCGCCCTGCTGGTCGACACGCGCTACAACCACGGCCTGCCGAGCAACCTCTCCGGCGCGCCGGCCGCCACGGCGATGATCAACCACGGCTTCAAGGCGGTGCAGATCGGCGCCAGCGCCTGGACCGCCGAAGCGCTGAAGAACAGCATGCCGGCCAGCGTCTTCTCGCGCTCCACCGAATGCCACAACCAGGACAAGGTGAGCATGGGCACCATCGCCGCCCGCGACGCGCTGCGCAGCCTGGAGCTGAGCGAGCAGGTCGCCGCGGCCACGCTGCTCGCCGCCCAGCAGGGCGTCTGGCTGCGCCAGCGCCAGGAAGACGCGCGCCCGCTGCCCGCACCACTGGCGGCCATGCACAGCGAACTGGCGGCGACCTTCCCCCCGCTGATCGAAGACCGCGCGCTGGAAGGCGAACTGCGCCTGTGCCTCGCACAGATCCGCAACCGCCACTGGAGGCTTTATGCGTAAGGACGGCGTAGTGCAGGCCGAGGTCGAGATGCTCGTGCCGTTCTTCGATGTCGACTCCATGGACGTGGTCTGGCACGGCCACTACGTCAAGTACTTCGAGGTCGCCCGCTGCGCGCTGCTCGAACGCATCGGCCACAACTACCAGCAGATGCGCGACGCCGGCTATGCCTGGCCGATCATCGATGTGCAGCTGCGCTACATGCGCGGCGCCCGCTTCAACCAGCGCATCGTGGTGCGCGCCGACCTGGTGGAATGGGAGAACCGCCTGAAGATCAACTACCTGATCCGCGATGCCGAAACCGGCGAGCGCATGACCCGCGGCAGCACCGTGCAGGTCGCCGTGGAGATCGCCAGCCGCGAGATGCTGCTGGCCTCGCCACGAGTGTTCGTCGACGCGGTGGAGCGCGCGCTGGCATGATCCCGACCATCAAGAAATGGCTGGCCGCCGCCGTCCTGCTGATGGTCACTACCATCGCCACGGCGCAGCCCTTTGACCTGCCACAGCTCGCCGAACAACTGAGCGGGCCGGCCGTGGTACGTGGCGACTTCATTCAGGAAAAGCACCTGCGTGCCTTGCCGCAGCCCCTGACCAGCCAGGGCCGGTTCGTGCTCGCCCGCGACCATGGCCTGCTCTGGCTGTTGCAGCAGCCGATCCGCCAGGACTATCGCATCACCCCCCAGGGCATCGCGCGGCGCGGCGAGCAGGGCTGGCAGGCGGTCGACCCGCAGGGCGGTTCGGCCCGGCAGAACCAGCTGTTCCTCGCCGTGCTGAGCGGCGACACCCAGGCCCTGCAGCGCGACTTCGACCTGCAGCTGAAAGGCGACCCCGACGCGTGGCGTCTGCAGCTGACCCCTCGCGGCGCGCTGCTCAAGCAGATCTTCGCCGACATCGAGATCCAAGGCGGTGAGACGGTGACGCGGATCGAGCTGCACGAGACCCAGGGCGATCGCACACTGATCCGTCTGCTCGACAGCCAGACCGACCTCGCCCTCACGGCCCGCGAGCAACGCGATCTTGCCGACTGAGCGCCTGCAGCCCCGCCGCTGGCCGGCCGCGCTGTTCTGCCTGGCGCTGCTCGGCCTGCTGGCGCTGAGCGCCTGGCAATGGCGCGACGGCCCGCCGCTGAGTGCCAACCTGCTGCAGCTCCTGCCCGACGCGAGTCACGACGCGCTCGAAGGGCTGGCGACCGAGCGCATGCAGGAGCCGCTCAAGCGCGACCTGATGCTGCTGATCCGGCATGACGACGAGCGTGAAACCTGGCGCCTGACTGAAAGCCTGGCAGCCGAACTGCGTGGCAGTGGCCTGTTCGCCCAGGTGCGCGAGCGGGTACAGCCCGATCTGCCGGCGGTCGCGCGCCAGCTGCGCGAGCAGTCCCTCGGATTGCTTGGCGATACCGAGCGCCAGCAGCTCATCGAACATCCCGCGCGGTTCGTCCAGCAGCGCATCGAGCGCCTCTACGACCCCTTCGCCGCCAGCCCGCTGCCGCTCGAACAGGACTGGTTCGGCATCGCCGGCCTGGCCCTGCAACGGTTGCCGCAGCTGGGCAACGTTCGCGCCGAGAGCGACGGCAGCCTGGTCGCCGAACATGCCGGTCAGCGCTGGCGGGTGATACACGCGCGGGCGCAAGGAGATGCCTTCGACGAGGATTCGCCGCAGCAGATGGCAACCCTCGTCGAACGGGCTCGTTACGACATCGAAGCGGCGGGGGGCGAGCTGCTGAGTGCCGGCGGCGTGCTGCATGCTGCCCATGGCCAGCGCTCGGCCCGCGCCGAGGCGAGCCTGATCGGCAGCCTGTCGCTGGGTGCCACCCTGCTGCTGTTGCTCTGGCTATTCCGCACGCCGCGCATCCTCCTCGCCGCCTTGCCGGTGCTGGTCGGCGCGCTGTCGGGGGCGGCCGCCTGCATCGCGCTGTTCGGCCAGATGCACGTACTGACCCTGGTGCTCGGCGCCAGCTTGATCGGCGTCAGCCTGGACTTCCCGCTGCACTACCTCTCCAAGAGCTGGACCCTGCAGCCCTGGCACGGCCGGCGCGCGCTTGGTCTGATCCTGCCGGGACTGGCGCTGGCCCTGCTAACCAACCTGATCGGTTATCTCGCGCTGGCCTTCACGCCTTTCCCGGCACTGACCCAGGTGGCAGTGTTTTCTGCAGCCGGCTTGCTCGGCGCCTTTCTCTGCACCACCTGCCTGCTGCCTGTGCTGTTCAGCGGCTATCTGACCCCTTGGCCGCGCCCGCTGGGCTGGGCGCAGCGCTGGCTGCAGCTGAGGCAGGCGTTACTGGCGCGCATCGCCACGCCCTGGCTGCTGGCCGGCCTGGGGCTGTTTTGTCTCGGCGGCGTGTTGCAGCTTTCGTTCAAGGACGATCTGCGCCAGTGGGTCAACCGCGCGCCGGCACTGCAGCAGCAAGCCGAGCGTATCGCTGCGATCACCGGTTTCCAGCCCACCAGTCAATATTTCCTCGTGCGCGCGGAAAATGCCGACGCCCTGCTCGAGCGTCAGGCGCAGCTGAGCCGCCGCCTCGACGCTCTGCAGACCGACCAGCGGCTGGTTGGCTACCTAGCCCTGAGCCAGCTGGTCGCACCGACTACCGAACAGAACCGCCTGCGCGCCGCCCTGCCGCACCTGCTTGCAGCCAGCCAGCCGCTCGCCGTCCTGGGTGCCGCGACGAGCAACCTGCAGGCCGAGATCGAGCGCCTGCAGGCACAGCCAGCGGTGACCATCGAGGCGGCGCTGGCAGGCCCGTTGGGCGAGCCCTGGCGCGCGCTCTGGCTCGGCGCGCAGAACGACGGCGTCGCTGGGCTGATCAGCCTGCAGGGCCTGCGCGACGGAGTCGCCCTGGAACACATCGCTGAAGACGTGCCCGGCACGACACTGGTCGATCAGCCGGCCCGCCTCAACCAGCTGTTTGCCGAGACCAAGCTTCAGGCCGGCGAACTCAAGCTGCTCGCCAGCCTGCTGATCTTTGCCCTGCTCTGCTTTCCCTTCGGCCCGGGCGGCGCCCTGCGTTGCCTGGCCGTGCCCCTGCTGGCCTCCCTGGCGAGCCTGGCCAGTCTCGGCTGGCTCGGTCAGCCGCTGACGCTGTTCGGCCTGTTCGGCCTGCTGCTGGTCACGGCGATCGGCGTGGATTACGCCATTCTGATGCGCGAGCAGATTGGCGGCGCCGCGGTCAGCCTGGTCGGCACCCTGCTGGCGGCCACCACCACCTGGCTGTCGTTCGGCCTGCTGGCGGTGTCCAGCACGCCGGCGGTGAGCAACTTCGGCCTCACCGTCAGCCTCGGCCTGGCATTCAGTTTTTTCCTGGCCCCCTGGGCCATCCATCAGCAAGACACACCACCACAGGCAGGGAGGCCGTATGGCGCCGCTTGAGACGCAACACCGTGAAGTCGTGATCATCGGAGCCGGCCCTTCCGGCGCAATCGCTGGCGCGCTGCTCAAGCGCAAGGGCCACGACGTGCTGATCGTCGAACGCCAGCGCTTCCCGCGCTTCTCCATCGGCGAAAGCCTGCTTTCGCACTGCCTGGACTTCATCGAGGAAGCCGGGATGCTCGAGGCGGTGCGCGCGGCGGGCTTCCAGACCAAGCACGGCGCGGCCTTCGGCTGGGGGGAGCGCTATACGGATTTCGACTTCCGCGACAAATTCACTGCCGGCCACGGCAGCACCTATCAGGTCCAGCGTGCCGACTTCGACAAGCTGCTGGCCGACCAGGCCGAGCTGCAGGGTGTGGAGATTCGCTACGAGGAGGAAGTCACCGCGGTGGACTTCACCGGCGAACGACCCTGGCTGCAGATTCGCCGGGCCGATGGCAGCGAGTACCGCGTCGATGCCGCCTTCGTGCTCGATGCCAGCGGCTACGGCCGTGTGCTGCCGCAACTGCTGGATCTGGAAGCGCCATCGGGCTTCCCGGTGCGCCGGGCGATCTTCACCCATATCGAGGACCGTATCGACGATCCACGCTTCGACCGCGAGAAGATCCTTATCACCACCCATCCCGAGCTGCGCGATGTCTGGTACTGGACCATCCCGTTCAGCAATGGCCGCTGTTCGCTGGGTGTGGTCGCCAGTGCCGAGCGCTACGAAGGCCGGCCGGTCAATCTCGATGCCTGCCTGCGCGAATTCGTCCAGGAGGCACCGAACCTCAGGCGCATCCTCGCGAATGCCGAATGGGACACCCCGGCACGCCTGATCGGCGGCTACTCGGCCAACGTCAAGAGTCTGCACGGTCCGGGCTTCGCCCTGCTGGGCAACGCCGCCGAGTTTCTCGACCCGGTGTTTTCCTCCGGCGTGACCATTGCCATGCGCTCGGCACACATGGCCGCGGCCGTGCTGCATCGCCAGCTGAGCGGCGAAACGGTGGACTGGGAGACCGAGTTCGCCGCGCCGCTCAAGCGCGGCGTCGATACCTTCCGGACCTACGTGGAGGGTTGGTACGATTGCAGCTTCCAGGACGTGATCTACTACGAACACGCCCAGCCGGAGATCCGCCGGATGATCAGCTCGATCCTCGCCGGCTATGCCTGGGACGAAAAGAACCCCTATGTCGCCGAACCCAAACGCCGCCTGCGCGTACTGGCCGAACTCTGCTCGGCGGGTGCCGGTGTCTGAGCGGCTTGAAATGAGGCGGCTGCTGCTCGGCCTGTGCTTCGTGTTGCTGGCGGGCTGCGCCGCGCGCGCACCGCTGCCGGCGACCACGCCGGCACTGGAGGTGCCACTGCAGCTGCATGTTCAGCGCCGGGGCAGCAAGCCGGCCGACTGGTTGCTGGTGATCCAGCGCGAAGGGGCGTCGCTGCGCTGGTCGCTGCTCGACCCGCTGGGCATTCCACTGGCGCGACAGCAGTTGCGCGGCGGCGCCTGGCAGGCTGATGGGCTGCTTCGACCCAATCCGGAGGCGCGCGAACTGTTCGCCGCCCTGCTGTTCGCCCTGACCGACCGCGACCAGCTGGCCGCGCTGTATGGCGCCGCGGCCGAACAGCCAGGTGCTGGCGAGCGCCGGCTGCGCCAGGGCGACGACCTGCGCTGGCAGGTCCGCTATCGCGCGGCACAGCGCTTCGAACTCGACGTGGCGCCAGGGCTGACCTATCGTGTCGCCCCCTTGCCCGACTCGCCCGGAAGCCAATGATGACCGCCTACCTCGACGCCCTTGGCGTGATCTGCGCGCTCGGCAGTGGCAAGACCGAGGTGGCAGGGCGGCTGTTCGCCGGCGATGTCTCGGGCATGCAGGTCCACCCGCTGCCTGTGGCCGGCCGTCGACTGCCGGTAGGCGCGGTCCGCTCAGCGTTGCCGGCAATGCCTGATGACGATCCGCGCCATGCCACCCGCAACAACCAGCTGCTGCTGGCCGCTGCACTGGAGATCGAAGGCGATATTCGCCAGGCCATCGCCCGTTACGGCCGGCATCGCATCGGTGTGGTCCTGGGCACCAGTACCACCGGCATCCAGGAAGCCGCACAGGGTATTGCCGGCCTGCTGCACGACGGCGCCTTTCCACCCGGCTACCACTATGCGCACCAGGAGCTGGCAGCACCGGCGAGTTTTCTCGGTGAATGGCTGCAACTGGGCGGCCCCTGCTATGCCATCTCCACCGCCTGCACCTCCAGTGCACGCGCCCTGCTAAGCGCCAAACGCCTGCTCGACGCCGGCATCTGCGACGCAGTGCTGTGCGGCGGTGTCGACAGCCTGAGCGACCTGACCCTGCAAGGCTTCACCGCGCTGGAAGCCACCAGCGAGTCGCTGTGCAATCCCTTCTCGCGCAACCGCAACGGCATCAACATCGGCGAGGCGGCGGCGCTGTTTCTGATGACCCGCGAGCCCGCTGATGGCGCCATCGCCCTGCTTGGCGGCGGCGCCAGTTCCGACGCCTACCATATATCCGCCCCCGAACCGGAAGGCCGCGGCGCGCTTGCCGCCATGCGCCAGGCGCTGGCCACTGCCGGCTGCACACCGGAAGAGGTCGATTACCTCAACCTGCACGGCACAGCCACCGCGCACAACGACGCCATGGAAAGCCAGGCCGTTTCCACGCTGTTTCCTCAGGGTGTCGCCTGTTCTTCGAGCAAGCCGCTGACCGGCCATACCCTCGGCGCCGCTGGCGCGCTGGAGGCGGCGTTCTGCTGGCTTGCGCTATCGCGCTTCAACGCCGACCAGCAGTTGCCACCGCATCGCTGGGACGGCCAGCCGGATCCGGAGCTGCCACCGCTGCGCCTGGTGACCGCCGAACTGCGAATGGGTAGAACCTCGCCGCGCCGAATGATGAGCAACTCCTTCGCCTTCGGTGGCAACAATATCAGCCTGATCCTGGGAGACGCGCCGTGATCGACTGGCCCCTCGCCGAACTGCTACCCCACGCTGGCGACATGATCCTGCTCGACGCTGTCGAGCGCTTCGATGAAGACAGCGTGGAGACTCACCTGCAGGTACGCGCCGACGGCCTGCTCAGCGCCGCCGACGGCAGTCTGCCTGCCTGGGTCGGCGTCGAGATCATGGCGCAAAGCGTCGCGGCCTTCGCCGGCTGCCATGCGCGTCAGGCCGGTCAGCCGGTGGAGCTGGGCTTTCTGCTCGGCACCCGTAGCTACCAGTGCAATGTCGAAACCTTCCCGGTCGGCGCCCGGCTGCGCGTCCGTGCCACTCGTTCGCTGCAGGACGACAACGGCATGGGCGTGTTCGAATGTCATCTCGACGGCCCCGGCATCCATGCCGAGGCCCGTCTGAACGTGTTCCGCCCGCCCGAAGTGGCGAGTTACCTACAAGAGTCTGCCCCATGAGTGAAACCGTCCTCGTCACCGGCTCCAGCCGAGGCATTGGCCGCGCCATCGCGCTGCGCCTGGCCCGCGCCGGCCATGACATCGTGCTGCACTGCCGCTCGCGCCGCGACCAGGCCGAAGCGGTCCAGGCCGAGATACAGACGATGGGTCGCAGCTCGCGCATCCTGCAGTTCGACATCGCCGACCGCGCCGCCTGCCGGCGCGAGCTGGAAGCCGATGTCGAAGCGCATGGCGCCTACTACGGCGTCGTCTGCAACGCCGGTCTGACTCGCGACGGTGCCTTCCCGGCCCTGAGCGACGATGACTGGGACCAGGTACTGCGTACCAACCTGGACGGTTTCTACAATGTGCTGCAGCCGCTAACCATGCCGATGATTCGCCGCCGCCAGCCGGGGCGCATCGTCTGCATCACCTCCGTATCCGGCCTGATCGGCAACCGCGGCCAGGTCAACTACAGCGCGTCCAAGGCTGGCGTCATCGGTGCGGCGAAGGCGTTGGCGGTGGAGCTGGGCAAGCGCAGGATCACCGTCAACTGCGTTGCCCCCGGACTGATCGATACCGAGATGCTCGACGCCGAACTGCCCATCGAAGAAATGCTGAAGATGGTTCCGGCACAGCGCATGGGCACCCCGGAAGAGGTCGCCGGTGCGGTGAATTTCCTGATGTCCGCCGAGGCGGCGTATATCACCCGGCAGGTGATCGCCGTCAACGGAGGGCTGTGCTGATGAACAGCAGACGCGTGGTGGTCACCGGCATGGCCGGCATCACCTCCCTGGGCAGCGACTGGACGAGCATCGAAGCCAATTTCAGTGCCAACCGCAGCGGCATCCGCCGCATGGCCGAGTGGGACCGCTTCACGGAGCTCAACACCCGCCTGGCCGGCCCGGTGGACGACTTCAGCGTGCCGCCGCACTGGACGCGCAAGCAGCTGCGCAGCATGGGCCGCGTGTCACGACTGTCGGTGCTGGCCGCCGAACGCGCGCTCGCCGACGCTGGTCTTTTAGAAGACGCCTCGATACGCGACGGCCGCATGGGTGTCGCCTGCGGTTCGTCCACCGGCAGCACCGAGGAGATCAAGGCGTTCGGCAACATGCTGCTGAACTCGGTGGCCGACGGGCTGAATGCCAACTCCTACATCCGCATGATGCCGCACACCACCGCGGCCAATATCAGCATCTTCTTCGGCCTCACCGGCCGGGTGATCCCCACCTCCAGCGCCTGCACCAGCGGCAGCCAGGGCATCGGTTACGCCTACGAGGCGATCAAGTTCGGCCGTCTGCCACTGATGCTTGCCGGCGGCGCCGAGGAGCTCTGCGCCACCGAGGCCATGGTCTTCGATGCGCTCTATGCCACCAGCTTGAAGAACGACGCACCGCATACTTCGCCGCGCCCCTACGACAGCGGCCGTGATGGCCTGGTGATCGGCGAAGGCGCCGGCATGCTGGTGCTCGAGGAACTTGAGCATGCACTGGCCCGCGGCGCGACGATTCACGCCGAGCTGGTCGGCTTCGGCAGCAACGCCGATGGCCAACATGCCACCAAGCCGGAACAGCTGACCATGCGCCGCGCCATGGAACTGGCCCTGGAAGATGCCGGGCTCGCACCGGCGGCCATCGGCTACGTGAATGGCCACGGCACTGCGACCGAACAGGGCGACATCGCCGAAACCCAGGCGACCCAGGCGCTGTTCGGCAGCAGCATGCCGATCAGCTCGCAGAAGTCTTTTCTCGGCCACACCCTCGGCGCATGTGGCGCTCTGGAGTCCTGGTTCAGCATCGAGATGATGAACCGCGACCGCTATATCCACACGCTCAACCTGGATTCGGTCGACCCGCGCTGCGGCGAGCTCGACTATCTGCAGGGTGCGCCGCGCGCCATGCAGCACGAGTACGTGATGAACAACAATTTCGCCTTTGGCGGGATCAACACCTCGCTGATCTTCCGTCGCTGGGCCTGAGTTTCACCCACAACCGCAAGGAAAACGCCGATGAAAACAACCGCATGGATAGGCACAGCGCTGACGCTTCTGGTGCTGCCCGGCATCAGCCAGGCCCGTGACACCACTCACTACCTGCCCTTCGATGCCGTGGTTGCCGAAGCGACCCAGGCCGGTCGACTGGATGGCAGCGTCAAGTTCTACCTGGCCGGCAAGACGCCGGGTAATGCCACGGTCGTGCGCAGCGGCGTTACCACCAGCAAGAAGACCAATGCGTTCAACAAGACCGACGAAGGCGCCTGCAGCTGGGCGCTGCAATCGGCGCTGATCGCCATGCAGCAGGCCGCCAAGGCCGCCGGTGCCAATGCGGTGGTGAACATCGCCAGCAACTACAAGCATGTCGAATACAAGGACAGTCAGAAGTACGAGTGCCACGCTGGCGCCATCATGGCCGGCGTTGCCCTCAAGGGCGATCTGGCCAACGTCAAGTAAGCATCCCTGCCGATGCGCTGGCCAAGGCATCGGCCCTACCGCGGCCGACCGTCTGCTGGAACGTTTGCCGTTGCCGTCGAGTCCACTGAACATCAGTGACCTCCACGGGAGCGCCTCATGTTCGGCAAGTCTTCGCACACCTTCGAAATCAACTACATCTACCAGAACGACCCGCGCGCCGAGACCTATGACGCCGACGTCGACAGCCTGTCCCAGGGCGAGGCGGCGCGGCACCTCATCCAGCTGCACAATGCCGATGCCGAGAACAGCCTGGTGATGCCGAAGGCCGATGCCGACGAGGCGCAGCTGCTGGAGCAGGCCGAAGTCATGGGCATCACCGACATCCGCGTGACCCGCGTGCACAAGCACGAGAAGGGCGATACACCCGGCCACTACAAGCAGCCCTGAGCGAACGCCTAGCGCTGCGCGGAGGCCTCGCGCGTTACCAGTTCCATGAAGGCCTGCGCCAACGGCGACTGCTCCTGCCGGCGTTTGACCAGCCAGACGGCGGTGGTCGCATCCTTGTCCTGCAGGGTGCGGAAGCGCACGCCGTCGATGCGGATGCGCTGGAACGACGCCGGCAACACCGACACTCCCAGCCCGGCGGCGACCAGGCCGATGATGGTCAGCGCCTCGTTCGCCTCCTGGGCAATGCGCGGATTGAAGCCCGCACGGCGCGCCAGGCTGAGCAACTGGTCGTACAGCCCCGTACCGTAGCTGCGCGGGAAGAACACCAAGGGCTCCTCGGCCAGATCGGCCAGTGTCAGCCCCTCATCCCCGGCATCTGCCAACCGGTGTCCCGCATGCATCAGCGCCACCAGCGGCTCACTGAACAGCTCGACGGTCTGCAGGCCCGCCGGCAACGCGAACGGGCGAATCATGCCCACTTGCAGCGTCTCGTCCTGGACGGCATCGACCACCTGCTTGCTGGTCATCTCCTGCAAATCCAGATGCACCGCAGGAAAGGTGCGGCGAAAGGCCAGAATCGCCCGCGGCAGGATCGAGGTGAACGGCGCCGATGAGGTGAACCCCACCTTGAGCTCGCCGATCTCGCCCTGTTCGGCGCGCCTGGCCACGTCTACCGACTTGTCGACCTGCGCGAGCGTGCGCCGCGTTTCCTCGAGAAACAGCCGGCCCGCGTCGGTCAGCGCCACGCGCCGGTTGGTCCGATCGAACAGCCTTACGCCGAGTTCCTGTTCCAGCGCCTGGATCTGCTGGCTCAACGGCGGCTGTGAAATGCGCAGCTGTTCGGCGGCGCGACCGAAGTGCAGTTCCTCGGCGACCGCCACGAAGTAGCGAAGATGACGCAGCTCCATGAGGGCTCCTTATGAGTCGCAAAACATATCATTCAGGTCGAATAATATATTGGATAGCTTAAACAAAGCTTCCTATCATTTCTCCCATAAACCCAAACAACAGCAATCGCGCCCGTCGATCGAAAAAGCGATCACAGGCGTAACGGGCCGCTTTTGGCCGGAAAAAGCGAATCGGACAGAGGTCTTCATCGTGAGCAGTACGCACGACGCCAGCGACGCGTCAGCAGAGATACCGGCGCCTGGCGCGCCCATCAGCCATACAGAGAAAGGCACCCCGCGCTTCGCGCGCACCGCCCTGGCGCTGTTCGCCGGCGGCTTCGCCACCTTCGCCCTGCTCTACTGCGTGCAGCCGATGATGCCCATGCTGTCGCAGGCATTCGGCATCAACGCAGCGCAGAGCAGCCTGATCCTTTCGCTCTCGACGCTGACCCTGGCCGTCGGCCTGCTGATCACCGGGCCGATCTCCGATGCCATCGGCCGCAAGCAGGTGCTGGTCGCCTCCCTGCTCGCTGCCGCGGTGTTCACCGTCGGTAGTGCGCTGGCGCCCAGCTGGCATGGCGTTCTGCTGATGCGCGCACTGGTCGGCCTGGCGCTCAGCGGCGTGGCTGCAGTGGCCATGACCTACCTGAGCGAGGAGATCCATCCCCACCATCTGGGCCTGGCAATGGGGCTGTACATCGGCGGCAACGCCATCGGCGGCATGAGCGGACGCTTGCTGAGCGGCGTGCTGGTGGACTACCTGTCTTGGCATAGCGTGCTGGGACTGATGGGCGGGCTGGCGCTGCTGGCGGCCCTGCTGCTCTGGCGCTTTCTACCGGAATCGCGGCACTTCCGTCCGCGACCGCTGCGCCCGCAGGGATTGCTGCAGGGCTACCGCCTGCACTTCCGCGATGCCGGCCTGCCCTGGCTGTTCCTGCAGGGCTTTCTGCTGATGGGCAGTTTCGTCACGCTGTACAACTACATCGGCTATCGATTGATTGCCGACCCGTTCCACCTCAGCCAGACCATGATCGGTCTGCTGGCGGTGCTCTACCTGTCGGGCATCTATAGCTCGGCTCAAGTCGGCGCGCTGGCCGATCGCTTCGGCCGGCGCCGGGTGTTCTGGCTGGTGATCGCCCTGATGCTGGCGGGCGTGGGCCTGACCCTGTTCGACCGGCTACCGCTGGTGCTGCTGGGCATGCTGCTGTTCACCTTCGGCTTCTTCGGCGCCCACTCGGTCGCCAGCAGCTGGATTGGCCGCCGTGCCCGGCAGGCGCGCGGCCAGGCCTCCTCGCTCTATCTGTTCAGTTACTACCTGGGCTCCAGCATCGCCGGCACGCTGGGTGGAGTTTTCTGGCACGCTGCCGGCTGGGACGGCGTAGGTCTGTTCATCGCCTCGCTGCTGCTGATCGCCTTCGCCGTGGCGCTGCACCTGGCGCGCCTGCGTCCGCTGCCGGAGCCGCAGGCGGCGCACTGAACCCGCAATGCAAAACGCCCCGCTGATGCGGGGCGTTTCGTTTCGAGCCGGTGAAAAGTCAGGCGTGGTATTGCGCGGACAGTTCGTGCACCGACTCGATGAAGGCGCCGGCATGGGCTGGATCGACTTCCGGCGTGATGCCGTGGCCCAGGTTGAACACGTGGCCATTGCCATGACCGAAGCTGGCCAGGATACGCGCGACCTCGGCGCGGATGGCGTCGGGCTTGGCATAGAGCACGCTCGGGTCCATGTTGCCCTGCAGTGCCACCTTGTCGCCGACGCGGCGGCGCGCCTCGCCGATGTCGCAGGTCCAGTCCAGCCCCAGCGCTTCGGCACCGGCGTCGGCCATGGACTCCAGCCACAGCCCGCCACCCTTGGTGAACAGGATCACCGGCACGCGGCGGCCGTCATGTTCACGGATCAGACCGTCTACGATTTTGCGCATATAGGCCAGGGAGAACTCCTGATAGGCCGCGGCCGACAGGCTGCCACCCCAGGAATCGAAGATCTGCACCGCCTGGGCGCCGGCCAGGATCTGGCCGTTGAGATAGCTGGTGACCGACTGGGCCAGCTTGTCCAGCAGCGCGTGCATCGCCTGCGGGTTTTCGTAGAGCATCGCCTTGGATTTGCGGAAGTCCTTCGAGGAGCCGCCCTCGACCATGTAGGTCGCCAGGGTCCACGGGCTGCCGGAGAAACCGATCAGCGGTACGCGGCCGTTGAGTTCACGGCGAATGGTGCGCACCGCGTCCATCACGTATCCCAGATCCTTCTCCGGATCGGGAATCGGTAGCGCCTCGATGTCCGCCGCACTGCTCACCACCTTCTTGAAGCGCGGACCTTCGCCGGTCTCGAAGTACAGGCCGAGCCCCATGGCGTCCGGCACGGTGAGGATATCGGAGAACAGGATCGCAGCATCCAGCGGATAGCGATCCAGCGGCTGCAGAGTCACCTCGCAGGCGAGCTCCGGATTCATGCACAGGCTCATGAAGTCACCGGCCTTGGCGCGGCTGGCCCGGTATTCGGGCAGATAACGGCCGGCCTGGCGCATCATCCACACCGGGGTGACGTCGACAGGCTGCTTGAGCAGGGCACGAAGGAAGCGGTCGTTCTTCAAGGCAGTCATGGCAGGGTTCCAGCGAAAAAGTGCCGTGCATTGTCGCAAAGCGGAAAAAAAAAGGCACGGCGAGCGCCGTGCCATTTGCCTGTGGGCTTGATTCAAATCAGGCCGTTCCGAGCGCCTGTCGGCGCCCGGCCAACAGCGATCAGACGCCCAGATAATCCATGATGCCTTCGGCAGCCTGGCGCCCTTCGTAGATCGCGGTCACCACCAGATCGGAGCCGCGGACCATATCGCCGCCGGCGAAGATCTTCGGGTTGCTGGTCTGGTGCTTGAACTGACCCTGCTCGGGGGCGACGACGCGGCCCTGGTTGTCCAGTTGGATACCCTGGCCCTCGAACCACGGTGCCGGGCTCGGCCGGAAACCGAAGGCAATGACCACTGCATCGGCCGGCAGCACCTGCTCGGAGCCTGGGATCGGCTCGGGGCTGCGGCGGCCACGGGCATCCGGCGCGCCGAGACGGGTCTCGACCACCTTCACACCTTCGACCTTGCCTTCGCCGACGATGGCGATGGGCTGGCGATTGAAGAGGAACTTCACGCCCTCTTCCTTGGCGTTCTTCACTTCACGGCGCGAACCCGGCATGTTTGCCGCATCACGACGATAGGCACAGGTCACGCTCTTGGCGCCCTGGCGGATGGAGGTGCGGTTGCAGTCCATCGCGGTATCACCACCACCCAGAACCACGACCTTCTTGCCCTTCATGTCGATGAAGTCCTCGGCGGACTTTTCGAAGCCGAGGTTGCGGTTGACGTTGGCGATGAGGAAATCCAGCGCGTCGTACACGCCCGGCAGATCCTCGCCAGGGAAGCCGCCCTTCATGTAGGTGTAGGTGCCCATACCCATGAACACCGCATCGTAATCGGCCAGCAGCTGGTCGATGGTGATGTCCTTGCCCACCTCGGTGTTCAGGCGGAACTCGATGCCCATGCCGCTGAAGATCTCGCGGCGGCGGCTGAGCACGGTTTTTTCCAGCTTGAACTCGGGAATGCCGAAGGTCAGCAGGCCACCGATCTCCGGATTCTTGTCGAATACCACCGGGGTCACACCGTTGCGCACGAGGATATCCGCGCAACCGAGGCCTGCCGGGCCGGCACCGATGATGGCGACCTTCTTGCCGGTCGGCTTGACCTTGGACATGTCCGGCCGCCAGCCCATGGCGAAGGCGGTATCGGCGATGTATTTCTCTACCGAGCCGATGGTCACCGCGCCGAAACCGTCATTCAGGGTACAGGCACCTTCGCAGAGGCGGTCCTGCGGGCAGACGCGGCCGCAGACTTCCGGCAGGGTGTTGGTCTGATGAGCCAGCTCGGCAGCGGCGAGGATGTTGCCCTCGGAGACCAGCTTGAGCCAGTTGGGAATGTAGTTGTGGACCGGGCACTTCCACTCGCAATAGGGGTTGCCACAGCCCAGGCAGCGGTGGGCCTGTTCGCAGGCCTGCTGCGGCTTGAAGGGTTCGTAGATCTCGACGAACTCCTTCTTGCGCTGGCGCAGCAGCTTCTTCTTCGGATCCTTGCGCCCGACCTCGATGAACTGGAAGTCGTTATTCAGACGTTCAGTCATTTCATAACCTCTCAACAGCGGCCGTAGACGATACATACGGCTGCAAGACAATCAGGGTGAGCAGCGGCCCCAGCCAAGGCGGGGCCGCTGCCTGAAGCGGCTTCTTGTTATTGCGGGTTGGCCCGGGTGCTCGACAGCAGCGAAGCCAGGTTGGCCGCCTTGGGCTTGACCAGCCAGAACCGACGCAGGTAGTCGTCTAGATTATCCAGCAGTTCAGCCCCCCACTCACTTGCGGTTTCCGCAACGTACTCGCGCAGCACGTCCTGCAGGTGGCTGCGATGGGCTTCCATCGCCTCGCCGGTAATGCGCTGCAGGTTGACCAGTTCGTTGTTCACGCGATCGACGAAGCTGTTGTCCATGTCCAGCACATAGGCGAAACCGCCGGTCATGCCCGAACCGAAATTGTGTCCGGTCTTGCCGAGCACGCAGACGAAGCCGCCGGTCATGTACTCGCAGCAATGGTCGCCGGTACCCTCGACGACGGCATGGGCGCCGGAGTTGCGCACCGCGAAACGCTCACCCGCGGTGCCGGCAGCGAACAGCTTGCCGCCGGTGGCGCCGTACAGGCAGGTGTTGCCGATGATCGCCGAATCCTGCGACCGATAGCTGGCGCCCTGCGGCGGGGTGACCACCAGCTTGCCGCCGGTCATACCCTTGCCGACGTAATCGTTGGCGTCGCCCTCCAGGTACAGGTTGAGGCCGCCGGCGTTCCACACTCCGAAGCTCTGACCGGCTGTGCCCTTGAAGCGGAAGGTGATCGGCGCGCCCGCCATGCCCTGGTTGCCATGCTGACGGGCGATCTCGCCGGAGACGCGGGCACCGATGGAACGGTCGCAGTTGCAAATTTCCAGCTCGAACTCGCCACCGCTCTTGGCGTCGATGGCGCCCTTGGCCAGCTTGACCATCTCCTCGGCCAGCAGACCCTGGTCGAACGGCGGGTTCTTCTCCACCTCGCAGAACTGCGGTTTGTCGGCGGCAATGTTGCTGCCGCCTAGCAGCGGGGTCAGGTCGAGGTTGTTCTGCTTGGCGGTGTCGCCCGGCAGCACCTCGAGCAGATCGGTACGGCCGATCAACTCGCCGAGGCTGCGCACGCCCAGCTTGGCCAGCCACTCGCGGGTTTCCTCCGCGACGAACTGGAAGAAGTTGACCACCATGTCGACGGTGCCGATGAAGTGATCCTTGCGCAGCTGCTCGTTCTGCGTGGCAACACCAGTGGCGCAGTTGTTCAGGTGGCAGATGCGCAGGTACTTGCAGCCCAGCGCGATCATCGGTGCGGTACCGAAGCCGAAACTTTCGGCGCCGAGGATCGCGGCCTTGATCACGTCAAGGCCGGTTTTCAGGCCGCCATCGGTTTGCACCCGGACCTTGCCGCGCAGGTCGTTGCCGCGCAGGGTCTGGTGGGTTTCGGCCAGGCCGAGCTCCCACGGCGAGCCGGCATAGCGGATGGACGTCAGTGGCGAAGCGCCGGTGCCGCCGTCGTAGCCGGAAATGGTGATCAGGTCGGCGTAGGCCTTGGCCACGCCGGCAGCGATGGTGCCGACGCCCGGCTCGGCCACCAGCTTGACCGACACCAGCGCCTGCGGATTGACCTGCTTGAGGTCGAAGATCAGCTGCGCCAGGTCCTCGATGGAGTAGATGTCGTGGTGCGGCGGCGGCGAGATCAGCGTCACGCCCGGCACGGCATAGCGCAGTCGGGCGATCAGGCCGTTGACCTTGCCACCGGGCAGCTGACCGCCTTCACCTGGCTTGGCGCCCTGGGCGACCTTGATCTGCAGCACTTCGGCGTTGACCAGGTACTCCGGCGTGACACCGAAGCGACCGGTTGCGACCTGCTTGATCTTCGAGCTGCGCTCGGTGCCGTAGCGGGCTGGATCTTCACCGCCTTCGCCGGAGTTCGAGCGCGCGCCGATGCGGTTCATCGCCGCGGCGATGGCCTCGTGCGCTTCCGGCGACAGGGCACCGAGCGAGATACCGGCGGAGTCGAAACGCTTGAGGATCGCTTCCAGCGGCTCGACCTCCTCCAGCGCCAGCGGCTGCTCGGCCACCTTTACCTTGAGCAGGTCACGCAGCATGGCCACGGGACGCTGATCGACCAGTGCGGTGTATTCCTTGAAGCGGCTGTAGTCACCGCTCTGCACGGCCACTTGCAGCGCGCTGACCACATCGGGGTTGTAGGCGTGGTACTCACCGCCGTAGACGAACTTCAGCAGGCCGCCCTGCTGGATCGGCTTGCGATTGCTCCAGGCTTCGGCGGCCAGCGCCTTCTGCTCGGCCTCGAGATCCTCGAAGCGCGCGCCCTTGATACGACTGGCGACGCCACGGAAGCTGAGTTCCACGACTTCGTCGGACAGACCCACGGCTTCGAACAGCTGCGCACCACGGTAGGAGGCGATGGTAGAGATGCCCATCTTGGAGATGATCTTCATCAGCCCTTTGGAGATGCCCTTGCGATAGTGCTTGAACACCTCATACAGATCGCCCAGCACCTCGCCGGTGCGGATCAGGTCGCCCAGCACCTCGAAGGCAAGGAACGGGTAGACCGCAGTCGCGCCGAAGCCGATCAGCACGGCGAAGTGATGCGGATCTCGCGCAGTGGCGGTTTCCACCAGAATGTTGCAGCTGCAGCGCAGGCCGGTTTCCACCAGACGGTGGTGAACCGCACCCACGGCCAGCGAAGCATGAACCGGCAGTTTGCCTGGTGCGATATGACGATCGCTGAGGACCAGCAGCACCTTGCCACCACGTACGGCTTCCTCGGCCTGATCGGCAATATTGCGAATCGCCGCCTCGAGGCCGATGGTTTCGTCGTAGTTCAGGTCGATGACCAGACGTTCGAAACCCGGACGCTCCAGGTTCATGATCGTGCGCCACTTCGCTGGCGAGATCACCGGGGTAGTCAGGATCGCGCGGTTGGCGTGATCGGCGGTTTCCTCGAAGACATTGCGCTCGGCACCCAGACAGGTTTCCAGCGACATCACGATGGCTTCGCGCAGCGGGTCGATCGGCGGGTTGGTGACTTGGGCGAACTGCTGGCGGAAGTAGTCGTAGGGCGACCGTACGCGGCGCGACAGAACTGCCATGGGTGTATCGTCGCCCATCGAGCCGACCGCTTCCTGGCCCTGCTCGGCCAGCGGACGCAGCACCTGATCACGCTCCTCGAAGGTGACCTGGTACATCTTCATGTACTGCTTGAGCTGGTCAGCGTCGTAGAAGGCCGAACCGTGATCGTTGTCATCGAGGGTCGACTGGATGCGCAGCGCGTTCTGCCGCAGCCACTTCTTGTAGGGCTGCTGCGCCTTCAGGTGGTTGTCGATGTCGTCGGTGTGCAGCACCTTGCCGGTGTGGGTGTCCACCGCGAGGATCTGCCCCGGGCCGACACGGCCCTTGGCCAGGACGTCCTCGGGCTTGTAATCCCACACGCCGACTTCCGAGGCGAGGGTGATGTAGCCATTCTTGGTGGTCACCCAACGCGCCGGGCGCAGGCCGTTACGGTCGAGCAGACAGACCGCGTGGCGTCCGTCGGTCAACACCACGCCAGCCGGGCCGTCCCAGGGCTCCATGTGCATGGAGTTAAATTCGTAGAAGGCGCGCAGATCGGGGTCCATGGTCTCGACGTTCTGCCACGCCGGCGGAATGATCATGCGCAGGCCACGGAACAGATCCATTCCGCCGGTGACCAAGAGTTCGAGCATGTTGTCCATGCTCGAGGAGTCAGAGCCGGTGCGGTTGATCAACGGCGACAGGCTTTCGAGATCCGGCAGCAATTCGTTGGCGAACTTCAGACGGCGCGCCTGGGCCCAGTTGCGGTTACCGGTGATGGTGTTGATTTCACCGTTGTGCGCCAGGAAGCGGAACGGCTGAGCCAGCCGCCACTGCGGCATGGTGTTGGTGGAGAAACGCTGGTGGAACACGCAGATCGCGGTCGCGAGGCGCTCGTCACCCAGGTCCGGGTAGAACTGGGCCAGGTCGGCCGGCATCATCAGGCCTTTGTAGATGATGTCTTTGTCGGAGAGACTGCATACATAGAAGGCGCTGTCGTCAGCCAGCGCCACTTCCGCGCGGCGCCGGGCGAAGAACAGCTTGATGCCGAAATCACGCTCAGCGATACCGTCTCCGGCAACGAACACCTGCTCGATGCGCGGCAGACGCTCGAGCGCGAGTTGGCCCAGGACACCGGTATCGACCGGCACCTCGCGCCAGCCGACCAGCGTCAGGCCCTGGGCGACGATCTCCTCGCTCAAGCGAGTCCGTGCGTGGTCGGCCTTGGCTGCGTCCTGATCGAGGAACACCATGCCGACGGCATATTGCGCGGGCAACTCGACATTGAAGTGCTCCAGTGCCTTCGCGCGCAGAAAGGCATCTGGCTTCTGCATCAGCAGACCGCAACCGTCGCCGGTCTTGCCATCGGCATTGATGCCGCCGCGGTGCGTCATACAGGTCAGGGACTGGATGGCAGTCTTTAGCAGGTGATGGCTAGCCTCGCCCTGCATGTGGGCAATCAGACCGAAGCCGCAGTTATCCTTGAACTCTTCAGGACGAAACAGACCTGCTCTCATAGGCACTCCACCAGCTAAATACGTTGTAAATCAACCCCTTATTGACGGCGCAGCAAATCACCCCGTCATTCACGTGGGCAAAAGGGGGAGCAGTTTACAAAGCCAGCTAGAGCGACACAATTTATTTTTGCAAGCCCCAAAACAGTGCATTGCGCACTTTTTTGGGGCATTTTTACGCTATTGGCCGATTTCTTTTTGCACGCTGCCAAATGTACGCACCCAAGGCTTGCCGGATTGCAGCGACGCAGGCAGTGATTTGACCGCCGTTAGCGCCGCGGCGCGACTGTTGAAACTGCCATAGGTCACAACATAGAGCGGCTTGCCGTCATGCTGCTTGACGAAATAGCGATAGCCACTTCCTTGCTGCCGGACAATTGCCTGCGCATTTTTCTCGGCACGTGTGCCGAGAATCTGGACCAGGTGGTTGCTCGCAGGCTGGCTCGCATACCAGCTACCGTGCCCCGACACGGGCGGTGAAGCCTCAGCGGTGATGCCTGGCTTGGCTGCAGCAGCGCTCTGTCGCGCAGCGACCGGGTCTGGCGTAGTCGCCGGTGCCGGCGCCGGCGCCGCGGATGCGACCGACGAAGCCTGCTCCGATATTTGCGGAGCGGGAGCGGGAGCGGGGGCAGGCGCTACGGGAGAGGTAGCGTTTACCGGCTCCGAATCATCAGAGTCGGACATCGCGACGCCACTCTCGTCTTCCCCGCCCGCTGCGGCCGCCAGAGGCTCTCGAATCACAGGCTGCGCATCATTACCCAACGGCAACGACAACGGACGCTCGCTGCCATCGAACTCGATAGCAGCCTGCCCGTCCTGCCCGGCTGGCTCCTGACCAGCATCAGCCGTGGCCGCGGTATCGAGCGGTAGCTGAGTCACCTCCGGCGCGACTGACTGCCGAACGTCCTGCCCGCGCAGCAACAGGAAAGCCACCGCAACGAGCAGAACAACCGCAAGGGCGGCCAGTACGTGCTTGCGCGGCAGGGCGAAGCCAATGCCGCCGGCCTTGTGGCGCCCGCGGCTGCCCTGCATCGCGGCAAGGAGTTCATCACGGGCGATCTGGTTGATCGAGCCAGGCCAGCCGCCTGATTCATCGTGGATGCGCGCGATCTGCTCTTGGCTGAGACACTCGATGCCGCTACCCGCGCCCTCGAGCCGCAACGCCAGGTACTCGCGCGTCTCGTCTTCCTCGTATGGCTGCAAGGCAATGACATGGTAGCGCTCGTCGCCCTCGCTCAGGGCCTCGAGACGTCCGGCAAGGGCTGTTTCGCCAAATAGAAAAACGTGAGGGCGGGCTTCGGGAACTCCCGCAGCAAGGCGCAGCAGCGTCTCGATCGCCGCTGCAGTGAGGCGTTCCGCGTCGTCTACCAGCAGATAGACTTCCTGCCCTGTGAGGGCCAGCTGGACGACCTGCGCCATCACACCCTCAAAGTCAGCCTCGCGACTGTTCAGCGCCTGCGCGATCTGCGCGATCAACGCCGTGGAATCGGTAGTGTCCTGCGGCGTGATAACGACACTCTGGACCGCTTGCTTGTTGCTGCTGGCCACCAAGGCCTGCCGGAGCAATGTCTTGCCGCTGCCTTCGGGCCCCGTCACCAACAGCAGCAGCTGACTGTAGCGCGCGAGGTGATGCAACTGCCCCAGCACTGGCTTACGCTGCGCGGGAAAGAACTTGAAACCCGGAACACGCGCCGCGAAGGGGTCATGGCTGAACCCATAGTGGCTCAGATAGGCATCGTCGGCCGACAAACTGGTCATGGAAATTTTCTTACGCTCCCATCTGTTCCGTCATTGCGCCGTAGTTGGCGTTCAAGGTCGCCTCCAGTACATCGCGAGGGAAGTCGCCAGTCACCACGGCTTCTCCCATTCCACGCAGCAGGACCAGACGCAGCTTGCCGTCCAGGACCTTCTTGTCGACCGCCATGTGCTGCAGAAAGTCGCCTGGCTGCATTTCGGCAGGGGGGGACACGGGCAGAGCCGCGCGCTGCAGCAAGCGTATAGCGCGATCACGCTCCGCCTGCTGAATCCAACCAAGCCGAGAAGACATCTCAAGGGCCATGACGGTTCCCGCAGCTACCGCCTCACCATGCAGCCAGACGCCATAACCCATGTGGGTCTCGATAGCATGGCCGAAGGTGTGCCCCAGGTTGAGGATGGCCCGCACGCCGGACTCGCGCTCGTCGGCATTGACCACCCGCGCCTTCGCCGCGCACGAACGATGGATCGCTTCGGTCAAAGCGACCGGGTCGAGAGCCCGCAGCCGGTCGACATTCAATTCGAGCCAGCCGATAAACTCTTCATCGCAGATCAACCCGTACTTGATGACCTCCGCCAGCCCGGCCGACAGCTCACGGGATGGCAGAGTGGCGAGTGTCGAAGTATCGATGATCACCGCTCGAGGCTGGTAGAAGGCACCGATCATGTTCTTGCCCAGCGGGTGATTGATACCGGTTTTGCCGCCGACCGAAGAGTCCACCTGGGACAGCAGGGTTGTCGGCACCTGGATAAAATCGACCCCACGTTGATAGCTTGCCGCGGCATATCCAGCCATGTCGCCAATGACCCCACCACCTAACGCGATGATCATGGTGTTGCGGTCATGACGCGCCTCGAGGAGCGCATCGAAAATCAGCTGAAGCGTCTGCCAGTTTTTGTGCTTCTCGCCATCAGGCAGAATTATGGAAGTAACAGCGTACCCGGAGAGCGCTTGTCTGAGCCGCTCGAGATACAGCGGCGCGACCGTCTCGTTGGTAACGATGGCAACCTGGCGCCCGCGAATCTTTTCCTCGAAGAGATCGCGGCGGTCGACCAACCGCTCGCCGATGTGGATGGGATAGCTACGCTCACCGAGATCGACCTGAAGAGTCCGCATGACACCCCCGAAATAAAGGGGCTTAGGATAACGCAGATTCGTCGCGGCTTTCACCGGACGCAAGCGACGCGAGACGATCGAGAATTTCCATCACCACCAAACGCGGCGGCCGCTCATCGGTCTCGATGATGACGTCCGCAATCGATCGATACAACGGATCACGAACTGCCATCAGGTTGGCAAGCACACCGCGCGGATCAGCAGCCTGCAGGAGTGGACGATTACGATCCCGGGCGGTGCGCTCGAGTTGCTGATCGACCGAAGTGCAGAGGTAGACCACCCGCCCGCCAGCACGAAGCGCCTTGCGATTGTCTTCACGCAGCACGGCGCCCCCGCCGGTGGCGAGCACCACGCCGTCGAGCCGGCAAAGATCAGCTATCACCGCATGCTCGCGCTCACGGAAGCCACCCTCGCCTTCGACATCGAATATGAGCGGAATACTGGCGCCGGTACGCTGTTCGATCTCCTTGTCGGAGTCCCTGAACGGCAGACGCAGCTCTTTGGCAAGCAAACGCCCGATGGTGCTTTTCCCAGCTCCCATCGGGCCCACGAGAATGAGGTTTTGCATTAACTTCAGCGACTGGCTTGAATCGCCTGATTATTCATGATCCTCGGCGTGATGAACACAAGCAGTTCAGACTTTCGATCCTGCACCAGATCACGACGGAACAGGCGACCCAAGAACGGGAGATCCCCTAGGAACGGCACCTTGTCCACTGACTTGCTCTGCGTATTGGAGAAAACGCCACCGATTACGATCGTCTCACCATCAGTTACCAGAACCTTTGCGTTAACCTCATTCTTGCGAATGGCCGGTACTCCGGTAGTCGCTGCCTGAGAGAAGTCTGGCTCATCCTTAGTGACCTTGACCTCCATGATGATGCGATTATCCGGTGTGATCTGCGGAGTCACTTCCAGCGAGAGAGCTGCCTCCTTGAACGACGTGCTCGTTGCACCACTGGAGCTCGCCTCCTGATAAGGAACTTCGGAGCCCTTGAGGATCTTTGCAGTTTCTTTGTCTGCGGTGACTACCTTAGGCTGCGAGACAACCTCGCCATTACCGGTTTTCTCCATGGCAGACAGCTGTAGATCTAAAATTGCATTATTCGTAACGAAGCCTAAGCCAAATCCAGACGTTGCTCCCACTGCGCCCATATCGACGAAAGGGGTGTTAAGCGGGGTTTCCCGAATGCCGGGAAACCTTCCGACCTGTCCTTCTTCTCCATCCTCTACGCCAAGATCGCCGTCTTTACCCCAAACGTTCCATTTATCTCCCGACCATAAGTTGCCGCCCCAACGAACACCAAGGCTCTTATCGTAGTCGACGTTTGCCTCAACTATGCGCGCCTCAATCATTACCTGCCGAACCGGAATATCCAGTTGAGCCACGATACGACGCAACTCATCGAGACGCTCCTGAGTCTGGTAGGCAATGATATTGTTGGTGCGGTCATCAACCGCAATAGACCCCCGCTCTTCCGCCATCCCGCCATTATCCGTTACCGACTGAAATAGCCTGGCGATGTCAGCGGCCTTGGCATAGTTAACCTGCACCACCTCACGGCGAAGCGGAGCCAGTTCGGCAATCTGCCGCTGAGACTCAAGCTCCTGACGTTCACGTGCGGCAATTTCGTCGGCAGGAGCCACCAGCAGCACGTTACCGACCTGGCGCTTGTCCAACCCCTTGGTCTTAAGCACCAAGTCCAGAGCCTGATCCCACGGCACGTTCTGCAGACGCAGCGTGATATTGCCGCTAACGGTATCGCTTGCGACCAGATTTAGATCCGTGAAATCAGCGATTAGCTGCAATACCGAGCGAACGTCGATGTCTTGGAAATTAAGCGACAGCTTCTCGCCAGAATAAGCAAATCGATCAGCCTTACGCTTTTCCGCTTCGTCTTCCGTAAGAGGTTTTACGCTGATAGTCAGCTTGTTGTCGGTCTGGTAGGCCAAATAGTCATATCGCCCGGTCGGCTCGATTGCGATGCTCGCACCACCTGCCTGAGAAGCGGAATCAACGAACCTGACAGGCGTAGCGAAGTCTTGGACATCCAGGCGCACACGCAGCGATTCCGGCAACTGAGCCTTGGCGAAATTTACGCGAATTTTTCCGCCCTGCTCCTCAATGGTCGAGCTGATTGATGGATCGGATAGCGTAATAATCACATTACCGGCTCCATCATCGCCACGCCGAAAGTCAATGTTGTCAATGGCCCTACCAACAGCCACCACCTTCGCGGGAGCCGTCGTAACAGATGGCTGCGCCACTGCGCTCGGCTGCGCTGAGACCGCTGCTGGGCCACTCGCGCCGGCATGTTCGCCCAGTACGACGAACAGATTCTTGCCATCCACTCGAGTGGAATAGGGCACCAGCGAAGTGAGGTTCACGATCAACCGAGTACGTCCTTGCGCCTCAACGACCGTAACGCTACGCGCATTACCAACCCCGAGCTCACGATTCTTCGCCCCCAGGTTGTTCGATACACCCGGCAGATCCAGGGCAATACGAGCAGGCTGCTCAAGGGTGTAACCACGCGGCGGCGCAACGGGCTCGTCGAAAGCCAGCTTGAGTTCGACTCGATCGCCCGGCAGAGCGGCCACATCCAAGGCATTGAGATTGGCTGCCAGTACAGCCGGCGAGACGAACGCCACAAGCACTGAAATGCCGAGACGCGAGAGAGTACTGTTCATAAATTGCTTCCGTTGTGCAGACCGGTAAAGGTTTTCCATGCTTGTGCCCCGCGCTAGGTGCGCTCTTTCAAGGTCAGACTGCGCGGGCGCTCCAGCCACCCACCCTCTCCATCCGGAACGATTTCCACTACATCCACCGCCGCTTCGCTGATCTCGACGATGCGGCCATGGTTACGGCCGAGATAGTCACCAATCCTGACGCGATGAACACCGTCCCCGCCCCGGATCAGCGCATAACGCCCCTGCCCGTTGGAGAGAGTGCCGACCATGGTGAAATTTTCGATATTGAACCCTTCGAGGAACTGCTTGACGCGCGACTCATCAGGCTGGATATCTTTGGAACCTTTTTGCCGCTGCGCCAAATCCAACTTGACGGGCGGCTGGAATGGATGCCGCAGCGCGGCCGCGCTGTATGTAAAAGCCTCATAGGGGATGAACGCCGGCAGCGGCTCAATCGTTCCCTTCGGCTTTGCCCGAACCTCATCCATGAACGACTGCAGGTCGCTGAAATCCGAACCGCTACCACAACCCCCCAACATCGCCAGGCTTAAGCCCAGCGCAACGAGTTGCACGCCCCTCATTTCTGCAACCCCTTGTCGTTGTACCGATAAGTCTTCGCGACGATGCTCATCCGCAGCTTGGACGCCGAGTCGTCTTTTTCTGGCTTTATTTCAAAGTCGTGCAACGTAACGATTCGCGGCAGACTGGAAACCCCACTCACGAAGGTAGCCAGATCGTGGTAACCACCGATCACCTTTATGTTTATCGGAAGCTCGATATAGAACTGCTGCGCCACTTCCGGTTGCAACTTGATTTCCTCAAACTCCAAACCACTGCCCAGACCAGTCCGAGTTATATCCTCCAACAGCCCTGGAACTTCCGTATCACTCGGCAGCTGCCTCAGCAGAGCACCGAATGATGTTTCCATTTCTGCCATCTGCTCCTTATAGGCTTCGAGGTTGGCCGCCTGAAATGCCTTGCTGGAGAACTGTTGCTTTAGGGTCGTTTCCTGAGCCTGTTGCTGCTCCAACTGCACCTGCATATCCTGCAAATGAAGGTAATAACCCAGAGCCAGCACCACGGCGAGCAGAATGACGCCCGTAATGAACTTGACCGGCGCGGGCCACGAGCCGAGGTTATTCAGATCCAGGTCGGCGACATCAATCTTACGAAGACTCTGCAACGAATCAGCCAGACTCATGGCTTCGCTCCTTCCGTAGAGACGGCTGGCTGGGTCTGCTGTACCGTCAGCTGAAAGACGTTTTCCTGATCAACCGCACCAGCCGTTACCGCCTTGACTTCATTCAGGTTGGGTGATTCAAGCCAGTCCGACCCATCAAGATTACGCATGAGATTGGAAACCCGATTATTCGATTCAGCAGCCCCGACGATCGCAATGTTCTTGCCGGTCATTTTTAACGAAGTGAAATAGACTCCATCTGGCAGCGTGCGTACCAGCTGATCGAATACGCGACCAATGATCGGGCGATTTCCCTGTAGGTCCTGAATGATCTTCATACGCTCCAGCAATTGCTGACGACGTTCCTTGAGTTCTTTGATCTCCTTGATTCGCGCATCCAGCACGGCAATTTCTTTTTTTATGAATTCGTTGCGCGCACTCTGTTGCTCGATCGCACCCTGAAGATAGCGATCACCAAGAAAAACAAGGCCAGCCGCAACGACCAGCACACCGAAAAGAGAGGCAAGGAAACGCTGCTTGCGTTCTTCACGCAATTGTTCGCGCCAAGGCAGAAGGTTGATCTGCGCCATCAGTCGAAACTCCTTAGCGCCAACCCACACGCAATCATCAGCGAGGGCGCATCACTGGCCAGCGCGCCCGCGTTGACCTTGCTACTCAAAGCCATATCGGCAAACGGATTGGCAACTAGAGTCTGGGTGCCGATCTTCTGCTGAATGAGATGATCAAGCCCCGGGATGGAAGCCGTTCCACCAGCAAGCAGAATGCAATCGACATCATGAAACTGCCCAGCAGCGAAGAAGAACTGCAGCGAGCGTGAGACCTGCTGAACGACCGCTTCTTTGAACGGAAGCAAAACCTCACTGTCGTAGTCATCAGGAAGCCCTCCCTGCTTTTTAGCGAGGCCAGCCTCCTCTTGTGACAGCCCATAACGGCGTTGGATTTCCTCCGTCAGCTGCCGCCCCCCGAACAATTGCTCACGACTGTATATGGTGCGTCCGTTATGCAGGACGCTCAGAGTCGTCATCGTTGCGCCGATATCCACGACAGCGACGGTCAGTTCACCATGCGCGCTCCCCAACTGCGGCGCCAGAAGGTCATAGGAGCGCTCGAGCGCATAGGCCTCGACATCAACGACCTTCGCGGAGAGCCCGGCCAGAGCCAGTGCCGCCTCGCGCACTTCGACGTTTTCCTTGCGACAGGCAGCGAGCAGAACCTCGACGCGACCGGGCGCACGCGGCGCGGGGCCCTGGACCTCGAAGTCGATCGCCACCTCTTCCAACGGATAGGGAATATATTGGTCGGCTTCGATCTTCAGCTGGTTTTCCAGCTCTTCGTCGGACAGCCCGGCGTCCATCTCGATCGTCTTGGTAATCACCGCTGAGCCGGAGACGGCTACCACGGCTGACTTGCAG
Source organism: Stutzerimonas sp. R40042 (assembly GCF_026642215.1). NCBI lineage: Bacteria > Pseudomonadati > Pseudomonadota > Gammaproteobacteria > Pseudomonadales > Pseudomonadaceae > Stutzerimonas > Stutzerimonas sp. R40042. Next base: position 707,748 of record NZ_CP113258.1, on the reverse strand, counting down.
CCGGTCTTAGCCTTTGCGACCACGCGCTGCAGAGCCTGGCCAACGCCCTCCAGTTCAGCGATGTTCTTTTCGACCACGGCATTTGGTGGGAGCGGCTCAACCGCGTAAGCCTCAACCCGGTAGCGGTTCCCCGATCGACTTAATTCGAGAAGCTTGACTGAGGTCGAACTGATATCGATCCCAAGCAGCGTGTTCGCTTTCTTAGTGAAGAGCCCTAGCACGACCGATTTCCTATCTTTATCCGCAACTTACGGATTAATTATGTTTATCCACATTAAATAACAGGCTTGACAGAAGCGCAAATGGCTACCCGGCAAAAAAAGCGCATATAATGTGAACGGTTTTCCTCTTTCAGCATCGCCACCTTCCCCCTCCCAAAATTCCCGGATTCCCAGAACCCCGATGCGTCTTTTGAAATTTCTTGCCTGGTCGTGCTTCGCAGTCTTCTGCGCACTGCTGCTGAGCATCAGCGGTGCGTTTCTCTACCTCAATCCCAACCTTCCCTCGGTTGAATCCTTGCGCAGCATACAGCTGCAGATTCCACTGCGGGTTTACAGCGCCGACGAAAAGCTGATCGCCGAGTTTGGCGAGATGCGCCGATCGCCTATCCGCTTCGAGGAAATCCCAGAGGACTTCATCCACGCCCTACTCGCTGCCGAGGACGATAATTTCGCCAATCATTATGGCGTCGACATAACCGGCCTGATGCGCGCTGCCACGCAATTATTGAAAAGTGGACAGATCCAGACAGGCGGCAGCACCATCACCATGCAGGTCGCCAAGAACTATTTCTTAACCAGCGAACGTAGCTTTTCACGCAAAATCAACGAGATTCTGCTGGCCCTGCAGATCGAGCGCGAACTGAGCAAGAACGAGATCCTCGAGCTGTACGTCAACAAGATCTACCTGGGCAACCGCGCCTACGGCATAGAGGCCGCCTCTCAGGTCTATTACGGCAAGTCGATCTCCGAGCTGAGCGTCGCCCAGCTGGCAATGATCGCCGGCCTACCCAAAGCTCCGTCAGCCTTCAATCCATTGGTCAATCCGGCTCGCAGCAAGGAGCGACGCGACTGGATTCTCGGAAGGATGCACAAGCTTGGTTCGTTAGATGAAACGAGCTATCGGCAGGCACTGGCCGAACCTGAGACCGCTCGGTACCACGGCGCGGCCCCCGAACTCGATGCTGCCTATATAGCGGAAATGGCCCGCGCCGAGATGGTCGGACGCTATGGCAGCGCTGCTTATACCGACGGCTTCCGGGTGCATACCACAGTCTCCAGCGAAAGACAGATAGCAGCCAACATCGCACTCGATAGCGGGCTTATCGAATATGACCAGCGACACGGCTACCGCGGCCCGGAGGCACACCTGGGTGAGCTCCCGCGCGAGTCTTGGATGCAGGAGCTGCGCAAGCACAGGAGTCTTTCCGGACTGCACCCGGCCGTTGTCACGCAAGTGGAGAACAGCGGCATCCTGGTTCTCACTCGCGACGGCAACGAGCATCCGGTCGCCTGGGAGAGCATGAAATGGGCGCGCCCGTTTCTCGGAACGAACAGCATGGGTCCGCGACCACAACGCCCTGCGGACGTTGTGAAAATCGGGGATGTCGTGCGTGTTCGCTGGCAGGACGACTCGGCATTGTTCAGCCAGGTCCCGCAAGCACAAGCCGCGCTGGTGTCACTCGACCCGCAGGACGGCTCGATCGAAGCCCTGGCAGGTGGATTCTCGTTCGGACAGAGCAACTACAATCGAGCCATCCAGGCCAAACGGCAACCCGGCTCGAGCTTCAAGCCCTTCATCTACAGCGCCGCTCTGGATGCCGGCTACACCGCAGCAAGTCTCGTCAACGACTCGCCGATCGTATTCGTCGAGGAGGGGATGGATCGGATTTGGCGACCCAAGAACGACAACAACACGTTCCTCGGCCCGATTCGCATGCGCGAGGCACTCTATAAATCCAGAAACCTGGTATCGATTCGGCTGCTGCAGACCCTCGGCGTTGGCCATACGATCGACTACATCAGCCGCTTCGGCTTCGACCCGCAAGATCTACCACGCAACCTGTCACTTGCCTTGGGGACCGCTACCTTGACCCCGATGGAGATTGCGACCGGCTGGACCACTTTCGCCAATGGTGGTTACAAGATAGAGCCGTACCTGATCCAGCGAATCGAGGATCGCGAGGGCAAACTGCTCTTCGAAGCAAACCCGGCGCGTGTACCGCAGCATGAATCGCAGGATCATGGTGTGGAGGTCAGTGCAGCGCCGGAACACGAGCTCTCGGCCGATGAGCAGACTGATGACCAGCCTCGCTTCGCCGAGCGGGTCCTCGATGAACGCACCGCGTACATCATGACCAGCATGCTGCAGGACGTCATCAAGCGGGGCACTGGCCGACGTGCGCTGGCCATGGGGCGCGACGACATCGCCGGCAAGACCGGCACCACCAACGACTCGATCGACAGCTGGTTCTCTGGTTACAACGCCGACATCGTCACGACCGTCTGGGCAGGCTTCGATCAGCCGCAGAGCCTGGGGCGCAATGAATACGGCGGCACGGTCGCCCTGCCGATCTGGATGACCTACATGAGCGCCGTGCTCAAGGACATGCCCGAGCATCCGCCCGCCGAACCGGACGGCTTGCTGAAGTTGCGTGTCGATCCGGTCAGCGGCCGCGCCGCAGCGCCAGGCACCCCTGACGCCTATTTCGAAGTATTCAAGAGCGAGGACTCGCCGCCGCCGATGGGCGAGTTCGAGTCGGGCTATCAGGCTCCTGGCAGCCCTCTACCTGCTGACGAGGCGGCTCCGCTGGATCTGTTCTAAGCACAGTCCCCAGTCTACTGCAGGCACAAAAAACCCCGCCAAGGCGGGGTTTTTTGTGTTCTCGCTGTCAACCGTTGAAGACGTCGTTCACCGACTTCAGCGGATAGTGCGACGGGTAAGGCAGCGTAGCCACTCCACTTTCGATCGCAGCCTTGGCTACAGCGTCCGAAACCAGAGTGATCAGGCGCGGGTCCATAGGCTTCGGAATGATGTACTCGCGGCCGAACTCCAGGCTGTCCACACCATAGGCAGCGGCGACTTCGGCCGGCACCGGCAGCTTGGCCAGATCACGAAGGGCCAGCGCGGCGGCGATCTTCATCTCTTCGTTGATGCGCTTGGCGCGAACGTCCAAGGCGCCACGGAAGATGAACGGGAAGCCCAGCACGTTGTTGACCTGATTCGGATAGTCGGAACGGCCGGTCGCCATGATCACGTCGGAACGCGTCGCATGCGCCAGCTCAGGACTGATTTCCGGATCAGGGTTGGAGCAAGCGAACACGACCGGATTGGCCGCCATGCGCTTGAGACCTTCCGGGCTCAGCAGGTTGGCACCCGACAGACCGACGAAGACGTCAGCACCATCCAGCGCGTCATCCAGGGTGCGCTTGTCGGTTTCGTGGGCGAATACGGCCTTGTACTGATTGAGATCGTCGCGACCGGCATGGATCACGCCCTTGCGATCGATCATGAAGATGTTCTCGATCTTCGCACCCATGCTGACCAGCAGCTTCATGCAGGAGGTCGCGGCAGCGCCAGCACCGAGGCAGACGATCTTCGCCTGTTCCAGGGTCTTGCCGGCGATTTCCAGTGCGTTCAGCATACCTGCCGCAGTGACGATCGCCGTGCCGTGCTGGTCGTCATGGAAGACCGGAATGTCGCACTGCTCGATCAGCGCGCGCTCGATCTCGAAACACTCCGGTGCCTTGATGTCTTCGAGGTTGATGCCACCAAAGGTGATCGAGATGCGCTTGACGGTATCAATGAAGGCCTGCGGGCTCTCGGCATCGACCTCGATGTCGAATACGTCGACACCGGCGAAGCGCTTGAACAACACACCCTTGCCTTCCATCACCGGCTTGGAAGCCAGCGGACCGAGATTACCCAGACCGAGAATAGCGGTGCCATCGGAGATAACCGCCACCAGGTTGCCCTTGCCGGTGTAGCGGTAAGCCAGCTCCGCATCGCGAGCAATCTCGCGAACCGGCTCAGCGACGCCTGGGCTATAGGCCAGAGACAGGTCACGAGCAGTGGCGGTGGGCTTGGTGAGCTCGACGCTCAACTTCCCCGGACGGGGCTGGGCATGGTATTCGAGCGCGGCAGTTTTCAGGTCAGTCATGTGGCATTTCCGCTTATTTTACTGGGACAGACAGGCGGTCGAGCATACGCCAAGAACGAGCGCGCTCACAAGCCAGCGCGCGGCGCAGGCTGTCAAGCCCAGGCAAGTACGACTTTTCGGGTAGACCGGAGCTGACTGCCCAGTCAGTGAGGCAGCCCGAGCATCGCCGGATGGGTCACCCGCAACATCCAGCGAGCCTGTCCTTTTCCGGCCCGCCCGCGACGATCCACCAGCCAGCCTCTGGGTTCGAGCGTCTTGCCAGCGAGCAGGGATAACTCAGGCAGATCGAAAGCATCGAATGCCTGTGGCGGAATGTGCACCACCACCGGGCCATCCATTTCCAGCCAATAGCCGCCGCGATTGTGCTCGACGCGCCCGACTAGGCCCTGCAACAAGGCGAATCCACCTTGCCTCACCGCGCGGGTCGAGCCCGGCGTCAGCTTGCGCCAGATACCCAGGCGGGATTGCCGCGCCAGCCGCTCGGCCCGTAGATGACAAGCCACCAGCGCCGTATTGGGGGCGATCGCCACCATCAAGCCAAGGCCCTCGGCCAGCAAGGCCGATTCCAGATTGCGGCCCTGCTCGTCATAGGCGTGGGCCAGGGTACGACCATAGCGATCTTTTGACTCGCGCCCAGGGACCAGCCCCACCCGTCCGTTGCTGGCCTCGACGAGCGCGCGCAGCCGACGCTGTGCCGCCACGGCGAAGGGCTCGGCCTTGCGACCGTCACGCCCAAGCTCCGGCGCATTGATGCCGATCAGGCGCACGCTTCGGCCATCGACCAGACGCAGCGTATCGCCATCGATCACCTTCGCCACGCCCACCCGCGGCAGTGCCCCAGGCGAGGGACAGAACGCGAGCGCCGGGAGGCTGCAGATGACGGAAACGAAAAAGGCGCCCACGAGGGACGCCTTTTTCATGTGCTCGGAAAACCTCATCGGATTCCCGCCGTGCCGGCTTACTTGGCGCCGAACACACCGAAACGCTGCTTGAAGCGATCGATACGGCCGCCGGTATCCAGCACCTTCTGCTTGCCGGTATAGAACGGGTGGCACTCGGAGCACACGTCGATGTTCAGGTTCTTGCCCAGCGTGGAGCGGGTCTTGATGACGTTGCCACAGCTGCAGGTGGCTTCGATTTCGACGTAGTTCGGATGGATATCGGCTTTCATGGTGAATCCTCTAGGATTGCGTGCCGCCACCCGACCCTATGTCGAGTACCGCACGAAGTAGGGCGCGAATCATACCAGAGCACAAAGCTGATGCAAGCGCAGGCGACCGACGTTCCGGCGCCTCCGGACGCGCTATCGGACGGCGCCGAGCGCCGCGATCGTTTACCATCGGCGCTCATTATCAAGGGATCACCGCGTGCCCTCCTGCATCCTCCGCCTGGCGCTGCCTTCGCCGCTGCGCCGCCTGTTCGACTACCTGCCACCACATGGCGTAGCTCCCGACTCGCTGCAGCCGGGCATGCGCCTGCGCGTGCCGTTCGGCCGGCGCGAGGTCATCGGTGCGCTGGTGGAGCTGAGCGACCAGAGCGAAGTGCCTCTGGAAAAACTCAAGCCTGCGCTCGAGCTGCTGGATAGCAAGCCGCCACTGCCGCTCCCCCTGTTCAAGCTCTGCCTGTGGACCGCTCAGTATTACCAGCACAGCCTCGGAGACACCCTGAGCTGGGCATTGCCGGTGCTGTTGCGCCAGGGCGAACCGGCCGAAGCGCGCCTGGAACGCTACTGGCGCCTGGTAGAAGGTGCCAGCCCGGACGATCCGCGACTGGCCCGCGCCCCGCGTCAGCGCGAAGCCCTGAAGATCATCGCGCAGCATGCCCACGGCCTGCCCCGCGCCCTTATCGGCAAGCTGCAGCTGAACAAGGACAGCCTCGACCTACTGCTGGAGAAGGGCCTGGTAAGGGTCGAGCCGCGCCGCAGCAGCCCAGCGCGACAGCACAGTGGTAGCTGGCTGCTGCAGGCCGAGCTGACGCTGAATGCGCAACAACGCGCCGCCTTCGAAGCAGTCAGCGCCGGTCTCGGCAGCTTTCGGGCCTTTCTGCTGGCCGGCGTCACCGGCAGCGGCAAGACCGAAGTCTATCTGCAGCTGATCCATCGCGTGCTCGCAGCCGGCAAGCAGGCCCTGGTGCTGATCCCGGAGATCAACCTCGGCCCACAGACACTGGCCCGCTTCGAGCAGCGTTTCAATGCGCGGATCGCGCTGCTGCACTCCAACATCAACGATCGCGAGCGGCTCGATGCCTGGCTGGCGGCCCGCGATGGTGAGGCGGACATCATCATCGGCACCCGCTCGGCCCTGTTCACGCCGATGAAGAATCCCGGCCTGATCATCATCGACGAGGAACATGACGCCTCCTATAAACAGCAGGAAGGCCTGCGCTATCACGCCCGCGATCTCGCGCTGGTCCGTGCCCGCCAGGAAAACCTGCCGATCGTGCTCGGCTCGGCAACGCCCTCGCTGGAGAGCCTGCACAACGCCCACAGCGGCCGCTACGCGCTGCTCAAGCTGAGCCAGCGCGCCGGCAATGCCCAGCAGCCGCGTTTCCTGCGGTTGGACGTAAAGAGTCGCCCCCTGGACGCTGGCATATCCGGCCCGCTGCAACAGGCCATCGGCCAGACGCTCGCAGCCGGCCAGCAAGTACTGGTCTATCTCAACCGCCGTGGCTTCGCCCCGACTTTGCTTTGCCACGACTGCGGCTGGCTCAGCCAGTGCCCGCGCTGCGATGCACGCATGACCCTACACCAACGGCACAACGAACTGCGCTGCCACCACTGCGGGCACGTCGAGCGGCCGCCGCGCAACTGCCCCGACTGCGGCAAGGTAGACCTGCGTCCGGTCGGCGCCGGGACCGAGCGCGCCGAAGAGCGGCTCGGCGTCCTGTTCCCCGATTACCCGGTGCTGCGCATCGACCGCGACAGCACCGCGCGCAAGGGCGCGATGGAAAAGATGTTCACCACCATCAACCGTGGCGAGCCCTGCCTGTTGGTCGGCACCCAGATGCTCGCCAAGGGGCACCATTTTCCGCGCGTCACGCTGGTGGCGATTCTCGACGCCGACGGCGGGCTGTTTTCTGCCGATTTTCGCGCCAGCGAGCGGATGGCCCAGTTGATCGTGCAGGTCGCTGGGCGCGCCGGACGCGCGGAGGAACCGGGCAAGGTGATCATCCAGACGCACCTGGCCGACCACCCGCTGCTGGTGCAGCTGACCGACCAGGGCTATTTCGCCTTCGCCGAGCAGGCGCTGTCCGAACGTCGCGCCGCCGGCCTGCCGCCCTTCAGCCATCTGGCATTGCTGCGCGCCGAAGCGCAGAAGCCCGGCCAGGCCGAGGCCTTCCTCGACGAAGCCTGCACGCTGGCGGAGCAGACGCTCGGGCAGCTGCAGCTCAGCGGCATCGAGCTGCTCGGTCCGGTGCCGGCGCCGATGGAGCGTCGCGCCGGGCGCTACCGGGCGCAGCTGCTGCTGCAGGGCAACGCCCGCGCGGCCCTGCATCGCCTGATGGATGCCTGGGTGCCACTGCTCGAGCAGCTGCCCGGCGGACGCGCCGTGCGCTGGAGCCTGGATGTCGACCCGATCGATCTGTTCTGATTGTGCCTTCGGAAAGCATGACTTTCCGGCGGCGCGAACCGCACGGCTTGAAGCCACACCCATCACGCCCCGATAATGCCGGGTTTTCGCGCACTTCCTGCGGACCGAGCCGACCATGAAAGACAGCATTCGCCACCTGATCCAGCAAGCCCTTGTTCGCCTGACCAGCGAGGGCGTGCTGCCGGAGGGACTGACGCCCGCGATCCAGGTGGAAAACACCAAGGACAAGAGTCACGGCGACTTCGCCAGCAACATCGCCATGATGCTGGCCAAGCCAGCCGGCATGAAGCCGCGCGACCTGGCCGAGAAGCTCATCGCCGCACTGCCGCAGGACGCGCAGATCAGCAAGGTCGAGATTGCCGGCCCGGGCTTTCTCAACTTCTTCCAGAACAGCGACGCCCTGGCCCAGCGCCTCGAAGCTGCGCTGGCCGATGCGCAACTTGCGGTGCACAAGGCGAGCGTTAAGCAGCGTGTGGTGATCGACCTGTCCTCGCCGAACCTGGCCAAGGAGATGCACGTCGGCCACCTGCGCTCGACCATCATCGGCGATGCGGTTGGCCGGGTGCTGGAGTTCCTCGGCGACGAGGTGATCCGGCAGAACCACGTTGGCGACTGGGGTACCCAGTTCGGCATGCTGCTGGCCTATCTCGAAGAGAAGCCGGCCGCCGCGGAAAGCGAGCTAGCCGATCTCGAGCAGTTCTACCGCGCCGCCAAGCAGCGCTTCGACGAGTCACCCGAGTTCGCCAATCGCGCCCGTGAACTGGTGGTCAAACTGCAGGCGGGCGATGACCAGTGCCTGAGCCTGTGGACGCGCTTCAACGATATCTCGCTGTCGCACTGCCAGAAGATCTATGACCGTCTCAACGTCAAGCTGACCCCGGCTGACGTCAAGGGCGAAAGCGCCTACAACGCCGACCTGGCGGACATCGTCGAGGCCCTGCGCGAGAAGGGCCTGCTGACCGAAGATAATGGCGCCCAGTGCGTCTTCCTCGATGAATTCAAGAATGCCGAAGGCAACCCGCTGCCGGTGATCGTGCAGAAGGCCGGCGGAGGCTATCTCTACGCCACCACTGACCTGGCCGCCATGCGCTATCGCAGCCAGCAGCTGCACGCCGACCGCGTGTTATATTTCGTCGACCAGCGCCAGGCCCTGCATTTCCAGATGGCCTTCGAAGTGGCCCGCCGAGCAGGCTTCGTCCATGAAGGCATGCAGCTCGAGCACATGGGCTTCGGCACCATGAACGGCGCCGACGGCCGCCCGTTCAAGACCCGCGATGGCGGCACGGTCAAGCTGATCGACCTGCTCGACGAAGCCGAGCAGCGCGCCTATGCCCTGGTCAAGGGCAAGAACCCGGATCTCGACGAAGCCGAGCTGCGCCAGATCGCCCGCGCGGTGGGCATCAGCGCGGTCAAGTACGCCGACCTGTCCAAGCATCGCACCAGCGACTATCGCTTCAACTTCGAACTGATGCTGAGCTTCGAAGGCAACACCGCACCCTACCTGCTCTATGCCTACACCCGCGTGGCCAGCGTGTTCCGCAAGCTGGGCAAGGGTATCGACGAGATCAGCGGGCAGATCGAACTGGACGCCGAGCAGGAGCTCGCCTTGGCCGCCAGGCTCGCCCAGTTCGGCGAAGTGCTGAACAGCGTCGGCGAGAAAGGCGAACCGCACCTGCTGTGCGCTTACCTCTACGACCTGGCCGGGTTGTTCTCCAGTTTCTACGAGCACTGCCCGATTCTCAGCGCCGAACAGGATGCGCAAAAGCAGAGCCGCCTGCGTCTGGCCGCCCTGACCGGCCGCACCCTCAAGCAGGGCCTGGAACTGCTCGGCCTGGAACCACTGGAGCGCATGTAAGTGGCAGCAAGGAAGAAAGCCGCGCCCAAACGAGGCGCCAGCCGTTATCAGGCGCCGGCCAAGCAGCCCGTGCCTGGCTGGATCTGGCTGGTCTGCGGTCTGGTCATCGGCGGCTTCATCATGTTCCTGATGAGCCTCGAGCCGGGCGGCGAGGAGGTCAAACGCAACAAGGACGCGCCCAAGACTGCGATCAAGGAGCAACCCAAGCGTGCGCCCGCCAACGAGCAGCCACCCAAGCCGAAGTACGATTTCTATACCTTACTGCCCGAATCCGAAGTGATTCTGCCGCCGGAAACCAAACAGCCTGAACCGCCGACTGCGCCGGTCACAGCCGAAGAAGCGGCGAAGATCGACGAGGCACGCGCCCAGGCCGCGCTCAACGGCCAGGTGCCACCGCCACCACCGACCGTCGCCAAGGCACCGGTGACGCAGTTCTTCCTGCAGGCCGGCTCGTTCCGCCAACAGGCAGAGGCCGACCGGGTGCGCGCGCAGATCATCCTGCTCGGCCAGGATGTGCGGGTGGAAAGCGTCAAGGTTCGCGACGAGCCCTGGTACCGTGTGCTGGTCGGCCCGTTCAGCAGCCGCGAACAACTCAATGCAGCGCAGAAGACCCTTGGAGCAAGCGGCTACAAGAACCTGCTGTTACAGCAACGACAGACGCGCTAAATGAAAACGCCGGGCATGACCCGGCGTTTTCAATTGAACCGAGAAACCCTGCTCAGCTTTCCCGCGGCGCGTAGGCGAAGACATCGGCGCGCATCTGATGCGGGTCCATTCCCGCCTCTACCAGCGCATCCAGAGTGCCGTAAACCATCGAGGGCGAGCCGCTGGCATAGATATGCAGCGGCTTGAGATCGCTGAAGTCTTCGCGAATCGCCTCGTGCAACATCCCGCAGCGCCCTTCCCAGCCGCAGACATCGCTGACCACACGGTGCAGATGCAGGTTGCTCATGCTCTGCCACTCCTCCCAGTGCGGCAGTCGATAGAAGTCTTCCGGTCGCCGCACCCCCCAGTACAGATGCACCGGATGCTGAAAACCAGCAGCGCGGCAGTACTCGATCAGGCTGTGCATCTGCGCCATGCCAGTGCCGGCGGCGATCAGTACCAGCGGACCCTCCGGCAGTTCGGCCAGGTGCGTGTCGCCGAAGGGCATCTGGATCCGAGCGAAGCCCTGGCGACGCAGGAAGGCCAACAACTCGATAGCGGATTCCTCGCGAGCCAACACGTGCAGCTCCAGCTCGCGGCCACTGCCCGGCGCCGAGGCCAGCGAAAAAGCCGACCACTCGCCATCCTCGCGCTGCAGCAACAGATACTGACCGGCGTGATAACGCGGCTGACGCCCGGCCGGCAGGCGCAGGCGCAGGCGCACCACGTCACCACCCACCTCTTCGTAGTCACTGAGCTGGCAGCTCAGCTCGCGCACCGGTAGTTCGCCGGGCGCCAGCACGCCATCCCAGAGCAACACACAGTCTTCCAGCGGCTCGGCCAGGCAGGCCAGCAGCTCGCCGTGGTCGCGCACCTCGCCGTCCTGGCGCACGCGGCCCTCGACCAGCAGCGAGGCACAGATATGGCAATTGCCATTGCGGCAGCTCTGCGGGCATTCGTAGCCCAGCCGCTTGGCTGCATCGAGTAGGCGTTCGCCGGGGCGCACATCGAGCACGGCGCCGGAGGGCTGCAAGGTCACTTTCATCTGCACGTCTTTTCTGTGAACGGGAGAACCCGTCAAGGCTTCGGGCAGGCTCGGGCCCGCCTCTTCGGTTATGTCAGTCGATACCCAGCTGCGACCAGAGTTCATCGACCCGCTGCTTGACGGCCGGGTCCTGAACGATGGCCCGCCCCCATTCGCGGTTGGTTTCGCCCGGCCACTTGTGCGTCGCATCCAGGCCCATCTTCGAGCCCAGCCCGGAGATCGGCGATGCAAAATCCAGGTAGTCGATCGGCGTGTTGTCGATCATCACCGTGTCGCGCTTGGGGTCCATGCGCGTGGTAATGGCCCAGATCACGTCGTTCCAGTCGCGGGCATTGATATCCTCGTCGGTGACGATGACGAACTTGGTGTACATGAACTGGCGCAGGAACGACCAGACACCAAGCATCACTCGCTTGGCGTGGCCAGGATACTGCTTCTTCATGGTCACCACCGCCATGCGGTAGGAACAACCTTCGGGCGGCAGATAGAAGTCGACGATCTCCGGGAACTGCTTCTGCAGGATCGGCACGAACACCTCGTTCAGTGCCACACCGAGAATCGCCGGCTCATCCGGCGGACGTCCGGTGTAGGTGCTGTGGTAGATCGGATTCTTGCGGTGGGTGATGCGCTCGACGGTGAACACCGGGAAGCGATCCACCTCGTTGTAGTAGCCGGTGTGATCGCCGTAGGGTCCTTCGTCGGCCATCTCACCCGGATGGATATGTCCCTCGAGGACGATCTCGGCGTACGCCGGCACCTGCAGCTCGGAGCCGACCGCCTTGACCAGCTCGGTGCGCGAGCCGCGCAGCAGGCCGGCAAAGGCATATTCGGACAGCGTATCGGGTACCGGCGTGACCGCGCCGAGAATGGTCGCAGGATCGGCACCCAGCGCCACCGCCACCGGGTACGGCCGATCCGGGTACTTCTCGCACCACTCGCGGAAATCCAGCGCACCGCCACGGTGGCTCAACCAGCGCATGATGACCTTGTTGCGGCCGATGACCTGCTGCCGGTAGATGCCGAGGTTCTGCCGTTCCTTGTTCGGGCCCTTAGTGATAGTCAGGCCCCAGGTGATCAGCGGCGCGGCGTCACCCGGCCAGCAATGCTGCACCGGAATCTTCGCCAGGTCGACGTCGTCACCTTCGAGGATCACTTCCTGGCAGGGCGCGTCCTTGAGTACCTTGGGCGCCATGCTGATGACCTTCTTGTAGATCGGCAGCTTGCTCCAGGCGTCCTTCAGGCCCTTCGGCGGCTCCGGCTCCTTGAGAAAGGCCAGTAGCTTGCCGATCTCGCGCAGCTCGGAGACATCCTCGGCGCCCATGCCCAGTGCCACCCGCCCCGGCGTGCCGAACAGATTGCCGAGCACCGGCATGTCGAAACCGGTCGGATTTTCGAAGAGCAACGCCGGACCTTGCTTACGCAAGGTGCGGTCGCAGATTTCGGTCATTTCCAGCACGGGGGAGACGGCAGCCGTGACGCGCTTGAGCTCACCGCGTTTTTCCAGGCCGCTGATAAAGTCGCGCAGATCGCGATACTGCATGCTTGAGCCTCGCATGGGCCGGCAGGGTCGGGGCGCAAAGTTTAGCGCCGGCATCGGGTTTTCCAAAATCTGCAGACAGACAAAGGCCGGGTTTCCCCGGCCTTGTTGGCAACGACGAGTCGCTTACTTGCGCTTCATGGACATGAAGAATTCGTCGTTGGTCTTGGTGTCCTTGAGCTTGTCGAGGAGGAACTCGATGGCGGCGATCTCGTCCATCGGGTGAAGCAGCTTGCGCAGGATCCAGATGCGCTGCAGCTCGTCCTCGGCGGTCAGCAACTCCTCGCGGCGGGTGCCGGAGCGGTTGATGTTGATAGCCGGGAACACACGCTTCTCGGCGATGCGGCGATCCAGCTGCAGTTCGAGGTTGCCGGTGCCCTTGAATTCCTCGTAGATCACCTCGTCCATCTTCGAGCCGGTTTCCACCAGCGCGGTGGCGAGGATGGTCAGCGAGCCGCCCTCCTCGATGTTGCGCGCGGCGCCGAAGAAGCGCTTGGGCTTCTCCAGGGCGTGGGCGTCGACACCACCGGTCAGCACCTTGCCGGAGCTCGGGATCACGGTGTTGTAGGCGCGCGCCAGACGAGTGATGGAGTCGAGCAGGATGACTACGTCCTTCTTGTGCTCGACCAGGCGCTTGGCCTTCTCGATCACCATCTCGGCGACCTGCACGTGGCGGGTCGGCGGCTCGTCGAAGGTGGAGGCAACCACTTCGCCGCGCACGGTGCGCTGCATCTCGGTCACTTCTTCCGGGCGCTCGTCGATCAGCAGAACGATCAGGTGGCACTCGGGGTTGTTGCGGGTGATGTTGCTGGCGATGTTCTGCAGCATGATCGTCTTGCCCGCCTTCGGCGGTGCGACGATCAGGCCACGCTGGCCCTTGCCGATCGGTGCGCAGAGGTCGATTACGCGGCCGGTGAGGTCTTCGGTGGAACCGTTGCCGGCTTCCATCTTCAGGCGCTGGTTGGCGAACAGCGGGGTCAGGTTCTCGAAGAGGATCTTGTTCTTCGCGTTCTCCGGTCGATCGTAGTTGATCGAGTCGACCTTGAGCAGGGCGAAGTAACGCTCGCCTTCCTTGGGCGGGCGGATCTTGCCGATGATGGTGTCACCGGTGCGCAGATTGAAGCGGCGGATCTGGCTGGGCGACACATAGATGTCGTCCGGGCCGGCCAGATAGGAAGAATCCGCGGAGCGCAGGAAGCCGAAACCGTCCTGGAGAATCTCCAGCACGCCATCACCGGAGATTTCCTCGCCGCTTTTCGCGTGCTTTTTCAGCAGGGAGAAAATCACGTCCTGCTTGCGCGAACGGGCCATGTTGTCGATGCCCATCTGTTCGGCCATTTCCAGCAGTTCGGTGATGGGCTTTTGCTTGAGTTCGGTCAGATTCATAGAAAGAGATCAGGAAGGATGTAGAAAGCGATTAGCTTGAGAAGCCGCGCAGCAGGAGACGAACGAGGCTCGTTGTGCTTTATGAGGCTGAAGTGCGTCGGCGACGGCATGCAGAGGGCGACGGAAGAAAGCGTCGCGAGGCCGAATTTAGCACCGTGCAGGCGAAGCGTCCACCCTGCCGAAGAAAAAAGCCCCCGCAAGTGCGAGGGCTTTGGAGGCGATCTTCGTCGTACTCAGATATTGCTGTCGAGGAAGGCAGCCAATTGCGACTTGGACAGTGCACCGACCTTGGTCGCTTCGACGTTACCGTTCTTGAACAGCATCAGCGTCGGGATACCGCGCACGCCGTACTTCGGCGGAGTTTCCTGATTCTCGTCGATGTTCAACTTGCAGACCTTCAGGCGGCCTTCGTAATCCTTGGCGATCTCGTCGAGTACCGGCGCGATCATCTTGCACGGGCCGCACCACTCAGCCCAGTAGTCGACCAGCACGGGACCGTCGGCCTGGAGGACGTCCTGCTCGAAACTGCTGTCGCTGACATTGTTGATGTATTCGCTCATGGATTTTCTCCAGGGTCGGACAGAAAGGTCGCCATCATAGCCCTACTGCGGACGGATCGAAAGCCGCAGACCCGCCAGCGGGCTACGAGCAGCCGATCAGAGGCTCTGCTGCAGCGAAGACTGCGTTGGCGGATCGGGGCGATCATGTCAGGATGTCGGGGTTTTGCATCGAGACTGCCCAATGCGCCAGAACACCGCCGAGACCTTTCCCATGATCGCTGCCCTGGATCTGGGCTCGAACAGTTTTCACATGGTGCTCGCGCGCACCAGCAATGGCGAAATGCGCATCCTTGAACGTCTCGGAGAAAAGGTCCAGCTGGCCGCCGGGATCGACGAAAACCGCTTGCTCGACGAAGCCGCCATGCAGCGCGGACTCGACTGCCTGCGGCGCTTTGCCCAGCTGGTCAATCATCTGCCGCAGGGCGCCGTACGCATCGTCGGCACCAACGCGCTGCGTGAGGCGCGCAATCGCGCCACCTTCATCCGCCGCGCCGAAGAGATCATCAACCATCAGGTGGAAGTCATCTCCGGCCGCGAAGAGGCGCGCCTGATCTATCTGGGCGTGTCGCACACCATCCCGAGCGGTTCGGGCCGGCGGCTGGTAGCCGATATCGGCGGTGGCAGTACCGAGTTCATCATCGGCGAAGGCTTCGAATCGCAGCTGCGCGAAAGCCTGCAGATGGGCTGCGTGAGCTACACCCAGCGTTTCTTCCGTGACGGCAAGATCACCCCGGCACGCTACGCTCAGGCCTACACCGCGGCGCGGGTCGAGCTGATGGGCATCGAGCATGGCCTGCGCCGGCTCGGCTGGCAGGAGTCGATCGGCGCATCCGGCACCATCCGCGCCGTCGGGCTGGCGATCAAGAGCGGCGGCATGGGCAACGGTGAGGCCAACGTCGAAGGTATCGGCTGGCTCAAGCGCAAGCTGTTCAAGCTCGGCGAGGTGGACAAGATCGATATCGACGGCGTCAAGCCCGATCGCCGCGGCGTGTTTCCCGCTGGCCTGGCGATTCTCGAGGCGATCTTCGATGCTCTGGAGATCAGCAGCATGACCCATTCCGAGGGTGCCCTGCGCGAAGGGGTGCTCTATGACCTGCTGGGCCGCCATCACGACGAGGACATTCGTGATCGCTCGCTGAGCTTCCTGATGGAGCGTTATCACGTCGACATGGAGCAGGCCGCACGGGTCGAGGCCAAGGCGCTGGAGGCTTTCGATCAGGTGGCCGAAGCCTGGAACCTCGATCAGGACTGGCACCGCGAGCTGCTCGCCTGGGCAGCACGGGTGCACGAAGTGGGCCTGGACATCGCCCACTACCACTACCACAAGCACGGCGCCTACCTGATCGAGCACTCCGATCTACCCGGTTTCTCGCGCCAGGACCAGCTGATGCTGGCGCTACTGGTGCGCGGCCACCGGCGCAACATCCCACAGGACAAGTTCGGCGAACTCGGTGCCGACGCCGACGCCCTGGTGCGCCTGTGCATCCTGCTGCGCTTCGCGATCCTGTTTCATCATATCCGCGGCGCGAACGCGGTCTCCGATGTGCAGCTCAAGCCGGCCGAGCGCAGTCTCGAGCTGATCTTCCCGCCCGACTGGCTGAACGCCAACCCGCTGACCCGCGCCGACTTCGAGGCGGAAGCCGCCTGGCTCGCACGGGTGGGTTACGAACTGCGCATGAAATGAAACAAGGGCCCGCAGGGGCCCTTGTCGATTCAGGTGTGTCGCACCAACCGGGCCGGTACCGGTGCCGTGCCTGGAACGAGCGGCGACCTCAGCGCGTCCCGACCTGCGGCCCGGTGAGGCGATCGAGCAAGGTGCTCTGCACGTTGCGCGCGTTCTGGTTGCCGGTCGGGCTGTTGCGCACGTAGCTGCCGTCAGGCTGCAGGATCCAGCTCTGGGTGTTGTCGCTGAGGAAGCCCTCCAGCTCCTTCTTCACCCGCGTCACCAGCTTCTTGCCCTCGACCGGGAAGCAGGTTTCCACCCGCCGATCGAGATTGCGCTCCATCCAGTCCGCACTGGAGAGATAGAGCTTCTCGTCGCCATCGTTCTGGAAATAGAACACCCGGCTGTGCTCGAGAAAGCGGCCGATGATCGAGCGCACATGGATGTTGTGCGACACCCCGGCGATGCCCGGCCGCAGGCAGCACATGCCGCGCACGATGAGATCGACACGCACGCCGGTCTGGCTGGCCTTGTACAGCGCCTTGATCATCTTCGGGTCGGTCAGCGCGTTGATCTTCAGGATGATGTGCGCCGGCTTGCCTTCGGCGGCGTGCTGGGTTTCCTGGGCGATCAGGTCGAGCAGCGTCTTCTTCAGCGTGAACGGCGCATGCAGCAGCTTCTTCATGCGCATGGTCTTGCCCATGCCGATCAGCTGGCTGAACAGCTTGGAGACGTCCTCGCAGAGCGCATCGTCCGAGGTCAGCAGGCTGTAGTCCGTGTACAGCCGCGCGTTGGCGGCGTGGTAGTTGCCGGTGCCCAGGTGCGCGTAACGGCACAGTTCGCCGTTCTCGCGGCGCAGGATCAGCATCATCTTGGCGTGGGTCTTGTAGCCGACCACGCCGTAGATCACCACCGCACCGGCCTGTTGCAGACGGCTCGCCAGCTGCAGGTTGGATTCCTCGTCGAAGCGGGCGCGCAGTTCGATCACCGCGGTGACCTCCTTGCCGCTGCGCGCCGCATCCACCAGCGCATCGACGATCTCGGAGTTGGCCCCGGAGCGGTACAGCGTCTGCTTGATCGCCAGCACGCAGGGGTCCTTGGCCGCCTCGCGCAGCAGGTCGACCACCGGCGTGAAGGACTCGAAGGGGTGCAGCAGCAGGATGTCCTGCTTGTTGATCACACTGAAGATCTTGTCGCTGTTCTGCAGAAGCTTCGGAATCGACGGGGTGAACGGGCTGTATTGCAGCTCCGGGTGGCTGTCCAGGCCGGTGATACTGAACAGTCGGGTCAGGTTGACCGGGCCGTTGACCCGGTACATTTCGTTCTCGCCGAGGCTGAATTGCTTGAGCAGGAAGTCCGCCAGGTGTTGCGGACAGGTATCGGCCACCTCGAGACGCACGGCATCACCGTAACGACGGGAGATCAGCTCGCCACGCAGCGCGCGGGCCAGGTCCTCGACGTCCTCGGTGTCCACCGAGAGGTCGGCGTTACGAGTCAGACGGAACTGGTAGCAGCCCTTGACCCGCATGCCATGGAACAGATCGTCGGCGTGCGCGTGGATCATCGAGGAGAGGAAGACGAAGTTGTCGCCCGCACCGCCGACCGACTCCGGCACGCGGATCACCCGCGGCAACAGACGTGGCGCCGGAATGATCGCCAGACCGGAGTCACGACCGAAGGCATCGACACCTTCGAGCTCGACGATGAAGTTCAGGCTCTTGTTCACCAGCAGCGGAAACGGGTGGGTCGGATCGAGCCCGATCGGCGTGACGATCGGTGCGATCTCGTCACGGAAGTAGCGGCGCACCCATGCCTTGAGCTTGGCCGTCCAGTGCCGGCGGCGAATGAAACGGATCTGGTGTTCGGCCAGCGCCGGCAGCAGCACGTCGTTTAGGATCGCGTACTGGCGGTCGACCTGCTCATGCACCAGCTCGGAAATGCGCGCCAGCGCCTGATGCGGCTGCAGACCATCGGCGCCGGCCTGCTCGCGGGCGAAGGTGACGCGCTTCTTCAACCCGGCAACGCGAATCTCGAAGAACTCGTCGAGGTTGCTGGAGAAGATCAGCAGGAACTTCAGCCGCTCCAGTAGCGGATAGGACTCGTCCAGCGCCTGTTCCAGCACGCGGATATTGAACTGCAGCTGGGAAAGCTCGCGGTGGATATACAGTGCGCTGTCATCCAGATTGGTCACCGGCGCAACCGGCGTCTCTTCGATCGCCTCCGCCGGCGCAGGCACCGCCACCTCGGGCGCGGCCGGTTCCAGCATCTCGCTGACCACGGCGTCCTGCAGATCCTTTTCGCTGAGTCCCTGGTTGATCATCGCTTTGCCTCGAAAAGAGCTCACTGGCCCCGTTTTAATTGTTGTGCCGCCTGCTTGGCGAAGTAAGTGAGGATGCCATCGGCCCCGGCGCGCTTGAAGCCGACCAAAGACTCAAGAATGACGGCCTCGCTCAGCCAGCCGTTCTGGATGGCAGCCATGTGCATGGCGTACTCGCCGCTGACCTGATAGACGAAGGTCGGCGCCTTGAAAGCCTCCTTTACCCGCCAGACGATGTCCAGGTACGGCAGGCCGGGCTTGACCATGACCATGTCGGCGCCTTCGGCCAGGTCCGCGCCCACCTCGTGAAGTGCCTCGTCGCCGTTGGCCGGGTCCATCTGGTAGGTGTTCTTGTTGCTCTTGCCGAGATTCGCCGCTGAACCCACTGCATCGCGGAACGGGCCGTAGTAGGCACTGGCGTACTTGGCCGAATAGGCCATGATGCGCACGTTGTGGTGCTCGGCCACTTCCAGCGCCTCGCGGATCGCCTGGATGCGTCCATCCATCATGTCCGACGGCGCGACCACTTGAGCACCGGCCTCGGCATGGGAGAGCGCCTGCTTGACCAGCGCATCGACGGTGACGTCGTTCTGTACGTAGCCGTTGTCGTCGAGGATGCCGTCCTGGCCGTGAGTGGTGAACGGATCGAGGGCGACGTCGGTGATGATGCCCAGCTCCGGGAAGCGCGCACGCAACGCACGGGTTGCGCGCTGGGCGATGCCGTCGGGGTTCCAGGCTTCGGCGGCGTCCAGGGATTTCTTCTCCAGCGGCGTCACCGGGAACAGCGCCAGCGCCGGGATGCCCAGCGCCACCAGTTCCTCGGCCTCCTCGAGCAGCAGGTCGATGGACAGCCGCTCGACGCCGGGCATCGACGGCACGGCTTCGCGACGGTTCTCGCCATCGAGCACGAACACCGGGAGGATCAGGTCATCGACCGTCAGCACGTTCTCGCGCACCAGACGGCGGGAAAACTCGTCGCGACGGTTGCGGCGCAGGCGGGTGGCGGGGAACAGGCGGCTGGCATGAACGAAACTCACAACGGACTCCTGGCCCGCAGAACGGGCGAATATGACGTTTATAGGCCTGAAGCATGACGAAATGATGACAGCGCCATGCCGTCGGGCCTGCGAAATCGCCCCATTGTCGCCAGCCCCGCTAATGTCTGCCAGTGCTTTGATCAGCCGCAAAGCACCGAGCCAGACCCGCGGCAATGAACACCGGGCGGTCCGGCGAATCCAAGTCAGCAGGCAGGGCTTACCTGGAACCGTCCCAGGTATTAGCATCGAGTGCATCCGCAGCGCCCACCCCAGGGCCGTTGAAAACTGACCAGGAGTATCGCTATGAACAAGAAAGTCGCCGTGATCCTATCCGGCTGTGGCGTCTACGACGGCTCGGAGATCTATGAGAGCGTCATCACCCTGCTGCGCCTGGACCAGCGCGGCGTCAAGGTGCAGTGCTTCGCGCCGAACATTGCGCAGATGCACGTGATCAACCACCTGACTGGCGAGGAAATGCCGGAATCGCGCAACGTACTGACCGAATCGGCGCGCCTGGCCCGCGGAGAGATCAAGGATTTGCGCGAGGCACGCGCCGAGGATTTCGACGCGCTGATCATGCCTGGCGGCTTCGGTGCCGCGAAGAACCTCTCCACCTTCGCCACCGAGGGCGCGAACAGCAAGGCGCTGCCGGACGTGGTGGCGCTGGTCAAGGCCTTCGCCGAGGCGCGCAAGCCGGTCGGCATGATGTGCATCGCGCCGACCATGGCCGCGGAGATCTTCGGCGCCGGCGTGATCTGCACCCTCGGCAGCGACGACGCCGACGCCGCCAAGGCCGTCGGCCAGATGGGTGCCAGCCACCAGGCCTGCGAGGTCAGCGACATCGTGGTGGACAAGCAGCACCGCCTGGTCACTACCCCGGCCTACATGCTGGCGCAGTCCATCAGCGAAGCGGCGTCCGGCATCTACAAGCTGGTCGACCGAGTGCTGGAGATGACCACCGAGGACTGATTCTTCGAGCAGGCTGCAAATCCCGGGGCAACCCGGGATTTTTTTGCGCGAAAGTCGCCAAAGCCGCGGGTGCTCTTGCCGTCGGCCTGTTCAGCCCGGACGTCCTCGGGCAGTTTGGTCCGACCCTCTTCAGGAATGCCGACCATGAACCATGACGATGCGCTGCTCGCCGAGCAGGCCCAGGCGGTACGCCAGATGTTCGAGCGCATCCCCTTTAACCAGGCCCTGGGCATCGAGCTCGATGAGATCTCCACCTCGCGGGTGGTGATGCACCTGCCAATGAAGCCCGAGCTGGTCGGCAACTTCGTCCATGGCATCCTCCACGGCGGCGTGATCGCCTCGCTGCTCGACGTCGCCGGTGGCGCCATGGCGATGCTGGGCGCCTTCGACAAGCATCGTCACCTGACCATGCAGGAGCGCGCCGCCCGCCTGTCCCGCCTCGGCACCATCGACCTGCGCATCGACTATCTGCGCCCCGGCCGCGGTACGCGCTTCACTGCCAGCGCGACCCTGCTGCGCTCGGGCAACAAGGTCGCGGTGGTGCGTTCGGAGCTGCACAACGAATCGGACACGCTGATCGCCGTGGGCACCGGCACTTATCTTTGCGGCTGAACGGCCGATAGGAGATTGGCGGCCGGGGTGCGCTCTCGTACACTCTGCCGAACATGGCCATGAGCCATCATCTCCACGAGGCAGGACGCCCGCCAGTTCGAGTGCCGCCGCGTGTCCAGACTGCTGTTTTCCGACCTGCCCGCCGACCAGGTTGCCCTGCTCGGGCATAGCCACGACCCGCTGCTGGTCGTGCTCTCCTATTTGATCGCCAGCGCCGCGGCCTTCACCGCCCTGGCCCTGGCCAAGCGGGTCAGCCGCAGCAGCAGCCCGCGCGGGCGCGAGCTATGGCGCTGGGTCGGCGCCTTCGCCCTGGGCGGCGGAATCTGGTCGATGCATTTCATCGGCATGCTGGCCTTCCGCGCGCCGCTGGACATTCGCTACGAGCACGGCATCACCGCCCTTTCGCTACTGATCGCCGTGGCGGTGTCCTACGTGGTGATGCGCGTGCTTGGCCGCGATCGGTTGAGCGTGGCGCAGTACGTCCTGGCCGGGACCGCGGCCGGCATCGGCATTGCGGCGATGCATTACACCGGGATGGCCGCGATCCGATCGCTGGCCACGCTGTACTACGCGCCGCTGGCCTTCGCCGCCTCGGTGCTGATCGCCATCGGCGCCTCCATCTCCGCATTGGTACTGGGCTTCCACTTCAGCAGCAGCCAGAGCCGCCATCAGCGTTGGCAACGCCTGCTCTGCAGCCTGGTGATGGGCGCGGCAATCGTCTCCATGCACTACACCGGGATGCACGCGCTGACCCTGGCAGTCCCCGCCGGTCTCGTGGAGCACGCCGCGCCATTCGGCAGCCACACCGGCCAGGGCGCCCTGGCCTCGGCGATCGGCCTGGTGGCCCTGCTGGTGATCGTCACCGGCATCGCCGCGAGCTGGGCCGAACAGCGCTTCAGCGAGCAGCGCCAGGCGCTCGATCTGGCCGAGCACCAGCTCAATGCGATGACCCACTATGACCCGCTGACCAACCTGTTCAACGGCCGCGCCTTCACCGAGATGGTCACCCAGGTGCTGGCCGTGCGCGCGGAACGCCAGGCGCTGGCCGTACTGGTGGTGGACCTGGACAGCTTCAAGCGCATCAACGACAGCCTCGGCCACCGCAGCGGCGACCTGGCGCTGCAGCAGACGGCGCAGCGCATTCGCGCGGTGCTCGGTCAGCACGACATGCTGGCGCGCTTCTCCGGCGACGAGTTCTGCGTGCTAACCCTGGGCGCATGGGAGCACGCCCAGGCACTGGCCAACCGGATCCTCGAGCAGCTGCGCCCGCCGTTCGTTCTCGGCGACACCCAGCTGCGCCTTACGGCCAGCATCGGCATCAGTCAGTACCCGGAGGATGGCCTCAACTTCGATGCCCTGTTCCGCCACGCCGGCCTGGCCGTCGGGCAGTGCAAGGCCAGCGGCCGCAACCGCAGCCTGCGCTTCAATCCGGCACTGGAACTGCGCGCCCAAGAGGACCTGTCGCTGGAGCAGGACCTGCGCCGCGCGCTGAACGAGAACCTGCTCAGCGTGCACTACCAGCCCATCGTCGACGGCCGCAGCGGGCGTCCGGTGAGTCTCGAAGCATTGGTGCGCTGGCAGCATCCGCAGCAGGGATTCATCAGTCCGGAGCGCTTCGTCGGGCTGGCCGAGCAGCACGGTTTCGTCGCCGAGCTGGACACCTGGGTGGCGCGCCGTGCCTGCGCCGACCTGGCCGTGCTGTTGGGCGAAGGTCACGATCTGCGCATGGCGGTCAATTGCTCGGCGCTCAACCTGTCCAACCCGCAGATGCCCGCGGTGGTTGCTCGGATTCTCGAACGCACAGGGCTGGAGCCGGCGCGACTGACCGTGGAAGTCACCGAGAACGCCCTGATGAACAGCCTCGGCGCGGCGATCCGCGCGCTGGATGCGGTGCGCGAGCTGGGCGTGAAGGTTTCGATCGATGATTTCGGCAGCGGCTATTCCTCGCTGGCCTACCTGCGTCAGCTGCCGGTCGATACGCTCAAGGTCGACCGCGCCTTCGTTCGGGAAATTGCCGAGCAGGCCAACGACCGCGCCATCACCGCAGCGATCATCGCCATGGCGCACAAGCTGGGTTTGAAGGTGGTGGCCGAAGGGGTGGAAGAGGCAGTGCAGCTCGACTATCTGCGCGAGAACGGCTGCGACTTCATCCAGGGTTACTACTACAGCCGGCCGCTGCCGTTACCGGCGCTGCGCGACTGGCTGGCCGCGCGGCCGCTCACTGTGGCCGGGACAATCGCGTGAGCAGCCGGTCCAGCGCATTGGCGAACGCCTGTCGGTCACGCTCGCCGTAAGCCGCCTGGCCGCCACCCACCTGCCCCTGATCGCGCAGATCGGTGAACAGGTTGCGCACTGCCAGGCGCTCGCCCATGTTGCGCTCGTCGAACTCGCGCCCGCGCGGGTCGAGCGCGGCGACCCCCTTCTTCACCAGCCGGTCGGCCAGTGGCACGTCGCTGCAGATCACCAGGTCACCGGGCTCGGCATGCTCGACCAGATAGTCGTCCGCGGCATCCGGCCCGCTCGGCACGACAATCAGACGCACGCAGGCGAACGCCGGCTTGACCTGGCTCTGCCCGGCGACCAGCAGCACCTCGAACTTGCGTTTGAGGGCGAACTTGATCACCTGATCCTTGGCCGCGCGTGGGCAGGCGTCGGCGTCGATCCACACACGCATCGGTCCTGCCGCACTCATGCCGCGGCGCGCCGGACAGTCGCCAGCAGGGCCGCTGCCCCGGCGAACATGGTGGCAAAGCTGCGGTTGACCAGGCGCTGCTGGCGCGGCGTGCGCAGCAGGCGCAACACCTTGGCGGCAAGCCCGGTGTAGCCGGCCATGACCACCAGATCCACCACCACCATGGTCGCGGCCATCTCGCTGTACTGCAGCAGCAGCGGCCGCTGCGGATCGAGGAACTGCGGCAGCACGGCGAGAATGAAGACGATCGCCTTGGGGTTGCTGGCATTGACCAGGAAGCCACGCAAGACCAGGCTCAGCGGCCGGCCGATGGGCCGCGGTGCGGCTGAATCGTCCAGCGCTTCTGGTTGTGCCTGCCACTGCTTCCAGGCCAGCCAGAGCAGGTAGCAGACGCCGAACCACTTGATCAGGCCGAACGCCAGTTCCGAGGTCGCCAGTACCGCGCCGACACCGGCGGCGACCACGGCGATCTGCAGCACCAGCGCCAGCTGCAGACCGATGGCGTTCCAGTAGCCGCGCCAGAAGCCGTACTGCAAGCCGCAGGACATCGAAGCGATGGCCCCGGCCCCCGGCGACAGGCTGATCACCCAACAGGCGACGAAAAAGGCAAGCCAGGTTTCCAGCGTCATGGTCAGTCTCCCTTGGTCGAGCGCGCGAACTTAGCGCGATGGTCAGTCCGGCATGTCCTTGCCCAGTTTCACCGGTTCCTTCAGCTTGCGCTTCATGGCCTTGCGCATGCGGATGTTCAGCGCTTCGACGCCCAGCGAGAAGGCCATGGCGAAGTAGACGTAGCCCTTGGGCACATGCACATCGAAGGCTTCGGCAATGAGTAGCGTACCGACGACGATGAGGAACGACAGGGCGAGAATCTTAAGCGTCGGATGCTTGTCGATGAAGTCGCTGATGGTACCCGCTGCCAGCATCATGACCAGCACGGCGATGACGATCGCGGCGACCATCACCGGAACGTTCTGCACCAGACCCACCGCGGTGATTACCGAGTCCAGCGAGAAAATGATATCGATCACCGCGATTTGCAGGATGACCCCGAGGAACCCGGCCTTCACCCCGCTGCCAGCAGCCTGGTCCTCTTCCTCACCCTCGACGCTGTGCCAGATCTCCATGGTGCTCTTGAACAGGAGGAACAGGCCACCGAAGAACAGGATCAGGTCGCGCCCGGAAACACCCTCCCCAAGCACCGTGAACAGGTCGTTGGTCAGGCGCATCACCCAGGCGATGGACAGCAACAGCAGGATCCGCGTGCCCATGGCCAGTGCCAGGCCGAAGAAGCGCGCCTTGGGCTGCTGCGCCTTGGGCAGGCGGCTGACCAGAATCGAGATGAAGATGATGTTGTCGATGCCCAGGACGATCTCCAGGGCAGTCAGGGTCAGAAAGGCGACCCATATTTCAGGGTTGCTGAGCCATTCCATAGGTTACTTCTCTGGGGTGGGAGGGTTGATCAGCTGCATGTCGCCGCCGCGCCAGCGGCGCACGGCTTTCTGGAAGAACAGGCTGTTGGGCACCTGGACGATGGCGCCAGTCCCGGCTTCGGCCACTTCCTCGAGGGTCGTGTAGAGCAGATTGATGTCGATGACGCGTCCCTTGACGATCGGCTTGTCGAACGCCTCGACGATCTCCACCACGTCGCCCAGGCGGAACGGCCCGACGGTGAGGATCAGCACGGCACAGAGCAGGTTGGACAGCACGCTCCAGATCGCGAAGAAGGCGATTGCCGCGACCGCGACGAAACCGGAAATAGCGGTCCACAGCACCGTGGCGGACACGCCGAAGCGCTCCAGCACCATGATCAAAGCACCGCCGATGATGAACCAGCGGATACCTCCGCGCACCGGGATCAGCAACTCCGGCGGCAGCGGATAGCGCGACGACAGCCGGGTCAGTCCGCGCACGACCAGGCGCTGCAGCACGTACGCCACCAACAGGATCAGCAGCACCTGCAGACCCAGCATCCACTGCAGGCGCCACTCCTCGATCAGGGCCAGCCAGGTTTCGTTCACGCGCTGGCCTCCAGTTGCGCCTGCAGGGCTTCCAGGGTTTCCAGTGCTTCCAGCCAGGCCTCTTCCAGCTCGCCTTCGCGAACCTTGAGCTCGGCCTGCTGGGCCAACAGCTCTCGCAGTTCGTCCTTGCGCGCCACCTCATAGAGCGCACTGTCGCCGAGCCGCGCTTCCAGTGCGGCCAGCTTTTCGTGCACGCCAGCCAGGTCCTTCTCCAGCTTGTCGGCCTGGCGCTTGTGCGGCGCCAGCTGCTGACGCAGCGCAGCCGCCGCCTGGCGCTGGGCGCGCTTGTCGGTCTTGTCCACGGCAGGCTCGCCGCTCGCTATGGGTTGCTGGCGCGCCCGGTAGTCCACCAGCCAGCGCGCGTAGTCCTCGAGATCGCCGTCGAAGTCCTGCACTCGGCCATCGGCCACCAGCAGGAATTCGTCGGTCGTGCTCTTGAGCAGATGGCGGTCGTGCGACACCACCAGCACCGCTCCCTCGAAGTCCTGCAGCGCCAGGGTCAGCGCCAGGCGCATCTCCAGATCCAGATGGTTGGTCGGCTCGTCGAGCAGCAGCAGGTTGGGCTTGCCCCAGGCGATCACCGCCAGCGCCAGGCGCGCCTTCTCGCCACCGGAGAAGTTCAACACCGGCTCGTCGCAACGATCGCCGCGGAAATCGAAGCCGCCGAGGAAATCGCGCAGGGTCTGCTCGCGCTCGTTGGCGGCGATGCGCTGCAGGTGCAGCAGCGGGCTGGCCTTGGGGTCGAGCGAATCGAGCTGATGCTGGGCGAAGTAGCCGACCACCAGGTTCTCGCCGCGCTGCAGGCGGCCGCCGAGGGGCGATAGCTCGCCGGACAGCGTCTTGATCAGGGTCGACTTGCCGGCACCGTTGGGACCCAGCAGGCCGATCCGCGCGCCAGGCACTAGCTGCAGCTTGACCTTGTCCAGGACCAGCTTGTCGCCATAGCCGAGGCGGCCCTCGGCCAGATCCAGCAACGGACTGGAGACCTTGTCCGCTTCCCGGAAACGAAAGTCGAATGGCGAATCCACATGCGCCGGGGCCAGTTCCTCCAGCCGCTCCAACGCCTTGATCCGGCTCTGCGCCTGGCGTGCCTTGGTTGCCTTGGCCTTGAAGCGGCGGATGAAGCTTTCCATGTGCGCACGCTGCGCCTGCTGTTTCTCGTAAGCCTGCTGCTGCTGCGCCAGACGCTCGGCGCGGGTGCGTTCGAACGCCGAGTAGCCGCCGCGGTAGAGGGTCAGCTTGCGCTGCTCCAGGTGGATGACGTGGTCGACCACCGCGTCGAGAAAGTCGCGGTCGTGAGAGATCAGCAGCAGCGTGCCGGGATAGCCCTTGAGCCAGTCCTCGAGCCAGAGGATCGCATCCAGGTCGAGGTGGTTGGTCGGCTCGTCCAGCAGCAGCAGGTCCGACGGACACATCAGCGCCTGCGCCAGATTCAGACGCATGCGCCAGCCACCGGAAAAGCTACCGACCGGCAGCGCCATCTGTTCATTGGAAAAGCCCAACCCGGCGAGCAGCTTGCGCGCCCGTGCATCGGCGCTGTAACCGTCGGCATTGTCCAGCTCGCTGTGCAGGCGCGCCAGGGCGTTGCCGTCATGAGCCTGCTCGGCAGCAGCCAGGTCGCGCTGGATGCGACGCAACTCGATGTCGCCGTCGAGCACGTAATCCACCGCCAGGCGGTCGAGGGTATCGATCTCCTGGCGCATGTGCGCGATGCGCCAATCCGGCGGCAGCTGGCAGTCGCCACCATCGGGCACCAGCTCGCCACGCAGCAGGGCGAAGAGTGTGGATTTGCCGGCACCGTTGGCACCGACCAGGCCGGCCTTCTGGCCGGGATGCAGGGTCAGCTCGGCGCCTTCCAGCAAACGCTGAGGGCCACGCTGTAGAGTGAGGTTCTGAAGTCGGATCATAATGGCGGCGAGTTTATCAGTTCGCCTGGAGAGCCAGCCGGGCGGCCGAAAAAAAAGGCGTATCACTTATGCTCAACCCTGATCTCTGGACCTTCGCCCTGCACTGCTACGCACGAGAGGGGGTCGAGAGCGCCTGCCTGGAACTGCAAAGTCAGGGGGCGGATGTCTGTGTGCTGATCTGCGCGGCCTGGCTGGAGGTACGCGGAGTGGCATGCAGTCCGGAGCGGATGCGTGCGCTGGAAGAAGTCGCCGCACCCTGGCGACACAGGGTGGTGGAGCCACTGCGCGAACTGCGCCAGGCATGGCGCTCGCCGGCAGAACAGGACGAAGCCTTGCGAGAACTGCGCGAAGCGCTCAAGACGCTCGAACTGCAAGCGGAGCGCAGCCTGCTGGAGCGGCTGCAGACGGCGAGCTGCGAATGGAGCGAAAGCGCTGGTGCCGACCGGTGGTTGAGCGCTCTTGGGCCGAAAGGTAGTAGCCACGTTGCGCTGGAAACCCTGCGCAACGCGGCTTATCAGACTCAGCTGGAGCTGGCAGCTTTCTGAGTCGCGGTGCGCTTGGCTGCAGGCTTGCGAGCAGCAGGCTTTTTCGCCGCGGGCTTGGCTGCCGTGGGCTTGGCCGCTGCCTCAGCCGCAACGGGCGCAGCCTTGTTGGCGGATTGCGCGGCAGCAGCGGGTCTGGCCACAGTGGCCGAGCGCGCGCGGGCTGGAGCCTTGGCCGTTGCAGGGCGCGTAGCCGCAGGCTTGGCCGCGGCAGTGCCGGCCGAGGTCTTCGCGGCTGTCTTGGTCGGAGCTTTTGCCGGAGCCTTGACTGGCGCTTTAGCAGCCGGCGTCACCGCTGTTTTGGTCGCCGGAGCTTTGGCAGATGCGGCCGCCGGCTTGGCTGCAGCCGGGGCGACCTTGCTGGCAGGCTTGCGCGCAGCCGGACGGGAGGGTGCGGCGGGCTTGACAGCAGTCGCAGACTGGCTGCGCAAGGCCTTGTCAGCATCATCGGCAACCTTGCGGATACCCTGGGCCAGCTTCAGGCTCTGCTCAGCATCGCGCTTGAGATCGGCCAGGTAGGTCAGGGTTTCGCTCTGCCGGCTCTGCAGCAATGCGAGGGACTCTTCCAACTCGCCTAGCCGGGAGCGCGCCTTGACCTGTGCCTTGGCCTTGCCCGCATTGCCGGCGTCGTCCAGCTTGGCACGGACCTTGGTCAGCTTGTCCTGAGCCTTGCCTCGCTGCTTCTGCAGCTTGGCAAGCGTGCTTTCGGCATCCTTGATCGCCCGAGCGCAGGCCTGGTCAAGGTGGTCAATCAGACTGAGGGAAAGCTGCTGCAGCAAATGCAGCGGGGTGGTAACCGACTTCTTCTTCGCGGGCATGGAGGCGCCTCCTGGCAGGAACGGTGCCCCCATACTAGACGGCCGGCTCTAGCGCCGCCAGCGCCCGCCGAGCGGCTCCGGCCGGCAGCGCCATGGCCACCATCTCATGCGGTAGTGGCGTCTGCCTGTTTGTGCGCGTTATGCAGGACTTCGATCAGGCAGTCTTCCAGCTCGAAGCGCTCATGCAGCAGCTGGCCCAGCTGCTTGAGCTCGTCGGCCAAGCCTGGGCTACCCAGGCAATCGCCCTTCTCGCAACGATCATTGAAGCCCAACGCAACCTTGGTGATGGTCTCGATACGCGGGTAGATCTGCTTGGCCAACTCGATCGCGCGGGCATCGCCGAACGCTTCGGCCTCGGCGAGCAGTTGTTCGTAGATTTCGAAGTGGCCGGCCGAGACGTAGTCGACCAGGTATTCGCAGAACCGCTGCAGGGCCTGTCGAGCGGTCGCGTCGCGATCGGTATGCAGCTCGTGATAGGCGTTGATCAGTGCATGGCGCTCGTGCAGCCAGCGATCGATCAGCAGATGTACACCACCCCAGCGTTCCTGGGCATTGCGACAGCTCTCGAGCATGATGTCCTCACTTCCCTAATCGATGATGCTTTTACGCCATTCCGAGACGTTTTTCTGTCTTTCGGTATCGGCCCTGGGTGAGTGGCGGCAGCGGATGGCGAAAATCCGTCACCGCAGGAGCAGACTATGCCGCGCTGCTCGATGCATCAAGCGAAAAGCCGACGAATCTCACAAGCGCATCAAACCACTGCACGTCCATGAGAAGACCCTGCTAGCGCAGCGGGAGTTCGACGGTAAGAAGGAAAGTTTTGCTCAGTCGCGGCGCAATAGCTGCGCAAGACAGACAATGGCCATGCCGATGAAGGCCAGTAGACTCCACTCGGGAATGCTCAGCCCCAGCATAGTCCAGCTCACTTCGGCACACTCCGCGGTGCCGTGCAGCACCAGACGGGCGATTTCCTGGAAGGGCAACGCTTCCATCATGTATTCCAGGCTCGGCAGGCAGCTCGGCAACTGATCGGCCGGCACACTCTGCAACCAGATCTGGCGAATGGCAGTGGCGCTGCCGAACAGTACGAACAACAAGCCGACACCAGCGTAAACGCGCCGCCCGGTCTTGGCCGGTCCGTGAATCGCAGCCACCAGGCAGGTCAGGCCAAAGGCGATCACGCAGATGCGCTGGACAATGCACAGTGGGCACGGCGCCAGGCCCATTACGTGTTCCATGTAGAGCGCAACGACGATCAGCAGCGCGCTTCCGATAAAGGCGAGAAGGAACAGG
This sequence comes from Stutzerimonas sp. R40042, assembly GCF_026642215.1. Classification (NCBI taxonomy): domain Bacteria; kingdom Pseudomonadati; phylum Pseudomonadota; class Gammaproteobacteria; order Pseudomonadales; family Pseudomonadaceae; genus Stutzerimonas; species Stutzerimonas sp. R40042. The sequence continues at coordinate 677,103 of NZ_CP113258.1, read as the reverse complement.
GAACGTGGGCTGGCCAGACGCATGGTGGCTCCGCTTACAAGGGAAAGTCCGCTACGGTAGTGGAAACCTGGACAGCCTTACAAGCGGCGAGAAAGACCCGCGCAAGCGTCAAGCCCGGCACATGGCGGACCTGACGAGCCGGTCACAGAGTCGCGGGCAGATTGCGGTCGAGCAAACCGACTCCCTGCTGGAACAGGCGATTGCTGCTTTCGGTATCGCCCAGTTGCGCCAGGAGACGCGCCAGCTCGGCGCAGGTTTCCGGGCGGTGGTCGAAGCGTAGGCTCGCCTCGAAATAGTCGCGCGCCTTGCCCCATAGTTCGTTGCGCAGGCTGAGCCGTCCCAGCGCAAGCAGCAGCACGGGGTTTTGCGGGTGATCCTTGAGCCAGCCTTCGGCATGCGCCAGTTGGCGCGCCGGATCACGACCGAGTACGCGGCCGTAGCGTTCCACCAGTCGATCGTCGTACTGTCGTTTGATCGCCGCGTAGAGAACCTCCTCGGCTTTCCCCTGGGCACCGAGGCGAGCAAGCCCGTCGGCGTAGGCGCGCACCACCAGTGGCTCCCCTCGCAGCGCGCTGGGGACGGTCTGCCAACGCTGGTTCAGCGCCTCGATGCTCGCCTCGGGAGCCAGCTCGGACGGCTGCCCGGCCTGTTCAACCGCCGCCGTCCAGGCCAGCACTTCCAGCTCGCTGAGCTTCGCCGCTGGCAGCACGCGATGCTTGCGCAGCTCCGGCAGCAGCCGACACAGCGCTGCCCAGTCCTCGAGCTGGACATAGAGCTGTTGCAGCAGCGTCAGTACATAGGGATGTCGCGGATGGTCGTTCTGCAGCTCGCTGAGCGAGGCGCGCGCCTCGACATACTGGCCGCGAGCAATCTGCAGCTGCGCCTGGGTCAGGCCGATCGCCAAGGCCGCCTCGGGTTCACGCTCGCGAGCCTTCTGCAGCAGCTCATCGCTCTGGGCATACTCGCCCAGCTCGTTGGCCGCCCGCGCTGCCCCCAGATAATGCACCAACGGCTGGCGATCCTTCTCGGCGGCCAGTTGCAGGTGATTGAGCGCCGGCGCCCATTGGCCTTCGGCAAGCTCGCGCAGGCCGCTGCGGGACGCCTTCTCCACGCGGCGTTCGCGATGGCGACGCGACCATGGGTTGACCAGCGCACCGGAGATTTGCAACAGCCCCAGCAGCCAGTGCACCACAACGGCCACCAGCCACAGGCTTGCGACCAGGGCAAGGAAGACCCAGAAGCTCGACTCGTAGCGGAACTGATCATATGTGATCAGCACGTAGCCAGCGCTCTGGCTGATCGCCCAGCCGAGGAATCCGGCAACGGCAAGCAGCAGAATGAGTAGCAACGCCAGTCTTTTCATGTGCGCTGGGCCTCCTGCTCGGCGTCCTGCGTCTCGGGCTGGGCGGGCGCTTCGCCTGTATCGCCCGCGTCGCGGCGTTCACGCTTCTGTACGTAGGCCTGCAGCGCCTCCAGCGCCGGCGCAAGATCGGGCAGGGTCACCTCCACCTCGCGCTGCGAAAGCTCTTCGAGACGCTTGCGCAGACCGCGAGCCTGGCCATTGTCTTCACTGAAGTGATCCTTGAGTACCGAGCTGGCCTGCTCCAGTGACTGCCGGTAGACCTCGGCATTGCCATTGAGCACCGCCCACTGGGCCTGCTCGATAGCCAGCGAAAGGGCCAGGCGCACCTGGCCCAGGGTCTGCCCGACAAGCAGCGGCTTGACGTCGGCACCGGCGTCGAAGTCCACCCGCACGTAGCGCGTCAGCTCGTTCAGCCAGCGTTGCCAGCGGCTGTCCTGGGCGCTTTCCGGCTGTGCCTCGCCATTGACGAACTCCGGTGCCAGTGCGCTGAGCTGAGCGGTCTGCCCACGCAAGGCGCCGAGTTGCAGGAACAACCCGGTGCGATCGAGCTCCGGCAGGCTTCGCAGGCCTTCGAGCCCTTCCAGCAGTTTCTGCCGCGTGCTGTAGGCAGCGGGATCGTCCTGCTTCTGCAGGATCAGATCGGCTTCGTGAACCAGCATTTCGGCGCTTTTCACGTCCTGCATGGCCGACAGCTGCAGCATCGCCATGCGCAACAGGTGTTCAGCTTCGGCCAGGCGCCACTCCTCGCGGCTCGCGCCGAGCACCTGCTCAACCCGCCCGGAAAGGCGCTGCTGATCGCTCTGTAACGTCGCCAGCATACGCCGCCGCTCCTCCAGCTCACTGGCCGACGGCAACTGCTCCAGACGACCAAGGCGTGCCGCCATCTGGCGCTCGCGCTCGGCCAGCTGACGCATCTGTTCGGCGGTGCCCTGCATGGCTTCGAGTCGCTGGCCTTCCTGAGCGCCGAGCTGCTGCAATTGCCAGACGCCGTAACCAGCGAGCGCCACGCCACCCAGCCCGACCAGCAGCGCCACGGTTGCCAGGGACTTGGCGCCGCCACTGGCGACAGGCTTGGACGGGGCAGTCTTGGACGACTTGGCGGGCTCGACGGCTGGAGTCGGCTCACTGGCGGGGGGTTGCAGCGGTTCTTTCTTGGAATCTGCTTCGCTCACGTTTCCATCCTTTGCATCAGGAAGCGACCACCGCGGTTTCCCGCAAGGCCGCCAGCAAGGCCGCAGCTCCTGCGCCGCGGCAATCCACAATTCGTTTGGCGCCCAACTGTCGAGCCATCTCCGCCACCCGCGGGCTGGGTACGAACAAGGGTAGCTCAGACAATTCGGGCCAGGTATCGGCTGCCAGCTCATGCAGCGACAGCAGACCCTGCCCACTGCTGACCACCAGGCCGTTGAGCCGTTCCGAGCGGAGCGTGGCGGCAAGTGTTCCCATGGGGTAATCGGGCAGGTAGCGCCGGTACAGTTCGAGGATATCCACCTGCACCCCGCGCGCACGCAATGTCTCGGCGAGAAACTCGCGGCCACCCTCGCCACGCAGGATCAGCACCTTCGGATCGGGCCGGGCCAGCGCGTGTTCCAACTGCGGCAGCGCCAGCAGCGCCTCGCTGTCGTCACCCCGCTCGGGCCAGCTGACATCCACCCCATAGGCTTCGAGGATTGCCCCGGTGGCGGCACCAACGCTGAACCAGGCTTGACCGAACGGGGGCTGCGGCCAATAGCGGTCGAGCAGCTCCAGGCCCAGCCGGGCAGCCGGTTTGCTGACCACGATGACGGCGCAATAGCGATCCAGCTCGAGGATCGCCGCACGCTGCTCGGCCGTTTCCGGCAACGGCTCGATCGCCAGCAGCGGCAGACTGGCGCTGTGCACACCGGCTTCGGCGAGTGTTGCCGCCAGCGCCTCGCACTCTTCGGCCGGCCGGGTCAGCAGCAGGCGCCAGCCAGTCACGCGTGACCAGCCTCGCCATAGACCGCCTTGAGGATCTGCTCGGCACCCTGGGCCAGCAGCTCCTCGGCGACCTGCACGCCCAACACCTCGGCTTCGGCGGCAGGTGCTCGGCCTTCGGCGCGCAGCAGCACAGTACCGTCCGGCTGGCCGACCAATCCGCGCAACCACAGCTGCTCGCCTTCGAGCACCGCGTAACAGGCGATCGGCACCTGGCAGCCGCCGTTCAGGCGCTTGTTCAGCGCGCGCTCGGCGACCACGCGAGTAGCGGTCGGTGCGTGGTTCAGGCACTCCAGCAGTGCATGCAGTTCGCTGTCGGTGGTACGGCATTCGATGCCAACCGCGCCCTGACCGCCGGCCGGCAAGCTCTCGTCGACGCCGATGCTGGACCGGATGCGCTCACCGAAGCCAAGGCGGATCAGCCCGGCGGCAGCGAGGATGATGGCGTCGTACTCACCTGCATCGAGCTTGGCCAGTCGGGTGTTGACGTTGCCGCGCAGGAACTGGATTTTCAGGTCCGGCCGCCGCGCCAGCAGCTGGGCCTGGCGACGCAGCGACGAGGTGCCGACCACGCTGCCGGGCGGCAGCGCATCGAGGTCGTCGAAGTGATTGGAGACAAAGGCATCACGCGGATCTTCACGCTCGCAGATGCAGTACAGGCCCAGCCCTTCGGGAAATTCCATCGGCACGTCCTTCATGGAGTGCACGGCGATGTCCGCTTCGTTCTCCATCAGTGCCGTTTCCAGTTCCTTGACGAACAGACCCTTGCCGCCAATCTTCGCCAGCGGTGCGTCGAGCAGCTTGTCGCCGCGGCTGACCATCGGCACCAGGCTGACCTTGAGCCCCGGGTGCGACGCCTCCAGGCGCGCCTTGACGTATTCGGCCTGCCACAGGGCCAGGGCACTCTTGCGGGTGGCGATGCGAATTTCGCGAGACATGGACAATTCCAGAACAGTGAATTGCCGGCGATGATAACAGGCCGGACAACCAGCCTGGGTTGGCCGGAATCAAGTAAAGCGCGCTGTCATGCCACCACGCCGGAGCCCGCCAGCCGTATCAGCTGACGGTCACCAACGCAGCGAGCCGTGCTGGCTCAGAGGTTCTGCATCAGCTTGCGCACGCCGGCCACATGACGCCGACTCACAGTCAGCGCCTCGCCGTCGAGCCCCTTGAGGAACAGCTGGAAGTGGCCGAGCGGCGTGCGTTGCAGACGCTCGATCCGATCGCGGAACACCAGCGCGTTGCGATGGATGCGCACGAAGCGCTCGCCGAACTCGTCTTCCAGCGATTTCAAAGGCTCGTCCAGCAGCACCTCGCCACCAACGTGGCGCAGGGTGACGTACTTGTGGTCGGCGATGAAGTAGATCACCTGATCCAGCGGAATCAGCTCGATGCCCTTGCGGGTGCGCGCGCTGATGTGGCTGCGCGGCCCGGCACCGGACACCGCAGCAGGACGGGTCAAGGCAGCGAGCTGAACGCGATTGGGCCGCTCGGCCTTCTTCAGCGCCTCGGACAGGTGCTCCGGGCGCACCGGCTTGACCAGATAGCCAACCGCGCTGACCTGGAAGGCATCCAGGGCGAATTCATCATGGGCAGTACAGAAAATCACCGCTGGCGGCGCATCCGTCTCGCAAAGCTTGGCTGCAACCTGCAGACCATCGAGCCCGGGCATGCGGATATCCAGCAGCACGATATCAGGGCGCAGTTCCTCGATCAGCGTCAGTGCTTCTTCGCCATTGCTGGCAGCAGGCTCGAGGACACGATAGCCGTCGAGGTCACCTACCAGTCGGCTGAGGCGCTCGCGGGCTAGAGGTTCGTCATCGACAATCAGGACATTCATATAGATCTGGCTTCCTGCGTTTGTCTCGCACATGGATAGCGTAGACATGTGTAATGGCGGCCTTCACGGCGCTCCACGCTGAGACTCGCTAGCGGACCGAAAAGTGCCGCTAATCGTGCGTCGATGTTCTGCAAACCCTGCCGCGTACCCCGTGAAGCCTGCGCTTGAGCGGTTTCGTCGAACGGGTTGCTGACCACCAACTGAAACACACCATCGACATATTCAGCGGCTACGCTGACCAACCCGCCGTCGATACGTGGCTGAATGCCATAGACCAGCGCATTCTCCAGCAGCGGCTGCAGCGTCAGCTGCGGAATCGGCAGGTCGTCCGGCACGCTGTCGACCCGCCAGTCCATCTGCAGCCGGTCGCCCAAGCGGTACTGTTCGATCGACAGGTAGCGGCGCGACAGCTCCATTTCGTCACGCCAGGCCACCAGCGTGCCCGGCCGCGCCAGGCTGGCGCGAAACAGGTCGGACAGGTCCAGCACCGCCTGCTCGGCCTTGGCCGGATCGCTGGCCACCAGCGCGGCAATGCTGTTGAGGCTGTTGAACAGGAAGTGCGGACGAATGCGCGCCTGCAGCGATTCGATCCGCGCCCGCAGCTCGGCCTGCTCCTGGCGCCGCCACTGGCTCTGCAGATAGAAATAGCGTAGCAGCAGACCCGACATGATCAGGCTGATCAGCGCGTGGCGCAGGTAGAGATTGACCTCGCCGTCGCGCGAGAGCGGGCCGCCGAGCTGGTAGATGTCCGCCACGGCGGTGCAGGCCAGGGTCAGCCCGACCACCAGCGCGCAGCACGCCAGCCCGGCCAACGCCGCGCGGAGCCGCGCCAACAGCGGACGCAGCAGGCACATGGTGCCGGCGGACAGCAGCACGATCCACTGCACGAACAACGAGGTCAGCGCCAGGCGCATCCAGTCGAATCCCGGCTGCATCGGCTCGGCCAGCACCAGCACGAATACCAGCAGTTCGGCGAGCAGGACGAGGCCGAGCAAGGCCTCGGGCTGGCACAGCTCGGGAACGAAGAAATCATCGGATACGGCAGTGGTTTTCACTCGGATCAGCCTGTGGATCGACCTGCCGGGAGTTTCCTTGCACGCCTCGGTGAGGGCAAGCCAAGCACCCGCCGGCCGAGGCGAAATCGTGCGGATTTGCCAGCCAGCTCACCCTTCCCACGGCTGCGTCCGGTGTGCCCGCCCGCAGCGCCATCCCTGTTATCATCGCCGCCTTTCCTCAGCCTTCGGATTTCAGCGAGCGCATTCATGAGCACCGACAAGACCAATCAGTCCTGGGGCGGCCGTTTCAGCGAGCCCGTCGACGCCTTCGTCGCCCGATTCACCGCCTCCGTCGAGTTCGACAAGCGCCTCTACCGCCACGACATCATGGGCTCCATCGCCCACGCCACCATGCTGGAAAAAGCCGGCGTGCTAAGCGCCGATGAGCGCGAGCAGATCATCACCAACCTCAAGGACATCCAGAGCGAGATCGAGGCCGGCACCTTCGACTGGCGCGTCGACCTGGAAGACGTGCACATGAACATCGAGGCGCGCCTGACCGACCGCATCGGCATCGTCGGCAAGAAGCTGCACACCGGCCGGTCGCGCAACGACCAGGTCGCCACCGACATCCGCCTGTGGCTGCGTGACGAAATCGACCTGATCCTCGGCGAAATCACCCGTCTGCAGCAGGGTCTGCTGGGTCTCGCCGAAGCCGAAGCCGACACCATCATGCCCGGTTTCACCCACCTGCAGACCGCCCAGCCGGTGACCTTCGGCCACCATCTGCTGGCCTGGTTCGAGATGCTCAGCCGCGACTACGAACGCCTGGTCGACTGCCGCAAGCGCACCAACCGCATGCCGCTGGGTTCGGCTGCACTGGCCGGTACCACCTATCCGATCCAGCGGGAAATCACCTGCGAATTGCTGGGTTTCGAAGCGATCTCCGGCAACTCGCTGGATGGCGTTTCCGATCGCGACTTCGCCATCGAATTCTGCGCCGCCGCCTCGCTGGCGATGATGCACCTGTCGCGCTTCTCCGAGGAGCTGGTGCTCTGGACCAGCGCGCAGTTCCAGTTCATTGACCTGCCCGATCGCTTCTGCACCGGCAGCTCGATCATGCCGCAGAAGAAGAACCCGGACGTGCCCGAGCTGGTGCGCGGCAAGACCGGCCGCGTATTTGGCGCGCTGGCCGGCCTGCTGGTGCTGATGAAGGGCCAGCCGCTGGCCTACAACAAGGACAACCAGGAAGACAAGGAACCGCTGTTCGACGCCGCCGACACCCTGCGCGACAGCCTGCGCGCCTTTGCCGACATGGTCCCGGCGATCAAGCCCAAGCGCGAAATCATGCGCGAGGCGGCGTTGCGCGGCTTCTCCACCGCCACGGATCTGGCCGACTACCTGGTGCGCAAGGGCCTGCCCTTCCGCGACTGCCACGAGATCGTCGGCCATGCGGTGAAGTACGGCGTACAGACCGGCAAGGACCTGGCCGAGATGAGCCTCGACGAGCTGCGCCAGTTCAGCGATCAGATCACTGACGACGTGTTCGCCGTGCTGACCCTGGAAGGCTCGGTCAACGCCCGTGACCATATCGGCGGTACGGCGCCTAATCAGGTGCGCGCCGCGGTCAAGCGCGGCCAGGCGCTGCTCGCGTCCCGCTGACCGGAGTCGGCCGACCGCTTGCGGTCGGCTATTCAGCGTGCGGCAGAGCCGGGTTGTCGCGCCGTCTGGCCCTGCAGCTCGGTGGCCGCCGCCGGGCCAATGTGCGGTTCAAGCGGCAGGCGATCACCATCCTCACAAGCCCGCCAACTGGCGCAACAATGCGCTCACCCTCTCCCGTTCAGGAAGATTGAGATGTCCCTCGACATTCGCCCCGCGGTTCGCGAAGACGCCGCACTGATCCTGCGCTTCATCACCGATCTGGCCATCTATGAAAAGGCCGAGCACGAGGTCAAGACCGACGTCGCCGGCATCGAGAACAGCCTGTTCGCCGACGGCAGCAGCGCCCATGGTTTGATCTGCGAGCTGGACGGCGAGCCGATCGGCTACGCGGTGTACTTCTTCAACTACTCGACCTGGCTGGGCAAGCACGGCCTGTATCTGGAAGACCTGTACGTCACCCCGCAGCAGCGCGGCATCGGCGCCGGCAAGGCACTGCTGCGGCATCTGGCCCAACTGGCGGTGGCACGCGACTGCGGGCGCTTCGAGTGGTCGGTGCTGGACTGGAATCAGCCGGCCATCGACTTCTACGAATCCATCGGTGCCCGGCCGCAGAACGAGTGGATCGGCTACCGCCTGACCGGCGACGCACTGTCAGAGTTCGCGGCGGGTTGAGCGATCGTTCGAACTCGTCTGCGTCAGCCGCTGCGCTGTCGCCGCACAAGGCGCGCCTGCCGTTTGCCAACGCCTGGTTCTTCCCGGCTGCCGCGCTCTACGCGGCGCTGATCCTGCCGTATTCGGTACTGGCGCTACTTGGTCTGCTTCCCGCGATGCCCGGGCTCGCCACATCCGCCGGTCACGCCCACGAGATGCTCTTCGGCTTTGCACTCGCGGTGATCGCCGGCTACCTGCTCGGCCCACAGCCACTGCGCTTTACCCTTGCGCTACTCGGCTGCTGGGCATTGGCGCGCCTCGGTTTCCTGCTTTGGCCAGGTTCGTGGCTGGCACTGGCCAGCGCCGGCGTCTTTGCTGCCGGACTTGCCTGGAATGTGTTGCCGCGCTTTCTCGGCGCCGCGAAAAAATGGCGCAACCAGACGGTTGCCCCGGTGGTTGCCGGACTTGGCCTGCTCAGCGCCATCGCCAGCGGCAGCTTTGCAGCTGGCTTCGACCGGCTCATGCTGGAGGAGGCGCTGCTACTGGTCGCCATCCTGATGTTCTTCATGGGCGGACGAATCATCGCGCCAGCCATTGCCGGTAACGCGCAGAGCCAGGGCTGGCGACTGGATGCGCGAGTGCAGCCGCATACCGAAGGCGCCGTGCTGATCCTGCTCGGCATCGCCCTGCTGCTGAATCTCCTGCCCTGGCCGCTCACCCGGCAACTGACCGGCGCCGTACTGGTCGCCGCCGCCCTGCTCACGGCCATCCGCCTGCTGCGCTGGCAACCCTGGCGCTGCGCACGCTCGGACCTCCTGACCCTGCTGCTCGGCTATGCCTGGCTCGCCATTGGCCTGCTATTGCTTGGCCTGGGAACGCTGCTACCGACGCTACCACTGAACGCAACGCTGCACGCTTTGACCGTCGGCGCGCTGAGCAGCCTGACTTTCACGGTGATGGCCCGCACCCGGCTGATCTACCGTTTCCGCGATCCCGCGGCGCAGCCTTGGATACAGCCGGTGGCGCTGCTGATCAGCCTGGCGGCGCTGGCACGGGTGCTGCCCGCCCTATTGAATCAGCCTCAGCAGGGCTGGCTACTGCTCGCCGCCGGCTGCTGGTCGCTGGCCTTTCTGGCGCTGACCCTGCTGCTCTGGCGTTGTCGCGAGGCACACGCGGACAGCCATCGCGGTGAAGCTGGCCGCTGAGTCATCGACCGGAACTCTCGCGCATTAAGCTTGACCTACATGCAACCGCCGGCGACTCCCCCATGTCCGCCGCCGCATTCGCCGAGGCCTGCATGACCGACCTGCGCACCCTGCTGCTGAACCAGGACACCCAGGGCGCCGAGCTTTTCGACTCGCCCAAGGAGCGCCTGATGTTCTACCGCTCCGAAATCCATTTCGAATCCTCCCTGCTGGCCGAGCGCACCAGCGCCTACCTGTCGTCGCAATCGTTCCTGATGATTGCCTTCGCCTCGTCGATGGCCAACAGTAACCCTGAGTGGGGCGAGCTGTTCCGTCTGGTGGTGCCGGCGATTCTCTCGGTGCTCGGCCTCATCACGTCGCTGCACGCGATGCCCGGCATCAAGTCCAATTTCGACGTCATCGAGCGCTGGCATCAGAAACAGTCCGAACTGCTGCAGCTCGAAGGCCGCGTCGGCATGCTGCCGAACAACGAATCGGCGCTGTTCGGCGAAGGCAGCAGCCCGGTCGGCGGGCCTCGCTACAAGCGCACCCTGCTGTTTTCACTGCGCACGCCGATCATCTTCTCGCTGGTCTGGAGCGCATTCGGCCTGCTCTGCCTGGCCCTGAGCCTGATGGACTGACGCGCCGCGGCATTGCTTCACGGGGCAGCCGGTGCTTAGCTGGATGCATCCGTATGGAGAAACCCATGTCCGATCCAGACCGCCCCCGCTATCGCGTCGATGCCGATCGCCAGGCCGCTCAGCGCCGGGTACGCTACGTCGAAACCAACCGCCCGGATGACGGCAGCTGCACGATATGCCAGCTGGACGCAGAAAATCCGGCCCCGCTCGACGAGATACCTGCCATGGCGCAAGACACACCCAGCAACGATGAAGATGAAGCGTTCGCCGAAGAGACCCTGATCCAGGCGATCGAGAACCAGCTTGAAGCCGGTGAGCCCGCGGCCACCCAGGCCACGCTGAACAAGCTGACGCTGGTCGGCTACGAGCGCGACGAATGCCTGCAGATGATGGCGCTGGTCCTCGCCCACGAGATCCGCGCGATGCTCAGCGAAGACCGCCCTTTCGACGGTGCCGCCTACGAGGCCATGCTGCGCAAGCTGCCGGAACTGCCGCAGGCATCCGAATAGGACCTGGATCAAGGCAGGGTCGCCGCCAGCATCTACACTCAGCGGACAGGGCATGAGCCCACCACCCGAGGAGCGAGCATGTCGTACACCCCTGAGTTGGTCGCCGAACTGGAAGTGCTTTGCCAGTTCAATCTGGAAAACCTGCAGGAAGGGCTGAAAGTGCATCACGATGCCAGCCCGTCCACCATCGCCGCTTTCGGCCGCCTCCACGCCAAGGGACTGATCACCCAGAACGATGGTGGCTACCTCACCAGCCTTGGCCGCGATGCCGCTGAACAGGCGCAGACCCTGCTTACCATCCTCTCGGAAACCGCCACGGCCTGACACCGCATTGCCGTTCCGCTTCGCCAGCCCAGGGTACGGATGATGCCGGCCCTGGCCGTTGGTCGCTCACAGCTGGCAAGCTTGCGCCCCGCCTCAAGCCGCACGCCAAGTGGCCGATGAACAGGGGTTAGCCTCGCCTGCACGAACCACCATGACCCGCACCCAGCACATCCACCCGATTCTCGAAGACGGCATCGACCGCAAGGTGCTGGCCACGCTGCGGGCGCGCTTTCTGGCCATCAACAGCGCACGTCTGGAGCGCGCCGCCCAGGCCATGTCGACCCGACAGCAGCAGGTACTCAAGCTGCTGCCGCTGTTGTTTCACGTCAACCATCCGATACTGCCCGGCTACGTCTCGGCAAGCACTCCCGCCGGGCTGGCCCATTTCGAGCCGGATGCCGAGCAACTGGCCGAAGCCCAGCGCCTGAGCCGCTCGTTCGCCTACAAACCGGTGCGCGGCAAGACACTCCAACCCATCCTTGGCCTGTTCCTGATGGGTAGCCTGGGCACCGTCGCGCAGGATGAGCACAGCGATCTGGACGTTTGGGTCTGCCACGATCCGGAGCTGACGACGCAGCAGATCGAGGAACTGCATCGCAAGTGCGAGCTGCTACGCAGCTGGGCCGCGAGCCAGGGCAGCGAGGCGCACTTCTTTCTGGTCGACCCGCAGCGCTTCACCCAGGGCCAGCGCGAAGCCAAGCTGACTTCCGATGACTGCGGCACCACCCAGCATTACCTGTTGCTCGACGAGTTCTACCGCACCGCGCTCTGGCTCGGTGGCCGCACACCACTCTGGTGGCTGGTGCCGGATTACGAAGAGCATCGCTACGCCGAATACGTCGCGACGCTGCTGGCCAAGCGCTTCGTGCGCGCCGACGAAGTGCTCGATCTCGGCCACCTTGGCCAGGTGCCGCCAGGGGAGTTCGTCGGTGCCGGTCTCTGGCAGCTGTACAAGGCCATCGACGCGCCCTACAAGTCGCTGTTCAAGCTTCTGCTGGTCGAGGTCTATGCCAGTCAGTACCCACAATTGCGCTGCCTGGCGCTGGATTTCAAGCAAGCCATCTATCAGGGTCGCCTCGACGCGCTGGACGAACTCGACCCCTACATCGCTGCCTACCAGGCCATCGAACGCTACCTCAGTGAGCGCGGCGACCGTGAGCGCCTGGAGCTGGCCCGACGCTGCCTGTACCTGAAGATCAACCGACCACTGAGCCGGCCACCGGTCAACCGCAGCAAGAGCTGGCAGCGCATCCTGCTGGAACGTTTTACCCGTGACTGGCGTTGGGACGAAAAACAGTTCTCCCTGCTCGACAACCGCAGCCGCTGGAAGGTCCGGCAGGTCAGCCAGGAACGCCGCGCGCTGGTCAACGAGCTGACCTATGGCTACCGCTTTCTCAGTGAGTTCACCCGTCGCCTGCAGGCGACCAGCGCGCTCACCAGCCGCGACCTCGGCGTACTGGGGCGCCGCCTGTACGCCGCCATCGAGCGCAAGGCCGGCAAGGTGGAGGTGATCAACCTCGGCATATCGCCCGACATGAGCGAAGACAGCCTGACGCTCGTCCACGGCTACGATGCCGCAGGCGATGCCCATTGGTCGCTCTACCAGGGGCAGCTCACGGCACCGGAGCTGTCCAATTACGCCCCGCTCAAGCGCGCGCGCGAACTCGTCGCGCTGCTCGCCTGGTGTCATCGCAACGGTGTCGTCGATGCCAGTACCCACCTGTCGCTGTTTCCCGGCGACAGCGGCCTGAGCGAGGCAGAGCTGTTCGCGCTGTTCAGCGACCTGCGCCGCGTACTGCCCCTGCCCCTGCAGCCGGTCAGCGAGGAAGCGCTGCTCGCCGCCTGCCGCCCCAGCCGCGTACTGCTGCTGGTCAATGTTGGGCTGGATCCGATGCAGCTTGCACCGGAGCAGCCGACGATCGCCGAACAGGCCATCCAGAATGCAGCACCGGAAAACCTCGTGCTGAGCATCGATCAGATCACCCTCAACAGCTGGAACGAGCTGATGGTGACCCGCTACGAGGGACCGACAGCCCTGCCACAATGCCTGCGCGACTATGTCGAGCAGACGACACGCGAGACGGAGCCGCAGCTGCAGGTATTCTGCTTCGCCCGCAACCGCGGCCAGGCCATCGGCCGGCGCGTCGAAGAAATATTCCACGATGCGTGCGCCAGCCTCGCCGCCGCCCCGGCTGCCCGCTATCTGCTGCAGGTCCGTCAGCATTTCCACGTGCTGCAGCGTGACCACGACAGCCTGCGCGTGAGCAGCCTGAACGACCGCGACGCGCTGGTTGAACATCTCGCCGAGGCGCACCACGCCTACAGCCCGCTGCAGCTCGATCGCAAGGCGCTGGAGGGTGAGGAACTGGCGCTGATGCTGGCCCAAGGCCGCCCGGGCTGCCTGCAGGTGTTCTACCGTAGCCTGGGCGAAACGGCGGAGCTGAGCGTACTCGACGAATGCAACGCGCTCTGGCAGCAGACGTTGCCTTATCGCGACGAGCGTTCGCTGCTCAAGCCATTGCTGCGCTTTCTCGAATCGATGCTCTATCGGCGCAGGGCGCAGCAGACCGCCACCATGGCGGAGACCACCGATCCGGCAATCCTGATCTACCGCATCCGCCCCGCCAGCACCACGCAACCAGCGCAGCTGGAACGCCGGCCGCTGCCGCAAGGAGAGATCAACGATCCGTTCTATGACGTGCAAGCCATCGTCGATGCGAGCGAGAACGGCCGCTCCCAGGTCACGCTGTACTGCAACCAGCAGGAGTTTTCCGGCCTGGAGTACGGTACAGACCTGTTCGCCGCCGTGGCGCGCACGATCCTCGCGCACCGCCGCGCGGGCGAACGCTACCCCTGTTACATCACCGATCTTGACCTCTCCGGTTTGCACGGAAGCGGCCGTAGCCAGACGGTGCAATACCTGCGTTACAAGTCGCGGCTGGAGGCGGCACTGAACGCGGTGTTGGAACAATAGAGGGAAACTGGCGGGGGCCTCAGCGAACGTCGCGGCGCGAGGTTCTGGCCCGACGAACCAGCAGCAGGGTGCAGTGCTATCGAACGGTTGCTGCTTCAAGAGAGGCAGAGCTGCCGGAAGCTGTTACCAGCCCGGGCGCAGCGGCGGCCGGGCTGATCATTTCGCAAGCGCTGCCCGTCAGAACGGATCGCCGGCCGCTTCGGGCTGATATTCGATGGCCAGCAGGGTGAGCTTGATCATCTTGCCGCCGGGGGCCGGCCAGTCGATGTGCTGGCCGACGCTCATGCCCAGCAGCGCAGTGCCGACAGGAGCGAGCACCGATACGGTGCCTTCCTTGCCGGCATCGTGTGGGTAGACCAGCGTCAGGTGGTAGTCCTTACCACTGCCTTCATCGCGGCAATGCACACGCGAGTTCATGGTCACGACACCGGCAGGCATCTCGCTGCGTTCCACGATCTGCGCCCGCGACAGTTCCTGCTCGAGCGCTTCGGCGGCCGGACCGTAGTCGTCCAGACTGTCGAGCAGCCGCTCGAGGCGCTGCAGATCGAGTTTGGTAAGGATGATCGGCGGTGCACTGGTCATGGGTTCTGGCAAGCTCCTGCGAAAAATAAAACACGAAAAAAGCAAAACCCCGCCCGAAGGCGGGGTTTTGTTGACCTGCGAGAGACACTATCACAGCAGCCCGAATAAGCAAGGCCCCTGCCGACAACCCCCGGAATACGGGGCCTGCGCGGCGCTGGCGTCACAAATCCTCGAACTCCAGCGACTCGCCGCCCTGCTCCAGCGTGACCCGCGAAAGCAACTCACCGAGCCGCTCGCCACTGGCATCGCACAACCACAACTGGCTGCCCTCGTCATAGTCGAAATGAAAGCCACCGGAGCGCGCCGCCACCCACAGCTGGCGCAGCGCAGGCTGACGACTGAGGATCAGCTGGCTGCCATTGTCGAAGCGAACGGTCAGCACACCACCGGAGTTTTCCAGATCGACATCCAGGTTAGTGTCGTCGAATACGTCCTCGACGCTCTCCTGTACGGCATCGACCAGATCGTGATAACGGGCTTCACTCAGGCTCATGCAAGACATCCTCGAATTGTTCTGCGCGCGACGAGGCCGCGCTCAACGGCGGCGAGCTTAGCAGGCCCCGCCCGGATCAAGCGAGCCGGCGGCCAGCAACGCCGCCGTGTGACGTGCTGCTCGCATAGGCAATCTGCCGGGTGCTGGGTATACTCCGGCGATTAGATTTTTCAAGGATTCCAGCCCCCATGAAGCGCCTTCTGCTTCCCTTCATCGCCCTTGCCGTCTTCGCCGCCGCGCTCAGCGGTTGTGGCCAGAAAGGTCCGCTGTACCTGCCGGATGACGAGCAGACCGTCAAAGAACGTTCCAAAGACCGTTTCGAACTCTAAAGGAGGCTGTTCATGGAGGCCTTCTCGTACCGCGACGGTCAACTCTTCGCGGAAGGCGTGGCACTGCCCGCACTCGCGCAACGCTTCGGCACCCCGACCTACGTCTATTCCCGCGCCCACATCGAAGCCCAGTACCGGGCCTATGCCGATGCGCTGGATGGCATGCCGCACCTGGTCTGCTTCGCCGTCAAAGCCAATTCCAACCTGGGCGTGCTGAACGTGCTGGCGCGTCTCGGCGCCGGCTTCGACATCGTTTCGCGCGGGGAACTCGAGCGCGTACTGGCGGCCGGTGGCGAGCCGGGTCGCATCGTCTTCTCCGGCGTCGGCAAGACCCGCGACGACATGCGCCGCGCGCTGGAAGTCGGCGTGCACTGCTTCAACGTCGAATCCACCGACGAACTGGAGCGCCTGCAGCACGTTGCCGCCGAGCTGGGCATGAAGGCGCCGGTGTCGCTGCGGGTCAATCCGGACGTGGATGCCGGTACCCATCCATATATCTCCACCGGTCTGAAAGAGAACAAGTTCGGCATCGATATCGACAACGCCGAGGCGGTCTACGCCCGGGCCGCCGAGCTGCCGAACCTGGACGTGGTCGGCGTCGACTGCCACATCGGTTCGCAGCTGACCAGCCTGCCGCCCTTCCTCGATGCCCTCGACCGCCTGCTGGCGCTGGTCGATCGGCTCGCCACCCGCGGCATCCAGATCCGTCACCTCGACCTCGGTGGCGGGCTTGGCGTACGTTATCGCGACGAGCAGCCGCCGCTGGCCGGCGACTACATCCAGGCCGTGCGCCAGCGCATCGAAGGCCGCGGGCTGGCACTGGTGTTCGAGCCGGGCCGTTCCATCGTCGCCAACGCCGGCGTGCTGCTGACCCGCGTGGAATATCTCAAGCACACCGCGCACAAGGACTTTGCCATCGTCGATGCGGCGATGAACGACCTGATCCGCCCAGCGCTGTACCAGGCCTGGATGAACGTGGTCGCGGTGCAACCGCACGAAGGCGATACCCGTCGCTACGACATCGTCGGGCCGATCTGCGAGACCGGCGATTTCCTCGCCAAGGATCGCGAGCTGGCGCTGGTCGAAGGCGATCTGCTGGCGGTGTGTTCGGCCGGCGCCTACGGCTTTGTCATGAGCTCCAACTACAACACCCGCGGCCGCGCCGCCGAGGTGCTGGTGGATGGTGACCAGGCCTTCGAAGTGCGCCGTCGCGAGAGCGTTCAGGAGCTGTACGCCGGCGAAAGCCTGCTGCCCACTTGAGGCCAAGATCATGCTTCTGCGCTTTACCAAGATGCACGGTCTGGGCAACGATTTCATGGTCATCGACCTGGTCAGCCAGCACGCGCACATCCAGCCCAAGCACGCCAAGCAGTGGGGCGACCGCCACACCGGTGTCGGCTTCGATCAGCTGCTGATCGTCGAGCCGCCGCAGAATCCGGACGTGGATTTTCGCTATCGCATCTTCAATTCCGACGGTTCGGAAGTGGAGCAGTGCGGCAACGGCGCGCGCTGCTTCGCCCGCTTCGTGGTCGACAAGCGCCTGACCGTCAAGCGCAAGATCAAGGTCGAAACCAAGGGCGGCATCATCGAGCTGGATATCCGCCCCGATGGGCAGATCCGCGTCGACATGGGCCCGCCGCGACTGGTGCCGGCCGAAATTCCGTTCCAGGCCGAGCAGGAAGCGCTGAGCTATCCGCTCGACGTCGATGGCCAGCGCGTAGAGCTGGCCGCCGTATCCATGGGCAACCCCCATGCGGTGCTGCGCGTCGACAGCGTCGAGCAGGCGCCGGTGCATGAGCTGGGGCCGAAGATCGAACATCACCCGCGCTTTCCGCAGCGGGTCAATGTCGGCTTCCTGCAGGTGATCGACCGCCGCCATGCGCGGCTGCGCGTCTGGGAACGCGGCGCCGGCGAGACCCAGGCCTGCGGCACCGGTGCCTGCGCGGCTGCGGTCGCGGCGATTCGCCAGGGCTGGATGGACTCGCCGGTGCAGATCGAGCTGCCGGGTGGCCGTCTGTCCATCGAATGGGCAGGTCCGGGGCAGCCGGTTATGATGACCGGCCCCGCCGTTCGTGTATTTGAAGGACAGGTTCGCCTATGACCGACCAGACTCAGGGCAGCACCCCGCTACCCGACGCCGAAGCCGTCGCCGCCTACCTGCGCGCCCATCCGGAATTCTTCGTCGATCACGACGAGCTGATCCCCGAGCTGCGCATTCCCCATCAGCCGGGCACCGCGGTGTCGCTGGTGGAGCGCCAGGTCAAGCTGCTGCGCGAGCGCAACATCGAGATGCGCCATCGACTGTCGCAGTTGATGGACGTCGCGCGTGACAACGACCGCCTGTTCGACAAGACCCGCCGCCTGGTGCTCGACCTGCTCGACGCCGGTAGCCTGGAAGAAGTGGTCAGCGCGGTGGAAGACAGCCTGCGCCACGAGTTCCAGGTGCCCTACGTCAGCCTCATCCTGTTCAGCGACGCGGCACTGCCGGTGGGCCGCTGCGTCAGCACCGGCGAGGCGCAGCAGAGCATCGGCGGCCTGCTCGACGGCGGCAAGACCATCTGCGGCGTGCTGCGTCCGCACGAGCTGAGCTTCCTTTTCGGCGAAGATGGCGGCAGCGTCGGCTCCGCCGCGGTGGTCAGCCTGAACAATCAGCAGGGCGTGCTGGCCATCGGCAGCCCGGACCCGCAGCACTACAAGAGCTCGCTGGGCACGCTGTTTCTCGGCTATATCGCCGAAGTGTTGACCCGGGTGCTGCCGCGCTTCGGCACCCCTCTGCGTTCGGTACGCTGACGCTTGTAGCTGCGGCAACGCATCGGCGCGGCCGTACGTGCATATGTGGAGCCCAGTGTGACGCTTGAAACTGCCCTTGATGCCTACTTCGAACATCTGCGCAGCGCCCGGCAGCTCTCGGCCCACTCGCTGGAGGGCTACCGGCGCGACCTGAACAAGCTGCTGGCGTACTGCGAACGCGAGCAGATCCTCGATTGGTCCGCCCTGCAGAGCCGGCACCTTCGCCAGCTGGTGGGCGAACTGCATCGCCAGGGTCAATCCAGCCGCAGCCTCGCACGCCTCCTGTCATCGGTACGCGGGCTGTATCGCTACCTCAATCAGGAGCGACTCTGCGAACACGACCCGGCCACCGGGCTGTCCGCACCGAAAGGCGAACGCCGGCTGCCGCGCCTGCTGGATACCGATCGCGCCATGCAGCTGCTCGATGGCGGCGTCGAGGACGATTTCATCGCGCGGCGCGATCAGGCGATGCTGGAGCTGTTCTATTCCTCCGGCCTGCGCCTGTCCGAGCTGGTCGGCTTGAATCTTGAGCAGCTGGACCTGCCCGCAGGGCTGGTACGCGTGCTCGGCAAAGGCAACAAGGCACGTGAGCTGCCGGTCGGAAGCAAGGCCCGCGAGGCGCTGCAGGCCTGGCTGCCCCTACGGGCGCTGGCCAACCCAAGCGACAGCGCAGTATTCATCGGCCAACAGGGCCGGCGTCTCGGCGCCCGTGCGGTGCAGATGCGGGTGCGCCAGGCAGGGGTGCGCGAACTTGGCCAGCACTTGCATCCGCACATGCTGCGTCACAGCTTCGCCAGCCACATGCTGGAGTCTTCTCAGGATCTGCGCTCGGTCCAGGAGTTGCTCGGCCACGCCGACATCGGCACCACGCAGATCTATACCCACCTGGACTTTCAGCACCTGGCCAAGGTCTATGACCAGGCGCATCCGCGCGCCAAGCGCAAGCAGGATTCCGACACATGAGCATTCGCCTGATCACTTTCGACCTGGACGACACGTTCTGGGAAACCAAACCGGCCATCCAGAGCGCGGAAACCGTGCTGCGCGACTGGCTGGCCAAGCACGCGCCGCGCCTGGGCGAGTTTCCCGTCGAGGCGCTGGGTGCGATCCGGCGCATGCTGGTCGAGCGTGAGC
The DNA here is from genome assembly GCF_026642215.1 of Stutzerimonas sp. R40042. Classification (NCBI taxonomy): domain Bacteria; kingdom Pseudomonadati; phylum Pseudomonadota; class Gammaproteobacteria; order Pseudomonadales; family Pseudomonadaceae; genus Stutzerimonas; species Stutzerimonas sp. R40042. Next base: position 657,676 of record NZ_CP113258.1, on the reverse strand, counting down.
CGACGCTGCGTCATCGTGTCAGCGAACTGCGCCGGCGCATCCTGCAGCACGCGCTGGGTGATGCAGGCTACCCTCGTGAGGAAGCGGACGAACTGGCCGAGCGGGCTTTTCAGGTGTTTCTCGATGCGCGCCACGAGGTCGAGATTTTCCCGGACGTGCAGCCCACGCTGGAGTTTCTGGCCAATCACTACACCCTTGGCGTGATCACCAACGGCAACGCCGACGTGCGCCGTCTGGGCCTGGCCGACTATTTCCAGTTCACCCTCTGTGCCGAGGATCTCGGCATCGGCAAGCCCGACCCGCACCCGTTCCGACAAGCCCTGCGGCTGGGCGGCGCCCTCCCCGAGCAGGCGGTACATATCGGCGATCATGCCGAGGACGACATCGCCGGAGCACAACAGGCGGGACTGCGCGCGGTCTGGTTCAATCCCGGACAAATCGCCTGGACGCAGGATTACCAGCCCGACGCGCAGATCCGCAGCCTCGCCGAGCTGCCCAAGCTGCTGCTCGACTGGCGCGGCAACTGAGCCAGAGACAAGCTGCTGCTGAATACGAACAAGCCCGCACATGGCGGGCTTGTTCGTATGTAAATGGTGCTCAGATGGGACGGCTGCCGTACTTGCTGTCCGGCTTCTTCGGCGGGTCGGCGACTACGTTGGGCTCGACTTCCTGAACGCGACCACCACGTGCCAGGAACTCCTCCATGGCCCGTGCCAGCGCCTCACGCTCCTTCTGCTTGGCTTCCAGACTCGGCAACTCGTCAGGCTCGGCAGCCTTGGCCTTTTTCTTGGCCGGCGTGGCGCGCTCGCTGTCGGTGCCTTCGTCGTCGAGGTTGTCGTCGCCGTCGTCGGCCGCGTTCAGCTCCTCGCCTTCCTCCTCGTCGCTCACGTCCAGATCGTCTTGTTCTAGTTCTTCGTCGCTCATGTTCTACCTCATGGCTTTGCCAAAGCGGAGTAAGTTATAGCCCAGCGATGCGGAATGACCGACACCGCCAAAAAAAATTCAACTTGCCGTCCCGTGCAGCGTTGCGACTATCAGCCGCGCGCCACCCTGGTCGCGGTGTTCCCCGAGATAGATGCCCTGCCAGGTCCCCAGCGCCAAGCGCCCCGTGCTCACTGGCAGGCTCAGTTGGCAACCGAGCAGGCTGGCCTTGAAGTGCGCCGGCAGATCGTCCGGCCCTTCGTAGTCATGCTCGTAACCCTCTTCGCCCTGCGGCACCAGACGATTGAAGAAGCGTTCGAAGTCGCGCCGTACCGCCGCATCGGCATTCTCGTTGATCGTCAGCGAGGCCGAGGTATGCCGCAGCCACAGGTGTAACAGACCGACCTGGCATCGACGCAGTTCCGGCAGCGCGCCGAGCACCTCGTCGGTGATCAGATGAAAACCGCGCGGCCGGGCGCGAAGGGTGATCAGGGTCTGTTGCCACATGTTCGAAGACTCATGTTCAACGACGGGTCGCGCGCATTCTAGCGTGGCGCCGAAAAAAACAAAGGGCGCCAAAAGGCGCCCTTGTCATGACCCTTTGAGTCGTTACTGACGTGTGAACTCCGGATAGGCTTCCAGACCGCATTCGACCACGTCCACGCCCTCGTACTCTTCTTCCTCGCTGACGCGCAGGCCCATCACCGCCTTGATGATGCCCCAGACGATCAAGCTGGCGATGAACACCCAGAGGAAGATCGAGACCAGACCCAGCAGCTGGGCACCGAAGGTGGCATCGGCGTTGGTCAGCGGTACGGCCAGCAGGCCCCACATGCCGGCAACACCGTGCACGGAGATGGCACCGACCGGGTCATCGAGCTTGAGCTTGTCCAGCGCGAGAATGCTGAACACCACCAGCACGCCGCCCACGCCACCGATCAGCGTCGCCTGCAGGGCGCTCGGGGTCAGCGGCTCGGCGGTGATCGCCACCAGACCGGCCAGCGCACCGTTGAGCACCATGGTCAGGTCGGATTTGCCGAACAGCAGGCGCGCAGTGATCAGCGCGGCGATGAGGCCGCCAGCGGCGCCCATGTTGGTGTTGACGAAGACCTGGGCAACCGCGTTGGCATCTTCGATGGTGCTCATTTTCAGCTGCGAGCCACCGTTGAAGCCGAACCAGCCCATCCACAGGATGAAGGCGCCGAGGGTCGCCAGCGGCAGGTTGGCACCGGGAATGGCGTTGATCTGGCCGTTCGGGCCGTACTTGCCCTTGCGTGGACCAAGCAGCAGGACACCGGCCAGCGCCGCGGCCGCACCGGCCATGTGCACGATGCCGGAGCCGGCGAAGTCGAGGAAGCCGGCGGCATCCAGGAAACCACCGCCCCACTTCCAGAAGCCCTGAACCGGATAGATGAAGCCGGTCATCACCACCGCGAAGGCGATGAACGCCCACAGCTTCATACGCTCGGCCACCGCACCGGAAACCACCGACATACAGGTCGCGGCGAACACGATCTGGAAGAAGAAGTCGGCACGCGCGGAGTAGTAAGGCGCGTCCTCACCACCGGCGGCGACCACATCGACCGCATGCTCGTCACCGATCAGGAAGCCCAGGCTCGGCAGGATGCCGCCTTCCGGGCTGGAGTACATGATGTAGTAGCCGACCAGCAGGTACATGATCGACGCCAGCGCGTAGAGCACGATGTTCTTGGTGAGGATCTCAGCGGTGTTCTTGGCCCGGACCAGACCGGCTTCGAGCATGGCGAAACCCGCCGCCATCCACATCACCAGCGCTCCGCAGATCACGAAGTAGAAGGTATCGAGTCCGTACTGGACGGGTATCAATGCAGTGCTATCCATGTGTCACCTCTTGCTGTCGCGCTTTGTGCGCTGTTCGGTCCGCTGGCCACCGCATGCTGCATCGATGGCCAGCGCCGCTTTTCGGATTGGCCCCGGGTTGGCTCCGGGGCGCTCTGAATGGCTTACAGGTTGTAGCCGCGCTCGTTGTGCAGGCTGAGGTCGAGGCCGACGGTCTCCTGCTCCTCGTTGACCCGCAGCCCCATCACCAGATCGATCGCCTTGAGGATCAGGTAGGTGACGATGCCGGTGTACACCAAGGTGAACAGCACGCCCTTGAACTGAATCCACAGCTGCAGGCCGATGTTCTCCACCTCGCCGAAGCCACCCAGCATGGGCGCGGCGAAGATGCCGGTGAGCAGCGCACCGACGATGCCGCCCACGCCGTGCACACCGAAGGCGTCCAGCGAATCGTCGTAGCCGAGCTTGCGTTTCAGGCTGGTGGCGCAGAAGAAGCAGACCACACCCGAGACCAGACCGATGATCAGCGCGCCCATCGGGCCGACGGTGCCGGCAGCCGGCGTGATGGCGACCAGACCGGCGACCACGCCCGAGGCGATGCCCAGCGCGCTGGGTTTGCCGTGCCCGATCCACTCGGCGAACATCCAGCCCAGCGCCGCGGCTGCAGTAGCGATCTGGGTTACCAGCATGGCCATGCCGGCGGTGCCGTTGGCGGCCACGGCGGAGCCGGCGTTGAAGCCGAACCAGCCGATCCACAGCATCGCCGCGCCGACCAGGGTCAGCCCCAGGTTGTGCGGTGCCATCGGCGTGGTCGGGAAGCCCTTGCGCTTGCCCAGCACTAGGCAGGCGACCAGACCAGCGATGCCGGCGTTGATGTGCACCACGGTGCCACCGGCGAAATCCAGCACGCCCCAGTCCCACATCAGGCCACCGTCACCGCCCCAGACCATATGCGCGATCGGCGCATAGACCAAGGTGAACCAGACGCCCATGAACACCAGCATCGCCGAGAACTTCATGCGCTCGGCGAAGGCGCCGACGATGAGCGCCGGGGTGATGATGGCGAAGGTCATCTGGAAGGTGATGAAGACGCTTTCCGGGAACGCGCCGATCAGGCTGTCAGGCGTCAGGCCGCTGAGGAAGGCACGATCCAGACCGCCGACGAAGGAATTGAAGTTGGTGACGCCCGCTTCCATACCGGTGGTATCGAACGCGAGGCTGTAGCCATAGACCATCCAGAGGATGCTCATCAGGCCGGTGATGGCGAAGCACTGCATCATCACCGAGAGGATGTTCTTCGAGCGGACCATGCCGCCGTAGAACAGCGCCAGCCCGGGGATGGTCATGAACAGCACCAGCGCAGTGGCCGTAAGCATCCATGCCGTATCGCCTGAATCCAGCGTCGCCTCCTGCGCCAAGGCGATGCCTGGGCTTATCAGAGACAAAAGGGCTCCTAGCCCTGCGAATCTTCGCAGAGTCATGGTTTTACTCCTGGGGCGTGGGGGTTCGGAGGTGCTGCTTAAATCGCGTCGGTATCGGTTTCGCCGGTACGGATGCGGATAGCCTGTTCCAGGTTGACCACGAAGATCTTGCCGTCACCGATCTTGCCGGTGTTGGCCGCCTTGGTGATGGCCTCGATGACGCGATCGAGCTGATCGTCGGCGATGGCCACGTCGATCTTTACCTTCGGCAGGAAGTCGACGACGTATTCGGCACCGCGATACAGCTCGGTGTGGCCCTTCTGACGACCGAAGCCTTTGACTTCGGTCACGGTGATGCCCTGTACGCCAATTTCCGACAGCGACTCGCGCACGTCGTCCAGCTTGAACGGCTTGATGATGGCAGTGACTAGTTTCATGAAAACTTCTCCCGTTTAGGTGGACTTGCCCCAGAAGTACGAACCCGGCTCAAGTCTAAGCTCAGTGTCTGGCTGTTGTAACGCTCCGGCTTCAGCCGGGCCGCGGACCGACACCACCAATCTCTCCGACGAAGCGTCGCGAATCGCTCATGCACCGCAACGAACCGGTGCGTGCGTCAACGGGAGCAAAGCAGAATCAATGCCAGCTTTGCGCAAGCCGCTTGCTACGCGGGTTCAGCCGCAAACGAAGCGGCCCGACGGACGGTTCCGCCTGATGAACGCACAGAAATGGTGCGCAGCTGCACCAGGCTCTGCTCATTTTTTGTGCGCCACCTGCAAGAAAGGCAGAAAAATCACCGTGCTACACTGCGCCCCGTTCAACGACAGGTGTTTTCAATGTTGCCGCCAAAAGCTTTCCTAGATGCCATCGGCTCCCAGGCCTCGCGCCTGTTCAACGGCGAGACGCCGCTGCCGCGTGGCGAGTTCGAAGCCCAGCTCAAGGGTGTGGTGCAGGGCGCACTGAACAAGCTCGACGTGGTCAGCCGCGACGAATTCGACAGCCAGATGGTGGTGCTCGCCCGCACCCGCGCACGCCTGGAGGCGCTCGAAGCCAAGGTTGCCGAACTGGAAGAAAAGCTCACGCCGCCCGCGTCCTGACAGACCGGGCCGCGACACGATCAAAGGAGTGATCGCATGTCCCTGGCCATCGTTCATAGCCGCGCGCAGATCGGCGTCGAAGCGCCGGCGGTGACCGTCGAAGCCCATCTGGCCAACGGTCTGCCGGCGCTGACCCTGGTCGGCCTGCCGGAAACCGCGGTCAAGGAAAGCAAGGATCGCGTGCGCAGCGCCATCCTCAGCTCCGGCTTCGATTTTCCCGCACGACGCATCACCCTCAACCTCGCCCCCGCCGACCTGCCCAAGGACGGTGGCCGCTTCGACCTGTCCATTGCCCTGGGCATCCTTGCCGCCAGCGGCCAGCTGCCCAACGAGCGGCTGGACAAACTGGAGTGCCTGGGCGAGTTGGCCCTGTCCGGCGCCTTGCGCCCGGTGCAGGGTGTGCTGCCGGCCGCCCTTGCCGCACGTGCCGCCGACCGTGCGCTGCTGGTGCCGCGGGCCAACGCCGAGGAAGCCAGCCTCGCCTCGGGCCTCACCGTCTATGCCGCCGAACACTTGCTCGAGGTCGCCGCGCACTTCAACGGCGTCACGCCACTCGAGCCCTATGTTGCCCAGGGCCTGCTGCGGCAGGTCCAGCCTTACCCTGACCTGGCCGACGTGCAGGGCCAGCAGGCGGCCAAGCGCGGCCTGCTGATCGCCGCGGCCGGTGCGCACAACCTGCTGTTTTCCGGGCCACCCGGTACCGGCAAGACGCTGCTGGCCAGCCGCCTGCCCGGCCTGTTGCCGCCGCTGGACGAACAGGAGGCACTGGAAGTCGCCGCCATCCATTCGGTGGCCAGCCACAGCCCTCTGGAGCATTGGCCGCAACGCCCATTCCGCCAGCCCCATCACAGTGCATCAGGGCCGGCGCTGGTCGGTGGCGGCAGCCGCCCGCAGCCGGGTGAAATCACCCTGGCGCATCAGGGTGTGCTGTTTCTCGACGAACTGCCGGAGTTCGATCGCAAGGTACTCGAGGTCCTGCGCGAGCCGCTGGAATCCGGCCATATCGTCATCGCCCGGGCCCGCGACAAGGTGCGTTTTCCGGCGCGCTTTCAGCTCGTCGCGGCAATGAATCCCTGCCCCTGTGGCTACCTGGGCGACCCCAACGGACGCTGCCGCTGCACGCCGGAGCAGATCCAGCGCTACCGCAACAAGCTCTCCGGGCCGCTGCTCGACCGCATCGACCTGCACCTGACCGTGGCGCGCGAAGCAACCGCCCTCAACGCACCGCCGCAGACCGGCCAGAGCAGCGCAGTACTGGCCGCGCAGGTCGCCCAGGCACGGCAGCGGCAACTCGCCCGTCAGGGCTGCGCCAACGCCTTTCTCGATCTGGCCGGCCTGCGCCAGCACTGCCAGCTGACCACCGAGGACCAGGCCTGGCTGGAACGCGCCTGCGAACGCCTGGCGCTGTCGTTGCGCGCCGCGCACCGCCTGCTCAAGGTGGCGCGCACCCTCGCCGATATGGAACAGGCCGAGCGAATCAGCCGTCAGCACCTTGCCGAAGCGCTGCAGTACCGGCCCGGCAGTCAAGCCTGAACCTACTCTAGCCCGGGCTTCGTTGCGCATCGATCGGCTGCGGACAACCAGCATCCTTTGCGGTCTGTGTTAAGTTGGATGGCTTTCGCCACAGGCGGCCACTCCCCAGACACAACCCGAAGGAGCGCAGCATGGAGGCAAAACAGCCCTCGTCCTCTCACCTCAACGCCCCGGTCTTCTACGGCTCGGCGGTCATCATCCTGGCGCTGGTTATCTACAGCGTCGCCTTCCAGAGCCACGCGCAAACGCTATTCGGCGATACTCAGGCCTGGATCATCGCCAACGTCAGCTGGCTCTACATCCTCGCTGTCGCACTCATCCTGCTGATGGTGGTGCTGCTGGCTTTCAGTCGTTACGGCGACATCAAGCTCGGCCCGGATCACAGTGAGCCGGACTACAGCGCCCTGACCTGGTTCGCCATGCTGTTCTCGGCCGGCATGGGCATCGGCCTGATGTTCTTCGGTGTGGCCGAACCGGTGATGCATTTCCTTTCGCCGCCGACGGGCGAAGGCGGCACGGTCCTCGCCGCTCGCGACGCCATGAAGATCACCTTCTTCCACTGGGGCCTGCATGCCTGGTCGATCTACGCCATCGTGGCGATGATCCTGGCCTACTTCGCCTACCGCCACGGCCTGCCACTGACCCTGCGCTCGGCGCTCTACCCGCTGATCGGCGAACGCATCCACGGACCGATCGGGCACGCCGTGGACATCTTCGCCATCATCGGCACGGTGCTCGGCGTCGCCACCTCGCTGGGCCTGGGCGTCACCCAGATCAACACCGGACTCAACCACCTGTACGGATTGCCGATATCGGTGCCGGTGCAGATCGGCCTGATCGTCGCCACTACACTGCTGGCGACGATTTCAGTGGTAACCGGCCTGGACAAGGGTGTGCGCCGGCTGTCGGAGCTGAACCTTTCGCTGGCCGCGCTGCTGATGCTGCTGGTGCTGGTCGCCGGGCCGACGGTGTTCATCCTGCAGACCTTCGTGCAGAACACCGGCAGCTACCTGTCGGACATCGTCGACAAGACCTTCAACCTCTACGCCTACGAACCGAACGACTGGATCGGCGGCTGGACGCTGTTCTACTGGGGCTGGTGGCTGGCCTGGTCGCCCTTCGTCGGCCTGTTCATCGCGCGCATCTCGCGCGGCCGGACGATCCGCGAGTTCGTCACCGGCGTGCTGCTGGTGCCGACCGCCTTCACCCTGCTGTGGATGACCGTGTTCGGTGATACCGCCATCCACATGATTCTCTGGGAACACGTGAGCAGTCTCGGCGAGGCCATCGAGCAGGACAGTTCGCTGGCGCTGTTCGCCTTCCTCGAGCACTTCCCTTTCTCGGCCTTCATCTCGCTGATCGCGATCATCATGGTGGTGGTGTTCTTCGTCACCTCGGCCGACTCCGGCGCACTGGTGGTGGACATGCTCGCCTCCGGTGGCAAGCAGGGCACGCCGGTCTGGCAGCGCATCTTCTGGGCCGCCTCAATGGGCGGCGTGGCCATCGCGCTGTTGCTGGCCGACGGTCTGACCGCACTGCAAACGGCGACCATCGCCAGCGCCCTGCCCTTCACCGTCGCCCTGCTCTGCTCGATGTGGGGCCTGCTCAAGGCGCTTCGCCTGGACGCCACCAAGCAGGGCCTGCGTTACCAGGCGCTGAGCATCTCGCCGAGTGCTGCGCCGACCGCCGGCGGCTGGCAACGGCGGCTGCGCACGCTGATGCTGTTTCCGCGGCGCGCCCATGTGGTGCGCTTCATCGCCGAAGTGGTGCGCCCGGCCTACGAGGCCATCGCCGAGGAGATGCGCAAGCAGGGCTACGAGGTCGAGATCAGCGAAGGTGAGGACCGCCGCCTGCGCTTCGAGATCGCCCACGAAGGTGAACCGGACTTCATCTACGAGGTGCGCCCACGCGCCTACGCCATGCCCAGCTTCGTGGTGACCACCAGCGAGGACGACGAGCGTGAAGACCGCAAGTACTTCCGTGCCGAGGTGCATCTCAAGGAAGGCGGGCAGGATTACGACGTGATGGGCTGGAGCCGTGAGGACGTGATCGGCGACATCCTCGGCCAGTACGAGAAGCACATGCACTTCCTGCACATGGTCCGCTGAGGCGGACCGGGTTCCGCCGAGCGCTTCGGCTCAGTGCGTCAGGCCCGCAGCCTGGCGCTCGGCGTTCATGAAGCTCATCAGCTCGGCCAGCGGCAACGGCTGGCTGACCAGATAGCCCTGCACCTGCTGCGCACCAAACTGGCGCAGCAGCTCCAGTTGCTCAGCGGTTTCGACCCCCTCGGCGACCACTTGCAGCCCCAGTTCGCGGGCCAGGCCGATCATTGCCCGTACCAGCTGCATCTTCTCGGGGCGCGCGATCATCCCGGCGACGAAACTCTTGTCGACCTTCAGCAGGGTGATCGGCAGGCTGGACAGATGCACGAAAGACGAGAAACCGGTGCCGAAGTCATCCAGCGAGAAGCGCACGCCCAGCTGACCGAGTGCGACCATGGCACTGCGGACCTGCTCGCTGCGGCGCATCACGGCGGTTTCGGTGAGCTCGAACTCCAGCCAGTGTGGATCGATGGCGCGCTCGTCGATCAGCCGCGTCAGCGTCGGCAATAGCTGGCTATCCTGGAATTGCCGGAACGACAGGTTGACCGCCATGTGCAGCGAGTCCGCACCCTGCTCGTGCAGGCTCTGCAGGTCGCGCAGGGCGCGGGCGATGACCCAGTAGCCGAGCGGCACGATCAGTCCACTCTCCTCGGCCATGGGAATGAAGGCATCCGGCGCCAGCAGGCCGCGCTCGGGATGCAGCCAGCGCACCAGTGCCTCAAGCCCGACGACGCGGCCACTGTCCAGGCACAGGCGTGGCTGGTAGTGCAGCTCCAGCTCGCCGCGGCGCAACGCCCGGCGCAGTTCACCCTCCTGATCGGCCAGGCTGCGCGCGCTGCGGCTGACGTGCTCGTCGTACAGGCACCAAGTGCAGCCCTGGCTCGCCTTGGCCTGCCGCATGGCCAGCTGCGCGTGCCAGAGCAGCGCGTCGGCCGACGTCCCGGCAGTGGCTCGCGCCAGCCCGAGGCTACATCCGAGCATCAGGCTCTCGCCGTCCACCCAGTAGGGCTCGGCCAGTGCCTCGACGATGCGATCAGCAATCGCGTCGGCGCGGCCGCTGTCGTCGCGGGTATCGAGCAGCAGCGCGAACTCGTCGCCACCCAGCCGGGCCAGCACGTCGCCCGCCTCCAGCTGCGCCTTGAGCCGGGCGACCACCTGCAGGATCAGGCGATCCCCGGCCTCGTGACCGAGGGCGTCGTTGACATGGCGGAAATTGTCCAGATCCAGATAGCCGAGCTCGAGCCCCTGGCCACTGTGCTCGCTCAGGGCATCGAGTAGCTGCGCCTGAAAGCCCTGGCGATTGGCGATGCCGGTGTGCGGGTCGCGCACCGCAAGCTTCTGAAGGGTGCCCTGCAGGTTGCAGCGTTCACGAACGTAGCGCAGGCAACGGCGCAGCACCTCGGCGCTGAGCTGGTCGACCACCAGCCAGTCGACCGCGCCTTCAGGGGGTTCTTCCGGCTCCTCGTCGAGCAGCAGGATCAGCGGCCAGGGGAAGCGCCCGGGCGCCGGCCGGCATTGCGGCGTTGCCAGAACCAGGCAGGGCGATTCGAGCTGCTTGCTGACGGTCTGCCAGTCCGACGCCACGATCAGCTGTTCGGCGTGGGCCGAACCCTTCAGGCAGGCGCGCAGCCGCACCGCCCAGTCGGGCCGGTGCGCCAACAGCAACAGTGGCATGGGTTGGGCGGGCGCTGGCAAGCGGCCTCCGGACTCTAGAGCTAGTTGAAGACACCAATGGTCTCCGATCTCACCATTCCCTGTGCGACCACCCAGCATCCTGCCGCGCGACAAGACTAATCGATTCTTGCCGATAGCCAAGCCCCGAGCGCGACGATCGGCGTTTTATTGCCGCCGTAACGCGCCTGCATGACCCTTTCGGCCTGTTAAACTCGCGCCCCCGTTTCGAACGACCTGAACGACATGTCCCGACTCAACCCTCGGCAGCAGGAAGCCGTGAACTACGTCGGCGGCCCCCTGCTGGTGCTCGCCGGTGCCGGCTCCGGCAAGACCAGCGTGATCACCCGCAAGATCGCCTATCTCGTACAGCAATGCGGCATCCAGGCCCGCCACATCGTCGCCATGACCTTCACCAACAAGGCCGCGCGCGAGATGAAGGAGCGCGTCGGCACGCTGCTCAAGGGCAGCGAGGCGCGCGGGCTGACCGTGTCCACCTTCCACAACCTGGGCATGAACATCATCCGCAAGGAATACGCGCGCCTGGGCTACAAGCCCGGTTTCTCGATCTTCGATGACGGCGACATCAAGGCGCTGCTCACCGACATCATGCAGAAGGAGTATTCCGGCGACGACGGTGCCGACGAGATCAAGAACCTGATCGACAGCTGGAAGAACGACCTGATCCTGCCCGACGAGGCCCTGGCCAACGCCCGCGGGCCGAAGGAGCAGACCGCCGCCATCGTCTACCTGCACTACCAGCGCACGCTCAAGGCGTACAACGCGGTGGATTTCAACGACCTGATCCTGCTGCCGGTAAAGCTCTTCCAGGAGCACGCCGACATTCTGGAAAAATGGCAGAACCGCATCCGCTACCTGCTAGTGGACGAATACCAGGACACCAACGCCAGCCAGTACCTGCTGGTCAAATTGCTGGTGGGCATGCGCAACCAGTTCACCGTGGTCGGCGACGACGACCAGTCGATCTATGCCTGGCGTGGCGCGCGTCCGGAAAACCTGATGCTGCTGAAGGAGGATTACCCGTCGCTGAAGGTGGTGATGCTGGAGCAAAACTACCGCTCCACCAGCCGCATCTTGAAGTGCGCCAACATCCTCATCGCCAACAACCCGCACGTGTTCGAGAAGCAGCTGTGGTCGGAGATGGGCCATGGCGACGAGATCCGAGTGATCCGCACGCGCAACGAGGATGCCGAGTGCGAGCGCGTGGCGCTGGAGATCCTCACCGAGCACCTGCGTACCCAGCGTCCCTACAGCGACTTCGCCATCCTCTACCGCGGCAACTACCAGGCCAAGCTGATGGAGCTGAAACTGCAGCACCACCAGATTCCCTATCGCCTGTCCGGCGGCACCAGCTTCTTCGCCCGCCAGGAGGTGAAGGACCTGATGAGCTACTTCCGCCTCCTGGTCAACCCGGACGACGACAACGCCTTCCTGCGGGTGATCAACGTGCCGCGCCGCGAGATCGGCTCCACCACCTTGGAAAAGCTCGGCAACTACGCCAGCGAGCGCGGCATCTCGATGTACGCCGCGTCCGACGAGATCGGCCTCGGCGCGCATCTCGACAGCCGTTACGCCGAGCGCCTGGCGCGCTTCAAGCACTGGATGGACAACGTGCGCCAGCAGTGCGTGGTCAACGACCCGATCGCCGCCATCCGCAGCATGGTGATGGACATCGACTACGAGAACTGGCTCAGGCAGAACGCCTCCAGCGACAAGGTGGCCGACGCGCGCATGGGCAACGTCTGGTTCCTCGTCGACGCGCTGAAGAGCACGCTGGAGAAAGACGAAGACGGCGACATGACCATCGAGGACGCCATCGGCAAGCTGGTGCTGCGCGACATGCTCGAGCGCCAGCAGGAAGAGGAAGAAGGCGCCGAGGGCGTGCAGATGATGACCATGCACGCCTCCAAGGGCCTGGAATTTCCCTCGGTGTACATCATCGGCTTCGAGGAAGAAATCCTGCCGCACCGCTCCAGCATCGAGGCCGACACCATCGAGGAAGAGCGGCGCCTGGCCTACGTCGGCATCACCCGCGCCAAGCGCAACCTGGCACTGACCTTTGCCGCCAAACGCAAGCAGTACGGCGAGGTGATCGACTGCACGCCGAGCCGCTTCCTCGACGAACTGCCGCCCGAAGACCTGGTCTGGGAAGGCGGGGAAGAGGCGCCGGTCGAGGTGAAAGCGGCGCGCGGCAACGACGCGCTGGCGGCGATGCGGGCGATGCTCAAGCGCTGACGGCTCGCTGCGCCGATCTTTTTTTCGCGGCCGGTTTGAATCCCGTAACCCGGCCGCGGCATGCTGGTGGCGTCGCGGTTACGGGAGGGTCCGGATGTATCACGGTGAACGCTTCAATGCCTGGACGCACCTGGTCGGGGCGCTGCTGGCTTGCCTCGGCGCAATCTGGCTGCTGGTGCTCGCCGCGCTCGACGGCTCGCCGGCAAAGATCGTCAGCGTGGCGATCTACGGCCTGAGCCTGATCCTGCTCTACAGCATCTCGACGCTCTACCACAGCCTGCGCGGGCGGGCGAAGGTGGTCATGCGCAAGCTCGACCACCTGTCGATCTACCTCTTGATCGCCGGCAGCTACACGCCGTTCTGTCTGGTCACCCTCGCTGGCGCCTGGGGCTGGACGCTGTTCGGCATCGTCTGGGGTCTCGCGGTGATCGGCATGCTGCAAGAGATCAAGCCGCGCTCCGAAGCTCGGGTGCTGTCACTGGTGATCTACGCGGTGATGGGCTGGGTCGTGCTGGTGGCGGTCAAGCCGCTGTTCGCCGCCCTGGGCGGCGCCGGTTTCAGCTGGTTGCTGGCCGGCGGCATCTGCTACACGGTGGGCGTCGTCTTCTTCGTTTTCGACGACCGCTTCCGGCACTGGCACGGCATCTGGCACATCTTCGTGATGGTCGGCAGCCTGCTGCACTTCATCGCCATTCTGTTCTACGTGCTCTGATCGGCCTCCAGCGCCGCCGCGCTGCCGAGCACCGCCTCCAGTTCGCGTGCAGCGGCACGCAGCCGTGGCACGAATGCCAGCAGCTGCGCCATCGAACAGCGGATCACCGGCGCGTGGCTGAACAGGCAGGCGAGCAGCTCGCCGTCGGATGCTCGTACCGGCACCGCACAGGCGACCATGCCGTCGATGAACTCCTCGCAGTCGGTGCCCAGCTGCTCTTCCCGCACCCGCGCCAGGTCGTCACGCAGCGCGCTGAGGTCGGTCAGGGTGTTGCGCGCCATCCGTTGCAGCGGCAGGCGCGGCAGCACCCGTTCCAGTTGCTCCGGCGGCAGCGAGGCCAGATAGAGCTTGCCGCTGGCGGTGCACCAGAGCGGCGTGTGGCTGCCGATCGGCAGGTTGATCTGCAGCGGCCAGTTGGTCTGCACCCGATCGAAATAGAGCATGTCCAGCCCGTCCGGGATGGCCAGCCCGCAGGTCTCGCCGATGGCCTCGGAGAGCTGGCGCAGGATTGCCTGGCGCAGCGCCTTGTGCCGGCTGCTGCGCAGGGTGTTCAACGCCGCGACATGCAGGCGCTCGCCCGGCAGCAGCCCGCCACGCAGACCGAACTGCAGGAAGCCTTCCTTTTCCAGCGTCTGCACCAGCCGGTGCGCGCTGGCCTTGGGGATGTCCAGGCGCTCGGCCAGCGCGGTCGGGCTGAGCGGCTCCTTCGCCGCCGCCACCGCTTCGATGATTTCCAGCACGCGGGTGATGGAAGAGCCTTTCTCGCGGGGAGTGCTGCGCATCGTCTGCCTTGTCGTTCGATGAAGATGGACGCCCCACAGGGCGCCCGGGAGTGTAGCGACCGGCACCGCCAGTGCAACGGTACCGCGCGGGTCACTTCATGGTCGGCATGGCGAAGTCGGCGCCGGCACGGATACCGGTGGGCCAGCGCCGGGTCACGGTTTTCATCCGGGTGAAGAAACGCACCCCATCCGGGCCGTGCATGTTCAGCGGGCCGAACACCGAGCGCTTCCAGCCGCCGAAGCAGTGGAAGGCCATCGGCACCGGAATCGGCACGTTGACGCCAACCATGCCGACCTTGACGTTCTCCTCGAACTGCCGCGCGGTGTCGCCGTCACGGGTGAAGATCGAGGTGCCGTTGCCGAACTCGTGGTCGTTGATCAGTTGCAGCGCCTCGTCGAACGACGCAACCCGCACCACGGCCAGCACCGGACCGAAGATTTCCTCGCGGTAGATGCGCATGTCTGGCGTGACCCGATCGAACAGCGTCGGGCCGACATAGAAGCCGTTCTCGTGGCCCTCGACCTTGATGCTGCGACCGTCGCAGACCAGCGTTGCGCCCTCTTCCACGCCCAGATCGATGTAGCCGTTGACCTTCTGCTGGTGCTCGCGGGTCACCAGCGGACCCATGTGCGGCTCGGGCTCGACGCCCAGGCCCGGGCCGGTGCGCATCTGGCTGATTTCGCCTTTGAGCATCTCGACCAGCTTGTCAGCCACCTCGTCGCCGACGCACACCGCCACCGAGATCGCCATGCAGCGCTCGCCGGCCGAGCCGTAGGCTGCGCCCATCAGCGAGCTGACCACCTGCTGCGGATCGGCGTCGGGCATCACCACCATATGGTTCTTCGCTCCGCCCAGCGCCTGGCAGCGCTTGCCGTGGGCCGAGGCGGTGGCATAGATGTATTCGGCGATCGGTGTCGAGCCGACGAAGCTGACCGATTGCACCCGCTCATCGGTGAGCAGCACGTCCACCGCTTCCTTGTCGCCGTTGACGATGTTCAGCACACCAGCCGGCAGCCCCGCCTCGGCCAGCAGTTCGCCGATCAGCATCGTCGCGCTGGGGTCCTTTTCCGAGGGCTTCAAGACGAAGGTGTTACCGCAGGCGATGGCCACCGGCAGCATCCACAGCGGCACCATGGCCGGGAAGTTGAACGGGGTGATCCCGGCGCAGACACCCAGCGGCTGCATCAGCGAGTTCGAATCGATGTCGCGGCCGACGTTGGAAGAAAACTCGCCTTTGAGCAGATGCGGGATGCCGCAGGCGAACTCCACCACTTCCAGCCCGCGGGTGACTTCGCCCTGAGCGTCGGAAAACACCTTGCCGTGCTCGCTGGTGATCAAGCGGGCGACGTCGTCGCGGCGGCGCTCGAGCAGTTCCTTGAAGCGGAACATGACCCTCGCGCGCACCAGCGGCGGCGTCTTCGACCAGCCGTCGAAGGCGGCCTGGGCAGCGGCGATAGCCTCGCGGGTCTCGTCCGCCGAGGACAGCGAGACATACAGGCGCGGCTCGCCGGTGGCCGGGTTGTAGACGGTGGCATGGCGCTCGGAGCGGCCGGCGACGGCCTCGTTGTTGATCAGGTTGCCGAGGGTCTGCATGGCTTCACTCCTGGTTCCAGACGGTTTCGTAGAGGTCGATGATTTCCGCTTCGGTGGGCACGCGCGGGTTGTTGCCTGGCGAGCCGGAGGCCAGCGCCTGACGCGCCATGGTCGCGCGCAACTCGAAGAAGCGTTCGCGGGCGATGCCGAACTGCTCCGGGCTCGGCACCTTCAGTTCCTGATTGATCGCCCGCAGCTCGGCAAGCAGCTTGTCGTTCGCCACCTCGACGCTGTCGGTCTGTGCAGCGACGCCCATGGCCTGCGCGCAGTCGGCGTAGCGCTCCGGCGCAGCGGGAATCGAGAAGGCGGTGATGGCCGGCAGCAGCATGGCGTTGGACAGCCCGTGCGGCACATGAAAGAAGGCACCGATCGGCCGGCTCATGCCATGCACCAGCGCCACCGAGGCGTTGGAGAAGGCGATCCCGGCCAGGGTCGCGCCGAGCATCATGGCCTCGCGGGCGGCGCGGTTGCCCGGCTGGTGGAAGGCTGCACGCAGGTTCGGCGCCAGCAGGCGCATGGCTTCCAGCGCCTGAGAGTCGCTGTAGAGGCTGGCCTTGCGGCTGACATAGGCCTCGATGGCGTGGGTCAGCGCGTCGATGCCGGTGTCGGCGGTGACCCGCGGCGGCAGCGAGAGGGTCAGTTCGTAGTCGATCAGCGCGGCGATGGGCATGAAGCCGAGGCCCGCGCAGAGCATTTTCTCGTCGCTGGTCTCGTCGGTGATGATGGTGAAACGCGTCGCCTCCGAGCCGGTACCGGCGGTGGTGGGGATGGCGATGAGCGGCAGGCCGGCTTCGCTGACATCGCGCGGGAAGCGGTAGTCGCGCATCTCGCCGCCGAATTTGCCGAGGATGCCGATGGCCTTGGCCGAATCGATCGGGCTGCCACCGCCGAGGGCGACGATGGAATCGAAATCACCCTGGCGGACCATCTCCACGCCGGCACGAATGGAGGCAGCGGTGGGTTCGGGCAGGGTATCGGCGAAGCACTGGCTGGCGATGCCGGCCTCTTCCAGCTGGCCGGCGATGCGCGCGACATAGCCGAGCTCGACCATCATGCGGTCGGTGACGATCAGCGGGCGACTGCAGCCAAGTTCCTGCAACACGCGGGCGAGTTGCCCGCTGGCGCCAGCGCCGACTTCCATCAGACGCGGCAGGACGATGCGGTGGCTCATGAGCATTCTCCGAGGTGGGCCGCCTGAGACATGGAGGCTTCTTATTATGAGACTTTATGTCTCACTATCGAGTCTGGAGAGTAGAAAGCGAATGGGTAGACGTCAACAAAAAACGAGACCGATGGTCTCGTTTTATTCTTTGCCTAGACACTTTCGATCAAGCAGAACCCCGCCGATAGCGCTCCGCTGCTGCGGCCAGTCGCTCAGCGCGTGCCTGTACCTGCGCGCGGGTCTCCGAATTGCCCAGCCCCTGCAGGTCGACGTCGACGTTGAGCAGCACGGCATCGACACAGGCGACCAGCAACAGGACGGCAGCCTCGACGTCGCACCGTAGCGCGGGTTCGACCAGCGGCACGGCACGCTCGGCTATGCCCAGCGCCTCGACACAGGCATGGGCTGTGGCCAGCGGCACGGCACACGCCTGGCGCGCCGCCGAGGACGCCAAGCGATCATCGTGCTGATCCTTGAGCACCTCGCGGAACACCGCCACATCGTCGTCGGCAAAGGCACCTGGACGGCCGAGCAGTGCCCGCGCCTCGTCGAGCAACGCGCTGCAGCGGTCATCGTCGCGCTGCCTCGCCGAGACCCGCAGCGCCTTGACGATCAACGCTACGGCGAGGTCCGCGGTCACCGCCGCGACCGCGCCGCAGCCGGGCAGGGCGCGCTCGGCCACGGCATTGCGAAACTGCGCGAGGGGCAGTTGCCAGAGCCCCTGCCCCACACCAGGTCGGCCGGTGTCGGTCATCCGGCGTTGGCGCCTTGCCAGTGCAGCAGCACATCGAGCATGCGGTTGGAGAAGCCCCACTCGTTGTCGTACCAGGCCATCACCTTGACCAGTTCACCCTGCACGCGGGTCTGGCTGAGGTCGGCGACGCAGGAGGCGGGATAGCCGTTGAAGTCGCAGGACACCAGCGCCTCGTCGTTGCACTCCATCACACCGGCCGACAGCTTCTGCGCACCGTCGCGCAGGATCTGGTTGATCGCCTCGACGCTTGCCGGCGCGTTCTCGGCGATGAAGGTCAGGTCCACCAGCGAGACGTTCGGCGTCGGCACACGCACCGACAACCCATCCAGCCGCCCGGCCAGTTCCGGAAGCACCAGGCCGATGGCCTTGGCCGCACCGGTGGTGGACGGAATCATCGACAGCCCGGCGGCGCGGGCTCGATAAAGGTCCTTATGCGCCTTGTCCAGCAGGTTCTGGTCGTTGGTGTAGGAGTGCACGGTGTTGAGCAGCCCCTGGCGGATGCCGACCGCCTCGTGCAACACCTTGGCCAGCGGTGCCAGGCAATTGGTGGTGCACGAGGCGTTGGAGATCACCCGCTGGTCGGCCAGCAGCTGATGGTTCACGCCGTAGACCACGGTCAGGTCGCCGCCATCCAGCGGATGCGAGGCGAACACCCGGCCGGCACCGGCCTGCAGGTGCTGCTCGATGGCCGCGCGCTGCTTGAACTTGCCGGTGCACTCGAGCACCACATCGACGCCCAGCTCCTTCCACGGCAGCTGGGTGGCGTCGCGTTCGGCCAGCAGGCGAATGGACTGACCGCGCACCACCATCGAGTCGCCCTCGAGCGTCACCGGCTCGGGAAAACGACCGAAGGTCGAGTCGAAACGGGTCAGGTGCACCAGCGTGTTGTGTTCGCTGAGGTCGTTGATGGCGACCACCTGCAGCTGATTCTGCAGTCCGCGCTCGAACAGCGCGCGCACCACCGCGCGACCGATACGCCCATACCCATTGATGGCAATACGCAGCATGGCAAATCTCCTCGGAGGGGTTGAAAGTCAGTCGTTAGCTTAGGCGCAGTATCCACCCTTGCGTTCTCCATGAGCCGACCCGGATCAAGAGAAGTGGCGAACCCGTGCCCCGCTTGCCAGTCGTATGGCTGACAAGGCGGCGCCCCGTGGCTGCCGCACCTCAGACGAATCAGGGGGTACGCAGCATGAGCGAGACGACCCGAATGCCGTGGTGGAAGGGCGCGACCGTTTATCAGATCTACCCGCGATCCTTCGCCGACAGCAACGGCGACGGCATCGGCGACCTCGGGGGTGTGCTGCGCCACCTCGACTACCTCAAGCGGCTGGGTGTCGATGTGCTGTGGCTGTCGCCGATCTTCCGCTCGCCAATGGCCGACGCCGGCTACGACATCAGCGACTACTGCGACATCGACCCGCTGTTCGGCTCGCTGGCCGACATCGACCGGCTGATCGCAGAAGCCCACGCCCGCGATATCCGCGTGCTGCTGGACTTCGTGCCCAATCACACCTCGGACGAGCATCCCTGGTTCGTCGAGTCACGCAGCTCGCGGGACAACCCCAAGCGCGACTGGTACATCTGGCGCGACCAGCCGAACAACTGGCGCGCCGCGCTGGGTGCCGGCAGCGCCTGGACCTGGGACGAACACACCCAGCAGTACTACCTGCACCTGTTCCTGGCCAAGCAGCCGGACCTGAACTGGCGCAACCCCGAGGTGGTCGCGGCCATGCACGACGTGCTGCGCTTCTGGCTCGATCGCGGCATCGATGGTTTTCGCATCGACGTCATTCACTGCACCGGCAAGGACGAAAGCTTCACCGACGACCCGCGTTGCCAGGCCGGCCAGCCGCTGTCGGACTTCAACGACCAGCCCTATAGCCATGAAGTACTGCGCGGCCTGCGCCGGCTGGTCGACAGCTATCCCGGCGACCGCATGCTGGTCGGCGAGGTGAACATCCGCTCCACCGAACGTGTGCTGCAGTACTACGGCGCCGGCGACGAGCTGCACCTGGCCTTCAACTTCAACCCGCTCGATGCGCCCTGGGACCCGGTGCTGTTTCGCACCTGCATCCGCGAGGTACAGCACTGGCTGCAACCCGCCGGCGCCTGGCCGACCTGGGTGCTGTCGAACCACGACAACGTGCGCCAGCGCAGCCGTTACCAGGGCTCGGAGCGCGCCGCCCGGGCTGCCGCGGTACTGCTGCTGACGTTGCGCGGCACGCCGTTCATCTACCAGGGGGAGGAACTGGGGCTGGAGGATGCGCTGATCACGGCCGAAACCCGTGTCGATCCGGGTGGCCGCGATGGCTGCCGGGCACCGATTCCCTGGCAGGCCGAACCACCCCACGGCTGGGATGGCGCCAAGCCCTGGCTGCCCTTTCCACCCGAAGCGGACGAGCTGGCGGCGGAGCGGCAGACCGGCGCGGCGAACTCGATGTTCGCGCTCTACCAGCGCCTGCTAGCCGCGCGCAAGGCCAGCCCGGCATTACATCACGGCGACTTCGAAGAACTGCGCTCGCATCCCGAAGTACTGGCCTACCGCCGACAGCAGGGCGAGGACTGCCGGCTGGTCTGCATCAACTTCGCCGATCACGAACATGTCTTCGCGCAGACCGGGCACTGGCGGGTGGAGATCGCCAGTGATGGCATTGGCGAAGGCGAACCCTTCACTGGCACCCTGATGGCCGGGCAGGCATTGGTCCTGCATCCGGCGGAGAGCTGAGCATGCGCCCACTCTGGTATCGCAACGCGGTGATCTATCAGGTCGACCCGGCCCTGTTCCGCGACAGCAACGGCGACGGCTGCGGCGACCTGCGCGGCATCACCGAACGGCTGGACTACATCCGCGGCCTGGGTGCCACCGCGGT
Source organism: Stutzerimonas sp. R40042 (assembly GCF_026642215.1). Taxonomy (NCBI): domain Bacteria; kingdom Pseudomonadati; phylum Pseudomonadota; class Gammaproteobacteria; order Pseudomonadales; family Pseudomonadaceae; genus Stutzerimonas; species Stutzerimonas sp. R40042. The sequence goes on along the minus strand of NZ_CP113258.1, from coordinate 636,983 downwards.
GTGGATCATGCCCTGCTACGCTTCGCCGTTCCGCGATGCCGGCTACGACGTCACCGACCACCTGCAGATCGCCCCGCGTTTCGGCGACCTGGCCGACATGGTCGCGCTGCTGGAAAAAGCCGAGGAGCTGGGCCTGCACGTGATCGTCGAACTGCTGGTGCAGCACACCTCCAGCGAGCACAAGTGGTTCCAGGAGGCGCGCCGCGACCGCAACTCGCCGTACCGCGACTATTACATCTGGGCCGACGAGCCGGACGACTCCATCGAGCCGATCTTTCCCACCGTCGAGGACAGCGTCTGGACCTGGGACGAGGAAGCCGGCCAGTACTATCGCCACCTGTTCTACAAGCACGAACCCGATCTGGACCTGACCAACCCGCGGGTGATTCACGAGATCGAGCGGATCATGTCGTTCTGGCTGCGCCTGGGCGTATCCGGCTTTCGCATCGACGCCGCGGTGCACATGGTGCGCCAGGCCGGCGGCGGCGACCTGAAAAAGGGCTACTGGCTGCTCGAGCACATGCGCGACTTCGTCACCATGCGCCGCCCTGAAACCGTGCTGCTCGGGGAGATCGACACCGACCCGGAGAAGTACATCGAGTACTTCGGTGACGAGGCCGACCGCGTCACCCTGCTGCTGGATTTCTGGACCAACAACCATTTCTTCCTCGCGCTGGCTCGGCAAACGGCCGAGCCGCTGGTCCGCGCCCTGAACAGCCAGCCGCTGCCACCGAGCCATTCGCAGTACGCGCTGTGGATTCGCAACCATGACGAGCTGAGCCTGGATCGGCTGGAGGAGGATGAGCGCACCGAGGTCATGGACACCTTCGCCCCCGATCCGAAGATGCGCGCCTACAACCGCGGCATCCGCCGAAGGCTCGCGCCCATGCTCGAGGGCGATGAGCGCCGGATAGCAGCGACCCACGCCCTGCTCTTCTCCTTGCCCGGCACACCGATCATCCGTTACGGCGAGGAGATCGGCATGGGCGACGACATGGAGCGCCCCGAACGCGAGGCCGTGCGCACGCCGATGCAGTGGTCCAACGAGCCCAACGCCGGTTTTTCCTGCACCACCGGCGAGCTGGCTGCGCCTTTGATCGATGAAGGCCCGTTCACCTACGAGAAGATCAACGTGTTCGCCCAGACCCTGCGCAGCGACTCGCTGATGGCGCGCACCGGCAACATGGTCCGCACCCGCATCGGCCTGCGCGAGATCGGCATCGGCGAGCGCCAGACCGTCGAGATCGACGATCCGGCGGTGTTCGCCATCCGCCACGACAACGGCTCCACCGTGCTCATGCTGGTCAATCTCGCCGACCGGGAAACCACGGTCGAGATCACCGACGACGATCTGCAGGACATGGTCGACGTGCTCGCCGACTGCGACTACGACCAGCCGGAAGGCACACCGCTGCAGGTTCGCCTCGGGCCGTACGGCTACCGCTGGCTGCGGCGCAAGCAGCAACTGTTCGGATAGGAGCGACCCATGATTCTCGACGCAACGCAGTGGCGTGCCTGGCACGGCGATGACTTTCCCGAGGGCAGCTGGTACCGCGACGCGGAGCAGCTGTGCGCCATCGTCGGCGCGCCGCGGATCGACCTGATCTCCCGCGAGCGTTACGCCGACTTCATCCTGCGCTTCGAATACGCATTGCCGGTCGGCGGCAATTCCGGGGTGTTCTACCGCGTCGACGAGGCTGCCGAACTCGCCTGGCACAGCGGGCCGGAAATGCAGCTGCTGGACGACGCCGTGCATCCCGACGGCGCCGAGCCGACTACCCGCAACGGCGCGCTTTATGGACTGCTGGCCACTCAGCAGGAGACGCCGATCGAACCGGGCAGCTTCATGGACGGCGCGTTGCTGGTGCGCGGCATGGAGGTCGAACACTGGCTGGACAACCGCATGGTGCTGGGTTATCGCCTGGACGACCCGGCACTGCGCACATTGATCGGCGCCAGCAAGTTCGCCGACAAGCCCCTGTATGCACCGGCCGGCGCCGGCCATATCGTGCTGCAGCACCACGGCGAGGCCGTGCGCTTTCGCCGCCTGTCGATCGAACCGCTCAGCTGAACGTCGCCCTTGGATCGGCGCGGCGAATTGAGCGAGAATGCGCGGCTTTTCCAGGCTGCGAAACGCAGTGACGGCAGAAGCGCCAACGCGCCGAGCGTCAGGCAAGCCGCGGCCGCCCACGCTTGAGGTAGCGTTCGTGGAACAGCTGAAAGAGAAGATTCGCAGTCAGGGCATCGTGCTTTCCGACCGGGTGTTGAAGGTCGACGCGTTCCTCAACCACCAGATCGATCCAGTACTGATGCAGGCCATCGGTCGTGAATTCGCCCGTCGCTTCCGCGATGACGGCATCACCAAGATCGTCACCATCGAGGCCTCGGGCATCGCGCCGGCGGTAATGGCCGGCCTGGAGCTGGGCGTGCCGGTGATCTTCGCCCGCAAGCATCAATCGCTGACCCTGCAGGACAACCTGCTCACGGCGACCGTCTATTCGTTCACCAAGCAGGTGGAAAGCACCATCGCCGTGTCGACACAGCATCTCTCGCCGAACGACCGCGTGCTGATCATCGATGACTTCCTGGCCAACGGCAAAGCCGCCAAGGGCCTGATCTCGATCATCAATCAGGCCGGGGCCAGCATCGCCGGCCTCGGTATCGTCATCGAGAAGTCCTTCCAGACAGGGCGCAAGGAACTGGAAGAAGCCGGCTACCGCGTCGAGTCACTGGCCCGGGTCGCCTCGCTGGCCGATGGCGCGGTGCAGTTCATCGACTGAACGCGATCTGCGCATGCACCGTTCATGAGGCGACCGGCGCGGCCTTCCCGCGCCACAGCGTCACCAGCGCACCCTGCGTGCCGGCCAGCGGATCGCTGACGGGCACGCCGACGCGGGCAATGCGCGCCTTCGAGGCGTCATGACTGGCCGTATCGGGGCGCTGCATGTCGTACTGCTGATCCACCGGATAGCCGGCCACCACCTGAAAATCCTCGCTGGCCTCCAGTGCGCAATGCCCGGTGCCGGCCGGCAGCACCAGCGCATCGCCGGCACGCAGTTCGACTTCCTCGCCATGCTCCCCACCGAGCATCAGCCGTGCCCAGCCGCTGGCCACGCCGAGCACTTCGTGGGCAGTGGAATGGTAATGGTGGTAGTCGTAAACCGTCCCGCGCCAGGACGACGGCCAGAGATGGCTGTCGAACAACCGCTCGAACGCCTCTGCCGGACTTGGCCCTGCCAAGGGCAGCTGACGATAGATCAGCACCGGGTGCGGGCTGTTGGGCGTGCGCCCGTCACTGGTAAGCTGCAACTGTTCGGGATGCGGCGCGGTACTGGGCATGCGGGCCTCCTTCTCGGGTCGATGAATCGGCCAGGCGGCCGTATCAGTTTTGACTCGAGACGCTCGCGCTTTGCTCCCGCCAGAAACGACAAAGCCGCCCGGAGGCGGCTTTGCTGATGACGCGGCGCTCGATCAGAGGCCGGACATGTGCTGGATGGCGGCCTTCAGCTCGTCATCGGAGCAGTCGCCACAGGTGCCTTTCGGCGGCATGGCGTTGATACCGCTGATGGCGTGCTTGAGCAGGCCGTCCAGACCACCGGCGGCATCGGCACGGGCCGACCAGGCGGCGGTATCGCCAGTCTTCGGCGCGTTCAGCAGGCCAGAGCCATGGCAGGCAGTGCAGAACTTGCCGTACACATCGGAACCGCTACGGGCGGCACCACCAGCGGCGACGGCAGCGCCGGCACCAGCGGCTGCGCATTCTTCACCTTGGATACATACTTCGCCCACCGGCTTGAGGCGCTCGGCGATTGCTTCGTCGGTCGCAGCCTGAGCGCTCATTGCCCACAGGGCCAATACGGCAGTCTGTGCTACCAGGATCTTCTTAATCAGGTTCACCTTACACCCTCATTGTGGCTAGACACGCCCGCGGCCACGGTATCGCGAGCGGCGGTCAGTATAACGGCAAGCCATGCCGGCCGAAACAATACGAAAGGCCCGAGGATTCCCAGCGACGCTTTGTCGCATCGCAACTTTCGGACGAACCTAGGCCGGTAGTGGTTAAAAGTTGGCCGGTGTCGTCGCGCTGATCAACCGCGCCGGCGCGTCGAACGGATTGCGAAAACGATGCGGCTTGGCGCTCTCGAAGTAGTAGCTGTCGCCGCTCTCCAGCACGTAGACCTGACCATTCACGGTCAATTCGAGACGCCCTTCGACCAGCATGCCGGCCTCTTCGCCCTGATGCGAGAGCATGTCCATTCCGGTGTCGGAGCCGGGCGGATAGGTCTCGTCGAGAAAGGCGATGGCACGTCCCGGGTGCGCCTTGCCCACCAGCTTCATGCTCACCGCCCCGTCCGAGATATCGATCAGCTCGCCAGCCTTGTAGACCACCTGGGTATCGCTGTCCTGATCGAAGTCGGGCGAGAAAAACTCCACCAGCGACATCGGGATGCCGCCCAGTACCTTTTTCAACGAGCTGATCGACGGGCTGACGCTGTTCTTCTCGATCATGGAAATGGTGCTGTTGGTCACGCCTGCGCGCTTGGCGAGTTCACGCTGGGACAGGCCCTTGAGCTTACGGATGGTTTGCAGTCGAACGCCGACGTCCAATACGGGAGCCCCCTTTCAAGAGCGAAGCGATGAGGGGGCTTATGATGGCAACGGCGTTCAAAATTTACAACACTGCTTCCGGCCGAGCCGGCGCACGGTTCACGCGGCCCTCCCAGGCCTCAGAGTACCGGGCCGGCGAGATCGGGCATGGCCGCGACAACGGTGATCTCGACCCGTACATCCGGTGAATACATCAGTGCCTGAACGGTCGTCCGTGCCGGTGCCGTTCCAGGGGCGACCCATGCATCCCACACCTCGTTCATGCCGGCATAGTCGCCAGCGATGTCCTTCAAATGGATGGTCGCCGACAGCAGACGGGCCTTGCTGGTGCCCGCCTCGTCCAGCAGACGCTCGATGCTGGCAAGCGTTTCGCGGGTCTGCTGGCGGATGTCTCCGGTCAGGTCATCGGCCAGTTGCCCGGACAAATAGACCGCGCCGTTATGGATCACCGCCTCGCTGTAGCGCGTCTCAGTGTGCAGCCGCCGGATGGGCATGTTTGTGATTCTCCTTGTGCTTGCCGTAACGGAAGATATCCAGCCCCTCGGTGCTGATCTGCGGACGCTTGGAGGCGAGCAGATCGGCGAGCACCCGGCCGGAGCCGCAGGCCATGGTCCAGCCCAGCGTGCCGTGACCGGTGTTGAGGAACAGGTTGCGATAGGGGGTCGCGCCGATGATCGGTGTGCCATCGGGCGTGGCCGGTCGCAGGCCGGTCCAGAATACCGCTTCGCTCGGATCGCCGCCCAGCGGGAACAGATCGCCCACCACCATTTCCAGAGTCTCGCGGCGGCGCGGGTTGAGCGACAGGTCGTGCCCGGCGATCTCCGCCATGCCGCCGACGCGGATACGCTGATCGAAGCGGGTGATGGCGACCTTGTAGGTCTCGTCGAGCACGGTGGACTGCGGCGCCATGGCCGGATCGCTGATCGGCACGGTCAGCGAATAGCCCTTGAGCGGGTAGACCGGCGCGCGGATGCCCAGCGGCTTGAGCATCTGCGGGCTGTAGCTGCCCAGCGCCAGCACGTAGCGATCGGCGACTTCCAGCTTGCCGTCGATCCACACCCCGGCGATCCGGTCGCCGGCATGCTCCAGACGCTGGATGTTCTGCTCGAAACGGAACTCGACGCCCAACTCTCGAGCCATCTCCGCCAGGCGGGTGGTGAATAGCTGGCAGTCGCCGGTCTGGTCGTTGGGCAGGCGCAGGGCGCCGCTGAGCTTGTCCGCTACCTTGGCCAGGGCCGGTTCGACCCGGGCAATACCGGCGCGATCGAGCAGCTCGTAGGGCACGCCGGAGCGCTCCAGCACGGCAATGTCCTTGGCCGCGGCATCGAGCTGGGCCTGGGTGCGGAACAGCTGCGTGGTGCCGAGCTGCCGCCCTTCATAGGCGATACCGGTTTCGGCACGCAGCTCGTCGAGGCAATCACGGCTGTATTCGGACAGCCGCACCATGCGCTCCTTGTTCACCGCATAACGTGCAGCGGTGCAGTTGCGCAGCATCTGCGTCATCCACAGATACTGGTCGACGTCACCGGTGAGCTTGATGGCCAGCGGTGCATGGCGCTGCAGCAGCCACTTCATTGCCTTCAGCGGTACACCCGGCGCAGCCCAGGGAGAGGCATAACCTGGCGAAACCTGGCCGGCGTTGGCGAAACTGGTTTCCATCGCCACGGCCGGTTGCCGATCGACCACCACCACCTCGAAACCGGCCCGCGCCAGATAGTAGGCGCTGGCGGTGCCGACGACTCCGCTACCCAGTACCAGTACACGCATTGCAGCCTCCCGCCCGTTGGAACGGACTTTTCCGGATTCACTATTGATTCGGAGTATAGGAAGGCCTGAGCAGTGTTATTCACCATATAAAAAGCTATCTTTGGCCATTATTCACGCCAGCGAAGCTTTATTTGGAGGGTTTATCCCTTGAGAACGCGCCACCAGAGCCGCCGCGAACTGGACAAGATCGACCGCCATATCCTGCGCATCCTGCAGGCCGAAGGACGCCTGCCGTTCACCGAGCTGGGCGAGCGCGTCGGCCTGTCCACCACGCCCTGCACCGAGCGCGTCCGGCGCCTTGAGCGCGAGGGCATCATCATGGGCTATTCGGCGCGGCTGAATCCGCAACATCTGAAGGCGGGGCTACTGGTGTTCGTCGAGATCAGCCTGGCGTACAAGTCCGGCGACATCTTCGAGGAGTTCCGTCGCGCCGTGCTCAAGCTGCCGCACGTGCTCGAATGCCACCTGGTTTCCGGCGACTTCGATTACCTGGTCAAGGCACGGATTTCGGAGATGGCTTCCTACCGCAAGCTGCTCGGCGACATCCTGCTGAAGCTGCCTCACGTACGCGAATCGAAGAGCTATATCGTGATGGAGGAGATCAAGGAGTCCCTCGACCTGCCGGTCCCGGACTAGAGCCGCTGACAACACATTTCATAACGCCGCGACGGGCCTTGTACGCCGCCGTCGGTCCGAGCCGCCTTTGCTCCGGGATACCGCTCCGGTCTACCCTAGAAAAATGCAGACTCTTCATGACACTTCAGTGAACCACCGTGCATCCGCTTCGAACACCAGCGACCATGCACCCTCCTACTATGCCGCGAGCGTCAACCGCGAGCTGACCCTTGAGCCGCTGCAGGGCGAACAGCGGGCCGACGTGTGCATCGTCGGTGGTGGCTTCTCCGGCCTCAATACCGCCATCGAACTGGCCGAACGCGGGCTCAGCGTCATCCTCCTGGAAGCGCACCGCATTGGCTGGGGTGCCAGTGGCCGCAACGGCGGCCAGCTGATCCGCGGCGTCGGCCATGATGTCGAGCAGTTCAGCAAGATTATCGGCGAAGAGGGTGTCGACGAGCTCAAGCGCATGGGCTTCGAGGCGGTGGATATCGTTCGCCAGCGCATCGAGCGCTACGCCATCGATTGCGATCTGACCTGGGGCTACTGCGACCTGGCAACCAAGCCGCGTCACCTCAAGGGCTTCGACGAAGACTATTCCGACCTGCTGCGCCTGGGCTATCCGCATCAGTTGCAGCGCGTTTCGCGGCCGAACCTGGCCACCGTGGTCGGCTCGCAGCGCTATCTCGGCGGGCTGCTGGACATGGGTTCCGGGCACCTGCACCCGCTCAATCTGGCGCTTGGCGAGGCGGCCGCGGCGCAGTCGTTGGGCGTGCGGCTGTTCGAACAGTCGGCAGTCGAGCGCATCGAGTACGGCCAGCAGATCAAGGTGCATACCGCGCAGGGCGTGGTGCACGCGGACAATCTGGTGCTGGCCTGCAACGCCTACCTCAAAGGACTGCAGCCGAAGCTCGCCGGCAAGGTGCTGCCGGCCGGTAGCTACATCATTGCCACCGAACGCCTGCCCGAACCGTTGCGCCGTGAGTTGCTGCCGCAGAACACGGCCGTCTGCGATCAGCGCGTGGCGCTCGACTACTTCCGCCTCTCCGCCGATGGCCGGCTGCTGTTCGGCGGCGCCTGCCACTACTCTGGCCGCGACCCGAAAGACATCGCGGCTTACATGCAGCCGAAGATGCTCGAAGTGTTCCCGCAGCTGATCGGCATCGGCATCGACTACCAGTGGGGCGGCATGATCGGCATCGGCGCCAATCGCCTGCCACAGATCGGTCGCCTGCCGGAGCAGCCCAACGTGTTCTATGCCCAGGCCTATTCCGGGCACGGGCTGAACGCCACTCACCTGGCCGGTCGGCTGCTGGCCGAGGCCATTGCCACCCAGGAAAGCCAGGGCTTCGACCTGTTCGCCAAGGTGCCGCATCCGACCTTCCCTGGTGGCCGGGCGCTGCGCTCGCCGCTGCTGGCGCTCGGCATGCTCTGGTACAGACTGAAGGACCGCTTCTGAATTTTCCGACGAAGCGCAGCGTCCAAGCATGAATGAATGGATGCAGACCCGGAGTCACCTTGCGCGCCTATCTGACGCTGTTGCTGCTTGTGCTGCTGGCCGGTTGTGCCAGCCATCCTGCGCCATCCGAGTCCTATGCGGTCGCCGCCGACGCCTCACCGCTCGGCCGTAGGATCCAGCAACTCGCCGCCGACCATCCTGACGGCCACTCGGGCTTTCGCCTGCTCCCCGAGAGCACCGAGGCGTTCACCGCCCGCAGCGAGATGATCCGCGCGGCCCAGCTCAGCCTGGACGTGCAGTACTACATCGTCCATGACGGCCTGACCACGCGGGCGCTGATCGACGAACTGCTGCAGGCTGCCGATCGCGGCGTGCGCGTGCGCTTGCTGCTGGACGACACCACCAGCGACGGACATGACTACCGGATCGCGACGCTCGCGGCGCACCCCAACATCCAGGTCCGAGTGTTCAATCCGCTGCATATCGGCCGCAGCAACGCCGTCACCCGCACCCTGGGACGGCTGCTGCACCTGTCTCTACAGCACAGGCGCATGCACAACAAGCTGATGCTGGTCGACAGCAGCCTGGCGATCGTCGGCGGACGCAACCTTGGCGACGAGTACTTCGAGGCGGACCAGGCGATGAATTTCACCGACATCGACCTGCTCGGTGCCGGCCCGGTAGCCGAACAGCTGGCGCGGAGCTTCGATGAATACTGGAACAACCAGCTCAGCGTGCCCATCCAGCGCTTTCTCTGGTCGCAGCCCAAGGCCAGCCGCCTGGACAAGGCGCGGCAGGAGCTGCGTGACTACCTGCAACAGGCACGACAGGACAACAGCAAGCAGTACCAGCGGCTGATGCAGTACAAGCAGCGTCCGCAACTGCAACAGTGGCTGGAGGAACTGATCTGGGCGCCCGGCGAAGCCATGTGGGACGCGCCGGAAAAACTGCTGGCCGAGGGCGTGCCTGCTGCCTCCTTGCTGCTGACCGCCCAGCTGGCTCCCTCCATGCAGGCGGTCAGCCACGAGCTGACGCTGGTCTCCGCCTATTTCGTGCCGACCGACAGCGGCGTCGACTACCTGGCCGACCGGGCCGATGCCGGCGTCGTCGTTCGCGTCCTGACCAATTCGCTGGAAGCCACCGACGTTCCGGCGGTGCATGGCGGCTACGCGCCCTACCGCGAGCGGATGCTGGAGCTCGGGGTCCGCCTGTTCGAACTGCGCCGGCAGCCGGAGCAGGAACCGTCCTACAGCTTTCTCGGCGAATCGGAGTCGAGCCTGCACAGCAAGGCGGCGGTGTTCGATCAGGAAAAAGTCTTCATCGGCTCGCTCAATTTCGACCCGCGCTCGATCCTGTGGAACAGCGAAGTCGGCATTCTCGTGGAAAGCCCCGAGCTGGCCCGCGAGGTGCATCGCCTGACGCTGGAAGGCATGTCGCCGGCGGTGAGCTACGAGGTTCGCCTGGAGGAGCGCGGTGGACAGCGGCAGCTGGTCTGGATCGCGGAAGACGGTGGCCGACTGCGCGTCATCGAAAAAGAGCCAGGCGGCCTGTGGCGACGTTTCAACGCCTGGTTCTCCAACGTGATCGGCCTGGAAAAAATGCTCTAGGTTCGCCGCTCGCCGCTGCGCGATAGCGACGCAAATGACTACAAAGCGCTACAAATCATTCTTTGGGGTGATACCACTTGGCCAGCGCTCCGTTAGGCTCAATTCGCGGCTGCCAGCACGCAACGCTTCTATAAAAATAAGAAAGGAGCACAACAATGGAACGTTTCACCCGCCTCTGGCTATTGCTGATACTTGCGATGCTGCCCGGTTTCACCGAGGCGGCGCCAAGCGAACCTGCCACTGCCCTGCAGAACATGCAGATCCATGCCAACCGCGCCACCAGCAGCCTGCTGCTCTACCGTGGCGAAGGCTTCCAGAAGGCCCATCTGTTACGCCTGGAGGACGACATCCGGGCGCTGAATGCGGCCATGCTCGAAGTGCCCAACCCCACCAGCGCGCTGCGCGAAGGTCATCAGGAGTTGCTCGCGCGTTTGCGTGAGGGAGCGGGCTTCGGCTACGAGGAAGACGATATGCCCTGGGGCTGGCCACTGCAGATGAGCAAGGCCCTGCGCGATTTTCTCACCGCGGTTCGCGCGCAACAGGGCGCCGATGCTCGAGCGGAATTGCCGGCCAAGGTCGAGTACCTCGCGGTGCAGTACCTCAGCCGTGCCTACATAGGTTCCTTCGAGATTGCCCGCGAGCAGCCGGATACCTACCTGGGTCAGGATGAACGCCAGCTGGTGCCGGCCATCGATACACAGCTGGCCGAACTGGACGGCAAGCGTGATCCGACGCTGGCGAAGCTCAAAACGCGCTGGGATTTTCTCAAGGTGGCACTGGAGGACATGAACAGCGCCAGCAACAACTTCAGCACCGCCTCGGGCCGCCCCTTCGCGCCGATCACGGTCGACCGCCACGCGCGCAGCCTCAGCGACCAGTGGATGGCCGCACGGCCCTGACGCGCTTCAGCTACGCGCGGTCGACTCGCGCAGACGCACCGGGCCGACGCGCGCCTCGATGGCGAGGCGCAGCGGCTCGCGCAAACCGAGCATGAAACCGAGTTCCGCCGCAACGAACAGCGGGCCGATGATCAGGCCGGTCAGGTCATCGACGAAGGCCGGCTTGCTCCCCTCGAAATAGTGCCCGACGAACTGAATGATCCAGCCGAGCACGAACATCCCCACGCCCGCGCTCAACCAGAGCGGCGTGCCGGCGCTGGCCAGGCGCGCGCCCAACCACAGGCAGACCAGCAGCACCGCGCTCATAAGCAGGCCATAGCGCCAGTCGAGACGAAGATAGAAGACCGCAGCGGCAAGCGATACCAATGCTGCCGGACTGAGCCAAAAGCCGCCCCACTCGATGGCGGGACGCGAAAGAAGTACGGCCACGGCGAGCACGATCAGCGGGATGCCGATGAAATGGCTGAGCAGATTGCGCGGGTCACGGTGGTAGGCGGCGTATTGCGCCAGGTGATCGGTCAGGCTTTTCATGGTGCTGTCCCAGGCAACGGCGGTCCGCCAAGCTTAGCCGCTGCCTGCGGAGCCGGCCCGGCCAGACGCACGGCTATAGCGCCAAGCTGCAGGACCGAAAGGTTATTCCTCGGGCCGATAGCCCAGGCGTATCCCGCCCCAGTGGCGCCCGCCGACCATGATCGGCACCGACAGATCATGCATCAGCTCACCGGTATCACGACTGTAGGTCTGCAGCAGCACGCGGCGCTGATGGCTACCGCAGCGTCCACCGGTGCGATCGTTGAACAGGCGCTTGCTGCGACTCTTCACCCGGTCGATCTCAGGATTGCCCACCGGCGGCTGGCTGAACGCCCGATTATGGGTCGGCACATAACCTTCCGGAGTCGTGGCGATGGCGTAGACCAGTGACTGATGCCGCCCTAGCAACGGCTCCTGAATGGCCGGCAAGACCTCATCAGCGTAACGGTCGAAGCGCGTCTGGTACTTCACCGGATCGGTATTGGGCAACGCCCGGTAGTTGCGATCGAAGAGGTCTTCGAGGCTGATCCGCCCGGCCTGGACGTCGGCCTCGAAGCGCGCGGCGATGGCCGCTGCGCCTTCGCGGGCCAGGTCATAGATCGCCTGGTGGTAATCGTCCAGCTGCACCTCGGCCAACTGCTCGCTGGCGCTCTCGGCCTGGGCGACCAACCGTTCGGCGGCCTGCTCGAGCTGGCGGGTCTGCTTCTCGCTGTCCAGCGCATCGGCGCGCAGCTGGTCGAGGGCGACGAACTGCCCGGTAAGCCGCTGATGGTTGTCGGCGGTACCGGTGGTGATCTGCTCCACCTGTGATTCGACGCTACCGGCCAGTTCGGCGATGCCGCTGAGCTGTTCGCCGGTCGTGGCGATCTGTTCGGCCGCAACGTCCAGCTCGCTGCCCTGCCGCTGGATGTAACTGACCACCGCTTCGCTCTGCTCACGAATGTCGGTCACCATGCGCCCGACCTCCTCGGTGGCGCTGGATGTGCGCGCCGCCAGGCTGCGAACCTCGTCGGCGACCACGGCGAAGCCACGACCTGCCTCGCCGGCGCGGGCGGCCTCGATGGCGGCATTGAGCGCAAGCAGATTGGTCTGACTGGCGATGGACTGAATCACATCGGTGATCCGACGGATCTCTTCGGTGCGCGCGGACAGGCCATCGATCAGCTCACGGCTGGCATGGGTCTGCGCGCTGAGCTGCTGCATACGCTCGATGGCGCGCTGCAGCTCGGCCTGACCGGCATCGCTGCGCTGGCGCACCGACTGCGCCGCGTCCAGCGTATGACGCGCGCGTTCGGCGCTGTCCTGCTCGGTGGAGGCGATGGCTTGGGCACCATTGGCGATCTCGCTCACCGCCTGTAACTGCGACTGTAGCCGGCTGGCCAGTTGCTCGGCGCTATAGGCCACCTGTGCGGCGGACAGCGCGTTGTGGCAGGTATTGCGCGACAGGTTCTTGCTCAACTTGGTGAATCTCTGGGAAGCATCCCCCTCGGCCGGCGTGCCATCCTGCGCAGCCCGCCCGAGCAGGAACCACGGCAGGAGCGCCGCGAGCAAGAGCAGGACCGCCGTGACCAGCATGGGCGGCGCTAGCCAGTGATGCGCGAACAGCAGTCCGATGATCAGCGCGGCGTGCAACACGATGGCCTGGGGATGGCGTTTGGCAGGGCTCATAGCGGCCTCTTGTTCTTGTCGGGGCGATCCGACGTTGTACCCATACGCTCCGCTAAAGAACAGTAGTGCCTTAGTAGCAACGTGCCGTTATCGGAGGCTCACTCCCGATTTAACGGCCGCTTCGCACTAAACTGAAGGCACCACGCCTGCCACCGGTCAGCATCGCCGGTCTCGGATCACCCCGGCCGATCGGCCGCCGCGAGAGGCAGCGCCAGCTGCACGCGTCGGCGCAACCAGGGGCTCGGCCGGTAGCGCGCCTCGCCGCCATAGCAGAGCTGCATCGCCTCGAGAATGGCGAGGATGCGCGCCGCACCGTAGTGCTCGGCAAACCCCAGCGGCCCCTTCGGGTAGCCCAGCGCCAGGGTAATCGCCCGATCAAGCGTATGCGGATCGGCGATGCCCTTCTGGGCGATCTCGCAGCCCAGGTTGACGATGCTGGCCACGACGCGCTGGCTGACGAACCCCGGCGAATCGTTGATCACCTCCACCGGCACGCCGTCGCCGCCCAGCGCCTGCCGCGCCTGGGCTTCCAGCGCGGGGTCGAGCGCCGGCGTACGCATCAGCACGCGCCGCCGTTCGTGATCGCAGAACAGGTCGTAGGCGATGCAACGCGCCGCCGGCAAACCCAGACGCGCGATCATCGAGCTGGCGTCCTCACCCAACGGCGTGATCAGGCAGATGGCCCGTTCCGACGGCGTCTCGCCCGACTCCAGCTGCGCACCCGTCTGGCCCAGCAAGGCTGCCAGCCAACCGCGCAGCTCGGCGTCCTGGCTGTCCAGCCAGAACGGGCGGTCCACCGAGACTGGCTCGAGGGCCGGCTCCGGCGTTCGCATCTGCTGGCCATTGTCGTAGCGGTAATAGCCCTGGCCGCTCTTGCGCCCGAGCAGACCAGCGGCGACCCGCTGCGCTGCCTGGTAGGACGGCGTATAGCGCGGGTCCTGGTAGAACTGCTGGTACACCGACTCCATCACGGCGTGAGAGATGTCCAGGCCAGTGAGGTCGAACAGCTCGAACGGCCCCATGCGAAAGCCCGGGCCGTCGCGCAGGATGCGGTCGATCTGCTCGGCATCAGCGATGCCCTCGGCGAGGATGCGCTGCGCCTCAGTGCTGTAGGCGCGACCGGCATGGTTGACCAGAAAACCGGGCGTATCCGGCGTGATCGCAGGGAAATGCCCGGCCTCTTCGGCCAGCTTGACCAGCCGCTCGATCACCTGCGGATCGCTGCGCTCGCCGCGTACCACTTCCACCAGCTTCATCAACGGCACCGGGTTGAAGAAGTGAAAACCCGCTACCCGCTGCGGGCGGCGGCAGGCCGCGGCGATCCGCGTGACCGACAGCGACGAGGTATTGGTCGCCAGCACCGCGTCCTCGGCGACCAGCGCCTCCAGCTCGACGAACAGCGCCTGCTTGGCCTCGAGGTTCTCGACGATGGCCTCGATCAGCAGGTCGCAACCGGCCAGCTCCTGCAACGTCGACGCCGGCCGCATCCGCGCCAGGGCGGCATCGAGTTCTTCGGCGCTCAGGCGGCCCTTGGCCAGACTGCGCTCCAGCAGCTCGCGATTGAAACGCAGCGCCTCGGCGACCGACTCGCCTCGCGCGTCGTAGAGCCACACCTGCTTGCCAGCGCTGGCAAACAGCTGAGCGATGCCCCGCCCCATGGCGCCGGCACCGATGATTCCGATACGGTCGAACATCCCAAGCCCCTCCTCACACGCCGCACATTCCGCAATGCGGAATAACATTCCGCCAGATTGACCAGCAGGCTAAAGACTGCCACTCTGCGGCGCAACCTCCTACCGATACGCCCTTATGTCCGAGCATTCACGCCAGCAGGTCGAAGCCTCCATAACCGGCTTCTTTCAGGATCTCGGCTGCCGCCTGACCGAGTACGGCCCCGAGCGGGTGGTGATCGAACTGCTGCTGCAGCCACGCCACCTGAACAACGCCGGCAACCTGCACGGCGGCGTCAGCGCAACCCTGCTCGACGTGGCGATGGGCCTGTGCGGCACCTGGACCGAGCAGGCGGACCAGCGCCGCGTGGCGACCACTCTGTCGATGAACGTCAATTTCAGCGCACCGGCGCCAGCCGGCAGCCGCATCCGCGCGGTGGCACGCTGCCGGTCCTCCGGGCACAAGGTATTCATGGCCAGCTGCGACCTGCTGGACGAGGAAGATCGCCTGCTGGCCTTCGGTGAAGGCGTCTACCAGCGCGGCAAGCTGCGCAGCGAGCTGCCCTGACCGATGCTCGCCCTGCTGCCCCTAGCGCTCGCCTGCGAGCTGTTCGCGCTGGTCTCCCGCCTGCAATGGCCGAGTGTGATCAGCGGCGCCCTGCTGATGCTGTTCTTCGTCTGGCATTGGCGCTCGCTGATGCCCTACCCGCGCCGGTTGGGGCTGGTCACGCTCGCTCTGCTCGCCTACTGGCTGTTGCTCGACACACCCAGCTGGGAGCAGGCGCAGCGCATGCTGGCCGCCGCCTATTACGGCGCATTCATTGGCGCGCTGGGGCTCGCGCACTGCGCAGTCAAGCGGCTGCCACAACTGGGCGAGCTGCACCGCTTGCTGCTGCGACAACCGCGCCGACGCCTCTACCCGAGCTATCTGCTGAGCACTTTCGCCATCAGCTCGGTGCTGAGCTTCGGCATGCTCAACCTGGTCTGCGGCTCGCTGGAACGTCATCTGGACGGCCGCGGCTACAGTCCGGCACAGCGGCGCGAGGGCGCCCGCGGGGTGATGGTCACGGCACTGCGTGGCTTCGCCCTGGTGCCCTTGCTGGCACCCACCAGCGTTGCCGTGGCGATTCTCACCCGCGAGCTGCCAGGGCTCAGCTGGAGCGCACTGCTGCCGTTCGGGCTGCTCTGTGCGGCAATCCTGCTGGTGGTCGGCTGGACGATGGACAATCACCGGTTGCAGCAACTGCAAGCGGACGGCGAACTGCCGCCCGCTCCGGCCGGAGAGCTGCGCGGGCTGCTGTACGGCAGCCTCTTGGGCATCGCGCTGATCGCTCTACTGGCCAGCCTGACCTGGCTGTCGGCGACCCAGGCAGCGATGCTGCTGGTGCCGCTCGCCGTGGTCGGCCTGCTGATGCGCCAGGGCGGCTCGCCAACCGCCGTCTATGGCGAGGTACGCGACACTCTCGCAGGAATGCGTAACGAGACCTTCATCTTCGCCTGCTCCGCCTTGCTGGGCGGGCTGACCGCCATCCTGATTCCGGTCGAGCGCCTGGCTGGCCATTTCAGCAGTACGCCGCTGGCGCTGTTCGGCCTCGGCGCCATCGGCATGCTCGCCATCATCGCGCTGGCGCTGCTGGGTGTCGCCCCGATCATCTCGCTGAGCCTGTGCGCCGCCCTGCTGGCCCAGCTGGCGGGCCACGGCGTCACGGTGATGCAGCCGGCGGTGGCGCTGCTGGTGGGCTTTTCTCTGGCGATGCTGCTATCGCCCTATGGGCCGTCGGCGCTGATGCTGGCGCGCCACGCGGGGATCTCCCCGTGGCGCATCGCCTTCGGCTGGAACGGCCGCTTCGTCCTGCTGGTGCTCGGCCCGCTGCTGCTGGTGCCGCTGCTGGCGTAGCGCCGCTCACATCCAGCCATATTCGGCCATCGACAGCGGCTCGCCGTCACCGACGATGAAATGATCGAGCACCCGCACGTCGATCAGCGCCAGGGCGTCTTTCAGCCGCTGGGTCAGCTGACGGTCGGCCTGGCTCGGCTCGGCTACACCGGACGGGTGATTGTGGGTGAGGATCACCGCCGCCGCATTCTGCGCCAGGGCGCGCTTGACCACCTGCCGCGGGTAGACGCTGGCACCGTCGATGGTGCCGTGGAACAGCACCTCGAACGCCAGGACCCGGTGCTTGGAGTCGAGAAACAGACAGCCGAACAGCTCATGCGGCTCGTGACGCAGGCGCGCCTTGAGGTAATCGCGTACCGCCTGCGGCGACTCCAGTGCCGAGTCGCGGCGCAGCCGTTCGGCCAGGTGCCGGCGCCCCATCTCCAGCACGGCCTGCAACTGGGCGAACTTGGCCGGCCCCAGACCCAGGTGCGCACTGAACGGCTCGAGATCAGCCTCCAGCAGTGCACGCAGGCTGCCGAACTCGGCGAGCAAGTGGCGCGCCAAATCCACCGCGCTCTTGCCGGCGACGCCGGTACGCAGAAATATCGCCAGCAATTCGGCATCGGAAAGCGCCGCAGCGCCCTGTTCGAGAAGCTTCTCCCGCGGCCGCTCCGCCGCCGGCCAGTCACGTATGCTCATGTCATCTCCCTGTCGAGCAGGCCCACTTTTCCGTTGTGGGCGCTGTGCTATCTTAGCCCGTCATTTTTCCGGGGTACCGGGCGACTTCTGACCTGGTTCTCACTCCGGACATCCCTACCAGATAACAAGGCAGGCCTATGCAGCGGCTGTATCGTAAACGCATCGTCCTGGGCGTCGGCGGCGGCATCGCCGCCTACAAGAGCGCCGAACTGGTCCGTCGCCTGCGCGATCATGGCGCCGAAGTTCGGGTGGTGATGACCCAGGGCGGGCGCGAGTTCATCACCCCCCTCACCCTGCAGGCGCTTTCCGGCCATCCGGTCCACCTGGACCTGCTCGACCCGGCGGCCGAAGCCGCAATGGGCCATATCGAACTGGCCCGCTGGGCTGACCTGGTACTGATCGCGCCGGCGACTGCCGACCTCATGGCGCGTCTGGCCCAGGGCGTCGCCGATGACCTGCTGACCACCCTGGTGCTGGCGACCAATGCCCCGGTCGCCCTGGCACCGGCCATGAACCAGGCCATGTGGGCCGACCCCGCTACCCAGGCCAATTGCGAGCTGCTGCTGGCTCGCGGCATTCGCCTGTTCGGTCCCGGCTCCGGCAGCCAGGCCTGCGGCGACATCGGCATGGGCCGGATGCTCGAAGCCGAGGAGCTGGCCCGCGCCGCCGCCGACTGCTTCGAGACCGGCCTGCTGACCGGCAAGCATCTGCTCATCACCGCCGGTCCCACCCAGGAAAACATCGACCCGGTGCGCTACATCACCAACCACAGCTCCGGGAAGATGGGCTTCGCCCTCGCCGAGGCCGCCGCCGAAGCCGGCGCGCGGGTCACCCTGGTGACCGGCCCGGTGTTCCTGCCCACGCCCGATCGCGTGCAGCGCATCGACGTGGTCAGCGCCCGCGACATGCTCGCGGCCTGCGAAGCGGCGATGCCCTGCGACATCCTCATCGCCGCAGCCGCGGTAGCCGACTACCGCCCGGAAGTGGTGGCGCCGCATAAATTGAAGAAAGACCCCAGCACCGGCGACGGTCTGCTGCTGCAGATGGTGCGTAATCCGGACATCCTCGCCACCCTCGCCGGCCGCGCGGATCGCCCGTTCTGCATCGGCTTCGCCGCGGAAACCGAGAACCTGCTGGAATACGCCGCTCGCAAGCTACGCGACAAGAACCTCGACCTGATCGTCGCCAACGACGTGGCCAACCCCAGCATCGGCTTCAACAGCGAAGACAACGCGGTCAGCGTGATCGACCGCCAACAGCACGAAACCCGTTTCGGCCAGGCCAGCAAGGGGCATATCGCCCGTGCGCTGGTGGCCTTCATCGCCGAGCGCTACAAAGAGTCCTGACATGCACGCACTCCAAGCCAAGATCCTCGACCCGCGCCTCGGTCGGGACTTCCCACTGCCTGAATACGCCACACCCGGCTCGGCCGGTCTCGACCTGCGCGCCATGCTGCAGCAGGACACTGTTCTGGAACCCGGCCAGACCCTGCTGATTCCCACCGGCCTGGCCATCCACATCGCCGACCCGACCCTGGCCGCGCTGATCCTGCCGCGCTCGGGCCTCGGCCACAAACATGGCATCGTGCTCGGCAACCTGGTCGGGCTGATCGACTCGGACTACCAGGGTGAGCTGATGGTGTCCTGCTGGAACCGCGGCCAGAGCGCCTTCAGCATCGCCGTCGGTGAGCGCATCGCACAGCTGATGCTGGTGCCAGTTGTACAGGCACGCTTCGAGCTGGTCGACAACTTCGACAGCAGTGATCGCGGCGCCGGCGGATTCGGCCATTCCGGCAGCCACTGAGCCACTGCACACCGCTTACCTTTCAGGATGATTCGAGGAGCTCCATGGCACTCTTCAAGCGCACCGCCAAGGATTCAGGCGTTCTGAACCCGGCCGAGACCCGCAGCAAGCGCGGCGGTTTCACCCTCAAGCCATTACTGGGTGGCCTCGCAGCCAGCCTGATCGGACTCGGCGCGGCCGCCGCGCTGATCTGGTTCGGCCTGCAGGCCGCCCAGCAGCAGCAACAGACCCAGCTTGCCGACGCCTGGAGCCAGAGCCAGGCCAGCGCATTGCAGCAGGCGCTGCGGCAGCTGCGTGCCGATACCCAGAAAACGGTGGAACAGCAACGCCTGGTGGACGTCGTCCGTGCTGACACCGAGCTCAGACGCGAAGCCGAACGGCGCCTACTGGAGTTGCCCGGCGTGGTCGACGCGCACCTCAATCCGCGCGGCAGGGTAGTGCCGGACACCAGCCGCCCGGGCCCGCTGAACTTCGCTGCGCTCGATCTGCTGCAGCGGGTCGAAGCAGGCCAGTCGGCCGCTCCTGAAGCCTACAAGGTCGACAACCGCTGGTTGCTCTACAGTGCGATTGCGCTGCGCGCCGAGGGCGAGCAGGCGATTCGCGGCACGCTGCTGCTGGTCAGCGACCTCCAGCATCTGCTCGCGACACTCCCGGCGCTGCCCGACGACGCTGGCCAGCTGCGGCTGACCCAGCAGTTCTCCGGCGCACCCGAACAGCTGCTGCTGCAGCGCGGCACCGCGGCGGACAGTGCTTCGGCACTGACCCTCGCCAGTGGCAACGCCAACTGGAAGCTGACCTACCTGCCCGGCGCTATCGATCAGCCGACCCTCATGCCGCTGCTCCTGCTTGCAGCCGCCCTGGCGGCGCTGGCCGGCATGCTGATCGGCCTGCAACTGGTACTCGGCAGCCAGCAGCGCAAGCTGCGCCAGGACGTGCTGCAGATCAGCCGGCTGCTACAGGAACTCTCCACCGGCAAGACCATCCAATTACCGGCCTTGAGCCTGCCGGTACTCGACGCACTGGCAAGGAACATGGTCCGACTGCCCATCCGCCCCGCCGGATCGGCCCCGACTCAGGCACCTGCCGCGGCCCCCGCCGTTCGGCCCGCCAAACCTACCGAGTACGTCGCTCCGCCCTTGCCGGAGACCGATATTCTCGACATCGATATTCTCGACGAGGACCAGGACATCTTCGGCCTCGACACCAAGGAGCGAGAAACCGCAATGAGCAGCGCCAAAGCCCCGAATTTGCCCGCCAGTATCTTCCGCGCCTACGACATCCGTGGTGTTGTCGGCGACAGCCTGACCACCGAAACCGCCTACTGGATCGGCCGCGCCATCGGGTCCGAGAGCCTCGCCAAGGGTGAGCCCAATGTTTCTGTCGGCCGCGACGGTCGCCTGTCCGGCCCGGAGCTGGTCCAGCACCTGATCCAGGGCCTGCTCGACAGCGGCTGCGATGTCAGCGATATCGGCATGGTGCCGACCCCGGTGCTCTACTACGCGGCCAACATTCTCGCCGGCAAGTCCGGGGTGATGCTCACCGGCAGTCACAACCCGCCGGACTACAACGGCTTCAAGATCGTCATCGCCGGCGACACCCTGGCCAACGAGCAGATTCAGGTATTGCGCAAACGGATCGAGAGCAACGACCTGTCCAGCGGTGTCGGCAAGGTCGAACAGGTCGATGTGCTGGAGCGCTATTTCCAGCAGATCCGCGGCGACATCGCCATGGCCCGGCCGATGAAGGTGGTGGTCGACTGCGGCAACGGGGTTGCCGGCGTCATTGCGCCCCAGCTGATCGAGGCCCTGGGCTGCAAGGTGATCCCGCTGTACTGCGAGGTAGACGGCAACTTCCCCAATCACCATCCCGATCCGGGCAAGCCGGAAAACCTGGTCGACCTGATCGCCAAGGTGAAATCCGAGAAGGCCGACCTGGGCCTGGCGTTCGACGGCGACGGCGACCGCGTCGGCGTGGTGACCAACGCCGGCACCATGATCTATCCGGATCGCCTGCTGATGCTGTTCGCCAAGGATGTGGTCTCGCGCAACCCCGGCGCCGACATCATCTTCGACGTCAAATGCACCCGCCGCCTGACCCCGCTGATCAGCGGCTATGGCGGCCGCCCGGTGATGTGGAAGACCGGCCATTCGCTGATCAAGAAGAAGATGAAGGAATCCGGCGCGCTGCTGGCCGGCGAGATGAGCGGCCACATCTTCTTCAAGGAACGCTGGTTCGGCTTCGACGACGGCATCTACAGTGCTGCACGCCTGCTGGAAATCCTCAGTCAGGACAAGCGTGACGCCGAACAGGTGTTCGCCGCCTTCCCCGGCGATATCTCGACGCCGGAGATCAACATCACGGTGACAGAGGAAAGCAAATTCACCATCATGGACGCCCTGCAACGTGACGCTCAGTGGGGCGAAGCCAACCTGATCACCCTCGACGGTGTACGGGTCGACTATCCCAAGGGCTGGGGCCTGATCCGCGCCTCGAACACCACACCGGTTCTGGTGCTGCGCTTCGAGGCCGACAGCGAGGAAGAACTCGGCCGTATTCAGGACGTCTTCCGCGCACAGCTGCTCAACGTTGCACCCGACCTCAAACTGCCGTTCTGATTTGCGGAGCCCTGCATGACCCTCAGCCGTGAAGCTGCCACCCAATTCGCCAAGGTACTGTCCGAGGCGCTGCCCTACATCCGCCGCTTCGTCGGCAAGACGCTGGTCATCAAGTACGGCGGCAACGCGATGGAGAGCGAGGAGCTGAAGACCGGCTTCGCCCGCGACATCGTGCTGATGAAGGCAGTAGGCATCAACCCGGTGGTGGTGCACGGCGGTGGTCCGCAGATCGGCGATCTGCTCAAGCGCCTGAACATCGAAAGCCACTTCATCGACGGCATGCGGGTCACCGACAGCCAGACCATGGATGTGGTGGAGATGGTCCTCGGCGGCCAGGTCAACAAGAGCATCGTCAGCCTGATCAACCAGCATGGCGGTAGCGCCATCGGCCTGACCGGGAAGGATGCCGGCCTGATCCGCGCCAAAAAGCTCAAGGCCACCCGCCAGACGCCGGAGATGACCAAGCCGGAAATCATCGACATCGGCCATGTCGGCGAGGTCACCGGGGTCAATGCCGAGCTGCTGGAGATGCTGGTGCAGGGCAACTTCATCCCGGTCATCGCGCCGATCGGCGTAGGCGAGCACGGCGAGTCGTACAACATCAACGCCGACCTGGTTGCCGGCAAGGTGGCCGAGGCGCTGAAGGCTGAGAAGCTGATGCTGCTGACCAACATCGCCGGCCTGATGGACAAGCAGGGCAACGTGCTGACCGGCCTGTCCACCGCCCAGGTCGACGCACTGATCGCCGATGGCACCATCTACGGCGGCATGCTGCCGAAGATCCGCTGTGCACTGGAGGCGGTGCAGGGGGGCGTCAACAGCGCCCACATCATCGACGGCCGGGTGCCCAATGCGGTGCTGCTGGAAATCTTCACCGACGTCGGCGTCGGCACGCTGATCACCAACAATCAGCACTGACATTCGCGTAGCGAAAAAAAGGGGAGCCGAGGCTCCCCTTTTTCATGCGCTCTCGAACTTCAGAGGTCGATACGGAACGACTCGAACATTGCTGGAATGCCGGGGAACATGCCAATACCCAACATCACCGCGCACAGCACGATGAACACGATCGACGGGATGACCCAGCGATGCAGGTGGCTCAGTGACTGACCGCGCTCCTTGTCACCGATCAGCCCGAGATTATCCAGCAGCACCGTCAGCGACCAGCCGAACACCGGATTGACCAGGGCCGAGGAGAAGATGACGATGGCCGCCGACTGTGAGGTCTTGCCCTCGCGGGTCATCTGCATGCCCGCCTCCAATAGTGGCAGGAACACCCCGACCATCAGCGCCACACTGAGCACCGGCGGCCAGATGGCCAGATCCATCGGATAGCCCCACAGCGCCGCGATGACGCAGAGCAGGCCTGTGAGCAGCGCACCCGCGGGGATCGGACGCTTGGCGATGGCCGCCGGGACCATGAAAGTGCCCCAGGATGAAGCCAGGTTACCGCCACCCAGGGAGGTGCCGACGATCTGCCGCGCCGCGGCGACGCACATGGTGTCGTCGATGTTCATCAGCACCTTCTTCGCCTTGGGCGGATAGTTGAGCTGTTGGAACACGCGATGCCCGAGGAAGTCCGGCGACCACATGGCCACCGCCAGCACGGCGAAGGGCGCGACGGCGATGAAATGGTGCAGATCCGGTAGACCGATCTGCCAGCCGGTAGTCTCACCCCACCAGTACATTGGATTTAGGTTGGGCACACCCGGCTCAGTGGTGAATTCGAACGGCGCGCCCAATGCCAAGGCGATCACCGCGGCCAACGCCGAACCCAGCGGAATCGCCAGCCAGCGCATGCGGATGTGTTCGAGATAGGCGTACATGACGATGGTGGCGAACACCACGACAAAGGCGATGTAGCCCATATCGAAGCTGTCGGCCCAGCCGAACAGCTTCTTGATCTGCGAGGTGATGCCGATGAAGCCCAGGTAGAGCAGCAGACCACCGCAGACACCGTCACTGGTCAGACGCGCCAGCAGACTGCCCCCCTTGAACACGCCGAGGGTAAAACCGAGCACACCGACCATGATCCCCAGCGCCATCGGATGCCCGCCCGAGGCAACGATCAGCGGGATCAGCGGAATCAGCGGCCCGTGAGTGCCAGCCAGGTTGGCGGTTGGGTTGAGGAACCCCGAGAACAGCACCACGAAGAGCAACGCAGCAATCAGCATCTCGTAACGCGCGTTCTCGATCACGAACTCGCTGGACAGCCCCATCGGCCCGGCAAAAGCCGCAACGACCGCCGCCACCATGACGATCTTGCCGATGGTGGCCGCCATGGCCGGCACCCAATCCTCGTACTCGAAGCGATAGTCGCGAAACGGCAGGTTTATGCCCCAGCGTTTCGGCGCCATGATCTCCAGTTCGTGTTCCAGATATTCAGCGCGAGTCGCGAAATTTCCCTTCGGCTTGTGGAGCTCCTGATAACTGCGTAGGTTCCTATCATTCATGCTAGTCAGCCATACCGAAAATTTTGCGCAACGGTACAGATTGACCTCAAACAACTCACCACGACCTTGAAACTATTGAGTTAGAGGGGTCCTTTATGATAATAAGCAAGCTACGCATCGGTAAGCGAAAGTAGCTAATAGCCATTGGCGCAGGCAGATCGCTTTCAGCTAGAACTTTCGGGATGGAGCGCGAGTCGACGCGCTTACGGGTTCTGCCCAAGCAGCTCGGCGATGCGCTGCCGATCCTGAGCGAAGTTGACCTCCGCCTCGGCACGCGTTTTCTCGAAACGCGCAAGATCGCGCAGCAGGCTCTGCTCTTCCTTCTCGAGGTTTTCTATCTGTGCCAGCAGGTTCTCCGGGACCTTGCGCCCCGCCCGCTCGTGGTTCGCCGCCTGCTTGCGTAGACTCGCGTGCTGACTGCGGATCGACTGCAGATTGCCCTGGGACAAGCCGATTACACTGTCGAGCTCAGCCAGTTTGCGCGCCTCGGCACGCTCCACATCCTCCACGCTCGCATAGAGCCGCAGCAGCTGCGCGTCGGACGCATCGCGCGCCTTCTTTGCCTGCAGCCGGGCGAACTCCTCCGCGCTCGGGGCTGGAGGCACTTCGCGAACTACGCGACCCTGCTCATTGAGCACCTGATAACCACGCGAGATATGCTGCGGCGGCACGCCATGGCGATCGAGCACGACCACACCCCGCTCATCGACGTAACGATATAGCTCGGCAGCCGGAAGCAATGCGGGAGACATGAACCCCAACAGAAGCATCGTTCGAGCGGCTACCAATCTATGCATGGCGGACTACCTATCCTGGGTCAGATTCCATACTGCTCGCGATAAGCCTGCACCGCAGGCAGGTACTGTTTCAGCTGAGCGTCGTCGGCCAGATATTCCAGCACCTGCTCCAGGGACACAATACTGATCACCGGCATTCGATAATCACGTTCCACTTCCTGAATCGCGGACAGCTGCCCCTGCCCTCTTTCCTGGCGATTCAGGGCGATGAGCACCCCTGCTGCCTCGGCGTTCTGCGCCTGGATGATCTGCATGACTTCACGGATGGCGGTGCCGGCGGTGATCACATCGTCAACGATCAGTACGCGCCCGGCCAACGGGGCGCCGACCAAGGTGCCGCCCTCGCCGTGATCCTTGGCTTCCTTGCGGTTGAAGCACCACGGCAGGTCACGCTGATGCTGCTCGGCCAAGGCGATGGCGGTCGCGGCGCCGAGTGGAATGCCTTTGTAAGCCGGACCGAAAATGACATCGAAATCCAGACCGCTCTGCATCACGGCCGAGGCATAGAAGCGTCCGAGCTGGGCGAGCGCACCGCCACTGTTGAACAAACCGGCATTGAAGAAGTAAGGGCTGGTACGTCCCGACTTGAGAGTGAACTCACCGAAACGCAGTACGCCGCGCTCGATGGCGAAGCGGATGAATTCGCGCTGGTACGCCTGCATGAAGAAATTTCCCGGAAAACCACTGTTTTAGCTAATTGCGAAGAGCTTGGGTTATCATACACGCACGTGTTTTTAGGGGCCATTTATGCGGATCATCAGCGTCAACGTGAATGGCATTCAAGCGGCGGCGCAGCGGGGATTGCTCAGCTGGCTGCAGGCGCAGAATGCCGATGTCATCTGCCTGCAGGATACCCGCGCCTCTGCCTTGGAACTCGACGACCCGGCCTATCAGCTGGACGGTTATTTCCTCTACGCCTGCGATGCCGAGATTCCGGAACAGGGCGGCGTGGCGCTTTATTCCAGATTGCAGCCAAAAGCAGTGATCACCGGACTGGGCTTCGAAACCGTGGACCGCTACGGCCGTTACCTGCAGGCCGACTTCGACAAGGTCAGCATTGCCAGCCTGCTGGTGCCGTCCGGTCAGGGTGGCGACGCCAATTTGAATCACAAGCTCAAGTTCATGGATGATTTTGCCCGCTATCTGGACAAGCAGCGCCGCAAGCGTCGTGAGTACATCTATTGCGGCTCGCTGTACGTCGCGCATCAGAAGATCGATGTGAAGAACTGGCGCGACTGCCAACAGGATCCGGGTTTCCTCGCGCCCGAACGTGCCTGGCTCGATGAAATCTTCGGCAACATGGGCTACGTCGACGCCTTGCGCGAAGTGAATCGCGAAGGCGATCTGTTCAGCTGGTGGCCGGACACGGAGCAAGCGGAGATGCTCAACCTCGGCTGGCGCTTTGACTATCAGATCCTGACCTCGGGCCTTCGCCGCTTCGTCCGCAGCGCACGCTTGCCACGTCAGCCACGCTTCTCCCAGCACGCACCGCTGATCGCCGATTACGACTGGACGCTCAGCCTGTAAGCTCGAGACTCGCAAGGGCGACCGGCGCGGAGATTGCCGATCGCCGCTCAGCGGTCAACCGAAGATCGAAGCCGGCCTATTTGACGAGTCGCCAGCAGAACGGATAACGGTAGGGCTTGCCCTCGTTGGCGCGGACGCCGGCGATCACCACCAGCACCAGCGCCACGACGCTCACCAGCACCATCAGCGGGAAGCCGATGAGGATCCAGGCCAGCACGCCGCAGATCATCATCGCAATGCTGAAGGTCAGTTGAAAATTCAACGCCTCCTTGCCCTGCTGGTCGACGTAGGGATCCATGTCCTTCTTCAACTGCCAGACGATCAGCGGGCCAAGCACGTTGCCGATCATCGGCGCCAGGAACCAGAAGAACGCCGAATAGTGACAGAACATTGCCCACTGGCGCGCTTCGCGACTGGGCAACGGCACGAGATCCTGATCGCTCATTCCGCGCTACCTCTTTCTCAGTCCGCCAGCGCCGCGCGCTGCAGGTCGAACAACTGGCGCATGCCATCGTGGGCCAGTGCGAGCATGGCATTGAGCTCATCGGCATGGAACGGCGCACCCTCGGCAGTACCCTGAACCTCGATGAAACCGCCGGCATCGGTCATCACCACATTCAGGTCGGTCTCGGCGGCAGAGTCTTCCAGGTAATCCAAATCCAGCACGGGCGCACCCTGGTAGATACCGACCGAAACGGCTGCGATCATCTGCTTGACCGGATCGCCACCCTTCAGACCACCACGCTTTTTCAGGACCTTCAGGGCGTCGATCAGCGCGACCATGCCGCCAGTGATCGAGGCTGTGCGCGTACCGCCATCGGCCTGAATCACGTCGCAGTCGATGAACAGTGTGTTCTCGCCCAGCTTGCTCATGTCCAGCGCGGCCCGCAGCGAGCGTCCGATCAGACGCTGGATTTCCAGCGTGCGTCCACCCTGCTTGCCCCGTGCGGCTTCGCGTTGGTTCCGCTCACCGGTCGAACGCGGCAGCATGCCGTACTCGGCAGTCAACCATCCCTGGCCCTGGCCCTTGAGGAAGCGCGGCACGCCGGCCTCGATGCTCGCCGTGCAGATCACCTTGGTATCGCCAAACTCGACCAGCACCGAGCCCTCTGCATGCTTGGTGTAGTTACGGGTGATGCGGATCGAGCGCAGCTGATCGGCGGCACGGCCACTGGGTCGCTTCATGGATAGGTCCTGCTAGATAAAGAATGTGAGCGGCATTATAGAGCCCCTGGCCGGGAAAGGGTCGCAACCGTCCGGCCGTCACTGCAGCGATGGCCGGTTTCCATTACAATCCTCCGCCTTTCGCAGTCCGCATCCGAGAGGTTATCCGATGGTCCACAGCATGACGGCCTTTGCCCGCAGCGAGCAGGCCGGCACCCATGGCACCCTCAGCTGGGAAATCCGCTCGGTCAATCACCGTTATCTGGAACCACACCTGCGCCTGCCTGAGGCGTTCCGCGATCTTGAAGGTCAGGTGCGCGATGCGCTGCGCAAGGGCCTCTCGCGCGGCAAAGTGGAGTGCACGCTGCGCTTCGCCGAGGAAAGCCAGCGCAGCAGCCTGCAGGTCGACCAGGAGCGCGCCAGCCAGTTGATCGCCGCCGCCGAAAGCGTTGCCGCCCTGATTCGCCAGCCCGCCGCCATCGATCCGCTGCGGGTGCTCGGCTGGCCGGGCGTGCTGGTCGCCGATGCGGCCGACCCGCAAGCACTCAACCAGAGCGCACTGGAGCTGTTCCACAAGGCTCTGGAGCAGCTCAAGGAAGGCCGTCGGCGCGAGGGCACGGAGCTCGCCAAGCTGCTCGAGGAGCGCCTGGACAGCATCCTCGCGGAAGTCGCCACGCTGCGTGAGCAAGTGCCGCAGATGCTCGCCGCCCAGCGCCAGAAGATCCTCGACCGTTTCAACGAGATGGCTGCCGAGCTGGATCCGCAACGCCTCGAGCAGGAGATGGTCCTGCTCGCACAGAAGAGTGACGTGGCCGAAGAACTCGACCGCCTGAGCACCCACGTCGGCGAAGTTCAGCGCGTGCTCAAGGCCGGTGGCGCCGCCGGGCGCCGCCTTGATTTCCTCATGCAGGAACTCAACCGCGAGGCCAACACCCTCGGTTCGAAAGCCTTCGACCCGCGCAGCACCCAGGCGGCGGTGAACCTCAAGGTTCTGATCGAGCAGATGCGCGAACAGGTGCAGAACATCGAATAACTCCAGCTGCCTAGCGGCTGGTCTACTTTTGTCCAACAGGCTTTCCAGGATCCCGTCATGTCCGCCACCACCGGTACGCTTTACATCGTGTCCGCGCCTTCCGGGGCCGGCAAGACCAGCCTGGTCAAGGCCCTGGTCGACGCACAACCGCAGGTGCGGGTGTCGGTTTCGCACACGACTCGCGCCATGCGCCCGGGCGAGGTCGACGGCGTGAACTACCACTTCGTCAGCCGCGAGGATTTTCTCGAGCGCCTGGAGCGCGACGAGTTCCTCGAACATGCCGAAGTGTTCGGCAACCTCTACGGCACCTCGCAGCGCTGGCTGGAGCAGACCCTGGCCGAGGGCTTCGACCTGATCCTGGAAATCGACTGGCAGGGCGCCCAGCAGGTGCGCCGGCTGATGCCGCAAGCCAAGTCGATCTTCATCCTCCCGCCGACCCAGGAAGCTCTGCGCCAGCGCCTCAACAACCGCGGCCAGGACAGCGACGAGATCATCGAGAAGCGCATGCGCGAAGCGGTCAGCGAGATGAGCCATTACGTCGAGTACGACTACCTGGTGATCAATGACGACTTCGCCCACGCGCTGGTCGACCTACAGTCGATCTTCCGCGCCAACCAGCTCAAGCAGCAATCCCAGCAGCAGCGTCACGCACGACTGCTCAGCGAGCTGCTGGCCTGAGAAACAGCGCTTCCATTAAGGCTGGTGATTTTTTAGACTAATCCGTCCGCTCGCCCATCCGGGCATGCTCTACCGTTACTGATCACGAGGAACACCATGGCCCGCGTTACCGTTGAAGACTGCCTGGACAACGTTGATAACCGCTTCGAGCTGGTCATGCTTGCCACCAAGCGCGCGCGTCAACTGGCAACCGGCGGCAAGGAGCCGAAAGTGGCCTGGGAGAACGACAAGCCGACCGTTGTCGCGCTACGCGAAATCGCTTCCGGCCTGGTCGATTACGATGTCATCGCACAGGACGAAATCGTTGATGACGAACCGCTCTTCACCCAGTACGAGGAAGAGCCGAACGAGGCCATCTGAATAAATGCCAGGTCGAAGTCGAGCCGATCACATCGCCCGCCGGCAAGGAGCACTACCTTGCCAGCCATAGACGCACTCGCGGATCGCCTGTCGACCTATCTCGGCCCGGACCAGGTCAACCTGGTTCGCCGAGCCTATTTCTATGCCGAGCAGGCCCACGACGGGCAGCGCCGGCGCAGCGGTGAAGCCTACGTCACCCACCCCCTCGCGGTAGCCAACATCCTCGCCGACATGCACATGGACCATCAGAGCCTGATGGCCGCGATGCTGCACGACGTCATCGAGGACACCGGCATTCCCAAGGAAGCCCTGGTCGCCCAGTTCGGCGAAACCGTGGCCGAGCTCGTCGATGGGGTCAGCAAGCTGACCCAGATGAACTTCGAGACGAAAGCCGAGGCCCAGGCCGAGAACTTCCAGAAGATGGCCATGGCCATGGCCCGCGACATCCGCGTGATCCTGGTCAAGCTCGCCGACCGTCTACACAACATGCGCACCCTGGAAGTGCTGGCCGGCGAAAAGCGTCGACGCATCGCCAAGGAAACCCTGGAAATCTACGCACCGATCGCCAATCGCCTCGGTATGCACACGATGCGCGTGGAGTTCGAGGATCTCGGCTTCAAGGCCATGCACCCGATGCGTTCGGAGCGCATCCGCGCCGCCGTACGCCGTGCCCGCGGCAACCGCAACGAGATCGTCGAGAAGATCGAACAGTCGTTGATCCACTGCCTCGAGCGCGAAGGCCTGGAAGGCGACGTACTGGGCCGCGAGAAGCACCTGTACAGCATCTACAAGAAGATGCGCGGCAAGCGGAAAGCCTTCCACGAGATCATGGATGTCTACGCCTTCCGCATCGTGGTGGACAAGGTCGATACCTGCTATCGCGTGCTCGGCGCCGTGCACAGCCTGTACAAGCCACTGCCGGGCCGTTTCAAGGACTACATCGCGATTCCCAAGGCCAACGGCTACCAGTCGCTGCACACCACCCTGTTCGGCATGCACGGCGTGCCCATCGAAATCCAGATCCGCACCCGCGAGATGGAAGAGATGGCCAACAACGGCATCGCCGCACACTGGCTGTACAAATCCCCCGAGGACGAGGTGCCCAAGGGTACCCATGCTCGCGCCCGTCAGTGGGTCAAGGGGGTACTGGAACTGCAGCAGCGTGCCGGCAACTCGCTGGAATTCATCGAGAGCGTGAAGATCGACCTGTTCCCCGACGAGGTCTACGTCTTCACCCCCAAGGGCCGCATCATGGAGATGCCCAAGGGTTCCACAGCCGTCGACTTCGCCTACGCGGTGCACACCGATGTCGGCAACACCTGCATCGCCTGCCGCGTCAACCGTCGCCTGGCACCGCTGTCGCAGCCGCTGGAAAGCGGCTCGACGGTGGAGATCGTCACCGCGCCGGGTGCACGGCCGAATCCCGCGTGGCTGAATTTCGTCGTCACCGGCAAGGCGCGCACGCACATTCGCCATGCGCTCAAGCTGCAGCGCCGCTCGGAGTCCATCAACCTCGGCGAGCGGCTGCTGAGCAAGGCCCTCAGCGGTTTCGAGACGAGCCTCGACAAGATCAGCCCCGAGCGTATCCAGCAGGTGCTTGCCGAGTATCAAATGGAATACGTCGAGGACCTGCTGGAAGACATCGGCCTGGGCAACCGCATGGCCTACGTCATCGCCCGCCGCCTGATTGCCCGGGACGACGAGCAGGCACCGGCCCTCGAAGGGCCGCTGGCGATCCGAGGTACCGAAGGGCTGGTACTCAACTACGCCAAGTGCTGCACGCCGATTCCCGGCGACCCAATCGTCGGTCACCTGTCGGCCGGCAAGGGCATGGTGGTGCACCTGGAAACCTGCCGGAACATCGCCGACGTCCGGCACAATCCGGACAAGTGCATCCAGCTGTCCTGGTCCAAGGACGTCACGGGCGAGTTCAACGTCGAGCTGCGCGTCGAGCTGGAGCACCAGCGCGGCCTGATCGCCCTGCTCGCCGGCAGCGTCAATGCCGCCGACGGCAACATCGAGAAGATCGGCATGGACGAGCGCGACGGCCGCATCAGCGTGGTCCAGCTGGTGGTCAGCGTGCATGACCGCGTGCATCTGGCCCGCGTGATCAAGAAACTGCGCACCATCAAGGGCGTGACGCGCATCACCCGCGTCAAGGCCTGACCTCCCCCGTCGACTCCGACCTGTCTGCATCACGCCGCGGCTGGCCGCTGCCGGCGTCAGCCATTATGCTGGCTACCCGTTGCCCAATTCGCAGAGGAGTTTCCATGAGCAAGACCGTGATCAACACCGACAAGGCCCCGGCCGCCATCGGCACCTACTCCCAGGCCATCAGAACCGGCAACACCGTCTACCTGTCCGGACAGATCCCGCTGGATCCCAAGACCATGGAGCTGGTGGAGGGTTTCGAGGCGCAGGCCGTGCAGGTGTTCGAGAACCTCAAGGCCGTCGCCGAGGCCGCAGGCGGCTCGCTGAAGGACATCGTCAAGCTCAACATCTTCCTCACCGACCTCGGCAATTTCGCCACCGTCAACGAGGTGATGAGCCGTTACTGCCAGCAGCCGTACCCGGCGCGCGCAGCCATCGGCGTCGCCGCGCTGCCGAAAGGCGCGCAGGTCGAAATGGACGCGATCCTGGTCATCGACTGATCCGCTGCAGCCGGCGCGGCCCTGTGCCGCGCCGCTGCTCATCAGCGCACCAGCACCTCGACCCGCCGATTGCGCGGCTCGGCGGTGGCATCCGGTGTCACAACCAGCAGATTCCCCTCGCCGTGGGACTTAACCCGCAACTCCATGGCCTCCAGCCCCCGCGCGCTCAGTAGTTCGGCGACAGCCTGGGCGCGGCGCAGGCCGACCTGCTCGTTCGTGGCCCGATGCCCCAGCGTATCGGTATGGCCGATCACCGTGACCACCGGGTAATCGCGGCGCAGCGCCGCCTGCAATACCTCGTCCACGACCTGCATGGCGGCACCGTCCAGCCCCGAGGCTCCTGACTGAATGACGAAACGCTCCGGCAGGGCCGGCTGCGCGGACAAGGCTTCGCCGAAATCACGGCCGCGGCGCATGTCGCTGACCACAAACGCTGGACCAGTCCCGGCAATCGTCATGCCCTGGCCCGGCGCCTCGAGCAGGCGCTGCCCCTCGTCACCCAGCACCACACCACCCGGCACCCCGTCGGCCAGCATGACGTACGAGTGCTGCGCGCAACCAGCAAGCGTCAGCAGCGCCATGAGCAGAGCGTGCCGCTTCATTCGTTCACCTTCATCAGCAGCTGGCCTCCATGCACCCGTACAAGCCCCTGTGGGGTATCGATGGCCACCGCGTCGGGATCGAGCCGCGCCATGTCGCCGGCAATCAGATTCAGCGATCCCCGAGCGAGCATGGCACGCAGTTGGAGGTCGCCAGCGGCTGGAGCGAAGCGGAACTCATCAAGCGTGAATTCGCTATGCGGGCCGAACGACAACACGCTGCCATCGTCGAGGATCACACCAAGCCTACCCGTGGCGCCGGTACTCAATGCCACCCCGGGCACGATCGCCTGACCGACCTTGGCCGCGTTGGTATAGCCGCGGCTGCTGACATACGCAGGACCTTCCACCCGCGCCACATGCCCGACCGGTTCGGGCAGCTTTTCGGCAAAGGCAGGCGCAATCAAGGCTGCAGCGGCCAGATAGAGGGCACGCTGCATGTTGTTGAAGCAAATCATCGAATTCTCGAATCGTCAGGAATGCGGTTGGAGCGATCCCGCTCCACTGAGCTAAGGCAGTCCAAACCGGCAAAAAATCCCCTGCCGTTTCGTTTTCCGGTGATTTACTGGTGGAGCTGGGCCAGGCGGATGGCATCTGCGAGTCAGCGCCAACCAGCTCTCGCTGCGGCGGCCCGCGCAGCCGAAGGCCGCACAGGCACGGCTCGTTCATGTTTCGATTCGAGAGGCAGATCGGGCCGCGCAAACAACCTTGGGGACGATCACCCGCCCCCCTGGCGGCATGGAACGCCATCAGTTCAGGTAACGCTGCCCTGCCTGTTGCAGCAACCCCTCCTGTTTCATTTGGTCGAGTGTTCGCTGCAGTTTCTCGACGACCGCATCCGGCGTTTCCTTGTTCAGCGCCAGGTAGAGATCGACCCTGCTCAGTGTCAGCGCCACGACCAGCGGGCCGACGCCAGCCTGCTTCGCCTCGTATTCGCCGGAGGGGTTGGTGGTCGCCCACAGATCGAACTGGCCGGCCTTCAGCTTGGCCGGCGTATCGATCAGCGAACTCTGCACCTCGATGCCGCGGTTGATCAGGTACTGACTGCCCACGCTGCCATCCTTCGAGCCGATTCGATACTGCCTGGCATCTTCCAGGCTAGAGACCTGAACCTGGCTTTCCGGGGTCTTGAGCAGCACGATCTGGATCTCGCTGAGCGGACCGACCCACTTGTACTTGGGCTCGCGCTCGGGGGTACGACTGAGGGAGAACACGGCGAAGCCTGGGGTCTTCTCGGCCAGTTTTTGCAGGCGGCTCCACGGGAAACGCAGCGTCATCGCGTAGGGCACGTCCGCGCGCTTGAACAGGGCGGCCACCACGTCGGCGTCGATGCCGCTGATCGCATCCTCCTTGGCGAAATTCTTGCCATCGTCGGCCATGCTGAAGGGTGGAAAGTTTTGCGTGAGCAGGTTGATCATTTCCCCGTCGGCACTGGCCGAGGCAAATGGCAGGAGGGCAATCAGCGCGCCCAGGAAAGCGCAGCGAAAATATTTCTTGTTGGTCGGCATGTTGAGATCTCGGGTCGATCGGACATCGTTATGCCGCACCGGCATCGGTGCCGGGCGGCTGTCGGCAAGTTCTTATTGCGCCCGGCTCGTGACAAGCGACCGCGCGGCGATGAACCCTAACAGCGCCTGGCAGGACACTCTCTGCGTCGGATCACTTACGTGCGTGCTGCCCTCCGATGGTGGCTCCACAACGCAGGGGCAAATGCAGAGCCACGGCATTTGGCGCTAGTTTTCGTTCCCCTGGCGGCTGGTCATTCGTCGAAAACCTGCGAGCCGTTCGTCGCGTAGCCACCCCCATGGTGGCACTTGCCGTATTCTCGCCGGCTATCGGAGTCTGCGGACCCGAGACACAGTCGGGCATATAAATCGCATCCAACGCATCCGAACTGTGGCGCGCCATGCAAATGGCGCCGCGGGGCTTCCCGCAAAACTGTGGTCCGCCCGCGGGCGGTGGTTTGTCGAAACGTCGGGGCTACCCGACTGGATGTGAAATGAAAACACCTCGTCTGCTACAAGGTCGTCGCGGCCCTGTACTCGCCATTTTTCTGCTCCTGCTGATCGCCGCTTGCATTACCTATTGGCAGCTGCAGCCCAGCTCTCCGTCGACGCCAGCCACTGGCGCGGCGGCGAGCATGCTCGAAGCCCTGCAGGACTCCACCGATCCCTGGCAGGCCAATCGCCGCGACCTCTCGGTGCTGGTGAATGACCTGCGTGGCGCCAACATCGCCAGCGCCGCGCTGGGTAAGGACGCGGTGTACGTCAGCCTGCACGACGGCCTACGTTACTGGGTGCCGGATCAGTCCGGTCGCGTCGCCGGGCTGCTGCTCGAGCAGTACGCGAAGGGCAGCGGCGAACTGTTCCCGTTGGCCATGTTCCAGACCGACGCGGAAAAGCCGTTCTACACCTACCTGCTGCCGTACTCGCCAATTGCCCTGCTGCTGCTCGGCGCGACAATCTTCTTCGCCATGAAGACGCGCAGCTTCGAGGTCCAGCGCAAGGGCAGCGGCGTGACCTTCGCCGATGTGATCGGTGCCGCGGAGGCCAAGCAGGCCCTCAGCGACGTCACCGCCTACCTGCGCGATCCGGCCGCCTACGCACGCCTTGGCGCGCGCCCACCCAAGGGTGTGCTACTGACCGGCGAGCCCGGTACGGGAAAGACTCAGCTGGCCAAGGCACTGGCCAGCGAATCGAATGCCAGCTTTATCCAGGTCACCGGCAGCGATTTCTCCTCGATGTATTTCGGCGTCGGCATCCAGAAGGTCAAGGCGCTGTTCCGTACCGCACGCAAACAGGCGCCGTGCATCATCTTCATCGACGAGATCGATGGCATCGGCAAGCGCGCCGAACAGCAGCGTTCCAGCGATGCCGAGAGCAACCGCATCATCAACCAGTTCCTTGCCGAGATGGACGGCTTCGACGGCGCCAGCGGCGTGCTGGTGCTGGGCGCCACCAACTTCCCCAATTCACTCGATCCGGCGCTGGTGCGCGAAGGCCGCTTCGACCGCTCCATCGCCGTCGGCCTGCCCGGCCTCGATGACCGTGAGGCGCTGTTCCGCCTGTACGCCGGCAAGATCAGCGCGGCGACCGATCTGGACTTCCCGCAGCTGGCGCGCAATACCGTAGGCCTCACGCCAGCTGCGATTGCCTATATCGTCAACCATGCGGCGCTGCTGGCGGCACGCGCGGGCGCCAAACAGGTCGACATGGCGCACTTCGTCGATGCGGTGGAAACCTGCCGCATCGGCGAGCAGCCTTCCGGCGTGACGCCGATGTCCGCCACCGACCGCAAGCGCATCGCCGTGCACGAAGCCGGCCACGCGCTGGTGGCCGCGGCGCTGAATGTCGGTCGGGTGGAGAAGGTCACCATCCTGCCGCGCGGCCAGGCGCTGGGCGTGACCCTGGTGACGCCGGTGGAAGACAAGCGGCTGCACATGTATTCCGAACTGCGCAATCGCATCCAGATGCTGCTGGCCGGCCGTGGTGCCGAGCAGCTGTATTTCCACGAGGTATCCTCCGGTGCCGGGCAGGACCTGCAGGAAGCCTCGAAGATCGCCCTTTCCATGGTCGGCGCCCTCGGCATGGGGCCGCGTGGCTCGCTGCTGAGCCTGCAGGCCGTGCGCGACGCGCACCTGGACAGCGATCCGCGCGAAGCGCTGGAAGCGGCCGATGAACTACTGCAGCAGCTCAACCAGGAATGCCTGGCTCTGCTGCAACGGTTGAAACCGGCGCTCGACCACATCACCGAACGCCTGCTCGCGGTGGAAACCGTGCCAGGGGAAGAGGTGCTGGCGGCCATCGAACGGTTGCCCGTGCAACATCACGAAGCCAGCGTCAGCTCGATCATCGGCCATGCGCTGAATAGCATCGACCGCGTCGCGGCCAGCGCCATGGACAGCACCAACAGCTTCGAACTGCCGCCGGTGGTATCAAACGAGCCGGATGACGACGGCCCGACCCGGCTCTGAGCCGGACATACCCGGCGCCAGCTGCTCAGTGCAATGCCGGCGCCCGCTCCTCCTGCAAGGTGGCGATGCCGGCCAGGCGCCGCGACAGCACGCCGAAGCGTCGCCGGTACTGCGCCGGCGTGAGGCCGACCTTGCGCCGAAACAGCCGACCGAAGAAACCGGCGTCCTGATAACCGACCTCCCAGGCAATCGCCTCCACCGACAGCTCGCCGCTCTCCAGCAATTGCTTGGCCTCTTCCAGACGCAGGGTGTGGATGTAGTTCAGCGGCGTCAACCCGGTGGCCAGGGCGAAGCGGCGCTGGAAGGTCCGCTCCGGCAGGCCGCTGATGCGCACCATGGCACTCACCGGCGCCTCCTCCTCGTAATGCTGTGCGGCCCATTCCTGGCAGCGGGCGATGATCGGATCGGCCAGCTGACCGGTGCGCATCATCGCCGCGTAGGCCAACGGGCTGGTGGCGTCCCAGTCGAACAGGTTCAGCCGCGCCACCTCCATCGCCTCGCGCGCACCGACGAACCGGGCGATGAGAAACAGCCCCAGCGCATGCCAGCTGCTGCCACTGCCGGACATCACCAGGCGCTGGCCGACACCGGTGCTGACCAATGCCTTGTCCGGATGCCAGTGCACGTCCGGGTATTCGCGACGCAGGCAATCGCAGTAGCCCCAGTGCGAAGTCCCTTCGCAGCCGGCCAGCAACCCGGTACGCGCCAGCAGCATGGCTCCTGAGCAGGCCGCCGCCAGCGTCGCGCCAGCCGCATAGCGCTCGCACAGCCACTGCGCCTCGGGCGCGTAGCGATCATCGAGCGGCTCCCAGGGTCTGACCGCCAGGTTGCTGACGATCACCACATCGGTCGGCGGTGCATCGTCCAGACTGGAATGAGGGTGGACCGGGATATCGTTGTAGACCCGCAGCGAGCGTCCGTCGCGGCTGACGATCAGCGGCAGGAAGGGCGAAGCCACGTCGGCGCGGTGCAGCAATTGCTGCCAGTCGCGACGGGCACCCAGCAGCAGATCGTAGAGGCCGAACAGCGTCGAGGCCGTACTGTCCGGCGTCGCCAGCAGAGCGACGGTCAATGGCGGACGTTCGGCGATCTCTGAGCGGGCCATGGCGGAAATAGCCGGTTTGTTTCCAGGATGACTGGGGTCTAACGCAGACGTAACCCCGAGTATGGGCGCGTTGGCCGACGCCAACGAACCGGACTCATGGAGCATAGAACAATGAAAGACGCACACGGGTACCAACTGACCGGCTGCAACAGCGAGGCGCAGGCCCTGCTCGATCAGGCGCTCGCCCAGTTCCGCTGCCTGCACGCCGACTCGCTGGCGACCACCGAAGCCACACTGCAGGCCTCGCCGGAACTGGTCATGGGCCATGTCTTGCACGCCTGGCTCTACCTGCTCGGTACCGAGGCGGCCGCCCTGCCGGTGGCCCGCGCCTCGTACGAGCGCGCCCTGGAGCTGCCGCACAATGACCGCGAAGCCCGCCACCTCAAAGCGCTGGGGCAGCTGCTGGATGGCCGCTGGCACGCCGCCGGACGCGTGCTGGAAGACCTCAGCATCGACTATCCCCACGACATGCTGTCGCTGCAGGCCGGACAGCAGATCGACTTTTTCACCGGCGATGCACGCATGCTGCGCGACCGCATTGCCCGCGTGCTGCCGGACTGGTCGCTGGAACTGCCTGGCTACCATGCGCTGCTCGGCCTGTACGCGTTCGGACTGGAAGAATGCGGAGACTATCGGCTCGCCGAGCGCTATGGCCGTGAAGCGATCGCGCTTCAACCCGACGACGCCTGGGCGCAGCATGCGGTCGCGCATGTGCTGGAGATGCAGGGGCGGCGCGAGGAAGGCATCGCCTGGATGCTCGGCAATCCGGCCTGGCAGCAGGACAGCATGCTGGCGGTGCACAACTGGTGGCACCTGGCGTTGCACCACATCGAGCTCGGCGATTGCGGCGCGGCCCTGGACCTGTTCGACGGCCCGGTGAATGGCCATCAGAGCACCCTGACGCTGGAGCTGATCGACGCCAGCGCACTGCTCTGGCGGCTGCAACTGCGCGGCGTGGATGTCGGCGAACGCTGGACGGGCGTGGCCGAGCGCTGGGCTGCGATGGCGGCAGACGGCAACTATGCCTTCAACGACTTCCATGCTGCGATGGCTTTCGCCTGCGCCGGCCGCGACGACCTGCTGGACCTGTTGCGCGAAGCCCAGCGACGAGCCTGCGCGCGGGACGACGACAACGCACGCTTCACCGGCCAGATCGGCGCTCCGGGCGTCGAGGCGGTGGTGGCCTTCGTCGAGGGCGACAACGGGCGGTGCGTGGAGCTGCTGCGCTCGATCCGCAATCAGGCGCAGCGTTTCGGCGGCAGTCATGCACAGCGCGACCTGGTCGACCAGACACTGATCGCCGCGGCCGAGCGCGGTGGTCAGCAGCGCCTTGCGCGCGCCCTGCAGCGCGAGCGCCAGCTACTTGCCGAACAACGGCGCATGCAGTGAAAGGACGGCGCCCACGGGCGCCATCGCTGCTGGAGCCTTAAGGCAGCACCACCAGCCGGTTGGGCAGTTCGTTGCGTTCGTGGGTCTTCGGCACGTGCTGCGCCAGCAGCGAACCACTGGCCTCGATGCAGCCGAGGAAGCCTTCGAGCACCTGGCCCTGCTTCACCCGCTCGGTGAAGCAGGCGACGACAGACTCCCAGGCGGCATTGTCGATGCGGCTGGAGATGCCGCGATCGACCAGAATCTCCACATAGCGCTCTGCTTCGGAGACGAAGATCAACACTCCGGTGTCGCCTTCAGTGTGATGCAGATTGAGTTCGATGAACTGCCGCCGCGCCAGGTTGCAGGCGCGCCAGTTGCGCACCGAACGCGGGATTAGATGGCTGGTCAGCGCCGGCATGCGGAACAGCACCGCGAGCACGATAAAGGTCGCCCACTGCACCAGCAGCAGCTGCCAGGCGCTCAGCCAGCCACTGAAGAACAGCAGCGCGCCGGGTAGCAGCAGCGCGATCAGGCCGGCCCACAGCAGCGGGATGTAGTGGTAGTCGTCGGCCTGCGCGGCCAGCACCGTGACCAGCTCGGCATCGGTGCTGCGCTCGACGCGCTCGATCGCTTCGGCTACCTGTTGCAGTTCGCTTTCGCTCAGTAAGGTCATCGTCTATCCATCATTGATTTACCAGCCGCCGGAAGCGCCACCGCCTCCGAAACCGCCGCCGCCCCCACCGAAGCCACCACCGCCGCCCCGCCCCATACCACCAAGCAAGGCGCCCAGCAGCAAGGCACGACGACCGCCACCGCGGCCACCGCGCCCGCCGCCGATGACGAAAATTGCTACCAGCATGAGGAAGAAACCGAGAATCCCGAGGCCACCCGGTTGTTCCTGCGCCATCGGCATCACCGGCCGCAGCTCGGCCGGCAATGGGTCGCCGCCAAGCACGGTGATGATCGCCTCTGCACCCTCGGTGATGCCGGCGGTGAAGTCGCCGCGCTGGAACGCCGGCGCGATGATCCGGTTGATGATGACCGAGGACTGCGCATCGGTGAGCCGACCTTCCAGGCCGTAGCCGACTTCGATGCGAATCTTGCGATCATCGCGAGCGACGATCAGCAGCGCACCGTTATCCTCGCCCTCTTGGCCGATGCCCCAGGTACGGCCGAGCTCCAGACCGAATTCCTCGATGCTGCGCCCGCCCAGGTCCGGAACCGTAACAACGACAACCTGCTCACCGGTCGCCTGCTCGTGGCCGGCCAGCATGCTGGCCAGCCGCGCCTCGGCCTGGGTGTCGAGCAGCTCGGCACGATCGACCACGCGGCCGGTCAGCTCCGGGACCTCGACTTCCTGGGCGACGAGGTTACCGGCCCAGAGCAGCAGGATCAGCAGTAGCGAAAACCTGGAGGTCATTGAAACTGCACTTGTGGCGCTTGCTCGGCATTCTCGGCGGTAGCCTCGAAGTTCTCGCGAATCGGCATGTCGCTGTACATCAGCGTGTGCCAGATGCGGCCAGGGAAGGTGCGGATCTCGGTGTTATAGCGCTCTACCGCCGCGATGAAATCACGCCGGGCCACCGCAATGCGGTTCTCGGTGCCTTCGAGCTGCGATTGCAGGGCGAGGAAGTTCTGATTGGATTTGAGCTCCGGATAGCGCTCGGATACCGCCATCAGCCGGCTCAGGGCGCCGGTCAGCTGATTCTGCGCCTGTTGGAACTGCTGCAGCTTCTGCGGATCATCCAGGGTGCTGGCATCGACCTGAATCGACGTGGCCTTGGCCCGCGCTTCCACCACCGCGGTGAGGGTTTCCTGCTCCTGACGAGCGAAGCCCTTGACCGTTTCAACCAGGTTGGGAATCAGGTCGGCACGGCGCTGGTACTGGTTCTCCACCTGCGACCAGGCGGATTTCACCTGCTCGTCGTAACGCGGAATGTTGTTGATGCCGCAGCCGGCCAGCAGCCAGGACATGAGGACGACAACCGCCAGTTGCCAGGTGTTTCGAAAACGCTGCGTCTGCATGATGCGCTTGTCCATTCTGTTAACCAGTACGCAGATAAGAATAGCCAAGGGCCATAAGAGTTCAGGCCGACGATGAAACTCCCTCCGCCGCACGCTGCGCCCACGGTGCCCGCGTCAGCAGGGCTGCACAACGCGCCTGCAGATGCTCGTGGAGCAACCGTACCGGCTTGCTCAGCTGGGCCCGGTGGGCGCAGAGCAGGCCCAGTGGCGCCGCTTCGCCGAGGCACTCCGGCAACAGCACCCGCAGGCGACCGGCCGTCACGTCATCGGCGATGTCCAGCCACGACTTGTAGGCCAGCCCGAGGCCGGCCAGGGCCCAGCGTCGCACCACATCGGCATCGTCGCTGACCCGATCACCGCTGACCTGCACGGTGCGCCCCCGGCGGCCCTCCTGAAAGCACCAGCGGTCGTGCACGCGTCCGGCGAGCATGAAGCGCAGGCAGTTGTGCCCGGCCAGTTCGTCAAGCTGCTGCGGCGCGCCGTGGCGCTGCAGGTAGGCCGGCGCAGCACACAGCACCCGGCGATTGCCAGCCGCCACCGGCAGCGCCACCAGGCTCGAATCCTGCGGCTCGCCGTAACGCAGGACCAGGTCCACCGGCTGCCGGTACAGGTCGGTCAACCCGTCGCCCAGCAGCAGGCGCAGCTGCAACTGCGGATGGCGCGCCTGGAATTCGTCGAGCCAGGGCAGCAGGACGTTGCGACCGAAGTCCGATGGCGCCGACAGCTGCAGCACGCCGCTGATCGCCTCGCGCCCTCCAGCGAGCGTCTGGGCGCCCTCGTGCAGGCTGGCCAGAGCCGCCCGGGCATGCAGCAGATACGCCTCACCCTCGGCAGTCAGCCGCAGGCTGCGGGTGGAGCGCGCGAACAGTCGCGCCCCCAGGCTCGCCTCCAGGCGCTTCAAGGCCGCACTGGCCACCGCCGGCGACACGTCGAGCCCGCGCGCGGCCGCGGAAAGGCTACCGCTGTCGGCGGTGCGAACGAACAGCTGGAGGTCGTCGATACGCAACATTTTCAAAATCCTGTTGAAAGAGCCTCGCTTATCACCCCGTTTTTCCGCCGAGTCAAATAGCTGAGCATGCCCTCCCAACCGAATCCATACGGAGCAACAGCATGAAAGCGGTCGCCTACTTCGAATCCCTCGCCATCGACGATCCCCGCGCGCTGCAGGATGTGGA
Organism: Stutzerimonas sp. R40042; assembly: GCF_026642215.1. Lineage (NCBI taxonomy): Bacteria > Pseudomonadati > Pseudomonadota > Gammaproteobacteria > Pseudomonadales > Pseudomonadaceae > Stutzerimonas > Stutzerimonas sp. R40042. The sequence continues at coordinate 594,252 of NZ_CP113258.1, read as the reverse complement.
ACTGCCCGAGCCGGTACCCGGCCCGCGCGATCTGCTGGTGGAGGTGCGCGCCATTTCGGTCAACCCGGTGGATACCAAGGTACGCCGCAACACCCAGCCCGAGGCCGGTCAGCCGAAGGTGCTGGGCTGGGACGTCGCCGGTGTGGTCGTCGGGGTGGGCAGCGAAGTCAGCCTGTTCAAGGTCGGCGACGAGGTGTTCTACGCCGGCTCCATCGCCCGCGCCGGCGGCAACAGCGAACGCCATCTGGTGGACGAGCGCATCGTCGGGCGCAAGCCGCGGAGCCTGAGCTTCGCCGAGGCCGCCGCACTGCCGCTGACCGCCATCACCGCCTGGGAGCTGCTGTTCGAACGCCTGCAACTGGTGGAAGGCCAGGGCGCCGGGCAGCAGTTGCTGATCGTCGGTGCCGCCGGCGGCGTCGGTTCGATCATGCTGCAGCTGGCCCGTCAGCTCACCGAGGTCAGCGTGATCGCCACCGCCTCGCGTCCGGAAACCCAGGCCTGGGCCCGCGAACTCGGCGCCCATCATGTCATCGACCATAGCCAGCCGCTGCACGCCGAGCTGCAGCGCGCCGGTTTCGCCAGCGTCAGCCATGTCGCCAGCCTGACCCAGACCGATCAGCATTTCGACCAGCTGGTCGAGGCACTGACGCCCCAGGGCCGCCTGGCGCTGATCGACGATCCGGCCCAGCCGCTGGACGTGATGAAGCTCAAGCGCAAGAGCCTGTCGCTGCACTGGGAGCTGATGTTCACCCGCTCGCTGTTCGAGACGCCGGACATGATCGAGCAGCACCACCTGCTGCAGCGCGTCAGCCAGCTGGTCGATCAGGGCGTGCTGCGCACCACCCTCGGCGAGCACTTCGGCACCATCAACGCGGCCAACCTGCGCCGCGCCCATGCCCTGCTGGAAAGCGGCAAGGCCCGCGGCAAGATCGTGCTGGAAGGTTTCTGACAGCTTTTAGATAACCCCGGCCTGGCGCAGGTCGGCGATCTGCTCGTCGTTCATGCCCAGCAGGCGCTGCAACAGCGCCTCGCTGTGCTCGCCGAGCAACGGCGGCGGGTCGCGGTATTCCACTGGCGAGGCGGACAGCCGCAGCGGGCTGGCCACCTGCGGCACGCGGCCGGCCAGCGGGTGCGGCATCTCGACGTTCAGCCCGCGATGCTGCACCTGCGGGTCGGCGAACACCTGCGCCAGGTCGTTGATCGGCCCGCAGGGCACGCCGGCCTGCTCCAGCGCACTGACCCATTCGGCCGTGGTGCGGAACACCGTGACCTGGCGGATCAGCGGAATCAGTTCGGCGCGATGGGCAACCCGCGCGCGATTGGTGGCGAAGCGGGCATCGGCCGCCCACTCGGGACGCCCGGCCACCTCGCAGAACTTGCGGAACTGACCGTCGTTGCCGACGGTGAGGATGATGTCGCCGTCGGCAGTGGGGAAATCCTGATAGGGCACGATGTTCGGATGGGCATTGCCCATGCGCCTGGGCGCCACGCCGGTGGTGAGGTAGTTGAGCGCCTGGTTGCCGAGGCAGGCGACCTGCACGTCGAGCAGTGCCGTGTCGATATGCTGGCCCTCGCCGCTGCGTTCGCGATGTGCCAGCGCAGCGAGCACGCCAACGCTGGCGTACAGGCCGGTGAGAATATCGGTCAGCGCCACGCCGACCTTCACCGGCCCGGCACCCTCCTCCGCATCGCTGCGCCCGGTCAGGCTCATCAGCCCGCCGAGGCCCTGGATCATGAAGTCGTAGCCGGCGCGTGTGGCGTAGGGCCCGTCCTGGCCGAAACCGGTGATCGAGCAGTAGATCAGCTGCGGATTGATCGCCTTCAGGCTTTCGTAATCCAGCCCGTAGGCGGCCAGCCCGCCGACCTTGAAGTTCTCCAGCAGCACATCGCACTGCGCCACCAGCTCGCGGATGATGCGTTGGCCCTCGGGCCGGGTGAAGTCGACGGTCAGCGACTGCTTGTTGCGGTTGGCGGTCAGGTAATAGGCGGCCTCAGAGGTGTTCTCGCCGTGCTGATCCTGGAGATAGGGCGGGCCCCAGTGGCGGGTATCGTCGCCCGTGCCGGGGCGCTCGACCTTGATCACCTCGGCGCCGAGGTCGCCGAGAATCTGCCCGCACCAGGGCCCGGCAAGTACGCGTGACAGATCGAGAACGCGGATATGGGACAGGGCGCCGGGCATGGGCGAAACCTCGAAGCTCAAGTGAACGTAGGGTGGATCGGGGCGCGTAGCTGACGCTTCACCCATCCACCGTGCGTGGCCAACGGTGGATGAAAAGAGCGTCATCCACCCTACGAACCGTCAGAAGAACGCCTGAATGCCGGTCTGCGCGCGGCCGAGGATCAGCGCATGCACGTCATGGGTGCCCTCGTAGGTGTTCACCACCTCCAGGTTGACCAGGTGCCGGGCCACACCGAACTCGTCGCTGATGCCATTGCCGCCCATCATGTCGCGCGCCATGCGCGCCACATCCAGCGCCTTGCCGCAGCTGTTGCGCTTCATGATCGAGGTGATTTCCACCGCGGCGGTGCCCTCGTCCTTCATGCGGCCGAGGCGCAGGCAACCCTGCAGGGCCAGGGTGATCTCGGTCTGCATGTCGGCCAGCTTCTTCTGGATCAGCTGATTGGCGGCCAGCGGGCGACCAAACTGCTGGCGGTCGAGCACGTACTGGCGCGCGGTGTGCCAGCAGAACTCGGCGGCGCCGAGTGCGCCCCAGCTGATGCCGTAGCGGGCACTGTTCAGGCAGGTGAATGGCCCCTTCAGCCCGCGCACGTCGGGGAAGGCGTTCTCTTCCGGGCAGAACACGTTGTCCATGACGATCTCGCCGGTGATCGAGGCGCGCAGGCCAACCTTGCCGTGGATCGTCGGGGCGGACAGCCCTTCCCAGCCTTTTTCCAGCACGAAACCGCGAATCTCGCCGGCGTCATCCTTGGCCCAGACCACGAAGACATCGGCGATCGGGCTGTTGGTGATCCACATCTTGCTGCCGGACAGGCGATAGCCGCCGTCGACCTTTTTCGCCCGCGTGACCATCGAACCGGGGTCAGAGCCGTGGTTCGGTTCGGTGAGGCCGAAGCAGCCGATGTATTCGCCGCTGGCCAGCTTGGGCAGGTACTTCTGCCTGGTCGCCTCGTTGCCGAACTCATGGATCGGCACCATCACCAGCGAGGACTGCACGCTCATCATCGAGCGGTAGCCCGAATCGATACGCTCCACTTCACGGGCGATCAGGCCGTAGCACACGTAGTTCAGCCCGCTGCCGCCGTAGGCTTCGGGGATGGTCGCGCCGAGCAGGCCGGTCTCGCCCATCTCGCGGAAGATCGCCGGGTCGGTGCGCTCATGGCGGAAGGCTTCCAGCACTCGCGGCGCCAGCTTGTCGGCGGCGAACTGCGCGGCGCTGTCACGCACCATGCGCTCTTCTTCGGTCAGCTGCTGGTCGAGCAGCAGCGGGTCGATCCAGTTGAAGCTTGCTTTGCCGGCCATTCGGGAGGCTCCTCTTGTTGTCTTCGGCACCGCGGGCGCGCGGGCGGGATGGGCTGATCCTAGGCGCCGCAACGGTGCGTCGCAAACGAGGATTTCGCACCGAGCTGTGCGTTTCGCTCACTCCGAGATAAGCTTTGGTCCGATTATCAGGCTCATCACGTGAGGTCTTTGCATAATGCGCCGCAAGATTCCCAGCACCGCCGCGCTGATCGCCTTCGAGGCCGCCGCCCGCCACGAGAGCTTCACCCGCGCAGCCGACGAGCTGGCGCTGACCCAGAGCGCCATCTGCCGGCAGATCGGCGGGCTGGAGGAATTCCTCGGCCTGGCGCTGTTCCGCCGTTCGCGGCGCGGCGTGAAGCTGACCGCCGCCGGCCAATCCTACGCCCGTCGCATCGCCGCGCAGCTGGACGCGGTGGAGCGCGACACGCTGTCGGTGATGGGCCAGCAGGGCGCCATGAGCCTGGAGCTGGCCGTGGTGCCGACCTTCGGCACCCAGTGGCTGGTGCCGCGCCTCAGGCATTTCCAGGCGCTGCACCCGGAGATCACGGTGAACCTGACCAACCGCACCCGGCCCTTTCTCTTTGCCGATACCGAGTTCGATGCTGCCATCTACTTCGGCGATGCCGACTGGTCCGGTACCGAGGCGCACTACCTGATGCCCGAGGACCTGCAGCCAGTCTGCAGCCCCGCCCTGCTGCGCGACGCTCAGCCGTTCACGACCCAGGCCCTGAGCGAGCTGCCGCTGCTGCAGCAGACCACCCGGCCCTATGCCTGGCGCCAGTGGTTCGATTCGTTGGGGCTGAAAGTCGCCCGCGACATGACCGGCCCGCGGCTGGAGCTGTTCTCCATGCTGGCGCAGGCGGCCGAGCATGGCATGGGAGTAGCGCTGATCCCGCCGTTCCTGATCCAGCGGGAACTGGCCGAGGGGCGGCTGGTGCTGGCACATCCGCACGCCTATCGCAGCGAGACGCGGGCGTATTACCTGATGATTCCCGAGCGCAAGGTGGAGTCGGCTGGGCTGGTCGCGTTCCGGGACTGGTTGAAGGAGCAGGCGAGAGTTTGGGAGGGGGCAAGCTCCTAACGAACTCATTGCCGCCCCAAGAGAATCAGGCAGCTCTTAATGGGCAGCCACTTATGGCCGTGCCGCCACGACAGGCTCAGGAATAAAGCCTTCGGCCGTCAACGTACGAATGACGCCCCGAAGCAGGTAGTTGTTCGTGAAGCCCAGGGTGTACTGACGGGAGTTGGGCTGAATCGGGACCAGCATTCGTCTGTCAACCAACTTCTTGATTTGATAGGTCCGTTGCGGCCCGTTCAGGTCAGGCATCGCATCCGCTAGGTCTCCAGACTTCGCCACTCCGCTGTCAGTGTCCAGAAGTCGACGAAGAATTGAGTGCTCCTGGCCGGTGATGTGTTCTCTCTCACGAGAGAAGGCGAGTGCCGGCTGCAGGATTCTGGCTTTAAGGTAGCCATAGTCACACAGCCGATCGAGCTTGCTCAGCTCTGTGAGGATGCCCTGGAGTACATAGATGCACCACCGTTCCAGACCTAGCTGTGTACCGCGATCAGCCTCGCCCAGCATCTCGTAGTAACGCTCACGATCATTGCAGAACACTGCAGTGGGGTTCAGCAGTCGACCGCCGGCGGAGACATCGAATCCGTACTTGATGAGCATCAGGTACGTCAACAAACGAACCACCCGGCCATTGCCATTGGCAAACGGGTGAATCCATCCGAATCGGTGGTGCGCGAGCGCCACTTTCATAAGGTGATACTTCTGCGGATCGTGAGCATTTATGAACGCCACCAACTCATCCATGTACCCAGCAACTTGCACGGCGTCCGGCGGAAGGTGCTTCGATTGCGCAATGCGAACCTGGGTCGTCCTGAACTGACCGGGATTCCGGTCTCCCTCTCTGTCGAGCCCCCCTACGGTAATGGCGTGCAATTCTCGAATGAGATGGAGGCTGACGTCGTCTCCTTCCTTGAAATGTTGCTCGATAAAGCTCATAGCTCTCTCGATGTTGGAGATTTCGCGCAGTTGATCGGTAGCCGTGTCATCTCCCTCCATCTTGCTTTCAACGTAATCAGCGAGAGTTGTGTGGTTGCCTTCAATGCGGGCAGACCCAAGGCTTTCCAAGATGTGGAAAACATTCTTGAGTTGGAAGAAAAGGCTTGCTGGAGTCGTACCCGCCAGCCTGTAGCGGCGTAGGTGCTCCAGCTCATTCAGGACATCGACAAGTGGTGAGTCGAAGGCTGGATTGAGGAGGGCCAAGTCGTGATGAGTGAAATCCGGCATGTTGAAAATCTCCAACCCGCTCGACAATTAAGTCGACACAATGCCACGCAAAGCCGCAAAAATACTAGCCAAGGCCGAGATTCAACCCCACACCACAAGTCAACTCATGCATTCAGCAAACTTAAATTTGAGTTACGGCCAAGTCAAAGCTGATCCGCTCAGGCATGGACGCCTTACGCGGTTTTCCACCCTACGGTTCTTGGCCGGACATGAGAAGGTGACGCGACAGAGTCACTTCTTCTTACGAGGCTTCAGGTACTTCATCAGCCCCTGAAACCACATCACCAGCGCCGGGTTCCCCTGGATCTGGATGTCCTTGTTCTGAATCCCCTGCATGAACGCCAGCTGCTTGTTCTTCGCCGTCATCGTGGCGAAGCCATAGGCGGCATCCTTGAAGCCGAGGGAAAACGCCGGCTCAGTCGCCGGGCCGCGCTTGCTGGTGACGCGCTGGTCCTTGACCACGAAATGCCGGGCGACCTTGCCGTCCAGGGTGTGCAGCTGGAAGCTCAGGTCCTTGTCGCCCAGCTGCTGCTGGAACTCGGGATTGGTGCGGCTGGCCTTGGCCATCAGGCGGCCCAGCATCCAAAGCAGAAAGCGGAATTTCATGGTGATGTTCCGACCGGTACGAGAAAAGGCCGCATTGTAGTGGCTTGGTCGGCTGGGGGAAGGTTGGGTACGGATGGGTCCGGGGCGGACCGGATGGTCAGGTTTACCCGGAGCCCGTCGGCTCCGGGTGGGCGCGGCGTCAGTTGACGGCGTCTTTGAGCATCTTGCCCGGTTTGAACGCGACGGTGTTGCTGGCCTTGATGGTCACCGGTTGCCCGGTCTGCGGATTTTTTCCGGTGCGGGCGCCGCGATGGCGCTGAACGAAGGTGCCGAAACCGACCAGGGTGACGCTGTCCTTGCGGTTCAGCGCATTGGTGATTTCATCCAGCACGGCGTTGAGTACGCGATTGGCCTGGTCCTTGGATAGATCAGCCTTCTCGGCAATGGCTGCGGCGAGTTCCGGTTTACGCATTGGGAGCCTCTGAGACGTTTTTGTTGTTGTGTCCGTACTGTTCACAAGAACAGCGCTAAAGGCGCTGCGACAGCTCTAGGCTGGGGCAGACCCAAGGAGAATGGCACGGCGCTAGCACCTGCGCCAGTCCCTGTAGGCGGCTCGCCAGCTCAGCCGGGAGACTTTAGCGACAGAATTTGCGGTAGTTCCGCCAATACCGGCGGCAGCTGCTTGTTCAGCGCCAGCCGCTCCTGCACCGCGGCGCCGGTCAGCGCATAGCCGAGCAACCGCCCGGAAGGCCCGAGATAGAGCGCTTTTACATCATTACCCTGGGCCTCTACGGTCCACTCCCCTGCGCTACCGGCAGCGGGCAGCGAGACCACCACTGGGCACGCCGGGGTCTTCACGGTGACCGGCATGGGGCCATAACTGACAAAGGTAGGATTGCCAAACAGCGTTTTAGCCAGGGCGCGGGCGCCGGCCATCAGCGGCATCACGTAGAGCAGGTTCAGCCCCTCGACTTCGGCGCAGTCGCCGAGGGCGTAGACGTGTTCCGCCGACGTCTTGAGCAGGCGATCGACGACGATGCCGCGCTTGACCTCGAGCCCCGCCTCGGCGGCCAGCTCGGTACGTGGGCGCAGGCCGACGGCACTGACCACCAGATCGCAGGCCAGCCGACCGCCATCGGAGAGCTGCGCCTGCAGGCCATCGTCACTGCGTTCGAGGCGCTGCAGCGTTGCCCCCAGGTGAAAACGCGCGCCGATGCCCTCCAGGCCGCGCCGAACCGCCTCGGCGGCCTGCAGCGGCAGCAGGCCGGGCATGACCTGCTCGCTGGGGGCAACCAGATCGACCTCGTGGCCGCCCTGCAGCAGGTCGTTGGCGAACTCGCAGCCAATCAGCCCGGCGCCGAGTATCAGCACGCGGCGCTTGCCGGCGACGGCGGCGCGGAAGCGGCCGTAATCGTGCAGGTCGTTGATCGGATAGACCGCATCCGCCGCATCGCCCTCCACCGGTACACGGATCGTCTGCGCGCCCCAGGCCAGTACCAGATCCCGGTACGGCACCGGCTCGTTGCCGATCCAGACGCGGCGGTGCGCCGGGTCCAGACGGGTGACGCGGGTATGCGTGCGAATCTCCGCGTTCAGCTGTTCGGCCATGGCCCCGGCGGTGGCCATGCCCAGGCTGTCGGCGTCCTTGTTGGCGGCGAAACCGGTGGACAGCAGCGGTTTGGAATAGGAACGACCGTCGTCCGCGGTGATCAGCAACAGTGGCGTCTGCGAGTCCAGCTTGCGGAACTCGCGCGCCAGGTTGTAGCCGGCCAGGCCGGTGCCGATGATGACTACGGGTGCGCTCACGTCATGTCCTCGTTTGATGGGTTGGCGAAACGGGATCAGCCGATGGCGATCATTTCGAAATCGAGCTTGCCGACGCCGCAGTCGGGGCAGACCCAGTCTTCCGGCACGTCTTCCCAGGCCGTCCCGGGGGCGATGCCCTCTTCCGGTACGCCCAGCGCTTCGTCATAGATGTAGCCGCACACCACACATTGCCATTTCTTCATGATCAACCTCGACGGTTATCGACTGCGACGCACGCTATACCAGAACGATGCGCCGTACCAACTGCACAAATGAAAACGGGCGGCCTGGGCCGCCCGTCACGCTACCGCCAGGCTCAGCCTGCGCCACCCACCAGCGGGTCGCCGATGCCCATCACGTAGAAACCGATCAGGCCGATGCTGCCAGCCAGGATGAGGTAGTACAGCGTCGGCAGCATGGTCTTGCGCAGGGTGACCCCTTCGCGACCGAGCAGGCCGACGGTGGCCGAGGCCGCTACCACGTTGTGGATGGCGATCATGTTGCCCGCCGCGGCGCCCACCGACTGCAGCGCCACCATCAGCGCACCGGAGAGGCCGAGCAGCCCCGCGGTGTTGAACTGGAACTGCGACAGCATCAGGTTCGACACGGTGTTGGAACCGGCGATGAAGGCCCCCAGTGCACCGACCGCCGGGGCGAAGAACGGATAGACCGAGCCCACGCTGTTGGCCACCAGCTGCGCCATGGCCACCGGCATGGACACCAGGTCCGAGCCGTTGACGCCGGAGTTGATGAGGATCCGCACCATGGGGATGGTGAAGATCAGCACGAAGCCCGCGCCGAGCAGCGTCTTGCTCGACTCCGACACCGCTGCCACCAGCTCGCCGGCACGCATGCGGTGCAGGAAGAAGGTGACGATCACCACCATGCAGAGAATCCCGCCCGGCAGGTACAGCGGCTCGAGGGTACCGGACACGCCGGTCTCACCGAGGATGTCCTTCCAGCCGAAGCTCAGCGACATCAGCGCCGCCTTGACTTCCGGGAATACCCGCGAGGCCACCAGCAACGCGGCCAGGATCAGGTACGGCGCCCAGGCCATCGGCACGGAAATCGGCGTCTTGCCGGCGACGTCCTCGATCTTCATCTCGATCTTGCCCATCCACTCGGATGGCCACTCGCTCGCCGGAGCGAAATCCCAGCTGTCCTTCGGCAGTAGGAAACCGGCCTTGGCCGCGGGCACGACGATGGCCAGACCGACCAGCGCACCGATCATCGACGGGAATTCCGGCCCGAGGAACACACCGGCCGCGGCATACGGAATGACGAAGGCCAGGCCGGTGAACACCGCGAACGGTGCGATTGCCAGGCCCTCGGTCCAGGATTTGTTGCGGCCGAAGTAACGGGTCATGATGCTGACCATGATCAGCGGCATGAGAATCCCGCACAGCGCGTGGATGATCGCCACCCGCGAGAAGATCAGATGGAAGAACACATCCCAGTTACTGCCCACCACCGCCAGCTGCTCGCTGATGCCGGTCTTGTCCAGGCCGGCACCGACACCGACCAGGATCGGCGTGCCCACCGCACCGAAGGATACCGGTGTGGACTGCACCATCATCCCCATCACAACCGCCGCCAGCGCCGGGAAGCCCAGTGCCACCATCAGCGGTGCCGCCACCGCCGCCGGCGTACCGAAGCCCGAGGCCCCCTCGATGAAGCAGCCGAACAGCCAGGCGACGATCAGCACCTGGACGCGACGGTCAGGGCTGATGTTGGAGAAGCCACGCCGAATCGAACTGATCCCCCCGGAATGTTTCAGCGTGTTGAGCAGCAGGATCGCACCAAAGATGATCCAGAGGATCGCCGCGGTGAGAATCAGGCCCTGGAAGGTCGAGGCGATGACCCGGTTGAGGGTCATGTCCCAGGCCAGCAGGCCGATCAGCGCGGTGAGGACGAAAACCAGCGGCATGGCGTACTTGGCCGGCCAGCGAAAGCCGATCAGCAGCACACCCGCCAGCACCAGCGGCACGAAGGCCAGTATGGACAGTAGTGTTTGACTCATTTGTTGGGTCCCTGCGTTTTTTGTTGTGAACCGCTTCTATTGTGTCCGGGCATGCCCGGTGCTTCGCATGAAGCGCCCCCACGCGGTGCGCTTCCCGACGGCCCGGCCGAAACCGTGCCGCCCATGCTCGAAAGCCCCGGGCGCCGTAGGGCGCCTGGGGCTCCTGTCCTCACCGCGGCTACCGGATCTCCGGGAGCACGCGGTTCCCCCTGCTCATCAGCCTTGGGCGGCCTTGTAACGCTGGCGCCACTGGTGCAGCAGCGGCTCGGTGTAGCCGGACGGCTGCTCGCGGCCCTTGAACACCAGATCCGACGCCGCCTGGAACGCGATCGACTGAGTGTAGTCAGCGGACATGGCGCGATAGAGCGGATCGCCAGCGTTCTGCTGGTCGACCACCTTGGCCATGCGCTCCAGGGTTTCCTGCACCTGCTCGCGGCTCACCACACCGTGGTGCAGCCAGTTGGCGATGTGCTGGCTGGAGATGCGCAGGGTGGCGCGGTCCTCCATCAGGCCGACGTTGTGGATGTCCGGCACCTTGGAGCAACCGACGCCCTGCTCGACCCAACGCACCACGTAACCGAGGATGCCCTGGCAGTTGTTGTCCAGCTCCTGCTGCTTTTCGTCGGCGCTCCACTTGTCTTCGGCGACCACCGGGATGGTCAGCAGATCGTTGAGCAGCTGCTCGCGCTCGGCGGCCAGGTCGACCTTTTCCAGCTCGCTCTGCACCGCCTGCACGTCGATCTGGTGGTAGTGCAGCGCATGCAGGGTGGCACCGGTCGGCGACGGCACCCAGGCGGTGTTGGCGCCGGACTTCGGATGGCCGATCTTCTGCTCGAGCATGGCCGCCATCAGGTCCGGCATGGCCCACATGCCCTTGCCGATCTGCGCCTTGCCGCGCAGGCCGCAGGCCAGGCCGACCAGCACGTTGTTGCGCTCGTAGGACTGGATCCACGGGGTGGACTTCATGTCGCCCTTGCGCAGCACCGGGCCGGCTTCCATGCAGGTGTGCATCTCGTCACCGGTACGGTCGAGGAAGCCGGTGTTGATGAACGCGACGCGGTGCTTGGCCGCGGCGATGCAGGCCTTGAGGTTGGCGCTGGTGCGGCGCTCCTCGTCCATGATGCCCATCTTCAGGGTGTAGCGCGGCACGCCGATCAGGTCTTCGACACGAGCGAACAGCTCGTCGGCGAAAGCGACTTCCTTCGGCCCGTGCATCTTCGGCTTGACGATGTAGAAGCTGCCGGTGCGCGAGTTGCCCTTGCGCTTCAAGTCATGCTTGGCGATCAGGCTGGTAAACACGCCATCCATGATGCCTTCCGGGATCTCGCGGCCGTCTTCCAGCAGGATTGCCGGGTTGGTCATCAGGTGACCGACGTTACGGATGAACAGCAGCGAGCGGCCGTGCAGTTTCAGCTCGCCGCCATTGGGCGCGCTGTATTCGCGGTCCGGGTTGAGGCGGCGGACGAAGCTCGAGCTGCCCTTGGCCACTTCCTCGCTGAGGGTGCCCTGCACGATGCCCAGCCAGTTGCGGTAGGCCAGCACCTTGTCGTCGGCATCCACCGCGGCGACCGAGTCTTCGCAGTCGAGAATGGTGGAAACCGCGGACTCGACCAGCAGGTCCTTCACGCCGGCGGCATCGGTCTGGCCGATCGGGCTGTTCGGATCGATCTGGATTTCGACGTGCAGGCCGTTGTTCTTCAGCAGCACGGCCTTGGGCTCGACCGCTTCGCCCTGGAAGCCGACGAATTTCTCCGGCTGCTTGAGGCCGGTGACGCTGCCGTTCTCCAGGGTGACCTTGAGCTGGCCATCCTGCACGCGGTAGGCGGTGGCGTCGGCATGGCTGCCTTCGGCCAGCGGCGCGGCCTGGTCGAGGAAGTTGCGTGCGTAGGCGATGACCTTGGCGCCACGGACTTCGTTGTAGCCCGGGCCCTTCTGTGCGCCGCCCTCTTCGGAGATGGCGTCGGTGCCGTAGAGCGCGTCATACAGCGAGCCCCAGCGGGCGTTGGCCGCGTTCAGCGCATAGCGCGCGTTCATGATCGGCACCACCAGCTGCGGACCGGCCTGGGTGGCGATCTCGCTGTCGACGTTGGCGGTCTCGATCTTCACCTCGCCCGGCACCGGCAGCAGGTAGCCGATGGATTCGAGGAAGGCGCGGTAGGCGGCCATGTCCTTGATCGGGCCCGGGTTGGCCTTGTGCCAGGCGTCCAGCTCAAGCTGCATGCGGTCGCGCTCGGCGAGCAGCTCGCGGTTCTTCGGCGCCAGGTCATGGACCAGGGCGTCCAGGCCCTGCCAGAAGGCGGCGGCTTCGATACCGGTGCCCGGCAGGACTTCGTCTTCGATGAAACGCTGCAGATTGGCCGCGACTTGCAGGCGGCCCAGGGTTACACGCTCGGTCATCTGTCGTTCTCCTTGTCTGTTCAGTTGGCCAGGGCGGCGACGCCGGCCTTGGCGATCTGGGCGTCCTGCGCGGCGGTCACACCGGATACGCCGACCGAACCGATGACCTGGCCGTCGACCACTACCGGCACGCCACCCTCCAGCGAGCAGACCACCGGCGCGGAGAGGAAGGCACTGCGGCCGTTGTTGACCATGTCTTCATAGCCCTTGGTTTCGCGGCGACCGAGAGCCGAGCTGCGAGCCTTCTCGGTGGCGATGTAGGAGGCGATCGGCGCGCAGCCGTCCAGACGCTCCAGCGCCAGCGGATGGCCGCCGTCGTCGGCGACGACGATGGTCACGGCCCAGCCGTTGGCCTGCGCTTCGGCACGGGCGGCGGCGAGGATGGTGGCGACTTCGGTCTGGCTCAGTACGGCTTTGCTTTTCATCTCGATTCTCCTGTTCTCATGTTCCAGATGTTCGTGCGTGGCGTTACGTGACGCTCGCGATCCAGTCCCCGCAGGGTGGGCTGAAGCCCACCGAAGGTGCCCCAGCTGCATGCTGGTGGGCTGAAGCCCAACCCTACGGCCGAGGCTCACCTACGGTTACTGCATCGATTCCTCGACCACTTCGATCCAGTGCTTGACCGGCGTGCGGCCGGCGCCATCGAGGTGGGTCTGGCAACCGATGTTTGCGGTGACGATCACTTCCGGCTTGCCGCTCTCCAGCGCGTTGAGCTTGTTGTCGCGCAGCTGGTGGGAAATCTCCGGCTGGGTGATCGAATAGCTGCCGGCCGAGCCGCAGCACAGGTGCGCATCGGGCACCGCAGTGAGCTGGTAGCCCAGACGGGTGAGCACGTCTTCGACAGCGCCGCCGAGCTTCTGTGCGTGCTGCAGGGTGCACGGGCAATGGAAGGCCATGCGCTTGTCGGCGCGCACGTCGAGCTTTTCCAGCTCGGCGCTGCGCAGCACCTCGACCAGGTCCTTGGCCAGCTCGCTGACCCGTGCGGCCTTGGCCGCGTAGGCCGGGTCGTCCTTGAGCAGATGGCCGTATTCCTTGACGAAGGCGCCGCAGCCGCTGGCGGTCTGCACGATGGCTTCGGCACCCGCCTCGATGGCCGGCCACCAGGCGTCGATATTGCGCCGCGCACGGTCCAGACCGGCATCCTGCGCGTTGAGGTGGTAATCCACCGCGCCACAGCAGCCGGCTTCGCGTGCCGGGCTGACGCTGATGCCCAGGCGGTCGAGCACGCGCGCGGCGGCGGCGTTGGTATTCGGCGACAGGCTCGGCTGCACGCAGCCTTCGAGCATCAGCACGCGACGCTGGTGCATGACCTGCGGGCGCGGTTTGGCCGGGCGAATCTCGCGCGGCAGGTGGTCCTTCAGCGAGGCCGGCATCAGCGGCTTGAGCGCATTGCCGGTACCGAGCAGCGCCTTGAACAGCGCCGGACGCGGGATCACCGTGCGCAGACCGCCGCGCACCAGGCGCTCGCCCAACGGGCGCTGGACCTGGCGCTCGATGAAGTCACGGCCGATGTCCAGCAGGTTGTGGTACTTCACCCCGGACGGGCAGGTGGTCTCGCAGTTGCGGCAGGTCAGGCAGCGATCCAGGTGCAGCTGGGTGCTCTCGGTCACCTCGCCGCCCTCGAACATCTGCTTCATCAGGTAGATGCGCCCGCGCGGGCCATCCAGCTCGTCACCGAGCAGCTGGTAGGTCGGGCAGGTGGCATTGCAGAAACCGCAGTGCACGCAGGAGCGCAGGATGCTTTCGGCTTCCTCGGCGCGCGGCAGTTGCTTGGCGGCTTCGCTCAGATTCGTTTGCATACGTCGTCAGACCTCGGAATACATGCGGCCGGGGTTGAAGATCCCCTGCGGGTCCAGCGCGGCCTTGAGCTGGCGGTGGTAGCGCAACAGCGGCGCCGACAGCGGTTGGAACGGCTCGGCGGCACCGGCGGTAAAACAGGTGGCATGGCCGCCGACTTCGGCAGCGATGGCGCGGATGCTTGCGACGTCGGCCTCGGACTTCAGCCAGCGCTGGGCGCCGGCCCAGTCGACCAGCTGCTCGCCCGGCAACGCCACGGCTGGCGTGTTGTTCGGCAGCGACAGGCGCCACAGCGGGCGCGAGTCGGCGAAGAAGGACAGGCGCTGTTCGCGCAGCTCGTTCCAGTAGCCGGGGTCGAGGTCCTCGCCACCGATGCGTTCGCGCGCGGCGTTGACCGACCCTTCGCCACCTTCCAGGCGCAGATACAGCGCCTGACCGTCATGGCTGGCGGCACTGATCGGTACCGGCTGCTGGCCCCACTCGGCGAGCTTGAGCAGCGCGCGTTCGAGATCGATCTCCAGACGCAGGCTGGTGCACAAGCGTGGCTTGGGCAGCACCTTGAGCGAGACTTCGGTGAGCACGCCGAGGCAGCCGAAGCTGCCGGCCATCAGGCGCGACAGGTCGTAGCCGGCGACGTTCTTCATCACCTCGCCGCCGAAACGCAGGTGCTTGCCCTGGCCGGTGATGACCCGCGAGCCGAGCACGAAATCGCGCACCGAACCGCTCCACGGGCGACGCGGCCCGGACAGTCCGGCGGCGATCATGCCGCCAACGGTGGCGCCTTCGCCAAAGTGCGGCGGCTCGCAAGGCAACATTTGCCCGGCCTCGTCCAGCGTCGCCTCGAGTTCGGCGAGCGGCGTACCGGCACGCGCTGTCACTACCAGCTCGGTGGGGTCGTAGCTGACAATGCCGCGGTGCTCGCGCACGTCGAGCAGCTGACCCTCGACCGCACGGCCGAGGAAGGCCTTGCTGCCGCTGCCCTGGATGCGCAGCGGCGTGTTGGCGGCGAGTGCCTGGTTGACCTGGTCCAGCAACTGCGCGCTGGCGTCGTTGGCAATTACGGACATCAGAAACGCTCCAGTTCAGGGAAAGGCAGCTGGCCGTTGTGGATGTGCATGCGGCCGAATTCGGCGCAGCGATGCAGGGTCGGGATGTTCTTGCCCGGATTGAGCAGACCGCTGGGGTCGAACGCCGCCTTCACCGCGTGGAACAGCGTCAGCTCATCGGCGTTGAACTGCGAACACATCTGGTTGATCTTCTCGCGGCCGACACCGTGCTCGCCGGTGATGCTGCCGCCGACCTCGACGCAGAGTTCGAGGATCTTGCCGCCCAGTTCCTCGGCGCGCTCCAGCTCACCGGGCTGGTTGGCATCGAACAGGATCAGCGGGTGCATGTTGCCGTCGCCGGCGTGGAACACGTTGGCCACGCGCAGGCCGAACTGCTCGGACAGGTCGGAAATGCCCTTGAGCACGCCCGGCAGTTCGCGCCGCGGAATGGTGCCGTCCATGCAGTAGTAGTCCGGCGAGATGCGCCCGACCGCCGGGAAGGCGTTCTTGCGCCCGGCCCAGAAGCGCACGCGCTCGGCTTCGTCCTTGGCCAGGCGCACTTCGGTGGCACCGGCCAGCTTGAGTACTTCGCTGACGCGCGCGCAGTCGTCGTGCACGTCGGCTTCCACGCCATCCAGTTCGCAGAGCAGGATCGCTTCGGCATCCACCGGGTAGCCGGCGTGGATGAAGTCCTCGGCGGCGCGGATCGACAGGTTGTCCATCATCTCCAAGCCGCCGGGGATGATGCCGGCGGCGATGATGTCACCCACCGCACGCCCGGCCTTTTCCACCGAGTCAAACGCGGCGAGCAGCACCTTGGCCACCTGCGGCTTGGGCAGCAGCTTGACGGTCACCTCGGTGACGATGCCGAGCATGCCCTCGGAGCCGGTGAACAGCGCCAAGAGGTCGAAGCCCGGTGAATCCAGGGCATCGGAGCCGAGCGTCATGCGCTCGCCCTCGACAGTGAGAATCTCTACCTTGAGCAGGTTGTGCACGGTCAGGCCGTACTTCAGGCAGTGCACGCCACCGGCGTTCTCGGCGACGTTGCCGCCGATCGAGCAGGCGATCTGCGACGAGGGGTCCGGCGCGTAGTACAGCTCATAGGGTGCGGCGGCCTGGGAAATCGCCAGGTTACGCACGCCGGGCTGCACGCGGGCGAAACGACCGGCCGGATCGACTTCGAGTATCTTGTTGAAGCGCGCCATGACCAGCAGGATGCCCTGCTCCAGCGGCAGCGCACCTCCGGACAGCCCGGTGCCGGCGCCGCGGGCGACCACCGGCACGCCACGCTGGTGGCAGAGCTTGAGCAGTCTTTCGACCTGCTCGACCCGCTCGGGCAGCACCACCAGCAGCGGCGCGGTGCGGTAGGCGGACAAGCCGTCGCACTCGTAGGGCTTGAGGTCTTCGCTGCGGTGAAGAATGTCCAGATCGGGCAGCTGCGCCTGCAGCTCGGCCAGCAAGGCGGCCTTGTCGACCTTGGGCAACGCACCATCGACGCGTTCGTCGTAGAGAATGTTCATGGCAGGTTCCGCTTTCGTGGGTCACCGTCAGCACGGGCAGCTGCGGTGCAATGACGCATCTTTAGCGCCGATGGGTCTTGGCCGTCCATGCTCGCGACAACTGGTCCTACCAGTTTTTTGTAGTCAGCCAGGGAAAAGCACTACCTGGTGGCCGTCTATCCCTCGCGATTAGGCGCTTCCTGCCATCAGGGGTAAACTTCGCACCAACTGGTCCTACCAGCTGGAGAACTGGCATGTCGAACGAACCCAACAATGATCGCCGTCAAGTCGCCGACGTGGTTGCCGAACGCATCGAGCGACTGATCGTCGACGGCGTGCTCAAGGTCGGCCAGGCGCTGCCCTCCGAGCGGCGCCTGTGCGAAAAGCTCGGCATCTCGCGCTCGGCGCTGCGCGAGGGCCTGCGCGTATTGCGCGGGCGCGGCATCATCGAGACCTCCCAGGGCCGCGGATCCTTCGTCGCCGAACTGTCCGGCAACCACGACGCCAGCCCGCTGATGCACCTGTTCAACTCGCAACCGCGCACCCTCTACGACTTGCTGGAAGTGCGTGCGCTGCTCGAAGGCGAGTCGGCGCGATTGGCGGCCTTGCGCGGCACCGACGCGGATTTCGTCCTGCTGCGCCGGCGCTACGAGGAAATGCTCGCCGCGCATGCCGATGGCGAGGGCGCCGACCCGCGCGAACATGCGCGCCTGGACCATGCGTTTCACCTGGCCATCTGCGAGGCCTCGCACAACCCGGTGCTGGTGCACACGTTGCAGTCGCTGACCGACCTGATGCTCAGCACCGTATTCGCCTCGGTGAACAACCTCTATCACCGCCCGGCGCAGAAACGGCAGATAGACCGCCAGCACTCGCGGCTCTACCACGCGGTGATCGAACGCCTGCCGGAACAGGCACAGCGCGCCGCGCGCGACCATATCCACGGCATTCGCGACAATCTCAAGGAGATCGAGCAGGAGGAACAGCGCCTGGTGCGCGCCACCATGCGCCTGGAAGGCTGGACCTGAAATCCTGTAGGGCCTGCCGCAAGGGCCTACAAGCGACGCGAAGGCCGCATTGTCGCGCGCAGCCTGCAGCGGCCAGGGCGCGTGCTAGACTCGCCGCTCTTTTCGCTATGCCCGAACGCGCCGTGTCCGAATTCCTAGACTGGCTGAGTGCCGATCAGTTGCCCGCCCCCCCCGCTCCCGCCCTGCACGACTGGCTGTACGTCGACAAGGGCTCGCTGACCCGCCGCCTGACCGAGCTGGCCGATGGCGCCTTCAGCGTGATCCCGTTGCACCAGGCCTGGCAGCCGCTGCGCGCCGACGAATGCCTGGCGCTCGGCGTTCCGGCAGCGAGCGAGGGATGGGTACGCGAGGTCTACCTGTGCGGGCATGAGCAACCCTGGGTCTTCGCCCGCAGCGTCGCCCCCCGCGCCCAGCTGGAAGCCGCCGGACTGGACCTGCAAAGCCTGGGCAATCGCTCCCTCGGCGAGCTGCTGTTCAGCGACCCCGCCTTCGCCCGCGGGCAACTCGAAGCCTGCCATTACCCGCCGCAATGGCTGCCACAGGCGCAGCGTGTCGACGGTCTCTGGGCACGGCGCTCGTGCTTCCGCCAGAATCGACTCGGCGTGCTGGTCGCCGAGGTGTTCCTGCCCGCGCTGTGGCAGGCCGCCGCCGTCACGCCCTGAGCGAACCGCTGCATGTCCCCCTTCGCCAAGGAGAGCCGCTGATGTATTCGAAGTTGCTGCAATCGTGCAATCGCCTGCACCCGCGTGCCTGGGATTTCATCCAGCTGATGCGTCTGGACCGGCCCATCGGCACTTACCTGCTGCTCTGGCCGACGCTGTGGGCGCTGTGGATCGCCGCCGAAGGCGTGCCGAGTGCGAAGAACCTGTTCATTTTCATCACCGGCGTGATCCTCATGCGCGCCGCCGGCTGCGTGGTCAACGACTTCGCCGACCGCAAATTCGACGGTCATGTGCAACGCACCCAGACGCGCCCCATGGCCACCGGCAAGATCAGCTCGCGCGAGGCCTGGACGCTGTTCGCCATCCTGGTGGGGCTGAGTTTCGTGCTGGTGCTGCTGACCAACGCGACCACCGTCTACCTGTCCTTCGGCGCGCTGGCGCTGGCCGCCTGCTACCCGTTCATGAAGCGCTACACCTTCTACCCGCAGGTGGTGCTCGGCGCGGCCTTCTCCTGGGGCATGCCGATGGCCTTCACCGCCGAGACCGGCAATCTGCCGCCGGAAGCCTGGCTGCTGTTCATCGCCAACCTGCTATGGACAGTGGCCTACGATACCTACTACGCCATGGCCGACCGCGAGGACGACCTGAAGATCGGCATCAAGTCCACCGCCATCCTCTTCGGCGAAGCCGACCGCATCATTATCGTCACCCTGCAGGGCCTGGCGCTGTTCTGCCTGATCCTCGCCGGGGTGCGCTTCGAGCTCGGTCAGTGGTTTCACCTGGGGCTGGTGATCGCCGCTGGCTGCTTCGCCTGGGAGTACTGGAAGACCGCCTCGCGCAAGCCGCAGGCCTGCTTCAAGGCGTTCCTGCACAATCACTGGGCGGGGCTGGCGATTCTCGCGGGTATCGTGGTGGATTACGCGACGAAAGCTTGAGCAAAACGCCAGCATTGAGGGGCGATCGCTCTTGCACGGGTTGCCGTCTGTCTGTCACATGCCTGCAATAATTCCGTTATCTAATGCCGGACGACAAGAACGGACCCGAGGCTTGACCATGAATGGCAAGAGCATACTGATCGTCGATGACGAGGCGCCGATCCGGGAGATGATCGTCGTCGCCCTGGAAATGGCCGGCTACGATTGCCTCGAAGCGGAAAACACCCAGCAGGCCCACGCCCTGATCATCGATCGCAAGCCCGACCTGATCCTGCTCGACTGGATGCTGCCCGGCACTTCGGGTATCGAACTGGCCCGCCGGCTCAAGCGCGACGAGCTGACCGCCGACACGCCGATCATCATGCTCACCGCCAAGGGTGAAGAGGACAACAAGATCCAGGGCCTGGAAGTCGGCGCCGACGACTACATCACCAAGCCGTTCTCCCCGCGCGAACTGGTGGCCCGGCTGAAGGCCGTACTGCGCCGCGCAGCGCCCGTAGACAGCGAGTCGCCCATCGAGATCGGCGGCCTGTTGCTCGATCCAGTCAGTCACCGCGTCACCATCGACGGCAAACCGGCCGAAATGGGCCCCACCGAATACCGTCTGCTGCAGTTCTTCATGACCCACCAGGAACGCGCCTACACCCGCAGCCAGCTACTCGATCAGGTCTGGGGCGGCAATGTCTATGTCGAGGAGCGCACCGTCGACGTGCACATCCGCCGCCTGCGCAAGGCCCTCGGCGAGGCCTACGAGAACCTGGTGCAGACGGTGCGCGGCACCGGCTATCGTTTCTCCAGCAAGAGCTGAGTGCGCCGGGTAACCATGCGTTCCGGCCCACACACCATTATCGCCACCAGCGGGGAGTGCATCGGTTGAATCAGGACTGGCAAGGAGCCCTCGTGCGTCGCCTGCTGCTTCTGCTGGGCGGCTGCCTGCTGCTGGGCCTGATCACCGGCGAGTACGCCTGGGCACTGGTCATCGGCCTGAGCGGCTACCTGGCCTGGACGCTGCGCCAGCTGTTGCGCCTGCAGCGCTGGCTGCGGCGCAGCGACCCCGACGAACCGCCGCCGGATTCGGCCGGGATCTGGGGTGACGTGTTCGACAACCTCTACCAGTTGCAGCGCCGCGACCTGCGCCTGCGCGGCCAGCTGCAGAGCATCATCGATCGCGTGCAGGGCTCGACCGCAGCGCTGAAGGACGCGGTCATCATGCTCGACAGCGACGGCAACCTGGAGTGGTGGAACCTCGCCGCCAACCGGCTGCTGGGCCTGAAGAAGCCGCAGGACTCCGGCCATCCCATCACCAATCTGGTGCGTCATCCGGCGTTCAAGGAGTACTTCGACAGCGGCAGCTACGATCAGCCCCTCGAACTGGCCTCGCCGGTGGATGACCGCATCCGCCTGCAGTTCAACATCACCCGCTACGGCAACCGCGAGCACCTGTTGCTGGTCCGTGATGTCACCCGACTGCATCAGCTGGAGCAGATGCGCAAGGACTTCGTCGCCAACGTCTCACACGAGCTGCGCACGCCCCTGACGGTAATCGCCGGCTACCTGGAAACCATGCTGGAGAGTGCCGAGGCGGTGAGTCCGCGCTGGCTGCGCGCGCTGCAGCAGATGAACCAGCAGGCGGGCCGCATGCAGCACCTGCTCAACGACCTGCTGTTGCTGGCGCGCCTGGAAGCCAGCAGCCGACCCGCCGACAGCCAGCCGGTGGCGGTGGCGCTGCTGCTGCAGTCGATCGTCAGCGATGCGCGGGCGCTGTCGGGTGCGCGCGGCCACCTGATCAGCCTGGACGCAGCCCCGGAGCTGCAGCTCAAAGGTAGCGAGACCGAACTGCGCAGTGCCTTCTCCAACCTGGTATTCAACGCCGTGAAATATACGCCCGACGGCGGCACCATTCATGTTCGCTGGTGGAGCGACGAGGCCGGCGCGCACCTGAGCGTCGAGGACAGCGGTATCGGCATCGAGCAAAAGCACCTGCCGCGCCTGACCGAACGCTTCTACCGCGTCGATTCCAGTCGCGCCAGCAGCACCGGCGGAACGGGTCTGGGCCTGGCCATCGTCAAGCACGTGCTGTTACGTCATCAGGGACGCCTGGATATCACCAGCATTCCCGGTCGGGGCAGCTGCTTCTCCTGTCACTTCCCGCATGGGCAGGCGGTGGTTCGCTAAGCCTCGCCGCCACGGAAAGTCTCGCTCGGGCGCTTGAAAAGCCGACGCGCCGCCTCCATCCTGTCGCGACATTGGCTACCAGACCCCTTCATGGACCCTTCCCCCAGTTACGCCGCCTCGTCCTATTTCGCCGACTTCGGCCTGATTCTCTTCGCCCTGTTCCTGGTGCTGCTCAACGGTTTCTTCGTCGCCGCCGAGTTCGCCATGGTCAAACTGCGCGCCACCAAGGTGGAAGCGATCGCCAACCGCCATGGCTGGCGCGGACACATCCTGCGCACCGTGCACCAGCAGCTGGACGCCTACCTGTCGGCCTGCCAGCTGGGCATCACCCTGGCTTCGCTGGGCCTGGGCTGGGTCGGTGAGCCGGCCTTCGCCCACCTGCTCGAACCACTGCTGGCGAGCATCGGCATCGAATCGCAGGCGCTGGTGCATGGCGTTGCCTTCTTCGCCGCGTTCTTCATCATTTCCTATCTGCACATCGTCATCGGCGAGCTGGCGCCGAAGTCCTGGGCGATCCGCAAGCCGGAACTGCTGTCGCTCTGGACGGCCGCGCCGCTGTACGCGTTCTACTGGCTGATGTATCCGGCGATCTATCTGCTCAACGCCAGCGCCAATGCCATCCTGCGCATCGCCGGCCAAGGCGAGCCGGGCATGCACCACGACCATCACTACAGCCGCGAAGAGCTCAAGCTGATCCTGCACTCCAACCGCGCCCGCGACCCTGGCAATCAGCAGATCCAGGTCCTGGCCTCGGCGGTGGAGCTGAGCGAGCTGGAGGTGGTCGACTGGGCCAACTCTCGCGAGGACCTGCTGCAGCTCGACCACGACGCACCGCTGGCCGATATCCTCGAGATCATCCGCCGCCACAAATACAGCCGTTACCCGGTCTACGACAGCGAGCAGGGCGACTATGTCGGCCTGCTGCACATCAAGGACCTGCTGCTGGCACTGGCGGCCGACGAACGCCTGGCCGAGCACTTCTGCCTGGACGAGCTGCTGCGCCCACTGGAGCGGGTGTCCAAGCACATGCCGCTGGCCAGCCTGCTGGAGCAGTTCCGCCAGGGCGGCGCGCATTTCGTGCTGGTCGAGGAAGGCGACCACAAGGTGATCGGCTTCCTGACCATGGAAGACGTACTGGAAGTGCTGGTCGGCGATATCCAGGACGAGCACCGCAAGACCGAGCGTGGCGTGCTCGCCTACCAGCCCGGCAAGCTGCTGGTGCGCGGCGACACCCCTTTGTTCAAGCTGGAACGCCTGCTTGACATCGACCTCGACCACATCGAGGCCGAGACCCTGGCAGGGCTGGTCTACGAAACGCTCAAGCGCGTTCCCGACGAGGACGAAGTGCTGCAGGTCGAAGGCCTGCAGATCGTCATCAAGAAGATGCGCGGGCCGAAGATCGTGCTGGCCAAGGTGCTCAAGCAGGCCTGAGCCGGGCAATCGACCTGGGCGCCGGACGTGCCTCGGCGGCTACGGCCGGCGGCAGCACGCCTCACTCACCGCCGACTGCGAAGTTCGGCAGGCTGTTGACCGGCTGGGAGAAGTCGAACGGGATCGATTCGATTGCCAGCCCGACGTTGCGCTGTACCACGAAGTGCAGGTGCGGGCCGGTGCTGTTGCCGGTGTTGCCGGAACGTGCGATGCGGGTGCCAGTCTCGACCCGCTGGCCTTCGCGCACAGCCACCGAGCCTTTCATCAGGTGCAGATAGACGCCCATGGTGCCGTCGTCATGCATGATGCGCACGAAGTTACCGGCCGGGTTGTTGCCGCGGCCGCTCTGCTGGTTTTCGATCTTCACCACCATGCCGCCCCGCGCAGCGACGATCGGCGTGCCCTCGGGCATGGCGATGTCGACCGCGTAGCGCCCCTTGGGGGTGAAATGGCTGTACTGGCCGTTGGCGCCTTGGGTCAGGCGGAACGGACCGCCGCGCCAGGGCAGCGGATACTTGTAGGGCTTGGGTAACAGGCGCGGATCGCCCAGCGCATGGCGAAGCTTGGGCGTGTACCTGAGCGGCTTGCTGGCATCGCGCGGGGCGAGGGTGGCCAGGCGAATCTGGCTGCGCGGTGGCAACACCCAGCGGATCGGCTTGGCCGGAGCGCCGACGGCGTTCTCGACGTTGTCCAGCTTGAGTTCGATATCCACCGGCGCGAACAGGTCGTTGCGCACCAGCAGGGTCTCGCCCGCCGCGTGCTTGCGGGTTTCCAGTTTCACCTGGGTATCGAGCTTTTCCACCATGCGGTCGCTGAAGACGAAGACCTGCGCACCAGGCGCGGCCTGGTCGCTGTAGGTCACGACCCCATTGGCGTCGGTGTATTTGTAGATGGTCAGGGCCAGCGCCGGCGTAGCCAGCAGCGGCAGCCCGAGCAACAAGAGAATGCGCCCCAGCATAACGGCAGTTTCTAGTGGTTATAGTGTTGGAGCGGGAACTCTAGCAGCGGCGAGTGGCCTGTGCGAGCCACCGACCGTCGGGGTGTGATGGCGGTCAGTTTGTCTGCGCGACCAGGCGCCGAACGGTCGCCTGGCTGGGGGTGAATCAGGCGCCGGGGACGAAGTGCCGCTGCGCCGTGCCGCGAGCGATCAGCCGCGACAGGTAGTCGAGTTTCTGCGGGTCGCGGTCGACGAAGCGGAACGACAACTGCAACCAGTCGCTGTCCGGCTTCGGCTCGAACGCCGCAACGGCGTGTAGATAACCGTTTAGGCGAGCGATCTCGCCGCCCTCACCCTGTTCCAGATCGAGCACGGCACTTTCCAGCACCTGCGGCAGCTGTTCGCCGCGTTTGACTACCAGCAGTGCCTCTTTGAGGCTCAGCGCCTTGATCACGCAGGCGACACTGCCATTGGCCAGTCGTAGCTGGCCCTGCCCACGCCCGGAAGCCGGTGCGGCGGGCGCACTGCGCGGCACCGGCGCAGCGGGCTGCACCAGTGGCGCGGGGTTTGCCTCCGCAGTCGGAGTCGGTGGCGCGGAGGGCCGCACCACCTCGGCTTTGCCACCGGTCAGCGCAGTCAGCGAGTCGTTGGCGACGCCAGTGGACAGGATTCGTGTCGGTGCGCTGGCAGCCAGGGCATCCAGCTTGCCGGCACGCCCGAGGGCCTTGCGCACCTTGCTGGTCAGCTGTTCGTTGGAAAAGGGTTTGCCGATGAAGTCCGAAACGCCGGCCTGAATGGCCTGCACAACGTTCTCCTTGTCGCCACGGCTGGTCACCATGATGAACGGCGTGGTCTTCAGCGAATCCTGCGCACGGCACCAGCTCAGCAGTTCCAGACCGGACATCTCCGGCATTTCCCAATCGCAGAGAATCAGGTCGAAACGCTCGCGGCTGAGCATCTGCTGAGCCTTGCGTCCGTTTACCGCGTCCTCGGTGCGAATACCGGGAAAGTGGCTGCGAAGCGCCTTCTTCACCAGATCGCGGATAAAGGGTGCGTCATCCACTACCAGCACACTGACCTTGCTCATCCATCTCTCCTGCGCGAATGCCGGCAAGCATAGCCGCCTGGCGGGGTCGACAAAAGCGCTAGAGGCCATGAGCTGTGAAGTTGTTGCGCCCGATCAAGCCCGCGCAGCGCGCCACGAGGGGACAGCCGGTTGCCGGCGCGGCATACTGGCCGCTTTCGCCAGCTTCGCGAGGCCGTCATGGTTCAGCACATTCTCGTCGCCCACGATCTCAGCCCGGACGCCGACCTGGCACTGCAGCGGGGCGCGCAACTGGCGCGACAGAGCGGCGCGCGGATCAGCCTGCTGCACGTGCTCGACGAACGCGACCCAGGCTGCGATGAACAGGCGGCCCGCGCCCTGCTCGGGAGCCGCCTGCAACAGAACGGGCTGAGCGATGTTGAACCCTGGCTGCGCCGCGGCCACCCCGCCGAAGAGATCCTGACCCAGGCCCAGGGGCTGGAAGCGGACCTGCTGGTGCTGGGACGACACCACCGCGAGTCGGCACAGGGCTTCATCGGCACGACACTGGAACGCGTACTGCTCGACGCTCCGGCACCGCTGCTACTGGCAACTATCCCCGGCGACATCGCCTACAAGCGAGCAGTGGCCGCGCTGGATTTCTCCCGCTGCGCCACCCGCGCCATGCACTGCGCCTGGGAGTTGCTGGGCGAAGGTGCCGAGCTGCACGCCCTGCATATCGACGAGATGGCCGAAGTACACGGCCCCGATTACGAAGGGCTGTCGCTGCAGCAGGAGCTGTTCGACCAGCTGATCGAAGATATCCAGCCGCAGCTGCCGGATACCGGCGCGTTGCTGAGCTACAGCCTGCATCAGGGCGAGCGCAACAACTGCATGGATGCGGCCCTGCGCGACCTGCAACCGCAGCTGCTGGCCCTTGGCAGCCACAGCCGCGGAGAACTGAGCAGCGCCCTGCTCGGCAGCCTCGCCCGACAGTTCATCGACAACCCGCCCTGCGACATCCTCATCGCGCGCTGAGGCGCGCCCTTATCCGCCTGCGCTCGATGGCGCAGGCACTGCATTGCCGCTCGACATACCACCGCCAGGTTGCGTCCCTGCAAACCCCTGCTACGTTTAGAGCCAGAACAACAATAAGAAGAAGACGCCCATGTGCCTCGCTTCGACTCGTTTCTGGTCCCGCTGTCCAGCTCCCATCTCTACGACTTTCCACGACGACGTGCTGCCCCGCACGCGCCTGCGCTCGGCGTGCGCGCATCAATGCCAGGCCGCGGCATTCAGCCAGCCGGCGACCCACGACGTTGTGCGCCTGACCGCCTGCCCAGCTTTCCCCTAACCCGCCCATACGGACCGCTTCGCATGGGGCGAGCCCGTATGCCGAGCAAACCGTGCAAGGAGATACGCATGAAGCTTTCAGCAATCGCAGCGGCAACCCTGACGGCAGTGGCCGCCGTACCCGCGTCGGCCGAGATTTCCGACGGCAAGGTAAAGATCGGCATCCTCAACGACCAGTCCGGCGTGTATGCCGATTTCGGCGGCAAGTGGTCGTTCGAGGCGGCAAAGATGGCGGCCGAAGACTTCGGCGGCAAGGTGCTCGACGCCCCCATCGAGATCGTCACCGCCGATCACCAGAACAAGCCGGACATCGCCTCCAACATCTCGCGGCAGTGGTACGACCGCGAGCAGGTCGACGCGATCATGGAGCTGACCACCTCCTCGGTGGCGCTGGCGGTACAGGGCATTTCCAAGAGCAAGAAGAAGATCAATCTGGTGACCGGCGCCGCCACCACCGAACTGACCGGCAAGCAGTGCTCGCCCTACGGCTTCCACTGGGCCTACGACACCCACGCGTTGGCGGTCGGCACCGGCGGCGCGCTGGTTTCCCAGGGCGGCGACAGCTGGTATTTCCTCACCGCCGACTACGCCTTCGGCTACTCGCTGGAAGAGCAGACCTCCAAGTTCGTCAAATCCAAGGGCGGCGAGATCAAGGGCTCGGTGCGCCATCCGCTGGCAACAACCGACTACTCGTCGTTCCTGCTTCAGGCCCAAGCCTCGGGCGCCAAGGTCATCGGCCTGGCCAACGCTGGACTGGACACCGCCAACAGCATCAAGCAGGCCGCCGAGTTCGGCATCGTCGCCAGCGGCCAGCGCCTCGCCGCGCTGCTCTTCACCCTCGCCGAAGTGCACGGCCTGGGCCTCAATGCCGCCCAGGGCCTGACCCTGACCGAGAGTTTCTACTGGGATCGCGACGACAAATCCCGCGAGTTCGGCGAACGCTTTTTCAAGCGCACCGGGCGCATGCCGAACATGGTCCACGCCGGCACCTACTCCGGCGTCATGCAGTACCTCAAGGCAATCGAGAAGGCCGGGACCGACGCCACCGAGCCAGTGGCCAAGGCCATGCACGAGATGCCGGTGGATGATGTCTTCGCGCGCAACGCCAAGGTCGGCGCCAACGGCCGGCTGATCAGCGACGTCTATCTGATGGAGGTGAAGAAGCCCGAAGAGAGCAAGCGCGAGTGGGACTACTACAAGGTCCTGGCGACCGTGCCGGGCAATGAGGCCTATATCGATCCGGCCGAGAGTGGCTGCGATCTGGTCGGGCAGTGAGCATGGCGGCAGCGCAAGGCCTGGACGCCGGCGGTTCGACCGCCGGCACAGCCACGGACTCGCCGGTGATGCTCTCTGCCCGCGGCCTGCGCAAGGAGTTCGGCGGCTTCGTCGCGGTGAACAATGTCGATCTGGACGTGCGCCATGCCCGGGTGCACGCGCTGATCGGCCCCAACGGCGCGGGCAAGACCACGGTGTTCAACCTGCTGACCAAGTTCCTGCAGCCCACCAGCGGAACCATCCGCCTGCTCGACCATGACATCACCCGCACCGACCCGGCCAAGGTGGCACGCATGGGGCTGGTGCGCTCGTTCCAGATCTCGGCGGTATTCCCGCACCTCTCCGTGTTGGACAACGTGCGCGTCGCGTTACAGCGGCCGGGCGGGCTGGCCACGCAGTTCTGGCTGCCGATGCGCTCGCTCAATCGCCTCAACGAGCACGCCATGCAGTTGATCGAATCGGTCGGCCTGGCCGACAAGCGCAACGAGCTGGCGGCTGATCTCTCCTACGGGCGTAAGCGCGTGCTGGAGATCGCCACCACCCTGGCGCTTGAGCCCAAGGTACTGCTGCTGGACGAGCCCATGGCCGGCATGGGCCACGAAGACGTACACGTGGTGGCCGAGATCATCCGCGAGGTCGCCACCCAGCGCGCGGTGCTGATGGTCGAGCACAACCTCAAGGTGGTCGCCGACCTCTGCCATCAGGTGACCGTGTTGCAGCGCGGCGAAATCCTGACCTCCGGCGACTACCGCACGGTCAGCCAGGACGAGCGCGTGCGCGTGGCCTACATGGGGACCGACGATGACTGAACCCTTGCTCAGCGTGCGCGACCTCAACGCCTGGTATGGCGAAAGCCATGCCCTGCACGGCATCGACCTCGACGTGCAGCAAGGCGAGACAGTGACCCTGCTCGGCCGTAACGGCGTCGGCAAGACCACCGCGCTGCGCGCGATCGTCGGTATTATCCGCCAGCGCAGCGGCAGCATTCGCTTCGACGGCAAGGACATGCTGCGCGTGCCGCTGCACCGCACCGCCCGCCACGGCATGGGCTATGTACCGGAAGAACGCGGCATCTTTTCCACGCTGACGGTGGAGGAGAACCTCACCCTGCCGCCGGTGATCGCCAAGGGTGGCATGACCCTGGCCGAGATCTACCAGCTGTTCCCCAACCTCGAGGAACGCCGCAAGAGCCCCGGCACCAAGCTCTCCGGCGGCGAGCAGCAGATGCTGGCCATGGCGCGCATCCTGCGCACCGGCGCCAAGCTGCTGCTGCTCGACGAACCCACCGAAGGCCTGGCGCCGGTGATCATCCAGCGCATCGGCGAGGTGCTGCAGACACTCAAGCAGCGCGGAATGACCATCCTGCTGGTGGAGCAGAACTTCCGCTTCGCCAGCAAGGTGGCCGACCGCTTCTACGTGGTCGACCACGGCAAGGTCATCGATACCTTCGACGTCGCCGATCTGCCCGGCCGCATGACCATGCTCAACGAAGCCCTGGGGGTCTGATGACGACGATTTTCGATGTACCGATCCAGGCCTTCCTCGGGCAATTGCTGATCGGCCTGATCAACGGCTCGTTCTACGCCATGCTCAGCCTGGGCCTGGCGATCATCTTCGGCATGCTGAAGATCATCAACTTCGCCCACGGCGCGCAGTACATGATCGGCGCCTTCGCCGGCTATCTGTTGCTGGCGACCCTCGGCATCGGCTACTGGCCGGCGCTGATCCTCGCACCGATCATCGTCGGCCTGTGCAGCGCGGTAATCGAACGCCTCGCGCTGTCGCGGCTGTACAACCTCGACCACCTCTACAGCCTGCTCTTCACCTTTGGCCTGGCGCTCGCCCTGGAGGGCGCGTTCCGCTACTTCTACGGCTCCTCCGGACAGCCCTACGCCGTACCCAAAGAACTGGCCGGTGGCTACAACCTGGGCTTCATGTTCCTGCCCAAGTACCGCGCCTGGGTGGTCCTGGCTTCCCTGGTGATCTGCATCGCCAGCTGGCTGCTAATCGAGAAGACCAAGCTCGGCGCCTACCTGCGTGCCGCCACCGAGAACCCAACGCTGGTGCGCACCTTCGGCATCAACGTGCCGCTGCTCCTGACCTTCACCTATGGCATGGGCGCGGCGTTGGCCGGACTGGCCGGCATGCTCGCCGCGCCAATCTATCAGGTCAGCCCGCTGATGGGTTCGAACCTGATCATCGTGGTGTTCGCCGTGGTCGTGGTCGGCGGCATGGGCTCGATTCTCGGCGCCATCATCACCGGATACATGCTGGGCATTCTCGAGGGGCTGACCAAGGTGTTCTATCCGGAGGCTTCCAACATCGTGATCTTCGTGATCATGGCGATCGTGCTGCTGGTGCGTCCGGCCGGCCTGATGGGGAGGGACGCCTGATGAACAGCCAGGTGAACGTCACGCCGACCACCAAACGCCCGTTGCTGCGCCTGGAGACCGTGCTGATCCTGATCGGCGTGGTCGCGCTGGCACTGGCACCGTTCTACTTCTACCCGATCTTCCTGATGAAGGTGCTGTGCTTCGCCCTCTTCGCCTGCGCCTTCAACCTGTTGCTCGGCTACACCGGCATCCTCTCCTTCGGCCATGCGGCGTTCTTCGGCGGCGCGGCGTATTTCACCGCCCATGCGGTCAAGGAATGGGGATTGCCGCCGGAGCTGGGTATTCTCGTCGGCGTTGCCGGCGCGGCGTTTCTCGGGCTGATCATCGGCTTTCTGGCGATCCGCCGGCAGGGCATTTACTCGACGATGATCACCCTGGCGCTGTCGCAGATGTTCTTTTTCTTCTGCCTGCAGGCACCCTTCACCCATGGCGAGGACGGCATTCAGAACGTTCCGCGCGGGCACCTGTTCGGCTTCATCGATCTGCAGGAGCCGCTGTACATGTACTTCTTCGTGCTCTCGGTGTTTCTCGCCGGGATGCTGCTGATCTGGCGCGTGATCAACTCGCCGTACGGCATGATCCTGCGCTCGATCCGCGAGAACGAGAACCGCGCCATTTCCCTGGGCTATTCGGTGTCGCGCTACAAGCTCGGCGCCTTCGTCATGTCCGCCGCCTTGGCCGGGCTGGCCGGCGGTCTGAAGGCGCTGGTGTTCCAATTCGCCACGCTCACCGACGTCAGCTGGCAGATGTCCGGCGAGGTGGTGTTGATGACCCTGCTCGGCGGCATCGGTACGCTGGTCGGGCCGATCTTCGGCGCCGCACTGGTGACCACCCTGGGCAACTACTTCGCCACCTCGGAGCTGCCGGTCACGCTGGTCACCGGGATCATCTTCATGGTCTGCGTACTGGTGTTCCGCCGCGGCATGATCGGCGAGCTCTATGCCTCACGGCTGGGCAAGAAGCTGGAGCGGCGCGCCGACGACTAGAGCCGCCAGGCGCAGCCCGGAGGCGACTCAGCCGTTCGCTTCGAGCAGGTCATGCAGTTCGACGAACTGCTGGCTCAGCTTGTGCCGAGGATCCAGATAGACCAGCGGCATGCAGGCCTGGTGCGACTCGCGCATCTTTACCGAACTCATCAGGTTGACCGGCAGCACCGGCAACCCCTCGCTCAACAGCTCATCGATCATTTGCTGCGGCAGCGCGGCACGCGGCTGGAACTGATTGACCACGATGCCCTCGACCTCGAGCGCTTCGTTATGGTCGTCCTTCATGTCTTCGATCTCGTCCAGCAGGCTGTACAGCGCCTGACGGGAAAAGCTGTCGCAGTCGAAGGGGATCAGGCAGCGGTCGGCAGCGATCAGTGCCGACACGGTGTAGAAGTTCAGCGCCGGTGGGGTGTCGAGGTAGATGCGGTCGTAGTCCTCGGCGAGGCCATCGAGCAGCTTTCGCAGCTTGTTGATCTTGTGCTTGGCCTCAAGCTTGGGCTGCAGGTCGGCCAGTTCGGCCGTGGCGCTGATCAGATGCAGGTTGTCGAACGCCGTTTCGAGGATCGGCGGACGCGCCTTCTTGCCAGCCGTACCGCCAGCGAGGATCTGCTTGAAGAAGTCGGCGATACCAGTGGGAATGTCATCGCCGGTCAGCCCGGTCAGGTAATGCGTGGAGTTGGCCTGGGCGTCCAGGTCCACCAGCAGTGTGCGGTAGCCCTGCGATGCGCTGACCGCAGCCAGATTGCAGGCGATGCTCGACTTGCCGACACCGCCCTTCTGATTGAACACGACCCTGCGCATGACCCGCCTCCCAAGAAACCCTGAGCGGTCGAGTCTATACGGCAAATGTGACAGCCGGGTTACCCACGACGGCAAACCCGACCAAAGTCAGACCGCGACGGGCGCCTTGATGTGCGGGTGCGCCTCGTAGCCGACCAGCTCGAAGTCCTCGAAGCGGAAGGCGAACAGGTCCTTCACCTCCGGATTGAGCTTCATGGTCGGCAGCGGCAGCGGCTCACGGGTCAGCTGCAGGTCGGCCTGATCCAGATGATTGGCGTACAGGTGGCAGTCGCCGCCACTCCAGATGAACTCGCCCGGCTCAAGGTCGCAGACCTGCGCCACCATCAGCGTCAACAGCGCGTAGCTGGAGATGTTGAACGGCACGCCGAGGAAGATATCGGCCGAGCGCTGGTACAGCTGGCAGCTGAGCTTGCCGTCCGCGACGTAGAACTGGAACAGCGCGTGGCACGGCGGCAGCGCCATCTGCTCGACCAGCGCCGGGTTCCAGGCCGAAACGATCAGCCGGCGCGAATCCGGGTTCTTGCGAATCATCGCCAGCAGGTTCGAAATCTGGTCGATGGACTCACCATTCGGCGCCGGCCAGGAGCGCCACTGGTAGCCGTACACCGGGCCCAGCTCGCCGTTCTCGTCGGCCCATTCGTCCCAGATCGAGACACCGTTTTCCTTCAGATAGCGGATATTGGTGTCGCCCTGAAGGAACCACAGCAGCTCGTGGATGATGGACTTGAGGTGGCACTTCTTGGTGGTCACCAGCGGGAAGCCTTCGGCCAGGTCGAAGCGCATCTGGTAGCCGAACACGCTGTAGGTGCCGGTGCCGGTACGGTCGCTCTTGAAGGTGCCGTGTTCGCGCACGTGGCGCATCAGGTCGAGGTACTGTTTCATCGATTGACTCGAAGCAGGCGCCGAAGCGCGGTGAAAAGGCTGCGCGAATAGTAAAAGGCCTGCGCCCTGCTTGTCGCCCTCATGGCGACAGGCAGGGCAACGGATTCAGGCCGGCGCCCGGCCGGCGTCGCGCCGGTAGGCCCAGGCGATCATCCCGGCGCCGAGCAGCACCATCGGCACGCAGAGCAGCTGGCCCATGGTCAGCCAGCCGAACGCCAGGTAGCCCAGCTGCGCATCCGGCACGCGGACGAACTCGACGATGAAGCGGAAGACGCCGTAGCACACCGCGAACAGTCCGGACACCGCCATGGTCGGCCGCGGCTTGCGCGAGTACAGCCAGAGGATGACGAACAGCGCGACGCCCTCCAGGGCGAACTGATAGAGCTGCGACGGGTGCCGCGCCAGTTGCTGCGGGTCGGTCGGGAAGACCATCGCCCAGGGCACATCGGTGGCCTTGCCCCACAGCTCGGCGTTGATGAAGTTGCCGATTCGTCCGGCGCCCAGACCGATCGGCACGAACGGCGCGATGAAGTCCATCAGCTCGAAGAAGCTCTTGCCGTTGCGCCGGGCGAAGATCCAGCTGCACAGCAGCACGCCGATCAGGCCGCCGTGGAAGGACATGCCGCCCTTCCACACCTGCAGGATCAGGCTCGGCTGGTTGATGTAGGCGGCCAGGTCATAGAACAGCACATAACCCAGACGGCCACCGACGATCACCCCCATGGCCACCCAGAACACCAGGTCGGAGAGCTTGTCCTTCGGCCACTCGGGTGCGAAGCGCTGCACCCGCAGCGAAGCCAGCCACCAGGCGCCGCCGATGCCGATCAGGTACATCAGGCCGTACCAGTGAATCTGCAAGGGGCCGATGGATATCGCCACCGGATCGATCTGCGGATAGGGCAGCATCGGTTACTCCTCAAACCAGAAAGTTGATGCCGACGCTCAGCAGCAGCAGAGCGAACAGCCGTTTCAGAACCTTGGCCGACAGCCGGTGCGCCAGCTTCGCACCCAGTCTGGCGAAGAACATGCTGGTTGCCGCGATGCCGAGCATCGCCGGCAGGTAGACGAAGCCCAGGCTCCACTGCGGGAGGTGCGCCTCGTGCCAGCCCACGAGCATGAAACTCAAGGCCCCGGCGACGGCAATCGGCAGCCCGCAGGCCGCGGAAGTCGCCACCGCCTGCTGCATCGGCACGCTGCGCCAGGTCAGGTACGGCACCGATAAAGAGCCGCCACCAATGCCGAAGATCGCCGAAGCCCAGCCGATCACCACGCCCACCAGCGACAGTTCCGGTCGTCCCGGCACCTGGCCGGTGGCCTTGGGACGCAGGTCGAAGCCCATCTGCACCGCCATCGCCAGGGCGAACACGCCGATGATTTTCTGCAGCATCGGCCCCTGGATCGCCGCCGCGGTCAGGCTGCCCAGCGCCGCGCCGAGCAGGATGCCGAAGGTCATCCAGAGCACCATCGACCAGCGCACCGCGCCCAGGCGATGGTGGGTGAGAATCGAATTGACCGAGGTGAAGACGATGGTCGCCAGCGAGGTTCCGACCGCCAGGTGCGTGAGAATGTCCTGGGAAAAGCCCTGCGCACTGAAGCTGAACACCAGCACTGGCACGATGATCAGCCCGCCACCTACGCCGAACAGACCGGCCAGCACCCCAGCGAAGCCGCCCAGCAGCAGATACAGCAGAAACTCCATGCGCCCCGTCCCGGCGAAACAAAGCGGCATGGTAGCGAAAATGCCCGGCCGGCGCTTGCCCGCCGACGCGCTGACGCCGGCTGCCCATGGCCCTTTCGGCCGCCGCGCCTGTACCCTTGCAGGTCTGCAACCGCGAAGGTGTCCCATGTGCCTGATCGTTTTCGCCTGGCGCCCCGACCACGCCCAGCCGCTGGTGGTGGCCGCCAACCGCGACGAATTCCACGCCCGCCCGAGCCTGCCGCTGGGCTGCTGGGAAGACGCACCCTGGATCATCGGCGGACGTGACCTGCAGGCTGGCGGCACCTGGATGGGCGTCACCGCTCGCGGCCGCTTCGCCGCGCTGACCAATATCCGCGCGCCCGGCCAGGCGATCGGCCCACGTTCGCGCGGCGAGCTGCCGGAACAGTACCTGCGCGGAGACTTGCCGCCAGCCGACTACCTGGCCGAGCTGGCCGAGCGCCGCGGCGACTATGCCGGATTCAACCTGCTGGTCGGCGATCGGCAGACGCTGTGGCATCTGAATTCCCATGATGGTCAGCCACAGGCGTTGCAGGCCGGCGTCTACGGTCTGTCCAACGCCGGGCTGGATACGCCCTGGCCCAAGCTCAGAAAGGCCCGTGCGGCACTGGCCGACGCCCTCGATCAACCGGAGCCGGAACGCCTGCTGGCACTGCTCGCCGATGCTGAGCCGGCCGCCGAGCATGAGCTGCCACAGACCGGGGTGCCGCTGGAATGGGAACGGCGGCTGTCGAGCGTCTTCATCGCCAGCGCCGAATACGGCACCCGTGCCAGCACCGCGCTGATTCGCCACGCCGACGGTTCGCTGGATATCGTGGAGCGGAGTTTCGGCCCGGACGGCCCGTTAAACGAGGTGCGCTACCGCCAGCCGCCGCGCGACTGACGGCTGTCAGACCGCGGCAGAGGGGTTGATCAGTTTGCTCAGGCCGAGGTTACGCAAGGTCAGCTGGATCGTGCTCTGGATGACCTGCGGGCTGTCCAGCAGCATGACTCGCGCCAGCAGTTGCTGAGCGGTGTCCATGCTGACCTGGCGCAGCAGCCACTTGACCTTGGGCAGGTTGGTGGCGTTCATCGACAGGCTGTCGAAGCCCATCGCCAGCAGCAGCATGGCCGCCGCCGGATCGCCGGCCATCTCGCCACAGATGCTCACCGGCTTGCCCTCGCCATGGGCTTCCTTGACCACTCGCTGCAGCGCTTCGAGCACTGCAGGATGCAGGTAGTCGTAGAGGTCGGCGACCCGTGGATTGTTGCGGTCCACCGCCAGCAGGTACTGGGTCAGGTCATTGGAGCCGACCGAGATGAAGTCCACCATGCGCGCCAGCTCGCGCGTCAGATAGACCGCCGCCGGCACCTCGATCATGACGCCCACCGGCGGCATGATCACGTCCAGCCCTTCGTCGCGCACCTCGCACCAGGCGCGGTGGATCAGGTGCAGCGCCTCTTCCAGCTCGCGGATGCCGGAGATCATGGGCAGCAGGATGCGCAGGTTGTTCAGCCCGGCGCTGGCCTTGAGCATGGCACGGGTCTGCAGCAGGAAGATTTCGGGATGGTCGAGGGTGACGCGAATGCCGCGCCAGCCGAGGAACGGATTCTCTTCCTTGATCGGGAAGTACGGCAGGCACTTGTCGCCGCCGATATCGAGGCTGCGCATGGTCACCGGCAGCGGGTGGAAGGCCTCCAGCTGCTCGCGGTAGATCGCCATCTGCTCCTTCTCGCTGGGGAAGCGCTCCTTGATCATGAACGGGACTTCGGTGCGATACAGCCCGACGCCTTCCGCACCACGCTCCTGGGCGCGCACCACATCGGCGAGCAGGCCGGTATTGACCCACAGCGGAATGCGGTGGCCATCGGTGGTCTCGCAGGGCAGCTCACGCAGTACGTCGAGGCCTTCGGAGAGCTGGCGCTCCTGCTCGGCGAGCACCTCGTACTGCTCGCGCAGCACCTTGCCGGGGTTGGTGATGATCTCGCCACGGTAACCGTCGACGATCAGCTCGATGCCATCGACCTTGGAGTACGGCAGGTCGACCGCGCCCATCACCGTGGGAATGCCCATGGCGCGGGCAAGGATGGCGACGTGGGAGTTGCTCGAACCGAGCACGGACACCATGCCCACCAGCTTGCCCTCGGGCACTTCGCCGAGCATCGCCGGCGACAGTTCCTCACTGACCAGGATGGTCTTGTCGGGATAGGTCAAAGTCTGCTGGCGGGCTTCCTGCAAGTAGGAAAGCAGGCGCCGGCCGATATCCTTGACGTCCGAGGCACGCTCGCGCAGGTAGGCATCGTCCATCATCTCGAAACGCCGGACGTGCTCGGTGACCACCTGGCGCAGCGCGCCCTGGGCCCACTGGCCGGTGCGGATGACCTTGGTCACCTCGCCACCGAGGGCGGAGTCGTCGAGCATCATCAGGTAGACGTCGAACAGCGCGCGCTCTTCCTTGCGCATCTGCGTGGCGAGCTTTTCCGACAGGTTGCGCATGTCGGCGCGCACCGCTTCCAGCGCCGCCTCGAACAACGTCAGCTCGGCCTCGATGTTGTCGATGTGCTTGTCTGGCACCACGTCCAGATCGGCCGGCGGCAGCACCACCAGGGCGGTGCCCACCGCGGCGCCCGGGGCGCCGGGAATGCCGATGAAGCGAGTTTCCTGGATGCCCTTGCCCTGGCGGCCGAGGCCGCGGATCGAACCGGTGGCCTCGGCATGGGCGATAACCCCGGCGAGCTGCGCGCTCATGGTCACCAGAAAGGCTTCCTCACCCTCGTCGAACTGGCGGCGTTCCTTCTGCTGGATGACCAGTACGCCCATCACCCGCCGGTGGTGGATGATCGGCGCGCCGAGAAAGGAGGCATAGCGTTCCTCGCCGGTTTCGGCGAAGTAGCGATAGCGTGGGTGTTCGGAGGCGTGTTCGAGGTTGAGCGGCTCTTCGCGGGTGCCGACCAGGCCGACCAGGCCTTCGTTGGGCGCCATGCTGACCTTGCCGATGGCGCGCTTGTTGAGGCCTTCGGTGGCCATCAGGACGAAGCGTTCGGTTTCCGGATCGAGCAGATAGACCGAGCAGACCTGGCTGCCCATGGCCTCCCTGACTCTCAGCACGATGATGCCCAATGCCGCCTTGAGGTCCTTGGCGGCATTCACTTCCTGGACAATCTTGCGCAGCGTGCCGAGCATGCTCAGAGGCTTTCTCCCCGATTTTTCAGTCCCGCACCGGCAACCGCGGCGCGAGTTCTTTGAGTGCGCGACGATAGACTTCGCGCTTGAAGGTGACCACCTGCCCCAGCGGATACCAGTAACTGACCCAGCGCCAGCCATCGAACTCCGGCTTGCCGGTCAGGTCCATGCGCACACGCTCTTCGGCGCTGGTCAGGCGCAGCAGGAACCACTTCTGTTTCTGGCCGATGCACAGCGGTTGGCTGTGGGTTCGCACCAGGCGTTGCGGCAGACGATAGCGCAACCAGCCACGGGTGCAGGCGAGGATATTCACATCCTGCTCTTCCAGGCCGATCTCTTCGTTGAGTTCGCGATACAGGGCCTCTTCCGGCGTCTCCCGGGCGTTGATGCCACCCTGCGGGAACTGCCAGGCGTCCTGATTGATTCGCCGGGCCCACAGCACCTGACCGACATCATTGGTCAGGATGATGCCGACATTAGGGCGAAAACCATCGGAATCGATCACGGCATACAACCTCGCAGACGCATGTCGCGGCATTGTTCCACAAAACTGCGACGAGCCGAAAGCGCGGCAAGGCGCCATTCGGCATGCGCCTCCGGGCACGCCAGGCGGCCGGTCGAAGCTGCGTCGAGGGCGCTCTACCGTTATGCTTGGCGCTGCCCTGACTCCATCTTCGAGGAACTCTTCCGTGCGCCTGGCTCTATTCGATCTCGACAACACCCTGCTGGCCGGTGACAGCGACCACGCCTGGGGCGAATACCTCTGCCAGCGCGGCATCGTCGACGCCAGCCACTACCGTGCGCGCAACGATGCCTTCTATCAGGACTACCTCGCCGGCAATCTCGACGTGCATGCGTACCAGAACTTCTGCCAGGAACTGCTCGGCCGCAGCGAAATGTCGCAGCTGCAGGCGTGGCACGAGGAGTTCATGCGCGACCACATCGAACCCATCGTGTTGAGCAAGGGCGAGGCGCTGGTCCGTCAGCACCTGGATGCCGGCGACAAGGTGGTGATCATCACCGCGACCAACCGTTTCATCACCGGTCCGATCGCCGCCCGGCTGGGGGTCGACACCCTGCTGGCGACCGAGTGTGAGATGCGCGACGGCCGCTATACCGGACGGCTGACTGACATCCCCTGCTTCCAGGAAGGCAAGGTCCAGCGCATCGAGCGCTGGCTGGCCGAGACCGAACAGACCCTGGAAGACAGCTACTTCTACAGCGATTCGCGCAACGACCTGCCGCTGCTGCAACGGGTGACGCATCCGGTGGCGGTGGACCCGGATCCGGTCCTGCGCCAGATTGCCACCGAGCGTGGCTGGCGGATCATCTCGCTGCGCTGAACCCGCTCAGCAGCGATGCCCGGGCCGGTCAAGTCAGACCGGCTTGGCACCCATCAGTGCGGTGATGGCGATCAGCACCAGCAGCACCAGCACGCCGTAGATGCCGGCATTGCGTGCGGCGGTGGCGTTGCCCGGTGCGTGCCAGGCGGCGAGGCGGCCGGCCAGCAGCGGCACCAGCGCTACCAGCACGACGAACAGCACGGAGCTGGCCAGCAGCCATAGCTGCCCCAGCGGCCATCCGGCCAGATGTGTCATCCACCATCCGGTCAGCGGCAACGACAGGCCGATCACCGCCAACAGCGGCAGGGACAGCCGGCGGGTGCGCTGCAGCTTGCGTTGCAGTACGGTCTGGTCGCCGCCGCGGGCAGCCTTCCATAGCATCAGCAGGTGCACGATCACACCCAGCAGCAACAGCACTGCGGTGGCGCCATGCACGATGCGGAGGGTCAGGTAGTGTTCCATTGGCTTTCCTTTATCTGCGCTCAGCCGAGAAACAGCTTGTAGGCGGGGTTGTCGCTTTCATCCCAGTAGCGGTAGCCGATCTTGTCCAGTGCCGCCGGCAGCAGATGGCGGTCTTCGACCGGCACCTGCAGGCCGGCGACCACCCGGCCATCGGCCGCGCCGTGGTTGCGGTAGTGGAACATCGAGATGTTCCAGCGCCCGCCCAGCTTGTTGAGGAAGTTGAACAGCGCGCCGGGCCGTTCCGGGAACTCGAAACGCAGCACCATCTCGTCGCTGACCCCGGCCGCGTGCCCGCCGACCATGTGCCGGGTGTGCAGCTTGGCCAGCTCGTTGTCGGTCAGATCGAGCACCGGGAAGCCCTTGTCGCGCAGGCCCTGCACCAGCGCCGCACGCGGGTCGTTCTCCGGATGGGTCTGCACGCCGACGAAGATGTGCGCCTCGCGGTCGGTGTGGTAGCGGTAGTTGAACTCGGTGATCTGGCGCTTGCCGATCGCCTCGCAAAAGGCCTTGAAGCTGCCGGGCTGCTCGGGAATGGTCACGGCGATGATCGCTTCGCGCTTCTCGCCCAGTTCGGCGCGCTCGGCGACATGGCGCAGGCGGTCGAAATTGACGTTGGCCCCCGAGTCGATGCCCACCAGCACCTG
This sequence comes from Stutzerimonas sp. R40042, assembly GCF_026642215.1. Taxonomy (NCBI): domain Bacteria; kingdom Pseudomonadati; phylum Pseudomonadota; class Gammaproteobacteria; order Pseudomonadales; family Pseudomonadaceae; genus Stutzerimonas; species Stutzerimonas sp. R40042. The sequence goes on along the minus strand of NZ_CP113258.1, from coordinate 554,150 downwards.
ACCGCTGACGCCGTCGCGCTCGACGTACTTCTTGATCCCGGCCACGGCCAGGGCACCGGCCGGCTCGGTGATCGAGCGGGTGTCGTCGTAGATGTCCTTGATCGCCGCGCAGATCTCGTCGGTGCTGACGGTGATCACCTCATCGACGTAATGCTTGCAGACATCGAAGGTGTGCTGGCCGATCTGCGCCACGGCCACGCCGTCGGCGAACAGCCCGACCTGCTCCAGCACCACGCGCTCGCCGGCAGCCATTGCGGCCTGCAGACAATTGGAGTCGTCCGGCTCGACGCCGATCACCTTGGTCTCTGGGTAGAGATACTTCACGTAGGCGGCGATGCCAGCCACCAGGCCGCCGCCGCCCACCGGAACGAAGATCGCGTCGATCGGCCCCTGGTGCTGACGCAGAATCTCCATCGCCACGGTGCCCTGACCGGCGATCACATCGGGATCGTCGTAGGGGTGGATATAGACGTAGCCTTTCTCTTCTACCAGCTTCAGCGAGTAGGCCAGCGCCTCGGGGAAGGCATCGCCATGCAGCACCACCTTGCCGCCGCGGGCACGTACGCCCTGGACCTTCAGCTCCGGCGTGGTGCGCGGCATGACGATGGTGGCCTTTATCCCCAGCTGCTTGGCCGCCAGCGCAACGCCCTGGGCGTGATTGCCAGCCGATGCCGTGACCACGCCACGCGCCAGCTCCTCGGCGGACAGCTGCGCCAGCTTGTTGTAGGCGCCGCGGACCTTGAAGGAGAACACCGGCTGCAGATCCTCGCGCTTGAGCAGGATCTGGTTGCCGATTCGCTCGGAAAGCTGGCGGGCGGGCTGCAGCGGGGTTTCGATGGCGACGTCGTAGACGCGGGAAGTGAGGATCTTCTTGACGTAATGTTCGAGCATTCTGGCTGTCTTGGCAGGCATTGCGAGGGAACGAGGAGTCTACCCCCCGCACGCCCCCGGCGACCACCGGCAATCCACGACGGCTTCGGCATCCGCAGCAGACAAGACCCGCCGCCGGCAGAGGGCTATAATCCGAGCCCGTCCTTCCCGCCCGGATTCCCGCCATGACCCAGGATCAGCTCAAGCAGGCCGTCGCCCAGGCCGCCGTCGACCATATCGTCCCGCACCTCAGCGATCGCAGCATCATTGGCGTGGGCACCGGCTCCACCGCCAACTTCTTCATCGACCTGCTGGCCAAGCACAAGGGCTTCTTCGACGGCGCCGTGGCCAGCTCCGAAGCCACCGCCGAGCGCCTGAAGCAGCACGGCATCCCGGTCTACGACCTGAATTCGGTGAGCGAACTGGAGTTCTATGTCGACGGCGCCGACGAGGCGAACAAGCACCTCGAGCTGATCAAGGGCGGTGGCGCCGCCCTGACCCGCGAGAAGATCGTCGCCGCGGTAGCCAAGACCTTCATCTGCATTGCCGATGGCAGCAAGCTGGTCGAGCAGCTGGGCGCCTTCCCGCTGCCAGTGGAAGTCATCCCTATGGCGCGCAGTCATGTCGCCCGCGAGCTGGTAAAGCTCGGCGGCGACCCGGTCTACCGCGACGGCGTGGTCACCGACAACGGCAATGTCATCCTCGACGTGCACAACCTGATGATCGGCTTCGCACCGGAACTGGAAGGCAAGATCAACAACATCGTCGGCGTGGTATGCAACGGCCTGTTCGCCATGCGCCCGGCGGATCTGCTGCTGCTCGGCACCAAGGACGGCGTGCAGACACACAAGCGCTGATCCGCCGCGGCGAAGCGCGACGGCGCGATGCCGAACTGGCGACTACGCTTTAGGTGCGCTGCGACGAGTCCGCCGCAGCTCATCACAGGAGGTGTCGCCATGTCCGGCAAATTCCAGTTGAAGAAATCCAGCAACGGCCAGTTCCATTTCAATCTTCTGGCCGGCAACGGTCAGGTCATCCTGTCCAGCGAGCAGTACAAGGCCCATGCCTCGGCGCTCAACGGCATCGATTCGGTACGCAAGAACGCGGTGCGTGAAGGTGCGTTCGAGGTCAAGGAGTCGAGCAACGGCAAGTACTTTTTCGTGCTCAGGGCAACCAACGGGCAGGTCATCGGCCAGAGTCAGATGTACGCCAGCCTGCACAGTGCCGAGCAGGGTTGCGACTCGGTACTACGCCACGCACCGAATGCCGCCCTGCAGGACGAAAGCGCTTCGGCGGTCGGCTGACCTGCCGCTGGACCAGGTGGCCGGCGAGGCCTAGTCACCTGGTCTTGCGAAACAGGTAGAACAGGTTCGGCTCGCTGACCAGATACAGCGTGCCGTCCGGCCCCATGGCAATGCCCTCGGCCTGCGGCACGTCGTGTTCGAGGCCGTGCCTGCCGGCGCGTAGCGAAAGGCTGCTGAGCGGCTGGCCATCACCATCCAACTCGATCACCAGCCGCGACTCGTCGGACAGCGCCAGCAGATGTCCGGTCTGCTCGTCGTATTGCAGGCTGGAGAGGTCGCCGGACGAACAGCCTGCTTAATGTTCACCGATATGCACCGACGGGCTCGGTTCGCGGTACGGAAAGCCGGAGATCTCGTAGATACGTACCGGATCGCGCTCCTTGGCGACGAACAGGCGCTTGCCGGCCGTGTCGTAGGCCAGGCCTTCGAAGCCCTTGTTACCGTTGAGATCGATGCCCAACGAAAGCTGTTGCGCCTGCTCGGCGTCGATGACGCTGGTCTGCTCGTTTACCTCGACGCGCAGCAGCCGCTGCCTGCGTTCATCGCTGATCACGTAAACGCCTTCGGAAATGTACTCGATGGCCTCCGGATCGCCGAAGCCGACCAGGGGAATCGCGCGTAGCAGATCGCCTTCCAGGCTGAGCTCCAGCCAGTGCGGATTGCCGTTGGTGACGGCGATCAGGCTGTTGCGATCCGGATCGAACGTCAGCGCCGAGAGGTCATCGTCGATACCGGCGACCACCTTGCCCTGGATCGCGACCCGGTAGTCCGGCAGCCACAACGAGGCGCTGCCGCTCTGCTCGCCCTGCTGCCACTGAGTGAAGTGGAACCAGCCGCGCTCGAACAGCCGGTAATGAACGCCGGCGGCAACCGCCAGCAACAGGGCGACGCCTAGCAGCGCAGCCAGAAGGAACTTCAACGCACGCATGACCACCCACTTTCTTCTAGTTCTGGAATCGCGATTGTGGCGCGCCCGGCTTACACCAGGCTTAACCGGCGCAGCGATTCAGCGCTTGCGGCTGAATACGTAGAAGTGGTTGGGCTCACCGACCACATAGATGTTGCCCTCGCCATCCATCGCCACGCCTTCTGCCTGCTCGATGCCCTGCACCAGGCCGTTGAGCCCGCCGAACAGGCTGATGAAGCTGCGCGGAGTGCCTTGCAGATCGAGTTCCACCAGCAGTCGCGACTCGTCGGAGAGCAGCAGCGTATGACCGCTGCGCGGATCGATGGTGACGGAGGAAATGTCACGCACCAGCAGCGGTTGGCTGGACAGTGCCTGCAGTGCGCCGGGAGCGCCGTCCTCACCCGGAAATGGCAGCTCGAACAGGCCCTGCGGGTCACGTTCCTTGGCCAGCAGCAGGCGTTGCGTACGCGGATTCCAGGCCAGCCCCTCGAAGCCCTTGTTGCCGGCGTCGGTGAAGCCAAGGTCGTAACTGGCCAAGTCGTCCAGCTCCAGGGTTTCCACGCCCGGCTGCAGATGGAACACCGCCACCAGCCGGCGACGCTCGTCGACGATCGCCAGACGGCCATCGCTCAGCGCTTCCACCGCTTCCGGGTCGGCGAAGCCACTCAGCGCGACCCGGCGTAGCACCACGCCAGCAGGGCTGAACTCGACCAGCTGCTCACCGGTGACCGTGAACAGCGTGCCGCTCAGCGGATTCCAGGTCAGCCCCGAGGTTTCCTCGTCTTCCAGCCCAGCCAGCGTCGTCTCCAGCGCCAATTCGTAGTCCGGCAGCCAGATGCCGGCAGCACGCTGTTCGGCAGTGACCGAACGCTCGCCCCAGTACAGCCTCAGCTGGTCATCCCAGTGCAGCAGGCGACCGGCGACGAGCAGCGCGACGAACAGCAGCAACAGGACGACAGCCACGAGCAGGCGCCAACGGGAATAACGAACGGGCATGAAAAGCGTTCCAGCGGAGGGTGCCGGATTACAACACGAGAACGGTTCGCAAAAAAGCGGCAAACGCGGCGGGTGAATCCCGCCGCGCCGATGGGATCAGAGCACGCGGCTCTCGAAGCGGGACAGGCCGACCAGCTCCAGCACCAGCTCATCGCCCTGTTTGAGCGGGCCGACGCCGGCCGGCGTGCCGGTCAGTACTACATCGCCCGGTTGCAGGCTGAAATGCCCGGCAATGTGCTGCAGCAGCGGCAGGATGGCATTGAGCATCTGGCTGCTGTTGCCGTCCTGGCGGACTTCGCCGTTGATGCTCAGACGGATGCCGATGTCGCCCAGATCCTCGACCGCGTCACCCGGCACGAACGGCGCCAGCACGCAGGCACCGTCGAAACTCTTGGCGATCTCCCATGGGTGGCCCTTTTCCTTGAGCCTGGCCTGCACGTCGCGCAGGGTCAGGTCCAGCGCCGGGGCGAAGCCGGAAATGGCATCGCGCACCTCTTCCTCGTTCGGCTTGCGCGACAGCGGCTTGCCGATCAGCACGGCGATTTCCGCCTCGTAGTGCACGGCGCCGCGATCGCTGGGGATGCTGAAGCCGCCTTCCAGCGGCACGCTGCAGCTGCCGGCCTTGATGAACAGCAGCGGCTCGGTCGGCACCGGGTTGTTCAGTTCCTTGGCGTGCTCGGCATAGTTGCGGCCGATGCAGACCACCTTGCCCAGCGGGTAGTGGATCGGCGTGCCGTCGGTGTAGTGGTGCTGGTAGCTCATCGAGGACTCCTTGGGTCGGTGGGCCACTCAGGCCGCGAAGATCTTGCCGGGGTTCATGATGCCGTTCGGATCGAACACCGCCTTCACCGCTTTCATGTATTCGATTTCGGCCGGCGAGCGGCTGTACTCGAGATAGTCGCGCTTGGTCATGCCGACGCCGTGTTCGGCGGAGATCGAGCCGTTGTACTTCTGCACGGTCTCGAATACCCACTTGTTCACCGTCGCGCACTTGCCGAAGAACTCGTCCTTGTCCATGGCATCGGGCTTGAGGATATTCAGGTGCAGGTTGCCATCGCCGATATGGCCGAACCAGACGATCTCGAAATCCGGGTAATGCTCGCCGACGATGGCGTCGATTTCCTTGAGGAAGGCCGGCACCTTGGCGATGGTCACCGAGATGTCGTTCTTGTACGGCGTCCAGTGGCTGATGGTCTCGGAGATGTACTCGCGCAGCTTCCACAGATTCTGCAGCTGCTGCTCGCTCTGGCTCATCACGCCATCGAGCACCCAGCCCTGCTCGACGCAATGCTCGAAGGTCGCCAGTGCCTGGTCGGCACGCTCGTCGGTGGTGGCCTCGAATTCCAGCAGTGCATAGAACGGGCAGTCGGTTTCGAACGGCGCCGGCACGTCGCCGCGACCGAGCACCTTGGCCAGCGCCTTGTCGGAGAAGAACTCGAAGGCAGTGAGGTCCAGTTTGTCCTGGAAGGCGTGCAGCACCGGCATGATCGACTCGAAATCCGGGGTGCCCAGCACCAGCGCGGTGAGGTTGGTCGGCTGGCGCTCCAGGCGCATGGTCGCCTCGACGACGAAGCCCAGCGTGCCCTCGGCGCCGATGAACAGCTGGCGCAGGTCGTAGCCGGTGGCGTTCTTGATCAGGTCCTTGTTCAGCTCCAGCAGATCGCCCTTGCCGGTCACGACCTTCATGCCGGCGACCCAGTTGCGGGTCATGCCGTAGCGGATCACCTTGATGCCACCGGCGTTGGTGCCAATGTTGCCGCCGATCTGGCTGGAGCCGGCGGAGGCGAAGTCCACCGGGTAGTACAGGCCCTTGTCCTCGGCGAACTGCTGCAGCTGCGCGGTGACCACGCCGGGCTGGCAGACGGCGGTGCGATCCATCTCGTTGAATTCGAGAATCTGGTTCATATAGTCGAAGGACACCACCACCTCGCCATTGGCCGCCACTGCCGCTGCGGACAGCCCGGTGCGACCGCCCGAGGGCACCAGCGCGACCTTGCGCTCATTGGCCCAGCGCACGATGGCCTGGACCTGCTCGATGCTCTTGGGAAAGACGATGGCCGAGGGTGCCGGAGCGAAATGCTTGGTCCAGTCCTTGCCGTAGGCATTCAGCGAATCGGCGTCGGTCAGCACTTTGCCGGGCTCGACCAGGGTTTTCAGCTCATCGATCAGGGCGGGGTCGGTCATCACGGGAACTCTCATACGATTCATGGTCACCCTGAGCACGCTTCAGCACAGGGGTGGGGGTGTTTCGAGGGGCTCGTATGCTAGCATACGCACCCCTTTGAAACGTGCCTCGGCAGACTCCCGACACCGCTAATGACGGGTCGGCCAGCCTTCGCTGGACACTTCAGTCCTATCCTTCGGCCTTAAGGTTTTAATACAGATGAGCCAGACCTCTCTCGACAAGAGCAAGATCAAGTTCCTTCTTCTCGAAGGCGTGCACCAGAACGCTGTCGACACCCTGAAGGCGGCCGGCTATACCAACATCGAGTACCTCAAGACCGCGCTGTCCGGCGATGAGCTGAAGGAAAAGATCGCCGACGCCCATTTCATCGGCATCCGCTCGCGCACCCAGCTCACCGAGGAAGTCTTCGACGCGGCCAAGAAACTGATCGCCGTCGGCTGCTTCTGCATCGGCACCAACCAGGTCGATCTCAACGCCGCTCGCGAGCGCGGCATCGCGGTATTCAACGCGCCCTACTCCAATACCCGTTCGGTAGCCGAACTGGTGCTGGCCGAGGCTATCCTGCTGCTGCGCGGCATTCCCGAGAAGAACGCCTCCTGCCATCGCGGCGGCTGGATCAAGTCGGCGGCCAACTCCTTCGAGATCCGCGGCAAGAAGCTCGGCATCATCGGCTACGGCTCCATCGGTACGCAGCTGTCGGTACTGGCCGAAGCGCTGGGTATGCAGGTCTTCTTCTATGACGTGGTGACCAAGCTGCCGCTGGGCAACGCCACCCAGATCGGCTCGCTGTACGAGCTGCTGGGCATGTGTGACATCGTCTCGCTGCACGTTCCGGAGCTGCCGTCCACCCAGTGGATGATCGGCGAGAAGGAAATCCGCGCCATGAAGAAGGGCGGCATCCTGATCAACGCTGCCCGCGGCACCGTGGTCGAGCTGGATCACCTGGCCGCCGCGATCAAGGACGAGCACCTGATCGGCGCCGCCATCGACGTGTTCCCGGTCGAGCCCAGGTCCAACGACGAGGAGTTCGAAAGCCCGCTGCGCGGCCTGGATCGCGTGATCCTGACCCCTCACATCGGTGGCTCGACTGCCGAAGCACAGGCCAACATCGGCCTGGAAGTCGCCGAGAAGCTGGTCAAGTACAGCGACAACGGCACCTCGGTGTCCTCGGTCAACTTCCCGGAAGTCGCCCTGCCGTCGCACCCGGGCAAGCACCGCCTGCTGCACATCCACCAGAACATTCCGGGCGTGATGAGCGAGATCAACAAGGTCTTCGCCGACAACGGCATCAACATCTGCGGCCAGTTCCTGCAGACCAACGAGAAGGTCGGTTACGTCGTCATCGACGTGGACAAGGAATACTCCGACCTGGCGCTGGAGAAGCTGCAGCACGTCAACGGCACCATCCGCAGCCGCGTGCTGTTCTGATTCGCTGACGTGGTGCACTGAAAGGGAGGCTTCGGCCTCCCTTTTTCGTTGCTGCGACTTCCGTCCGGCGCACCGCGACGGACTAGCTGCGCAGCGCACGCGGGGCCGCGGCATCCACATCGGTGCCGGGCTGCTCGTCCGCCGGATCGAGCCGGGGTGGAACATCGGTTTCGATCGGCGCCTGACGCGGCTGCAGCACGGGAGTTTGATCGCGCTGGGGTCCCTGCCTCGGCTGCTCCACGGAATCGTCACGCGGCGCGCTGTTGTCCAGCGGGTGCTGGCGCGCCTTGTCCGGCTGGGTGGGGCCGGTGCCATCGGCCATGGCGCCGGCAGCGAACGCCAGCGAAAGCAGCAGCATGCCGTCACGCAGAATGCTCATCGTCGCACCTCCGAGCGTCTCTATAACGCTTTCGGCATGCCCACACCGCCAAGGTTTCAGCGGCGCCGCGACTGTCGGTCGGGCGGTCGCAGGCCTGACACAAAACGACCCGGCAAGGGAGCGCCTTGCCAGGTCGTCGTATTGCCGGGATCAGTAGGCGCCGCGTGCACCGCCCTCGCCGCCGGTACCAGTGGTGCCCGGCGCTCCGGTCGCACCATCCGCGCCGGCATCGGCGCCAGTGCCATGATCACTGCCGGTGGTGGTTGACGGGCGGTCCGCCGAGCCCGGCATCTCGGTGGTGCCAGTACCGGTGCCCATGCCGGAGCCCGTTCCGCTGCCGTCCATCGTGCCAGTACCGTTATTCATACCGCCGGTGCCAGTGCCAGTGCCAGTGCCGCCCATGGTGCCGTGCTGCTGGCTGCCACGCTCCATCGAGTCATGGCTGCCGGTGCCGGTGTTGTCAGCCGCGAAAGCCGCGCCGGAAAGCACACCGGCCAAGGTGAATGCCGCGATCTTGTGCATGTTCATGATTCGTCTCCTGCCATCGTTCTGTGGGGTACACAGATTCCGGCAGCAGCGCCGGCCAGGGGTTTCCTCGGCCGCCTTTACAAAACATGACCTCCCCGCCAGGCGGCAGCGCAGAGCGGTCGCTAGGAGGAACCGTTGGTCAGCTGCTCGCGGTCACCGAGCAGATCCTCGACATACAGCATGCGTATCAGCACCATGCCGACCGCCGCCAGCGGCGTCGCTAGCAGCAACCCCAAGGTGCCGGCAAGCAGGCCGAACAGCAGCTGCACGCCGATGGTCAGTGCCGGCGGCACCGAGACGATGCGCTGCTGCATCCAGGGCGTGAACACATAGCTTTCCAGCGCCTGGACGAACAGGTAGAGCGCGGCAACATAGAGCACCGTGCGGCCGCCCTCCAGCGAGGCCAGCAGCAGTGCCGGAATCACCGCCAGCACCGGACCGATGTTGGGAATGAACGAGAGCAGCCCGGCGATCAGCCCGAGCACCAGGGCCAGTTCGATGCCCAGCAGCCAGAGACCGAGGGTGGTCAGCACGCCGATCAACAGCATCTCCAGCAGCTTGGCCAGCAGCCAGGCGCGCAGCGTCGCCCCGCTCTCGTCGAGCACCTCGGCGGCGCGCGAGCGATAGCTCAGTGGCACCAGCTTGAGCAGGCCGCAGACATAGATCGGCGGGTTGATGGCGAGGCAAACACCGATGGCGAAGGCAATCACGAAGCTGCTCAGCGCCCCGGCCACCGAGCCCATCACCTTGCTCACCACACTGAAGGCGCTGGAGCCGTCGGGCAGGGAGTCCTCGATGCGTTCGCGCTGCTGCAATAACTCGTTGGTCCAGGGCAGTTGCTGCGCTCGCTCACGCAGCCGCTCGACGGCCTCCGGCAGTGAATCGGACAGCGCATCGGCCTGCTCGGCAATACTCGGCGCCACCAGCCAGCCTGCACCTCCCAGGCCGAGCAGCGTGACGACAAAGAACAGGCCCATGGACGTCTTGTAGGACAGCGGCGTGCGGCAGCCCAGCCATTGGCTCACGCCATGGATCAGCACACCGAAGAGAATGGATGCGAACAGCAGCAGCAGAAAATCGAACGCCAGCCAGGCGACGATGCACAGCAGTACCACGGTCGCGAGCACGGCCGCCTGAACCATGGCGCGGTTGGCGACCTGCTTGTTGTCGTCTGCTGACGTTGGTTCGGACATACCTCTCCCCTTGCTGGCTACAAGGGGTACGACAGGCTGTGCGGCAGAATGATTCAGCGCAGCAACTGCCAGAGCGATGCACCGACGCCCGCCATGCTTTCGCCCGCCACCAGCCCCGCGGCAGCAACGATCACGAAACGCTCGCCGAGGCTGCGCCAGCGCGAGACGAAACACCAGGCCAGCACGGCGCCAAAGGTCATCATCAGCGAGATCGACGCCGGGATGATGAAAGCCAGACCGAGTGCCGCGGAGCTGGGCAGCCAATGCACACGACGCTCCGGCAGCAAGGCTTCCAGAGCCCCGAGCGTCACGCCACAGAGCGCACCGACCAGCATCGCCCAGCGCACGTCGAGCGGCAGTGCGCCGAGCCCACCGGTCAGTGCCTCGGCCACGGCCTTCCAGGTAGCGACCGCCGGCGCGGGCCATTCCGGCGTGATCAGCATGCTCTGCGGATCGGGGATCAACAGCTGATAGGCCAGCACCCCGACCACACTGCCGAGCAGGATGCCCAGACACTGCGCCACGGCCTGACGGCCAGGTGCCGCGCCGATGGCGTGCCCGACCTTGAAGTCGTTGAGCAGATCGGTGCACTGCCCGGCGGCGCCGCCGGCGGTATTGGCGCTCATCAGGTTCACCGGCACCTGGCCGGGGGCGAACACACCAAAACCCAGCTGCGACAGCTGGCCGATGGCACCGATCGGCGGAATGCCGGTGGCGCCGACCACCCGAGCCGCGACCGTCGCCAGCAGCAACGCCAGCGGAATCGACAGCAGCGCCAGGCCGGGATGAATGCCGAACAGGCCTATCTGCAGCATCACCACCAGCGCCACCGCAAGCCCGAGGCCGACAGCCGGCCACAGCGCCACTCGCGGCAGGCGCCAGTCGCCGCGTTCCGCCGCGGCGCGCGAGCGCAGCAGGCGTACGCCTAGAGAAGTCAGGGTGGCACAGACCATCAGGCTGACGCCGGGCCACAGCAACCATTCGATCAGTACCGCGAACTGCGGGCCGTCGGCCGCCGCCGGCAACCGCACCAGGCCCTCGGCCAGCAGCCAGGGAGCCAACAGCCCCCACGCCAGCAGGGCGCCGAGCAGCAACGAGAGCCCAACGCGCAAACCGATGATGCCGCCGAAGCCGACCAGCAACAGCGACGGCTCGAACGTGAAGGTCAGCCGCTCCAGATGCGTCGAGGGCGCCCAGCGCGGCAGCATCCAGACAAAGGTATCCATCAGCTTGACCGCTGCCGACAACAGTGCCGCACCGCCCAGCACCCACAATCGGCGTCCGGCCTCGGCCCCATGGCTGAAAATCTGTTGCAGCGTCGCCAGTGTCGCCATGCCCTCGGGAAAGCGCAGGCCCGCGCTGACGATCAGCGACGGCCGCAGGTACCAGGCCACCCATACGCCGAGAAAGCTCACCGAGAACACCCAGGCCATCAGCGCCGGGCTGCCCAGCTGCTGGCCAGTGAGCAGCGTGTACGCCGGAATCGGTGCCACCAGTCCGCCGGAGATGATCGAGGCGCAGGACGAGGCCGTGGTCTGGGTGATATTGCTCTCCAGCAGCGTCCAGCGTGGCCGGCCGAAGGTCGACGCAACGCTCTGCCAGAAGGCGAAGCCAACCAGCAGCGCGATGACCGACATATTGAACGACCAGCCGATCTTGAGCCCCGAATAGACGTTCGATGGCGTCAGCAGTGCGCCAAGCAGCAACCCTGTCAGCAGGGCACGAGCCGTGAGTTCGCGAGATGAAACGGCAACGGGGATGTCAGTCATGCAGCTACCTTAGCAGCCGTTCCGTGCAAAAACGCGCGACGCTCCTGGCCACGCGTCCCTCGCTCGGCCAGGTTGCGCACCTGCTGGCCGGATAGTGCCCGTTCGCCATCGCTCGGCTGAACTTCGCTGCAAGGTGCTGGTCGTTTAGTAGCTTTTTAAACGATTACGCCCGACTGACTAGGTACCGAACATGGACGCGGATCTTACGCGGGGCAACACCTCCCCAACCGTCACGCTGTTAACCGGCAATGAACTGCTCGGCTTGTTCTTCCGCCACTTCCTCGGCGAGCAGGCCCAGGTCGAAGTGGCCCTGGCCAGCCTGGAATCACCGGAGAATCGCGGCGCCGACCTGTTTCTTGTCGATGCCGGCCACAGCGAAGCCGAACAGATTTCCAGCCTCATCGATCAGCTCGACGAGCACACCCCCATCGCGCTGGTGAACATCGTGCCAGAGCAGGCCGAACAGCTGGTCGAGAAGCATCCAGTGATCCGTGGAGTGTTCTACAGCCACGCGACACGCGAGCACCTGCTCGAAGGCATCCGCGTGCTGCTGCAGGGCGGCGACTGGCTGCCACGCATTCTCACCGAGCGCCTGCTTGGCCAATGGCGGCGCATGCGCCAGCTTGCCGAAAGCAAGTCCAGCCTGACCCTTCGCGAGCGCGAGATTCTCACGCTCGCCGGCAAGGGCCTGTCCAACGCCGAGATCGCCGAGCAGCTGTGCTTGAGCCCTCACACGATCAAGAGTCATATTCACAACCTGCTGCGCAAGATCGGCGCCTCCAACCGCGCCGAAGCCGCCTATCTGCTGCGCAGCCGTCTGGACTGGGACAAGTCCTGCAGCGCCTGAACGTCGGAGTCCCGGTAGCGCCGCGGCGACGGACGGCCTACCGGGTGTGAGTGCGGACCAAGCGCTCAAGCACGGCGTGCGCAGTGCCAGGCATTAATCCTTGGCTGCCATCGCGCGCCGCGTCTTTACATCGTTCGATGGATGTTCAGCCTCGCCCGCTGCGTTAAAGAATCGCGCCCACTGTCATCAGGTACACGCCCATGTCCCGTTGCATCCCAGCCCCTGCCAAGCGCCTGATCGCCATCGCCGCCGGCCTGATCTGCTCACCGCTGATGGCAGCCGACCTGCTGGATAACGGTGACCTCGCACCTGGAGGCATCGCCGGGCCTGCCACTGCCATCCAGCTGACCGACGCGCGGGCGGCCTACATCCAGCAGATTGGCCAAAGCAATCTCGCCGAGCTGTCCCAGAACGGACAGGCATTGAATGCATGGGTGCTACAGCAAGGCGGCGACCAGGAAGCGTTCATCCTGCAGAACGGCGACAACCTGCTGGCGACCATCGAGCAGGTCGGCCAGGGCAACTACGCCGCCATCCGCCAGTCCGGCAGCGACAACCAGGCCAGCATCAGCCAATACGGCGCGTACAACGACGCGCGCATCGAACAGAGCGGCAACGGCCTGCGCAGCGCGGTGACGCAATACGGCGTCGGTCAACAGATCAATATCGTGCAGGGCCGCTGAAAGGCCACGGAGAACCAGATGATCAAGCCCGCGGCAATCGCCACCCTGCTCGCCTTCAGCACGTCACAGGCGCTGGCAGAGAACAGCATCGAACTCGAGCAGCGCGGAACCGACAACGTCGCCGAGTTGCAGCAGACCGGCCTGGTCGAATCCAGCGCGATCGAGGTCAGCCAGGACGGCAACCTGAATGTCGCCGCGATCACCCAGGTCGGCGATGCCTACTTCAAGGTGGCCAACCTCCAGCAGGTCGGTAATGCCAACGTCGCCACCCTCGAGCAGACCGGGCGCACCAGTACACTGAACGCCAGCAGCATCGGCAACCGCAACCGGATCAGCGCCAGCCAGACTAGCTTCGTCACGGCGCAGGTCGAGCAGCGTGGCGACGACAACGTGCTGACCTTTCGCCAGGAAGGCTATTACGAAGGCTCGCGGCTGAACGTCTCGCAGGATGGCACAGGCAACCTGGCGGATATCTACCAGGGCGACGGCAACCGCATGAACCTCGTCCAGTCGGGCGGCTACAACGTGGCCGAGATCCGGCAGAACGACTATCACAACGAGCTGGATTTCAGCCAGAACGGTACGAGCAACCGGCTCACGGTCGATCAGAACGGTTTCGGCGGCCGCATCAGCGGTTCATCCACGGGTAGCGGCAACAGCGTCGATATCGCGCAAAGCTTCATGTCCAACAACGCCTCGGTCATCCAGAACGGCAACGACAACCTGGCGAGCATCGAGCAGGGCAACTTCGGCCACCAGGCCAGCATCACCCAGCTGGGCAATGCCAACGAGGCGCGGATCACCCAGAGCATGCCGGTGCAGGACTACACGCGCCTGCCGGCCAGCGCGACGATCATCCAGAACGGCAGCGGCAATACCGCGAGCATCGTTCAGCAGTAATGCCGCAATCGAGCCGAGGATCGGCTCTCAACGGAAGCAAAACGGATGCTGACCATGACCCTCTTCACCTGGCTGCTCGCAGCCACTCCCTCACCGACCGGCGCACCCGTCGCGGCCGACCTAGGGCTGCAACCGCTCGAGGACAACCGCGTGGCCCTCTCGCTGTGTTTCAAGGGCAGCGGACAACGGGTTCGCTTCCGCCTGAAGGTCCGCTCCAGCGGCAGCGCCGGGACCTCGCAAAGCACCCAGAGCGGCACGCTCATCGCTGACGCAACATCCCAGTGCCCGGTACGCAACCGCCTGGGTATCGCTGCAGACACCGAGGTCGAAGCCGAACTGCAGTGGTGGATCGACGATGCCGAGCAGACCCCACTGCTGCGCCGCTATCCGGGCAGCACGGGCGATACCGATGAGCGCGAGGAGCCGGATCAGCCGCAGCAGATCGCCTGAAACCAGCCCTGGGCGACCGGCGGCACGGCGCGTCCGATCCGTTCAGCGCAGGTTCAGGCAGGGTTCAGTTGGCGTTCAGTGACATCCGTTCAGGCTAGGGGCCGTCAGTTTCCCACTGCCTGAAACGGAGTCACCGATGAACAAACTCAGCACCCTCGCCCTGGCCACATCCCTTGGCATCTTCAGCTTCGGCGCCCATGCCGCGGAGAACTTCGCCGGTCTCACCTGGGGTAAAACCACCGTCAACACCGATCGTTCCAGCGCCTTGAAGCAGAACATGGGCGGCGAGAACCGCTTCGATGACACCATCAGGAACAGCGGCACCTGGGGTGTTCGCGCCGGTCAGATGACCGACGAAGGCCGCTACTACATGACCTACGAGAACGTCTCGGACGATTACGGCAGCACCTTCAAGCTGCGCCAGCAGAACCTTATCGGCAGCTACGACCTGTTCGTCCCGCTGGGCGACACCACCCGCCTGTTTGGCGGTGCCAGCGCCGGCCTGACCAAGCTGGAGAACGAGTCCAGGGGCTACAGCCGCGACAGCGACATCGGCTACCTGGTCGGCCTGCAGGCCGGTATCCTGCAGAAGCTCGGCGACAACACCTCGGTGGAGGCCGGTTACCGCTACCTGCGCAGCAACGCCGGAACCGAAGTCTCCGAGCGAGGCGTCGGCAAGCTGGGCTCGATCGACCTGCACAGCAGCAAGCAGGCCTATCTGGGTCTGAACTATCACTTCTGATGGCGTTTACGCTGACAGAACGTTGAACGACGGCCGGGCATTGCCCGGCCGTTTGCACAGGGAGCACAAGACATGAAGGTGCTGGTGGTGGAAGACGAGGCGCTGCTGCGCCACCACTTGCAGACGCGGCTCGGTGAAAGCGGGCATATCGTCGATGCCGTGCCGGACGCCGAAGAAGCGCTGTATCAGACCCACGAATTCAACCACGATCTGGCCGTCATCGATCTCGGCCTGCCGGGTATCAGCGGGCTGGACCTGATCCACCAGCTGCGCAGCCGTGGCAAGACCTTTCCCATCCTGATCCTCACCGCCCGCGGCAACTGGCAGGACAAGGTCGAGGGCCTGGCCGCCGGCGCCGACGACTATGTGGTCAAGCCGTTCCAGTTCGAGGAACTGGAAGCCCGGCTGAACGCGCTGCTGCGCCGCTCCAGCGGTTTCACCCAGGCCACCATCGAAGCCGGCCCGCTGCTGCTCGACCTAAACCGCAAACAGGCCACGGCCAACGGCGAGCCGCTGGCGCTGACCGCCTATGAATACCGCATCCTCGAATACCTGATGCGCCACCAGCAGCAGGTGGTGGCCAAGGAACGGCTGATGGAGCAGCTCTACAGCGGCGACGAGGAGCGCGACCCGAACGTGATCGAAGTGCTGGTCGGACGGCTGCGGCGCAAGCTCGAAGCGCAGTGTGCGATGAAGCCAATCGAAACCGTGCGCGGCCTCGGCTATCTGTTCACCGAGCGCTGTCGATGAGTCGACGCCGGCGCCGGCTGCAGGCGCGCATACGAACCCGTCTGGGCGGTGCGATGTCGCTGCGTCTGCGTCTGATGCTCGGCGCCGCAAGCCTGGCCGCGCTGTTCATGCTGGTCCTGCTGCCGGTTTTGCAGGGCGCTTTCAGCCTGACCTTCGAGCGGGTCATCGAGCAGCGCCTGGCGGCCGATGCCAATACGCTGATCACCGCCGCCCAGGTCGAGGAGAACCGGCTGCAGATGCCCGAGCGGCTGCCGGACGAGGAGTTCAACCTGCCGGATGCGCGATTGCTCGGTTTCATCTACGACCGCCGCGGCGAGCTGGTCTGGCGTTCCCGCTCGGCCGCCGACGAGCGCATCGACTACCGCCCGCGCTATGAGGGCGGCACCACCGAGTTCCTGCGCGTGCGCGACGAAGCCGGAACGGAATACTTCGCCTACGACGTCGAGCTGCACCTGGCCGGCAGCCGCGACAATGCGTTCAGCTTCGTCACCATGCAGCCGACCAGCGAATATCTCAGCCTGTTCGAGGAGTTTCGCCGGCAGCTCTACCTGTGGCTGGGCAGTGGCCTGCTGGTGCTGCTGGCCCTGCTCTGGCTCGGCCTGACCTGGGGCTTTCGCACCCTCAAGCGGGTCAGCGCCGAGCTCGACCAGGTCGAGGCCGGGCAGCGCGAGCGCCTGAGCGACGACCACCCGCGCGAACTGCTGCGCCTGACCCGCTCGCTGAACCGCCTGCTGGACAGCGAACGGCGACAGCGCGAGCAGTACCGCAACTCCCTGGGCGACCTGGCGCACAGCCTGAAGACGCCGCTCAGCGTGCTGCAGGGTGTCGGCGAGACCCTCGCCGCGCAGACGCAGAGCCGCGAACAGGCCCAGGTGATGCAGGCGCAGATCGAACGCATGAGTCAGCAGATCGGCTATCAGCTGCAGCGCGCCAGCCTCGGCAAGAGCGGCCTGGTGCGCCACCGGGTCGAGCTCAGGCCATTGCTCGACAGCCTGTGCAGCACGCTGGACAAGGTCTACCGCGACAAACACGTGCAGGTCGACATGCAGCTCGCCGAGCCATGCCAGGTGCCGATCGAACAAGGCGCGCTGATGGAGCTGCTCGGCAATTTGCTGGAGAACGCCTACCGGCTCTGTCTCCGGCAGATCCGCATCAGCGCACGCACGCATGACGGCGACCTGCTGCTCGGCATCGAGGACGACGGCCCCGGCGTGCCGGTGGACCAGCGCGCGCGCATCATCCGCCGTGGCGAACGCCTCGACGCCCAGCATTCCGGCCAGGGCATCGGCCTGGCGGTGGTCAAGGACATCCTCGACAGCTACGGCGGCGAACTCAGCCTGGGCGAGTCGGCGCTCGGTGGCGCGGCTTTTCGCATCCGGCTGCAGGCCGACTGACCGAACGGCACTCCCGCACGGCCCCGACCGCTGCTAGAGTTCGCTGCCGAGCTATCTGCAGCCCAATGGAGGGCGCATGTCACTGGATGACCGCAAGAAACTCGTCCGTCAGCACATCGACCTGACTTGGAACCGCGGGCACCTGGCGCTCGCCGAGCATCTGCACAGCAAGGATTTCCTCTACAAGAGCTCCTTTATCGGTCGCCCGCTGGGCAGTGTCGAATTTCTCGACATGGTCCGGCAGATCCGCCAGGCCATGCCGGAGCTGGAAGTGGTGGTCGAGGAATGTCTCGCCGAAGGCAACCGGGTGGTGACCTGGAGCACGCTGATCGGCACCATCGCGCAGCCGGCGTTCGGCTATCCGCCCAGCGACAAGGTGCTGAGCATCTCCGCCATGGCCTTCTGGACCATCACCCCGACGCAGCAGGTGCAGGAGATCTGCACCATGTTCGACATGGAAAGCTTCCGCGCCCAGCTCGGCCTGGAGACCCGGCCGTTCGCCGAAAAGGCGCTGCCCTGATCACCACAGCCAGCCCAACCAGAGCAGCAGCACCAGCAGCCAGGCACTGATCGCCAGGGCGCCGCGCTCCCATAGCCGGTTCCAGCGTCGCTCCCGCCTGCGCCAGCGCCCACGATCGAGCCGCACGCCGGGTTCGGGCAGCGGTGGCTGGCGCAGGAGACGCGTCAGGTATGACGATGCGCAGAGTGCGGGGTTGGGCAAACGCGCAAGGCTGGACGGCACCTGCCAGCGCCGAAACAGCGCCCACCCGGTGAGACCCAACGCCAGCAGCAACGGCCATAGCGCCGCCCACAAACCCGCCGGATACAAGCCTGCCAGCAGCGGATCGCGCAGCGCCGGCCACAACCACGGCAGCGCCACCGTGACCAGGCTGAGCAGTGCCCAGGGCAGCCACTGCCCCAGCGGCGCGCGCGTGCTGACGTGCTGCTGGTCGCGCCACATCAGCCAGAGTGCGCGCCAGAGCAGCAGTGCGGTGGCGAAGCTGGCCAGCGTCAGCCAAGGCGCCCAGGCGGCGAAGGCGCTGTCGTGCCAGGCTTCCTTGAGCAGGTACTTCACCGCTGCACCACAGGTGAGCGGCGCCCCCATGATCGCCAGCGCCGGCAGGACCAGCAATAACCAACCGAGGCGTGGCAGGCGCCCCTCGTGAACCATCCCAGCGGCGAGAAACAGCGCCCCCTTGGCCAGCCCGTGATGCACGCCAAACAGCACCAGCAGCGTGAGCAGCGCGGGGGACGGCGCCTCCGCGCGCCAGGCCAGCGCCAGGATCATCAGCAGCCAGCCCATCTGGCTCACCGATGACCAGGCCAGCACCGCCTTGGACTTAGCGGCGCGCAGTCCCAGCGCAGCGGCATAGAACGCGCCGAACAGGCCGACCACGAGTAACGGCGTGCTCCAGGCCGTCAGCGTTGGATCGGCCGCCGGCACACAGCGCCAGACGCCGAGGATGCCGGCCTTGAGCATCGCCCCGGAGAGCACCGCGCTGGCCGGTGCCGGCGCCTCGGGATGGGCCAGCGGCAGCCAGACGTGCAGCGGCCAGAAACCGGCCTTCAGCCCGAGCCCGAGCACCAGCAGGGCCAGGGTCAGGTGGTCGATCGGCTGCGCCTGCCAGCTGGCGAAGTCGAAGGCCAGCGCGGCGCCGTGGCTGCGCAGCAGCAGCCCGGCAAGCAGCAGCATTTCGCCGCCGATCGCCAGTTGCAGATACAGACGCCCGGCGCGCCGTGGCCCCGGTCCGCCGTGGTGCACGATCAGCCCGTAGGCAGCCAGGCTCATGGCACTGAAGCCGAGATAGAAGCTCAGCGCATCGGTGGCAATGATCAGCAGCAGGTTGCCGGCCAGTGCCAGCTGCCAGAAGGCCCAGAAGCGCAGCCGTCCCACCCCATGGGCCAGGCTGCTGCTGGCGAAAACCGCGGCGCAGCCCCAGAGCACGGCGGAAAAGCCCAGCCAGGCGCGAGTCAGCGCATCGTCGGCGCCCCAGCGCACGCCTTCCCAGAGCCAGGGGAGCTCCAGTGACGGCGGTGGTTGCAGCGTCGCCAGCAGCGCCGGCAGACAACTCAGCCAGAGCCAGGGCAGGCAGCGTTCGCGCAGCCAGGGCAGCAACGCGCCGCCGAGCAGCGGGGCGAAGGGCACCAGCAGCCAGAGCCAGGCGTTCATATGGCGAACTCCCGCTCGACGATCAGCTGGCTCCAGCCCAGCGGGCTGAGCGCCGTCGCCGCCAGCAACCCGACCAGCAGCGACAGCAACGCGGTGAGCAATGGCGGAAGCAGCAGCATCCAGTGGGTCTCGAAGCACTCGTCGGCCCAGCGGTTCTGGTGCCAGTCGGCGGGCTCGGCGAACCAGCCGCGCCAGAGCAGCGGCAGGAAGTAGGCGGCGTTGAGCAACGCGGAGCCGAGCAACACCAGCAGCACCCAGTCCTGTCCGACCTGCAGTGCGCCGAGCCCCAGCGTCCATTTGCTGATGAAGCCGGCGATCGGCGGTATGCCGATCATGCCCAGCGCGCCCACCGAGAACGCCGTCATGGTCCAGGGCATGCGCCGGCCGACGCCATCCATCTCGCGGATGCGATGAATGCCCAGGGTCTCGGCGAAGTTGCCCGCGCAGTAGAACAGCGTGACCTTCATCAGCCCCTGATGCACCAGGTGCACCAGGCCGCCCACCGCGGCGATCGGCCCGAGCAGCGCCACCCCCAGCGTGACGTAGGACACCTGACTGATGGTCGAGTAGGCCAGGCGCTTCTTCAGTTCCTGCTGCTGCATGGCACGCAGCGAGCCGTAGAGAATGGTCGCGGCCGCCAGCCAGAGCAGCGGCGTGGTGAGGTCCAGGCGCAGCAGCGCCTCGGCGCCGAACACGTCGTAGACCACCCGCACGATGCCGAAGGCGCCCGCCTTCACCACCGCCACCGCATGCAACAGCGCGCTGACCGGCGCCGGCGCGACCATCGCCTGCGGTAGCCAGCCATGCAGCGGGATAAGCGCGGCCTTCACGCCGAGGCCGAAGATCAGCAGGGCGAAGGCCACGCGCAGCGTCAGGTCGTGCTCCTCGACCTGTTCCAGCAGGTAGCCGGCGGCCTGGAAATCCGGCGTACCGGCGATGCTGTGCAGCAGCGCCACACCCATCAGTACAAGGCTGCCGCCAGCGACCGTGTAGGCCAGATAAATGCGCCCGGCGGCCAGCGACTCCGGCGTGCCGCGATGCACCACCAATGGGAAGGTGGCGAGGGTCAGCAGCTCGTAGAACAGCAGGAAGCTGACCAGGTTGCCGGCCAAGGCCAGGCCGACGGTGGCGCTGACACACAGGCTGAAGTAGCCGAAGAAGCGCGAGCGCAGCGGCGAGTTTTCCAGATAGCCGATGGCGTAGACGGTGGTCACCGCCCATAGCAGCGAAGACAGCGCGACGAACAGCAGCGACAGCGCATCGGCCTGCAGCACCAGCGGCGCGCCCGGCAGCAGCGGCACGCTGAAACGGTACTCGCTGCCCTGGCTGACGCCGTAGAGCATGCTCGCGACCAGCACCAGCTTGAGCGTCACGCCGAGCAGGTTGAGGCTCACCCGCAGGCGCTGCTGTTCCTCGCGCAGCGCGAAGATCACGAGGCCCGGCAGCAGCGAACTGAGCACGATGCCCAGCGGCAACAGCTCACGCCAGCTCATCGCCCGAGCCCTCCGAGCCAGAGCAGCAGCGGCTCGCTGATCAGCGCCAGCCCCCAGACCAGCAGCGCCGGCAGCAGGGCCAGCCACTGCGCCAGGCGATCGGCATGAATGCTCGGCGGGTTCGGCCGGGCGCGGTCGAAGCCATGGGCGACGACGCGGAACACGTAGGCGGCCGACATCAGCGTGCCGAACAGCACGCCCAGCGCCCAGGGCCAGTGCTGCGGCCGCTCGAACAGTGGCTGCAGCAGCAGCCACTTGGCCAGGAAGCCGCCGCTGGGTGGCAGCCCGACCAGACTGCCGCCGGCCACGGCGAAGGCGGCCAGGGCGATCGGCACGTTCTGGCTGGCGCCCTTCATGCCGTTGACCCGCTTGCTGCCGAGGATGGTCTGCAACTCGCCGGCGGCGAGAAACATCGACACCTTGGCCAGCCCATGGGCCAGCACGAACAGCCACAGCGCCGCATGCAGACGCGGCTCGTCGAGGTGCAGCAGCAAGCCGAGCGCCAGCAGCGCATAACCCAGCTGGGCGACCGTCGAGTAGGCCACCAGGGTCTTCAGCCGTGGCGCGCGCAGTGCCGACCAGCCGCCAGCAACCAGCGCCAGCACGCCCGCACTGCCGAACAGCAGGCCGGCATCGTGACTGAAGGGTGCCGGCGCGATCTCGCTCCAGATCAGCCAGAGGATGTACAGCGGGCCCTTGACCACCAGCGCCGAGAGCAGCGCGCTGACCGCGGTCGGCGCCGCGGCGTGGGCTGGCGGCAACCACAGGTGCAGCGGCCAGAGTGCGGCCTTGAGCATCAGCCCAACGCTCATCAGCAGCAGCGCCAGATGGGTCGCGCCGTCGGCTTCGGTCAAGCGCGCCAGCAGGGCCAGATCGAGCAGCCCGTAGCGCCCGTAGATCAGCGCCACGCCAAGCAGGTAGGCCAGCGAGCCGGCCAGCGACAGCAGCAAGTAGTTCAGCGCCGGTTTCCACGCCTTGCGCCCGGCCAGCGACACCAGCGCCACGGCCACCAGGCTGAGCAGTTCCAGGGTCACGTAGAGGTTGAACAGATCGGCCGACAGCCACAGCGCCGCCAGTGCCGCGTGCAGCAGGCAGGACAATGGCCAGTAGTCCGCCTTGCCGGTGGCATGGGTGATGCGCGCGGCATACAGCGCCACCAGCAGGTGCAGCCCGGCGGTGAATACCAGCAGTAGCGCGGCCAGGGGCGTCAGGCGAAAACGAATCGCCAGCCCCGCCTCCCAGCCGCCGATGAACAGGCTGCGTTCGCCATGGTCGAGCACCACCTGCAGCGCCATGATCGCCGCCAGGAGCGCGCCGAGGCTCAGCGCGATCACCCAGCGGCCGCCGCGTGCCGGGCGCAGCAGGATCAGCAGCAACGCGCCGGCCAGGGGCAGCAGCAGGCTGACCAGCGCGGCGCTCATCGCTTGGCCTCCGACGCCAGCGCGCTGCTCAGGCGCAGCGCCAGCGCGGTGGCACTGACGGCGACCACCAGCCCGGTGACCACCAGCGCAACCAGCAGCGGATCGCTCGGGTCGTCACGCGCCGCCAGGGCGATCATCACCAGGAACACACCACTGCCCATCAGGTTGATGGCGATGATCCTCCGCAGTGCATGACGCAGCGTCAGCAGGCCGTGCAGACCGAGCAGCCAGAGGGCGAAACCGATGGCGATCCAGAACAGCGTGGCGCTCATGACTGCGGCTCCGGATCGTCGCCGATCACCAGCAGGCTCAGGCTGGCGGCGATGGACAGCGTCGCCGCGGCCTCGATGAAGACGATCAGCGGCTTGGCCCAGCCGACCGGGTAGTGCAGCCAGCCATCACCGAACCAGGCGCAGGCGGCGGCCACGCCGACGAACAGCAGCAGCCCGATCAGCACCAGCAGGCGCAGCGGCCAGAAACTCCAGTACAGCGCCGGCAGCGCACCCGCCAGGCGCAGCAGGACGATGCCGGAAGCCAGCAGCGCGCCAGCCTGGAATGCGCCACCCGGCGAGGCCGCACCGCGCCAGAGCACATAGCCACCGGCGAGCACCAGCAGCGGCGCGAGGGTGCGGCCCCAGGCGCGCAACAATGGCCAGGGCTCGCTCAGCTGCGGCTGCAGCGTGCCGAGCTGGCGCGCGCCAAGCAACGCCAGTAGCAGCACTGCCAGTTCCAGCAAGGTGTCCCAGGCACGGAAGTTCAGCAGCACCGCCGTCACCGGATGCTCGACGCCGCTCTGCGCCAGCTCGGCATCGATCTGCGTCGGCACGCTCGGCTGCAATTCGGCCAGCGGCGCCAGCTGCGGCAACACCATGAGCAGCAGCGGCAGCAACACCGCCACCGCGGCCAGACGCCGGCGGCGCGACAGCTGCGGCTCGCTGCCGGCCCGCGGCTGGCGCGCCAGCGCGGCGAACAGCAGCACACCGGTCAGCCCGGCACCGATCGCGGCTTCGGCCAGCGCCAGGTCGGCGGCTCCCAGCCGCGCCCAGACCAACGCCAGCACCAGCCCGAAGGCGATGAACAGCAGCACGCCGGCATACAGCTGGCGCACATGCAGCGCGCCGCCGGCCAGGCCGAGCAACAACAGGCCGAGCACTGCGTCGAGCAGCCAGTCAGTCATCCTCGCCCTCCTCGCCGGCCTGGCGCGCCAGCAACTGGCAGGCGGTGGCGCCGGAGGCCAGCACCAGCAGCCAGATCAGCAGCATCTGCGCCACTTCCAGCAGACTGGTCGCACGCAGCGCGAGCCCGGCGACCACCAGGCC
Source organism: Stutzerimonas sp. R40042 (assembly GCF_026642215.1). Classification (NCBI taxonomy): domain Bacteria; kingdom Pseudomonadati; phylum Pseudomonadota; class Gammaproteobacteria; order Pseudomonadales; family Pseudomonadaceae; genus Stutzerimonas; species Stutzerimonas sp. R40042. Next base: position 530,422 of record NZ_CP113258.1, on the reverse strand, counting down.
GAGGCCGAGGGTATCGGCCTTGGTCAGCGCATGCAGCCGACTCAGGGTATCGGGAAAGCGCAGCAGGCCGACGCTGCCGGCAAAGAAGAACATCAGGCCGCCGGCCAAGAGCAGCCAGCTGAAGACACTCAGCAGCTCATTCATGGCGACAACGCCGCAACAGTTGCACCAGCGCGGCGCTGACGATCGCCGCCAGCAGTGCCAGCACCAGCGCCGCATCGCGCAGCGCCGGAGCGCCCTGCCACTGCGCCAGCACCAGCAACAGCGCGGTGCCAGTGGTGCCGAACAGCTGCACGGCGAGCAACCTGTCGACCCGGCCGGGTCCGAGCAGCACGCGCCAAAGCCCGACCAACAAGGTCAGCAGCAGGAGCGCCGCGAAGACCGCCATCACGACGCATCCCCTGCAGCGAGCAGCTGATCGAGGCGCTGTTCCAGCTCATCGACGGCGGCCTGCCAGGGCTGGCGCTCGTCCAGCACGTGCACCCACATCCGTTCGCCCTCGATGCGTGAAGCCAGTGTGCCGGGCAGCAGGCCAACCATCGCCGACAGCAGCAGGCGCACCCGCGGCGAACGGCTGCTGAAGGCGTAGGGATGCCACGCCGGCTGCAGTGGGCAGCTGGGTCGCAGGGCACGAAGGGCCACGTCCCAGCCACCCAGCAACATGTGCTTGAGAAACAGCCCGATAAACGCCGGCAGCGCAGCCAGCCGGATAGTCAGCGGCCGCAACCCAAGCCAGAGGCTCAGGGCGACCGCCAGCGCCACCGTGGGCGCACCCAGCAACCAACCCTGCCCGGCGGCGAACAGGGCCCAGAGCGCGGCGTAGATCAGCAACCAGAAGAGCGCGTCGGCAGCTCCGCGACGCAGTGCGGCGTGGCTCATCCCATTCTCCTTGGCATTCCGATCTTTGTAACAAGTCGAGGCCAAGAGTTCGCCGCTGTCCATATTCCGCGGCGAAATGCGTTGTATCAGCAAATTGCCGCTCGGCTTGGCGCTTCGCCGCGAGACCGACGGGACGACCAGAACAGGCACGGTGCCTGGCCCCGATACCGCAGGCTGAACGCCCGGTACGACGAGCACCCATGAGGGCATTGAAGGACAGCGATGCCGCTGGCATACCGCATGCCGGGAACCCCGGGTGCGTGCAATCGCGGTGATGCTGGTCGGCCAGGGCACTAGGTGCTGAGTCAGCTGCCGCTTCTGGTGTTACAACCGCTAACCGTCAATTTGGTCGGCGTAGCGGCGCTGCGGCCCTCGCCCGCCGACCTGGTGTCGCGACGGCGAAGCTACAGCCAGCCGTTGTCGCCCAGTACCTGACTCTTGTAGAAATCGAGATTGGCACGCATGGCGAACACGCCAGCGACACCATAGGAAAGGAAGCGCGCGAACTCGCCATAGCCCAACGCATCAAGCCCCATGATGATCAGGCTGGCCGCGATCAGTGCCAGCAACGTATAGCTAACCGCCCGACGCCACATGCCCTTGGCCAGGTAGTACAGCGGCCCGAACAAAAAGGCGAGGATGTTGAACGCCATGGCTTTGCGCCGCTCGGCGGCAGGCAGACTCTTGAATGCTGGCAGGCGTGGCCCTCCAGCCTGGGCAATGGCAATGAAACGCCGTTTCCAGGCGTCGGAAACGGGCAATGCATCGATCCGGTGCGTCTCATCGGCGGCCAGCGTGGCAGCCGGTGGTGCGTAAGGATTGTGGATACTCATGAAACCTCCTTGTTGTCGAGCGCCCTATCATCGCGGCCGCCGTCGATCCTCGCCAATCGACGTGCCAGCAGCGTGCTGCACCGCATGTTTCTCGCGGTCTGCAGGCGCCGCGCTCAGCGCAGATAGCGCACGAACCAGTCGCCGGCCAGCTGGGCAACCTCTTCCAGCGTGCCGTGCTCCTCGAACAGGTGGCTGGCACCGGGCACCACCACCAGTTGATGTTCGCATTGCAAACGTGCCGCGGCGGCGCGGTTGAGTTCCAGCACCTCCAGATCGCGGCTGCCGACGATGAACAGCGAAGCGGCGTGGACTCGTGCCAGCGACGGCTCGGCCAGATCGACACGGCCGCCGCGCGAGACCACCGCCGCGATGTCCGCCGGGCGTGACGCCGCGGTGGTAAGCGCCGCGGCGGCACCGGTGCTGGCGCCAAACAGGCCGATGCGCAGTTCGCGCAACTGCGCATCGCTGCTCAACTGGTCGACCACGCCAGTCAGGCGCTGGCTGAGCAGCGGAATGTCGAAGCGCAGCTGGCGGGTGATCTCGTCGATGGGTTGTTCGTGCTTGGTCAGCAGGTCGAACAGCAAGGTGCCCAGGCCCAACTCGTTGAAGCGCCGCGCCACGCTCTGGTTGCGTGGGCTGTGCCGGCTGCTGCCGCTGCCGTGGACGAACACCACCAGCCCGGCGGCATGCGGCGGCAGACAGACGTCGCCGTGCAGGCGGGCCTTGCCGAGGGTGAAGCGCATCGGTGTCGATGAAGGCTGGCTCATGCCGGCTGCCCTCCTCTGCTCCAGGCGCGCTGCAGCAGATCGACCACCAGCTGATCCGGGGTCTGGTCGAAATTCCGATACCAGCGGCCGATGGCGTAGAGGTCGTGGGGCATGTGCAGACAGACGACACGGTCGGCCAGCGGCTCCAGCTGCGCGACGCTCTCCGGCGCCGCCACCGGCACCGCCACGGTGATGCTCGCCGGCTCCAGCTGGCGCACCGCCTTCACCGCGGCGCGCATGGTGGCGCCGGTGGCCAACCCGTCGTCCACCAGGATCACCGCGCGTCCCGCGACTGCTGGGCGCGGACGGTCGCCGCGATAGGCCTGTTCGCGGCGCTGCAGCTCGTGGCTCTCCTGGGCGATGGTGCCGTCGATCTCGGCCTTGGAGACGTGCACGTAGCGCACGATGTCCTCGTTCATCACCCGCACACCGCCACTGGCAATGGCGCCCATGGCCAGCTCGCGATTGCCCGGCGTGCCGAGCTTGCGCACGACCAGGATGTCCAGCTCCAGGCCGAGGCGCTGCGCCACTTCGAAGGCCACCGGCACACCGCCGCGCGGCAGCGCCAGCACCAGGGCATCGGTCCAGCCGTCCTCCTGCGCGAGCCGCTCGGCCAATGCCTCGCCTGCATATATTCGATCAGGGAAAGGGATCTTCAGGGTCATGGCCGGTTCCTCGCTACGCTGCCGATTGCAATGGAGTCTGGCTCAAGAATGGGAGGTCCGTGGGCCGCTGCGACAAACAACGCGGTCGCCACTGATCGGTGCGGGCACGAAAGGCATTGCCGTCACATGTCTGGCGCCATTAAAGTGCCATTATTGCGCCGTGCCGCTCCGGCGGCGCGACCTCTGCCAGCGGAAGGATCCCCATGCCGAACAACAAGAAACCCCGGGTTGCCTGGTGCGCACGCAGCGTGCTGCTGATGGCCGTGAGCCTGCTGTTTCCCTCCACCTCGCTGCAGGCGGCACAGAGCCTGACGCTGCTGACCTGGGAGGAATTCCTTGGCGAGGCGGTGATCGAGCGCTGGCAGGCCGAGACCGGCGTGGAAATCCGGCAGATCTACTTCGACAGTGGCGACAAGCGCGATGAAGTGCTGGCCAAGACCGACCACCAGGTCGATGTCGCCCTGACCGAGCTGATCAGTTCCTCCCGTTTCGGCGCGCGCGGGCTGCTGCAACCGCTGGACCAGGCCACGCTGCCAGGGCTGCGCCACATCCCGCAACGCTGGCGTGACAGTTGCGGCCCGCACAGCGTGCCGTATCTCTGGGGCACGCTCGGCATCGCCTACCGCAGTGACCGCGTCGAACGCACGCCCCGCTCCTGGGCAGACCTGCTGCAGCCGGCTCGGGCGAACGAGCCACACATCATCATGATGGAAGACCACGAGGACATCCTTGCCAGCCCGCTGATCCTCCAGCAACGCTCGATCAACACCGCGGACAACGACGAGCTGAAGGCCGCGTTCGAGCTGCTCATGGCCCAGGCGCCGGCCGTGCTCACCTACGAATACGTGATCACTTCCCTGCGCAGCCAGCGCTATCTGGACCAGGCGGACATGGCCCTGGCCTACAGCGGTGACCAGCAGGTCCTCAACGAGGTCGAGGGCATCGACGGCGAACCCTGGCGCTACGTGGTACCGGAAGAAGGCACGCTGCTGTGGGTGGACTGCCTATCGGTGCCGACCAGCACCCCGAACAAGGCCCTGGCGTATCGCTTCCTGGAGTTTCTCCTGCGACCGGAAATCGCCGCGCTGAACGCCGCCGAGCTGGGTGTGGCGACCCCCAATGCCGCAGCACGGGCGCTGCTGCCGGCAGAGGTACGCCAGGACCCGAGCATCTACCCACCGGAGCCGGTGCTCGAGCGCAGCCAGGTCTACGAACCGCGCCCGCTGCAGGCCACGCAGACGCGGCGACGCATCATCAGCGCGCTGATAAACGCCCATGACGCTCGGTAAGCGCGCCCTGCTGGTGATCTTTCCGGTCATTCTGATCATCCAGCTGGTTGCCGCGACCGCCGCCTACCTGACCCAGCGGTCCGCACTGCTGGATCTGGAACAGGCCCGCCTGGCGCAGCAGCTGTCCGCGCTGAAATCGGCCTATCTGGACTACGAGGCCTTCAACCGCAGCGTGCTCTACTCGATCATGGAAAGCGAGGCGCTGCTGGCATTCCTGCGCGAGGCGGATACCGCCTTTCGCAACGACACCCTCGGGCTGAGCATCCAGCAGGCCATCCGCTCGCTGTCGACCGCCAAGCTGTCCTTCGCCTCGGTCGCCATCGTTCAGCCGGACGGCGAGCCGGCCTACTACTTCGAAAGCAGCCTGTCGCCGTTCGCCAGCATGAACGTGATCCAGCAGCAGGTGGTTCGGCAGGCAAAGCAGGGGCTGGAGCCCGCCGCAATGGTCTACGTCGAGCAGGCCGAGGGCGGCCCGCTTCTGCTGCAGACCGATTTCATCCTGCCCGCATCCGGCAGCCGGCCATTGCCCAGCCAGCGTGGCGAAGCCTTCGCCCTGCAGCTGGCGGTGCGTCCGGAGGCCTTCATCGCGCTGAAACAGGCACTTGAACACGAATACCGCGCGCAGCTGGAGATTGCCGCCGAACTGGCTCCGATCCAGCCGGAGCTGTCCGCCGACGTGCTGCTGTCGCGCTCGCTGTATGCACGCCTCACCCCGGCCCCGGAATACCTCGCCGAGCGTCTGCAAACGCTGCGCCTGGCATTCCTCGCCGGTGGCGCGCTGGTGTGCGTGGTTTCCATCGGCCTGTTGCTGCTGTTGATCCGCCGCTACGTCACCGCCCCCATCAGCCAGCTCGACGACCAGCTCACCGACCTGCTGCTGTGCAAGCGCGCCGCACTCGACGAACCCACCGTCGGCGGCGAAATTGGCCGCCTGACGCTGAACATGAAGACGCTGCACGATCACAACACCGCCGCGCTGCGCCGTATCCAGGAGATCTCCTGGACCGACAGCCTGACCCAGACCAGCAATCGCGCGCATTTCGGCATGCTCGCCAACGCCATGTACGAACGCTGCCTGCACAGCGACAAGCGTCTGGCGCTGCTGTTCATCGACCTGGACAACTTCAAGCAGGTCAACGATCAGCACGGCCACGATGCCGGCGACACGCTGCTGCGGATTTTTGCCCAGCGCGCCCAGGGCGTGCTGGAGGCGCACCGGCTGCGCCATCCGCAGACGGAAACGGCCCTGGCCCGCCTGTCAGGCGACGAGTTCGCCATCCTGCTGCTGACCGAGCCCGGCGCTGCAGATCTGGAAGAGCTGTGCGAGGCACTGCTGGGGCTGTGTCGTGGCGGCTTCCGCCTCGAGGATCGGCTCTACCCGGTGGGACTGAGCATCGGCACCGCCCGCTACCCGGACGACGCGGATTCCATCACCCAGCTGCTGACCCGTGCCGATACCGCGATGTATCAGGCCAAGGCCGAAGGCAAGAACGCGGTGGTGGCCTTCAGTGGCGAACTCGCACAACGCAACGAGCGCATCCGCCTGATCGAAGAGCAGCTGCGCGCGCTCGACGGCGACAACCAGCTGCGCCTGGTCTATATGCCGGCGCTCGACCGCGAAGGTGCGGTGGTCAGCTGCGAAGTGCTGCTGCGCTGGCATTCGCCGATCCTCGGCACCGTCTCGCCAGCGGAGTTCATCCCCATCGCCGAGCGTGCCGGGCTGTTCCCGAAGATCGACAGCTGGGTGATCGACCATGCACTGGCCGAGTACCCCGAGCTGGTCCGCCTGTTCGGCGAGGGTGTCATTCTGGCGATCAACGTGTCCTCGGCCCAGCTGGTGGACGATCGCATCTGCCGCTATCTGGTCGAGCGCGCCGCCCACCACGGCATCGAGCCGGGCAGGATTGAAATCGAGCTGACCGAAACCTATGCCGCCGAGCTGAGCAAGGACACCATGGCGGTGGTCAAGGGCATGCGCCAGGCGGGTTTCCGCGTGGCGATCGACGACTTCGGCGTCGGCTACACCTCGTTCCAGCAGCTGCTGCAGTACCCGGCGGACACCATCAAGCTGGACATGGTGATCGTCGACAGCCTCACCCGCCCGGACATGCAGCAGAGCCTCGCGGCGCTCATCGCCTTCTGCCATGCGCAGGGCAAACGGGTGAACGCCGAGGGCGTGGACAACATGGAAAAGCAGTCGGCCCTGCTCGAGGCCGGCTGCGACCTGTTCCAGGGCTACCTGCTCTCGCCGCCACGTTCGCTGTCGGCGCTGGAAGACTGGATGGCCGTGCGCCGGCGCGCACTGGCGCCGCTGCGCCTGGAACAGCTGACGCCACGCGAGGTGTCGCAGCCCTGTTGAGCGAGCCCTGTCGGCGCACGCCCAGCCACAGCTGATGCTTGCCCGGTCGGGCATCCATACCGGCGCCACCGGCTGGGCGCGACAAATCATCGCAACCGGCAATCGCCACCCATGGACAGCGGACGAGCGCGCCGGGCTGATCTACGCTGCAAAGGCACCCTCCCAATCATCGAGGCCTTCGCCATGGACAATACGCGCGACAAGCTTCTGCAACCCGAACACCATGACCCCTATCTCAAGGCCTGGCACCAGCGCGGCGACACCGTCTGCCCGCAATGCGGCGCCGCCTACCAGGCCGGGCGTTGGACCTGGCACGGCCTGGTCGACGCCGCCAACGCGCAGGAAGCGCTGTGCCCGGCCTGCCAACGCATTGCCGAGAACGTCCCGGCCGGCACCATCAGTCTGCTCGGCGCCTTCGTCAAGACGCACGCCGACGAGCTCTGCGGGCTGATCCGCAACACCGAGGAAAAAGAGAAGAGCGAACATCCCCTCGAGCGCCTGATGGCCATCAGCGACGAACCCGATGGATTGCGCGTGACCACCACCGGCCTGCATCTGGCGCAGCGCATCGGCCACGCGCTGGAAGCCGCCTACGATGGCGAATTGAAGATCCGCTACGAAGGCGAAGAGTATTACGTGGACGTGCACTGGCGGCGCGACTGAAACTGGCGGGTCGCGGCGACGCTCTGCCACCCGGCCCGCTCAGCAGGGCTGCGGCGGCAGGCAGCCGGCGGCGACCTGACCGCTGGCCGCCAGCAGGCGCAGGTACTCGTCGTAGCGATAGGTCGGCCCATCGACGCAGGCGTAGCTGCTGCCGATGTAGCAGTGCCCGCACAACCCCACCCCGCAATGCATGCGCCGCTCCAGCGACAGCCAGATCCGCCTGGCGGGCAGGCCACGATCGACGCAGCGCCGCGCCACCGCCAGCATCAGCGCCTCCGGCCCACAGCAAAGCACCTGCGCGGGCGCCTCACCACGGCTCAGCGCCTGCTCTAGCGCATCCAGTGGATTGCCCTGCGGCCGGCCGTCATCGCCATGGTCCAGCGTCTCGATCAGCGTCAGCCGCTGGCGCCAGCGCGCGCGTTCGCGCGCCAGCACCTGATAGGCACGGCTGCGTGCGGCGTAGATCAGCTGCAGCTCGCCGGCGGCGCTGTCGATCACTCCGGCCAGCGGCGCCAGCCCGCAACCGCCGGCCACCAGCAGCAACCGCTCGCCCGGCGCAGGGCGTGGCCAGCCGTGGCCGAACGGCCCGCGATAGCCGAGCACGGCGCCCGGCGCGAGGGCGAACAGCGCGGCGGTGAGTGTGCCGGTCTGGCGGATCAGCGCGCTGAAGCGCCCTTCGGCATCCGGCGGGCTGACATAGGTGAAGGCCGCCTCGCCGACGCCGGGCACGGCGAGCATGAAGAACTGCCCCGGCTGCACTACCGGCTCGTCGGCCAGCGGCTCGACGGCGAAGCTGAAATGCCGCGCCGCCTCGCCATCGTCGTAACAGTCGAGCAGGCGCATGCTCCGTGGCGTCAGGTCGATCATGGCTGGCCGATCCTCTTCATCACCTGGTGCACGCCGATGCCGCCGGGGCACACCGCGTCGCAGCGCCCGCAACCGACGCAACCGTCGCGGCCGAAGCGCTGGCGGAAGTCGTCGCCGAACTTGTGGTACCAGAAGCGCTGCACGCGCTGCCCGGGGGTCGCGCTGGGGTTATGACCGCTGGCCTCCTGCTGGAAGCCCTGGTACAGGCAGGAGTCCCAGACCCGCTCCTGCACACTGGCGCCTGCGGGCTCGGTCTGTACGAAGGGGGCGAAGCAGGAACAGGTCGGGCACACCGAGGTGCAGCCGGAACAGCCCAGGCAGCGCAGGCCGAGCGCTTCCCAGGCCTGGCTGTCCACCGTTTCGCCATTGAGCGCCGCGCAACCAAGGGCGATCTCGGCCTGCTCGCCCTGCTCGGCGGCCACCTGCAGTGCCTGGGCGTCGCGCTGTTGTGCCCAGTCTGCCGGTGCACGAGCCAGCACCAGCCCGGCCAGCGCCTGCTGCCCACGCTCGGAGGCGACGAGCAGCAGCCAACGCCGTCCCAGCGGACAAAGGATCAGGTCGGCGGTATGCGCGCGCACCTCCGGCCCGCTGTCCATCATGGCGCAGAAGCCGTGCTGGCAGCTCTGCGCGCAATCGAGGCCGACCAGCAGGGTCGCGGCGCGGCGCGCCTGATAGTGAGGATCGGCGGCGAAGAAGCGGGCCTGGTAGACCACCGCGGTGAGGTCGCAGGCGGCCAGGCCGAACAGCACCTGCGGCTGCACCTCGGGCAGCAGCGGGATGAACTGGCCGCTTTCGTAGCGGAACAGCGCCTCGCGCTCGGCGAAGAAGAACGCCTTGGCGGAAAACAGCGGCGGTTCTTGCGGCACCACGAAGGGCTGCGACGGATCGTCCAGCGCCTGCCAGCGCAACGCGCCCTGCCCATCCGGCTGCGGCTGGTAGAGCTGCCGCTCGCGGGCCAGATGCGCGCGCAGCCGCTCGGGGCTGTCCAGCTCATAGGCCTGCATGGTCGGCCTCCAACGGGCGTTCGAGTTCGATGCGCGGCGCCTGGCCGGGCGCCAGCGGGGTCAGCGCCACCGCGCAGGCCTTGAGTTCCGGCATGTGGCTGATCGGGTCCTGGGCGCTGTTGGTCAGACGGTTACAGGGCGCCTCGCGGAAATGATAAGGCATGGCGACGGTGCCCGGCGGTACGTCATCGGTGAGCTGCGCGCGGGTTTCCAGCTGGCCGCGACGCGACGCCACGCGCACGCCCTGCGCCTCGGCCAGGCCCAGTCGCGCGGCATCCTGCGGGTGGATGAACAGCAGCCCGGCGGGAATCTCCCGCTCCAGCAGCGGCGACTTGCGAGTCATCGCCCCGCCACCGTAGTGAAAGTGCAGGCGCTGAGTGGTGAAGCAGAACGGATAGTCGGCATCCGGACATTCATCCGGCTCGACCTGCGAAACCGGAATCAGCTGCGCGTGACCACGCGGGAAGCACTGTTGGTGGAGGATCGCGGTACCGTCCGGGTGCGCCGCATCGCACGGCCACTGCAGCCCGCCGGTCCGCGCCAGGCGCGCGTGGCTGATGCCGCTGAAAATCGGCGACAGCGCGGCCATCTCGGCGAACACCTCGTCCGCGCTGGCCCAGCGCATGCCTTCATAGCCCATACGCTCGGCCAGCGCGGCGAGGATCTGCCAGTCCGCCCGCGCCTGCCCGGGCGGCTCGATGGCCTTGCGCAGCAGCTGCATGCGCCGCTCGCAATTGCTGAAGGTGCCGTCCTTCTCGGCGAAGGCGGCCGCCGGCAGCACCACGTCGGCGAAGCGCGCGGTCTCGCTCAGGGTCAGCTCGACCACCACCAGGAAGTCCAGCGCACGCAGCGCGCGGGCCAGCTTGTGCTGGTCCGGATCGGTGACCACCAGTTCCTCGCCGAGCACCATCAGCGCGTGGAACTCGCCGCGCAGCGCCGCCTCGCTCATGCCCAGCGAGGTCAGCCCCGGTGCCGGCGGCTGCACCACGCCCCAAGCGCGGGCGAATTTCTTCCGCACCGCGCCGTCGCTGACCTTCTGGTAACCGGGATAGACGTCCGGCAGGCAGCCCATGTCGCAGGCGCCCTGCACGTTGTTCTGTCCGCGCAGCGGATTGACGCCGGTACCGGGCCGGCCGAGCTGGCCGCAAACCAGCGCCAGGTTGGCCACCGCAATGACGTTGTGGGTGCCGCTCTGGAACTGGGTGATGCCCATGCCGTAGGCGATGAAGGCGCGCCGCGCCTGGCTGTAGGCGCGCGCCAGCTCGATCAGCGCCAGCACCGGCACGCCGGTCTGCACGCTGGTACGTTCCGGGGTCAGCTCGCGCACATGGGCTCGCAGCGCCGCCTCGTTGTCGCAGCGGCGGGCGAGGAACTCGCGGTCCTCCCAGCCGTTGGCGAAGATGATGTGCAGCAACCCGTTGAGCAGCGCGATGTTGCTGCCCACGCGCAACTGCACGTGCTGGTCGGCCAGCCGCGCCAGGCGCGTGCGCCGCGGGTCGACGACGATCAGCCGGGCGCCGCGGGCCTGCGCTCTGAGCATGCGCGCACCAATCATCGCGTGGTTCTCGGTGACGTCGGCGCCGATCACCAGAATCAGCTCGGCCTCGTCGATGTCGGCGATGGAATTGGTCATCGCCCCGGAGCCCAGGGTGCGACTCAGCCCCGCCACCGAAGGGCTGTGGCAGATGCGCGCGCAATGATCGATGTTGGCCGTGCCGAGCACCGCGCGGGCGAACTTCTGCGCGGCGTAGTTATCCTCGTTGGTCGCGTGGGCGCAGCTGATCACCCCGACCCCGGCCGGCCCGGCGACCTCCAACGCGGCGCGGAACTCGCTGACGATCAGATCCAGCGCCTCGTCCCAGCCCGCTTCGCGGAACCGCCCGTGTTCCTTGATCAGCGGGGTACGCAGGCGGTTGCCGGCATCGATGGCAAACCCGCTGGCCCAGCCCTTGGCACACAGCTGCCCGGCGCTGACCGGGTGGCCCGGCTGCGGCTCGACGCCCACCACGCGGCCGTCCTCGACGCGCAGGCCGAGGCCGCAGCCAACGCCACAGAAGGTGCAGATGCTCGGAATCACATGCATGGATGCCTCCCGCGTTCGACGCCGCGCCAGCCTCGGACCTCGATACGCTGAGAACAGTTTAGGCGCTGAACGAGTAACGAACCCTGCAGACGCGATAAATGCGCGTGACTGACCGAAACCCGCGGCGACTCGCTCAGGTCAGCGGCGAGCTCAACCGCTCGTTAGATGTAGGCGCCTGCAGCCCTGCGTTCTCCCGGGCAGCTAGATGGTTTCTTCGCCAGCCGCGCCTGCGGGATTGGCGCGCGTCGGCATGGCGAGGATTTCCGGGACCACCTGGCGGGCGAACACATCGTGCAGCCGGCGCAGCTCGGCGAACGGATCACAATGGTGGTCGACACGGATGTCCCACAGCGGATACGCCTCCTGATCGACCACATACACCGTCGCCGAGGACTCGCCATGGCGGTCGCCACCTTCAGCATCGCCGGCTTCCAGCGCCGCCATCAGGCGTTCCACCAGCGGCCGATCGGCACTGCCGACATACGCCTGGCACGCCGCCTCCAGCACCTCGCGGCCCTTGAGCCGGTTGCCCTGCACGCAGAACTGCTCGCCGGCGATGGAGCCAGCCCAGGGCAGGCAGCGCTCGCCGGTCCAGCAGGCGGTGCGCCCGCTGTTGTCGATGACCGCGCACTGGCGCAGCTCCATGCAGGGGTCGGTGCGCCGCAGCCGCTCGAGGACCTCAGCGGCCGGGCTGAATTCGCGCAAGAAGCACAGGCCGTCGATGCCGAGGTATGGGTTGATCTGCGCCTGCGTCGCCACCGCCCCGACATGCGCTGCAGCGTGGGTCAGCAGCTTGCCGACGGCCGGCATGGCGGTGGCGGTGGCGGCAGCGACGCCGAACTGCCCGGTGCGCGGGCAGCGGGCGACGATGGAAAAGGTCATGGGCGGGCTCCCTGGATTCGTCAGGGGTTAGGCCCGAGCCGAGCGGCAAACGTTCATGCAACGCGTGCCGGCCGGAGCTGCTCAGCGCAAGCGATCCGAACGCGACGCTCAGGGCTCCCTCGCCACAGCGTCCATGCCGACTGCGCAAGCACTGCAGGCCCGCCTCAGCGAGCTCAGCCCTGGCGCAGCGATAGCCCCTTGAGGAAGTTGCGCAGCAGCTGGTCACCGCAGGGCCGGTAGTTGCTGTGTCCCGGCTTGCGGAACAGCGCGCCGAGCTCGGATTTCGACAGCTGCAGGTCTGCGGCCCGCAGGATCGCCTGCAGGTCTTCGTCGCGCAGCTCGAAAGCCACCCGCAGTTTCTTCAGGATCTGGTTATTGCTCACCGGCAGTTCCAGCGGCGGCGCCGGGCGGCTCTCGTCCTTGCCGCGTTTGAAGTAGATCAAGCCGTCGAGAAAACGCGCCATGGCCTCGTCCGGGCATTCCTGATAGCCGTCCTCGTCCTCGCGGCTGAGCCAGGCGCGAACCTCGACCTCGTCCACCGTGCAGCCACCCAGGGCGGCAATTTCGGCCATTTGTACGTCACTGGCCTTGAGGGTGTAGCGCAGGCTGCGCAGGACGTCGTTGTTGAGCATGGTCGCTCCTCACTGAGAAAAGGCCGGCAGTGTGCGCTTTCGGGCGCCCTGCGGCGAGCCCGATCAACCGTCCTCGCGCTCGCCGAGGCGCCGGTACAGGGTGCGCCGGCCGATGCCCAGCAGGGCCGCCGCGCGGCGCTTATTGCCGTCCACCAGCTTGAGCACGTGTTCGATATAGCGCAGCTCCAGCTCCTCCAGGGTCGGCAGCAGCGGGCCATCGCTGAGCTGAGCGAGCAGTTCGGCGCCGGCACTGCGCGCCTTGTCATCACGATAGTCGGCGATGCGGCTGGGCAGGTGCTCCAGCTCGATGCTGCGTCCGTGGCAGAAGGTCACCGCACGCTCGATGGCGTTCTGCAGCTCGCGCACGTTGCCGGGGAACGGATAGCGCCGCAGTTGCGCCAGTGCCGCCGGCGCGATGCCGCGTACCGGCCGCCCACTGCGCGCGGCGAAGTGGGCGACGAAACCGGCAGCCAACAGTTCGAGATCCTCTTCGCGATCACGCAGCGGCGGCACCTGCAGGATGAAGGTTTCCAGACGGAAGAACAGGTCCTCGCGGAAGGCCTCGCGCCCCGCCTCGGTTTCCAGCGGGCGGTTGCTGGCGGCGATGATGCGCACGTCCACGCTCAGCTCACGCTCGGCACCCACCGGGCGGATCGTGCCTTCCTGCAGCACGCGCAGGAGCTTGGCCTGCAGCGGCAGCGGCATCTCGCCGATCTCGTCGAGAAACAGCGTGCCACCGTCGGCCTGCTGGAACAGTCCCTTGTGCGCGCGGTTGGCGCCGGTGAAAGCACCGGCGACATGGCCGAAGAATTCGCTTTCCAGCAATTCGGCCGGCAGCCCCGCGCAGTTGATCGCGAGGAACGGCCCCTTGGCACGCTCGCTTTCCGCATGCACGGCACGGGCGACCAGTTCCTTGCCGGTGCCGCTCTCGCCGATCACCAGCACCGGCCCCTCGGCCCGGGCGAGCTGACGGATCTGGTCGAACACGCCACGCATCACCCGGCTGCGCCCGAGCATGCCGTGGAAGCGGTCGTCGCTGAGCAGCTGCTGGAAACGCCGCACCTCGTCGCGCAGGCGGCGTGTCTCCAGCGCGCGGGCCACCGCCAGGGCGAAATGCTCGAGGTCCAGCGGCTTGGTAAGGAACTCGTCGGCGCCCTCCTTGAGCGCCGCCACCGCCTGCTGGATGCTGCCGAACGCGGTGATCACCAGAAACGCCGGCGCCGCCTGCATCGTCCTGACCCGTCGCAGCAGCGCCATGCCATCGGCACCGGGCAGGCGCAGATCGCTGACCACCAGCGCCGGCTCCCAGCTTTCCAGCGAGCCGACCGCCTCCTCCGCGCTGGCCAGCGCGCGCACCTGCAGGCCGCGATCTTCCAGCTCCTCGACCAGCAACTGGCGCAGGCTGTCGTCGTCCTCGACCAGCAGGACCCGCTCCTGCGTCACTTCAGTCATGCTCGACCTCCTCGTCGATCAATGGCAATGCGATACGGAAGGCTGCGCCCGGCAGGTCGCCGTCGACCAGTTCGATACGTCCGCCACACTCGCCCACCACACCATGGGCCACTGCCAGCCCCAGTCCGCTGCCCTCGCCCACCGGCTTGGTGGTGAAGAACGGCTCGAACAGCGCCGCGCGGTTCGACTCGGCAATGCCGGGGCCGTCGTCCTCGACCTGCAACATCAGTTCGGCGCCATCGCGCCACCAGCGCAGCCGCACCAATCCGCCAGGGCTGGCCTGGGCGGCATTGCGCAGCAGATTGGTCAGCGCCTGCTCGAAACGCGGCGGGTCGACCCGGCAGTACAGCGTTTGCGCCGGTGCCTGCAGCTCCAGCCGTACCTGCAGCGCGGCCAGCTCATCGGCCACCGCCGCGGCTGCCGAATGCGCCAGCACCTCGGCAGGCACCTTGCGCAGCGGCGAGCCGGCGGCGCGGCCGAAATCCAGCAGCTGGCGGACAATGGCACTGAGCCGGGCCACCTGCTGGCGAATCTGCAACAGCGCACGGCGATGGGTTTCGCCCAGCTCATCGTCGCGCAACACGCGCTGCGCCTTGCCGTCGATCACACTCAGCGGGCTGCCCAGCTCATGCGCGACACCAGCCGCCAGCCGCCCCACTGCCGCCAGTTGCTGACTCTGGCGCAGGCGCGCCTGCAACTGCTCCTCGCGGGCCTGCTGCTCGGCCACCTGGCGCTCGGCGGCGGCGATGCTGTCGAGCATCTGGTTCAGCGCGCCGGAGAGCACGACGATCTCCTGCGGACCGCTGCGCGGTGCACGATGCTCGCGCTCGCCGGCCGCGACGCGCTCCATGCTGCGCGCCAGCTGCTGCAAATGCTTGCCCACCGCGGAGCGATGGCCGAGCAGGATCACCACCAGCGCCACCCCGGCGAGCAAGCCGCCGAGGCCCGCGGCGATCAGGCGCAGGCGGCGGATGTCCTGCTCGAAATCGCCCCAGCGCCGGGTCACCTGCAGCAGGCCATTGATCTGCCCGCCACTTTCTTCCAGCGGAACGAAGTAGGAATACACCGGGCGGCCATTGATGCGCTGATAGGTGCCGGTCCGCTCGCCACCGGCGGTGAGCTGCTGGATCGCCGACTCATCCTGATCCGGTTCCACCGCGCCGGCATAAGCCGCGAGCTTGCCGTCACGGTCGTAGACATAGGCGCCATACACACGACCGACGCCAAGCACCGATTCCAGCACCTGCTGCAGGGTGCGCTCGTGGTTCTTCTCCAGGCTGGCGCTGAGCGGCAGGCGCACCGCCCGCGCGACCAGCTCGACCTCGGCCTGCAGGCGCCGTTCGCTGTTGCGCTCGACTGTCCAGAGCACCACCGAACTGAAGCCGAACATGATCGCCATGAGCGGCACGATGACCTTGAGCAACAGCGCGCCACGCAGGCTCGCCGGGCGCTGCCAGATTGATACATGTGTCATTCCGGCACAGTACAGGAGGGCTTCCGCTGCAGCCAGCGCGCTCCGATGAAACGAGCAATTACTTATAGATCAAACAGTTACGTTCTAACGGGGCATCTGGCACGGCTGCTGCACTGTTGAAGGCGTCTTTAACCGAAGCAGGAATGAACATGACCCAGCACAACGCTCGTCTCGCCTTCGCCGGACTCTTCTCGCTGTTCCTCGGCCTGGCCGCCCCCCTTGCATCGGCGCAATCAGCCAACCCCGCCCCCACGGCGCAGCCGGCGGCCGGTGCACAGGCCCAGCAGTTCGGTGAGAAAAAACTGGAAAGCTTCGCCGAGTCGCTCGGCGAGATCATGGAGATCCGCGAGGAATTCACCGGCAAGCTGCAGCAGACCGAAGACGCCGACAAGGCCCGCGATCTTCAGCAGCAGGCCAACGAAAAGATGCTCGGCGTGATCGAGGAAAACGACATCAGCATCGACGAGTACAACGCCATCAACCAAGCCGTGCAGACCGACCCGGAGCTGCGCAACCGTGTGATCGCGATGATGAAGTGAAGCGTTGCTGTAGCGCTGCGTTAAGGCACGTTACGCGACGGGAAATGCCCCGCTCAGCAATGCGAGCGGGGCTATCTCGCTTCATGTGGCCCGAGCGCGAGCCCCAGCTTCGCGCTCGGCATGCAACGGGTAGCGGCGGCATACGACGCAGCACCCCTTTGACGAACGGTTACTCAAGCTCGCCTGGTGTAGCTGACTGGTGAGGCGGGTCTGCGGTCACCGTATCCTGTTCGGTGCGATGCAGATTTCGATTAGGTACCGATTCGCTGTCCGACAAACCTTCAACCGGCCGACCGTCCTCCGTGACGATCTGCCCCTGCTCGTTTCGATGTGTTTCGAGCTTCTCCTGAGGGGTCGGAATACCCATCTGACTTGCCCGCGAGCCGGTGTCATCACGAGGGGTACCTGCCGGCCATTGTGCGGCCGCATACGGTACGGATAGAAAAAGCGTGGCCATCGAAATGGAAGCAAGCAAGTATCTGTTCATGGTGTTCTCCTCTTCCCCTAGGCGGCGAGCCCAGCTCAGGGCGGTGAAAGCTTCTGCCAGGTCAATTACTCGCTGCGCCTACTGGCTTGCAGACGAGCATGGCAATCGGGCCGCCCGCGGAGTATTTACCGGGCACTTGCATGACGACCTCTTCGTTCGGGCTGATCGAAGCAGCGGGTGTAGCCGTCATGGCCGTTTCCTCAGGCAGAGCATGGAATTGGCAGGAAGCGATCTCCGCGCTGCGGTTGGTCACCTTGATCGCCGGTACACCACGCAGATCGACCTGTTCAGAGGATGCCGAAGGCACGCCAAGTTCCTCGATCTCCATATTCATGCCATTCAGACGAGTCACGACCATCGGGTCGTCGGCTAGAGCTGGGAGAGCAGACGCGAGGACAGCGAACGCCAAAATTGGTCTTTTCATCCGGGTTCTCCATTGAGTCTTACCATGTGAGAACGGTCAGGCACCAAGGAGTTCGCTGGCCCGTCAGGTCACGGCGGGCCCGCAATAATTCGCGCCACCTCTCCCCCCCTCGGCTTGCAGATGCTCGGGCACGATGTCGTCTTTTCAACTGCCACCCTCTACAGCAGCAAGACGCGCACGAAAGTCGAAGTAGTGTTCGAGCACCCGCTCCGGCGCCTCGACTTGCGGGTAGTGGCCGATGCCCTCCAGCAGCACGGTGTCGGGCGTCGGAATCAGCTCGCGGTAGCGGGTCACCATGTGTGCACCCGAGATCGGATCGGCGGCGCCGTCGATCACCCGCAACGGCACATTGCAGCGCTGCATGGCCGTCACCCAGCGCTCGCGTTGCCTGACCCGCTCGGGCATGTAGCCGATCAGCCGGTGCATCACCGCCGGTCCGTCGCTCTCGGCGATCAGTCGCCAGTAATCGTCCAGCTCGGCGTCGTTCGGCTGCGTCTGCGCACCGAACACCCGGCCGAAGGTCGCCCCGAGCGTACGCCGCGAGAACAGCCTGCCCAGCAGGAAGCCGAACGGGCCGAGCAGCAGCTTCTGCACCCGCACCGGATGATGGGTTTCCGGGAACAGCCCGCCATTGAGGAACACGCAGCTGGCCAGCGCGATGCGCCCTTCGCAATGCCGCGCCAGCAGCTCCTGAGCCACGCTGTCGCCATAGTCATGCGCCAGCACATGGATCGCACCGCCGATACCCAGCTCCGCCAGCAGTGCCTGCTGCAGGTCGGCCTGCTCGATCAGGTTGTAGGCATGCCCACGCGGCTTGGCCGAATAGCCGAAGCCGAGCATGTCGCAGGCAACCAGCCGATAGCGCGCCGCAAGCGGCTGCCAGACCTTGTGCCAATCCCAGCTGGCGGTGGGAAAAACATGGATCAGCAGCAGCGGCTCGCCTTCGCCAGCCGTCCAGTAGCGGATGCGCTTGCTGCCAAAATCGAACTCGCGAGCGCTGGCGCGCCAGCTATCCAGTGCCATGCCGTCGGTGCTACTCATTCGTTCTTCTTGTTTTCGTGGAGACGAAGCCAGTCTAGCGGGCTGCTACGGCATGACGACTTGCCGCGCCGGCCAGCTTGGTGGCCCGGCGAGTCAGCCGGGCGCTGCTATCCCGCCCTGTCCTTCGCCTTCGACGGTGTAGACGGTGCCCTTGCAGAGGCGCTGGGACGCTCGCCAAGCTGGGGCAGCGAGTAACCGCGTCAGGGTCCGTTCGGCCGCCGGTAACCGCAGCGGCCGACCTCTCCCCGCTTATCGGGGTCGCACATAGGACACCCATCGATATCCATCCCATACGGCTTGCCGGAAGGAGGAACAGGTGTCCAGAGCGACCCCATGGCTGCTGGCCGGCCTTGCCGGCATTCTCGTTCTGCTGGGCGGTCTTGCCCTGCTGGCCGAGTCACCCTGGGCCCGGCAACTGATCGAGCGTCAGCTGAGCCAGCGCCTGGACGGGCGCGCGGTGTCCATCGGCGAATTCGACATCGAATGGGGTTTGCCGCTGGGCGTGCAGCTTCGCGACCTGCGCATCGCCAACGCCGACTGGGCATCGGACGCACCGCTGCTGACGCTCGACGCGTTGCGTGCCCGGCTGGGCGTCGGTGCCCTGTTGACCGGTGACGTACAGCTGCGGTCGCTCCAGGTGGTTCAACCTCAAGTCCACCTCGCCCGCCAAGCCGATGGCCAAACGAACTGGGCCGCGCTGCTGGGCGACGGCCCGGAGCAAGGTTCGCTGCCGTTCAGCCCCGATCCCTTGCGCATCCGCGACGGCGAGATCCATTACCGCGATGCCCAGCTCGACCTTCAGCTTGACCTGTCGGTGGCGACGCCTCCCAGTGACGAAGGTCCGCGTCAGCTGAACGTGGAAGGTTCCGGCCAATTCCGCGGCCGTCCCGTCAGCCTGACGCTCGTCGGTGACCCACCAGCGCGGGCGCTGGCGGCCGACGCCGCTTATCCCCTTTCGCTGAACGCCCAGGTCGGCGCCCTGCAACTGCAGTTCGAGGGACAGAGTGCCTCGCTACCCAGCCTTGAGCAGCTGCAGGGCCGGTTGACGGCCTCTGCATCGGACGCCATGGCCTTCAATGCGCTGCCGATCAACCTACTGCCGTTCAGGCTGCAGGCGAGCACCCGGCGCGACGGCTCGCAGTGGGCGTTGAGCGACATCGACCTGCGTACCAACGGCAGTCATCTGACCGGTGCGGCGAGCGTGCAGGCCGGTTCCGAGCCAAGGGTGGCCATCCGCCTCGAAGGCGACCAGCTGGACCTCGACCGCTGGGGCCTGATGCCTCGTCCGACCCGCACGGGCGAGCGCCGCCCCATGGCAGCCGATCGCCTGTTGGGCAATGCCAGCGGCCTGCTCGAACGGCTGGGTGACTACCGCGGCGAGCTGTCGCTGCAGCTCGATACGCTGAGCTATGCGGATAACACGCTGCAGGACGTGACCATCGAGGCACAGCTGGACGACCAGCACCTTGAACTGGCGCAGCTGCATGTCGAGCAAGGGCAAGGCGCTGTCTCGTTGCAGGGTGGCTTCGATTGGGCGGACGCCGGGCTGTCCGGCGCGCTCGATGCGCAGCTGGACCAGTTCGATCTCGGCCAAGCACTTGCCGCGTTCGGCCAACCCGGGCTTGGCGTGCTGGATGGCGAAATCCACCTGCGCCTGGCGCCAGACGCCGCCTCGATCGAGAACACCCAACTGCGGTACAAGGCACCGGAACAGGACCTGCGCGTGCAGCTAGGCGCCGCCTCGACCGCAGCGGGGCTGGCGTTGCACGGCACGGCCTGGCACAACCAGGTCCCGGTACAGTTCGAGCTGCAGCTGGGCGCGCTACCCCAACTCTTTCGCGAAGCCACCTGGCCGGTCGAAGGCGTGCTCCGCTCGGGCGACGCGCGCCTCACGCTCGACGGCCATGTAACCGACCCGCTGCAGCTGGACGCCGCCGTGCTGCAGGTGTCGCTCGAAGGCCAGCAGCTGGACCGTCTCGACACCTTGACCGGCCTCGACCTGCCCGCACTGGGCGATTACCGACTCGACGGCGAGTTGCGTTGGGAAGATCAGCAGCTGCGGCTTCTCGGGCTTGACGCCCGCTGGGGTGAAAGCGACCTCAGCGGCGATGTGCGGCTCAGCCTGGCCGGACGTCCGATGCTCTGGGCCAACCTGCATGCCGATACGCTGCGTTGGCGCGACCTGCGCCCGACCACCGAGCGTGCGCGCGACAAGCGCCAGCTGTTCTCGGACCGGTCGCTGAAACTCAAGGCCCTGCAGGGCCGCGATGCCATCGTGCGTTTCAGCGCGGACAACCTCGTGGTTCGCGATGTCCCCCTCAATGCCGTGACGCTCAAAGCGATACTCGACGAAGGCGTTCTGGAAATCGAACCGCTGCGCCTGGAACTCGCCGGCGGCACGGCACATGGCACCGTGCGGCTGAATACGCGCGTGCCACGTCCCAGCGGCACGGCGCGCCTGTCACTGACCGGCGCGCGCTTTTCTCCGCTGTTGCGCAGCGCAGACTTTCCCAGTGTTGCGCAGGATTCGGCTGCCGTTATCGGTGGCCAGCTGCGATTGGCCGTCAGCGGGCAGTCCGCGGCGGAGATGGCGGCCGGCGCCGACGGCCGCCTGGAGCTAGCCATGTCGGGCGGCCAGTTGGACAAGGTCGCGATCGAGCTACTCGGGCTCGACGCGGGCGAAGCCTCGATCGCGGCGCTCATCAACGACGCACCCACCGACATGAGCTGCGGCTACCTGCGTTTCGACGCCGACGCCGGCATCGCCCATCTGGAACGGTTCTTCGTCAGCACCCAAGACAGCAACCTGACCGGGGGCGGCCAGATCGACCTTGCCACCGAGCGGTTGAAACTGGCATTCGACGCCCACGCCAAAGACTTCAGCCTGCTATCGGGTCAGGCGCCGATCCAACTGCATGGCACCCTGCGTGATCCGCAAGTGGAAGTGATCACCGACACGCTGGTCGCCCGCGGGCTCGCCAGCGTTCTGGGCGCCATCGTCGCGCCGCCGCTGGCGATTCTGCCGTGGCTCGAACCCGGTTTCGGCGAAGGTTCGGGCATGGGCTGCGACAAGGCGCTGAAGCAATTCGAACGGACCGGGACCTAGCCGTGCGCGCGTTGGAACACCGGACCAGCCCCGTTGCGCTGTACCCGGCAGAGGGTTGAGCAAGCTGCTCGACTCGCCGTCTAGCGGCAACATGCCCAATCGAGACTGCAACATCGGTTCCGCCAGCCACGCCGAATCCAGCGGAAACAGGACGAGCGAGACGGCGTATGTGACGAGAACCGACCGGTCAGGCGGTCCGGGGCAACGGGGCGCAATTGCCGGTGGTAGAGTCGGCGGCGCCCTTCTGATCACTGGAGAAACCATGCGTCCACTGTTCAATGCCCTGTTGCTGGCCCTGCCGCTCTCGCTCTCCTCGTTCGCCTCAGCCGCCGAATCGCCTGCCGGGCGCTGGCAGACCATCGACGACGAGACCGGCAAGCCCAAGTCCATCGTCGAGATCCAGCAGGCCGCCGATGGCACGCTGACCGGCAAGGTGGCGCAGATTCTGCAATCGGAGCACGGGCCGAACCCGCTCTGCAGCGAGTGTGAAGGCGAGCGCAAGGATCAGCCCATCACCGGCATGACCATCCTCTGGGACCTCAAGCCGGACGGCGAGCAGGTCTGGAGCGACGGCACCATCCTCGACCCGGCCAAGGGCAAGACCTATCGCTCCAAGGCCCGCCTGCTGGATGGCGGCGACAAGCTGGAAGTGCGCGGTTACATCGGCATCGAGGCGCTGGGCCGCAGCCAGACCTGGGTTCGCCAGTAAGCCTGACCGCGTACAACACCCAGATATTTTGCCAGGGGCTATTCGTCCGTGCGGCGCACGGGGTCAACCGCGGAAGTAGTTGACCTTGCGATTCAGCTCCTCGGCCAGCATGGTCAGGTCCTGACTGGAGGACGCCACCTGGTTCGATGCCGCTGAGCTGGCGACGGTCGAATCATGAATGCGCGTGACGCTCTGGTTGACCTCTTCGGCCACCGCGCTCTGCTCCTCGGAAGCCGTCGCGATCTGCGCGTTCATCTCGTTGATCGAACCCACTTCCTGGCGAATCTTGGTCAGCGCGTTTTCCGCCTGCAGCGTCTGTTCGACGGTCTGCTGTGCCAACTGCTTGCTCGACTGCATCACCTCCACCGCCCTGCCGGCGCCGGCCTGCAGCGAGGTGATCATCTCGCTGATTTCGCTCGACGACAGCTGCGTACGGTTGGCCAGCGAGCGCACCTCGTCGGCCACCACTGCGAAGCCGCGACCATGTTCGCCGGCGCGCGCCGCCTCGATGGCGGCGTTGAGCGCGAGCAGATTGGTCTGCTCGGCGATGGCGCTGATGACCTGCAGGATCTTCTCGATATCGCCGCTTTGCGCCGAGACCTGGTTGACGGTTTCAGTCGCGCTTTCCAGCACCTTGGCCAGGTTATGGATGGAAACGGCCGTCTCGCCGACGATTCGCGTACCGGTCTCGACCTGCTCGTCGGCGCTCTTTGCCGCAGCGGCGGCACGGGCGGCGAAGCTCGCCACCTCGTTCACCGTCGTGGCCATCTGGTTGATCGCCGTGGCGACCTGTTCGGCCTCGGCCGACTGGTGCTGGATCTGCTGGTTGCTGTTCGCCGAGGAGGTACGCAGTTCACCCGAGGCGACGCCGACGCCATCGGCGGCAGCGCGCACCTCGGCAATGATCGCGGTGAGGCGGCTGGCCATCTTCGCGGTCGCCCCCATGACGCTGTCCGGGTACGGGGTGGCGATTACCTGACCGAGATCGCCATTGGCCAGATTGCCGATCACGCGGGCCACCTCGTCCGGCTCGGCACCGAGGGTGGAACGCAGCTTGCGGATGATCACCACGGCAATGGCCACGCCCAGCAGAACCGCCACGCCGGTCACCGCGACGATGAGCGCGAGGAAGCCGCTGGCGGTCTCGCGGACCACGGTCACGTCCTGATTGATGCTCGATTCCTGGTGATCGATGAATGCGTTGATCAGCCGCAGCCATTCGGTATACGACCCGGCGACGTTTTCCAGGAGAAAGTCGTAGGCGCGCTCCGAGCCCTCGCTGAAGCGCAGTTCGACCACCTGCTGGGTCAGCGCATTGGTCTTCGCCTCGATGGCCTCGATCTGCAGCATCAACTGCTTTTCCACGGCATCGGCGGAGGGTTGCGCGAGCATCGTCTTCATCGGCGCCGCCGAGTCGGCGTACAGCTGAGCCAGCCGCTCGATCTCCGCCACCTGCTCACGGGCAAACGCGGGATCGGCCGCACTGACGGCGTCGCGCACGGCGATCGCACGGTCGTGCACGCTGCCGCGAAAGTTGATCGCATAGCGCTGCTTGAGGCCGGCCTGCGAGCTGATCTGGCTCATGCTGCGGTCGATGATGTCGACTTTGAGCGCACTGACCACGGCGACCACCACCATCAGCGCCAGGATCACCAGAAACCCCAGGCCCAGGCGCATGGATACCGACATCTGCTTGTTCATCGAACTCTCCTTGCGAGGCTGCGCGGCAGCCCATCAGCCAGTCGTTGGTGCTTCGAGCGATACACGAAGCGATGCAAAACTTGTACAGGATAATGTCACTATGACACTACCTGTACAAGTTTTTATCGACGGAATGTCGAGCGAAAGCGGGCTGAATCTGGGCATGCCTGCCGGCAAGGTGTGCTCTCGCAGGCTCAAGGGCGAGGCTTGTAGAAGCCTTGTAGAACTTTCGCAGGCCGCTCGCTGCGCGCTCGGCACGCCTGAGCAGGTCGGGCTGGCAATCAGCAGACAGCAAAAAGGCGCCCGAAGGCGCCTTTCTGTTGTCTCGCAACGGGTGTTAGACCTTGGCGCGCTCGTAGCGCTTGCGGTCGTTCTCGTTGAGCATCTTCTTGCGCAGGCGGATCGATTTCGGCGTCACTTCCACCAGCTCGTCGTCGGCGATGAACTCCAGCGCCTGCTCGAGAGTGAACTTGATCGGCGGAACCAGGGCGATGACCTCGTCCTTGCCGGAAGCGCGCATGTTGTCGAGCTTCTTGCCCTTGGTGGGGTTGATCACCAGGTCGTTGTCACGGCTGTTGATGCCGCACAGCTGGCCTTCGTAGATGTCCTGGCCGGGTTCGAGGAACAGCTTGCCGCGGGCCTGCAGGGTTTCCAGCGAGTAGGTCAGCGCGGTACCGGTGGCCATGGAGACCAGCACGCCGTTCTGGCGGTTGGTGACTTCGCCGGCCTTGATCGGGCCGTAGTGGCTGAAGGTCGAGGTCAGGATGCCGGTGCCCGAGGTCAGGGTCAGGAAGTTGTTGCGGAAGCCGATCAGTCCGCGCGCCGGGATGGTGTACTCCAGGCGGATGCGGCCCTTGCCATCGGGAATCATGTTGGTCAGATCGCCCTTGCGCAGGCCCATCTGCTCCATCACCGGCCCCTGGTGCTGCTCTTCGATGTCGATGGTGACGTTCTCGTAAGGCTCCTGCTTCTCGCCGGCCTCGTTCTCGATGATCACCACTTCCGGGCGGCCGACGGCCAGCTCGAAGCCTTCACGGCGCATGGTTTCGATCAGTACCGACAGGTGCAGTTCGCCGCGGCCGGAGACCTTGAACTTCTCCGGGCTGTCGCCCTGCTCGACGCGCAGCGCCACGTTGTGCAGCAGCTCCTTGTCCAGACGGTCCTTGATGTTGCGGCTGGTGACGAACTTGCCTTCCTTGCCGGCGAACGGCGAGTCGTTGACCTGGAAGGTCATGGAAACGGTCGGCTGGTCGACGGTCAGCGGCGGCAGCGCCTCGACGGCGCTCTGGTCGCAGAGGGTGTCGGAGATGTACAGCTCGTCCATGCCGGACACGCAGACGATGTCGCCGGCGGTGGCTTCGGCCACCTCAACCCGCTGCAGGCCGGAGTGGCCCATGATCTTCAGAACACGGCCGTTGCGCTTCTTGCCGTCGGCGCCAATGGCAGTCACCGGGGTGTTGGTCTTCACGGTGCCGCGAGCGATGCGGCCGATACCGATGACGCCAAGGAAGCTGTTGTAGTCCAGCTGCGAGATCTGCATCTGGAACGGGCCGTCGACGTCCACCTTGGGCGCCGGAACGTGGTCGATGATGGCCTGGAACAGGGCATCCATGTTGTCGTCCATGTTCTCGTGGTCCATGCCGGCGATGCCGTTCAGGGCGCTGGCGTAGACGATCGGGAAGTCCAGCTGCTCGTCGCTGGCACCGAGGTTATCGAACAGGTCGAAGATCTGGTCGATGACCCAGTCCGGACGCGCGCCCGGGCGGTCGATCTTGTTCACCACGACGATCGGACGCAGGCCGGCCTTGAACGCCTTCTGGGTCACGAAGCGGGTCTGCGGCATGGGACCGTCCTGGGCGTCGACCACCAGCAGCACGGAGTCGACCATGCTCATGACGCGCTCGACCTCACCGCCGAAGTCGGCGTGGCCGGGGGTGTCGACGATGTTGATGTTGTAGCCGTTCCACTTCAGCGCGGTGTTCTTGGCCAGGATGGTGATGCCGCGTTCCTTTTCCTGGTCGTTGGAGTCCATCACGCGCTCGTTTTCCGCTTCTTTGCGGTCGAGGGTGCCGGACAGGCGCAGCAGCTTGTCGACGAGGGTGGTCTTGCCATGGTCGACGTGGGCGATGATGGCGATGTTGCGAAGATTCTCGATCACTGATTCGTTTCTCTGTAGATAGCTTCGAGCTCGGGCTTGAAGCTGGGAATTGTCCGGACGACGTCAGGCTGTCCGAGTTGTAACGACTGGGCCTTGCGATCAGCAGCGGTCGGGAGGGCGGTGGCGAATGCTGCCACCCAACAGCCCCGGCTGTTTCACCGATGCGTCAGGCCGGACGATAGACGCGAACATTCACATGCCCCTCGCTCAGCAGATGGTGAGCATGCAGGCGGCTCATGACACCTTTGTCGCAATACAGCAGGTACTGGCGGTTTTCATCCAGCTCCTTGAAACGGTTGTTCAGCGCGTAGAACGGCAAGGTCTGAACTTCGATGCCGGACAGTTCGAGGGGTTCGTCCTCGGCGGCGTCGGGGTGACGAATGTCGAGGATGACCTGGCCGGCCGTCGCCTCGCTGACCTCCTCGACCTTGATGTCTTCGCCCAACTCATCGATCACCCGGTCGATCGGTACCTGGCGGGCACTGGCCAGAGCGCGCTCGAGGATGGCCATGTCGAACTGCTTTTCCTCGTGCTCGACGCGATAGCGCTTGGCGCGGGTGGTCGGGTTCTTCGAGATCACGCCGCAGTATTCGGGCATGTTCTTGGCGAACTCGGCGGTGCCGATCTCGAAGGCGGTGTCGATGATGTCCTGCTTGTGGCTGGCGATCAGCGGGCGCAGCACCAGCATGTCGGTGGCCGAATCGATCACCGAGAGGTTCGGCAGGGTCTGGCTGGAGACCTGGGAAATCGCCTCGCCGGTGACCAGTGCGTCGATGTGCAGGCGCTCGGCGATCTCGGTAGAGGCGCGCAGCATCATGCGCTTCAACACCACGCCCATCTGGCTGTTGTCGACCTTCTGCAGGATCTCGCCGACCACTTCCTCGAACGGCACGCTGATGAACAGCACGCGGTGCGAGCTGCCGTACTTCTTCCATAGATAGTGGGCCACTTCCATCACGCCCAGCTCATGGGCGCGGCCGCCGAGGTTGAAGAAGCAGAAATGGGTCATCAGGCCGCGACGCATCATCTGGTAGGCGGCAACGGTGGAGTCGAACCCCCCGGACATCAGCACCAGGGTCTGTTCCAGCGCACCCAGCGGATAGCCGCCAATGCCGTCGTGCTGCTCGTGGACGACGAACAGGCGCTGGTCGCGAATTTCCATGCGCACTTCGACTTCCGGCGCCTTCAGCGAAATGCCGGAGGCGCCGCACTGCTGGCGCAGCTGGCTGCCGACATGCCGTTCGACGTCCATGGAGCTGAACGGGTGCTTGCCGGCGCGCTTGCAGCGCACCGCGAAGATCTTGCCCGGCAGGCGCTCGGCGTAGTGTGCCTTGCACTTGGCGACGATGTCGTCGAGATCGCCCAGCGGATACTCGTGCACCTCCAGGCAATGGGCGATGCCGGGCGTGCAGCGCAGGCGCTCGATCATCTCGCGCAGCGGCTTCGATTCGCTGAGCGCGGTTTCCACCTCAATGTTGTCCCACACGCCTTCGACCCGCACCTCGGGGTCGAGCTCGCGCAGCACGGTGCGGATGTTCTTCGCCAACTGGCGAATGAAGCCCTTGCGCACCGGCGGGCTCTTGATGGTGATTTCGGGGAAAACCTTGACGATCAGCTTCATGGAAACAGCGCGGGTGCCGGTGTGGCTGGAAAAGAGGGGCGCGGAGTATAGCGGAAACTGCTCAAGTTTTAATCGGTTTCTTTGAGTCGCGCCCGTACGCACCAAAAAGATGCGTAACCGAGACCGCTCGCACCATTAGCGCGCACGTTTTCGTGCAGGAAGCTAGGATTTAGCACGCCCCATCGCCACGGCAGCGCAGTGGCGGGCCTGCAGTTCCAAGACGGAGCACTGGCATGCAATTTGCTCCCTTGTGAGGCAGGTCGCCTTGGCGGAACATCGCCGCCCGGCTTCACCCTGATTCGGAAGCTCACTGTCACGCTTCCACCACTTGGAGAACACCATGTCGAAGTCGCTTCAACTGATCAAAGATTACGATGTGAAGTGGATTGATCTGCGCTTCACCGATACCAAAGGCAAGCAGCACCACGTCACCGTCCCGGCTCGTGATGCCCAGGATGAAGACTTCTTCGAGCACGGCAAGATGTTCGACGGTTCGTCCATCCATGGCTGGAAAGGCATCGAAGCCTCCGACATGATCCTGATGCCGGTCGACGAGACCGCTGTGCTCGATCCGTTCACCGAAGAGCCGACCCTGATCCTGGTCTGCGACATCGTCGAGCCGAGCACCATGCAGGGCTACGACCGCGATCCGCGCTCCATCGCCAAGCGCGCCGAGGAGTTCCTCAAGTCCACCGGCATCGGTGACACCGTATTCGTCGGCCCGGAGCCGGAGTTCTTCATCTTCGACCAGGTCAAGTTCAAGTCGGACATCTCCGGCTCGATGTTCAAGATCTACTCCGAGCAGGGCTCCTGGATGACCGACCAGGACGTCGAAGGCGGCAACAAGGGCCACCGCCCGGCCGTCAAGGGCGGTTATTTCCCGGTTCCGCCGTGCGACCACGACCACGAAATCCGTACCGCCATGTGCAACGCCATGGAAGAGATGGGCCTGGTCGTCGAAGTACACCACCACGAAGTGGCCACTGCCGGTCAGAACGAAATCGGCGTGAAGTTCAACACCCTGGTCGCCAAGGCTGACGAAGTTCAGACCCTGAAGTACTGCGTACACAACGTCGCCGACGCCTACGGCAAGACCGCGACCTTCATGCCGAAGCCGCTGTATGGCGACAACGGTTCAGGCATGCACGTGCACATGTCGATCTCCAAGGACGGCAAGAACACCTTCGCTGGCGAAGGCTATGCCGGTCTGTCCGAGACCGCGCTGTACTTCATCGGCGGCATCATCAAGCACGGCAAGGCGCTGAACGGCTTCACCAACCCGTCGACCAACTCCTACAAGCGTCTGGTCCCGGGCTTCGAAGCACCGGTCATGCTGGCCTACTCGGCCCGCAACCGTTCCGCCTCGATCCGTATTCCGTACGTGTCCAGCCCGAAAGCCCGTCGTATCGAAGCGCGCTTCCCGGACCCGGCTGCCAACCCGTACCTGTGCTTCGCTGCACTGCTGATGGCTGGCCTGGATGGCATCCAGAACAAGATCCACCCTGGCGATGCGGCCGACAAGAACCTGTACGATCTGCCGCCGGAAGAAGGCAAGCTGATCCCGCAGGTCTGCGGCAGCCTGAAGGAAGCCCTGGAAGAGCTGGACAAGGGCCGTGCGTTCCTGACCAAGGGCGGCGTGTTCTCCGACGAGTTCATCGATGCCTACATCGAGCTGAAGTCCGAGGAAGAGATCAAGGTGCGCACCTTCGTGCACCCGCTGGAATACGACCTGTACTACAGCGTCTGATCCAGTTCGCGTGACAGGAAGGCCACCCTCGGGTGGCCTTCTTCGTTTCTGCCCGGCGACTGCGATCCATGCAGCTTGTCACGCCTCGCAAATCGCAGCGATCGTGCTTGCCTGAAGGCCGTTGCAGTGCAAGGCTTCGACGGTCCACCTCCTGCGGAGCCTCCCATGCGTAGCGCCCTGTTCAGCCTGCTGTTCATCCTCAGCGTCCCGGCCTTCGCCGAGATCTACAAGTACACCGACGAGCAAGGCAACACGGTGTTCACCAACCAACCGCCGGAAGGCGTGCAGGCCGATACGGTGGATCTGCCACCGGCCAATACCGTCAATATCCGCACGCCCGAGCCGCCACCGCCATTGCCAGACAGTCAGCAGACGCAGCAGGCGCCCTACCAGACGTTGCAGGTAGCCGGCATTCCCGATGACGAGGCGCTGCGCGCCAACAACGGCAGCTTCGTCGTCAGCGCTGTGCTGGAGCCACCACTGCAACCCGGCCACAGCCTGCGCTTCGTACTGGACGGCATCCCTCAGGCCGCCGCCAGCGCGGCCACGTCCCTGCAACTGAACAATGTCGAACGCGGCGAACACCGGCTGCACGTCGAGATATTGAGCGGCGAGCGGGTCATTCAGCGCAGCCAGCCGGAGCGGTTCACGGTGCAGCGTGTGCATACCTCGAGCCCGGCGTTGCGGCCGAAGCCGGCGAGGCCCGCGCCTTGAGAATCGTTCGCCAGGCAGCTGCCATCCTGCTGCTCGCCAGTGCGCTGCCAGCTCTCGCCGGCGTCTATTCCTACATAGATGCGGAGGGCAATCGGGTCTTTACCGATCGCCCGGCCGGCCAGATGGCGGAGGAGGTACGGCTAAAGCCATCGAACAGCATGCCTGCGCCACCCGTGCAGGCCGCACCGACCGCCGGGCCAGCGGTGAAAGCAACACCCGTCGACTATCGGCTGCACATCATCAGTCCGACCGAGGACGAGGCGATCCGCAACAACGCGGGCACGATCAACGTAACCCTGCAAGCCGAGCCTGCGCTGCAACCCGGGCACGCTTATCAGGTGCTGCTCGACGGACAGCCGTTCGGTGCGCCAGCCGCGCAGGCGGAATTCGAACTGAGCAATGTCGATCGCGGCACACACCAGCTGGCGGTGGCGGTGATCGATGAGCAGGAACGCGAACTGCAACGCAGTGCGATCCGGTCCTTTCACCTGCTTCGCACCTCTCTGGCCCAGCGACGCATGGTCAACCCGTGCAAGAAGGCCGATTACGGCGTGCGCCCGGAATGCCCGCTTAAGGACAAACCGGTAGAAAAACGCGACATTCCCTTCGTGCCCTTTCTATGATCATTGAGTGCACCTGTTTGGTGCGCCCAATGAACGAGCCGATCGCTCGTCACCAAATTGGGTCACCGGACAGCCCGTAGGGCTGCAGCATCAGGCCGATCCGCGCCGCAATGGCGCGCTTGGTTTGGTTCTTGCATTTCCTGCATGAACCTCCGGATGCAGACCAGTCATGATCAACGAAGCCCTGCAACGCCTGCTGATCGAGAACCTGACCACCGCGACGCTGCTGCTCAACTCGCGCTTGCGCCTGGAGTACATGAACCCGGCGGCCGAAATGCTGCTGGCCGTCAGCGGTCAGCGCAGCCATGGGCAATTCATCAGCGAACTGTTCACCGAATCGCCGGAAGCCTTGGCGGCATTGCGCCAGGCTGTGGAAGAAGCCCACCCGTTCACCAAGCGCGAAGCCACCCTGACCTCCGCCACCGGCCAGTCGCTGACCGTCGACTACGCCGTGACCCCGGTACTGACGCGCCAGGAGACCATGCTGTTACTGGAAGTGCTGCCGCGCGACCGGTTGCTGCGCATCACCAAGGAAGAGGCCCAGCTGTCCAAGCAGGAAACCACCAAGATGCTGGTGCGCGGCCTGGCCCACGAGATCAAGAATCCGCTGGGTGGCATCCGCGGCGCGGCACAGCTGCTGGCCCGCGAGCTGCCGGAAGAACATCTGAAGGACTACACAGAGGTCATCATCGAGGAGGCCGACCGTCTGCGTAATCTGGTCGACCGCATGCTGGGCTCGAACAAGCTGCCGTCGCTGGCGATGACCAATATCCACGAAGTGCTCGAACATGTGGCCAGCCTGATCGAGGCCGAATGCCAGGGAAGCATCATTTTGGTGCGCGACTACGACCCGAGCATTCCGGAGGTCCTGATGGACCGCGAACAGATGATCCAGGCCGTGCTCAATATCATGCGCAACGCCATGCAGGCGCTGGCCGGGCAGAACGAACTGGGCCTCGGCCGCCTCACCCTGCGCACCCGCACGCTGCGCCAGTTCACCATCGGCCATATCCGCCATCGCCTGGTGGCGCGCATCGAGATCATCGACAACGGCCCGGGCATCCCCGCCGAACTGCAGAACACGCTCTTCTACCCGATGGTCAGCGGTCGCCCGGACGGAACCGGGCTGGGCCTGGCCATCACCCAGAACATCATCAGTCAGCACCAGGGTCTGATCGAATGCGAGAGCCATCCTGGCCATACCGTGTTCTCGATCTTCCTACCGCTGGAACAAGGAGCCACATCAGCATGAGCCGAAGCGAAAACGTCTGGATCGTCGACGACGACCGCTCCATCCGCTGGGTCCTGGAAAAGGCCCTGCAACAGGAAGGCATGGCCACGCAGAGCTTCGACAGCGCTGACAGCGTGCTGGCCCGCCTCGCCCGCCAGCAGCCGGATGTGATCATCTCCGACATCCGCATGCCCGGCCTCAGCGGCCTGGACATGCTCTCGCAGATCCGCGAGCAGTACCCGCGCCTGCCGGTGATCATCATGACCGCGCACTCCGACCTGGATAGCGCGGTGGCTTCCTACCAGGGCGGCGCCTTCGAGTACCTGCCCAAGCCGTTCGACGTCGACGACGCCGTGTCGCTGGTCAAGCGCGCCAACCAGCACGCCCAGGAACAGCAGAACCAGCAGCAGCCGGCCAATCGTCATCACACGCCGGAGATCATCGGCGAGGCACCGGCGATGCAGGAGGTGTTCCGCGCCATCGGTCGCCTCAGCCATTCCAACATCACCGTGCTGATCAATGGCGAGTCGGGTACCGGCAAGGAGCTGGTGGCCCACGCGCTGCACCGCCACAGCCCGCGCTCGGCCTCGCCGTTCATCGCGCTGAACATGGCGGCGATCCCCAAGGATCTGATGGAATCCGAGCTGTTCGGTCACGAGAAAGGTGCCTTCACCGGTGCGGCCAACCAGCGCCGCGGCCGCTTCGAGCAGGCCGACGGCGGCACCCTGTTCCTCGACGAGATCGGCGACATGCCGGCCGACACCCAGACCCGTCTGTTACGCGTACTGGCCGATGGCGAGTTCTACCGGGTCGGCGGCCACACGCCGGTGCGGGTCGACGTGCGCATCATTGCCGCCACGCACCAGGACCTGGAAACCCTGGTGCAGGCCGGCAAGTTTCGCGAAGACCTGTTCCACCGGCTGAACGTCATCCGCATCCACATTCCGCGCCTGTCCGATCGCCGCGAGGACATCCCGGCACTCGCCGAGCACTTCCTCGCCAGCGCCGCGCAGGAACTGTCGGTGGAGACCAAGGTGCTCAAGCCGGAAACCAAGGAATACCTGCAGCACCTGCCCTGGCCGGGCAACGTGCGCCAGCTGGAGAACACCTGCCGCTGGATCACGGTCATGGCGTCCGGGCGCGAAGTACATGTCGACGACCTGCCGCCGGAGCTGCTCAACCAGCAGGCCGAGGCGCAGCCGGCGCACAACTGGGAACAGGCGCTGCGCAACTGGTCCGATCAGGCCCTGGCGCGCGGCCAGAGCAACCTGCTCGACGAGGCCGTACCGGCCTTCGAGCGCATCATGATCGAGACTGCGCTCAAGCACACCGCCGGTCGCCGCCGCGACGCCGCGCTGCTGCTCGGCTGGGGTCGCAACACCCTGACACGCAAGATCAAGGAGCTGGGCATGCGCGTCGATGGCAGCGATGACGACGACGGCGACGACAGCTGATCAGACGCTGATCCGATCTGCGACTTAGAACCCCGCCACTGGCGGGGTTCTTCTTTCTGACGCACCAGCCATGTGCGAATCCGTCATGGCCGCCAGGGCGACACGCTGACCTGCACCTGCCAGCCGCCGTCGCCGCGCGCGCCCTGCCACTGCCCCTGCAGCCGCCGCGCCGCCACCAGATGCAACAGCAGGCCCTTCTCGGTCTGTTGCACGCGCCAGGCCACCGGCATGCCGTCGATCTGCAGCTGCCCGGACTGCGGCTCGCCCTCGGCCTGGAACAACAGGGCGAACGCCCCTTCGAGGTGCTCGTCATACACCTCGGGCTCGCGGTCGAACTGCAGCGAAAGGCCTTGCGGCTGCACCTGCACCAGTTCTAGTTGCACCGGCCCCGGCGCGGTGAGCCGGCCGATCATCAGCCCGATCAGCAGACCGATCAGCACCAGCGAGCCGAAAAAGCGCCGCCGCAGCCGCGGCATCGGGTCCTGCTCCCCGGTAGAATGCCGCCGATCCTCAACCTCGGTGCTGCGCATGTTTCACGTGATCCTGTTCCAACCGGAAATACCGCCCAATACCGGCAACATTATCAGGCTCTGCGCCAATACCGGCTGCTACCTGCACCTGATCGAGCCGCTGGGTTACGAGCTGGACGATAAACGCCTGCGCCGCGCCGGCCTGGATTATCACGAATACGCCACGCTGGAGCGCCACGCCGATCTGCCGAGCTGCCTCGCGCGGATCGGCATCGACGCCGCCAACCCGGACGGCCCACGGCTGTTCGCCTTCACCACCAAGGGCTCGCAGCCCTTTCACGAGGTCCGCTACCGGCGCGGCGACGCGCTGCTGTTCGGCCCCGAAAGCCGCGGCCTGCCGCTAGAGATCCGCGATGCCCTGCCCAACGAGCAGCGCCTGCGCCTGCCGATGCGCCCCGACAGCCGCAGCCTGAACCTGTCGAACACCGTGGCCGTCGCGGTGTACGAGGCCTGGCGTCAGCACGGTTTCGCCATGGAGTGAATCGCACCGCCTGGTGACTAAGCGCCGTGAACATTCCGGCCTCGGCCCCGTCGTAAACGGACAAGCTGGCAAGGTGCCGGCGGCCAAGTCGATTCCGGTCAGGTTACGCAAGATGATCGCCGCCGAGGTCGCCGGCAACGTGCCGCGCCAGCCCCGTCACCCGCAACGCAGCGAACAGCCCCGGCCTGACTGAGCGCCTCGCGCGGAACCGCGATTGCAGGTGAACCTCGCCGACAGCTGTTGAAAAGCCGGCAGCAGTCCCCCATATCAACCGCATTCGGGCATTCATCGCCCCGCAGTGTGGAGATTTTCCCTTGACCACCATCGTTTCAGTGCGCCGCAACGGCAAAGTCGTCATGGGCGGCGACGGCCAGGTTTCCCTCGGCAATACCGTCATGAAAGGCAACGCCAAGAAGGTCCGCCGTCTCTATCACGGCCAGGTCCTGGCCGGCTTCGCCGGCGCCACCGCCGATGCCTTCACTCTCTTCGAGCGTTTCGAAGGCCAGCTGGAAAAGCACCAGGGCCATCTGGTGCGCGCCGCCGTCGAGCTGGCCAAGGACTGGCGTACCGACCGCTCCCTGAGCCGCCTGGAAGCCATGCTCGCCGTGGCCAACAAGGACGCCTCGCTGATCATCACCGGCAACGGCGATGTGGTGCAGCCCGAAGACGATCTGATCGCCATGGGCTCCGGCGGCGGCTTCGCCCAGGCCGCGGCCAAGGCCCTGCTGCTCAAGGCCGGCGCCGACATGTCGGCCCAGGAAATCGCCGAGACCGCGCTGAACATCGCTGGCAGCATCTGCGTGTTCACCAATCAGAACCTGACCATCGAGGAGCTCGACAGCGCGATCTGATCGCCTGTCGTTCCGGAGTACCGCACCATGTCCATGACGCCCCGCGAGATCGTCCACGAACTCAACCGCCACATCATCGGCCAGGACGACGCCAAGCGCGCCGTGGCCATCGCCCTGCGCAACCGCTGGCGGCGCATGCAGCTGCCGGCCGAGCTGCGCCAGGAAGTCACGCCGAAGAACATCCTGATGATCGGCCCCACCGGCGTCGGCAAGACCGAGATCGCGCGCCGCCTGGCCAAGCTGGCCAACGCACCATTCCTGAAGGTGGAAGCGACCAAGTTCACCGAGGTCGGCTATGTCGGCCGTGACGTCGAGTCGATCATCCGCGACCTGGCCGACGCGGCGCTGAAGATGCTGCGCGAGCAGGAGGTGCACAAGATGCGCCACCGTGCCGAAGACGCCGCCGAAGAACGCATCCTCGATGCGCTGCTGCCGCCGGCACGGCCGGTGGGCTTCTCCGAGGAGCCGGTGCAGAGCGGCGATTCCAACACCCGTCAGCTGTTCCGCAAGCGCCTGCGCGAAGGCCAGCTGGACGACAAGGAAATCGACATCGAGGTCGCCGAGAGCCCGGCCGGGGTGGAAATCATGGCCCCGCCCGGCATGGAGGAGATGACCAACCAGCTGCAGAACCTCTTCGCCAACATGGGCAAGGGCAAGAAGAAGAGCCGCAAGCTGAAGATCAAGGAAGCCTTCAAGCTCATTCGCGACGAGGAAGCCGCGCGCCTGGTCAACGAAGAAGACCTCAAGGCCCGTGCCCTGGAGGCGGTGGAGCAGAACGGCATCGTTTTCATCGACGAGATCGACAAGGTCGCCAAGCGCGGCAACACCGGCGGCGCCGACGTTTCCCGCGAGGGTGTGCAGCGTGATCTGCTGCCGCTGATCGAGGGCAGCACGGTCAATACCAAGCTGGGCATGGTCAAGACCGACCATATCCTCTTCATCGCCTCCGGCGCCTTCCACCTCTCCAAGCCCAGCGACCTGGTGCCGGAACTGCAGGGTCGCCTGCCGATCCGCGTAGAACTCAAAGCGCTGTCACCTGAAGACTTCGAGCGCATCCTCACCGAGCCGCATGCGGCGCTCACCGAGCAGTACCGCGAGCTGCTGAAAACCGAAGGGCTGCACATCGAGTTTCTCGAGGACGGCATCAAACGCATCGCCGAGATCGCCTGGCAGGTCAACGAGAAGACCGAGAACATCGGCGCCCGTCGCCTGCACACCTTGCTCGAGCGGCTGTTGGAAGAGGTCTCCTTCAGCGCCGCCGACCTGGCCGGCAAGCAGCAGGGCGAGCCGATCCGCATCGACGCTGCCTATGTCAACGAGCACCTCGGCGAGCTGGCGCAGGACGAAGACCTGTCGCGCTATATCCTCTGACCGTAGCGGCCGTGGCAATCGCCACGGCCGATTTTCCGGAGCGTCGCATGCGCATCCCCACCACGATCAAGCTGCACAAGGCGTCCAGGACGCTGGAACTGGAATACGGCGCCGATGAGCGCTACCTGCTGCCGGCCGAATTCCTGCGCGTGCACTCGCCGTCGGCGGAAGTGCAGGGCCACGGCAATCCGGTGCTGCAGACCGGCAAGCTGAATGTCGCGCTGGAGCAGATCGAGCCGGCCGGTCAGTATGCGTTGAAGCTGACCTTCAGCGATGGCCACGACAGCGGCCTCTACACCTGGGACTACCTCGAGCGCCTGGCGCTGAATCAGCAGGCGCTGTGGGAGGACTATGTCGCGGCACTGGCGGCCGCCGGAAAATCCCGCGACCCCGATGAGTCGGTGGTCAAGCTGATGCTCTGAAAGGAAACCGTAGGGTGGATCACGCTTAGTCGATCCACCGAACAGCGTCGATGCTCCGCGGCCGTGGATGTAAAAATCGACAGCAACCCTACGTCCCGCGCACCTTATTGCGACCGACAGGCCTCAGGCCAGCTGCCTCAGGCCAGCGCCTTGTCCAGTGCCCGCTCGATCTGGCCCTGGATACTGCTGCCCATGGCCGAGAGCAGCAGACCGAGGTTGAGCAGCACTTTGACGCTGTCCTCGTAGACTTCGATCCGCCCGTCCGCACCGCTGCGCCTGACCGCCAGCACATCGCCCTGCCATTGGCAGCTCACGCCGAACTCGCGGGCCAATCGCGCGGCCAGTTCGTCGGCCTTTTCACGCGCGGCCTCGCGGCCGAGATTGTGGGAACGTTCGACGATGATCTGGGCCATGACGACTCTTTGCGGCGAAAAAGGCTGCGCACTATAGCAGTTTGCTGCCATTCCTCACGGCCTCGAAGGGCCGCACAGGGGATTCTGTAGCCAAATTTTTCCGGCGCCCCGCTGTCCCAAACCGCAGGTCATCAAGGAGTGAGGAGATGCGCGCACCCTTTCGGTCCTGGCGCAGGCCGTGGCTCCCGGGCACATGCCGAGGCGGCCCGATCATGGCCGCCCTCGGCCTGTGCAGCGCCTGCGGCGGTCCACAGTCGAGCCTGCGCCCCGCCGGGATCGAAGCTGCTCGCGTGGCCGAACTGTTCTGGTGGATGACCGGCATCGGCCTGCTGATCTGGGCCTTGGTGATCGGCCTCGCCCTATATGTCACCCGCCTGCGCCCGGCCGAGCACAACGTGCGGGCCTCGCGCTGGCTGATCATCGGCGGCGGTGCGGTCTTTCCCACCCTGGTGCTCGGCGCCTTGCTGACCTACAGCCTGTCGCTGATGTCCGAACTGCGCCCTGCCGGGGGCGAGCCCGCCGCACGCATCGAGGTCGCGGGCGAGCAGTGGTGGTGGCGGGTGCGCTACCTGACGGCGAACGGCGAGGCGGTCGAACTGGCCAACGAAATCCGCCTGCCGGTGGGCGAGCGGGCGCTTTTTCGCCTGAGCAGCCCGGACGTAATCCACTCGTTCTGGATTCCCGCGCTCGGCGGCAAGCTCGACATGATTCCGGGACGGGTCAACGAACTGATCCTCGAGCCGACCGAAACCGGCGTGTACCGCGGCGCCTGCGCCGAATACTGCGGCACCTCCCATGCACTGATGAACTTCCAGGTGGTGGTGATGGAGCCGCAGGCCTACGCCGCCTGGCTGGCCCACCAGGCGGCACCCGCGGCCCCGCCACGCAGCGCCGTCGCCGAGCGCGGCCAACGCGCCTTCCTGACCAACGGCTGCGGCGCCTGCCACGCGATTCGCGGCACGCCGGCCGATGGCCGAGTCGGGCCGGACCTCACCCATGTCGGCAGCCGCCTGGGTCTGGGCGCAGACGTGCTGCCCAACACGCCCGAGGCCTTCGTCCGCTGGATCGGTCACACCGACCGGGTGAAGCCGAACGTGAAGATGCCGGCCTTCGGCATGCTTCCTGAAGACGAACTGGCCGCGCTGGCCACCTACCTGAGCGAACTCGAATGACGGACAGCGCAACGGACTCACAGGACCCGGCCGACCTCGAGCTCCAGCGCGCCCAGGAAGAGCGCCTGCGCAAACCCTGGGCGGCGCCCAAGGGCTGGCGCTACTGGTCGGCGGTCAACAACACCGAGGTGGGCCTGTGGTACACCGCCACCGCCTTCATCTTCTTCCTCTTCGCCGGGGTGCTGGCGCTGTTGATCCGCACCCAGCTGGCGGTGCCGGACAACGATTTCCTCTCGGCCGACACCTACAACCAGGTCTTCACCCTGCACGGCTCGGTGATGATGTTCCTGTTCGGCGTGCCGATCTTCGAGGCCTTCTCGATCCTGGTCCTGCCGCAGATGCTCGGCGCGCGCGATTTGCCCTTCCCGCGCCTGTCGGCCTACGGTTTCTGGTGCTACGTGATCGGCGGCACCTTCGTCTGCGGTTCGATTTTCTTTGGCGTGGCGCCACAGGGCGGCTGGTTCATGTATCCGCCGCTGACCACCACCCACACAGAGGGCATCAGTGCCGACATCTGGCTGCTCGGACTGTCGTTCATCGAGATTGCCTCGCTGGCCGCGGCGGTCGAGCTGATCGTCGGCGTACTCAAGACCCGCCCGCCGGGCATGCGCATCAACCTGATTCCGCTGTACGCCTGGTACATCCTGGTGGTGGCGGTGATGATCCTGTTCGCCTTCCCGCCGCTTATCGCCGGCGACCTGCTGTTCGAGATGGAGCGGGCCTTCGACTGGCCGTTCTTCGACCCGGAGCGTGGTGGGGATCCGCTGCTCTGGCAGCACCTGTTCTGGATCTTCGGCCACCCCGAGGTCTACATCATTTTCCTACCGGCCATCGCCCTGGTGGCGATGATTGTCCCGACCGCCGCGCAGCGACCCATCGTCGGCTACGGCTGGATCGTGCTGGCGGCGGTGGGCACCGGCTTCATCAGCTTCGGCCTGTGGGTGCATCACATGTTCACCACCGGCCTGCCGGGCATCTCGCTGGCGTTCTTCTCCGCCGCGTCCGAGGCGGTGGCGATTCCAACCGGCGTGCAGATCTTCTGCTTCCTGGCCACCGCGCTGGCCGGGCGTTTCGTCAAGTCGACGCCGATGCTGTTCGTCGCCGGCGCCCTGGCGATCTTCGTGCTCGGAGGGCTGACCGGGGTAATGGTGGCCATCGCCCCCTTCGACTTCCAGGCCCACGACACCTACTTCATCGTCGCCCACCTGCACTACGTGCTGATCGGCGGCATGCTGTTCCCGGTCGCCGCCGGCCTGTACTACTTCTACCCGCTCACCTGCGGCAAACAGATGTCGGAGAAGAGCGGCCGGTGGGCGTTCTGGCTGATGTTCATCGGTTTCAACGTGGCCTTCCTGCCGATGCACTTCACCGGTCTGCTGGGGATGCCCAGGCGGGTCTTCACCTACCCGGCCGGCATGGGCCTCGACGTGCTCAACCTGATCTCCACGGTCGGCGCCTACGTGTTCGCCGCCGGCGTGCTGATCCTGCTGTTCGAGGTGGTGCGGCCAAAGAAGCGGGTGCCCTACTCGGCGCGCAACCCCTGGAACGCCGGCACTCTGGAGTGGCTGGCGAAGATGCCCGGCGAGTCCTGGGGCGTGCGCTCGATCCCCATCATCCGGGGACGCTATCCGCTCTGGGACCAGCCTGGCCTGATGGCCGACGTCGATGCCGGACGCTTCTATCTGGCCGACGCCGAGGAGGGCAAGCGCGAGACCCTGATCACCAGCACCATCGATGGCAAGCCGCTGCAATGCCTGCGCGTGCCGGGCCCCACCTTTCGCACGATCTGGGCGGCGATCTTCACCGGCGGCGCGTTCATCTTCGCCACCTATCACATGTACAAGACGGCGATCGTCTGTGCGGTGCTCGCCGGCGCCGCCATCCTGGCCTGGCTGTGGACCGGCACGGCGCTGATTCCCGAAAAGCCAAAGAAGGACGTCGGCCTCGGGCTGACCCTGCCGCTCTACGCCTCCGGCCCTAAGTCGGTGGGCTGGTGGGCGATGTTCATCACCATGGTCGGCGACATGAGCGCCTTCGCCAGCCTGGTGTTCGGCTATTTCTTCTTCTGGACCATCCATGCCGACTTTCCGCCGGAGCCGTCGATCGGTCCCGGCGTGGTCTGGCCGGTGACAGCGGCCCTTCTCTGCCTGGCCTCCTGGGGCCTGACCCTCCTGGCGCGCCGCAACAACCGCCTCGACCGGCAGCTCGGTTTCTACCTGCCGCTGGGTCTGGCGGCCCTGCTCACCGTCGCCACAGGTGCCGCACTCTTCGCCGGCCCGTA
Organism: Stutzerimonas sp. R40042; assembly: GCF_026642215.1. Classification (NCBI taxonomy): domain Bacteria; kingdom Pseudomonadati; phylum Pseudomonadota; class Gammaproteobacteria; order Pseudomonadales; family Pseudomonadaceae; genus Stutzerimonas; species Stutzerimonas sp. R40042. The sequence continues at coordinate 489,497 of NZ_CP113258.1, read as the reverse complement.
TGTCACCGGGCTGGACCCGACCAGCCATGTCTACCCGGCCACCGTCTGGGTGCTGGTGCTGTGGTCGCTGCTGCACCTGGGCGTCGCACTGATCATGCAGCTGTACTGCATCGCCCGCCGCCTGGCCGGACGCATGACCGCCGAGCATGACATCGACATGCAGAACGTCACCCTCTACTGGCACTTCATGGCGATCACCGTAACCGTGACGGTGGCGGTGATCGCCGGATTCCCGAGGATCGCATGAGCACAGGCAACGACGATCAGCCGGATGAAGAACTCGAGGCGCCGCCGGCGCGCTGGGGCAGCCTGTGGCTGCTGACCTTCGGCCCGGGCCTGTGGGCGGTGCACTTTTTGCTGTCCTACGTCACCGTCGCCGTGTGGTGCGCCAAGGTGGGCCGCGCCGGCGCGCTGGGCGATGCGCGTCTGCTGGTCGGCCTCTATACCCTGCTGGCGCTGCTTGGCATCGCCCTGACCGCCTGGCGCGGCTATCGCCAGCACCGCCTCGGCAACGGCGACCCCGACGCCAGCGCGCCGCACGACTACGACACCCCCGCCGATCGCCACCGCTTCCTCGGCTATTCGACGCTGCTGCTCTGCGGCCTGAGCTTCGTCGCGACGCTGTACGTGGCGCTGACGGTGGTCTTCATCGGGAACTGCCGCTGATGCGCCGCCTCGCCCTGGTTCTCGGCCTGCTGACGCTGGCGGCGGCCTGGCTCGGGCCGCTGCCGGCACTGGCCGAACACACCTTCGCCGCACACATGGGCATGCATGTGCTGGTGGTGGCGGTCGCCGCCCCACTGCTGGCGCTCGGTGTCGCCGGCGGCCCGCTGGACCCGGCGCGCCGCCGGCCGGCCCTGTTCGCCCCGGCACTGGCCTCGCTGGTCGAAATGCTGGTGGTCTGGGCCTGGCACGCGCCGGCCCTGCACCATGCCGCGCGCCACAGCACGGCGCTGCTGGTGCTGGAGCAGGGCAGCTATCTCGCCGTCGGTCTGCTGCTCTGGCTGTCCGCCTTCGGCGGCACCCGGCAGCAGCGGCGCGAACGGGCCCCGGCGGGCATCGCCGGCCTTCTACTGACCTCGATGCACATGACCCTGCTCGGCGTGCTGCTGGCCCTGGCCGGCCGTCCGCTGTACCTGCACGCCGGACCACCCGCCTTCGACCTGTCGCCGCTTCAGGACCAGCACCTGGGCGGGGTGATCATGCTGGTGTTCGGCGGCATCAGCTATCTGCTCGGAGGCCTGCTCCTGCTGGCGGGCCTGCTGCGAAAGGAGTCCGATCTTGCTTCAGCGCGCTAGACACGCCTTCGGCCTGCTCCTCGCGCCCCTGCGCCGGGCGCTGCACTACGCCACCTGCGGTTCCCGGCGGCGCGGCCTGGCCGGCCTGGCACTGCTCGCCGCGCTGGGTGCCGGTGGCGGTTTCCTCTATGCCTGGTCGGGATTGGTGTCGATCGCCGCCAGTTCCGGGCACTGGCCGGTGACCGCCTGGTTCCTGCACTTCTCCATGCGCAGCGCCGTGCGCACCCAGTCGCTGGGGATCAAGGTACCGCCGCTGGACGATGCGAAGCTGATCCTCAAGGGCGCCGGCCATTTCGAGAACGGCTGCTCGCCCTGCCATGGCGCACCGGGACAGCCGCGCGCGTTGATTGCCCGGCAGATGGTGCCCGAGCCCCCGGAACTGGCGCCGAGAATGTCCAGATGGGAACCGGAGGAGCTGTTCTGGATCGTCAGGAACGGTATCAAGTTCTCCGCCATGCCGGCCTGGCCGGCACCGGGGCGCGAGGACGAAGTATGGGCGGTGGTAGCCTTCCTCAGGCAACTGCCGAAACTCGATGCCGAAGGCTACCGCGAACTGGCCTACGGCCCCGGCGCCCTGGCCATCGACGGCGGCCCGCCCGACCATCTGCGCCCGCTTTCCGAACCACTGGGCCCGGTACTGGCCAACTGCGTCCGCTGTCACGGGAAAGACGGCAACGGCCGTGGCGAGGGCGCCTTTCCCAGGCTGGCCGGACAGAACGAGGCCTACCTGCTGGCCAGCCTGCGCGCCTATGCCGCAGGAGAGCGCCATAGCGGAATCATGCAGCCGATCGCCGCCGGCCTCGACGAGGACAGCATGCGCCGGCTGGCCAGCCATTACGCGGCCCTGCCCGGATCCGGCAGCCGGGCCCCGGTCGAGAAGTCAGAGGTTCTGCGGCGCGGCCAGGCCACGGCCATGCAGGGCCATTACGAGCAGGGAACTCCCTCCTGCGCCGACTGCCACGGCCCCGACAGGACCGAGCGCAACCCGCTCTACCCCGAGATAGCCGGGCAGTACTCCGACTATCTGGCCCTGCAGCTCGAGCTGTTCAAATCGGGTACCCGTGGCGGCACCGCCTATGCCCACATCATGCATAGCGCGGCCAGGCGCTTGACCGCCGAGCAGATCCTCGAGGTCGCCGATTTCTATGCCTCCCTGAAGCCGCAGGCGGACGCCGACGAGGCAACGACGTCCGCGGGCAACCCGCCGCAAGCGCGGTAGGGTCTGTTGCGCGACCCGGATGCAGCCGGCGCGGCCTTTTGGGTTTAGAATGCCCGGCACCGTTTTTCCGCCGGACAGAGCCATGACCGACCCTCGCAAAGCGCATGACGCAGAACCGACCACCCATTTCGGCTACAAGAACGTGCCGGAAAGCCAGAAGGCGCAGAAGGTGGCCGAGGTGTTCCACTCCGTGGCCGCCAAGTACGACCTGATGAACGACCTGATGTCGGGCGGCGTGCATCGCCTGTGGAAGCGCTTCACCATCGAGCTGTCCGGCGCCCGCCACGGCAATCGCATCCTCGACATCGCCGGTGGCACCGGTGACCTGACCCGCCAGTTCTCGCGCATCGTCGGCCCCACCGGCGAAGTGGTGCTGGCCGATATCAATGCCTCGATGCTCAAGGTCGGCCGCGACAAGCTGCTGGACAAGGGTGTGGCCGGCAATGTCAGGTTCGTCCAGGCCGATGCCGAGAAGCTGCCCTTCCCGGATAACTATTTCGACGTGGTCACCATTGCCTTCGGCCTGCGCAACGTCACCCACAAGGAAGACGCCATCGCCTCGATGCTGCGCGTGCTGAAGCCGGGCGGCCGCCTGCTGGTACTGGAATTCTCCAAGCCGACCAACCAGCTGTTTTCCAAGGCCTACGACGCCTACTCGTTCAGCCTGCTGCCGATGATGGGCAAGCTGATCACCAACGACGCCGACAGCTATCGCTACCTGGCCGAGTCGATCCGCATGCACCCGGATCAGGAAACGCTCAAAGGCATGATGGAGACCGCCGGTTTCGAGCGCGTCAGCTATCACAACATGACCGGCGGCATCGTCGCCCTGCACCGCGGCATCAAACCCTGATGTTGCGCGCTGCCCTGCTGGCTGGTGCCGAGCGTGGCGTCAATCGCGTCCTGCGCCTGGACCCCACGGCATTGCCACGACTGGCACGCCTGAGCGGCCGGATCATCGAGATCGACTGCACGGCGCCGGCCTGGCGGCTGTTCATCCTTGCCGACGACGAAGGCCTGCGCCTGGCCAGCAACTGGGGCGCGGATGCCGATTGTCGCCTGCGCGCGCCTGCGAGCAGCCTGCTACGCCTGGCCGTCAGCCGCAACAAGACCGCCGTGCTGCATGGTCCCGAGGTCGAGATCGACGGCGACAGCGGCCTGCTGATGAACCTCGCCGAAGTGCTGCAGGATCTGGAACTGGACTGGGAATATGAAATTTCCCGCTGGCTCGGCCCGGTCGGCGCACAGCTGCTCGGCTCCAGCCTGCGCAGCCCGGTGAACTGGGTACGCGACAGCGCCGACTCGCTGCGTCAGGACCTTGCCGACTACCTCAGCGAGGAATCGCGGGTGCTGGTCGGCCAGGCCGAAGCCCAGGCGCGTTTCGACGAGCTGGATGACATGAAACTTGCCCTCGACCGACTCGAAGCGCGCATCGAGCGCCTCGCCCTCAACCTGAATCCAGATCGCCCCGAATGAAGCTGTTCGCCGCCGCCCGCCGCCTGTTTCGTATCCTGCTGGTGGTGATCCGCTACCGCCTCGATGACATCATTCTCGACCTGCCGATGCCCTGGTGGCTGCGCGCCACCAGCTACCTACTGCCCTGGCGCTGGATTCCGCGACGCCACAGCGAGCTGTCGCGCGGTGCGCGTCTGCGCCTGGCACTGGAGGGCCTGGGGCCGATCTTCATCAAGTTCGGGCAGATCCTCTCCACCCGCCGCGACCTGCTGCCGCCGGATATCGCTGAAGAGCTGGCGATGCTGCAGGACCGCGTGCCACCCTTCGATTCAGCCGTCGCCACGGCACTCATCGAGCGCCAGCTGGGTGCGCCGGTAGGGGAAATCTTCGCCCGTTTCGACAGCAAGCCGCTGGCCTCCGCGTCGGTGGCGCAGGTGCATGCGGCCAAGCTGCGCACCGGCGAGGAAGTGGTGGTCAAGGTGGTGCGGCCGAATCTGCGGCCGATCATCAGCCAGGATCTGGCCTGGCTGTTCATGCTGGCCAATAGCGCCGAGCGCATCTCCATCGACGCTCGTCGCCTGCACCTGGTGGAAGTGGTCGACGACTACGCCAAGACCATCTACGACGAGCTCGACCTGCTGCGCGAAGCGGCCAACGCCAGCCAGCTCAAGCGCAACTTCGAGGGCTCGGCGCTGCTGTACGTGCCGCAGGTGTACTGGGACTACTGCCGCCCGCAGGTGCTGGTGATGGAACGCATCTACGGCGTGCCGGTGACCGACATGGCCGGGCTGGCGCGGCAGAACACCGACATGCGCCAGCTGGCCGAGCGCGGCGTGGAGATCTTCTTCACCCAGGTGTTCCGCGACAGCTTCTTCCACGCCGACATGCACCCCGGCAACATCTTCGTCAGCACCCACCAGCCCTGGAGTCCGCAGTACATCGCGGTGGACTTCGGCATCGTCGGCAGCCTGACGCCCGAGGACCAGGACTACCTGGCGCGCAACCTCATGGCCTTCTTCAAGCGCGACTACCGCAAGGTGGCGCAGCTGCACATCGACTCGGGCTGGGTGCCGGCCGAGACCAAGGTCAACGAATTCGAGGCGGCGATCCGCACCGTCTGCGAGCCGATCTTCGAGAAGCCGCTGAAGGACATCTCCTTCGGCCAGCTGCTGGTGCGCCTGTTCCAGGTGGCACGGCGCTTCAACATGGAGGTGCAGCCACAGCTGGTATTGCTGCAGAAGACCCTGCTCAACATCGAAGGCCTCGGCCGCGAGCTTTACCCGGATCTCGATCTCTGGAGCACTGGCCAGCCGTATCTCGAGCGCTGGATGCGCGAGCGCATGAGCCCCAAGCAGCTGATCAAGAACGTGCACGCGCAGATCGAACAGTTGCCGCACCTGGCCAACATGACCCGCGAGCTGCTCGAGCGCATGGCGCACCCGCATGCGAACAACCCACCGCCGCCCTGGCGCGAGCGTCATCGAGGCTGGCCGCTGCGGCTGATCGGTGCGGTATTGCTCGGCAGCGGCGCGACTCTGGCAGCCAGCGCCGACAGCCTGACCGCCTTAACCGCCTGGCCGGCGTGGGTGATGCTGGTGGCCGGCATCTTCATCGTGGTGCGCCGATAGCCATCGCCGGTGCAGGCTGGCACACTTGGTCGCAATGAGCGGAGAAATCGATGAACTGGCTGGATGAGATCAACTGGAACGCCGATGGCCTTGTCCCGGCGATAGCCCAGGACTACAGGACCGGCCGCGTGCTGATGATGGCCTGGATGAATCGCGAGGCGCTGCAGCTGACGGCGCAGGAGAACCGAGCCATCTACTGGTCACGCTCGCGCGGCAAACTGTGGCGCAAAGGCGAGGAGTCCGGGCACGTGCAGCAGCTGCACGAGCTGCGCCTAGACTGTGACGCCGACGTGATCATCCTGATGGTCGAGCAGATCGGCGGCATCGCCTGTCACACCGGGCGCGAAAGCTGCTTCTACCGCGTGTTCGAAAACGGCGCCTGGAAGGTCGTCGAGCCGGTTCTCAAGGACCCGCACGCCATCTACGCGGAGCACAAGCATGAGTGACACCCTCACCCGCCTGGCCGAAGTGCTGGAGGCTCGCAAGGGCGCGGCGCCGGACAGTTCGTACGTGGCCAGCCTGTACCACAAGGGCCTGAACAAGATTCTCGAGAAGGTTGGTGAGGAGTCGGTGGAAACCATCCTCGCCGCCAAGGACGCCGCCGCCAGTGGCGACAGCAGCGACCTGATCTACGAAACCGCCGACCTCTGGTTCCACAGCATGGTCATGCTCGCCGCCCTCGGCCAGCATCCCCAGGCCGTTCTGGATGAGCTGGACCGGCGCTTCGGTCTCTCCGGGCACGCGGAAAAAGCCGCGCGTCCGCAAACCTGATTCACATCGGAGATATCACCATGGGTTTTGGCGGCATCAGCGTCTGGCAACTACTGATCATCCTGCTCATCGTCATCATGCTGTTCGGCACCAAGCGCCTCAAGGGCCTGGGCTCCGATCTCGGTGATGCGATCAAGGGCTTCCGCAAGTCCATGGGCACCGACGAGGAGAAGCCCGGCGTCGAGGACAAGCAGAACCAGACCATTGACGCACAGGCGCGCAAGGTCGAAGAACCGACCAAGAAAGACCAGTGATACGTTCCATGCGGCCGAGCGGCGACCTTCGCTGCCCGGCCGCTCTCCCTATTGATGTGAGCACGTCCTGATGTTCGATATCGGTTTCACCGAACTGCTGCTGGTCGGCCTGGTGGCGCTGCTGGTGCTCGGCCCGGAACGCCTGCCCGGTGCGGTGCGCACCACCGGCCTGTGGGTCGGTCGGCTGAAGCGCAGCTTCAGCAACATCAAGGCCGAGGTGGAGCGCGAGATCGGTGCCGACGAGATCCGCCGGCAGCTGCACAACGAGCGCATCCTCGACCTGGAGCGGGAGATGAAGCAGAGCATCATGCCGCCGTCGCCCTCCAGCAGTCCGACCGTCACAACCCCGCCGACGTCCGCAGACGGCGCCGGCCAGGCCGCGAGCACAGCAAGCAGTAGTTCCAGCGATACGCTGACGCCCGCTGCGAACCCACCCGCCCCTGGCACCGAGACCGCTCAGCCCCTTCGCTCCGACAGACCATCCGAACCATGAGCAAGTCTTCCATCGACGACCAGGAAATGCCGCTGGTCGCGCACCTGACCGAGCTGCGCAAGCGCCTGCTGCGTTGCGTGGTCGCCATCGCCCTGCTCTTCGCCGGGCTGTTCTACTTCTCGCAACAGATCTACGCGCTGGTCGCCGCGCCGCTGCGGGCCTACCTGCCCGAAGGCGCGACGATGATCGCCACTGGCGTCGCCTCGCCGTTCCTGACGCCGTTCAAGCTGACGCTGATGGTCGCGCTGTTCCTCTCGATGCCGATCATCCTGCATCAGATCTGGGGTTTCATCGCCCCCGGTCTGTACAAGCACGAGAAGCGCATCGCCGTGCCGCTGCTGGTGTCGAGCATCTTCCTGTTCTACGCCGGCATGGCCTTCGCCTATTTCGTCGTGTTCCCGATCATGTTCGGCTTCTTCGCCAGCGTGACGCCCGAGGGCGTGTCGATGATGACCGACATCGGCCAGTACCTGGACTTCGTCCTCACCCTGTTCTTCGCCTTCGGCGTGGCCTTCGAGATTCCGGTGGCGACCTTCCTGCTCATCTGGGTCGGCATCGTCGATGTGGAAACCCTGCGCAAGAGCCGCCCGTATGTGATCGTCGGCTGCTTCGCCATTGGCATGGTGCTGACGCCACCGGATGTGTTTTCGCAGACCCTGCTGGCCGTGCCCATGTGGCTGCTGTTCGAAGCCGGCGTGATTTGCGGCAGCATGGTCAAGAAGCGTGAGGAGCCCTTCCGCGGCGACGCCGAGGACGACGAAGCGGAAGCCAGCGACCAGCCGCCCGCGCCGCGCCCGTGAACCTGTTGCTGCTCGAACCGGCCGACTTCATCGCCGGTGACCGGGTCCTGCTGCGCGACCGCCGCCTGACCCACATGCGCGAGGTACATCGTGCCGAGGCTGGCGAGCACCTGAAGGTTGGCCTGGTTGGCGGCAATATCGGCAGCGGCCAGTTGCTGCGCCTGGACGCCACCGAGGCCGAGCTGCAGGTGAGCTTCGATCAACCACCACCGGCCAAGCTGCCGGTGACCCTGCTGCTGGCGCTGCCACGACCCAAGATGCTGCGCCGGGTGCTGCAGACCGTCGCCGCCATGGGTGTACCAAAACTGGTCCTGCTCAACAGCTACCGTGTGGAAAAGAGCTTCTGGCAGACGCCCTTCCTCGAACCGTCCGCCATTCGCGAGCAGTTGATCCTCGGCCTCGAACAGGCGCGCGATACCGTGCCGCCCGAGGTCGTCATCGAAAAGCGCTTCAAGCCTTTCGTCGAAGACCGCCTGCCGCAGCTGGCGGCAGGCACCTGCGGCCTGGTCGGCCACCCTGGTGATTTCCCGCCCTGCCCTCGCGCGCTCAGCGAGCCAGTCACCCTGGCGATCGGTCCGGAAGGCGGCTGGATTCCGTATGAGGTGGACAAGCTCGCCGCCGCCGGCCTGCAGCCGGTGCAGCTGGGTGATCGCATCCTGCGTGTGGAGACGGCGGTCACCGCATTGCTGGCACGGCTGTTCTGACCCAGGGATCGTTTCGATCGAAAGCGACCGGTGCCAGCTGCACGCCGATGAACGTAACGCACCCACCCGGTACGAGGGAGTCAGAGATTGGGACTGCTCACGCCTCGGCGCGCCTGCGCCGCGGCCTCGACATTCCAACGAATCCCTAAAAGAGCCGTTCTTGCCATGCGACCACTGACCATCGACATGCACCGTCTGGAATATGCTCTGGACGGACGCGACATCGCCGAGTACTACCTGGATCTGGAAAGCGGCGAAATCCGCGCGATCTTTCCCGGTGATCCTCCTCCCGGGGCCATGGAGAAGTATGACGTCAAGGAGGACCGCTACCTGCACATCGAACCGCTGGACCTCGCGCAATCGATCACCATGCGTGAGGCCTTCCTGTTCACCCAGCACGATCCCATCGCCCATGCGGTGCTCAGCAATGCGCTCAAGGGGCGCAAGCCGCTACGCACCTTCGATTTCAAGCTGGAGGACTTCCCCGAGGTCAGGGAGGCCTGGCTGCGCTACCAGACCGTACAGCTACGCGAATACGCTATTACTTGGTTGCGCGACAACGATCTGGAACCGATGCGCCACTGAAACTCAGCTTTCGAGGAGAAAGGTCACCGGGCCGTCGTTGACCAGATGTACCTGCATCTCCGCGCCGAAGCGCCCACAGGCAACCAGGGGATGCTGGTCGCGCGCCTGCGCCAGCAGATAGTCGTACAGCGCCTCGCCTTGCGCAGGTGGCGCCGCGCTGGAAAAACTCGGGCGCAGGCCGCTGCGGGTGTCGGCGGCCAAGGTGAACTGCGAAACCAGCAGCAGGCCGCCGCCGATGTCCTTCAGCGACCGGTTCATCTTGCCCTGCTCGTCGCTGAACACCCGGTAGTTGAGCAGCTTGTGCAGCAGCTTGTCGGCGCGCGCCTGATCGTCTTCGCGCTCGACACCGACCAGCACCAGCAAACCCTGATCGATGGCACCGACTACCTCGCCAGCCACCTCGACCCGCGCCTGGCGAACCCGCTGGATCAGCCCCTTCATTCGGCATCCGCCGGCGGCAGGTCGAGCAGGCGGTGGGCGATCTCACCGGTGGCACGGACCAGCGCATCGGTGATACCGACTTCCGCCGCCGAGTGCCCGGCATCGCGGATGATCTGCAGCTCGCTGTTGGGCCAGGCCTGGTGCAGTGCCCAGGCGTTGTCCAGCGGGCAGATCGCATCGTAGCGGCCATGCACGATGATGCCCGGCAGGTGGGCGATCTTCGGCATGTCGCGTAGCAGCTGATCGGGTTCGAGGAAGGCGTGGTTGACGAAGTAATGGCACTCGATGCGCGCCATCGACAGCGCCCGGTGCGGATCGGCGAAGCGCTCGACGACGTTGGAGTTGGGTCGCAGCGTCGCTGTGCGGCCCTCCCAGCACGACCAGGACTTGGCCGCGTGCATCTGGGCGATCTGATCGCTGCCGGTAAGGCGACGATAGAAGGCTGACATCAGATCATCGCGCTCCTCGGGCGGAATCGGCGCGAGGAAATCCTGCCAGTAATCGGGGAACAACCGGCTGGCGCCTTCCTGATAGAACCAGGACAGGTCCTCGGGCCGGCAGAGGAAGATGCCGCGCAGGATCAGCGCGTGCACGTGTTCGGGGAAGGCCTGGGCATAGGCCAGCGACAGCGTCGAGCCCCAGGAGCCACCGAACAGCACCCACTTGTCGATACCCAGATGCTCGCGGATGCGCTGAATGTCGGCGATCAGGTGTGCGGTGGTGTTGTTCTCCAGGCTGGCATGCGGTGTCGAGCGACCACAACCGCGTTGGTCGAAGGTGATGATGCGGTACAGGGTCGGATCGAAGAAGCGCCGGCTGATGGCATCGCAGCCACCGCCAGGGCCGCCATGGACGAACAGCACCGGCAGGCCGTCCGGCGATCCACTCTCGTCGACATAGAGCACATGCGGTTCTTCCACCGCCAGCTCGTGCCGGGCGTAGGGTTTGATCTCCGGATACAAGGGCTGCATGGCACACTCCTGATCTGCGGCGGGCCGGCCGGCCCGCATGACGTTTGCGGCATCATAGCGAGGTTCGGGGAGTTGAGCATGTCAGCATGGAAAATAGCGGCGCTGGCGGTACTGCTGGCACTTGTCGGCTGCGGACGGGACGATCCGCAGGCGGCGCTGCAGCGCGCGGCAGAACAGCTGCAGACGAGCCTGGAGAGCAAGCAGACCGGGGAGCTGATGGCGCTGCTGCACGCCGATTTCCAGGCCCAGCGGCAGTACGATCAGGAATGGGCGCTGCGCACGGCGACGCTGATGTTCCTGCGCCACCGCAACGTCCGGGTGATCGTCCTGAGCCAGCGCAGCTGGATCGATGCGACTTACCCGGACCGCGGCTATACCGAAGCGCAGGTTGCGCTGACCGGCGCCGAGGCGCTGTTGCCGCAGCAGGCCGGGCACTATCAGGTCAGGCTGGAATGGCGACAGGAGAACGGCAACTGGCAGCTGGCGCGCCTGAAATGGCAGTGAGCGGCGCCGAGCGCTGAACGCTCATCGGCGCCAGATCAGCCCGGAGGTGTCGTAGCCCCTGCGTTCGGCCTCGCTGAGCAGGCGCTCCCGCGTAGCCTGGTCGACCTCGGCGTCGCGCGCCAGCAGCCAGAGGTACTTGCGGTCGGGGCTGCCGACCAGCGCGGTGTTGTAGCCCTCGTCGAGGTAGAGCACCCAGTAGTGTCCCTTGGTCAGATCGGGGAACAGCCGGCTGAACCAGTTATCGAAGCGCACCCATAGTCGATCGGTACGCCCGGCCTCCTGCGGTACCGCCTCACCCTTGGCTTCCTGCCATTCGCCATCTTCCGTCTCGCAGCGATTGGTCACCGCGACATGGCCGTCGTCCTTCAATTGGTAGTGCGCTTCGGAGCGCAGGCAGTCACGCTGAAAGTACATCGGCAAACGTGCCAGCTCGTACCAGGTGCCCTGGTAGCGCTCGAGATTCACCTCGCCCACGGTTTCCGGCGGCCGTTCGCGCCCGCCTCCCACACAGCCACTCAACAGCATCATCAAGCACAGCAGGGCGACACTTGCACGCATCGGATCTCTCCAGGGTTGCATCAGTGGTTATTGCAGCCCCTTGCCGGAAAACATCATCACCTTGTCGCCGGCGAACTGGACGCTGATGAAGCGGTTCTTCTCACCCCAGGTACAACTGGACATGCCCAGCGCGCCGGCGCATTCCGAAGGCTTGCCGAGCAGCTTCTCCACCTCCACCCGCTCCATGCCGGGCTTGAGCTTGGCGAAGTTCTCCTGGGTGATCGGGCTGCAGGCGGCCAGCAGAGCCGTGCAGACAATCAGCAATGGGGTACGCAATGACATATCGAGCTCCTTGCTTCTTTTTAAGTTCAGCATTGCCGAGCGATGTTTCTGCAGCGCTACGACGGCGGCACGCTAGAACGACGAACCCGGCTGCTGCAGGAATGATCGTTCGGCGTCGCTGCTGTCACGTCCGAGAATGGCGTTGCGATGCGGGAAACGGCCGAAGCGGGAAATGACGTCCCGATGGCGTTCGGCATAGTCGAGAAAGCCGGCGAACAGCACCTGCTCGTGTTCGGCAGCGATGTCGCGCAGGGCCGTGAAGTGCGCCACCGCCAGATCCTGCACCGCCAGGTTCTCCGCGTGTTCCAGCACGAGATAGATGAATACCCGCTGGATCGGCGAGAGCAGCATGTCGCCGCCATGGGCCAGACCATCGCGGACCAGCTGCTGTGCGCGCTCATCGCCGGCGAAGGCCCGCGGGGTGTCGCGGTGGATCATGCGTGGCAGCTGGTCGAGCAGCAGTACCAAGGCCAGCCAGCCTTCGGGCAATTCGGCCCAGTCCTGCAGCTCTCCGTTCAACGCCTGTTCGACCAGTGCGCCGAAGCGTTCGCAGGCCTCGGCATCCTGCTCTGGACGGTAACCGAACCAGAGGCGCTGCTTCTCAGCCGCGATCTCGCTTGCGCTGGTGCCCTGGCCGAACCACCAGTGGAGCAACTCCTGCCAGGACGCCTGCACCGGTCAGCCCTGGTGATAGCCGGTGACGCGCTCGACTTCTTCCTTCGAGCCGAGGAACACCGGCACGCGCTGGTGCAGGGAATCCGGCTGGATCTCGAGGATGCGCTGGGAACCGGTGGTGGCGGCACCGCCGGCCTGTTCGATGATCATCGACATCGGGTTGGCCTCGTACATCAGGCGCAACTTGCCAGCCTTGTCCGGCTCGCGGGCGTCGCGCGGGTACATGAAGATGCCGCCGCGGGTGAGGATACGGTGCACGTCGGCGACCATCGAGGCGATCCAGCGCATGTTGTAGTTCTTGCCCAGCGGGCCTTCCTTGCCGGCTAGCAGCTCGCTGACGTAGCGCTTGACCGGTTCTTCCCAATGGCGCTGGTTGGACATGTTGATGGCGAACTCGGCGGTGCTCTGCGGCACGCTGAGGTTCTCATGGGTGAGCACGAAGCTGCCCAGCTCGCGGTCGAGGGTAAAGCCCATGACGCCATGGCCGAGGGTCAGTACCAGCATGGTCTGCGGGCCGTAGATGGCATAACCGGCGGCGACCTGTTTGGTGCCCGGCTGCAGGAAGGCTTCCTCGCCGAGAGCGTCGTTCTGGCTGAAGCAGGCATCCGGGCAGCGCAGCACGGAGAATATGGTGCCGACCGAGACGTTCACGTCGATGTTGCTGGAGCCGTCCAGCGGGTCGAAGACCAGCAGATAGGCGCCCTTCGGGTACTTGCCGGGAATCTGGTAGGCGTTGTCCATTTCCTCGGACGCCATGCCGGCCAGGTGGCCGCCCCACTCGTTGGCTTCCAGCAGGATTTCGTTGGAGAGCACGTCGAGCTTCTTCTGCACTTCGCCCTGCACGTTCTCGCTACCGGCACTGCCCAGCACGCCGCCCAGCGCGCCCTTGGAGACCTGGTGGCTGATCGCCTTGCACGCACGCGCCACGACCTCGATGAGAAAGCGCAGATCCGCCGGGGTGTTGTTGCTGCGAGTCTGCTCGATGAGGAAGCGACTGAGGGTTACGCGTGACATGGAAATGGCTCCGGAGGAAGGATAAACCCGCGCAGTTTAGCAGGCCGTAGGAAAACTAACTCCCCTCAGACCGGTTCGCCCCCCGCAGAGTTCAGCGCAGCGGCGAGCAGATTGCCAGCACGAGCGCAGCGCCCCACAGGTTCCGGCTGCCCGCCAGCGACAAAGCGCCGGCGGGCCTGCCGCTACATCACTTTCCATATCTCCCGGGCGTACTCGCGGATGGTGCGATCGGACGAGAACCAGCCCGTACGCGCGGTATTGAGCACCGAGGAACGCCACCAGCGGGCCGGGTCGCGCCAGCGCTCCTCGACCTCCAGCTGGGCCTGCCAGTAGGCCTCGAAATCGGCGCAGACCATGAAGGTATCGTGCCAGCTGATACCATCAACAAGGCCGGTATAGCGCCCGGCGTCACCCGGCGAGAAGGCACCGCCGCGAATGGCCGAAAGCACCTCGGCCAGCCGCGGCGAAGCGGCGATGATGGCCTCGGCGTTATATTCGTTGGCCTGCTTGCGCACGTTCACTTCCTGCGCGGTGAGCCCGAAGATGAACATGTGCTCCAGGCCGATCTGCTCGCTCATCTCCACGTTGGCGCCGTCGAGGGTGCCGATGGTCAGCGCACCATTGAGGGCAAACTTCATGTTGCTGGTGCCGGAAGCCTCGAGCCCGGCGGTGGAAATCTGCTCGGACAGGTCCGCCGCGGGAATGATGTCCTCGGCCAGGCTGACGTTGTAATTGGGCAGGAACACCACCTTGAGCAGCCCACGCACGGTCGGGTCGGCGTTGATGGTGTTGGCGATGTCGTTGGTCAGCTTGATGATCAGCTTGGCCTGGTGATAGCTGGCGGCCGCCTTGCCGGCGAAGATCTTCACCCGCGGCACCCAGTTGCCGCCCGGATCGGAGCGAATGGCCTGGTACAGCGCCACGGTGTGCAGCAGGTTGAGCAGCTGGCGCTTGTACTCGTGGATGCGTTTGACATGCACGTCGAACAGCGCGTTCGGATCGACACTGATGCCCAGCCGCTCCTGGATAACATTGGCCAGATGCCGCTTGTTGGCCAGCCGCTGTTCGGCAAAGCGCTGGCGGAAGCCGGCCTGGTCGGCATAGGGCTCGAGTTCACGCAGGCGCGTTTCCGGCGCATCGAGCACCTCCTCGCCCAGGTGCTCGACCAGCAGCCGGGTCAGCTGCGGATTGGCCTGGTACAGCCAGCGGCGGAAGGTGATGCCATTGGTCTTGCTGTTGATCCGCTGCGGGTAGAGCCGATGCAGGTCGGTGAACACGGTCTTGCGCATCAGCTGCGTATGCAGACCGGACACGCCGTTGGTGCTGTGCGAACCGAGGAAGGCCAGGTTGCCCATGCGCACCCGCCGACCGTGCTCCTCCTCGATCAGCGACACCGAGCGCAGCAGCTCGGCGTCGTGGATGCCGCGCTCGCGCAGGTTGTCCAGGTGGTAGGCATTGATCAGGTAGATGATCTGCATGTGCCGTGGCAGCAGGCGTTCCATCAGCCCCACCGGCCAGGTCTCCAGCGCCTCGGGCAGCAGGGTGTGGTTGGTGTAGGACAGGGTGGCGGTAGTCAGCCGCCAGGCATGCCGCCATTCGTAGCTGTGTACGTCGACAAGCAGCCGCATCAGCTCGGCCACGGCAATCGCCGGATGGGTGTCGTTGAGCTGGATCGATGTGTAGTCGGGCAGGCTGTCCAGCGAGCCGCGCTGCTTGAGATGGCGGCGCAGCAGATCCTGCAGCGAGGCGGCAACGAAGAAGTACTCCTGGCGCAGACGCAGCTCCTGACCGGCCTCGGTGCTGTCGGCCGGATAGAGCACCCGCGAGATGCTCTCGGCGCGGGCCTCTTCCGCCGCGGCGCCGATGTGGTCACCAGCATTGAAGCGCGCCAGGTGGAAGTCCGCTTCCGGCCGCGCGCGCCACAGGCGCAGCGTATTCACCCCGGCACCGCGCCAGCCGACGATGGGCGTGTCGTAGGCGATCGCCCGCACACCCTCGGCCCAGTGCCAGAAATGCTGGACCTCGCCCTGCTCGTTGGTGGTCGCCGTGACGCTGCCGCCGAAGCCGATCAGGTACTTGACCTCTGAGCGCTCGAACTCCCAGGGGTTGCCGAAATCCAGCCAGGTCTCGGTTTGCTCGTGCTGCCAGCCGTCGACGATCGCCTGGCGAAACAGGCCGTGGTCATAGCGAATGCCATAGCCATGGGAGACCACCCCGAGGGTCGCCATGCTCTCCATGAAACAGGCTGCGAGCCGCCCCAGGCCGCCGTTGCCGAGCGCCGCGTCAGGCTCCAGCAGGCGGATGCGATCGATGTCCACATCCAGCCCGGCCAGCGCCTCGCGCGCCACCTCGAACAGGCCCAAGTTGCTCAGGCTGTCGACCAGCAGACGACCGATCAGGAACTCCAGCGAAAGGTAGTAGACCCGCTTCTGCCCGCCGGTATAGGCCTCGCGCGTGCAGTCCATCCAGCGATCAATGGTGCTGTCGCGGGTGGCAAGGGCGACCGCATGGAACCAGTCATAGTCGGAAGCGTTCTCCGGATCCTTGCCCACCGAGTAGGTGAGCTTGCGCAAAACCCGCTCGCGAAAAGCGGCGACTTCTTCGGCGGTGACAGTGGCTGATTCCTGCGTCATGGACAGACCTCGGTTAGCGAAGACACACAAGAGGGACTCACGGCAGCCGCGCCCGTTCACCTCTGATTCGGCGTTTCCGAAAAGGGTTACAGGTTTCCTTTACATCTGCGCTACCGCCTGTCCGGTGGCCAGCGCCGGAAGGCACTGGTAATTAACGCGCGAGCCGTTATGATCCGCGCGCCCAACCGCACCGAAAGACCTCCCGTGAAGACAAGACTGATCGCCTCCGCCGACCCGGAACGCCTGGAAACCTGGGTGCGCTACAGCGCCGGCCTGTGCCGCGACTGCCATGCGACCTGCTGCACCCTGCCGGTGGAGGTGCGCATCGATGACCTGATCCGCCTGGAGCTGGTGGACGCCTTCGAGCGCGACGAGCCGGCGAAGAACATCGCCAAGCGCCTGAGCAAGGCCGGCATCGTCGAGCACTTCAATCACAAGCACGAGATCTTCACGCTGACGCGCCTGACCAATGGCGACTGCCTCTATCTGGACCGCAAGACGCGTCTGTGCACGGTCTATGCCAAGCGTCCGGATACCTGCCGCAACCACCCGCGCATCGGGCCGCGCCCCGGTTACTGCGCCTATCGCAGCAAGACCAACGGCTAGCGGCGCACCAGCGAACGTCACTGCCAACCGCCACGGCACCGGCCCGGGGCACGCAGGGCCGGGCGCACAGCGGATCTGGCGGCCCTGGACTAATGCCTGAACGGACTGGCCAAAGCGTGACTCAGGAGTCATGCTTGGCGTCTGTCTGTATCTTCGCAACGTTTAGGAATCTACCCGGCATGAGCCGCGATAGCCGCTACCTGGAAGCCATCCTCCATCACGACATTCCGCTGACCCGCTCGCTGGGGCTGCGTGTCGAGCGCTGGGAAAACCACGAGCTGCGCCTGCAGGTGCCGCTGCAGCCGAATATCAATCACAAGAGCAGCATGTTCGGCGGCAGTCTCTACTGCGCTGCCGTGCTGGCGGGCTGGGGCTGGCTGCATCTGCGCCTGCGCGAAGCCGGTATCGAGGACGGGCACATCGTCATCCACGAAGGCAAGATCGAATATCCCCTGCCGGTGGTCGACGACGCCATGGCCATCTGCTCGGCCCCGAGTCCCGAGGCCTGGGAGCGTTTCGAGGCGATCTATCGTCGGCGCGGGCGCTCGCGCCTGGAACTGCACAGCCGCATCCTCGCCGCCGACGGTCGCGATGCCGTGCGCTTCACCGGGCAGTTCGTACTGCACAAGTGATCGGCTGCGCCAGGGCGGCGCAGCATATACCC
The DNA here is from genome assembly GCF_026642215.1 of Stutzerimonas sp. R40042. Lineage (NCBI taxonomy): Bacteria > Pseudomonadati > Pseudomonadota > Gammaproteobacteria > Pseudomonadales > Pseudomonadaceae > Stutzerimonas > Stutzerimonas sp. R40042. The sequence goes on along the minus strand of NZ_CP113258.1, from coordinate 471,942 downwards.
TGTCGATCGCGCGCCCGGCTCGCACGATCAGTCGCGGCCGGCCAGCTCGAACAGCATCTCGCGCCAATCGACGCCGACCGGCAGTGCCAGGAACGACGGATTCAGATAGCTTTCCCGCGCCTCGTAGCGCAACGGCGCACCTCCCACCTCCAGCACTTCGCCACCGGCGCCTTCCAGCACGCCCTGTGCCGCTGCGGTGTCCCATTGCGAGGTTGGCGCCAGCCTTGGATAGCAATCGGCTGAGCCTTCGGCGAGCAGGCAGAACTTCAGCGAGCTGCCGACATTGGCCAACGCCAGCTCCCCGAAGCGCTCGCGCATGCTGTTCAGCAGCTGCTCCTGCGCCGGGCTGCTGTGCCGCCGACTGGCGACGACGGTGAAGGCCCCCGTGGGGTGCTGGCGCACGCGCAAGGGCTGCGCCGCGCCATCGGGCTCACTGCGCCAGGCGCCGAAATCCTTGCCGCCGTAGTAGCAGCGCCCGGATGCCGGAATGCCGACCACGCCGAAGCGCACCTCGCCCTGTTCGATCAGCGCCACATTGACGGTGAATTCCGCGCTGCCGGCGATGAACTCCTTGGTGCCGTCCAGCGGGTCGACCAACCACCAGCGCGTCCAGCCGGCACGCTCGGCCAGCGGCACCTCGCAGTCCTCCTCGGAGAGCACCGGGATGCTGCCGTCGAGCGCCTTGAGACCATTGAGCAACACATGATGTGCCGCCATGTCCGCCGCCGTCACCGGTGACTGGTCGGCCTTGGCCTGTACCTCCAGCTCGCTGCGCCAGTGCGGCAGGATCGCCTCACCGGCCTGGCGCACCAGATCGATCACCGCCGAAAGATAAGGATGACTCATTGGCCGAACTCCCCGCGCTGGGTCAGCAGATCACGCGCCAGATAGAGCGCCGCCAGTGCGCGGCCTTCGCTGAACTGTGGATGCTGTACCAGGCTGGACAGCTCGTGCAGGCTGACCTTGTCGAGCCGCATCGGCTCGGGTTCGTCGCCTGGCAGCCGTTCTGGATAGAGATCGCGGGCCAGCACGACCTGGATCTTCTGGCTCATGTAGCCGGGTGACAGCGACAGTTCGGTGAGCAGCTCCAGGCGCCGGGCGCCGAAGCCGGCCTCCTCCTTCAACTCGCGGTTGGCCGCCTCCAGCACGTCCTCGCCCGGCTCGATCAGCCCCTTGGGCAGCGACAGCTCGTAGCTGTCGGTCCCGCCGCAATACTCTTCGACCAGCAGCGCGTTCTCGGCGTCGGCCAGCGCCACGATCATCACCGCGCCATAGCCGCTGCCCTTTCCGACCAGGCGCTCGTAAGTACGCTCCACGCCGTTGGAAAAGCGCAATTGCAATTCCTCGACGCGGAACAGGCGGCTGCTGGCAACGATTTCACGAGCTAGCACGGTGGGTTTCTGGCGCATGGGAAACTCCTGGAAACGCGAGCGGCTATCATAACCCGTGTTCCCGCGCTGGCCGCGAATGCTTTGCGACCAGCTGAACGCCCTGTTCGTCCCCTTCGCCGACCCGAGCCCGCCCATGACCGCCACCCTGCCCTGGCCCGACATCGACACCGTCCTGCTCGACATGGACGGCACTCTGCTGGATCTTCACTTCGACAATCACTTCTGGCTCGAGCTCTTGCCGCAACGCTACGCCGACCTGCACGGCATCAGCCGCGCCATGGCCGAGCTGGAGCTGGCGCCGCTGTTCAACGAACACGTCGGCAAGCTCACCTGGTATTGCCTGGACTACTGGTCGCGCGAGCTGAATCTGCCGATCCGCGAGATGAAACGCGAGATCGCCGAGCTGATCGCCCTCCGGCCCAGCGCCGACGAGTTTCTCGCCGCGCTGCGCCAGGCCGGCAAGCGCGTGGTGCTGATCACCAACGCCCACCGCGACTCGTTGTCGCTGAAGCTGGAAAAAATCGAACTGGCGCCCTGGTTCGACCGCCTGATCAGCTCCCACGACTATGGCTACCCGAAAGAGGAAGCGCAGTTCTGGTATGCGCTGCGCCAGGATCTGGAGTTCGACCCGTCACGTGCCCTGTTCATCGACGATAGCCTGCCGATCTTGCGCAGTGCCCGGCGTTTCGGCATCGCCCATCTGCTCGCGGTGCGCGAGCCGGACAGTCGCCGCGCGCCGAAGGATACCGAGGAGTTCGCCGCCGTCGAGGATTATCGCGACCTGGCAAGCAGCCTGACCGGCCCGCTGGCGTGACGGCTGGCTCTGCCGTGGGTCGGCCAGAAGCCTTACACTACGCAACAATTGCCGCCGGCAGAACCGACTCAGGATGGGTTAGGGCCGAGCAACATCGAAACAGCGAACGCCGGTCGTCGAGACCCGGCATTCGCGGTTCAAAAGCCACGGATGATCGATAGGAAGTGACATGGCAGCAGTAGGCGCCGAGTTCTGGCCCCACAGTCAAAGCGAGATGAGCGAGCGCATTCGCCGGCATGCCTGGAAAGAAAGCGTGCTCGGCCCGCTCGATAGCTGGCCGCAGACGCTGCGGTTGCTGCTCGACACCATCCTCGAAGCGCCGCTGCCCATGTGCATCCTCTGGGGCGACCAGGCGCTGCAGTTGTACAACGACGCCCATGCCCGGCTTATCGGCGACCGCCACCCGGCCGAACTGGGCATGCCGGCCTGCCGGCGCTGGGGCGCGACCTGGGAGCTGCTCGCCCCGGCATGCGACAGAGCCCGGCGCGGCGAGCCGCGAACGCTGCGCAACCAGCAGCTGGCGGTCGAGCGCGACGGCCAGCGGGTCGAGGCCTGGTTCGACCTGGCACTGAGCCCGATACGCAACGAGCCGCACGGCATTGGCGGATTGCTGCTGTGCCTGAGCGAAACCAGCGAACGCGTGCGCACCGAAACCCGGCTGTCGCAGACCGCCCTGCACTACAAGCTCAGTGCCGAAGTACACCGGATCAGCGAGCACCGCCTGCAGCTGGCGCTGGAGGCCAGTGACCTGGTCGGGATCTGGGATTGGGACATCCGTAGCGGTGGCATTCCGGACCATGCCGAGTTGCTGCGCATTGCGCCGGTCGAGCGCTCGGGACCGACCGGGCTGCGTCATCAGGCATTCTTCGATCACGTTCATCCGGACGACATACCGCACCTGCAGGCCGCGCTGTCGCGATGTATCGACGGCCGCGAAGAACTCGAGGTGCGCTATCGCCTGCGCAGCGCCGACGGCACCGTGCGCTGGGCCCTCGCGCGCGGTCGGCGGCATTGCGACGAGCATGGCCAACCGCAACGCTTTCCCGGCGCGGTAATGGACATCACTCGGCAACAGGCCAGCGAGGACGCACTGCGCCAGAGCGAAGCCGAGCTGAAGATGATCACCGACGCCCTCCCGGTGCTGATCGGCTATATCGACGAGGACGAGCGCTTCCGCTTCAACAATCGCTATTACACCGAGTGGTTCGGCCACCCACTGAGCTGGCTGCGCGGCAGAGCTGTGCGTGAAGTGCTCGGTGAGAAAGCCTATGCCGAGCGACGTGACTGCATTCATGCCGCGCTGGCCGGCCAGCACGTGACCTTCGAGGCCTCCAGCCCGCATCGCGATGGGCAGCCGCGACGAATGCTGGTGCACTATCTGCCGCGTCGAGACAGCCAGGGCAAGGTGCTAGGTTTTTTCGTCATGGCGCTGGATGTCACCGAACGATGGCGCGCCGAGCAGGCCCTGCGCGAACTGAACGAGACCCTGGAAAGCCGCATCCAGGAGCGCACCCAGGCACTGGCCGAAGTCTATGAGCGGTTGCTCAAGGAAATGGCCAGCCGCGAACAGGCTCAGGAAGCGCTGCGTCAGGCGCAGAAGATGGAAGCGGTCGGCCAGCTGACCGGCGGCATCGCCCACGACTTCAACAACATGCTGACCGGGATCATCGGCGGCCTCGACCTGATCCAGCGCTATATCCAGTCCGGCCGCCATGATGAAACCCAGCGTTTCATCGACGCCGCGGTGACCTCGGCCAACCGCGCCGCGGCACTGACCCATCGTCTGCTGGCCTTCGCGCGTCGGCAGCCGCTGAATCTCAAGTGCGTCGAACTCAACCAGCTGATCGAGTCGATGCACGATCTGCTGAGCCGCACCCTGGGCAGCCATATCCGCATCAGCAACCAGCTGCAAGCCGGTCTGTGGCCGGTCTCGAGTGACGAGAACCAGCTGGAAAGCGCGCTGCTCAACCTGGTCATCAATGCCCGCGACGCGATGCCCGACGGCGGCTCCCTGCTGCTCGAGACGCGCAACGTCGAGCTTCGACAGCAGAGCGAGGTAGGTGAACTGGCGCCGGGACGCTACGTCATCCTGAGCCTGACCGACAGCGGCTGCGGCATGAGCGCCAAGGTCCTGGCCAGCGTCTTCGAGCCTTTCTTCACCACCAAGCCGATCGGCCAGGGCACCGGGTTGGGCCTGTCCATGGTCTACGGCTTCACCCGCCAGGCAGGCGGGCACGTTCAGATCGCCAGCGAACCGGGCAAGGGAACCCAGGTGAGCCTCTATCTGCCGGTCTTCGATAGCCAGCCCGAGGCGATACCGCTGACCAGCGAGGTGCATGGCCCGCTGCGCGCTCGGCAGGGCGAGACGGTGCTGGTGGTTGAAGACGATCCCGCCGTGCGTCTGCTGGTTCTCGACGTGTTGCAGATGCTCGGCTACCAGGCCTTGGAAGCGGCGGATGGCAACGCCGCGGTGCGCATCCTGGAAAACACGCCCGACATCGACCTGCTGGTGACCGATGTCGGCCTGCCGGGAATGAACGGGCGCCAACTGGCGGATATCGCACGGCAGCAACGCGCCGGCCTGCCGGTCCTGTTCATGACCGGTTATGCCAGGCAGGCGGCCAGTTCGGACTTCCTCGAACCAGGAATGGACATGATCAGCAAGCCCTTCAACCTGGACGCGCTGGCCAAGCGCGTGCGCGACATGCTGGCGAAGGCCGACCAACGGTGAATCGTCTTCGGCCGGGCGGGGTCATAACCCTACCGGCTGCCGGCAACCTGATCGGCGCTCGCAGCGCAGTTGCCCGACCCCGGCCCTGAAACCGACCCTTACGAGCCTGCCGATGAACGCGCCTTCCCGTCTGCCCGCCGGTATCGCAACGGCTACGCCAACGCCCAGCGGTGCCAGCCAGCGCTATCACTATCAGCCGATCGACGAGGCCGAACGGTGCATCGTCGACCTCGCCGAGGAATGCGCGCTGGCGATCGCCTATAACGGGCTCAATCAGGCCGTGATGATGATTTCCCCGGCGGACCTCGAGGATTTCGTCGTCGGCTTCAGCCTGGCGAACGGCATCGTCGAGTCGCCGAACGACATCTACGACATTCATCTGCACGGCCAGGGCAGCGCCCGGCGGGCGGAAGTCGAGATATCCAGCCGCAGCTTCTGGCAACTCAAGCGGCAGCGCCGCCAGCTCCCCGGCAACAGCAGTTGCGGCCTGTGTGGCGTCGAAGCGTTGGAACAGGCCCTGCCGCAGCTGCCGATCATGCCTCCAGCGGCGCTGCCGCCTGCACACTGGCTGCACGACCTGCGCGAGCGCATCTCCGCTTATCAGCCGCTGGGACGCGACTGCGGCGCGGTACATGCTGCCCTGTTCATGGACAACCAGGGGACGATACGTCTGGGGCGTGAAGATATCGGTCGGCACAACGCGCTGGACAAGCTGATCGGTGCCATGGCGCGCGACGGATTGGAGGTTGCCGGCGGCCTGGCTATCGTCACCAGTCGCTGCAGCCTGGAGCTGGTGCACAAGGTTCAGCGCGCAGGCATCCCGACCCTGGTCAGCCTGTCCTCCCCCACTGGTCTCGCGACACGCTGGGCGCAGCGACACAACCTGAACCTGATTCATCTGCCGCATCGCAGCCCGCCGCGCGTCTACAGCCCGGCGGCAAGCGCCGACCGCAACTGAGTTGCGGACGCCGCACAAGCGACTTAAGACCTCCGCCCGCAAAGCAAGTTCCGACCGAAAATCAAAGAGTTAGCAAACAGGAACTGCTTCACGCATTTCATCGGAAAGCCCTTGCCGGAAGCGAAGCGGCACGTGAGGATCGCGGCGCAATTCCACATACGGGATCACACCATGAAGTACGCCTCGATTTTCCTGTTGTCCACCAGCCTGCTCAGCGCAGCCGCCTTTGCCGGCAGCAACACCGAAGCCGCCGTTGGCGGTGCCCTCGGTGGCGCGCTCGGTTCCGTGGTGGGTGAGCATCTGGGTGGCTCGACTGGCGCGACCATCGGCGCCGGCGTCGGCGGTGCGGCAGGTGGCATGGTCGGCGCCGACAAGCGCAGCCGCACCGAAGCGGCTATCGGTGGTGGCCTGGGCGCGGCCGGCGGCAACGTCATCGGCCAGCAGGTCGGCGGCAGCACCGGCGGTCTGATCGGCGCAGCCGTCGGCGGCGGTGCCGGTGGCGCAATCGGCAACGCCTACGGAGACGATGATGACGACCGCTACCGAGGTGATCGCCGTTACCGCGACCGCCACTACTACGGCCCGCCCGGCAAGGCCAAGGGGCATTACAAGCATCGTCACAAACACCATTGATGCCTGCGCAGGCCGCCGGCCTGCTGCTGCATCCCTCGAGAACGCCCGGATTCGCCCTGCCGAGTCCGGGCGTTCTCGTTTCTCTGGCTCGATGAATCCAGCCGCTACGCCAGAGCCTCCAGCGCCGCGCGCAGGCGCGGCGGGATCGCCGTCGGCCGGTTGCTCGCCCGCTCGACGAAGACATGCACGAAGCGGCCCGCCGCGCTGGCCTCCTGCTCGCCCTCGCGGAAGATCGCCAGCTCGTACTGCACCGACGAGTTGCCCAGCTTGGCCACCCGCAGGCCCACCTCGATCAGGTCCGGATAGGCGATCGAGGCGAAGTAGTCGCAAGCCGAACTGACCACGAAGCCGACGATGTCGCCATCCTGGATATCCAGCCCGCCCTGCTGGATCAGATAGTTGTTCACCGCCGTGTCGAAAAACCCGTAATAGACGACGTTGTTCACATGACCGTAGATGTCATTGTCGTGCCAGCGCGTGGTGATGGGCTGAAAGTGCTTGTAGTCGCGGCGCAGGTGTTTGGGTTGCTCGGGCATGGTCGTTCTCGCGGTACGCAATGAGAGGAAGGCTGGCTCAGTAGGCAGCCTGATAGATCGCCAGCGCATCGGCCTCGCTGACCTCGCGCGGATTGTTGACCAGCAGCCGCTGCTGCAGCATCGCCTCCTTCGCCAGCTGCGGCAGCATGTCCTCCGGCACGCCAGCGTCGCGCAGGCGGGTCGGCAAGCCGAGGCGGGCGCTCATCTGCTCGAACTCCTCGATCAGCTGCTCGGCGTAGGTGGACGGATCATCCGTGCGCAGGCGCTCGCCGAGAATGATCGGCGCCAGTTCGCCATAGTGCGTGGCCGCCGCGCTGACGTTGAAGCGCAGCACCTGCGGCAGCACCAGGGCGTTCGACAGCCCGTGCGGAATGTGGAAATTGCCTCCCAGCGGATAGGCCAGCGCGTGCACGGCGGCGACCGGCGCATTGGCGAACGCCTGCCCGGCCAGGCAGGCGCCCAGCAGCATGGCCTGGCGCGCCTCGCGGTTGCTGCCGTTGTGCACCGCCTCGTCCAGATTGGCCGCCAAGAGGCGCAGCGCCTCGCGGGCCAGCAGGTCGGACATGGGGTTCTTCTTCAGCGCGCTGGTGTAGGCCTCGATGGCATGCACCATGGCGTCGATACCCGTGGCCGCGGTCACCGCCGGTGGCAAGCCGAGGGTGAGGTCGGCGTCGAGCAGCGCCAGGTCCGGCAGCAGCAGGGGTGAGACCACGCCCATCTTGGTCGTCTCACCGGTGGTGATGATGGCGATCTGCGTGACTTCCGAACCGGTGCCGGCGGTGGTCGGCACCTGGATCAACGGCAGGCGCAGGCCGCGGGCATTGCCGACGCCATAGATGTCCTGCAGCGATTGCGCGCAATCAGGATGGGCCAGCAATGCCACCAGCTTGGCCACATCCATCGAGCTGCCGCCGCCGAAGCCGATCACCAGATCGGCACCGCACGCTTTCGCCTGCTCGACTGCAGCCATCACGATGTTTTCCGGCGGATCGGCAACGACCTGATCGTAAACCGCGACCTGCAGCCCTTCCGTCTCGAAGCCCGGCAGGACTTCGTCGAGCAGGCCGAAACGGGTGATGCCCGGGTCGGTCACGACCAGCACCGAGCGCGCCCCACGCTCCTTGCAGAGGCTGGCCAGCCGGCGCGACGAGCCAGGCTCGCAGATCAATTGAGCGGTTGTGGCAAAGCTGAACGGATGCATCGGTGCCTCCTGTGATCGATTAGCTCAAAACGCGAAGTCGCTTTCCGGCAGCGCCATCAGACAATCCGCGCCACCCTGAATGGCTTCCCGATGCGCACTCGCCCGCGGTAACACACGGCGCAGATAGAAATCCGCACTGGCCAGCTTGGCCTGATAGAAAGCCTCCTCACCAGCGCCCTGCTCCAGCGCATCCTGTGCACGCGCCGCGGCCTGCAGCCAGAGACCGGCCAACAAGACATAGGCCGAGTACTGCAGGAAATCCACCGACACCGCGCCGACCTCCTGGGGATCGCGACCGGTGGCAGCAATGATCTCGGCCGTCAGCTCGCGCCATTCGCCGATGCGTGCCTGCACCTTGCTGGCCAGTTCGTGCAGCGCCGGGCGATCGATCTGCTGGTCGCAAATCTCGCTGAATTCCGCCTGCAGCGCCGACAGTTCCGCGCCGCCGTCACCGAGCAGCTTGCGACGGATGTAATCCAGCGCCTGAATGCCGTTGGTGCCCTCGTAGAGCTGGGTGATGCGGCTGTCGCGCATCAGCTGTTCCATGCCCCATTCTCGGATATAGCCGTGGCCGCCATAGACCTGCACGCCGAGGCTCGCCACCTCCTGACCCATATCGGTGAAGAACGCCTTGACGATGGGGATCAGCAGCGCAGCGCGCTTGCTCGCCGCCTTGCGGTAGCTCGGCTCGGGATGGCCATGCTCGAGGTCCAGCTGGCGGGCGCAGTAGGCCGCCAGCATGCGGCTGCCTTCGACCAGCGTCTTTTGCGTCAGCAGCATGCGGCGCACGTCGGGGTGCACGATGATCGGGTCGGCTGGCCTGTCAGGATGCTGCGCGCCGGCCAACCCACGAGACTGCAAGCGCTCACGGGCATAGGCCAGCGAGCCCTGATACGCCTGTTCGGCAATACCAAGTCCCTGCAAGCCGACCTGGAAACGCGCGTCGTTCATCATGGTGAACATGCACGCCAGGCCCTGGTTGGGCTCGCCGACGATCCAGCCGGTGGCGCCGTCGAAGTTCATCACGCAGGTCGCCGCGCCCTTGATGCCCATCTTGTGCTCGATGGCGCCGCAGGACAGCGCATTGCGCGCCCCCGGCGTGCCGTTGGCATTGGCGATGAACTTGGGCACCAGCAGCAGGCTGATGCCCTTCACCCCGGCCGGCGCATCCGGCAGGCGCGCCAGCACCAGATGCACGATGTTCTCGCTCATGTCGTGCTCGCCGCCGGAGATGAAGATCTTGCTGCCACTGACCTTGTAGCTGCCGTCCGCCTGCGGTTCGGCCTTGGTGCGCAGCAGGGCGAGGTCGGTGCCGGCCTGTGGCTCGGTCAGGCACATGGTGCCGCTCCAACTGCCGCTGACCAGCTTCTCCAGATAGGCGTTCTTCAGTTCATCGCTGCCGTGCTTGTACAGCGCCAGCACCGCGCCCTCGGTCAGGCCCGAGTAGATGCGAAAGGACAGCGACGCGCCCATCAGCATCTCGTGGAAGTTGCATGCCACCAGCTGTGGGAAGCCCTGGCCGCCGTATTCGGTCGGCCCGGTCATGCTCGCCCAGCCGTTGTCGACGTACTGCTTGTAGGCCTCGACGAAGCCCTGCGGCGTGCGCACTTCGCCGTTTTCCAGGGTCACGCCCTCTTCGTCGCTGTTGCGATTGAGCGGCGCGATCTCGCCGCCGGTGTAGCGCGCAGCTTCTTCCAGCACACCGTCGATCAGCTCGCGGTCCAGGCCGTTGCCGAGCAATTCGCAATGGCCGGTGGCGTCGAACAGCTCGTGCAGTACGAAGCGCATGTCACGCAGGGGGGCCTTGTATTCCATGCTCAAGCCTCCTTCTTGTAGTCGGCGAAGCGCCCGCCAATAGCGGCCAGGCTGTCGATCAGCTCGGCCGGCTGCCAGTGCTCGCCGTGGCGCTCGGCCAATGCGTTCAGACGATCACGAATGGCCGGCAGACCCTGACGGTCGGCCCAGGTCATCGGCCCACCGACTTCGGCCGGGAAGCCGTAACCGTAGAGATAGACGGTGTCGATATCGGCGCTGGACTCGGCCATGCCCTCCTCGAGAATCTTGGCGCCCTCATTGACTAGCGCCAGCAGGCAGCGCTCGAGAACCTCCTCCGGGCCGATCTCGCGGCGCTCATAGCCGAGGCGCTCGGACTCGCGCTGCACCAGCGCATCCACTTCCGGGTCGTGCTCGGCCTGGCGGCTGCCCTCGGCGTAGCGGTAGTAGCCCATGCGCGACTTCTGGCCGAAGCGGCCCAGTTCGCAGAGACGGTTATCCACCTGCACCTCGGCCTCGTCCTGGCCCTTGCCGGCCAGCTCGCGGGCGCGCCATTCCAGGTCGATGCCCACCACGTCATACATGCGGAACGGGCCCATGGCGAAGCCGAAGCCCTGCAGCGCGGCGTCCACCTGATGCGGATACGCACCTTCGAGCAGCATCATCCGCGCCTCGCGCACGTAGGTGGCGAGCATGCGGTTGCCGATGAAGCCCGAGCAGTTGCCGGCGATCACGCTGACCTTGCCCATGCGCTTGCCGAGGGCCGTGGCAGCCTCGAGCACTGCTGGCGCAGTCTTAGCCCCGCGGACGATTTCCAGCAGCTTCATGATGTGCGCCGGGCTGAAGAAGTGCAGGCCTACTACCTGCTCCGGGCGCTTGGTGACCGCGGCGATGGCATCGATATCCAGCGCCGAGGTGTTGCTGGCGAGGATGCCGGTCGGTTTCACGATGCCGTCCAGCTCGCGGAAGATCTTCTGCTTGAGTTCGAGGTTCTCGTAGACCGCCTCGATCACCAGATCCACGTCGGCCAGCGCCGGGTAATCCGCCGCCTTGGCGATGCGGGCCCGGCGCGCCGCCGCTTCGGCCTCGTCGATCCGCCCCTGACGCACATTGTGTGCGTAGGTGTCAGCCACCACGCCCAGCGCCTGCTCGAGCATCTCGGGATTGTTGTCCAGCCACAGCACCTGCACACCGGCATTGGCCAGGCTCATGACGATGCCGCGGCCCATGGTGCCGGCACCAATCACGGCGGCGGTCTGGATATCGAAGCGGGATTGGCTCATGTGAACGGTCCTCGTCGCAGGCGGAAAAAGTGGAGACCAACCATAGACGATGACGCTACTATTTTTGAAATTTAGTCTTGTGATGTTTCGGATTCATCAAGTGAATATCTACAACTTCGACCTCAATCTGCTTCGCGTGCTCGACGCCCTGCTGCGCGAGCGCAACGTCTCCCGAGCCGCCGAGCGCCTGTCCCTCAGCCAGCCGGCGGTGAGCAATGCACTGGGTCGCCTGCGCGAACTGCTCGACGACCCGCTGCTGGTGCGCGTCGGCCGGGCCATGCAACCGACGCCGCGAGCCCTGGCGCTGGAGGCGCCAATCCGTCATGCGCTGCAGCAGATCGAACACAGCCTGATCGCCGGCGAGGCCTTCGATCCGGCGTGCAGCCAGCAGCGTTTTCGCATCGCCGTGACCGACTACGTCGAATTGATCTGCATGCCGGCACTGATGCGGCGCCTGGCCGAGCGGGCGCCGGGCATTCGGCTGGCGATCCAGCACCTGACACCCAGCCTGCCCACCGAGGCGCTGGACAATGGCGAAGTCGACTTGGTGCTGGGACGCTTCCTCGACGTGCCATCGCGCTTCCATGTGCGCCACTGGGCCAGCGAAACGCTGCAGGTGGCGGTGCGCCGGGATCATCCACTGGTGACGGACGGCCTCGACCTGCAAGCCTTCCTGCGCCTGCGCCATCTCTGGGTGCATGGCGGCCAGACCCGCGGCATGGTCGACCAGTGGCTGGAGGGCCAAGGCCTAGCCCGCGAGGTCGTCTACACCACGCCGAACTACCTGCAAGCCGCCCATATCGTCGCCAGCAGCGACCTCGCGGCGGTGCTGCCGACGCAGCTGGCCCGCCATTTCGCCGACCTGCTGCCGCTGCGACTGTTCGACCTGCCGTTCGAGCTCGGCCCCTTCGAGCTGGACATCGTCAGCGTGGCGCAACGGCAGAATGATGCGGCGCTGCAATGGCTGATCGAACAGATCGACGGCGTAGCGCCAGGCTAAGCGGCGAATCACGCGCGACGATTCGTGCACCCCTGTCCTATGCCTATTTGCTAGTATTCCCCAGCGTTTTCGTCGGGTTTCCACCCCAAACGCAGATGACTGAGCCGCGTTCGCGGAACATCGCCGCACAGCGGACATCTATTCCTGTTACGCGCCATGGTGAACATGGACGACCAAGCAAATCTGGAGCTACACCTATGGCGGCCCTGCTGCAACGTACCCTGGACACCATCACCCGCAACCAAGCCGAGCTGCTGAGCAGCTGGAAATCCGATCTGCAGAGCCTTGGCGGCTACCACAACGTCAAGCCGGAAGAGCTGACCCAGCAGACCATCGACCTGATCCGCCAACTCATCAGCGCAACGGCGGACGGCTCTGCCGACGTCAACGGCCCGACCTGGGACGGCATGCGCCTTTATCTGGAAAAGCTGTCGCGCAGCCGTGCGCTGCTGGGAATGGATTCGCAGCAGACCGCCGGCTTCCTCTTCGCCATCAAGCGTCCGCTGATGACCCTGCTGCAGAGCGAATATGCCAATGAACCGGCGGTGTTCGCCGAGCAACTGTGGGCCGTGTCCGAGCTGATCGACAGCCTGGGTCTATACACCGTGCGCACCTTCCAGAAATCCCGCGAAGAGGTGATCAAGCGCCAGCAGGAAGAGCTGCTGGAGCTGTCGACCCCGGTGGTCAAGCTGTGGGACGGCGTACTTGCCCTGCCGATGATCGGCACCCTCGACTCACAGCGCACACAGGTCGTGATGGAATCGCTGCTGCAACGCATCGTCGACACCGGTTCGGAAATCGCCATCATCGACATCACCGGCGTGCCCACCGTCGACACCCTCGTCGCCCAGCACCTGCTGAAGACGGTCACCGCCATCCGTCTGATGGGCGCCGACTGCATCATCAGCGGCGTACGTCCGCAGATCGCGCAGACCATCGTCCACCTCGGGCTCGACCTGCAGGGCATCGTCACCAAGGCCAGCCTGGCCGACGCCCTCGCCCTGGCCCTGCGCCGCTCCGGTCTCACCGTCACCAGGACTGCCTGATGGACCGAATCCCTATTTTGCGGATGGGCGAGTTCCTGCTCGTCACCATCCAGGTCGACATGCATGACCAGCTGGCCCTGACCCTGCAGGACGACCTGGCCGAGCGCATCAGCGCAACTTCGGCAAAGGCCGTGCTGATCGACATCTCCGCGCTGGACATGGTCGACTCCTTCATCGGCCGCATGATCGCCAATATCTCCGGCCTGTCGCGAATCATGGATGCCGAAACCGTGGTGGTGGGCATGCAGCCCGCCGTGGCCATCACCCTGGTCGAGCTTGGTCTCGAACTGCCCGGCGTGAGCACCGCGCTGAATGTCGAGCGTGGCATGCAGTTGCTGCGCGCCCGCGTGGCTGCGCAATGATCGTGCGCAGCAGCGGCAGCCAGCCGGTGCGCCTCGAACAGGATGTCGTGCTGGCCCGGCAGACCGTGCGCAAGCTGACCCAGGAATGTGCCATGCGCCTGATCGACCAGACCAAGCTGGTCACTGCGGTCAGCGAGCTGGCGCGCAACACCGTGGTCTACGGCGGCGGTGGCGACATGGACTGGCAGCTGATCGAGGACGGCACGCGGGTCGGCGTACGCCTGACCTTCCGCGACGAAGGGCCGGGCATCGCCGACATCAAGCTGGCCATGACCGACGGCTGGACGTCCGGCAGCGGACTCGGCCTGGGGCTGACCGGCGCCAAGCGGCTGGTGGACGAGTTCGAACTCGACAGCACGGTCGGCGTGGGCACCCGAATCACCATCACGCGGTGGACATGAACGTTCCGGGCAGCGTCACTCAGGTCCTGCTGATCGAAGACAACAGCCAGATCGGCCATGCCCGTCGGGTCGCCCAGCGGCTGGCCGAACAGCAGGGCTTCGATGTCACCGATGCAGGACGCGTCGCCTTGCTCGCGACCGAACTGGCTAGCAACCTGCTCAAGCACGCCGGGTGCGGCGAGCTGCACCTGCGTATCGTGCATGGACGAGAAGGGCACGGGGTCGAGATCATTGCGGTCGACCGCGGCCCCGGCTTCGAACTCGACCAATGCCTGACCGACGGCTTTTCCACCCACGGCACCCAGGGCATCGGGCTCGGCGCGCTGGCGCGTCAGGCCCAGGTCTTCGACGTCTACTCCGACGCGCGCGGCTCGGTGGTGCTGGCACAGCTGTTTCCCCGCGGCGTGCAACCGCCGCCGTGGTGTTACGGCGTCAGCCAGCATCCCTACCCGGGTGAAACCACCTGCGGCGATGCCTGGCAGCTGGCCTTCGATGGACAGCGTTGCAGTGCCCTGCTCATCGATGGCATCGGCCATGGCGAGCTTGCTCAGCAGGCCGCCGAGGCAGGCGCCTTGGCCTTTGCCGAAACCCCGCTGGATTCGCCGTTCACGCTGTTCAGCCACATGCACCAGGCAATGATCGGCACCCGCGGTGGCGCCGCGGCCATCGCGCATTTCGACGGCGAGCGGCAGACGCTGAATTTCGCCGGGGTTGGCAATATCGGCGCCAGCCTGATCGCTAGCGGCGGCTCGCGTGGCCTGGCCTCGCACCCAGGCATCGTCGGTGTGCGCTTTCGCAAGGCGCACGTCTTCGACTACCCGTTGGGCGAGGCGCGACTACTGGTGCTCTTCAGCGATGGTCTGCAAACCCGCTGGAATCTGCGCGACTATCCAGGGCTGGTTCATCGACACCCAGCCATCATCGCCGCACTGCTGCATCGGGACTTCTGTCGCGGCCGCGACGACGTGACCGTGCTGGCACTCAATCTGGAGGCTCCTCGTGGCTGATCCGACATCCCCCGGGTCCGGCGACGCCGGCCTCATCGAGCACCTGCGCCGCGATAACGAGTCGCTGCGCGCCGAGCTCGAAGAAACCAATCAAGGTGTCCTGGCGCTGTATGCCGAGCTGGACACCCAGGCCGAGCAACTACGCCAGGCCTCGGACCTGAAAAGCCGCTTTCTGTCGTACATGAGTCACGAGTTCCGCACGCCGCTGGGCTCGATTCTCAGCATCACGCGCCTGCTCAGCGACGAACTGGACGGCCCGTTGAGCCCGGAACAGCACAAGCAGGTACGTTTCGTCAGCTCGGCGGCCAATGAGCTGAGCGAAATGGTCGATGACCTGCTCGATCTGGCGAAGATCGAAGCAGGCCGTGTCAGCATTTCCCCGGCCTGGTTCGACATGCTCGACCTGTTCTCCGCGCTGCGCGGCATGTTCCGGCCGATCGTCGAAGGCTCTCAGGTGGATCTCATCTTCGAAGAGCCGCAGGGGCTGCCGCGCTTCTACACCGACGACAAGAAGCTCGCGCAGATCCTGCGCAACTTCATTTCCAACGCGCTGAAGTTCACCCCGCACGGCGAGGTCCGGGTCTCGGCACGGATGGAAAATCCGCAGCAGGTACGGTTCGCCGTTACCGATACCGGCATCGGCATCGCCGCCGAGCTGCATGATCGCCTGTTCGAGGACTTCTCCCAGGTCGATTCGCCGCTGCAGAAGCGCCTGCGTGGCACGGGTCTGGGGCTTGCCCTGTGCAAGCGCTTCGCCGCCTTGCTCGGCGGGCGGGTCGGGCTGGAGAGCGAACCGGGCAAGGGCTCGGAGTTCTACGTGATCATCCCGTTCAGCATCGAGGCGGAGGGAAGCGATGGAGCGTGAAAGCCGCCTGTTGATCGTCGATGACAACGCCACTACGCGTTACGCGATGCGTCGGGTCCTGGAGCGCCACGGCTATCAGGTGCTGGAGGCCGGCACCGGTAGCGAAGGGCTGGCGCTGCTCGCCAGCGCCATGCCGGATGCCCTGGTGCTCGACGTCAACCTGCCGGACATGAGCGGTTTCGACATCGCGCGTCAGCTGCGCGCCGATCCGAATACCGCACTGCTGCCGCTGATTCACGTGTCCGCGGCATCCATCGAGACCGGCGACATCATCACCGGTCTCGACGCCGGCGGCGACGCCTACCTGATCCACCCGGTCGACCCGGATGTGCTGCTGGCGACCTTGCGCACGCTGCTGCGCGTGCGCGACACCGAGCGCGCCCTGCGCGATAGCGAGGCGCGCTTCCGCGAGATATTCATTCACGTCGCGGCGCCCATCGCGGTACTCGACGCCCAGCTGCAGCTGCACGAATGCAACCATGCCTTCGAGCGCCTGATCGGCACCTGTTCAGCTCCGCTGGCCGACTGCGTCCTCCCCGGTCAGGACGCCGTGCTGGACGAGCTGCGCACCCAGCTACAGGCCGGCAACCGCTGGCGCACGTCCCTGGCGATGCGCGTCAACGGCGAAACGCGGGAGACCGAATGGCAGATCTCGCCCTATCGCACTCAGGGGCTGGGCCTGGTGTTCGTCGAGGACGTCACCGAGCAGCGCCACCGTGAGCGCGCCCAGCGGCAGGAGATCGCGACCACCACCAGCCAGCTGGCCCATGAGGTGGCCGAGCGCGCGCGTACCGAAGAGCAGCTGCTGCAGGCGCAGAAGATGGATGCCCTGGGCAAGCTGACCGGTGGCATCGCCCACGACTTCAACAACCTGCTCACCGGCATCATCACCGGCATCGAGCTGATGAAACAGCGCATCATCGAAGGCCGCGGCGACAGCGTGCTGCGCTTCGCCGACGCCGCACTGAGTTCGGCGCGCAGTGCCGCGTCGCTCACCAATCGTCTGCTGGCGTTCGCCCGCAAGCAGCCGCTGGACGCCCGCGCGCTGGACATCAACGAGCGCATCCGCTCGCTGGAGGATTTGTTGCGGCGCACCATCGGCGAGCGCATCACCCTGAGCTTCGACTTCACCGAGGGGCCGGCCGTGGCGCGGGTGGATGTCAGCCAGTTCGAGAGCTCGCTGCTCAACCTGGTGATCAATGCCCGCGACGCCCTGCCCGAAGGCGGCCACATCGGCATTCGGACCTTTTCCACCGACGCCAGCCAGCACCCTGAGCTGGCCGCCGGCCGTTACATCGGCCTGTGCGTCAGCGACGATGGCACGGGCATCGATCCCGCCGTGCTGGACAAGGTGTTCGATCCCTTCTTCACCACCAAACCCCAGGGCCGCGGTACCGGTCTGGGGCTGTCGAGCATCTATGGTTTCGCCCTGCAGTCGGGCGGCGATGCGCACATTCGCAGCACCCTGGGCGTCGGTACGGACGTGACGCTGCTGCTGCCGGCCGCCGACGGCGAAACGAGTCTGGCACCCAGCGCGGCGCCGGATGATTCGGCGCGTCTGGCCGGCCATGAGCACGTGCTGGTGGTGGAAGACATGCCCAGCGTGCGCATGCTGATCGCCGAGACGCTCATCGAGGCGGGTTATCGCTGTAGCCAGGCCGGCGATGTGGAAACCGCCCAGGCACTGCTGGAGGCCGATCCGTCCATCGATCTGCTGCTGACCGACGTCGGCCTGCCGCGCCTGTCCGGGCAGCAGCTGGCCGAGAGGGTGCGGCGCTCGCGGCCAACGCTACCGGTGGTGCTGATGACCGGTTATGCGGAAAAAGCATCCAGTCGCGAGGGCTTCGTCGATGAACGCATGGAGCTGGTACTCAAGCCGTTCAAAGCCGCGGACCTGCTGGTCAAGATCCGCAGCCTGCTCGACGAGGCCTGATTTTGTCGAGCGCCATCCCGAGCCGCTGAAAAAGCACCACGCTGCGTGCTGATGGCGCGTTTTGCGCAGGCAACAAAAAACCCGCCGTAGCGGGTTTTTTCTGACCATTCCGAATCCTTCCGGTTGCCGTCCTGGCGATGGTCGATCCTCCTTGATCCTGAGCGCGTCCTGCGCTTCAGAGACGGGCAAAGATTAAGCTGCGCCGTGGCGCAGACAAAGCGCCAATGGCTGAGCTGCGTGTAAGCCTTTCGCTATGGCGAGCGCTGCAGTCGATGCAGCGCGGAAAAGCAAAAACCCGCCGAGGCGGGTTTTTCTGACCGTTCCGAATTCCCTTCGAGTGCCGTCCTGGCGATGGTCGATCTTCCTGATCCTGAGCGCTTCCTGCGCTTCAGAGTGGGTGTAGATTATTAATTACATGCCGTGATCGGCAAAAGGGTCGAACGCCGCCGCCTCTTGTAAGCCTTTTGCTATAGCGGCAAAAAGCGGAAACTTTCAGACCCCAGCCGCGACTCGCAGTCGCCCTGCAAGGCCCGGCATAGAGCCCTCATAGCAGGTGACGCAGCGGATCGACGATGCATCGTGGCGACAATCTGCAGCACTCGCAACACGTCGCCAGCAGCCGTATTAGTCCCTGGTCAGGTCAACCAGCGGCTCGTCACGAATTTCAGTCTCGCGACCGGCCTGTACCGCTTCAATCCGTTTGCGCGCGGCGTCGACCGCGGCGCTATCGGCCAGCAGCTCATAACTCACGCGAAAGTGCTTCTGCTCGCCCGGCTCGATCTTCGGCACCAGCCCCAACGGCCGTTGATAGCGGCGGTTGTAGGAAAAGCTGGTACCCGGTTCGAGGCCGGTCACGTAGCCCTGCTTCTCGGTATCGGTGTTCTTCCACAGCGAGAACACCGGCAGTTCGGCGGTATTGAAGCCGACACTGACGCCGAGATTGCCGGCGCGGTTGTGCAGCATGGTCAGGGTCCGACCCTGTTCGTCCGCATAGGGCACCACGTTGAACACCGTCTCGTCGTAGTCCCTGGTCGGACCACGGTAGCGCTGCCAGTCGCCCAGCTCCTTCGCCGCGCGGGGATTGAACGGTGAGACCTGCTTGACCGGCGCCACGAAGCGCGCGCCCTCCTCCAGCAGCGGCGTGCCGAAATTGGTGTGATACAGCACCTGGTATTCCTTTGCGTAGTCGCCCTGATTGGTCAGCGTGTCGTGCAACGAGAATCCGCTGCGACCGGGCTCGGTGCTGAGCTCGGTGAGGATGGCGAAGTCGAGTTTCTTGAAGGCCTTCTCCTGCAGCTCGCCACGCAGGCGAATGGCATAGGGCGGCTTCTCGTCGATCTGCAGCACCACCCGCGAGGCCGGAATGTTCGCCGCACGACCATGCAGCGTGAGCAGTTCGCCGTTGTCCTCGCCGGGGTGGCCGACCCACTCGAAGCCGCAACGGGTGACCAGTTCGTTGAAACCTTCGAGCCAGCCCAGACCGCCGCGCCCGTTGAGCTCGATAAAGGCCGGGTTGACCACTTCATCCACCGGCGAATCCCAGCCCAGGCGGACCTTGCCGGCCACCGCTTCCAGCACGTTCATGCCGCGTGTGGGTACAACGGTCATGCGCATGCTGCCGTTGTCGATCTCGATCAGGCTGACGCCTTCCTGCCGGCCGCCATGCAAGGTACGCATGCTGACCGAGAATGGCTTCGGCGCGTCGATGCCCAGCTCTTCGCTGGTGATGCGCCAGTTCTTCGCCGGCTTGTCGTGGTCGATCAGCACCTGTTCCCAGGCCATGGCAGGGGTGGCCAGGCAGATGCCCAGGCCGAGGAGAAGCTGCAAACGGGTCATTGGGGTTCCCTTTGTTGTTATGACTCCTGCTCAAGGTAGCTGAAACGTTTCATCTAGCAAACCAAAGCGGTTGCCAAATGACCGAAGGCAGGTGGAACACGTGTATGGGAAGGTGTGATCGGAGCTGGCGTTAGCCTCTGCTGTAGCGACTCGGCTGCCAGTAGCCGCTGAGCAGCGGCAGCGCGGGACCACGCCAGCCGCGCTGTCGAAGTTGCCGGGCGATCAGCGCATTCATGATCTTGTGCCCCATCAGCAGCACGCTTTCATTGGCCTCGGCCAGTTCGATCAAACGCTCTGCTGCTGCGCTGGCACGCCTGATGGACTCGCGGATGTGCTCGGTATGGCTGGCAAAGCCGAGAAACCAGGCGGTGCGAAACACCAGGCGCCAGAAGCGCGACGGCAACAGCGGCAGGCCCCAGTCCGGATAAGGCAGGTGCGCCTCGGCGAACAGCGGATCGGGCCGTTCACAGCAGTCGCATCCCAGATGCGAGCGCGATTCGATGCAACGCTGCAAGGAGCTGCAGACCACGATGCCAACCGAGCCTGCCAGCGCGACCAGACTGTCCGGGCGTTCGGCGGCGACGACCTCCGCCGCGTTGTAGCGCTCGACCCAGGTCTTCATGCCGACCGGCGTGCTCCAGCGCGCTGCGCCGTGATCGGGTCTACCGTGCCGCACGAGGATGATCTGCATCTGACTACCGGATACACGGGGCCGGCCGCCAAGGCGCAGGGCAGCAGCAGGGGGATAGAAAGAGAATGAAGCTGGTGCAAACGCCCCGGCGCGCAGCCGGGGCGACAGGATCACTTGTCGAGCTCGTCCTGCTTTTCCAAGAACTCCTCTTCGAGCATCGCATCCTTGACGGCCTGTGGCGACTCGTCACGCAGGGGGTCATTCAATTCACCGCCAGACAGGACCCGACTGTCCAGCTTGCCCATCAGATGCTCGAGGGCATGGTGCATCTTCTCGGCGGCACCATCGACCGCCAGCTGCATCGACTCGGCCTTGTGCGTTACGGAAACCGCCTGATGGCCTTTCGGCCGCGCCTCGATCTGGCAGCGCTTGTCGTCGGCGCCGGCCTTCTGCGCGTTCTCGTCGCTGATATGCACCTCGATGCGGGTGAGGAAATCGTCAAACCGTTCCAGGCGATCCTCCACGGTCGTGCCGACCCACTCGTGCAGCTCTACGCTGCCGGGAATGTGGTTGCTATTGACCTGAACATGCATACGACTGCTCCTGATAATTGACGGGTCTACGAAGATTCGAGGGGCCGGCCTCTTCGAAGGTTCAGGTGCTTCGTCCGGTTGCGAGCCCAAGCGGGTCGGCTGGCTGCTGGCTACGATGTGCTTCAGTCATTCCTGCATCAGCTCGCGGTAGCGCTGCTGGTATTGATCGTATGGAAGGTTCTCGCGCATAAGCAGCTCGAGCTGATGCTGACGATAGGCGTCTTTGCTCAGCGGTGCGTCGAGCATTTTCTCTGCAACGGCCCCGAGACCATGGGCGCCGTTGGGAAAGAGTTGATCGGTCAGTTCGGCGATCTTGTCTTCGGCACTGATGAACTTGTCTGGCCGGCCGCCGCCCCAGCGAGCGTCATACTCCGCCTGGCCAACCTGGCGACCGTTCTCGTAGACGCGAATATCGGCATAGCTCATATAAAGCAGCAGATCCCAGCGCCAGGTTCCTGTATAGGTCGTGGCGAGAGCGCAACGAGAGGGGCTACTGCCTGCGGCGAGCTGGCGAGTCTTGAAACCCTTGTCTCGAAGCAGTTGTTGATAGGTGGTGTTGAAGCCGGAGCGCAGCCCGACAGCAGGTATCGTGCAGATCTCGGGCGAGAGCTCAGCCGAAAGGCTGGCGGGGGTTACGGTCTGCTTGATACTGCAGCCGGTCATGAAGAGCGTGGCGAGAAGTACGGGCAGCGCTGTGCGCATGTTGACGTCCTTGTCCGGATTAGAAAGACGGCATTGTGCCATCACAACGACGATCTAGTCGCTTCCTTGCCCTGATCCGCACGGTCAGCCCGACCACCGAGCAGCCAACCCAGCACACCCCAGACAGCCGCACACATGGCGCCCATCAGCCCCACCAGCCAGGCGCCCTGACCGAGGCTGTCGAGCAGGCTCTTGGCCCAGCCGCTCAGGGCATCGCCGCCACGATAGACCACGGTATCGATGAAGTTCTTCGCCTTGTACTTGCTCTCGGCATCCAGCGGCGCGAAGAGCATCTCGCGGCCCGGGCGGACAAAGGCGTATTCGCCGACGCGGCGGACGATCATCACAGCGGCCAGCACGGCAAAGGTCGGCGCCAGCGCGAGGCCGATGAACCCGAGGCAGACCAGCGCCGGCACCGCTGCCAGCAGAATCCGCACGCCGAGCCGCTGCGCGATGCGCCCTGTGATGAAAAGCTGCGACAGCAAGGCACCCGCCTGCACCACGAGATCAATGGCACCGAACACCCGTACCTGCTCGGCACGATCAGGGAACAGCTCGGCGACCAACCGTGCCTGCTCGAAGTAAAGAAAAGTGCTGGCCGTGGTCAGCAGCAGCACGAACACCGCGACGCCCAGCAGATAACGCGACCCCAGTACCCGCGTCAGGCCACTGAATGGATTGCCCGCTACCGGTCGCCGTGGACTTTCGGCGTGTTCGGCGCCGGGGCGGCCGGCACCAAGCAGTTCACGCCAAGCCATCAGGTAATGCTTGATGGCCACCGCGGTGGCCAGCAGCAGCGCTGCCAACAGCATCAAACCAAACTGTCCTAACACGCCCACCAGCAATGCACTGAGCGCCGGGCCGACCAGCCCGCCCACGCTGGCACCCGCGGCGATGAAGGCGAACAGCCGGCGCGCCTGAGGCGCATCGAACACATCGGCCATCAGGCTCCAGGCCACCGAGACCACGAACAGGTTGTAGACCGAGATCCACACGTAGAACACCCGCGCCAGCCAGATGCTGTCTTCGAGCAGGAAGAACAACCCGGCGAACACGAGCAGATTGACGCAGAAGAAGCCGTACACCCAGTCGATGTAATGGACGCGCGCCACCCGCGAGTTGAGCCAGGCGAACAGCGGCACCGCCACCAGCATGGCGATGAAGGTCGCGGTAAACAGCCACTGCAGGTTCTCGACGCCGCCCTGAATGCCCATCGACTCGCGGATCGGGCGCAGCATGAAATAGCCGGCGAACAGGCAAAAGAACAGGCCGAAGCCGGCCAGCGCCGCGCGGAGTTCGCCGGGGCGGGCATTGATCAGCGCGGCGAGGCGCGCAGCCGGAGCGACGGGCATTTGGCCCGGCTCAGCGGAAGGCGTCGACGATCATCTGCCGCTGTCGCGCATCGGGCAGACGGCCCTGGCCGGCAAGCAGGTTGTCGGCCATGTAGCGCGGGTTAGAAGTCGCCGGTATGACCGCGGTCACCGCCGGCTCGGCGAGGATGAACTTGAGCAGCAGCTGCGCCCAGGAGCTGGCATCGATCTCCTCCGCCCAGGCCGGCAGCGGCTTGCCCTTGACCCTGGACAGCAGGTTGCCACGGGTAAACGGCCGGTTGATCAGCGTGGCGATGCCGTTGTCGGCGCAATACGGCAGCAGCTGCTTCTCGGCGTTGCGCTCGCCCACCGAATAATTGAATTGGACGAAGTCCACCTGCTCCTGCTTCAGGGTGTCCAGCAGGCGATCGTGGGCCGATTCCAGATAGTGCGTTACGCCGATGTAGCGCACCCGCCCCTCCTGCTTGAGTTCACGCAGCAGGCCGAGCTGGGTGCGGGTGTCCTGCAGGTTGTGCACCTGGATCAGGTCGATGACCTCGGTCTGCAGGGCCTCGAAGCTCGCCTCGATCTGCGCCAGGCCGCGCTCGCGGCCGGTCGAAGACACCTTACTGGCGAGAAACACCTGGCCGCGCTGGCCCAGGCGCTCGACCAGCTCACCGACGACGCGCTCGGCATTGCCATAGCTCGGCGCGGTGTCGATCAGCGAGCCACCACCCTCGACCAGCACCCGCAGCACCTCGAGCAGGCGATCCATGCGCGGATCGTCAAGGCTGACATTGTGCGTGATCGAGGTGCCGAGGCCGATCACGGGCAGCATCTCGCCGGTTGACGGGATCGCGCGGCGCTGCACCTGCTGCGCCGCGAGGCCCAGCCGCGGCAGCCACGCGCCGAGGCCAGCGGCCGCCATACAGATCGTGGACGCTCGCAACAGCTGACGACGGCGATACATGGGCTTTCCTCCTGCAGAGCGATTGGCTTCTACACATGGCAAGGAGGGCAAGTATGGCTCCGGCTGCGGCAACCGCAGGCGGGCACGACGGACGACAGGTTCCGATTGCGGCCGAGCGCGGCTGTTTCGGACAATCGGCAGCTGCCACAACCGCTGCTTGAGCCTGATCAGTGAGCGTTGCTGTCAATGAGCCATAGTGTCTGGTATCCACGGCTCTAGCGGACGACGAACATGGCTGAGCTCAGCGCCTCTTTGAAACAGGCCAAGCGGTACGGGCTGACACTGGCCCTGTTGCTCGTAGCCGCGCACGGCCAGGCGGCCGCCGCGCCGCCAGCCTGCACCGGGGCGGACTATTACTTTCCCCCCGGCAGCTTCCCGCGACACTACCCGGCGTCCGACGAAGAGCGCAGACGCTGGTATGCCGAGCCCCTGGCGCGCCTGGGGGAACCCTCGCTGTCCTGCGGTCATTCGCCCGATCTACAAAGCTACCGCCTGCTCTGGCTGAACGGCCTGGCCCATCCGGTGACGATCCGCATCACCCGCAGCGGTGGCGCGGTCATGCTGCATGCCTTTCAGCTGTCCGGTTGGGGCAGGTCCGACCCAGGCAAGCTTGCCGCCTATTCGCACAGGCGCCTGGCCGAAGCCGACTGGAACAGGCTGCAGGCAGCCTTGGCGGCCGCCGACTTCTGGCGTCTGCCGACCTCGGGCAATCTCTACGGCATACATGGCGGACAATGGGTCATCGAGGGCAACGACCAGGGTCGTTACCATCTCGTCGATCGCTGGAGTCCTTCCAGCGGCACCTATCGCACCCTTGGCGATCTGTTCTTCGAACTGGCCGACTGGGCGCGCCCCTACCCGAATCAGTGACGCCGCAAAATGCAGAAGGCCCGCCGAGGGCGGGCCTTCAAGGGCAGGAGCCGGAACGTCACTCCTCGCTGCGTGACACGCCCCAGTAGAACTGCATCGGCGCGGTGATTCCCTGCAGGTCGCTGCGGAACGCGACCGGTTCGAAGAACTGCCCCAGCACGCCGAAGGCCCCGATATCCCACAGGCGCTGTTGGATGCGCTCGGCAAGCGCCACCTTCTGCGCCCCGTCCGCCCTCGCCGCCGCGGCACGCAACTGCTCCAGTTCGGCATCTTCCGCCCAGCCATACCAACCGCTCTGCGGGTCGCCGGAGAACGCAATGGACGAGGTATCGCTGAGGTCGACGGCGTTCCACCAGGTGTGGAAGATGCTCCAGCCGCCATCGGCCACCGAATCGCGCCGCTCACGCTGCTCGAGAAGGGTCGCCCAGTCCATGTCGCGTACCTGCACGGTCATGCCCAATTCCTTGAGCAACTCCACGGTCACCTGGGTGAAGGCCGCCATGACCGGGGTATCGGTCGGATTCAGCACAACCACCGGCGTGCCGTCGTAACCGGCGTCCTTGAGTGCCTGCCTGGCGGCCTGCAGGTCGCCCCGTTTCATGATCTCGCTACCGGCCTCGTTGGCCAGCGGCGTGCCACAGGGGAAAACCGAGTAACAGTTGCGCCAGTAGCGGGCATCGCCCAGCGCAGCGGACATGTAGGCATCCTGCTGCATGGCCATCAGCACGGCACGGCGCACACCCGGATTGTTGAATGGCGCCTGCTGATGGTTGAAGCGCGCCATGGCGACATTACCCAGCGGATCGGTGGAGGCGACGGTGATATCGGCGTTGCCCTCCATCAGCGAAATCAGTTGCGTGGAAGGCGATTCGACATAATCGACCTTGCCGTCGATGAGCTTCTGCACAGCCTCCTGCTGCGACGGGTAATAGCGCCATTCGACCACCTCCACGCCCGGGATCTTCGCCCCGGCCGCCTGTGACTGCACATCGTGGCGCGGCTTGTAGTTCGGGTTGCGCACATAGACCACCTTGTCGGCGGTGGTGCGCTCAGGCTTGTAGATGAACGGACCGGAGCCGACTGCCTCGGTAATCGGGCTGAACGCATCGGCCTGCGCCAGACGCTTGGGCATCATGAACGGCACGTTCACCGAAACCTTCGCCAGGGTGCGGATGATGCTCACGTCCGCCTCCCTCAGCACGATGGTGAAGCGCTGCGCGTCATCGACGCTGATGCTGCTGATGTTCTGGAACAACTGCTGCCCGGCACCGTCGCGCTTGCCCCAGCGCTGCAGCGAGGCAACGCAGTCCTCGGCCGTCACCGGCTGGCCGTCGTGCCATTGCAACCCTTCGCGCAGCTGAAAATGCCAGGTCTTCAGGTCGCTGGAGGACGTCCATTTCTCGACCATTTGCGGGCGCTGGCGCAGCTCTTCATCCAGCGCGAACAGCGTGTCATAGACCATGTAGCCGTGGCTGCGCGTCACGTAGGCAGTGCTGGTGACCGGGTCCAGGGTCGTCAGCCGCGCGTGCGAGGCAATCACCAGCTTGTCCGCACAGCCCGCAAGAAGCAGTGCAGCAGCCATGGCCGATAGCGTGAAAAGCATCTTCTTCTGGTACATCGCCGACCTCCTCCGGTCTCGACACAAACCTGTCTTCGCTGATCCGGGCTCGTGCAGAGGCTCGACGCTGTCGTCACGGGCTCGACGGGAATGCCCTGCCTGCGTACCTGCACCTGCGGCCGTCAAAAGACGCAGCAGCGGAACACGGCAGATTCACCCAGCTCATTCACTTTGAGATTAGTCCTTGTGCATTAGCTCGTCCGCTTCAAGTGATGGCCTTTTGACCCCAATCAATCGCCGATGAAAAAAAATCCGGACTGCATCCGGACATGACTATGATCAATAAGGGAAGGCAAAAGGCTACTACCGTGAAAGGCGCCTAACCCGCAGTTTCGCAGTACACACGGGGGTTTGAAGTGCCATGCCGAAGCCGTCTTTTCCAAGCAGCAAGGACCCCGGTTCGCTTGATCGACGCCTGCAGTTCTACGGCGACGAGTTCGTTTTCGATTCCGTCTCCGGCATGTTCTATAGGATTAATCCCAGTGCCTGTTTCATGCTGAAATCCCTCGCCGCCGGCACGCCCGTCGCGGACCTGCCAGCGAGACTTCAGGCACGCTATGAGCTGGACAGCGCAACAGCCAGCCGGGACGTTCAGCTCTTCCTCAACAGCCTGACGGCGCTGGAGCCGCTTGGCCGCCTGTTCGACCCAGCGAGGGGCGCGCCATGATCAATGTCGCCATCACTGGCCTGCATCGCGGTAATAATCCACAGCCCGGCGCAGCGGTAGCCGCCAGCCTGCGCCGTCGTTTCCCCAAGCTGCGTATCGTCGGTCTGTCCTACGACCCGCTGGAAAGCGGCCTGTACTGCCATGACGGGGGCCGACCGGACGTCGCCTACCTGATGCCCTTTCCCGGAGCGGGCGCCAAGGCGACCCTGGACAGGCTGGACGAGATACTGCAAACCGAACCGATCGATTTCCTGATCCCCTGCCTGGATTCGGAGCTGGACAACTACATCCAGCTGCAACCGGAACTCAAGGCGCGCGGCATCGGCTGCCTGCTGCCGAGCCAGCAGACGCTGGACGAGCGCGCCAAGGCCAACCTGGATACTTTCTGCGCACGGCTCGATGTACCGACGCCGCGAACCCTGATGGCCAACGACCCGGACACCCTGGCTGCACTGGCCTTGCAGCTGGGCTATCCGGTCTACGTCAAGGGTCGCTTCTACGAGGCCCATCTGGCGACGACGCCGAAGGAGCTGTACGAAGCCTTCAACAGCATCGCCAGCGTCTGGGGCACACCAGTGCTGGTGCAGGAACTGGTGGTCGGTGAGGAGTACGACATCCTCGGTTTGGGCGACGGAGAAGGCGGCCTGCTGGCGGCCTGCTCGATCCGCAAGATGCTGCGCACTTCGGCCGGCAAGGGTTTCGCCGGCGTGGTGGTAGCCGACCCCGAGCTCGACGAACTGGTCGCCCGCGTGATCGGCGCGCTGCGCTGGCCGGGACCCTTCGAACTCGAGTTCATCAAGGTGCCGGGCAAGCGCCATGCCCTGTTCGAAATGAACCCGCGCTTCCCCGCCTGGGTGGATTTTCCCTCCCAGCTGGGCTGCAACATGCCCGCGCGCCTGCTCGAGCAGCTCATCGGGCTGGACGTCACCCCACTGCAAAACTGCACCGCGGGGCAGATGTTCATCCGCCACAGCATCGATCTGGTAACCGATATCGCCGAGGTGGCGCAAATGACCATCAGCGGCCAGCGCGTCTGCATCGCAGACGAGTGCACGATAACCTCGAGGTGATTCGACGTGACTCAGGACTACAGCCAACCGCTCATCAGCAACGAGCTGGGCAGCAACAGCCCATATGCGGCGGCCGAGCGCAACAGCTTCGCCCGCGGCGTTCACGCGCCGACACTGTTCGAGATCGACGGCAATCCGATCCCGGCGCTGGTGGCCGACTTCGGTTCGCCGCTGTTCGTCTTCTCCGAGCATGCGCTACGCACCAAGGCGCGCCATGCCCGTGAGGCATTTCGCCGTCGTTACCCGAAAACCAGCTTCGCCTGGTCGCTGAAGACCAACCACCTGCAGGCCGTCTGCCAGATCCTGCACCAGGAAGGCTGGATCGCCGAAGTGGTTTCGGATTTCGAGTACGAGAAGGCCCGCTACCTGGGCTTTGCCGGGCCGGACATCGTCTTCAACGGGCCGTACAAACCGCGCGCCATCCTCCGCCGCGCCATCGACGAAGGAGCATTACTGCACATCGACAACTGGGACGAGCTGAGCCTGATCGAGGAGCTGACCCGCGACCGCAGCAAGCCGCTCGACGTGGGCATACGCGTGTGGCTCGACGCGGGCATTCGGCCGGTCTGGTCCAAGTTCGGTTTCGCCCTGGCCAATGGAGAAGCGGAGCGCGCCGCCGAGCGCATCGTGAAGAACCCCAGGTTGCGTCTGCATACGCTGCACACGCACATCGGCACCTACATTCTGGAGCCCTCGGCCTACCGCACCGCGACGCAGAAGCTGCTGGCGTTGCGCGACACCATCCAGCGCAAGCACGGCCACCTGCTCAACTGCCTCGACCTGGGCGGTGGCTTTCCGTCCAACAGCCTGCTGCATGGCATGACCGGCCCGGCCGAGCAGATCGTGCCACCGATCGAAGCCTATGCCGACGCCATCACCGAGGTGCTCAACCGTCTGCCGGAAAAGAAGCGGCCGCTCCTGCGACTGGAAACCGGACGTCATCTGGTCGACGAGGCTGGCTACCTGCTGACCAGCGTGGTGGCGGTGAAGGGCATCCATCGCCAACGTGCGGAAAACGAAGGCCTGTCCGCCCGTGATTACAAGGAACAACTGATCGCTGGCGAGGACAGCAAGGTCAACTACATCGTCGATGCCGGGATCAACCTGCTCTACACAAGCGCCTGGTACCGCTTCGAGGTGCGGCCCTCGCGCCTGGTCAACGAACCGCCCATGCCCTCGCGCATCTATGGCTCGCTGTGCATGGCGATCGATGTGATTCGCGACCATATCGACCTGCCGCCACTGGAGGTGGGTGATGTGCTCAGCGTGCACCCGGTGGGCGCTTACAACCTCAGTCAGTCGATGCAGTTCATCGCCTATCGACCGGCCGTCGTGCTGATCACCGAAAGCGGTGTACCCGAACTGATCCGCGCCGCGGAAACCCTGGAAGAGGTACAGCGGCTCGAACGGCTACCGGCCAGCCTGGTTGAACGCTGATGGACGCGCCGAACCTCGGAGCGGCCACCAGCGATGGCTCTGCGCATGCTGTCCACCGCTTCTCGACGCCGCTCGTCTCGATCCTCGGACCGGCACTCGGCGGCGCCTTTCTGATTCCGCATCCCTGGATCGGTGCACTGCTTTGGCTGGGCCTGTTCGAGAATCTGCGCTTCGCCGCCTTCGCCCTGTTCGGCACCGTGCTGGCCGAGGGCATCCTGCGGCTGTTCCAGATTCGCGACCATTCCCCGGCCGAGGGCAATCTCAAAGCCAACGCCCTGCTCGCGGCAATCGCCGCGGCATGGCTGACGGAGTATTCAGGCCTCGCCGTCGAGGCCCAGATTCTCGTGGTGGCCTGCACCGTCAGCGCCACCACGATCCTGGCGACAGCCACCTTGCGTCCGCTTTTGCGAGCCGGGCTGCCGCCGCTGGTGGTCAGCTACTGCATGGTCTCCGTGTTCCTGTTCGCGATCTTTCCGCACTGGACGCTTTCGGCCATGGCGTCGATGCAATGGTGGCCGGTGCCGGAGACGCTCCAGCAGTGGCTGGTGACCTACTTCCGCACCCTCGGCGCCCTGCTGTTCTCCCCCACTCTGGGGATCGGCATGATCATCGCGCTGGCCGTTCTGCTCTGGTCCCGGCTTGCCTTCTTCGCCGGTACGCTGGGCTGGATCGCCGGAATCGTCACTGCCGTCCAGCTGAACCAGCTGGGCGTTGTCTTCTATTGGATGCCGACGGCCTACAACTCGTTTCTGGCGGGTGCAGCCCTCGGCGCGATCTTTCTGGTTCCCAGCCGCATCAGCCTGCCCCTGGCAGCACTAGGTGGCGCCTCGGCAGCGCTGCTGGCCGCGGGCTTTCAGCATCTTTCGCCCTATACCGCGATCGGTTATCTGCCGCTCGCCTCGGCGCTGACGATCTGGGTCGCGCTAAGCGCGCTGGGTATGACCGAAAACTTTCTCGTGCGCCGCAACCGAACCATGGAGCTGTCGCCAGAAGCCGCATGGCAGCGGTTGGACTACTGGTCACGGCGCAGCGGCAGCGGCCCGTTCCTGATCGTGCCGCTGTGCGGCAAGTCACGCATCGCGCAGGGTGAAGACGGCCTGCTCAGCCATGTCGGCCCCTGGCGCCATGCCCTGGATTTCCAGCCTGCCGCTTCCACCGAACCTGGGCCCTTCGACGGTATGGTCATGGCTCCGGGATCGGGCTATGTCGAGCGTATCCACGACGGGGTCAGCGACAACCCTGCAGGCATCTGCAACTATGCAGATAACTGGGGAAACTACGTAATGATCCGCCTCGACCAAGGCGGCTGGGCGCTACTGGCGCATCTGCAACAGGGCTCGATCCTGGTCAGCCCCGGCGCACGGGTGGAGGTCGGCGCATTCATCGCGCGCATCGGCAACTCCGGACGCTCACCGACACCTCACGTGCACCTGCAATGCCAGGCAGAAGCCTATCCGAGCGCACCGACGATCGCCTTTCGGCTGGCCAACTTCCTCACGGCGCCGGACATCACGCAGCCATTCCAGCACTGGCATGCGACCGCGATGCCCTCACAAGGCACGCTGCTCTCGCCGGCACCGGCCAACCCCAACGTGCAGGCACTGCTGGCCAGCGCAGCCCCGGGCATCGCAGTCTGGAGCATCGAAACGGAAGGACAGCTGCCAAAGGGAATCCTCGGGCGTCAGGGCGACACCGAGCGGATCAACGTGACTCTCGACGCCGCCGGCCAGCACCTGCTGCGTGGCGAGCGTGGGGGGCAGATGACCGTGCAACTGGCTCCCGACGCCTGGCGCATCAGCGAGGTGCAGCAAGATTGCACGGCCTTGCTCTGGCTGCTGGCGCTGGCGGCACCATCGATACCCTATGCAGCGGCGCCAGGAATGAAGTGGGACGACCTCGCCCCGCTGCTGGCGTCGCGCATGCGCAGTGGGCTGCCACGGTTTCTCGCGCCCTATCGCTCCAAGCCCTTCGTGCGGGTCCGCTGCCATTGCACCGCGGCACCGGACAATGAAGGGCATGGCCTGGCCGTTGTCAGCGAGCCGAGCGGTTCGCTGCCCTGGCTGCCAACCCGGCTGTCATGCCGCCTGGACCGTCTCTGCGGGCCGGTATTCCTGCAGGCGGATTTTCCTCATGGCCGGATCACCTACACGCTGATCTCGTTCGAGCCGGGCCTGCCGTTCGATCGCTGAGCTCCCGCCAGCGCCTCAGTTGGCCAGTGCCACGTTTCGCCCATTGCGCGCAGCACGTGCCAGCTGCTGCTCCTGCGTCAGGTTGCCAAGCAGAAACCGCAGCATCCGGTCCCGGCTGTCCAGGGTCGCGGCCGGGTCACCCCCGATCAGCTTGCCTTGGAAGCTCTGCGGTGGCAGGCGCAGGTCGAACGAATGCGCCGCATCGGGGTAGACCTTCACCTCCAGCGGTGCCCCCTCGCCACGCACGCCCTGGCATTCGCTCGCCGGCACCCAGTTGTCGCGCCCGCCCGCGAGGATCAGCAGGGGCGCACTCAGCGATACTCGTGAACGCCCCAGCTCACCGCACCAGGGGTAATAGGCCACGACGCCGCGGAAAGCGGCCTCGCCGTTGCCATAACGCTGCGGGGCGGATTCCTTGGCAGCACGGATCGCCACGGCGCCGCCATTGCTCTGCCCCATAAGAAAAATATTGTCCGCCGCGACGAAGTCCTGACCGGCCAGATAGCGCATCGCATCGAAGGCATCGCTGGTGCGATAGGACAGTGCCCGATACAGGGCCGGGTTGTTCGAACAGAGTTTGCCTCCGCCGTACTGACGCGGGCCGAAGCTGTCCAGGTTGAGCACGACGAAGCCACTGTCGCGCAGAAATTCGGCATGCGTGCGCAACCCATCGCGCACGGCTGGCTGCCAACCGCCGCAGCCATGCATCAACACGATGGCCGGGAAGGGACCGCTGCCTTCGGGGCGATACAGTTCGGCATTGAGCAGCAGCGAGCGTGCGGTATGCGGATCGGATGCCTGCAACTGCACGGTTCGGCTGCTGGCCTGGGAAGCGATGGGCAACAGGAAGAGAGCGGCGCACAAGGCAAGGCACCGCAGGATGCGCTTGTCGTTCATATTCGGCAAACCTGAAGATAAAAAATCAATAAGTTACAAGAGATATTTAAATAAACACTTTAAATATAAATAACAGCTATCACTAACTCACCCAATAAAGAAAAGGGCAATTATAACCAGATCCGCTGAAACCTATTAGATAGAACCAACCTCGTTATTTCAGGAAGTCGGCCACAAATCGAATAACTTTAATTCTCTTAGTTATTGAGCCGCTTATAACCAAATAGGCATCCGTGCATGCAACGACCGGCAGAATCACCTGCGACAGCAGCCCATGCCGTTTGATCGTTGGTAATAAAGGACAACAACATCTGCACTCTCAGACATAACGAGATGGCCTTTCGACGAAGAAGCTGAGCGATATATCAGTACTTTCGTACAACAACTATCGAGGCATGGTCAGCGCTGGTGGCAGTCGCTACGTTCACGGCATCAGGCGAGACGCCGAACGGTGCTCAAGCGCTGACTCTGGCTGTCGATATCCAAGCTTAGAAGTTCAGCATCACGGCGCATTTCCAAGCTGCCCGATGCCAGCAGCCCCAACATGAGAGTAACGACCATGTCCCTGTTCTCCCGCTTCAAGGCCGGTGCCGGCTCTTCCTCTGGTGTCTGCAGCCTGCACGTTAGTGCCCGGCAGTTAGCCGAAGCGCTGGCCGGACTTCGCTTCGAGCCGACCTATGTAGCGGGATTCGTGTCGCCTCATGTGGACATCGACACGGTGGCCCGGCAACTGCGCCAGCGATTCCCGCATGCGGCGATGAGCCTGTGCAGCACCGCTGGCGAGCTTTCCAGCCAGAACCGCCAACTCTATTGCGCCACGAGCGGCCAGTGGGATGGCGTCGTCCTGCAACTGTTCGATGCGAGCGTCATTGCAGCGGCCGAGGTGGTGCATGTGCCGCTGGCCAGCGAAGACATCCGCAGCGGCGGCCAGCGCCTGCCGATGGCCGAACGTATCGCCCGCCTGACTGCCTCGATCAAGCGTTTGCAGGTGACGATGAAGATCGACTACCGCGACACCCTGGCCAACATCTTCTTCGACGGTCTGTCCGCTTCGGAGTCGTTCTTCATGGAGGCCCTGTACGAGTCCGGGCGCTTCCCCTGCCTGTTCGTCGGTGGCTCGGCGGGCGGCAAGCTGGATTTCCAGCGCACACAACTCCACGACGGCCAGCGCAGCTACCAGAACCATGCGCTGATCGTCTTCCTCAAGTGCGCGCGAGACGTACGCTTCGGCGTGTTCAAGAGCCAGAACTTCGAGCCGACGCCGCTCAGCCTGAGCGTGCTCAGCGCCTCCCTGGAGGATCGCTACATCAGCCAGGTGGTCGACGCTCGTGGCAACATTCGCAGCATGGTCCAGGCGCTCTGTGAAGCACTCAAATGCGCGCCGCAGGAGTTGGAGCAGCGACTCGCCGATTATTCCTTCGCCATCCGCGTCGGCGAGGAGGTGTTTGTCCGCTCGATCTCGCAGATCGACTTCGCCAACGAGCGCGTGCATCTGTTCTGCGACGTGGCGCCGGGCGAAGAGCTGATCATGGTCAAGCGCACCCCGCTGGCCGAAACCACGCGCCGCGATTATCAGCAGTTCATGCGCAACAAGCCCGGCAAGCCGATCGTGGGCATCCTCAACGACTGCATCCTGCGCCGGCTGAACAACGAACGAGCGCTCGGCAGCATGGACCCGGTGTTCGATGACGTGCCGGTGGCCGGTTATTCGACCTTCGGCGAGATCCTCGGCCTCAATCTCAACCAGACACTGACGGCGGTGTTCTTCTTCCGCACCAACGGCAAGGACGAGTTCCACGATGAGTACACCGACAACTTCATCGCCTACCACGGTGAATTCAAGGCGTTCTTCCTGCGCCGGCAGATCAAGAAACTCACCGGCCTGAGCCAGGTGGTGGTCAAGCAGATCGAGCAGTTCAAGCGCCAGGACTACAGTAGCGCGGTGGACATCAACGGTCTGGACGAGCATATCCGGCCGGTGTTCCGCGGCCTCGCCGACCTCGGTCAGGTGCTCTCGCAGGCCGACGAGGAACGCCGCTCGATGTCCGAACAGCTGAGTCAGTGCGCCACTGAACTGCACGGGTCAATGGACGACCTGACCCTGAACATCAACCAGCAGGGTACCGTCATCGAACAGGCCGGCAGCTCGGTCAAGCAGATGGTTCACCAGGCCGACGAGGTGGTCAGCAGCGCCCGCGACCTGGCACAGTCCAGCCAGCGCATCCAGTCGGTGGTGCAGACCATCCAGCAGATCGCCGGGCAGACCAACCTACTGGCGCTCAATGCGGCGATCGAGGCGGCGCGCGCCGGCGATATGGGGCGAGGTTTCGCGGTGGTGGCCGACGAGGTGCGCAAGCTGGCCGAAATCACCGGCAAGAATGCGGAGGAGATCGGCACCGACATCGATCGCCTGGCCAGCGAGATTCGCGCGGTGGCGCAGCATATCGAGACCCAGTCGGCCGGTGTCGGCTCGCTCACCGGGCTGCTCGATGCGCTAGAAAACTCAAGCAACCTCACCGCCGGCACGTCACGCCAGACCAAGGGCGTCGCCGACCGGCTGATCGGCCTGACCGCGCGCTAACCTTCCAAGCGCGCGCGGACCTCGGCGTAGGGGTAGGCCTCCAGCGAGGCGAAACCGGGGAGCTGGCGCGCCTTGAGCTTGGTGAACAGCGGCACGCTGACGCCGCAGAGAAAGCGCGTCAGGCACTCGGCACTGGGCGCACCGCCCTTGAGCTGCCGGTAGCGCTGACTGAACTCTGCGCAGCGCGCGGACAGGTCGATCTGCTCCAGTGGCGCCAGTGCCGGCGGTTCCGGCAGGCGCGCCACCTGACCGCGGCAGACCGAGCAATGCCCGCAGCGCTGCGGCGCCTGGCGATCACCGAAATAGGCCGCCAGCCGCTGGCTCAGGCATTCGCGCGACTCAAACAGCGCCAGCATGTTGTCGATGCGAGTGATCTCGCTGGCTTCGTGCTGCTTGAAATAGGCGTGCAGCTCGCCGCTCAATGCCTCGGCATCGAAGCACGCGTCGAGCAGCGCGTAGACCTCGGTCATCTGCTTGCTCTCCAGCTCGATCCAGCCCTTCTCCTGGAAATATTCCAGCGCTTTGACCACCCGGGCGCGGTCGGCGCCGTGCTGCCCATAAAGCGCGTCGAAATCCAGCGTGCACCAGGTCCGCGCCCGCGCCGAGGTATGCACGATGGCCTCGACGAACTGTCGCCGCTCGCCTTCGAACTTCGCCACCAGCACCTCGGGCTCGAGCAGATACTTGAAGCGGTATTCGGCGAAGTAGGCAAAACGCGGGGCGATGATGCCGCGTAGCTCCAGCTGCACCAGCAGGGTTTTCAGCGGCAGCTGGCGGATGTTGCTCTGCTCCGACAGCTGGTTGAGCATCAACTCCCATTGCCCGCCGGCGCCGGCCTGCAGCAGCTCGTCGAGCACGCAGCGGATGCCCTCGCGTTCCGGCGTATCGCCGTAGACGAAGTTCTGCAACACGCTGAGGCTGTCGCGATTGGCCAGCACCAGGCAATCGGACGGCTTCCCGTCGCGCCCGGCCCGGCCGATCTCCTGGCTGTAGTTCTCCACCGACTTGGGCAGGTCGTAGTGCACCACGTTGCGGATATCGGCCTTGTCGATGCCCATGCCGAACGCGATGGTGGCGACGATGCAGTTCAGCTCGCCGGCCATGAAGCGGCGCTGGATCGACTCACGCATCTCGTGAGCCATGCCGGCGTGATAAGCGCTGGCAGGAAAACCGCGCTGCGCTAGGTGCTCGGCAACCTGCTCGGCGGTCTTCTGCTGGGTGACGTACACGATGGTCGGCTGCCCGGCCCTGTCCGACAGCCATTCCACCAGCCGGCGCTGCTTGTGCAAGCCGCTGACCGGCTCCACCAGCAGATTGAGATTGGGCCGGTAGAAGCCGGTGGTCACCACGTCGTCCGTGGCGATCGAGAACTTGGCCTGCATGTCGGCGATCACCGGCGGCGTCGCCGTGGCAGTCAGCAGCAGTACCTGGGGAATGTTGAACTGGCGCTGGTAGTCGGGAAGCTTGAGGTAATCCGGGCGGAAGTTGTGCCCCCATTCGGAGATGCAGTGCGCCTCGTCAACCACCAGCAGCGAGATCGGCACCTGGCTGATGAAATTCCGGAAACGCTCGTTCTTCAATCGCTCCACCGAGATCATCAGGATCTTCAGTTCGCCGGACTTGGCCCGCGCCATGGTTTCGCTGGCCTGCTCGCGGCTTTGGGCCGAGTCGATGCTGCCGGCGGCGATGCCATGCCGCTGCAGAAAGGCCAGCTGATCCTGCATCAACGCCAGCAACGGCGAGACCACCAGGGTGAGATGTGGCAGCAGCAGCGCCGGTAGCTGATAGCACAGCGACTTGCCCGACCCCGTGGGAAAGATCGCGGCCGCCGAGCGGCCGGCCACCACGGCGCGAACGGCCCGTTCCTGGCCGGGACGAAAGCCGTCGTAGCCGAATGTCTGTTCGAGCGTCTGTTCGATCATGCTGAGTCACTCCCTTGACTGGAGGCCGGAGGGTAGCAAAAGGAGGGAGACGGTACTGCAAAGCGGCTGACATGTGCGGCCGGTCGTCGGAGCGCGTGGCCATCAGCCCAGCGATGGCCTTGGGCGGGCCGGATGAGGCTTTGAAGAGGGCAAAGCGGGCCCAGCGGAAGGACGCATTGCGCGCCCTTCGCCAGAAGACTCAGAAGCGATCGCGGATGACCACCTCATCGAACGGCAACTTGCCGACGCGCGGCTTCGGCTCGGCGGCGCGCTTGCCCACCGCGACCATCAGCGCGATGACATGGTTGTCCGGCAGGTTGATCAGCTTGCCGACCGCCTCGAAATCGAAGCCATCCATGGGGCAGGAATCCAGGCCCTTGGCGCGAGCGGCGAGCATTAGCGTCTGCGCCATCAGACCGCAGCTGCGCATGGCCTCGTCACGCTGGACCTGCGGCTTGCCACGGTAGTAGGCATCGATGGCACCGGCCATGTAATCCTGCACCTCGCTCGGTGCACCGTCCCAGACGCGACGAACATTCCTTTCCCAGCTGTCGACTTGCGCGCAGATCACCACCAGCATCGAGGCGTCGGTCATCTGTGCCTGATTCCAACCCACCTCGCGGATCTGCGCGCGCAGCGCTGGGTCGCTGACCTCGACGAAGCGCACATGCTGCAGATTGAAGGCAGAGGGCGCCAGCAGCGCCAGCTGCAGCAGCTCGTCCTTTTCTTCACGGCTCAGCTGAAAGCTCGGGTCGTACGCCTTGACGGCGCGACGGGTGCGGATGGCTTCTTCGGTATTCATGGCGCACGGTTCCTCGTAATGAACAGTCGCGCCATGCTAAGGGCGCCGACCAATCGAATCCATGTGTCTTGACCGATAAGAATCATCGAAGCCTTTGATCTAACTCACCACCCGGCTCAAACGAAAAAGCCGCCCGGAGGCGGCTTTCGATCACGCGGCAGGCAGCTTAGAGCTGCGGGCCGGCGTTGCGGATGGCGTCGGAGACGTCGAACTTCTTGAAGTTCTCGATGAACTTGCCAGCCAGTTCCTTCGCGGCCTGGTCGTAGGCGCTCTTGTCGGCCCAGGTGTTGCGCGGGTTGAGCAGCTGGGTATCGACGCCGGCAACGGCCTTCGGCACGTCCAGATTGATGATCGGCAGGTGCTCGGTCTCGGCACCTACCAGTGCACCGCTCTGGATCGCAGCGATCACCGCACGGGTGGTCGGGATGTTGAAGCGCTTGCCAACGCCGTAGCCACCGCCGGTCCAGCCGGTGTTGACCAGATAGACCTTGGAGCCGAAGCCGTTGATGCGCTTGATCAGCAGCTCGGCATATTCACCGGCCGGACGCGGGAAGAACGGCGCACCGAAGCAGGTGGAGAAGGTCGACTTGATGCCGCTACCCGAACCCATTTCGGTGGAACCGACCAGCGCGGTGTAGCCGGACAGGAAGTGGTAGGCAGCCTGCTCGTTGTTCAGGATCGACACGGGCGGCAGTACGCCGGTCAGGTCGCAGGTCAAGAAGATCACCGCGTTCGGCTCGCCACCGAGATTCTTCTCGGAACGCTTCTCGACATGCTGCAGCGGGTAGGCGGCGCGGCTGTTCTGGGTCAGGCTGGCGTCGGCGTAGTCAGGCAGACGGGTACGTTCGTCGAGGACCACGTTCTCCAGTACAGCGCCGAACTTGATGGCCTTCCAGATTACCGGCTCGTTCTTCTCGGACAGGTCGATGCACTTGGCGTAGCAGCCACCCTCGATGTTGAACACGCGACCAACGCCCCAGCCGTGCTCGTCGTCACCGATCAGGTAACGGCTCTCGTCGGCCGACAGGGTGGTCTTGCCGGTGCCGGACAGACCGAAGAACAGGGTGGTGTCGCCGTCTTCGCCAATGTTGGCAGCGCAGTGCATCGGCAGCACGTCGACGTCCGGCAGCAGGAAGTTCTGCACGGAGAACATGGCCTTCTTCATCTCACCGGCGTACTGCATGCCAGCGATCAGGACCTTTTTCTCGGCGAAGTTGATGATCACGCAGCCGTCGGAGTTGGTGCCGTCACGCTCGGGTACGCACTGGAAGAAAGGTGCGTTGAGGATGCGCCATTCGCTCAGACCGGCCTGGTTGAACTGCTCGGGAGTGATGAACAGGCAACGGCCGAACAGGTTGTGCCAGGCGGTTTCGGTGGTCATCTTGACCGGCAGGTAGTGCTCGGGATCGGCACCGACATGGACATGGGAGACGAAGCTGTCACGCTCGCCGAGGTAGGCTTCGACGCGGTTCCACAACGCCTCGAAGTTGCCGGCCGGGAACGGGCGGTTGATCGGGCCCCAGGCGATCTTCTGCTGGGTGCTCGGCTCTTCGACGATGAAGCGGTCAGCCGGAGAACGACCCGTGCGGTGCCCGGTCTTCACCACCAGAGAGCCATTGGCGGACAGTTCGCCCTCTCCGCGCTTGACGGCTTCTTCAATCAGTTGAGCGGTGCTGATGTCGGTGTACACGGCGTTGGTGGCTTGCGTCATGAGTGTTCCCGTCGGCCCTGGGCCGATTCCTCCATGCTGTTGTAGCCCGCCGAACAGCGAACTACATCGAAAAAAGTGCGCGCGATTATGCCAGATAATGCGCCGCGCTGGGTATGAGGCCGTGATGGCCAAATAGTTCACTGTCGGCGCGAGGCCGCCGGCATCACCGGGCAGCCCCGCGGAACCTTGATGCAGACGCGTTGCGCGTCAGGCCGATTCAGTGGCGGGTATCAGACGGCGCCTCGCTGCCGCCGCCGGCGAACAGCTGGGCCACGTCCGCGGCGTCATAGGTGTATTTCTCGTTGCAGAACTGGCAATCGATGCTGACCGTTCCGCCCTGCTCAGCCACCAGTTGCAGGGCGTCTTCCTCGCCCAGGCTGACCAGAGCACGGGCGGAGCGCTCGCGCGAGCAGCTGCAGCGGAAGCGGATCGGCAGCGCATCGAACAGGCGCAGCTGCTCCTGGTGGTAAAGCCGATGCAGCAGCGTCTCGCTGTCCAGCCCCAGTAGCTCCTCGGCGGTCAGCGTGTCGGCCAGAGTGCGCAGGTGCTCCCAGCTGGCGTCACGCTCCTCTGGATCCTTGAGCCGATCGGCCGGCAGCTGCTGCAGCAGCAGACCGCAGGCACGACGACTGTCAGCATTGAGCCAGAAACGCGTCGGCAGCTGCTCGGAAGCGGCGAAGTAATCGGTCAGGCAGGCTGCCAGGTTGACTCCCTCCAGCCCGACGATGCCTTGATAACGCTGGCCGTTGGCCGGGTCGATGGTGATCGCCAGCATGCCTTCGGGCATCAGCTCGCCCAGCGTTGCACCTGGCTGAATCTGCTCGGCGTGATAGCGGGCGATACCACGCACTTCGCGCGCGCTGGAACACTCGACCATCAACAGCGGCACGGCACCGCTGGAGCGGGCCTGGAGGATCAGCAGCCCGTCGAACTTGAGCGTGCCGACCAGCAGCGCGGCCGCCGCCAGCAGCTCGCCGAGCAACTGGGCCACAGGTTCTGGATAGGCGTGCTTGGCGAGCACGTGCTGGTAGCTTTCCTCGAGCGTGGCGATCTCGCCGCGAACATCGGAATCATCGAAGAGAAAACGCTGGGTTTGATCGGGCATAGCCGGAAAGCTCGCAGGTACGGCGGAGGGAGCGGCAATTTTAGGCGCAAAGCCGGCCCTTACCAAGGGCGGGCGCCAGACGGAGTGCCGGACAGCCGAAAGCTGAACGCTGGCTGAACGGCTCGCAGGTAGTCAGGACAGGCGTAACGGCAGGCCCTAGCATCGCGCGCAATCGCAACTCCAGGGAAGACCCATGCCCGTGACCACGCCCCAGGCGCGCTGGCGCCCGCTGTCTTTGTTCATCACTCACCTGCTCGCCGGCCTGTTGCTGCTCAGCTGGCTCTGGCCCACCAGCCGCCCGCTCTGGAATGCCATCGACCACGCGACCTTCCAGCTACTCAACGGCTCGCTGGGCCAGCAGGCCTGGTGGGACTGGCTGTGGGCACTGGCCAGCATTCGCGTGTTCGACATCCTCGTCGGCGCCCTACTGCTGACTCTGCTGATCCGCCGCGACTGGCTGTTCGCGCAGCACCAGCTGCGCCCGGCGCTGTTCACTTTCGTCGCGCTGCTGCTGGTGCTATTGGTGATTCGCGTGCTGGTGACCAAGCTGGCCGGACACTTCGGCTGGCAACACGCCAGTCCCTCGCTCGAGATCGCTGGCGCCTATCATCTGAGCGACCACTTCCCGCTGCTCGAGCAAATATTCGAACTCAAGGATCGTTCCAGCCGCAGCTTCCCCGGAGATCACGCCTCGGTGCTGCTGATCTGGGGACTGTTCATGGCGCTGTTCGCCCGTGGCGGCCGCCTGGCAATGGTGCTCGGCATCACCTTGCTGTTCATGCTGCCGCGGTTGGTAGCCGGCGCCCATTGGCTCAGCGATGACTTCGTCGGCGGGCTGCTGATCGCTTTGCTGGCCATCGGCTGGGGCTACTTCACACCACTGGGCGCGCATATCGCTGCACTGTTGCAGTGGCTGGCTCGTGCGCCCATGCAGCTGGCCGCCAGGCTGCCGTTGCTGCGCCAGCTGGCCGTGCTGCGCGGCTAATCCGGCTTGAAGTCACGCAGCAGCTGGATCTGCCGACGCTGCTTCTTGCTCGGCCGGCCGTCGGTCTGCATGCCGAGGGCACCTGCCTTGCGCTGGGCTGCCGCTTCCTCGCGAGCGGCCAGACTCTGCGGCGTCTCTTCATAGAGCGTTTGCGCCTCGGGTGCGCCGCGGCGCACCGCCGACAGCGCGCGGATAACCACCGTACGCGCGTCGAAGCCAACGCGAATCACCAGCTCATCGCCGATCTTCGGTTCCTTGCTCGGCTTGCAACGCTCGCCGCGACAGTGCACCTTGCCACCTTCGATGGCCGCCTTGGCCAACGCGCGGGTCTTGAAGAAGCGCGCGGCCCACAGCCACTTGTCCAGGCGCACCTTGTCGTCGTCTTTTTCAGCCATCGTCCAGCTCTAACTCCTACACATCGTTCTAGGGTGTTACAGACGGATGCAGTTGTCATGCACCCCAACTAGAATGCCGGCAAATTCTTCGGACACGCCCATTGAAGAGACTCGACCCCCACACCGTGATCGGACTGCGTGAATGGATCGCCCTGCCGGATCTCGGCGTGGTGGGCCTGCGTGCCAAGGTCGATACCGGGGCCAGCACCTCGGCGCTGCACGCCACCGACATCAGCGAATTCGAACGCGATGGGCAACGCTGGGTTCGCTTCACCGCGCACCTGGGCACGCTGGTGCAGCGGCGCCATCGCTGCGAGGCGCCACTGGTCACGCGCAAGCTGATCAAGAGCTCCAACGGCCAGGTGCAGACGCGTTACGTGGTGCGCACCCTGCTCGCGCTGGGCAGCCATGTCTGGCCGGTGGAGTTCACCCTGACCTGCCGCAAGACCATGCGCTACCGCCTGCTGCTCGGCTCCAAGGCACTGGTCGACGGTCAATGGCTGATCGATCCGTCGCGAACCTATATCCAGGACAAACCCCAGATCCTCACTTCTTCCGGTGCTCAATGAAAATCGCCGTGCTGTCGCGCAATCCGCGTCTGTATTCCACCCGTCGCCTGGTCGAAGCCGGCGAGCAGCGTGGCCATGAAGTGGTGGTGATCGATACGCTGCGCGCGTACATGAACATCGCCAGCCACAAGCCGCAGATCCACTACCGCGGCAAGCCGCTGGAGGGCTTCGACGCGGTGATCCCGCGCATCGGCGCCTCGGTGACCTTTTATGGCTGCGCCGTGCTGCGCCAGTTCGAGATGCAGGGGGTGTTCCCGCTCAACGAGTCGGTGGCCATCGCCCGCTCGCGCGACAAGCTGCGCGCCCTGCAGCTGCTCTCACGTCGCGGCGTCGGCCTGCCGGTGACCGGCTTCGCCCACTCGCCGGACGACATTCCCGATCTGATCCAGATGGTCAATGGCGCCCCGCTGGTGATCAAGGTGCTGGAAGGCACCCAGGGCATCGGCGTGGTGCTCTGCGAAACCGAGAAGGCGGCCGAATCGGTGATCGAGGCCTTCATGGGGCTCAAGCAGGACATCATGGTGCAGGAGTACATCAAGGAAGCCGGCGGCGCCGATATCCGCTGCTTCGTGGTCGGCGACAAGGTCATCGCCGCGATGAAGCGCCAGGCCAAGCCAGGAGAATTCCGCTCCAACCTGCACCGCGGCGGCTCCGCCAGCCTGATCAAGATCACCCCGGAAGAGCGCATGACCGCCATCCGCGCCGCCAAGGTGATGGGCCTCAACGTCGCCGGCGTCGACATCCTGCGCTCTAACCACGGTCCGCTGGTGATGGAGGTGAACTCTTCGCCGGGCCTGGCCGGGATCGAGGAAACCACCGGCAAGGACGTCGCCGGGCTGATCATCCAGTACCTGGAAAAGAACGGCGGCCCGCACCTGACTCGCACCAAGGGCAAGGGCTGATCCGTCCACGCGGCGAGCCGGTTTACTCGGCCGGCTTGCCCTGCACCGCGTCGCGCGGCAACAACAGCCCCAAGGGTAGGCTGACGCGTGCCTCCAGGCCACCGCCCTCGCGATTACGCAGCTCG
Organism: Stutzerimonas sp. R40042; assembly: GCF_026642215.1. Taxonomy (NCBI): domain Bacteria; kingdom Pseudomonadati; phylum Pseudomonadota; class Gammaproteobacteria; order Pseudomonadales; family Pseudomonadaceae; genus Stutzerimonas; species Stutzerimonas sp. R40042. Next base: position 428,121 of record NZ_CP113258.1, on the reverse strand, counting down.
ACGATGCCACCGTGCTGCGAGGCGATACGCTTGACGATGGCCAGGCCCAGCCCGGCGCCCTGCCCACCACGGGCGCGATCGCCGCGGATAAAGGGGTTGAACAGGCCTTCCAGCTCGGCCGGATCAATTCCCGGCCCGCGGTCGAGCACGCTGAGCACCACATAGGGCGCATGCTGGTCGCCGGAGACATAGGCCGCCACCTCGACCCCGTCACCGCCATAACGCAGCGCATTTTCGATCAGGTTGACCAAGAGGCGCTTGACCGACACCCGGCGCAAGGCGAACGGCGGCATCGGTTCAACACATAGACGCACGATTTCCTGCTGCTGGTTGTAGGGCGCCACCACTTCGCGGATCAGCTCGCCGAGGTCGGTGGTCTCCACCGGCTCGTCGCTGCCGTCGCGGACGAAAGCGAGGAACTGATCGAGGATCGCATTCATGTCCTCGACATCACGAATCATGTCGTCAGTCAGCTCGTCATCGCTGCTCATCAGCTCCAGCGACAGGCGCAGGCGCGTCAATGGCGTGCGCAGATCATGGGAAACCCCGGCCAGCATCAGTTCGCGCTCACGGCCAGCCTGCTCGACGTCCTCGGCCATCTGGTTGAAGGCGCGATACACCTCGGTCATCTCGCTCGGTGTGTCGCCGATCGGCAGGCGCACGCGCCGGCCCTTGCCGATCTGCCGCGCGGCGAAGACCAGCCGCTTGAGCGGCAGGTTGAGCTGACTGACGAAGATCCACGCCGCGCCGGTGGACAGCAGGCCGATACCGAGGAACCAGCCGAGCACGCTCCAGATGCGCTGACCACGCAGCGGATAGGCATACAGCGGCACCTGCACCCAGTCCGGCCCCAACGCAGGCGCGCGCACCCAGATCGCCGTGGACGGCTGGATACGCACGCGCACCTCGGTATCGTCGCCCAGCTCGTCGCGCATCTGCCGCTGGAAGATCTCGGTGTAGGGCCAGTGGTATTCGCTGCGCGGCACGTTCTGCTCGGCCACCAGTTGCAGACCGGCGGCACGGCCGATGCGGTCGCGGTCCTCGAGGTCGGCGGCCCAGTAGGCACGCAGGGTCAACGCCGCGCCGTGGCTGTACTGACGGTCCACCAGTACATCCTCGTTGGTCATCAGATAGACCAGCGTCAGGACCTTGGAGAACAGCACCACGATCAGCACCATCCACAGGGTGCGGGCGAAGAAGCTTTGCGGGAACCAGAGCGGAGTCTTCATGAAAAAGCGGCGGCACGCCTCGGGCTGCGGGTAACGAGGCTATCGCGCCCGCAGCCGGTGGCACGCCGTGATCGACTCACTTGTTGCCGTCCGGCACGAATACGTAACCCACACCCCAGACGGTCTGGATGTAGCGCGGCTTGGACGGGTCCGGCTCGATCAGCCGGCGCAGGCGGGAAATCTGCACGTCGATGGAGCGCTCCAGCGCATCCCACTCGCGGCCGCGGGCGAGGTTCATCAGCTTGTCCCGGGTCAGCGGCTCGCGGGCGTGCTGCACCAGCGCCTTGAGCACGGCGAACTCACCGGTGGTGAGCATGTGCACTTCGTTGCCTTTCTTCAGCTCACGCGTGGCCAGCGACAGCTCGTACTCGCCGAAGGTGACGGTCTCGTCCTCACTGGCCGGAGCGCCCGGCACCTGTGGCGCCTGCCGGCGCAGCACCGCACGGATGCGCGCGAGCAGCTCGCGAGGGTTGAACGGCTTGGCCAGGTAGTCGTCGGCGCCCTGCTCCAGGCCCTGGATGCGGCTGGCCTCGTCGCCCTTGGCGGTGAGCATGATGATCGGAATCTGGTTGTTGCCCTCGCGCAGCCGGCGGCACGCGGAAAGCCCGTCCTCGCCCGGCATCATCAGATCGAGCACCACCAGCTGGAACAGCTCGCGGCTGAGCAAACGGTCCATCTGCTCGGTGTTTTCCACGGTACGGACGCGGTAGCCCTGCTCGTCGAGAAAACGCTCGAGCAGACGTCGCAGACGGGCATCGTCATCGACGATGAGGATTTTTTCGCCTTCGCTGGCTGGCGCAGTGCTGCTCATGGAAACTCCCAGATGGTCGACGGCGCATTATTGCGCAGTGTGGATCGGCCCTACTGACAGCCATTGTTAGCAGATTTTTCCTTCGCCACCACCTAGCGCTCGCGAAGTGCCTCGGCCTTGGCGCGGATGATCGGCTTGAGCAGATAGCTCAGCACGCTCTTGTGGCCGGTGATGATGTCTACCGAAGCCATCATGCCGGGGATGATCAGCAAGGGTTTCTCATCGCTGCCCAGGTGACTCTTGTCGGTGCGCAGATGGATAAGGAAGAAGCTGTTGCCATCCTCGTCGGTGATGCTGTCGGCGCTGATGTGTTCCAGCTCCGCCTTCAAGCCGCCATAGACGGTGAAGTCGTAGGCGCTGAACTTGACCATCGCCTCCTGCCCCGGATGCAGGAAAGCGATGTCCTGCGGGCGAACCTTGGCCTCGACCAGCAATGTATCGTCGAGCGGGACGATTTCGACGATGTCGCTGCCTGGCTGGATGACGCCGCCAATGGTGCTGACGAGCATCTGCTGGACAACGCCGCGAACCGGGGAGGTGACGAGCGTACGGCGCACCCGGTCTTCCAGTGCCTTGCCGGTGGACTTCAGCTTCGACAGCTCGGTGCGCGCCTCATTGAGCTGAGTCAGGGCCTCGCTGCGGAAACGCCCGCGCGTCTCACCGATCTTGCTTTCGATCTCCTTGATCGCCGCATGGGCGCGAGGCAACGCCAGGGTGGTGGCATCGAGTTGCCCGCGACTTTCCACCTCAGCCCGCTTGAGCCGAAGCACTTCCACCGGTGAGATGGCGCCGCTTGAGACGAGCGGCTCGGACATCGCGATTTCCTTGCGCAACAGGGCCAGGCTGCTGCGGAACTGCTCCTGCTTGGAGCTCATCTCGCGCACTTCCTGACGACGCTGGGCGAGCTGCTCTTCCAACCCGCCGATTTCAGCGCGCAGCTGGTCGCGGCGACTCTCGAACAAGGCGCGCTCGCTGTCGGCGAGGTTGGGGGCATCACGCAGCACATTCTCGGGCATCGCCAGGTCGCGCCCCTCAACCTCGGCCGACAGGCGCTCCACTCGCGCTGCCAGCGCCAGGCGGTCAGCTTCGGTTTCACCCACGTTGGAGGCGAAACGCGTGTCGTCCAGACGCAGCAGCGGATCGCCGGCCTCGACGATCTGTCCCTCGCGAACGAACAGCTCGGCGACGATGCCGCCCTCCAGGTTCTGGATCTTCTGCAGGCGTGACGAGGGAATGGCCTTGCCTTCACCCCGGGTGACTTCATCGACGATGGCGAAATGCGCCCAGAGCACCAGGAACAGCACGAACGCGACCAGTCCCCATATCGTCAGGCGCACCAGTCGCGGTGCATCCTCGATGAGCGCCTTGCGCACCTCCGGCAGCGGCTCGCCACGCGAGCCGAACACCGAGCCGAAGCCACCGCGCGCCTGGCTCGGGCGGATCGAATTCTTAGCTGACACGGATCTGCCCCTTCTTCAACGCCTCGAGGATCGCCGCCTTGGGTCCATCGGCGACGATCTGGCCGCGGTCGACGATCACCAGCCGATCGACCAGGCTCAACATCGAGGTGCGGTGGGTTACCAACAGCAAGGTCTTGTCGGCAACAACCCCCGCCAGCTGCTGTTTCAAGCGTTCCTCGCTGGTGTTGTCCAACGAACTGGTCGGCTCGTCGAGCAGCAGGATCGGCGGATCGAGCAACAAGGCGCGCGCCAGCGCCACGCACTGGCGCTGGCCGCCGGAAAGGTTCTGGCCGCGCTCGCCCACCTGCAGCTCGTAGCCTTTGGAATGCAGGCGGGCAAATTCATGCACGCCTGCCAATTCGGCCACTTTCAGCACCCGGTCGTCTTCGACATAGCGCGCGCCCATCAGCAGGTTGTCGCGCAGCGTGCCGGAAAACAGCTGGATATCCTGCGCCACATAGCCGATATTGTTGCGCACGTCGCTCACATCCAGCTGCCGCAGGTCGATGCCGTCGACCAGCAGGCTGCCGGCATCGGGCTGATGCAGGCCGACGATCAGCTTGGCCAGCGAGCTCTTGCCGGAGCCACTGCGCCCAATGATGCCCACCTTCTCCCCTGGACGAATGACCAGACTGATCTGCCGCAGGGCGGCGTCCTTTTGTTCCGGGTAGTTGAAATCCACGCCGCGGAACTCGATCGCACCCTGCAGGTTTTCCCGCTTCAACGGCCGCTCGCCACTCTGCCGCTCCTGTGGCAACGCCATCATGTCGTTCACCGAGCGCACCGTGACCTTGGCCTGCTGATAGCGGGTAAGCAGACCCGCCACCTGACCGAGCGGTGCCAGGGCGCGACCGCTGAGCATGTAGCAGGCAATCAGCCCCCCCATGCTCAGCTGGCCGTCGATGATCTGATACACGCCAAGCACGATCATCACCACACCAGCGAACTGCTGCAGCGCCATCGTCGAATTGAGCGCCAGGCTCGACAGCATGCGCGCACGCAACTCAAGCCGGCTCAGACTGCCAATGGTCTGCTCCCAAAGATGCTGGCGCTCGCTTTCTGCGTTGTTGACCTTCACCGCATCGAGGCCTGCCAACGTTTCGATCAGGCTCGACTGGCGCTCTGCCGAAAGCGCCATGGTGCGCTCCAGAGTGTCGGCCAGGGGCCGTTGCAGCGCGAAGCTGAGTGCTGCAACCAGCGGGAAAGCCAATAGCGGCACCCACGCCAGATGCCCGCCGATCAGCGCAATCACGGCAATGATCAGCAAGGTGAATGGCAGATCGATCAGACTCGCCAGCGTCAGCGAAGCGAGAAACTCGCGCAGTGACTGGAATTCGTGGATGTGCTGGGCGAAGGTCCCGACGCGCGCCGGGCGGTGGCGCATCAGCATGCCTGCCACCCGCTCGAACAGCGTGGCGGAAATGATCAGATCGGTTTTCTTGCCGGCCAGATCCAGACACAGCCCGCGCAACGTCTTGAGCAGCAGATCGAACACGAACGCACCGCTGATGCCGATGGCCAGCACCCAGAGCGTCGCCTCTGCCTGGTTCGGTACCACACGGTCGTAGACGTTCATGACGAACAGCGGCGTAACCAGACCAATGAGACTGATCACGAAACTGGCGGCAACTGCGTCGATATACAGCCAGCGCGAACGCTTCAGCGTGTCGCGAAACCAGTGAGTCGTTCGCGGAATGAGTTCACCGCGATCCAGATCGAAGCGGTGTTGCGGCTGAGCGAAGAAGGCCTGCCCGGTGTAGTCCTCCTCGAGGATTTCACGCGCGACATCCAGCTCCCCACCCTCGGACTCGCTGGGCATCACCCGCGCCCGCCCGTCGGGCTGCCAGCCCAGCAGCAATGCGCACCGCCCGTCATGCAACAGCAACAGTGCGGGCAGCGCGAGAGCGGATATCTGACTCAGCTCACGCCGCAGCCAACGACCGCGCAGACCCGCCCGGGCTGCCGCACGCGGCAACAGCTCGGGGGTCAGTCGATGATCGGCGAGTGGCAAACCGGCGCTCAGCGTCGCCCGGCTGGCTGGCTTCTGGTGGAAGGCGCAGAGCGACAGCAGGCCATCCAGCAGCGGATCGTCATGACTCGAGCGCGGGTCGAAGCGCAAGGCCGGCTCGGGCGTTACAGCATCCTGAGAGTGCATCATGGGACCCGACGGGCCGCCCTCTTAATTCATCGCGGGCAACTGGACCTGAGCGCGCACGTCATCCATCGGCACGGCGGCCAGGGGCGCCACGACCCCCTGGTTGCGCAACAGAGAGCCGCTGACCGCCTGGATGCGGTAATGGCTCAAAGCCTCACTAAAGCGCACGTCTTCGAGACGGCGCGCAGCGGTGAACAGCTCGTTCTCGCTGTCGAGCAAATCCAGCAACGTACGTTCACCGAGGGTGAACTGCTGCTGGTAGGAATCGCGCACACGGCTGCTGCGATCGACGTATTCCTGAGCAATCGGAAGCTGCTGGCGTGCGTTGTTCAGCGCGTTCCAGGCCAGCCCCATCTCCTCGCTGAGCAGACGCAGCGCGTTGTTGCGAATATCCATGGCCTGCCCGACCTGGTTGGCGCGAGCGCGTAGATCAGCACTGTTGCTGCCGCCCGCGAACAGGTTGTAGCGCATGCGCACCATGGCCTGCCATTCGTTCTCGTGCCCGTTCACGCCGTCGATGTCGTTATTGGCGCCACTCGCGAGCTCCAGCGCAAAGCGCGGGTAGAACTCGGACTTGGCTGCCTGCACCTGCGCCTCGGCGGCGTTCACGTCCGCCTGTGCCGAACGCAGCTGCGGGTTTTCCATCAGCATCTTTTCACGGGCCTGCTCAAGGCTCTGCGCCAGATCCACCGCAGCCAGCGTCGGCCGGCTCAAGTCGGTCGGCATCTGCCCCACCAGCGCGAGGTAGTTGACCTGGCTATCGGCAAGGTTGGTCTGTTCTGTAATCAGGTTGTTGCGCGCCTGAGCCAAGCGAGCCTCGGCCTGGTCGAGGTCAGCCATCCGCCCGACGCCCTGGCGGCTGCGAAGACTGATCTGATCGAAGATTCGCTCGTGGCTGCGCAGATTTTCCTCGGCCAGACGCACTAGCGCCTCACGGCGCAGAACGTCCAGGTACACCTGCGCCACTTCCAATGCGGTGCGCTCCGCACTGCCCAGTAACTCATAGGCCCGTGCATTGACCGTAGCGCGCTGGCGCTTCACTTCGCTGGAGGTGGCGAAACCGTCGAATAGCATCTGCTGGGCCGTCAGGCTTGCCTCACCGCGGCTCAGCGTACGATAACCGTGCTCATCACCCTGACGGGTACTGACACTGTCAGTGCCCTCTCGCCCATAACCCGCCACCAGATCCACTCGAGGCAAATAGCCACCCTTGGCGGAACGCAGCTGCTCCTCGGCCGCCATACGAGCGTGAACGCCGGCGCTGATTTCCGGGTGGGTATCGAGCGCGCTGCGCATTGCCTCCTGCAAAGACTGGGCATGAGCGGCGGCCGAGACGGCGAAAAACAGGGGAAGCACCAGGGCGAAAGGCTTCATGAAGACGAGTTCCGAAAGATTGGGCGAGTGGCCAGGCCGACGCGACAACAGAGTGCAAAACGAACCCATACGGGTGCGAAATACCACTACTGCCAGAGCGTTTTCGGCTTAATGAAAAGACGCGCCTGATATCACAGTGACATCAGCGTGTGCATTGTTTAACATCACGCTATCAAGGGTCAATAGATTGACCTTCCGCTCGTCGAATTTTTCTAGCGTCAAAAATATAACGTATATCATCCACCGCTCGGCGGCACTCTATCAGCCCCCAAGCCGGTCTACATCTACCATTCGGAGCAAAGAGCATGAGCTCTAACTACGTCGTCGTGAAAAGCGTTATCGGCCAAGCGTTTGCGATATCGGCGGACGGCGTTCGCCGCGCTTTGTTTGAAGGTGACCGGCTATTCAGCGGTGAGCAGGTGCTGACCGAGGCAGGCAGCGCCGTAACGCTGGAGCTACCGAATGGCGAGATGATCAGCCTGGGCGAATCGGCATCCTGGCAAGCTGGCGAGCTGGCTGACACGGGCTATTCCGAGTCGATCTCGGAGCTTGAGCAAGCAATCGCCGACGGCTTCGACCCCACCACTGATCTGGAAGCGACCGCTGCCGGTCCTGGCGCGGGCGGCGGGGCCGGCGGCTCCGGTGGCGGCCATACAGCTATCGTGCTGGACGAGACAGGTGAACAGGTGCAAGCCACCACCGGCTTCAGCACCGATGGCCTTGCCTCTGTAGCACTCGCTACCGAGGAAGACAGCGCCGCGCCGACCAGTTCTTTCGTCGACACCACCGCACCGGCCGCTCCAAACGTTTCCCTGCAGCTCGACAGCGCTGACCCGAACGACCGCATCACCAACAACGGCGCTCTGAACATCAGCGGCACCGAAGCCGGTGCGACCGTCGAGTACAGCATCGACGGCGGCAAGACCTGGACCTCGACCTTCACCCCGGTCGAAGGCAGCAACACCGTTTCCGTGCGCCAGACCGACGTCGCTGGCAACACTTCCGGCGCCACCACGGTCAGCTTCGTGCTCGACACCCAGGTCGCCGCACCGAGCGTTTCGCTCACTAGCGATACAGGTGCCAGCGGCTCGGACAGCATCACTAACTCCGGCGCCCTGACCATTGGCGGCACCGAGGCCGGTGCGACCGTCGAGTACAGCACCGACGGCGGCCAGACCTGGTCCTCGTCCTTCACTCCGGTCGAAGGCAGCAACACCGTATCCGTACGCCAGACCGATGTGGCCGGTAATACTTCGGGCGCCACCACTGTCAGCTTCGTGCTCGACACTCAGGTCGCTGCGCCGACCGTTTCGCTGCAGGCCGATACCGGCACAAGCGGCTCGGACAGCATCACCAACTCCGGTGCCCTGACCGTCGGCGGTACCGAAACCGGCGCCACCATCGAGTACAGCGCCGATGGCGGCCAAACCTGGACCGACAGCTTCTCGGCCGTCGAAGGCAACAACACCGTCTCCGTCCGCCAGACCGACGTGGCCGGCAACATCTCCAGCGCCACCACCGTCAGCTTCGTGCTCGACACTCAGGTCGCTGCGCCGACCGTTTCGCTGACTAACGACACGGGCACAAGCGGCTCGGACAGCATCACTAACTCCGGCGCCCTGGCCATCGGCGGCACCGAAGCTGGTGCGACCGTCGAGTACAGCACCGATGGCGGTAACACCTGGACCGACAGCTTCTCGGCCGCCGAAGGCAGCAACACCGTCTCCGTGCGTCAGACCGATGTGGCCGGCAACACTTCCGCTGCGACCACCGTCAGCTTCGTGCTGGATACCCAGGTCGCCGCGCCGGCCGTTTCGCTGACTAACGACACGGGTGCCAGCGGCTCGGACAGCATCACCAACTCCGGTGCCCTGACCGTTGGCGGCACCGAAGCCGGTGCGACCATCGAATACAGCACAGACGGCGGCAACACCTGGACCTCGACCTTCACCCCGATCGATGGCAGCAACACCGTATCCGTCCGCCAGACCGATGTGGCCGGTAATACATCGGGCGCCACCACCGTCAGCTTCGTGCTCGACACCCAGGTCGCCGCACCGAGCGTTTCGCTGACTAACGACACGGGTGCCAGCGGCTCGGACAGCATCACTAACTCCGGCGCCCTGACCATTGGCGGCACCGAGGCCGGTGCGACCGTCGAGTACAGCACCGATGGCGGCCAAACCTGGACCGACAGCTTCTCGGCCGTCGAAGGCAACAACACCGTCTCCGTCCGCCAGACCGATGTGGCCGGCAACACGTCGGGCGCCACCACCGTCAGCTTCGTTCTGGATACTCAGGTCGCTGCACCGACCGTTTCGCTGCAGGCCGATACCGGCACAAGCGGCTCGGACAGCATCACTAACTCCGGCGCCCTGACCATTGGCGGCACCGAGGCCGGTGCGACCGTCGAGTACAGCACCGATGGCGGCCAAACCTGGACCGACAGCTTCTCGGCCGTCGAAGGCAACAACACCGTCTCCGTCCGCCAGACCGATGTGGCCGGCAACACGTCGGGCGCCACCACCGTCAGCTTCGTTCTGGATACTCAGGTCGCTGCACCGACCGTTTCGCTGCAGGCCGATACCGGCACAAGCGGCTCGGACAGCATCACCAACTCCGGTGCCCTGACCGTTGGCGGCACCGAAGCCGGTGCAACCATCGAGTACAGCACCGATGGCGGCCAAACCTGGACCGACAGCTTCTCGGCCGTCGAAGGCAACAACACCGTCTCCGTCCGCCAGACCGATGTGGCCGGCAACATCTCCGGCGCCACCACCGTCAGCTTCGTGCTCGACACTCAGGTCGCTGCGCCGACCGTTTCGCTGCAGGCCGATACCGGCACAAGCGGCTCGGACAGCATCACTAACTCCGGTGCCCTGACCGTTGGCGGTACCGAAACCGGTGCAACCGTCGAGTACAGCACCGACGGCGGCCAGACCTGGACTTCGTCCTTCACTCCGGTCGAAGGCAGTAACACCGTATCCGTCCGCCAGACCGACGTGGCCAGCAACACTTCCGCTGCGTCCACCGTCAGCTTCGTTCTCGATACTCAGGTCGCTGCACCAACCTTGTCGTTGACTAGCGACACGGGAGTAAGCAGCTCGGATCTCATTACCAACTCGGGCGCTCTGACCATCGGCGGCACCGAAGCCGGTGCGACCGTCGAGTACAGCATCGACGGCGGCCAGACCTGGACCTCGACCTTCACCCCGGTCGAAGGCAACAACACCGTCTCCGTGCGCCAGACCGATGTGGCCGGCAATACTTCCGCTGCGTCCACCGTCAGCTTCGTTCTGGATACTCAGGTCGCTGCACCGACCGTTTCGCTGACTAACGACACGGGTGCAAGCGGCTCGGACAGCATCACCAACTCGGGCGCCCTGACCATCGGCGGCACCGAGGCCGGTGCGACCGTTGAGTACAGCACCGATGGCGGCCAGACCTGGACCTCGACCTTCACCCCGGTCGAAGGCAGCAACACCGTATCCGTCCGCCAGACCGACGTGGCCGGCAACACCTCTGGTGCGACCACCGTCAGCTTCGTGCTGGATACCCAGGTCGCCGCGCCGGCCGTTTCGCTGACTAACGACACGGGTGCCAGCGGCTCGGACAGCATCACCAACTCCGGTGCCCTAACCGTTGGCGGCACCGAAGCCGGTGCGACCATCGAATACAGCACAGACGGCGGCAACACCTGGACCTCGACCTTCACCCCGATCGAAGGCAGCAACACCGTATCCGTCCGCCAGACCGACGTGGCCGGCAACACCTCTGGTGCGACTACCGTCAGCTTCGTGCTCGACACTCAGGTCGCCGCACCTAGCGTTTCGCTGACTAGCGACACGGGTGCAAGCGGCTCGGACAGCATCACCAACTCCGACGCCCTGACCATCGGCGGCACCGAAGCCGGTGCGACCGTCGAGTACAGCATCGACGGCGGCCAGACCTGGACCTCGACCTTCACCCCGGTCGAGGGCAGCAACACCGTTTCCGTGCGTCAGACCGATGTGGCCGGTAATACCTCCGGCGCGACTACCGTCAGCTTCGTGCTCGACACGCAGGCACCAGCGGTTCCGGCCGGCCAGCAATTCACCTATGACGAGAACCAGCCCGCTAATGCTCTGATCGGCAGCGTCAGCGCGCAGGACGCCGTGGGCGTGGTTGCCTTCCGCTTCGCCGATAGCGGCAACGAAATGAGCGCTGACGGCTATTTCCACATCGACGCCCAAGGCCGCATCACGCTTACCCCGGCAGGCGCCGCGGCCGGCGTCAATGACTTCGAACAGGCACCCAATAGCCACGGCTACACCATCGAAGCCATAGACGCCGCGGGCAATGTCTCCGCCGCCAACGTCACGCTGTCCGAAGCCAACCGCAATGACAACGCGCCGCAGGCCGTTAACGACTCGCTGCAGGCCGTTGAAGACACACCTGTTACGTTCCTGGCGGAGCAGCTGCTGGGCAACGACAGCGATCTGGACGGCAATGGCTTGACCATCGCGAGCGTCACCAGCGGCGCAGGCGGCACCGCCGTGCTCAACGCCGACGGCTCCGTGACTTTCACGCCGAATGCCAACTTCAATGGCACCGCTGATTTCAGCTATACCGTCAGCGATGGCACCCAGATTTCCGCGCCGGCCACCGTGACGGTCGAGGTGTCAGCCGTCAATGACGCGCCTGTCGCCGGCGCCTCGCTGGGGCAAGGCATCGAGGACAGCGGCGTGGTTGAAGGCCAGCTGGTTGCAAGCGACGTGGATGCCGGCGACAGCCTGACCTTCGGCCTCGACGGAACCGCTCCGGCGGGCTTTACCCTGGCCAACGACGGCAGTTGGACGCTGGACACCAGCGATGCGGCCTACCAGTACCTGGCCAAAGACCAGACGCTGACCCTGCAGGTACCCTTTACCGTTACCGACGCAAGCGGCATCAGCAGCAGCGACAACCTCACGCTGGTCATCACCGGTACCAACGACTTGCCGGTAGCCCAGGCGGCCAGCGCCAGTGCCATCGAGGGAGCGACCACATCCGTTGGCGCGGTAAGCGCGGCTACAGATGGTTCGGCGATCGTGCTGACCGTCACCACCACCAGCGCGGGGGAAGCCGTCAGCTTCGACTGGCAGTTCGCGACCTCGGACTACATGCCCTTCAACGACTTCGCTTTCGTGCAGGTCAACGGCCAGCCTGTTCAAGTACTGAGCAACGTCGCCAGCGTCGGCGATTACGGTAACTCGGGCACCCAGACGTTCAGTTACCAGTTCGCTGCGCCCGGCACCTATACGCTGGTTCTTGGTGTCGCCGATGCGGGCGACAGCGGCATCGGCTCCACCCTGTCGCTGAGCAACATGTCAGCCAATGCGGCATTGAGCCTCAGCGCAGGTGCGGTGACCTCAACGGCCAATGGCTGGACCCTGACCACCAATGGCGCCAGCAACGCTGACCTGGCTGGCCTGCTGCAAGTGGGTACCGTCACCGGCCAACTGGTCGCCAGTGATGTCGATCAGGGCGCGACCTTGACCTTCAGCGTGAGCGGGACCGCCCCGGCAGGCTTCAGCCTCTCCAGCGACGGCCGCTGGACCTTCGACGCGACAAACAGCGCCTACGACTCGTTGGCGGAGGGCGCGACCCAGGATCTGGTCATCCCCTACCAGGTGACCGACGAACACGGCGGCGTAGCCGATAGCACGCTGACCATCACCATCACCGGCACCAACGACGCCGCCGTGATCAGCGGTGATGTTGCCCAGTCCGCCGCCGAGACCGATACCCCGCTGACCCTCAACGGCACCCTGACCAGCACCGATGTCGATAACGCCGACAACAGCTTCACCGCGGCCAGTCTCGTCGGGACCAACGGCACCCTGACCCTGGCGGCCAACGGTCAGTGGATCTTTGTCGCCAACAGCGCCTTCAACGAGCTGAACGTCGGCGAGCAGGTGCAGGAAACCTTCACCGTCACCAGCATCGACGGCACCGAGCAGGACGTCACCGTCATCATCACCGGCACCAACGATGCCGCCGTGATCAGCGGTGATGTCGCCCAGTCCGCCGCCGAGACCGATACCCCGCTGACCCTCAACGGCACCCTGACCAGCACCGATGTCGATAACGCCGACAACAGCTTCACCGCGGCCAGTCTCGTCGGGACCAACGGCACCCTGACCCTGGCGGCCAACGGTCAGTGGATCTTTGTCGCCAACAGCGCCTTCAACGAGCTGAACGTCGGCGAGCAGGTGCAGGAAACCTTCACTGTCACCAGCATCGACGGCACCGAGCAGGACGTCACCGTCACCATCATCGGCACCAACGATGCCGCCGTGATCAGCGGTGATGTCGCTCAGTCCGCCGCTGAGAACGATACCCCGCTGACCCTCAACGGCACCCTGACCAGCACCGATGTCGATAACGCCGACAACAGCTTCACCGCGGCCAGTCTCGTCGGGACCAACGGCACCCTGACCTTGGCGGCCAACGGTCAGTGGGCCTTCGTCGCCAACAGCGCCTTCAACGAGCTGAACGTTGGCGAGCAGGTGCAGGAAACCTTCACCGTCACCAGCATCGACGGCACCGAGCAGGACGTCACCGTCACCATCACCGGTACCAATGATGCGCCCATCGCTGTATCGGACGGTCTCAACGCGACTGAAAACACGCCGGTCACCTATGCGGCGAGCCAGTTGCTGGCCAACGACAGTGACGTCGATAACGCCAATCTCACCATCGCCAGCGTTACCAGCGGCACCGGCGGTACTGCCGTGCTCAATGCGGATGGCTCAGTCACCTTCACACCAGACGCCAACTTCAATGGCGTCGCGAGCTTCAGCTATACCGTCAGCGACGGTGTGCAGAGTTCCGCAGCAGCCAGCGTGACGGTCAACGTCGCCGCGGTGAATGATGCGCCGACCGGGACCGACGGTACCGTCAGCCTGGTCGAGGATGGCACCGTTCAGTTCAGCGCAGCGAACTTCGGCTTCAACGACCCGGATGCAGGCGACAGCCTGCAGGCGATACGCATCGATAGCCTGCCAGACGCCGGCGCTCTGCAACTGAACGGTACGGCGGTCACCGCTGGACAGGTCATTGCGGCAATCGACCTAGACAAGCTGACCTACACGCCCGGACAGGACGGTGCCGGCAGTCAGTACGCAACATTGACTTTCTCGGTGAGCGACCAGAGCGGTCTGTTCTCTGCCGTACCCAACACCCTGACCTTCGACGTCGCGCCAGTCGCCGACACGCCGGACGTCAGCATTACCGTGGGTGCCGCCAGCACGACCACCACCAGCATCACCAGCGCCAACGTGAACCTCAGCGGGCAGGGCTACACCGTCACCGCGCTGAACGGTGATGGCAGCACCGGCAGCATTTCGCACAACAGCAGCCCGGTCGGCTTCGGTGTACAGGGAAACAGCTCTAACGGCAGCGCAAATGAGCTCGGCGGTGCGGAACGCCTGATCGTGGCATTCGAAGCCCCTGTTGCCAGCGCAACCGTTCAGCTGGCTTGGCTGAATTCGAGCGAAAACGCCGCCTACACGCTTTACGACAGCAATAACGTCGTCATCGGAGGCGGCACCATCTCCGGCGGCAGCGACGGAATCGACCCAGGCATTGCACTGACGAGCACCAACGGCAGCGCGATCAGCCGTATCGAGTTCAGTGCACCGGGCGCCGGGGATGACTTCCTGATCCATTCGATCACCTTTGCCAGCAGCACCAGCTATCCGCTTACCATCACCGCCGCACCGACTGACATCGATTACTCCGAGTCGATCAGCAGCATCACCCTGGAGCTGCCTGCCGGTGCCACGCTGTCGGTGGGCTCGGCCAACCCCGACGGCACTTGGTCCGTGCCGCTGGCCAGTGATGGCACCTACAGCGTATCGGTGGACGCGACCACCCACGCGGTAACCCTCAGCGGCCTGACGATGAACCTGCCCGGCAGCCCGACGGGCAGCCTGGAAATTACTGCAACCGCGGTCGCCCAGGACGGCAGCAGTACCGCCTCGGCGAGCACGCACATCACCATTGGCGATACCACTGCACCGGAAACGGCAGACGTGACAGTCGGTGCTGACGAGGACACCAGCGCTGTAACGGTCACACTGAGCGCAACCGATGCTGGCAGCAGCATCGCCAACTTCACCGTCACCAGCCTGCCGACCCACGGCACACTCAGCTACAACGGCCAGGCGGTTGCCATAGGCCAGACCATCCCGGCCGAAAACAACCAGGCCACGATCAGCTTCGTGCCGGACGCCAACTGGAACGGCAGCACCGCCTTCCAGTACCGCGCCAGTGACGCAGCAGGCAACCTGGATCAGAGCCCCGCAACGGTGTCGATCCAGGTGAGCGCGGTCAACGATGCGCCGGTCAACCAGCTGCCGAGCGGCTACACCATGGCCGAAGACGGATCGCTCAAGCTGAGCGGGCTGGCAGTGTCCGATGTCGACGCCGCCAGTGGCTCGATTACGGTCACGCTGGCCGTCCAACAGGGGGTGCTGGAGGCTGCGTCCAGCGCCGGTGTCAGCGTGAGCGGCTCGGGCGGCAGCACGCTGGTGCTGACCGGCAGCCTGGCAGACATCAACGCCTACCTGGCCGAGCCGGCTACACAGCCGACGTTCATCCCTGAGCACGACGCCAGCGGTACGGTCACGCTGACCATGACCAGCAACGACAACGGCAATATGGGCAGCGGCGGCGCACTGAGCGACACCGATACGACCGCCATTCAGGTCACGCCTGTGGCCGACGCCATTCCTGCGGAACTTGCATCCGTTGTGGTGGGGCAAGTCAGCGTGAACACCCTAAGTTTTGATAATTCCAGTAGCTTCACCGGACTGAACGGCGCCAGCAGCTACACCTTCGCCAATGGCATCCAGATGCAAGCCGCGGCCGGACAGAACTTCTACTACTCCGGCGGCAGCTACCTCGGCGTACAAAGCGGTAGCAAAGACTCTTGGCGTATCGAAGGAAACGATTCCATCACCTTCAGCTTCCCTGTCGGCATGCGCAATGCCGGACTGACATTGAAGAACGCGGCGGACGATACCGTACTGGTCAAGAGCGATTTGGCGTTAGCCGATGTGCCCAGTTCAGGCACGCTTACCGGCTTCGTCGGCACCAGCCTAATCGCCGTCACCCCCTCGTCCAATACCGTGACAATCGAGCTCCGGCTGTACAACAGCGCGGGCGAGCTGGTCAGCAAGACAGACGGAGAGGTCGCGAGCGGCGGAAGCTGGTCCATTAACTACAGCTACAGCGGCACCTACACACGTGCTGAACTTGTGGCCTATATCGACGGTGACCTATTCAACCAGGGCGGCAACGACAGCGACTTCACGTACGCAGTCAATGCCGACATGCTCACCTTATCCATCGCACAAGACCCAAGCGATAAGTTCTCCGAAGCGAAGAAGAGCGATGGCTTTCAGATCGATTCCTTCGCCGTCAGCCCGAACGCGGACTCGCTGACCAGCTACAACTATCCGATCGATGTTCATGCGCAGGTCGTGGACAAAGTAGGCGTGGCGGAAACCATCTCCGCGATGACGTTGAGTGACCTGCCGAGCGATGCCAGCCTCGGCTTGAAACTGGAGAACGGCACTTACGTCGAGATCGCAGCGGACGCCAACGGTGTATTCGACATCAGCGATTACGTATCGCTGCTGTCGGCGTCCACCGCGGCTCCGACCGTCCACTTGCAAATGACGACCAGCACGCAGCTTGGGGCTGATTACGCACCGACCCTGACACTCGTGATCAATGACCAGGGCAGCTCGGCAATCACAGTCATCGGCGGCTCGGCCAGCTCCACGCACAGTGGCGCAGCGGGAGACGATTACCTCAGCGGCGGCGCGGGCGATGACCTGCTCTACGGATTGCAGGGCAACGACACGCTGGATGGTGGCACCGGTAACGACCTGTTGGTCGGCGGTGCCGGCGACGACATCCTGATCGGCGGGCTGGGCGACGACCAGCTCACCGGCGGAAGCGGAGCTGACACCTTCATGTGGAAAGCCGGAGACCTGGGCAAAGACAGCATCCTCGACTTCAATGCCAGCGAAGGAGACCGCATCGACCTGCGCGATCTACTCCAGGGCGAAAACGACGGCAACCTCCTCAGCTATCTGCGAGTGGACACCACCACGTCCACCTTGCAGATCAGCACCGCCGGCGTCCTGAATGACACCGGCAGCAATGCCGACGTCACCATCAAGCTGGAAAACGGCGGCGCCGCGGTCGATCTGTCTTCGTATGGTTCGAATCCTACGGACATCATCAATTCGCTGGTTGCCGACCATATCGTCAAGGTCGATCACTGAAGGTGACGCACGGATACCCGCCGCGAGCCGCTGGCGGGTATCGTCGCTACTCCCATACGAGGATGCCGAGTGTTCTATATCACGCGTGATTCCAGCGGACGGCTGCTGCGGGTCGAGCCGTCGCCCTTCGACGACATGACCGGCGAACTGCCGGACGACGACAGCGAAGTGCGCGCCTGGCTTGCCGCTCAGGACAGCCTTGCCCACTTGCGCCAGAGCGATCTGGAGATGGTGCGGGTACTGGAGGACTTGATCCACGCCCTGATCGACAAGGGCGTGCTGCGGATCACCGACCTTCCGGATTCGGCTCAGGCCAAGCTGGCAGGGCGGAGCCGGGCGCGCAATGCGCTCGGCTCGACTCGCTTACTGGTCGACGATGACGACACCGGCGTGATCTGATCGGCTGGTGCTGTCCTGCAACGGCGCCGGATTGCCCAGCAGCCGGCCCTGGCCACCTTCGAAGCCCAGCGCTCGGAGAGTCATCCACGCCCCTTCTGTCTCCACCTGTTCGGCGATCAACGGCAGATCGATGCTGTGCGCGGCACGCTGCATGGCCTGGATGAACAGATGCTTGTCCTCTTCGGTATCGACGCCGCGCAGGTAGCTGCCATCGACTTTCAGATAGCCCAGCCCCAGGCGGGCCAGGTTGCCGATCATGCTGAAACGCCCACCGAAGTGCTGAATGCCCAATCCGAATCCCAGCTGGCGCAGGCGGCGGGCCAGCTGTTCGAGGCTTGCCTGGTCCGGTAACTGGGCTTCGTCCAGTTCGATTGTCAGCAGACCGGCCACGTCGCCATGGCGCGCCAGCAACTCGAACACGTCCTCGCGCGAGACCGGATCTGCCAGCGTGCTGCCACAGAGGCTGATCGCCAACGGCGAGTGGTGAACTTCGAGCGTCTCCAACGTCTGACGCAGCATCGCCAGATCGAGGCGTGCCGTCCAACCGAAGCGCTCCAGCCAGGGGAGGAAGCGTGCCGCCGGAACCACATCGCCCTGCTGGTCCACCAGCCGGGCCAGTACCTTGCTGTGGATGAGTCGCTGCGGTTCGAGGGCGCTCATCACAGGCTGGAAGTACAACTGGAGCAAGCCGTTCTCCAGAGCACCATCGAGCAACCGGTACCAGTCCTGGTGCTGTTCGGCGACCGGCACCTGAACGCCAGGTTCATAGCAGGCCCAGGCCTGGCGCGACTGGCTCGCAGCCTGCGCCAGTGCCTCATCGAGAGCGGCATAGAGCGCCGGGACACTATGCTCTTGCGAGAACGCCGTCAGGCCGATATGGGCCACCGGCAGCACATCGGCGAGTCCGGTTTGCTGCAGTGACGCCAATGCATGCTCGATCTGTTCGGCCAGGCGTACCGCTTCGAGCCGATCAAGCCCTACCGCGAGCAATGCAAACTCGCCACCGCGCGTGCGCCCGATCAGGAAGCGATCGCCAGTGACCTGGCGCAGCTGCTCTGCCACCGCGCGCAGCAGCTCATCCGTGCGTGCACCGCCGAGACGCTGATTGAGTCCGGTGAGGTCATTGATACGCAGCAGGAACATATAGCCGCTACCGGCCAGGTCCTCTCCGCTCAGTCGAGCCTGCAGCTGCATGTCGAAATGCCGGCGATTGCTCAAGCCGGTCAGGCCGTCATGATAGGCCTCGTCACGCAGGCGCTCGCTGCGCCGCGCCTCTTCATCGAACAGCGCCTTGAGCTTCTCCACCATGAGGTTCATGGCCAGCACCACGCGCCGCAGCTCCGGGGTTTCCGGCAGCTGCGGCACGCTGAGGAACTCACGCCGTGTAATGGCCTGGGACTGCTCGACCATATCGTCGAGCGGGCGCAGCTGACGCCGTAATAGCGCCGCACCTAGCAATGCGCTGACCACGCCGCAGAGCACCAGCCAGCCAAACATGCCGAGGGTGCTCTGCCACAGGCGCGAAACGGCGAACATCGGATGGCTGACCACCTCTACCCGGGCGGCCTGCTGCCAGCCCCGGCTGACGATCGCCTCACCGCCCTCTGGCTGCAGATCGATCAGGCTGACGAACCATTGCGGCGCACTGCCGGCGTCCGGCTCGGCCTGCCGCTCGAGCATCGGCTGGCCGGTTTCCAGCTCGATCACACGGATCGACTGGTAATAACCACTATCGAACAGCGAGCTGACCACCAGCTCGACCATGGCCGGGTCGTCGATATTGGCGGTCAGCGACAAACCCAGCGCCGTGGCCGCATCCTGCGCGTGTGAACGCAGCTGGTTGGCGTACTGATCACGCGAACTTTCCAGGCTGACCACGAAGCTGCCGGTGAACGCGGCGAGCAGAAACAGGCAGATCGCCAGCAACAGCTGTTTGAACAGAGACATGTGAAACTCCTACGATCCGGACCCGGCCGGAAAACCTTCCGCTTGCATCTTTTTCAGCAAATCCTGCCAGCGCGACAGCTTCTTGCTGTCACTGACCTGCTTGTCGCCACTTCGCCCTGGCAGCCACAGCCCTTCGCCGTTGAACGCATAAACGGGAACCAGATCGTTGCGCTGCGTCGCCGGCAGAATGCCGCCGACCAGATTGTCCAGAACCAAGGGCACCGCACCCGGCTGCTCGTAATAAGTCAGGACCATATGCGCCTGATTGAGCCGGACGGCCTTGACGTAGGTGATACGCAGCTTGTCGGCCGAAACACCGAGACGGCGCAGGGTCACGTACTTGGCGATTGCAAAGTCTTCACAGTCGCCACCCCCGACGCGCAAGGCTTCGACCGGGGTGGCCCAATAATCGGTCTGTCGCCAGAGCCTGACGTCATCTTCAAAGCGCAGCTGGTGATTGAAGAAGTTGTTCACCGCACGCAGTTTGTCGTGCTCGGCTGCCGATCCCTGCTCGCCCAACAGTTGCTGCCACGCCAGCACGCGCTCTCGTCCTTCGCCCAGCGAGCCATAGCGTTTCTCAGCCAGATCCAGAATGCGCTGGAAATCCCAGTCGTCCGCCACGGCCCAGACGAGTTGAGCCAGGCCCAGCGCGCCGAGCAGAGCGATGACGTAGCGAAAGGGGGCAAGCCGCATCTGGCCAAACATGACTACAACTCTTGACGGCGGGCGGAATGGTGTTCGGCCGCCACTGATGGCTCAGTGCCACTGTAAAGCTGGATGGTGGCGGCAGGACCGGTAAAACACAAGCGCCACACCCACTCACGCGACAGCTGGCGGGGCGAGTCCGAAGGATACCTCTCTTGAGCGACCGAATCAGGCCCTCGGCAGTTATACTTGCCCGCTTTTCTGGCCGGCCGGCCGTCATTCCGCCCGCAGGACACCACATGGACAGCATCAATTCCCGTATCGCCAACGAGCTGGGCGTACGCCCGCAACAGGTCGCCGCCGCCGTGGCGCTGCTCGACGAAGGCTCCACCGTTCCCTTCATCGCCCGCTATCGCAAGGAAGTCACCGGCAGCCTCGACGATACCCAGCTGCGTAACCTGGAAGAGCGCCTGCGCTACCTGCGCGAGCTGGACGAGCGGCGCGTCTCGATCCTCGCCAGCATCGAGGAACAGGGCAAGCTGACCCCCGAGCTCAAGCGCGAGATCGACCTCGCCGACACCAAGACCCGCCTCGAAGACCTCTACCTGCCCTACAAGCAGAAGCGCCGCACCAAGGGCCAGATCGCCCTGGAAGCCGGTCTCGGCGAGCTGGCCGATGCGTTGTTCGGCAATCCCGAGTTGAATCCTGAAAGCGAAGCCACCCCTTTTATCGACGCTGA
The DNA here is from genome assembly GCF_026642215.1 of Stutzerimonas sp. R40042. Taxonomy (NCBI): domain Bacteria; kingdom Pseudomonadati; phylum Pseudomonadota; class Gammaproteobacteria; order Pseudomonadales; family Pseudomonadaceae; genus Stutzerimonas; species Stutzerimonas sp. R40042. The sequence continues at coordinate 407,040 of NZ_CP113258.1, read as the reverse complement.
GAAGGGCTTCGCCGATGTGAAGGCCGTGCTCGAAGGCGCCAAGTACATCCTCATGGAGCGCTTCGCCGAGGACGCCGACCTGCTGGCCAAGCTGCGGGACTTCCTCAAGCACAACGCCACCCTCAGTGCTCGCGTCGTACCAGGCAAGGAAACCGAAGGTGCCAAGTTCAGCGACTACTTCGAACATGACGAGGTGCTGAAGAACACGCCCTCGCACCGGGCACTGGCGATCTTCCGCGGACGCAACGAGGGCATCCTCAGCGTCAGCCTCAAGGTCGGCGACGAGACCCCGGGCAGCATGCACCCGGGCGAAGGCATGATCGGCGAGCGCTTCGGCATCGCCAACCAGGGCCGCGCCGCCGACAAGTGGCTGGCCGAAGTGGTGCGCTGGACCTGGAAGGTCAAGCTCTACACCAGCCTGGAAACCGACCTGCTCGGCGAGCTGCGCGACAAGGCCGAAGACGAGGCGATCTCGGTGTTCGCCCGTAACCTGCATGACCTGCTGCTGGCTGCGCCGGCCGGCCCGCGCGCGACCCTGGCGCTGGACCCGGGCCTGCGCACCGGCTGCAAGGTCGCAGTGGTCGACGCCACCGGCAAGCTGCTGGAAACCGCCACCGTCTACCCGCACGCCCCGCGCAACGACTGGGACGGCACCCTGGCAATCCTCGCCAAGCTGTGCGCCAAGCATGCCGTCGACCTGATCGCCATCGGCAACGGCACCGCCAGCCGCGAGACCGACAAGCTGGCGGGCGAGCTGATCAAGAAGGTACCGGGTCTCAAGCTCACCAAGATCATGGTCAGCGAAGCCGGCGCCTCGGTGTATTCGGCCTCGGAGCTCGCCGCCCGCGAATTCCCGGATCTGGACGTCTCCCTGCGCGGTGCCGTCTCCATCGCCCGCCGCCTGCAGGACCCGCTGGCCGAGCTGGTGAAGATCGACCCGAAGTCCATCGGCGTCGGCCAGTACCAGCACGACGTGTCCCAGCTCAAGCTGGCGCGTTCGCTGGATGCCGTGGTCGAGGACTGCGTGAACGCCGTCGGCGTCGACGTCAACACCGCTTCCGCCGCGCTGCTGGCACGCATCTCCGGCCTCAACGCGACGCTGGCGCAGAACATCGTGCAGTTCCGCGATGCCAACGGTGCGTTCAAGTCCCGCAGCGAGCTGAAAAAGGTCCCGCGGCTGGGCGAGAAGACCTTCGAACAGGCCGCCGGCTTTCTCCGCGTGATGAACGGCGACAACCCGCTGGACGCCTCGGCGGTGCACCCGGAAACCTATCCGCTGGTCAAGCGCATCGCCGCCGACACCGGTCGCGATATCCGCTCGCTGATCGGCGACTCGGCGTTTCTCAAGCGCCTGGACCCCAAGCAGTTCACCGACGAGACCTTCGGCCTGCCGACCGTCACCGACATCCTCAGTGAACTGGACAAGCCGGGTCGCGACCCGCGCCCCGAGTTCAAGACCGCTGAATTCCAGGACGGCGTGGAGAAGCTCAGCGATCTGGAGCCGGGCATGGTGCTCGAAGGCGTGGTGACCAACGTCACCAACTTCGGTGCCTTCGTCGACATCGGCGTGCACCAGGACGGTCTGGTGCACATCAGCGCGCTGTCGGAGAAGTTCGTCAAGGACCCGTACGAGGTGGTCAAGGCCGGCGACATCGTAAAGGTCAAGGTCATGGAAGTGGACATCCCGCGCAACCGTGTCGGCCTGTCCATGCGCATGAGCGACACGCCCGGCGAGAAGACCGACGGCCCGCGCGGCGGCAAGCCACGCGGCAACGCGCCGCGCAGCGAGCGTCATGCCAGGGAAGACAAGCCGGCACCAGCCAATGCCGCCATGGCCGCGCTGTTCGCCAACGCCAAGCAGCTGAGGAAGTAGGCATGAGCATTCAAGTCGAGGCGGTGGGTAACTCCAGCGCCTTCGGCCGCCTGCTCGGCCTGGAGATTCACCAGGTCGGAAATGGCGAGGCCGTGCTCAGCCTGTCCATGCACGACGGCCTGCGCAATCTGCACGGCAAGCTGCACGGCGGCGCGCTGTTTTCGCTGATCGACACCGCCATGGGCCAGGCCAGCCACAGCCTGGGCGATGGCTCGCCGAACAGCGTCACGCTCGAATGCAAGGTCAACTACATCCGCCCGGTGACCGATGGCGAGCTGCGTTGTCGCGCCTGGGTAGTACACGGTGGCCGGCGCACCCAGGTGCTGGAAGCCGAGGTCCATCAGGGCGACAAGCTGATCGCCAAGGCCCAGGCGACCTTCGCCTGCCTCTAACGGCCTGTGCCACCAGCCGCTCGCGGAGTCGGCACGCCTGGCCTGTGGTCGAAGCAACGCTGCCTCTTGTGAAGCGGCGTTTCCATCCCCATATTGGGGCGACTGTCGCGTGAAGGAATCCACAAGTTGAGCGCTCTTCTCACCCACCGCCTGGCATTGCTGGCCGAGGCTCCCCACCTGCCGCTGCTCAACCAATGCCTGCACGGAATCGAGCGCGAATGCCTGCGCGTCGATGCCCACGGCCATCTGGCCATGACGCCGCACCCCATTGCGCTGGGCTCGGCGCTGACCCACCCGCAGATCACCACCGATTATTCCGAGGCGCTGCTGGAGTTCATCACCGGCACCGACCAGGACCCTCGCAATACCCTGGCCGAGCTCGAGGCGATCCATCGCTTCACCTACGCCAAGCTCGGTGATGAATACCTGTGGAGCCCGTCGATGCCCTGTCCGCTGCCGAGCGAAGCGGACATCCCCATCGCCGAATACGGCAGTTCTAACATCGGGCGGCTCAAGCATGTCTATCGCCAGGGCCTGGCGCTGCGCTACGGCAAGACCATGCAGTGCATCGCCGGCATCCACTACAACTTCTCGCTGCCCGAGGCGCTGTGGCCAGTGCTGCAGGCCGATGATGGCGATACCCGCTCGGTCCAGGACTACCGCTCCGCGCGCTACATCGGGCTGATCCGCAATTTCCGCCGTTACAGCTGGCTGCTGATGTATCTGTTCGGTGCCTCGCCGGCGCTGGACGCCGGCTTCCTGCGCGGGCGCCCGCATCAGCTCGAAGCGCTCGACGCCGACACCCTGTACCTGCCTTACGCCACCAGCCTGCGCATGAGCGATCTGGGCTATCAGAACAACGCCCAGGCCGGCCTCACGCCCTGCTACGACGACCTGTCGAGTTATACCGAGAGTCTGTTCCGCGCAGTCTCCACGCCGTATGCCCCCTACGAGGCGATGGGCATCAAGGACGCCGCCGGCAACTGGCAGCAGCTCAACACCAACGTGCTGCAGATCGAGAACGAGTACTACTCGAACATCCGCCCCAAGCGCGTCACCGCCACCGGCGAACGCCCGCTGCAGGCCCTGCGCGCCCGCGGTATTCAGTACATCGAAGTGCGCTGCCTGGACATCAACCCGTTCCTGCCGCTGGGCATCGACCTCGCCGAATCACGCTTCCTCGACGCCTTCCTGCTGTTCTGCGCGCTGGCCGACAGCCCTTGCCTGGCCGATGGCGAGTGCGGCGCGGCCACCGACAACTTCCTCAAGGTGGTCAAGGAGGGTCGACGCCCCGGGTTGCAGCTGCAGCGCTGCGGCGAGGCCGTGCCGCTCGGCGAATGGGCCGGGCAGCTGCTCGACGAGATCGCCGAAGTCGCCGCCCTGCTCGACCGCAGCCATGGCGACAGCCGGCATGCCGAAGCACTGGCCGAACAGCGCGCCAAGGTCGCCGACAGCAGCCTGACGCCCTCGGCGCGCGTGCTCGAGCAGTTGCGCACGAACGGCGAGAGTTTCAGCCAGTTCGCCATGCGCCAGACGCTTGCCCATGCCGACTACTTCCGCAGCCATGTGCCAAGCGCCGATGAACTGCAGCAGTTCGAAACGGCGGCGCGGCAGTCGCTGGAGCGCCAGGCGGCGATGGAAGTCGCCGACACGCTGGACTTCGACAGCTTCGTCGCCGATTACCAGCGCAGCCTAAGCCTCTAAGCAACCTGGCGGGTGCTGCGCCCGCCAGCAGGCTTCAGAGCGGCTTTTCGAAAATCTTCGAATTCCGCTGGAAGTTGTACAGCGAAGCCCGTGCGGCCGGCAGACGATCGACGCTGATGGGCTCGAAGCCGCGCTCCTGGAACCAGTGCGCGGTACGCGTGGTGAGCACGATCAGCTTCTTCAGCCCCAGCGCCCGGGCACGTTCCTCGATGCGTTCGAGCAACTCGTCGCCGCGCCCGCCATGACGGTATTCGGGATTGACCGCCAGGCAGGCCAGCTCGCCGGCATCCGAGTCGGCGATCGGATAGAGCGCCGCGCAGGCGATGATCAACCCGTCGCGCTCGACGATGCTGAACTGCTCGACCTCGCGTTCCAGCACCTCGCGTGAGCGCCGCACCAGAATGCCCTGCTCCTCCAGCGGCGTGATCAGGTCGATCAGCCCGCCGACATCCTCGATGGTCGCCTCGCGCAGCTGCTCGAACTGCTCCTGGGTCACCAGCGTGCCCGCACCGTCGCGGGTGAACAGTTCGTTGAGCAGCGCACCGTCGTCGACATAGCTGACCACGTGGCTGCGCCGCACGCCGCCGCGACAGGCCTGCGCCGCTGCATCCAGCAGCTCGGCCTGGTACTGGCTGCCGAGGCGCTCGACATAGGCCGGAATCTGCTGCGGACGCAGCTCACGCACCAGCTTGCCGCTTTCGTCCAGCAGGCCGGTCTCGGCGCCGTAGAGCACCAGTTTGTCGGCCTGCAGATCGATGGCAGCGCGGGTGGCGACGTCCTCGCAGGCCAGGTTGAAGATCTCTCCGGTGGGGGAGTAGCCCAGCGGCGAGAGCAGCACGATGGTGCGCTCGTCCAGCAGCCGGCCGATGCCCTTGCGATCGATGCGCCGCACCTCGCCGGTGTGGTGCAGGTCGACGCCGTCGAGCACGCCGATCGGCCTTGCGGTGACGAAGTTGCCGCTGGCCACCCGCAGGCGTGCACCCTGCATGGGCGAAGCGGCCTTGTCCATGGACAGCCGCGCCTCCAGGGCGATGCGCAGCTGGCCGACGGCATCGATCACGCATTCCATGGTCGGACCGTCGGTGATGCGCAGGTCGCGGTGGAAGCGCGGCGTGATACCGCGCGCCGCCAGCCGCGCCTCGATCTGCGGGCGCGAACCGAACACCAGCACCAGACGCACGCCAAGGCTGTGCAGCAGCACCAGGTCGTGGACGATATTGGCGAAGTTGGCATGCTCCACGCCGTCGCCCGGCAGCATGACGACGAAGGTGCGGTCACGGTGCGAGTTGATGTAGGGCGAGGAATCGCGGAGCCAGGTGACGTAGTCGTGCATGAATGAGCCTTCGTGGCGGTCCTTTCGGTTGGGGCGGGGTGGATCAGGCCTGCGGCTGCAGGCAGTAGTGCTCGATCATCCGACGCAGCAGCTGCACGGTCGGTTCGATGCGCTCGAGCTGCAGGTACTCGTCGGGCTGGTGCGCGCAGGCGATGTCACCGGGGCCGAGCACCAGGGTCTCGCAGCCGAGCTGCTGAAGATAAGGCGCTTCGGTGGCAAACGCCACCGCCTCGGCGCGGTGCCCGGTGAGGCGCTCGGCCAGGCGCACCAGCTCGCTTTCGGCCGGCTGTTCGAAGGGCGGCACCGCCGGAAACAGCGGCGCCAGGTCGATCTTCACCTGGTGCTGCTCGGCCAGCGGCTGCAGGCGCTGGCGAATGATCCCGCGCAGCTGCTGCGGGTCCATGCCCGGCAGCGGGCGCAGGTCGAATTCCAGCGCGCATTGCCCGCAGATGCGGTTGGGGTTGTCGCCGCCGTGGATACAGCCGAAGTTGAGGGTCGGCTTGGGCACGTCGAACAGCGGATTGTCGTACTCGGCCTGCCACTGCCGACGCAGCGTCATCATCTCGCCGATCACGCCGTGCATGGCTTCCAGCGCGCTGTGGCCGTAGGCGGGGTTGGAGGAATGCCCGCTCTGCCCGAGGATGTCGATGCGCTCCATCATGATGCCCTTGTGCAGACGCACCGGCCGCAGCCCCGTGGGCTCGCCGATCAGCGCCGCGCGCCCGAGCGGCCGGCCGGCTGCGGCCAGGGCGCGGGCACCGGACATCGAGCTTTCTTCGTCGCAGGTGGCGAGGATCAGCAGCGGACGACGGAACGGCTGCTCCAGCAAAGGCTGCACCGCCTCGATGATCAGCGCGAAGAAGCCCTTCATGTCGCAACTGCCGAGCCCGTACCAGCGGTCATCAGCCTCGCGAAGGCGCAGCGGATCGGCCGTCCACAGTTCACCATCGAACGGCACGGTGTCGCTGTGTCCGGCCAGCACCAGGCCACCGGGACCGCTGCCGTAGCTGGCCAGCAGATTGAATTTGCCGGGCGCGACCTCCGGCGTCTCGCAGGCGAAGCCCAGCTCGCCGAGCCAGGCGGCCAGCAGCTCGATCACCGGACGGTTGCTCTGATCCCAGCCAGGCTGCGTGCAACTGACGGAGGGCGCGGCAATGAGCGCGGCGAACTGCTCCTTGAGCGAAGGAATGGGCACCGGTGACCTCCCGTGATGCGATCGGAACGAAGGTGCAGTGAAGCACGAAACGCGCGACGGCGGGACCCGCAAACGAAAACGCCCCGCCGAGGCGGGGCGTCGATCGCGTCGGCTCGACTCAGGTGAAGATGAACTTGAGCACGGTGAAAAAGACGATCGCGAGGAAGGCACCGGCCGGTAGAGTGATCAGCCAGGACATGAAGATCGAACCGACCACGCCCAGGTTCAGCGCACCGATACCGCGGGCGATACCGATGCCAAGCACGGCACCCACCAGCGTATGGGTGGTGGAAACCGGCAGGCCGATGGCCGAGGCACCGACCACGGTGGTCGCGGTGGCCAGTTCGGCGGCGAAGCCGCGGCTCGGGGTCAGCTCGGTGATTTCCTTGCCAATGGTGGCGATCACCTTGTAACCGTAGGTGGCCAGACCGATGACGATACCGAGCGCACCCAGCAGCAGCACCCAGCCCGGCACCGCGGACTTGGCGGCGACGTCGGCAGCACCACCGGACTCGATCACACCGACGATGGCGGCCAGCGGACCGACGGCGTTGGCCACGTCGTTGGCGCCGTGGGCGAAGGCCATCGAACAGGCGGTAAAGATCATCAATACGGCGAAGACCTTCTCCACGCTGGCGAAGTGGAAGGTCTTGTCCGCCTCCACGTCCAGCTTGATGCGGCTGAGCAGCGCCACGCCGAGCAGCGCTACCAGCAGGCCGATGCCGAAGGCGATGACCACACCCTGCTGGCTGCTCAGGTGCAGGCCAACATGTTTGAGGCCTTTGGTCACCGTCATCAAGGCGACCATGAAGCCGGTCAGGAACATGTACAGCGGGACGAACCGTTTGGCGTTCTCGAAGGGATGATCGGTGTTGATGATCAGTTTCTGCACGCTCATGAACAGACCGAAGGCCACGATCCCTGAAAGCATTGGCGTGACCACCCAGCTGGCGACGATCGGCCCGATGGCCTCCCAGTGCACCGCATCGGTGGATACGCCGACGGCCGCGAAGCCGATGACCGCGCCGATGATCGAATGCGTGGTGGAGACCGGCCAGCCCTTCATCGTCGCGATCATCAGCCAGGTACCGGCCGCCAGCAGCGCCGACATCATGCCCAGCACCATCAGATCGGGCGGGATGACCTCGGCATCGACGATGCCGTTTTTGATCGTCTCGGTAACCTCGCCACCGGCCAGGTAGGCGCCGCAGAACTCGAAGATCATCGCCACGATGATCGCCTGCTTGATGGTCAGCGCACGGGAACCGACCGAAGTGCCCATGGCGTTGGCGACATCGTTGGCGCCGACGCCCCAGGCCATGAAGAAACCGAATGCGCAGGCGAGAATCAGGAGTACGAAGCCGTAATCCGCAATAAGAGACATAAGGAAAACTACCTGTTGAACCCAGAAAGGACGCTGGCGCCTTAGCGCGCCAGCAATTGTTCCAGACGGTTGCCGACGCGCTCGGCGCGGTCGGCTACATCACCGATCCATTCGATGATCTTGTAGAGGAAGATCACGTCGACTGCTGGCAGGTCCTTTTCCAGATGAAACAGTGCACGGCGTACCGTGATCTGCATGCGGTCGGTTTCGCGCTCGATCTCCTCGAGCTCCTCGACCATTTTTTCGACGAGTGTGGCTTCACGGCCGCTGAAGCCGGTTTCCAGCAGCGAATCCAGTTCCTTCAGCGCCTTCAGCGCCTGGGCGCTGGCGTCGACGCTGCGTTGCACGTAGGCCAGCATCTGCGGCTGCAGCGCCTGCGGGATGGTCATGCAGCGGCCCAGCATCAGACCGGCGATGTCCTTGGCGCGGTTGGCGATCTTGTCCTGTACACTCAGCAGGTCCAGCAGGTCGGAGCGCGGCACCGGCAGGAACAGGCTCTTGGGCAGGTGCTGGCGTACGCTCTTCTTCAGTTTGTCGGCCTCGTTTTCCAGCTGCGACATCTGCTGCTGGATCTGCTCGACCTTCTCCCAGTCTTCGGCCATCACCGCCTGGAACAGCGGCACCAGGTTCGCTGCACATTCGTGCGACTTGGCCATATGCTGCTGCATCGGGCCGATTGGCGAACGTCCGAACAAGCTGACGAAAGGATTGACTGGCATAGGGTATGGCCCCGGCTTGAAAGAGGCGGCAAGTATACGGACAGGCCATCACGCCTGCTACCGTGCGTCATCAGACTGCAACATCAACACATCATAGGCACCCAGTCGGCACCATGCAGAAAGAAACCGAAATCAAGCTACGCGCCAGCCGCGAAACCCTGCTCGCCCTGCGCGAACATCCGCTGCTGAAAAAGCGCAACAAGAGTGGCTGGTCGCGCCATGAACTGTTCAACCAGTATTACGACACCCCGGACCGCGCACTCGCTCAGGCCCGGGTCGCGTTGCGCCTGCGCCGCGACGGCGAGCAATTCATCCAGACCCTGAAAAGCCGCGGCCAGAGCGTCGCCGGTCTGTCCGAACGCAACGAGTGGGACTGGTACCTGGACAAGGCCAAGCTCGACGTGAAGAAGCTCGGCGACGACTGCTGGCCGGCCAGCCTCGCCGAACTCGACAAGAAGACCCTCAAGCCGATCTTCACCACCGACTTCGTTCGCGAGAAGGCCGAGATCGCCTGGGGCCGCGGCAAGACCAGGGTCGTCATCGAGGCCGCGCTGGATTTGGGACAGGTCAAGGCCGGCAAGCAGTCCGAGGAAATCTGCGAGCTGGAACTGGAACTGCGCCAGGGCGAGCCCGAAGCGCTGCTGGAACTGGCCGCCGAACTGGCCGCCGACCTGCCGCTGATGCCCTGCGACATCAGCAAGGCCGAACGCGGCTACCGCCTGTACGACGCCGATGGCTACAGCCTGCAGCTGCCGGCACCCGAACTGGCGGCGAGCATGCCGCTGGACGATGCCGTCGTCGCGCTTGGCTGGCAGCTGCTCGGCAATAGCCAGCGACTGGCCGAGCAGTACCGCTTCAATGGCCGCTGGAAACTGCTGGGCGAATGGCTGCAGCAGCTCGTCGAACTGCGTGCCCTGCTCGGCAGCCTCGGCCAGGCCGCCCCGCGTGCCAGCAGCCGAGAACTGCGCGAACTGCTCGACACACTGATCCAGGACTGGCGCCCACGGGTCGAAGCCGGTCAGGACGATGAAGGGGGGCGCAAGGCCGCGCCGGCGCAGTTCACCGACGAGCTGGGCCGGACCCGCTGGGGCCTGCTGTCGCTGAAAGCCTCGCTGTGGCTGCTGCAACGCCGCTGGACCGAAGGCCGCAACGCCCGTGGGGATCGCCAGGGCGCGGCCGAGCTGGGCAAATGGCTGCCACACCTGCTGGCCGAAGAAGCCAAGGCCCTGCAATTGCCGCGCTACCAGCAGCAACCCGAAGACCTGGCCGAGCAGAGCCCGCGCATGGAGCGAATGCTGGTCTGGCTGCACCTGGCGCGCGGCGTGCTGGAGCTACCGGAAACCGACCGTCTCTACGGCGAACTGGCCAAGCTCCACGAAATGGCCCGTCAGCCGCTGGACGAAGCAGCGCGCGAGCAACGCGTCGAGCAGGCCCATCGGGTCTGGACGCTCAAGGCCTGGAAGCTGCTGGAAAAATAACGGCATCAACGCTGCGCAAAGTTGAACCCCGGCAGCAGACAGCGTCGGGGGTTTAACGGCAAGCTTGTTGTTTTGCGCCGCCACGTCGAAGGAACTCCATGTCCGTGCTGAACTCGCCCACTCAGGACCGCCCTCTCGATCTAGCCGACCTGTTGCGCGAACTGGTCACCCAGGGCCGAGTCGCCCAGGACAGCGCCGAGCAATGCCTGACGGTGCGCCGTAGCGCGGTGGCCAACCAGCAGCATCCGCTGGAATTTCTCGCCGCGCAGCAGCTTGACGATCTGCGCCGGCCGGGCAAGAAGCTCGACCTGGAGACGCTGACCGTCTGGCTCGCCGAGCACGCCGGCCAGCCGTACCTGCGGATCGACCCACTGAAGATCGACGTAGCCGCCATCACCCCGCTGATGTCATACGCCTTCGCCCAGCGCCACAGCATTCTTGCCGTAGCGGTGGACGCCAGCGCCGTGACCATCGCCAGCAGCCAGCCGTTCGTACACGGCTGGGAAGCCAACCTGACCCACGTGCTCAAGCGCCCGATCAAGCGCGTGGTGGCGAACCCGGCGGACATCCAGCGCTTCACCGTGGAGTTCTACCGCCTGGCCAAGTCGGTCAGCGGCGCCAGTGGCAGCGAGCAGAAGATCAGTGGCGTCGGCAACTTCGAGCAGCTGCTCAACCTCGGTGCCAGCGATCAGGAACCGGACGCCAACGACTCGCATATCGTCAACATCGTCGACTGGCTGTTCCAGTACGCCTTCCAGCAGCGCGCCAGCGACATCCACATCGAGCCGCGCCGCGAGCAGGGCACGGTGCGTTTCCGAATCGACGGTGTGTTGCACAACGTCTATCAGTTCCCGCCGCAGGTAGCGATGGCGGTGGTCAGCCGGCTCAAGACGCTGGGGCGGATGAACGTCGCGGAAAAGCGCAAACCGCAGGACGGCCGGGTCAAGACCAAGACCCCGGACGGCGGCGAAGTGGAGCTGCGCCTGTCGACCCTGCCGACCGCCTTCGGCGAGAAGATGGTGATGCGCATCTTCGATCCCGAGGTGCTGCTCAAGGGCTTCGACCAATTGGGTTTTTCCGCCGACGACCTGCGCCGCTGGCAGAGCATGACGGGCCAGCCCAACGGCATCATCCTGGTCACCGGGCCGACCGGTTCGGGCAAGACCACCACGCTCTACACCACGCTCAAGCAGCTGGCGACGCCGGAAGTGAACGTCTGCACCATCGAAGACCCGATCGAGATGATCGAGGGCGCCTTCAACCAGATGCAGGTGCAGCACAACATCGACCTGACCTTCGCCAGCGGCGTACGCGCGCTGATGCGCCAGGACCCGGACATCATCATGGTCGGCGAGATTCGCGACCTGGAAACCGCGGAGATGGCGATCCAGGCCGCACTGACCGGCCACCTGGTGCTCTCCACCCTGCACACCAACGATGCCCCCAGCGCGATCACCCGCCTGCTGGAACTGGGCGTGCCGCACTACCTGCTCAAGGCGACACTGCTTGGCGTCATGGCCCAGCGTCTGGTGCGCACGCTGTGCCCGCATTGCAAGGCGCCGGTGCAGCTGGATGCCGATGACTGGAGCGCGCTGACCCGGCCCTGGAATGCCCCTTTACCGACCACCGCGCAACGGGCGGTCGGTTGCCTGGAATGTCGCGATACAGGCTTCCGCGGCCGGGCTGGGGTTTACGAGATCATGCTGCTGAACGACGCGATCAGACCGCTGATCACCGCCGACACCGATATCGTCGCCCTGCGCCGCCAGGCCTTCAAGGACGGCATGCGCAGCCTGCGTCTGTCTGGCGCGCAGAAGATCGCCGCCGGGCTGACGACCATGGAAGAAGTGCTGCGGGTAACGCCGCAGAGCGAGCAGAAATAGCCGGCGGCTCAAGGCGTTCGTAGGGTGGATGTCGCTTTTTACATCCATCGCGACTCCGGCCAGTGGATCGGTGAAGCGTGGTCCACCCTGCACCAGCTGGGGCAGCGGCCTGGCCGCGAATAGCTCGCGCCCAATCAGCATCAGCGGCCGAAACCACCGATGGGCCTGCCTTACACCTGAGGCTGAACGACGATTCAGCCATCCGCCCTTGCAGCGAGAATGCTCGCCACCTGATTGGGCTTGCAGTTGAGGTAGGCCGAGGACTGCAACCACTGCTGGTCCGGGTACCAGGAAAACATGAACTGGCCGCCCTTGAGACTATCGACCACCATCCGTGCCACCTCCGGCCGAACCGCCGGGCAGCCCTGGCTGCGGCCGATGCGACCCTGGGTGGCGATCCAGGACGGATTCACGTAGGCGGCCGGGTGAATGACAATAGCGCGTTCACGGGCGCGATCATTGATACCTGGTTCCAGGCCATCCATGCGCAGCGAGTAGCCGTGCTTGCCACTGTAGCTCTCGGCAGTGCGGAACAGGCCGATGCTGGACTGGTGGCTGCCGACCTTGTTGGAGAAGCGGGTGGCATCGTTGTCGCCAGATTTCTGCCCATGCGCGACCAGATCCTCGAGCAGCAACCGCTCCTGCTCCAGGTCGAAGATCCACAGCCGCTTTTCGCTCGACGGTCGCGAGAAGTCGATCACCGCCAGGCGCTGGGCCGCAGCGGCACCATTGTTCACGGCGCACTGCATGGCCGCGACCGCATGAGTCAGGACCTGCCGGTCCAGCTTGGGGGCCAGCCGGGCCAGGCTGTCGACCATCGGCTGATAGGTGGCGGTGGCCGCCCAGACAGGCACAGCGAAAACGAAAAGACCCGCCGCCAGGCAGGCACGTCGAAGAATGGACATCATGAACGACAAACCTCATCGGCCACGGCCTGACGACTTCCTGTCTGGCCGGTGCCTCATGCCCGCGGCGCATGGCAGCAGCGGAGCAATTAAGCCGGGCGGGACGAACGAGCCCCAACTTCCCGGCACGATATGTTCTTATGGACCGAACGGCTGAACAGCGAAGCCGGCGCCGTGGCCCCACGGGGCGCAGTCTAGCAGCCACCGCAACGGCTTGGAGCGAGACCTTGGTTAAAAAATTTGCATCCCGTCTGACCCTGTGGCTATGCCTGGCCCCCTGGCTGGCCTTTGCCGTTCCGCCCGCTCCCGCGCAGACACCCTTGTCCGCCGCCTTGCAAGCGCTGCCGCACGGTTGCCCGACGCTGCCGGCGGAGCTGCCTGACGGCGCCCTGCAACGCCTCCGGCAGTTCTACCAGGCAACCGGCGAGCGCCCGGTCTGGACGTCCTACCCCATGCTCGACGAACTGCTGCGCCAGCTTGCGATGCTGGCCGATGACGGCCTCGATCCGGCGCAGTACCAGCCCGAACGGGTCCGCCATGAACTACAGCGCAGCAGCACCGCTCCATGGGCTCGAGAATGCGCCGACATCCTGGCCAGCCATGCCTACCTCGAAGCGCTGCATCATCTATCGCATGGTCGCCTGCTTCAGGCCGAGGTCGAACCCCTCTGGCGCAGCCCGCAGCTGCCCGAGCGCGACGATGGCGAACGGTTGCTGCAGATCGCTGTGCAGGGCCTGGCCGATCTGCCCGAGGCGTTCGATCGTGCCCGCCCTGAGCTGGCGCTCTATCGTGACCTGCGGGCGGCCTATGCCGATCTACGCCAGCGTCCGCTGCCGGCATGGCGAGCCGTGCCGACAGGACCGACCCTGCGCCCGGGAATGACCGACCCGCGGGTACCCCTGCTACGCGAGCTGCTGCTGGCCGGCTCAGCCACGGAGTCGGCCCTGGACCGGCACTACGACGGCGAGCTGGTGCAGGCGGTCAAGCGGTTCCAGACCCAGCACGGCCTGGAAGACGACGGCGTGGTCGGTTCCGCGACCCTGACCGAACTGAACGTCAGTCCGGCCAGCCGTCTGGATCAGCTGCGCATCAACCTGGAGCGCCTGCGCTGGGTCAGCCGCGATCTGGAAGCGCAGTCGCTGCTGGTGGATATCGCCGGGGCCCGGCTGATTTACTTTCGCGCCAGTTGCCCGTTCTGGCAGACGCGTACCCAGGTCGGCCGGCAGGCGCGGCAGACGCCGCCGCTGAAATCGCAGATCACGCGCCTGACGCTCAACCCCACCTGGACGGTTCCACCGACCATCCTCAAGCAGGATAAATTGCCCCTGATCCGTCAGGACCCGGGGTACCTGGCACGCAACCAGATGCGTGTGCTAGACGCCAAGGGCAACAGCCTGGACCCGCAGCACGTCGACTGGAACAACCCGCGCGGCATTCTGCTGCGCCAGGATGCCGGGCCGGCCAACCCGCTCGGGCAGGTGGCAATCCGTTTCGACAATCCCTACTCGGTCTACTTGCACGACACGCCAAGCCAGCCATTGTTCGACCGCGCCGCTCGCGCCTTCAGCTCCGGCTGCGTGCGCGTCGAGTCGGCCTTGCAACTGGTCGATCTGTTGCTGGAAGACCACGAGCGCCCCGAAGTCGCCACTCTGCTGCAATCGGGCAAGACTTACGAATACCGTCTGGCCCGCCCGACGCCGATCCTGATGGCCTATTGGACGGCCGACACCGATGTCGACGGTCGCCCCCGCTATCGACCGGATATCTATCACCGCGACGCCGCACTGCTCGCCGCGCTGAACGCCGCCAGCAACCGTTGATCGGCCGCAGCCCGATCACGTCGGGAAATGCACTCCATTCGTCGGGGACTTTGTCCGTTGCAGCCTGAACCAAGCAGGCTCGGCGTAGTCTTTTGCTGACCGCTCGGCAACCGAATCGATGCCGAGTGTTTCACCATGGGATTCGCCTGAATTACTCAGTGCAATGGATAGCCGAGCAGGACATTTTGAACGCCGACCACAGTGCCCCCGCCGCGACCTGGAATGAAGCCGAGCGGTTGACCGCCTTGGCCCGCTATCGCGTATTCGACGGCACGCCCAACACGGAACTTGATGAGCTGGCAGCGCTGGCCGCAGAGCTGTTCGCCTGCCCGGCGGCAGCGATCCACCTGATCGATCAGCACCAGCAGCATTGCATAGCCGCGTTCTCCATCGAACAACAGCCGCAGGAGCGCGCTTGTTCGGTGTCGGCGCAGGCTATCGAGCAGGCAGATCCGCTATTCGTTCGACGGGCGGACGAGCTCCGCGCCCCTGTCCGAATGCCCCGCCTCGTCGACGGCCAGCACGCCGACTTCTGCGCCGCCGCCGTACTGCGTGACGCGGACGAACTGCCGCTGGGCACGCTGTCTATCTATGACCGCCAACCACGCGAGCTCAGCGCACGCCAGCGGGCCCAGCTAGAGGCATTGGCACGCCAGGCCATGGCGTTGCTGGAACTGCGGCGCATAAGCAACGAACAGGCGCGTAGCCGGCAGATCATCGACAGCGCGCAGAATTACGCCATCGCCGCCACCGACCTGCGCGGCCTCGTCACCAGCTGGAACAGCGGCGCGCAACAGCTGCTCGGCTGGTCGGAGGACGAGGTTTGCGGCCGTCATGTCGAACTCATGTTTACCGAGCAGGATCGCGCCGCCAATGCCCCCGAGCAGGAAATGCGCATCGCTCTGGAGCAGGGCCGTGCGCTCGACGAGCGCTGGTACCAGCGCAAGGATGGCGCACAGTTCTGGGCCAGCGGCATCCTCACGCCGTTGCTGGAGGATGGACAGCCGCTGGGTTTCGTCAAGATCCTGCGCGACCTGACCGAATCGCGGATGCGACAGGCTGCGGCCCGCGAAACCGAAGAACGCTATCGCACCCTCGTCGACCTCAGTCCGCAGGTGATCTGGCAGTGCGATGCAGAGGGCAGCCTGAGCTTCTGCAACAGCTACTGGACCGACTTTACCGGCCTCGCAATCGAGCAATCGCACGGTGACGGCTGGCTGCAGGCGGTCACCGAACCCGATCGCCAGCGTGTCGCCGAGCAATGGCGGGCCGCGCTGCGTCGGGAGCTGCCGTTCAAGCTTGAGCTGCCGCTGCGCGATGGCGACGGCAGTCAGCGCTGGTTCCAGGCGAGCGCAGCGCCGGTCTACGACGCCGGCGGCAAACTGGTGCACTGGGTTTGCGTCGCCCAGGATGTCGATGCCCGGCGGCGGCTGGAGATGCAGCGCCTGGAAAGCGAAGCCTTCACCCGGCTGCTGCTGGACTCGGCCAACGAAGGCTTCTACTCCATCGATCGCAGCGGCGCGGTCACGCTGTGCAATGATGCCTTCCTCAACCTGCTCGGCTTCACCAGCCGCGAAGAAGTGCTCGGCAGGCAGCTGCACCAGCTGATTCATCACAGCCACCCGGACGGTACCCCCTACCCGGTGCAGGACTGCCCCATCCAGCACACCGCCACGACCGGCGAGCCGCGGCATGTCGAACACGAGCTGTTCTTCCGTGTCGATGGCAGCAGCCTGCCGGTGGAATACCGCGTCGCACCGATCTACCGCGACGGCGAGCTGCAGGGCGCCATCTGCACCTTCAGCGACATCAGCGAACGCACCCAGCACCAGGCCTTGCAGGCGTTCCTGCTGGAGCTGAGCGACTGCCTGCAGGCCAGCAGCGAGCGTGTCGACGTCTGCTGCGTGCTTGACGAACGCCTGGCGAAACTCATGCGTTGCGACTGCATCGCCTGGGGCTGGCTGGAGAACGCACGGCTCTCCGTGCAGGCGCAATGGCCGGCCCCTGGCGCAACGAGCAGCACCAGCCAGCATGACCTGGCTGCAGCTGCCACCGAACTGAGCGAGCGGCTGGCTCGCGACAGCATCGTTGTGTTCGACCCGGACCACGCGCCGAGCGAGCCCTTGCGTCGCAGCCTGGCCGCCGACGCCCTGCTGCTGACCGAATTGCCAGGAGCCGAGCCCGGTAACCAGCAGGCAGTGCTGCTGTTCATTCGCAGCCAGCCGAACCACTGGAGCGCGGACGATATCGCGCTCACTCGTGAGGTGCTCGAGCGCATTCGTCGCGCCGCCGAGCGCGCCTGTGCGAACAAGGCGCTGCGCGAAGCCGAACAGCGCATCAGCCTGGCCAACGAGATCGCATCGACCGGCGTCTGGGAATACCGCGACAGCCAGCACTCGCTGCACTGGGATGCGCAGCTCAAGGCGATGGCCGGACTGTCCCCCGATGAACCGGGACTGGACGTGCAGGAGATTCTCGCCCGCGTGCATCCGGATGATCGGGGCAAGCTGTTCAAGGCACTGAGCGATACGCTCAAGGGTGAGGGCGACGGCGAGTTCCAGCTCGACTACCGGATGTTCGACACCCGTATCAACAGCTTCATCTGGCTGGCCAACCGCGGACGCCGGCTGGTCGATGGCGACGGCGAAGTGCGCATTCTCGGCACCGCTCGCAACATCACTGCCGAGCGCAGCGCCGCCGAGCGCATGCAGCGCATGAACGAGATGCTCGAGCAGCAGATCCGCGACCGCCAACAGGCCGAACAGCGGCAGACGGCGCTGATCGAACTGGGCGACTTGCTGCGCGAACAGCACGACAGCCAGACCATCGCGCATGCGGCGGTCAGCGTGATCGGCAGGACCATCGGCATATCCCGCGTGCTGTTCGCCAGCGTCGAGCTCTCCAGCCAGAGCGCCACCATCGAGCGCTACTGGAGCGACGGCAGCTCCGACAGCAGCAGCGAGACGGTTTATTTCGCCGATTACGGCGACTTCTTCTACGACCTGCAGGAAAACGAGCTGGTGGTGATCGAGGATGTGCTGCACGACGCCCGCACCGCCAGTCACGCGGAAAATTTCGCCGAAAGCCTGATCCGCAGCATCGTCTGCGTGCCACTGTTCGAGCAGGGCCGTCTGGCTGCAGTGATGATGCTGCTCGAAGACCAACCGCGGGCCTGGCTGGACGACGACATCTCGTTCATTCGCGAGGTCGCCGACCGCGCCTGGTCCGCCGACGAACGCATGCGCGCCGAGCGCGCCCTGCGCGAGAGCGAGGAGCAGTTCCGCACCCTGGCTGACAACATGAGCCAGTTCGCCTGGATGGCCGACCCGAACGGCCGCATCTACTGGTACAACAAACGCTGGTACGACTATACCGGCACCACCCAGGAAGCCATGCGCGCCCTGGGCTGGCGTGCGGTTAATCACCCGGACCATCACGAGCGGGTCAGCGCCTCGATGAAGCGTGCCTTCGCCATCGGCTCGATCTGGGAGGAAACCTTTCCGCTGCGCGGCAAGGATGGCAAGTATCGCTGGTTTCTCTCGCGCGCCCTGCCTATTCGCGACGACTTCGGCCAGGTTACCCACTGGTTTGGCACCAATACCGACGTTACCGCTCAGGTCGCCGCCGAGGAGGCGCTACGCGAGCTCAACGACAGCCTGGAGCGACGCGTGGCCGAGCGCACCCGAGAACTGGCGGCGATCAACAGCCGGCTGCATATCGAGATGGCCGAGCGCGAACGCGCCGAGGAAGCACTGCGGCATGCACAGAAAATGGAAGCCATCGGCCAGCTCACCGGTGGCCTGGCGCACGACTTCAACAACATGCTCACCGGCGTGCTTGGCGCCCTGGACCTGATTCAGCGCCGCGTCGCCAACGGCAGCACCAGCGATCTGGACCGCTATATCGATGCCGCCACCACCTCCGCCAACCGTGCCGCGGCGCTGACCCATCGCCTGCTCGCCTTCGCCAGGCGCCAGTCGCTGGATCCCAAGCCCGTCGACGTGAACCTGCTGGTGGTGTCGATGGAGGATATGCTGCGCCGTACGATGGGCGAGCACATCCAGCTGGAGGTCGAGCTGCAGGCCGACGCCTGGCAGGCCTACACCGACGGCCATCAGCTGGAAAACGCCCTGCTCAACCTGGTGATCAATGCGCGCGACGCCATGCCCAACGGCGGTCGGCTCGGCGTGCACACGCAGAACCTGCATATCCAACAACGCCAGCCAGATGCCCCCGAACCGGGCGACTACGTCGTGCTGAGCGTCACCGACAACGGCGCCGGCATGTCTGCCAAGACCATTGCCAAGGCGTTCGACCCGTTCTTCACCACCAAGCCGATCGGCCAGGGCACGGGGCTGGGGCTGTCGATGGTCTACGGCTTCGCCAAGCAGACCGGGGGCCATGTCAGCATCGACAGTACGCTGGGCCAGGGCACCCGGGTCACGCTTTACCTGCCGCGCAATCAGGCCGCACGGAACCCCCAGCACCAGCCGGAACAGCCTGCCGAGACGCCCAGTGCGCAGCACGGCGAAACGGTACTGGTCGTCGAGGACGAGGCCGCGGTGCGCATGCTGGTGGTCGAAGTGCTGCAGGAGCTGGGCTATCAGGTGCTGGAGGCGTTCGACTCGGCCAGTGCACTGCCTTACCTGGACGGCGACCAGCGTCTCGACCTGCTGGTCAGCGACTTCGGCCTGCCGGGCCTCAACGGCCGACAACTGGTGGAACGCGCGCGCCAGGGCCGCCCCGATCTGAAGGTCCTGTTCATCACTGGCTACGTGCCGGACGATGAGATGCGCAACGACTTCCTCGGACCCGGCATGGACATCCTCACCAAGCCGTTCAGCATCGACATCCTCGCCGCTCGCATCCGCCGCCTGATCGACGGTCGCGACTGAGCGCAACCGGAACTCCGATCGGCGTCGCGCACTCTCAGGAGGGACGACAGCACAGAGGTTTCCGCTCATGCGCAAGATTCGACTCGCGGTGCTTACCCTCGCCCTGGCACCCCTGGGCACGGCCATGGCCGATGGCCTGGTGCGCGACATCCTTTCCTCCGGCGCGACCACCGCGTCCACCTACCTGACCTTCAAGGACAACAAGCTCGTCGTTCCGGCGCGCGAGGATGCCGGCAGCTTCGTCGCCAGCAATGGCGAGATCCGCGGCCCGTACCTGGAGGCCGCACTGCAGCAGATGCGTCGCGAGCAGCCCGACCTGCAAGCCAGCGACATGGAGCTGGCAACTGCCATCCTGGCGGCCGAACAGCCGCACTGAGCGGCGTGCCAAACCCGCAACCCATATCCGGAGGACAGTTCATGAAGAAGAGCGCTTCGGCCGTCTGGCAAGGCGGCCTGAAAGACGGCAAGGGCACCATCAGCACCCAGAGTGGCGCGCTGAAGGACAACCCCTACGGCTTCAATACCCGCTTCGAGGACACGCCCGGGACCAATCCGGAGGAGCTGATCGGCGCGGCCCACGCCGGCTGCTTCTCAATGGCCTTGTCGATGATGCTCGGCCAGGCCGGCCTCACCGCCGAACGCATCGAGACCCACGCCGAGGTGACGCTGGACAAGGACGGTGAAGGCTTCAGCATCACCGCCATCGACCTGACCCTCAAGGCACGCATTCCGGGTGCGAACGACGCTCAGTTCCAGCAGATCGCCAACCAGGCCAAGGAAGGTTGCCCGGTGTCCAAGGTGCTCAACGCACGCATCAGCCTGAACGCAACGCTGGAAGGCTGATCGCTCCTCCGCGCGCGAAGCTCGGGCGAAAAAAAACGCCACACCGTTGCCGGTGTGGCGTTTTCGCATCCGGGGTATCTATCAGCCGCGGATGTTGTAGATGTCCTTCTCGTTCAGCTCGGCGTACTCGTACAACCGCTTGAGATAGGCACTCTGCTGTTCCCACACCTTGGCCGCCACCGGGTCGGCGTTAGCGGAGGCATCGACCACCTCGGCGGCAACTTCCTTCAGGCGAGCCAGCACGTCGTCCGGCAGGCGGCGGACTTCCACGCCCTGCTCGCGCAGCTGCTCCATGGCTTCCATGTTCTTGGCGTTGTAGTCGTCGAGCATGTCGCCGTTAACCGCACGGGCAGCGGCCCGGACGATGGCCTTGAGGTCATCCGGCAGGGTTTCCCAGGCCTTCAGGTTGACGTCCAGCTCGAAGGTGACGTTCGGCTCCTGCCAACCCGGGGTGTAGTAGTACTTGGATGCCTTGTGCAGGCCCAGCGCCAGGTCGTTGTACGGGCCGATCCACTCGGTGGCGTCGATGGCACCGGTCTGCAGAGCGGTGAAGATCTCGCCGGCTGGCATGTTGACCACGGTACCGCCCATCTTGGTCAGCACTTCGCCACCCAGGCCCGGGGTGCGCATCTTCAGGCCCTTGAAGTCGTCGACCGAGTTGATTTCCTTGTTGAACCAGCCGGCAGTCTGTACGCCGGTGGCGCCGCAAGCCATCGGCAGCACGCCGAACGGCTTGTAGACTTCTTCCCACAGTTCCATGCCGCCGCCGCGATGCAGCCAGGCGTTCATTTCCTGCGCGTTCGGGCCAAACGGCAGCGCACAGAAGAACTGCGCCGCCGGCACCTTGCCTTTCCAGTAATAGGGAGCGCCATGGCCCATCTCGGCCGTGCCGCGCGACACCGCATCGAAAACTTCCAGAGCGGGAACCAGCTCACCGGCGGCGTACACCTTGACGGTCAGTCGACCGTTGCTCATCTCGTTGACCAGCTTGGCGAAGTTCTCCGCGCCGACGCCTACGCCCGGGAAGTTCTTCGGCCAGGAGGTGACCATCTTCCAGTTGAATGTCTGCTGTTCGCTGGCCTGCGTGCTTTCGCCTGCGGCCGGCTTTTCACTCTTGTCGTTGCAGCCGGCCAGTGCGGTGGCCGCCAGGCCTACGCCAGCGGCGGTGAGAATGTCACGACGTTTCATGAGGTTACTCCTTGTTATTTGTTCTTATTGCGCAACGGCAAGGCTACGCTTTTTTGCCGGATCGCCTTGCGCCTTTCGTTCCGTTTCGAGCGCCTGAGTCAGGCTGAGCGCTGGCTCGCACGGCGAAACCTGCGCCGGAAATGCATACGCCACTTCGGGCTCGACTAACATTAGAGCCTCCGGCGCCTCAAGCCTAGCGCATAAGCTAAAAGTCGTAGGCCGATTGCTGCAACGCGCCAGTGCTGCAAGAATCGACCCTCCCGCCAACCTTGCGTCTACTAAGAAGGACTACCAATGTCCCAGAGCCCCCCGCCCCTGCTGCGCGTGGCTGGCCTCATCGATGCGTTCAACATGCGCCTCGGCCAGCTATGTGCCTGGATCACCCTGTTTCTCGTCATTGGCACCGCCATCGTGGTGGTACTGCGCTATGGCTTCGGCATCGGCGCAATCGCCCTGCAGGAAGCGGTGATGTACGGCCATGCGTTGGTGTTCATGGGCGCCGCCGCCTGGACCCTGCAACGCAACGGCCACGTCCGCGTCGACATCTTCTATCAGAAATTCAGCAGCCGCCGGCAGACCGCCGTCGATGGCCTCGGCCATCTGCTGTTCCTGCTGCCGGTGTGCCTGTTTCTCGGCTGGAACAGCTGGGATTACGTCAGCAGTTCCTGGGCGACCTACGAGGGCTCCAACGAGTCCGGCGGGCTCAAGTTCGTCTACCTGCAGAAGAGCATCATTCTGCTCCTGGTCGCCAGCCTCGCCCTGCAGGGCATCTCCGATCTGATCAAGGCCGGCTACCGCCTGGCCGGTCGCCTGCCTGAAGCAGAGCAGGAGGTGAAGCATGGGTGAGATCATGGCCATCCTGCTGTTCATCAGCATCTGCTTCGCCCTGATGTCGGGTTACCCGGTCGCCTTCACCCTTGGTGGCATGGCACTGCTGTTCGCCGGCATCGGCGTGGTCACCGGCTCGTTCGACGTGGGTTACCTGCACGCGTTACCGAACCGCATCTTCGGCATCATGAACAACCAGACGATGCTGGCCGTGCCGCTGTTCGTCTTCATGGGCGTGATGCTGGAGAAATCGCGCGTTGCCGAAGATCTGCTGGAATCGATGTCGCGACTGTTCGGCACCCTGCGTGGCGGCCTAGCGATATCGGTCTGCGTGGTCGGCGCGCTGCTCGCCGCGAGCACCGGCATCGTCGGTGCCACCGTGGTCACCATGGGCCTGCTGGCGCTGCCGACCATGCTGCGTCGCGGCTACGACCCGGCCATCGCTACCGGCACCCTCGCCGCCACCGGCACCCTCGGCCAGATCATTCCGCCTTCGATCATCTTGGTTCTGCTCGGCGACGTGATGTCCAGCGCCTTCCAGCAGGCACAGCTGAAGATGGGCATCTTCTCGCCAAAGACCGTTTCGGTCGGTGACCTGTTCGTCGGCGCGCTGATTCCCGGCCTCGTGCTGGTCGGCATGTACATCCTCTACCTCATCGCCGTGGCGATCTTCCAGCCGAAGAAGCTGCCCGCCTTGCCGCAGGAAGAACTGGGGCCGATCGAATGGGGCAAGCTGATCGGTGCGCTGCTGCCACCGCTGGCGCTGATCACCGCCGTGCTCGGCTCGATTCTGGCGGGCTATGCCACCCCGACCGAGGCCGCGGCGATCGGTGCACTGGGCGCGACCTTCCTGTCGATTGCCAAGGGCCAGCTGAATTTCGCCCAGCTCAAGCAGGTCGCCTTCGGCACCACAGAGATCACCTCGATGGTGTTCCTGATCCTCATCGGCGCCTCGCTGTTCTCCCTGGTGTTCCGCGGCTTCGGTGGTGAAGCGTTGATCGAGGACGCCCTACACTCGCTGCCCGGCGGCGTGCTCGGCGCCTTCCTGGTGGTAATGCTGGTCATCTTCCTGCTCGGCTTCATCCTCGACTTCATCGAGATCATCTTCGTGGTCGTGCCCATCGTCGGCCCGATCCTGCTCGCCATGGGCCTGGATCCGGTCTGGCTCGGCGTGATGTTCGCCATCAACTTGCAGACGTCGTTCCTCACCCCGCCGTTTGGCTTCTCGCTGTTCTACCTGCGCGGTGTCACACCCCGCAGCGTACCGACCAGCGTGATGTACAAGGGCGTGCTGCCGTTCATCGCGATCCAGATCGGCATGCTGGTAGTGGCCTACATGTGGCCAGGAATCGTTACCTGGCTGCCGGAACAGGTCTACGGCCAGTAATTGCGACCACAACGCCCGTCCTCGACGGGCGTTGTGCTTTATGGCGGGCGCTCCCGCTACAATCGGCGCCTGTCATAGCCCGCCCCGCCAATGTCCGCCGCCCCCAACCTGCTCGAGCGCTTCCAGGCGCTGGACCGCTTCCTCACTGCGCACCAGTCGCTCTGGCGGCCGCGGCCGTTCGTCTGCCAAACGCTGCCATGGGAAGCCGAGCACCCCGAACTGGCCGCCTGGCTGCGAAGCCGCTCGCTGGCCGATGCCGAGGCCGTACACAACCAGCCAACGACACTCGGCGCACCCGCGCCTTTTGCTGAACTGGCGGACCTCGCCGACCGACTGAGCCACCTCGACGCGCTTCCCGCCGGCGAATCGCCAACCATGGACCATCGCCACGCCGTCGACGTGCCGGGCCGCAAGGCCCTGCAGATCCAGGCCTTCGGCGCCCGCCTACGGTTCGCCGAAGCGCCGACGCACTGGCTGGACTGGTGTGCCGGCAAGGGCCATCTCGGTCGCTATCTCGCCCGCAATGGCGCCGCGCTGACCTGCCTGGAATGGGATGAAACGCTGGTGCAGGCAGGTGCGCATATGAGCGAGCGGCTCGGCATCCCGGCCCGGCACCGCTGCCAGGACGTGCTCGCAACTGATGCCGGCGAGCAGCTACAGGCCACGCACACCCCCGTCGCGCTGCACGCCTGCGGTGATCTGCATGTACGCCTGCTGCGCCTGAGCGTTGCCAAGGGCTGTCGCCAGCTCGCGATCGCCCCCTGCTGTTACAACCGCACCCAGGACGAAATCTACGTGCCGCTCTCCGAAGCCGGCCGGGCCACGGCGCTGCAACTCAGCCGCGACGACCTCGGCTTGCCGCTGAGCGAGACGGTCACCGCCGGCGCGCGCGAACGGCGCAATCGCGACCAGTCGATGGCCTGGCGGCTGGGCTTCGATCTGCTGCAGCGGCGCCTGCGCCAGCAGGACGACTATCTGCCGATGCCCTCGCTGCCGAGCGCCTGGCTGAAGAAGGACTTCGCCGACTACTGCCGCGACCTGGCCGCGCTCAAGCAACTGCCCGACCCGGGAGAACAGGACTGGGCCGCACTGGAGCGGGCCGGCTGGCAACGCCTCGCCGAGGTACGCAATCTCGAACTGGTACGCGGCCTGTTCCGCCGCCCGCTGGAACTCTGGCTACTGCTCGACCGCGTCCTGCTGCTGGAGGAGCACGGCTACCGCGTGCGCCTCGGCACCTTCTGCCCCAGCGAACTGACGCCGCGCAACATCCTCCTGCTGGCCGAGCGCTACCGATAACGCGCAAATGTGAAGCGGCCTGAATAAGCCGGCGCAAGTGACCGTCAGCTAACGGTTTACTCGCCGCCCGCAATGGATATAATGGCGACCCTCACTTGCCGGTATAGCTCAGCTGGTAGAGCAACTGACTTGTAATCAGTAGGTCCCGGGTTCGACTCCTGGTGCCGGCACCATATAGATCAACGACTTAGGCTCACCGCAAGGTGGGCCTTTTTCGTTTCTGCTCAACACTTTGCTCAACACTCTCCGATGACTGCTTTGAATTGGCCATCACAAGGATGGCGCCTAGGGCCCAAAAGCGCATCGGTCTAACGTCGCAGCCGTTAACCCGATACCGTCAAAAGTGGTTACCCGTCAAAACTTAAACCTACAACAAAGTGGTCGAATTAGCGCCCAAATCGATTTCACGAAACGGCACAGTGTTTCCAGACAACCGAGGAGCACAAGCCATGCAACACCCTCCCTTCCTGACCAACGCTGAACTATGTCAGCTACTGCGCTGCAGCCAAACCACCCTTTGGCGCCTGCGCCGAGATATCACCGGCTTCCCCCAGCCATGTCGCTTGGGTCGACGGCTGCTATGGAACCGCGAGCAGGTTGAGCAAGCTGTAAGCCTCATCCGCTGAGCGCCTATCTGCCGGTTAGCCCGCATATCCGTTAACGCTGCATCAGGACGATGATTGCGGCATGGGTGACGGTAGCCGCCAACCAGCTCGGAAAGCTTTGCTGGCCAACACGCGCGACTGATTCGCTGACACTAGTGTTGCTACCAGCCCCCAAAAAACTATGACCTGCGCCTGCACCAGGAGGTCATCGCATGACCGCTGCCTTTTTGACCGAATCGACAACTTTCCCAACACCAGTACCGCTTCAGCCTGCTCTGGAAACCGCGTTGCGCTACCCCATCGAGGCGCTCGGCGACCTGCTAGGTGGCGCAGTCGCCGCCATCATCGAAGCCGTACAGGTTCCCGACGCGCTTGCCGCACAATCTGTACTCGCTGCCTCTGCGATGTCAGCCCAGGCACACGCCAACGTCCAGCGCGCCGGACAACGTATTCCGCTTTCCCTATTTGCCTTGACGGTTGCGGAGTCGGGCGACCGAAAAAGCGCAGCAGACCGCCTAGCACTAAGTGCCCACCATGATCGGCAACGCCAATTGCTGGACAGTTATAAAACAGAGAAAAAGGACTATCGCGACAACCGTGACGCCTACCAGCGCTGTCGCGAACTGATACTGGATAAGACCAAGGGCATACCTGAGGCTGTGGCTGGCGAACTGGCCAAACTGGAAGAGCCGGCACCGCCGCCGTTGCCCTTTATCCTTGCCGAGGAGCCGACTCTGGAGGGTCTGCAAAAGTCTTTACTGCACGGCCACCCTTCCCAAGGGTTATTCAGCGATGAGGGTGGGCAATTCTTCGGTGGGCATGCAAGCCGGCCCGAGAACCTGCTCAAGACCGCTGCTGGATTATCCAAGCTATGGGATGGTGCAACTATCGCCCGAACTCGCGCGGCAGAGGGCGAAAGCGCTGCCCGTAGCGGTTGCCGACTGAGCCTACACATGATGATTCAGCCAATAGTCGCGCAAGAGGTGCTATCCAGCCCAGTGTTGCAAGGACAAGGCTTTCTCGCGCGCTTCCTAGTGGCTTGGCCCCAGTCACTTGCAGGCACTCGCTTCTACCGCAACTCAGAGCCGGAGAAAGATTCTCGCCTGGTGCGCTATTGGCAGTGCATGGCCAACCTGCTATCGCTCTCGCTACCGATTGACCATGCCGGCCAACTGTCGCCACCAGCCCTCCCCTTGGAGCATGGAGCCCTCGCTGCATGGATCGCCACCCACGACGAAATCGAAGCCGAACTCGGCAAGGGCGGCGACCTACAAGAGATCAAGCCAACCGCAGCCAAAGGCGCGGAAAATGTGCTGCGCATCGCTGGCGTGCTGGCCATCATCGAGGAGACAGCCGCTATAACCCAACCAATCGTTGAGCGTGCTGCAACCCTGGTGCGCTGGTATTTAGCCGAGGCGCTGCGGTTGTGCAGCCCAGCCAAGGCGGAACCTCACCTGATACAGGCGCAACGCTTGTTCGACTGGTTATGCGCCAAGGGCTGGATTGCCTTCGAGGCGCGCGCTTTGCAGCGGGAAGGGCCACGCTTCGCCCGCCAAAGCGCAGCCCTACGTGACAAGCTGCTGGCCGTATTGGTAAAGCATCACTACCTCCTGAGCAGCGACGGCAGACAGTTCCGTATCAACCCAATGGCGACAGCGGCGACACTGGCGACTACACCCGAGGTGCAAAGAGGAAGGACTGGCGACGTGATTGCGACACCTGGCGACAGACTCTAACGATCGGAAGTTGTCGCCATCTGTCGCAAGCCTGTCGCTACGCGTTACACCCGCAACCTATCAGCCATGTCGCCGCTGTCGCCGCTGTCGCCGCGGCGAAGGCCAGGAGGATCGCAGCTCAACTCCGCGCTAGATCGAGTACGAAAACCGCAACGCGTCCTTCACATGCCGATTTGCTCGTGCCGATGAGCATATGCCTAAGCTCTTCCGCTGACCGTGGCTGCGTTGCCCCTCGGCCAAGACTCTTAAGTTTCTTACTCGGCTTCTTCTGGTCGCCAAACCAGAGGACAAGATAGATGCCTCGTCCCTCCGCTCTCCAATCACGAGTGTAGAGACCGTCTAGCTGTACATCTGCACCCTTCCAGAGCTCTGCATGCCACTGCCCCTTCACCTCGATTGGCATCCGCAGTGCACCTACTGAGCAAGCGATATCGACCTCCTTGTCGGCGGCAACATGAGCCTCTGGATCGAACGTGATCCCTGTATGTCCTTGGCGAAGCAGGCCGAGTAGATGATCCCTACAGCGCTCCTCCTCGAATGGCAGACCGTTGTCGTCATAGAAGCCGCGCCATGATTCGGCGTCGTCGCTCTTGATCTTCGCTTGGGCGATCAACAGCTCCTCAAGCACGAGCGCTTGCAGATCTGCGGCTGATACAGGAGGGAGATTACGGGCAATTGCACCAATCGCTTCAAGCCTGGGAGGGGTATAAGCAGCTTCAACACCAATGCGTGCTTGTTCGGCAAAAACAATCCTGATCGATTCGGAGTAGCTGTCAGTGGCCGCATTCATCAAGCGTCTCAACGCAGCGACAGCGCCCTCGCTGGCGTCGTTACCCAGACGGCGAATGAGATGGACTATATGCTCACTAGCATTCCAAGGATTTGTATCACCGCAAGAGGTCATATTAGGACGGTCTTTCATCGGCCAAAGCAGGCGGAAAGTCTTGATGATCCATTCAAGTTGCTCAGCACTAAGTGGAATGTTGGCACCTTCGTTGAAGCGCCCTCCAGCTCGGTGCCGTATATGCCAAAGCAACTCTGGTTCGATCGGCAACGTCTCAAGCCGCGTTACAGTCTGCTCAAAATCAACGATCAGCCCAACTGCATCCCAAGTTCGCCGCCGCTCGTCGTCGGTGAGCCCTGTACGATCGGCCGCGGCACGCCGTAATGTTTCGAATCGTCCTGAGCGGAGTACCCGATCGATCAATTCTGTTTCTGGGCCGGCCGGAACATCTGGAAAACGCACAAGCCAATCAGCAGCTAAGTCAGTGGCAAGCTCAGAATGAGCTTCGTCTCTCAAAAGTGCGTAGAGGCCGTCTACAGATTCTCGCCGCGCCTGAAATTGAGGCTCATGGTAAAGCCGCATCGCTTCCGCCCAGATACCGCGAGCCTGAACAGCGGCCTCGATTGCCTCTCTGAGCCCGACGATTCCTGCGTGATCTTCGATACAGCTATGGCGTAGTTCGAACAGACCCGCCATCAAGCGCTCATCCGCCAGATCGTCAAACCCTACGCCTTTTCGCATGCGCTCGGCGAGCGCGGCAATCAAGATATACCCATCTTGGTAGCTCTTACCTTGCGCAAGGCTCGCCGCAATGTCCCGCGCTGTGAGTGTCGGAGGATCGACCCTTAAAAAAGCTTCGAATCCCATATGCGCGGCGATGCCGATATCATTTCCAAGCCATTGCGAGACGCGCTCATGGGCGGGCACTTCTGGTCCCACGTCATAAAAAAAATTGAGATAGACTTTGGCGGGAACAATGATTGTGCCGTACTCCCCTGCACGCATCCGATCAATACGAACCGCATAGTATTTACGGTGCTTAGCGTGCGCAGCAGCTTGCTCCTCTAGTCGGACGCGCTCTTGTTCAGCCTGCTTGATCTGCCATTCGGGTACAACGGGCGTGGCAAGCTTGTCGATCCACTCTAATTGATCAGGGCGATTCGCCGCGAAGGGTCTCGCTGCCATACGAGCATCGGCACCTAGCTCGTCGCTATGCTGAGTGAGCTGAATAACATCACGCCAACGTTCGTCGTCTTGATCGAGAGGATCCAGCGCTTCAAGTAACGCGACTACATCCGCGGCAGTCGGCCAGAGCGCGGGCAGCCGCTCCTTCAACCGCCAAGCTAGCTCCCAAGGACTGTGCTGGCTGGGCAGCTCAAGCAGTACTTGCCGCTGTATGGATCGGCGAAGGCGATCATCGCTCCGAATGAGGACATCTAGCTGCTGACGAGACTCTCGGCGATACCCAACATCGAAATCGTATGGCTCTAACCAAGCCCAAAGCCTCTCAGGGCTAACACCACCAGCTGCAACAGCACGAGCTGCTAGGTGATACGCAAAGCCTGTTAGCGTGTCATTGCCGATGCGTTCGTACCGGTCACCAAGCGCCTGCATCCTTACAGCCAATTGATCAAGCACGCCGGCGATCCTGTGCTCCGGAAGGTATCTTTCCAGCCCCATCAAGACACCAACCGTACGACCGTCATTTCGGGCGTAATTAACCACGAGATCGACCAGCAGAGTGTCGTCGAGCCGTTCATAGCCGACCTCGTGTGCCAATTCGATGGCCAATCGAGTCGAAAGCTCGTCGCCGAAGTCGTGTAAGGCACGAAGGAGGGCTGGCCAGTCGCTGTTGCAATCGAGGCCGGCAATCGCTTCTCCGGCCGCTCTTCGGACCGCGAAAAATTCTTGTGGCTCAAGGACTATTCTCAGCAGATCGTCCTCCAGCGCTAAAGCGGTTCTTTGTCCGCTGATAGCCTCAAGCACAAGGAGCCGTAAGCGGAACGGTGTCTGCCGCTCGGTGATCAGCCTCTGTATTTCGTCTATTAGCTCGGCCCGTACGATGCCGCGCAACGAGTAAGGGCCCCAATCGCAAAAGCGAGGATTTTTAGCTGCTAGCAGCTCCAGCGCACTGATTAGTGAGCGAGCCTGATCGACCGTAAGATCGTCTGCATCTCCATATTCGATCACACCCATCGGATCAGCAGCGATCACCGCATGGGCAAGCGCAGGATCCCGGGCAAGCCATGCGTGGATACCGCGTAGACTTGCCGGTACGAGTCCATAGCAGTGAAACAGCGAGAAAAGACGCCTACGTTTGTGCGGGGTGTCTGCGTGCTTCGCAAGCCATCGAGCACCAAGGTATTCACCAAGACGCCGATGCGTATAGCTGAATCGGTCGGCACCATCAGCCTTAAACAGCCGTGTGCCAAGCATAGCTTTTATGTGTGCCCCGCCTGGAAGACAAACAGCATCCGCGAGCTGTAACTCCCCTTCGGCTGTGTTAGCTGCAGATGATCGGACGATGGTCTCAGAGCCTGTTAGAATCAAGCCGGCAAACGCCGCGCCAACGGCGTCAAGCCCTGTCTCTTGAGCGAGTTGATCATCGGCCTTTGCATCCCGATGCTCGACCCGCAAAATCTCTATCGCGCGGCCATAAAGTTCGCTACGCGTCTCAGGCAGCTTCCCCGTCCCTGCTACTTGAGCGATAAGTTCAAGAGTCTGCGGATTACCGAGCAATCCCTCCAGCCCACGTGATACAAAATGCTCCACTACTACATTGGCTAACTCTGGCCCGAGCGTAGCGCTTAGGAACGTAGCGGCATCATCCTCACTTAAAGGCTGGAGATGCAGCTCGAGGGGAGCGTCCTGATACTGTTCGCGAATAGCCTCGCATCCGGTGGCGCTGCGCCAATCTGCTACACGGCACGAAAGAACAAATCGGGGGTAGCTCAGTTTGCCGAGCTGACGTAGCACAAGATCGACGGCATCGCCGTCCTTATGTGTGCTCACCTCATCAAGCGCATCAATCACTAAAATCTCGGCTTCGCCAAGCAATGTTCTTGGCTCATGACGATTGATGAGCTGACGAGCCTTGCACAGTGCATAACCCGGAAAGCTTGCAAGCCATTCGAGCAAATGAGACTTCCCCATCCCGGCCTCACCGAGAATTACCAGCGGCTCGGTGCGCGCATGCAGGGCGCTTTGTGTCAGCTCGGTTCGGCTACCGTCGGACATGTACCAAAGTTTGCGTTCGACGCTTCTACGCAAGATCAAGTCTGAGTTTTTCACCATTCTTGAAGAGCCCATCCGCAGTCCGCTTACCAATCCAAAGGCTATGTGTATAGCGCCCTAAGCACTAGATGCCGGGCTTACCGCCATCTCTAACTTTGAAAGAGCTAACTTGCCGCGCAAACAAACGCGGGTGTAGATAGTGGCACTAACTTGAGCAAGATCGAAGCTATGGGCGCGACAAGACTACAAGCCGTGCTCGAACGCGCCCAACACAAAGGCAGTCTCGCTTGGTACGACACCAAGTGCTGGGCCCAAGCTCTTCTCTGGATGGGAGGCTTTTCCCTACCAAGGATAGGGTTGTACTCGCTACGCCGGAGCCCGCAGATACTCATAGAGTGTGGCCCGGCTGATGCCGAACTCGCGAGCCAGCGCGGCTTTCGGTTCGCGCGCTTCAACACGACGCCGTAGCTCTTCGAGCCGGCTGTCACTCAGCGCTTTTTTCCTCCCTCGATAGACTCCGCGCTGTTTCGCCAGGGAAATACCCTCGCGTTGGCGCTCACGAATCAAAGCACGCTCGAATTCCGCGAACGCCCCCATGACTGAAAGCAGTAGGTTGGACATTGGCGAATCCTCCCCGGTGAACGCCAGCGATTCCTTCACGAACTCGATGCGCACTCCCCGCCCGGTGAGCTGATGCACCATGCGCCGCAAGTCATCGAGATTACGAGCCAGGCGATCCATGCTGTGCACGACCAACGTGTCACCCTCGCGCACGTAACTGAGCAACGCTTCGAGCTGCGGTCGCTGTGTGTCCTTGCCGGAGGCTTTGTCGATGAACACCTTGCTCACCTGAACGCCTTCGAGTTGCCGATCAGGGTTCTGGTCGAGCGTACTAACCCGTATGTAGCCGATCCGTTGTCCGTGCATATTGCCTTCCCAGCGAAATGTGTATGACTGAGATTTTATAAGCAGCCGGACAGATGCCAAATTACTGGAAAATCGACCCTATCCAGACAGTTTCGGACGGGGGTTTGGGGTGTCTGGTTAGGGTATACGTCAAGCAGTCACTGAGTTGCGGCTATCGGCCAGGAGCGGACGCTCACAGGTTGGAGCGGTTAATCGATACCCGACCATAGACACACCCCTTAACGATTACGTAGCCTCGGAAGAGGTCTTGTCGCGTCCGCTCCATGATTCATTGCCACGTTTCAGACGTTCAACTTAATGGGATCAAGGGGTTACGCAGGGGCAGGGAACGTTATGCGACATAAGTGGCGTAATCAATTTCGCCACCTTTGTCGCCTACTTATAGTCGGACGATAAAAACGTGAATCTGCCAGATAATCTCGAGCGTGTCAGAGCCGCAGCCGAAAGCGCCATTGCGCCGATCCGCCCCACCGGAGAATCGACAGAAGCCCCGCAGAATCTTCTTTTTTCCGCACAACGCACTGATGCTGGCCGCAAGCTTCCTCCGTATTACCTTGTATATTTTCTATTGGTCGATCTCCTAAAATTTAAAAATCTTGGCCAGTTCGAAAAGCTGGCTTGGTCTGTCCCCATAGATTACAAAGGGAAGGCTTATCTCATCGAACATAGAAAGATGGGACTTGGTATCTTTGTAGATAATCCACAGGCACACGAGACAGAAGCAGCAGAGATCGCAGCACGTATTCAAAAGGCCACAAAGGCGGCACGCCCGTACTTCGAGTGGCGTGCAGAGAGCGCTGTCAATGGCTCTAAACTCAATGTTAATAACCATACTGGTGAACTTTACCAGCGCTTTCAGTACTTTCTGGGGGAATATAAAAAAATAGTTGGCGAGATTCAAAGAGAGGAAGAGCGCAGGAAAAAACTTTCACTTGAGGAGCGTATTTCAAGTTGGAATGGTTACTTTTCAGAACCATATACACTCACAGAAAAATCCGCTTGGCTAGCGAGCTCGGTTATCGATGCATTTTTCAGTTTCACCGAGCATGTATTTATTCATCTCGCAATCCTCCAAGGAAAAATTGGCACAGG
This sequence comes from Stutzerimonas sp. R40042, assembly GCF_026642215.1. Classification (NCBI taxonomy): domain Bacteria; kingdom Pseudomonadati; phylum Pseudomonadota; class Gammaproteobacteria; order Pseudomonadales; family Pseudomonadaceae; genus Stutzerimonas; species Stutzerimonas sp. R40042. The sequence goes on along the minus strand of NZ_CP113258.1, from coordinate 373,539 downwards.
GAGCGAGGTTGCATCTCTTGCCAGCACTGACTGGGCCAATAAATTCAAAGCCATCTTTGACCTTCAGGAGCCTACTTCAAAGCGTTTCTACGACGATCTTACTGAGATAAGAAGACAGCATCGAAACTTTGTTGCGCATGGGTCGTTCGGAAAACAAGGAGAGGCCTTTACCTTTCACTCTGGAGCGGGAGCTGCTCCTGTGCTTTTACCTCATATGCGGGGATCGCGAAAATTTTCCCTTACAGGCCCGAGCACAGTGAAAGACCCTGCGGCCATTCAAGTCATACTGAATTTTATGGAGTATCTGTGGAGTGATGCGCGTGAGCCGGCAAGAATCTACCTTCAACGAACCAACTTACCGGCTATTTTGACAATGGCGGCCGATGGAACATACGCCAGAGCAATGCAATCATGTGAAGAAATGGAAAGCTTAGCGGAGTACCTAGTTGCCCAGTGGTGTCAATCTGCGGATATGGATTGGTGACTGTGAATTGCCGCCCAACATCTGGTTCAAATCGCTCGCTTCGCTCACTGGGACGGGCTAAAGCCCGCCCCCTTAACAAATGTTAGGTTTCTTTGGTGAATACAGCTTATTGGCACCATGCATAGTCAAACGTTTAGAGGTTGAAATGCCTAGCCACGCTTTTGGGTATGACTATAAAACAGAGTCGCTTGAGCAAGAAAGACTCAGGCAAGAAAATTCAACGGAAAACTGGATTTACATTGGAACTGATATCCATCGCCCCAAAATAGCCAAAATTGGCTTAACTACTAGCCTACTGGGAACAAGGGCAAGTGGAAGCCAAAATCCTTTCTATACCCTCTTCTGTGCTTTCAAAATAAAAGACGAGGTAGACGCTAAAAAAGTGTCTTTAATAGAAGGTTCAGTAAAGGATTTTTTGAGCGGCCTATACGACTGTATACCACATGAAACCTCTGGCAGACTTTCTGAATGGTTTTATGTAACCCCAATGGAGATGAGAGAGCGTGTTTACGACTTTCTCTATGAGAAATTTAGTTGGGAAATGCATTGCTATCATTGTAATATTCGCGATGTCGGCGTGATTTACTCTTGGGAGAATTCTAAATTAATTGGCGGTTCTTCACGCACTCCCTATCAGGCAAAAGATTTAAGCTCACCGCCGGTCGATCCCAATTGCTATATGCCAGGCGGCTGTGGTGAAGATTGTGATTGCTGGGATTAAGCATAATTAGGTTACAATGAAACCTAACAGCGCATGTTGCCGGACTGGCTGTCCGCTGCGCTCCAAATCAGCCGCAAACGCGGGCGTTAGGCATTCACTACAAAGGATGGCCTCGTGGATCGAGAAATCGCACTCATCAGTACTTTTGGGATGCTGGAGAATGGGTTCCGTGAGGACCATCTAAAGTTGGCGTTCTTGTGGTACGACGAAGTGATGTTCGAAGTGCTTAGGATGGATGATGAAGAAACTGAGATGTCACGAATTGTTCGCCTTGACGAGCTCTCGAGGAGCGACGTTCACGCGATAACGGATATTATCGTTCCTCTTACGCGACGCGTCTCCAAAGATCTGCGAGCAGAGATCACTAAGTTTGATATGCGTGGTTACCCAAGGTGGGGAAAGGAAGAAAATTTCACATATCCGAATCCAGCGACGCCGGAGGAATATGCGCATAACCAATTACTTAGAAAAATAAGTAGAGAATGGGGCGGAATCCCAGATGATGGCGTGGAGCATGCTGAGGGTCGCGCTCGCGTTGCAGTAGATGCCATTAAATTATGGAAAGATGTAAGCCATGAAATACCTTGCATTCTTCAGGCAAATGATGATGAAAAGGCGGCCATGAAAGCCGTATGCTTATTCGAGGCACCACCAAGCTCAAATGTTAGTTCGTTCAAACTGTTTGAGGCGAGCGTTCCATCACTAAAGAGTGTTCCATGGAGCGAGATTGTTGCGATAAAGCGCAAAGGAAATTACGACAAATTAAGAAGAGCCATGACTGAGGTGCTGGCTTCATCCGGGGCAAATCTGGCTGTGGCTCAAGAAAAGCTCTATCAAGCAGAAGCTAAAGCTTCCGAAGAGATCATTGAGCGATACAGGCCAAGCGTTAAGTCGGTTATTGCTGAAGCCCTGTGGTCAAATATTCCAAACATTCCCTTTGTAAATCCAGTTGGCGTTTACTTTGGGGTAAGGAATGTGGCAAAAGAGAGAGAAAAGGCAAAGAATTATGATTGGTACTACATGCTCCGTGACGTGAGATCGGCTGCGAATGAAGGCATGGTGGATGCATAACCATTTGATGTAGACGCGACGGCCCTGACGGGCCACGGCGTGAGCTTATATGTAATGCACCAGAGGTAAAATTGGATACTGAACTGAAAATAATGAAAGCAATTCACTCTGGCTTTCTTAAGGCGCAAGGAACAGAAACCGCTGCAGGCTACTGCCATGTAATCAGCGTCCTTGTAATGAGACGCTTAAACAGCGTAAATTTCCTTAACCAGCCATGGCTGCTCTGCCTAGGAAAGCATATAAAAGGAAATATTGAAACTGAACACTATTGGCTTGAAGGAACCAGCAGAGGCGGCAATGAATACTGCTTCATAGATATAACTGCAGACCAGTTCGGGCGTGATATTCCGTTTATATCAAAATCCCGCCCAAGATCATACAACCTAGAAACCTGCAATCAGGATGAACTAAGCTTTATCTTGGAAGCTTCGGCTATAAATAGCTGGTCTGGACTTGTAGATCAAATAGTAAAAGATCATGCATAGTGCTGGCTGCATAACCATGCATATATTTACTCTCCCCACAAGCAGTGAGGTAAGCTGTCTTCGATCCTGTAGTCAGCGCGGCTGCATACGTATATCCGGCCTTGTTATGGGCATTGCCCTGGCCATTCTGTAGCTCGCGCAGCGGGGGCCAAGCATTCGAGCGATCCCATGATCATGATTGTATCGGCCTTGTTCCGCTGCAGGACTCGCCTGTTCGACAGTCCCGCTTATCACCTCAATCACTAGAAACCTACCTCTGATAGCTCCCCGCTGTCAGATGGGCCCTGTACTTGTAGGCAATTCCCGCTGAAACGTTCCAGGTTGTTCGCTAGTGCCACGGCAGCCTTGTTGTGGCCGATGCGCTCGGCGATTTGCGGCGCCCAGCATTGCAGTTAGAAAAAAGCAGCCCTACTACATCCGCCGCAAGGATGGTGAGCCGCTATGGTTTGCCGCATTGGCGCAGGTGGACCGCACCGGTAGGACCGATCGCGAAGGCGATGGCTTCGTCATCATCACAGCCAACAGCGATCAGGGAATGGTGGACATCCATGACCGCCGGCCTGTCGTGCTTGAAGCGGATCTGGCTAGGGAATGGATTGAGCCGGACCTGCCGCTTGAGCGAGCCGAAGAGATCGTGAGACACCTAGCTTTACCGGCGGAAGTGTTCGAATGGTTTCCGGTCAACCGTGTCGTGGGCAACGTCCGCAACGAAGGCCGCTCGCTAATAGAGCCAACCAGCTAAATTCATCGCCCTTCCGTCAGCAGCTCCTCTCGAAGAAACTGGGCCCCGTCCGGCGCCTCGATGACCAACCTGAAGCTGCTCCAAGTGGAGCCCTCGAACACGCGACGAATGCCGGGATCTACCCCCCATAACGAGCCACGATAGCGCTTGGTGCGTTTTTGGGGCTTTGAGCACCCGGGTCGCCACCACCCACCTGAAAGGCTCACAGCGGCGCTCTGCGCCTTCTCAGGGCGATAGCTCTCAGCCACAGACAGGGACCTGCAACCTCTGCTGCTCAAACGTGATGCGATTCATAAGGCAATGCTCAACGGGATGATAGCCATGGACGTGCCGCTCGAGCGGCTGAGCCGCGCCCACGAAATAGCAAGTACCCAGCTTGAACCTCAGCCCGCCCGAGGAGTACTTCTTGCTCAACAGGCAAGCCTCATTTCCCTGGATGGCGTAGCCGCAAATATCACCCCAGCGGAAACTCACTCCGCCGCATTCAAGGCCAACGTCTGTGACTTGCAGGATTTGCTGTATCCGGAGGCCGCCAATCGCAAGCGCGAAAAACCTCCCGTTCGGAAGAATCGCGGGGAAGAACCGTCCTAGGCCAATTTCTCGAAAATTCAATTCTCGCTCTCGCTTCTCACGCATCCACCAAGACGGTCGGCCAAAAACCGTTACGTCTTAAACGCGCTACGGTCGCGCACAGGCCCCATTCAGCAGGCCACCACTACGGCACAGTGAACCATTCAGCTCGCGCACTCGCTTCACTAACATCCGCTACGCGACACAAATTCCCAACTTTTTGCGAAAATCTCATCTCGTAATAGATTTATACGGAATGAGGTCCACTTTTTTTTCGTTGTTTAGAACGGTCGAGTATTAGAACGCGAAGCTTAGAACAGGGCTCAAACCCTCATGGTTGCTGGGTTCTGCCCGTTCTAAGCTTCGCGAAAAGCAGGTCCGCGTCCTAAGCTTGGCGCCGCCCGTTCTAAACAACCCGTTCTAACACTCGCCGGGAAGCTTAGAACGGGGCTCAAACCCGCATGGTTGCTAGCTTCTGCCGTTCTAAGCTTCGCGAAAAACAGGTCTGCGTTCTAAGCTTCGCGCCGCCCGTTCTAAACAACCCGTTCTAACACTCGCCGGGAAGCTTAGAACGGGGCTCAAACCCGCATGGTTGCTAGCTTCTGCCGTTCTAAGCTTCGCGAAAAACAGGTCTGCGTTCTAAGCTTCGCGCCGCCCGTTCTAAACAACCCGTTCTAACACTCGCCGGGAAGCATGGAACCGTCTCAAACCCGCATCGCCAATCATCGCGCTCACACGAAGTCGACGATGTCGCCCCAGCGAAAACTCACACCCCCGCCTATCAACCCAGCGTCGGTAACCTCAAAAATCTCTTGGACCGTGCTCGCCGCGCCTGCGCAAAGAACCTGCCATTCGGAAGAATCGTGGCCAGAACTCGCCGGGCCGCATCTCTTTGACTTCCAAGTATCCCCCACCTGGCGAGCGCCCAGACCGCCATTATCGCCGCGTACCGACACCCACGAGCACGCTCGGGAGACAGAGCCGCGATCCCAAACTGCCCAATTCGTCCCTGGCATCGCCAACAACCGCTACGCGACACAGATACCCACACACCTCACACTCCATCCACTCGTAATAGATTTATACGGCATGAGCCCCTGATTTTCATCGTAGGTGGAAAGTGAAAATGACACGTTTCACGAGGGTGGAAAGTCGCTGGAGGCCCCGCCGTTTCTGGCTTTAACAGTTTCCACACTCGCCGAAACAGGCGCTCACTTTCCACCCTCAGCAATGAATGTGGAAAGTGCGGCTTTCCACTGTGGAAGGTCAGAGTGGAAAGTCGCTGTAAGCCTCGTCGTTGCTGGCTTTCATAGTTTCTAACTCCGTAGAAACTGGTGCTCACTATCCACCCTCGCCCCCGAGCGGTGAAAGTCAGTCCTTTCCACAGTGGAAAGAGAAGTGGAAAGTAGCGTTTTCTACGGTGGAAATTGAAGGTAGCAGTGGCTGCCGTTGCGGGGCTGTTGCCGGTTCGCGTCCACTGCGGCAACAACACCTGTTCTGTTTTTTAGTGGATGGCTTCTGTTGTCGTTAGACATCCGCTATGGCAACGCGGCTATTTTCCACCGCATGGGGTGTTATGTCGTCGGAATGGCCGCTTCGCTGACCTCAGAGTGGACATGAGGTGGTAGCTAGGGTTTTCCGTATCCGGGGCTATCGTGCAGACATCGAACAACCGAAAAGGATCGAAGCATGGAAACGACTTCAACCTTGCTAAAGGCAATTGCCGTTGTGCTTTTTTGCGTAACGGCCGCGGCTCTAGGCTTGGCTCTACTACTACATCCCAATGTTCTGATAAGCAGAAGGGACAGCAGCTGGAGATTGGCTTTCCCCCGCCAATTCGCCATCCCCAGCCACCGGCAATGCTTCGGCTAAATATTACTCTTGGAACCATGATCCGCTTGCAGCGGTTACACAGAACGCGGGACATAGGCGGGTCTCCTTTTACTTGATGGAGAAATGCTATCAAGCACTGAACCGAACCCAAGTCCCTATGCGGGGTTATCCAACATTGCGTCTAGATAGGCTGCCCATTTGCCTAGGTCCTCGCGCTTTTCTTTCAGATAGCTGTAACGGTCATAGTGCTTTGCTTGAACTCCGCTCCGGCCATGAGAAAGCAGCCATGCCCTTCGCTGCTCATCAACACCAAGCATCGCCAAATGAGTCTCGATGGTCGCTCGCATCGTGCGCCAAGTGAAGGTGCGAGTCAGGCCCTGTGCCGACAACACAGAGCCAAGCTCGGAAAAAATCTTCTGTACTGTATGCGCGGATACTTTCCGCACACCGTCAAGCGAAAACGGACCCGCGCCAGTCCGAGGCGTCAGTAACGGCGCTAGTACCTCTTCGACCCTTCCAGATATGGGCAAAAGATGATCCCTAGGAGGCGTTCCTTTGCCTCCCTTGTAATCGACCAAGCGGAGAACCGTGCCGTGCTCAGGATCTTCTGACAAGTCAGCCCAAGTTGCGCGCAATAACATCTGCACACGTTGCCCTGCCAGATAAATCATCGCGTTAGCTATTGGCTGACGGCGCCCTGGCAGCGCAGCGACAGCACGAAGCACTTGTCTCAGTTCGTCGCCGTTCAACGACTCCGTGTTTGCACGCTCCGCACCCTCAATCGTAGGGAGATCGGCAACTGGGTTGTATCTGAGCCCGAATAGGACCGCATCGCCTGCTCTCAAGGGATTCAGATCGTGCTTCAAGCCAAACGAAAACGCAGCACGCAAATAAGCCCGAAGACGATTAGCGGCGGTTAGCTTGCCATTCGTTGCGCTCGCCTGTGTTTTTCGTCGCCCACGCCCTTTGGATGCGGGCTTCCGATTAATGCAATGGCGCAGGATCTGCGAAATATCTTCTGGCTGGATCTCTTTCGCCTTGGTGCCGGCTAGATCCGGGAATGCATTGATTACATCAAGCTCTAGGGCACCCATTACTCCTCGGGCGCTTGTCTTGCCACGTCGCTCCATATCCGCTACGTAAGCCAGCAAAAGCTGTTCAAAAGACCCTTGGCGAGCGGCTTGGCTTTCGATCCGTTGCTGCTCGGCCTTCAACCGCTGAACATGATTCTCGTAGGCATCAAGCGTGGGGAAATCACGAGCTGCGGCAGCAACTCGTTCTGCCTCCTGGCGCCAGTAGGCTAGGCGCTGAATTTGACCGTCAGCAGACAGCTTTCCAAACTGACCGAGTTTCTTGCGCTCCTGCCTGCCACCCCGGCGTACCGCCAGATAAACCTCAATTTCCCCGCTGGGGCGCCGCTCCAGAAACATCGAACCGGACCCGCGCGCACCGAGCTGTTCGGAGACGGTACGTGTAGGAGTGGCCACCCCATCTTTTAAGATCACACCCGTAGTTGCCCATCTTTTTGTCTGAGCATCGGTTAGTTTGTGCCCCACGAAAGCGCGCTCCTGTTCTATTCAGGTCAACACTTTGCTCAACACTTCGATGCAAATCAATGAAATAATCGGAACGTACCTGAAAGGCAACATCGTCCTAAGTTATTGATTTATATAGACTGTGAAACTTCATGAAAGCCCCTGAAATTTCAAAATCAAGGACTTGTAATCAGTAGGTCCCGGGTTCGACTCCTGGTGCCGGCACCACGATTTAAAGGCTCGCAGAAATGCGGGCCTTTTTCGTTTTCGGCTGAGCGAGCAATGCTCGCTGCCAATACAGCCGAGCGCCTTTCAAGGTGATGCCCGTCGTACAAGGCGCGCCGCCAGCGCGCCGCTGGATGCCAGAGTTGCCAGCACGACCACGCCATTCCAGCCCCATTGCCCAAGCGCCAGGCTGCCCAGTCCCGCGCCCGTCGCCATCCCGACGAACACACCCGTGAACAGCACGGCATTCAAGCGACTGCGCGCGGGCGGGTCGATGCCGTAGACGATGGTTTGGTGGGCGACCAGGGTCGCCTGAATGCCGAAGTCGAAGCCGATGGCGGCCACCACGATCAGACCCAACTGGGCTTGCGGTGGCACCACACCGACCAACCCGAGGGCCGCGAAGGATACGGTGGTCAGGGCCGCACCGAGGCGTGTCACGCGCTCTGGTCCGCGGCGATCGGCCAGGCGCCCGGCCAAGGGTGCGGCGAGTGCGCCAGCGGCACCTGCCAGGCCAAATGCGCCGGCCGCAGCGCTACCGAGCCCGAAATCGGCATGCAGCATGACGGCAAGCGTCGACCAGAACGCACTGAAGGCAACGGACAACAGGCCCTGGGAAACGGCCGCGCGGCGCAGGGGCGGATGTAACGACCAGAGTTTGAGCATGGAGCCGAGCAAGGCGCCGTAGCCCAGCGACGTGGTCGGTGAGAACCGCGGCAACCCGCGCCAGGCGGCGAGCCCGATCAAGGCAATCGAGCCGGCCGCCAGCGCATAAACGGCACGCCAGCCGAATTGCTCGGCGATGAGGCCGCTCATCACCCGCGAGAGCAGAATGCCCAGCAGCAGACCTGTCATGACCGTGCCCACGACCCTGCCGCGCTGCGTCTCGGGCGCCAAGGTGGCAGCTGCTGGAACGATGTCCTGCGCCAGCGTCGCGGCAAGGCCGATCACCAGGCTCGCGGCGAGCAAGGTACCGACGCCAGGCGCGATGCTGCCGAGCAGCAGAGCCAGCATGAGCATCAGCGCCTTCGCCAGAATGATCCCGCGGCGGTCATAACGGTCACCCAGCGGCGCCAGAAGCAGAATGCCGAGCGCATAGCCAAGCTGCGTCAGCATCGGAACCATGCCGACAGCGCCTTCGCTGGCCTGGATCTCCGCACCGAGCACACCGAGGATCGGCTGGCTGTAATAGAGCGTTGCAACGCTGAAGCCGGCGCCCGATGCCAGCAGCAGAACAAGCCCAGGCGAGAGCAGACCCGAGCTGTTGACGAGCGTCGGGGATGAATATGAGGAAGTCATGAGAAGGTCCCGGTCCGAACAATTTGGGTCATTCTCCAGACGCATGCTCGAGCGCTGTAGTAGCCTCATCTGCAAATCCGTTATACGAGATACGTATGAACGACTACTCGACGGCTGGTATCGATCGCATCGATCTCTTGCGCACGTTCATCAGAATCGTCGACGCCGGCAGCCTCTCGGCGGCGGCGGCGCAACTTGGCACCACCCAACCCACGGTCAGCCGCCGGCTGCAGGCGCTGGAGCGGTCGCTCGGCCTGCAACTGCTCAATCGCTCGACCCATCGCATGCAGCTCACCGGTGATGGTGAGCGTTGCTACGGTTTCGCCCGTCAAGTCCTCGAAAGCTGGGGCGAGATGGAAGCCGAGCTGCTCGGCGCGCGTGACGACCCGCGCGGCACGCTTCGGGTGCAGGTCCCGCACGCCTTTGGCCAGGACCAGTTGGTCGCTCCACTCGGCAAATACCTGTCGCGCTAGCCGAACGTGAGCGTCGAATGGGTGCTGCATGATCGCTCGCCCAACTTCACGGCCGAGGGAATCGATTGCGCCATCCAGGTAGGCGTCATCGAGGACCCGTCCGTGGTTGCTATCCGCCTCGGCGAAGTCCCGCGCATTGTGGTGACCCATCCGGCACTGGTTGGCGAGGGCCCGCTGCCAAGCACCACCGAGCAACTCCAGCGCCTGCCCTGGCTGGCCCTGCGGACCTACTACACCGACGAGGTCGTGCTGACCTGCCAGGCGGACGGGCGCTTGCATCGCTTCGCGATCCAGCCACGCATGAGTACCGACAGCCTCTACGCCCTGCGCAGTGCGGCGCTGGCAGGGCTTGGCGCGTGCGTCAGCTCCGCCTGGGTGGTTGCGCAGGACATCGAAGCAGGCCGGCTGGTCCAGCTCGTGCCGCAATGGCGAGCCGCTCCCCTGCCCGTCTACCTCATCTACCCGCATGCGGGCAGCTATCCCGCCAAGCTGCGCCTGTTCGCCGAGATCATCCGTACGGACATGCCCAACCTCGTCGGCATGACCCATACAGGCACCAACGCGCCGCAACCTGCCGCCATCGCCGGACGGCCTGTTCCCTGAGTGTCTGTCACCTGCATTGCCAGGGTGGCCTGAGCGTGTAGAATCCCGCGCCCCAAAATCAGGAGACAGAACGTTGGTGATTCATTACTCCGCCTCCAATGGCAATGTCGCATGTGGGCGCACGGGATCGAGTCTGAACAGTTCGGCGGACGCCACTCAGGTTTCCTGCAAGCTGTGCCTGCGCAGCGTGGAAAAGGCGGTAAGCGAGCCTGTACGCAAGACACCGAGCCTCGCCGAACTGCGGGCTGCCGCAAAGGCGGCGAAGACAGTGGCGGTTGCACCCGCGGCGGTCGCGACGACTGCAACCACTGCGGCGGTGAAGCCGGCGAGCACGCGCACACCCGCAGCGGCAATCAAGGCCGCTCCGACTGCGCCCGACGCGGCAGCGAAGCCGGTTGCCGTTCAGTCCGTGCGTGCCGAATGGCACAAGCGCCTCGAGCAGCTGCCGGGACGCAACCGCCAGCCACGTGGCGTCGCGCGGCAGGCCTTCATCTAGAACGTCAAGCGTCGCGGCGCTCAGCCTTGCACGATGCGCAGGTCCGGCCAGGTTTCGGACCAGCGCTTCGCGGCCAGGCGATCGAGATAGACCTGCCGTTTACGGCCACGAAAGGCCGCGGTGGGACGGACGATCAGCGCGAAAAGGTCGTCCAGACCCAGGGGGGCGGCGACCTCGATCTCGCCTTCCTCGCTCAGCCTGACCCCGATGGCCGTGGCCGTTTCCGGCCAATGGCACATCGCGTCTGCTGCGGTCCTATAGGGCCGATCGCCATTGTGCAGATGCATGCGCGCCTGGTTCTTCACCGACCATTCGAGCGAGGCGTCGGCACGCCGCAATGTCGCTTCGATCTCGGCGTCCACTGCCGCGTCGCAGCGAGCCTGGTCGAACCAGATGACGTCGATGTCCGCCTGCAAGGCGCTGCGGCCACGCCGATGCAGGTGATCCCATACCGCGCTGCGCACGAATCCGGCGGCCACCCAGCAATCCGGCAAGCCGAGCGCCCTGACGTGGACAAGGCAGCGCATGCGCAGCGGATCGGCGGCGATGACGGCGCGCAACTGGGCGTGTGTCGGCATGAGTTCGGTCCTGGCGGCTGGAAGCGGCCAGGCTAGCAGGTGGCACACGACGGCGCTGCCGGTGCCCCGTCTTACCGAACCCCTGTTCTGTCCAGCACTCTAAACCGCAACCCACAGCGGAGGACTCATGCATGGACAACTACCACATCAATGTCACCGATTCGGGCTGGGAACTGCGCAAGCAAGGGGCGACCCGCGCCTCGAAGACCGCTGCCACCAAGGACGAGATGCTGCAGGTCACCGCGGCCTTTCTCGAAGGCAGGACGGCTTCGGTAAAGATCCACAAGAAGGACGGCACCATCCAGGAAGAGCGCACCTACCCGCGCAGTGCCGACCCGCGTCGCAGCGAGGGCTGACCAAGACTTAACCGCCCAGCCGGGATCCTGTCTCAGCGATTGGGCTGCGGCGTCAGGCGCAGGTACGGCTTGACCGCCCGATAGCCCTTGGGAAAGCGCTGCTTGATCTCCTCCTCGTCCTTGAGCGAGGGCACGATCACCACTTCGTCGCCGTCCTGCCAGTTGGCCGGGGTCGCGACCTTGTGGTCGTCGGTCAGCTGCAACGAATCGATCACCCGCAGGATCTCGTGGAAGTTGCGCCCGGTGCTCGCCGGGTAGGTGATGGTCAGACGCACCTTCTTGTTCGGGTCGATGACGAACAATGAGCGCACCGTCAGGGTGTCGTTGGCGTTGGGATGAATCAGGTCGTACAGCTCGGAGACCTTGCGGTCGGCATCAGCCAGGATCGGGAAGTTGACGCGGGTGTTCTGCGTCTCGTTGATGTCGTCGATCCACTTTATGTGCGAATCCACCGGGTCCACGGACAGGGCGATGGCCTTGACGTTGCGCTTGGCGAACTCGTCCTTCAGCTTGGCGGTGAAGCCCAGTTCGGTGGTGCACACCGGGGTGAAGTCGGCCGGGTGCGAGAACAGCACACCCCAGCTGTCACCCAGCCACTCGTGGAAGCGGATGCGGCCTTCGCTGGAATCCTGTTCGAAATCGGGGGCGATGTCGCCGAGGCGGATGCTCATCTTCGTTCTCCTTTCTTGCGTGGGTTGCGGCATTGGTTGATAGCGATTCAGGCGCGCCGTTGCGCCTGTCGCTCGATCCGGCTCTGCAAGCGGTACAGGCTGGCGAAGCCCTGCTCCCAGCGCCGATGTCCAGAGGCCACGTTGATATGCCCGGCACCGGCCAGGATCGTGGTCTCGCTGCCCCAGGCGTGGCCCATCTCGACGGCATGCGCGGCACTGGCAGCAGTGTCGTTGTCCGAGCCGATCAGCAGGCTGGCGAATGGCAAAGGCTGGCGAGGGATCGGGGCGAAGTTGCTCAAGGGTTCCGGGCAGCCGCTGCGTTCGACATCCGCGGGGGCCACCAGCAGGGCGCCGCGCACCCGTTGCAGCAGCTGCGCAGGCGCCTGAGCCGCCCAGTGCGCAACCGTGATGCAGCCCAGGCTGTGCGCCACCAGAATGACCGGTTCGGCATGGGCGGAAATGCTGCGCTGCAGCTCGGCGACCCAGTCTTCACGACGCGGCAGGAGCCAGTCCTGCTGCTCTACTCGGGCGCTGCCCGGCAGGGTGCGTTGCCAATGGCTCTGCCAGTGCTCATCGGGCGAGCCGTGCCAGCCCGGCACGATCAGATATCGGATGCTGCGCATATTCGGCGCCTCCTGTGATTCATGACGGCCAGTCTAGACAGCAGATCGAACAACTTAAAAAGAATAACGAATTCTTTATTTATTCTTTTTCAGCCTATCTGACCGCCTGATAAAGAGTCGTCTTCTTATTCCATACCGATCTATAAATGTTCTTAAACAATATTTTTAAGAATATTTCGCCCGCACCTATGATCCGCTCACGCCTTGCTGGCTACGGCCGTTCCGGTCGTCACGAAAGGCTTTCACGGAGAACAGCAATGACCGCGACCATTCGCAACCTCGAGGGGCAGGACGAAGCCAGCATCCTGCGCGAGATCCACAGTGCCCTGAGCGGCCTCAAGTTCGGCTCGGTTGAAATCACCGTGCACAACGGCCAGGTCGTGCAGATCGAGCGCAAGGAGAAGTTCCGCCTGCAGCCGACCGGCAAGCACGCCTGACCCCACTACCCCATCCATCAGCCCGACTGGACCACCGGAGGGCGTGACCATGAGAAGAGCCACAGCATGAACACGCACCGGTACTGCAGCTGTCGTCCGCGAATGCGGAGCTAATCGAGTCACTGAAAACCACCTGACACAGCTAGACCAGGTTGCAACCCGCCAGGCTGCTTCTGCCTCGCCCTGCCTGTCTTCCAGCGTGATTTCAGCGACCGCCCCTGAAGCGCCAACACCTACCAAATTAGTTTGTTCAGGAGCTGCACCATGTCCATTCGTCGCTTCGCCCTCGCCGCCCTGGCGAGCGCGCTGATCGCCGGTCCTGCACTGGCCGCCGATACCCTGCTCAACGTGTCCTACGATCCGACGCGCGAGCTCTATGTGGAATTCAACGACGCCTTCAACAAGCACTGGCAGGCCCAGGGCCATGAGCCGATCAAGATCCAGCAGTCCCATGGCGGCTCCGGCAAGCAGGCCCGCGCGGTGATCGACGGCCTGCGCGCCGATGTGGTGACCCTGGCACTGGCGGGCGATATCGACGAGCTGCATCGCCTCGGCAAACTGATCCCCGAGGACTGGCAGACGCGCCTGCCGGATGCCAGCACGCCCTATACCTCGACCATCGTGTTCCTGGTGCGCAAGGGCAATCCGAAGGGCATCAAGGACTGGAACGACCTGGTCAAGCCGGGCGTCGAGGTGATCACGCCGAACCCGAAGACCTCCGGCGGCGCACGCTGGAATTTCCTCGCCGCCTGGGCCTATGCCCAGCAGAAATTCGGCGACGAGCAGCAGGCCCAGGCCTTTGTTGAGAAGCTCTACAAGAATGTACCGGTGCTCGATACCGGCGCCCGCGGCTCGACCGTCACCTTCGTCAACAACGGCATCGGCGACGTGCTGCTGGCCTGGGAGAACGAGGCCTTTCTGGCCCTGAAGGAACAGGGCGGTGAAGATTTCGAGATCATCGCGCCTTCGCTGTCGATCCTTGCCGAGCCACCGGTGGCAGTGGTGGACAAGAACGTCGAGCGCAAGGGCACGCGGGCGCTAGCCGAAGCCTATTTGAACTACCTGTACAGCGAGGAAGGCCAGCGCATCGCGGCGAAGAACTTCTACCGGCCACGCAACGAGGCCGTGGCGGCCGAATTCAAGGATCAGTTCCCGGCACTGAAGCTGGTCACCATCGACGGGGACTTTGGTGGCTGGAAGGCCGCACAACCGAAGTTCTTCGATGATGGCGGGATCTTCGATCAGATCTATCAGGCGCAGTAAGCGGAAATTCGTAGGGTGGATGGCCGAAGCCATCCACGCGCCCGGGGCCCTGGCCCGCATACGGCAGGCTCGGGCGTGAGGCGCGTGGAAAAGCGCTTCGCGCGTTTTCCACCCTACGGTCTTCCGTTTTTCGGCCATTACGCCAAACCGACCGAGCCTCGAACATGTCTAGCCGATCTACCTCCGTCATACCCGGCTTCGGGCTGACGCTGGGCTACACCCTGGTGTACCTCAGCCTGTTGGTGCTGATTCCCCTGGGTGCGCTGTTTCTCAAGACCACCGAACTCTCGTGGGCGCAGTTCATCGCCATCGTCAGCGCGCCGCGCGTGCTGGCGGCGCTCAAGCTGAGCTTTGGCACCGCCTTCGCGGCCGCCGTGCTCAATGGTGTGATCGGCACGCTGCTGGCCTGGGTGCTGGTGCGCTATCGCTTCCCCGGCCGCAAGATCATCGAGGCAATGATCGACCTGCCCTTCGCCCTGCCGACCGCGGTGGCAGGCATTGCCCTCACCGCGCTGTACGCGCCGAACGGACCGATCGGCCAGTTCGCTACCGACCTGGGCTTCAAGATCGCCTACAGTCCGCTGGGCATCACCTTGGCACTGACCTTCGTAACCCTGCCCTTCGTGGTGCGCACCCTCCAGCCGGTGCTCGCCGATATCCCGCGTGAAGTGGAAGAAGCCGCGGCCTGCCTCGGCGCGCGTCCGCTGCAGATCGTTCGCCATGTGCTGCTGCCGGCGCTGCTGCCCGCCTGGCTGACCGGCTTCGCCCTGGCCTTTGCCCGCGGCGTCGGCGAGTACGGCTCGGTGATCTTCATCGCCGGCAACATGCCGATGAAGACCGAGATCCTGCCGCTGCTGATCATGGTCAAGCTGGACCAGTACGACTACGCCGGCGCCACGGCCATCGGCGTGCTGATGCTGGTGGTGTCTTTCATCCTGCTGCTGGCGATCAACCTGCTGCAGCGCCGCATTGCCCACGGCTGAGGAGGCCTGCATGACTACCGCTTCCCTGCCCGTGTCGGCGAATGCCCGCGCCGCCACTACCCGTCGCGGCAAGCAAACGGCCCGCCGCCTGTTGATCGGCGCGGCCTGGCTGACCTTCGTGCTGTTCCTTCTGCTGCCGCTGTTGATCGTTCTCGGCGAAGCCTTCAAGCAAGGGGTCGGCACCTTCTTCACGGCGATCCTCGAGCCCGATGCCCTGGCCGCGCTCAAGCTCACCCTGCTTGCCGTGGGCATCTCGGTGCCGCTCAATCTGGTGTTCGGCGTCGCCGCCGCCTGGTGCGTGAGCAAGTACGAGTTCCGCGGCAAGAGCCTGCTGGTGACCCTGATCGACCTGCCGTTCTCGGTCTCCCCGGTCATTGCCGGCCTGATCTACGTGCTCTTGTTCGGCGCCCAGGGCTATTTCGGCGAGTGGCTGAGTGATCGTGATATCCAGATCGTCTTCGCCGTGCCGGGCATCGTCCTGGCGACGCTGTTCGTCACCGTGCCCTTCGTCGCCCGCGAGCTGATCCCGCTGATGCAGGAGCAGGGCAGTACCGAAGAGGAAGCCGCGCGCCTGCTCGGCGCCAACGGCTGGCAGATGTTCTGGCACATCACCCTGCCGAACATCAAATGGAGCCTGATCTACGGCGTGGTGCTCTGCACCGCGCGGGCGATGGGCGAGTTCGGCGCGGTGTCGGTGGTCTCCGGGCATATCCGCGGGCTGACCAACACCCTGCCGCTGCACGTCGAGATTCTCTACAACGAATACAACCACGTCGCCGCGTTCAGCGTGGCCAGCCTGCTGCTGGCCCTGGCGCTGGTGATCCTGCTGCTCAAGCAGTGGAGCGAATCGCGCATCGCGCGCCTGAAAACCGGAGCACAGCCATGAGTATCGAAGTCCGTGACGTCAACAAGCGCTTCGGCCAGTTCCAGGCGCTGCAGGCGATCGACCTGCACATCCAGAGCGGCGAACTGGTCGCCCTGCTCGGCCCGTCCGGCTGCGGCAAGACCAGCCTGCTGCGCATCATCGCCGGGCTGGAAACGCCGGACAGCGGCAGCATCGTGTTCCATGGCGAGGATGTCTCCAGCCGCGATGTGCGCGACCGCAACGTCGGCTTCGTCTTCCAGCACTACGCACTGTTCCGCCACATGACGGTGTTCGACAACGTGGCCTTCGGCCTGCGCATGAAGCCGAAGAAGCAGCGCCCGAGCGAAGCGGTGATCGCCGCCAAGGTGCACGAGTTACTGAATCTGGTGCAGCTGGACTGGCTCGCGGACCGTTACCCCGAACAGCTCTCCGGTGGCCAGCGCCAGCGCATTGCCCTGGCCCGCGCGCTGGCAGTGGAGCCCAAGGTGTTGCTGCTCGATGAGCCATTCGGCGCGCTGGACGCCAAGGTGCGCAAGGAACTGCGCCGCTGGCTGGCGCGGCTGCACGAGGACGTGCACCTGACCTCCGTGTTCGTCACCCACGACCAGGAGGAGGCGATGGAGGTCGCCGATCGCATCGTGGTGATGAACAAGGGTGTGATCGAGCAGATCGGCACGCCGGCGGAGGTGTATGCCAACCCCGCCAGCGAGTTCGTCTACCACTTCCTCGGCGACGCCAATCGCCTGCAGCTGGACGAACAGCGCAGCGTGCTGTTCCGCCCGCATGAGGTTTCCCTGAGCCGTGAAGCGGTGGCCGAGCACCTGGCCGGCGAGGTGCGCGACATCCGCCCGCTCGGCGCGCTGACCCGCGTCACGCTGAACGTCGCAGGGCAAGCCGAGCCGATCGAAGCGGAGGTCGGCAACGATCACGCCAGCCTGGTGGGCGTGCAACGCGGCAGCACGCTGTACTTCCAGCCCAAGGGGCAGGCACTGCACGCAGGCTGATGCGTGCCGCCGGTCATATCGGGCGACAGAAGCGACTTGGCCGCGGCGGGCAACTGTCGCACCCTGTCGGCAAGTCGCCCGTTATCGCGAGGCTCCCATGCGCATCACCCTGTTCAGCAGCAAGCCCTATGACCGTGACAGCTTCCAGGCTGCCAACCACGCCCATGGCTTCGAGCTGCACTTTCTCGAGACCCGCCTGGACCCTGACACCGCGGCCCTGGCGACGGGCGCCGAAGTGGTCTGCCCGTTCGTCAACGACGTGCTCTCCGCCCCCGTGCTGGAGCAGCTCGCGGCCGGTGGCACGCGGCTGATCGCACTGCGCTCGGCCGGTTACAACCACGTCGATCTGCCCTGCGCCAGGCGTCTCGGTCTGCCGGTGGTGCGGGTGCCGGCCTACTCGCCGCATGCCGTGGCCGAGCACACCGTGGCACTGATCCTGGCGCTCAACCGCCGCCTGCCGCGTGCCTACAACCGCACCCGTGAAGGCAACTTCTCGCTGCAGGGGCTGACCGGCTTCGATCTGGTCGGCAAGCGCGTCGGCGTGGTCGGCAGTGGGCAGATCGGCGCGGTGTTCGCGCGGATCATGCAGGGCTTCGGCTGCGAGGTGCAGCTCTATGACCCCTACCCCAACCCGGAGCTGGAACGCCTCGGCATGCGTTACGTGGCGATCGACGAGCTGCTGGCCGGCTGCGATATCGTCAGCCTGCACTGCCCGCTCACCGAAGAGACCCGTCACCTGATCAACCAGCAGAGCCTGGCGACCATGAAACCGCACGCCATGCTGATCAACACCGGTCGCGGCGCGCTGATCGACACGCCGGCGCTGATCGGCGCGCTGAAGAGCGGCCAGCTCGGCTATCTGGGGCTGGATGTCTACGAGGAAGAAGCCGGGCTGTTCTTCGAGGATCACTCCGGCCTGCCGCTGCAGGACGATGTGCTGGCGCGGCTGCTGTCGTTCCCCAACGTGATCGTCACCGCCCACCAGGCCTTCCTCACCGAGGAGGCGCTGGCAGCCATCGCCGGCACCACCCTGGGCAACGTCGCTGCCTGGCAGGCCGGGCAGCTCGCCAATCAGGTCAGCGACTAGCGTCGAGCTGGCGCAGGCGCGCTTCCAGCAACTCGGGGAAGCGTTTGAACCAGGTCTGGTTCAGCGGCGAGGGATGCGGCAGCGGGTGCAGGGTGAAGGTTCGTGCATGGCCTTGCGCGTCCCGCAGATCGATATCGAGGTTGGCCGTAAAGCGATCCTCACGCTGCCAGAACGCCTCCAGGCGTTGGCGCGCCTCGCGCGGCTGGCCGATGGCGAACCAGAGAAAGGCCTCGCGACCGAGCGTGACGATATGCCGGCCATGCCAGCTGTCGATCAGCAACTGGCGCATCAGCGGCTGGAAGCGGCGCTTCACCGTCATGGACCAGGCCTTGTTGCCGATGGGCTTGTACGGCACGGTGTTGATCCAGAAGTAGTGCCGGCCCAGCGCCCGTCCCGCCTCGAAGTCCGGCATCTCAGCGCCATGCAGGTGGCGATAGAGCACGCGCCGGACGATCTGCCCGCCGGACCCAATGAAGGGTTCGCCATGACGCACTTCCTCACGGCCCGGGTCGCGGCCGAAGAAGCAGAGCGGTGCATCGGTGTCGCCAAGCCCGATTATGGGCTCCAGCGGATCACGTTCGAATGCCTGGTAGACCGGCAGATCGATGCCTTCGGTGTGCGCAGCCAGCTCACGTAGCGCCTGGCGGAGTTCGGTGGGCAGCGCCATGATCTGCGGCTCAGAGGTCGCTTTCGTCGACCAGCTCGACCGCCGCCGCTTCCAGCACATAGGCGGCATCGGCCAGGTCGTTGCTGACCGGCTCGATCTGCAGGCGGCCGTCGACCCACAGCGGCGCGTAGATGTCCTCCAGGGTGATGCCCTTGGGGTAACGCACCAGCACGATCTGGTTCGGCGGCGGCGGCGGCACGTGGATGCAGGCACCGGGATAAGGAACGAGGAAAAACTCGGTGCTGCGTCCGCGGGCGTCGCTTTCCAGCGGCACCGGGTAACCGCCGAGGCGGATCTCGCGGCCGTTCAGCTCGGCGACGGTCTTGGCCGAATACATCACCGCCGGCAGTCCGGCCTCCTGCTTGAGCCCGCCCTGATCGCTGAAGCCCAGGTCCTCGGGCGTTGCATGGTCGATCTCCGGCATCTCCTCCAGCGCCTGGCGATCCTCGGGCGGCATCAGTTCCAGCCAGTCGAGTTCCGATGGCGCGGCATGAACGGTGGCAACGAGGGCGAGACAGCAGAACAGCGAGGCGAGAGATGAACGCATGAGGTCACTACGTGAAAAGGGAACGGGGCCGCAGGGCGCGGCCCCGCGGCGGGTCAGTGCTTGCGGCTGGTGACCATGCCGTAGATCACCAGCAGGATGATCGCACCGACCACGGCGCCAATAAAGCCTGCGCCCTCGCCGGCCTGGTACAGGCCGAGCGCCTGGCCGCCGTAGGTCGCCAGCAGCGAGCCGCCGATACCCAGCAGGATGGTCATGATCCAGCCCATGCTGTCGTCGCCAGGTTTCAGGAAGCGCGCGATGAGGCCGACGATCAGGCCGATGATGATGGTGCCGATAATGCCCATGGTTGTGCTCCTCAGGTCCGAAAGGTGGGTAACCAATGGACCCGAGGGGGCTACCGCCGTTCGCCGGCGCCGGACGGCCGGCCGTCAGGAATGCGGGATCAGCGTCTCTACTGCGGTGATCTGGCGGTCCAGGGTAGCGCGATCGGGGCAGCGCAGCGTGGCGTGGCCAACCTTGCGTCCGGCCTTGAAGGCCTTGCCATAGTGATGCAGATGGCAATCCTCGATGGCGATGACCTTGTCCACCGGCGGCACTTCACCAATGAAGTTGAGCATGGCGCTCTCGCCCAGCTTGGCGGTCGAGCCCAGCGGCAGGCCGGCGACGGCACGCAGGTGGTTCTCGAACTGGCTGCACTCGGCGCCTTCGATGGTCCAGTGACCGGAATTGTGCACGCGCGGGGCGATCTCGTTGGCCTTCAGCCCGCCGTCCACCTCGAAGAACTCAAAGGCCAGCACGCCGACGTAGTCGAGCTTCGCGAGCACGCGACCGACATAGTCCTCGGCCAGCGCCTGCAACGGATGGTTGCTGCTGGCCACCGACAACCGCAGGATGCCGCTCTCGTGGCTGTTGTGCACCAGCGGGTAGAAGCAGGTTTCGCCATCGCGGCCACGCACGGCGATCAGCGAGACTTCGCCGGTGAACGGTACGAAGCCCTCAAGGATGCACGGCACGCTGCCCAGCTCGGCAAACGCACCGGCGACATCGGCCGGCTTGCGCAGCAGCTTCTGGCCCTTGCCGTCATAACCCAGGGTGCGGGTCTTGAGCACCGCAGGCAGGCCGATGCCGGCTACCGCAGCGTCGAGATCGGCCTGGGACTGGATGTCGGCGAACTCCGGGGTGGGAATGCCGAGGTCCTTGAACATGGATTTCTCGAACCAGCGGTCGCGGGCGATGCGCAGCGATTCGGCGCTCGGGTAGACCGGCACGAACTGCGAGAGGAAGGCCACCGTCTCGGCCGGCACGCTCTCGAATTCGAAGGTGACCAGGTCCACTTCGTCGGCCAGCCGGCGCAGGTGATCCTTGTCGTCGTAGTCGGCGCGGATGTGCTCGCCGAGGGCCTGGGCGCAGGCATCCGGCGCGGGGTCGAGGAAGGCGAAACTCATGCCCAGCGGAGTGCCCGCCAGGGCCAGCATGCGGCCCAGCTGGCCGCCACCGATCACACCAATTTTCATATCAACGGCCCTTCACTAAGGCGGCAGATCCAGCGCGCGATGGGCGCAGCACTGGGAAGCAAAGTTTAGTTCCGGCTCAACCGCGCGGGTCCGGATTATCGAGCACCGTCTGGGTCTGCTCGTCGCGGAATTTCTTCAGCGCCTGGTGATACTCCGGAAACTCGTGGCCGAGGATGCTCGCCGAGAGCAGCGCGGCATTGATCGCACCGGCCTTGCCGATGGCCAGGGTGGCGACCGGCACGCCGGCTGGCATCTGCACGATGGACAGCAGCGAATCGACCCCGGAGAGCATCGACGACTGCACCGGCACGCCGAGCACCGGCAGGTGGGTCTTGGCGGCGCACATGCCCGGCAAGTGGGCGGCACCGCCGGCACCGGCGATGATCACGCGCAGGCCGCGCGCTTCAGCCTGTTCGGCGTACTGGAAGAGCAGATCCGGGGTGCGGTGGGCGGACACCACCGTCACTTCATGGGGAATGCCCAGCTTTTCCAGCATCTCGGCGGTGTGGCTCAGGGTGGACCAGTCGGACTTGGAGCCCATGATCACGCCTACCAGTGCGCTCATCGTCGTGCCTCTCGTCTGGCGCCCGCGGGCGCGTCAATAACAACAAACCACGCAAAAAAGCGTGGCCTGGATGGGCGCGAACCGGCCAGAACCGCCCGCGCGCGAAAGCCGCGCAGTATAGCGCAAGGCATGACTGGCCAGTACCCCGGACGGTCGACCGGTTACCGCGCTGGGTGCGGCACGAGCCGCGGCAGCTCGATCCAGAAGCGGCTGCCCACACCCGGCTCGCTGTGCAGGCCCATCTGGCCGTTCATCAGGCGGGCGAACTCCAGACACAGCGACAGGCCGATACCGGTGCCCTGGATCATGCTGTTCTCCCGCCCGAGCCGCTGGAAAGGCTCGAACACCTGCCCCTGCTGCGCCGGGTCGATACCCAGCCCGGTATCCTCGACCAGCAGGCGAACCAGCGTCGGGGTAGTTTCCGCGCGCAAGGCGATGCGGCCCTCGGGAATGTTGTATTTCATCGCGTTGGACAGCAGGTTGAGCACCACCTGACGCAGGCGCCGCGGCTCGGCCAGCACCTGCAGGTCCTCGTCGGGCAACGATAGCTCGAGCTGCAGGCCCCGCTGCTGCACCTCCAGCGAAACCAGTTCGGCGCATTCGCGCATCAGGCCGCAGACATCGACGGCCTGCAGTTCCAGCTGAGGCGCTTCCTGCTGCAGGCTCGACCATTCGAGAATCTCGCCCAGCAGCTGGTTAAGATGGCGGCTGGCCAACAGGATCTCGTCGAGGTACTCGGCCGCCTCGGCCTGGCTTTCGTCATCGCAGTCCATCCGCATCAACTGGGCGAAGCCGAGGATGGCGTTGAGCGGCGTGCGCAGCTCATGGCTGATGCCCGACAGCAGCCGGCCCTTGGCTTCGCTCGCGGCCTGGGCCTGCACGGTGGCGGCGCGCAGCTCCTCCTCGACCCGCTTGAGCGCATCGATGTCGACGTGGGTACCGGCCAGCACCCGCGCCGCACCAGTATCCGGGTCGTGCTCGAGAACCCGCCCGCGGCTGAGCAGCCAGTGGTATTCGCCAAGCGCGTCGGCGAAGCGGTACTTGGCCTCGTAACGCGACTGCAGGCCCAGCTTGATGCGCTCGATCTGGACCAGCGCCTGCGGCAGGTCGTCAGGATGGATGCGCTGGCGGAACTGGCTGTCCGGCAACTCCGCGGACGGCAGCCCGAAGCGCGCCACCAGGTTGCCGCGCACGCGCAGCGATTGGTTGACCATGTCGTATTCCCAGAGGCTTTCGGTGGCGCTTTCCAGCACCAGCTCCAGGCGTCGCTGGGTGTCGCCGCGTTGAACCTCGCTGGTTGCCAGGCGGTTGCCGAGCTCCAGCGTCTGGCGCGACATATCGTCAAGTTCGCGGATATCGGCGTGCACCGCAGCCGGTCGCCAGCGGCCGCGGCCGATCTCCTTCATCATCTGCGAGATACCGGCGATGGGATCGCGCAATGCCTGGCTGAGCTGGCGCGCGCGCAGCCACATCACCGCGTAGAAGCCGATGTAGAACAGCAGCAGCCCGGCGATCAGCAGATAGCCGATCTGCCGGTAGCGGCTGGCCAGCGCATTGGTCTGGCGAAACACCGCGGCCTCGTCCACCACCGTCAGCAGGTGCCAGCCGGTCTGCGCCACGGTAGTCCAAGCCACCAGCTGCGGCCTGCCGCCGAGCATCACCTGCTGTACGCCACGGTCGGAGCCAGATATCGCCGCAGCCAGCTCGGCGGTTTCGCGGCGGCGATCGAGGCGGAAGTCCTCGGGCTTGAACATCTCGCTGCGGATCGCATCCAGGTAGGAGTGTTCGGTCAGCTCAGCCAGGCCGAAATCCTCTTCGCCGGGCTCCGGCAGCGCCATGATCGACAGGTCGTCGCTGACCAGCATGGCGTAGCCGCCCCAGGGCACCTGCAACTGGCCGATCTGTTCGAGGATGCCGCTGACGGTGATGTCGATGCCGACCACGCCTTGGAGGAAATCATCGCGATAGACCGGCGCGATCGCCGACATCATCCAGCCATGCCCGGCCGGATCGAGGTAGACGTCGGTCCAGACCACGCCGCGCCCCGGGTTGTGCTCGGCGTCGGCCAGGTAATAGAAGTTGTACTTGGGGATGTCCATGTCCGCCGGGTACTGGTCGAGGGTGAAGAACCACGGATAGATGTGGTTGAAGCTGTCCCAGCTGTTGAAGTAGAGGCTGGCGACCAGCGGGTTGCGCGCCTCGATCTCCTTCATCAGCGGTTCCAGCTGCCGCAAGCGCGCGATCTTCTCCAGATCGTGGCGCTCGGCCGGCGTGGCGTTGGAGTAGAAGACCGCGGCGCCACCGTTGTTCTCAGGGCTGTAGCGCACCCCGTCGCCACTCAGCGCCAGCTCCGGCGGCGCGACCGGCGCATCGGCCAGCAGGGCCTGTGCGGTGAGGTTGCGATAAAGCTCGGTGAGCGAGGCGACCTGTTCCAGCTGCTCGCTGATCAGCCGCGACTCGAGGCTGGCCGACGCTTGCAGGTCGTTCAGCGCAGTCTCGCGCAGGTGCTCGATCTGGGCGTCGCGGATCGCGCTGTTGGTCAGCAGGTAGATAGCAATCAGCCCCGCCTCCACCAACACCAGTGGAATCAGCGCACTGCGAACGAAAGCCCGCCAGATCCATTGACGCAGGCCGATTGGTTTTGGGGTGGGCACGACAGGGCTCCAGCGGCCGCACGAAACAGGCAATCCGCAAGGGGGCGGGCCGCTCGCGATCATAGCATCGCTGCCGCAGCCACAAGCTAGGGCCTTTGGCTAATGAACCATCAGCCGGCACTGGCCATGACACGCGCGGCCGGGGCTGCGCGGCGGCATTGCTTGGCCATGGCGGCCAGGCGTACCGCCACGTTGGCCGTTCCGTAACCGGCGTAGTCGTTGCAGCGCTGCAGGATCTCGAAGAAGAAACGCCCCTCGAACGGCTCGGTGTAGACGTGGAACAGTTCGCCGCCGTCGGCATCGCGGTCGTACAGCACGTTGTAGCGGGCGAGCTCGGCGAGCGAAGCGTCGTCGAAATCGAAGCGCGCGGCCAGATCATCGTAGTAGTTGCGCGGAATCTTCAGCAGCGGCACTCCGGCCGCCTGCGCCCGTGCGACCTCGGCGAAGATGTCGTCGCAGGCGAATGCCACATGGTGCACGCCGGCGCCGCGGTAGCTGGACAGCGTTTGACCGATTACGGTGTGGCGGTCCTGCGAGGTGTTCAGCGGCAGCCGCACCCGCCCGCAGGGACTGCGCATGGCGCGGCACTTCATCAGGCCGTAGGGATCGGGCAGGACCAGCTCGTCGTCCGCCTCGAAGTCGAACAGACTGCGGTAGAACAGCACCCAGCTGGCCAAACTCTCGGCCGGCAGTGCGGTGGCCATGTGATCGATGCGCTGCAGGCCAGTGCCTGCTGACGCGACGGCGTGCAGGCGGAAGTCGATGTCGTAGTTGCTCTGCCCCGGCGCGCCGGACTCGAGCAGATAGATCAGGCTGCCGTCCGGCGCACGCACGGCCGGAATCTGCCGCTCGTTCGGCCCGATCAGCCCGCGGTAGGGCTGCCCGCCGAAGGCGCAGGCGCGCGCCAGGGCCGAGGCCTCGTCGTCGATCTTCAATGCCATGGCACAGACCGATGGGCCGTGCGCCTCGAAATAGTTGTGGGCGAACGAGTACGGCTCGGCATTGAGCACGATGTTTATCTCACCCTGGCGATACAGCTGCACCGCCTTAGAGCGATGCTGGCCGACGTGGGCGAAGCCCAGCCGCTGCAGCCAATCGCCCAGCCGCGCCGCGTGCGGCTCGTCGACCGCGAATTCGAGAAAGTCGATGCCCTCGTAGCGCGGCGCCGGCGGTGGTGTGAACAGTGCCTGGGCGGCCGGCGCGGGCCTGGCGGTAGCGTTCAAGCGCTGGCCGGTCAGTTCCTCCAGGTGCAACAGGGCGCGCAGGCCATCGGCAGCCACACCACGCGGCGGCGCGGCGCGAAAGCCGTCGTTGAACACTTCCAGCGACAGGGGACCGCCGTAGCCGGCCTTCAGTACGGGCGCAAGGAAACCCGCCAGATCGAATTCGCCCTGGCCGGGGAAACAGCGGAAATGCCGGCTCCACTCCAGCACATCCATGCTCAGCAGCGGCGCATCGGCCAGTTGCACGAAAAAGATTCGTTCACCCGGAATATCGACGATTGCGTTGGGATCGTCGCGCAGGGCGAGGGTGTGGAAGCTGTCGAGGATGACGCCCAGCGCCGGATGGTCGACCTGCTGCACCAGCGTCCAGACATCGCGCCAGGTCTTCACGTGACGGCCCCAGGCCAGGGCCTCGTAACCGACCCGCAGGCCACGCGCACCGGCGTGGTCGGCGATGAGGGTGAGGTCGCCGAGCAAGGTCTCGCGGTCGCCCAACGCATCTGCCTGCACATTGCTGCACAGCAGCATCAGCTCGGCGCCGAGTTCCTGCATCAGGTCGAACTTGCGCTCGGCGCGATCGAGGTTGCGCTGCAGACGCTCGCGCGGACAGCCCTCGAAGTCGCGAAACGGCTGGAACAGGGTGATCTCGAGCCCCAGGTCCTCGCAGCGTCGACGAATGTCCTGCGGGCTGCCGGAGTGATAGAGCAGGTCATTCTCGAACAGCTCGATGCCGTCGAAGCCGGCGGCGGCCACGGCTTCCAGTTTCTCCGGCAAGGTACCGCTCAGGGACACGGTGGCGATCGAGCGTTTCATGCGGTTACTCCTGTTACCGAGGGACGCGGGAAGCTGTGCGGCAGCAGCGGGTTCGACACGTGCATGATCAGGGCACCAGGCCATCGCGCTCACCCGGCTCGGTCAGCGGCAACATCAAGCCACTCTGACCAGGCATCGCCGCAGCCGAATCCTCCAGCAACGCGCGCAGTGGCGTGGCGATGGAGGCGGTGTAGTCCTTGACGCAGCGGTGATGGCCGCCGAGTACGTCGTAACTCTCGAAGCTGGTGCCCATGTCGCGCCAAGCCCGGCTGGTGTAGTCGGCCGAGAAGTACACCACCGGCGCGTCGATGCGTTCGGGCAGGCAACGCGCCATCACCAGCGAGTAGTGCAGAAAGCGCACTCGCACCTCGCGATCACGCGCTGTGGGTGGCGTCGGCACATGGCCGGCCAGGCGCTGGCGCACCATGCGCACGCTGCGCCGCGAGATTTTCCAGACCAGGTTGGCGATGCGCTTGGGATAGGGCCACTTGCTGGTCTCCCCGAAGCGACTGAGGGCCTCGTAGGCGCGGGCCAGGTGCATGTCCGGCAGCACGCGGTCGAGGCTGCGCAGAATGGCGCGCGACCAGGGCCGAACATTGGCGGTGGGCGGATCAATCAGCGCCACGATCTCCACCTCATGGCCCGCCTCGATCAGCAAGCGGGCAGCCTCGAAGGCCACCAGTGCGCCATTGCAGTAGCCGCCGATGCGATACGGCCCCTGCGCCTGACGCTCGAGGATCAGCGGCAGGCGCTCACGCGCCATCTGTTGCACCGACGCCGGTATCGGCTCGTTGGCCATGCCATGGGGGGCGATGGCGGTCAGCGGCTGCTGCGGGCCGAGCAGCCGAGCCAGGCGCCGGATGTAGTAGCCGCCGTGGGCGAAATCGCCGTGGAACCAGAACAGCGCCGTGCGCCCCGGCTGGGCGTTGAAATCGATGACCGGAATGACGTGGTTGGCAAGGTTCTCCAGCCGCGCCGCCAGCTCGCGGGCGGTTTCGGCCTCGATCAGCAGTGATTCGGGAATCACCCGACCGAGCATCTGCTCCAGTTCGGTGAGCATTTCGGTAGCCAGCAGCGAATCACCGCCGCTGTCGAGAAAGTTATCCTCCGGGCCGACCGCCTCGGTCTTCAGCAGGCGCCGCCAGATGGCCAGCACGTCCTGCTCCAGCTGCGAAGCCGCGACCGCGCCGGTCGACAGGCGGGCACGCTCGTTGCGCTGCTGGACGTAGGCGTCAGCCAGGCGATGGCGCAGCACCTTGCCGGTCAGCCCGCGCGGCAAGGCCTCGATGATCTGCACACGTCGCGGCACCTTGAAGTAGACCAGCTCGTCACGCAGAAAACGCTGCAGCTCGGCGCCCGTCACCTCCATTGCCGGACGCAGTACCACGGCCGCTGCGACATCCTGGCCGAGGCGCTGATGGGGTACGCCGAACGCCGCGGCTTCCGCCACGGCCGGGTGGCGCAGCAGCGCGGCATCGACTTCCGAAAGGCTGACCTTCTCGCCACCGCGGTTGATCACCTCGCGCAGACGCCCGTGCAGGTGCAGGAAGCCTTCTTCATCGAGGCTGCCGATGTCGCCGGTGTGGAACCAGCCGTCGCGCAGCACCTCGCGGTTGAGCGCCTCGTCGCCGAGGTAGCCAGGCATCACCGTGGCGCCACGCACGCGGATCTCGCCGCGCTCGCCAGGGGCGACCGGCTGGCCGTCCTCGCCGACGATGCTCAGGGTCTCCGGCCAGGGTCGCCCGACCGTGCCGGCCTTGCGCGCGTCCGGGGTGTTGGCGGCGATCTGCGCGGCCTCGCTGGAGCCGTAGTGCTCCAGCAGCGGGAAGCCCAGGGTGCGATCGAAGCTGTCGATGATCTCCTGCCCCAGCGGGGCGCCGCCGGATGAGGCGAAGCGCAGCCGTTGTGTGCTCAGCCCTTCGGGGTGCGCACGGGCTGCCTCGAGAATCGCCAGGTGCAGTGCCGGACCGGCGGAATACCAGCTGGGGCGCAGGCTTGCGAACCACTCGTGCAGGTCCACCACCGCCGGGCTGAGCGGAAAGGCGACGCTGCCGCCGGTGAGCAGCGGCGTGAGGATGGTGACCTTCAACCCGTGGGAGTAATAGGGCGCTGACACGCACAGGCAACGATCGCCGGCATCCAGGCCGAACCAGCGCTGCCACTTGCGTGCAGCGGTCAGCATGTTGCGATGGGTAAAGGGAATCAGCTTGGGCAGCGCCGTGGTGCCGGAGCTGCGCAGGATGAACGCCGGGGCGTCTGGCTCGGGCAGCTCGTCCGGCGCCGGCTGCGCCGCAACCGGCATCGCAAGGCGCAGTGCCGGGCTGCCATCTTCCGCCGCTTCGGCACTGATCAGCATGAGTCCGTGGCGCTCGGCGGCTGCACGGCCCTGCTGGTCGCCATCGCTGCCGATCAGCAGGGCATCGAGCGGCAGCTGCTGGAGAAACTGGTCCAGCTCGGCCGGTCCGAGGCGCGGATCGAGCGGTACGGCAACCGCGGAACAGGCGATGGCAATGATCGCGACCGCCGCCTGTGGCGCTTCCGGCAGCAATACACCGATCCGCGCGTCGCGGCCGAAACCGGCCAGGCGCAACTGGCGATGGGTCCGCTCGATCATCTGCTGCAGGCCGCGATGGTCCAGCGGCGCGAAGCGGGTCGAAAGCACCGCTGCTCCATCGGGCGAGGCTTGCGCGATGCGGGTCAGCGCGGCATGCAGGGTGACGGGCGCGATGCTGGCGGTCGCCGGGGCGGGCATAACGAAGCCCGCATGCATATCGGGGACGGTGGCGTCGGAGTCGTGGTTCACGGCTGTCTGTCCTTGGCTAGAGTCCGGCCTGGCCATGGTCGGATTGCTCAGCTAAGACAGCAGTACGAGAAAAAGTTGCCCGGCGCCACGCAACAAAATGTGTGCAGTTCGCCGCTTGATGCGCTCATTTGCCTGCGCAGAGTGCCCTAACCGGCGGCCTCGTCCGCCGCTCGCTGCGCGTCAACCGTGCGGTTTTCCAAGCGCCGCCAGAGCAGGCGCACCGCACCCTTGCGCATCAGCGAACAGCGGTACAGGCGGATTTCCAGCGGCACCCGCCACTGCTCACCGCCGCAGATCGCCAGCTCGCCGCGCTCGAGCTCCGGCTCCACGCTCAGCCGCGGCACCCAGGCGATCCCCAGCCCCTGCAGCGCCATGCTCTTCAGGCTGTCGGCCATGGCCGTCTCGTAGACGGTGGTCGAACGCAGCGCGCGCTGGCGCAGCAGCAGGTTCACCGAACGGCCGAGAAAGGCGCCGGCGCTATAGGCCAGCAACGGCACGGTCTGGCCGCTGTCGACGTTGTACAGCGGCACGCCGTCGGCGCCGACTGCACAGACCGGCAGCATCTCGGTACGGCCCAGGTGCAGCGAAGGGAACAGCTCCGGGTCGAGCTGCAGCGCGGCATCCGGATCGTAGTAGGCGAGGATCAGGTCGCAGCCGCCTTCGCGCAGCACATGCACCGCCTCGCCGACGTTGGTGGCGATCAGCCGGGTCGCCAGGTTCAGTCCATCGTTGCGCAGGCCGGCGATCCACGCCGGGAAGAAGCCCAGCGCCAGCGAGTGCGCCGCGGAAATCTGCAGCACCTCGCCCTGCTGGCCCTCGACATGGTGCAGATGACGCACCACCTCGCCGAGCTGCTCGACCATGTTGCGTGCGCTGACCAGAAACAGCTGGCCTGCCTCCGTCAGTTCGATGGGTGTGCGTGAACGGTTGATCAGCTGCAGGCCCAGAGCCTCTTCCAGCGAACGGATGCGCCGACTGAACGCCGGCTGCGTGACGAAGCGGCGCTGCGCCGCCTGGGAGAAGCTGCGAGTCGCCGCGAGGGCGACGAAATCGTCCAGCCACTTGGTTTCCAGATTCATGTGAAAGGACCCTCATACGATGGCGACGAGCGGGAAGTCACACCAACATTATGCCGTTTCGGCATGAGCCAGCCATCAACGGCATTGGCCTCGAACAGGCCGCAGACCTTACTTTAGGCGCACTGCAGCACTGACTGCGTCTATCCGAGCCACGTTACCATCATGTCCGAAGTTGCATCATCGCGAATCGAAAAAGACCTGCTTGGCACCCTCCCCGTTCCTTCCGACGCCTACTACGGCATCCAGACCCTGCGCGCCTTGCACAACTTCCGCCTCTCCGGCGTGGCGTTGTCGCATTACCCCAAACTGATCGTTGCCCTGGCGATGGTCAAGCAGGCCGCCGCAGACGCCAACCGCGAGCTGGGCTACTTGCCCGAAGCCAAGCACGTGGCGATCAGCCAGGGCTGCGCACGACTGATTCGCGGCGAATTCCACGAGCAGTTCGTGGTGGACATGATCCAGGGCGGCGCCGGTACCTCGACCAACATGAACGCCAACGAGGTGATCGCCAACCTCGGTCTTGAGGCCATGGGCCACGCCAAGGGCGAGTACCAGCATCTGCACCCGAACAACGACGTGAACATGGCGCAGTCGACCAACGACGCCTATCCCACCGCGATTCGCCTGGGCCTCCTGCTCGGCCACGACACCCTGCTGGCCAGCCTGGACAGCCTCTGCGAAGCGTTGACCGGCAAGGGTCACGCCTTCGCCCATGTGCTGAAGATGGGCCGCACCCAGCTGCAGGACGCGGTGCCGATGACCCTCGGCCAGGAATTCCACGCCTTCGCCACCACCCTCGGCGAGGATCTGCAGCACCTGCGCCGCTTCGCCCCGGAGCTGCTGCTGGAAGTGAACCTCGGCGGCACCGCCATCGGCACCGGCATCAATGCCGACCCGCGCTACCAGGCCATCGCCGTGCAGCGCCTGGCCGAGATCAGCGGCCAGCCGCTGCGCCAGGCCGCCGACCTGATCGAGGCCACCTCGGACATGGGTTCGTTCGTGCTGTTTTCCGGCATGCTCAAGCGCCTGGCGGTGAAGCTGTCGAAGATCTGCAACGACCTGCGCCTGCTCTCCAGCGGCCCGCGCACCGGCTTCAACGAGATCAACCTGCCGCCGCGCCAGCCGGGCAGCTCGATCATGCCGGGCAAGGTCAACCCGGTGATCCCGGAAGCGGTCAACCAGGTCGCCTTCGAAGTGATCGGCAACGACCTGGCGCTGACCATGGCCGCCGAGGGCGGGCAGCTGCAGCTCAACGTCATGGAACCGTTGATCGCCTACAAGCTGTTCGATTCGATCCGCCTGCTGCAGCGCGCCATGGACATGCTGCGCGAGCACTGCATCGAAGGCATCACCGCCAACGAAGATCGCTGCCGCGAGCTGATGGAAAGCTCCATCGGCCTGATCACCGCGCTAAACCCCTACATCGGCTACGACAACAGCACCCGCCTGGCCCGTGAGGCCCTGCTCGGCGGCCGCAGCGTGCTGGAGCTGGTACGCGAGGAACGGCTACTGGACGAGGCCATGCTGGCCGAGATCCTGCGCCCTGAAAACATGATCGCGCCACGCCTGGCCCCGCTGGCGGTGTGATCGCTCCCTGCGCCCGGCATATAGCCGGGCGCTTGCTTTACGGGCCGCCAGCCCGGCCCGTTCGCACAATAAAAACAACAGGAAGACCCATGACTCAGAGTACGACCCTCTCCGCTCCCCTGCGCCTGCTCGTCCGCCTGCCGCTCTGGCAGCAGATCCTCATCGGCCTGGCCCTCGGCGTCGCCGCCGGCATGGCCTTCGGCGCGGATGCGCAGCTGCTGGCCCCCGTCGGCACGCTGTTTCTCAACGCGATCAAGATGCTCATCGTGCCGCTGGTGTTCGTTTCGCTGGTGGCTGGCATCACCTCGATGCAGGACAGCGCCAAGCTCGGGCGCATCAGCCTCAAGACCATCGCCATCTATCTGGTGACCACCGCCTTCGCGGTGAGCATCGGCCTGCTGTTCGGCGCGCTGTTCAGCCCCGGCGAAGGGATGAACATGGTCGCCAGCGGCACCCAGGAGGCCAAGCAGGCGCCTTCGCTGGTGTCGATCTTGATCGGCCTGGTGCCGTCCAACCCGGTCACCGCCTTTGCCGAAGGCAACATCCTGCAGATCATCGTTTTCGCCATCGCTCTGGGTGTGAGCATCAACCTGATCGGCGAGCGCGGCGCGCCGGCGGTGCGCCTGTTCGATGCGCTGGCCGAGACCTTCTACAAGCTCACCGACCTGGTGATGCGCGTCGCGCCGATCGGCGTCTTCGCCCTGACCGCCGGCGTGGTCGGCAGCCATGGCGCCGAAGTGCTGCTGCCGCTGGCGGGCGTGATCGGCGTGATCTACCTGGCCAGCATCGCTCATGTGCTGCTGGTCTACGGCGGGCTGCTCGGCCTGCTGGGGCGGCTCAATCCGCTGCGCTTCTTCCAGGGTATCGCCCCGGCGCTGGCAGTGGCGTTCAGTACGTCCAGCAGCTCCGGCACCCTGCCGGTGTCCATCGAATGCGCCCGCAAGAACCTCGGCGTATCCGAGGGCGTCGCAGGGTTCGTGCTACCGGTGGGCGCGACGATCAACATGGACGGCACGGCGATCTACCAGGGCGTGCTCGCACTGTTCATCGCCCAGGCCTTTGGCATCGACCTCAGCGCCGGGCAGTACGCGATGATCATCCTCACCGCGACGCTGGCCTCCATCGGCACCGCCGGCATTCCCGGCGCCGGGCTGATCATGCTCGGCCTGGTGCTCACCGCCGCCGGCCTACCACTGGAAGGCGTGGCGCTGATCGCCGGAATCGACCGTATTCTCGACATGGCACGCACCACGGTGAACGTCGCCGGCGACCTGATGACCACCACGCTGGTCGGTCGCAGCGAGGCGGAACTCGACCGCGCGGTGTACGACAGCAGCACCAAGGAGTGAAGGCGCGCCGGCTAGTCGATCTGGAACAGCCCCGCCTCCACGCGCGGCGTCGCCAGGCGCTCGCGAATCTCCGGATCGATGCGTGGGTCGTCCGGGCTGTAGAGCATCACCTGGCGATAGGCGCTGACCCGGTTGATCTCGCGGCCCAGGTATTCCCACACCACCGAGGTGCAGGCCGGGGTGCGACGGTCGCCGGAGGAAACGCCGGTCTTCAGGCCGTTGAGGCGGGTGATGCGGCTCTTGAAGCTGGGAATGAGGATGGTCTGGCTCATCTCGTTGAGCGTCAGCGATTCGTAATCGATCAGGAACAGGCGGTCCTGCAGGCCGAAGGCGGCGCCCAGATAGCGACAGCGCACCCAGTCCTCGGCCTGACCGAGGGTGGGGCTGGCGCGTTCCTGGCGCTCCTGGCGCTCGAACAGGTACAGGCCGTTTTCCTCGCGCAGGTGTACCAGAGAGATCAGCACGCTGCCCGGCACCGACATGCAGTTGGCGTATTCGAAGTAGTAGCCGCAATAACGCGACAGGCTGGTGGTCTGGTCGCGCAACGGCTGCAGCAGGGCCAACAACGGATCGGTCCGCGGCAGCGCCTGGGCTTCCGGATGGCGGGCGCCGACCAGCCGGGCGAACTGTTCGGGCGGCATTTCCAGCTCGTAGCCCTCGACGCCGAAGAAGTCGCCAATGCGCTTGAGATTGAACGGCGTCGGCCGGCTCTGCCCACCCAGGTACTTGTTGAACTGGGCGCGGTTGATGGCGAGCTTGCGACACACCTCGGCGATGGAACGGTAATGGCTGCACAGCAGCTTGAGATTTTCAGCGAGGTGAGAGGTCACAGGAGTTGGCCCCAGTCTGACGCGAGTGTCGCAAGTCTAGCATCAACTCGCGCCACATCGCGGCCAGCCGCGAAATTGCTCCACGAGCCACGCTGTTGAAACATCCCCCGCTTGCACGGCGCAGCGGCGCGCGCCGGACACCCTAACAACGACAACAAGGTGAACATCGCCATGCTCGACCTTCTCAACGACCTTATCTGGAGCAAACTGCTGATCGTCATGCTGATCGGCTTGGGCTTGCTCTTCACCATCCGTTCCGGCTTCGTCCAGTTCCGCTATTTCGGCAACATGTTCAGCATCTTCGGCCACGCCTTCGAGCGTCAGCCGGGACAGCTCTCCTCCTTCCAGGCGCTGATGCTCTCGGTCGCCGGCCGGGTCGGTGCAGGCAACATCGCCGGCGTCTCGGTGGCGATCATGCTCGGCGGCCCGGGCGCGATCTTCTGGATGTGGGTGGTGGCCCTGGTGGGCATGGCGACCAGCTACTTCGAGTGCTCGCTGGCCCAGCTGTACAAGCGCCGCGAGCCCGACGGCACCTACCGCGGCGGCCCGGCCTTCTACATCCAGCACGGCCTGGGTCAGCGCTGGCTGGGTATCGTCGTCTCGATCCTGCTGCTGATGACCTTCGGCTTCGGCTTCAACGCCGTGCAGTCCTTCACCGTCGCCAGCTCGCTGCATGACACCTTCGGCGTGCCCACCGTGGCCAGCGGCATCGCCCTGACCCTGGTGATCGGCGGCATCATCTTCGGCGGCATCCGCCGTATCGCCAAATGGGCCGACGTGCTGGTGCCGGTCATGGCCTTCTCCTATCTGGCCATGGCGCTGTTCGTCATCGGCAGCAACATCGGCTCGGTGCCGGAGACCTTCGGCCTGATCTTCCGCAGCGCCTTCGGCCTCGAGCAGGCCTTTGCCGGCGGCATCGGCGCGGCCATTCTGATGGGCGTCAAGCGCGGCCTGTTCTCCAACGAGGCGGGCCTGGGCAGTGCACCGAACGTCGCCGCGGTGGCCGAGGTCAAGCACCCGGTGGCGCAGGGCATCGTGCAGTCGCTGTCGGTGTTCATCGACACCATCATCCTGTGCAGCTGCACCGCGCTGATCATCCTGCTCTCCGGCGTCTACGAGCCGGGCATGGACCAGGCCGGCGTGGTACTGACCCAGACCGCCGTCGCTGCCGTCGTCGGCGAGTGGGGCCGGGTGTTCGTCAGCGTCGCGCTGCTGCTGTTCGTGTTCACCACGCTGATCTACAACTACTACCTGGGCGAGAACGCGCTGGGCTTCTTCACCGAGAAGCGCACCCCGGTGGTGATCTACCGCGTGCTGGTGATCATCCTCGTGCTCTGGGGGTCGGTGCAGGACCTGGGCACCGTGTTCGCCTTCGCCGACGTCACCATGGGCCTGCTGGCCATCGCCAACCTGATCGCCGTGGCCCTGCTGTTCAAGGTCGGCCTGCGCCTGATGCGCGACTATGACCGACAGGTCCGCGCCGGCATCGAGCAACCGGTGCTCGATCCGAAGGACTTCGCCGACCTGGACCTCGACCCGGCCGTCTGGCAGGCCAACGCGCCAGCCACGACGAATGCCTCCTCGCGCCACTGACAGCGCGACGCGACAGGCCGGACACCCGCCGCTCCGTTAACATGCGGCGGCGGGTGCCAGCCCTACCCGCCTTATTTTTTTCGACGGCTGCGCCGACGAGCGAGGAGCGCGCGTGAACCCATCTATTCAACGTCTGCTGGTGCTCTACACCGGCGGCACCATCGGCATGCAGCAAAGCGCCGCCGGACTGCTGCCAGCCTCCGGCTTCGAGGCCCGCATGCGCGAACAGCAGGCGCACGAGGCCGGGCCGCTGCCAGACTGGACCTTCCGCGAACTGCAGCCGCTGCTGGACAGCGCCAACATGCAGCCGCGCCACTGGCTGCAGATGGCCGAAAGCATCCGCAGCGCGGTGAAGGTAGACGGCTGCGACGCGGTCCTGCTGCTGCATGGCACCGATACCCTGGCCTACAGTGCCGCCGCGCTGTCCTTCCTGCTGCTCGACCTGCCGGTACCGGTGCTGCTCACCGGTGCCATGCTGCCGGCCGGCAGCGAGGGCAGTGACGCCTGGCCCAATCTGTTCGGCGCCATGCGCGCCCTGCAGGCCGGGCAGGTGCAAGGTGTGCAGCTGTACTTCAACGGTGCGCTGCTGCACGGTGCGCGGGTCAGCAAGCTGCGCAGCGACGCCTTCGATGCCTTCGCCGAAGCGCCGCGCCAGCGCCTGGCAGCGGTCACAACCGAGCGAGCGCCGGCATTGCTGCCGCAGCGCTCTGCGCAGGTCATGGTGCTGCCGCTGTATCCCGGTGTCGGCGCGGCCCATGTCCAGGCGCTGGTGGCCAGCGGTGCCCAGGCGCTGCTGCTGGAATGCTACGGCAGCGGCACCGGGCCGGCCGACGACGTCGATTTCATCGCGGCGCTGCGCCAGGCGCACCGCCAGGGCGTGGTGCTGGCGGCAATCAGCCAGTGCTCGGGCGGCCATGTGGATTTCGGCGTCTATGCCGCCGGCAGCGCGCTGCGTGATGCCGGACTGGTCTCCGGCGGCGGCATGACCCGCGAAGCGGCGCTGGGCAAGCTGTTCGCCCTGCTCGCCGCCGGCCTCGATCAGGCCCAGGTAGAACACTGGTTCGGCCGCGATCTGTGCGGCGAAATGGCCGGCTGAACAGCCAGAAAATGCGCGCTGCCCCGCACGGCAGGCGCAGCTGGCTGGCAGTGTGCCCGCCGCACCACTACCCTTGCTTACGCCGACAACAACAAGAAAAGCGTCAAGGAGCCGATGCCATGGCCAGATCCGGTACCACCGGGGCGCTGTTCGCCCTGCTCATCGGTGCAGCATTCGCCGCCCAGGCCGAACTGCCCGCCAATTACGAAATCACCCTGCAAACCGACAGCTTCCCGCCCTTCAACATGGGCCCCAACAGCAAGACCTTCGCCCGCGGTGACAACATCGAAGGCATCGGCACCGATACGGTGCGCGACATCTTCCGCCGCGCCGGCATCGCCTACAACCTGACCCTGCGCGGCCCCTGGAGCCGACTCTACGAGCAGACCCAGCAGCAGCCCGCCCATGGTCTGTTCTCGGTGGCGCGCACGCCGCAGAACGCCGGTCAGTTCAAGTGGGTCGGGCCGCTGGCGCACCACGACAGCGTGCTGCTGGCGCCCGCCGGCAGTGGCCTGAGGTTCGACAGTCTTGCCCAGGCCCGAGGCTATCGGGTCGGCGCACATAGCGCCGGTAGCGTCAGCCTGTATCTGGAGAGCCAGAGACTGGACATCAGCAACAGCCTCAACGATGCCGAGAACCTGCGTAAATTGATGACCGGGCGGATCGACCTGTGGGCGGCGGCCGATCCGGTGTGGCGCTATCACGCCCGGCAGCAGGGCATCGATGAGAGCCAGCTGCAGGTCGTGCTGAGCTATCGCAGCGAACCGCTGTACCTGGCGCTGAGCCCCGACACCCCGGACGAGGTCATAGGCCGCCTGCAGAAGGCCCTGGACGAGGTGATCGCCGTGGGCTATGCCGGTTGCAGCAAGACACCGGACCTGTGCTACCTGATCCAGCACCGCAGCAAGGCACTGGCCGGCAACCGCTGAACCTCAGCTCGCGCGGTAGCGCGGCCGCGGCGTGGCCATCGGCAGGGGTCCGTCGCCGATCACCCGCCACTCGCCGCGCTCGGCATCGTATGCGCGGATCTCGCTGGTTTCGATGTCGTACAGCCAGCCATGGATGAAAAGCTCGCCACTGGCCAGCCGTGCGGCAACCGACGGGTGCGTGCGCAGGTGGTCGAGCTGCGCCACGACATTCTCCTGGGTGAGGATGCCGAGGGTGTTGTGGTCGGCGCAGCCGCAGTTCTGCTCGACGACGATCTTCGCCACCTCGGCATGGCGCAGCCAGCCCTTAACCGTGGGCATGCGTTTCAGCTCGGCTGGATTGAGCACCGCCTTCATCGCCCCGCAGTCGGAATGACCGCAGACGATGATGTGCTGCACGCCGAGGGCCATGACGGCGA
The DNA here is from genome assembly GCF_026642215.1 of Stutzerimonas sp. R40042. NCBI lineage: Bacteria > Pseudomonadati > Pseudomonadota > Gammaproteobacteria > Pseudomonadales > Pseudomonadaceae > Stutzerimonas > Stutzerimonas sp. R40042. The sequence continues at coordinate 335,509 of NZ_CP113258.1, read as the reverse complement.
ATTCGATGGCGGTCGAGACACCGCCGTTCATCTGCCCATAGGGCGGTACCACGTTGCCGACGTTACGCGTGACGAACAGATCGCCCGGTGAGCTCTGGGTGATCAGCTCGGGAATGATCCGGGAATCGGCGCAGGTGATGAACATGGCCCTTGGCGTCTGCTCATGGGCCAGCTTCTTGAACAGCTCGCGCTGCTCGGGATACACCTCTTCGCGAAAGCGCCGCACGCCGGTGACGATCTGTTCAAGGGCCTCCTCCGCGGTTTCACTTCTCCTGTCGTCACTCATGTCGCTTCTCTCCAATGGTTATAGGTGATGGGCCGCTGCCGTCAGAAGACGGACCAGCCGATGCGCTGCGAGAGCGCCTCGAGTGCGGCCATGCCGATCAGCGAATTGCCGGCGGCGTTGAGTTCCGGGGACCAGACGCAGACGCTGAAGCGCCCGGGCACCACCGCGACGATGCCGCCGCCGACGCCGCTCTTGCCGGGCAGACCGACCCGGTAGGCGAAGTTGCCGGCCTCATCGTAGAGGCCACTGGTGGCCATGATGGCGTTGACCTGCTTGGTCTGGCGCGGCGAGAGCACGGCCTCGCCGCCCTGCGGACAGATGCCGTCGCGGGCGAGGAAGCCGAACGCTCGGGCCAGGTCGACGCAGGTCATGCGCAGCGCGCAATGATGGAAATAGCTGCGCAGCACCGCCTCGACGTCGTTATGGAAGTTGCCGAATGCCTGCATCAGGTAGGCCATGGCGGCGTTGCGTGCGCGATGCTGGTATTCGGACTCGGCGACCTTGGTGTCCGAGACGATCAGCGGATTGCCCGACAGGTGCCGGACGAAGTCGCGCATTGACAGCTCCGGAGTAGCGAAGCGTGACTGGTTGACGTCGCAGATCACCAGCGCGCCGGCGTTGATGAACGGGTTGCGCGGGCGGCCGCGCTCGAATTCCAGTTGCACCAGCGAGTTGAACGGCTGCCCGGACGGCTCGTGACCGAGGCGCTCCCACAGCGACTCGCCGCGATGGCCGATGGCCTGCACCAGGCTGAACACCTTGGAGATGCTCTGGATCGAAAACGGCGTCCGCGCATCGCCGGCCTCGAACAATTCGCCCTCGGCGCTGCACACGGCAATCCCCAGCTGATCGGCTGGCACGTCGGCCAGCGCCGGAATGTAGTCGGCCACACGGCCGCGCCCGAGCAGCGGGCGTACTTCGTCGAGAATCTCCTGCAGCAGGGCGTGCATCGGCAGCTCCGTCGGTTCCTGGTCGAAGATGGACGCCCGCCGGCCAGGCGGCATCACAGCGCGGATCAGAACTTCTCCGGGCGCAGCACTTCCACCTCGCTGAGGTAGCAGACCATGGCGAAATTCGCGTAGTAGCGCGCCTGCAGGTGCTCGGCGATGCGCTCGGCGACGTCGCGACTGCAGATCACTTCCAGGCGGATGTTGCCATCGGTTTCCCAGCCGGCGCTGCGGACGCCGCGACTGCCGCTGCCGCGGGCATCGGACAGCGTCCAGCCCGGAGCGCCGAGGGTTTTCAGGTCGGCCTCCAGCTTGTGTTCCAGAGCCGCCTCGCAGATCACGGTCAGCAGTGTTCGGTTGTGCGCGTTCATCTCAGAACCCCCAGGCGATCAGCCGCTCGGCCAGGGCCAGATAGAGCGGAATACCGATCAGGATGTTGAACGGAAAGGTGATGCCCAGCGACGCGGTCAGCGACAGCGACGGATTCGCCTCCGGCACCGCCAGACGCATCGCCGCCGGCACCGCGATGTAGGACGCACTCGCCGCCAGCGTGGCGAGCATCGCCGTGCCGCCCAGCGAAAGCCCCATGAAGCGCGCCAGCAGTGCACCGATCAGCGCACCGATCAGCGGCATGACCAACGCGAAGGCAGCCAGCTTGGCACCGTAGCGTTTGAGCGAGCCGAGCTGCCCGGAGGCGATCAGGCCCATTTCCAGCAGGAAGAACGCCAGTACCGGTTTGAACATGCTGGTGTACAAGGGTTCGAGGGGTTTGATCGCCTCCTTGCCGGCGATCGCACCGATCAGCAGGCCACCGAGCAGCAGCATGATGCTCTTGCCGAGGAATATCTCGCGCCCCAGCTCCTTCCAGTCGGTGTCCTTCGACACACCCTTGGCCAGCAGGATGCCCACCAGGATCGCCGGGATCTCGAGGATCGCCACGAACAGCGGCATGTAGCTTTCGAAGAACACCTCGCGCGCCGCCAGGTACGCCACCACCACGGCGAAGGTACCGGCACTCACCGAACCGTAGTGCGCCGCCACCGCCGCGGCGTTGACCCGGTCGAAGCGCAGGCCGCGCAGCAGGCCGAACGCCAGGATCGGCAGCAGCACACCCAGCGCCAGCACCAGCAGCGACTGGCCAAGCAACGCGGCACTGGCCTGCTCGGCCAGCTCCACCCCACCATGCAGACCGATCGCCAGCAAGAGCACGATCGACAGCGTCTCGTAGAGCGCTGGTGGCAACTTCAACTCGCTCTTCACCAGCCCGGCGAACAGGCCGAAGACGAAGAACAGCACTACCGGGTCGATACCCATCTAGATTCTCCACAGCTCGGAAATTGAACCGCTCCCTGGCATCCACAGGCTCGAAAAAAAGGAGCCGCTGGGGCTCCCAAAGGGGACACATTGCCAGCGTGCTACGTTCCGCCGCCCGCTACAGCGCGCGGGCAGGCGGATCGAAACGACGCTGGCGTGGCGCGATCGGCTCGCCACGCCACCCTTCACTCAGCCCTCGATCTCTATCAAGACTTCTCCCGGGTTCACCCGGTCACCTTTGGCGACGTGAACGGCCTTAACGGTGCCGGCGATCGGTGCCTGGATCTCGGTCTCCATCTTCATCGCCTCGCTGACCAGCACCGTCTGCCCGGCCTTCACCGCATCGCCGACGGCGACCAGCACGTCGACCACGTTGCCCGGCATGGTGGTGCTGACGTCGCCCGGCGCGCTGGCCTGCTTGCGCCCGCTGCCGCCACCGCCGACGAAGGCATTAAGCGGCTCGAACACCACTTCCTCCGGCATGCCGTCGATGGACAGGTAGAAGTGCCGCTTGCCCTCGCCCTTGACGCCGACACCGGTGATGTCGACACGGTAGCTCTCGCCGTGGACATCGATGACGAACTCGGTCGGCGTACCTTCGACGCTGGCCGCTGCGACATTGCCATCGGGAATCGGCAGCAGCACTTCCGGCTGCAACGTGCCTGCTTCGCGCTCCTCGAGGAACTTGCGGCCGATGTCCGGGAACATGGCGAAGGTCAGCACGTCTTCTTCGCTCTTGGCCAGTCCGCCGATGTCCTTGCGCAGCTTGTCCAGCTCCGGTGCCAGCAGGTCGGCCGGGCGGCACTCGATGACCTCCTCGCTACCGATGGCCATGAAGCGCAGGCGCTCGCACACCGGTGCCGGCGCCTGACCGTAGCGGCCCTGCAGGTAGAGCTTCACCTCGTTGGTGATGGTCTTGTAGCGCTCCCCGGCGAGCACATTGAAGAACGCCTGGGTGCCGACGATCTGCGAGGTTGGGGTCACCAGCGGAGGGTAGCCGAGGTCCTTGCGCACCTTGGGGATCTCCGCCAGCACTTCATCCATACGGTGCAGCGCGCCCTGCTCCTTGAGCTGGTTCGCTAGGTTGGAGATCATCCCGCCAGGCACCTGGTTCACCTGCACACGGGTGTCGACGCCGGTGAATTCGCTTTCGAACTGGTGGTACTTCTTGCGCACGGCGTAGAAGTACAGACCGATCTCCTGCAGCAGCTCCAGGTCGAGGCCGGTGTCGTATGGCGTGCCGCGCAGCGCGGCGACCATGGACTCGGTGCCCGGATGGCTGGTGCCCCAGGCCATACTGGAGATGGCGGTGTCGATGCGATCGGCGCCATTCTCCACGGCCTTGAGCTGGCACATGCTGGCGACGCCAGCGGTGTCGTGGGAGTGGATCACCACATCCAGCTCGGGCAGTGCGGCCTTCAGCGCCTTGACCAGTTCGCCCGTGGCATAAGGGGTCAGCAGGCCGGCCATGTCCTTGATGGCGATGGAGTCGACGCCCATGGCCGCCATCTGCCGCGCCTGCTCGACGAACGCCTCGGTGGTGTGCACCGGGCTGGTGGTGTAGGCGATGGTGCCCTGGGCGTGCTTGCCGCTCTTCTTCACCGCACGGATGGCGGTTTCCAGGTTCCGCACGTCGTTCATCGCATCGAAGATGCGGAACACGTCGATGCCGTTCTCTGCCGCCTTGGCGACGAATGCCTCGACCACATCGTCGCTGTAGTGGCGGTAGCCGAGCAGGTTCTGCCCGCGCAGCAGCATCTGCAGGCGGGTATTGGGCAGCGCCGCCTTGAGCTGACGCAGACGCTCCCAGGGATCTTCCTTGAGGAAGCGCACGCAGGCATCGAAGGTGGCGCCGCCCCAGACTTCCAGCGACCAGTAGCCGACGCGGTCGAGCTTGTCGCAGATCGGCAGCATGTCTTCGGTGCGCATGCGGGTGGCCAGCAGCGACTGATGGGCGTCACGCAGGATGGTGTCGGTGACGGAGATTTTCTTCTGGACGGTCATGGTGCGTTCCTCACAGGCCTGCGTGGGCGGCAATGGCGGCGGCGATGGCCAGGGCCAGTTCGCCCGGCTTGCGTTTGATCGAGTAGTTCAGCAGTTCCGGATGGTTGTCGACGAAGCTGGTGTTGAACTGGCCGCTGCGGAAATCCGGGTTGGCGAGAATCTGCTGGTAGTAGGTGGCGGTGGTCTTCACGCCCTGCACGCGCATGTCGTCCAGTGCACGCGACCCCCGGGCCAGCGCCTCTTCCCAGGTCAGCGCCCAGACCACCAGCTTCAGGCACATGGAGTCGTAGTACGGTGGAATGGTGTAACCGGTGTAGATCGCCGTGTCGGTGCGCACGCCGGGGCCACCGGGCGCGTAGTAGCGGGTGATCTTGCCGAAGCAGGGCAGGAAGTTGTTGCGCGGGTCTTCGGCGTTGATGCGGAACTGCAGGGAAAAGCCGCGATGCTGGATGTCCTCCTGCTTGACCGATAGCGGCTGGCCGGAGGCGATGCGGATCTGCTCACGAACGATATCGATGCCGGTGATTTCCTCGGTGATGGTGTGCTCCACCTGCACTCGGGTGTTCATCTCCATGAAGTACACCTCGCCATCGGCGAGCAGGAATTCCACGGTACCGGCGTTCTCGTAGCCCACCGCCTTGGCCGCGCGCACGGCCAGGTCGCCTATATAGGCGCGCTGCTCGGGGGTAAGCTGCGGGCTCGGCGCGATCTCGATGAGCTTCTGGTTGCGCCGCTGGATCGAGCAGTCGCGCTCGAACAGGTGCACGGTGTTGCCGAAACTGTCGGCCAGTACCTGCGCCTCGATGTGCTTGGGTTCGACGATGCACTTTTCCAGGAACACCTCGGCGCTGCCGAAGGCCTTGGTCGCCTCGGAAATCACCCGTGGATAGGCCGATTCCAGCTCCGCACGCGAATTGCAGCGACGAATGCCGCGGCCGCCACCGCCGGAGGTGGCCTTGAGCATCACCGGGTAACCGATGCGCTCGGCTTCGCGCAGCGCCTCGGCGAGGTCCTTGACGTTGCCTTCGGTGCCCGGCGTGACCGGCACGCCGGCCTTGATCATGCTGCGCCGGGCTTCGGTCTTGTCGCCCATGCGACGAATCACCTCGGCGCTGGGACCGACGAACTTGATTCCACGTTCGGCGCAGATATCCGCCAGTTCCGCATTCTCGGAAAGGAAACCATAGCCCGGATGCAAGGCATCGCAGCCGGTTTCCACCGCCAGATTCACCAGCTTGCGCGGGTTCAGGTAGCCGGCCAGCGGGTCCTCGCCGATGAAATAGGCCTCGTCGGCGCGCTTGACGTGCAGCGCATGGCGGTCGGCTTCGGAGAACACCGCCACCGAGCGAACGCCCATTTCGGCACAGGCGCGGACGATGCGTACCGCGATTTCCCCGCGGTTGGCGATCAGCAGCTTCTTGATCACGCTGTCTTCCCTCGGATCGTTGAGCAGGCGACCCGCGAGCGGGTCATGATCACTCGCATTTGCAACGAGTCATTTCACCCTACGCCCGTCCGGGCGATTACTGAAAATGAATAATTGTTTTCCTGAGGATAAGTATTTACTTATATACACCTGCTGTGCGCCTGCTTTCTGACCGAACAGGCAGAAAATTCGCGCACTGACTCGCCGACCATAAAATGAGCGAAACAACGAGAAAACGATGCGAAAATCATTGATGCGCATGACATTGCGCCAGCTTCAGGTGTTTCGCGCGGTCTGTGAGACGCTTTCCTACAGCCGTGCCGCTGAGGAAATGGCGCTGACCCAGCCAGCAGTGAGCCTGCAGATCCGCCAGCTGGAAGAATTGGTCGGCCAGCCGCTGTTCGAGTACGTCGGCAAGAAGCTCTACCTGACCGATGCCGCCGAAGCGCTGCAGCGCGCCAGCACCGATATCTTCGGCCGGCTCGACAGCCTCGACATGCAGCTGTCCGACCTGCTGGGCTCGCTACAGGGGCAGCTGAACCTAGCCGTGGAATCCAGCGCCAAGTACATCACGCCGCACCTGTTCGCCGCCTTCAAGCGGCTGCATCCGGAGGTCAACCTGCAGCTGGTGGTGGTCAATCACGCTCAGGCGGTCAAACGCCTGTCGGTCAGCCGTGACGACCTGCTGATCATGTCTCAGGTGCCCACCGACATGGACCTGGAGTTCATGCCGTTCCTCAACAACCCGATCATTGCCGTGGCCCCGCCTGAGCATCCGCTGTGCCATGCGGCCACGCTGTCGCTGCAGGATCTGACCAGCTATCCGCTGCTGACGCGCGAACCCGGCTCCGGCACACGCAGGGCCGCAGAAGATTACCTGCGACAGAAACGCGCCCACTTCACCCAGACCATCCAGGTCGCCTCGCTGGATGCACTGCGTGAATGCGTGGTGGCCGGCCTGGGGCTGGCGCTGCTGCCGCGCCATGCGGTGCATCTGGAGCTGGCCTGCGGACTGCTGCGTGAGCTGCCAGTGCAGGAACTGCCGCTGCAACGCAGCTGGTGCGTGGTTCACCCGCGCGGTAAACGCCTGAGCCCGGTGGCCCAGGCGTTCTTCGCCTTCCTACGTGAAGAGCGTGCGCAGATCAGTGCGCTGGCGGAGCGCTTCGCCGGCTCGCCGATGACTCCAGCAGCGAGCTGAGCACCAACGCATCGGCATAGTCGTTCAGTTCGGCATGCAGCTGACGCTGCTCGGTGTAGCTTTCGATGGCACGACGAAAGCGCATGCGGCGCTCGTCCTGCTGCTTGCGTCGGGCCTTGCTGTCGAGTGGGGTGCTGACGTCGGTTTGCCGGAGCATGAGCGGTCTCCCAGAACAGGTAACGGGAGACCAGCATCGGCGCTGTGAGTGACAGGATGAAGTCAGCGTGATGACGCGGCGATGAAGACGCTCAGTCCTCGTGGGCCTTGACCGTCTTCGGCGACAGCCGAAGGCTGCGCAGGCTGCGCTTCACACTCTTGAGATGGTTGACCAGGCTCGGCCCACGGGCCATGGCCACACCCATGGCCAACACATCGATCACGACGAGGTGAGCGATACGCGAGGTCAGCGGAGTGTAGATCTCGGTGTCTTCCTGCACGTCGATCGCCAGATTGATGGTGGCCAGCTCGGCCAGGGGTGTCTGGCTCGGGCACAGGGTGATCAGCGTCGCGCCGGATTCACGCACGACGTTGGCGGTGATCAGCAGATCCTTGGAGCGACCGGACTGGGAAATGCAGATCGCCACGTCGGTCGGCTTGAGCGTCACCGCCGACATCGCCTGCATGTGCGGATCGGAATAGGCCGCGGCCGAAAGCAGCAGGCGGAAGAACTTGTGCTGGGCATCGGTGGCCACTGCGCCGGAGGCGCCGAAACCGTAGAACTCCACCCGCTCGGCCTTGGCCATGGCGGTGATGGCGCGCTGCAAGGCATCCGGGTCGAGCCGCTCACGCACCTCCATCAGGGTGTGCAGCGTGGTGTCGAAGATCTTCAGCGCGAAGTCAGCCACCGAATCGTTCTCGCTGATGGCGAACTGGCCGAAACTGGCGCCGGCGGCCAGGCTCTGCGCCAGCTTGAGCTTGAGGTCCTGGAAGCCGAGGCAGCCGATGGCCCGACAGAAACGCACGATGGTCGGCTCGCTGACGCCGACGGTGTGCGCCAGATCGGCCATGGAACTGTGCATCACCGAGGCCGGATCGAGCAGGACATGGTCGGCCACCTTCAACTCCGACTTCCGTAGCAGACTTCTCGACTGGGCGATGTGTTGCAGCAGATTCACGTGGCGGGCTCGCTATGCTCACGACTGAGGGCTCGTTCGGGCGCGACAGGCACCGCTCGGCCATCAGCGGGTTGTAGTGGGGCGGTAGTTATACTACAAGCCTCGCCATGACGCCCATTTTTTGCCCCTGGGAGAGATTCGATGTCGATTTCCTGTGACATGCTCGTGTTCGGCGGGACCGGTGACCTGACGCTGCACAAGCTGCTGCCGGCGCTGTATCACCTGCATCGCGACGGCCGCCTGCATGCCGACGTGCGCATTCTCGCCCTGGCGCGCAAGAAGCTCGACCGCGACGGCTACCTGGCCCTCGCCGAGCGCCATTGCCGCGCCCAGGTCGCGCGCAGCGACTTCAACCCCGAGACCTGGCAAGCCTTCGCCCAGCGCCTCGACTATTTCGCCATGGACGCCTCCCAGCGCAGCGAATACGCGCGTCTGGCCCAGTATCTCGGCCGGGCCGATGGCCGCGTGCGGGTCTACTACCTGGCCACCGCGCCGGATCTGTTCGAGCCCATCGCCGCCAACCTGGAAAGTGCCGGGCTGGCCGGTGACGATGCGCGCATCGTGCTGGAAAAACCCATCGGCCATTCGCTGGATTCGGCACTGGAAATCAACGAGGCGATCGGCTCGGTATTCCCCGAAGCGCGCATCTACCGGATCGACCATTATCTGGGCAAGGAAACGGTGCAGAACCTCATGGCGCTGCGCTTCGCCAACGCGCTGTTCGAGCCGATCTGGCGCGCCGGGCATATCGATCACGTGCAGATCACCGTGGCCGAAACCCTCGGCGTGGAAAACCGCGGCGGCTACTACGACAACGCCGGCGCCATGCGCGACATGCTGCAGAACCACCTCCTGCAGCTGCTCTGCCTGGTGGCGATGGAGGCGCCGGTGCGTTTCGACGCCAAGCACATCCGCGGCGAGAAGGTGAAGGTGCTCGAAGCGCTCAAGCCGATCACCGGCAACGACGTGCTGGACAAGACCGTACGCGGCCAGTACGGCGCCGGGCGCATCGGCGGCCACGACGTGCCGGCCTACTACTTCGAGCCGAACATCGACAACGACAGCGACACCGAAACCTTCGTCGCGGTGAAGGCCGAGATCGACAACTGGCGCTGGGCCGGCGTGCCCTTCTACCTGCGCACCGGCAAGCGCATGGCGCGCAAGCGCTCGGAAATCATCATCACTTTCAAGCAGGTGCCGCACCTGCTGTTCGCCAAGGGCGAGGTCAACCGCCTGATCATCAGCTTGCAGCCGGAGGAGAGCATCAGCCTGCAGCTGATGGCCAAGGCACCCGGCAAGGGCATGCAGCTCGAGCCGGTGGAACTGGACCTCAACCTGGCCCATGCCTTCAGCAGCACCCGCCGCTGGGAGGCCTACGAGCGTCTGCTGCTGGATGTCATCGAAGGCGATTCGACGCTGTTCATGCGCCGTGACGAGGTGGAAGCGGCCTGGAACTGGGTCGACCCGATCCTGCGCGGCTGGAGCAGCTACTACCGCAAACCACGGCCTTACGCCGCCGGCGAGGATGGCCCGGAGCAGGCGCACCAGTTCATCGAGCGCCAGGGCCATCGCTGGTGGCAATGAGGCGCCCAGAAGAACTAATCCGAACTTCGCCGCAGCCGCCGAATAACGCGTGATAGAGCGGATCGGCGGAGTTTTCACAATCGACGAATACGGCCATCTGAACTAGTGCAATCAACTAACCCAGAGCAGACCATGATTCGCCTACATATTCCGGTCATATCAGCGACATATAATCAGCGAGCCGCCCCTTATATTCCGCGCCTTCTCGGCTAGTTCAACCAGCGCGTCCACAGGGCACACTCCGCGACCGTCGCAGATCAATCGGCCTTTCGCCGCCTGCGCCAAATCCGGACACCGTAGATCACAGCAAAAGCTAGCAACTGCAAGGCCTGCAGCCGACAGAATGAGGATTCAGGCGAACTTGTGCGGCAGGCCTACGTCCAACTTCCCGAGCCACTCCGCAAACTTCCACGCAGTTCGTCTATTGCTCGACAGTTGTCGAGACCGAAACAGACTGAAACATCCGCGGCGTCAGCGCAGGAACAACGCGGGCTCTGGCGATATATAGGCGTCGCCACACTTCGCATATCGGGAAACATGGGTTGAGAAACTTTCCAAGATATGCCTACCCTAAAAAGGAATTCAATCAACAACCCCAAAGGCATTGTTTTGAGTTTCCCCACCGTAATGCTCCGTCGCCCAACCGACGGCGACGGTTACAACCTGCATCAGCTGGTGGCGCGCTGCCAGCCCCTCGATACCAATTCGGTCTACTGCAACCTGCTGCAGTGTTCCGACTTCGCTGACACCGCCATCGCCGCAGAGAACGCCCAGGGCGAGCTGGTCGGTTTCATTTCGGGTTATCGCCCCCCTTCGCGGCCGGACACATTGTTCGTCTGGCAGGTCGCCGTCGACGGTTCGATGCGCGGCCAGGGGCTGGCCCTGCGCATGCTGCTGGCGCTGACCGAACGGGTCGCCCGTGAGCACGGCGTGCGCTACATGGAAACCACCATCTCCCCGGACAACGCGGCGTCCCAGGCGCTGTTCAAGCGGGCCTTCGACAAGCTGGGTGCCGACTGCACCACGCGCACGCTGTTCTCGCGCGCCGAGCATTTCGCCGGACAGCACGAGGACGAGGTGCTCTACCGCGCTGGCCCGTTCACCGTTTCCCATCTAGAAGAAGAGCTCAAGGAGCACGCATGAAAACTTTCGAACTGAACGAATCCAAGGTTCGCAGCTACTGCCGTTCCTTCCCCGTGGTCTTCAATCAGGCCCAGGGCGCCGAACTGGTCACTCAGGACGGCAAGCGCTACATCGACTTCCTCGCCGGTGCCGGCACGCTCAACTACGGGCACAACCACCCGGTGCTCAAGCAGGCGCTGCTCGACTACATCGAGAGCGACGGCATCACCCACGGCCTGGACATGTACACCGCGGCCAAGGAGCGTTTCCTCGAAACCTTCAACCGCCTGATCCTGGAGCCGCGCGGCATGGGTGACTACCGCATGCAGTTCACCGGCCCGACCGGCACCAACGCGGTCGAGGCGGCGATGAAGCTGGCGCGCAAGGTCACCGGGCGCAACAACATCATCAGCTTCACCAACGGCTTCCACGGCTGCAGCATCGGCGCGCTGGCCGCGACTGGCAACCAGCATCACCGCGGCGGCTCCGGCATCAGCCTGACCGACGTCAGCCGCATGCCGTATGCCAACTATTTCGGCGACAAGACCAACACCATCGGCATGATGGATAAGCTGCTCTCCGACCCGTCCAGCGGTATCGACAAGCCGGCCGCGGTGATCGTTGAGGTGGTCCAGGGCGAAGGCGGTCTGAACACCGCATCGGCCGAGTGGATGCGCAAGCTCGAGAAGCTCTGCCGCAAGCACGAGATGCTGCTGATCGTCGACGACATCCAGGCCGGCTGCGGCCGCACCGGCACCTTCTTCAGCTTCGAGGAGATGGGCATCCAGCCGGATATCGTCACGCTGTCCAAGTCGCTGTCCGGCTACGGCCTGCCGTTCGCCATGGTGCTGCTGCGCCAGGAGCTGGACCAGTGGAAGCCGGGCGAACACAACGGCACCTTCCGCGGCAACAACCACGCCTTCGTCACCGCCGCCGCGGCCGTCGAGCACTTCTGGCAGAACGACGAGTTCGCCAACAGCGTGAAGGCCAAGGGCAAGCGCATCGCCGACGGCATGCAGCGCATCATCCGCCGTCACGGCCCGGATTCACTGTTCCTCAAGGGCCGCGGAATGATGCTCGGCATCAGCTGCCCGGATGGCGACATCGCTTCGGCCGTCTGCCGTCACGCCTTCGACAACGGCCTGGTGGTCGAGACCAGCGGCGCCCACAGCGAAGTGGTCAAGTGTCTCTGCCCGCTGATCATCAGCGAAGAGCAGATCGACCGTGCGCTTTCCATTCTCGACAAGGCGTTTGCCGCCGTGATGGGTGAGCAGACCGCCAACCAGGCTTCCTGAGGAGGACCCGCAGATGATCGTGAGAAAACTCGCCGACTGCGAGCAGACCGACCGCAAGGTCCACAGCAAGACCGGCACCTGGGACAGCACACGCATGCTGCTCAAGGACGACAACATGGGCTTCTCGTTCCATATCACCACCATCTACGCCGGCACCGAGACGCACATCCACTACCAGAACCACCTGGAGTCGGTGTACTGCATGAGCGGCAACGGTGAGGTCGAGACCATCGCCGACGGCAAGATCTACAAGATCGAACCCGGCACGCTGTACATCCTCGACAAGCACGACGAGCACCTGCTGCGTGGCGGAAGCGAGGACATGAAGATGGCCTGCGTCTTCAACCCGCCGCTCAACGGCAAGGAAGTGCATGACGAGAGCGGCGTCTATCCGCTGGAGGCCGAAACCGTCTGATACCGGTTTACCGGGGCGGCCACCGCGCCGCCCCACCATCACCAGAAAGGAGGTAAGCGTGAACCCTATGCAAGCCGACCTGTATCCCTCGCGCCAGGAAGACCAGCCCAGCTGGCAAGAACGCCTGGATCCGGTCGTCTACCGCAGCGACCTGGAGAATGCGCCGATAGCGGCGGAGCTGATCGAACGTTTCGAACGCGACGGCTACCTGGTCATCCCCAATCTGTTCAGCGCCGATGAAGTCGCGGTATTCCGTGCCGAACTCGAGCGCATGCGCCAGGACCCGGCCGTCGCCGGCTCCGGCAAGACCATCAAGGAACCCGACAGCGGCGCCGTCCGCTCGGTGTTCGACATTCACAGCGACAACCACCTGTTCGCCCGTGTAGCAGCCGACGAACGAACTGCCGGCATCGCCCGCTTCATCCTCGGCGGTGATCTGTACGTGCATCAATCGCGGATGAACTTCAAGCCCGGCTTCACCGGCAAGGAGTTCTACTGGCACTCGGACTTCGAGACCTGGCACGTAGAGGACGGCATGCCGCGCATGCGCTGCCTGTCCTGCTCGATCCTGTTGACCGACAACGAGCCGCACAACGGCCCGCTGATGCTCATGCCCGGCTCGCACAAGCACTACGTGCGCTGCGTCGGCGCCACACCGGAGAACCACTACGAGAAATCCCTGCGCAAGCAGGAATTCGGCGTGCCCGACCAGAACAGCCTGAGCGAGCTGGCGAGCCGCTTCGGCATCGACTGCGCCACCGGCCCGGCCGGCAGTGTGGTGTTCTTCGATTGCAACACCATGCATGGCTCCAACGGCAACATCACACCCAGCGCGCGGAGCAATCTGTTCTACGTCTACAACCACGTGGATAATGCCGTGCAGCCGCCGTTCTGCGAGCAGAAACCCCGCCCGGCCTTCGTCGCCGAGCGTGAGAACTTCAAGCCGCTGGACATTCAGCCGCAACAGTATCTCTGAGGCGATCGGGCGCGTCTGATGACGGGCCCGATCCCCCGGCTCGGCCGATCGCTTATTGGCCCAGGGATGAACTCACTTCCAGCTCGTTGATCGACAGGTGCGCCAGCCGCGCCGGGCCCGTCAACGGCCTGCCAGATTCGGACGCAATAAAAAGATGCATACCGTAGAAAAGATCGGCGGCACGTCGATGAGCCGCTTCGAGGAAGTCCTCGACAATATCTTCATCGGCCGCCGGGAAGGCGCAGCGCTGTACCAGCGCATCTTCGTCGTCTCGGCCTACAGCGGCATGACCAACCTGCTGCTGGAACACAAGAAAACCGGCGAACCCGGCGTCTATCAGCGCTTCGCCGACGCCCAGAGCGAGGGCGCGTGGCGCGAGGCGCTGGAGCACATGCGCCAGCGCATGCTGAGCAAGAACGCCGAGCTGTTCAGCTCCGAGTACGAGCTGCACGCCGCCAACCAGTTCATCAACTCGCGCATCGACGATGCCAGCGAGTGCATGCACAGCCTGCAGAAGCTCTGCGCCTACGGGCACTTCCAGCTCTCCGAACACCTGATGAAGGTGCGCGAGATGCTCGCCTCCCTCGGTGAAGCGCACAGCGCCTTCAACTCGGTGCTGGCGCTCAAGCAGCGCGGCGTCAACGCGCGCCTGGCCGACCTCACCGGCTGGCAGCAGGAAGCGCCGCTGCCGTTCGAGGAGATGATCGCCAGCCACTTCGCCGGTTTCGACCTGAACCGTGAATTGGTGGTCGCCACTGGCTATACGCATTGCGCCGAAGGCCTGATGAACACCTACGACCGCGGCTACAGCGAGATCACCTTCGCCCAGATCGCCGCCGCCACCGGTGCCCACGAGGCGATCATCCACAAGGAATTCCACCTCTCCTCCGCCGACCCGAACCTGGTCGGTGCCGACAAGGTGGTGACCATCGGTCGCACCAACTACGACGTCGCCGACCAGCTGTCGAACCTCGGCATGGAGGCGATCCATCCGCGCGCGGCCAAGACCCTGCGCCGTGCCGGCGTCGAGCTGCGCATCAAGAATGCCTTCGAGCCCGAGCACGGCGGTACGCTGATCAGCCAGGATTACAAGTCCGAGAAGCCCTGCGTGGAGATCATCGCCGGGCGCAAGGACGTCTTCGGCATCGAGGTGTTCGATCAGGACATGCTCGGCGACATCAGCCACGACATGGAAATCAGCAAGCTGCTCAAGCAGCTCAAGCTCTATGTGGTGAACAAGGATTCCGACGCCAATAGCATCACCTACTACACCTCCGGCTCGCGCAAGCTGATCACCCGCGCCGCGCGGCTGATCGAGGAGAAGTATCCGGCCGCCGAGGTCACCGTACATAACCTGGCGATCGTCTCGGCGATCGGTTCGGACCTAAAGGTCAAAGGCATCCTGGCCAAGACCGTGGCCGCGCTGGCCGAGGCAGGTATCAGCATCCAGGCGATCCACCAGTCGATCCGCCAGGTGGAGATGCAGTGCGTGGTCAACGAGGAAGACTACGACGCCGCCATCGCCGCGCTGCACCGCGCGCTGATCGAGCCGGAGAATCACGGCGACGTGATTGCCGCGGCCTGATCCAGGTGCAGGACCGAAACGCCGGGCTCGTCCCGGCGTTTTGCTGTCTGGACGCATGACACCGATCAATACCGCCGGCACCGCGCAGGATGACTATGGAGACAAGAGGCCGGTCACGGCTTACGCCTGACCGGCTCACCCGCTCATCCACAACGCAGGAATTGCCATGTTTCCCGAGTACCGCGACCTGATCACCCGTCTCAAGGCGGAAAACAAGACCTTTGCCCGTCTGTTCGACGAGCACAACGAGCTCGACCAGCACGTAAAGAACATCGAAGCGCGCATCGTGCCGGGTACCGACAGCGAGGTGGAGAATCTGAAGAAGCAGAAGCTGCAGCTCAAGGACCGTCTCTACGAGATGCTCAAGGAAGCATCCGCGGCCTGAGGGCCCGGCGCCCTGCCCCGCGGGGCGCCGTCACGCTCTGCAACCATCGAAGACGACGCGCAATCGCCGGGCAAGCGCAGTAAAATGCCGCGCTTTCGATACCCCTGCGAGTTCCGCGCCATGAGCACCCCCAACCGCACCGAGCTGCTGTCGCCTGCCGGCACGCTGAAATCCATGCGCTACGCCTTCGCCTACGGCGCCGATGCGGTGTATGCCGGGCAGCCGCGCTACAGCCTGCGCGTGCGCAACAACGAGTTCGACCACGCCAACCTCAAGCTCGGCATCGACGAGGCGCACGCGCTGGGCAAGCAGTTCTACGTGGTGGTCAACATCGCCCCGCACAACGCCAAGCTGAAGACCTTCATCAAGGATCTGGAGCCGGTGGTGGCGATGGGACCGGATGCGCTGATCATGTCCGATCCCGGTCTGATCATGCTGGTGCGCCAGCACTTCCCGCAGCAGACCATCCACCTTTCGGTGCAGGCCAACGCGGTGAACTGGGCGACGGTGAAGTTCTGGGAAAGCCAGGGCGTCAGCCGCGTGATCCTGTCCCGCGAGCTGTCGCTGGAGGAGATCGGCGAAATCCGCGAACAGGTGCCGGGCATGGAGCTGGAGGTCTTCGTCCACGGCGCGCTGTGCATGGCCTATTCCGGCCGCTGCCTGCTGTCCGGCTACATCAACAAGCGCGACCCCAATCAGGGCACCTGCACCAACGCCTGCCGCTGGGAATACAAGACCCACGAGGCGAAGGAGGATGAGCTGGGCAACTCGGTTCATCTCTACGAGCCCATCGCCGTACAGCCGGTCACGGCGCAGGACGACCCGACCCTGGGCGTCGGGGCCCCCACCGACAAGGTATTCCTGCTCGAGGACGTCTCGCGTCCTGGCGAGTTCATGGAGGCCACCGAGGACGAGCACGGCACCTACATCATGAACTCCAAGGACCTGCGCGCCGTGCAGCACGTCGAGCGTCTGGTGCAGATGGGCGTGCATTCGCTGAAGATCGAAGGCCGTACCAAGAGCCACTACTACGTGGCGCGCACCGCGCAGGTCTACCGCAAGGCCATCGACGACGCCCTCGCCGGCCGGCCGTTCGACAGGTCGTTGATGGACACCCTCGAATCGCTGGCCCACCGCGGCTACACCGAGGGCTTCCTGCGCCGTCACGTGCACGACGAATACCAGAACTACGAACGCGGCTTCTCGCTCTCCGAGCGCCAGCAGTTCGTTGGCGAACTGACCGGCGAGCGGCGCAACGGGCTGGCCGAGGTGAGGGTGAAGAACCGCTTCGCGGTGGGCGATCGGCTGGAGCTGATGACGCCGCAGGGCAATCTCAACCTGCGTCTTGAGCGGCTGGAGGACAAGCGCGGCGAAGCCATCGAGGTAGCGCCGGGCGACGGCCATACGGTGTACCTGCCGGTACCGGAAGACGTCGATCTGCGCTACGCCCTGCTGATGCGCGAACTGGACGGCAGCACCACGCGCGGTTGAGCGCGGAGCTGGCGTCGCATCGCGACGCCGCAGCTTAACGCAGCAGCTCGGCGAACTGCTCGGCCGGCACCGGCGGGCTGAGCAGGTAACCCTGGATTTCGTCGCACTGGTTGGCCTTGAGGAAATCCATCTGCGCCTGGGTTTCCACGCCCTCGGCCACCACCTTGCGCTCCAGGCTGTGGACCATGGCGATGATCGCCCGGGTAATCGCCGCATCCTGGCTGGAATGCTCCAGCTCACTGATGAACGAGCGGTCGATCTTCACGTAATCCACCGGGAAGCGCTTGAGGTAGCTCAGCGACGAGAAGCCGGTGCCAAAATCGTCGATCGCCAGTCGCACGCCCAGCGCGCGCAGCTGCTCGCTGATGCTGATGGCGTTGTCGATGTCGTCCAGCAACTGGCTTTCGGTCAGTTCCAGCTCCAACATGGTCGCTGGCAGGCCGGTTTCCTCCAGCACCTGGCGCACCAGGCTGACGAAGTTACCCTGGCGCAACTGCTTGACCGAGAGGTTCACCGAGATGCGGATCTCGGCCAGCCCCTGCTGCTGCCATTGGCGCGCCTGGCGACAGGCCTCGCGCAAGACGAACTCACCGAGCGGAATGATCAAACCGGTCTCTTCCGCCAGCGGGATGAAGTGCGCCGGCGCGACCAGTCCGCGCTCGGGGTGACGCCAGCGCACCAGCGCTTCGGCAGCATCCAGGGCATCGTTGGCCAGCGTCAGACGAGGCTGATAGAACACTTCCAGCTGGCCGGAATCCAGCGCCTTGCGCAGCTGGTTCTCCAGCTGCAGGTACTGCATGCTCGACGCCTGCGGACGGTCGGTGAAGAACTGCAGCGTGTTGCCGCCCAGGTGCTTGGCCTGCTGCATGGCCATGTTCGCCTGGCGCAGCAGCACTTCCGCATCACGGCTGTTGTCCGGCATCAGACTGACGCCGATCGAGGCGCTGATGACCAGCTCCTGCTCGTCGATGATCACTGGTTTGCGGATGCGCTGCAGCAACCGGCTGCCCAGATGCGCGAGGCTGCTGAGACTGCCGTAGGCGTCGATCAGCACGACGAACTCGTCGCCGGACAGCCGCGCGATGGTGTCGGCCTCGCTCAGGGTCTGGGTAATCCGTCGCGACATCTCGCGCAGCAGCGCGTCGGCGGCCTCATGGCCCAGGCTTTCGTTGAGCAGCTTGAAGCGGTCCAGATCGATGTAGAGCACCGCCATGTTGCGGCCATTGCGGCGCACCCGCTGGCAGGCCTCGTGCAGACGCTCCTTGAGCAGGCCGCGGTTGGCCAGTCCGGTGAGGTCGTCGTAATGGGTCAGGTAGCGCAGGCGCTCCTCGATCTTGCGCCGCACGCTGAGGTCGGAGATGAAGGCCACCACATGGGTGACGCTGTCGTTGGCATCGCGCACCTCGCGCAACTGCACCCACTGCGGGTAGACCTCACCGCTCTTGCGGGTCTCGATCAGCTCGCCCTGCCAGTGACCGTGCAGTTCCAGCGCTTCGCGCATGGTCTGGTACTGCCGCTGGCTCTCCTGCGAGCCGGCGATTCGCGCCACGCTGTGACCGATCAGCTCCTCGCGGCTGTAGCCGGACAGCGCGCAGCAGGCGTCGTTGACCGCCAGCACTCGGTAGTGATCGTTCATGATCACCATGCCTTCGCTAGCCGCCTCGAACACCGTCGCTGCCAGGCGCTGCTGCTCGGCCTGGCTGCGCAGCTCGCTGATGTCACGACGGGTACCGATCATGCGCAGCGCTCGCCCACCGGCATCGCGCTGGATCACCCGTCCGCGGTCTTCGAGCCAGATTTCGCTGCCATCAGCGCGCAACGCACGGTATTCGACGGCAAACTGCTCGGTTTCGCCCTTCAGGTGCGCGATCAGGATGGCGCGCACGCCCTCCAGATCCTTGGGATGGATGTCCGGCAGTGGCGAGCCATCCTCATCGTGGCGGTGCTGCCGGCCGATGCCGAAGACCACTTCCAGACGGGAATGGTGAACATGGTTGTTCTGCAGATCCCAGTCCCACAGCCCGAGGCCACTGGCGTCCAGCGCCAGATTCAGCCGCGTCTCGCTTTCGCCCAGTTCTTCGGCGAGCTGCGCGAGTTCCGCGGTGCGCTCGGCGACGCGCTGCTCGAGGCCATCGTAGGCACTGCGCAGCTGCTTTTCGGCATGGCGGCGTTGCTCCACCTCCGAGGCCAGACGTCGATTGAGCTGGTCGGCTTCGCGGCCGGCGGTTTCCAGCCGCTCGATCAGCTGCTGCTTGTGCAGCCGCTGTTCGAGCCCGTCGTTCACCAGCCGGCTGATCTGCCAGCCGATCAGGCAGAGGGTCGCCAGCACGATCATCGCCAGCAGCCCCCAACCCTGCTGCAGCGGATGACCGCTGGTCATCAACAGCAAACCTGTCGGCAGCAGGCTGGGCACGGCGAAACAGAAGAAAGCAGGAAGGCAGACGCCATAGGCGACGCTGGCGGCGACGACGACCGAACCGATCAGACCGTACAGCAGCGCCTGCGTGGCGAAAGCATCGGCGGGTATCAGCGCGACCATTGCATAGCTCAGGCTGACCGCACATATGCTGCTGCCGAGAAAGAACCGCCAGCGCCAGTGCGCATCGGCCTGCCCCTCGGGGCTCGCCTTGCCGAACGCCATGACCTGCTGCAGCCACAGCAGGCCCAGCGCGAGCATCCAGCCAATCCAGCCGCCGAGTTCGATGCCGCCGTTGTCCTCCCACAGCACCACGCCGCAGATCAGCGTCGAGAGCAACAGCAACAGCGCCGGGACACGCGACCCCAGATAGAGCAAACGCGTGCGTTCGGCAATGTGGTCGGAGGGCGCCATCCCGTCTGCAACAGCGGTCGCAGCCCCCGGGAAGGCGGTTCGAATGGAATCGGTCATGTCTGTTGTTCTAGTAATAACTGCACCCGAATCAGGCTCTCTCGGAACCAAAACACGGCCGATAATGGCACGTTGCTAGTCTCGCGTCATACATGCTGCGTCGGAAATTGGTCTGTGGGCCATGCTCACCGACCAACGGAGTTCCGGCATAACCCATAAGGCGAAGCAGGCTCCCGCCGCGATGCATGGCGCTCGGCCAAACGGACCACAGGGCGAGCGCAGCGCAGGCATTTCCAATAGAATGCCGCGATGCATGACGATCTCTCCCTTCTCCTGAATTCCCTCAACGATGCTCAGCGCCAGGCCGTGGCCGCGCCGCTGGGCCGGCAATTGGTGCTGGCCGGCGCCGGCTCGGGCAAGACCCGTGTACTGGTGCACCGCATCGCCTGGCTGCACCAGGTCGAGCGCGCATCATTGCACTCGATCCTTTCGGTGACCTTTACCAACAAGGCTGCCGCCGAAATGCGCCAGCGCATCGAGCAGCTGCTGCACGTGAACCCGCAGGGCATGTGGGTCGGCACCTTCCACGGCCTGGCCCATCGCCTGCTGCGTGCGCACTGGCGCGAGGCGAAGCTGGCGGAGAATTTCCAGATTCTCGATTCCGACGACCAGCAGCGCCTGGTCAAGCGGGTGATCCGCGAGCTCGGCCTCGACGAGCAGCGCTGGCCGGCGCGCCAGGCACAGTGGTGGATCAATGCGCAGAAGGACGAAGGGCTGCGCCCACGCAACATCCAGGCCGGCGGTGATCTGTTCCTCGCCACCCAGCTGAAGATCTACGAAGCCTATGAAGAGGCCTGCGCCCGCGCTGGCGTCATCGACTTCTCCGAGCTGCTGCTACGTGCGCTGGATCTGTGGCGCGACCACCCCGGCCTGCTCGAGCACTACCAGCGGCGCTTCCGCCATGTGCTGGTGGACGAGTTCCAGGACACCAACGCCGTCCAGTACGCCTGGCTGCGATTGCTGGCCAAGGGCGGCGAGAGCCTGATGGTGGTCGGCGACGACGACCAGTCGATCTACGGCTGGCGCGGCGCGCGCATCGAGAACCTGCACCAGTTCAGCGCCGACTTCCCGGATGCCGAAACCATCCGCCTGGAACAGAACTACCGCTCCACTGCCTGCATCCTAAAGGCCGCCAACGCGCTGATCGCCAACAATCAGGGTCGCCTCGGCAAGGAGCTCTGGACCTCCGGCTGCGAGGGCGAGCCGATCAGCCTGTACGCTGCGTTCAACGAGCACGACGAAGCGCGTTACGTGGTCGAAAGCATCGAGAAGGCCATCCGCGACGGCATGTGCCGCAGCGAGATCGCCATCCTCTACCGCTCCAACGCCCAGTCGCGGGTACTGGAAGAGGCGCTGCTGCGCGAGAAGATCCCCTACCGCATCTACGGCGGCCAGCGCTTCTTCGAGCGCGCCGAGATCAAGAACGCCATGGCCTACCTGCGCCTGATCCAGACCCGCGACAACGACGCGGCGCTGGAACGGGTGATCAACGTGCCGGCCCGCGGCATCGGCGAGAAGACCGTTGAATGCCTGCGCCAGCTGGCGCGTGAGCAGGGCCTGTCGATGTGGGCCGCGCTGCACCAGGCGGTCGGCACCAAGGCGGTGTCCGGGCGCGCCGCCAGCGCGCTGAACGGCTTCGTCGAGCTGGTCGACACCCTGGCGCTGAAGGTCGAGAAACTGCCGCTGCACAGCATGGCGCAGCTGGTCATCGAGGAATCCGGGCTACTCGCCTACCACCGCGACGAAAAGGGCGAGAAGGCCCAGGCGCGGGTGGAAAACCTCGAGGAACTGGTCTCCGCCGCCCGCGCCTTCGACAACTACAGCGAAGAGGACGACGACATCCAGTCGCCGCTGGCCGCCTTCCTCGACCACGCCTCGCTGGAGGCCGGCGAGCAGCAGGCCGGCGATCACGAGGACAGCGTGCAGCTGATGACCCTGCACAGCGCCAAGGGTCTGGAGTTCCCGCTGGTGTTCCTGGTCGGCATGGAAGAAGGCCTGTTCCCGCACAAGATGAGCCTGGAGGAATCCGGCCGCCTGGAAGAGGAACGCCGCCTGGCCTACGTCGGCATCACCCGCGCCATGCAGCAGCTGGTGATCACCTACGCCGAAACACGCCGGCTGTACGGCAGCGAGACCTACAACAAGGTCTCGCGCTTCGTCCGCGAGATTCCGCCGGCGCTGGTGCAGGAAGTGCGGCTGAGCAACACGGTGACGCGCTCGTTCAGCGGCAAGAGCATGAGCGGCTCGTCGCTGTTCGACGGCGCCGGCGTGCCGGAAACACCGTTCAACCTCGGCCAGCGCGTGCGCCATTCGCTGTTCGGCGAAGGCACCATCCTCAACTTCGAAGGCGCCGGCGCCCAGGCGCGGGTGCAGGTGAATTTCGAGGACGAGGGCAGCAAATGGCTGATGCTCAGCTACGCGAAACTTGAAGCCCTGTGAGGTTGACGCTAACGTCAACCCGCCATACCAACCAGCCACTCTTATAAGAAGAATCTTCCAAGGATACCGACCCATGAAACGCCGCCATCTGTTCGGTGCTGCCGCTGCCTTGCTTGCCACCCTCGGCCTTGCCGGTTGCAACGACGACAAGAAAGTCGAAACCACCGGCCAGCAGGCCGCCAGCGAACCCGCCAAAACCTACACCTGGAAGATGGTCACCGCCTGGCCGAAGAACTACCCGGGCCTGGGCACCGCCGCCGAACGCCTGGCCGAGCGGGTCAAGGTGATGAGCGACGGTCGCCTGACCATCAAGGTCTACGCCGCCGGCGAACTGGTCCCGGCGCTGGAAGTGTTCGATGCCGTCTCCCGCGGCACCGCCGAACTGGGCCACGGCGCTGCCTACTACTGGAAAGGCAAGGTGCCCACCGCGCAGTTCTTCACCTCCGTGCCGTTCGGCCTGTCGGCCATCGAGATGAACGCCTGGCTGAGCAAGGGCGAAGGCCAGAAGTTCTGGGAAGAGGCCTATGCCCCCTTCGGCGTGAAGCCGATGGTGGTCGGCAACACCGGCATGCAGATGGGCGGCTGGTACAACAAGGAAATCAATTCGCTGGACGACCTCAAGGGGCTGAAGATCCGCATGCCGGGCCTCGGCGGCGAAGTGCTGACACGTCTCGGCGCGACCACCGTCAACCTGCCCGGCGGCGAGGTGTTCACCGCGCTGCAGACCGGCGCCATCGACGCCACCGACTGGGTCAGCCCGTACAACGACCTGGCCTTCGGCTTGCACAAGGCCGCGAAGTATTACTACTACCCCGGCTGGCAGGAGCCGCAGGCGGTGCTCGAACTGCTGGTCAACCAGAAGGCACTCGACACCCTGCCCGAGGATCTGCAGGCGATCCTCACCGAGGCGACCCGCGCGGCCAGCCGCGACATGATGGACGACTACGTCTACAACAACGCCCTGGCGCTGGATCAGCTCAAGCAGCAGGGCGTCGAGCTCAAGCGCTTCCCCGACGAAGTGCTCGGCGCCATGCAGGAGCAGTCGGAGCTGGTGCTCGGCGAGCTGGCCGCGCAGAGCGAGCTGAACGGGCGCATCTGGGCGTCGATGAAAGCCTTCCAGGCGCAGGTCAAGCCGATGCACGAGATCTCCGAGAAGGAACTGTATAACTGGCGTTGACCTGCCGTGCGCGCGGAGCCACCGGGCTCCGCGCGCCGATCAGGGCCAGCCGACTCTTGGTCAGCCTGGCCGGACGCGACCAACGGTCGCAAGCAAAAGCTCGTAACATACTGCCCCTCGCCAACCCTTGCCCAGCTCGGCAGGATGGCGCGCGTACCTCCACTTAATTCAAGCGGGAACACTCAATGCAACGTGTGCTTAGCATTTTCATGGCGCTGTGTATCAGCCTGACCTTCGCGCTGGACGCCCACGCCAAGCGCTTCGGTGGCGGCAAGAGCTTCGGCTCGGCACCGAGCCACCAGACCCGCCAGGCGCCCCAGCAAACCCAGGCCGCACCGAATCAGGCTGGCCGTCAGACGCCCGCTGCCGCCAGCGGCGCCTCGCGCTGGCTCGGCCCGCTGGCCGGTCTGGCCGCCGGCGGCCTGCTCGCCTCGATGTTCATGGGCGATGGCTTCGAAGGCATCCAGTTCATGGATATCCTGATCTTCGGCCTGATCGCCTTCCTGCTGTTCCGCTTCCTTGCCGCCCGTCGTCGCCAGCAGCAACCGGCCATGGCCGGCCACGCGCCGATGCAGCGCGAGATGCCGCAGCAGCCCGCGACCTCTATTTTCGGTGGCAGCGCCGCCCCGGTCGCCGCCGCTCCGGTGATCAACGCCCCGGCCTGGTTCAACGAGCAGAGCTTCGTCGCTGCGGCCCGCGAGCACTTCCTCTCGCTGCAGCAGCACTGGGACGCCAACGAGATGGACAAGATCGCCGAGTTCGTCACCCCGCAGCTGCTGGGCTTCCTCAAGCAGGAGCGCGCCGAGATCGGTGATGCCTATCAGTCGACCTACATCGACGATCTGCAGATCCAGCTCGACGGCGTCGACGACAACGCCGAGAAGACCACCGCCACCCTGACCTTCAGCGGCGTGGCCAAGACTTCGCGCTTCGACCAGGGCGAGCCCTTCAGCGAAAGCTGGCGCATGGAGCGTGTGCAGGGCGAGAACCAGCCCTGGCTGGTCGCCGGTATCCGTCAGAACGCCTGATCGGCGTCGTGTAGAGAATCCGGTCTGCCCTAACGCCGTCTGCAAAACAAACCCCGCCATCCGGCGGGGTTTGTCGTTTCTGAGCGGCAAGCGGCGCGATGCTCCGAGCCGCTCGACGAGGCTGCTGCACATCACTTCTTGAGGAACGCTAGCAGATCGTTGTTGAAGCGCTCCTTGTGGGTGTCGGTCAGGCCATGCGGCGCACCGGGGTAGACGATCAGCTGCGCGCCCTCGATCAGCGCGGCGGATGCCTTGCCCGAGCTGTCCAGCGGCACGATCTGATCATCGTCACCGTGGATCACCAGCGTCGGCACATCGAACTTCTTCAGATCCTCGCGGAAATCGGTGGCCGAGAAAGCGGCGATGGAGTCGTAGGTGTTCTTGTGCCCGGCCTGCATGCCCTGGGCCCGCCAGTTGTCGATCAATCCCTGGGATACCTTGGCGCCCGGGCGGTTGAAGCCGTAGAACGGGCCGGAAGCCAGGTCCAGATACAGCTGCGCGCGGTCTTCCAGCGAAGCCTTGCGGATGCCGTCGAACACTTCCAGCGGCAGGCCACCCGGGTTATCTGCGGTCTTCAGCATCATCGGCGGCACGGCGCTGACCAGCACAGCCTTTTTCACCCGCTCGGTGCCGTGGCGACCGATGTAGCGCGCCACCTCGCCGCCACCGGTGGAGAAGCCGACCAGGGTCACGTCCTGCAGGTCCAGCGCCTCGATCACCGCGGCCAGATCGTCGGCGTAGTGGTCCATGTCGTTGCCTTCCCAGGGCTGACTGGAACGGCCATGGCCGCGACGGTCATGAGCAACCACTCGATAGCCCTGCGAAGCGAGGAACATCATCTGCGATTCCCAGCTGTCGGAACTCAGCGGCCAGCCGTGGCTGAAGGTAACCACCGGGCCATCCTTCGGGCCCCAGTCCTTGTAGTAGAGCTGCACGCCATCGGCGGTGGTGATGGTGCTGGCGGTCTGCGCGGCGACTACGCTGCTGCCGGGCTTCACCGGTTGTGCGGCCTCGGCGGCGAAGGCGGGTTGCAGCGCGATGGCCAACAGCGAGAAGGCGAAGGTGCGAGTGATCGAGTTCATGGTGTGGGTCTCCTGTTCGTAGATAAAGTGGTCTGGATTCAGTCAGCGAGGATCAGCGTGACGTCGATGTTTCCGCGGGTGGCGTTGGAGTAGGGGCAGACCACGTGGGCCTGCTCGACCAGCGCCTGCAGCACGTCGCGGGCGATGCCGGGGGCGCTGATGGTCAGCTCGGCCTCGATGCCGAAGCCGGTGGGAATCTGGCCGATGCCGACCTTGCCGGTGATGCGGGTATCGGCCGGCAGGGCGACCTTCTGCTTGCCGGCGACGAACTTCAGGGCACCGAGAAAGCAGGCCGAATATCCGGCGGCGAACAGCTGCTCGGGGTTGGTCCCGGCACCACCGGCGCCGCCCAGCTCACGCGGCGTGGACAGCTGCACGTCGAGCGCCTGGTCGGACGATGTGGCGCGACCTTCGCGGCCGCCGGTGGCGGTGGCAGTAGCGGTGTAGAGGATCTTCTCGATGGACATGGCGGTGACTCCTGTTTTCTGAAGTTGCCGGAGCGGTGTTGTCCGGTAAGCGCTATTCTGCTCACCAGAAAAAACTGTTGGTGACGTAAAGTCCGGAAAACTTGATCAGGAGTACTTACATGTCCGATCGCCTCGCTGCCTTGATGACGCACTTCCCGATGCACGCCCAGGTGTTCAATGCCGGGCCGCTGTGTGGCATCAACACGCTGCAGAGCGATGGCGTGCACGGGCAGTTGCACCTGATACGCCGCGGCGAGGTGGAAGTCCGCTATGGGCGCGAGGTGCTGCAGGTCTCGCAACCGAGCCTGCTGCTGTTTCCGCGGCCGCTGACGCACCGTTTCATCACCGCGCCGGGCTGCGAGGTGGACATGGTCTGCGCCAACCTGGCGTTCGAGGGCGGCAGTGCCAACCCGATTGCCTCGGCGCTGGCCGATCTGGTCTGCCTGCCGCTGGATGGGGTCATGGGTGCCGAGCCGGTGCTCTCGCTGCTGTTCGAGGAGGCCTTCGAACAGCGCTGCGGGCGCATGGCGCTGATCGAGCGTCTGGTGGAAGTGGTGATGATCCAGATCCTGCGTCAGCTGATGGAAAGCGACGAGGTCAGCGGCGGGTTGCTCTCCGGCCTCGCCCATCCGCGTTTGCGCAACGCGCTGGTGGCGATGCACGAAGCGCCGGCGCAGGACTGGACGCTCGAAGAGCTCGCCCGCGTTGCCGGGATGTCGCGCAGCGTGTTCGCCACCAGCTTCCGCGAAACGCTCGGGCAGACGCCCGGCCAGTACCTGCAGGGCTGGCGCGTGCGTCTGGCACAGAAGGCGCTGCAGCGAGGGCGACCGCTGAAGGTGATCGCCACCGAGGTCGGCTACGGCAGCGAAGCGGCGCTGTCACGTGCATTCAAAGCGCAAGCCGGGCAGTCGCCACGGGAATGGAAGAACCAGCTCGCCATGCCGGCCGGCGCCTGAGTGCCCAGCCGGTCCATCCTCGACACCCTTGCGATTACGGGCACAAGCGAAGCGCAGCATTAATCCTTCACTTGTTGAAAGCTTGGCTAAGCTGCTAAAGCAGACGCCGGCAAAGTATCGGCGTTCCAGCCTGATGAGAAGGAGAACACCGATGGACATGAACCGTCGACAGTTCTTCAAGGTCTGCGGTGTGGGCCTTGGGGCGTCGAGCATGGCGGCATTGGGCATGGCCCCACCGACGGCATATGCCGAGTCGATCCGGCATTTCAAACTGACCAACACCCGTGAAACCCGAAACACCTGCCCCTACTGCTCCGTCGGCTGCGGGCTGATCCTCTACAGCCAGGGCAGCGGCGGCAAGAACGTCGCGCAGAACATCATCCACATCGAAGGCGACTCCGATCACCCGGTCAACCGCGGCACGCTCTGCCCGAAAGGCGCCGGCCTGCTGGACTTCGTCCACAGCCCCAACCGCCTGACCCATCCGGAAGTCCGCGAAGCGGGCAGCAACGAGTGGAAGCGCATCGAGTGGAGCGATGCCCTCGACCGTATCGCCCGGCTGATGAAGGACGACCGCGACGCCAACTTCATCGAGCGCAACGATAAGGGCCAGACGGTCAACCGCTGGCTGAGCACCGGTTTCCTCGCCGCCTCGGCGTCCTCCAACGAGGCCGGCTACATCACCCACAAGGTGGTGCGTTCACTGGGCATTCTGGGGTTCGATAACCAGGCGCGTGTCTGACACGGCCCGACGGTGGCAAGTCTTGCCCCGACGTTTGGCCGCGGCGCCATGACCAATCACTGGAGCGATATCCAGAACGCCGACCTGGTCCTGATCATGGGCGGCAACGCCGCCGAAGCGCACCCGTGCGGCTTCAAATGGGTCACCGAAGCCAAGGCGCGCAACAAGGCGCGGCTGGTGGTGGTCGATCCACGCTTCACCCGCTCGGCCTCGGTCGCGGACCTGTATGCGCCGATCCGTACCGGTACCGACATCGCCTTCCTCGGCGGGCTGATCAGCTACCTGCTGGAGAACGACAAGATCCAGCATGAATACGTGGTCAACTACACCGATGTCGCGTTCATCGTGAAGGAAGGATTCGGCTTCGAGGACGGCCTGTTCAACGGCTATGACGCCGAGAAGCGCAGCTACCCGGACAAATCCACCTGGAGCTACGAGCTGGACGAGGACGGCTTCGCCCGCGTCGACAAGAGCCTCACTCACCCGCGCTGCGTCTACAACCTGCTCAAGCAACACTACAGCCGCTACACCCCGGAGGTGGTCAGCAACATCTGTGGTACACCGCAGGACAGGATGCTCCAGGTCTGGGAAACCATCGCCGAGACCTCCGCACCGGGCAAGGCCATGACCATCATGTACGCCCTGGGCTGGACCCAGCACTCGGTCGGCTCGCAGATGATCCGTACCGGCGCCATGGTGCAACTGCTGCTCGGCAACATCGGCATGCCTGGTGGCGGCATGAACGCCCTGCGCGGGCATTCCAACATCCAGGGCCTGACCGACCTGGGCCTGCTGTCCAACCTGTTGCCTGGCTACCTGACCCTGCCGCTGGAGGCCGAGCAGGACTACAACGCCTATATCGCCAAGCGCACCGCCAAGCCGCTGCGCCCAGGGCAGCTGTCCTACTGGCAGCACTACGAGAAGTTCCACGTCAGCCTGATGAAAGCCTGGTATGGCAAGAGCGCCACGGCGGAGAACAACTGGGGCTACGACTGGCTGCCGAAGCTGGATATTCCTGGGTACGACGTGCTCAAGGTGTTCGATATGATGTACCAGGGGCAGGTCAACGGCTATTTCTGCCAGGGCTTCAACCCCATCGCCTCGTTCCCCAACAAGGCCAAGGTCAGCGCAGCGCTGGCCAAGCTCAAGTACCTGGTGGTCATGGACCCACTGGCCACCGAGACCTCGGAGTTCTGGCGCAACGCCGGCGAATACAACGACGTCGACACCGCCAGCATCCAGACCACCGTGTTCCGCCTGCCGACCACCTGCTTCGCCGAGGAGGATGGCTCGCTGGTGAACAGCGGGCGCTGGCTGCAGTGGCACTGGAAGGCAGCCGAGCCGCCAGGCCAGGCGAAGACCGACGTGGTGATCATGGGCGGGCTGTTCCACCGGCTGCGTGAGCTGTATCGCAAGGAAGGCGGCGCCTACGCCGAGCCACTGCTGAACATCGACTGGTCCTACCGCCAGCCCGAGGAGCCCTCCGCCGAGGAGATCGCAAAGGAGTACAACGGCAAGGCGCTGGGCGATGTGCTCGATCCGCAGAGCGGCGCGCTGCTGGCCAAGGCCGGCGAACAGTTGCCCGGCTTCGGCCTGCTGCGCGCCGATGGCAGCACGTCGTGTGGCTGCTGGATCTTCAGCGGCGCCTGGACCCAGGCCGGCAACCAGATGGCCCGGCGTGACAACGCCGATCCCTACGGCATGGGCCAGACCCTTGGTTGGGCCTGGTCCTGGCCGGCCAACCGGCGAATTCTCTACAACCGTGCCTCGGCCGATCCTGCGGGCAACCCGTGGGACCCGCAGAAGAAGCGCCTGGTCTGGTGGGATGGCAGCAAATGGGGCGGCACCGACGTGCCGGACTTCAAGGTCGACTCGCCGCCCGAAGCCGGCATGAGCCCGTTCATCATGAACCCCGAAGGGGTGGCGCGGCTGTTCGCCGTGGACAAGATGAACGAGGGGCCATTCCCCGAGCACTACGAGCCGTTCGAGACGCCGATCGGGCGCAACCCGCTGCATCC
Organism: Stutzerimonas sp. R40042; assembly: GCF_026642215.1. Lineage (NCBI taxonomy): Bacteria > Pseudomonadati > Pseudomonadota > Gammaproteobacteria > Pseudomonadales > Pseudomonadaceae > Stutzerimonas > Stutzerimonas sp. R40042. Next base: position 305,570 of record NZ_CP113258.1, on the reverse strand, counting down.
GGACAACCGCCAGGCGACCAGCAACCCCGCCGCGCGGGTGTTCAAGAACGACATGGAGTTGTTCGGCACGGCGGAGGAATTCCCCTATGCGGCGACCACCTACCGGCTCACCGAGCACTTCCACTTCTGGACCAAGCACTGCCGGCTCAACGCGATCACCCAGCCCGAGCAGTTCGTCGAGATCGGTGAGGTGCTGGCCAACGAGCTCGGCATCAAGGCCGGCGAGCGGGTCAAGGTGTCGTCCAACCGCGGCTACATCAAGGCGGTGGCGGTGGTGACCAAGCGCATCAAGCCGCTGACGGTGGACGGCAAGACCGTGCATCAGGTCGGCATTCCGCTGCACTGGGGTTTCTCCGGCGTGGCGCGCAACGGTTACCTGACCAACACGCTGACGCCGTTCGTCGGTGACGCCAACACCCAGACGCCGGAGTTCAAGTCGTTCCTGGTCAACGTGGAGAAGGCATGATGGCTACTCAAGACGTGTTTGCCCGCTCCGCCACGACCACCGAGCGGCCGTCGATCCGCGAGGTCGGCGAAGTGGCGAAACTGATCGACACCTCCAAGTGCATCGGCTGCAAGGCCTGCCAGGTCGCCTGTTCGGAATGGAACGAGCTGCGCGACGAAGTCGGCACCAGCCACGGGACCTACGACAACCCGATCGACCTCACCGCCGAATCCTGGACGGTGATGAAGTTCGCCGAGTACGAGAACCCTGGCAGCGGCAACCTCGAATGGCTGATTCGCAAGGACGGCTGCATGCACTGCGCCGACCCGGGCTGCCTCAAGGCCTGCCCGGCACCGGGGGCGATCGTGAAGTACGCCAACGGCATCGTCGACTTCAACCAGGACCACTGCATCGGCTGCGGCTACTGCATCACCGGTTGCCCGTTCGACATCCCGCGCATCTCCGAGAAGGACAAGAAAGCCTACAAATGCACGCTCTGTTCCGACCGCGTGTCAGTTGGGCTGGAGCCGGCCTGCGTGAAGACCTGCCCCACCGGCGCCATCGTCTTCGGCAGCAAGGAGGACATGAAGGAGCATGCCGCCGGGCGCATCGCCGACCTCAAGGAACGCGGTTTCGACCAGGCCGGCCTGTACGACCCCGATGGTGTCGGCGGGACGCACGTGATGTACGTGCTGCACCATGCCGATCAGCCCTCGTTGTACAACGACCTGCCGGACGAGCCCACCATCAGCCCGCTGGTCGGCCTGTGGAAGGGCGTGACCAAGCCCCTCGCCCTGCTGGGCATGGGCGCGGCGGTGCTGGCCGGCTTCTTCCACTACACGCGGGTCGGCCCGATTCGCGTCGAGGAGGAGGACGACAAGGCCGAGCTCAGCGAGCCCGTAGTGCATCAGGTCGATCCTTCGGTGCATGTGGTCGATCCCAAGGAGCCGCGACCCTGACCGCGCGGCCCCGCTCGTGGGGCCGCCTTCGGTGTCCGCTCGCTCAAGGAGTCAACGATGAACAACAACGAGATCGAACGCTACAACCCCTCGCAACGGACCAACCACTGGATCGTCGCGATTCTCTTCGTGCTCGCCGCGCTGTCCGGCCTGGCACTGTTCCATCCGGCGCTGTTCGGCCTCTCCGGGCTGTTCGGCGGCGGCACCTGGACGCGCATCCTGCACCCCTTCATCGGGGTCGCGATGTTCGTCTTCTTCCTCTGGCTGGCGATCCGCTTCGCCGGGCACAACCGCATCGAGGCGCGCGACCGCCAGTGGCTCAGGCAGATCAACGACGTGGTGCACAACCGCGAGGAAAAGCTGCCGGAAGTCGGCCGCTACAACGCCGGGCAGAAGGTGCTGTTCTGGGTGCTGATCCTCAGCATGCTGGTGCTGCTGCTCAGCGGCATCGTCATCTGGCGCGAGTACTTCAGCAGCTTCTTCGGCATCGCCTCGCTGCGCTGGGCCAGCCTGCTGCATGCGGCCGCCGCCTTCGTGCTGATCGTCAGCATCATCGTGCACATCTACGCCGCCATCTGGATCAAGGGCTCCATGGGCGCGATGCTCTACGGCACCGTCAGCCGGGCCTGGGCGCGCAAGCACCATCCGGCCTGGTACCGGGAGATCAGCCAGCGCAAGTAAACCTCGCCACAGCGCGACGAAGGTTCCCGCAACCGCGGGAATCTTCGTCCGTGCATGCCATCGAAAGCCGAGCGATAACCGCTGACGGACTATGCTGTTCGGCATATCACAAGAAAAGGAGTCCTGCGTGTCAGGCACCATTCTCGAACCCGGGCAGATCGAAGCCGCTGCCAGCAAACCACCCTTCACCAACCTGCCACCACGCGATCTGTTCGCCCTGCGCAGCGAGCGTCTGACCAAGCTCGCCGAAGATCATCCGCTGGCCGACTACCTGCGCCTGCTCGCCGGCGTATGCCAGGCACAGCAGCAGGTGCTGGACAACCCGCCTGCCAGCGCACCGCTCGACCCTGCGCGCACCCGCGAATGCTTCAAGCACGCCATGCCGCCACTGGCCGCCGACACCCTGGTGCGCGAAGGGGCGTGGCTGCCGCTGCTCGATGCCTGGCTGGATGCCTTCGCGGTGCCGGACAACCTTTCGGTCATCGCTGCCATCGACCAGCTGCGCCGCGCCGACAGCGGCCAGCGCAAGGCCTGGGCCGTGGCGCTGGTCAGTGGCCAGTACGACAGCCTGCCGCCGGCGCTGGTGCCCTTTCTCGGCGCCGCGCTGCAACTGGCCTGGACCCACTGGCTGCTCCAGCTCGAGCTCTCCGACCTGCGCGAACGCGAAGACCAGACCCTCTGCCCCTGCTGCGGCGCACCGCCCATGGCCGGGGTGATTCGCCACCGCGGGCAGCTCAACGGCCTGCGCTACCTGGTCTGCTCCCTGTGCGCCTGCGAATGGCACTACGTGCGCCTGAAATGCAGCCACTGCCGCAGCACCAAGAAGCTCGACTACCTGCACTTCGAAGGCTCGCCCAACGGCATCAAGGCCGAGGCCTGCCCCGAATGCAACGGCTACCTCAAGCAGCTCTATCTGGAGCTGGCACCGGATGGCGAAAGCCTGTCCGCCGACCTGGCGACGCTGGACCTCGACCTGCTGCTGGCCGACCAGGGCTACAACCGCCAGGCACCCAACCTGCTGCTGGCACCGGGGAGCGAGGCATGAGCAGCAGCCATCTGCCCTCGGTGGACAAGCTGCTGCGCGATCCGGCCTGCCAGCCACTGCAGCAGCGCTATGGTCGCCAGGCGCTGCTGGCGACGCTGCGCGACCTGCTCGACGAACTGCGCGAACCGGCTCGCCGTGGCCAGCTGGCCGCGCTGGAACTGTCCGAAGCGGTGCTCGCCGGGCGCGCCGGCGAACGCCTGGCCAGCCAGCACAAGAGTCGCGTGCGCCGAGTGTTCAACCTCACCGGCACAGTGCTGCACACCAACCTCGGTCGCGCCCTGTTGCCGGATGAAGCCATCGAGGCGATCACCCTTGCGGCGCGCTACCCGCTCAACCTGGAATTCGATCTCGCCACCGGCAAGCGCGGCGATCGCGACGACCTCATCGAAGGACTGATCCGCGAGCTGACCGGCGCCGAGGCGGTCACCGTGGTGAACAACAACGCCGCCGCCGTGCTGCTGGCCTTGAACAGCCTCGGCGCACGCAAGGAAGGCATCATCTCCCGTGGCGAGCTGATCGAGATCGGCGGCGCCTTCCGCATCCCGGACATCATGGCCCGCGCCGGCGTGAAGCTGCATGAAGTCGGTACCACCAACCGCACCCACGCCAAGGATTACGAAGCGGCCATCAACCCGCGCTCAGGGCTGTTGATGCGCGTGCATACCAGCAACTACAGCGTGCAGGGTTTCACTGCCAGCGTCGCCACCGCCGAGCTGGCGCGCATCGCCCATGCCCACGATCTGCCGTTGCTGGAAGATCTGGGCAGCGGCAGCCTGCTCGACCTCTCGCGCTGGGGCCTGCCCAAGGAGCCGACGGTGCAGGAAGCGCTGCGCGACGGCGCCGACATCGTCACCTTCAGCGGCGACAAGCTGCTCGGCGGCCCGCAGGCCGGGCTGATCGTCGGCAGCAAGGCGCTGATCCAGAAGATCAAGAAGAACCCGCTCAAGCGCGCCCTGCGTGTCGACAAGCTGACCCTTGCCGCGCTGGAAGCGGTGCTCAACCTCTATCGCGACCCCGACCGCCTGGCCGAACGCCTCACCAGCCTGCGCCTGCTCAGCCGCCCGCAGGTGGAGATCCGCACCCAGGCTGAACGCATCGCCCCGGCGCTGGCCGCCGTGCTCGGCGAAACCTGGCAAGTCGCAGTAACCGATGCCCTGGGCATGATCGGCAGCGGCGCGCAGCCGGTGGCCCGTCTGCCCAGCGCCGCCCTGTGCATCCGTCCGCAGCAGCCCAAGCGCCTGCGCGGCCGCAGTCTGCGCCAGCTTGAAGAAGCGCTGCGCTGCCTGCCGATTCCGGTCCTCGGGCGCATCGACGATGACGCCCTCTGGCTCGACCTGCGCCAACTGGACGACGAGCCGGCCTTCCTCCAGCAACTGGCGCACCTGCAAGAGGAGCTGGCCCGTTGATCGTCGGGACCGCCGGCCATATCGACCATGGCAAGACCGCACTGCTCCACGCCCTCACCGGGCAACAGGGCGACCGCCGTCGCGAGGAGCGCGAGCGTGGCATCACCATCGACCTCGGCTACCTCTACGCCGACCTCGGCGAAGGCAGCCTCACCGGTTTTATCGACGTGCCGGGCCACGAGCGCTTCGTGCACAACATGCTGGCCGGCGCCAGCGGCATCGACTGCGTGCTGCTGGTGGTGGCTGCCGATGACGGCGTGATGCCGCAAACCCGTGAACACCTGGCCATTGTCGAGTTGCTCGGCATCCGCCGGGCACTGGTGGCGCTGACCAAGATCGATCGCGTCGAGCCGGCGCGCATCGCCGAAGTCCAGCAGCAGATCGAAACTCTGCTGGCCGCCGGAGCACTGGCCGGAGCGCAGATCTTTCCGGTTTCCAGCATCCGCGGCGATGGCATCGACGCCCTGCGCGCCGCGCTGATCGACGAAGCCGCGCGCACCGCCGCCCGCAGCGACAGCGGCCACTTCCGCCTGGCCATCGACCGCGCCTTCAGCGTCACCGGCGCAGGCGTGGTGGTCACCGGCACCGCCTTTGCCGGGCGCGTGCGAATCGGCGACGAACTGCTGCTCGGCCCCGCCGGCAAACGCGTGCGCGTCCGCGGCCTGCACGCGCAGAACCGCGAAGCGGACGAAGCCCATGCCGGCCAGCGCGTGGCCCTGAATCTTGCCGGCGAGCGGCTGGCCGTGGAGCAGATCCATCGCGGCGACTGGCTGCTGCACCCACTGCTGCACGCACCGACCCAACGTATCGACGTCGACTTCCAGCTGCTGCCCAGTGAAGCCCATGAACTCAAGCACTGGACGCCCGTGCACGTGCACCTCGGCGCCCAGGACGTCACCGCACGCGTCGCCCTGCTCGAAGGCACGAGCCTGGCGCCGGGCGAACACGCCTTCGCCCAGCTACTGCTCAACGCACCGAGCCACGCGGTACATGGCGACCGCATCGTCCTGCGCGACCAGTCCGCCCAGCGCACCCTTGGCGGTGGCCGCGTGCTCGACCCGTACGCACCAGCGCGTAATCGCCGCCGCGCCGCACGGCTGGAGCAACTTCGCGCCCTCAACCAGCCGAGCCTGGAGCAGGCATTGCCGCCACTGCTCGCCAGCGCCACCAATGGCATCGACCCGCAAGGCCTGGAACGCCAGTTCAACCGCCCGCGCGAAGGCTGGCAGCTCCCGCACGGCGTATTGGAGATCAGCACACGGCTAGGCCCACGACTGTTCGACCAGGCCCGCTGGCGCGAACTCGAGACCGCGCTGCTCGACGCACTCCAGCGTTTTCACGAAGAACAACCCGACGAACTTGGCCCCGACCGCGACCGCCTGCGTCGCTACGCCCTGCCGCAGCTGGAGCGGCCGGTGTTCATCGCCCTGCTGGAACAGGCACTGGCCGCCGGCCGCATCGAAACCAGCGGCCCGTGGCTGCACCGCCCCGATCACCGGGTGCGCCTGAGCGATGCGGAAGAAGATTTGAAAGCGCGCCTGTGGCCATTGCTCGAAGCCGGCCATTTCGACCCACCCTGGGTCCGCGACCTGGCCCGCGACCTCGGCGTCGACGAAATGCAGATGCGCAACCTGCTACGCAAGCTCGCCCGTCTCGGCCTGCTGCAACAGGTGGTGAAAGATTTGTTCTACCCCGAGTTCACCATTCGCCAACTCGCGGGGCATGTACTGCAACTGGAAGCGCAAAGCGGCGTGATCCGCGCCGCCGCCTTCCGCGACCACATCCAGCTCGGCCGCAAACGCAGCATCCAGCTGCTCGAACACTTCGACCGCATCGGCCTCACCCGCCGCTTCGGCAACGAACGCAAAGTCCGCCAGGACAGCGCCTTGGCGATCCAGTCAGCCCTGGGGTAGGCTGGTCGCCGCTTCCTTTCCCACATCAAGACCAGATAAGGAAGGCAATCGCACCCGGTGGTGCGGCCGGGCTTCAAATCCTGTTCTAGTCCTTATTATCAATGGTCTGTATTGGCATATTCTGGTCAGACAGTCGACGCTCGTTCGGCTCTTTTGGTCTTTATTGGGCAGTGCCTGACTACGTTTTCGACACTTTTTCGACACTTCGCTGCTGACCTGAATACTAGGGACAGAAAGCTAGCTTGCCCTCGTCTCGCGAATACTAAGACCTCTATAGAGGCTTTGATGTATATAAACGGACCCTGTCGCCGGCAAGAGCAGGTCGGGGTCTTCACATCTATATCTCGCAGTGCCTGCGTTGCCTAGCCGGACGCCGATGATAGACGCATCAAATAGCTTTTTCAGAAGCTCCCGAGCGCCGTGCCTGCTACATATTTCTGGGATCTTGCTTTCAAGTGTCGCGATAAAATCGTCGATTGAGTCGTAGCGATGTTGTGTTTGACGCAGTGCTTCAAGCACTTCTGAAAAATCAGCAAATACTCGCCTATATTCTTGTTTCAAATCCTCCACCTTCCAAGTACTGTATCTTTCCTCAGCCTCTCGGATAACGTCCTTGGATATTTCGGTGTCTTCACGAGAGCATCTTCTTTGGCATTCCTGAAGAAACTGAATAACTTCGCGCGGCCGTAAAAACGTACGCTTAACAATATAATTAAACGGCGAAATACTTCCTCGCATATCCCCCTTTTCAAAGATGGCTTCTACTGTGACGTCATTTGGCAGTCTCGCATTAACCATTTCTTTCAATTCATCTGGGGACCAGACTATTTCATCCTCAACTGACCTGTGCTTATCTTTATCATCAAAGTGCAAAACTTGGTATATATCTGAACGAAGGAAAGTTAATACCCGGAGACCAGTCCCGTCCGGCTCTGAGTATTTGTCATTAATCTCTTTCGTTGCTTTGAGAAGACCGACAAGAAGGCTCTTGGAAATATCTGAACCGTCCCATGAGTCGTCGAGCCTATCTGTCGCAACGATGACGCCGTGAGTTTTACAGGCCTTGGATGTTACATCTAGCAATTGGTCAATAATTTCTGGCGTTAGATTTTGCTCTTGTTTTTCTCGTTCAAAACCCACTCCAAAACCAAAGGCCTCTATATTGAATGAGGAAAGCCCTTTCAGAAGCCTTCTGGCGGTGCTTGTAGGGGTGGGAGCCTCCGCTCCAAAATTGCTAGATAAAAACTTTTCGATCTTTTTTATTGCTTCCAGCTCGACATCATCAAATGAGCTTTTATCGATCTCAAGAATAGCTGAAGCAGCATCAATAGCAATTGTAAACTTCCAAGCATTAGTGTGTGCCTGCTCGGGAAGTAATCCTTGCTCAGTATATTCACGCAGCGCACCCCACGCGTACTGATCGGGAGTCATGAGGCTAACACGCGTTTTCTTTCCATAGCGCTCAGCAATCAATCTTGGTAGCTGAGTGAACATTGATGACTTGCCAGCTCCCTTTCTTCCGATAACGTGCGCGCTCTTTAAATCCAGCACGTCGTTAACCTTGTTTGTTTTAATAAAATACTCTGCCAACTTACGATCCGCTTCGGCATCTACAGTTCCGAAGCTAATAGACTTTACATTTATTTTCCCACCCACAAAAAACCTCCTTTTTTAATCGATTTCGACCTTAAGCCATCCATCAATTACGAATATTCAAATTAACACTGGCCTTGCAGTTTCTGCGCTGAATACTTCCTTCCCGACCAGGGCAAAAGTCGCTGATCCGTCGCTCTTTGCCTACAACTACAATTTCTTTTTGTCGGGTTGGGATCGCTACGGCCGGCTCCGGGATAACCCGAGTAGCTGGAACGATATTGGTCACGCCCTGGGGAACGTAGTTTTTGTCGTTGAATACGGTTTGCTTTGGCGGCGGTACTGCCGAGCTAGCTTGAGGTTGAGTCGATTGCGGCTGAGGCGTTGCACCTCTCGCGGCCACTTCCTCTACTACCCTGTCCCAATCCTTGGTCGCTGCCGGCTCTGCTCGCGTGATCTCGGCTACGGGGGCTGGCTTGGGTTGGATGCGTTTATCGACGATGCCCTGGGCGGTGCCTTTGAGGAATGCCGAACTCACCATCTGTAGCGCGGCCAGCATGATCGCGGTGCCGATCAGCCCTGGTATCAGCCATGCTACGGCTCCCTTGCGCGGGCGCCTTCTGATGTAGTCCGGGGCGTCGTTCCATTCAGCCTTCATATCTCCCTCTCCCTGTCCTTCGGGCGTACCAGCGCCTAGTCACTTCCTTGGTGATCGGTTGGCCTGTGTGTGACCGGCCTCACAGCTTGCCGATGCTGCCATTAATCGGTGCAGACGTGTTAGCTTTCGTCCTGCCTGCGTAACGGTGGCGCCAGTGCCTATGGGGAATTACCACGTTGCCTGGCAATCGTGATGGAAGGCAATCGCACCCGGTGGTGCGGCCGGGCTTCAACCCCGGTTGGGGGCGGCAGCCGCTCCCGGGTGAGTTCGACTCTCACTGCCTTCCGCCAATTTCTCTTCTGAAGGCCCCGGTAGGGCTTGATGATGGCCGGCCCGCCTCCGGGAGTATTCAGCCCAGCTCCTGCACCCCACCGCCGGAGACCGTGAGGATCTGGCCGCTGATCCAGGCCGCCGCAGGTGAACAGAGGAACAGCGCCGCATTGGCCATATCCTGTGGGTCACCCAAACGCTGAAGGGGCGTATGCGCCAGCATTTGGCGTTCGATGTCCTTGGTGAGCACGCCTTTAAGCGCATGGGTGAGCGTTGCGCCTGGGGCGATGCCGTTAACGCGGATACCGCGCGGCCCCAGGTCGAAGGCGATGTTGCGGATCAGGTGGTTGGCCGCGGCTTTGGAGGAACCGTAGGAGGCCATGTGCTGGTTGCGGTTCTCGCCGGCCATCGAGGTGATCGCCAGCATCGCTCCGCCACCGGCCTGCTCCATATGCGGAGCCGCCAGCTGCGCCAGGCGAAACAGAGAAAACACGTTCAGCTCGTAGGCTCGACGGAAATCTGCCATCGGCATGTCGAAGGCCTTCGGGCCGCCGCCACCGGCGTTGCTGACGAGCAAGGTGAGCTTGCCGAAGTCGTCCACGCAGTGCTCGACCAGTTGCTCGAGCTGGGTCTCATCGGTGACATCGCAGGCGCAGGCGGCGGCCTGACCACCGACAGCGACGATCTCAGCACGCACCCCTTCGGCAGCTGCTAACGACAAATCGCTGACCAACACTGCCGCACCTGCGGCGGCAAACGTTTGCGCGATCGCCTGGCCGATCCCCGCACCGGCACCGGTAACGACCGCAACCTGACCATCAAGACGAAAATCTTCGGGGCGATACATGGCAGCCTCCTCGGGTAGAGGGAGTATGGGCGGTCACCTGCAGGGCTTTCCTAAAAAGCTACGTGTCCTTTGTCCGGCGACCCTGCTTCGCCGAAGCATAGCGCGCGCGTCGTTCAGCTGAATCAATGTCCGACACCTGGCTCTCACAGCCTTTCGCCAACTGCCCCGCCTCTCCTGCCGTACTCCTGCCCCGCCAGCCCCGGTTCGGAACGCGACAGTCTGACCTAGCGACCGATATCAAAACGCTATCGCCATATCGTGCGAAGCGCGTCACAATCGCGGCTTTTCTTTCCAGGGACAGGAGAGACGTTTTGAGTGACCGGATCGATGAGCGTCGTGCATTGCATGCGCTACGGGACCATATCGATTGTCTGCTGGCTGCTGGCGCATCCCTTGTGGGGCGCGATCCGGTGCAGCTGAATTTTCAGGGCAGGACGCTGATCGTTCAGCACGGCATGCTGCTCAACGAGAACGGCCATCAGGATCTGATCGAGACGCTGGCCGAGCTGGAGTGGGCGAACAAGCGCACCCGCGATCTGGCGATCGATATCTGCATTCGGCAGCTGGACCACGCGATCAAGCAAAGCTGTGACAAGGTGCTGGACAGTTCGACGCCGGACAAATCCTGAGCGCCTATCGCGGCGCAATCGAATCGCACCTCGGCATCTTGTTGGGATGTGGGTCGAAGCCCAGGCTACCGCACCTCCCGCACCGTTACTTCCACTGCAGCGCCTGCACATGGGCGTTGGCCGGGTCGAAGTTGTCCAGGCGCATGCGTTCGACAATGGCGGCTTCGGCTGCCTTGCCCAGCGGGAACTCCCCGCGCACGGTGGCCCAGCCCTCCGGCGTCAGCCGGACCATCCAGCCATCGCCGTAGCAGTCCTGATTGATCAGCGCCGGTCGCTCGAGTAGCGCTTCGTTCACTGCCAGCAGCTCGCCGGCCAACGGGCTACGCGCCGAGGACGCAGCCTTGGCGAACTCGACCACGCCGAAGCTGCGCTCACGCTCGATGCGGGCGCCGACGCGCTTGGGGGTGAAGGCGAAGATCTCGCCATAGAGCGCGCAACCGTAAGCGGTCAGGCCAAGGGTGACGCTGCCGTCGGCCTCTTCGCGCAACCACAGGCTGTGCTCCGGGGCGTAGCGCAGCGAGTCGGGGAACTCCAGGCCGTGCAGATTCATAGGGTCAGCACCCGTTCGTATTCGAGGATCATCTGCGCCAGCTCGCCGCCACTGGAGATTTCATCCAGCTCGGCGATCAGTGCCGTGGGGTCGAGCTGGACACCGGGCTGGCGACACATCAGCAGCCGCGCGCCGGCCTGCTTGGCGTTGCGGATGAAATGCAGCAAGGGCTCGCCGCCATCCACTGCGCGCAGCGTTTCGGCCACTTCACGGCGCGCCAGCTGCACGCCCTCGCCCGTTAGGTAGAGCGTCACCTCGGCATCCATGCAGGCGAGCAGCGTGGCGATGTGAAACGGTGCGGCGCAGCGCGCCGGAGTGCTGGGGCCGCTGGCGACCAGAATCAGTACGCGCCGGGGACTCGGTTCGCTCATCAAGCATCTCCTTGCGGACGCGCTCGCAACTGCGCGCGAAGCGGCGCATTTGCGCTCATATCCGGCTATAGCAGGAAACTATCATGACCATAGCCTACAGTTTGGAACTCATGGTCTAGCATTTTTTGAACAATGCACAGATAGGAGATCTAAGCATGCTGGCGACATTGCTACCGGCCCTGAAAGACCTCGGCCTGCCGCTGAAGCTGCAGTTGTGGGACGGCAAAGAGATGGATATCGGCCCCGCCCCCTCTGTCACGCTGGTCATAAAAGACCCCAACCTCGTCACACAACTGGCGCGCCCCAGCCTGGATGTGCTCGGCGCAGCCTATGTCGAGGGGCATATCGACCTGCTAGGACCGGTGGAGGAGGTCATCTACATCGGCGACGTAATCAGTCGCGCACTGTCCGTGGATGACTTCGCAACGCCCACGCGCGAGGCGCATGACAAGGCCACCGATGCCGAAGCCATTTCCTATCACTACGACCTGTCGAACGACTTCTACCGGCTCTGGCTGGACCGCGACATGGTCTATTCCTGCGCGTACTTCGAGACTGGTGAGGAGGATATCGATCAGGCGCAGCAGGCCAAGCTGCGGCTGATCTGCCGTAAGCTGCGGCTCAAGCCGGGCGATCGCCTGCTCGACGTGGGCTGCGGCTGGGGCGGGCTGGCGCGCTTCGCCGCCCGCGAGTTCGGCGCCGAGGTTTTCGGCATCACCCTCAGCCGCGAGCAACTGGCGCTGGCCCGCGAGCGGGTGGCAGCCGAGGGACTGCAGGACCGCATGCAGCTGGAGCTGATGGACTACCGTGACCTGCCGCAGGACGGCCGTTTCGACAAGGTGGTGAGCGTCGGCATGTTCGAGCACGTCGGCCATGCCAACCTGCCGCTGTACTGCCAGCGGCTGTTCGGCGCGGTCCGGCCTGGCGGTCTCGTGCTCAACCATGGCATCACCTCGCGCCACCTGGACGGCCGCCCGGTGGCCCATGGCGCCGGCGAGTTCATCGATCGCTACGTGTTTCCCCACGGCGAGCTGCCGCATCTGGTGGGCATCAGCAGCTGCATCAGCGAGGCGGGGCTGGAAATCGTCGATGTCGAAAGCCTGCGCCTGCATTACGCGCGCACGCTGCAGCTGTGGAGCGAACGGCTGGAAGCGCGGCTGGCGGAGGCCCAGGCGCTGGTGCCGGAGCGGGCGCTGCGCATCTGGCGACTGTACCTGGCAGGTTGTTCCTATGGCTTTCGCCGCGACTGGATCGACCTGCATCAGATTCTCGCCACCAAACCGTTGCCCGATGGCGGCCACGAACTGCCCTGGACGCGTGCCGACCTTTACCGCTGAGCGCCGCTGTTCGGCGGCGCGAGGCGCTTGATCAGCGCAGCAACAGCAGCGGCGTGCGGGTCGTGCGGATCATGCTGGTGGTGGTGCTGCCAACGAAGAACTGGCGAATGCGCGAGTGGCCGTAGGCGCCCATCACCAGCAGGTCGATACCGTGCTCGGCCTGATAGGCATGCAGGGTCGGCTCGACTTCGCCGGCGCGGATGGCGGTGTGTACCTCGAGGCCGCCAGCGGCCAGCGCATCGCGCGCAGCGTTCAGCTGCGTCAGCACCGCGTCGTCTTCGTTGCCGACCATCACCAGATGGATCGGTAGGCCCTTGAACAGCGGGCTGGCAGCCAGCATCTCGACCCCCTTGAGTGTCGTGGCGCTGCCATCGAAGGCGAGCATCAGGCTGCGCGGCGGCGTGAACTGACCGACGGTGACCAGAATCGGCCGATGCATGGTGCGGATCACGCTCTCCAGCTGGCTGCCGATGTGCTGGATGTCGTCGCCGCTGTCTTCACCCTGGCGGCCGATCACCAGTAGCCGAGTGTCGTTCTGCAGGTCACGCAGGGTCTCGACCAGATCGCCGTGACGCTGACGGCACTCGGGCTGGGCGACACCCGCGGAAAGCGCCCGCTGGCGCGCCGCATCGAGCATCATGCGGCCCTCCTCCAGCGCCAGCTTGGCGCGTTTCTCGTCCAGGGTGGCCAGTTCTTGCAGAAGGAATTCACGGCTGCCGAGGCCGATGATGCCGCTCAGGTCGCCCGACACCGGGAACTGCCGGCGATCCAGCACGTGCAGCAATCTCAGCGGCGCGCCCAGCCGTTGACTGGCCCAGGCGGCACAATCGCAGACCGCGGCCGCTTGCGGGGAGCCGTCGATACAGGCCATTACGTGGGTCATTGTCGTTCTCCTGGTCAGTGGCTCATCAGCTTGTCGATGGCGTCGGGTTTGTCGTGCACGCCGAAGCGGTCGACGATGGTCGCGCTGGCTTCATTGAGACCCAGCACCTCGACCTCGGTGCCCTCGCGGCGGAACTTGAGCACCACCTTGTCCAGCGCCGAGACCGCGGTGATGTCCCAGAAATGCGCCCGCGACAGGTCGATGGTCACCCGGCTCAGCGCTTCCTTGAAGTCGAAGGCAGCCGTGAACTTGTCGGCCGAGCTGAAGAACACCTGGCCGACCACCTGATAGCGACGGCCGCTGCCGTCGGCATCCAGCGCCGAGTCGATGCTCAGGTAGTGTCCCACCTTGTTGGCGAAGAACATCGCCGCGAGCAGTACGCCGGCCAGTACACCGTAGGCCAGGTTGTGGGTGAAGACCACCACCACCACGGTGACCACCATGACGATGTTGGTCGAGAGCGGGTAGTGCTTGAGGTTGCGCACGGAATCCCAGCTGAAGGTGCCGATCGAAACCATGATCATCACCGCCACCAGCGCGGCCATGGGAATCTGGCCGACCCAATCGCTCAGGAACACCACCATCAGCAACAGCACCACGCCGGCGACGAGCGTCGACAGGCGGGTGCGGCCGCCTGATTTCACGTTGATCACCGACTGGCCGATCATCGCGCAGCCGGCCATGCCGCCGAACAGACCGGAAACGATGTTGGCCACGCCCTGCCCTTTGCACTCCCGGTTCTTGTCGCTGCTGGTATCGGTCAGCTCGTCGACGATGGTCGCGGTCATCAGCGACTCCAGCAGGCCGACTACGGCCAGCGCTGCCGAGTACGGGAAGATGATCGCCAGGGTTTCGAGGTTGAGCGGCACTTCCGGCCAGAGGAAGACCGGCAGGGTATCGGGCAGCTCGCCCATGTCACCGACGGTGCGGATATCCAGGCCAAAGTACATCGCCACGGCGGTCATGCTGAGGATGCATACCAGCGGCGACGGGATGACCTTGCCGAGCTTCGGCACATAGGGGAACAGGTAGATGATGCCCAGACCCGCGGCGGTCATGGCGTAGACGTGCCAGGTGACGCCTGTCAGCTCGGGCAGCTGGGCCATGAAGATCAGGATGGCCAGCGCATTGACGAAGCCGGTGACCACCGAGCGCGAGACGAAGCGCATCAGCGAGCCGAGACGCAGGTAGCCGGCGCCGATCTGCAACAGGCCGCAGAGCAGCGTCGCTGCCAGCAGGTACTGCAGGCCGTGCTCGCGCACCAGGGTCACCATCAGCAGCGCCATGGCGCCGGTGGCGGCGGAGATCATCCCGGGGCGCCCACCGACGAAGGCGATCACCACCGCGATACAGAACGAGGCATACAGGCCGACCCGCGGATCGACCCCGGCGATGATGGAGAAAGCGATGGCTTCGGGAATCAGCGCCAGGGCGACGACGAGACCGGACAGCAGATCGCCACGGAGATTGGAGAACCAGTTTTGTTTGATCGTTTGCAACATCGGACTATCCAGAGCAAAAGCACCACCATGCAGACCATGGGCGGTCGGCAGCGATACAAGGCGAGATTTTTTGGTTTGAATGGTTCAGCTGTCGCTGGGCAATACGCGCGGACAGCAGCGTACGACTACCCCATGACAGGCAGTCGCAGGATGACGCGAGGGGGGCACAGCGCTATGGCGGACCAGGCAGCCAGGTCATGGGCAATACGGGCTCTGTTGCTGAGCGACTCGCCGGGCGAGTCGCGTTCGGGGGGCGACATTCTAGTCGCATCGCCCCCAGTTTACGACCGTCAATCTAGCTCCAGAGCGCATCGAGGTTGCTGAAGCCCCAGGCGGCGGGGTCCTCGCGGCCGACGATGCGGTCGTTGCACTGCGGGCTGGAGAGGTCCAGCTCCACCGGCACGATCGGTGCGCGGGTACGGGTTGAATAGAACAGTTTCAGGCGCGGCGCTGTCAGCTGTTGCGCATTGTGCTCGATGACCACGCCGAGCCGCCCCGACTGCAGCCGCACCAGCGAGCCCAGCGGGTAGATGCCCACCGTGCGCACGAAGGCATGCAGGATCTGGGTATCGAAGTGCCCTTGCCACTGCGCCATGCGCGCCAGCGAGCCGGAAGCGTCCCAGGCGGTTTTGTACGGGCGATTCGAGGTGATGGCGTCATACACGTCGCAGATGGCACCCATGCGCGCCAGCCGGCTGATCTGTTCACCGGCCAGCCGATGCGGATAGCCGGTGCCGTCCATCTTCTCGTGATGATGCAGGCAGACATCCAGAACCGCCTCGGACACGGCCGCTCCCGCACCGAGCAGAATCGCGTGACCACGCTCCGGGTGGCTGCGCATGACGGCGTATTCATCGTCGCTGAGCTTGCCCGGCTTGTTCAGCACATCCAGCGGCATGGCCATCTTGCCGATGTCATGCAACAACCCGGCAAAGCCGGCTTCCTGGACTTCCTGTTCGCTCAGGCCCAGCTGCCGGCCCAGCGCGACCATCAGCGCGCAGACCGCCACCGAGTGCATGTAGGTGTACTCGTCCTTGGTCTTCAGCCGTGCCAGGCTGAGCAGTGCCGAACCGTTGCGCGCCAGCGATGCGGAAATCTGCTCGACCAGCGGCAGGCACTGCTGCGGGTCGACGGCCTTGCCCAGCCGCGCCTCGTTGAACAGCGAGGCCACCTGCTGCTTGGAGCGTTTGAGCACCTGCGCGGCGCGCTGCATTTCTTCCTGAACGCTGCATTGCTGGGCCGATTGTGCGGCAGGCCGAGGCGTTATCGGCATGGCGTCGGAGACCAGCTGGGGAGCCTCGGCGGCCGGGGGCGTTGCCGTTTCGACATCGACGCCCTTGCCCGTATCGATCCACAGCGCCTTGACGCCGCTGCTGCGCAGCGCCTGCAGGTCGGCGGGGTCGGTGAGCAGGAACTTGCTGCGCCAGAAGGAATGATCGAACCAGCTGCCGTCCAGCCCATGGACGTACATACCGAAGCGGAGTTGGCTGACAAGGATTTTTCTGAGCAAGACGGACCTCGACTGGAGCGGCTGGCCGTTCCGTACTAGCGATCGCTGCTGAGCTGACGGTAACGCCCGCAGTATAACAATGATGGCACTATGCCTCTATTGGGATGAATCAAGACTTTGGTGCTATCCCGAGGCTCGCCAATGCGCCACCGCTGCCGACTATCGCTTACCATCGACGCGTCCCTTCGCGAGCCAAGCCATGCCTGCCCTTGCCAACCGCTTCCGTGTCAGCCTGATCGTGGCGCTGATTCTCGTCGGCCTGCTGCTCAGCATGTATTGGGCCGGGCGGTTGGCCGAGCAGCGCGCCTGGGCCGAGCGCGGACAGGAATCGCAGGGGCAGCTGGAACTGTATGCCCAGGCGATTCATACCCAGGTCGAGCGCTTCCGCTCAGTGCCGGCGCTGCTGGCGCTGGACAGCGACATCCAGGCGCTGCTCGCCGACCCGGGCAATCGCCAGTTGCGTAGACAGCTCAACCAGCGCCTGGAGCAGCAGAATCATGCCGCCGGCTCTTCGGTGCTCTACCTGCTGGACCGCAACGGCGAGACCATCGCCGCCAGCAACTGGCGCGACTGGAGCAGCTTCGTTGGCAACAACTATGCCTTTCGCCCTTACTTCCGCGATGCCGTGGCCAATGGCAGCGGGCGCTACTTCGCGGTCGGCGTCACCACCGGCATTCCCGGCTACTTCCTCTCCAGTTCGGTGAAGAACACCGCCGGCGAGCTGCTCGGCGTACTGGTGGTCAAGCTCGAACTGGAGGACATGCAGCGCGACTGGGTCGGCCAGCCCGGCATCCTGCTGATCGCCGATTCGCTGGACATCGTCATCCTCACCAACCGCCCGGCCTGGCGCTTTCGCTACCTGAGCCCGCTAAGCGACGAGGAGCGCAGCCGGCTGGTGGATGTGCGCCGCTATGCCGAGCAGACCCTGCAACCCTTGCCGAGCAGCCAGGTGCAGCAACTCGGCGAAGGCAGCGAGCGACGCCTGGTGGACGGCCCGGATGGCCGCCGCGAGTACCTTTGGCAGCGTCTGGCATTGCCCGAGGAAGACTGGACGCTGCACCTCTTGCACGACCCGCAGATGGTGGTGGCCAGCGTGCGCAGCTACCGCCTGGCCGCGGCCGGCGTGTGGATGACCCTGGCGTTCCTGCTGCTCTACCTGGCACAGCGGCGCAAGACCCACCGTGTCGAGCTGCGCAGCCGCAGCGAACTGGAGCGCCTGGTACAGGAGCGCACCCGCGAGCTGCACACCGCCCAGGACGAGCTGGTGCATGCCGCGCGCATGGCCGCGCTGGGGCAGATGTCCGCAGCGCTGGCCCACGAGATCAACCAGCCGCTGACCGCGCTGCGCATGCAACTGGCCAGCCTGCGCCTGCTGCTCGACAGTGGCCGCGAGGGAGAGGTGCGCGAGGGGCTCGGGCATGTCGAAGGCCTGCTGGAGCGCATGGCCGCGCTGACCAGCCACCTGAAGACCTTCGCCCGCAAAAGCCCGGCCGGACTGCAGCAGCACCTGGCGCTGGTCGATGTGCTGGAGCAGGCGCTGCAACTGCTCTCGCCGCGCATCCGCAGCGAGCAGGTCGAGGTGTTCCGCCAGGTGCCGGCCGAGGCCAGGGTGAATGGCGATGCGATCCGCCTCGAGCAGGTGCTGATCAACCTGCTGCACAACGCGCTGGATGCCATGGCCGAGCGACCGCAGCGGCGCCTGCGCATCCTCTGCGAGCGCGCCGGTGACGCCTGGCAGCTCAGCGTTGCCGACAACGGCGGCGGCATCCCCGGCGAGCAGCTGGATCAAGTGTTCGAGCCCTTCTTCACCACCAAACCGGTGGGCCAGGGGCTCGGTCTGGGCCTGGCGGTCTCCTACGGCATCGTGCGCGACATGGGCGGCACCCTCGAAGTCAGCAATGACGAGCAGGGCGCGGTGTTCACCCTGACGCTGCCGGCTGCCGAAGCACGCGCCGCCGAGTAAACTGCCGCGACGCGACCGCGAGGAGCAGGCAATGAGCGGGCAGGTAATCTTCATCGACGACGAGGCGGCGATCCGTCAGGCCGTGCAGCAGTGGCTGGAGCTTTCCGGCTTTCAGGTGCGTACCTTCTCCCGCGCCCGCGAGGCGCTGACGGCGCTGGATCGCGACTTTCCCGGCGTGCTGATCAGCGACGTGCGCATGCCCGATCTCGACGGCCTCGGCCTGCTCGAACAGCTGGTAGCGCTGGACGCCGACCTGCCGGTGATCATGGTCACCGGGCACGGCGATGTGCCCATGGCGGTGCAGGCGCTGCGCCAGGGCGCCTACGACTTCATCGAAAAACCCTTCACCCCGGAACGCCTGCTCGACAGCGTACGCCGCGCCATGGACAAGCGCCGGCTGGTCTGCGAGAACCGCCAGCTGCGCGAGCAGTTCGCCCGCAAGGGACGTATCGAATCGCAGCTGCTTGGCGTATCACGGGCGATGGTCAATCTGCGCCGGCAGGTGCTGGAGCTGGCCGGTACCGACGTCAACGTGCTGATCCGGGGCGAGACCGGCAGCGGCAAGGAACAGGTCGCGCGCTGCCTGCATGACTTCAGCCCGCGCGCCGGTGGACCGTTCGTGGCGCTGAACTGCGCGGCGATCCCAGAGACCATTTTCGAAAGCGAGCTGTTCGGCCACGAGAGCGGAGCCTTCACCGGTGCCCAGGGCAAGCGCATCGGCCGCATCGAGCATGCCGCCGGCGGCACGCTGTTCCTCGACGAGATCGAAAGCATGCCGCTGGCGCAGCAGGTCAAGCTGCTGCGCGTGCTGCAGGAAAAGACCCTGGAACGGCTCGGCTCCAACCGCAGCATCGAGGTCGACCTGCGGGTGATCAGCGCGGCCAAGCCGGACCTGCTGGAAGAGGTGCGCGGCGGACGCTTCCGCGAGGACCTGCTGTACCGGCTGAACGTCGCCGAACTGCACATCCCGCCATTGCGCGAGCGCCGTGAGGACATTCCGCTGCTGTTCGAACACTTCGCCAGCCAGGCCGCCCAGCGCCACGGTCGCGCCGCGCCACCGATGACGCCCGGCGAGCTGACGCAGCTGCTCGCCCACGACTGGCCAGGCAACGTACGCGAACTGATCAACGCCGCCGAACGCCACGCCCTCGGCCTCAGCGCACCGGCCCCGGCGAGCAGTGGCGGGCAGTCACTGGCCGAGCAGATGGAAGCCTTCGAGGCGCAGTGCCTGCACAACGCCCTGCAGCAGTGCAAAGGCAATATCGCCGAGGTCATGACTCAGCTGCAGCTGCCACGACGCACCCTCAACGAGAAGATGCAGCGCCACGGGCTGAGCCGCAGCGACTATCTGCCGGCTGGTAGTTGCGACAACTGATCATGGCGCCCCTCTCGTCGCCGCAGCGCGACGCCGCTCCGTAGGGTGGGCTTTAGCCCACCATCGCGCTACGACGTAGCATGGCGCGACACGGTAAGCATCGCGCTGGCGCAAGCGGTGGGCTGAAGCCCACCCTACGCCAGAATGTCAGCTGCGGATGGCAGCCTCGCTGGGCGTTGAGCGCTTGCATCCGCAAGCGTCGAACCCGTCGAGTCAACTGTCCAGCCCATCCAGCTGCCTCTGCAGAAAACGTCGCTCCGGCTCCAGCTGCACCAGTCGCAAGGCTCTGCGGTACGCTTCGCGAGCCTCGTCGGGGCGCGCCAGTTGGCGCAGCAGATCGGCGCGGGCGGCATGGCTGAGGTGATAGTCCTGCAGTTCCCCCTGCGCCAGCAGCTCGTCCACCAGCAATAAGCCCGCCTCGGCACCGTCGCGCATGGCCACGGCCACCGCGCGGTTCAGCCTCACCACAGGTGACGGGCTGAGCTGCAGCAACACGTCGTAGAGCCGAACGATCTGCGCCCAGTCGGTCTGCGCGGCACTCGGCGCCTCGGCATGCACGGCAACGATGGCCGCCTGCAATGCGTAGGGGCCAAAGGCGCGCGTGCTCAGGGCACGCTGCACCAGCAGCGCACCTTCGGCGATCTGCTGCCGATCCCACAGGCTGCGATCCTGCTCATCCAGCCGCACCAGTTCACCGGAAGCATCGCTGCGCGCGGCGCGCCGGGCATCGTGCAGCAGCATCAGCGCCAGCAGCCCGGCCACCTCCACATCGGGCAGCAGTTCGTAGAGCAGGCGGCCCAGGCGGATGGCCTCGACACAAAGATCGGCGCGGGTCAGCGCCGCCCCGGCGGATGCCGAATACCCTTCGTTGAACACCAGGTAGATCACCCGCAGCACGCTCTCCAGGCGCATCGGCAGTTCGGCGCGCTCGGGCACCCGATAGGGCAGCTGGGCATCGCGGATCTTCGCCTTGGCCCGCACGATGCGCTGGGCGATGGTGGCCGGCGGCGCCAGAAAGGCCCGGGCGATTTCCTCGGTGGTCAGATCGCAGACCTCGCGCAGGGTCAGCGCCACGCGACCATCCGCCGGCAGGGCCGGATGGCAGCAGGTGAAGATCAGCCGCAGACGATCGTCTTCCATCTCGTCCACCTCCGCTGCCTCGGTTGCATCTTCCAGCTGTTCGGCCAGCAGCCGCAGCGTGGCATCGAAGCGCGCCCGCCGGCGCAGGGCATCGATGGCCTTGAAACGACCGGTGGATACCAGCCAGGCACGCGGGTTGTCCGGAACGCCGTCGCGCGGCCACTGCTGCAGGGCGGCGGCGAAGGCGTCTTGCAGAGCTTCCTCGGCACGATCGAAATCGCCCAGCAGACGAATCAGCGTGGCCAGGACCCGACGCGATTCGCGGCGATAGAACGTCTCGACCTGCGCCGCCGCAAAGGCTCCGGTGAGCGGCATGCTCAGCGCTGCGGCAGCTGGCGCAAGGGCCGAACCTCGACACAACCGAGGCTGGCCGGCGGGATCTTCGCCGCGATGGCCTCGGCCTCCTGCTGGTCCGCCGCCTCGATCAGGTAGAAGCCGGCGAGCTGCTCGCGGGTTTCGGCGAAGGGCCCATCGACCACCGAGGTGATGCCATCACGCACGCGCACGGTGCGTGCGGTACGCACCGACTGCAGCGGTTCGCCGGCGAGCATATGACCGCTGGCGCGCAGCTCCTCGCCGCAGCTCAGGCAGCGCGCGACCAGCGCCTGCCACTGTTCATCGGTCAGCGCATCCACACGCTGCTCGTCGTAATAGATCAGGCACAGGTATTTCATGCACAAGCTCCGGCTGCCAGGGACGCAGAAAAGCTAGCAGCCGGGAGCGAAGCCTGCCTGAACGAACGACGAAGCTGCGCAGCGCTCAACCGACCTGCTGCGTCGCCGAAGGGGTCGACGACATGCATACCTGGCCGGTTTCCATGTCGAAGGGCATCGAGAAGTGCTCGTGAATCACTTTCCATTCGCCGTCGCGCCGCGCCCAGACCCGCGTGCCGCGCATCCACGCCGTCTGCATCTCGCCTTCGGCGTTCGGCCCGCCGCAATGGGTGAGCATGCGGCTACAGGCCAGCTCGCCGCCGACGTCCACATGCAGCTCGTGAGTCTCGAAGAAGCCTTCGCCCTGGCAGAACTCGAAGCAGCGCTGCCAGTGCGCGCGGTACTCGGCCACGCCCTTGAACTGCAGCGCGCCCACTGCATCGAAGGCGACCACGTCCGGCGCGTACTGCGCCATGATCCGGTCGAGATCCTTGGCACCGATGGCCTGCTCGAAGGCGTCGTGCAGCTGGCGAATGGCGGTTTCGTCCTGGCGGGTTGTGTTGTTCATGTCCGTCTCCTGTCTTCTGGTTGAGCGGGGGTTCAGCCAGTAGTCGTCCGGCGTGTTCATGAATCGACAGGCAGGGCGAAACTTTTTTTTTGCAGAAGAAGGGAGCGCGACGGACCGCGTGCCAGAGCGCTTGGTACCGCCACCACGCCACCGCGCCGCGACACCGCTAGGCGGAATACAGTTGCGAATTGTTATCTTTTATTTACGATAGTGGCTCTCAGATGGCACAGGCTCTCATTGTCCGCCGAGCCGTCCCCCTTCACCCCTCACAGTTCAACGTCCGGTCAGGTCCGCCATGCCCACGCTTCGCTTCCCGCGTAAAACCGCACTGCTGCCCGTTTGCCTTGCCGCCAGCTTCGCTGGCTCACCGCTCATGGCCCAGGAACCACTCGAAGAGCAGGCTCAGGGCACTGCCACCGAGCCGGTCGAACTGCAATCGGTGGAGATCACCGCCAGCGCCGACGCCTCGGCCGACGGTCTGACCCAACCCTACGCTGGCGAACAGGTCGCCCGCGGTGGGCGCGTGGGTATTCTCGGCAACCGCGACTACATGGAAACGCCGTTCACCTCGACGTCCTACACCTCGCAGCTGATCCAGGATCAGCAGGCGCGCAGCGTGTCCGACGTGCTGCAGAACGACCCCTCGGTGCGCGTCGCCCGCGGCTTCGGCAACTTCCAGGAGGTGTATGTCGTACGCGGCTTCCCGGTGTACTCCGACGACATTTCCTACAACGGCCTCTATGGCCTGCTGCCGCGCCAGTACGTGGCCGCCGAGTTCATCGAGCGCGTGGAAGTGTTCCGCGGCGCCAATACCTTCCTCAATGGCGCCGCCCCGGGCGGCAGCGGCATTGGCGGCGCGATCAACATCCTGCCCAAGCGCGCGCCGAACGAGCCGCTAACGCGCCTGACCGTCGGCGCCGAAAACGGTGGCCAGGCCATGACCCACGCCGATATCGCCCGTCGTTTCGGCGAAGAGGAGCGCTTCGGCGTACGCCTGAACGCCGCCAAGCGCGCCGGCGAGACCACCGTCGAAGACGAGGACCGCACCCTCGACATGTTCGCCCTCGGCCTCGACTATCAGGGCGACAACTTCCGCCTGTCCGGTGACATCGGTCACCAGTACCACTTCATCGACCAGCCACGGCCGAACGTCACCCCCAGCGGCGGAGTGCCCAGTGCACCGGATGCCGATGACAATTTCGCCCAATCCTGGACCTACTCGAAGGAAAAACAGACCTTCGTTACCTTCCGTGCCGAATACGACTTCTCGGACGCCGTGACCGGCTGGCTGGCGGCCGGCGTGCGTGAAGGCGAGGAGCAGAACCGGTTGGCCAATCCGACCGCTGATGCGTCGGGCGCGACCTCTGCCTATCGCTTCGACAACATCCGCGAAGAAGAGGTATTCACCAGCGAAGTGGGTGTTCGGGCGCGCACCTTTACCGGCCCGGTTTCGCATGAACTGGTGATGTCGGCGGCAATGTTCGATATCGAGGCCCGCAATGCCTATGCATTTTCCAGCTTCTCAGGTTTCGCAGGCGATCTTCACAATCCCTACGATACAGCCATGCCCGCGGCCGATTTCTTCGTCGGTGGCTCGATGTCCGATCCTCATGTGACCGAGCGCACCCATACGCAGAGCCTCGCGTTCGCCGACACGCTGGGCTTCATGGATGACCGCCTGCTGGTCACCCTCGGCGCGCGCCGCCAGGGCATCGAAGCCAAAACCTACGACTACAACAGCGGCAATCGCCTGTCTTCTTACAACCGTTACAAGAACAGCCCGGTCGCGGGCGTGGTGTATCAGCTGACCGATGAGGTGTCTGTATACGCCAACTACATCGAAGGGCTGGTCAAGGGCGATATTGCACCGGCTATCAGCGGCGGCGTGGCGATCAGCAATCCTGGCGACGCTCTGGAACCGTACGTATCGGAACAGACAGAGGTCGGCATCAAGTACGACGGTGGCAACCTCGGCGGCAGCCTGGCGTTGTTCAGCACCGAGCGGCCATTCAGTACCGTCGAGAACTCGGTGTTTACCGACGGCGGCGAACAGCGCAACCGCGGCATCGAGCTGTCGGTGTTCGGCGAGCCGACCTACGGCGTGCGGTTGCTTGGCGGTCTGACGCTGCTCGATGCCGAGCTGACCAGCACCCAGGATGGCGTCAACGAAGGTAATCGTGCGATCGGTGTTCCACGCACCCAAGCCAACGTGGGCGGCGAATGGGATGTACCGGGCCTGGACGGACTGACCCTGACCAGCCGGGTGATCTATACCGGTCGCCAGTACGCCGATGCGGCTAACGACCTGGAAGTCCCGTCCTGGACTCGCTTCGATCTTGGCGCCCGCTATCGCATGGTCATCGAAGATCGCGACGTGACCCTGCGCGCGCGATTGGATAACGTCACCGGCCGCGACTACTGGGCTTCAGCCGGTGGCTACACCGATCGGGGCTACCTCGTCCTCGGCGCCCCGCGCACGCTTTCGGTCAGCGCCACGGTCGACTTCTGATGCAGGCAGTCACCCTGCGGCGGTGGGGCTGGGTCCACAAGTGGTCCAGCCTCGTCTCTACGCTGTTCATCCTGATGCTGTGCCTGACCGGCCTGCCGCTGATCTTCTCCCACGAGATCGATCACCTCACCGGCAACGAGATCGAGGCGCCGGCGATGCCCGAGGGCACGCCGCGCGCTGCGGTCGACCGGGTTGCAGCCGAAGCTGTGAAGGCCTACCCCGGTCTGGTGCCGCTGTACTTCTTCGCCGAGGAAGACGCGCCGGACGTCTGGTACGTCAAGCTCGATACCCGCGTCGACACCGACGAGAGCGAGTCGACGCTGATCCTCTCCGACGCCCGCACGGCCGAGGTGCTCGGCGCGCCGAACTTCGACGAAGGCTTCATGAGCGTCATGTACCGCCTGCACGTGGACCTCTACGCGGGGCTCGCCGGCAAGCTGTTTCTCGGTTTCATGGGCCTGCTGCTGATGGTGGCGATCGTCTCCGGCGTGGTGCTCTACGCGCCCTTCATGCGCAAGCTGCGCTTCGGCGAGGTGCGCCAGGAACGCACCGCGCGCACCCGCTGGCTGGACCTGCACAACCTGCTCGGCATCGTCACCCTGGTGTGGGCCCTCGCGGTGGGCTTCACCGGGGTGATCAATACCTGGGCGGACCTGATCTTCCAGGCCTGGCAGGCCGAACAGGTCGCCGCACTGCAAGCCGGTGAGCCCCGCGTGCTGCTCGCGGCGGACGCCAGCGAGGCGCCCGCTGCCGACGGCTCGCTGCAGACCGCCGTCGACCGCGTGTTGGCCGCCGCACCCGGCATGGCGGTGTCGATGATTGCCTACCCCGGCACCCTGCGCGCCACGCCGGAGCATGTCGCGGTGATCCTGCGCGGCGACACGCCACTGACCTCGCGCCTGACCCAGGCGCTGCTGGTCGATCCGGCCAATGGCGAGGTACTGGAAGCCGGCGCGCGGCCCTGGTACGTCACCGCGCTGCAACTGTCCGAACCGCTGCATTTCGGCGATTACGGCGGTCTGCCGCTGAAGGTCCTCTGGGCGCTGCTGGATATCCTCACCATCGTCGTACTGGGCAGCGGGCTGTACCTGTGGCTCAAGCGCGGTGCGACGGCGGAGGTGCGGGCATGATGCGCATCTGGCTTTGGCCGCTGGTGGTCGCCGTGGCGTCCATCATCGGACTGGTCGCCGGCCTGGTCTCCGAAGGCGCTGGCGACTGGCTGAGCTGGCTGGCCCTCACCGCACCGGTGGTGATCGGCGTGCACGGTCTGTGTCGCTACCGTGGCCGACCCCGGTCGCGCCTGCTCACATCTGCAGAACCTCGGCAAGCTGGTCGAAGCTGAACGGTTTGGGCAAAGAGCGGGACGGCAGAGCGCTGTCGATGCGGCCCTCGCCGGAGACGAACACCAGCTTCAGCCACGGCTGGGTTTCCAGGGCCTCGGCCGCGAAGTCGGGGCCTGAGCGCCCGGGCAGGTTGACGTCCAGCAACAGCTGGTCGAAGCGCTGCTCGTGCAATGCCTGCGCCGCCTGCTCGGCATTCGGGTAACCCCGGGCGCGGTAACCCAGCTCCTCGACCATCTCGCAGGCCAGCGCCAGCAGCTGTGGCTGGTCCTCGACCACCATCACCCAGCGTTGTGCGGGGGCCTGGCCGTCGCCGCGCTGCGTACTCAGCAGCTGACGCACCTTGCGTGCCAGGTCTTCCTGCCGATACGGCTTGCTCAGCAGCTCCACGCCGGGGTCCAGGCGCCCGCCATGCACGACGGCATTGCGCGTGTAGCCGGAGGTGAACAACACCGCGATGTCCGGCTGCAGGACACGCGCCTGCCGCGCCAGCTCGGTGCTGCGCAGCGGGCCGGGCATGACCACGTCGGTGAACAGCAGATCGATGCCGATGCCGCTCTGCAGGATGCTCAGCGCGCTCTGCGCATCATTGGCACGCAACACCGAATAGCCGAGCCCGCTGAGCAGTTCGATCACGGTGGCCTGCACCGGCAGGTCGTCCTCCACCACCAGGATGGTTTCGCTGCCGCCCACCACCGGGCCGACGATGTCCGGCAACGCCTGCACCTCGGGCTGCTCGGTGCGCGGCAGGTAGAGCTTGACCGTGGTGCCGCTACCCTGCTCGCTGTAGAGGCGGATATGCCCGCTGCTCTGCTTGGCGAAGCCGTAGGCCATGCTCAGCCCCAGGCCGGTGCCGTGGCCTTCGGGCTTGGTGGTGAAGAAGGGCTCGAAGGCCTGCTCGATGATCTCTGCCGGCATGCCGACGCCGGTGTCAGACACCGCCAGCAGCACGTACTGACCCGGTGCCACGTCGGCCTGGGTGGCGGCGTAATGCTCATCGAGCATGGCGTTGCCCAGTTCCAGGGTCAGCTTGCCGCCCTCGGGCATGGCATCGCGGGCGTTGATCGCGAGGTTGAGCACCACCTGCTCGAGCTGGTGCGGATCGACCATGGTGGTCCACAGGCCGCCAGCGACCACGGTTTCGATCTCGATGTGTTCGCCGATGGCCTGGCGCAGCAATTCGTCGAGGTCGCGCAGCAGCCGGCCAAGATTGGTCGGTTGCGGTCGCAACGGCTGGCGGCGGGCGAAGGCCAGC
Organism: Stutzerimonas sp. R40042; assembly: GCF_026642215.1. Classification (NCBI taxonomy): domain Bacteria; kingdom Pseudomonadati; phylum Pseudomonadota; class Gammaproteobacteria; order Pseudomonadales; family Pseudomonadaceae; genus Stutzerimonas; species Stutzerimonas sp. R40042. The sequence continues at coordinate 278,168 of NZ_CP113258.1, read as the reverse complement.
AGCTGCCGGGCCAGCTTGGCGCCGCGCTCGACGGCCGAACTGGCGGCATCGACGCGCTTGGCCGCGGCACGGTTGTCCTCGGCCAGCGGTTGCAGCAACTGCAGATTGCCGGCGATGACCTGCAGCACATTGTTGAAATCGTGGGCCACACCGCCGGTGAGCTTGCCGATGGCCTCGAGCTTCTGCGACTGGTACAGCGCCTGCCGGCTCAGCTCCAGCTCGCGGGTGCGCTCCTCGACCAGCTCCTGCAGGCGCTCGCTGGTGCGCTGCAGCTCCTGCTGCGCCAGCACCTGGGCGGTGACGTCATGGCCCTGGCAAAAGATGCCGCTGACCTGCTCGTCCTCGCTGAATACCGGCTGGAAGATGAAATTCACGTAGCGCCGCTCGGCCTTGCCGCCGGGCTGCGGGCGCACGCGCACGGCGAGGTGGCGGCCGAGGTAGGGGCGCCCGGTGACATAGACCTGCTGCAGCAGGTCGGACAGCGCACGGCTCTCCAGCTGCGGAAAGGCCTTGTAGGCAGGCAGGCCGAGCAGCTCACGGGCGCCGACCAGCTCATGGAAGGCGCGATTGGCGATCTTCAGCTCGTGCTGCGGCCCTTCGGTGATGGCAATGAAGCCCGGCGCCTGGTCGAACAGCCGCTGCAGGTGTGCGCGCTCCTCGACGAGTCGGCGCCCGTACAGCTCGCTGGCGCGCCGCTCGGCGACCAGCGCCGAGACGTCACGCAACGTCAGGGCCGACCCCACCACCGCGCCATCGGTCGCACAGACCGCCGCCACGACGACCTCCAGCACGCGCCCCTGGGTCGATTCCTCGAACTGCAACGTCTGGGTCGAGTCGCAATCCAGCGCCTGCGCCAGTGCCTGCGCCAGGTCGGCGTTCCAGAACGGCAGCCCGCTCACCGCCTGTCCGAGCACCTCGGTCTGCGTCAGGTCGAACAGCTCGGCCGCGCCGGCGCTCCAGTAGAGCACCGCGCCGGCCCGGTCGAGCCCGACGATGGCATCGCGCGCCGCATCGATGAAGTGATGCAGATAGAGTTCTGCCGTCGGCTGCGGACGCCTGCTCGATTGGCTGCTGCTGACCGTGGCATTGGCCCGCGCCAGGGTGGTCCGCAGGCGCGCCCGGCGGCGCACGCTCGCCAGCGCCTGATCGAGCCGCTGACACAACGTGTCGCTGTCGAGCGCGACGATCGACCAGTACGGCCCCAACAGAGGCGCCGGACCGAGTTCGCGGTGCAGCCGCTCGACGTGCGCGTCCTCGCTGAGAAACAGCAGCTGCGCGGCCCGCCAGCGGCTGCGCAGCTGCCGGGCGAGGGCGATTACGCGCGGCAAGCCGGGCGCCAGCAGCACCAGCGCCGGCTGATCCTCCCCGAGCGAAGGGGCGCTGCCGTCGAGACAGCGCAGCTGCAGATCCTGCTCCGCTGCCCAGCTGCCGATCCGCTCGCGCAAGCGGCCGTCGCCGGCATCGAGCAGCATGACCTGATCGAGCAGCAGCTCGTTCATAGCAACGGCAGCCCCAGCAGGCTGCGCCCGGTCCACAGCTTCAGCAGACCGGTGGTGGGCGTCATGACGTGGCCGGCGCGGGCGTCGCGCAGCAGCCGGGAGACGCGGCTGCTGTCGCGGTAGGCCGCCCCGCCGCAAATGCTCATCGCCTCGTTGGCCAGGCGTACCGCCGTCTCCGCCGCTTCGGTCTTGCACGCCAGGATGTACGGCAGCGCCTCGGGGTGCGCGGCATCGCCACGGCGTGCGGCCTCACGCACCAGCGCGCGGGTTTTCACCAGATCGGTCCAGAGTTCGCCATAGCGGACCTGCAGCGTCTCCACGTCGCGCAGGGACTCGCCGGAATGACTGTAGCGACGCGAGTGCAGGTGCAGGCCCGCCTCGTCCAGCGCAGCCTGGGCGATGCCCAGGTAGGTGCCGGCCATGGCCATGAGGAAGAACGGCGCCACCACTTCGAACACGTACCAGACCTGATCGCCCGGCTCGCCGAGCAGGTTGCGCGCCGGCACCCGCACTTGTTCCAGGCGCAGCGGCCGGGACGAGTTGCCGCGCATGCCGAAGCCGTCCCAGGCGTCGAGCCAGTGCATGCCGGCGCCGTCCTTGTCGACGATCAGGCAGCTGAAATCGCCGGCTTCGGCGTCCGCCGCCACGGTGGAAACCACGTAGGAATCGGCATGCCCGCCGTTGGTGACGAACTGCTTGGTGCCGTCGATGACGAACTCGTCGCCGTCGGCATCCAGGCGGGTTTCCGGCAGGTAGAAATGCGCGCCGGTGCCCTGCTCGGACAGTGCCAGGGTGGTGATATGCCGCCCCGCGGCGATCTCCCGCAGATAGTGCTCGCGCTGATGCTCGGTGGCTTTGGCGGCGATCACCGCAGTGGCCACGCAATGCATGCCGTAGCACAGCGCCGACGATGGGCAGGCCCGCGCGATGCTTTCGGTGAGCACGCAAAGCCCCAGCAGCCCCTGCCCGCGGCCGCCCAGCTCGACCGGCACCTGCAGGCCGAGCAGGCCGGCTTCGGCGAGCCCCTGCATGGAGTCGGCGGGCCAGCGGCATTCGGCGTCGACCTCGGCCGCCAGCGGGGCGATGCGACTCTCGGCCAGATCGGTGGCGATGCTCTGCAATTCGACTAGCTGAACGGGGAGCAAATGGTCCATGAGACGTCCTGGATTCTGGAAAGGCCGGCATCCACCCGGGTGCATATCAGACCCTGGTGGTCAGGTATTGTTCGCGCCACCGCACGGCGGGAGCATCACGCCACGACGGCGGTCATAGTCGCATGACTTCATCGGCAAAAGGCAAACGGCCCATGCGCCTCCGACTCGCACTGGCTCTGCTGGCCGGCGCACTACTGACCCAGGGCGCCCAGGCCGGGAACGACGACATGCATATTCTGATCGGCAGCTACACGCACGACAGCGACAGCCCAGGCATCCTGCGCCTGCGCTTCGATCCCAAGACCGGGCAGATCGACCCGAAGCCGGTGCAAAGCCTCACCAGCGACAATCCCTCCTGGCTGGTGCTGGATGACAAGCGCGACCGGCTTTACGCCACCCATGAGAACGGCCCGGCCCATGCCGACCCGGTCGGCCGCGTCGGCGCCTGGCAGCGCGACGCCAAGGGCGACTACCAGCCCATCGGCCAGGCCATCACCCTCGGCGACGAACCCACCCATGCCAGCCTCAGTCACGACGGTCGCTACCTGTTCGTCAGCAACTACGGTTCGCGCCCCAACCCCGGCGGCAGCCTGGCGGTCCTGCCGCTGGCCGAGGATGGCCGGCCCTTGCCGGTCACGCAGATCACCGCGCACCAGGCCAGCGGTGTGCATCCCGAACGCCAGCGCTCGGCCCATGTGCATTCGGCGGTGCCCAGTCCGGACGGCACACGCCTTCTGGTCAGCGACCTGGGCGCCGACCGGGTGTTCGTCTACCGCTACGACCCGAGGCATGCCGAACGCCCGCTGCGGCCGGATGAGCCGGCCAGCATCGAGCTGCCCGCGGGCAGCGGCCCGCGCCATCTGGTGTTCCACCCCAATGGCAAACACGCCTATCTCGCCCTGGAGCTGAGCGCCCAGGTGGCGGGCTTCGACTACACCGACGGCACCCTGACCCGCCGGCAGCTGCTGGACCTCAAAGAGGCCGATAGCGAAGTGCGTCATTCACCCGGCGCGATCCACACATCGGCCGATGGCCGCTTCCTCTATGTCAGCGACCGCGGCGACTACAACCACATCATCGCCTTCGCCATCGAAGCCGACGGCACGCTGCGCGAAATCCAGCGCCGCCCGAGCGAAGGTCGCGAACCACGGGAATTCGCCATCACGCCGGACGGGCGTTTCATGCTGATCGCCAATCAGCTGAGCGACAGCCTGGTGCTGCTGCGCCGCGACCCGGACAGTGGCCTGCTGGGCGAAACGCTGCAGACCCTGACGCTCGGACGGCCGTCGGATATCAAGCTGCTCGCGCCGAACTGAAGCGCGCCGCTCAGGACAGCAGGCTGACCACCGCGAAGCGGCTGATGCTGGCTTGCGCCACCACTGTCTGGGTGACGGCGGCATAGCTGGACGGGCTGCGCTGCATCAGGTTGAACACCGAGTGGGAAAAATCACTGGCCCACTGCTGCTCGTCGGCATCGGCCTGGCGCGCGAGAAACTCGCGGATCTCACGCTGGCGCTGACCCAGCTGCTCGCGCAGCGCACTGACCTTTTCCAGCCCCGCCACCACGGTATCGAGCATGCGCCGCAGTTCGCGCAGCGAGTCCAGCGATGGCTCCTCGGGAAACTTCAGCAGCTGATCTTCCTCGCTCTGCACGCGCTGGTAACGACCTTTGGCGAACAGCTTGTCCTCGCCCTGCACCGCCAGCTGATCCTTGAGCTGCTGCCAGTCGCTCTCGCGGGCGGAAAAGCGCAACCGGCCGCTGTCGTCGAGCTCGGCACGAATGCCGGACTGGCCCAGGCTGCCATTGAAGCGGCGCAGGATCTGCTCGTCGCTCATGTCATCGTCGAGCACCACCGCCACCGGTTCGGCCAGCTGGCGGCCGCCGCTGAACAACAGCGTTTCGCGGCCGGACTGGCGGATCGCTTCGAGGGAATGGAGCCCCTGCAGGCTGAAACGGCTGCGCACCGGCTCGCTCAGGCGCAGCTTGAGTGTGGCATCCAGCGAGTTGGCCGAACGCTTGCTGCGTTCACGCAGCAGCTGCTCCACGTCCTGCAGGGCATGGCGGATGCTATCCGCTCCAGAACCTGAGGTCGGCGAGCTGATCTCGCGGCTGAGGCTGAGCTTGAGCTGGGAAAGGCGGCCATGAAGGTCGTTCAGGTAGCTTTCCGCCGACTGCATCGAGGACAGCTGCTGGTTGAGCTGCAGGCTGAAGCTGGTGCTCTTCTTGCTCGCCACCTCGGCATGCGCGGCATCGGCCAGCACCGATGTCCGTTGCGTCGCCGCCGGGGTTTCCGGCAGCAGCGTCTGGCGACGCTCCTGGGGGTTGATCGCGGAAACAGCCGGTAGCGGCTTGCCAATCTTCATCGGGCTTCCTCGCCTCAGAGCATGCCGAACAGGGTCAGGCCGTTGATCTTCATGTAGGTTTTCTGGGTGGCCTGCAACGACAGCTGGTAGTTGTTCAGGTCGATGCTGGCGCCGGCGTAATCCAGTCGCGACAGTTCGCCATCGATCTTCTGGTTCACCAGCGAGACGTCCTCGTTGCTGCTGCCGAGCAGGGTCAGGGTGTTCTGCCGCCCGCCCAGATCGGTGACCGCGCCGAGCAGCCTGCCGTGGGTGGCGTCGAGGCTGTCCATGCTCGCGGCGATCTGCGCGCGGACGGCCGGGTCGCTCGAATCCAGCGCCGGGTCCTTGAGCGTCTGCACCAGGCTGCGCAGCTCGTTGAGCATGCCGACGCCGGCGCCGAATATCTGCGCAGCTGTGACGTTCTCTTCCACCAGCACGCCGTTGGCCACCGCGGCCTGGCGATGCTGGTCGTTACCCTGCATGACGTAGACACCGCCAACCAGGGCGATCGCCGGCTGGTTGGAGCGGGTGCCGGAGAACAGGTAGCGGCCCTCCTCGTCGCGCACGTTGGCGAAGCTGAGCACGGTGCCTTCGAGAGTTTCCAGCTCGTTGGCGATGGCCGACAGGTCCTCGTCGGTGTTGCTGCCGTTGGCCGCCCACAGCAACAGGTCACGGATGCTCAGCATGCTGTCGGAAGCCGCCTTGAGATTGGCTTCCTGCTTGGACAGGTTGCCGGAGACGTTGGCGATGTTGGTGCGGTACTGCGTCAGGCTGGCTTCCTCGCGCTGGATGCGCAGCACGCGGACCGCCGAGATCGGGTCGTCGGATGGCACCAGCATGCGCTCGCCGCTGGCCATCTGTTGCATCAGCTTGCCGAGTTTCTCGGAGCTGTTGTTCAGCGAACCGTGCATGGTGGCGGTGATCTGGGCGTTGGAAATGCGCATGGTGTTTTCTCGTCAGTCGGCTCAGAACATTGCCAGTACGGCGTTGAACAGGTCGTTGGAGGTGCTGATGACCTTCATGTTGGCCTGATAGGCCTGCTCGTAGGCCATCAGGTTGACCGCCTCCTCGTCCAGGTTCACCGCGCTGACACTGTCGCGCTGGGCCTGGGCCTGCTCGGCGACGACGGTAGCAGCGGCGAGGTCGGCCTGGTTCTGCCGGCTGGCACTGCCGACGCGGCCGACCAGGCCGGCGTAGGCATCGTTGAGGGGGACATCGCTGCCGGCCACGTTGACCTTGGCCGACTTGAGCTCCAGCAGCGCCAGCAGGTTCTCGTTGTTGCCGACCTCGCCCGTGCCGCTCTGCCCGGCGGAGGAGAAGGCCAGCTGTTCCGGAGCCAGCGCCGTCACCGCAAGCATGCCGCTGGTGCTGCCGGGGGTGTAGACGAACAGCGGCTGGCCGGGATCGCCATTCAGGTCGAAGCCGCCGGCCAGGGTGTCGTTGACGCTCTGCGCCAGGGCCGCAGCCATGTCGTGCAGGTCGTCCTGGGCCGGCCGCAGCGCGCCGTACTCCATGTCGTAGAGCGCGCCGAGCGAGCCGCCGAGGCCATCCTGTACCAGCGGGAAGGTGGTCTTGGCGAACACCAGGGCCAGCTCCTGTTCGCCGGCCAGGTTCTGCTCGACCGTCAGTTGCCCCGCGCTGCCACCGGCGACCAGCGGCTGACCGTTGGCCAGGGACACGGTCAGCGTGCCGTCGGCGACCTCCTGCACACGGATGCCGGCGTACTGGCTGAGGTCCTTGATCAGGTTCTCGCGGTAGTCGCGCAGCGTGGCGGTATCGCGCCCGGCCGACTCCATCTTGAGGATTTCCACGTTCAGCTCGGCGATGTTGTCGGACAGCCCGTTGATCTCGGCGACCATTGCCACGCGCTGACCCTGCAGGGCGTTGAGCTGGGTGCCGATGTTGCTGTTCAGGCCGTTGAAGCGCTGCGCCAGCTGTTTGGCCTCACCGATGATCTGCTGACGCAGGGGAATGGATTCCGGCGTGGAGCTGGCCTCGCTGAGCGCGGCGAAGAAATTGTCCAGGCCGACGCTGACGCTGGAGCCTTCGCTGTGGATCAGGCCTTCCAGCGCCGAAAGGTACTGCTGGCTGGTGCCGTAGTAGTTCTTGTCGGTGCTGGCGCGCCAGAGCTGCTGGTTCTGGAAATCGTTGGACAGCCGGCGAATGCTGCTGACCTGCACGCCACCGCCGATGCTGGTGGCGGTCTGCCCGCCGACCGAATGCAGTTCCGGGCCGAGGCGGCTGAAGCCGGGCGTGTTGACGTTGGCGATATTCTGCCCGGTCGCGGTTAGGGCGATCTGCGAGGCGCGGACGCCGCTGTAGCCAATCTGACTCAAGACACTCACGACAGCACTTCCTTCGAATCGATGCGGATCGGTTGGGCGAACGCCACGGAGAGATGGCGCGCGACGACCGGTGGTTGTCTATCCAAGGCGACTGCCGCGGGCGGCTCATTAAGCGCAACGGATGCCGGCTGTTGCGTGCCGATGCGCTTGCCCTCCAGCGTGGCCAGCATTTGCCCGCGGGACAGTCGCTCGGCGGTGTCCAGGCTGGCCTGCGCCGCCGGCGACCGGCCGGCCGACTGTAGCGCGGCCTGCGGCTCGCGCGACTGGCTGTTGGCGGCCTGCAGGTCCTTGAGAATGTTGCGCGTGTAGTCGCGGGTTTCCTGGTAGGGAATCTTCTGGATCCAGTTCGCCGCATCGATCTCGCCGCGGCGCGGATCGCCATGCTGCTTCAACCACTCGTCGACCTTGCCGGGGCCGGCGTTGTAGGCGGCCAGCGCCAGCGCCTCATGGCCGTCGTAGCGCTCGAGCATCTTGTTCAGGTAGGCGCTGCCGAGGCGCTTGTTGTACTCGGCATCGCGGGTCAGGCGCGCCTCGTCGAATGGCAGGCCGAGTTCGGCGGCCATGTCGCGGGCGGTGCCGGGCATCAGCTGCATCAGCCCGCGAGCGCCCTTGGGCGAGACGGCGGCGACGTTGCCGCTGGACTCGTGCTTGATAACGCTGTCGACCAGCGCACGAAAGCCGGCCTTGCCCGCCGACCAGGCGCTGTCCAGCGCTTCGACGCCGCGCTGCCAGGTGCCGCGCAGGGCATGCTGGCCGCCCTGCCCGACACTGGCCAGGCCGAGTGCCGCCGGTGCCGGCGCGGTGCCGTCGCGGCCGCCGGAGAGCTGCTGCACCAGCATGTCGGCGATCCCGGTCTGGCGCTTGCCGGCCAGGGTTTCAGCCAGCACTTCGTCGTAGAAGTCGCGCATGGTATCCAGCTCGCGGCTGCGCATCGGGTTGCCGGCCGAGAGCACGTCGCCGGCCTTGCGCATCTGCTTGAGGATCTGCTGCAGGAACATGGCCTCGAACTGCTCGGAAACCATTTCCAGCTGCTGGCGGCGCGCGGCGCTGGGGCCGTCGCTGCGCGCACGCATGGCATTGAGGTGGTGCGGTAGGGAAACGATGCTCATGGCCAGCCTTACATCACGATCAATTCGGCGTTCAGTGCGCCGGCGCGTTCCAGCGACTGGAGAATGCTCATCACGTCATCCGGGGTCGCGCCCAGGCTGTTGATGGTGCTGATGATGCTTTCCAGGCTGGCGCCTTCCGGCCACTTGAACATGGCCTTGCGGTCCTGCTCGACGGCCACGTCGGACTGCGGTGTAACCACGGTGTCGCCACCGGCGAACGCGTTCGGCTGGCTGACTTGCGGCCGCTCGCTGATGGTCACCGTGAGCGAGCCATGGGCCACCGCCGCGGCCTTTACCCGCACGCCTTCGCCGACCACCACGGTGCCGGTGCGGCTGTTGAACACGACCTTCGGCCGCACACGACCTTCTTCGACGTCCAGGCGTTCGAGCATGGCCATGAAGCTCATGCGCTGGGTGCTGGTGACCGGCGCACGAATCGAAATCTTGGTGGCATTGAGCGCGGTGGCGGTGCCCTTGCCGAAGTAGGCATCGACCGCATCGACCACCCGAGTGACGGTCTGGAAGCTCGGCTGGCGCACGTTGAGCATCACGTCCGGGCGCTCGGTGAAGTCGGTGGGAATCATCCGTTCCACCGTCGCGCCGTTGGGGATCAGGCCGCTGTTGGAGGTGTTGATCGCCACCTTCGAGCCGCTGGCACCCTCGGCATTCACCCCGCCGACCACCAGCGCGCCCTGGGCCACGGCGTAGATTTCACCGTCGACGCCCTGCAGCGGGGTCATCAGTAGCTGGCCGCCGCGCAGGCTCTTGGCATCACCCAGCGAGGACACGGTGACGTCGATGCTCTGCCCCGGGCTGTAGGACGGCGGCAGCGTGGCGGTAACGGTCACCGCAGCGACGTTCTTCAGCTTCGGGTCGACGTTCGGCGGCAGGTTCACGCCGAACTGCTTGATCATGTTGGCCACCGACTGGCTGGTGAACTTCACCTGGTTCTTGTCACCGGTGCCATCCAGGCCGACCACCAGACCGTAGCCGATCAGCTGGTTGCCACGGATGCCTTCGATATCCACCAGATCCATCAGCGGCACGGCCTGCACCGGCAATTGCCAGCACAGCGCGACGGCGGCGAGAAACAGCTTCACACGCATCGGGAAAACTTCCACTTAGAGGGGGAACAGCGGGTGGGCGAAGAAGCGCGTCAGCCAGCCGGCGGAATTGCTGTCGTTGAGCACGCCACGGCCGGCGTAGGAGATGCGCGCGTTGGCGACGTTCTGCGAGGACACCTGGTTGAAACGGTTGATGTCGTCCATGCGCACCAGGCCGGCGAGACGGATGTACTCGTCGCCCTGATTCAGCCGCAGCGCCTTCTCGCCTTTGACCAGCAGCGTGCCGTTGGGCAGCACGCGGTGCACGGTGACCGCGATCGAGCCGCGCAGGGTGTTCTGCTGCGAACTCTTGGCCGAGCCGCTGAAGTCGCGCTCGGCCGAGGCCGAGGTCTCGACGTCCGGGTAGGTCTTGCCGAGCACGGTGGGCACGCCGACGCCGACGCTGGACTGCTTGCCGAAGCTGGTGCCGGCGCTCTTGCTCGACTGGGTCGATTCGTCCAGCACGATGGTGAGGATGTCGCCGATCCGCACCGCGCGCTTGTCGCTCACCAGCGAGCCACCGTAGCCGGAGCGGAACAGACCGCCGCCAGTGGTCGGTGGCAGGCTGTAGTCGAGTTCCAGCGGCTCGTACTCGCTGGAATCCTCGTCCGGCAGCATCTCGTCGAAACTGGCGCAGCCGCCGAGCAGTAGCGCGGCGAGCAGAAGGGCGATCGGCTTCATCGGCATCACACGGTCTGGTTGAGGAACTGCTGCATGCCGCTGGCGGCATCGAGAACCTTGGCGTTGGCCTCGTAGGCGCGCTGGATGGCGATCATCGCCACCATGGCCTCTACGACCTGCACGTTGGAGCCTTCCAGCACGCCCTGCTTGAGCTGGCCGAGGCCTTCCTCGCCCGGCACGCCTTCCACCGGCTCGCCGCTGGCGACGGTTTCGCGATAGAGGTTGCCACCCAGCGCTTCCAGCCCGCCGGGATTGGTGAAGTTGACCAGGGTGATCTGCCCCAGCTCGGAGGGCAGGGTGTCGCCGGCCAGCACCGCAGTGACGATGCCGTCGCTGCCGACGGTGAAGCCGGTGCTGCCTTCGGGCACTTCGATCGCCGGGTTCAGCGGCAGGCCCTGGGCGTTGACCATCATGCCTTCGGCATTGAGCTGAAACTGACCGTTCTCGGTGTAGAAGATGTCGCCGTTGGGCGCCTCGACCTGGAAGAAGCCGCGGCCGACGATGGCCAGGTCCATCGGCTGACCGGTGGTCTGTATGCTGCCCTCGGTGAACACCTTCTGCGTGCCGGCGACGCGCACGCCGCTGCCCAGCTGGATGCCGGACGGCACGGTGTTGATCTCGTCGGCCTGCGCGCCCGGCTGTTTCTCGATGACGTAGAACAGGTCCTCGAAGACCGCGCGGTCGCTTTTGAAGCCGTTGGTGTTGACGTTGGCCAGGTTGTTGGCAACGGTGGACATGGCCTTGTCCTGGGCGGCCAGGCCGGTCTTGCTGACCCAAAGTGCGGAATTCATGCGTTTTCTCCCGATCAGCTGCCGCGGATCATTCGGTTGCCGGCGTCGGAAAGGTCCTCGGCGGCTTTCATCATCTTCACCTGGGTTTCGAACAGGCGGTTCAGGCTCATGGTCGAGGCCAGCTCGTCGATCGCCGAGACGTTGCTCGACTCGAGAAAGCCGCTGGCCAGCCGCACGTCCTCGCTGGGCTGCGCCGGCTCGCCGTCGCGGGTCACCAGCAGGCCGGCCTGGTTCTTCATCAGATTGGCCGCCGGCACGTCCACCAGACGGATGCGGTCGACCTCGGCCATCATCCAGTCGCCGGGGGCCATGATCGACACGGTGCCGTCATTGCCGATCTCCAGGCGGTCGTGCTCGGGCAGGACGATGGGGCCGCCCTCGCCGAGTACCGCACGACCGTTGAGTGTCAGGCGCCCTTCGGCGTCCACCTGCATGCTGCCCTGGCGGGTGTAGGCCTCGCCCTCGCCATCCTGCAGCACGATCAGGCCGTTGCCCTTGACCGCGAAGTCCAGCTCGCGACCGGTGGCCATCATCGGTCCGGCCGCCAGGCTGACGCCGTTGTTCTCGATCAGCGCCATGTGCCGGCTGTCGTAACCGTAGCCTTCCACCGCCACGGCCTGGGCGCGTTCGAGGTCGGCGCGAAAGCCGGGCGTGTTGACGTTGGCCAGGTTGTTCGAGCGCACCTGCAGCGACATCATCGTGCGGCTGGCGGCCGTCATCGCGGTGTATCCCAAGCGATCCATGGGTCAGCCTCAGATAGCGTTGAACAGGGCCTGGGTCAGGTCCTTGTTGGTAGAGATGACCTGGGTGTTGGCCTGGTAGTTACGCTGGCCTTCCATCAGGCCTACCAGCTGCTGGGTGAGGTCGACGTTGGAGCTTTCCAGCGCGCCGGAAGCCAGGGTGCCGTACTGGCCGACGCCCGGGGCGCCGAGCATCGCCGCGCCGGAGGCGGCGGTCTCGGTCCACGCAGTGCCGCTGATGTTCTTCAGGCCTTCGGCGTTGACGAAGCTGGCCAGTACCACCTGGCCCTGCAACATGCGCTCACCATTGGAGTAGCTGGCGTAGACCTTGCCGTCCTTCTCCACGCTCATGCCGGTCTGCTCGCCTGCCGCGTAACCGGTGGCGCGATTGGTGGTGACGCTGAATTCCGAGCCGTACTGGCTGGTGCCGCTGTAGTCGAGCTGGATGGCCAGGGGTGCCACGCCACCGGTCAGCGGAGCGGCCAGGGCGACGCTGCCGATCGGCGCGGCGAGCACGCCGGCGCTGTCGAAGGTGAGTGCCTGCGGGGCGCCAGCGAGGGCGGTACCGTCGACGTAGTAATGCGCATTCCAGCTGTTGTCGCCGGTCTTGACGAAGTACTGGGTCAGGGTATGTTCCTTGCCCTGGGAGTCGTACAGCTTGGTGGTGTAGGTGGAGTTGTAGCTGTCCGCCGCCAGCGGGTCGAAGGCCACGGTCGGGACTTCCTGATTGGCGTCCAGGTTGGCGACGAAGCTCAGCGCATCGGTGGCGCGGGCCGGGATGCCGCCGGAACGCAGCTGCAGGTCACCGACGATGCCGGTCTGCAGATTGCCGGTGGCATCGGCCGGATAGCCCTGCAGGCGCTGACCGAGGCTGTTGGTGATGTAGCTGTCCTTGTCGGTGCCGAAGATGCCGGCGCGGGTGTAGCCGACGTCGCCATTGCTGGCGCGGGTGACGAAGAAGCCGCCGCCGGAGATCGCCAGGTCCAGGGTGCGATTGGTGGTGGTCAGCGCGCCGCCTTGGCTGATGCTCTGGGTGGTGCCGATCACTTCCACGCCCATGGCCTGGGTCTCAGCATAGAGGCTGCCGAAATCGGTGCGCGAGGACTTGAAGCCGACGGTGCCGGAGTTGGCGATGTTGTTGCCGATGGTGTTCAGTTGTTCGTTGACGGCGGACAGGCCGGTCAGGGCGATATTGAAGCTCATGATTGCGTCTCGACTCTGCTGGATGGAGGTTCGGGCGTCAGGCGTTGCCGGCGCCGAACTCGAGAATGTTGTAGAACGGCACCGAGCCGACGCCGTCGATCTGCAGCACCGGGCCTTCGGGGCTGACGCGCACGTTGCCGACCAGACCGGCGACTTCCACCTGCGGGTACTCGCCGTTATCCGACTCGATCACCACGCTGTACTGCCCGGCTGGCAGGCCGAGGTGCTGCGGGTCGATGTCGAACGGCACCTGGCCGGGCGCACGGGCGCCGAGCTCGATGGTGGTCTTCTGGCCGTTGGAATCGGTCAGCACCAGCGCCGTGCGGTTGGAGGCGTGCGCCAGGGTGAACTGCCCCTGCAGCGGCTGGCCGTCGAGCTGCAGGGTTTCGGTCGCCACCCGCACCTGCTGGCCGACCAAGCCGGCGGCGGTCAGGGTCTGCAGGTTGTCCATCAGCACCAGGTTGTTCTGCGCCAGGCTGGTCATGTTCTCCATGCTCTTGACCTGGGACATCGCCGAGAACTGGTTGAGAAACTCGGTGCTGTCGACCGGCTTGGTCGGGTCCTGATACTTGATCTGCGCGACCATCAGGCTGATGAAGTTGTTCTCCATCGTGGTGGCGTCGCTGACGTTCACCGCGCGCTTGACCTGATCGATGCTGTTGCCGGCCAGGCTGGCGTCCAGTGCGGAATTGACGCTACTCATCAGACTTCTCCCAGGCGCAGCAGGCTCTGCTGCATGCTCTTGACACGGTTGAGCACCTCGACACCGGTCTCGAAGCTGCGGGTGGCCGACATCATGTCGGTCATCTCCTCGATCTCGTTGATGTCGGGGTAGTAGACGTAGCCTTCGCCGTCGGCCAGCGGATTGCCCGGCTCATAGCGGCGCTTGGGCTCAGCGCCGGAGGTGACCACGTCGAGCACCTGAACATGGGCGCCGCCCAGGCCGACGCCGCGGGTCAGCGAGTTGTTCTCGTACACCGCGGCGAACATCGGTTTGCGCGCCTGGTAGACGTCCGCCGGGTTGGCGGCCGCCGAATCGGTGTTGGCCAGGTTGCTGGCCACGGTGTTGAGCCGCACGGTCTGCGCGTTCATCGACGAACCGGCGATGCGGTAGATGGAATCGAATGACATCAGCGGCCCTCGATGGCCTGCTTCAGACCACGGAATTTCATGGTGATGAAGGTCAGGCTGGTCTGGAAATCCATGGAATTGCGCGAGAACTGCGCCTGCTCGACCGACAGCTCGACAGTGTTGCCATCCTGCGAAGCCTGGGTCGGTACGCGATAGAGCATGCGCGGATCGTTGCCGGCGATGCTCAGGCGCGACGAGGCACCATCGTCCAGGCGCTGCATCTCGGCGCCGAAGTCGATGTCGCGGGCCTGAAAGCCCGGGGTGTCCTCGTTGGCCAGGTTCGCGGCGAGAATCTCGCTGCGCTGCATGCGCAAGCCCAGCGCGCGTTCGTGAACGCCGAGTGCGTCTTCAATCCGTATACTCATTCGCCGATACCCTTGAAGCATGAGCGGTGTGTTCGATCGAATGAGCGTCTGCAGCATTCGTGCCGCGCCGCGCAAAAGCAGGTAACTCTTTGTTTTTTATAGAAGAAATCCCAAGCGCAAAGCACTCGACGGGCCTTCATCTTCCGCTTGGGAGACGCTCGCGCAGGCCAGGCGGAAAAGTTGCTTCCGCCTCGACGGTGCTGCTCCTGCTGCTCATGCCGTTGCTTGCCTTCGGGCAGAACGGCAGCGACCGGCAGATCATCGAGGCGGTCGATCGACACCTGAACGAACGACTGCAGCGTGAAGCCAAGCGCCAGGGCTGGCAGGGCGCACGCCTGACGCACGACACCAGCCTGCCGGCCAGCGCCGCGCGGCTGCCCCGCTGCGACCAGCCGCTGCAGGTTCGCGCCGCGGGCAGCAGCCCATCGCTGCTAGAGCGTCAACGGCTGGCCGTGCGCTGCCCAGGTGAGAACGGCTGGACCCTGGAGCTCACCAGCCAGGCCGGCGTGTGGCTGCCGACAGTGCATGCCCAGGGCATCATCGAGCGCGGCCAGACCATTGCCGGCTCCCACCTCCGACTCGAGCCGATCGACATCGCGCGGGCCCAGCGTGGCTACTTCCATCGTCTGGAAGAGGTGCAGGGCATGGCCGCCAAGCGGCGCATCCGCGCCGGGCAGACACTCACCCCATCACTTCTGGCACAACCGCTGGCGGTCAAACGCGGCCAGCCGGTGAAGATCATCGCCAGCAACGACGGCATAGAAGCCTCCACCAGTGGCGAGGCGCTGGCGGACGGACAGCCGGGCGAGGTAATTCGCGTGCGCAACGTACGCAGCGGCAAGGTGATCGACGCTCAGGTGGTGGAGGAAGGCGTAGTAAGCAGTACGTTCTAACCGGCGCGCGCTCGGTGAAATGCGCCGTGTGAGGGCGTGGGAAATTGCCCGGAGGGCAAGTAGAAATTTTTGGCGCCAGGATTTAATCCTTCGTGCAGGGCTGTCGCCTTACCCCTTCAGCAGGCAGTCAAGCCAGCTCCTACAGCCCACTTAGCACGAAGGAATTCATCATGGCCCTGTCCATCCATACCAACTACTCCTCGCTGGTTACTCAGACCAACCTCGGCAAGACCAACAATGCCCTGGGCACCAATCAGCAGCGCCTGGGCACCGGCCTGCGCATCAACAGCGCCGCCGACGACGCCGCCGGTCTGCAGATCGCCACCCGCCTGAACGCCCAGAGCCGCGGCATGGGCGTAGCCATGCGCAACACCAACGACGCCGTTTCCCTGCTGCAGACCGCCGAAGGCGCGTTCAGCGAAATGACCGACATCGTCCAGCGCATGAAAGACCTGGCTACCCAGGCCGCGAACGACACCAACAGCGTTGACGACCGCAAGTCGCTGTCCGCCGAGTTCAATGAGCTGGGCAAGGAGCTGAACAACATCGTCAGCAATACCAAGTACGCAGGCGAGAAACTGTTCGGTGTCGACGGCACGTCTGGTAAGTTCGGTGCAGGTCCGATGGTTTTTCAGATCGGCGCGAGCGCTGCTGAAACTCTGTCGCTCAACGCCGTCACCCAGCTTGGCGCCGCCACCACTGCTTTGACCAATCTCAACACTCAATTCACCACTCCGGGTACGGCCGATGCCAAGCTGGAAACCCAAACCGGCGCCAACGGCGCTATCACTCTGGCGGAAACTGCACTGAACAAGATTGGTGAGATGCGCGCCACCCTCGGCGCCAACATCAACCGCCTGAACCACACCAACAACAACCTGGCCAACATGAAGGACAACACCGAGATGGCCAAGGGCCGCATCATGGATGCCGACTTCGCCGCCGAATCGGCCACCATGACCAAGAACAGCATGCTGCTGCAGTCCGGCATTTCCATGCTCAAGCAAGCCGGCCAGATGCCGGGCATGGTCATGGGCCTGCTGGGCTGATGACTGCCGGGTTGGCCCGCGCGGGCCAACCTGCTCCGCTACAAATGAAAAACGCCCCGACTGGTTCGGGGCGTTTTTTTTGCGTGTCGAACACACTGCAGTCGTCCATCCGACCAATGGACAGGCACCGCATCAGCCATGCCGATACACTTCTCGTCCCGCCCCGAGCCCAGCAATGGTGCGCCCTGCACGCTCTCCGACCTGACCAACGAGTCGCGGAAACATCGCTGTGATGTCATATAGCTATCATGCATGACAGCTATAAGCCTGATTAGTTCCCTTGTAAGTTCAAAAAAACGGCGCCAATATACTGCCGACCAGTTCACGGTACTCCTTTGTCCTAGATCACAGTCACCGCACCTTTTTCCGAGCCTATGACCTCATCTCCGCCCAGACAGGCCACCGACGGCATCGCCTGCCCGCTTCTGCGAAGCGGACGCGAAGGATGCCTGTCTCGCTTCGACCGCACGCTCTACCAGCTCAGCCTGACCCTCGGCGACGAGGTGGACCGGGTCGATCTCGGCTTCTCCGGCAGCCGCGTTCTGGAACGCCTGCTGCACACCCCTGGGGAAGTGGTTTCACGCGAAGAACTGCTGCGCTATGCCTGGCAAGACCGGGTCGTCGGCCAAGGCAGCCTCAACCAGCAGATCTACACCCTGCGTCAGGTGCTGCATGACAGCGCCAGTCAGATCATTCAGACGTTGCCGAGGCGGGGCTACCTGTTCAACCCGAACTACCTGATCGATGCCGAGGACAGGCCAGCTGCGCAACCCGCCGAGACGCCGGTCGCAGCGAGCGAGCCGACGGCGATGCCGGACGTGGTTGCGCAGATCACTGCAGCCAAGCTGCACGGCAGGCGTTCGCCATGGCTCGCCCCCACCGTATTGAGCACCACCGCAGTGATACTGCTCGGCGTCCTCGCTTTGGGCTATCGCTTCATCCAGGCACCCAAGAGCGCCCTGACCCACAGCCACTCCATCGGCCAGCTGGAAGTGCTGTACGTGGAAAAGAGCCAACAGATGCTCGAACGCATGGTGCAAGAGACCCGCCGACTAGTGACCAGCCTGGCCGGCCTCAACACGCATCCGAGCCGCCTCATCGTCAACATGTCGCCCGGATTCTACGAGCTGCGCTGTCTGCGCAACGATGGTCATGTGAACTGGCTGAAGATCCACCGCAGCCAGGTCAATGTCGTCTCCAACGAAACACTGCAAGGATGTCTGCGATGAGTATTCACTCCGAGACCGGCATAGCGAGCAAGCGCATGCTACGCGTGATGGTGCCCACTGCCCTGGCACTCTGGGCGTTCGTCGCGATGGGCACCACCACCAACTACAGCACCAGCCTGGACGGGCGCTACGCCTCCAGCGGGCAGGTCCTGCTCAGCAACGGCCAGTTGGTGCAGGTCAGCCAGAGCATGGTGTTCAGGGATGGCCGCTTCTATTCGATGACACGCAACAGCCCGACCATCGTCGAGGCGTCGGGCCGAGTGGAAACCGATTTTCTCGGGCGCGCCCAGCTGGTGGTGGAGGAAGGCGATATCAACGGCCTGCCGGCGACCAGCGGGCTCGACGACGAACTGCTGTTCAACCTCTTCTATGGCAAGCACAAGGGTGCTCGCATCACCCTCGAACAGGTCGGCGCCTGCCTCTACGGCGTCGAAACCCAGCAGGTCTACTGCGCCGAACAGGCCGTGGCGCAGCGCTGAGGGCCAACGCCCGGCCAGCGTGCGGCCCGCCAGCGCTCAGCTTTCCTCGCTGGGCTCCCCGCTGTATTGCGCACCGCTCTCGGAGAAACGCACCTTGCCGTAGCTGTCGCCGAACAGCTCCTTGTACAGCGTCTCCGCCGAATCGGTCAGCAAGAGAATCTCCACCCGCCGGTTGGCACCGTCTTCCGGTGCCTCGGGGCGCAGCGGCATGACATCCGCCTGGGCCGTCACCTGCAGCACCGAGCGCGCCGGCAGGCCGGCCGACACCAGTACATTGCGCGCACGTAAGGCACGGTCCCCGGACAGGTTCCAGTTGTCATAGCCCGACTGCAGCCGATAAGGCGTGGCGTCGGTGTGACCGCTGATGATCAGCTTGTTCTCGACCTTGCCGAGCACCCCAGCCAGAACGCCAAGCAACTTGGCGAAGTGCGGGTTGAGCACCGCGCTGCCGCGCTGGAACATGAAGCGCTGCTGGTCATCCTTGATCAGGATGCGCAGGCCCTGGGGCACCACGTCCACTTCCAGATTGGCCAGCGCGTCGACCTGCCCGGCGACCTCCTGCATCAACGCCGCCAGCGCCTGCAACTCGGCGGTCGAGGCATAGCGGCGGGTGCCGTCGGTGGGCGTCTCGCCGTCCCGGCTTGCCGTCTCATCATGCCGAGGCGACGGTTCGTCCGGCGCCGGGAGCAGCGGCACACCATCGAGTTCCAGCGGCGAGGTGCTGGTGCCGTCGAAGATGCCGGCACCGCCATCGACCAGCGGATTACTTTCCTGATCGCCCGAGGCCGGGTTGGTCAGGTTCATCTGCGGCTGGATGATCCACAGCACCATGAACAGCGCCATCATGGCCAGAGTGAAGTCGGCGAAAGCCACCTTCCAGGCGCCGCCGTGCTCGTCGCCGTGGCCCTTCTTGCTTCGGCGCTTGATGATGATCTCGCGTTCGCCGGCCTTGCCCTTGTCTCGGCTCTTCATGCCGCGTCCCTTTCTTCCTCGTACTGGTTGACCCAGACCTCGAGCTGACGGAAGGCCGGCTTGACGTCCTGTTCAATCAGCTTGCGTCCGGCATCGACCGCCAGCAGCGTCGGCTTGCCGGCCAGATGCGCGACCAGGGTGGTGCGCACGCATTCAAGCGCCGACAGCTCGGTCTTGATCCGCTGGCCCATAGCGTTGGACAGCGGCTCCATCAGGCAGTAGCAGAAGAAGATGCCGAGAAAGGTACCCACCAGCGCCGCAGCGACGTGGGCGCCGATCTCGGCGACGCTGCCGCCGATGCTGCCCATGGTGATGATGATGCCCATGATCGCGGCAAGGATACCGAAGCCCGGCATCGCCTCGCCGATCTTGAACAGCGAGCGCGACGGCTGCATCAACGCGTGTTCCATCGCCTCCAGCTCCTGCTCGAGGAAGCCCTCGAGTTCGTGGGCGCTGATTTTGCCCATGGCCATCAGGCGGAAGTTGTCGGCGATGAACGCCATCAGGTTCTTTTCCTGCAGGATCAGCGGGTAGCGCACGAACAGGTCGCTCTGCTCCGGCTCCTCGATGTGCGAATCGAGCACCTTGAGACCGCCCACGTCGACCATCTCCAGCAGCTCATAGAGCAGCATCAGCAACTGGCGCTGGAACTCCTCGCCACGACGCTGGTAGGCGAACACGCCCTTGATCTGGTGCAGCATCTCGATCAGCACCTCCTTCGGATTGCCGACCACCAGGCTGCCGATCGCGGCGCCAAGGATGATCACCACTTCCGCCGGCTGCCAGAGCACCCGCATGTCGCCGTTGGCCATGGCGTAGCCACCGAGGACGCAACCGATGATGATGAACGCACCTAATACTTTCTGCATGACGTTACTGACTTCTCTCGGTTAAGGGTCCACCGACCCCAGAAAGCGACAGGCCTTGCCGATCGCCTGCTTGCTCAACTGACAGACCCTGGCGTCGCTGACTTCCAGCACCAGGGCGATTTCCTTGAGGCTCAACTCGTGCTGGTAGTACAGCGTCAGCACCAGCCGCTCGCGCTCGTCCAGCCGCGCCAGCGCCTGCTCCAGCAGGCGCTCCTTGAGCAGCCGTTCCTCGAACAGCTCGGCGGCATCGGGGAAATGCTCGTGGCCGCTCTGCAGCAGTTCGTCGAGGCTCTCGATGGCCTCCGACGAATCGGCCCAGAGGAAGGCCTGGTAGTCCTTTTCATCCAGCCCGGTGAACGCCTTGATCTCCTCGTCGCTCGGCGTGTGGCCGAGCTGGCGGGTGAGCTCGCGGATCGCGTCGCGCACCTTGTGCGCCTGCTGACGGACCTGCCGAGGCCGCCAGTCCTGACGGCGCAGCTCGTCGAGGATGGCACCGCGGATGCGCAGCGCGGCGAAGCGACCGAACTGCTCGTCCGGTTCGCCGTAGCGACGCAGGCCTTCGAGCAGCCCGATCATGCCGATCTGCTCCATGTCTTCGCGGTCGAGCACCTGGTTCGCCTGCAGCGACAACTGGCGCACGATGCGCTTGACCAGCGGCAGGTACTGCATCATCCAGCGCTGCTCGTCGGCCGGCGCGAACAGCGCGTGGCCGGCCGGGCTGGCGGTGTAGCAGTCGACGGGGCAGGTGGCGTTCATGGCGCGGGCCTTTATTGAACGATCAGCTTGTTGACCAGCACATGGTGGAACGGCACCACCGCCTTCTTGCTGGCGAAGTCGGCGAACAACGCCTCTTCCAGGCGCGTCTGCAGCTCGCCGATGGGCATCGCGCGCAGCTCGGCGAATTCCAGCCCGGACAGGTAGCTGACCACCGAGTTGCGCACCAGCGGTTCGATCTGCTCGAAGTTCTTCGGCTCATCCGAAGCTTCGGCCTGCAGCGCCAGGTCGAGCACGAAATAGCGCTCGCGACCGTCCCCCCGCAGGCTGACGATGACCTTGGGCACGGCATAGAACTCGTACTGCACCGGCTCGATGGTTTCGGCCACCACTTCACCGCCGGCCATGCCCGGCTTGAGTAGCCAGTAGGCGGCACCGACGCCACCGGCCACGGTGACGACATTGAGCAGCAGCATCAGAAGAACGAGACGGGGCGTCGACATAACCAATTCGGATCCTGTAGTTGAAAGTGAGCCGGTCAGACCGTGACCAGCACATCGTTGGCAAGCCCGGCCGAGCGCCCGCTGCGCTCCGGCAGCGCGGTGGCAGCTGCGGCAAGCACCTGCTCCTCGTCACGGCTTTGCCGAGGCTGACCCTGGCGGTCCCGGCCGCTATCGGCACCAACCTGCACGTTGACCTGCACGAAATGCTGCGCGACCAGTTCCTGCCGCAGCCGGTCGCTGGTCTGCTGCAGCAGGCGCGCGACATCGGCGTGGGCGGCGCTGAGCTGGACCGTGAGGCGTCCGGATTCATGGCTGAGGTGGATTTCCAGACTGCCCAGCTCCGGCGGATCGAGGCGGATGCTGGCGCTCTGCTGACGCTGCTGCAGCTGCACCTCGACGTGCTCGCGCAGCGCATGCAGCATCTGCTCGCCCCACTTGGCCTCCGGCGCCTGCAACCTGAGTAGGCGCTCGGCGCCTTGCAGCGACGGGCTGGCGGGTCGCTCGCCGGTGAGCAGCGGCGCCTCGCCTACTTCGGCCGGCGCAGCGGGCTCGAGCGGTGCCAGCTGTTCGGTCGGCAGCTGCGCGTCGAGCAACGACGCGCTCGCTGTCGGCGCTGTCCACGCCGCGGCGGTCTCTAAGCCTGGCCGCAGCACCGGCGCCGGCTGACGCTCAGCGGAAGCCGCGCCCTGGCGCTCGCCGACCGTCACAACCGGCCATGGCAGCGGTTGGCCATGCTGCTGCCGTTCGACGAAGCCCTCGACCTGCGCAACGGCCTGCTCGGTTGCCGCAGCAGCGACCGGCTCGGCCGGCAGGGGCCAGGCCAGCGGCTGGGCAGTGCCCGCCTCGCGTGCCTGCACCACCACCTGCTGCTGACCGAGCATGCCCTGCAACCACTGCTCGGCAGCGGTTTCCTCGAGCGGCTCGCTGTCGGTGCGCTCGGCCTCGGAGCCGGCCGGCGGCGCCACTGGCGATGGCAGCGGCTCAGGCGGCGGCGCGGTCTGTTGCAGCGTCTGCTCCGGATCGGCGCTGGCCGCACGCAGCAGACGCTCGCGGAAGCCGGACGCGATCGGCGCAGCCGACCCGGTAGGCACCGCGCCCCGAGCGCTCATCGAGGCCGGGCGGGGTAGCGTGCCGGTCAGTTCGGACCCGCTTGCAGCGTCTCCGGCAATGCGCTGTGCAGGCAACTGAATCACCGGCCATCTCCTGCGGCGAACATGTCGATACGTTGGTACGCCGCACGCCCTTCGGCGTACTCCAGGTGATTCACCAGCAGCAGGCGCAAGCGCTCACATTCCTCGGCACAGGCTTCCAGCGCCTTTCCGTGCAGCGTTCGGAGCTGCGCCCTGGCCGCCTGCACGGCCGGGTCGGCCGCAGGGTCGCGCGGCAACTGCTCGAGGCACTGCCGAATCGCCCCATCCACCTCGCCGACGGCACGCCAGTCACCGCTAGCCAGGGCAGCGGTGAGCTGGGCATGCAGCGCCTGCAGGCGCTGCGCATCACTTGCGTGCGGCACTGATGCCCTCCCAGCCTTCGCGCAGGACGCCCACCAGCTTCACCACTTCGTCCAGCCCATCGAGCGACAACGTCACGCTGACGTCCGAAAGGCGGTAGATGCAGTACTCGTACAGCCTGGCCAGGCTTTGCACGACCTCACCGCCGCCCTCCTCGTCCAGCGCACCGTTGAGGCCGTTGAGGATGTTCATGCATTTTTCCAGCGAGGCGCCTTTCTGCTGATAACGCTTGTGCTCGATATGCCCACGGGCGCGCGCCAGCTCGTCGAGCAGGCCGTCCATCAGCACCAGCACCAGTTCGTAGGGCGAAGCGGAAGCGGCGCGCGCTTCCAGGTCCACCGAGCGATAGCTGTCGTAACTGTCGTTGGGGAGGTAGGTCATCAGAACATTCCGGAGGTCTGCTCCATGCTCTGCATGGTCTGCATCATGGAGGTGAACTGCTTCAGATAGCGGGAGTAGTAGGTGTCGTAGCGCTGCTGCAGGTTCTCGAACTGCTCGTCGATGCGCCGCAGGTTCAGGTCCAGCGTGTCCATGCGGTTCTTCAGCATGCCGTTGGTGCTGCTGGTGTAGCTGGCGACCGTCTTGTCGATGCTGTCGAGCAGGTTGTCCTTGCCGGTGAACAGCGCCTCGAAGGCGGCCGGATCCTTCGCCACCGCCGCCTCGAAGCGGCTGGCGTCGATGGTCAGCTTGCCGTTGCGGTCGGCGCTGATGCCGAAATCGATCAGGCTGCTGCCGCCGAAATCGGTGCGCAGCAAGCCGTTGAGGCGACTCTCGATGGAACGGATGCTGGAATCACCAGCCAATGCACCACGGGCGCTGCTGTCGCTGCCGCTGGCAGTCAGCGAATCGAAGCTGGTCATCAGCGCGTTGAACGCATCGATGAAACTCTGTGCCTTGCCCTTGGTGGCACTCTGGTCCTGGCCGACAGTCAGCGTAAGCGCCGAGTCGCTGGCGGTGTGTACCTTGTTCACGGAGAGGCTGACGCCGTCGATGACGTTGTCGAAGCTGTTGCTCGAGCTGGTCAGCAGGATGCCACCGCTGCCGAACGAGCCGCCCATGCGGATCTGTGCATCGGCCGCCGTGGACAGCGTGGTGGTCGTGGCCGTGGTGCCCGCGAGCGACACCGCGAAGGCATTGGCGGCGCCACTTTCGGCACTGGTCATCACCAGGCTGACTTCGCCATTGCTGCGCACGAGCGTTGCCTGTACGCCGAGATCCGCGGCATTGATCGCCTTGGCTGCATCGTCGAGCGTGGCGTAATCGGCCAGCGCAAAATCCTGCCCTTCGAGGGTCAGGGTTCCGCTCAGGCTGCCGTCGACCAGCCCCTGCACGGCGACCTGCTGCTTGCTGGCCAGCTGTTCGACATAGAACTGGTAGCTGCCGGGCTGGGCCTGGGTGCCAACCGTCGCACTGGCATAGCCGTCCTGGCTGAACGAGGCACTGTTGACCAGCATCGTGGCGTTGCCGGTCTTCAGGCCGGACATGGCTGACTTGAACGTGGTCAGGGATGTACGCAACTTGCTCAGCGCGTCACGCTGGGTCTTGTAGTTGCTTTCATTGCGATTGAGCCGGTCCAGCGAAGACTGAACTTCGTAGGTCGCCAGCTGCGTCGCCATCTGCTTTACGTAATCTGAATCTATCGCCATTGCCGATCCCCTTCCTGTGCTCTCTAGAGCAAGTTGAGTGCCAATACACAAATCGTTGATTTAAAAGCACTTTTGCGCGATTGGCGCAGAAGAAGCACTTCCGCTCGACGGCCGCGACAGGAAACGGGGAAATGCCGCTTCCGCCTCGCCCGGACGGCGAAACCTCTCAGAACAAAGGCGACGAAGAAGGGGGGGCGACTTAAGCCGGCCGGCGAAACAACACGCAGCCCAGGACTGGAGCGAGCTGCTCAGGCTGCGGAGATCGAGTAACGGGACGGTCGTGGTCGTGCCGGGGGGGCCGGACGCGATGGCAGAGTCAGTACGGCTGCGGCTGGTACAGCCGCGCATCGTGGCTGCCGGCCAGCAGCTGGCCGAGGATTTCGTGGTGCATGGCGAGCAGTTTGCCGTTGCGCTCGTTGATCTGCTGGCACTGGCTGGCCAGCGCGCCGAGCTTTTGCCAGAGCGTGCGCAGGCGCGTCGCCTGATCGTCGGGATAGCAGCCGAGCAGCCGCTGCATGCCTTCGGCATCGGCCTGCAGACGGAAGGCGCCGAGCACCTTGGCCCGGCGCTGGGCGCGCAGGGCGAGGGTTTCGACGCGCGTGGTGATCTGCAGATTGAGGCGATCGATTTCCGGGCTGTCGCGCTCGAGCAGGAACGCGTAGAGCGCCTGCATCAGGTCGCGCAGGGCCAGGTAGTCATCGCCATCCTGCTGCAGGTCGTCAGCGACGACCGCGAGCAGCTTGTCACGCTGGTTCACGCATCGCTTCCGCGGTGATAGGCGAGCATGCTGCCGGCCAGCGCGGCGGAATCGGTGGAGATCTCGCCGCGCTGCAGCGCCTGCTTGATCGCCGCAACGCGGTCCAGGTCGATGTCCGGCATGGCGCGCAGGGCGTCGTGCATCTGCTCCAGCGGCAGGCTTTCCGGCTGGCGCACGGCGGCTTCCGGCGTCGGGCGCGCGGTGGGCTGGCGGGTGGAGCTGGCCTCGGTGGCCGGTGTCAGGGCGGGCTTGAAGTGCCGGCTGATTTCCATGATTTCTTTCCAACTCGGTGGTTACAGCCAAACAGGCGACCGCTCGGGCACGAAACTTAAATGCCTGTTCACAGCCCGGGCGCGGCTAGTCTACCGACCGCCGCGAGCCGCCTCCACGCCCGCCGCGGCAGGCCGATGGAAGGCGCTCAATGGCTGGCACGCCAGTGGGCCTGGGCGGCCAGCCCGTCCTGGATCTTCTGCTCCTGCTGGGCGAGCAGCTGCTGCCATTGCTGCAGCTTGCCCTCGATCACATGCTCGACCACCTTCTCGCTGCGCATGGCCTGCAGGAGCTCGCGCTGGATGCGCTCCAGCGCCTGCTCGGCCACCGCCAGCTCGCAACGCTGCAGCTCCACCATCTTGTACAGGGTGGCCTTGTAGCGCTGCTGGTTGTCGCGCTGCAGCGGTGTGCTCATCGGCACGGAAAACCCACACAGGCGGCTCAGGCCGGTGATGTTGTTGCGGTAGCGCTGGCAGAGGTTCTGCTGGTACTGCACGCGGCCGAGCATCTGCCGCACCCGGTGGCTGCGCAGGCTGGCCAGGCGGCCGAGGGTCTCGATCTGCTGTTTCATCGCGGTTTCCCGAGGATGTTCTGCAAGGTGGCGACGCTGGTTTCCAGCTCGGCGGCTTCGCCGACGTCCTGGCGCAGAAAGCGTTCGATGGTCGGCGCCAGCTGCACCGCGCGATCGGTCTTGATGTCCGCGCCGGGCGTGTAGCCGCCAAGCGGGATCAGCTCCTTGATCTTCTCGAAGGTGCTGTAGCACTCCTTGAGCTGGCGTGCCGCGCCCAGGTGCGCCGGCTGGCCGACCTGGCTCATGCAGCGGCTGACCGAGGCGCAGACGTCGATGGCCGGGTAATGTCCGGCTTCGGCCAGGCGTCGCGAGAGCACGATGTGGCCGTCGAGAATCGCCCGCGCGCAGTCGACGATGGGGTCCTGCTGGTCATCGCCTTCGGCCAGAACCGTATAGATGGCGCTCAGGCTGCCATTGTCGCTGGCGCCATTGCCGGCGCTTTCCACCAGCTCCGGCAGCATGCCGAACACCGACGGCGGATAACCCTTGGTCGCCGGTGGCTCGCCGAGGGCCAGAGCGATCTCGCGCTGGGCCATGGCGTAGCGAGTCAGCGAATCCACCAGCAGCAGCACGTCATGGCCCTGGTCGCGGAAATAGGCGGCGATGCTGTGGCAGAGCTCGGTGGCCTTGAGGCGCATCAGCGGCGATTCGTTGGCCGGTGCGACCACCACCACGGCCTTCTTCAGGCCCTCTTCGCCCAGCGAATGCAGAATGAATTCCTGCACCTCACGGCCACGCTCGCCGATCAGCCCGACCACCACCACATCGGCCTTGGTCTGCCGGGTGATCATGCCGAGCAGCACGCTCTTGCCCACGCCGGAGCCGGCGAACAGGCCGACGCGCTGGCCCTTGCCGAGGGTCAGGGTGGCGTTGATGGCGCGTACGCCGACATCCAGCGCTTCACTGACCGGCTTGCGCTTGAGCGGATTGACCGAGGGCAGTTCGGCCGGCAGCGGGTCGCGTCCGCCAAGCTTGCCCAGCTCGTCCAGCGGCTCGCCGAGGCCGTTGAGTACGCGACCGAGCCAGGATTCGTCGATATGCAGCTTGGCCTCGTCCGGCGCCGGGAACACCCGCGAGCCGGCGGTCAGGCCGACCGGCTTCTTGAACGGCATCAGGTAGGTGATATCGCGGTTGAAGCCGACCACCTGCGCTTCCAGCATGCTGCCGTCGCCCTGCTCGACATAGCAGCGCTGGCCGGTCATGCGCTGGCAGCCAAGGCTCTCCAGCAGCATCCCGGAGACCCGCACCAGCCGCCCGCTGACCTTGGCCAGCTGCACCTTGTCCAGCGAGCGCAGGGCCTCGTCGAGGCGGAAGCTGTCGCGCAGGGCCATGCCTCAGCCCTGCGCCGTGATGTGTTCGGCGAGAGTTTCCATGCACGAGTCCAGCCGCTGCTGGCAGCCGATGTCGGCTTCGGCCTGGGCGGTGAGCACGCGGCATTCGCCGAGCGCGAGCTTCTCGTCCGGTACCAGGCGCCAGGCGGCGGCGCGTTCCGGCGCCAGCTCGCGGATGCGCGCGCACTCTTCCGGGTTGAGATGGATGCGCACGTCTTCCTGATCACCCGGCATGGCGCTCAGCGCTTCCTCGGCGAGGGTCAGCAGTTGCGTCGGATGCAGCGTCAGCTCGCAACGGATCACCTGGCGTGCGACCTTCTGCACCAGCTCCAGCAGTTCCTCGCGGCGCGCCTGCTCGTATTCGCTACGAAAGCGTTCGAACGACTCGATCAGCCGGTCCAGCGGCCGGCCGGCTTCGTCGAATGCGCGCTGGCCCTGCAGCCGGCCGTCTTCCAGACCCAGCGCCTTGCCGTCCTCGACGCCACGCTGGAAACCTTCGCGGTGCCCGGCCTCGCGGCCCTGCTCCAGCCCTTCGCGATAGCCCTTGTCGATGCCTTCCTGGAAACCATCGGCCACCGCCCGCTGCAGGGCTGCCGGGTCGCCGGCCAGACTCTCCGCCGCCGGGCCTTGTGGCTTCACCCGCGGCGGAAAGCGGAACGGACGCCAGCTGCGGTCGGCGCCCTTGATCACCTTGACCGTCATCTCATTCCACCGTCTGTTCGCGGAACAGCTGAACCTGCAGTTCGCCATCGGCGGACATCTCGCGCACCACGGCCATGATGTCCTTGCGCACCTGCTCGACACGGCTCAGCGGCACCGGGCCCTGACGCCGGTTGATCGACTCCATCTGCTGCGCCTGGCGCTTGGGCATGGCGCCCTGGATGGCCTTGACCAGCTCCGGCTCGGCGCCCTTGAGCGCGACCACCCACTCGTCCAGCGGGATGACTTCCAGCAGGGTCTGCAGCACGTCCTGGTTCTGCCGCGAGAGGATGAAGAAGTCATACATCTCGTCCTCGATCTTACCGACCAGCTCCTCGTTGTGCGCGCGCAGCAGCTCGAACATCTGGTCGCGGTTGCCCTTGAAGCGGTTCATGATGTCCGCCGCCTGCTTCACGCCACGCACCTGCGAACCCTGGGTGCTGAGCACCTTGAGGCTGCGGTCGATCAGCTGCTCCAGCTCGGCGATCACGTCGCTGTTGACCTCCGAGAGGTTGGCGATGCGGTAGAGCAGCTCGTCCTGGCGCTCGGCCGGCATGCACTCGAGCACCTCGGTGGCCATGCCCGGCGGCAGGAAGGCAAGGAACACCGCCTGCATCTGCGCATGCTCCTTGGCGATCAGCGCGGCGAACTGCTTGGGATCGAGCCACTCCATCTTGGCCATCTTGGCGCGGATCTCCTCGCCGTAGATGGAATCGAGCAGCGAACGGGTGATGTCGCCGCCCAGCGCCTTGCCGAGCATGCCGGCCAGGTAGGAACGCGAGGCGCCCTTGATACTGCTCTGCTCCTTGTAGTCGTCGAAGAAGCGACTGATCACGTCGGAGACCATCGGCTGCTTGACGTTGGACAGCCGCGCCATGGCCTGGCTGATGCTGATGATTTCCTCGCGGGAGAAGTTGCGCAGGATGCCGGCGGAAATCTCGTCACCCATGCTCAGCATGAGGATCGCCGCCTGATCCAGCGAACTGACCGAGCGCAGCTGCACCGGCCGCGCCTTGATCTCGCGGGACGACGCCTGGCCGTCTTCAGCCGGCTGGGTTGAGGTCTCTTTCATTGCGCCCTATCCAATGCTTGATAACTTCCGAGACCCGCTCGGGGTCGTTCTTGGCGAGCATCTGCAGGTGCTCGATCTGCAGCTCCAGGCCCGAGCCCGGCGCCGGCAGGCGGATTTCCGAAAGCGGGTTGAGCTCACCGAAGACGTGTGGCCCGCCAGGTTCGCGCGGGCTGGCCAGTGCCGGCCGGTTGTCGCCCTCCAGCGCGGCCGGTGCACTCGGCTCGACCAGGCTGCCTTCCAGCCCGTCGCCCTGCGGCAGCGCAGCGACGCTGCGCTGGGTCAGGTTGCGTACCGCCGGGCGCACCACGATCAGCAGCAACAGCAGGGCGATCAGCCCGGCCACGCCGATCTTGGCTAGCGCATGGACGTGGCTGTTCTCCCACCAGGGCAGGACGTCATCGATCTGCTCCACGGCAGCGAACGGCAACACGCTGAGACTGAGCAAGTCACCGCGCGCCTGCTGGAAGCCGACCGCGCTGCGTACCATCGCTTCCAGCTCGGCGCGGGCCTCGTCGGTCCAGCCACCCTCCGGCGCGGCCGCGGCATTGAGCACCACCGCCACGCTCTGCTGGCGCAGGGCGAAGCCGGCATGCTTGACGTGCACCACGCTCTGGTCGTAATCCAGCTGGCGGGTCGACTCCTCGCGCAGCGAGGTGGCGCCCTTGGTTTCCGCCTTGGCCGGCGCAGGTTCCTCGCCCGCCTTCGGCGGCGCCACCGGGCGGTTGGCCAGCGAACCGGGAATGCCCAGCGCCAGCTGATCCAGCGCGCTCTCGTTGCGCAGCACCTCGTTGCGCAGGCGCGGCGTGTCGCCGTAGGACTGGAAGGTCTCTTCCTTCTGGCTGAAGTCGATATCGGCGGCAACGCTGATGCGGTAATTGCCCAGACCCAGCACCGGAGCCAGCACCTGCTCGATATTGGCCACCGCCTTCTGCTGGTAATCCTCCACCGCCTGCCAGTTCTGCGCCGGCCCGCCGCCGACGTTGAGCCCGCGCGAAAGCAGCGCGCCATACTGGTCCACCACGCCGACATCTTCGGGCTTGAGATTGGGCACACTGTTGGCGACCAGATTGATGATGGCGCCGACCTGATCATGGCTGAGCGTATAGCCCGGCTCCAGCTGCAGCATCACCGACGCCTTGCTCGGTGCGCGTTTACTGACCACGAAGGAGCTGTTCTCCTCCTGCGCCAGATGCACCCGCGCCTGCTGCACGCCCTTGAGCGCCATCACCGTGCGCGCCAGTTCGCCTTCCAGGCTGCGCTTGAGGCGCACGTCCTGGACGAACTGGCTGGTGCCGAGCGGCTCTTCCTTGTCGAACAGTTCGTAGCCAGCCGGCTGCGCGACCTTCACGCCCTTGGCGTTGAGCAACAGGCGCGCCCGCGCCAGCTGATCCTCGCGCACCAGGATCTGGCCGCTCTGCGGATGGATACGGTACTGCAGCGCCTCGCCGTCGAGCACCTGCATCACCTCGGCAGCGGGAAACGACTCGCCGGCGCCGTGCAGCGGGCGGAACGAGCCGTTGTCGCGCCACAGGTAGAAGGCCACGGCCACCGCCAGCGCGGCGGCGATCACCGCCATGCCGGCCAGCGTCACACGCGGATCGAGTTGCAGCCCGCCTTCGGGCCACCGGGATTTGAGTTTCTGCAGCACGTCTTAGCTCTCTGGGCCGATCAAAGCGGCATTCGCATGACGTCGTCGAACGCCGTGGTCAGTTTGTTGCGCACCTGCAGCAGCGCCGAGAACGACACGCTGGCCTTCTGGCTGTCGATCATCGCGCCGACCAGATCGTCGCTCTTGCCACTGTCCACCGCGGCGACTGCCGCACTGGCCTGGTGCTGCTGGGCATCGACCGAGCGCATCGCCGCCATGAACAGACCGCCAGCGTCGGCCGCCGGCTGGCTCGCCGGCTTGATTGCCGGGCTCCCGGCGACCTCGGCCAGCTGTTGCATGCGGCTCAGCAGATCCTGCTGTACCTGGTTGATGGAACTCATGGTCGTGCTCCCCGATGATTCAGAAATTCAGCTCGATGCCCTGCTCGCGCATGGCATTGAGGCGGTAGCGCAGCGCGCGCGAGGTCATGCCCAGGCTGGCGGCGGCCTTGGCTTTGTGGCCGTCGAAGCGGCGGATGGTGTCGATCACGTGCTGGTATTCGGCCCACTTGCCGCTGGCGCGCAGCGCCGCCTTGCCGTTCTCCGCGGCGAGCGCCAGCGGCCGCTCGCTGCGTGCCGGCATGCCTGCCGGCACCGCCAGGCCGAGATCCTGCGGCTGGATGAACAGTCCGTTGCGCAGCACCAGCGCGCGCTGCACGGTGTTTTCCAGTTCGCGGGCGTTGCCCGGCCAGTCGTGCTGCAGCAGCGCGCGGCAGGCGTCCTCGGTGAGCAGCTCGTCGTGGGCTTCCTGCGGCGCGTACTTGCTGATGAAGCGGCGCGCCAGCGGCAACACGTCTTCCTTGCGCTCGCGCAGCGGGCTGATATGCAGCGGCAGCACGTCGAGGCGGAACATCAGGTCGGCGCGGAAGCGGCCCTCGGCCACCTCCTGCTGCAGGTCGCGGTTGGTCGCGGCGATGATGCGCACGTTCAGCTCGATCTCGCGGCGTCCGCCGAGGCGCTCCACCCGCTGTTCCTGCAGCACGCGCAACAGCTTGGCCTGCAGTCCCAGCGGCAGTTCGCCGATCTCGTCGAGCAGCAGGGTGCCGCCATTGGCCAACTCGAACTTGCCGGGCTGGGCGCTCACCGCACCGGTGAAGGCGCCCTTCTCGTGGCCGAAGAGAATGGATTCGAGCATCTGCTCGGGGATCGCCGCGCAGTTCACCGCGACGAAGGGCGCGTCCGGGCTGGCGGAAAAGCGATGGATGTAGCGCGCCATCAGCTCCTTGCCGGTGCCGGTCTCGCCGGTGATGAGGATCGGCGCACGGGTCGGCGACACGCGCTGGGCCATGGCCAGCAGGCGGCGACCGGCCTGGGAGCAGGAAACGAAGCTTTCCTGAGCGGCCTCGGCACAGACCTGGCGGCGCAGCAACGCGCCCAGCTGGGTCTCGCTGAACGGCGACAGCAAGTAATCGACGCAACCCAGTTCCAGCAAAGTAGCCGCCTTTTCCTGGTCGGCGTACTCGACTACCGGAATCAGGCAGATATTACGGGCGCGCTGCAGCAGTGTTTGCACCTGCGCGTAAAGCGAACGGGCCGGCAAACTTCCGACCACGATAAATGCCAGAGAAAGTTGCTCGAGCTCGCGCTTGCCAAGTTCCGTCAAATCTTCGTAACGGGCAACTTCGCAGCCCTGTCGGCGCAATCCCGCCTGAAGAAAATTACCAGCCGCCGCTTGCGTACCGCCAATGACGGCGACCTTTTTCAGCGGCAATTCATCGAATAGCTCGTCGCATGAGTAGTTCATTGCCTGACCGATACTTTTCAATGTGACCCACCTTGCCTTCCCGGCACCACTGCAATGACACGAAGCGGCCCAGCGGAATGCGAAAGAAAAAATCTGTTTAATTTTTCGGAACTACCTGCCGCTTTTGGCTTCTGACTCGCAATCGACTCAGCGCACTTTTCGTCGGTACTCCGAACGAGTGCGCGCACGCTATCAGGGCTTTGCGCCATTCACAGAATCAGATCCGCTTAATTGAAATCAACCGATGCCAGATGAGCTCAAAAGAGGTCATTTGATATCTCTTGATTTAACCCTCTCACGCGCCCATGCCTAGGATGGCGGCACGCTAGAGCCGTGCCCGGAAAAACACCCGCGCCAGCCAGCCCACTTGTCTGCACCAATGGCCAGCGGCATCACCGCCGTGTTCACCGACCTCAGGACATACAGTTCACAACATGACTGGCAATGCAAAAGTCCACCATGGCGTGCCCGCCCAAAGCCTGACTGTATTGAAACCGCAGAAGCTGGGACGGCATCACCACAAGATTCCGCAGTACATCAAGGAAAGTACCAACAAGAATCCGCGGCTGATCGGCGATTATTTCCTGCGCAATTACCGCATCAATCTCGAACTGAACCGCATCGATGTTCAGGAAGAGCGCAGCGAAGAGCCGGACTGCATCTATCGCTCGGCCATGGGCAAAGTGGGTTTTTCCATCGACCGTGCATTATTGACCGAGGCACTTGAGTGCTATTACGGCGGCACCGTCATTGCCAGCCAGGACACGCCGCCGATCAGCACGTCGGAACAGCGCATGCGCAATCGGCTGGGCATGGATATCACCGATATATTCGCCCGCTCGATATTGTCCGGCGAGACGTTCGGCAAACTCGACAGTTACCGCAACGATTATGAAGAGACCAGCTGGGAGTATGTGGCCGAGTACGAGTACGTCAGCCATATCACCGGCAGCCGCTCCTCGATCTACATCTATCTGGACACCGAGCTGGTCGATGAACTGACCAGCCGCCTGGCCGGCCCGCCTGCGCCGCGCCAGCCCGGCAACCCCCTCGATCACATCAAGCACCTGCCGGTACGCCTCGATTGCGTGGTGGCCGCGGCACAGATGCCACTGGCCCAGGTGCTCGCGCTGCAGCTCGACGACATCCTCATGCTGCGCCCGCTGGACCGTTACGAAGTGCGCATCAACCAGCAGAAGCTCTATCGCGGCACCATCTTCGAAGAGGATGGCGCCCTGTTTCTCACTTCACTTGAAAGCGTGAACCCCCAATGAACGGCCATCTTTCCGACAACGAATTCGAAAGTCTCATCAACGAAGGCGACCTCAGCCTGGATGCGGTCGACGAGCCCGCTGCACCGGCCCCGGCGGCCGCGCCGGCGCCGCGCCAGGACCTGAGCTTCTTCGGCAAGATTCCGGTGAACGTCACCCTGGAAGTCGCTTCTGCGGAAATTTCCCTCAAGGAGCTGATGGAGTGCGACACCAGCAGCGTGATCGTGCTCGACAAGCTGGCCGGCGAGCCGCTGGACGTAAAGGTCAACGGCACCCTGTTCGCCAAGGCCGAGGTGGTGGTGATGAACGGCAACTACGGCCTGCGCATCGTCGAACTGTCCGGCACCAGCCTGGACGCCTTCACGCCATGAACCTGCGTCGCGGCCTGAGCCTGCTCGGCCTGCTGCTGATCGGGCTGATGCCCCTGGCAGCCCAGGCCGCCGGCGGCGAGATCACCCTGTTCAACCTGAACGATACCGAGAATGGCCAGGAGTTCTCGGTAAAGCTGCAGATCCTCATCCTCATGACCCTGCTCGGCTTCCTGCCGGCGATGCTGATGATGATGACCTGCTTTACCCGCTTCATCATCGTGCTGGCCATCCTGCGCCAGGCCATCGGCCTGCAGCAGAGCCCGCCGAACCAGGTGCTGATCGGCATCGCGCTGATCGTCACCCTGCTGGTGATGCGCCCGGTCTGGCAGGAAATCCACAGCCAGGCCTACGAGCCGTTCCAGAACGACGAGATCACCCTGGAACAGGCGCTGGATTCGGCCAAGGGCAGCCTGGCCGGTTTCATGCTGGCGCAGACCAACAAAAACTCCCTGGAAACCATGGTGGCGCTGGCCGGCGAACAGCTGCCGGAGGACCTCGACGAGCTGGATTTCTCGCTGCTGCTGCCGGCGTTCGTGCTGAGCGAGCTGAAGACCGCATTCCAGCTGGGCTTCATGATCTTCGTGCCGTTCCTGGTGATCGACCTGGTGGTGGCCAGCGTGCTGATGGCGATGGGCATGATGATGCTCTCGCCGATGATGATTTCGTTGCCGTTCAAGCTGATGGTGTTTGTGCTGGTTGACGGCTGGGCGCTGTTGATGGGGACGTTGACCACCAGTATTCAGCCGTTTTAGGTGATGGGGATGAAGGCGTTGGCCGTGCGGTGGGGTTTGGAGAATGGGGAGGCAGGGCACCTTTGCCGCGAAGTGTTTGGGCTTGCCGCTCTCCAAGTACAGCCCATTGGCGCAGTTGGCCGACGCATTGGTTTCGCCCTGCTGGGCGAGTTCCTTTTGGCAGTCGCCCGGATGGCCGGCCCCCCAAAAGGAACCAAAAAGTCTTGCCCCTCCATCCGGGTCTCGCTTCGCGAGACTTCCCTCATTCCATCCCCGCTCCGGGGGCCGGCGTACAAGGGCCATCCATGGCCCTTTATCGCGGGGACGCCCAGTCCTCTCGCGGCATCCATGCCGCTCGCTCCCCTCCGCGCGGATTCCATTCAGCCTCCTGAAAGGGGCGTTCGGCGTCGTCTGGCAGGCCCTGCAATGGAAAAGCGGGAAACGGCGTCGAGCCAAGGTCGATTGACCAATGGCCGTGGAGAATTCGTAGGGTGGAAAACTGCGAAGCATTTTCCACCGCAATCGACGCAGCGATTGGTCTCGAACGTTGCGCGCAAAAATCGGTGGGTAAGCTTCGCGTTACCCACCCTACGCTCCGAAAGAGGCGTTCGCTGTCGCCTGCCAAGTCCTGCGCGTAGTAACCAGCGAAACGCTTTGGATCTATCGCTGCTTGAAAAACTCCAGGCAACTCGGTCCGGATTCCCCTTCAGGAGGCCGAGCACAGGCGTTGCGCAGGGGGGCTCGAGGCATGGATGCCGAGAGAGCCGTGAAGGGACATGGATGTCCCTTCGCGACGACCCCCGGAGCAATGCCGGAGCGAGGGGAGTTTTGCGAAGCAAAACCCGGATGCAGGGGTGGCCTTCTTTTTGGTTACTTTTTCTTGGCCACACAAGAAAAAGTGACGCGCCGTGCAAGGCGCAACCTGTAGGTGGCGCCGAGGAAAGCGCCACGCCCCCATATCTGCGGCCGAGCCAATATGGCTCTTACAAAACGCCCCGCGTGATGGTGCCCCAATGCTAACCCCCGACACCGCCGTCCATATCGTCTCCAACGCCATCCACGTGATCGTCCTGGTGGTCTGCGTGCTGATCGTCCCGAGCCTGCTCGGCGGCCTCTTGATCAGCATTTTCCAGGCCGCCACCCAGATCAACGAACAGATGCTGAGCTTTCTCCCGCGTCTACTGATCACGCTCGGCATGCTGGTGTTCGCCGGGCACTGGATCCTGCGCACGCTGAGCGATCTGTTCATCGAAACCTTCCAGCAGGCGGGTCGCCTGGTCGGCTGAATCATGCCCAACGATCCCCTCATGCACGCCGGCCAATACCTGCAATCGCTGCTCGCCTACTGGTGGCCGTTCTGCCGGATCATGGCCGTGTTCAGCCTGGCGCCGATGTTCAGTCACAAGGCGATCAGCGTGCGTGTGCGCATCCTCCTGGCGCTGGCGCTGACTCTGGTGCTGGGCGCGGCTCTGCCGACACCGCCGGTACTCGATCCGCTGTCGCTCGCCGGCATTCTCGCGGCCATCGAGCAGATCGCCATGGGCCTGCTGCTGGGTCTGGCGCTGCTGCTGGTGTTCACCGTGTTCACCCTGATCGGCGATATCGTCTCGACCCAGCTCGGCCTGTCCATGGCGGTGTTCAACGACCCCATGAACGGCGTGTCCTCGGCGTCGATCATCTACCAGCTGTACTTCATCCTGCTGGCGCTGCTGTTCTTCGCCATCGACGGGCATCTGGTCACGGTGAGCATCATCTACCAGAGCTTCGTCTACTGGCCGATCGGCAGCGGGCTGTTCTACGACGGTCTGCAGACCATCGCCTGGTCGATGGCCTGGGTGCTTTCGGCAGCTCTGCTGATCGCTCTGCCGATCGTCTTCTGCATGACCCTGGTGCAGTTCTGCTTCGGTCTGCTCAACCGCATCTCGCCGGCGATGAACCTCTTCTCGCTGGGCTTTCCCATGGCGATCCTCGCCGGGCTGTCGCTGATCTACCTGACCCTGCCGAACCTGGCCGAGGCCTACCTGCACCTGACCCGCGACCTCTTGGACAAGATCGGCGTCCTGCTCCGGAGCGGCGGCCATGTCTGAGCAGAACAGCAGCCAGGAAAAGACCGAAGAGGCCTCCGAGCAGAAACTCAAGAAGAGTCGCCAGGATGGCCAGGTCACCCGCTCCAAGGACGTCGCCACCACCGTTTCGCTGCTCGCCACGCTGCTGGTGCTCAAGCTCAGCGCCGGGTTCTTTCTCGACGGCATGCAGCAGAGCTTCAGCTACTCCTACATCGACTTCCGGCAGAGCGAGATCGGCGTCGATGACCTGCAGCTGATCCTCACCCACAACCTGCTGGTGTTCATCAGCGTGCTTCTGCCGCTGCTGCTGACGCCGATCCTGGTGATCGCCTTTGCCCTGGTGCCGGGCGGATGGGTGTTCGCCTCGAAGAACTTCGCGCCCAAGTTCAGCAAGCTCAACCCCATCACCGGGCTGGGGCGGATGGTCGGTGCGCAGAACTGGAGCGAACTGGCCAAGTCGCTGCTGAAGATCTCCGCGCTGCTCGGCATCGCCGCCTGGCAGCTGTATTACGCCGCACCACGCCTGATCGCGCTGCAGCGCACCGACATCTTCAGCGCCATCGGCGGCGCCTTCTCGCTGACCTTCGACCTGGCGCTCTCGCTGCTGCTGGTGTTCGTGCTGTACTCCTTCATCGACATCCCGCTGCAGCGCTTCTTCTTCCTCAAGAAAATGCGCATGACCAAGCAGGAGCGCAAGGAAGAGCACAAGAACCAGGAAGGCCGCCCCGAGGTGAAGGCGCGCATCAAGCAGCTGCAGCGTGCGCTGGCGCAGCGGCAGATCGCCAAGGTGATCAAGGATGCCGACGTGGTGATCGTCAACCCGACCCACTATGCCGTGGCGCTCAAGTACGACCCGAAAAAGGCCGAGACGCCCTTCGTCATCGCCCGCGGCGTCGACGAGATGGCGCTGTACATCCGCAAGATGGCCCAGGCCAACGCGCGTGAAGTGGTCGAGCTGCCGCCATTGGCCCGCGCCATCTACTACAGCACCCAGGTCAACCAGCAGATTCCGGCACCGCTCTACACCGCGGTGGCCCATGTGCTGACCTACATCCTCCAGCTCAAGGCCTGGAAACAGGGCCGCCGGCAAGGCAAGCCGGCGCTGGCCAGCAATATCCACATCCCCGAAGAACTGTTCAACCGAGCACGCTCATGAACCTGATGCAGAAACTCACGCCCACCTTCCGCAGCGGTCGAATCGGCATTCCGCTGATCATCCTGTCGATCCTGGCGATGATCATCCTGCCGCTGCCACCGCAGCTGCTGGACATCCTGTTCACCTTCAACATCGCCATGGCGGTGCTGGTGCTGCTGGTCAGCGTGTCGTCGAAGAGCCCCCTGGATTTCTCGCTGTTCCCCACGGTGATCCTGATCACCACGCTGATGCGCCTGACCCTCAACGTCGCCTCGACGCGGGTGGTGCTGCTCGAAGGCCATACCGGCACCGGCGCGGCGGGCAAGGTGATCGAGGCCTTCGGCGAGGTGGTGATCGGCGGCAACTTCATCGTCGGCCTGGTGGTGTTCGTGATCCTGATGATCATCAACTTCATCGTCATCACCAAAGGCGGCGAGCGCATCTCCGAGGTGACCGCGCGCTTCACCCTGGATGCGCTGCCGGGCAAGCAGATGGCCATCGATGCCGACCTCAATGCCGGCCTCGTCACCCAGGAAGAAGCCAAGGCGCGGCGCCAGGAAGTGGCCAAGGAAGCCGACTTCTACGGGGCCATGGACGGCGCCTCGAAGTTCGTCCGCGGCGATGCCATCGCCGGCATCCTGATCCTGCTGATCAACCTCTTCGGCGGTTTCGCCATCGGCGTGTTCGTCCATGATCTGGGCGCCGGCGATGCCTTCAAGCAGTACGCCCTGCTCACCATCGGTGACGGCCTGGTGGCGCAGATTCCGGCGCTGCTGTTGTCCACCGCGGCAGCGATCATCGTCACCCGCATCAACGAATCCAGCGACATTACTAGCCAGGTGCAGCGCCAGCTGCTGGCCAACCCGGCCTCGCTGTACACCGTGGCCGGCATCCTCTTCGTGCTCGGCCTGGTGCCAGGCATGCCGCACCTGGCGTTCATCGGCTTCGCCGCGCTGATCGGCTTCATCGCCTGGCGCGTCTCGCTGCAGCAGCCACCGGCCGAGGGTGCCGATCTCAAGGAGATCCAGCAGCTCGGCCAGGCGATGGACAAGGAAAAGGCCCAGTCGCTGGCCTGGGAAGACATTCCGCTGGTCGAGCGGCTGTCGGTATCGCTCGGCTACAAACTGGTCGGACTGGTCAACGAAGCCTCCGGCGCGCCCCTGACCGCGCGGGTACGCGGCGTGCGCCAGACACTGTCCGAGCACCTGGGATTTCTCCTGCCGGAAGTGCAGATCCGCGACAGCCTGCGTCTGAAGGCCTCGCAGTACGACATCTACATCAACGGCGAGAAGATCGATGGCGCCGAGCTGCACGCCGACCGCCTGATGGCGATCCCGTCGCCGGAGCTGTACGGCGAGATCGACGGCATCCTCGGCACTGACCCGGCCTATCGCATGCAGGTGGTGTGGATTCAGCCGGGCGACAAGTCCCGCGCGCTGAACCTCGGCTATCAGGTGATCGATTGCGCCAGCGTCATCGCCACTCACCTGAACAAGGTGATCCGCGAGCATCTGCCGGACCTGTTCAAGCACGACGACGTCGAGCACCTGATGCAACGCCTGACGCTGCAGGCGCCGAAACTCGCCGAAAGCCTGAAGGGCGCGCTGAGCTATACCCAGCAGATGCGCGTGTACCGTCAGCTGCTGCAGGAGGAGGTGCCGCTGCGCGACATCGAGACCATCGCCAGCACCCTGCTCGAATGCAGCGAGACCACCAAGGACGCGGTGCTGCTGGCCGCCGATGTGCGCTTCGCATTGCGCCGCAGCATCGTTTCGATGGTCGCTGGCGACCGCCGCGAGCTGGGCGTGTTCGTGCTGGAGAACGCTTTGGAGAACACCCTGCTCAACGCCCTGGCCATCGCCCAGCAGGCCGGGCCGGTCAGCCTAGACAACATCCCGGTGGAGCCGAGCCTGCTCAATCAGCTGCAGAACAGCATGCCGGTGGTGAAGGAAAAGCTGCGCAAGGACGGCCATCCGCCGATCCTCACCGTGATGCCGCAGCTGCGCCCGCTACTGGCGCGCTATGCACGGGTGTTCAGCCCGGGGCTGCATGTGCTGTCGCAGAACGAGATTCCCGACCGGGTCGGGGTGAACATCCTCGGCACGCTGGGCTGACGCCGTCAGTAAAGCTTGCGTCGGCGCGGCGCCTGCTGCGCCACCATGGCGGTGAACTCGGGCGACGGCCGGTCGAGGGCGAAGCCCATTTCGAAACTGTTGCGCCGCGAGTCCTTGCGCGACCATTGGCAGATCACCACCACCTCGATCTGCCGCACCCGCTCGCCGTGCTCCGGCACGTGCAGCACCATCTCGTAGCAGCCGCCGACCGCCAGCGGCTGGCTGGCGACCAGGCGCAGGCCGCCGAGCGAGAGATCGGCGACATAGCCCATCGGTTCACCGTTCAGGCGGTTGCTGACCTGGATGCTGCTGATGTGGCGAAAGCTGAAGCGGCTGTGTTGGCGCATGTCCGTTGCTCGGCTGATGGCAGTGATAGAGCCAGCAGGCGACCCAACGTCCGTCGGAGTTAAGTCGCCGCCATCGGCCGCGCGCCGGACACCCCGCAAAACGTGACCCGTATCACCCGCGCCCTCGCTCCGGGTCGCTATTCGACGAATCGTGCAACGCTTCCTCGTCGCTCACCTCCTCGGCCAGTCCCGGCGGCACGTTGTAGGCGCCGCCCGGGACGTCGCTCTCATCGCCGCCAGCAATCTCACCCTGGGTCGAGGTGGTTTCGGGGTTCTGTTCGTGGGCATCACCGCTCTGGTCGATGGACTCGATGCTCTCGCGGCCCGGTTCGTTCTCGCTCATACGCACTCCTCGTTCGCTGTCGAAACCCCGGCCGATCCGGGGTGCCTGGTAAGTGTAGAAAGAGCCGCGCGCTCGGAAGTTGCAGCGTTAGTCCGGCTTTCTGGACCAATGGCCACTCGGCGGGGCAGCTGAACTAAACCAGCAGCCCGGCAGCCAAAACTCAACTGGAACGGCCATAGAACAGAATCATGCAACTGACGTCCCGCAGCCTGCCGAGCACCCCTGCCATCAACCCGGAGCCGGAACAGCCGTCACGGGCGCTGTACTTCGCCCTCGTCC
Organism: Stutzerimonas sp. R40042; assembly: GCF_026642215.1. Lineage (NCBI taxonomy): Bacteria > Pseudomonadati > Pseudomonadota > Gammaproteobacteria > Pseudomonadales > Pseudomonadaceae > Stutzerimonas > Stutzerimonas sp. R40042. Next base: position 237,091 of record NZ_CP113258.1, on the reverse strand, counting down.
GCGAGGTCGACGACCAGGCGCGGGAGAATGCCGCCGATTACCTACGCACCCAGCTCGAAGCGGCCGCCGCCCTGCCCTGCGACCTGCCGGCGGACCCCGCCGGTCTGGACGCCTGGGTGCTGCAGCGCACCGAAGCGGTAGGCCGTCAGTACCAGGCCTACCTGGAACAGCGCCGGGCCGGCGGGCCGCGCCGCTATTTCCCGAGCAAGGCCCATGCGCTGCACTTTCTGCGTGGCGTGGCGCCGACCAAGCTGGTGGACGGTGCCTGGCTCTACGGCCTGCTGCAGCGGTGGGACGATGCGCGTTTCACCGCGCTGATCCAGACCTACCTGGAGGAGCTCGGCGACGGGCTGCCGGAGAAGAACCACGTGGTGCTCTACCGCAAGCTGCTGGCGAGTCAGGGTTGCGACGACTGGCAGGAGCTGGACGACGAACACTTCGTCCAGGGTGCCATCCAGCTGGCGCTGGCCGAGCACGCCGAGCAGTTCCTGCCGGAAATCATCGGCTTCAATCTCGGTTACGAGCAGCTGCCACTGCACCTGCTGATCACCTCCTATGAGCTGACCGAACTGGGCATCGACCCCTACTACTTCACCCTGCACGTCACCGTCGACAACGCCGACAACGGCCACGCGAAGAAAGCCGTGCAAGGTCTGCTGGATGCCTGGCCGCAGGTGGGCGACAGCGCCGAGTTCTATCGCCGCGTGCGCGATGGCTATCGCCTCAACGACCTGGGCGCCAGCACCGTCTCGGTGATCGGCAACTTCGACCTCGGCCGCGAGGTGCAGCGCATCTTCGAGAAGAAGGCCGCGGTCGGTCAGTTCGTCCACTCCGACTACTGCCGCTTCGAAGGGCGCACGGTCAACCAGTGGCTCGGCGAAGATGTCGAGCAGTTCCTCGCCGTGCTGGACAAGCGCGGCTGGATCAAGCGCGGCCACGACCCGCAGGAAAGTCGCTTCTGGCAACTGATCGTCGGCGAACAGGCGCCCATGTTCGGAGTATTCAGCGCCTACGAGCAGCAGATGATCCATGACTGGATCGCCGACGACTGGCAGGCCGATGGCAAGCGCAGCCCGCGCGGTGCGTTGTTGCAGCGCCAGGCGCTGTTCAACGGGCGCCGCGCCGCCTCGGCGCCGGCCATGCCGCAACCCGCCGAACACGTCAGTGGCAACGATTTCGATGAGGAGCTGCAGCTGCTCGAACAGCAGGTCGCCCGCCTGCCCGACCGCGCTGCCCGCATGCGCCTGCTGCTGCCGCTGCTGGCGCCGCAACGCCATCACAGCGCCGCCGGCCTGCTGGCCACGCGGCTGTTCAACGGCCTGTTCAACTGAAAGGATCGATCAAGGAAAGCACCATGACCATGGACACTGCGCAGGACCGCGCATTGCTGCATCTGGGCCAGGCCCTGCGCGATCGCGGCTATCACTTCATCACGCCCACCCCGCTGACCCACGAACGGGTCAACCAGCGGCCGGAGAATGCGCTGGCCGACGACCTGCACGGGGTGTTCGGCTGGAGCCGGCCCTTCCAGCACGAACTGCTGCCGGGCCCGCTGTTCAGCCTGATGGACCAGGCGCAGGTACTGGAAGCCTGCGGTTCGCGCTGGCGCTCGAAGGTGCGGCTGTCGAGCCTCGACGGCCAGCTGTTCCTGCACTCGGCATTTCCCACCAGCGCCAGCGACGCAGTGTTCTTCGGCCCGGATACCTACCGTTTCGCCAACGCCATCCGCTGCCATCTGAACCAGCACACCGGGATGATCCGCCGCGCCGTGGACATCGGCTGCGGCTCCGGCGCCGGGGCGATTCTCACCGCGCTGGCGCGGCCGCAGGCCGAGGTACTGGCGGTGGACATCAACCCCGAGGCGCTGCGCCTGACGCACATCAACGCGGCGCTGGCCGGTGCCGACAACCTGCGCGCCCTGCACAGCGACCTGCTGAGCGCGGTGGACGGCGAGTTCGACCTGATCCTGGCCAACCCGCCTTACCTAATCGACGCCGACCAGCGCGCCTATCGCCACGGCGGCGGACCATTGGGCGCCGGGTTGTCGCTGGCGATCCTCGATGCGGCGCTGCAGCGACTAGCGCCGGGCGGCACGCTGCTGCTGTATACCGGCGTGGCAATGCTGGACAACCAGGACCCCTTCCTCGCCGAGGTGCGCCGGCGCCTGCAAGGCGGCGCCTTCAGCTGGACCTATCGCGAAGTGGACCCGGACGTGTTCGGCGAGGAGCTGCTCGGCGGCGCCTACATCAAATGCGACCGCATCGCCGCCGTGGTGCTGGAAGTGACGCGACCAGCGAGCTGACCGTAGGGAAAGGGGTGCGTAGGGTGGATAACGCCGCAGGCTTATCCACGCGCCAGATGAACCTGCGCAGTTCAGACCGGCAACAGCACCAGGATTAGCGACAGGGTCAGCAGCGAGCCGAGCGTCGAGTACAGCACCACCCGCGACACCCGCGAGCCTTCGCGGCCGTAGAACTCGGCGAGCATGTACGGTCCGGTACCGGTCGGTAGCGCACTCAGCAGCAGCGCCGAATAGGCCCACAGGGTCGGCAGCTCGAACACCTGAAACGCCAGATACCAGGTGATCAGCGGCTGTACCACCAGCTTCAACCCCACCAGCGGCCACACGCCCTGCACCCGACCGGCCGGCTGTGGCTGGGCGAGGAACAGGCCCAGCGAGACCAGCGCACAGGGCGCCGCCGCTGCGCCCAGCAGGTCGAGCAGGGTGGCCAGCGGCACCGGCAGCGTTGCACCACTGGCTGCCCACAGCGCGCCGAGCATGGGCGCGATTACCAGCGGGTTGCGCACCAGCGCCCAGCTCACCTTGCCCAGCGTGCGCAGCAGGTCCTGACCCGCGTGCAGCCCGGTCTCGACACAGGCCAGGGCGATGGCGAACAGCACGCAAACGACGATGATCGAGGCGACCATCGCCGGCTGCAGTGCCTCGTCGCCGAGCACCAGCATGCACAGCGGAATCCCGACATAGCCGGTATTGGCATACGACGCACCCAACGCATCCAGGCTGGCATCGACCAGCGGCTGCTTCTGCAGCAGGCGATACGCAAGGGTGAAGGCAAACACACCGAGGCAGCCGATGGCGAAGGCGGCGATAAAACCCGGCTGCCAGAGCTGCTCCCAGGTGGAGGTGGCGACCACGCTGAACAGCAGTGCCGGCAGGCCCAGCCAGACCACGAAACGGTTGAGTTCCGAAGCGCCGGTCGGCCCCATGCGACCGGTCCGACGGCACAGGTAGCCGAGCAGGATCAGCGCGAAGACGGGCAGGACAACATTGATGACCGAGGACATGGGCTCTCATCTGCAAACGGAAGCGTCGCTGAGCCCAGCGGGCGGACGACCGGAACGGCCGGCCACCTTAACAAAAACTGCGTCGAACCGAGACCGTACGGCGCCCCGGTTCGACGCGAGGGACTCAGTGCAGCGAGGGCGAGTAGCCGTTGGGCTCGGCGCGCGCCGCGGCAAACTGCGCCTCGACGCTGCCGCGAGCCTGCTGCGTGCCTGTGGGGAAACCGCTGCGATCGCTGTAGTCCCACTCGACCGCTGGCACCCGTTCGGCATCCAGACCCTTGGCGCAGCTCAGGTCCAGTGCGGTGATGCCGGCCACCGCCCCGGCGGCGATGGCCGCGTTGGCCGGCTCGTTGCCGTGTTCGACACTCCAGCCGAGACCGGCCAGATCCAGCGCGTCACCGCCGATGCGGCCATAGATCCAGGGCTTGGGATTATCGGTCAGCAGGATGCCGACCCCGGTGGCGATCTCGCGCAGCCCGCAGGCACGAATCACCGTTTCACTGCCGGACATGCCGATGCAGCGCGCCACCTGCCGCGGCGCCACCAGCTGGACGACGCCCAGGCCGATACTGAACCAGCCCAGTCCCCGCGCCAGCGAGCGCGCCGAATGGTTGGGCCGGGTGACTTGACGTGGAATGCTCATAAAGACTCCTCGCTCGATAAGTGGCTCGGCCGATCCCTACCGTAGGGATCGGCGACCGGTTCATGGCTTGAGGACCACCTTGATGCAGCCGTCATGCTTGTCGCGGAAGGTCTTGTACATCTCCGGGCCCTGCTCGAGGCCGACGCTGTGGGTGATGACGAAGCTCGGATCGATCTGCCCCTCCTGGATGCGCTTGAGCAGGTCGTCGGTCCAGCGGTTGACGTGGGTCTGGCCCATGCGGAAGGTCAGGCCCTTGTTCATCGCGGCACCGAACGGAATCTTGTCGATCAGCCCGCCATAGACGCCGGGAATCGAGATGATCCCGGCCGGGCGGCAGACGTAGATCATCTCGCGCAGCACGTGCGGCCGGTCGCTCTCGAGCATCAGCGCCTGCTTGGCGCGGTCGTACATCGAATCGATCGAACGCGCCGCGTGCGCCTCCATGCCCACCGAGTCGATGCACTTCTCCGGACCCTTGCCGCGGGTCAGCTCCTTGAGCCTTTCGAGCACGCTTTCCTCGTCGAAGTTGATGGTGATGGCACCGCCGGCGCGGGCCATGGACAGCCGCTCGGGTACGTTGTCGATGCAGATGACCTGCTCGGCGCCCATCATGATCGCGCTGCGGATGGCGAACTGGCCGACCGGGCCGGCGCCCCATACCGCCACCGTGTCGGTGGGCTGGATATCGCACTGCGCCGCGGCCTGCCAGCCGGTGGGCAGGATGTCGCCGAGAAACAGCACCTGCTCGTCGGTCAGGCCGTTGGGGATCACCACCGGGCCGACATCGGCGTAGGGCACGCGCACATACTCGGCCTGGCCGCCGGGATAGCCGCCGGTTAGATGGGTATAGCCATAGAGCCCGGCCGTGGTATGGCCGAACACCTTGTCGGCGATGTCCTTGTTGCGGTTGGTACGCTCGCAGACCGAGAAATTGCCGCGCCGACACTGGTCGCATTCGCCGCAGACGATGGTGAACGGCACCACCACGCGGTCGCCGACCTTGAGCTTCTTGTTGGCCGAGCCGACCTCCATCACCTCGCCCATGAACTCGTGGCCCATGATGTCGCCGTGCTGCATGCCGGGCATGAAGCCGTCGTACAGGTGCAGGTCGGAGCCGCAAATGGCGCAGGAACTGACCTTGATGATGGCGTCGCGCGGGTCCTCGATGGAGGGATCGGGGATGTGGTTGTCGCAGCGGATGTCGTGCTTGCCGTGCCAGCGGAGGGCTCTCATGGGACATTCTCCTGATCGGGTGTGCGGAAACGCCGCCTGGTCAGGGCACGGTGAAAACGATGGTTCCGTTCTCACATGGCCTGTGAATGTTCCTTTGCTGCCTCTGTCGCTCCTCTGCGGCCGGTGCGGCGTGCTGTCAGGATTTAGTAAGCAGCGCCGGACGAGAGTTGCCCGCTGGCCGACGGGCTGCATGCCCGCCACGCCGCAGCGGGCGGTGAGCGCAACGGCATCCGTCCCTAGTGGCGGTCGCGCCCGAGCGCGGCGTAGCCGTCACGGTAGCTGGCGAACCGCGGCTTCCAGCCTAGGGCTCGGGCCCGAGCGTTGCTGCAGCGCTTGCTGCCGGCACGGCGGGTCATGCTCTGCTCGGCCCAGTGGGTGACGCCCAGCCGCTCGCGCAGCCAGTCGACCACCTCGTGCAGCGGCGCCGGGTCATCGTCGACACCCAGGTAACAGGGCTGCAGCGCAGCACCACTGGCGTCGCTCTGCAGCAGGAAAGCCAACAGGGCAGCGGCATCGTCACGGTGAATGCGGTTGCTGTACTGCGGCGGGTCGCGCTCGACCCGCAGGCCGGCGCGCACCTGGTTCTGCAACCAGGGCCGGCTCGGGTCGTACAGGCCGCCCATGCGCACACAGGTGGCCGGCAGACCGCACCCCAGCGCCAGCTGCTCGGCCTCGAGCATCACCCGCCCGGTGAAGCCGGTCGGCTCGGTGGGCGAATCCTCGTCGATCCACTCGCCGTCGCGCTGGGCATAGACGCCGGTACTCGACACGAACAGCAGGCGGCGTGGCTGCTGGTTGCGCTGCCGCAGCCAGTCGAGCACGTTGCGCAGCCCTTCGACGTAGGCCTGGCGATAGCCAGCTTCGTCGTGCTCGCTGGCCGACGCGGCATAGACCAGATAGTCCAGCGTGCCGTTGGGCCAGCAGCGCGGACAGCTCGCTTCGGAAAGGTCCCCGCTGACCGGCAGGATCGGCACCGGCAGCTCGGCGGCGTTGCGCCGCAGGCCGTATACCGTCCAGCCGGCACGGCTCAGTTGCAGACCGAGACGACTGCCGACGTCGCCGCAACCTGCGATCAGTACGCTCAGGCGCTTGCCCATCTTCTGCTCCCTCAGTGAGTACCCGAACGCGGGCTGTATGCACTGAAGTGTACCGGCTTTCGCATGCGTGCCACCGGTTGGTTATGGGCAGCGCAAAGGCTATGCTTGCTGGCACTCTGATGGATGCTGACTATGACTCTGACCGAACTGCGCTACATCGTCACCCTCGCCCAGGAACAGCACTTCGGCCGCGCCGCCGAGCGCTGCCACGTCAGCCAGCCGACCCTTTCGGTCGGCGTGAAGAAGCTTGAGGACGAGCTGGGTGTGCTGATCTTCGAGCGCACCAAGAGCGCGGTGCGCCTGACGCCCGTGGGCGAAGGCATCGTCACCCAGGCGCAGAAAGTGCTGGAGCAGGCGCAGAGCATTCGCGAGCTGGCCCAGGTCGGCAAGAACCAGCTGGCCGCACCGCTCAAGGTCGGTGCGATCTACACTGTCGGCCCCTACATGTTCCCGCACCTGATCCCGCAGCTGCACCGCGTGGCGCCGGACATGCCGCTGTATATCGAAGAGAATTTCACCCACGTCCTGCGCGACAAGCTGCGCACCGGCGAGCTGGACGCGATCATCATCGCCTTGCCGTTCCAGGAAGCCGACGTGCTGACCAAGCCGCTGTATGACGAGCCGTTCTACGTGCTGATGCCGGCCGATCACCCGTGGACCGCCAAGGAAACCATCGACGCCGACATGCTCAACGACAAGTCGCTGCTGCTGCTCGGCGAGGGCCATTGTTTCCGCGATCAGGTACTCGAAGCCTGCCCGACCACCCGCAAGGGCGAGGCGGCCAGCCACACCACGGTCGAATCCAGTTCGCTGGAAACCATCCGCCACATGGTCGCCTCGGGCCTGGGCGTGTCGATCCTGCCGCTGTCGGCAGTCGAGAGCCACCACTACTCCCCCGGCGTGCTGGAAACCCGCCCACTGACGCCGCCGGTGCCATTCCGCACCGTGGCGATCGCCTGGCGCGCCAGCTTCCCGCGGCCCAAAGCCATCGAGATCCTCGCCGACTCGATCCGCCTGTGTTCGGTAGGCAAGCCGCCGTCGGCGAAAGCCTGAGGCCATGAGCGAACTGGCGACCGTTCCGGTCACCGCACTCAAGGGCGTTGGCGCCGCACTGGCCGAGAAGCTCGCCAGGGTCGGCCTGGAAACCCTGCACGACGTGCTCTTCCACCTGCCGCTGCGCTACCAGGACCGCACCCGCGTGGTGCCCATCGGCGCGCTACGCCCGGGTCAGGACGCGGTGATCGAAGGCGTGGTGACCGGCGCCGATATCGTCATGGGCCGCCGCCGCAGCCTGCTGGTGCGCCTGCAGGACGGTAGCGGCACGCTGAGCCTGCGTTTCTACCACTTCAGCCAGGCGCAGAAGGAAGCCATGAAGCGCGGCACCCAGCTGCGCTGCTACGGCGAGGCCCGTCCCGGGGCCTCCGGTCTGGAGATCTACCACCCCGAGTACCGCGCACTGACCGGCGAGCCGGCGCCGGTGGAACAGACCCTGACGCCGATCTACCCGACCACCGAGGGCCTGACCCAGCAGCGCTTGCGCAGCCTCAGCGAGCAGGCGCTGAGCCGACTCGGCCCACACAGCCTGCCGGACTGGCTACCGGCGGAGCTGGCTCGCGAGTACCGCCTCGGCCCGCTGGATCAGGCCCTGCGCTACCTGCACCGGCCGCCGCCGGACGCCGATCTGGAAGAACTCGCCGAGGGCCGCCACTGGGCGCAGCACCGCCTGGCCTTCGAGGAACTGCTGACCCATCAGCTGTCGCTGCAGCGCCTGCGCGAGCGGGTACGCGCCCAGCAGGCGCCACAGCTGCCACCGGCCAAGACCTTGCCACAGCGCTTTCTCGCCAACCTCGGCTTCAGCCCCACCGGCGCGCAGCAGCGCGTCGGCGCCGAGATCGCCTATGACCTGGCCCAGCACGAGCCGATGCTGCGCCTGGTGCAGGGCGACGTCGGCGCCGGCAAGACCGTGGTCGCCGCCCTCGCCGCCCTGCAGGCACTGGAAGCCGGTTACCAGGTGGCGCTGATGGCGCCGACGGAAATCCTCGCCGAGCAGCACTTTCTCAACTTCAGCAAGTGGCTCGAACCGCTCGGCATCGAGGTCGCCTGGCTGGCCGGCAAGCTCAAGGGCAAGGCCCGCGCCGCGGCGCTGGAGCAAATCGCCGGCGGCTGCCCGATGGTGGTCGGCACCCATGCGCTATTCCAGGACGAGGTGGTGTTCAAGCGCCTGGCCTTGGTGATCATCGACGAGCAGCACCGCTTCGGCGTGCAGCAGCGCCTGGCCCTGCGGCAGAAGGGCATCGACGGCCGGCTCTGCCCGCATCAGCTGATCATGACCGCCACGCCTATTCCGCGCACCCTGGCGATGAGCGCCTACGCCGACCTTGATACCTCGATCCTCGACGAACTGCCGCCGGGGCGCACGCCGGTGAACACGCTGGTGATCGCCGACAGCCGGCGCCTGGAGGTGATCGAGCGGGTGCGCATCGCCTGCAACGAGGGCCGCCAGGCGTACTGGGTGTGCACCCTGATCGAGGAATCCGAGGAGCTCACCTGCCAGGCCGCGGAAACCACCTTCGAGGATCTATCCGCTGCCCTCGTGGGCCTGCGCGTCGGGCTGATTCACGGCCGCATGAAGCCGGCCGAGAAGGCCGCGGTGATGGAGCAGTTCAAGCGCGGCGAGCTACAACTGCTGGTCGCCACCACCGTCATCGAAGTGGGCGTCGACGTGCCCAACGCCAGCCTGATGATCATCGAAAACCCGGAGCGCCTGGGCCTGGCCCAGCTGCATCAGCTGCGCGGGCGGGTCGGCCGTGGCAGTGCGGCAAGTCATTGCGTGCTGCTGTACCATCCGCCGCTGTCGCAGCTCGGCCGCGAGCGGCTGGCGATCATGCGCGAAACCTGCGACGGCTTCCTGATTGCCGAAAAGGATCTGGAACTGCGCGGCCCCGGCGAGATGCTCGGCACGCGCCAGACCGGCCTCCTGCAGTTCAAGGTCGCCGATTTGATGCGCGACGCCGAGCTGTTACCAGCGGTGCGTGATGCCGCGCAGGAACTGCTGGCGCACTGGCCGCAGCACGTCAGTCCGCTGCTCGAGCGCTGGCTGCGTCACGGCCAGGAATACGGTCAGGTATGACAACCATCCGTCGCCGCAGCGTCCGCGCCTGACGGCTTCGCTATACTCCGGCAGGTCACCACCACGGGTCCGCTCATGAATACTGCTGTCGACACCGAAAGCTGCTCCGAACCGCCCATTCTGATCACCAAGCTGTTGAAAGACCTCGGTGTGAGTTACCAGATCCAGCGCGATCGCCCCAACTTTCCTGCCGCGCAACGGGTTCAGGCGGTCCTCCTGGATGACGCCATCGGCGCGATGCTGGTGCTGTTCCCGCAAGACCATCTGCTCGATCTGGCACGCCTGGCCGAACTCACCGGTCGGGAACTCGCTGCGGTCAAACCAGAGCGGCTGGCGCGCATGCTCGCCAAACACGAGCTGAGCCGCTTGCCCGGCGTACCCTCGCTGACCAGCTCGCCCTGCCTGTACGAAGAGCGCCTGCTGCAGCAACCAAGGCTGCTGTTGGAGTCCGGCCAGCTCGGCATGCTGGTGGAGGTCAGCAGCAGCGATTTCAAGCGCATGCTGAGCAAGGCCAGCGCCGGCAACTTCGCCGTGCCGCTGAGCGGCATCCGGCCGAACCTCGACCGCCCGGACGACGACCGTGCGGAGATCAGCCAGGCGGTGCAGAGCTTCACCGCGCGGCGCATCCAGAAGCGCCTGGAAGAGACCATCGAGATCCCGCCGCTGTCGCATACGGCGCAGAAGATCATCAAGTTGCGCGTCAACCCCGATGCGACCGTCGACGATATCACCGGTGTGGTGGAGACCGACCCGGCGCTGGCGGCGCAGGTCATCAGCTGGGCCGCGTCACCCTATTACGCCGCACCCGGACGCATCCGCTCGGTGGAAGATGCCATCGTCCGCGTGCTGGGCTTCGACCTGGTGATCAACCTCGCCCTCGGCCTGGCGCTGGGCAAGACCCTCAGCCTGCCGAAGGACCAACCGCAGGACGCCACGCCCTACTGGCAACAGGCGATCTACACCGCCGCAGTGATCGAGGGGCTGACCCGCGCCATTCCCCGCGAACAACGCCCGGAGCCGGGCCTGAGCTACCTGGCCGGGCTGCTGCACAACTTCGGCTACCTGGTCCTGGCGCACGTCTTCCCGCCGCATTTCTCGCTGATCTGCCGGCATCTGGAAGCCAACCCGCACCTGTCGCACAGCCATGTCGAGCAGCATCTGCTGGGCATCACCCGCGAGCAGATCGGCGCCTGGCTGATGCGTCTGTGGGGCATGCCCGAGGAACTCGCGGCCGCCCTGCGCTTCCAGAACGACCCCGGCTACGACGGCGATGATGCGGCCTATCCGAACCTGGTCTGTCTGGCGGTACGCATGCTGCGCAATCGCGGCATAGGCAGCGGGCCGGATACGCAAATCCCCCAGCAACTGTTCGACAGCCTCGGCATCAGCCGCGAGCGAGCCGACGACGCGGTGGCCAAGGTGCTCGCCGCGGAAGCCGCACTGCGGGCACTGGCCATGCAGTTCAATTCGCCACACTGACGCCTGTCGGCGCTGCCGGGTTGCGCGTATAGCCGCCAGCCCGACGGCACGCGGCCGCTGCGTCTCAACTACCGGCGCGAAAGGTCACCCGGGCGTTGACCAGACCATCTCCGGCACGCTCCAGGCTGACCTCGACAACGCTGACGCCTTGTCCCTGCAGCGTATCGAACCAGCGCAAGAGCAGCGCATAGGACGCGCCGGGCAGGCTCACCTGCAGGCCGCCATCGCTGCTGTTGTCGAAACTTTCGATCCGCAGATTGCCCTGCTGCGCGCTCTCGGTGATTACACCCTGCAACTGCTCCGGCGCCAGCTCGACCTGATTGCTGCGCTCCATCTGCCGCGCCAGCTCGGTGTTCTGCTCCATGTAGGCATGTAGCTCGCGCTGCGCCTGATAGTAGTCGCGCGCCTCGGCAGCCTGACGCTGGGCCGGCAGCCACAGCCAGAGGTAGAACATTACGGCGAAAAGAAAGGCGCCGAGCAGGCTCAACGAGGTGCGTTCACGCGGTGCCAGACGTTGCCAGCGCTGCCACAGCGGCGAGTCGGCGAGGCGCACGGCCAGCTGTTGTTTGAGATTCATCATCAGCCTCCGATCACAACGCGAGCACTGACGCCGTCGCCTTCGCGGCTGGCCGAGCCCAGCTGTACGCTCTGACCGGTTTCATCCAGGCGCCGGCGCAGGGTCTCCAGCGTCGGGAAGTCCATGGCCTGCACCTGCAACGCCAGGTCGCCACGGTCCTGGTTGTAATCGAGCTGGCCGATGGTCACCGGAATGCCGTCCTCCAGGGCCGCGGCGGCATGATCGAGCAGGCGCAGAAAGCCGGCCTGCCCTCCGCTGCCGCGCGCCAGGTGATCATCGAACTGTGCACGCATGTTGACGATGCGGGTGTCCTCGGGAAACAGCTCGCGGTACAGCGCCAGGCTGGCCTCGGCGTAGGCATCGCCCTGGCGCTGGAAGTACCAGGCCTGGCCCAGATTGAAGCCCAGTTGCAGCAGCAGGATCAGCCCGGCCACGGCGAACAGCGGTTTCCAGTAGCCGAGGCCGGTGTTGCCGACTTCCACGGCGAAGTCGCCCTGGGAGAGGTTGATCGCCGCCGCGCGCTGCGCGGCGAGAAACGCATAGGGGTCGTCCAGCTGCCGGTAGTCGTCCAGCGCCAACGGGGGCTCGGCGGCGCTGCCCTGGGCGTGCCAGGGGGGCGCACAGAACGCGGCGAGTTGCGGCCAGTCCGCGGCGGTGAAGGCCAGCCGGGTTTCGCCCTCGCCGCCAAGCAGGCCGCGCTCGCCGATGAACAGCAACTGCGTCGCCTCGCGCGGCAACAGGTCGGCGTCGACATGGATCGCCACAATCAACAGCCCGCGTTCGCGCAGCTGCTCCAGCCAGCCGGCCAGCAGCTGACGGCGGATCGCCACGACCCGCTGGCGGCCATCGGTCAGCGTCTCGCCCACGGCCAGGTGCAGGTCATCGACGTTCTCGGCCAACAGTTCCTCGGCGGCATAGGCCAGCGCCTGCTGCATCCAGCGCGCCTTGCGTGTCGGCAGGCTGATGGCGAAGAAGCTGCAGACCTCCGTCGGCAGGATCAGGCTGATGGCGCCGGCCGCGCTGCAGTCGCCCAGCGCTTGCCAGCGCCCGGGCTCGTCCTTGGGCAGCCAGTACACGCGGGTCTCGGCGTCGAGCCGGGCCGGGCTATCGGCGGGCAGAAACAGGCAATCCATGGTCTAGCGTTCTCCGTCGGATGGGAGGGTCTGCCGGGCAGGCTGACCGAGATTTCGCGCGAGCACACGGACGCTGCCGTCCTGCTCGCGTTGCAACAGGCTGACCAGCGCCAGCCGGCGATCGCCCAGGCGCACTTCGCTGGTGGCCTGGAAGAATTGACTGCCAACCGCCAGCGCAGTGCCCTGCAGCGTAGTGCCGGCCAGCGCCGGCTGCGCGAGAAACGCCGCGCTGTTGCGAAACGGCACGGCGCGGCGCAGCTCGACCAGCGACTCGGCCGCGCCGAGGCTGAGGTTGTCGCTGAGGCTGGAAAGCACCATCGCGCTGGCCGTGTTGACGTTCAACGGCACGTTCGGCGGCAGCGCGACGACGTAGGGTGCCAGGCGCTGGAAATCCTCTTCGCGCATGTCCAGCAGCAAGCGTAGTTCGGACAGGTCGTGGAGCCGGCGACCGGCGCTGCGATAGGGTGTATCGAGGCCGAGATAGACGTTGTCTTCGGCACCCAGCTCACCGCTCGGCTGCTGGTCGGGATCGATCCAGTCGAGCAGGCGCTCGGCATAGGGCGCGCTGATCTGCAGACGCAGCAGCAGCCGGCGGAATTGCTCGACCGCGGCGGGGTTGGGCTGCTGGTCGCGCAGCAGGTCGTTGAGGTTGAAGCGTCCGGCGAGATCCTCGATGCGCACGAGGATCTCGCCTTGATCGATCTCGAACGCCGGCAGCGGCTGGGCCCAGGGTTCGAGCAGATGATCGATCGCGGCGGCGCCAGGCTCGCCGCCCTTCAGGTCGCGGGCCAGTATCGCCTGCGCCAGCGCTTCGCCGCCCAGCGCGTAGTGCCAGGCCTGGCGTGCCTGCAGCTGGTTGCTGCTGGCACGAATGCTCAGCTGCTGGCGCGCCACCATTGCCGCGCTGACCACGGTGACGATGGCCACCACCAGCAGCACGGTGATCAGTGCCACGCCGCGCTGACGACTCATTGCGGCAGCTCTCCTTCGAACGGTTCGGGCACGCCCTCGGCGCCGGGCAGCCCCTGCTGCATCGTCTGTTCGGCGGCATCGGGCAGGCGCAGCAGACGGGTGATGCGGCCGTAGCGGGCGTGCTCGATATTCAATTCCAGGGCGATCGGCAGGCGTTCGGCGGCGTTCTCCGGGCTACCGCGGCCGAAATCGAACGGCGGCCACTCTTCGTGCCACACGGTGTCCTCGTCGAGGTAGCGCAGCTGCAGGCCCTGGACATTGTCCAGCACGCGTTGCACGCGCGGCTCGCTGTCGATGTCGCGGTCGAGCACCACCCAGTAGACGCGCTCGAGGTTATCGCCGGCCAGACGCCAGCGCACCCGCTGCAGATTGGCGCGCCGCAGCCCGGTGGGATTGCGCCAGCCGGCGCGGGTCAACTCCAGCACTGGCGCGCCATCCTCACCACCCAACTGGCCGATAAAGGCGTTGCGTTCGTCGCCGAAACCGTCGCGAATCGGCCGCCCGACCACCTGCTGCAGGTCGCGTTCGAATGCCCACACCGCGCGGCTCAGCTCGCGCAATTGCAGTTCCTGCGCACGCACCGCTTCGTCGCTCTGCAGCACCGCTTCGAGCATGCGATAGGTGCCGAGGCCCAGCAGCGCGAACAGAGCGATGGCGATCAGCAGTTCGAGCAGGGTGAAACCGGCGCTGGTATGCGCGTGAGCGTTCATTGGCGCGCGGCTCCCGGGCCGACACCGATGAAGCCGGTGAGGCTGGTGACCGCGCGCTCGGGTAGCGGGTCGCTGCGGCCACGCGATGTCTGCAGCGCCACCCAGACGGTCACCCGCAGCAGGCCCGGATCGGCGCTGGCCTCGATTTCACTGAGGGTCTGCCACTGGCGGCCGCCGTATTCCAGCGCCTGGGTTTCGCGGCCGATGGCAGGCGGGGTCTGCTGCAACTGCAGTTCGCTGATGCGGTTATCGGCGATCCAGCCGGCCAGGGTCAGTTCTTCCAGGCGTCCGGCATTGCTCAGGCTGCGCCCGGCCGCGGTGAGCACCACCGCCGAAACGCTGGCGAAGATCGCCAGCGCCACCAGCACTTCCAGCAGGGTGAAACCGCGGCCGGCCCTGGCCAGAGATGCTCTCATCGCCTGTCTCCGAGCGGCTCGGCCTCGGGCAGGCGGAAGCCGTCGCTGGCGATCAACCAGGCGTCGCCGCCCGACTTGCGCTCGGACAGACGCAGGCTAAACGGCGACAACTCGCCACTGGAGAGAATCAGCAACTGCGGCTCCAACCGGGGCGTGCGGCGTGCGGATCGCTCGCCTTCGCCGGACAACCCGGCGCGATCATCTTCGCGCCGGATCGGAGCCAGCAGTTCCAGCGGCGTGCCGTCCAGTTCCAGGTCCAGGCGCATCCATTCCGGCACCTTGTGCACCTTGCGCCGCTCGACGTCCAGCCAGCGTGTGGCTGCCTCGTCGTAACGCAGCACTCGATAACCCTCGCTGTTGACCAGCAGGCCGTATTCGCGACTGTCGAGCACCGCCTCGTCGCTGAGCACGCCGATCAGCGCCGCCAGCCGCCGCGCCTCGTCACGCAGCTCGCGCGAGGTGCTCGAGCCTCCGACGCTGAGCACCGCCACGCTGACCAGAATGCCCAGCAGGACGATCACCACCAGCAGTTCGATCAGCGTGAAGGCGCGGGCGCGTTGCCGCATCGATTACAGGTCCCAGTTACCGATGTCGGCGTTCAGATCGCTGCCGCCGGGCTTGCCGTCGGCGCCGAAGGAATAGAGGTCGAATTGGCCCTGGGTGCCCGGCGACAGGTACTGGTAGTCGTTGCCCCATGGATCCTTGGGCAGGCGCTTAAGGTAGCCGTCGCGGTTCCAGTTCTTCGGTTGCGGGTTGCCGGAAGGCTTCTTCACCAGCGCATCCAGGCCCTGCTGGGTGCTCGGATAGGCGAAATTGTCCAGCTTGTACATGTCCAGCGCCGCGGCGATCGCCTTGATATCGCCCTTGGCCACGGTGACCTTGGCCTGGTCCGGGCGGCTCATCACCTGCGGCACCACCAGTGCGGCGAGGATGCCGAGGATGACCACCACCACCATGATCTCGATGAGGGTGAAGCCCCCTTGCGTACGTCGTTGCAACTTCATTGTCGTTACCCCACCAGTTGGTTGAGAGAGAGGATCGGCATCAGGATGGCCAGCACGATGACCAGCACCACCGCCCCCATGAACACCAGCATGAACGGTTCGAACAGGCCGACCAGCAGAGACACCTGGGCGGCAAGGTCGTTCTCCTGATTGCGCGCGGTTCGCGCCAGCATCTGATCCAGTTCACCGGATTTCTCCCCGCTGGCGATCATGTGCAGCATCATCGGCGGGAATTCCCCGGTGGCATCCAGAGCACGGGTCAGGCTGCTGCCTTCGCGCACCTTCTGCGCCGCCTCGACAACCCGCTCGCGGATGCGCAGGTTGGCGATCACCGCGGCGGCGATGGACAGCGCCTCCACCAGCGGCACGCCGCTGCGTGTCAGGATCGCCAGAGTGGAGGCGAAGCGCGCCGTGTTGGTCGCCCGGCTCAGCCGACCGATCAGCGGTATCCGCAGGATGAACGCATGCCAGCGCAGGCGCAGCGCCGGGTCGCGCAGGGCCGCACGCATGGCCAGGAACGCGCCGACGAGGCCGAGCACGATCAGCCAGCCCCAGTTCTTCACCACGTCGCTGGTGGCGATCAGCCCGCGGGTCAGCGCCGGCAGTTCTTGCCCGGTGTTGACGAAGACCTTGACCACGTCCGGCACCACGTAGCCGAGCAGCAGCACGACGATGGCCAGCGAGGCGACCATCAGGATTACCGGATAGAGCAGCGCCAGCTGTATCTTCTGCCGCGACTGCTGACGCTGGTCGGTGTAGTCGGCCAGCTGGTCGAGCACCAGCCCGAGATGGCCGGCGTGCTCCCCGGCCGCCACGGTGGCGCGGTAAAGCTCGGGAAAGGCCGACGGATATTCGCGCAGCGCCGCGGCCAGGCTGTGGCCTTCCATCACCCGCGCGCGCACCGCCAGCAGCATCGACTTGATCTTCGCCGAGGTGGACTGCGCGGCCGCCGCGCGCAGGGCTTCCTCGATCGGCAGCGCGGCCTGCACCAGCGTCGCCAGCTGCCGGGTGACCAATGCCAGATCACGCGCCGACAGGCCGCGGCCGAAACTGAAGCCGCCACGGCTGACGTCTTCCTTGGACTTGGCCTGCTTCACCTCCAGCGGCGCCCACTGCTTCTCGCGCAGCAACTGCCGCGCCTGACGCGGGCTGTCGGCCTCGATCAGGCCCTTCTGCTCACGGCCACGGGGGTCGAGGGCGAGGTATTCGAAGGCAGCCATCAGGCGGTCTCCAACAGCGGCGATCCGCGGTCGAGAGCGCCTCTACACAGATACCGCACAGCCGAGGGAGCGGCCGCGAATGGCGCCACCATGCGACGTCGGTCAGGCTGCGGATGCCTCTGCAGGCGCGTCGGAATCAACCTCATCCCCTCACTCCTCACGCGTCACCCTCAGCACTTCCTCGATGGTGGTCACCCCCTCGCGCACCTTGCGCAGCCCGTCCTCGCGGATGCTCGGGCCCAGCTCACGGGCATGGCGCAGCATGTCCTGCTCGCTGGCGCGGGTGTGCACCATGGTGCGCAGGGTGTCGTCGAACAGCACCAGCTCATAGATGCCGGTACGCCCGCGGTAGCCGAGGCCACGGCATTGCTCGCAGCCTTCGGCGTGGTACAGCGTCGGCGCCTCGGCCGGACTGACGCCGAGCAGCTCGCACTCGGCGGCATCGGCGATGTAGGCGCGTTTGCAGTCATTACACAGCACCCGCACGAGGCGCTGGGCCAGCACGCCGAGCAACGACGAGGAGATCAGAAACGGCTCGACGCCCATGTCCACCAGGCGCGTGACGGCGCCAATGGCGCTGTTGGTGTGCAGCGTGGAGAGCACCAGGTGACCGGTGAGCGAGGCCTGCACGGCCATGTCGGCGGTTTCCTGGTCGCGGATCTCGCCGACCATCACCACGTCCGGATCCTGACGCAGGATGGCGCGCAGGCCGCGGGCGAAGGTCATGTCGACCTTGGTGTTGACCTGGGTCTGGCCGATGCCTTCGAGGTGGTACTCGATGGGATCCTCGACGGTGAGGATGTTGCGCGTACGGTCGTTGAGGGTCGTCAGCGCGGCATAGAGTGTGGTGGTCTTGCCCGAACCGGTGGGGCCGGTAACCAGGATGATGCCGTGGGGCTTCTTCACCGCCTGCTCCAGCTGGCGGCGGTCCTGCTCGTTCATCCCCAGGTGGCGCAGGGTCAGGCGCCCGGCCTGCTTGTCCAGCAGGCGCAGTACCACCCGCTCGCCATTGGCCGAGGGCAGCGTGGAAACGCGGATATCGACCTCGCGACCGCCGACCCGCAGCGAGATACGCCCATCCTGCGGGATGCGCTTCTCGGCGATGTCCAGCTTGGCCATGACCTTGATCCGCGACACCAGCAGCGCCGCCAGCTCGCGCTTGGGCTGCACCACTTCGCGGAGGATGCCGTCGACGCGAAAGCGGATCACCAGCCGCTTCTCGAAGGTTTCGATATGGATATCCGAGGCGTTCTCGGCAATCGCCTCGCCGAGGATGGCGTTGATCAGGCGAATGATCGGCGCATCGTCCTCCTGCTCCAACAGGTCCTCGGTTTCCTGGATCTGGTCGGCCAGGCTGGCCAGGTCGAGGTCATTGCCCAACCCCTCGACCATCAGCATCGCCGCGGAAGAGTCGTGCTGGTAGGCCGCGCCGAGCGCCTGATCGAAATCCGCCTGCGGCAGCCACTGCATCGGCAAGCGCATACCAACGACCCGCTGCGCCTCCTGTACCGCGGTCAGCGCGGCGCCCTCGCGCAGGCCGAGGTGCAGCTCGCCGCCACGCTCCAGCAGGATCACACCGTGCCGGCGCGCAAAGGCGAACGGCAGGCGGCGCTGGGCCGGCTGCTCGAGCAGCGTGGTGACTTCGTTTACATCGAGTTCGGGCATCGTCCAGCTCCACCAGCGACACGCAGCGACCCGACGTCACTGCGTTCGAAACACTCCAATCGGGTCCAACCAGCCTAGTTGGACTACAAGGATTGAATGACATTTCAACGTGCGCGCGTTTTTCCCGCATATCGACTTAACCCGACACCAAGGTCGGAGATGGTTGGCACCGCTGACGAATACCCCGTCAATGGCGCGTCATTCATGATGCGGCCGTGTCGTGTGCCTGGCGCGGACGAATTGGTCGTACGCAGAGCCAAACAGGACGCAATCTGCAGCGAAGCACGGAAAACAGGCAGTCATCCTGCGACCGGCGCGTCAAATACAATCGTTTGATTGAAACAGTTGTTTGATTTTTTCAAGGCTTGCAGAATGCCGCGCCGGGCGATCCGTTTTTGTGCATCGCCCGGCTGGCTTCACCTGTTCCACACCCCGTTCGCCAGAGCAGCGAGCGGGTGAAAAGCACGTCGGTGCGCGGTTCGCCGCAGTACCGGTCATGATCACGCAGGAGAACAACAACAATGCACATCGGTGTTCCTCTCGAAACCCACTCCGGGGAGACGCGCGTCGCCGCGACCCCGGAAACCGTCAAGAAACTGATCGGCCAAGGGCACCGGGTGACGCTGCAAAGCGGCGCCGGGTTGCTTTCCAGCGTGCCGGACAGCGCCTATGAAGCGGTCGGCGCAACCATCGGCGATGCGGCCGCGGCCTTTGCCGCCGAGCTGGTGCTGAAGGTCAATGCGCCGGACGAGGCCGAACTGGCGCAGATGCAGTCCGGCAGCGTGCTGCTGGGCATGCTCAACCCGTTCGACAATGACGGCATCGCGCGCATGGCTGCCCGCGGTATCACCGCCTTCGCCCTGGAGGCCGCGCCGCGTACGTCCCGTGCACAGAGCCTGGACGTGCTCTCGTCGCAGGCCAACATCGCCGGCTACAAGGCGGTGCTGGTCGGCGCCCATCACTACCCGCGCTTCATGCCGATGCTGATGACTGCCGCCGGTACGGTGAAGGCCGCGCGCGTGCTGATCCTCGGCGCCGGTGTCGCCGGGCTGCAGGCCATCGCCACGGCCAAGCGCCTGGGTGCGGTGGTCGAGGCTTCGGACGTGCGTCCGGCGGTGAAGGAGCAGATCGAATCGCTCGGCGCCAAGTTCGTCGACGTGCCGCTGGAGACCGACGAGGAGCGCGAATGCGCCGAAGGCGTCGGCGGCTATGCGCGGCCGATGCCGGCCTCGTGGATGGCGCGTCAGGCGCAGGCGGTGCACGAGCGTGCGCTGCAGTCGGACATCGTCATCACCACCGCGCTGATCCCGGGCCGCAAGGCGCCGACGCTGCTGCAGGAAGCCACCGTCGAGCAGATGAAGCCCGGCTCGGTGATCGTCGACCTGGCGGCCGGGCATGGCGGTAACTGCCCACTGACCGAGATCGACCAGGTGGTGGTGCGCCACGGCGTGACCATCGTCGGCCACGCCAACCTGGCGACGCTGGTGCCGGCCGATGCCTCGGCGCTGTACGCCCGCAACCTGCTGGATTTCCTCAAGCTGGTCATCGACAAGGACGGCCAGTTCCAGCTCAACCTCGAAGACGACATCGTCGCCGCGTGCCTGATGTGCCGCGACGGCCAGGTCGTGCGGACCAACGGTTAAGGGAGACGCGAACATGGATCTGATTTCGGACGGCATCTACAACCTGATCATCTTCGTGCTGGCGATCTACGTCGGCTACCACGTGGTCTGGAACGTCACCCCAGCCCTGCACACGCCGCTGATGGCGGTCACCAACGCGATCTCGGCAATCGTCATCGTCGGCGCCATGCTGGCCGCCGCGCTCACCGTTACCCCGCTGGGCAAGGCCATGGGCACGCTCGCCGTGGCGCTGGCCGCGGTCAACGTGTTCGGGGGCTTCCTGGTCACCCGTCGCATGCTGGAAATGTTCAAGAAGAAGGACCGCAGCGCGGCCAAGGCGGAGGGCAAGTAAGCCATGAGCATGAACCTGATCACCCTGCTCTATCTGGTCGCCTCGGTGTGCTTCATCCAGGCGCTGAAGGGCCTCTCCCACCCCACCACCTCACGCCGCGGCAACCTGTTCGGCATGATCGGCATGGGTATCGCGGTGCTCACCACCGTGGGCCTGATCTTCAAGCTCGGCAGCGAGCTGGCCACCGCCGGCATCGGCTACGTGATCGTCGGTCTGCTGATCGGCGGCAGCGTCGGCACCGTCATGGCCAAGCGCGTCGAAATGACCAAGATGCCCGAACTGGTCGCCTTCATGCACAGCATGATCGGCCTGGCCGCGGTGTTCATCGCGATTGCCGCGGTGGTCGAACCGCAGTCGCTGGGCATCGTCGAGCACATGGGCTACGCCATTCCGGTGGGCAACCGCCTGGAGCTGTTCCTCGGTGCGGCCATCGGCGCCATCACCTTCTCCGGTTCGGTGATCGCCTTCGGCAAGCTGTCCGGCAAGTACAAGTTCCGCCTGTTCCAAGGCGCTCCGGTGGTGTTCAAGGGCCAGCACATGGTCAACCTGGCCGTGGGCCTGGCGATCGTCGGCCTGGGCCTGGTCTACACCTTCACCGGCAACCTGACCGCCTTCGCCATCCTGGTGGCACTGGCCTTCGTCATCGGCGTGCTGATCATCATCCCCATCGGCGGTGCCGACATGCCGGTGGTGGTGTCGATGCTCAACTCGTATTCGGGCTGGGCGGCCGCCGGTATCGGCTTCTCGCTGAACAACTCGATGCTGATCATCGCCGGCTCGCTGGTGGGCTCGAGCGGCGCGATCCTCTCGTACATCATGTGCAAGGCGATGAACCGCTCGTTCTTCAACGTCATCCTCGGCGGCTTCGGTGCCGACGCCGATGCCGGCGGCCCGGCGGGCGCGCAGCAGGAGCGCAACGTGAAGTCCGGCTCGGCCGACGACGCCGCCTTCCTGCTGACCAACGCCGACACCGTGATCATCGTGCCCGGCTACGGCCTGGCGGTGGCCCGCGCGCAGCACGCGCTGATGGAACTGGCCGAGAAGCTGACGCACATGGGCGTGACCGTGAAGTACGCGATCCACCCGGTCGCCGGGCGCATGCCGGGGCACATGAACGTGCTGCTGGCCGAAGCCGAGGTGCCCTACGAGCAGGTGTTCGAGATGGAGGACATCAACTCCGAGTTCGGCCAGGCCGACGTGGTGCTGGTGCTCGGCGCCAACGACGTGGTCAACCCGGCGGCGAAAAACGATCCGAAGTCGCCGATCGCCGGCATGCCGATCCTCGAGGCGTACAAGGCCAAGACAGTCATCGTCAACAAGCGCTCCATGGCCAGCGGCTATGCCGGTCTGGACAACGAGCTGTTCTACATGGACAAGACCATGATGGTCTTCGGCGACGCCAAGAAGGTCGTCGAGGACATGGTCAAGGCCGTGGAATGATCGCCTCGCGCTGAAACGAAAAACCCCTCCCGGCCCGCGCCGCGAGGGGTTTTTCTTTGCCTGTTCGAAGGTCAGACGCTGAAGCCGAATACCTCGCCCAGGTGCCGGCGATAGCGTTCGACATCCGCCTCGACCTGCGGCCGCTTCATCACATCGACGCAGAGGAAGGTCGGCAAGCCCTGCATGCCGAGAAACTCGTTGGCCTTGTGGAACGGCAGGTAGACCGCATCCACGCCCTTGCCGGCAAAGAAATCGCTGGGGTCGTCGAAGGCCTGCTGCGGCGCGTTCCAGGTGGCGGAAATCATGTAGCGTTTGCTCTGCAGCAGACCGCCGCTGCCGTACTTCTGCGAAGCATCGGAGCGGGTGCGGCCGTCATTGGCGTAGAGGCTGCCGTGGCCGGCGGTGAACACCTCGTCGAGGTATTTCTTCACCGTCCAGGGTGCGCCCATCCACCAGCCGGGCATCTGATAGATCAGCGCATCGGCCCAGAGAATCTTCTCGACTTCCTGCTGCACATCGTAGCCGGCGTCGATCTCGGTGGTGCGGACCTCGAAGCCGGCCGCCGTCAGGGTTTCGATGGCTGCCTGATGCAGCGTGGCGTTGTACTGGCCGGCGGAATGGGCGAAGGCCTTGCCGCCGTTGAGTAGCAGAATCTTCTTCATGGAAATGCCTCAGCAACAGAATGGCGCGCAGCTTAGCCACCCCCGCGCACCGCTCCCAGACCGTAACGGGCAAATGATCTTTGCGTTGCAGTCACGAATCCGTCGCTGATTGGGCTTAGCGTCAGCCAGCTTTTGCCACCGCAGTTGTTTCTGGTCGCGACGCATAACGCTGCGCCAGTACCGCGCACACCATCAGCTGAATCTGGTGGAACAGCATCAGCGGCAGGATCAGCGTACCCAGCGCACCGCCGGCGAACAGCACCTGCGCCATGGGTATGCCGGTGGCCAGGCTCTTCTTCGACCCGGCGAAGAGAATGGTGATGCGGTCCTCCAGATCGAAGCCCAGCCAGCGCGCCACCAGCCAGGTGATCAGCAGGGCCAGCGCCAGCAGCAGACAGCAGGCCAGCACCAGCCCCAGCAGCTGCGGCAGCGGCACCTGCTGCCAGATTCCCTCGACCACCGCGTGGCTGAAGGCGGTGTAGACCACCAGCAGGATCGAGCTCTGGTCGACGTTCTTCAGCCAGCCCTTGTTGCGCGCCACCCAGTCGCCAATCCAGCGCCGCGCGATCTGCCCGGCAATGAACGGCAGCAGCAGCTGCACGACGATCTTGCCGATGGCATCCAGCGTCGAGCCGCCTTCGCCCTGGGCGCCCATCAGCAGCAGCACCAGCAGCGGCGTAAGGAAGATGCCAATCAGGCTCGAAGCCGCCGCGCTGCACACCGCCGCCGGGATATTGCCGCGCGCCAGCGATGTGAAGGCGATCGCCGACTGCACCGTGGCAGGCAAGGCGCAGAGGTAGAGCATGCCCAGATACAGCTCGGCGCCGATCATCGGCGTCAGCAGCGGGCGCAGCGCCAGGCCGAGCAGCGGGAACAGCACGAAGGTGCAGCTGAACACCAGCAGATGCAGGCGCCAATGCCCCATGCCAGCGAGGATCGCACTGCCCGACAGCTTGGCGCCGTGCATGAAGAACAGCAGGCCGATGGCCAGATTGGTGATCCACTCGAATACCGCCACGCCCTGCCCCCGCGCTGGCAACAGCGTGGCGATGGCCACCGCACCGAGCAGGGCCAGAGTGAAGTTGTCCGGTAACAGGCGAGGTCTGGCCATGGGCGCTCCTGATTGTGTGGCTTGCGGCAGGTTGCCAGCGAGTCTACTGTCGCCCTGGATATCCGACTAACGCCATAAGCCAGACAAATGTCGAGAAAAGGACAAAGCGGCATCGTGCAACGCAGCATCCCAGCGATGGATGCACTGCCGCGCCCGCTCTTCGCCCGCAGCGAATCCCTGCCCGAACGGACCACCACGCCGCGCCACAGCCATCCGTGGGCACAGCTGTCCTACGCCATCAGCGGCGTGCTGCGCGTGCATACCGAGCGCGGGCGCTTTCTCGCTCCGCCGCAGCGCGCCATCCTGATTCCGCCGGGCCTGCGGCATGAGGTAATCAGTTCGCCGCAAACCGAGATGCGCAGCCTGTACATCGACCAGCACGCCTTGGCCTGGGCGCCCGAGCATTGCCAGGTGCTCGCGGTCAGCCCGCTGCTGCGCGAGCTGATCCGCGCCTTTGGCGCACTGCCGGCGGAGTACGACGAGCAAGGTGCCGAAGGCCGTCTGGCAGCGGTGCTGCTGGACCAGCTGCGGGCGGCGCCGGCAATCGGCTATTCGCTGCCCTGGCCCGGGGATACCCGGCTGCGTCGGCTGTGCGAAGCGCTCTACGAGCAGCCCGACCTTTCACTCAGCCTGAAACAATGGAGCGAGCGCCTCAAGGTCTCGGAGAAAACCCTGACCCGCCAGTTCCAGCGCGACACCGGCCTCAACTTCCGCGGCTGGCGCCAGCGTCTGCGCCTGCTCAGCGCGCTCCCTCTGCTGGAGCAGGGCCAGCCGGTTACCGACGTCGCGCTGGCCTGCGGCTACGACTCCACCTCGGCGTTCATCGCCGCGTTCGGTCAACAGTTCGGCACCACACCAGGCGCTCTGGCACGCGCACCGGACCGATAAGCAGCGCAGCGAAAACAGTTGGCGCATTCACGACCAATACAGTTGCAGCCATTCTGGAACTGCACCGGCACAATCGAGAATCCCTGTGGCTGTTGCGCTTGCCTGACGCGCGCGATCCTGTTCTCCCATAACCCGCACCCGGTCACTCCGGGAAGGAGCGCAGCATGGACCGCACGCTATCTCGTCCTTATTTCGCCACCCGCGCCCGACGCAACTGGCTACAGCTGCTGCAAGTATTGCAGCGCTGGCAACGCAACTACCGTACCCGCCAGCAACTGGCGCAGCTCGACGACCGCCAGCTGGCGGATGTCGGCATCAGCCATAGCGAGCGCTCGGCAGAGCTGGACAAGCCGTTCTGGCGCTGAGGCATTCCGCGCCCACCAATTCAAGCCTATGCTGCCTGCTACAAGGCCGTAGCGACGGGAACGTCGTCCCCATGGCGCGGTCTAGAGCCTCACCACTGGAGATCTGCCATGTCCCGAATCCTGCTTCCCATCTTCGCTGCCGGCTTGCTGCTGAGCGGCGCCGCCTCCGCGGCCAGCTTCACCGCTACCACCGACATGGTGGTCGGCGGCCTGATCAACACCGTCGATGCCACCTCGGACCTGACCTCGTCGCTGCGCGACGACAAGCTGGTGCTCGATGCCCGCGACGATGCGGCACGTTTCGTTGCCAGCCAGGGCGATCTGCGCGGCGCCCATCTCGAAGCGGCGCTGCGCCACATTCGTAGCCAGCAGCCAGAACTGGGCGCCAGCGACCTGCAATTGGCTCAGGCGATTCTGGCGCTCTGATGCATGCGGCAGCATAAGCGCTGCTGCAACCTGCGGAAGCAACCGAGCGCTGGCTCTGCAGTCGGCGTTTCGCTAGCCTTGGCGCCGTTTTTCCCGGCAACAGGTTCCGCATGCGTTCGTATTCAATCGTTCTCTTATTTCTTGGCTTCACCGCTGGCACCGCCCAGGCTTTCGATGTCACCACCGCAGGTGTCGTGCAGACCAGCTATGTCAGCAGCCAGCTGACCAGCGCTCCCTTCGACAACAAGCTGATTGCCGAGGCCCGCGAAGACGCGGCCGGTTTCGTCGCCAGCGAAGGTCAGCTCACCGCAGTTCGCCTGCAGGCAGCCATGGCGCGGCTGCGCCAGGAGCACCCGGAGCTTGCCGCCAGCGACCTGGAACTGGCCGAAGCCATCCTCGTCCAATAACCGCACCGGCCTGCCGGTGCCTCGACCCGAGAGAGATTCCATCGATGAACAAGCTATTGCTCGCCGCCCCGCTAGCGCTGGCCGTCGCCGCGGGCACAGCCCAGGCGCAGACCCTCGTCGCCACCAGTAACATCGTCGTGCGTGCCCTGGACCGCAGCATCAACTTCACCTCCGACGTGACCAGCCGCATCAGTGACATGAAGGTCGTCGTCGAGGCGCGTGAAGACGCCGCCAGCTTCGTCGCCAGCGCCGGCGAGATCCGCGGTGCCCATCTGGAAGCCGCGATCGGCACCCTGCGCAGCGAGTTCCCCGCAGCGCGCAACGCCAGCGACCTGCAACTAGCCGAAGCCATCCTCGCGCTGTGACCCGCCTCGGCGCCTGGCTGCTGGCGAGCGGCCTGAGCCTGGCCAGCATCGCGGCCCATGCCGAGCTGCGCCTGGTGCTTGATTCACGCACGCTGGACGCCGAGCAACGCGCCGCCAGCCAGGCGCTGCTGGACGAAGCCATGGCCGCACTGCCCCCGCGCCTGGTGCAGAGCCTCGATCGCGAGGTGCGCGTGCAATGGCGAGACAACCTGCCGGAACAGGCTTATGGCCGCGCCGGCGGCAAGCGCCTGGAACTCAACCGCCGCCTGCTGCCGGCGCTCACCGACGGCAGCGCTGCCGAGGAAAAGACCAATCGACCCCACGGCACGGTGCGCCGCGAGCTGCTCGCCACCGTCATTCATGAAGTGGCGCATCTCTATGACCGTGCTCGCCTGTGGTCGCCGGATCAGCACCTGTTGCAGGGCCAGTGCCGTCAACGCGCCAGCAATCTCGGGCAGGTCGGCCTGCCGGACGACTGCCGCGGACAGACCGACCGCCGCTTCACCCTCAGCGACGACCCGCGCCTGCTCGATCTGGCCGGCTGGCCGCAACGGGTCGGCAAGCGCGGCCTGCGCGAACAGGACAACGCGCAGCTAGCGCGCAGTCCCGATCCGTACGAGCTGACCAGCCCGCTGGAATTCGTCGCGGTGAACCTCGAATACTTCCTGCTCGACCCCAGCTACGCCTGCCGTCGCCCGTCTCTGCACCGCTACTTCAACGAACACTTTGGCTGGGCGCCGGAATCCGCCGATTGCGCACCGGGCTACCCCTTCCTCAACGCCGGCCGCGAGTTCGGCCGCACGCCCCTGCTGAGCCTCGATCCGTCACGTGTCTACGAGGTCGACTACCTGTTTGCCGAAGCCAACGATGCCTGGGTCAGCCGCTGGGGC
Source organism: Stutzerimonas sp. R40042 (assembly GCF_026642215.1). Classification (NCBI taxonomy): domain Bacteria; kingdom Pseudomonadati; phylum Pseudomonadota; class Gammaproteobacteria; order Pseudomonadales; family Pseudomonadaceae; genus Stutzerimonas; species Stutzerimonas sp. R40042. The sequence continues at coordinate 209,978 of NZ_CP113258.1, read as the reverse complement.
CACAGCATGCTGCGCCTGGTGATCTGCGCGCCCGACCGCGAGCCCGGTCCGGATTGCCGGCTGGATCTGGATCACCACCTTGTGTTGTCCTTCCGCGCCTTCGTCGATGACGTGCAGCTCTCCAGCTGGGACGGCCTCACCGGCGTGTACCCCTCGCGGCTGTTCATTCTGCCGCTGGGCCAGGTGATCGACGAATACACCAAAGTGGAGCTGCGCGGGCTGGCCTCGGTGCCCTTGAAACTGCACCCCGAAGAGATTCGCCAGCTGGTCGAGCGCAGCGCCGAACTGCACTGGAGCTACGACGGCGACTACTACTTCCTGTCCAACAACTGCGCGGTGGAAACCCTGAAACTGCTGCGCAGCGGCACGGCGCGCAGCGATCTGGTCGCACTGGACAGCATCATGCCTAACGGGCTGCTGGAAGTGCTGATCTACCGCGGCCTGGCCGACGCCAGCGTGCTCGACGATCCGCGTGAAGCGCTGCGCCTGGGCTATCGCTTCGATTCCTACCGCGATCGCTACCAGGCCATGTTCGCGATCCTCAAGGAGCGCCTCGGTCTGCCGCAGGACAGCGTCGAACAGTGGCTGGAACTCGACGCCATCGAGCGCCAGCAGTGGATCGACCGCGCCGACCTGCGCGCCGCTGCCGCGCTGCTGCTGGTCGAACAGGCCGCCCTGCGCCGTCAACTGCTGCTCGCCCAGGATGAATTGAAGAACCGCTACCTCGGCGGCCGCGGCCGCGACGCCAGCCTGAATAGGGCTGACGGCGCGCTGCAGGAAATCCTCGCCAGCAGCGGCTACCTCAGCCGCCCGGCCGAACTGCTCGACGGCGACGGCTACGGCCTGCCCCAAACCCGCGAATGGACCCGCCTGGAACGCGAAAGCGAACAACGCCAACTGCGGCTGAATCAGCTGAGCGAAGAGCTGGACCAGGAAGTGCGGGTGCTGTTGGGCGATGAGCGGCGGGCGGAACTCGAAGCGATCGAAGTGAACCTGGCGCAGATAGGCGAGCGACTGCGCGGGTTGCATAAGGCGGGGGGTGGGTTGGAGTTGCCGTGAGAAGTGACTTTTCGGTAGCAACCCGATTAGCCAAGGCAGTTCTCGCACCCAGGGAGTTATTGAGTGCTTCGTGAAAAAAGCAAAAACAGCCTTTTATTCCGAAGCTTAGAATTGCAGCACTGAAACGTTCTCTTCTTTTAGTAGGAGCTCTTTCAGCCGTTCTCGGATGAGATTGGCGTGTTTCTCAAAGTTGCGTTTGTCCGAGAAAATATAGAACGGCCAATCCACATATTCATTTGAGTGCGGGCTAACCCAAGGTGCCTCAATGCAAATAATTGTCTTAGGTCGGTCCAAAGTGATATTTTTGAACTCGCTCCATTGATACTCATACGCATGGTAGCTTGTGTGTATTTCTTGGAATTGCTTTGAGTTAGCTAAGCCTAGAGCAAGCCCATTCCACCAGGCCCGACGAGCGCTACCCAAAAGGCCGATGGGTCAAGTGCGACAATAAATAGGTGCTTTGTAAAAATGGCGCCATATCGGTATTGGATCCTATTGATTTTAAAACTGCAAGACCTCTATTTTTTCGCGTGTGTGAGGGGTGCCTGTATTTTTTGAAAGTATGATTTCAGCAGTGGTTTCAAAAATTTTTTTGTGACAGAAAATATATGTCCACCATGGTAGTTTCTTGTTGATGTTCTCGTTAAGCCACTCGTATTCCAGGCTGATCAGGTGACGTGATTTGTCTATGTAGATATGTTTTATTTCAACCCAGGTAAATACATTGTGTCTGTAGAGGGTGTGCATTTCTTGGAATTGCTTTGAATTAGCTAGACCTAGATAAAGCAAGCCCATGCCACCAGGCCCGACGAGCGCTACCCAAAAGACCGATGGGTCAAGTGCAACAACGAATATAACGGCGATAGCGGCGGTAACTGTCAGCCATTTCAAAGCGGTCATCCAGCCTTTACTTGGTGCTTTCCACTCGCAGACTTCTATGCCTGTTTCGGTCAGGCGATAAGCAAATTTTGTTTTTTGATGAGTTGTGCCATATAGAGCTAAAAAGAAAACAGAAAGAAATATTGCGCTCCAGGACAGTTTTTCAATCAAAGGAGAGCTATCATTCTTGAAAAACATCAAATAGCAGGCACCTAAGGCTATGCTCATCATGAACCAAAACATGCCATTGGCAACTGTTGTGTTATAAGGCCTTGCCTTGATTTCCCATTCCAACAGTGCGTTTTGATTGGCGCACTTCCAGTTGTGGTGCTCTGGAAGTTTGATGGGCTGGTTCCAAGGAAGAGCCTGGATAAATCTGTTCAAGATACTGCTCATAAGCAATCATTCACTCGTATGTGGCACCTGCAAGGAGAGCAAGCGGGTGCTTTGTGAAGAGAGCACCATATCGCTATTGGGTTCCTTGCTGAACGCATCGCTTTTCAGATCCGCCTCGGAAGACGAGATGCCTATATCCACGCGGAACATGTAGCCCTGGCCGTTGGCGTTTTCCAGAATCTGCTCCGGGTAGCGAACTTCCAGTTCCAGCAAGGGGGGGCGCTGGTAAGCAATCCAGGTTTGCCAGAGGCGGTACTGTGTACCCTCGGGGTAGAGGGTGTCACCAGGCAGTGGCCCGTTGGGGCGCTGTGCGGGGGGCTGACCAAATTGTTCGATGGGCGCCCAGTGGCCTTCGAGGAACTGGTCATAGAACTTGTCTGCCATGCCTTGCATCAGGCTATCGGAGAACCAGCCGCTGTCTACCATGGCCGGTTGCAGTTTTACTGCTGTTCCCTCCAGCTTGGAAGGTAGCAAGAGCTGTAGCCAGAACCCGGTATAGATACGCGGGCCGCGCCCGTAGTAAGGCAAGGTGGAGGCGCGAGCCGCCAGGCTGGGGCGCAGGCTGATTTCCATCAGTGTGCGCAGTTCCTTCTTGTGATCTTCGTCACTGTGCGTCCACTCAGGAGATTTGCCCCAACTGCTGCGATACAGCCAGAGCCGCAGACCTTCACGTTTGTATTGGTTGGCGACCATGCTGGCGATCAGGTAGATCACGCCAAGTAACGCGATGATGATGGTCACCGGATTGGACATGACCCAGGCAAAACCGAACCAAAAACCCAACGCACTGCCAACGAGCTGGACGCCTGCGACAGCTGACATAAGACCTAGAGTGACCTGCTTCGTACGCAGTGCGTAGGTTTCTCCAGCACTTGTGGCCTTATCGATATCTTTGGAAACCTGCCAAGCTTCTACCCCCGCAGCGATAGCGCCGAATGCGGCCATCCCCATGGTGCGTAAAACGAGCTGCCGAGCCAGCAACGAGGCTTCAACTTCGCCCGTTTTAAGCCAAGCCCTTACACCTGCTTTTGCAAGTTGAGTGGTATTCCGGCCAATTGTTTTTTCAAGCTTGGCCCATTTGTTCCACGCCGGCACCGTCCAGAGCGCCATCAGTGCGTTGGCGGTATAGGCGGCATTGGCGCCGACCGTGCGCAGCTCATCCTCACTGAAAATGCCGTCATTGCGTGCTTTGTCCAGGCTATTGATGAAATTCCAGATATTCAGCCCTGCAACCAGCACAGGCAAGCTGCCGCCGAGCTCTTGGTTTATCCACTGACGGCTGCGGGCTGCATAGCCAGCCGAATTTTTTGCTTTGAGCTGCAACTGATCGAGCAGTTCTGATTGGCCCAGTGTCGCGAGCCACATGTTCACTTGGCGGGTTTGTACCTTGGTTATCTTGGATTCGGTGACGACACTACCGATTACCTCGTTAGGCCTTTGCAGGTTCAGTGTCTCGCGCTTTTGTTCCAGGCCGAGCAACTGTATGCGCGCCGAGCGTTTGTCGGGGCCTTTACCGGGTAGAGAAAGAGTACGCTGCAGGCCCTTGATGTTCTTCTCGAGCTGGGCAACCTGCATTTGCCATTTACGGTTCTTCTTCGCGAACTCGGGATCAAGAATCAAGCGGGTTTGCGTGGATATTTCCGTGGACACCAAAACCTGGGTGACGCTGAAGGCGAAGATTCGAACCGTGGGTACGAATTTCTCGCTCAAGGCAGGTAGCAAAACAAAAGCCATCAGGTTCCAGCTGTCCTTGGCTTTTTGCCCCACTACGTTGCGCAGGGTCTCGAAGGCACGCTTGCCTGGCTCGGAAAGGCTCTTGTACAGGTTGCTAGCCTGTACGCTCGGCAGGTCGAGTACCGATTTCACCTCGTTGGCTCGGCTGACTTCGCTGGTGGTGTCGGAGAGCCCGCCGTGGGCCTGGCCGCTACCGTCGCTCTGCCGTCCCAGATTGTCGATGGTGCCGTAGGTGGTGAAGTTCGTAGAGATCTGCTCAATCAGCGTGGAAAGCTCCGTGCTGAAATTGAACAGCGCCAGGCCTGCCAGCGTGGAGGGGTTGCCGTATTGCTTGCAAAGCCATTGCTGACCCGTGTCGCTCGCGCCCAACTGTTCATATAGATTGGCCATGGTGTCCAGCAGATCTGTCGATTGCTGCGGGTGGCAGGGGTCATAGAAAACCTCTTCTGCTTTCGGGCTGAGGTTTTTAAGCCAGGCGAGCAGGTCGCTTTCGCTGCGTTGGATGTGGGCATTGAGCCGATCTTTTTCGTTGGCTCGCTGCTGGAGGTAAGTCCAGACATCATCGAAGCGAACATCCTCGCGCCAGATCTTTTTCTGCTGCCATTCTTTTACCAGTGCGTGCCATTCCGGCCCCGACGGTGAGGTGCCCCAGTTTGTGCGGAACTGCTTTTGGGCCTGCTGTACTTGAAGGGATTTGAGTGTCAGGGTCGCGTCACTGCCGCTGTGATTGAGTAGCTGCGCTTCGCTATCGAGCAGGCTATGGGCATCCTTGATGAAAGCTTGTTTGCGGCTCGGGTTGGCTGATACCGACTTGGGGATAAAAGGATCTAGGTTGACACCGCAAAGGAGTTGAATGTTCTCGGCGCTATTGAGCTTGTTGGCATGCTGTTTTTCTGCTGCTGCCAGTTCCAGCCAGCGGCCCTGCAGATTCATGGCCAGGTCGTCGACGATGGCCATAGGGTCGTCCAGGGCAACGAAGAGGGCGCTGTCCTGATCGGGTACGCTGCCGAGTATGAGGGCCTGGTCGATCGGCTGTTTGCAGGGGCGGGACGTATCGTCCTTGTTCGCCGCTACCAGGCAGCTCTTGAAGGTTGGGACTTCTCCTCCTGCCAGGATATCGGCGACCGCGCTGCCTATGTCACGGATAGGTGCGGCATGTGCTGCCTGCATCTGGGTGCAGTATTGCGGCAGGTTGAGCGCGCGCATCCAGCGCTTCTGCTCCTGGCGGTTGCTGCGCATTTTTTCGCACAGTCGCCATGTCCACTGCACGGGGGAGTAGGCGAGGAGCAGGCGGCTGCGTTTCGGGTATAGCAGGTAGGGTTTGCTGTCACCGGGGTTGTTTCGCTCATCCTTGCCCAGTTGGGCATTACTCCATTGATGACGGATGAATTGGTGGCCCTTGACCTGATACTCATGAAGCGTGCGGTCCGTTTCATCCCACACGTACAGCCAGCCATCGCGAAGTTGGCGCAGGGTGTAGCTGCGCGTCTTGAGCTTCGGTAGCTGACCGGCATTCCAGCCGTTGGGTAACGGGTTTGGGCCCTGGGCGCTGCCACGAGCCGGTGACTCGTCTATCGCATAGCGAACGGGGTGGATGGCAACTTCACCCGCTTTCAGCGGGCACTGACCATTCGCAGTGGCCGGCTTGTTTTCAAAGGCCTGGTTGCGCTTGGCTTGTTGCAAGGTTTTGTCGGACGTTGTCGTGCTCATGGAGATCCGTTCCTTTAGCCGGCAAGGCAGTCTTCATCCAGGGCCTGGATAAGTTGTTCTGGCGCTAGTTTCTGGGCGTCTGGTGTCCTGGCTAGCCAGGCCTGGTAGGGGCTGTCGGGGCGCATAGCGAAGTCGTTGCCCCAGCAGGCGCAGCGCTCGAGCCAGATCGCAATGCTCCGCTCGTTGACCAGCCCCCAAGCCTCGGCGTCGAATAGGCGTTGTTCCAGCCATTGGCCTCGTTCCTGTTCGCCAAGCCCTGTGAGAGCTTTTGGGTAATCTGCGACCATCCAGTCGTATAGCCTTTCCTTGAAGCTGCGCCGATAGGCCTGTTCAAGCGCCTGAACCTGATCATCGGCGAGATGGTTGAGCTTGCCTTCCAATCTGGGGCTGTTTGGTTTTGGGCGATAGGACTGCCATTCGACTGCCTGCGAGGGGGCCCAACTGGGCGGGTTCAAGGGTACTAGCCATTCGCTTATGGGTCCCAGGAGGCTTTGATAAGCGGATGGGGGGTAGCTGCTTAGCCAGTAAGCGGTCACCAGTGGATCAGCGAAGCGAAAGAGGCTGTAGCTACCCAGATTGTCCGTGATAGTGATGAGCTGGCTCAGGTGGTCGGCGACATCGTTCAGCGTTGCCGAACTTTGTAGTTTGCTGGCCTGACGCTGAAGAGAGGGGCTGCTTCGCCATTCACTCAGTAAGGATGCATGGCTGTCCAGCCCAACTAGAATTGGACCGAGTTCTTTGACGCCATCCCAGCGGGTGCCGTTGTAGAGAGGAATAACATCAATAGAGTCGCCTGCCCCATAAAGCCATTGCAGAGCGTCCTGACGAAGCACTCCATCCACGAGCAGGAAGTCGCGACTCATGCTTCGGCTTCCTGGTTCGCGCTCTCGCAGATTTCGCACCGTGGCGTCGCTCGTAACAGCGCCTGCCGCTGAGCAGGTTCCAGCAGCACGCCCGCCTTATCCGTATCCGCAGCCTTTACCTTCCCCGGCAATATCGGCGCCGCGCCCGATCCCTTTCCCGGACTTCCACCCGAGTTCATCCTGATCAAAGGCCCGACCATGGTGATGCCGCTGGCATCGAGCTTGATAAAGCTGCCACCAGCCTTGAAGGTCAGCTCGCTGCCGGCTTCGAGCACGACCTTGAGGCCGCTGGAAAGGTGGATTTCATTGCCCGCCTCGATGAATTGCCCGGTGCCGATCTTCAGGTGTTGGCTGTTACCCACGGTGAGGTGGTCGTTGGCGCGGATTTCTGTCTTGCGGTCGGCGTGGGTGGTGCGGTGTTCTTCGGCGCGGAATTCGCTGTAGCTGTTGGCTTCCACCGTGTCGTGGCGTTCGTGGCCGACGCGGATCTTCTGGTCGTGCTCGACGTTCTCGTCCCAGTCGCGCTGGGCGTGGACGTAGATCTGCTCGGCGCCCTTGCGGTCTTCGATGCGCAGTTCGTTGTAGCCACCACCGCCGGGTGAGCTCAGCGTTTTGAACAGCGTGCGGGTCTTGTTGGCTGGCAGGTCGTAGGGGACCTGATGCTCCTTGTGGTATAGGCAGCCGGTCACCAGCGGCTGGTCGGGATCGCCTTCGAGGAAGGTCACCAGCACTTCCATGCCGACCCGCGGGATGGCGATGCCGCCGTAGCGGTCGCCAGCCCAGCTGGAGGAGACGCGCAGCCAGCAGCTGGTCTTGTCATCGGCCTGGCCTTCACGGTCCCAGTGGAACTGGACCTTCACCCGTCCGTACTCGTCGCAGTGGATCTCTTCGCCGGCAGGGCCCGTGACCACGGCGGTCTGGCTGCCGAGCACCTTCGGTTTCGGATGATTCAGTGGCGGGCGAAAGGGGATGTCCCAGGGCGTGGCGCTGAAGTGGTTGCGGTAGCCCTGGATGAAGCCGTCGCCGCTATCGACATGGCTGGTGACCGACTCCTCCAGCACCTGTGGCTGCTTACCTTCATGCAGCACTTCGGTCAGCAGCCAGAGCTGGTTCCAGTCGCTGCGCGGATGTTCGCCGAGCGGGAGGAAATGTCCGCTCACCAGCCTCGGCTGGTCGCTGTCGCCGTCGGCCAGTTCGTAGTCGTGGCGGTGGCGCTCCAGGGCGCGTTGCGACAGGTGCTTGCCGCGGGCGCGCTCGGTGAAGCGGCCGGGGTAATCGTAGTCTTCGAGATCCGGTTGGAAGTCGCTGTGGAACGCGGCTTCCATGGACAGGCGCGGCTTTTCAAAGTCGTAGTCGCGGCGCGTGACCCGGCTGGTACGGGTTTCCAGACGCAGGCCGAAGCGCTTGATCACTGGCTGGTCGGCGACCAGACCGCTGTCCTGCTGATAGGCGGTGGCAGCGAGCTTCGGGAAGACCGTCTGGTCATCGCCGAAGACCAGCACATGACCGGCTGTGCTGTGCTGGAAGTGATAATGGATGCCCTCTTCCTCGCACAGGCGCTGGACGAAGCGCAGGTCGGTTTCGTCGTACTGCACGCAGTACTCGCGCGGCGGGTAGACCACCGGGCCAAGCCCGAAGCGGTAGGCATCGGCCTGGATGCCGTGTTCCTCGAGCACCTGGGCGACGATCTGCGGCACGCTGAGGTGCTGGAAGATGCGCTGGTTGGTGCGATGGGCGAGGTAGGCCAGCTGCGGCACCAGCATGAGGCGGTAGCGGGTCAGGCGCTTGCCGGATTCACCTTGGGCGGCCTGATGTACCAGCCCATGGATGCCGCTGCCATCCGGCGCGAAGGCGAGGAAGGCCGGGCGATGCAGCAGGCGTTCCAGGTCCAGATCAGGGCGCTCGCTGACCAGTTCCAGGTCGAAGTGATAGGGCTGGCTGATGGCCTCGCGGCCTTGGAATTCGAGCACCTTGAATTCGTGCTCGACGCCTTCGAGGGAAAGCGTGAAGTGGGCCTGGTTGGCTGGGGCGAACATCCATGTTCCTCCTGTTCAGTCCATGTATCAGCGCATGGGCGCTTGCGGAGCCCCGTTTAACACAGGCCGTCCGCTCTAGAATGCGTGGTTCGCGCATTCCGGAGCGACGTTGACGGAATCTGTTCAGTGCTTCGCAAAAAAGCGTTCGGCCAGGCGAGCCTGGCCGAAGCGGGACCGCGGCGAATCAGCCGGCGATCGGGGTGCGCCAGTCGTCGGAGCCGGAGGTGCCGGATACCTCGTGGGTCCAGACGATCTTGCGATAGGTGAAGTACACGTCTTCCAGATGGGTGAAGTGGGACATGTTCGGGTCCTGGCAGTTGGGCATGCGCGACTGCACGTCGACGATCACCGCATCTTCCAGTTCGATGGTGAAGTAGTGTTCCTGAGTACCGGTGGACGAGGTGCGATACCACTCCAGACGGCACTTGTTCAGGCGCTCGCCGGAAGTCAGGGCGTTGAAGATCAACGGCGACGACTTGTCGAACACTTTGGTGATCATCAGAGGCTTGTGCACACGCTGGCCAGTCGGCTGACCGGACTGCGGGTCACGCGGGATGATGACCTGATGCTGGAAGGCCTGCACCAGGATCTGGTCCTCATGGCCTTCCTGGAAGATGTTGCCAACCGAGTCCTCGGTGAAGGTGCCGGCAGTGATCAGGCCTTGCTTGGTGCCTTCGAGGGACAGATACGCGGGTGTTGGCATGGGTGCTCTCCTTGTCTGAAATGAGTGCCGGATGGCCATTTCGTAACAACAAGCACCGTGCCAAAAAGAAAAACTCCTTATTTATCAAATAGATAACAGAATCCCTTTACGCAGCCCGAATGGCAGAAGTGATGCTCAGCACAAAAAGCTGTGCAACTTTCTGCGCAGCCAAGGCAGCAACTTGCGCAACGCTACCCAAATCCCGGCAGATCGCGCTGCGAACAGCTTACTCACAAGGTTATCCACAGAGCGCCTGCGCAAGAACCTGCGCAGCACCACTACTGCTGGCGTAGCGTCTTGCCACTTTTCTCCAGGCAAAAAAAACCTCGAACTTCATTGGGGGAGGGGGAAGTTCGAGGTCGAATCCGGACCGCTAGGGCGGGGTCCAGAGATCTGCCAACACTTAACACAACAAGGAGCATCGAAGGGCTTTTACACCCTTCGCATGCTCTGACCGGATGGTTGCGTCGTAAGTTCAACGCGGACGAAAAAAATTTCGTCGACTACCGACATTTTTCGGCAGCCCGGTCAGTGCGCCTCGTCCCAGTTGTTGCCAACCCCCGCCTCGACCAGCAGCGGCACGTCCAGCTGGGCGGCCCCGCTCATCAGCGGGCAGATGGCTTCGCGGACCTGCTCGACCAGGTCTTCGCGCACTTCCAGCACCAGTTCATCGTGGACCTGCAGGATCACCCGGGCATCCAGCCCGCTGTCCTGCAGCCAACCGTCCACGGCGATCATGGCGCGCTTGATGATGTCCGCCGCGGTGCCCTGCATCGGCGCGTTGATCGCGGTGCGCTCGGCGCCCTTGCGCATGGCGCCGTTCTTCGAATTGATCTCCGGCAGGTACAGCCGCCGACCGAACAGCGTCTCGACATAGCCCTGCTCGGCGGCCTGGGTGCGGGTGCGTTCCATGTAGGCGAGCACGCCGGGGTAGCGGGCGAAATAGCGGTCGATGTACTCCTGCGCCTCCTTGCGGCCGACGTCGATCTGCTTGGCCAGGCCGAAGGCGCTCATGCCGTAGATCAGGCCGAAGTTGATGGCCTTGGCGCTGCGGCGCTGGTCGTTGCTGACCTGCTCCAGCGGTACGCCGAACACCTCGGCGGCCGTGGCGCGGTGCACGTCCAGGTCGTTCTGGAACGCGTGCAAGAGGCCGGCATCCTGCGCCAGGTGGGCCATGATGCGCAGCTCGATCTGCGAGTAGTCCGCCGCCAGCAGCTTGTAGCCCGGCGCTGCGACGAAGGCCTGGCGAATGCGCCGCCCCTCGGCGGTGCGGATCGGGATGTTCTGCAGGTTCGGGTCGCTGGAGGACAGCCGGCCGGTGGCGGTCACCGCCTGGTGGTAGCTGGTGTGGATGCGTCCGGTGCGCGGGTTGATCTGCTGCGGCAGCTTGTCGGTGTAGGTGCCCTTGAGCTTGCTCAGGCTGCGGTGCTGCATGATCACCTTGGGCAGCGGGTAATCCTGCTCAGCCAGTTCGGCCAGCACGCTTTCGGCGGTGGACGGCTGGCCACCGGCGGTCTTGGAGATCACCGGGCAGCCGAGCTTGTCGTAGAGGATTGCGCAGAGCTGCTTGGGCGAGCCGAGGTTGAACTCCTCGCCAGCGATGTCGAACGCCTCGCGTTCCAGCTGCACCAGCTTGTCGCCCAGCTCGACGCTCTGCTGGCCAAGCAACTGTGCATCGACCAGGGCGCCGTTGCGCTCGATGCGCGCCAGCACCGGCACCAGCGGCATCTCGATCTCGGTCAGCACCCTGAGCAGCGATGGCGTCTGCTCCAGCTTGCCGAGTAGGGTCTGGTGCAGGCGCAGGGTGACGTCGGCGTCCTCGGCGGCGTACGGGCCGGCCTGTTCGATGGCGATCTGGTCGAAGGTCAGCTGCTTGGCGCCCTTGCCGGCAATGTCCTCGAAGCGGATGGTGCCGCGACCGAGGTACTTGAGCGCCAGGCTGTCCATGTCGTGACGGGTGGCTGTGGCGTCCAGCACGTAGGATTCGAGCATGGTGTCGAACGTCATGCCGCGCATCTCGATGCCGTAGTGCATCAACACGTTCATGTCGTACTTGCCGTGCTGGCAGATCTTGGTCTTGGCCGGATCTTCCAGCAGCGGTTTGAGCGCACCGAGCACGGCATCCAGCTCGAGCTGCTGCGGCACGCCCATGTAGGAATGGCGCAGCGGCACGTAAGCCGCCTGGCCCGCTTCGACGGCAAAGGACACGCCGACCAGCTCGGCGCGCTGCGAATCGAGGCTGGTGGTTTCGGTATCGAAGGCAAAGCATTCGGCCGCCTTCAGACGCGCCAGCCAGCGCTCGAAATCGGCCTGCTCCAGCAGGGTCTCGTACTGGGCCTCGGCCTGGATCGAGCAGCCTTCTGGCTGCACCTCGCAGTTCTCCCCAGCCGCCTTGGCCTCGCGCAGCAGCTCGTCCAGCCACTGCTTGAATTCCAGCTCGCGATAAAGGGCGATCAGCGCCTCACGGTGCGGTTCCCCGGGCATCAGGTCACCGACCTGGACGTCCAGCGGCACGTCGATCTTGATCGTCGCCAGCTCGTAGGACATGAAGGCCGCATCGCGATGCTCCTCCAGCTTGGAGCCCAGTGACTTGGCACCGCGAATCGGCAGCCCGGCAACCTGATCGAGGTTCTCGTAGAGCCCCTTGAGCCCGCCCGGGATGCCGTTGAGCAGGCCACACGCCGTCTTCTCGCCCACTCCTGGCACGCCAGGAATGTTGTCGACCTTGTCGCCCATCAGCGCGAGGAAGTCGATGATCAGTTCCGGGCCGACGCCGAACTTGTTCTTCACGCCCTCGATGTCATAGACGCTGCCGGTCATGGTGTTGACCAGCGTGACATGCGGGCAGACCAGCTGGGCCATGTCCTTGTCGCCGGTGGAGATCACCACATCACGGCCCAGCGCCGCGCATTGCCGCGCCAGGGTGCCGATGACATCGTCGGCCTCGACCCCTTCCACGCACAGCAGCGGCAGCCCCAGTGCACGGACACTGGCATGCAGTGGCTCGACCTGCGAGCGCAGGTCATCCGGCATCGGCGGGCGGTGCGACTTGTAATTCTCGAACAGCGCGTCGCGGAAGGTCGGACCCTTGGCATCGAAAACCACGGCGAACGGGCTGTCCGGATATTGTTTGCGCAGGCTCAGCAACATGTTCAGCACGCCCTTGACCGCGCCGGTCGGCTTGCCAGTAGAGGTGGTCAGCGGAGGCAGGGCATGGAAGGCGCGATAGAGGTAGGACGAACCGTCCACCAGGACGAGGGGGGCTTGGCTCATGAGCGGAATCAACCTTTTCGGCGGGCCCGGAGCTAGAATGCCAAGGACCACTTATCGACAAAGGGACAAGGTTACCATGCGCGCTCTCAAACACCTGATGCTGGCCAGCCTGCTGGCATGCGCCCCTCTGGCCGGCTTCGCCCAGGAGTCGGTCGAAGGTGAGCCGGACGTAACCATCCGTCAGGAAGGCGATCGCACCGTCGAGGAATATCGCGTCAACGGCTTCCTCTACGCCGTGAAAGTCACGCCCAAGCACGGCAAGCCCTACTTCCTGGTGCGGGCGGACGGCAACGACGGCAACTTCGTACGCTCCGACCAGCCGGACATGCTGATCCCCGCGTGGAAGATCTTCAGCTGGTAATCCAGACATCCGCCGGAGGACAACATGTCGGTATTCACGCCCCTGCAACGCGATGAACTGGAGGCCTTTCTGGCGCCCTACCGGCTTGGCCGGCTGCGCGACTTCCAGGGCATCGCCGCAGGCAGCGAGAACAGCAACTTCTTCATCAGCCTGGAGCAGGGCGAATACGTCCTGACCTTGGTCGAGCGCGGCCCGCGCCAGGACCTGCCGTTCTTCATCGAACTGCTCGACGTGCTGCACCGCGCCGGCCTGCCGGTGCCCTATGCGCTGCGCACCGAACAGGGCGAGGCGCTGCGCGAGCTGGCGGAGAAGCCCGCGCTGCTGCAGCCGCGACTGCCCGGCAAGCACGTGGTCGAGCCCAACCCGCACCATTGCGCCGAAGTCGGTCGGCTGCTGGCGCGTCTGCATCTGGCCACCCGCGAACACATCCTTGAACGCGCCAGCGACCGCGGCCTGGACTGGATGCAGGAACAGGGGCCGAGCCTGGCGCTGAGCCTGTCCGAGGACCAGCTGCCGCTTTTGCGCGACGGCCTGGCGGAGATCGCCGAGCTGCGCCCGAAACTCCTCGCCCTGCCACGCGCCAACCTGCACGCCGACCTGTTCCGCGACAACGTGCTGTTCGAAGGCAGCCACCTGACCGGCGTGATCGACTTCTACAACGCCTGCTCCGGGCCGATGCTCTACGACCTGGCGATTGCCGTGAACGACTGGTGCTCGCACCCCAACGGCGAGATCGACGGTGAACGCAGCGAGCCGCTGCTGGCAGCCTACTCCGCGCTGCGCCGCTTCACGCCGGCCGAAGCCGAGCTCTGGCAGCCGATGCTGCGCGTGGCCTGCGTGCGTTTCTGGCTGTCGCGGCTGATCGCGGCGCAGCGTCACGAAGGCAAGACGGACGTGCAGGTGAAAGATCCCGGCGAATTTCATCGGCTGCTGAAAGCACGCCAGCATCCCTCCAGCGCGCTGCCTTTTGCCTTCTAGGCCGCCGGTACCGCGCGGCGAAAGCGTTCAACACCTCGCAAATTTTCCAGCGCAACTTGCGACAGCGCAGGCTTTACCCCAAAGTGCCGGGCGCACAGGATGCGCGCCGGCCTGAGCCGAAATGCGCGACGCCCCCATCATCGAAAGGAATCGATGCATGCCCTCCATCTACCAGCTCAAACCCCGTTTTCAGGCACTACTGCGCCCGCTGGTCCAGCGCCTCCATGACAGCGGCATCACGGCCAATCAGGTCACGCTGGCAGCGCTGGTCGTGTCGCTGGCAGTCGCAGCGGCGGTCGCGCTGCTGATCGAGCATCTCTGGGTCTTTCTGCTGATCCCACTGTGGATGCTGCTGCGCATGGCACTGAACGCCATCGACGGCATGCTGGCGCGGGAATTCGGCCAGCAATCGAAGCTCGGCGCCTACCTCAACGAACTCTGCGATGTGGCCGCCGATGCGGCGCTCTATCTGCCGCTCGCGCTGGTGGCCGGCGTCTGGCCTGCTGCCGTGGTACTGGTGGTGGTGCTCGCAGCGCTCACCGAGTACGCCGGGGTGCTCGGCCCGATGGTGGGCGCATCACGGCGTTACGATGGCCCGATGGGCAAGAGCGACCGGGCCTTCGCCTTCGGCGTGCTGGCCACCGGCGTCGCCCTGGGCCTGTTGCCAGCCGCCTGGATCAACGGCTTGTTGCTGCTGATCGCCGGGCTGTCGATCCTCACGCTGAGCAACCGGGTCAGACAAGGCCTGGCGGAAACCGCATCGGCGCCCGCCGAAGCGGACTGAGCCGCGCCCCGCACCAATAACTTTCTGCCCGACACCGAGGAACATCCCATGCTCGGCGCCCTGCTCGCCTTCGCGATCACTTCCGTTGCACGCCTGCTGACCGGTACGCGCAGCCTCTGGATCGGCTGCGCGCCGCTCAACAGGCAACGCATCTACTTCGCCAACCACAGCAGCCACGGTGATTTCGTGCTGCTCTGGGCATCGCTGCCGCCTGACCTGCGGCGCAGGACCCGCCCCGTCGCCGGCGCCGATTACTGGCAGAGCAGCGCATTGCGCCGCTTCGTCATCCATCGTCTGTTCAATGGCGTGCTGGTGGATCGCGAGCGCAGCGGCCCGCAGTCGAATCCGCTGCAACCGATGCTCGACGCCCTGGCCGCCGGCGATTCACTGATCCTCTTCCCCGAGGGCACGCGCAATCTGGAAGAAGGCCTGCTGCCCTTCAAGAGCGGGCTGTATCGCCTGGGCCTGGCGTGTCCGGACGTGGAGTTGGTGCCAGTGTGGATCGCCAACCTCAATCGGGTGATGCCCAAGGGCCGCAGCTTGCCGCTGCCCCTGCTGTGCAGCGTCAGCTTCGGCGCGCCCATGAGCATCGAAAAGGACGAGGACAAGGACGCGTTTCTGCAGCGCGCTCGCCTGGCTCTGCTAGAACTGGCCCCAAAGGAAGACTGACATGGATCGCAATACCCTGCTGCTGTTCGCCGGTATCGGCGCCCTGCTCGCCCTGGCCTCGCTGATCGGCTTTGTCCTCAAGCGCCGCAGCGGCGGCGAGAGCCCGGTGATCGACAACCTCAATGCGCGCATCAATGCCTGGTGGGTGATGGTTGCGCTGATCGGCATCGCCTTCTGGCTTGGCCACACGGCCGTGGTGATCCTCTTCTACCTGGTGTCGTTCTTCGCGTTGCGCGAATTCATGACGCTGACGCCGACACGCAGCAGCGACTATCCGGCGCTGGTCGCGGCGTTCTATCTGGTGCTGCCGCTGCAATATCTGTTGGTGGCGGTCGGCTGGTACGGCCTGTTCGCCATCTTCATTCCGGTCTACGTGTTCCTGTTGCTGCCCATCCTGGCGTCGCTGGGTGGCGACACCACGCGCTTTCTCGAACGCGCCTCGAAGGTGCAATGGGGCCTGATGATCGCAGTCTTCTGCGTTTCCCACGTCCCTGCCCTGCTCACCCTGGAAATTGCCGACTACGAAGGTCGCAACCTGTTGCTGATTGCCTGGCTGATCATCGTCGTGCAGCTCTCCGACGTGTTGCAGTACGTCTGCGGCAAGTTGGCGGGCAAGCGCAAGATTGCCCCGCGCCTGTCGCCGTCCAAAACCGTCGAAGGCTTCGTTGGCGGGATATTCCTCGCGACGCTGATCGGCGCGGCGCTGTTCTGGATCACCCCGTTTGCCTGGTGGCAGGCGGCCCTCATGGCTCTGCTGCTGAACCTGCTGGGCTTCTTCGGCGGCCTGGTGATGTCGGCGATCAAGCGCGACCGTGGCGTCAAGGACTGGGGGCACATGATCGAGGGCCATGGCGGCATGCTCGACCGGCTGGATTCGGTCTGCTTCGCCGCGCCGATCTTCTTCCACCTGGTGCGCTACGGCTGGACCTGAGCTACTACGAACGACGCACAGCAGGGCGAACCGCCGCCCACCGGGAAGGTCGAACCAGGACCACGGACCAGCGGGCGGCGCTGCTGCTCGCACGGTGAACGCGGATCGCCACCGCTGCCATGTCCTCGCGTTAAGATGTCGTCACATACGCTGTCGCCAGCACGCTGGGCCAACCCCTGCTGCCGGCGATCACGCAGCCGCCGTTTCGATGCATCAGCTCCTCGATGGCGTGGCCATCGCATTCAGGAACCATCAATGACCCAACCCCTCGTAATCAATGCCTCGGTGAGCCCCAAAGGCAGTCTGGAAACGCTTTCCCAGCGCGAAGTGCAGCAACTGAGCGAAGTCGGCTCCGGCAGTACCCACAAGCTGTTCCGCCAGTGCGCGCTGGCCATCCTCAACACCGGCACCCGCATCGATAACGCCAAGACCATCCTCGAGGCGTACGAAGACTTCGAGGTGCGCATCCTGCAACAGGACCGCGGCGTGCGCCTGGAGCTGTTCAACGCACCGGCCGATGCCTTCGTCGACGGCGAGATGATCGCCAGCACCCGCGAGATGCTGTTCAGCGCCCTGCGCGACATCGTCTATACCGAAAGCGAACTGAGCAACGCACGCATCGATCTGGACAGCTCGCAAGGCATCACCGACTACGTGTTCCACCTGCTGCGCAACGCCCGCACGCTGCGCCCAGGCGTCGAGCCGAGCATGGTGGTGTGCTGGGGCGGTCACTCGATCAGTACCGAGGAGTACAAGTACAGCAAGCGCGTCGGACACGAGCTGGGCCTGCGCAGCCTGGATGTCTGTACCGGCTGCGGCCCCGGCGTGATGAAGGGGCCGATGAAGGGCGCCACCATCGGCCACGCCAAGCAGCGCCGCGTTGGCAGCCGCTACCTGGGCCTGACCGAGCCGGGCATCATCGCCGCCGAGGCGCCAAACCCGATCGTCAACGAGCTGGTGATCCTGCCGGACATTGAGAAGCGCCTGGAGGCATTCGTGCGGGTCGGCCACGGCATCATCATCTTCCCCGGCGGCGTCGGTACCGCCGAGGAATTCCTCTACCTGCTCGGTATCCTGCTGCATCCGGACAATCGCGACGTGCCCTTCCCGGTGATTCTCACCGGACCGAGCGATGCGGCGGACTACCTGCAACAGCTGCATGACTTCGTTGGCGCCACCCTCGGTGAGGAAGCGCAGAAGCGCTACCAGATCATTTTCAACGACCCCGCCGAAGTGGCGCGGCAGATGACCGAAGGCCTGCGCGAAGTACGACGCTTCCGCCGCGAGCGCAATGATGCGTTCCATTTCAACTGGCTGCTGAAGATCGAGGAAGGCTTCCAACGACCCTTCGACCCCACCCACGAGGCGATGGCCAACCTGCCGCTGCGCCGCGACCTGCCGGCCCATGAGCTGGCCGCGAATCTGCGCCGGGCCTTCTCCGGGATCGTCGCCGGCAACGTCAAGGACAAGGGTATCCGCCGCATCGAGCAATACGGCCGTTACGAGATCCACGGCGACGCGTCGATCATGCAGCCGCTGGACAAGCTGTTGCAGGCCTTCGTCGAGCAGCACCGCATGAAGCTGCCGGGAGGCGTGCCGTACACGCCCTGCTATCGCGTGGTGACCTGAGCGCGCTTCGCCTCGCACCAACGAAAAAGGCCCGCGGCATCAGCCCGGGCCTTTTTTCATCCGATCGCGTGAGCGGTCAGCCACATTTGGAGTTGCCGCAGTTCAGGCAGGTGGCGCAGCCATCCATCTGCACCACGGCCTGGGTGTTGCACTTGTTGCACAGCTGCGCGCCGGCCGGAAAGCCTTCACCCGGCTCGACCGCCACCGCGCCCTGGCTGGCCTCGTAGGCGGCGCGCTTCTCGGCCAGGTACTTGAGCTGGGTTTCGTCCAGCGCATGGCCTTCGAGCATGCCGATGGCGATCAGATGGCGCTCCAGCACCGCACCGATCTCGGCCACGATCGACGGCATGTAGACGCCGCCCTTCTTCAGGTAGCCGCCACGCGGGTCGAACACCGCCTTGAGCTCCTCGACGAGAAAGGTGCAGTCGCCGCCTTTGCGGAACACCGCGGACATGATCCGGGTGAGCGCGACGATCCACTGGAAGTGGTCCATGTTCTTGGAATTGATGAAGATCTCGAACGGGCGGCGCTGCTCATGCGGCGTGCCGGCGTTGAGCACGATGTCGTTCACGGTGACGTACAGCGCATGTTCGAACAGCGGCGACTTGATCTTGTAGGTCATGCCGATCAGGGTTTCCGGGCGCTGCAGGCTCTCGTCCATCTCCACCACGTTGACGGCCTTGCTCGCCGTGCCGTCGCTAGCGCTGGCCGCAGTCGCGGGGCGCTCGAGGGTCTCGTCGACGACCTTGAAGCCCTTGATGCGCTGGGTGATCTTTACGGTCATTGTGCAATCTCTCCTGCCGGGCGGCGCTCGCGGCCCGGCGTCCAAACGGTTGGCGGGCCGGCTTCAGTACTTGCCGTAGTAGCCTTCTTTGAGGGCGTCGAACAGGTTGGCGGCGGTGTTCACCTCGCCGTCATATTCGACCTCCTGGTTGCCCTTGAGCTCGACCACGCTGCCGTCCTCCAGAGTGAAGCGGTACAGGGTCTTTTCCAGGTCGGCTTCCTTGACCAGCACGCCCTGGAAGGCTGCCGGGTTGAAGCGGAAGGTGGTGCAGCCCTTGAGGCCCTGGCGCCAGGCGTAGCGGTAGATGTCCTTGAACGCTTCGAACGGGTAGTCGGTTGGCACGTTGGCGGTCTTGGAGATCGACGAGTCGACCCATTTCTGCGCGGCGGCCTGGATGTCGACGTGCTGGGTCGGGCTGACGTCATCGGCGGTGATGAAATAGTCCGGCAGCTTCTCGCCCGGCTCGTCGGATCCCGGCTTGGCGCGCTCATTGATCAGCGTGCGATAGGCCAGCAGCTCGTAGCTGAACACCTCGATCTTCTCCTTGGCCTTGCGGCCCGGGCGGATCAGGTTGCGTGAGTAGTGATGGGCGAAACTTGGCTCGATGCCGTTGGAGGCGTTGTTGGCCAGGCTCAGGCTGATGGTGCCGGTGGGCGCGATGGAGCTGTGATGGGTGAAGCGCGCGCCCTGCTCGGCCAGCGCCTCGATCAGATCGGGCGCGTATTCAGCGATCTTCTGCATGTAGCGCGAGTACTTGGCATGCAGCACGCGACCGGCGATCTGGTCGCCGACCTTGTAGCCGTCCTTGGACATCTCCGGACGCTTGCGCAGCATCTCGGCGGTAACGTCGAAGGTCTGGCTCAGCAACGGTGCCGCGCCCTTCTCCTTGGACAGCTCCAGCGCCTGCTCCCAGCCGACCAGCGCCATCTCACGGGCGACTTCCTCGGTGAACACGCAGGCTTCCGGGCTGCCATAGCGCAGCTTGAGCAGCGTCAGCGTCGAGCCGAGGCCGAGGAAACCCATGCCGTGACGGCGCTTGCTCTCGATCTCGTGACGCTGCTGTTCCAGCGGCAGGCCGTTGATCTCGACCACGTTGTCGAGCATGCGGGTGAAGACGCGCACCACCTCGCGGTACTTGTCCCAGTCGAAGCGCGCTTCGGCGCCGAAGGGATCGATGACGAAGTGGGTCAGGTTGATCGAGCCCAGCAGGCACGACCCGTACGGCGGCAGCGGCTGCTCCCCACAGGGGTTGGTTGCGCGGATAGCCTCGCACCACCAGTTGTTGTTCAGCTGGTTGACCCGGTCGATGAGGATGAAGCCCGGCTCGGCGTAGTCATAGGTGGAGACCATGATCATGTCCCACAGATGCCGCGCCTTGACCCGCCCGTAGATCTTGCAGGCCACCAGGCCATCGTCGCGCACGATGTAGCCGTCGTGCACCGGCCACTCGCGCCAGACCACCTGGGCATCGTCGGCCAGATCCAGCTCGGCGGCTTCCTTGGCATGCACCGGGAAGATCAGCGGCCATTCGCCGTCGGCCTCGACGGTCTGCATGAACTCGTCGGTGATCAGCAGGCTCAGGTTGAACTGACGCAGGCGGCCGTCCTCGCGCTTGGCGCGGATGAACTCGCGCACGTCCGGATGGCCGACATCGAAGGTGCCCATCTGCGCGCCGCGGCGGCCGCCGGCCGAACTCACGGTGAAGCACATCTTGTCGAAGATATCCATGAACGACAGCGGGCCGCTGGTGTGCGCGCCGGCGCCGGAAACGAACGAGCCGCGCGGACGCAGGGTGCTGAACTCGTAGCCGATGCCGCAGCCGGCCTTGAGCGTCAGCCCGGCCTCGTGGACCTTGCCGAGGATGTCATCCATCGAGTCGGTGATCGAGCCGGAAACGGTGCAGTTGATGGTCGAGGTGGCCGGCTTGTAGTCCTGCGCGCCGGCGTTGGAAATGATCCGCCCGGCCGGGATGGCGCCATTGCGCAGCGCCCAGAGGAAGCGCTCGTACCAGTGCTCGCGCTGCTTGGCCGGTTCGACGTCGGCCAGGGCACGGGCGACTCGCTGCCAGGTGTCATCGACGCTCTGGTCGATGGGCGTGCCGTCCTTGCTGCTCAGGCGGTATTTCTGCGACCAGATGTCCTCGGAAGCCGCCTGCAGGGCGATGCTGGAAGTGCTCTTGCTGTCTGCCGCGATGGGCCCGTCCGTCTTCGCCATGCGCTGCGCATCCTCGTGCCGAAAGTGGGAGAAAAGGAAAGCTCGTACGATAGCGAATTTCCGTGGGGAGCATATGACTCTTGTCAAATTACCCGGAGCGCTGACGAACGATGCGCGATGTCCGGCCCAGAAACGAAAAAACCCGCCGAATGGCGGGTTTTTCCTTCAAGGGGCCGATCAATTACTTGATCTTGGCTTCCTTGTAGATCACGTGCTTGCGAACGACCGGATCGAATTTCTTGATTTCGATCTTGTCGGGGGTGGTGCGCTTGTTCTTGTCGGTGGTGTAGAAGTGGCCGGTACCGGCGCTGGACACCAAACGGATCAGGTCACGCATGATTGCTCTCCTTAAACCTTTTCGCCGCGGGCGCGCAGCTCGGCCAGAACGACGTCGATGCCACGCTTGTCGATGATGCGCATGCCTTTGGCACTCAGGCGCAGACGCACGAAGCGGTTCTCAGACTCGACCCAGAAGCGATGATGCTGCAGGTTCGGCAGGAAACGACGACGGGTTTTGTTGTTTGCGTGGGAAATGTTGTTCCCGGTTACCGGACCCTTACCGGTAACTTGACAGACTCTCGACATGCCTCAGCCCTCTAAAACCACATGCCCAACCCGGCATGGGTTGGCCGCTTGAATTCACTTGTCAGTTCGGCGCTCAGCGCCACGATTCATGGGGGTCTTACCGGCCACGCTGCGAGCGAAGATACCGGGCCCCTAGAAAAGAGCGCTGCTTTATATCAGAAAGCCCCCTGAGCAACAAGCGCGGATTGTTTTTTCCGCCCGGCTGCGCTGGGCTCTCGACGCCCGTCGACAGGCTTGTGGGGCGCTTGCTGCAACAGCCCCCGCTCGTCGCCTCGCTACATATATATAGGCAGCGATCAGCTCGCCGCTGTCCGCGCCTCGTCACGCAGCTGGCGGCGCAGCAGCTTGCCCACCGCCGTCTTCGGCAGCTCATCGCGGATCTCGATGGCGCTCGGCAGCTTGTAACCGGTCAGGAACTGGCGGCAGTGCGCGAGCAGGGTCTGATCATCGGTCGCCTCCCGCAGGCTGACGAAGACCTTCACCGCCTCGCCCTTGCGTGCATCCGGAATGCCCACCGCCACGCATTCACGTACCGACGGGTGCTGCATCAGCACATCCTCGATCTCGTTGGGGAACACGTTGAAGCCGGACACCAGGATCATGTCCTTTTTGCGATCGACGATCTTCACGAAACCCTCTACATCCAGCAGCGCGATGTCGCCGGTCTTGAGCCAGCCGTCCGCGGTGATTACCTTGGCCGTCTCCTCCGGCCGCTGCCAGTAGCCCTGCATCACCTGCGGGCCACGCAGCCAGAGCTCGCCCGGCGTCTCCGCCGGTACGTCGTTGCCGTCGTCGTCCACGGTGCGCAGCTCGGTGTCGATCAGCGCCTGGCCGATGTAGCCCTCGCGGTAGGGGCTCAGCTGAGTACCGGTCGCCACAACCGGCGAGGCCTCGGTCAGGCCGAAACCTTCGCGGATCGGCGCTCCGGTCAGTGCCTGCCAGCGACGCCCGACCTCACTGTTGAGCGGCGCGCCGCCAGACGTCGCCCACTTCAGATGGGAGAAATCGATGCTGCAAAACTCTGGGTGATTCATCAGCCCGACGAACAGCGTGTTGATGCCGCTGAGCAGACTGAACGGATAGCGCTGCATGGCACCGATGGTTTCGTCCAGGTTGCGTCCGTCCCGGATGAACACCGTGTGCAGGCCCATACCCACCGAACTCAGGCAGTTCGTGGCAAAGGCCATGATG
The DNA here is from genome assembly GCF_026642215.1 of Stutzerimonas sp. R40042. Classification (NCBI taxonomy): domain Bacteria; kingdom Pseudomonadati; phylum Pseudomonadota; class Gammaproteobacteria; order Pseudomonadales; family Pseudomonadaceae; genus Stutzerimonas; species Stutzerimonas sp. R40042. The sequence continues at coordinate 187,199 of NZ_CP113258.1, read as the reverse complement.
TGATACAGCGGCAGCGGCGCGATGCGCACGTCCTTTTCCGGCTCCAGCAGGCCCGGCTTGTCGAACAGCTCGATGGTCTGCAGCACGTTGGCCAGCAGATTACGGTGACTGAGCATCGCGCCCTTGGATACACCGGTGGTGCCGCCGGTGTATTGCAGCAGCGCCAGCCGGTCGAACCCGGCGACGCAGTCCAGCGCCGGGCTCTGTTCGCCCAGCCGCAGCGCCTGCATGAAGCGCTCTGTTCCCGGCTCCTGGCTGTCATAGACCGGCGCCTGCAGATCCTCGACGCTGGTGAGGATGATCCGTTCCAGTGAGGTGTCGGCCTGTACCGCCCGCACCAGCGGCAACAGCCGATCGAGCACCAGGATCGCCCTGGCACCGGAGTCGCGGAACTGATGGCGCGCCTCGGCGGCGGTGTACTGCGGATTGGTATTGACGATCACCAGCCCTGCCTTGAGTGCGCCAAACACGGCGATGGGATATTGCAACGAGTTGGGCAGCTGCAGCGCCAGCCGGTCGCCGGGTTGCAGTCCAGCGTGATGCCGCAGATAGCGTGCGAACGCGTCGGCAAGGCTGCCCAGCTCGGCGTAGGTAAGGTGGTCGTCGCCACAGGAAAATGCCGTGCGTTGCGGGTGCTTGGCGCAGGCCAGGGTCAAGAGGTCATGGACGTTCTGGTAGCCGCCACGGGCCAGTTCGGCAGCCACGTAGCCTTGCACGGAAGCGGACATCGACATACTCCAAAAATGAATTATTGTTTTACTGTGCGAAACTAGATGTCGAATCCGATACTAGACGATCGATTTTCACCTCGCAATGATCGCCATTGGCCGCACTGCTCGCGATCGGGCGATCTGCTATCGTTCGCCCCCGCTGCCCACTAGCCAGAAAGACCGAGACCATGAGCGACGACATCGAAGACACCGGCACACCCAAGGATCGCAAGTTCGTCGAGGCCCTCGCCCGCGGGCTGGACGTGCTGCGTGCCTTCACCCATGGCTCGGTGGTGATGGGCAACCAGGACATCGCACGCATCACCGGGTTGCCCAAGCCCACGGTGTCGCGCATGACCTACACGCTGACCAAGCTCGGCTACCTCAGCTATTCGCAGCAGCTGGAGAAATACCAGCTCGACTCCGGCGTGCTGGCGCTCGGCTACGCCTACGTCTCCAACCTGCGGGTGCGCCAACTGGCCAAGCCGTACATGGACGAATTCGCCCGCCGCACCAACACCACCGTGGGCCTGACCTGCCGCGACCGGCTGTCGATGATCTACGTGGAAAACTGCCGCCCGGCCGAGGTCACCACCCTGCGCATGGACGCCGGCGTGCGCCTGCCGCTGGCCACCACCGCCGCCGGGCGCGCCTTTCTCGCCGCTACTCCGGAGAAGGAGCGTGAGCATCTGATGGCCGCGCTGGCCGCCAAGTATGGGGATGGCTGGGCGGCGATCCGCGACTCGCTGCAGGCGTCGTTCGAGGAATTCGCCCGTCACGGCTTCTGCCTGTCACTGGGTGACTGGGACCGCAACGTGATGGCCGCCGGTGTGCCGCTGCACCTGGCCGACGGCAGCATCATGGCACTCACCTGCGGTGCGCCGTCATTCCAGCTCAGCGAGGACACCCTGAAGAACTCGCTGGCCCACCAGCTGGAAATGCTCGCCCGCGATATCGAGAGCCTCGGCGTCTGATCGTCAGGCCCTGACGCTGGCCCAGGCGATGTCCGCGAGCAGCTCGCGGCAGTCGGCCAGCGCGGTACGGGAGCGTCCCGCCAGCCAGTTACGCGCCATGTCGTGGCAGGGGCCGATCACCACTGCCAGGAAGCAGTCGCCCGGCATCCGGCGGAACGCCCCGCTTTCGCGATGCCGCCGCAGAATCGCTCCGACCCGCTCACCGTGGGCGCGATTGACCTCGCGCAGCCGTTCGCCCATCTCCCCGGCCTCGACCCGCCCGCGGTTGTGCAGGACGAAACGCGCCCAGTCCGGATTGGCCACCACCCAGTCGATATAGCTGGTGACGAATAGCCGGACGCAGGCCTCGGCATCCAGCGTCTCGATCAGCCCGGCTTCGAGCAACGCGGCATACTCGCCGATGCCTTCCAGATACAGCGCGGCGATGATCCGCTCGCGATTGCCGAAGTGGTGGTAGAGGCTGCCGATGCTGGCGCCGGAGCGATCACGAATCATCTCGATGGTGGTCGCCTCGACACCGAACTCGGTGAAACAGGCGAGTGCGGCCTGAAGGATTTCCTGCTTGCGGCTACTACGGGCCATCCGGCCTCCAATTTGACTAGAATATTTTTCTAGAATTATCTTCTACCCTTCGTATACTGCACCGATTGCAGCAATCGCAGAAGCGCGGAGAACAACAAGATGGCGACGATACAGGTTGAAGAACGCTCCATCGACAACGGCAACGGCCATGCCTTGTCCAGCCACTGGTATCAGCCGAGCAGCCCGCCATGCGGCGTCGTGCTGATCGCACCGGCGATGGGCGTGCCGCAGCGCTTCTACACCGACTTCGCCAACTGGCTGGCCGGGCAGGGCTACCTGGCGGTGACCTTCGATTATCTGGGCATGGGACGCTCGCGGCGGGTGCCGCTCCGCCAGTTGAACGTCGACATCCTCGACTGGGCGCGCCACGACTGTAGCGCGGTGCTCGCCGCGGCGGCCGAAACCGCCGGAGAGCTGCCGCTGTACTGGATTGGCCACAGTGTCGGCGCGCAGATCCTGCCGCTGGTCAACGGCCACGAGCGCCTGACCCGCATCGTCACCATCGCCGCCGGCAGCGGCTACTGGCGCGAAAACAGCCCGCAGATCCGCAACAAGGCCTGGCTGCTCTGGCATGGCCTGGCGCCCGTGCTGACCGCGGTGGCCGGCTACTTCCCGGGCGGTCGCATCGGGGCGGTCGGCGACCTGCCCGCCGGGGTGATTCGCCAGTGGCGGCGCTGGTGCCTGCATCCGGAGTATCTGGTCGGTGTCGAGGGCGAGTCCATGCGCCAGGCCTTCGCAGCCGTGCGCACGCCCCTGACTTCGCTGTCCTTCAGCGACGACGAAATGATGTCGGCGCGCAACACCGAATCCCTGCATGGCTTCTACAGCTCGGCACCAAAAACCATGCAGCGCATCGCGCCCGCGGAAATTGGCGCCACGCGGATCGGCCACTTCGGCTTCTTCCGTCGCGGTTTCGCCGACAGCCTCTGGACGCCCCGCTTGTTGCCAGAGCTGATGCCGGGTCAACAACAAACGGTGGCGTGACTCCTAACTATCGGTTTCGCAGAGCGGAACACTGCTAGCATATTTCGAAACATATGCGAGGGTTATTCCGCTTGCCGGATCGGCGATCTCCGACAAGAGTGAGGATGGGCTGCAGCCCTCTCGCTAATCGGAGCTTGCCATGCACAACAACAATAACGGCTACCCCTCGAGCACCCGCGCCTGGATGACGGTCGCGATCCTGATGCTCGCCTACGTGCTGTCCTTCGTCGATCGGCAGATCCTCAACCTGCTGGTCGAACCGATCCGCCGCGACCTGGATATCACCGACACCCACATGAGCCTGCTCATGGGCTTCTCCTTCGCGGTGTTCTACACCATCTGCGGCGTGCCCATCGGGCGCCTGGCCGACCGTAAGAGCCGCCGTGGCATCATCGCCATCGGTGTGCTGGTTTGGAGCCTGATGACTGCGCTGTGCGGCACGGCGCGCACCTTCTGGCAGTTCCTCGTGTTCCGCATCGGCGTCGGTGTCGGCGAGGCGGCGCTGTCGCCCTCGGCCTACTCGCTGATCGCCGACAGCTTTCCGCCGAAGCTGCGCGGCACCGCGATGAGCGTCTATTCGATGGGCATCTACATCGGCTCAGGCCTGGCCTTTCTGCTCGGCGGACTGGTGGTCAAGTTCGCCTCGGCACAGGGCGATGTGGAGCTGCCGGTGCTCGGCATGGTCCGCCCCTGGCAGCTGATCTTCCTCGTACTCGGTGCAGCCGGCGTGCTGTTCACCGCCGTGCTCTTGCTGATCCGCGAGCCATCGCGCAAAGGCGTCGGCGCCGGTGTCGAGGTGCCACTCAGCGAGGTGGCCGGCTATATCCGCCAGAACCGCCGCACCGTGCTCTGCCACAACTTCGGCTTCGCCTGCCTGGCCTTCGCCGCCTACGGCAGCTCGGCGTGGATTCCGACGTTCTTCATCCGCACCTACGGCTGGCCGGCAAGCGACGTCGGCGTGCTCTACGGCTCGGTGGTGGCAGTGGCCGGCTCGATCGGCATCATCGCCGGCGGGCGGCTGTCGGACCTGCTGCACCGCCGCGGTTATCGCGACGCACCGCTGCGCGTCGGCATCATCTCCGCCGCGCTGACTCTGCCGCTCAATCTCGCCTACCTGGCCGGCACCGGCGAACTGGCGCTGGCGCTGATCGCCCTGCACGTCTTCACCATCGCCATGCCCTTCGGCGTGGGCCCGGCGGCGATCCAGGAGATCATGCCCAACTCCATGCGCGGCCAGGCATCGGCGGTGTACCTGTTCGTCATCACCATGGTCGGCCTCGGCATCGGCCCGACCGCCGTGGCGCTGGGCACCGACTTCGTCTTCGGCGATGACAACGCCCTGCGCTACTCGCTGCTGATCGTCACCGGCGTTGCGCTGGTCGGCGCGATAGTCCTGCTCGGCATGGGACTCAAGCACTACCGTGGCAGCCTGGATCGCTTGCAGGAATGGAAGCCGCAGGGCGTAGCGCCAGCCGAGGCAGAGGCGAAGCCGGTCTGATCGGACGCGGGACGCCAGGCGTGGGGTGGTCGCGCCTCACCGAACCACCAAAACACGGGTACCGACCCAACCGCGTGGATGTGAAAAGCGACATCCACCCTACGAACTGCCACCGGTGTGAACGACCACTTCGCGAGCGTGCCGGCCATGGCACGCCCCGAGTGGCACGCAACGGCGGAAGAGGCTTCGCCGTCTTCCACCCTACGAGTTGCCACCTTGCGCGCCGCGCCGTAGGGTGGGCTTCAGCCCACCGTTGGGTTGCTGGCGCGAGCTGAAGCGGAACGCCGCGCTACAGAAGTGAAGACGATGCCTCCGCCACACCTGCCCGCAGTCGGCTGAGCACCTGACCCTATCTCTGCAAAGCAAAACCGGGCCACAGGGGCCCGGTCGTGTGTCGCGATTGGCGCGTTACACCACCTGCATCAACTTGGCGTAGGCCTTCAAATGATGGTCATCGTCACCGAACTGGTGGGGGATCATCACCAGCCGCTTGGCGTGGTGGGCAAGGTTGTATTCCCAGGTCATACCGATGCCGCCGTGCAGCTGGATGGCTTCCTCGGCCACCTTGCGTGCGGCGCGGGCGCAGATGTATTTGGCGGCAGCGATGATGCGGCTGCGCTCGTCGTTGTCTTCGCCATCGGCAAAGGTCGCGGCGAGGATCGCCATGCTGGTGGCCTGCTCCAGCTCGGTCTGCATGTCCACCATGCGGTGCTGCAGGACCTGGAACTTGCCGATCGGCACGCCGAACTGCTTGCGCGTCTTCAGGTAGTCGAGGGTCAGCTTGCAGGCCTCATCCATGCTGCCGAGGGCATCGGCGCACTGCGCGGCGATGGCGCGGCCCTGCTGGTAGCGCAGCGCCGGAAGCCCGTTGCCGATTTCGCCGAGCACGGCGTCAGCGCCGACCTGCACGTTGTCGAGGAACAAGTCGCAGCCCTTGCGCCCGTCGATGGTCGGGTAGACGCGACGGCTGACGCCCTGAGCGTTCGGATCGATAAGGAACAGGCTGATGCCCGTTTCATCGCGACTGTCTCCGGATGTGCGCGCCGACACGATGATCTGTCCGGCGCTGTGCCCACCGATGACCACGGCCTTGCGGCCGTTCAGACGATAGCCGCCGTCGACCGCCTCGGCCTTGGTCTGTACATCGTTGAGGTTGTAGTGACTCTGCGGCTCGTCGAAAGCCACCGCCAGTTGCAGCGAACCGGCGGCGACCTGTGGCAGCAGATCCTCTTTCTGCGCATCGGAACCGAGCTGGTCGATCAGGCCACCGGCGAAGACCACCGATTGCAGATACGGCTCCAGCGTCAGACCGCGACCCAGCTCGGTCATGACCAGCATGGTTTCCACGCCGCCGCCGCCAAAGCCGCCGATGTCCTCGGAGAACGGCACGGCGGTCAGGCCCAGCTCACCCAGCTGCGACCAGAACTCGGCGGAAAAGCCCAGTTCCGACTCGCTGAATTTCTCGCGCTGTTCGAACGGGTAGGCGTCGCGCACCAGGCGCGCCGCGGTGTCTTGCAGCATTTGCTGCTCTTCGGTCAGTTTGAAGTCCATTGCGGTGCCCCCTTACAGCTCGAGAATCATCTTCGAGACGATGTTCTTCTGGATTTCGTTGGAGCCGCCGAAGATCGACAGCTTGCGCATGTTGAAGTAGTCGCCGGCCAGCGATGCGCTGTAGTCGGCGTGCAAGAGCTCACCTTCGTAGTCCAGCTGCATCTCCTCCTCGAGGAACGGCAACGCGTAGGGGCCGATGACCTTGCGCAAGAGGTGAGTGATCGCCTGACGGATCTCGGTGCCCTTGACCTTGAGGATGGAGGACTCCGCGCCGGGTACGCCGCCCTCCTTCGCCGCCGCGAGGATGCGCAGGGTGCTCATCTCGATGGCCATCAGCTGCATCTCGACCTCGGCGACCTGAGCGCGGAACAGCGGGTCTTCGAGCATCGGCTTGCCGTCGCAGACTTCCTTCATGGCGATGCGCTTGAGATGCGCCAGCACCGCCTTGGACGAGCCGATGCCGGCCAGGCCCGTGCGCTCGTGGGTCAAGAGGTACTTGGCGCAGGTCCAGCCCTGGTTTTCCTCGCCGACGAGGTTTTCCACCGGCACGCGGACGTTGTCGAAGAAGACTTCGTTGACTTCGTGGTCGCCGTCCAGGGTGATGATCGGCCGCACACTGATGCCCGGGCTCTTCATGTCGATCAGCAGGAAGCTGATGCCGCGCTGCTGCTGGGCCTCGGGGTCGGTGCGCACCAGGCAGAAGATCATGTTGGCGTGCTGGCCGAGGGTGGTCCAGGTCTTCTGGCCGTTGACCACGTAATGGTCGCCGTCACGCACGGCGCGGGTCTTCAGGCTGGCCAGGTCGGAACCAGCACCGGGCTCGGAATAGCCCTGGCACCACCAGTCCTCACCGGAGAGGATGCGCGGCAGGTAGTGGTCGATCTGCTGCTGGGTGCCGAACTTGATGATCACCGGGGCGACCATGTTGACGCCGAAGGGCACGGTACGTGGCGCGCCGAAGGCCGAACACTCTTCGTCGAAGATGTGCTTTTCCACCGGGCCCCAGGTGGTGCCGCCCAGCTCCACCGGCCAGCCCGGCGCATACCAGCCGCGCTTGACCAGGATCTGCTGCCAGCGCTGGTGATCTTCCTTGGACATGTGCTTGCCGAGCTTGACCTTGGCGGCGATATCCGCCGGCAGCTCGCTTTTCAGGAAGGCGCGTACTTCGTCGCGGAAGGCGAGCTCTTCGGCCGTGTAGTTGACGTTCATGGGAAGGTCCTCATGCTGCGTTCGGTTTGCAGGCGGGCGACACTCATTGCCCGGCCTGCCATTCGGTGAAGGTGCGGCCTTCGGCGGCCAGTTTTTCCAGCAGCGGCGCCGGCTTCCACCAGTCGCCACAACGCGCGTGCAGTTCTTTTACTCGCGCCAGCACCCGGTCCAGGCCGACGCTGTCGGCATAGAACATCGGCCCGCCGCGGAAGGCCGGGAAGCCGTAGCCGTTCAGGTAGATGACGTCGATGTCACTGGAGCGCTGAGCGATGCCCTCTTCGAGAATCTTCGCGCCCTCGTTGACCAGCGCGAAGATGCAGCGCTCGACGATGTACTGCTCGTCCAGCGTCTGCCGCTCGATGCCTTTCTCTTGCGATGCTGCTTCCAGCATGGGCGCAAGGTCGGGGTTCTCCTGCGCGGTGCGGTTGCCGGGCTCGTAGCGGTAGTAGCCGGCGCCGGTCTTCTGCCCGAGCATGCCGGCGGCGCAGAGCTTGTCCGAGACGGTGGGGAAATCCAGGTGCGCCGGCAACGTCGCGCGCTGGCGCTTGCGGATCGCCTGGCCGATGTCGAGACCGGACAGATCGCGCATGGCGAACGGTCCCATGGCCATGCCGAAGTTGCGCAGCGCACCATCGACCTGCTGCGGCGTGGCACCTTCCTCCAGGAGGAATTCCGCCTCGCGGCCGTACTGGAAGACCATGCGGTTGCCGACGAAGCCGTCGCAAACGCCGACCACCACCGAGACCTTCTTCAGCTGCTTGCCGATCGCCATGGCGGTGGCGAGCACTTCATTGCTGGTCTTCTCGCCGCGCACCACTTCCAGCAGGCGCATGACGTTGGCTGGGCTGAAGAAATGCAGGCCGACCACGTCCTCGGGACGTTTGGTGAAGGCGGCGATGGCATTCAGGTCCAGCGACGAGGTGTTGGAGGCGAGAATCGCACCCGGCTTGCACACGGCGTCCAGTTGCTCGAAGACCTGCTGCTTGACACCCATCTCCTCGAACACCGCCTCGACCACCACGTCGGCATCGGCCAGGGCGGCGTAGTCGGTGACGCCCATGATCAGCGCGAGGCGCTGCTCCATCGCCTCCTCGGTCAGGCTGCCGCGCTTGACGCTCGCCGCGTAGGTGTCACGGGCGCGCTGCAGGCCGCGTTGCAGGGCTTGCTCATTGATTTCCAGCAGCTTCACCGGCACCCCGGCATTGGCGAAGCTCAGCGCGATACCGACACCCATGGTGCCGCCGCCGATCACCGCAGCCGTGTTGACCGAGCGAGGTTTCACGGCTGCCGACAGATCGTTGATCTTGCCAGCCTGGCGTTCGGCGAAGAACGAATGAACCAGAGCATCACGCTGAGGCGAGTTCAGGCATTCGGCAAACAGCTCACGCTCGCGCTTGAGGCCCTCGGCCAACGGCAGCTTCGTCGCCGCCTCGACCGCCGCGATGCAACGCAGCGGCGAGAACAGTCCAGGCATGCGCTTGGCCACTTCGGCGTGCTTGGCGCGGATCAGCGCCTCGTTGTCGGCGCCCTCAAGGCCTCGGGTCTGCTCGCCAGTGCGTCGCGGTGCGCGGCCTTCATCGACCATACGACGGGCATAGGCCAGGCCAGCGTTCACCAGATCACCCTCGAACAGCTCGTCGACGATGCTGTGCTCGACCGCCTCTGCAGCACTGATCGGCGTGCCGCTGACGATCATCTCCAGCGCCTTCTCGACGCCGGCCAGACGCGGTAGCCGCTGGGTGCCGCCGGCGCCCGGCAACAAACCCAGCTTCACTTCCGGCAGGCCGAGCTTGGCGTCCTTGCGCGCGATCCGGTAATGACAGCCCAACGCGACTTCCAGCCCGCCGCCGAGCGCGGTGCCATGAATGACGGCGACGCTCGGCTTGCTGCAGCCTTCGATGATCTCGATCACCTCGGGCAGGCTCGGCGCCTGCGGCGGCTTGCCGAATTCCTTGATGTCAGCGCCGGCGATAAAGGTGTTGCCGTCGCACACCAGCGCCACGGCGCGCACCTGCTGGTCCGCTTCGGCACGCTGAAAGGCCTTCAGCAGCCCCTCGCGCACCGACTGGCCGAGAGCGTTGACCGGTGGATTGTTGACCGTGATCAGCGCGATATCGCCCTGAACTTCGAGCCGTACGACATCTGTCATGACTGGCCTCCGCTGTGTGAAATGCTGATTGGAATTGTAATTTCACGGAATCATGTTTCGCACTGCAGAATAAATGACTCATTTCCGCGTGTCGATAGCACCACACGGCCGGGCATTCGAGCGAAAAGAAGGCGCAGAGCCGCGCCAGACAAGGGATGGTGCGCGACCCAGGGGTGATCGGTCGCGGCTATCAATACAGGGAATGTCGGATCAGAAGCAGGCTAGCCCGCGACGGCATGGCGAGGCGCGCGCGCCAGCAGATTAGGATCGATGCGCAGCAGGCGCACCGTTCGCTCGCCGGCCAGACTGGCCGGCTCGGCATCGGCGGGCAGTTCGATCAGCAGCCGCGTCAGGTTGAGTACCAGCGCTTCGCGGCGCAGGACACCGGCACCCAGCGCGTAGTAGGCGCTGATCACCTGGCGCAGCTCCAGCGGCAGCGCCCACTGTGCCCGCAGTGCCGAGCCGAAGCCGGCCGCGCGCTCACGCAGGCAGCGTTGCAGATCCGCTTCATCCAGCGCGCCGCCACTGTCGAGCCATTCCTGCAGGCTGCGCAGCAGCGCCAGCTCGCCGATGTTCTGCAGTAGCCCGGCGCTGAAACAGAGCTCGACATCCAGCTTCAGCTGGCGCGCCAGCCAGCTCGCCAGCCGTGCCGTGCGCAGCGCCTGATGACCGAGCTGGCCGGCAAGCTCGGCGAGGCGAGGCTCGGGCAACCGCGCGTTGTGTTGCAGGGCCAGCTCGGTCACCAATTGCAGACTGCGCGCCGCACCGAGCTGACGTCTCGCCTGCGCCAGGCCAAGGCAGGGCGCCGCCGGCTGCGCCGCGCCATTGCTGGCGACGCTGATCAGCCGGGCCGTGACCTGCGGATCGCGGGTCAGTAGCTCTTCGAGCTCGGCAAAATCCTGATCACCGCCTTGCAGGCGCTGCAGGGCGACCAGCACCGCCTCCTGCAGCGGCGCGCCGCGGTTATGCGGGCGCATGCGCTCGAGAAAACTCTCCACAGTGTCTGCCACTGCAGGCGTCGTTACCCCGGCACGTCCGGCCGAGCGCGGCAGCAACCTGTCCAGCCGCTGGCGCAGGTCATCGAGATCGTAGGGTTTGCCTAGGTACGCGGCGGGCGCCAAAGGCAGCACGGTGCGGACGCTGGCGGTATCGGTACGCGCGCTGATCAGCACGCAGGGCAGGCGCTGGGTCGGGCCGTGACGACGCAGTTCACGCAACAGCTGGCGACCATCGAGACCTTCCAGCTCACCATCGATGATCAACAGGCTGGGCACCTGACGCTTGCACAGCTCCAGCGCGGCATGCCCGTCCGCCGCGGGTTGCACACGCATACCGGGGCGCAGTTCGCGCACCAGCTGACAAAGCTGGTCCGCGCGCCAGGGCTCGTTGTAGGCAACCAGAACGAAGGAAACTTGGGCAGAGAGGCTCACTGCACGACTCGCTGGAGATGTCACCACAGCCTAGCGACGGGGTAAGTCGATGGCGACAGATCCTCGAGACGAGAATCGCGCCAATGGGGGCGCGATTCTGCACGGCCTGATGGCATACAGCCAGCCTCTGACCCTGAGGCTAGCTGTCGCAGGTCGCTCAGATACCCATGCAGAGATACTTGATCTCCAGGTAGTCCTCAATGCCGTACTTGGAGCCCTCGCGGCCAAGGCCCGAGGATTTCACACCGCCGAACGGCGCCACTTCGGTGGAGATCAGTCCGGTGTTGATGCCGACCATGCCGTACTCCAACGCCTCGGCGACGCGGAACACCCGACCAAGATCGCGGGCATAGAAGTAGGAGGCCAGGCCGAACTCGGTGTCGTTGGCCTTGGCGATCGCCTCGGCCTCGTCCTTGAAGCGGAACAGCGGCGCCAGCGGGCCGAAGGTTTCTTCCTTGGCCACCTTGGCACTGTCCGGCACGTCCACCAGCACGGTGGGCTCGAAATAGCTGCCACCCATTGCATGAGCTTGACCGCCTGCCACCAGTCGCGCACCTTGGGCGACGGCATCCTCGATATGCTCGCGGACCTTGCTGGCGGCACGATCATCGATCAGCGGGCCGATGTCGGTGCCCTCTTCCAGGCCATTGCCGACCCGCAGCTTGGCCACCGCCGCCTGGAATTTCTCGGCAAAGGCGTCATACACGCCGTCCTGCACATAGATGCGGTTGACGCATACACAGGTCTGCCCGGCGTTGCGGTACTTGGACTGCATGGCGCCCTTCACCGCCTCGTCCAGGTCGGCATCATCGAAGACGATAAATGGCGCGTTGCCGCCCAGCTCCAGAGACACCTTCTTGATCCCCGGCGCGCACTGCTCCATCAGCTTGGCGCCCACTTCGGTGGAGCCGGTGAAGGAGATCTTGCGGACCTTGGGGTTGGCGGTCAGCTCGTTGCCGATGTCGCCGGCCGAGCCGGTCACGACGCTGAGCACGCCCTTGGGAATTCCGGCGCGCTCGGCCAGCTCGACCATCGCCAGCGCCGAGAACGGCGTCTGCGATGCCGGCTTGATCACCATGGTGCAGCCAGCCGCCAGCGCCGGGCCGGCCTTGCGGGTGATCATCGCCGCCGGGAAATTCCACGGGGTGATCGCCGCGGTCACGCCGATCGGCTGCTTGATGACGAGGATGCGCTTGTCCTTCTGGTGACCGGGGATGGTGTCGCCGTAGATGCGCTTGGCTTCCTCGGCGAACCACTCGATGAAGGACGCCGCATAGGCGATCTCGCCCTTGGCTTCGGCCAACGGCTTGCCCTGCTCCAGCGTCATCAGCCGACCCAGGTCGTCCTGATTCTCCATCAGCAGCTCGAACCAGCGACGCAGCTTCTGCGAGCGCTCCTTGGCGGTCAGATCACGCCAGGCCGGCAGCGCCCGCTCGGCGGCATCGATGGCGCGGCGGGTTTCGGCGGCGCCCATCTTCGGCACCGTACCGAGAATCTCGCCGGTGGCCGGGTTGTTCACGCTGATGGTCTGGTCACTGTCGGCATCCAGCCAGGCGCCATCGATATAGGCCTGCTGGCGGAACAGCGCGGTGTCTTTGAGTTGCATGGCAGTCTCCTCGGGCATCGTAGCGGCAGGCCCGCTGCGGAAAATTCGGCGAACGCGACGATCATCTGAACCGTCCTTCGCCGCCCGGTTCCAGCCGTCGCATCGCACTGCGAACGGCCATGCTAGGACCGCAGCCGGCCGGCCGGCAAGCTCATGACACATGACGTTGTCGCGCCATTGACCAGCCTGATGAACGAAGGCGGGCGAGGCTGTCACGTCTTGTTACCCAAACCCCACTACTGGCCGGGGTATAGTTGCGCGCGAGCGGCGCCAGCCGCCGACAACCAAGGATCGATAAGGAGTTACCGTGAAAGCACTGATGACAGGCGCCGTAGCCGCCGTCCTGCTGGCCAGCACTGCCGCCCAGGCGCAGATGAAACCGGAAGAAATGGTCGAAACCCGCCAGGCCGGCTATCAGTTCATGTCGTGGAACATGGGCAAGATCAAGGCCCAGGTAGTCGACGGCAAGGAGCCCTACGACCAGGCCAAGGTGGCCGCCGCCGCCAATGCTATCGCCGCCATCGCCAACTCCGGCATGGGCAGCCTGTACAGCCCGGATACCACCACCGAGCAACTGGGCAAGGCCACCCGCCTGAAGCCTGAGTTCTTCCAGAACCTCGACGAAGCCGGGCAGATTGGCCGCAAGTTCACCGCCGCCGCCAACCAGCTTGCCAAGGTTGCCGCAGAAGGCGATCAGGCCGCGATCAAGAAGGCCTTCGGCGATGTCGGCGGCAGCTGCAAGTCCTGCCACGACAAGTTCCGCGCCGACTGACTGTCCAAGCCAGCCGTCACCTGCCGGTCGGCTGGCTTACCAGTCCAGGCTTGGCGCTACCGCCGCCGGCTCAGGCTTCAGCCAGTCCCCCACCGCCTGCACACCCCATACGCAAGCCGCACCCAGCGCGATCGCCAGAACCGCGGTGGGCAGCGCGCCGCCCCGCGCGTCCTGCTGCGTCGGATGCTCGCGCTCTGCCCGTCCCGCGATCATCGCCCGCACCAGTGGCCGGCGCATCACCAGCGTGTAATAGAGGATGGCCGCAAGGTGCATGCCGATCAGCACCAGCAGCAGCCACTTCGCCTGCCGATGCAGGCCGCTCAGCGCGCTGCCGGTTTCGCTGCTGACCAGCACATAGAGCGGGCCCTGGAAAGCGATGTCGTCGGTCGCCATCAGCCCGCTGGCAACCTGGAAGCTCACCAGCAGCAGCATGGCCAGTACCGAGAACGCGCCAAGCGGGTTGTGCCCGGCTTCGCGCCAGTTGCCCTGCAGATAGTCCTTCACACCGAACGTCGCGGCGAAGATGCGCGGCCAGCGGGCATACGTCGAACCGACGAAGCCCCAAATCAGGCGGAACACCAGCAGTCCCAGCACCAGCAGGCCGAGCCGGCCATGCCAGAGCATCAGGTTGCCGCCGATCCAGCCCGTGACGATGGCCGCGATCACCGCCCCGGCGAACAACCAGTGAAACAGCCGCAGCGGCGCGTCCCAGAGTTTGATATGGCCCGACATCCCCATCCCCTCGCCATCCGAACAACCACGGCCCCCGGCCGCGACACGCAAGGGTATCAGCCGAGCCCGCCGCAGGCAGCTGCGAAAAAGCCGCACCCAGGCGTATCCACCCGGCCGCACCAGCATGGACGCCCGTCAACGACATGCGTATGATTGCGCCCCGCAACGCATCCGTAGCTCAGCTGGATAGAGTACTGCCCTCCGAAGGCAGTGATCATCGAGTTGAGAAGGGTGCAGGCTAGTGGTCAAATAGTTCGCCGCAACACATACGCACCTGTAGCTCAGCTGGATAGAGTATTGCCCTCCGAAGGCAAGGGTCGTGGGTTCGAATCCCGCCAGGTGCGCCATATCCTCTTGATTCAATGGCCTTTTTCTAAGGCTTCGCCGCTTCCGCTGCTGAATCGGCGCCCTCCAGCAAAATTCCCTTGATGCCAGCTCTCAGGCTGCGATGAGCACTGCCCTCAGTGTCATCTAGCGGCGGCTTTTCAGGCTGTGCCAATTCTGTGCCCAAAGCGTGCCGCACGGTGAGATGGCATGCCGGTTACTTCGCAGAGATTGAGTATTAGCCACAATCAGGCACAACTCCCAACCCATCTGAAAGCACCTAAGCAGAAGGGGCCTTTCGGCCCCTTCGTTACTTTAGTTGTTGAGCATGCTCTCCAGCTTTTCGATCAGGAAGTCCAGCGGGCTGCGCCCCTCCAACCGTTTCTCGAAGACCTCATTACGGTGATAGGCGACCCAGGTATCGAGCGCCTGGCGGTTGTTCTTCTCGTAGCCGGAGCCAAGGATGCAGACCAGTTCATTGCCGTTGGGGCTCTCGAGGTAGTGGCTCATGGCAGAAGCCAAATGCTTCAAGTACTGGTGTTCACGAGCTTCCATCGCCGGATGCAGGTACGTGACGTTGCTGCGGTTGATCAATTTCATGTGAGTACTCCTCAGTCCTTCAAATTGGCTTGGATCAGATTGTCGAAGGCGCTTCCGTCACGTCGGGTCAAGTTAGGCACGTAGCGCGAGTAGACGCGGAACAGCATCTCTGTAGTTGTGTGGCCCATCTGCCGGGCAATCCACTCCGGGTTTTCGCCTGCAGCCAGCCAAAGGGTCGCAGCCGTATGGCGGGTCTGGTAAGGGCGTCGCTGGCGCAGCCCCAGATGACGCAGCAGCGGAAACCAAACCCTGTTGTTGATGTTGCGGTACGAAAAAGGCGTACCTTCCCGAGAACAGAAGACGAACTGACCACTCCCCGTCTTCTTCTGCTGATCGAGCAGGGCCTTGTAC
This sequence comes from Stutzerimonas sp. R40042, assembly GCF_026642215.1. Taxonomy (NCBI): domain Bacteria; kingdom Pseudomonadati; phylum Pseudomonadota; class Gammaproteobacteria; order Pseudomonadales; family Pseudomonadaceae; genus Stutzerimonas; species Stutzerimonas sp. R40042. Next base: position 171,727 of record NZ_CP113258.1, on the reverse strand, counting down.
ACCGGGCCAGACATGTCGATTTCGCGTTGCGAGCCGTCATTCTTCGTGTAGTCGAGCCGGCCACCGACCCAAGTTTCGCGGATAAGGATTTGCCGCCTCTGAAAGTCGACGAATTTCCACTGCAGGCCGTCGACTTCTCCCGTGCGCATCCCGGTGAAGAAGCGCACCGTGTAGTAGTTGCGGAAGTCCTCGCGCACGGCACCGAGAATCTGCAGCACTTCATCCAGAGTGAACGGCTCCACATCGGTCTTGGGAACCTTCAGCGATTTGATGTTGAGGTACGGTGAAGTAAACTCAAACCGGTCAGCCGCCTCACTAAGGATCATGCGCAATGGCGTCATGATGTGGTTGATTCGCGTCGCTGACAGAGCCTGCCCCTTCAGCCCGGGAACTTTGCCGAGTGCCGAGCGGAAGGACAGGATTTCTGCCTTGGTGATGGCGCTGACTTCTTGTCTGCCGAATGTTGGTAGCAGGTATTTATCAAGGGTCTGACGTACCGTCGTTGTATGTGTGTCGCGCCACTCCACACGCTTTTCGTCGAACCAGCGTTCGGCGAAGTCCCTAAATGGTGGAGTCTTCAATATCGCGCAGCCAGCCCGCAGTCTTGCGAACTCCTGAACCTTGCTGCTTTGCGGAAAGTAAGTGGCATAGTCGAAGCTTCCCAGCGTGATTTCTGCCTCAATACGCTCAAGGATTTTCTCCAGCTTTTTTCGATTGGCCGGCGTATCAGGCAACGTGGTTTGCTCACGGCAGCGTTTGTCCAGATAAGTGAAGTCGAAGAACAACTTCTCGTTGTCGGCACGGGCACGAATCTTACCCATGGCAAATGCCTCCGCCGGCCATAGGTATCAAACTGGAGGTGCGGGAATGCTTCTGCATGTCCTTTTCGATGGCCTCCCAAATGAACAGGATCTTTCGACCACCAAACGGGCGGAAGTAATGGATGCCTTCGAGCAGTACCGAGTCCTTCAGGCGGTTACGGATGGTGCGCACGTCGTACTTCATACGCGTGGCCAGCTCCTCGGTGGTCAGATAGGTGTGAGACATAGCAATGCCCTCTCTGCTAAATTGAACGACAGCGGATTCTTATGAGCTCCTGATAGCTCATAATGATCTCCTAAAGATCAATATAACGCTCATTTTGGGCTTTGCAAGTACAAAATGATCTCTAGAAGATCATTTTTTGGAGATTGAGATGGTCAAGTGCCATTTATCTCGCCTACTCGGTGAGCGGAAATTGAAGATAAGTGACGTGGTTAGGGACACGGGGATCAACCGCGGAACCCTCACGCGGCTCTATCACGAGACCGCGCAACGGGTGGAGCTCAAGGACCTGGAGACGATCTGCCAGTACCTGAACTGTGAGGTGGGTGAGTTGCTGGAACTGCAGGATGATCCGGAGGGCTGAATGCCCTCCGGACTTGGTCAGGCACGGAAATGCCAGTCGATGGAAGCCATCAGCATCAGGTAGCGCAGGGCTGCGCCGGAGTGATGGTTCTGCTTAGCCTCACCCTTCAGTTCAAGTTTCGCCCTGATGCCCAAATGTGGATTCGCTACATCGCTATTCTCTGGCGCGTGCTGACTGAACGGCCGACGAGTGTTTCCGAATTGCTGACGCCAGTAAGACTTGGCAGCCTTGGGTTTGCTGATGTCGTACACGATCAGCTCGATAGATCGAGCGTGAATACCTATGGCAGTCAGCAGCCACAAATAGTCCTGAGCATGTTCCTCGTCACGATCACGCTGGAATCGCAGGGTGGTTTCCGTCGTCCAGCAGCGCTCAACAAAATCATCAATCACGCGTTGGGCACGTTCGCTGTCGGGGCCTTCGAGCAGGTCGTAGAGGCGCTGCGCATACTCGGCCACAGCCTCACGCCCACCATGCTTTGGAGGCGAGGGCAACAGCGACAGATACGACGAACCTTCTGCATACAGAGCAGGTTGCAGCCTGTGTTTAGGGCTTGCGCTGCTTGCTCCCGGTCGCTGTTGCATATCGCGGATACAGCGTGCCCGCTCAAGCATCATTTCACGCGCCTCGGCAGAAAACTCGACCCAGTCGAGATTGACCGCTCGACCTGTCTGCTCGGCATATGAGGCATACGCCAGCATCGACTCGATAGCCAGAATTCGCCCAATCGCCCAGTTCTGCGCCACCTGTTCAGCCTGGCCTCGACTCGCCTTCTTCCGAGCACGCTTACGCTCCTTCAGGGGTCTAATGCGACCGATGATGTTGAGTAGCACGCCGCACTCAGCTGAAATGCCTTCACGGGGCTCAGTGCTCATGGTGGGTTGGCTTACTTCGGCTATCGTGGCGACGTTTGCGGCGTTGAATATCCAGTTCTGGGGATTCCACTGCCACATCATTGCCATGATCTGAGGCAGGCTATGGACGTAGTGCAACAGTGTGGTTTTTGGGCTGCCGTGCCCGAGGATGGCACTGACAATATGGACGATTCGCCGGGTGGGGCCCTCTACAGGCAACATCGCCTTACGCAACCTGAGGTCACCTCTGAGCCAGCGAGTGGTAAGGGGCAGATCTTTGAAAATCAGCTCTGGTGATAGCGCATTCTGCGCACCCATCAACTTGAGCAAAAACCACGTAGCGCAGGAATGGCGCAGGTGATGGTAATGCAGGAACTCGGAACCCGTGACTGCTCGCATGCAGTCATGTAGAGCTGGGAACAGGCAGCTCTCGCTGACCCACTGAGTTCTCAGCTGTGGGATGCAGAACAGGAATTCCGACGTTGAATTTTGGCTTTCTTCCTGCTGCCGCTCTCGATACCAGTCGATCAGCAACGTGAGCTCATCGGGCTCAAGCAGCTCACGCAGCGGCAAACTCCGAACCGCATTCTGGGTTTTCAACCCACGCTGTGCATGGGGGCGAATGAGCAGGTCAACGGGCAGCTCTATTCTGGCCTGTTCATCTTTAGATAGCCTGCGCATATGCGATTGCCGAGCTTGAATATGCGCGCACTCCGCTGCTGAAAATTCGGGCAGATGCAAATCACGTAGGCGAAGCTTTAGAGCCTCGTTACGCCGCAATCCCAACCGGAACCCCAAGATCAACAAAAGCCTCGCAGCCGTCACCAGACGTGGCGTTCGCAGCTCAAGCCCGCATGTGCCGAGCGCCTGCATAACCAATTTGTACTGCTCCTCGCTGATAATGCGAGCATCCACCCTGGTCACACCTTTGCCGATGCCTAGGATTGAGTAGGGGCTGATTGTCGGGTAGTTGTAACGACGCTGCAGAAACGTGTGAAACTCCTGGACTGCATTGGCCAGGGTGCGCCGTTTGCTATCTGTGGCCTGAGCATCCAGTGCGGATTCATACACAAGTTCCAGCGCATCAATTTCGAGCTCGAAGATGCTTATGCCATCTAACCGAGAGGAAAGTGCTGCGCCTAGTACTTGGGTATATCGCTTTATCGTGCTTCGCCCAATACTGTGGCCGTATGCGGAGGCGCCACCCAGCATGTAGGCAAGCCAACCCTGGATTAGGCCGGGAAGTTCTCCATGAGACTCCGCTTGTAAAGGGCTCTCTATGGGCAGGTTGTCCCGGATCCGATCGCGCAGTTCCTCCAGCCATGCGGGTGGGTCAGGGTTATCCTCAGTTACATCCGAAACAGATTCATCGTCATAAGTCCCCGCAGGGTCCTCGAGATCATCTAGGCCGAGAATATTGCCCCAGGATGAGGGGCGCAGTGACTGCGAGACAAAACCCTTGCGGCAGGCAAAATTCACCAGCACCTGCGGCAGCCGCAACTGCATTTGCATCCTTAGAAAATCAAACAGGTCGCTGGGATTCTCTGGATGATACTGTTCAGGTACCTCAACCTTCTTCAGGAATGCACAGACACAGCGCATGTGCCAATTTCTACGCTTTAGTTTGCCGGTGCTTTTTTGAACATCATCCACGCAGCGTATCAACAGAGCCAGCGTTGCCGGATCAGGGAACCACTGCCGAAATTCAGCGACGGCATTGCCGCGGATCGATAGCGGCAGACGTATCTCGGGAATTCCCGCTACCCAATCGATGCTGTCTGGCGTCGTGCTGAGCATGGCATTCAGCTGAGCCACATCGAGCAATCCGCCGTTGTAGGCCGCACTCATTAGTAGCAGACCAATGCGCTCATCCGTGCTGAGCGCATCGATATCCAGTTTCAGACCCTGCTGCAGGGCGTGAATCAGTTGGCAGCTGCGTTGAATTCGCTCAGCCGTGTAGACGTCAGGATTGATCGGGTTTGCTGCACGCCTGACGGCAATGGCTATTCGTGCCAGCGGAAATCCTGGGATTTGGTCCCGGACTCGCTGAGTGATGCTGCGCAGTACGTTGCGCAACGTGTGATTTGTGCCGAGCTGTGCCTCCAGTTCACGGACGTGCGTCGTCGAGATCCCGGATATGGCGCATTCACCCAACAGCCATTTGCCGAACGCCGTCCCGGACTTCTCGGCAATCGATTTCAGAAGCGCCCGCATCTCGGGCATCCATTCCGGCTCATGAGGCCGAGCCGACCAGATAACACTGCCCTGTTGATCGTTTAGACGGGGCAGATTCATTCTGTCACCCACTGGCTGCTTAGAGCCGACCAGCCAAGCTCCCTGAGTAGTGGGGTAATCCACTCATCTAGAACCTTGGCGTATACCGCAGGGCAGAACGTCGAATAGGCGTCCTGAGGCTCCTCACCCCTGAGCCAGTGCCCCATGAACGCAGCCAGCGCTTCTGAAGGACAGCCCCGCTCCGTGAGTTCCGTGCGGATGAATTTCCGGTGGGCATTGACCCGATGCGTGGTGTAACCAGATACCAGCCCCATCTGGTCGTAGATATTGCCCGGGGTAATCTCAGCCCGGCGCACTCCAGCCTGGCTAATCTGCAGGAAAAATCCCCGCGACCACTGATGATCCTCCTCATCCTGTGGCAGATAACCAATCAATTGTCGGCTGATAGACGCGCAATGCGCGAAGTAGCTTGTTATTTGCCGCCTCAACATCGGCGGCATGCAAATCAGCCGACTCATATGACGATCGTCAGAGTCCTTGTCTGACAGCGCACCCATGCCCAACACAGAATCAAACTCGTCGATGAGCATCAGAGGGTTGCGGATTGCCCTACAGGACGTGACCAACATAAACATCTGCACTGTCCAGAGGGTGAAACAGTTGTGCCAAGCGACCATCTCGCTGAGACGCCCGTTCGCTTTCCTTCTCAAGACCCTGGCCATTGCACTGATATTGCTCGCAATGGTTGCAGGCAGCAGGCAATGAGTTGCACCCACCCCACCCTGTTGGTCTGGATTTAGGTCGACATATTCATATGCGAGACCAGCACAGGCATAAACCTGCGTCAGCACTCTTACCAGTGAGGTGGTGTAAATTTTGCGAAGGTGACAGGCATCGAGCTGCAGGTAATAGCGCGGGGTTTGCGCCGAGGGGATTTCAACGCCAGACAGCATGGATGCTGCTGCTACATCCTGAGTATCAGCGACTATCTGGTGGAACAAATAACTGCGCAATTTGGCTCGCGTATAGCGTCGATCCCCCCCACCCAATTCCAGCAGCAGTGCCCTGATCTCGGCGTCCAGCTGCTCAGTTTGATAAGTGAATACCTGGTTGGCTGAGTGAGGAAATGTCCTGATCAGTTGTTTTACCAACTGGGCACTACCAGCTAGATCGGGCAATAGAATTCGCAGCAACGATGGTCGGACACCAGAAGAGGCCTGCCAACGATCATCGCCAGCCAAATCTGGGCGCTTAACTACCATACTGAACTGCGCCGAATCCCCTAGGATCAATGCCAGACCATCGGCGTCATCTTTCTCGTCATCAACGATGGATAACTGGATAATCTGCGTCGTCGACTGCCCCAGCCACAGACTGATATGCAGAGCAACAATCGCCTCCATTCGGAGCTGGATCGGAGTTGGGTCTTTTGTGTAGGAAAGCTCTTGCAGATACGAGTGGAATAGGTCGCTGGCACCAAACAATAAATTCCGCAACTCCATCAGCGTGAGCTGGTTATATGAAAATGGCAGGAACTGTCGGCTACGGACAATATGCGCCTCGACATTTTGTTGGCCTAGCAGATCGGCAACATATGGCCGTTCACAGCCCTCATCGTCCAGTACCCAAATTTCGGTTGCTGGACTCATTTCTCCGGGCGCCAGATCACCCCCAGCAGTATCGGTATGCCCAACGATGACGTCGTAATGACCTGGTAACTGATCAGGATCATCGGGATCCCCCAGCACAAAACCTCGAGTATCCTCACTGATGTAGTGGTTCAGCTCAGGCACACTCTGCTTTTTACGCTTGCCTCTATGACCGCCTCCGCCACCACCCACGCGTGGCAACTCGCCGTTGCAGTAACGAACAAATCTGGCGATAGCAGCAAAACTATCGGAATTCTCTGACCTTGACTTACTAGGTAAAAAACCTCTGCAACTCGCCACGAACTCCTCAGTACTCCCCCAAATATTTAGTTCGGAAGCGATTGAGACGGTTTGCAGCTTGCATAGATTGCCGATGGCCTTGTAAACATCATAGCGCTGGTCTAGCAAGCGATTAGTAGCGGTTTTCTGAGATGCGACGAGCAACTGTGCAAGAAGTCGCTCATAGTTCTGTTTGTTTTCGTGGTCTCTGAATATGTGCAGGAACGTGGCGTATGGAAATCCGAATGTTTTTACGCCTTTATGTAGAACAGGATTGTTCGCCGACCCTTTATTTCCTAGCCAAAATTGCTCGCCTAGACGTTCTCGGACATTTGGTTGGCGGGATAGGGAAATGAGCCATCTGCAGGCCTCATGCAAAACGACGTCATCAGCGCTATCAAGACCAATGGGCAGGCCAACACTGCATGCGCGGAGCACTCGTAGGAGCTGATCAATCGCACGTGGCAAGTCAATGAGCTCAGGATGAGCACCAAGCAGATTGAGGATTTCGCCGATAACTCGAGGTGACTGCCCCTGCTCCGAGGCGAGGTTAAGCAGAATTTCACGCTTGCTCATTTCTCACCCCCACAGCCCTTAAGCGGTTTTACTCCGACCAGCCGAGATAGATGGGCGTGGCTGCGATATTCGTGAGGCCACTGCTCCGCTGCAGATTCAATATGCGCATATAAATCGCGTACCTGCTGTGGCGTAATCTGAGCCAGGGCAGGCGCAACTAGGCGCTCAATCAGCACGAGTTGGTAGGCGCAATCCTTGATTCGCCCCCTCGACCATTCAATGCACTGCACCGGCGTTTCTGGATCCATATATGTTTTTAGCCATCGATACAGCGTCGTCTGGCCGATACAGAGCGCATCCGGCCTACTGACGACCAACGGGTAGAGCATATTGATGCGCACGGCCATAGCCTTGGGGATCAGTGCCTCATCTGGAACCCCTACAGGAGCTAGATCCAGATCTCGCTCAATACGAGAAAATTCGGGATGCACTCCTTGGATGTCGCGTAATTTGATCGTCAACATGACGCCTCTCTCTAGTGATATGACTACTAGACAATGCGAGGCGCGAGCCCCCGATTAAGGGGAGAGAATTGGACTGTGACGAAATTTTTTGTTCGCTAATTGACGTGGTGACTGACCTCTTTGCCAACGGCCGCTTTTGCTAATTCCGCGCATGCGCGGAAAATCGCCGAACACACTGCAACGATGCCATCAAAGAAAGCACTGAAATTTCCGCGCATGCGCGGGTTTAGCTAGCAAATGGGCTTCGCTGAACCCGTAATCAGAAGGGCGCCGTACACGCCGAAGAAATGGAGCGATATCAAATCCCGACTGCATCAACCTGAAAATCAGGGGTAGTCCGACCGCACTCTGAATACGAGGTCAGGCAAAACTGTCTGGCTACATCTCGTTTTAGGAGCACGCATATGGGTGATTGGAAGGCATGCATCGGAAAGATGAGCGACCGCGAAGTAGCGCGGCGCTTTGGCCTTGGAGCGAGCAGTGTCCGGCGCTACCGCCACTCAATTGGCATTCCTGAGTTTCACCCAGAAGACATTGAGCTGCCGACTGAGCTGATTGAGCAACTCGCTACAAGGACGAACTATCAACTGGCACAAGAATTCGGAGTTTCCATCAAGCGCATCAAGCGAAAGCGAGGTGAGCTGAGAATCCAGGAGCCCAAGACTGCCCGCGAACGCTTCAAACCCCTTGAGGACATCTGGACCAATGAAGCCATTGCCATGCTCGGGCAGATGCCAGATATGGAGGTCGCTGATCGTCTGGATATCAGTAACTTTCCAGTCAAAAAGAAACGCCACGAGCTTGGAATACAGGCATACAAACGTCCGTTACCAGAAATAACACCTGAAATTGCATCTGCGTTTGGTGTCGTTTCCGACGCCGAGCTTGCACGCCAGCTGGGTGTATCAGTGAATTACATCCGCAAAGCGCGGATCAAGGCGAGCCAGCAATAAGGCGCAGACTCGCTTCAAAGCAGATAACACGGGCAGTCAGATCAGATGGCTGACTGCCAACTAACCACGAAGTCAGGCTTTAAACCGCGCACGGACGGCCTCACCACCTGATGCACAGGGCTCATTCAGCTAGCGCCACGCGCATCCATTTGGGCATATTGCAGTTCCACAAGGTGGCCAGCTCTCCGGGGTGGAGTGCTGCTTTAATCGCATCGATGCACTCCTGAGTAGCGCCATCTTTACCGAGATAGTAGAGGGCACTGATAGCTACTCCAACCCTGGTTCCTGCGCACTGCATGACCATCGGAGCGGCATGCACGAGCCTGATCTCGGCCTTCTCTATAAACAGAGATCGACTGGGGCCGCTGGTGTAATAGATAGGCATGACCGGCATCTGTGTGCTTAGCCCGAATCGCCTCACTGCATCAGCACCGTGAATCTGCAGTTTCCAACGGCTCTGCCTGGCAATCACACTCAGCAAGTCCCAAGGCCCAGGACGACGAACCCGGCCGGTGTATTGGCTGGTTTTCGGCCGCATGTAGATGCCACGGTACACTCGCACAAGCTCACCGCGGAGAACCAGTTGGGCGACTGCCTTGGAGATGGCCGAGCTCGAACCAAGCTCTGCAAGACACCTGATGCTGAAAGGCCTCCCCCTGCGCAGACGCTTGACACGCTGCGTGACGAGGTGAGATACCGACTGTTCAGAGTGGGAGCGGGGCATCGCTATTGTGTCGAATCCAGCGAAGAGCAGAGCAGTGGCTGGTGGAAGGCGATCACTCGTTGTCGGTATTCGTCTTCAAGCGCTTCGTTTACCAGGCATTCCTCAAGGCGTCCCAGCGAGAAAACCTGGGCCGTAGAGGGATAGTGCCTGAGCAGGCTTTTCGCATAGCTGCGGATATCCTGCGGTAACCCCGTATGACGAGATAGCTCACGCAGAAACTCCTCGGTTTTGATGATGGCGCGGGTTCTTTCATAAGGAAGGGTCATTCTCGCTATCTCCTGATCATGAACTCAAAGACCCGGGCTGCTGACTTGCCAGCGCCCGCCACCTAGCGCGCAGTTAGGGTGCAATGCCAACCAGTGTTTGCCGAGCAGAAAGCTGCAAAGCCTGCAGTCTTGGGAGATCCCATGCAGACCAATCCGGGTCAGTGTGCACGATCATGGCCGCGCTCCGGCTTGGCCTCCTGCCGCTCCATCCACTTGGCCAAGCCCCATATCGTGGTTCCCAGCGCCAGCAGCAGCCAAAGCAACCATTGCGGTACTTGATATTGGGCGCTTAGCAAGAGACCTGCACCACCGCAAAGCATCACCACGAAAAACCATCTCATCAGCGTCCGCTCCCGATTACTTACGAGGCACACGGTAACTCGATGTTCCGCTGCGCTAACGCAGATGCCGCAAATTTCGTCAGATCCCAGACTGGGAAATGAGGACGACACGCTTGCGGGTATGAAGGCGCTGCTTTCCGGGCCCTGAGTCAGCTCGCCGTGGATGACGGGAGTCGGGCCGCACGCTAACGGCTAGGTCAGATGAGGCGCCGGCAAGAGCAGAAAGAAGAGGGCGTACCACTGAATCAAGCACGACTCCATAGAGCTCCTACTGCATAAAAATAATTGACAGCAACAGCAAGCTAGGCGATATTGATCTCGCCATCATCTCAGTACGAGCTGTACGGAGAGAAAAATGAGGTGCGGCAGGTTGCAGCCTGCCGCGATTGCAATAACTGACCCGTTAGGAGAGCTAAAGCTATGAAACTGTACCAAATCGCCTATGACCTGCGTAAGCAGCGTAACTACCAAGGCCTGTATGACCGCATCAAAGCCTATGGCACTTGGTGCCATGCCCTGGAGTCCACCTGGATCATCGCCACGCAACAGTCTGCAGCCCAGGTTAGAGATAACCTCCGGTCCGCAATGGACGCTGACGACGGCCTGCTGGTGACCCGGCTGCAGGGAGACGCCGCCTGGTTTGGGCTGGACGCCGAAAAAACTCAGTGGCTACAAAATCAGTATCAGCGCTGCGAAGCCTGATGAACGCCTGCGCCAAGGATGGCGCTTCTACCCAGAGTTACTTATGCCAAACCCGTCATTCAAATTGAGCGATGTGGCCGATGTCCGTTCCGGATACACCTTCCGAGGCGCGTTGGAGCATGACCCTGCTGGTGATATCCGTGTTCTGCAGATCAAGGATCTGCGTCAAAGCTCGGCCATTGAGCCGGACACGCTAACGGCCGTCAGCTGGGATGCGCGCACCTCACCTCCGCTGCTCCAATCAGGCGACATCGCGGTGATCGCCCGTGGCGATAACAACAAGGCTGCTCTCTTCACAGGGCAGCAACCGGTTGTTGCCACCAGCCAGTTCTTTATTGTCAGCACAAAAAAACAGGACGTCTTACCCGAATACCTGTGCTGGCTCATCAATCTGCCTCAAAGCCAGCGAAGCCTTGAGCGCAGCGGCAGTGCGATTCAGGCCATCAGCAAAGCTTCCTTGATGGACATGAAGATTCCCCTTCCGCCACTCGCCACTCAGCAGAAGCTGATTGCTCTGCAAGCGCTATGGGACGAAGAGGATGAGCTGATCGCACGCCTGCAAACCAACAGAGAGCAAATGCTGCAAGGCATTTACCAGCACCTAGTTAAGGATTGATCCATGACCGACAAAGTAAACCAGGACGACATCAACAAGGCGCTGTGGGCTGCCTGCGATACCTTCCGCGGCACCATCAGTGCGGACACCTATAAAGATTTCATCCTCACCATGCTGTTCCTCAAGTACATCAGCGATGTCTGGCAGGACCACTACGATAGCTACAGGATGGAATACGGCGATGAGCCGGAACTGATCGAGGAGATGCTCAAGAACGAGCGCTTCGTGTTGCCGCGTAATGCCAGCTTCTATGCCCTTTACGATCGGCGTCATGAGCCGGGCAATGGCGAGCGCATCGATCAGGCACTGCATGCTATCGAGGAAGCTAACGGCACCAAGCTCAAGGATGCCGGCAAGAGCGTATTCCAGGACATCTCCTTCAACACCGACAAGCTGGGCGAGGAGAAGCAGAAGAACACCATCCTGCGCCACCTGCTCGAAGACTTCGCCCGTGAAGAGCTCGACCTCAAACCATCCCGCGTCGGCAGCCTGGACGTGATCGGCAACGCCTACGAGTACCTGATCAAAAACTTCGCCGCCAGCGGCGGGCAGAAAGCTGGTGAGTTCTACACCCCACCGGAAGTTTCCGAGCTGATCGCCGAGCTGCTCGACCCGCAGCCGGGCGACAGCATCTGCGACCCGGCCTGCGGCTCGGCCTCGCTGCTGATGAAGTGCGGGCGCAAGGTGCGTGAGCATCACAACAGCAAGCAATACGCCCTCTATGGCCAGGAGGCGATCGGCTCAACCTGGTCGCTGGCTAAGATGAACATGTTTCTCCACGGCGAGGACAACCACAAGATTGAGTGGGGTGACACCCTGCGCAATCCCAAGCTGCTCGACACCAACGGGCAATTGCTGAAGTTCGATGTCGTCACTGCCAACCCGCCGTTCTCGCTGGACAAGTGGGGCCATGACGAAGCTGAGCATGATCAGTTCGGACGATTCAAGCGCGGCATTCCGCCGAAAACCAAGGGCGACTTCGCCTTTATCCTGCACATGATCGAAACCCTGAAAACCAAGACAGGACGCATGGCGGTGATCGTGCCTCACGGCGTGCTGTTCCGCGGCTCCAGCGAGGGCAAGATCCGCCAGCAATTAATCGAGGAGAACCTGCTGGATGCCGTGATTGGCCTGCCGGAGAAGCTCTTCTACGGCACCGGCATTCCCGCCGCGATTCTGGTTTTCAGCAAAGCCAAGACCGATGAAAACGTACTGTTTATCGACGCCAGCCGCGACTTCAAGTCCGGTAAAAACCAGAACGTTCTGGGTGAAGAGCAGATCAACAATATCCTGATCACCTACCGCCACCGCATCAATTCGGAAAAATATAGCCATCGCGCAAGCCTGCAGGAAATTCGCGACAACGATTACAACCTGAATATCCCGCGCTATGTGGATACATTCGAGGAAGAAGAACAGATCGATCTGCTAGCCATGCGCGCCGAGCGCAAACAGCTCAAAGCGCAACTAGCTAAATTGGAAGAGCAGATGGATGGGTATCTGCAGGAGTTGGGTTATGGTGCCTGAAGGCTGGAAACAGGTTCACCTTGGGAGTCTAATGACTTTCAAAAACGGCCTAAACACAGAGAAAGAGCAGTATGGGGATGGACATAAATTCGTCAACGTTATGGATATTCTCAGAAGCAACATACTTACAGAAGACAAAATAATTGGGCGAGTTAAAGTCTCAGAAAGAGAACTGAATGATTACCGACTTGAATTTGGCGACATTTTATTCAATAGAACCTCGGAAACGTTCGATGAGATCGCAACTGCAGCTGTGTATATGGATAATGCCACTGCGACATTTGGCGGATTTGTAATTAGAGGGCGACCAGACAAAAATTTTCTATCTGCTGAATTTTCAACACAAGCATTCCTGGCCGATAGCTATAGATCCCAAGTAGTAAAACTAGGTCAAGGTGCTGTTCGAGCAAATATAGGCCAGAAAGAACTTTCAAAAGTCAAAATCCTTCTACCCCCGCTTTCAGAACAAAAGAAAATTGCCAAAATCCTTGCTACTTGGGATCAAGCCATCGCAATCACTGAGCAGTCGTTAGAAAATAGCCAACAGCAGAAAAAGGCGCTGATGCAGTGGCTTTTGACCGGCAAAAAACGCCTGCCCGGCTTCGACAGTCAGTGGAGAAAACTGCCACTAACTAGCTGCCTGCTAGGCTCCAATCTACGCAACTCAAGCCTTACTCAGGGCGCTGACAGAATCATGTCGGTCAATAAGATTGAGGGAATGATTCCGATGCGCGCAGAGACCATTGGCAAATCCATCGATCGTTATAAAGTTGTTAAAACCGGCTGGTTTGCCTACAACCCGATGCGTATCAATGTCGGATCAATTTGCCGCTGGTCGGGAGATAGCGATTGCCTTGTAAGCCCCGACTATGTGGTATTCAGTTGCAATGAAGAGTTGCTGCTCGGCTCGTACTTTGATCATTTTCGGCAAGCGGAACCATGGGCGAACTACATGCGCAATGCTGGTAACGGTAGCGTTCGCGTGCGGATATACCTTAATGATTTGAGCTTGCTAAAAATACCTCTGCCTACTCTTGGAGAGCAGGCAAAAATCGCTGTAGTGCTCACCACTGCCGAGCAAGAAATTAAAACCCTAAAAAGAAAACTCGCTTGTTTTAAGCAAGAGAAAAAGGCTCTGATGCAACAGCTGCTTACCGGCGAGCGCCGTGTGAATCTAGATGAACTGGAGGTAGCTTGATGGCCAAGAAGCACGTCCCCTTCGTGATCGCCTATGACTTCGACGGCACCCTGTCCCCCGGCAATATGCAGGAGTACGACTTTGTGCCAGCACTGGGCATCAAGCCTGCCGATTTTTGGCGCGAGGCCAAGGCGATGGCCCAGGAGCAGCAGGTGGACGAAATTTTGGCCTATATGCGGTTAATGATCGAGCGTGCGAACACCGCCAAGGTCTCGGTGCGTAAAAAGAACTTTGCCGATTTCGGCGCACATATCCAGCTATTTCCGGGTGTCCAGGACTGGTTCAAACGCATCACCGAATATGGTCGGACCAAAGGCGTCAAGGTCGAGCACTTCATCATCTCGTCGGGCTGCGCGAGATGATCGAGGGCACCCCGATCAACAAGTACTTCACTCGCGTCTATGCCTCGGGTTTTATGTACGACCATAACGATGTCGCGCACTGGCCAGCCTTGGCAGTGAACTACACCACCAAGACCCAGTATCTGTTCCGCATCAACAAGGGCAGTCTGGATGTGCACGATAACTCGGTAATCAACAAATTCGTCGAGCCCGCCGAGCGACCTGTACCGTTCAGCAATATGGTGTTTATCGGCGACGGCGAAACCGACATCCCCTCCATGCGTCTGGTCAAGAACCAGGGTGGCCACTCGATTGCTGTCTACGGCAAGGGTAAGCGCGGCGCCCGTGATAAGGCGCTCAAGCTGGTCGAGGAAGGCCGAACCAATCTGGCCACCACCGCCGACTACACCAATGGTTCGGCTATCGACCGCGCTGTGAAGGCGATGATCGACAAGGTGGTAGCAGACCGCACCATTGCGGAGGCTAATGGCTGATATGGCAAGTGGCGACCTGATTCTCTACAGCACGGACGATGGTCTGGCGCAGTTCACCCTGCGCGAAATGGATGGTCAGGTCTGGCTGACGCAACTGGAAATGGCCGAGCTGTACCAGACCACCAAACAGAATATCGGCAAGCATATCCAGGCCATCATCGCTGATGGGGAGCTGGCTGAAGGGGCAGTTGTAAACCAGAAGTTTACTACTGCCGCCGATGGCAAAGACTACCTGACCCACCTCTACGCTCTGCCGATGATCATCGCTGTGGGCTACCGGGTGCGCTCAACGCGTGGCACCCAGTTTCGTCAGTGGGCCACCCGCACTCTGAGTGAGTACCTGCAGAAGGGCTTCGTGATGGACGATGCCCGATTGAAGGAGCCCCGCTGGGACTACTTCGATGAGCTGCTCAAGCGCATCCGTGACATACGGGCCTCGGAGAAGCGCTTCTACCAAAAGGTACGTGATCTCTTCTCCCTGGCCGAGGATTACCGCGCCAATGAGCAGGACACCGCCCGCTTGTTTGCCGAAGTGCAGAACAAGCTGTTCTTCGCCGTTACCGGCCACACCGCCGCCGAACTGATCGTGCAGCGCGCCGATGCCAGCGCACCCAATATGAACCTGCTTAGTTTCAAGGGCGACCGGGTACGCAAGGCCGATGTTGTGGTGGCCAAGAACTACCTGAATGCCGAGGAACTAGACCAGCTCAATCGCTTGGTCGGCATGTTCCTCGACTTCGCTGAGCTACGCGCCGAGCAGCGTAAGCACTTGATGCTCGCCGATTGGCGGCAATACATCGACAGCTTTATGGCCTTCAACGAGCAACCGCTGCTACGCACTGCCGGCAGCATCAGCCACGAGCAGATGAAGCAGGTGGCACATGAGCGTTATGAGACGTTTGACCAACACCGCCGCAGCGCCGAGGCTTTGGCCGCCGATGCTCAAGAGCTGGCAGAGCTCGAACGTCTGGAAAAGCGCCTGAGTGCAAAGAAGAAATCCAAGTGACCGGATTGCCCGCTCACTCGATCAGGGAGTTACACCATGGATTTGGAACAACTGCGCGCACTGCTGGCGAAGGCCGAGCGCTTTTATCAGCCTGAGCGAGAGCCGAGCATTTTTGCCTTGGGTGGGCGCGGCTATTACGAAAACCCCACCACGGATTTGCTGGCGTTCTTCCTCAATCCAGCGCAGGTGCATGGACTGGAAGAGTGCTTCCTCACTGCGCTGCTGAATTGCCTGCCCAATACCTCAATGCTGACGCCTAGTTTGCGAGCGGCGCCCCAGCGCGAGGTGGTCACCCATAACAGCAACCGTATCGACCTGGTGCTCCCCGGTGATGGATGGGATCTGCTCTTGGAAAACAAGATTTTCCACGGACAAGTGAACCCCTTTGCCGACTATGAAGCCTTCGCTCAGCGCAAACTCAATGACGGTGAGCGCCCGCTGGTTTATGCCGTGCTCTCACCATCAGGCAAAAGCGTGCGGGTCGCATGGCATGGCTTGAGTTATGCGAAATTTATTGACGCTGCACGTCAGCAACTGGCTCAGCGCATGATGACTCATCCTGTAGATAAGTGGCAGGTGTTTGCCCGCGACTTCCTGCTGCATCTGGAAAACATCACTGTGGAGAAGGCCATGGACGCCAAAGCCGTCAACTTTGTTATCGAGCACCTACATCAAATCAACAAGCTGACACGCCTCAAGGACCAGGTCATTGATGCCCTCGACGCTAAGGTGCTCGACAAGCTCGATGCCGAGGTGCCCGGCTATGCGCGTTATACCCGGCGGCACAATTGGAAGAATGGCCCCGCACTGCGTTATGCCTCTGACAACTGGAAAACGTGGTCCGACGTTGTGCTCTACCTGAGCGGTGCGAACAGCACGATGAAGCCATCGGTACGGGTATACCTGTGTGATGTTGATGAGACGCTGCAAGAGCAGGGCCGAAAGCTCTTCACGGGTAACGAAACCAAGGTATGGAGTGAGGGGAAGAACAACAGCATCTTGGGTTTTAGCTGGGTGCTGGATCACTTTGATGAAGAGGAAGTGCTTGGCCTGATCGTTGAGAAAATGAAGCTGCTGATGACTTTCGAAAACGGAATACGTGCGCAAGTCGGTCAGCACACTGAGGCTTAATTACATTGTCTGTCAGATTACCTGGCGGCTTTTGACCATGTGGTAGCCATGAGGGCTGCCGAGTGATTGCAAGGAGTTGGGTGTGGGTTTGCAAAAGCGTATCGGGGGTTTGGTCGCCAGCGTAAGCGCGGGCATGTTTGAGCGTGAAGAGATCATCGCGGTATCTCTGCTAGGAGCACTCTGCGGACAGAATACTTTTCTGTACGGGCCGCCCGGCACGGCCAAGAGTTTGATATCTCGCCGTATAGCCTGCGCCTTTGAGCAGCCGACCTATTTCGAGTACCTGATGAACCGCTTCAGCACACCTGAAGAGGTTTTCGGGCCTGTGTCCATCAAGGCGCTGAAAGAAGATCAGTACATTCGCAAAACAGATAATTACCTGCCCAAGGCCGAGTTCGCCTTCCTCGATGAAATCTGGAAATCCAGCCCCGCTATTTTGAATACCCTGCTGACGTTGATTAACGAGCATGTGTTCCGTAATGGCGAAGCCATTGAGAAAGCCCCACTCAAGGCTCTGATTGCTGCGTCCAACGAAACGCCAGATGCCAATCAAGGCCTGGAAGCCTTGTACGACCGCTTTATTGTGAGGCTGATGGTGGGGCCCATTCGTGAAGCCCAGCACTTCGATCAGCTACTTAATAGCAAACCGACCGAAGCCAAAATCGACACCCCCTCGGCTCTACAGGTTAAGTCCAGCGAATGGACTGAATGGATGGCGCAATCGCATCAGGTCAAGCTGTCTGCAGAGACACTAACCATCATTCACTTGATTCGCGAGCAACTGGAGCAGCAATACGAAACGCTCAAGGTTTATGTCTCCGACCGGCGCTGGCAGCGTGCTGCTATGCTTATGAAGGCAGCAGCCTTCTTTAATGACCGCAAGGAGACCAACCACAGTGACGCCTTGCTGCTGCAGCACTGCCTATGGACGCATGAAGAGAATCGTCAGGCTGTCTGGGATATCGTTGCGGAGGCGGTACAGGCCTGTGGGTTTGATAGTGGTATAGATTTGGCTGCACTGGATAAAGAGAAAGACGCACTAGACAAGGAGATAAAGAAGGAGCTTTTCCATTCTGCTGATATTTACAAAACGGTAAAGCTCTCCAACAAGGATTTCTTTCAATGCAAAGGCACCTTCAAGCCTAAAAACAGCTACTACAGCAACTACGAAAAAGCATTTGAGATATTCATCGCAAAAGATAGACTCAAGACAAAAGACGAGTTCCACCCGCTAGACAACAAAGGCAATGAACAAAAAAGTGTTAAGTGCAAATTTGACGGACAAGGAACCTGTCAGATCATCTTATCTAACGGCCACGTGGATTACCTGAGCATTAAGTTCACACCTGAAGTTCTTTTTCACAAAGGCGACAGAAAGGAAGATATTAACATACGATTAATCACCTCCCTTTCCTCTTCGGTGAGTGAAATTCGCGAGAAGCTCTCTTTCACTCTGAAAAAAGTAGAGAAAAAATTTAAAGCCTACGAGACTAAGCTGAGCTCGCCTTTTGTGCCGGCAGATAAGATTTCTCTAGCAATTTCCGGAATAGCACTACAAATCGAAGGTTTGCAACTTCGTATCAAAGACTGCGAGCGGCTGGAAGAATTATGCCGCTAGATCTACTG
The DNA here is from genome assembly GCF_026642215.1 of Stutzerimonas sp. R40042. Lineage (NCBI taxonomy): Bacteria > Pseudomonadati > Pseudomonadota > Gammaproteobacteria > Pseudomonadales > Pseudomonadaceae > Stutzerimonas > Stutzerimonas sp. R40042. The sequence continues at coordinate 153,337 of NZ_CP113258.1, read as the reverse complement.
GCTAGTGCTGCCAAGGATGTTAGCGATAATGCTCAGCGTATCTTCGCGTCGCTATTAAGAGACTCTGATTCGATTGCAGGTCACATAGCAGAGAGGATTCGGCTGTGGCAACTGGCCTCGGCTGAAGAGCTGAAAGCTGAGTTCCCCTTTGCGCTATATGAGCAGCAGCTCTCGAACTGGCAAACCCGGAACCAGTCTCCCCCTGTTTCTAGTGCAGAACTGGCAGCAGCTGTTGCGGAGTATGTTGCGCTCTGTCGTGTAGCCAAACTGCCGGACAATCAATCTTTTTGGCAGCGTGAGCTAGCAGCGGTGACGGCCTCTCCAACAGTTAACAAAAAACGTAAGGCCGATAGCACCGTAAGTGCCCGCCTTTTACGAGATGAATGGCAAAAGGCGCTAGATAAAGCGCGGGTCGAGTGGGAGCTTGAGCGCATATCCATGCTGCGCCGGCAGTTCATGGAGGAGCTCGAGGTATTTCTGCAGTTACTGCAACAGCTTCAACAGCAGTTGGAAATTCTGGGGTTGGACCCAGGTATATTACTTGACCTGTCCAAAGGAAATTTCTCTGCACAAGAGATCGAGCGCTTTAAGCGGTGGGCTAACTACTTGGCCAATGATCCGGGTGTTCGGTCGCTATGTGATTTGCTAGGCAAGCTGCGCCAGCTGGAGTTGTCAGAGCGCATTGAGCGGGCTCAGGTGCGTTATTCGCAAGACATCGAGTTACCGGATATCAATTCGCGGGAAGAGATCATCGGCATTCGCTTGGGGCGTGATATCGAGCATATGCTGCCGAGTGAGTTGGCGCTTTTGGCTGATCCCGAAACGTCCATTCTTTTCGACCTCAAGTACGTCGAGTCACGGCTGATGTGTTTTGACATGCAGGGCATTCAGCGCGTGCAGCAACATCACCAAAAGGAAGAGCTGCGTAGCGTTGAAGAGGCAGCTAAACAAGGGCCAATGGTGATCTGTGTCGACACCAGCGGCTCTATGAGCGGTATGCCTGAGACGGTTGCCAAAGCCGTGGCGCTCTTCATTGCAGGCAAGGCCAGGCAGCAAAAGCGAGCATGCTATTTGATTAATTTTTCCACCGGCATCGAGACGCTGGATCTTGGCGACGACTTTGGCATGGAGGCGTTGATCAAGTTTCTAGGCATGTCCTTTCACGGCGGAACGGATGCGATCCCGGCATTGGATCATGCGTTGGGTGTGATGAAAAGCGAAGCCTATGAACGAGCAGACCTGTTGATGATTTCAGACTTCATCATGGCTAGCTTGCCAGAGCATTTACGCCAGCAAATTGAGCAGCAGCGTACTCATGGCAACCGCTTCTATTCCCTGGTCGTAGGCGATTGCTTTATGACTCAGCGTTTAACCAGCCTTTTTGATCATGAATGGGTCTATGACCCACACAGCAGCCAGATTCATGAGCTGATTGGTTTTCAGCGAAAACTGGATGGCCGCCCGGAGAATCACAGCGCATGACACCAACACCGAAATTTCAGGAGGAGTACAGCGCAAAGCTTCCTGCTCTGGCGCTGCTATGCAACCTCGGCTGGGAATTCATGTCACCCGAGCACGCTCTGGCTGCGCGGGCCGGTAAGAGCGATGAAGTGGTGCTGCGTGATGTGCTGCGTGAGCAGCTGAGTAAGCGGCGCTTCCTGTTTGGAGGCGGTGAGTACCCGCTTTCCGCAAAAGCTATCGACAACCTGATCAGTGAAGTGTGCAGCCCTGCACTCAATGAAGGATTGATGGCTGCAAACGAACGGCTCTATAACCATCTGCTGTATGGCATCTCGGTGACGGAGTTCGTGGATGGTAAAAAGGCCAGCCCAACCGTGGCGCTGATCGACTGGCACAATCCAGCCAACAACAGTTTTATCTTCACTGAAGAATTTCGCGTGCTCCGCAGCGGCGGTGTGGAAGCGCGCAGGCCGGATATCGTTTGCTTCGTCAATGGCATTCCTCTGGTCGTAATCGAGGCCAAGCGCCCGGATGGCAATGCACAAAAAGGCCCGACAATCGACGAAGGCGTTTCGCAAAGCCTGCGCAACCAGCGCCATGACGAAATTCCCAAACTGTTCGCCTATAGCCAGCTACTGCTGTCGATCAATGGCAGCGATGGGCGCTATGCCACCTGCGGCACGCCAGCTAAGTTCTGGGCGGCCTGGCGCGAAGAGGATATCTCTACCTCTGAGTTGTACACGCTAAAGAATCGCCAACTGACTGGTGTGCAGAAGGCGGCAATTTTCAGCCATCGCCCAGCGGCTGATCTGCACTGGTACGAAAACCTGATCGCTGGCGGCGAGCTCGCACTGACAGGCCAAGATCAGTTGCTCATTAGCCTATTGTCCCCAGCCAGGCTGCTGGAGATGACTCGTTTCTTCACCTTGTTCGACAAGAAGGCCGGCAAGATCGTCGCGCGTTACCAACAGGTTTTCGGCATCAAACGGCTGATTGAACGGATCAATCAGAAACGCAAAGACGGCGGTCGTGAAGGTGGTGTCATCTGGCATACAACCGGCTCGGGCAAATCATTCACCATGGTTTTTCTGAGCAAGGCGCTGATCCTGCATGACTCTCTCAAGCAGTGCCGCATTGTGGTGGTCACCGACCGGGTTGACCTGGAAAGCCAGCTGAGCAAAACGTTTGCCTCGGGCGGCGAACTGGCTGGCAAGAAGGATCGCGAGGCTGCCATGGCCACTTCCGGCACGCGCTTGGCTGAGCAAATCGGTAAGGGCAACGAGCGCATCATTTTCTCGCTGATCCAGAAGTTCAACAGCGCTACCAAGCTGCCACAGTGCGTGAACACCAGTGCCGACATCATCGTGCTTATCGATGAGGGTCATCGTAGCCAAGGCGGTGAAAACCATATCCGCATGAAGCAGGCGCTGCCCAATGCGGCCTTTGTCGCGTTTACCGGCACACCGCTGCTCAAGGACGATAAGACGACGAACAAGTTTGGCCCCATCGTGCATGCCTACACCATGCAGCGCGCAGTGGAGGATCAGGCTGTGACACCGTTGCTCTATGAAGAGCGGATACCTGATCTGGATGTAAATGCGCGCGCCATCGACAGTTGGTTTGAGCGAATCACTGAAGGGCTAAACGAGCAGCAGAAAGCCGACCTCAAGCGCAAGTTCGCCAAGAAGGGGCAAATCTATAGCGCGGATGACCGTATTCGCCTGATAGCTCTAGATATTGCTAACCACTTCGTGAAGAACATCGACGAGGGGCTAAAGGGTCAATTGGCCTGCGACAGCAAGGCCTCGGCAATCAAATACAAGCAGTACCTGGATGAGGCAGGCTTGTTCGAGAGCGCCGTTGTGATGAGCCCGCCGGATAGCCGTGAGGGCAACACCGATGTGGATGAGGCGGCCTCTCCCGAGGTAACCCAGTGGTGGAAGAAAAACGTCGGCAGCACGGATGAGCAGACCTACACCAAGCAATTGATCGAGCGATTCGACAAGGATGACTCACTCAAGCTCCTGATTGTGGTGGACAAGCTGCTGACGGGATTCGATGAGCCGAAAAACACCGTGCTCTACATCGACAAGCCACTTAAGGAGCACAACCTGATCCAGGCGATTGCTCGGGTAAACCGTCTGCATCCACTAAAGAAGTTTGGCTTGCTGATCGACTACAGGGGCATCCTTTCCGAGCTGGATACCACGATCCAAAAGTATCAGGATCTGGCCTCGCGCACCCAGGGCGGCTATGACATCAATGACATCGCTGGCCTCTACAACCAGATGAGCAGCGAGTACAAACGGCTACCCCAGCTGCATAAGAACCTCTGGGCGATATTCTCCGATGTGAAAAACAAAGGTGACATCGAACAGCTGCGCCAAGTACTGGTGCCTAGGATGCAAGAGCGCGATGGTGAGCTGGTTGATGTGAATCTCAAGGTACGCGACGACTTCTATGAAGCGCTGACCGAGTTCGCTACCTGCCTAAAGGTCGCTTTGCAGTCAGCATCCTTCTTCGAGGACACCAGCTTTAGCGATGCCGACAGAGCTCACTACAAGGAAACTCTTAAACAGTTCTCCAGTCTGCGCCAACTCGCCAAACAAGATGCCGGTGAAACGGTGAACTACGACCAGTATGCCGAGCAGGTACGCAAGCTGCTGGATAAGCATGTGGTAGGCGTCGAGGTGAAAGACCCCGTTGGGGTTTATGAAGTCGGCAAGATGGGGCAGCAAAAGCCTGAACAGTGGAGCGAGGAAAAGACGCGCAACGAAACAGACATCATCAAGACCCGTGTCAGCAAGATGATTGAGCAGGAGTTGCGTGATGACCCCTACGCCCAAGAGGCGTTCTCCAAACTGCTGCGCCAGGCCATCGAAGAGGCGGCAAAGCTATTTGACCACCCGCTCAAGCAATACCTGCTATTCCACGAATTTGAGCAGAAGGTGCAGGCCCGCAAGCTCGATGAGCTGCCAGATGCTTTTGCAGGTAACCGGCATGCCCAGGCGTACTTCGGCATTTTCAAGAAGAGCCTTCCTGAGGCCTTGATTTCAGCTGATGAACATGCACAGGAGCACTGGGTAAAACTGGCTTTCAGCCTGGATGAAATGGTCACGACCTCAGTGGCTGAGCACTCAATCAACCCACAAAATATCGAAAGCGATATTCGTAAGAAGCTACTGCCGCTGCTCTTCAAGGAGTGCAAAGCTGTGGGCGCTGGTATGGATCAGGCGAAGGCCATGGTTGAGTGGGTGGTGCAAATCACGCGAGTAGGCTTGTCCGGCTTATGAGTGTGCCTATCGTCATGAGCGCTCCACCTGCCCCCGCAGTGTTGAGCTGGCTGAGCTTTCACTATGCCGATGAGTTGATACAGGTTGAAAGGGCGCGAAGGGCCCGCGATGTTTCACGCATTCTGATCAAGGTCGATCCAGACTGCCGCGTGCGCGTCAGTGCGCCGGATGGGGCCAGCGATGAACAGGTATTGGCCGCGCTGAAACGACGCAGTCGCTGGATCTATGAGCAGCTTCGTGAGTTCCGTGCTCAGCTAACGCACGTTCGCCCGCGGCAGTACATCAGCGGGGAAAGCCACTACTACTTAGGCAAGCAGTATGTGCTCAAGGTGATTGAGGCGCCTGATGAGCTACAGCAGGTGCGTTTGTTGCGGGGCAAGCTTGAGGTTTCTGTTCGGGTCAAGTCGGCAGACAAGATCCGAGAACTCCTTTACGCCTGGTACAAAGCTCGCGCCCGAGAGGTGTTTGATCGACGTCTAGATGCTGTCTTGCAACAAGCCCTTTGGGTTGCAGCCAAGCCGCCACTGCGCATCCTAAGCATGCAAACACAGTGGGGCAGTTGTTCACCTGCGGGCCGTATCACGCTCAACCCCCACTTGGTTAAAGCATCCCGCGAGTGCATCGACTATGTGATCTTGCATGAGCTTTGTCACATCGCCGAACACAACCACAGTGAGCGTTTCTACCGGCTTATGCAGCAGGTCATGCCGCAATGGGAAAAGACTAAAAAACGACTGGACGGTATGGCGGCTGCCTTGCTGAACGGCGGCTGAGCATCGTTTGATTAGCGCGCGCTTGCCAAAACGCTTGATAGCCAAGGATTAGCTGCCTTGTTTTGACTGTTCCACCAGCAGCGTGAAATCGAAAACGCTGGGCCCCGCAGAAAAGCTCGGGTATCCGGATTTTTTGGTTGATTGGCTCATATCATGATGACGGAACCAACCATCAGCTCAGCGGATTACCTGGTTGATGACGACTCTTCTTCACGGCCCCTGCAAGTTTGCAGCAACGCCCAGGTTCGCATGCCGAGATACGCAGTGAGGCTTCGCGATCAACACACCATGCATTCACAATGTCACTGCAAGGTCCGGCATGTCTCTGCTCAGTCCTTACGGCCTGAGCTAGCCCTATACAGCTGTTGTTTGCTCTCCTCGCTGATCCCCGTCAGGATGCCGCAGGCATTGATCTCCCGACCCTCGTTGCAACTCGCCCTCAGTGAAACGAGTTGTTGCTCAAGCGCTTGCAGAGCAGTTATCTGCGACCGCACATGAGAGATGTGGTCATCGAGCATGGCGTTGACGGCGGTACAGGGCTGGCGAGGGTCGTCCTGATAGCTCTGTAGCTCGCGAATCTCTGTCAGTGACAGGTCCAGAATTCGGCAGCGGCGGATAAAGGCAAGCCACTCGCCATGCTTCTCGGTATAGACACGGTAACCATTCTCCTGCCGTTCTGGCGGCGGCAACAGGCCCTGCTGCTCATAGAAGCGGATCGTCTGCGTGTCGATACCCGCTATCTGGGCTAACTGACCAATGCGCATCAGGCTTACTCCTCAACGGATCATCTGTCCCATTGACCTTATAGTAGCTATATAGTTTTTAATACTAGCAATCTATGTTGGTTAACTGGAGCCGTATCGTGAGTAAAGCCTGTGGTGGCCCATGTAGCTGCGATGCAACGCCTGCAGCGGATACCGATATGCCGGTCTCCTCCAAAGCGTCAGGGGAATGGGTCAGCGTGTATGCTGTGCCGAAGATGGATTGTCCCTCAGAAGAACGGATGATCCGCTTGGCGCTGAACGGCTTTGATGAGATTCGAACGCTGTCCTTCGACTTGTCGAACCGCCGATTGGAGGTCGTGCATGACGGCGAGGCTGAGCCCATTACCGCGAAACTGGCGACCTTGGGGCTAGGCGCCTCTCTTCAGGAAACCGTCATTGCCGACCCAGAGACGATCAAGGCCGCTGAGAGCTCGGCAGTCTCTGCTACGCAGGAGTCAGGCACTCTGCGCGTGTTGCTCGGTATCAATGCGATCATGTTCGTGGTGGAAATGACTGCTGGCCTGATCGCCCAGTCTACCGGCCTGATCGCTGATTCCCTGGATATGTTTGCCGATGCAGCCGTCTATGGCCTGGCTCTCTATGCCGTAGGGCGCAGTGCGAAAATGCAGGTACGTGCCGCGCATCTGGCAGGGGTACTGCAACTGATTTTGGCTATCGGCGTACTCGTCGAGGTGGTGCGACGCTTTGTTTTCGGTAGTGAGCCTGAATCGCTGATGATGATGGCGATCGCCTTCGTCGCGTTGATCGCCAATACCGGTTGCCTGCTGTTGATATCCAAGCACCGCGAAGGCGGCGCGCATATGAAGGCAAGCTGGATATTCTCGGCCAATGATGTGGTGATCAACATGGGCGTCATCGCCGCCGGTGCCTTGGTCGCCTGGACGGGGTCCAGCTACCCTGACCTGATTATCGGTACCATCGTGGGCCTGATCGTCCTCAACGGCGCTCGGCGCATCCTGGCGCTCAAGGGGTGAGGCTGCACGGTACGCAGCTATCGATGCCTGGGACACTTGATCGAAGTGGCTGTACAAGCGCGCTAGGCCTGAACGACAGCATATAGCGCGAAGGCTCGGAGCCAGCAAGGTAGCGTATCTAGGAATCAACCAAGGAAGGAAGATGATGGATAGTATCTGGCTGGTACTCGGCCTGGCGCTGTTGCCCGCCTTAGGCAATTTTAGTGGTGGGCTCGCTGCGGAGGCCTCCCGAACTACCGGGCGCCGTCTCAATTACGCCCTTCACGGCGCTGCCGGCCTCGTCATTGCGGTGGTGGCGGTTGAAATCATGCCGCGCGTGCTAGAGAACCTCTCAGCCTGGGTAATCGCCCTCGCTTTCGCGCTGGGCGGCATTGCTTACGTAGGTATCGAGAAGCTCGTTGAGAGTCTCCAGAAGCGACAAGGCCAGCAGGGAGAAGGCGGTCAGACGAGTGTCTGGATGATCTATATCGCCGTATCCATCGACCTGTTCAGCGATGGCCTCCTGATCGGGGCGGGGTCGGCGGTCTCACCGTCGGTCGCGATAATCCTGGCGGCGGGTCAGGTTCTCGCCGATGTTCCTGAGGGCTTTGCGACGATCGCCACCATGAAAGATAAAGGAATCCCTCGTAGCAAGCGGATACTGCTCTCTGCTTCCTTCGCGATTCCTGTGCTCTCGGCAGCCGTCTTTGCTTACTTCGTACTCAGGAACCAGCCGGAGGCATTTAAGCTAGCGGCACTGACGTTCACGGCAGGCCTTCTCACGGTCGCTGCCATCGAAGATATGGTCTCCGAGGCTCACGAGAGCGGTGACGATACGCACATCTCACCGCTGGCTTTCATAGGCGGCTTCGTCCTGTTCGTTCTGGTATCAGCGGGCTTGGAAGGGGTGGTATCGCAAAGCTAACGTACTGCTCCCCAACACAGCCACTGTCGTGCTGGCCGAATACGAAGCAGCTCCCAGCTTACGGCGCACCTAGTCGAGTCCAGAAACATTCACTTTGCCACCCTGGCCAGCCGGCCGAATGAATTGACGCAGCTTGATTAAGCGGAGCAAGAAAGCATGAGCCACAGGGTTGATCCTGGATTCGGAGGCGAGAGAGCATTGGGTGATAAGTGCGCGCTACCCTCTAGCCTATACACGGGCGTGCGCTATAAGCCGCTTCTGACAGGGGGGATGGCTCTACTTGCTGGAGGCGCCATGCCGCTTGCCTTTGCCCCTGTGGGCTGGGCATGGCTTGCGGTGATCGCTCTGGCAACATTTTTTGTCCTGACCGCGCAGTCTTCAAGGCGTCAGGCGCTGTGGTCGGCCTACCTCTTTGGCCTTGGCTACTTCGGCGTGGGTGTCTCCTGGGTCTTTATCAGCATTAGCCAGTACGGCAATGGCCCCGTGGTGGCGGTGTTAGTCACGGCGGCCTTTGTCTCGCTGCTCGCCCTCTTTCCATGGGGCGTCGCGTACCTCGTGCGCTGCCTGCGCCCTGAGATGGATGCAATGGCACTCTGGCTAGGGCTACCTGCGGCATGGGTGCTGAGTGAATGGATGCGCACCTGGTTCTTGACCGGCTTTCCCTGGCTCTTCATTGGCTACAGCCAGACCGACACCACACTTGCCACTATCGCTCCCGTCTTTGGCGTGCTTGGCGTGAGTTTACTGGTGGCACTTCTCGCTGGCGGGCTTGCCTGGGTTGTCCAGGGGCCAAGCCTGCGCCGTGCTGCGGTAGTCGGTGCCGTGTTAGTCGCTACCCTCGCCGGCTTGCAACTGCTGGATCGTGAATGGACGCAGCCAGCCGCTGACCCGATCGATGTCGTCCTCTTGCAAGGAAACATCGCGCAAGACAAGAAATGGGACCCGAGATACCGGGACATCACACTTGAGCGCTATCAGGCGCTTACCGCGCAGCATCTCGGAGCCGATATCGTGATCTGGCCAGAAGCGGCAATCCCGATGTGGCATGACCAGGCCAAAGCATATCTTGCTGAGCTTGAGGCGTTAGCCGATCAGGCAGGCACATCGTTAATGATTGGCGTCCCGGTACGCGAGGCGGAGGGCCGTACCTACAACGCCGTGGTAAGCCTCTCCGATCCCTCAGGCTTCTACTACAAACGCCACCTGGTGCCCTTCGGTGAATATGTTCCGTTTCGGGATCTTTTGGGGTCGGCCCTCGACGTGCTCGGGGCGCCCATGTCCGACTTCACACCGGGACGGGAAGCGCACGTCCTGAATGCAGCAGGGGTGCCGGTAGGGGCACTCATCTGCTACGAGGCGGTCTTTGGTGCCGAAGTCACTGAGCTTCTGCCCGAAGCGCAGTTACTGGTGAATGTCAGCAACGATGCCTGGTTCGGCAGCTCGCTCGGCCCCCTCCAGCATTTCCAGATGGCACGCATGCGTGCCATCGAAACCGGACGTGACCTTCTTCGAGCCACGAACACCGGTATCACAGCAGCCATCAATCATGAGGGCAAAGTGCTCAAGCGTGCTCCGCAGTTCGAAGTGGCCACCCTCAGCGCCGAAGTGACACCGCGAACTGGCGCGCCCCCTTATGTGCGCTGGCGGGATTGGCCTGTCCTTGGCCTGACCGCACTCGGACTCGGCCTGCTCCTGCTCCGTCGAATTCGTCGGCATCATCGGTTGGGTACATGACGCTTGTTATTTAGCAGCGAGCAAATTCTAGATTGGGTCAGGAGGAAGGGGATATGTCTACTTATGGCAGTCGGCTCGCAGAGAAAGCCCACGAGCCGGGAAAGGCGATGCGCTGGCTGTGGCTCTCGCTCCTGTTACTGTTTGTCGATCAGGCGAGCAAGTACCTTGCCAGCACCATGCTAGCGCATGGTGAAAGCGTGCCTGCCGCACCCTTCTTCAATTGGGTCCACCGCCACAATACGGGGGCGGCCTTCAGCTTTCTCGCGGATGTCGGCGGTTGGCAGCAGCCGCTTTTCATCGGACTGGCCCTGGTTATCTCGATATTACTGGTGTACTGGCTTTGGCGTTCACCACGCGTACTGAGTTATCGGCTCGCCCTCAGTGCGATCCTCGGCGGCGCGTTGGGCAATGTCGCAGATCGCTTGCGGTTAGGCTACGTAGAGGATTTTCTCGATTTTCACTATGCCCAGTGGCACTGGCCATCGTTCAACCTAGCGGACGTATGGATCTTCCTCGGTGTCGCCCTCTTTATTTGGGCGGAAATACGACATCAACCAGGCAGCCGCCGCCGCTGAATCGCCTAGCGTCTTCGCTATCGCATGCTTGACTTCCGGAATAGGCGCGTCCTGGGCCTTGATAAGGCGGCACGCCTTCATGAGCCAGCTGTACGTTCCTGATGCACGACTGCTGCCAAGGGCTCTGCTGCATCCTAACCAATCTGGAAGAGCGCACCCTGCTGGACCTGCTACCCGGTCGTCAGCAAGAGAGGGTGACAAGACGCCTCATGAGCATGGCCAACCGCCACCAGGTCGAGATCGTCAGCATGGACATGTGGAAGCCCTACCGCCGCGCCTTCCAGACGGTGCTGCCACAGGCCCGTATCGTGGTCGATAAGTTCCACGTCGTGCGCATGGCCAACGAGGCCTTAGAGAAGATCCGCAAAGGCCTAAGGAAGGAGTTGAAGCCCAATCAGCGCCGGACCCTCAAAGGTGACCGGAAAATCCTGCTGAAGCGCGCTCACGACGTTTCAGACCGCGAACGGCTCATCATGGAGACCTGGACAGGAGCATTCCCCCCAGCTCTTGGCGGCTTACGAGCACAAGGAGCGCTTCTACCATATCTGGGACTGTACCAATCGGCGTGGTGCCGAACAGGCTCTCGCCACCTGGATTGACAACATCCCTCAGGGGCAGAAGGAGGTTTGGAAGGATCTCGTCAGCGCCGTCAGTGGCTGGCGTGAAGAGATGCTGACCTACTTTGAGACCGACATCCCGATCACCAACGCTTTCACGTAGTCGATAAACCGCCTAGCCAAGGACAAAAACCGTGATGGCCGGGGCTATTCGTTCGAGGTAATGCGAGCCCGGATGCTCTATACCACCAAGCACAAGAAGAAGGCGCCACAAGTCAAGGAATCCCCGTTTCTGGGCAGAGCCACCATGACCTACAACATGGGACTCCCCGAGCCTGAGAAGAACTTCGGTGTCGATCTATCAACCTTCTGGAAGGACTAAGGGTTGGATGGGGCTGGAAGGCCCATCAACCACTTAATCCGGATACCCAAAAGCTCAGAGGGTACCCCTGTCCAGCGTAAAGCTGGGCAGGGGAATCTATCCGGGTAAAGGTTTTACGGGTTGCCTGCCATCTGGCGGGCATAATAACGATCGCTGAGGTCTTTATTAGGATCAGCCTTGAGCCAGCGCTCGGGCTTGGTGCAGTCCATGCAGGTCAGTGTTTTCTTGTCAGGGCTAAGACTATACAGGTGGGCCTTGGGGCCAGTTCCAATCTTCAGCCCAGCTTCCGAAACTTCGAACCCAGGAACCTCGTGCCCCAAACGATCCATGGTCTCAAATTTGAACGACCAGCTTTTGATCTGGCTTTTGCGCCAGATGGTCATGATGGTCAAAGGGTCTTGTTTCGTTGTGCGCTGATAGACCCAATCGCCTTCATAGGGAGTTAGCTTCGGAGCTTCTAGATCCCGCATCCCCTGCTGCAAGGCTTTCTCCTGTATTTTGGCAAGCTCGGCATTTAATTGCTCCTCGTCCCTCCCGGCCTGATCTTTGAGCATCTGGTCTACGTCATAAGGCCCTTTGGGGTCATATTTCCAAACCGTATCGTCCTTGATGCGAAGAATCTTGCAGTTGAGGCAGTCAAGGCTTTGCTCGTCCACATTACGCTTCATGGCCAAGCGTTCGGAACTATTTACGTCGTCAAGAAGAAGCTTTCCATCTTTGACAGAGACGGTCATTTTGACAAGCGGCTTGATGCGGCCAGTACCTAGCTCCTGCCCAATGAGCTCAGCTTCATTGCCATGGATATTAAGGACTAGCTCAACTTTGCTATTCGACGGATTCTTAGCGCGATAGCTGCCTGTGAAATCCTCGCCCCCGCAACCGACGAGGAGAGTGCCAGCAACGACTGTTGCCGCTAGTTTAATTATGAAACGCATATCATCTTTCCAGTAAGTTTGTCTTGTAATGCCCGTATTGAGGCGCGATCCATTTGCGGAAGGAAATGGGTGAAGACCTTTTGGTCACGCTACTTCTGGCCCTATCGCTACAACCAGGGCTTGTAAGTGTTGGGGCATTGGTTTGGGACGGACTACTTTCTGAGCGGCAGGGCATCGTAAAAATGCTGCTCTCGGACTCAATGAGCATTCCTTGCTGATGGTTCGATCCGCTTACGTGATTGGCGGATGCAAAGCGCGCACTCCTTGCGAATAAGGTAAAGCCGACCCACCATGCCAAGCGCTACCATGTAAACGAGAGTCGGCCTGCGAGGCGACCGATGATGGCTTCAGGTTACGAAGCGGTGTTTTAGCAAATTCACAGTATATTGTGAAGACCACAGATGGCTCGACCCAGATAGTCCTCCCTTTTAAGGGAGGGCTTCCGTGGAGGTCGGATTGGCGTTCGGTAAAGTCTTGCGCAGGCGGCGTGTCGCAGCAGGATTTACCCAGGAACAATTGGCCCATGAGGCAGAATTGCAGCGTAATTACGTCAGCCTGATGGAGCGGGGCGTCAACCAGCCAACCATTACCACCTTGCTCAAGCTAGCCATCCCTCTGGGCTGCACAGCAGCAGAAATCGTCGACGAGGTAGAACAACTCGTTGCACACTCCTGAGCACCGGTGTCCTCTGAGCCCCTCAGTTGACGAGTGGTTGAACGATCGACTCAAGCGCACTTCTCATCCTAGAGTCGACCACCAAAGGCTCCTGCTCCAACCAAAGACCTTTGTCCACGAGATCATGCACCAGCTTGGGCGCATGACGAAGATCAAGCCCAGCAGGCCATGGCTTTTTCAACTTCCTAGGCTCAACGCACTCGGTCCAGAAGGATGGAACGAACCAGCACAGATCCGACCGAAGCTCTCGTAGTTTCAGGAAGATTCGTACGCCGTTCGGGTCGAGATCACCAAAGTGAACGACAGGAACCTCGGGCTGCACCTGAGCGAGTAGATGCACAACAGTGGCTATGTCCCAGCCAGGGACATGAGCCAAAAGCCATCCGTCCAGCATCGGCAGGTCACGCCAAGCGCCAGAGTTTTCCACCAGCAAGACCGCTCGCAAGGGACCTTCCAAGATGAGGCCATCCAGGAAGGCCCGCTCCGGGATCGGTGCTTCACCAAGAATACGGGCAAGCTTCCACAGATCCAGGACACCCTGCTCGGTCTGTGCCACCAATCCACGCGGTGGTCGCAAGCGTAACAATCCGTCGTGGGTCGCTTCGGTGCCGGCAAGCGCGGCTTGCCGGCGCGGCGTGAGCACCGCTTTGGAGTGGGGCGCGGTTAGCGCGGCTGCAGTCCGGCGATTGAGACGTCCTGGCAGCGCCGGAAGCCGCCCTGCGCGGCGCGAATCTTCCAAGCGAGCCCAACCATCAGGCGTAGGAGAAAACCCACCCGCTGTAAGTGCCGCCAGAGCTTCCTGCCAGTCCGGCCATACCCGCTCAAGCAGCGCAACGAGTTCAGTGCGGCGAGCCTCTACCAAGGCAATCTGATCACGCCGGCCGGTCGAGCGGATCCAGGATAGCTCTGCCAGAGTGTCATACGCTTTCACCTGTGAGGCGCGGCGCTTGAGCGTCCCCTGCACCAGCAACTCGAGCAGAGCGATGCGCTGCTGCGGCGTCTGCCACATTAGCCTACGCTCCTGGTGCGACGACCGAACACCAGAACTTCCTCGCGCCCCTCGGGCGTCACCTGGCGCACCAAGCGATAAGTCGTATTGCCTTCGGCACGTGCCACTTCGGGGGCCGCGATCATCAACTGCAGATCCAGTGTCTGACACAAATCGAACAGGACGCCGAGATTGTCCGGCGACAGACGGTTGGCTTCGTCCAGGAACAGGAAACGCAGCGAACCGTGAGCGCGCTTACCGCGCAGCAAGGTTGCATCGCGTTCCCACTCGGTGAGAACCACCATCATCAACGCAGCACCGACACCGATCGCCTCGCCGGTCGACAAACGTGTCGGGTTGGCGACTTCCCACTCGGTGCCGGACTTGCGACGGATCTCCACCTGCAGATGCACGTATTCCCGATAATCGAGCAGACGCTGCCCTGCTGAGCGCCCACCGCCGTAGCGACGAAAGATTTCGTCGAGCGCCTCCTCGATCGGCATGTCCGCCTGGAACAGCAGCTCCTGGGCCGCACCTTCACGCAGGGCGCGAAGGATCTGCTCCATACGTTCGACAGCCTGCATGCGCACACGGATGCCCTGAATGCTGCCGAAGCTGACCTTTTCTAGATTCTTGGTCAAGCGAGTGACTTGGCCACGCGCCTTGCGGATCTGTACGTCAATGCCTCGTGCTACGTCTTCGCTAGCTCCACGCAGGTCGCTTTCCTGACGGGCGAGACGCTCTTCGAGGTCAGACAGTTGGTCGCGCAGCCGGATGAGCGCCTCGCGCGGGTCATCGACCTCGGCCACCTGTGCCGGCAGGCGGCGGCGCAGCCAGTCGCGCACAGCCAGCCAAAGCGTCAGGATGGCATCAGCGAAGGCGGCATCGGAGGTATCGCGCAGCTGTTGCAGTTCGGTCAGCAAGACCTCCCCGCCGCGCGCACTACCCAGGCGTTCCAGTAGGACACCTCGGCGTATCTTGGCTTCCTGGACAAAATTAATGTGGCCACGGATGTCGGCAAACTCTTCAGGGGTTCTGGTCAGCAACTCGCCCACCAGACCATCGCGCATCGCCCAGTCAAGTAGGTCATCCCAGCGCTTACGTGCCGGCTCGGCCTCACGGCGTTCGATAGCGAGTTTGTCGTCGGCAGATTGCAGATCCTGCTGGGCGTTCTGTAAGCCATGTTCCTGGTTGCCCTTAGCCGTCAGCAACTCATCGCGCCGCGTCCCATGGGTACGCAGTTCTTGTTCCAACCGCATCACCTCGGCACTAGCAGCCGACAGGGCATCCTCGGTGGGAGCGGGTATGCCGAGGGAATCGAAATGTTCAGCGGCGGATTCATGTTCCTGTCTTGCGTTGTCGTACTGGCTTTGCGCTGCAAGAAAGCGCTTGCTCGCTTCCTCATACTGGGCTTCCGCGTGGGTGACCTTGTTTTCGCAATCTTGTTGCAGCGTTTCGGCTTCGCTCAGTTGCTCTTGCAGCGCCGGAACCAGTTCTTGCGAGTCTTCGAGCCGACCTGGAGCTTCCTCCCAGGACAACGCTTCGGCGTTGTCGCACAGATATTCGAGTGCTTCGATCCCTGCATCGAGCTGCTGGCGCCGCCTCTCCAAGGCATTGGAGTGAAGCGTCAGGTTTTCTATATCCGGGTCCGACAACGGAAGCTGGCGCAAGTCACCAAGCCCGTGCTCCACACGTAGGACATCTTCCTGGTTGGCGGCGATCCAGCTTCTGGCCTCGACTGCTTGCGATGCTTTTTCGCTGAGGACTTGCACGCGCTCGCCATGATCGGGGGGATCGAGCAGCATCGCCTCGGCCAGCAACGAACGCAGTCTGCCAATACGCGGCTGCAGTGTCTGTGCCGCTGTAGCATTGCGATCAGCCGTTTCGCGCTGCTGCTCGATCTGTTCATCGACCAAGGTGATCGCCTGCTGCGCCTCGGTGATGGCACTTGCAGGATCCCCCGCCAGCCAAACCTCCAGCCCAGCAAGTAGAGCATCGCCATCGGCCTGCAGCCGCTCCAGCGTGCGCCGTGCACCCCTCATCGCATTCAGCTCGGAGGCTTTCTCTTCGGCCTGCGCCTGCAGGTCGGCTGCCCTTTTCTCGCGCGCCCGCCGCCCTATGCGCGGCTTGGTGGGAATACGGGACAAGCGGAGAGCGATACCGTCTTGGATAGCAAGATCGCCTTCGCCGGCAATCGTGGTGTCGGAGGATTCTGCCAAGCGATAGAGGTCGGCATCACGCGGCACCAGTAGCACGTCAGCTAGTTCCTCTGGCCGGTCCACAGCCGCAAGAGCTGCTGCTGTGAGATCGTTGACGACCAATGCCTGCACCAAGGCCCCAAGCCGGGCTTCCAGCACCGCAGCCTCCTCAATCGCCACTTCTTCGTAACTACCGGCCAGTAGTTCGGCACCGAGCCTGTCCTTGAGCTGCAACAACGCAGGAGAGAACGGGCCTCCGGCCGCCAGTAAATCGCGCGCTTCGCGGATCAGTCGCTCCTGCGCTTGCTGTGCCTGCTGTTCGGCCCGGCCTGCCTCGGCGTACTGCTTGCCTAAGAGAGCACGGGCTTCATCCAGGTTGCCCCGATCCTCTACTCGTATACCGAGGTGTTCGGACAAGCGCATAGCGCATTCCGTCAGCTTCCGCCATTGCGGCTCGCGTGCCAGCAACTGCTGATATTGTTGCTGGAGCTCCTCGCGCCGGCGTCGTAGCCCGGCAAGTTCGCCATTAGCCGTCCGTTGCGCCTGCTCGTGTGCGGATCGTTCGGCTTCAGTATTGGTGAGCAAAGCGTTGACGACTTGCGTGGCGGGCGCCTGGGTCAAGACCACACCTAACTCGCTCGCCTGTGCGTGCACCCGAGCCTGCCGGACCTGCAACTGTTGCGCTTCGGCCAGTTCACGTTCGATGCTGGGAACCTGATCAGCAAGTACGCTCAGTTGCCGGTGAAGACGCAACGCTTCAGTAGCCGCATCGTACGCAGCGATGATTTCGACATCCCGTCCCGCGAGCCGCCGCACAGCCGCTATGAGCTGCGCATGCCGCTTACGATGCTCCAGCGCATCGGACAGGCGTGTCCTGGCTTCACGACGCTCCTGATCGATGGACTCGAGTGTGTTACGTGCCGATGCGAGGTGATCGACGAACTGCGCCGGGAGCAAAGGGGCAACTTGCAAAGTCATCTCGGCTTCCCGCAGTCGTCGGGTTACTTGGCGATAGGCAGCGGCCCTGCGATGCAGTTCCTCTATGCCCCGCTGCAGGTCGGCGAGACCCTCAGCGGCGCGTTTGTAACCCTCCTGGGCACGCTTGAGTTCCTCGCGGTTGCGGATTCGCAACGTTTCAGCCTCGCTTCGCAGCCTGCCCGCTTCCTGTGCTTCGCGCTCGGTCTCCGCGAGACGGATAACACTCTGTTGCAGGGTGCACAATGCCGCCAAGGCATCCTTCAGCTTGGAGTGCCAATTGCGTGCGGCTTCGAGCACTCGATCCAGTTCGCCCTTGTGAGCATTGAGCTCATCCAACTCGGCCAGAGTCGCGTCGAGTGCTCCGCGCGCAACTTCCTGCGCCTGGAAGGCCTGATCACGCGTGCTCTGAGCCTCGCTCACCCGGCGTGCCAACTCGTCGGCACGTTCGCGAGTAGCGAGGAAGGCCGCGCCGAACATGGCCTGGCCGGCTTCGAAGATACTGCCGATTTCTTGCTCCAGGCGGCGCGATTCTTGCACTTCTACCCGCGTGCGCCGGCAGGAATCCAGGTTTGATCGCATCCTCTGCAAGGTATCAGCGAGGCCACTTTGCTCCCTGAGCAGGAACGAGCGTAGCTCCGAAGTGAGCACCCTTGAGATGCCGCCGGTCATGCTGGTACGCAACATATCGTTAAACTTATTGCGCTCCTCGTCGGTACCAAGGCGCAGTGGCATGACTCCCTGGTCGAATAGCGCGGCGAAGTACTCCCGGGCGGAGGGATAAGATTGTAATCGCCCACCGAGCCGCGCCGCGTTGTCGCGCAACTCCTGCAACTCCGGCACAGACTCGACGCCCCCCTGTGCAACCAGCAGCAGATCTTGCAATCGGATCGCAGGGTCGAGGCCCCAGACAATAAATGGGGTAGGCTCCACGGAGGGTTCACCTTTGCGTTCCAGATGCACCCCAGCCAGCAGCCTCTGTGCACCTGCAAGGGCAAAATCTACCACCACGTAGGAAGGGCGTCCGGGATCACCTAGACGTCCCCAAATACCCTTGTCGCCGCCAGTCGCTCCAGTCTCGCCGAGATTGGTGAAGCGCAGGCGGGACATATCGGGCAACAGAGCGACATAGGCGGCAATCATCACCGTGGTCTTGCCGGCACCGTTGCTGCCTTCCAGCGCAGTGACATGCCGATCGAGTAGATAACGCTCGTAGAAGACACCTTTCCAATTGACCAGGGCTAAAGCATCGGCACGCGTTCGACTCATGACAACATTTCCTCCCCCTCCGCGTCGCCGCTATCGTCATCCATGTCGTTAGCATCACCCAGTAATACCTCTCCACGCGCAACCAGCCGCTCTAGGGCGTCGCTGGGATCTGTGAGCCCGCGAACTGGCTCGGCAAAGCGCATGAGTGCCGGACGCAGGCGCAATCTGGCCGCATCAACCACATCGATGAAACCCAGCTCAGCTAACTTACGCAGCGCCTCGTCCGCTTTCCCTCGCACAGTTTCAGCGGCAATGCGTTCGTCATACTTGCGTCTACGCGGATTTAGCGTACGCACTAGCACATCGGTGCCCAGTAATCCGGACAGCCGCTGCAATAGCGCTTCACGTGTCGCCATGCCGCCATGCTGCAAAGTCACGGGATCGAGATACATCAGCGCCAGCACCTGCCCGATAAGCATTTCGCCGACGGATAGCTGACGTCGCCCCAGCCGCTCGCCGCTGGGCAGCAAATAGAAATAGCCATCGCTCTGCTGGATCAGCTCACAACCGAAACGCCGATAAAAAGGTTCGAGCAGCGCCTGTGCCTCCACCAGGTAATCATAGGGGCAGCCATCATCTCGACCGATATGGCGTCCACGTCGCAGCATCAGATCCACCTCGGGGAATCGCTCGTCGACAATCACCTCTTCCAGAGAATCGAATACGGCATCGCTCACTCCACTTTCCTCCGGCCCTGGACAGTCCATTCCTCGACTTCGAGCTGTTCGCCCACTTCTAGCCATAGCCGCTCGCGGCTTGAACGCAATCGGGCTAGCCTTGCAGCTGCGTCAGCGATGCGACCCGCAGCCACGTATTGGCTATCGTCGGTCAGCGTGGCGAGTACCTGCACCGTTAGCCCCGCCAAGGTATCTACGCCCTCGTCGAGCGCCCGACTCACCAACACTTCGATATCTGCCAGCGCATTTTCAGCTTCCACCCAGGCTGGTTCGGCCTCACGATCAGTCTTTGGCCTGGCCACCACCGGACGCTCGACGCGTGCTTCAAGTGTACGTAGCAGGCAGATAGAGCCTGCATGCGCAGCTAGTAGATGGAAAGGCCTGTTTCCCCACTCCGCAATCTGATCGCGCAAGCGCTGGCTCAGCGCCCGATCAGGATCCAGTCTGACCACGTCGCGCAGGTAGCGGTGTACATACTGGTAGTATTCGGACCATGCCTTTTGGCGTGCACCGCCCCAGGCTCCGATCCGGTCTACATGTTCGATGACCCGCTGTGCGGCTCCCTCGGCTTCGACATTTTCTGCTGAAACGGCCAGCGCCTGGATGTCCTGGAGCAACGCAACGAAATGGTGTGTGTCTCGCAGCAGGATTTCATTGAGCTCGCGCAATGTGTGGGTCGTTGCGTCGAGCAGGCTCTGGCATCGATCGATTGCGCTAAACCAGTCGTTCGACAGCAGGCTAGCGATTTCCGCCTGGATTTCCTCCTGCTGGGCATCAAGCCCCCGCTGCCGACGTTCGATACCCGCCACCATGTCACCGACCGTGATCCTCAGGGGGGCGACCACGCGCTGACGCCAATCCTCATCGTTATGGGCCTTCCTGGCTGTCGCCAGGATGTCGGCAAGTTGAGCGCGCAAGGTACCGGTCAGTAGGCTGAGGCTTTCCCGAGTCAGGGCCTCGTCCGCCAGAAAGTATTCGATAACCGCAGCAGCAAGTCGTGTCAGCGCATACTCGCCCGCCCGAACGATGCCGGCGCCATCAACTCGGGCCAGCATGCGCTGCTCGCGTAATCGTTGAATGGCGTGCGTCGCGCGCTTGCGCGGATTTTCGGCAGCGGGTTCGACGACATCGCAGACCTGTTCAAACAGGTCGATCAGCAGATCTTCCTCGAACGACGCAAGCCCAGCCTTGTCCGCTCGCAGGTACAGACCTGCGAGAAAGCAGACATCCGCTGTTTTCAGGTCAAGATTGACCTGATCCCGTACCAGCGAGGCGATAAGGCGATTCGGATCGGATGCTGTCATAAGCGCTGAGTAGGCTTCTCTGCTACGCAGTATGAATGTATCCAAGCCTCATATTGTTCAGGCATGGACGGCCCCCTGTGCATCGGCCTGCTGTTCCTGAGTTTTGGCCGCGATCTCAGAATCGTCTGAGTATGCTTCTCGCATCATCATCTTGTAGTGAGCCAAATGCCCGGATTTGACGAAGATCGCCTTGAAGATATTCAGGTAGCTTTCCACCATTGCATCGTCGACAGCGACATACAGGTCATCGTGTGCGAAGTGGGAACCATCGTTGACCCATGAAAAAAGCGATCGGCATATGACCTTCTCACGCCCCTCGAACAGGTTGCAGATGTCGTCGGTATCGGTTCCACCGAGGATCTTGAAGTAGTTTTCAAGAATGCGTCTGAGGGTGTTCTGGATTGAAAGGTTGGATCGGTCGGCCCGTCGTACCTCCGCCCACAGCATTTCGTATGAGGTGACTATCGGGTTGCTTGTGTGGGCCTCTACTCTTGAAGAGTGGTGGGATTTTCGGACGACCCAGAAGGTTTCCTCGCTGCGCATCGCGTTTCTATCAGTGCGCCGGGCGTTGAAGCTCACTTCCTTGTGGAAGTAGACGTTATGGGTCAGTACGAAAACCTGTTTGATGTGACCGGTTCCTTGGCGCACCTCATCGAACAGCGCCTTGATCAGGCTGCTAACGATGAAGAGGATGTCGCTATCCAGACTCGACACAGGATCGTCGAAGACCACTATACGGTCAGTCGTCACGCCGCTTTCCGAATCGCTGCCTTTGAGCAGATGGTAAAAATAGAGGAAGGTGACGAAGGTACGTTCGCCTTCGCTCAAGGTTTCCTTCGCATCCATACCATCCGGTCGCCGCAGCACATAGGCGGTACCGCTATCTGCCTTGGCTAGGGAGAAACCATGAAAACCGAACGAGGCTAGCAAGGTATTTATTGCATCGATGGTCGGCTGGATGCTGGTGGTCGCACGCTCCAGCTCAGCTATTTCTTTCTCCACCTGACGCCGGTCTGCTTCCGCCGCTTCGATCTTTCCGTTCAAGGCAGTGATCGCGCCCACCAACCCTCGCTTCTTCGTCGAGTAATCCTGCAATGCGGGCGCCAGCTCGATGGCGACGATGTGTTTCCACACCTGGCTTGCCAATTGCTGCTTTTCTTTGCCCAGATTAGCTACCGTAGCGTTGTGTGACTCGATCTGCTCGTTGGCAAGCGCCAGTGCCTGGGAGATCGCGCCCAGAGCGTCAGCCAGAGGTTCCAGTGCAATGAGCTGGCTTGGCTCGCGTTGCTTATCGGCAAGATGCTGACGATTGAGGGCAATCCGAGAAGCCAGCAGCGCCACTTCTGTCTTCAGTGTTTCCGCATCGAGGAATCGGGAAGGCGCATTAAGGATCTCGGACAATTGCGCCAAAAGGTGATCGGCCGCCGCGGCATAGGTCTTAGCCAGTTCATCAATGGCACGACTGTCATCCAGAAACGTTTCGTCGAAATAGGCCTCCAGACTGGCCGCGAACGAGGCTTCTGTGGCTTGCTGGCAGAAAGGGCAGACTCCTGTCGCCTCATCGAAGTAAGCCCGGCCCTGCCGCACCCAATCGCTGTTGCCCAGCGCCTTGATCATTGCCGCGATATCGACATCTTCCCGGCCCAGAACGCGCTTGCTCAGGATCGGATTCGATTCGTGGGACAACAGCGCATCGAACGAAGGCAATACGACGCGGGGCTCCAACATAGGTGAGGGGCCAAAAATGGTCTTGGCTTTCTCCTGGAGATCGGCCAACGAAACCAATGCTGCAGAATTCCCAGCATGCTCCTGCAGCACACGGACCTTGAAGTTCTCGGCATTGTTGCGTACGCCCTGGAATGCCAAAGCGAATGCACTATCGTGCTTTTTTTTCTGGGCCCAGCATGTCTCCTGAAACCAAGCCTCGAGATCGGCGAGTTCTTTGCGTTTTCCTCCCAGACCATCCAGCCCTTCTAGAGTCTCCCTCAGACTGCTGATGCGTCCACTACAGCTACCGGACTCCTGTTTGAGTGCCGCGATCTTGGCAACGTTCTCGACGTTCTTTTCACCGAGGGTGAAGATGCCTTTGAGCTCTGCGGAAGGGCCGAAATTACGTGCAACGAAGTCGCGGTTGTAGACCATAGCCTGAAGGGGCACGCCGCTCTTCCAGCCAACATGGCAACTCGGATAACGAGTGGGGTTGTCGATCACCCTGGAAATTGTGGTTTTGCCACACCCATTGGCACCGTAGATAAAGTTGAACTTCGTCAGCCCATCAAGCGCTTGTACCTCTTGTCCATACGAAGCCACCCCCACTATCCGTATTGACTCAATCATTCGCCTCTCTCCCTAGGCAATCGGTGCCAATCTCTGGCCGGCTATTCGTTATATAGCTTGCAATGTCATTCGAATAGAGTGAGTGAAAGACTAGACCAGTCGAGGTCTAGTGATCTATTCCGGAGGCGCACGCTGGATATGGGCGATTTGGCGGAGAGTTCTGTCGTCACGAGGGTGTATTTGGCTAGTTCGGCGGAGGTGCCCCAGTGAGCGCTTGTGGCGGGTCAGTGGTTTTTGCAGGACTGCCACCGACATTTTGCGGTAGACGAGTGCAGCCACGGTGGCTACGGAGCGAAGTCTCGATGACCTATCAATGAACTGCCGGTGGATTAGCTGAATGCGGCATAGGGATATTAAATTCCCCCGGTGGTATTGCGGGATTTTCAGCTCAATAGGGGCGGTGTTAGCTAATAGGCCTGGGGCGAGTTCAATTGTCAGAAGCTGCGGCTAGAGATGAGTTGTAAATCAGGGGGACAGGTAGGGCCTTTTGTTCTGGCTGGTACACGTCCTGGTACTACGGCTACGTGAAGAGCTGTCACGCAATCTAAAGGCGTTCACCTGAAAGACACTGCTGGCTCAGCCAGCGCAAAGCGGCTCAGACCTTAACGAGGCGCGTATCCAGGCCGAAGCGTTCTTGGCTGATCATTCGATACCTGCCCTCGGCCAGCTCGCGACTGACAAGCAAGTTCCAAGAGTGGCGAGTGACGGCGGATGGGATCAGTACGAACGGATGCTCGGCCAGCAGGGCGTCTGCAAATTTCTGCTGGTTAGGTGAAGCGGATGCACTCGTCAGCCAGATAGGATTGGGAACATCTTCAGGCTGTACGACCTTGATAAGGCTTTGATCGAGCACCTCGAAGCATGTGAGCACATGCGCAACCGTATCCAACGCATCGAAGCCGACATGCGCCGCCACCTCCAAGATGGCGGTTGAGGGATCTGCCGATGCGTATACAACGTTTCGCCCCGGAACGTTCCAGCGGCCACCCAGCTTGTGGGCACCAATGCCACTGTCCCAGGTGTCCTTGTAGAGCTCACGGTCGAGGCGCCATGCGTACCATGAGCCAGACCAGGGTAATGGGTTCACTGATAGACCCCGTACTCAATGCGCTCTAGATAGTCCTCGACTGCCTGAAACCCCACTGGGTTGTCGATAACGTCCAGCGGCACGTCACCGTCCAGATACTTGCAAGGGCGCCCTAGCCATTCTTCGGCCAGCTTTTGGGTGCCGAATACATTGATCGCGTGCTCCAGCACCTTCGCGTACTGGAAGGCCACGGCGCTCTGTTGGGAGTTGAGGTGTGCTGGTTGCTTGCTGCCCTGGCGCTGAATCGTCCTGATGGACTTGCCCACAATGCGACTCATGATCTTCTTCGTCGAATACAGATCAGAAATCGCAAGCATGTCTTGCACGTCTTTCAGGTTGAAGCCTTTGACCGTGAGCCTGTAGACCATGACCGGACTGAGCTGGTCAGAGTCACTTTGGAAAAGGTATTCCGTTGGCCTACGGGCGGCGGGTGCTGCCTTGCGGGTGCGAGTGTCGGCGGAAACCATAACGTATTCCTCCAGATGCGACATATGGCATTATTGTAGCGTCATTTGGCGCGTCATGCGGCAGGTAAGTGCCTCTGGTATCGCTCTGTTCGTGGTCTGAATCGATTGTGCGCATTCCTGACGCCCCATTCCGGGTGCTCGTTCCCGACTTGCGCAGTTGAGCTGCTCGGGTGAGTTTTCGTCCACCGACAGCAATGGCTGGGATAGACGCGTTCGTTACCTTTCTCGAGCCTGCTCGCTCTTTGCTATGCTGCCGGTCTACGCCGCGGGATTTAGTTGGCAGCAGCCTGCCGCCTCCCCTTGCGGACACCTCATCCAACCGTCTTTTGGAGTCGCGATGAAACATCATGTAGTGATCGAAGACTGGGAAGGCGATGGTGCCATTCGCCTGCCCCACGACGTTCTGCAGGAAATGGGAGTCGATGTTGGAAGCACGCTCTACCTGCTCGAGGAGTATGTAGGCACCACCCGTTGCCTGGTACTCAGTAAGACTCCACGCATTCCTGATCGCGTTGATGAGCTGGTTGGCCACTGGGAGTCCTTCGGCAAGATCGCAAGCGACTTGGGCTCCAAGGATGGATGAGCTGCTTCCAGCTCCCGAGGATTACTCCGCCGCATGGCGGCTGACCTCAACAAGTTCCAGCGGCAGGACGAAGCCCGGCGAGCTAGTGGTCAAAAACCGAGAATCCAGATTTCGTGTTTTGTGCCTTAGGTAACCGCCCTTAGGTAGCGTCAAGAGCCATAAACTGTAGACAACGACACAGGGCAAAGCCTCGATTTCACGGCACTTAGAGACGTTCAAGAGCATTACTAGTCAACCAAGATTCCTGTACCGTATTGGCCTCCGAAGGGGGGTCGTGGGTTCGAATCCCGCCGGATGCGCCATACAGATGGTCGTTTCGAGTCCCACTCGAAGCACTCCGAAAAAGCCCGCTCGCTGCGGGCTTTTGCGTTTCTGCAGGTCCGTCAGCGATCAGCAGATCGCCTGCCAGCATTGCCGGACCGATGCAAGCCAAACCCGCCGCGCGGCGACGCCGAACCGCCCCAATCTGACCTCACGCTCGTTTTAGACGCATCCGCCGGGCTTTCTGTGAACCGGTTCACCGAGCCTGCGGGACAACTGAACTTCAATGCCCCGCTCAGGTCGCGCCATGCGCACCTTGCCCCCACACACGACTTCAAGGAGGAAATCGCGTGCCCGTGCGCTATTACGCCCTCGTTTCGCTCATCGCCGCCGCGCTGCTCGCTGGTTGCACCGGCAACTACAAATTCGACGATGACCACTATCGCCCGCTGGGTGATCCGCAAGCCTTGAATCGCGGCCAGTAACCGCAAGGAGCGACACGACCATGGAACTGGTCTTCGATATGGTGGGCGCCCAGCAATTCGTGCCCGGGCTGCTGACCACCAAAACCTTCAAGCAGGCCGGCGGTGTGATCGGCCGCGCAGAGGGCTGCGATTGGGTGATCCCCGACCGCAAGCGCGTCCTCTCCGGACGTCACGCAGTGATCAGCTACCGCGACGGCGCCTTCTTTCTCACCGATACCAGCAGCAACGGCATCCAGCTCAAGGACAGCGGCGCCAGCCTGGTCAAGGGCCAGCCGCAGCGCATCGAGCATGGCAGCGTCTACTGCCTGGGCGATTTCGAGATCCGCGCCCGGCTGATCCAGGACCCGGCGCTGTTCGAAGGTGACATCGGTCGTCCGCAGCCGGCCGGCAGCATCATCCCCGACGATGCCTTCCTCGACCTCGATCCGCTGGTCGCAATGGAACAGCAAGAGCGCGTCTATGCCGAGGTCGACGACCTCGACCTCGCTCTGGTAGCGCCACAGCGCCAGGCGCAGCAGCAGCGCGACTATGCGCGCATCGACATGGAAAGCCTGCCGTTGCCGGAGCTGGTCATGCCGCAGGCAGCACCGCAAGCCAAGCGCGAAGCCGAGCCCGAACGACTGCCACAGGGATTCTGGGCGCGTTTCGGCGAGGCGCTGGGCATCGATCTCGACGATCTCGACGAGGACCAGCGCCAGGCCTTGGCGCTGAATGCCGCCCGTCTGCTCAAGCAGAGCGTCGGCGGCCTGCAGCAGAGCCTGCGCACCCGCAGCGAGCTGAAGAACGAGCTGCGCCTGGCGCTGACCACCGTGCAGAGCGCCGGCAACAACCCGCTCAAGCATAGCGCTGATACGGGTGAGGCCCTGAGCGCCCTGCTGCTCGGTGGCAAGCCAGGCCAACTCTCGGCCGAACAGGCCATCGGTCGCGCCTTCCGCGACCTGCAGGCGCATCAGGTGGCACTGCTGGCGGCCAGTCGCGCGGCGGTGCAGGCGATGTTCGAGCAGCTGGCACCAGAGCAGCTGGCGCTGCGTTTCGAACGCGAAGGCCGCAAACCGCTGATCGCTACTGCTGGCAGTCGCTGGCGCGCCTATCGGCGGCTGCATCACAGCCTCGGCCAGGATGCCGACTGGAGCGAGCGACTGTTCGCCCGCGACTTCGCCAAGACCTATGAGGAGCAGGTGCGCCTGATCGCCACGCTCGATTCAACCCATCAAGGATGATCCCATGCCTCGTCGCATCACCCTGGCCATGCTGGCCTCGCTGCTCGTGCTGGGCGGCTGCTCAGCGCTGTCGCCGTACTCCAAGCTGACCAAACTCGACCTCGAACTGCACGGCAGCGACCGCCTCAACCCCGATCTCAACGGCCGGCCGTCGCCGATCGTGCTGCGCCTGCTGGAGCTCAAGCATCCGGTGGCGTTCGAGAATGGCGACTTCTTCGCCCTCTACCAGCGGCCCAAGGAAGCCCTGGCGCCAGACCTGGTGACCTCCGAGGAACTGGAACTGCGTCCCGGCGAAAGCCGTGAGCTGAAGCTCTCGGTGCAGGACGGCAGCCGCTACGTCGGCGTGCTGGCCGCCTACCGCGACCTGCCGGAAGCCAGCTGGCGCTACGTCATCGCGCTGCCGCCGCAAGAGCGCACCCGCATCGCCCTGAGCCTGGACGAGCGCGGCATCGCGCTGTTCGACCCGCTCGCCGAAGAAGGACAGTAAGCATGAGCCTGCATAAGGTTGTCTGGCAGGAAGGCATGCTGCTGCGTCCGCAGCACTTCCAGCAGAGCGATCGCTATTACGATCACCAACTCAAGGCGCGCACCCAGAAGCTGAGCAGCTATGCCTGGGGATTCTTCAATTTGGAGATCGACCGCCAGTTTCTCAACATGGGCAAGCTGGTGCTCAGCCAGGCCAGCGGCATCCTACCCGACGGCACGCTGTTCGAGCTGGGCAGCGAGCGCGAGCCACTGGCGCTGGACATTCCGCCGAACACCGGCAGTACACCGGTATACCTTGCGCTGCCGCTGGTCACCGGCAACCACATCGAAACCCGCCGGCCCGAGCAGAAGGACGTGCTGGCGCGCTATACCGCCCACGAACTTGACGTCGCCGACTCCAATGCCGGCGACAGCAGCACCAGCCAGGTCAGCACCGGCCTGCCGGATTTCCGCCTGCTACTGGGCGAGCAGCAGAGCGATCAGGCCTACGTGAAGCTGCAGCTGTGCGAGGTGCTGGACACCACGCCGGACGGGGTCATCAGCCTCGACGCGGAATTCATCCCCACCTACGTCAACTTCCAGGCTTCCGGCTATCTGCTGTCCTGCCTGAAGGAAGTGATCAGCATGCTCGCCCACCGCGGCGATACCCTCGCCGAGCGCATCAGCGCCACCGGCAAGGTCGGTGGCGCCGAGGTCGGCGACTTCATGATGCTGCAGCTGATCAACCGTCACGAGCCGGTGCTGCGCCACTACCTGGGCGTGGAGCAGGTGCACCCGGAGCAGATCTATCGCGACCTGCTCGGCCTGCTCGGTGAGCTGGCGACCTTCTCCAGCGAGAGCAAGCGCCCGCGCCTGGACGGTCGTTACCAGCACAGCGACCAGGGCGCGAGCTTCCGCAAGCTGATGGACGCGATCCGCCAGGTGCTGTCGATGGTGCTCGAGCAGCACGCCATCGAGCTGCTACTGCAGCAGCGTCAGTACGGCATCCAGGTATCGCCGCTGCATGACCACAAGCTGCTCGGCACGGCGTCCTTCGTGCTCGCCGCCAGCGCCCAGTGCGATTCGGAAACCCTGCGCACGCGGCTGCCGGCCCACCTGAAGATCGGCCCGGTGGAGCGCATCCGCCAGCTGGTCAACCTGCATCTGCCGGGCATCCGCCTCAAGCCGCTGCCGGTGGCGCCGCGGCAGATCCCCTTCCACGCCGGCAAGACCTATTTCGCCTTGGAGCTCAGCGCCGAGGACCAGGCGCAGCTGGAGCGTTCCGGCGGCTTTGCCTTCCATGTGTCCGGTGACTTCGCCGGGCTCGAACTGAAATTCTGGGCGGTCAGGGACTGAGCGACATGATCAAGGAAATGGATTACGGACAGGACGACCGCACGGTCATCGTCAATCGAGCGGGAGAGGCCCCGGCGCAGAGCCCGCTGACCGACTTCGACAGCCCGCCGCGCTTCGAGCAGCTGGAGGAGCGGATGATCTACGCCGCGCGCCTGCGCCCGGCGGAAACCTTCAACATCAGCCTCAATCCGCTGGTGGCCGCCGCCTCGCCGCTGCTGTCGGAAGTGGTGCGCTTCAAGCACAGCCTGGAAAGCGAAGACCTGCAGGCCCTGCACAGCCAGTTGAGCAGCGCGATCAAGCTGTTCGAGCATCGCGCGCTGCACGACGGCGCCGAAAGCAGCCAGGTGATGGCGGCGCGCTACGTGCTCTGCACCGTGCTCGACGAGGCCGTGGTGACCACGCCCTGGGGCAACGAGAGCGAATGGTCGCAGATGAGCCTGCTGTCCTCCTTCCACAACGAGACCTTCGGCGGAGAGAAATTCTTCCAGCTGCTCGAGCGGCTGACGCGCAACCCGGTCAAGCACCTGCCGATGCTTGAGCTGATGTACCTCTGCCTGTCCCTTGGCTTCGAGGGCAAGTACCGCGTGCTGCCGCGCGGCATGCTCGAGCTGGAAGCGGTACGCGACAGCCTCTACCGGCAGATCCGGCAGATGCGCGGGGACATCCCGCGCGAGCTGTCGCCGCATTGGGAGGGCCTCAAGGACACCCGCCGGCGCCTGGTGCGCATCGTGCCCTGGTGGATGGTGGCGCTGTTCACCCTGGTCTGCCTCGGGGTGATCTACGGCGGCTTCGCCTGGGTCCTCGGCGAACAGCGCGAGGCCGTGCTGCAACCCTATCGAGTGCTGGACATGGATGCCGGCGGTTCCACCTTTTCAGGGATGAAATGAGATGAAGACGTTCTTTGGCAAGCTCGGCGCCGTGCTGCGCCGGACCTGGGTCTGGAGCCTGCTGCTGGTCTTGCTGCTGGCGGTTGTGGTGTGGTTCGTCGGGCCGCTGCTGGCGGTCGACGACTACCGCTTCTGGGAATCCTCGACCGCCCGCCTGTTGAGCATCAGCGTGCTGTTTCTCGGCTGGGGCCTGGCCATGGTCTTCGCCAGCTGGCGCGCCAGCGCGCGCAAGAAGCGCGACGCCGAGGATCAGGACGTTCAGGAACAACTGCGCCGCGACGGCCTGATCGGCGAAGAGCAACAGGAGTTGCGCCATCGCTTCAAGCAGGCGCTGCGTACCCTGAAGACCTCCAGCCTCTATCGCGGGCGCAGCGAGAAATGGCGCAGCGAGCTGCCCTGGTACCTGCTGATCGGCCCACAGGGTAGCGGCAAGACCAGCCTGCTGGATTTCTCCGGGCTGGATTTCCCGCTCAACCGCAGCGAACAGCAGCGCCTGACCAAGGATGTCTCCGGCACCCGCTTTGCCGACTGGTACTTCGCCGATCATGCCGTGCTGATCGACACCGCCGGCCGCTATCTGACCCAGCCCGACGCTGCCGTCGACGGCAGCGCCTGGGACACCCTGCTCGGTCTGCTGCGCAGGCGTCGTGCCCGTCCGCTCAACGGCGTTCTGATCAACCTGCCCGTGGACCAGCTGCAGGGCGGCAGTGAACTGGAGCTGGAGAACCTTGCTCGCCAGACCCGTCAGCGCCTGCACGAGATCCATCAGCGTCTGAGCGTGGACGTGCCGGTCTACCTGGTGCTGAGCAAGGCCGATCGGATTCTCGGTTTCGACGAGTTCTTCGAGCAGCTGTCGCGGGAGGAAAGCGACCAGGTGCTCGGCGCGAGTTTCCGCAAGGAACAGAATGGCAGCGACGCGCAGGTTGTGCGCCAGGAGTTCGAGGAACTGCTGCGCCGGCTGAACAGCCAGGTGATCCTGCGCATGCATCAGGAGCGCGATACCCAGCGCCGTGGCCGCATCCTCGACTTCCCCCATCAGCTGGGGCAGATCGGCGAGCATCTGAGCCTGTTCATCGAACTGGCCTTCGCCGGCAACCGTTACCAGCGTGCCAGCCAGCTGCGCGGCTTCTACCTGACCAGCGCGCCGCAACTGCGCGAAGGTCTCGACCCGCTCACCACCGGCATCGGTCGTCAGCTCGGCCTGGCCAGCAGTGCACTGCCAACCTTCCGCAGCGGTCGTGCACGCTTCATCAATCAGCTGCTCAGCCGGGTGATCTTTCCGGAAGCCGAACTGGCGGGCCTCGACCAACGCGAGGTGCGCCGCATCGACTGGGGCCAGCGTGCCCTCTATGCTGGCGCCTTCGGCTGCCTGCTGCTGATCGGCGGCGCCTGGGCGCTGAACTTCTCGGGCAACCATGAGCGCCTGGAACAACTGCGCGGCATCGCCCAGCAACTCGGCAGCGAGCGCAAGTCCATCGAGGCGGGAGACGAGGCGCTACGTACGCTCAAGGCTCTGGACGCGAGCTATGCGGCGACCGAGGTGTTTCCGCCGAAAGACGAGGTGTCCTGGCTGCGCCGAGGCGGCCTGTATCAGGGCGAGGCGGTCGACCCGACGCTGCACGAGGCCTATCGCCGCGATCTGGAGAAACTGCTGCTGCCACGTGTCGGCCGGCAGCTGGAAGCGCAGATTCGCGCCAACCTGAACGACCGCGAGCAACTGCTCGGCAGCCTGCGCGCCTATCTCATGCTGAACCTGGCCGAACGCCGTGATGCGGCGTTTCTCAAGGACTGGCTGGCGGCCGACTGGTCGCTGCGCCATCCGGGCAATGCCGTGGCGCAGCAGGGGCTCAACACGCACTTTGCGCGCCTGCTGGAGGAATCCTTCGCGCCGTATCAGCTGAACGAAAAACTGGTGGCCAAGGCCCGCGCCCAGTTGCGCAGCGAATCGCTGGCGGCAGTGGTGTACCGCATGCTGCGCGATCAGGCGCGCAACTTTCCCGACTATCGTCTGAACACGCAGCTCGGTCCGCAGGCGTCGCTGTTCGTCGGCGGCGACTATGCGATTCCCGGCTTCTACACCCAGCGCGGCTATCACAAGCTGTTCGTCGCTCAGGGCGCCGATCTGGTCAGTGAGATCCTGCGCGACAACTGGGTGCTGGGCGAAGGCGACAGCCTCAGCGCCAAGGATCTCGGCCGCCTGCTGACGGAAATGGAGCAGCTGTATTTCCGCGACTACGCCGTGCACTGGAGCGAAGCGATCGCCCAGCTGAACATCCTGCCGGCCGCCAGTGCGGCGCAGGGTGCCGCACAGCTCGCCGGGCTCACCGCCGCCAACTCGCCGCTGCTGCAACTGCTGCTGGAAATACGCGAGAACACCCGCTTCGCCCGTGTGACCGAAGCGACCGCCGAGGCCGGCGAGCTGGCCGAAGCGGCGCAAGGCGCCGGTGGCAAGCTCGGCAAGGCGGCCAAACTGGCCACTGCCGCGGCGGAGCAGGCCCAGGCTGCGCTCCTGAAGAACATACCCGACACTGCACGCAAGACCCTGGAGCGCCGCTTCGCGCCGTTGCACCAGCTGCTGGACGAAAACGGCGCAGCCGGCCCCGAGTTGAGCGCCAGTCTGCAGGCCCTCGACGCCCTGCAATCGCAGCTGGCCTCGCTGGCCCATGCCAGCGCACCGGAACAGGCCGCCTTCGAGATGGCCAAGGCACGCATGGGCGGTCAGCGCGACGCCATCAACCAGCTGCGCAACAGCGCTGCACGGCTGCCGCAGCCGCTGGGCAAATGGCTGGGTCTGCTGGCCGAGGACAGCTGGTCGCTGGTACTCAGCGATGCCTACCACTACCTCAACCAGCGCTATCGCAACGAGCTCTATGCCAGCTATCGCGGTGCCCTGCGCGAGCGCTATCCGTTCAGCGCCCATAGCGCCAGCGACGTCGCCCTCGCCGATTTCCGCGAGTTCTTCAAGGCCCAGGGCCTGGCGGACAGCTTCTTCGAGCGCTACCTCAGGCCTTTCGTCAGCGGCAGCGCCGGCCAGTACCAGCTGCGCCGAGTCGATGGCCGCGGCCTGCCGCTGTCCGAGCAGTTCCTTGCACAGATGAGCCGGGCGCAGACCATTCGCCGCAGCTTCTTCGCCGAGAACCCCAACGAGCCGCTGATCCTGTTCAAGCTCGAACCGTACTCGCTGGATTCGAGCCTCGGCCGGGCCGACTTCCGCTTCGGCAATCAGCAGATGGAATATCGCCACGGGCCCATCGTGCAGACCGCGTTCCGCTGGCCGGCTGAAGCCGACGACGGACGCACCAGCCTGGTGGTGGAGGAACTCGGCGGCCGTCGCGTGGGTATCGAGAAGAACACCGGGCCCTGGTCGCTGTTCCGCCTGATCGACCTGATGCAGGTGGATTACCACAGCGGGCGCGACGTGCTTATGCTCAAGGCCGATCTCGGCGGTCTGCGCGCCAACTATCTGCTGCATGCGCAGCGCTCGCCGAATCCGTTCGACCTCGCGCTGTTGCGCGGCTTCAAGCTGCCGGCGACGCTGTGATGAGCGCAACCGCGTGCAGCTGGCGCAGCGCCGCGCGCACCGACACCGGCAAGGTGCGGGCGCGCAACGAGGACGCCTTTCTCGACCTGCCACAGGCCGGGCTGTGGGCCGTGGCCGACGGCATGGGCGGGCACCAGAACGGCGCCCTGGCCAGCCGCCTGATCATCGAGCAGCTGGCCGAGCTTTCCGGCGGCGGCGATCTGCCGGAGCGGCTGCGGGCGTTGCGGCGCTGTCTGCATGAGCTGAATCGCCGCCTCAGCCAGGAACTGACGGTCACCGCCGAGCGCCCCGATCCGGTGATCGGCAGTACCGTGGTCGCCCTGCTCATGGAAGGTGACCGCGCCGCCTGCATATGGGCCGGCGATAGCCGCTGCTACTTGTGGCGCGGCGGCCGGCTGTATCAGCTGTCCCGCGACCACTCGCTGTTGCAGCAACTGATCGACGAGCAGCAGCTCAGCCCCGAGCTCGCCGCCAAACACCCGGCCGCTAATGCGCTGACCCGCGCCATCGGCGCCAGCGAAAAGCTGGAACTGGATATCCTCGAATTCGCCGTATTCCCGGGCGACACCCTGCTGCTGTGCAGCGATGGGCTTTACCAGAGCATGTCCGCCGACGCGCTTGGTGCAGCCCTCAGCCTGCCGTCCACGCAGTTGGCGTTAGAGCGGCTGTTTCGCCAGGCGCTCAAGGGCCCGGCGCGGGACAACCTCAGCGCCGTGGTGATCCGCCGATGAACGTACCGCAACTGCAGGCCAGCGACCTCACCTACTTTGCCTTGGCACCCACCGCGGGCACGCCAATGCCGGTGGAACCGAGGCCGCCTGCCGGGGAGCTGCCGGATGTGCTCGGCGGCCGCTACCGGATCGAGCGCCTGCTCGGCGTCGGCGGCATGGGTGCGGTCTATCGCGCGCGTGACCTGCTGCGCGAACAGTTCGGCGATCCGGACCCTTACGTGGCGCTGAAGACCCTCAGTGAAGACTTCGCCGAATACCCCGACGCCAGCGCGCTGCTCTACAGCGAATACGCATTGACCACGCGCCTCAGCCACCGCCATGTGGTGCGCCTGTACAACTTCGATATCGACCCGGCGAGCCAGCGCGCCTTCATCACCCTGGAGCTGCTGAAGGGACCGACCCTCGACCAGCTGCTGTGCGAGCGCCCGCAGGGCATGCCCTGGAGCGAACTGCAGGGCATCGCGTTGCCGCTGCTGGAAGCGCTGAGCTACTCCCACAGCCTGGGCGTGCTGCATGGCGATCTGAAACCAAGCAACGTGATGCTCGCCGATGACGGCCTGCGCCTGTTCGACTATGGCCTCGGCCAGCCGCTGGAAGGCCTGCTACCCGGTCTGCCGCGCCTGTGCCGCACGCGCTTCGCCGCCTGGACGCCGCGCTATGCGGCACTCGAGCTGCTCGACGGGGGCGAGCTGACCGCCAGCGCCGACATCTATGCGCTGGCCTGCGTGCTCTACGAACTGGCCAGCGGCAGCCATCCGTTTCGCCGGCTCAGCGCTCGCCAGGCGAAGGCGATGGAACTGGACCGTACCCTGCAATGCCCGCCGCAACTGCCCGCGCACTGCTGGCCGGCACTGCGTCTGGCACTGGCATTCGACGAAGCACAGCGCAGCATCGATGCAGCGGGCCTGTTGCGCGCCTTCAGTCGCCCCGTACCGAGCCGCTGGCAGCGCTGGTTCGGCCACTCCCATGGATGACATCAGGACAAGGAAAGCCCAATGTTCAACGCGGCCAACGAAACCCACTTCAGCCTGACCCTGGAAGACGTCGAACACGACTTCAAGCTGCTCGAGTTCCGGGGCCGCGAGGCCATCAGCCAGCCCTATCGCTTCGACCTGGAGCTGGTCAGCGAGCGCCCCGATCTGGATTTGCAGGCACTGTTGCATAAACCCGCCTTTCTCGCCTTCGACCCGGCTGGCAAAGGTATTCATGGCCTGGTCCACCGCATCGCCCAGGGCGAATCCGGCCAACGCCTGACTCGCTACCGCCTCACGCTCGTGCCGCAGCTGGCCTATCTTGCGCACAGGACCAACCAGCGCATCTTCCAGCACTTGAGCGTGCCGCAGATCGTCGCTCAGGTACTCGAGGAACACGGCATTCAGGCCGATGCCTACCGCTTCCAGCTCGGCCCGGTGGTCTACCCGCCGCGCGAGTATTGCGTGCAGTACGACGAGACCGACCTGCACTTCGTCCAGCGCCTGTGCGAGGAAGAGGGCATTCATTACCACTTCGAGCACAGCACGGCCGGCCATGTGCTGGTCTTCGGCGACGACCAGACCAGCTTCGCCAGGCTCGGCCAGCCGACCGCCTATCTGCAGGACAATGGCATGACCGCCGACGAGCCAGTGATCAAGCGCTTCGCCGTGCGCATCGCGACCCGCACCAGTCGCGTCAGTCGCCGTGATTACGACTTCGAACAACCCAGGCTGCGGATGGAAGCGGCCTACCGCGGCGAGCCGGCGGCGAACGCCATGCCGCAGCCCGACCTGGAAGACTACGACTACCCCGGCCGCTTCACCGAGCGCGCCCGCGGCAAGCACCTGTCGCAACGCGCACTGGAACGGCATCGCCACGACTATCGCCTGGCCGAAGGTGATAGCGATCAAACAGGACTGGTCAGCGGCCATCTGCTGGAGATCTCCGACCACCCGCGCCGGGAATGGAACAACCTCTGGTTGCTCACCGAGGTGCTGCACGAAGGCAAGCAGCCGCAGGTGTTGGAAGAGTCGATCACCAGTCATGTCGATAACGGTGACGGTTTCGTCCAAGGCTACCGTAACCGCTTCAGCGCCACGCCCTGGGATATCCCTTTCCGTCCGGCCCTTCGCCATCCGAAGCCCAAGGTGCTCGGCAGCCAGACCGCCGTGGTCACCGGCCCCGCCGGCGAAGAAATCCACTGCGACGAGTACGGCCGCGTAAAAGTCCAGTTCCACTGGGATCGCGAAGGCCTGGCCGACGACAAGACCAGCTGCTGGCTGCGCGTCTCCTCCAGCTGGGCTGGCGACCGCTACGGCGGCATCGCGATTCCGCGGGTCGGCATGGAAGTGCTGGTGACCTTCCTCGAAGGCGATCCCGACCAACCGCTGGTGACCGGCTGCCTGTACCACAAGGAGCATCAGGTCCCCTACGACCTGCCGGCCAACAAGACCCGCACGGTGTTCAAGACCCTGAGCAGTCCGGGCGGTGGCGGCTACAACGAACTACGCATCGAAGACCGCAAGGGTGCCGAACAGATCTACATCCACGCCCAGCGCGACTGGGACGAGAACATCGAGCACGACCAGAAGATCCGCGTCGGCCACGAGCGCCACGACACGGTGGAAGCCAACAGCTACAGCGAATTCCGCGCCGAGGAACACCTGACCGTTGCCGGCGACCGCAAGGTGGAAGTCAAACCCGACGACCATCTCACCGTCGGCCAGACCCAGCACATCAAGCTCGGCACCGCTCAGCTGACCAAGGCCGGCCGCGAGATCCACCTCAAGGCCGGGCAGAAGATGGTCATCGAAGCCGGCGTCGAACTGACCCTCAAGGCCGGCGGCAGCTTCATCAAGCTCGACCCGGGTGGCATCACCGTCTCCGGCCCGCTGGCGCGAATCAACGCCGGCGGCGCGCCGGGCAAGGGCTCGGGGGTCAAGATCAAGCCACCGGTACTGCCAGGGGTCGCGGATAGCGACAAGGCCGGGAGCTTGTTGGAGCAGGCACTGCCGAGCGAGGCGGACAGCCTGCTCCGCAAACGCAAGCGCTCGCTCAATTTCTCGGGCTAAGAACAGTGCCGGCTGCGCAGCCGGATCGAACGCAAGGAAGCATCGAACATGGCCGAACACAAGCCGATCAATTGGGCTTACCCGTTTCCCAGCAAGGACACCAGCCACAACCCGCTGCAACTGCTTACACATATGGCCCAGGCCAAAGGCGGGTTCTACCCCACCGGCGAAAACGGCTTATGGCATGGCGGCGTGCACTTCGACGAAGGCACGGCCGCTGCATTCGACCAGTCGAGCGTGCGCTGTATCGCCGACGGAGAGGTGATCGCCTACCGTATCGATGAACGCTACCCGGTCAGCGAATTCACCGACCACATTCCCATGGTCAAACGAGCACCCTTTTCCACGGGGTTCGTTCTGGTCAGACACAGCCTGCAGCCGCCGCCTCTGAAGAACGCTGACGGCAGCATCGTCGAAGCGCAAACCCCTCCAAGCCTCACTCTCTACAGCCTGTACATGCACCTGCTGGATTGGGCGGGCTACCAGGCACGAGCGGACCTTCCGCGCCCCGCCTTCTGGGAAACCAAACGCTATACCGTGAATACGCAGCACGATGGCCTGAGCGTTCGCGCAGGCCCGAGCAAGCACACCACCAAGCTGTCGGAGCTATCCAAGGGTGCCGAGATCACCATCGGCGAGACGGAAGGCGAGTTCAGCAAGCTGGTCAGCCTGATCAGCGGGACGGCACAACCCGCCCTATCAGCCGACGACGAGGGGCAACTGCCCGGCTATGTATCCACCAGCTTGCTCAAACCGCACAGCGAGCCAGCGGAATACGGCAAGGTCATCGTTCTCGACAGCGGGTTGCCGATCAAGGCAGGTGACCTTATTGGCCATCCCGGCCTGTACCAGAACCACGACAGCGCCGCTCAGCACATGGTCCATGTCGAACTGTTCAGCTGCGACGATGTGCCCGCATTCATCGCCCGGAGCTGCGCCTGGGCCAGCCGCTTGCCGGACGACCAGAAAACCCTGCTCAAGGTCTACAAAGGTGCGAGCAAACTGATCACCCATCGGGACGATATCAATGCCGAGAACCCGCCCAAGTTGGACGACGATGGCACGCAGATCGGCGTCGACCTGATCATTCCGCAGTCCTTGCTGGATGGGCTCCCCACTTCGAGAAAAATCCAGACCAAGGATGGCGCGGACAACACCATGTACTGGTGGCGGCTGGACGGCCTGTTCGCCGACGTTGACGGCAACCCCATCGACGGCTGGCTCGCCGAGCAGGAGCTGATCACTACTCGTCATAGCCCGTGGGAGTGGGAAGGCTTCCAGTGCATCGAGGAAACCGGAACGCCCGTCGAAAAGCTCGCCTACGCCTTCAATGCCAGAGGCCTGCTGAGCTCGGACGAACAGCACAACTATCGGGCGCAGATCAGCAAGGCAGATGGCGGTCCCATCTTGGCGCTGGCCCGACTGCATGACATCGTCGACACCGATAAGGACGGTGTGCTGACCAGCAAGGAAATCCGTACCGCGCTAGCCAAGCCATGGCAGGCGCAGGCCCTCGGTCAGTTGATCATCCGCTATGAAAGCGAGTGGCACTGGAACAAGAGTAAGTGGGATGAGCTTGATCCGTTGCTAGAGGAAGATGCTGGAAAGCCGAATCTAATTTGGCAGACTGAAAAGCAGCGGATCAAGACGCTGAGCTGGTGGGCTGTTGTTGCGGAAGCGTTAGATTTTAGCCCGACCGGGAATGTTTGGCATATTCAGCCTTACTCGCTGCCGCTTATCTTCAACGGCAAGCCCAAAGATCTGATTACTTTAGAAATGCTAAAAACAGCAAATTCTCAAATCAGCGATGAATATGCCAAAGCCATACTTCCCAACCTCAACAAATACGCATTGCTATACAACATAAACACGCCACTGCTTATTGCGCATTTCCTAAGCCAAGTAGGCCATGAAAGCGGCTTCAAAGTGAGATCCGAGAACCTAAGTTACTCTGCCAAGCGCATGCGAGAAGTATTTGGCTGCCGGAACAATATACGCGGTTACGATACGAGCACGGACGACTGCAAGATATTTCCTAGGCTTAGGCCAAAGCTATGGACCGAGCCCGCCAAATATGAAAGAAACCCAGAAAACCTAGGCAGCTATGTTTATTCTGGCCGAAACGGAAACGGTGATGAAGAAAGCCGTGATGGATATAAATATCGTGGCCGTGGGATAATTCAGCTTACCGGCAAAAACAATTACATCGCCTACACTCGCATACATAATGAAAAAAATGAGCAAGACCACCAAGACTTTGTAAAAAATCCAGATCTGGTTACCAGCAATCTTCAATATGGTATTGAATCCGCCTTCGTCTGGTGGGAAATCAATAATTTGAACAGAAGAATTCTTAACTCTTATAATGCAAGAACCGAGAGAAATATTACCGATCACGTCGCGGACGTTTCTGCAATCGTTAACGGCGGAACAATCGGACTACCCGAACGCGTCCGACTCTTCAAGTCGCTCCGTGGACTTCTGAACAATGAACCTACTTAAATCATTACTTATTTCGATCCTCCTAGTTAATATTTCTGTTGCCGAAGACCTGACCCAGCACCTATCTCTCAGATTTTTTGGAAGCAATGAAATACAGTTTTCTTATAGCGTCACCGACGGAGATGAAAAGGCCCTAACGGCAGCGTTAATCCTAGAGGGAGAGCACCGGGTATTTCTTCCTGCGCAATGTGACCCGGAGGGCGGACAACCTTCGCTTAGTAGCGCCTATTCTCTCGCGCTACCCGACGGGACTGCTGCATTAGTTATTACCTGCTCTTATGATCTAAACCACAGCGGTTTAGGAATCAAAGGAACGCAATATGTCAGTTACGTATTTAAAGAGCTTGCTGGCTCAATCGTAAGGGCGGAGGCTCTTGAACGGCTTATCTCTGGTTACGAGGGGACCGCAGAGCAGGAAGAAAAACAATATTTTTTTTATAGGAAAAGCGAACTGTCCAAGCGTAAATTGAAAGATGGAAAAATTGATTCTGTAGAACTTATCCATAAGGTAGTTCTCGACAGACTGGAAGATCACGACTATGGAGCAATCAGAGCTTATGCTTCCGATAAAAACATCGAAATAACAGTCAGTAAGCCACCGGTTAACAAATCCGAAATCCCGATCTATAACGATATCGGTTACGCGCTAGCTGAAGCGCGTGATTTCGACTTAGCGCTTGAAGTGCTTCTAAACGTTGAACACATTGCACCTGAACGCACCGTCCTTATGCTGAACATTGCTGATAGCTTTTGGGGAAAAGGGCTCCAAGAAAAGGCGAAACATTACTACGCGAAGTATGCTTCAAAAATGAAAAAATCCGGAAGGGATAAACTAATACCCTCCAGAGTAACCGCACGATTGTCGACCGCAGCACAGTGATACAGAGATGTCTATGTGACTGCCATAGCTTTCGAACAAAGCGATCTACGGTTAGCTAGTTTTTGGCCATCAAAACCGAGCAACCGGCACATTGCTATCACCCATCAAACCTGCCATAAACGCACTTTCGCCATGACGCTACAAGGAAGTACCGATGCGATTGCTGCGACGCACCCTGCTTGGGCTGGTGTTGCTGGCCCTGCTTGCGGCCGGGGTTGGTTTGTATTTCGTGGCCTATCCGAACCTGCCGGACTATCAGCCTCCGGCTCGACTTAACTACCTCGATCAATGGAGCGAGGCGGACCGGCAGACCTATTACTACACGCCGCAAGGCACCCAGGTTAAGGGGCTGGAGTACGACTGGTTCCGTGCGCTGGAACTGCCCTTCAGCCGGGAAAAGTTCGCCACGCCCGACTACCTCGCCCGCTTCGGCTTTCTGGTCGATCCCGCGCAACAAGCCACCGCGCTGAACCCCGGCAACCTGCCGGTCGGCTTTGCCCGCCACGAGGATGATGAGACCGGTCGCGCCTATCTGGATGTGACCTGCGCGGCCTGCCACACCGGCGAGTTGCGCTACGGGGGTCAGGCCATTCGTATCGACGGTGGCGCCGCGATGCATTCGCTGGCCTCCACCGTACCGGCCCTGCGCGGTGGCGCCTTTGGCCAGGCGCTCGGCATGAGCCTGGCCTTCACTTATTACAACCCGCTCAAGTTCCGTCGCTTCGCCGAGCAGGTGCTGGGCGAGCGTTACGAGCAGGACCGCGCCCAGCTGCGCCACGACTTCAAGCAGGTGCATGTATGTCATGCTGAAAGTGCATCT
Organism: Stutzerimonas sp. R40042; assembly: GCF_026642215.1. NCBI lineage: Bacteria > Pseudomonadati > Pseudomonadota > Gammaproteobacteria > Pseudomonadales > Pseudomonadaceae > Stutzerimonas > Stutzerimonas sp. R40042. Next base: position 112,212 of record NZ_CP113258.1, on the reverse strand, counting down.
ATAACAGAGATAATAGCCTATGAAGGCACGGTCGCTGGAAGCGGAATTTTTATGACGCTATCGGAAACTGACGGCGATATCGTAGGAGATTACCATTATAAAAAATATGGCACAGCCATACCGCTGCGAGGCTCAATTGAAAACAGCCACATAACATTGATAGAGGAGTCCACCTTAGGCGAGGCAAAGATAAATGCCGAGCTTGACAATCAATTAATGATAGGCACTTGGAAAGGTAACGGGATTAGCCACAGTATTCATGCCAGCGCCCTCAGCAAAAGCTACACAAATTTAATTAACGGAATAGACATTTCCAAAAATCACCAAAACACTAATATAACAATTAGATTTATAGACGGCAGAACCCAAAATCTTGAAGTAGAGACCCTAACGGATACCACATCGATCGTTTTCGAGGACTACAATTTCGACGGCTTCCCTGATTTGAGAGTACTCGAGAGCAGCACTGGTTCCAATACAACTTACATTGCATGGACTTACGAGCCAAGTAAAAAAGTATTTGAATACTCTGAGGAAATGTCAATGCTGTCGAGCCCTAAGGTCCTGCATAGCGAAAGGGCGATACTATCCTTATCTCGAGATGGCTGTTGTCGTTACATCGCCTCAAAATCAGTGGACCACGAAAAGCACTCTGCCGAATTCGAGTATGAGAAGCTTACAGGGGTTGAACGCGTAACTGATTTAAAAACAAATACAACCACAACTAGATCAATAAGCCAGAAATACTTCGAACGAAAATATCTTAATCCCATTGGAGCTAACGGCTTATAGGCACTCCATCTTCAAAAAAAGCAGAACAAGGATTGGTGGACGGAGAACATAACGATCAAACCTCTAGCTCTTCAATTGATTGCGGGGACCACCTGTAGCCCGCTGTCGCTAAGCATGCACACGGCGCGCCAGGTAATGACTGAAGCTTCAAGACCAACCCGTCGGTGCTGCTGATCAAATGATGAGTATCAACCTTACGATCCGCCCGCACTCTACAAGCCGATTTCATTTTCGTAAGCCAACCGGATAAAGCAGCCAAGCCCGAACACTCTGTGCCAATATTATTTGGGGTATGAAAGATGGGATTTTTACCGGCAAAAAGCTAAGCGACTATATTAGCTCTGCTGGGGTAGATTATGTAGAGGCTCGTAGAATAATCAACGGTTCTGATCAGCAGCAACTTATAGCCGGCTACGCAAGAAAGTTTGAATCCATCCTAAGAAAAACGTCCTCGCCAAAGGAAATCTTCGCTCCATGAAACACGGACGGTTTTTAGCTCTACTTATCTCACTAACGCTGACCACTAGCGCACACGCAAGCGCTTACTCCATTTCATCCAACGATGACGGGGAGGCGGAAATCTATACGGCAGACATGGACGCGGGCACTCTGACGATCAAGCAGGGAACGGAAACGAAAACTATCACCGACATTGTTGGCTACGCAGGGCAGACAGCCAGAACGTTGGTGCGCTTCAATGGCGGACCCGCACTGACCTATGAGAGCTCTGGATCGAATACACATTTCGAAATCTTTTATGCCCTAAAAGTCAAAGATAATATCCCTCTTATCGACTGCATATACAGCAATATTCGCAACGGGCAGAATGGTGCCTCCATTCGAAAAGCTGTTTGCAACCTTAACAAAATACTATCGAGCAATTACCAGGATACAGCTTTCCGTTACACAGACGCCTGGATTGAGGAATCTAACAAAGTGTCCCTAAAATCTGTTATGGCCGAGCCTGCTGAAGTTGCTGTAACACCCCTCGGCAAGCTAGGCAATGTGCTTGTTGCGCTTCGCTACGACTCGATCGAAGATCTAATTTCTGCTACTCCGAAAACCATAGCGTCAGCAGCCGGGAAACTTATGTAGTGAACACCGGTAACGCTTATTTGGTGTATGACGTCGATGGAGTTACAGCATCAGCACTGGATGTGGAAACGGACCCTGCCGCACTCATTGAAGCGCCTGACAGCTACAGAGCTATTGCAAGCTATTAAGAAAAACTAAACTCTCTCACCGCCTGAGGCACCCCGCCCAATATGATGCTTAGAATTATACACGCCAGCATCTATACCATGATCGTGGCACTTACTGCTCCAGTTACAGCAGCAATGGAACGTCTACCACCATTTTTTTACTGCAAATCGGAATCCGATAGAACCCTAGAGCTATACAAACAGAACAATACGATCAGCTATAAATTTGGGCATCCGGGCCGCACACCCGACCTTGAATTAAATAGACTGATAGATGAGGTTTACATATCAATAGGTAACGCGACCGGCAGCGAACTGAGTAACTCTGTCACGTTCACCAATGGCGCCTATTCGTATACGGTTACATCCAGAATTAACAGAGTGGCTGATGTCCAAATACCCGAGCACGGCATATTAGTTAAGAAAAATTCTAACTACTTAACTTATATCCCATGCATTTCAGCCTCCGTGAAGGGAAGTTTGCTTGACATTGAATAACTGTCCGAGCACGCATTCACCCTTATCTGTCACCGCAAAAGCGGCGACATCTTATTGCCATCACCCCACAACCCTGCCATAAACGCGCATTCGCCATGACGCTACAAGGATGTACCGATGCGATTGCTGCGCCGAGCCCTGGGGGCTGTCTTGTTGTTGGCTGTGCTGGCCGCGGCCGTTGGGCTGTATTTCGTGGCCTACCCGAACCTTCCGGAGTACGAAGCGCCCGAAGCGCTGCATTATCTGGAGCAGTGGGACGCCACGCAGCGACAGACCTACTACTACACGCCGCAGGGCACTCAGGTTAAGGGGCTGGAGTACGACTGGTTCCGTGCGCTGGAACAGCCCTTCAGCCGGGACAAATTCGCCACGCCCGACTACCTTGCCCGCTTCGGCTTTCTGGTCGATCCCGCGCAACAAGCCACCGCGTTGAACCCCGGCAACCTGCCGGTCGGCTTTGCCCGCCACGAGGATGATGAGACCGGTCGCGCCTATCTGGATGTGACCTGCGCGGCCTGCCACACCGGCGAGTTGCGCTACGGGGGTCAGGCCATTCGTATCGACGGTGGCGCGGCGATGCATTCGCTGGCCTCCACCGTACCGACCCTGCGCGGTGGCGCCTTTGGCCAGGCGCTCGGCATGAGCATGGCCTTCACCTATTACAACCCGCTCAAGTTCCGTCGCTTCGCCGAGCAGGTGCTGGGCGAGCGTTACGAGCAGGACCGCGCGCAGCTGCGCCACGACTTCAAGCAGGTGCTCGACCGTCTGCTCGGCACCGCCTACAACGACTGGCGCCGAGGGCTCTACCCCACCGAAGAAGGCTTCGGCCGTACCGATGCGTTCGGCCGCATCGCCAACAGCGTGTTCGGCGATGCCATCGATCCGGCGAATTACCGCGTGGCCAACGCGCCGGTGAGCTACCCGCATCTGTGGGATATCTGGAAGTTCGACTGGGTGCAGTGGAACGGCTCGGCCATGCAGCCAATGGCACGCAATATCGGCGAGGCGCTGGGTGTTGGCGCCACGCTGCGGCTGCTGCACGAGAACGGCCAGCCCATCGCCGAAGCCGAGCGCTACGCATCGGGCGTTCGCGTACGCGACCTGCACAGGCTGGAAACCACGCTCATGCAGCTGGCCCCGCCTCGCTGGCCCGAAGACGTGCTGGGCGCGATCGATCTAGAGCAGGCCAGCCTCGGTCGCGCGCTGTACAAGGAAAACTGTGCGCATTGCCACGACGCCAGGCCCAAGCCGGTCGACAAGCGTTTCGCTGCCGAACGCGACCCCGAGTGGCGCATGAAGGTGATCCCCACCTCCTTCGTCGGTACCGATCCGACCACGGCCGACAATATCGCCGACCATCGCTTCGACCTGACCCGCCTGGGCTGGACCCAGGATGAGCTGGATCGTCTGGACGTCCAGCTGTATGGCGCGCCATCCGGCCCGCTCGATCTTGCCAGCCTGTCCAGCGCCAAGGGGCTGGCCTATATCACCGCCTACGTCGAGGAGCGCGCCTACCGTGACGCCGGCATCGGCGAGACCGAGCGTTCGGAATTCGACGGCTTCGGCCTGCCGATCGGCGTGCAGGAACTGCGCGGCTACAAGGCACGCCCGCTGGACGGCATCTGGGCGACTCCGCCCTTCCTGCATAACGGCTCGGTACCCACCCTGTTCCAGCTGCTGTCACCGGTGGCCGAACGGCAGAAGCGGTTCTGGGTCGGTAGCCGCGAATACGATCCGCAGCACCTGGGCATTCGCACCGAGCGCTTCGACGGCGGCTTTCTACTGAATACCGCGGTCACCGGCAACAGCAACCGCGGCCACGAATTCCGCGCCGGCTGCCGCGGCAATGGCGTGATCGGCCGGGCATTGGCGCCGCATGAGCGCTGGGCGCTGGTCGAGTACCTCAAGGTGCTCGGCGACCCCCGCTTCGAGCCGCGCCTCGAGGAACTGCCGGCGCGCGCCCACAACCCCGGCCCACGCTGCCCCTGACCCGTACAAGGATCTGCCACATGCTGACAAGACTCTGGCTCTGGATCGGCCGCCTGCTGGGCCGGCTGCTGCTTGCCGTCACTGCTATCGGCCTGGCCGGCTGGGCGATTGCCGCCGTGCACTTTCACCTCACCCATCGTGGCCCCGTCTCCAGCGAAGAGGTCATCGCGCCGACTGAAGCGGCCGACACCCAGGCGATCATCGCCGACGCCATCGCCGTGGTCGAACAGCACAGCGAGAACACCCGCGTGCTGCGCGACGCCCATGCCAAGGCCCACGGCTGCGTGCGCGCCGAAGTCAGCGTGCGCACCGACCTGGAGCCCACACTGCGCCAGGGCGTTTTCAGCGAGCCGGGCAAGACCTGGCAGGCCTGGGTGCGGCTGTCCAACGGCAACGCCTACCCGCAGTTCGATCGCATTCGGGACGCCCGCGGCATGGCAATCAAGCTACTCGACGTGCCAGGGGAAAAGCTCACGCGTGACCCGCGCCATGCCGGCGAGCAGGACTTCGTGATGTTCAACCACCCGGTGTTCTTCGTCCGTGACGTTGCCGAATACCGCAGCAACTTCGCCGCTCAGGCGCAGGGCAAGAAGGCGCTGGCGTTCTTCCCCAGCATTGATCCGCGCAGCTGGGAGCTGCGCCACCTGTTCATCGCGCTGCAGACCCTGGCGCCGGCACCGGAAAGCCCGGTCGCGACCACTTACAGCTCCGTGGCGCCATACAAGCTCGGCCCGCACAACATCAAGTACCGGGTCGTCCCGACGCCGGAAAACTGCCCGACCTACCAACTGCCCGAGCAGAACCGCGACCTGCCTAACTTCCTGCGCAGTGCGCTCTACCAGCAGCTGTCCCTCGACCGCGCACCCGCCTGCTTCGCCCTGCAGGTGCAGCGGCAGAACGCCGAGCACTACATGCCCATCGAGGACACCAGCATCGAGTGGGACGAAGCCATCGCGCCATTCGAGACGGTCGCCGACATCCGCCTGCCGCCGCAGGACTTCGACAGCCCCGAGCAGAACCTCGCCTGCGACAACCTCAGCTTCAACCCCTGGCATGCACTGCCGGAGCATCGCCCCATCGGCGGCATCAACCGGCTGCGCAAGGCGGTGTACGAGGCGATCAGCAGCTACCGGCTCGAGCGTAACGGCGCACTTTGACGCCGCCGTGGTGGTCCATGAATCAGCAGCCGACGCGCGCCGCCTGTTGCCGACCACGGGCCACCCGGTCCTGTCTTGCCGGGCGGAGCCCTGCTAGCATCAATCAGGACTCCATCGCCCGACATAGGCACCCGTTTGCAGAAGATGAGCGCCACCCTGTCCTCGTCTCCCGGTTCGGTGACCCTCGATCAAGGGGCTTCACCATTGCGGGCGCGCATCGTCGGTGACTGGACCCTCGCCCATTACGCAGCACTGCGTCGAGAGGTGCAGCGGCTCAACGCGCGGATCGACGAGCGCAGCCAGATCGAGCTGAGCGGGCTCGGTGCGCTGGATACGGCGGGCGCCGGCCTGCTGGTGGAGCTGCTCGGGGCCGAGCGGATCGCCGCCATCGAAGCCTGGGCGCCGCAGCTACCGGCCGAACGCCTGGCGCTGCTGCGCACCGTCGCCACCGCCCTAGATCAACCGGATGCCGCCGAGCCGCCGCACGGCTATGCCTTCGGCGACGTGCTGGCACATATCGGCGGCGCCGTCACGGCGCTGTGGAAGCAGCAGCGCGCGCTGCTCGGCTTCATTGGCCTGACCCTGCAGACGCTGCTGCTGACCCTGCCAAGACCTCGGCGCTGGCGACTGACCTCACTGGCCGTGCATATCGAGCAGACCGGGCTGGACGCGGTGCCGATCGTCGCACTGCTGACCTTTCTGGTCGGCGCGGTGGTGGCCTTTCTTGGCGCGACCGTGCTCGCCGACTTCGGCGCGACCATCTACACCGTCAACCTGGTGGGCTTTTCCTTTCTGCGCGAATTCGGCGTGCTGCTGGCGGCGATCCTGCTCGCCGGACGCAGCGCCAGCGCCTTCGCCGCGCAGATCGGCTCGATGAAATCCAACGAGGAGGTCGACGCCATCCGCACCCTCGGCCTGAGCCCGATCGAGCTGCTGGTGCTGCCGCGCGTGCTGGCGATGCTGATCACCCTGCCGATCCTGACCTTCGTCGGCATGCTCAGCGGCATCGCCGGCGGGCTGGTGGTCTGCGTGCTGGCGCTGGACATCTCGCCGACGATGTTCTTCACCATCATGGCGCGCGACATCGCCGTCAGCCATTTTCTGGTCGGGCTGGGCAAGGCGCCGATATTCGCCTTCGTCATCGCGGTGATTGGCTGCCTGGAAGGCTTCAAGGTCAGCGGCAGCGCGCAGTCGGTGGGCGAGCACACCACCTCCAGCGTGGTCCAGGCGATCTTCATGGTGATCCTGCTGGATGCCATCGCCGCGCTGTTCTTCATGGAGATGGGCTGGTGACGAGCAACGACGCGCTGATCCAGGTACGCGGACTGGTCAACCGCTTCGGCAGCCAGTCCGTGCACGACGGCCTCGACCTGGACATCCGCCGCGGCGAGATTCTCGGGGTGGTCGGCGGTTCGGGCACCGGCAAGTCGGTGCTACTGCGCAGCATCGTCGGCCTGCGCCGACCCAATGAAGGCAGCGTCAGCGTGTTCGGCGAAAACCTGCTGGAACTGTCGGCCGAGCGCCGCTCGCAGGTGGAACGACGTTTTGGCGTACTGTTTCAGCGCGGCGCGCTGTTCACCTCGCTGAATCTGCAGGAGAACGTCGCGCTGCCGCTGATCGAGCACGCCGGGCTCGAGCGCCGCGACGCCGAACACCTGGCGCGGCTGAAGCTGGCACTGGCTGGGCTCCCGGCGGATGCTGCCTGCAAGTACCCCGACGAGCTCTCCGGGGGCATGGTCAAGCGCGCCGCCCTGGCCCGCGCGCTGGCGCTGGACCCGGAGGTGCTGTTCCTCGACGAGCCCACCGCCGGCCTCGACCCCATCGGCGCGGCAGCCTTCGACCAGCTGATCCTGACCCTGCGCGACGCGCTGGGCCTCAGCGTGTTTCTGGTAACCCACGATCTGGATACGCTCTACACCATCTGCGACCGGGTGGCCGTGCTGTCACGCAAGCGCGTGCTGGTGGCCGATCGCCTGGAGGTGGTGGAAGCCACCGACGACGCCTGGATTCGTGACTACTTCCACGGCCCGCGCGGCCGGGCGGCGCATCAGGCCGCCGACTTGTTGGAGAGCTGAAATGGAAACCCGCGCCCACCACGTAATGATCGGCCTGTTCACCGTCCTGGCAGTCGGCGGCGCGCTGCTGTTCGCCCTCTGGCTGGGCAAGTCGAGCATGGACCGCGAATACAACTATTACGAGATCAGCTTCAATCGCGCGGTCAGCGGGCTGTCCAACGGCAGTTCGGTGGAGTACAGCGGCATCAAGGTTGGAGATGTCGAGGCGCTGTGGCTGGAGCCGGACGATCCGCGCAAGGTGCGCGCGCGCATCCGCGTGTATGCCGGCACGCCGATCAAGCAGGACACCCGAGCGCGTCTGGCGCTGGCCAACATCACCGGCAGCATGATCATCCAGCTGCACAGCGGCACGCCGCAGAGCCCGCCTCTGGAAGGCAAGCGTGGCGAGCCGCCACTGATCATCGCCGACCCCTCGCCGCTGAGCGCGCTCTTGGAGAACGGCGAAGACCTGATGACCAACATCAACAATCTGCTGCGTAGCGCCAACCTGATGCTCTCCGAGGACAACGCCGAGCGCATCGGCCGCACCCTGGCCAATCTCGAACAGGCCACCAGCGTGCTGGCCGAACAGCGTGGCGATCTCAGCGAAGCGCTGACCCAGCTCAGCCAACTGGGCCAACAGACCAACACCGCGCTGGCGGAGATCACCCGGCTGACGCAGAACGCCAATGGCCTGATCGATGACGAAGGGCGCCAGCTGCTGAGCAGCGCCGGCGAATCCATGGCCGCGCTGGAGCGCGCCACGTCGCGCCTGGACGAGCTGCTGTCGAGCAACCAGGGCGCATTGAACAACGGCCTGCAGGGCTTCAGCGACCTGGGCCCGGCGATCAACGAGCTGCGCGGCACCCTCGGAGCCCTGCGCCGCGTCACCCAGCGCCTCGAAGACAATCCCAGCGGCTTCCTGCTCGGCCGCGAGAAGATCCAGGAGTTCACCCCATGAGCCGCCTTGCGCTGTTCCGCCCCCTTGCCCTCGCAAGCCTGCTCGGTACGCTCGCGGCCTGCACCCTGCTGCCCGATGCCGAACCGATCCGCGTGTACCTGCTGCCCACCGCCGAGTCGCCGGCGGTCCCGCAAGGCGAGCGACTGCAGCAGGCACTGCGCATCCACACCCCGCATGCCAGCCGCATCCTTGCCGGACCGCGCATCGCCGTGGTGCCGGATGGCAACCAGATCAGCAGCTACCAGGGCGCGCGCTGGAGCGATGCCGCGCCGACCCTGCTGCGCGACCGGCTGATCGAACAGTTCCGCCAGAGCGGACCGGTGGCGGTGAGCAACGAGAACAGCAACCTGTTCGCCGAGCTGGAGCTGTTCAGCGAACTGCGCGCGTTCCAGAGCGAGTACGTCGATGGCCAGCCGCAGGTGCTGGTCAGGCTGGATGCTCAGCTGGCGACGGCACCGGAGCAGCGCATCCTTGCCAGCCGCCGCTTCGAGGTCCGCCAGCCCAGCGCCAGCCCGCAGCTGGAAAGCGTGGTGGCAGCCTTCGGCGAGGCCAGCGACGAGCTGAGCCGCCAGCTGCAACGCTGGACAATTGAGGTAGCAAAAAGCCATTCCGCGCAGTGAAGTCCGGCGAAACGGTCATATAAACGCGTTAAACAGCAGTTTTATTGACTCAGGCTAAGCGCGGCCCGCCGGGGCATCGCTTAGCATGCAGACCAGTGCTTCACGATAAGGAACGCCCATGAAAGCGCCAGCCCAGAAAAAACTTCGCCGGGTGCTGTTCGCGCTCGCCGCGCTGGTCGTCGTCGGCCTGCTGGTATGGTCGGAACTGCGTCCCGACGGCCTGGGCGACGGCTTCGCCAGCGGCAATGGGCGCATCGAGGCCACCGAGATCGACGTTGCAACCAAGCTCGGTGGGCGCATCCGCGAGATTAGCGTCGACGAAGGCGACTTCGTCCAGCCCGGCCAGGTCATCGCACGGATGGACACCGAGGTACTGGAGGCCCAGCTCAACCAGGCCCGTGCCCAGGTGCGCCAAGCGGAAAATGCCATCCTCACCGCCCAGGCGCTGGTCACCCAGCGCGAGAGCGAGAAGGCCACCGCCGAGGCCGTGGTGCTGCAGCGCCGTGCCGAGCTGACCGCCGCGCAGAAGCGCCACCAACGCACCAAGACGCTGGTCGACCGCAACGCCATGCCGCGCCAGCAGCTGGACGACGATCTCGCCGCCATGCAGAGCGCTCAGGCCGCGCTGGCTGCCTCCCGCGCCCAGGTATTGTCCGCCGACGCCGGTATCGCCGCCGCCAGGTCGCAGGTGATCGAGGCACAGTCGGCGCTGGAGGCAGCACAGTCCAGCGTCGTGCGACTTCAGGCGGACATCAGCGACAGCGAGCTGAAGACCGACCGCGTGGCCCGCGTGCAGTACCGTGTCGCGCAGCCGGGTGAGGTGCTCGGCGCCGGCGGCAAGCTGCTCAATCTGGTCGACCTGGCCGACGTCTACATGACCTTCTTCCTGCCCGAGCGCCAGGCCGGCCGTGTCGCCATGGGTTCGGAGGCACGGCTGGTGATCGATGCCGCACCGCAGTACGTGATTCCGGCCAAGATCACCTACGTCGCCAGCGTCGCGCAGTTCACGCCGAAGACGGTGGAAACCGAAAGCGAGCGCGAGAAGCTGATGTTCCGGGTCAAGGCGCGGATCGACCCCGAGCTGCTGAAGAAGCACATGGAACAGGTCAAGACCGGTCTGCCGGGCGTCGCCTACCTCAAGCTGGACGCCGACGCCGAATGGCCGGCGCACCTGCAGATCAATGTCGGCCAATGAACCAGTCCCCTGCCCCGGTCGCCGAGATCAGCGGCGTCAGCCTGCAGTACGGCAAGACCTGCGCGCTGGATGACCTCAGCCTGAGCCTGCCGGCACGCTGCATGGTTGGCCTGATCGGCCCGGACGGCGTCGGCAAGTCCAGCCTGCTGGCGCTGATCGCCGGTGCGCGCAAGCTGCAGCAGGGCCGCGTGCAGGTGCTCGACGGCGACATGAACGATGCCGGCCACCGCCGCGCGGTCTGCCCGCGCATCGCCTACATGCCCCAGGGGCTGGGCAAGAACCTCTACCCGACGCTGACGGTATTCGAGAATCTCGAGTTCTTCGGCCGGCTGTTCGGTCAGGACGCCGAAGAGCGCCACTGGCGCATCGCCGAGCTGACCCGCAGCACCGGCCTGGCGCCCTTTGTCGAGCGCCCGGCGGGCAAGCTCTCCGGCGGCATGAAGCAGAAGCTCGGCCTCTGCTGCGCGCTGATCCACGACCCCGACCTGCTGATCCTCGACGAACCCACCACCGGCGTCGACCCGCTGTCGCGTGCGCAGTTCTGGGAGCTGATCGAGCGCATCCGTGGCGAGCGCCCGCAGATGAGCGTGCTGGTGGCCACCGCCTACATGGACGAGGCGCAGCGCTTCGACCATCTGGTGGCGATGGACGCCGGCCAGGTGCTGGCCACCGGCACGCCGGCCGAACTCCTCGCGCGCACCGGCAGCGACACCCTGGAGCAGGCCTTCATCCGCCTGCTGCCGGAAGCCAAGCGCAGCCAGCACCGCGAGCTGATCATCCCGCCGCAGCCGCCGAGCGACAGCATCGCCATCGAGGCCCACGGGCTGACCATGCGCTTCGGCGATTTCGTTGCGGTGGACCGGGTCAATTTCCGCATCGCCCGCGGCGAAATCTTTGGTTTTCTCGGCTCCAACGGCTGCGGCAAGACCACCACCATGAAGATGCTCACCGGCCTATTGCCTGCCAGCGAGGGCGAGGCGCTGCTGTTTGGCAAGCCGGTGGACCCGCACGACATGCAGACCCGCCAGCGCGTCGGCTACATGTCCCAGGCCTTCTCGCTGTACAGCGAGCTGAGCGTGCGGCAGAACCTCGACCTGCACGCGCGGCTGTTCCACCTGCCGGCCGAACGGCGCGACGCGCGGGTGCAGGAGATGCTCGATCGCTTCGACCTCAGCAGCGATGCCGAGAGCCTGCCCAGCAGCCTGCCGCTGGGCGTGCGCCAGCGCCTGTCGCTGGCAGTGGCGGTGATCCACAACCCGGAGATCCTGATCCTCGACGAACCCACCTCGGGCGTCGACCCGATCGCCCGAGACGGCTTCTGGGAACTCCTGGTGCAGCTGTCGCGCGAGGACGGCGTGACCATCTTCATCTCCACCCACTTCATGAACGAGGCGCTGCGCTGCGACCGCATCTCGCTGATGCACGCCGGGCGAGTGCTCGACAGCGACACGCCGCAGGCGCTGATGGCCAAGCGCGGGCTGCCGACGCTGGAACAGACCTTTATCGCCTATCTGGAGGAAGCCGCCGCGGCCAATGCCGCCGAGCAGCCGGCCGCCGCGACGCCGGCCAGCACGCGCGGTCCGCTCGAGGCATCCGGCGACAGCAGCCGTCAGGCCCGCTTCAGCCTGCGTCGTCTGCTCAGCTACACCCGCCGCGAGGCCATGGAGCTGCGCCGCGACCCGATCCGCGCGACGCTGGCAATGCTCGGCAGCGTGCTGCTGATGTTCATCATGGGTTACGGGGTCAGCTTCGACGTGGAGAACCTGACCTACGCCGTGCTCGACCGCGACCAGACCACCACCAGCCAGCACTACCTGCTGAACATGGCCGGCTCGCGCTACTTCATCGAGAAGGCGCCACTGGCCAACCATGCCGAGCTCGATCAGCGCATGCGCAGCGGTGACATCAGCCTGGCGGTGGAGATTCCGCCGAACTTCGGCCGCGACCTCAAGCGCGGCGCCATACCGCAGGTGGCCTTCTGGATCGATGGCGCCATGCCCATGCGCGCCGACACCATCAAGGGCTATGTGCAGGGCATCCATCTGAACTACCTGCAGCAGCTGGCCCGCGAGGCCGGCGTCGACGGCCAGCTCACGCCAGCGGACGTCGCCATCCGCTACCGCTACAACCCGGACGTGCAGAGCCTGCCGGCCATGGCCCCGGCGATGATCCCGCTGCTCCTGATGATGATCCCGGCGATGCTCACCGCCCTCGGCGTGGTGCGCGAAAAGGAACTGGGCTCGATCACCAACTTCTACGTCACCCCGACCACCCGCCTGGAATTCCTGCTCGGCAAGCAGCTGCCCTACATCGCGCTGGGCATGTTCAACTTCGCCACCCTGGCGCTGCTGGCGGTGTTCGTCTTCGGTATTCCGATCAAGGGCAGCATCCTCACCCTCTGCCTCGGCGCGCTGCTCTACGTGGCCTGCGCCACCGGCCTGGGCCTGCTGATGTCGGCGATTTTCAACAGCCAGATCGCGGCAATCTTCGGCACCACCATCGTCACCCTGCTGCCGGCGATCCAGTTCTCCGGGCTGATTCACCCGGTCTCGGCGATGGAGGGTGCCGGCGCCTTCGTCGGCAAGCTCTACCCCACCAGCCACTTCCTGATCATCAGCCGCGGGGTGTTCTCCAAGGCCCTCGGAATGGCCGAGTTGTACCCCTATTTCATTCCCATGCTGCTGGCCATTCCGCTGCTGACCCTGCTCAGCGTCGCCGGCCTGCGCAAGCAGGAGAAATGACATGGGTGGCCTGCGACGCAAGCTCGGCAACATCTTCGAGCTCGGCCTCAAGGAGCTGCGCAGCCTCTACCGCGACCCGGCGATGCTGGTGCTGATCATCTATTCGTTCACCGTGGCGATCTACGAAGGCGCCACGGCGATCCCCGAGGCGCCGCACCGCGCCAGCATCGCAGTGGTCGACGAGGACCGCTCGCAGGCGTCGCTGCGCATCATCAACGCCTTTCAGCTGCCCTACTTCATCGAGCCGAAGGCCATCAGCCATCAGGAGATGGACAGCGGCATGGACGACGGCCTCTACACCTTTACCCTGAACATCCCGCCACGTTTCCAGCAGGACCTGCTTGCCGGCCGCCAGCCGACCATCCAGCTCAACGTCGATGCCACCCAGGTCAGCCAGGCGTTCACCGGCGCCGGGCACATCCAGCAGATCATCGCCAGCGAGACCGCCGAATTCGTCCGCCGCTACCGCAGCGAAGACGCGTTGCCGGTCGAAGCGGTGGTACGCACCGCGTTCAACCCCAACCTCAGCCGCGCCTGGTTCGGCGCGGTGAATGAGGTGATCAACCAGATCACCATGCTGGCGATCATCCTCACCGGCGCGGCGCTGATCCGCGAGCGCGAGCACGGCACCATCGAGCACCTGCTGGTGATGCCGGTAACACCGTTCGAGATCATGGTCGGCAAGGTCTGGGCGATGGGTCTGGTGGTGCTGGCGGCAGCGGCGTTCGCCCTGCGCTTCGTCGTCGAGGGCTGGCTCGATATCCCGATCCAGGGCTCGCTGTGGCTGTTCGCCGGCGGTGCGGCGCTGCACCTGTTCGCCGCCACCTCGATGGGCATCTTCTTCGGCACGGTGGCGCGCTCCATGCCGCAGCTGGGCCTGCTGGTGATCCTCACGCTGATCCCGCTGCAGATCCTCTCCGGCGGGGTGACGCCGCGCGAGAGCATGCCGGAGTTGGTGCAAAGCATCATGCTGGTGGCGCCGACCACGCATTTCGTCGAACTGGCTCAGGCGATCCTGTTCCGCAATGCCGGCACGGCCATCGTCTGGCCGCAGCTACTGGCGCTGATGGTGATCGGCACGGTGTTCTTCATCGGTGCGCTGGCGCGCTTGCGCAAGTCGCTGCGCTAGCCCGATCGGCCCTGCACGACCCGGTTGCGACCGCCGCGCTTGGCGCGGAACAGCGCCAGGTCGGCTTCGCTTAGCATGGCATCCAGGGTGCTGGAACCGTCCCGGCAAGCGCTGACGCCGAAGCTCGCGGTACAACGAACCGTGCGCTCGCCATCAGCCACGGCCACCGCCGCGATCGCCAGGCGCAGACGCTCGGCGATCGCCAGCCCCTGGTCCCGCTCGGTATCGGCGAGGATCAGCGCGAACTCCTCGCCGCCCAGGCGACCCAGCACATCCGCCGGACGCACCAGAGGACGCAACGCCGCGGCAATGGCTCGCAGCAGCTGATCGCCCGCAGCATGCCCGCAGGTGTCGTTGACCTGCTTGAAGTGATCGATATCGAACATGACCACCGCCATCGGCCGCGGCCGACGGTTGTGTACAAAGGCCCGCTCGCCCAGTTCGAAGAATGCCCGGCGATTGTTCAGGCCGGTCAATTCGTCGGTGCGCGCCAGGGTTTCGGCGCGCGACACCGCGAGGTGCAGCTGCTGCTCCATGCGCTTGCGCTCGGTAATGTCGGTGGCGATTTCCAGGCGGACCAAACGACCGTCAGTCCAGGGGATCGCCTGGTCCCGGCACTGGTACCACCGGCCATTGGCCGTGTTCTGGAATTCCCACACATGCACACCAGCAGGTCGCCCGTCGGGGTCGACCAGCTGTGCGTTGCTGCAGAACCGGCAGGGACCCTGCTGCTCCGCCTGCAGCAGCTGCCAGCAGGCCTTGCCCTGGTACTGACCCCAGATGGCGCGCCCGTACTCGTTGAGATACAGCAGCTCGTAGGTCTGCATGTCGGCCACGTAGACCAGCGCATCGAGCCGGTCGAGGATACTGGCGATACCGCCAATCGGCTGGTCGGCTGCGTTCGCATCGATGCCTGCACCTGGCACAGGGTTAGGGGGCATGGGGGGACTCTCCTCTGCACAGCGGTACGGCATCAATACCTTGCGCGCCGATCGCACGCGCACACAAGCCGCCCCTCGCGGCCTGCCCGATCCTCAACCCGGCGCCCTGGCGCGCCGGCTGCCGGGCATCGTGCCAGTACCCTATGATGCACGCGGATAACCAAACGGTCACCCGGCGCCCCACCATACCCGGGAATTTTTGCATCGACGGCCGGTCTATCGTGCCGACATGCTAAGAGCCTGACGCTCGACAGCGCGCCAAGGAAGCCCCATCACTATGCGCATTCTCGTTACTGGCGGTGCCGGATTCATCGGTTCCGCACTGATCCGTCACCTCATTCTCGATACCGAGCACAGCGTGCTCAACCTGGACAAACTGACCTATGCCGGCAACCTCGAGTCGCTGGCCAGCGTGGACGACAACCCGCGCTATCAGTTCCTCCAGGCCGACATCGCCGATCGTGAGCGGGTCAGCGAGGCGCTGCTGGAGTTCCAGCCGGACGCCATCATGCATCTGGCCGCCGAGTCCCACGTCGACCGCTCCATCGATGGCCCGGCCGAGTTCATCCAGACCAACATCGTTGGCACCTATCAGCTGCTGGAGGCCGCCCGCGCCTACTGGCAGAGCCTGCCGGCCGAGCGCCGTGCGGCGTTCCGTTTCCACCACATCTCCACCGACGAGGTCTACGGCGACCTGCACGGCGTCGCCGACCTGTTCACCGAGACCACGCCCTACGCGCCCAGCTCGCCTTATTCGGCCAGCAAGGCCTCGTCGGACCATCTGGTTCGCGCCTGGCAGCGTACCTACGGCCTGCCGGTGCTGATCACCAACTGCTCGAACAACTACGGGCCGTTCCACTTTCCCGAGAAGCTGATCCCGCTGGTGATCCTCAATGCGCTGGATGGCAAGCCGCTGCCGGTCTACGGCGACGGCTCGCAGATCCGCGACTGGCTGTTCGTCGAGGATCACGCCCGCGCGTTGTTCAAGGTGGTCAGCGAAGGTGTGGTCGGCGAGACCTACAACATCGGCGGCCACAACGAGCAGAAGAACATCGAGGTGGTGCGCGGCATCTGCGCGCTGCTGGAGGAGCTGGCGCCGAACAAGCCCGCCGGCCTGGCCCGTTATGAAGACCTGATCACCTTCGTCAAGGATCGCCCGGGCCACGACCTGCGCTACGCCATCGACGCCAGCAAGATCGAGCGCGAGCTCGGCTGGGTGCCGCAGGAAACCTTCCAGAGCGGCCTGCGCAAGACCGTGCAGTGGTACCTGAACAACCTCGAATGGTGCCGTCGCGTCCAGGACGGCAGCTATCAACGCGAGCGCCTCGGCGCCCTGGAGAACGCATGAAAGGAATCATCCTCGCCGGAGGCTCCGGCACTCGTCTGCATCCCATCACCCTTGGCGTATCCAAGCAGCTGCTGCCGATCTACGACAAGCCGATGGCCTACTACCCGATCTCGGTGCTGATGCTTGCCGGCATCCGCGACATCCTGGTCATTTCCACGCCGCAGGATCTGCCGCAGTACCAGAACCTGCTGGGCGACGGCAGCCAGTTCGGCGTCAATTTCAGCTATGCCGAGCAGCCTTCGCCGGACGGCCTGGCGCAGGCCTTCCTGATCGGTGAAGAATTCATCGGCGATGATTCGGTGTGCCTGATCCTCGGCGACAACATCTTCCACGGCCAGCACTTCACCGAGAAGCTGCAACGCGCCGCGCGTCAGGAGAAGGGCGCCACGGTGTTCGGCTACTGGGTCAAGGACCCGGAGCGCTTCGGCGTGATCGACTTCGACGCGGACGGCAAGGCGCTGTCCATCGAGGAGAAGCCGAAAAAGCCCAAGTCCAGCTACGCAGTGACCGGCCTGTACTTCTACGACAACGACGTGATCGAGATCGCCAAGTCGATCAAGCCCTCGCCGCGCGGCGAGCTGGAGATCACCGACGTCAACATGGCCTACCTCGAGCGCGGCGACCTCAATGTCGAGCGCTTCGGCCGCGGCTTCGCCTGGCTCGACACCGGTACCCACGACAGCCTGCTGGAAGCCTCGCAGTACGTGCAGACCATCGAGCACCGCCAGGGCCTGAAGGTGGCCTGCCTGGAGGAAATCGCCTATCAGAACAAGTGGATCGACCGCGAGCAGCTGCTGCGTCGCGCCGATGCGCTGGGCAAGACCGGCTACGGCCAGTACCTGTTCAAGCTGGCGGGTGAAGACGCATGAAGGTCGTCGAAACCAGCATTCCCGACGTACTGATCATCGAGCCCAAGGTCTTCGGCGACGAACGCGGTTTCTTCTACGAAAGCTTCAACGCGGCCGCTTTCGAGGCGGCCACGGGGCTCAAGCGCCAGTTCGTCCAGGACAACCACTCCAAGTCCCAGCGCGGCGTGCTGCGCGGGCTGCACTACCAGATCCAGCAGCCGCAGGGAAAACTGGTGCGGGTGGTGGCCGGCGAGGTGTTTGATGTCGCCGTCGACCTGCGCAAGAGTTCGCCGAGCTTCGGCCGCTGGTTCGGCACCCACCTGAGCGCGCAGAACCAGCGGCAACTGTGGATTCCCGAAGGCTTCGCACACGGCTTCGTGGTGCTCAGCGAGAGCGCTGAATTCCTCTACAAGACCACCGACTACTATGCGCCGGAGCACGAGCGCAGCCTGCTGTGGAACGACCCGGCGCTCGGCATTCAATGGCCGATCGACGAGGCGCCACAATTGTCCGCCAAGGACCAGGCCGGCAAGCTGCTACGCGATGCGGAGCTGTTTCCATGAAAATCCTGATCACCGGCAGCACGGGGCAGCTCGCCCGCGAATTGCAAGTGGAACTGGCAGGCACCGGCAAGCTGCTCGCCCTCGGGCACAAAGCACTGGATCTCGCCGTACCCGAACAGATTCGTGAGCAGGTGCGCCTGTTGCGGCCGGACCTGATCATCAACGCGGCGGCCTATACCGCCGTTGACCCCGCGGAAAGCCACCGCGAGCAGGCCTTCGCGGTCAACGCCCGCGGCCCGCAGGTGCTCGCTGAAGAAGCCGCGCGGCTCGGTGTGCCGCTGATCCATTACTCCACCGACTACGTGTTCGACGGGCGCAAGGCCGAACCCTACGATGAAACCGACCTGCCACAGCCGCTCAATGTCTATGGCGCCAGCAAGCTGGCCGGCGAACAGGCGATCCAGGCCGTCGGCGGCGAACACCTGATCCTGCGCACCAGCTGGGTCTACTCCCTGCATGGCAAGAATTTCCTGCTGACCATGCAGCGCCTGCTGCAGGAGCGCGATGCGCTGTCGGTGGTCAGCGACGAGATCGGCGCGCCGACCTGGGCCGCGACCATCGCCCGCGTCACCGCCGAGCTGGTGCGCAAGCGCAACGCCGGGCAGGCCGGGCCGAGCGGGTTGTATCACCTCAGCGCCAGCGGCGAGGCCTCCTGGTACGGCTTCGCCTGCAGCATCGCCGAGCGGTTGCGGCAAGAGGGACGCCTGCGTGCCGAGATCACCCCGATCCTGTCCAGGAACTACCCGACCGCGGCACAGCGTCCGCTTAATTCGCGGCTCAACTGTGCGCGGCTGCGGCAGGATTGGGGAGTCACCCTCCCCGACTGGGAAACCGCTCTGCACGAGTGCCTCAACCGGGCCCGCGGCTTCGACAGCGAAGAGGCCCCGCAGCCCGTCGCCGCGGGGCGCTGATCCAGCGGGTCACCGCGCCGCTTGGCCACGCCGCAGTCAGGCGTTTTTTCCGCCGCCTCGACCACCGACGCTGAACGCCGGCACGCTCTGCGTGCATAATGCGCCGGACCCTCAGGCGCCCACGCATGACCGCACCGCTCCCTCCCCGCCGCCCACGCTGGCGCAATCTCGCCCTGCTGGCCTTGCTGCTGGCGCCCTTGCTGTGGCCGTTGCAACAGCTCGCCGAGCGCTATTACCGCAACGAACTGACCGAACAGAACCGCCAGACCCTGGACCTGTACGTCGCCAACCTGCTCGGCACGCTGAATCGCTACGAGGTGCTGCCGCGCATCCTCGGCGATCTGCCCGCTCTGCGCGCCGTGCTGCAAGAGGATTCGCCACAGGTGCGCGACAACGCCAATCGCCTGCTCAAGCGCCTGCGCAAGCAGACCGGTGCCGACGTCATCTACCTGATGGCGACCGACGGCAACACCCTGGCCGCCTCCAACTGGGATGAGGAAGACAGCTTCGTCGACCGCAACTTCGCCTTCCGCCCCTACTTCCGCCAAGCCTTGGATGGACACCTAGGGCGCTTCTTCGGCCTCGGCACGACGTCCGGCAAGCGTGGCTACTACTTTGGCGCAGCGGTGCGCGACGGTGATCAGGTGCTCGGCGTGCTGGTGGTCAAGGTCGACCTAGATCACACCGAGACACTCTGGGGCAGCACGCCGGAGCAATTGCTGGTGACCGACAACTTCGGCGTGGTGATCCTCACCTCGCGACCGGAGTGGCGGTTCCGCGCCACCCGCGGGCTGGGCGTCGAGGAGCGCGAGCAGATCGCCTTCGATCAGCCCTATCCGACCCTGTATCCGCAGGACCTGACACTGGACATCGACGCCTGGCTGATCCAGAGCCGCGAGCTCAAGGAGACCGGTTGGACGGTGCGTATTCTCGCGCCGGTGAACCTGGTCGAACGCCCGGTGCGCACCGTCGTCGCCATCGGCGCCGCCACACTGCTGGCGCTGCTGCTCTGGCTCGGCCTGCTGATGCAGCGCCGCCGGCACTTCCTCGAACGGCTGGCGCTGGACAGCCAGGCACGTCAGCAGCTCGAGCAGCGGGTGCAGGAGCGCACCCGCGATCTGGAGGCGCTGAACAGCCGGCTCAAGGTCGAGGTGCTCGAGCGCGAGCAGGCCCAGCAGGAACTGGTGCGCGCCCAGGACGAGCTGTTGCAGGCCGGCAAGCTGTCGGCGCTGGGCACCATGTCGGCGAGCATCAGCCACGAACTCAACCAGCCGTTGGCGGCCATTCGCAGCTACGCCGACAACGCCGGCGTGCTGCTCGAGCACGGCCGCACCAGCGAGGCAAGTGACAACCTCCGGCTGATCAGCGAACTGACCGCGCGCATGGCCTCGATCATCGCCCACCTGCGCGCCTTTGCCCGCCGCGACCAGCACGCGCCGGAACGGGTGGCGCTGCAGCCGGCGCTGGACGATGCCCTCGCCCTGCTCGCCAAACGCCGCCAGGCCATGGGTGTCGAGCTGATCCGCGATCTGCCGGAGGCAACCCTCTGGGTGCAGGCCGGCGAAACGCGGCTGCGGCAGATTCTCGCCAACCTGCTGGCCAACGCCCTCGACGCCCTGGCCGAACGCCCGCAACCACGGCGTATCTGGCTGCGCGCCGAACGCGAAGGCGACGGCGTGCTGCTGAGCCTGCGCGACAATGGCCCAGGCTTCTCTGCCGAGGCATTGCAGCGCGCCCGAGAGCCCTTTTTCACCACCAAGACCAGCGCTCAGGGCCTGGGCCTCGGCCTGGCGATCTGCGATACCCTGATCCGCGCCCTGGGCGGAGAGCTGCGCATGAGCAACCATCCCGAGGGCGGCGCGCAGCTCGGCCTGTTCCTGCGTAGCGCCGAACCCGGCGTGGCCTTTCCCAGCGAGGACCATCTCCAATGAGCAGCGACACCCCGATCAGTGCCCAGGCCCAGGTGGTGCTGATCGACGACGATCCGCATCTGCGCCAGGCGCTGAGCCAGACCCTCGACCTGGCCGGGCTCGAGGTGGTCAGCCTGGGCGATGCTCGCGGCCTGGCTGCACGCCTGCCGGCGGACTGGCAGGGGGTGGTGGTCAGTGACATCCGCATGCCTGGAATTGACGGGCTGGAGCTGCTGCAACAGCTGCGCGCACGCGACAACGAGCTGCCGGTGATCCTCATCACCGGGCACGGTGACATCCAGCTGGCGGTGCAGGCCATGCGCGCCGGCGCCTACGACTTCCTGGAAAAGCCTTTCCCCAGCGAAGCGCTGCTGGACAGCGTGCGCCGCGCCCTGGCGTTGCGCCAGCTGGTGCTGGACAACCGCTCCCTGCGTCTGGCCCTGGCCGACCGCCAACAGCTGTCGGCGCGCCTGCTCGGCCAGTCCCGGGCGATGCTGCGCCTGCGCGAGCAGATCGGCGCACTGGCCGGCACCCAGGCTGATGTCCTGATTCTTGGCGAGACCGGCGCCGGCAAGGAGGTGGTGGCGCGTGCGCTGCACGACCTGTCGAACCGGCGAAACGGCCCCTTCGTCGCGATCAACGCCGGCGCCCTGGCCGAATCGGTGGTGGAGAGCGAGCTGTTCGGCCACGAGCCCGGCGCCTTCACCGGCGCGCAGAAGCGCCGGATCGGCAAGTTCGAGTTCGCCAATGGCGGCACGCTGTTCCTCGACGAGATC
Source organism: Stutzerimonas sp. R40042 (assembly GCF_026642215.1). Lineage (NCBI taxonomy): Bacteria > Pseudomonadati > Pseudomonadota > Gammaproteobacteria > Pseudomonadales > Pseudomonadaceae > Stutzerimonas > Stutzerimonas sp. R40042. The sequence goes on along the minus strand of NZ_CP113258.1, from coordinate 90,577 downwards.
GAGAGCATGAGCCTCGATGTGCAGGTCAAGCTGCTGCGCCTGCTGCAGGAGCGGGTGGTCGAGCGGCTCGGCGGCAACCAGTCGATCGCTCTGGACATCCGCGTCATCGCCGCGACCAAGGAAGACCTGCGCGTGGCCGCTGACCAGGGCCGCTTTCGCGCCGACCTGTACTACCGGCTCAATGTCGCGCCGTTGCGTATCCCTTCGCTGCGCGAACGCAGCGAAGACATCCTCCTGCTGTTTCAGCATTTCGCCGAAGCCGCCGCCCAGCGCCATGGCCTGCCGATCCGCGAGCTGCAGCCGGAGCAGCGTGCCGTGCTGCTGCAACACGCCTGGCCGGGCAACGTACGCGAACTGCAGAACACCGCCGAGCGCTTCGCCCTCGGGCTGGGGCTGGGGCTGGACGTGCCGGGCAGTGAGCCAGCGACCAGCCTCGCCAGCGGCGGCAGCCTCGGCGAGCAGGTCGATGCCTTCGAGCGCGCGTTGATCGCCGCCGAGTTGAATCGTCCGCATGGCTCGCTGCGCAGCGTCGCCGAAGCCCTCGGTCTGCCGCGCAAGACGCTGCACGACAAACTGCGCAAGCATGGCCTGAGCTTCGCCGACGCTGGCGGAAGCTCGCCCGATGACAACGACTAGATGGCGGAAAACCGCCATCCAACCTGCCTTTCAACGGTTCCGCTTTGCTCCCCTGCATCGCCTTCGACGCTTCACGGCCGCCGCTGGAATCGTGAAAAGGTGCGACCTAGACGCGCTTGTCGATAATCCGACATACAAAGTTCAACCATCGGCTGGGTAAACTTCCGGCGCACAGGAGGTACTGCTGCTTCTGGCACAGGCATTGCTCCTGCAACCCAACGAACTGAATGGAACGAGTCGCAACCGGCCATCGCCCTGCGCATTTGCCGCCTAGACTTGCCCTGCCGGTTCCTGCCGGAGACGCCCCGTGGCGCTCCATCCACAACAAGAGGAAACATCCAATGTTCAAACTGACTGCCAAGGCGCTGGCATGCGCCCTGTCGCTGAGCATCGCTGGTCTGGCCCACGCGGCTGACCCGATCACCATCAAGTTCTCGCATGTGGTCGCCGAAAATACGCCGAAAGGCCAGGGCGCCCTGATGTTCAAGAAACTGGTGGAAGAGCGTCTGCCGGGCAAGGTCGAGGTGCAGGTTTACCCGAACTCCTCGCTGTTCGGTGATGGCAAGGAAATGGAAGCCCTGCTGCTGGGCGACGTTCAGCTGATCGCCCCGTCGCTGGCCAAGTTCGAACACTACTCCAAGGGCGTTCAGGTCTATGACCTGCCGTTCCTGTTCGATGACATCGCGGCAGTCGACCGCTTCCAGAAGAGCGAGGCCGGCCAGAGCCTGCTGCGTTCCATGGAAGACAAGAACATCACCGGCCTGGGCTACTGGCACAACGGCATGAAGCAGCTGTCGGCCAACAAGGAACTGCGTGAGCCGAAAGACGCACGCGGCCTGAAGTTCCGCGTACAAGCGTCGGCCGTGCTGGACGAGCAGTTCAAGGCGCTGCGTGCCAACCCGCGCAAGATGAGCTTCGCCGAGGTGTACCAGGGCCTGCAGACCGGCGTGGTCAACGGTGCCGAGAACCCCTACTCGAACATCTACTCGCAGAAGATGCACGAAGTTCAGAAGCACATCACCGAGTCCGACCATGGCCTGCTGGACTACATGCTGATCACCAACACCAAGTTCTGGAACGGCCTGCCTGCCGATGTGCGTGGCGAGCTGGAAAAGATCGTGGAAGAAGTCACTGTTGAGGTGAACAAGCAGGCCGACGACCTGAACCAGAAGGCCAAGGCTGACATTCTGGCCGCCGGCACCACCGAGATTCTTGTGCTGACTCCGGAAGAGCGTGCCAAGTGGCGCGAAGCCATGAAGCCGGTGTGGAAGAAGTTCGAAGGCGAAATCGGTGCTGACCTGATCAAGGCCGCCGAAGCTGCCAACCAGGCTAAGTAAGCCTTTGCCGAGGGGCGGGCTCCCGCCCCTTTGCTGCACTACTCAGCGATACCGACAGCTCAGTGAAAAAACACAGCAGCTGAAGAAGATGAGGCCCGCACCAAGGGCTGACAGGCATGGCCGAGGCGATCCCGGGCCGCGCCGCTTCGACAGTCACAACAAGAGTTTTTCATTGCTCTGTCCCCCAGCCTGCCCTGGCTGGTTCACGGCGCACCTCCGTGCTGCCTTCGATACAACAAGCAGTCCATCGGGAGATGTCATCCATGAACGCCCTCTGGCGCGTCTGGGACCACTTCGAGGAAGGTTTCATCGCCTTTCTGTTGGCCGCCATGACACTGGTGACCTTCGTTTACGTGATCCTCAACAACCTCTACACCCTTTTCTACGACCTGGGCGACCGCTTCGAGGGAAGCGCCGACTTCTGGTTCGCCATCGGTGATTTCATCATCGGGCTGGCCCAGTCCATGACCTGGAGCACCGCGCTGACCAAGGCGCTGTTCGCCTGGCTGATCTTCTCCGGCCTCGCCTATGGCGTGCGCACCGCCGGCCACATCGGCGTCGATGCGCTGGTCAAGCTGGCACCGCGGCATATCCAGCGTGTCATCGGCATCATCGCCTGCCTGTTCTGCCTGGGTTACGCCGGCCTGCTGACCGTGGCCAGCTTCGAGTGGATCCAGACCCTGTTCATCGCCAACATCGGCGCCGAAGACCTGGGCCATATCGGCATCAAGCAGTGGCACATCGGCATGATCGTGCCGTTCGGCTTCGCCATGGTGTTCATCCGTTTCGCCGAAATCTTCGTACGTATCCTGCGCAACGAGCAGACCGGCCTCGGCCTCGCCGATGAAGCGGCCGATGCGTTGAAGCATGGCGAAGAGGAGCCCAAGTAATGACCATCCTGTTCCTGTTCGTAGCCCTCTTCGTGCTGATGTTCATCGGCGTGCCGGTGGCCGTGTCCCTCGGCCTGGCTGGCTCGCTGACCATCATGATCTTCAGCCAGGACTCGGTGCGCTCGCTGGCGATCAAGCTGTTCGAGACCTCCGAGCACTACACCCTGCTGGCAATCCCGTTCTTCCTGCTGGCCGGCGCCTTCATGACCACCGGCGGGGTGGCCCGTCGCCTGATCGACTTCGCCAACGCCTGCGTCGGCCACATCCGTGGCGGTCTGGCGATCGGTGCGGTGCTGGCGTGCATGCTGTTCGCCGCGCTATCCGGCTCGTCGCCGGCCACCGTGGCCGCGGTCGGCTCCATTGCCATCGCCGGCATGGTGCGCTCCGGTTACCCGCAAGCCTTCGGCGCCGGCATCGTCTGTAACGCCGGTACCCTGGGCATCCTGATTCCGCCGTCGGTGGTCATGGTGGTCTATGCCGCCGCCACCGAAACCTCGGTGGGCAAGCTGTTCATGGCCGGCGTCGTCCCGGGCATCCTGCTCGGCGGCGCGCTGATGCTGGCGATCTACATCATCGCGGTGAAGAAGAACCTGCCGGCACTGCCGCGCGCCAGCTTCCGCGAGTGGCTGTCCGCCGCACGCAAGGCGGTCTGGGGCCTGCTACTGATGGTGATCATCCTCGGCGGCATCTACTCGGGCATGTTCACGCCCACCGAAGCGGCAGCGGTCGCGGCGGTGTATTCGGCCTTCGTCGCGCTGTTCGTCTACAAGGACCTGACCTGGCGCGAGTGCCCGAAGGTGCTGCTGGAGTCCGGCAAGCTGAGCATCATGCTGATGTTCATCATCGCCAACGCCATGCTCTTCGCCCACGTACTGACCACCGAGCAGATTCCGCAGGCGATCACCGCCTGGGTGATCGAAGCCGGGCTGCAGCCGTGGATGTTCCTGCTGGTGGTGAACATCGTGCTGCTGGTCGCCGGGGCCTTCATGGAGCCGTCGGCGATCATCCTGATCCTGGCGCCGATCCTGTTCCCGATCGCCGTTCAGCTGGGCATCGACCCGATCCACCTCGGCATCATCATGGTGGTGAACATGGAGATCGGATTGATCACGCCACCGGTGGGCTTGAATCTGTTCGTCGCCTCGGCGGTGACCGGCATGCCGGTGACCCAGGTGATCCGCGCGGTACTGCCATGGCTGGCACTGATGCTGAGCTTCCTGGTGATCATCACCTACGTGCCGTCGATTTCCCTGGGGCTACCGAACATGCTCGGCATGTAGCACGAAGCACTGACTTCCCTTTAGCCCGGCCTGTGCCGGGCTTTTTTTGTCCGCGCGAATGCCGATACGGGCTCGTCAGAGCGCCAGCACATCCGCCGGTCGCCGGCGGAACCAGCCAGTCAGCGAAAGGCGGTCGGCCTGGGTCACCAGCACTTCATGGGGAAAATCGCCGGAAAGGAACACCACCAGATTGCCGGCCAGCGGTGGCACGTCCAGCTGCGAGCCGTCGGCCAGGTGCATCCGCAGTTCGCCAGCGTGGGCGGGTTGCCAATCCGGATTCAAATACAGCACGGCGGTGACCGATCGGCTGTCGTCATCGCGAAAGCGGTCCAGGTGGGTCTGGTAGAAGGCGCCCGGCGGGTAGAAGGCGAAATGGCACTCGAACTCCTCGAGCCCGAGGAAGAGCTCGCGGTTGAGCTGCTGGCGCAGGCCGTCCATCAGCTCGAGGTAGTCGTCGCAGACCGCCGACTGGCCTGGCTCCAGCCACTGGATATGGTCGCTGCGAATGCCTTCGCGCACCGCCTGCGCCTCGCCGCGGCCGACCGCGGCGGGCGCCAGCGCGCCCTCGGCCTCGCGCCTGCGGCACTCGTCGGCCAGCTTGTGGGTCACATCACTGGGAAGGAAAGAACTCTGCAGCGACCAGCCGCGCTCGGCGAGATCGTCGATGATCGAAGAGAACTGCAAGGAAGTGACTCCGAAGGGATACCGCAGGAGTCTAGGGTCTGTTGAGACTCCACCACAAGCTGCCTCGCTGTGCCAATCACAGCCACATTCGCGCGCCTCGACAAGCGGCTGTCGGGGCACGGAAAATGAACCGCCCGCCAGACAGGAGTTTCCATGCGCGCCCTCTTGACCTGTGTCTTGCTGACTTTCAGCCTCGCCAGCTTCGCCGACACCTATGAAGAACTTTACGAGACCGCCGGCTGGACCGAACAGCGGGCCAATTTCTCCGATGCGCTGACCGCCGCGCAGCAGCGCTACAAGGACACATTGCCGCCCGCGGTATTCCAGACCCTGGTGACCAACAGCAACCGCCGCTTCGCCTCGCACGCCATCGACCAGCGCGCGCAGCAGGCGCTGCGCGAGCACTTGGCCGAGCCGCAACCGGCGCTGGAGTTCTTCCAGTCGACCCTGGGTCGCAAGATCGTTTCAGCAGAAGTGCTTGCCGCTCGCCGCGAACAGCTGGCTCAGCACGCTTCAGGCCTGCCGCGGATGGAAGCCGGCAGCAACCGGCAGCTGCTGATCCGCCATCTGGCGCAGGCGCTGCCGGCCAGCGAAGCGGGTGCCGAAGTCAGCTTGGCGCTGGCCGGTGTCGCCGCCGACAGCCTCAGTCAGATGATTCCCGGGCTGCTCGGCGGCAACCAGGCGCAGAGTCTACTGAGCAGCCAGCGCCAGCGGATGATCGAGCAGATCGAGGGCGACCTGGATAACACGCTGCTGTATGTCTACCGCGATCTGTCCGATGCCGAGCTCGAGCAATACCTCGAGTTCGCCCGCTCCGATGACGGCAAGGCGTACTACCAGGCCGCGCTGCAGGCCCTGCGTGCCGGCCTCGCCGTGGGCATGAGCGGCACCGAGCTGGAGCCGCAACAGGGCCTCTGACCGGCCGGCGTCAGCCGAGACGCTCGCGGAGAAAATCGAAATAGGCGCGACGTATCTCCTCGCGCTCGTTCACCAGATGATGCCGCGCATCGGGCAGGCGCAGGATTTGCGCAGCGGCGAACTTGCTTTCGAGTATCGGCAGGTTATGTCGCCAGTCCACCGTCATGTCGGCCTCGCCCTGCACGATCAGCGGCGCATGCGCGCTGTCGGCGGCGCCTTCTATGCGCGGAATCCAGCGCGACAGCGCACCAACCCAGGCGGTGGGCAGAATATCGGCCTGCAGCGGATCGCGCGTCTGGACGAACTCGAGGAAGGCCGGGTCGCCGGAGTTGTCGCTGAACGAGCGACGAATCTGCCGCACGAACGGCCGCAGCAGCTCATAGCTCAAGCGCGAGCGCAACCAGGCCCTTGGCCGTACCAGCGGCGCGAGGAGGATGGTCCGCCCGAGGTCCGGGTTCTCCGCTTGGTGTAACAGGTGGTCCAGGGCAATGGCGCCGCCGGTGCTCTGGCCAAGCAGATGCCAGGGCCGCGGCAGATCGAGTTGACGAGCCTGCTCGAACAGACCGGCCAGCACCGCCTGGTATTCGTCGAACTCGTTGATGCTGGCGACGGGCCCGCTGGACAGGCCGTGGCCTGGCAGGTCGCAGGCCAGCACGGCGAAGCCCATCTCCAGCCCCCAATCGACCACATGCCGATACAGACCCATGTGGTCATAGTAGCCATGCAGGATCAGTAGGCTGGCGTGCGGCTGTTCCGGCCACCAGGCCTGCGCGACGACATCGTAGTCGTGCACGCGAAAGCGCCCCAGGCGGCGCTGAATGGACTGACGATGGGGCAGATCGAGGCCGTAGTAGGCCTGATAGTGAAGGGTCTCGGCGCTCGCCTCGACGGCTTCGGACAGAGCCGGCAGGCTGTTGCGCAGACGCTCGGGCTGGATACGCGCGGACATGGACATTCTTCGATTGCGTTGAGCTGGGATATTCAGCTCTGCATCGCCGCATGGCAAGCTTGCGCACCTTGTCCGGGGTTCCGTCATGACTAGTCGCCGCAAGTATCTGATCGCCGCGTTGATCGCCCTGCTGTGGGCAGGTGCCATGCTGGCTGCGTTCTGGTGGTTCGAGGCGCGCTACCTGCGCACCTTCGAGGGCGAGCGCGCCGAGCTGTTCTCGGGTGATGCGCTGCAGCTGCCCGCCGCCCTGCAAGGACCCGGCCCGGTCCGCTTCGTGCACTTCTGGGATCCCGGCTGCCCGTGCAATGTCGGCAACCAGCAGCATCTGCAGGAGCTGCTCGAGCGCTTCGCCGATCAGCCGGTCGCCTTCTACGAGGTGCGCAAGCCCGGCAGCCAGGGCCGCCTGCCGCAACCACTGGCCTCGCTGAAAGCGCTGGAGGGGCTCATCGGTGCCGAACAGCTGCCGGCCAGCCCCGCGGTGGGCATCTGGGACCAGCATGGTGAGCTCGTCTATATCGGGCCCTACAGCGAGGGGGCGGTGTGCAGTTCGGACAACAGCTTCGTCGAACCGATCGTCGAAGCGGTGCTCGCGGGGCGCAAGGTGCGCGCGACCCACTCCCTGGCGGTGGCCTGCTTCTGTGACTGGCAGGGTTGAGGCTTAGCGGCAGTGTAGGTACGCCGGTGATGGCTTCCTAGGCGCCACGAAAAAGGGCGCATCGCTGCGCCCTTTTTCGCTTCCCGGGAACGCTCAGCTATGCGCCGATGGCGGTACCAGCACCTTGCGGCTGTCGATCACCTGACGCCAGGTTGGATTGCCAGCGGTTTCATCCATCGCCTGCTGCATCGCGCGGATGCGGCGCTTCTCGGCACGCCGGGTGAGATACCAGGCAAGGAAGGTGGCCAGCGACACGCTGAGCAGGATCAGACTGGCCACCGCGTTGATCTCCGGCTTCACCCCCAGGCGCACGGCGGAGAAGATCTCCATCGGCAGGGTGGTCGAGCCGGGGCCGGAGACGAAGCTTGCCAGCACCAGATCGTCCAGCGACAGGGCGAAGGACAGCATGCCGCCTGCGGCCAGCGACGGTGCGATCATCGGCATGGTGATCAGGAAGAACACCTTCCACGGCCGCGCACCGAGGTCCATCGCCGCTTCCTCGATGGACAGGTCGAGCTCGCGCAGGCGCGCCATCACCACCACCGCAACGTAGGCCGAGCAGAACGTGGTGTGAGCGATCCAGATGGTCACCAGCCCGCGCTGCGCCGGCCAGCCGACCAGTTGCGCCATGGCCACGAACAGCAGCAGCAGGGACAGACCGGTGATCACCTCGGGCATCACCAGCGGCGCGGTGACCAGGCCACCGAACAGCGTACGACCGCGGAATACCGGGATACGCGTGAGCACGAAGGCGGCCATGGTGCCGAGCGCCACCGCGGCAATCGCGGTGTAGGCCGCGACCTCCAGCGAGCGCATCACCGCGCCCATCAGCTGGGAGTTGTCGAGCAGGCCGGCGTACCACTTCAGCGACCAGCCACCCCACACCGTCACCAGCCGCGAGGCGTTGAACGAGTAGATGACCAGGATGACCATCGGCAGGTAGATGAACAGCAGCCCGAGCACCAGGATCAGGTTGGAAAAGCTCCAGCGCCTCATAGCTTGCCCTCCAGTTCCTTGGCTTGGTTCCGGTTGAACAGGATGATCGGTACCAGCAGGATCGCCAGCATCACTACCGCCAGTGCCGAGGCCACCGGCCAGTCGCGGTTATTGAAGAACTCCTGCCACAGCACCTTGCCGATCATCAGCGTCTCCGGACCGCCGAGCAGCTCGGGGATGACGAACTCACCCACCACCGGAATGAATACCAGCATGCAGCCGGCGATGATGCCGTTCTTCGACAGCGGTACGGTGATCTTCCAGAAGCTGGTGAGGTTGCGCGCGCCGAGGTCGGAAGCTGCCTCGAGCAGGCTCGGGTCGTGCTTCACCAGGTTGGCGTAGAGCGGCAGGATCATGAACGGCAGGTAGGAATAGACCACGCCGATGTACACCGCCGTATCGGTGTTGAGAATCTGCAGCGGCGCATCAATCAGGCCGAGCCCCTGCAACAGTCCGTTGAGTATGCCGTTGCTGCTGAGGATGCCCATCCAGGCATAGACGCGAATCAGGATGGCGGTCCAGGTCGGCATCATGATCAGCAGCAGCAGGACCGTCTGCAGGTCCTTTCGCGCACGGGCAATGGCATAGGCCATCGGATAGCCGATCAGCAGGCAGAGCAGCGTGCTGAAGAAGGCGATCCGCAGCGAGCCCAGGTAGGCCGCCAGATACAGCTCGTCTTCGCTGAGGAAGATGTAGTTGCCCAGGTTGATCAGCACCTGCAGCTGCTGGTCGGCATAGGCGAAGATGTCGGTGTACGGCGGAATGGCCACATCCGCTTCGGCAAAGCTGATCTTCAGCACGATGGCAAAGGGCAGCAGGAAGAACAGCATCAGCCACAGGAAGGGCACGCCGATGACCAGTCGGCGCCCGGTGTTCAGGGGCGAGCGCTTCATGCCTGCAACACCACGCCGCTGTCATCCCACCAGTAGACGTACACCTCTTCCTCCCAGGTCGGCAGCTTCACGTGGCGCTCGGCGTTGGCCATGAAGGCCTGCAGCACTCCGCCGGACGGCAGCTTGATGTAGTACACCGAGTGGCCGCCGAGGTAGGCGATGTCGTGCACGACGCCCTTGGCCCAGTTGTAGCCCGGGCGCTCCAGTTCCGGCAGTTCGGTGCCGATCAGCAGCTTTTCCGGGCGGATCGCGTAGGTGATCTGCTTGTCCTGGGCGCGGGTACTGATCCCGTGGCCGACGTAGATCGGGTTCTCCAGACCGGGCGAGGCGATGATGGCGTGGTCACCCATGTCCTCGACCAGCTCGCCGTCGAACAGGTTGACGTTGCCGATGAACTCGCAGACCAGACGGCTCGCCGGCGTTTCGTAGATATCCATCGGGCTGCCGACCTGGGCAATCCAGCCCAGATGCATGATGGCGATGCGCTCGGCCATGGTCATGGCCTCTTCCTGGTCGTGGGTGACCATCACGCAGGTCACGCCGACACGCTCGATGATCTGCACCAGTTCCAGCTGCATCTGCGAGCGCAGCTTCTTGTCCAGCGCACCCATGGGTTCGTCGAGCAGCAGCAGCTTGGGGCGCTTGGCCAGCGAACGGGCCAGGGCGACGCGCTGGCGCTGGCCACCGGACAGCTGGTGCGGCTTGCGCTTGGCATACTGGGTCATCTGCACCAGGCCGAGCATCTCCTTCACCCGCGCTTCGACTTCTTCCTTCGGCAGGCCATCCTGCTTCAGGCCGAAGGCGATGTTCTGCTCCACCGTCATGTGCGGGAACAGCGCGTAGGACTGGAACATCATGTTGATCGGCCGCTCGTAGGGCGGCATGTCGGTGATGTCCTGTCCGTCGAGAAAGATACGCCCCTCGGTGGGCCGCTCGAAGCCGGCGAGCATGCGCAGCAGCGTCGACTTGCCCGAACCCGAGCCGCCGAGGAGGGCGAAGATCTCGCCCTGGTGGATGCTCAGCGAGACATCATCGACCGCCACCGTTTCGTCGAACTTCTTGGTGACGCGGTCGATCTTCAGCAGCACCTGCTTGTTCTTGCTCTCGCCACTGAGGGCTTTCTTGTAGGCGCTGGAGGCAACGGCCATGCGCGAACTCCCGAAATGAAAATGGTTGGCCCGGCCATTGCCGGAAATCTAATGATCGTTGCAGCGGGCACGCCTGCTGGCACACCCCGGCAGAGCGGGCTGCGCTTGGCCAAGGCGGGCCGGGCCAAGCGCAGCCGCTCCGGAGCTCACTTGCCGGATTTCACCTTGGTCCAGGTGCGCGTCATCAGCCGCTGAACCTTTGGCGGCAGCTCGGCCGAAACGTAAAGCCGGTCGAGCGTTTCCTGCGGCGGATACACCGACGCGTCCTGCCGCACCTCCTGATCCATCAGCTCGCCCGCCTTGAGGTTGGGATTGGCGTAACCGACATAGTCGCTCACCGCGGCAATCACCTCGGGACGCAGCAGGTAGTTGATGAAGGCGTGGGCTTCGTCGACGTTACTGGCATCGGCAGGGATGGCCAGCATGTCGAACCAGAGGTTGCCGCCTTCCTTGGGAATGGCGTAGGCGATCTCGATGCCCTTGCCGGCTTCCTCGGCACGGGCGGCGGCCTGGAACACATCACCGGAGAACCCGGCGGCGACGCAGATATTGCCATTGGCGAGATCGGAAATGTACTTCGACGAGTGGAAATAGCGCACATGCGGCCGCACGGCCAGCAGTTTCTCCTCAGCCATCTGGTAGTCCGCGGCATTCTCGCTGTTGGGGTCCAGGCCCAGGTAGTTGAGCATGGCCGGGATCATCTCATCGGCCGAATCAAGGAAGGCGATGCCGCAGCTGGCCAGTTTCGCAGCGTTCTCCGGCTCGAAGATCACCGCCCAGGAGTCGATCTTGTCCACGCCGAGCGCCGCCTTGACCTTCTCGACGTTGTAGCCGATGCCGTTGGTGCCCCACAGATAAGGCGCCGCGTAGGCGTTGCCGGGGTCGTTCTTCTGCAGCTGCTTGAGCAGGGCCGGATCGAGGTTTTCCCAGTTCGGCAGCTTGGACTTGTCCAGCTTCTGGAAGGCGCCGGCGCGGATCTGCTTGCCGAGGAAATGGTTGGAGGGCACCACCACGTCGTAACCGCTGCGGCCGGCGAGCAGCTTGCCTTCCAGGGTTTCGTTGGAGTCGAAGACATCGTAGACGGGCTTGATCCCCGTCTCCCTCTCGAACTCTTCCAGCGTCGTTTCGCCGATGTAATCCGACCAGTTGTAGACATGTACGGTGGCAGCCTGGGCGGCTGTCGCTCCGGCTACCGCGGCGGCGACGATCAGCGACTTGAGGGTCGAGCGCATGGGATGAGTCCTCTTGTTACAGGCCGCGCATGTCCCGGCGGGAAAGGCCGGCCTATTTATTGGAAAAACCTCTGGAAATCAACAGATTTGGTGCAACTGCCACTGCAGTTTCAGGGCAGGTGGAGACGAGGGCAGATGACGTGGCTGCAAAGGCTTCAAGCATTCCGTGTCCTCGTGCTGGTGTTCCAAGCGCGGATTGCCCCGGCGCCCGGATCGGGTGCATGCACCGGCCGGCATCGCCCGGCCGGTGTACGCAGTCGCCTCAGCGACCCGACTTGATCTTGGTCCAGCTGCGCGTCATGGCACGCTGGGTCTTCGGATCCAGATCGGGGAAGGTGTACAGCTTCTTCAGCACGTCCTGGCTCGGGTAGATGCCCGGGTCGGTGCGGATCGCCTCATCCAGCAGCGGGGTAGCCGCGGCGTTGCCGTTGGGGAACTGCACGTAGTTGGTGATGGAGGCCATCACTTCGGGCTTCATCAGGTAGTTGAGGAAGACGTGGGCACTCTCGACGTTCTTCGCGTCGGCCGGCACCGCCAGCATGTCGAAGAAGCTGCCGGCACCTTCCTTCGGAATCTTGTAGCTGACGTTGACCCCGTTGGCCGCTTCCTCGGCGCGCGACTTGCCCTGGTAGATGTCGCCGGAGTAGCCGATCGCCACGCAGATGTTGCCGTTGGCGAGGTCGGAGATGTACTTGGAGGAGTGGAAATAGGCCACATGCGGACGGATCTGCATGAACAGCTCCTCGGCCTTCTTCAGTTCGTCGGCCTTGCCGCTGTCCGGGGCATAGCCCAGATAGTGCAGCGCGGCCGGCAGCATTTCGGTCGGCGAGTCGAGGAAGGCGACGCCGCAGGACTTCAGCTTCTCGATGTTCTCCGGCTTGAACACCAGGTCCCAGGAATCCACCGGGGCATTGTCGCCCAGCGCGGCCTTGACCTTGTCGACGTTGTAGCCGATGCCGATGGTGCCCCACATGTAGGGGATCGAGTACTGATTGCCCGGGTCACTCGGTTCCAGCGCCTTGAGCAGATCCTTGTCGAGGTTTTCCCAGTTCGGCAGCTTGGACTTGTCCAGCTTCTGGAACACGCCGGCCTTGATCTGCTTGGCCAGGAAGGGGTTGGAGGGCACTACCACGTCGTAACCGGAGCTGCCGGCCAGCAGCTTGGCTTCCAGCACCTCATTGCTGTCGAAGACGTCGTAGACCACCTTGATGCCGGTTTCCTTGGTGAAGTTCTCCAGGGTGTCTTCGGCGATGTAGTCGGACCAGTTGTAGACGTGCAGCACCTTTTCCTCGGCCTGCGCAGCTCCGGCTAGGGTGCCGGCCAGCGTCATGGCAAGTAGGGTCTTGGCGAAGGGATTCATCCGTGCAGCTCCTGTTGTCATCGTTAGTAGGGGCAGTGGAACAGGCCATGAACAGCGTGGCGGCCTGGGTGTGCCGGCATCGACACACCCCGTGGTAGGTCTGGCTTCCAGCACGCGCGCAGTCTGGCAAGGTCAGGCCCTTTTTTTCAACAAGCCGAGCGCAATCGGCGGTGCGAAGGGCGCCTCTGGCCCAGCCTCCACCGGCTGCCGCGAATCAACCGCGCACGTCCTTGGCCGTCGCATCCAGACACAGCCGTACCTTGCCGATCAGCTCGTCGATCTGCTCCTCGCTGATCACCAGCGGCGGCGAGATGATCATGGTGTCGCCGACCGCACGCATCACCAGGCCGTTGCGGAAGCAGTGCTCGCGACAGCGCATGCCCACATCGGCATCGGCGAAACGTTCGCGGGTCTTCTTGTTTTTCACCAGTTCCAGCGCGCCGAGCAGACCGGCACCACGGGCTTCGCCCACCAGCGGATGCTCGACCAGTTCCTGCCAGCGAGACTGCAAATAGGGTGCCGTCTTCGTCTTGACCCGCTCGACGATCTTCTCCTCGCGCAGGATGCGGATGTTCTCCAGCGCCACAGCGGCGGCCACCGGGTGCCCCGAATAGGTGAAGCCGTGATAGAACTCGCCGCCCTCGTTGAGCGTCTGCACCACTTCGTCACGCACGATGACGCCGCCCATGGGGATGTAGCCGGAGGTCAGGCCCTTGGCGATCGGCATCAGGTCGGGCGTGAGGCCGTAGTAGTCGCTGCCGAACCATTCGCCGGTCCGGCCGAAGCCGCAGATGACCTCGTCGGCCACCAGCAGGATGTCGTGGCGCGCAAGGATTTCCTTGATTCGGGGCCAGTAGCTGTCCGGCGGGATAATCACGCCGCCGGCGCCCTGAATCGGCTCGGCGATGAAAGCGGCGACCTTGTCCTCGCCAACTTCGAGAATCTTCTGCTCCAGCTGGTCGGCGATGCGCAGGCCGAACTCCTCCGGGCTCATGTCGCCGCCCTCGCCGTACCAGTAGGGCTGGTCGATGTGCTCGATGCCGGGGATAGGAAAATCGCCCTGCTCGTGCATCGCCTTCATCCCGCCCAGGCTGGTACCGGCAACCGTGGAACCGTGATAGCCGTTCCAGCGGCCGATGATCACCTTCTTCTCCGGCCGGCCCTTGATTGCCCAGTAATGGCGCACCATGCGCAGCACGGTGTCGTTGGCCTCGGACCCCGAGCCGGTGAAGAACACATGATTCATGCCGGCCGGGGCGATGTCGGCGATCGCCTTGGCCAGCGCCACGGCGGGCGGGTGGGCGGTCTGGAAGAACAGGTTGTAGTACGGCAGCTCGCGCATCTGGCGGGTCGCGGCCTCGACCAGTTCCTCACGGCCGTAGCCGAGATTGACGCACCACAGCCCGGCCATCGCATCAAGGATCTTGTGCCCTTCGCTGTCCCACAGGTACACACCCTCGCCGCGGGTGATGATGCGCGTGCCCTTGGCGTTCAGCGCCTTGTAGTCGGTGAACGGCGGCAGGTGATGGTCGCGGCTCAGCGCTTGCCAGTGCAGGGTTTGCGAATCGCTCATCAGTCACCTCTCGTTAAAGTTCGTGCATGGTCGGTGAACGCCAAAATCGCATCCACCCTGCGGCCGGCTCCGGCGGAAGCGGCCTTACACCGACAGCATCAGGAATTCCCGCTCCCAGGAGCTGATCACGCGGTGGTAGTTCTCCTGCTCGGCGCGTTTGACCGCGACGTAGCCGGTGATGAATTTCGGGCTCAGGTATTTCTCCAGTTCGCGGCAGGTTTCCATCCGCTCCAGCGCCGCTTCCAGCGTCAGCGGCAGGCGCAGATTGCGGCGCTCGTAGCCGCGGCCCTTGACCGGCTGGCTCGGTGGCAGCTGCTCGACCATGCCGATGTAGCCGCACAGCAGGCTAGCGGCGATGGCCAGGTAGGGGTTGGCGTCGGCGCCTGCGAGGCGGTTCTCGACGCGGCGGTTCTGCGGGTCGGAATCCGGCACGCGCAGGCCCACGGTGCGGTTCTCCTCGCCCCATTCGACGTTCACCGGCGCCGAGGTATCGGGCAGGAAGCGGCGGAACGAATTGACGTTCGGCGCGAACATCGGCAGCAGCTCGGGGATGTACTTCTGCAGGCCGCCGACGTGGTGCAGGAACAGCTGGCTCATGGAGCCGTCTTCATTGGAGAAGATATTGCGCCCGGTGTTGAGGTCGATGACGCTCTGGTGCAGGTGCATCGCGCTGCCCGGCTCGCCGGTCATCGGCTTGGCCATGAAGGTGGCGGCGACGTTGTGCTTGAGCGCTGCCTCGCGCATGGTGCGCTTGAATACCAGGATCTGGTCGGCCAGGTGCAGCGCCTCGCCATGACGGAAGTTGATCTCCATCTGCGCGGTGCCTTCCTCGTGAATCAGGGTGTCCAGATCCAGGCCCTGCGCCTCGCACCAGTCGTACATGTCCTCGAACAGCGGGTCGAACTCGTTGGCGGCATCGATGGAGAACGACTGGCGGCCGGTTTCCTGGCGACCGGAACGACCGATCGGCGGCTGGAACGGCAGGTCCGGGTCCTCGCAGCGCTTGGTCAGGTAGAACTCCATCTCCGGCGCGACGATGGGCTGCCAGCCGCGATCGGCATACATCTTCAGCACACGCTTGAGGATGTTGCGCGGCGACAGCTCGATAGGGTTGCCCATCTTGTCGTAGGTGTCGTGGATCACCTGGGCGGTGGGCTCGATCGCCCAGGGCACGAGGAACACCGCGTTCGGATCGGGCCGGCAAAACATGTCGATGTCCGCCGGGTCGAGCAGCTCGTAGTAGATGTCATCCTCGACGTAATCGCCGGTCACAGTCTGCAGCAGCACGCTTTCCGGCAGGCGCATGCCCTTCTCGTCGAGAAACTTGTTGGTCGGTGAAATCTTGCCGCGAGCGATCCCGGTCAGGTCGCTGATCAGGCACTCTACTTCGGTGATCTTGCGTTCTTTCAGCCAGCCGGTGAGCTGGTCGAGCTTGATACTCATGTTGACCTCGGGTTGCTGGGAAGTGGCCGTACGGGGTCGGCCTCAGCGTTGTCGTGCACGTGCCTGGCAGGCTTCGGCGAAGCCCTGGAACAATGCCAGATAGTGCGGGTGCGAGTGGACCTGCCATTCCGGATGCCATTGCACGCCGAGGGCGAAGTTCGGCGCGGCTTCCACGGAAAATGCCTCAATCAGCCCGTCGGGGGCCAGCGCCTCGATGCGCAGGCCGGCACCGAGGCGCTCGACACCCTGTCCGTGTACCGAATTGACCTGTATCTGCGGCGGCAGGCCGAGGCGCTCGAGCAGCCCGCCCGGCTGCACATGCAAGGCATGGCTGAGACCATACTGCACATCCAGCGGATCCTCGGCACGCTCGCGATGATCCTGATAGGGGCCGGCTTCGTGCACTTTCTGGTGCAGGGTGCCGCCAAAGGCCACGTTCATCTCCTGAAAGCCCCGGCAGATGCCGAACACCGGAATGCCGGCCTCGACCGCCGCTCGGATCAGCGGCAGGGTGAGGCGGTCGCGAAACGGATCATGATGAGTGCCCGGTTCGCTCGCTGGCCCACCATAGTGATGTGGTTCGACGTTGGACGGCGAGCCGGTGAACAGCAGGCCGTCGAAGTTTTCCAGCAGGGTCGCGGGATCGATCAGCTCGTCCAGTGCCGGGATCACCAGTGGCAGTCCGGCAATCGCCGCGGCACGCAGGTACTTGTCGCCGGCTATATGAAAGCTGTGGTGGCCGAGCTGCTTGGTGCAGGCCGATACGCCGATCAGAGGCTTGCGCGACATGGGATACTCGTCGTTCGAATG
The DNA here is from genome assembly GCF_026642215.1 of Stutzerimonas sp. R40042. NCBI lineage: Bacteria > Pseudomonadati > Pseudomonadota > Gammaproteobacteria > Pseudomonadales > Pseudomonadaceae > Stutzerimonas > Stutzerimonas sp. R40042. Next base: position 73,773 of record NZ_CP113258.1, on the reverse strand, counting down.
GGGCATACCGGAGAGTAGTCTTGTTCATTTTTATAGACAATAGCCCGAACTTCGGCCGCGTGCGCTGCGCTCGTCACAGCGCAAGGATGCCCCAAAAAAGGCCCAGCATGGGCATTCATGGGGCGCCAGCCGGCTACTATTGACAGTGATCAGGCTTTTCGATTGACTCCCAGACAAGCATCTGATGATTGAAATTTTTAACAATTAAGGTAATTCATCATGGCCCCGCCGCGTGCCGTTCAGCTCAACGAAGCTAACGCATTTCTCAAGGAACACCCGGAGGTGCAGTACGTCGATCTGCTGATCACCGACATGAATGGAGTCGTGCGCGGCAAGCGCATCGAGCGCGCCAGCCTGCACAAGGTCTACGAGAAGGGCATCAACCTCCCCGCTTCGCTGTTCGCCCTCGACATCAACGGCATCACCGTGGAAAGCACCGGTCTGGGCATGGACATCGGCGACTCCGACCGCACCTGCTTCCCGATTCCCAACACGCTGTGCAAGGAACCCTGGCAGAAGCGCCCCACCGCGCAGCTGCTGATGACCATGCACGAGCGTGACGGCGACCCCTTCTTCGCCGACCCGCGCGAGGTGCTGCGCCAGGTGGTGAGCAAGTTCGACGAATTGGGCCTGACCATCTGCGCCGCGTTCGAACTGGAGTTCTATCTGATCGATCAGGAAAACATCAACGGCCGGCCGCAGCCGCCGCGCTCGCCGATTTCCGGCAAGCGCCCGCACTCGACCCAGGTCTATCTGATCGACGATCTCGACGAGTACGTCGACTGCCTGCAGGACATCCTCGAAGGCGCCAAGGAGCAGGGCATCCCGGCCGACGCCATCGTCAAGGAAAGCGCCCCGGCGCAGTTCGAGGTCAACCTGCATCACGTCGCCGACCCGATCAAGGCCTGCGACTACGCGGTGCTGCTAAAGCGGCTGATCAAGAACATCGCCTACGACCACGAGATGGACACCACCTTCATGGCCAAGCCCTATCCGGGCCAGGCCGGCAATGGTCTGCATGTGCACATCTCGCTGCTCGACAAGAATGGCAACAACATCTTCGCCACCGAGAACCCGCTGGACAGTCAACCGCTGCGCCACGCCATCGGTGGCCTGCAGCAGACCATGGCCGCCTCGATGGCCTTCCTCTGCCCGAACGTGAATTCCTATCGCCGTTTCGGCGCGCAGTTCTATGTGCCCAACGCGCCCTGCTGGGGCATGGACAACCGCACCGTGGCGCTACGCGTGCCGACCGACAGCCCCGACGCGGTACGCATCGAACATCGGGTCGCCGGTGCCGACGCCAACCCCTACCTGCTGCTTGCCGGCATCCTCGCCGGGGTGCACCACGGCCTGACCAACAAGATCGAGCCGGATGACCCCATTGAGGGCAACTCCTATGAGCAGGTCGAGCAGAGCCTGCCGACCAACCTGCGCGACGCCCTGCGCGAGCTGGACGACAGCGAGATCATGGCGCGCTACATCAGCCCCGATTACATCGACATCTTCGTCGCCTGCAAGGAGAGCGAGCTGGCCGAGTTCGAGCATTCGATCTCGGACCTGGAGTACAACTGGTATCTGCATACCGTCTAGCCGCAGGCCCGTGTGCTGCGGGGCGACCGCCACGGCGGTTTGCATCCGCCGCCGGGCTGGCTTCAAATAGGCCGATGACCAAGCCCAGCCCCGCGACCACCAGTCGCCGCCCACGCGCCAGCAGCCAGGCGCGCATTCGCCAGATCCTCGCCAGCGCCCGTGAACTGCTCGCCGGGCAGGGTGCCGCGACGTTGTCGGTGTATGCTGTCGCCGAGCATGCGGGCATTCCGCCTTCCTCCGTCTATCACTTCTTCTCCGGCGTGCCGGCACTGCTCGCGGCGCTGACGGCGGATGTGCACGCGACGTTCAGAGCGAGTCTCGAACAGCCCATCGATCACCACAGCCTGACCAGCTGGCGCGACCTGTCGCGGCTGATCGAACAGCGCATGCTCAGGGTCTACGAGCAGGACAGCGCCGCCCGCCAGCTGATCCTGGCGCAACACGGTCTCGGTGAAGTCACCCAGACCGACCAGCGCCTGGATCTGGAACTCGGCCAGGCCATGCAGGCGGTGTTCGAGCGGCATTTCGCCCTGCCTCCGCTGCCGCAGGACATCGATGTATTCGCCTTGGCCGTGGAACTCGGCGACCGCGTCTATGCTCGATCCATACAGCTGTACGGCAGCCTGACGCCACGCATGGCCGAGGAAGGCATGCGGGTGTTCGATGCCTATCTCGGCCTGTATCTGCCGCCGTGCCTGCCGAAGCGAGAATCGCCGAGCTTTAATCGATAGATATCGATAAACGGTGTTCCTAAACGGTCGCAAATACATTCAGATCACTATCAATCCGGATAACTATCGAATAAATTTGCGCCTTCGATAGCCGCCGCCCTTTCAACCGCAGCCGCGAGGTGCTCCATGTCCCGAGTCGTTACCGTAGCCGCCACTCAGATGGCCTGTTCCTGGGATCGCCAGGCCAACATCGCCAATGCCGACAGGCTGGTGCGCGAGGCCGCCGCCAAGGGCGCGCAGATCATCCTGATCCAGGAGCTGTTCGAGACCCCGTACTTCTGCCAGAAACCCAATCCGCAATACCTGCAGCTGGCCACACCGGTGGAACAGAACCCGGCGATCCAGCATTTCCAGAAGCTCGCCGCCGAACTGCAGGTGGTGCTGCCGATCAGCTTCTTCGAGCTGGCCGGGCGGGCACGCTTCAATTCCATCGCCATCATCGATGCCGACGGCAAGCTGCTCGGCGTCTACCGCAAGAGCCACATCCCGGACGGCCCCGGCTACCACGAGAAGTACTACTTCAACCCGGGCGACACCGGCTTCAAGGTGTGGAACACCCGCTACGCCAGGATCGGCGTGGCCATCTGCTGGGACCAGTGGTTCCCCGAGACCGCACGCAGCATGGCGCTGATGGGCGCCGAACTGCTGTTCTACCCGACCGCCATCGGCAGCGAGCCGCACGATGCGAGCATCACCTCGCGCGACCACTGGCAGCGCGTGCAACAGGGCCATGCCGGCGCCAACCTGATGCCGCTGATCGCCAGCAACCGCATCGGCCGCGAGGAGCAGGACGGCTACGACATCACCTTCTACGGCTCCTCGTTCATCGCCGACCAGTTCGGCGCCAAGGTCGAGGAACTGGACGAAACCAGCGAGGGCGTGCTGGTGCACAGCTTCGACCTCGACCAGCTGGAGCACATCCGCAGCGCCTGGGGCGTGTTCCGCGATCGCCGGCCGAACCTGTACGGCTCGATCAAGACCCTCGACGGTTCGCTGCCGTCGGAATGAACGTAGGGTGGAGAACCGCATAGCGTTTTCCACCAGGGACGCCACGTGGTGGAAAAGGCCTGCCGCCGTTTTCCACCCTACCAGGACCTCAGCCATGACCACCCTCAGTTCCACGCCCCGCCAAGACGGCTACTACATGCCCGCCGAATGGGCGCCGCACAGCCAGACCTGGATGGTCTGGCCGCAGCGCCCGGACAACTGGCGGGACAACGCGGGACCGGCGCAGGCGGCGTTCACCGCCGTCGCCAAGGCGATCGCCCGTTTCGAGCCGGTGACCGTTTGCGCCAGCGCCGAGCAATACCTGGCGGCGCGCGCCGCGCTGGATGACCCGCGCATTCGCGTGGTGGAAATCAGCAGCGACGACGCCTGGGTGCGTGACACCGGACCGACCTTCGTCATCGACGACAACGGCGGTCTGCGCGGCGTCGACTGGACCTTCAACGCCTGGGGCGGCGAAGACGGCGGGCTCTACGCCGACTGGCAGCGCGACGACGAGGTGGCGCGCAAGATCCTCGAGATCGAGTACTGCGATCGCTATCGCACCGAAGGTTTCGTGCTCGAGGGCGGCTCGATCCATGTCGACGGCGAAGGCACGCTGATCACCACCGAGGAATGCCTGCTCAACCGCAACCGCAATCCGCAGCTGTCCCGCGAGCAGATCGAGGCGGTGCTACGCGAGCACCTGGCGGTCGACCGCATCATCTGGCTGCCGCACGGCCTCTACAACGACGAGACCGACGGCCACGTCGACAACTTCTGCTGCTTCGTCCGTCCGGGCGAAGTGCTGCTGGCCTGGACCGACGACGCCAACGACCCGAACTACGTACGCTGCCAGGCCGCCCTGGCGGTGTTGCAGCGCGCACGCGACGCCAAGGGCCGCGCGCTGACCGTGCACAGGATGCCGATCCCCGGCCCGCTGCATGCGTCGGCCGCCGAGTGCGCCGGTGTCGAGGCACTGGATGGCAGCCAGCCGCGCGACCCGTCGATCCGCCTGGCCGGCAGCTACGTGAACTTCCTGATCGTCAACGGCGGCATCATCGCGCCGGCCTTCGGCGATCCGCTGGATGGCGAAGCCGAGCGCATCCTCACTGAGGTATTCCCCGAGCACGAAGTGGTCATGGTCCCGGGTCGGGAGATTCTTCTGGGCGGCGGCAACATCCACTGCATCACCCAGCAGCAACCGGCGCCCTTCGTGCGCTAACGGCAGAACGGCGCGCCTGGGCCATGGCGCCAGGCAGGGAGGGTCCGATGGACTTTCTGGTCAACCTGGACGTCGACGACCTGGAGCGGGGCGTGGATTTCTACGGCTCGCTGTTCGGCCTGCAGGTCGGGCGCAGACTGGGCGGGTACGCGGTGGAACTGCTCGGCGGCCCTGCGGCCATCTACCTGTTGCAAAAGAACGCCGGCAGCGCAGCGACGCCGGACGGCAGCCAGCAGCGCCACTACGGGCGGCACTGGACGCCGGTGCATCTGGATTTCGTCGTCGACGATATCGAATCCGTCACGGCAAAGGCGATCGCCCAGGGTGCGCGGCTGGAACAGCCGATCACGACCGAAAGCTGGGGCAGCCTGGCGTTGCTGGCCGACCCTTTCGGCCACGGCTTCTGCCTGATCCAGTTTCTCGGTCGCGGTTATGACGAGCGGTTCGACTAACGGCCGCGTCAGCCGACGATCACCTGGTTCTTGCCGAGGCGCTTGGCGGTGTACATCGCCGCATCGGCGCGGGCGAATACCGCGCTTAGCTCGGGGTCGCTGGCCTTCAGGTAAGTCAGACCCAGGCTGGCGGTGACGCGGAAACGCTCGCCATTCTCGGCAGTGAACACCACCCGCTCGATCTCGCGTTGCAGGCGCTCGGCGATCTGCTCGGCCAGGTCCGGCTGGCAGCCGGGCAGCAAGGCGGCGAACTCCTCACCGCCGATACGGCCGAAAAGGTCGCTCTGGCGCAGGACCGAAGCGCCACAGCGAGCGACCTTCTGCAGCACCTGATCGCCCATCTGGTGGCCGTGGGTATCGTTGATGCGCTTGAAGTCGTCGATGTCCAGCAGCAGGAACGCCAGCGGCGAGGCGAACTGCCGGGCACGCTCGAACTCGGTTCGCGCGCACTCGAAGAAGTGCCGGCGGTTGCTGCTCTGGGTCAGCACGTCGGTGGTCGCCAGACGCTGCAGTTCGCCTTCGAGCTGCTTCTTCTCGGTGATGTCCTCGGCGATGCCGACGATGATCGGGCCGTGGCCATGCTCGGCGCGGCGGCCAAGGAAACACTTGTCGCTCAGCCAGCGCAGCTGACCGTCGCCGCGGATGATGCGGTACTCGCGGGTCTCCACTGCACCCTCATCGAGCACGGCAAGCATCGACTTCTGCGCATACTCGACATCGTCCGGGTAGATCGCGTTGCGCCACTCACCGTAGTCGGCCAGCAGCAGCGCTGGCGAGCGGCCGAAGATGCGCTCGTAGGCCGGGCTGACATAGATCATCCGCTGCGCCTGCCAGTCGAATGCCCAGAGCACCGCGTTGACGCCGCCCAGCAGCGTGCTGAACAACTGCTCTCGCTCGCCCAGACGTTCCGCCTCCGCGCGCGCGTGCATCAACGCCAGCAGCGTCTGCGCATCACTACCCGGCAGCATGCTCATTCTCGAATCACCCTGGTTGCTCGCCAGCTGCATAGCCTTCTTCCTGAAACGACCGCCACCCAGGTGGCGGTACTGCAAAGTAAGAGTGCTGTTCAGAGAGCTTGCAGCAGGCAAAGTTCCGGGCGCCGCTACGCCCCGGGCTTGAGCCGATCGAAGGTCATGCTGGGACGACAGATGGCCGCAGCGAATAGGTCCGCAGGTGCTCGGCGAACTCACGCAGCGACTGGATGCCGCTGGCCTCGGCTTCCTGTACCCATTGCTTGATGGCCGCCAGCATGTCGTGCCCGTTGGCACTGGTCCGCGTCCAGATCTGCTGCAGCGCCAGACGCTTCTCGTAGATCACCTTGAGCGCCTGGCTCTGCTCCAGCATGACCTCGATATGTGCCTGCTGCTCCTGCTGCAGCAGGCTCGGTTCGCGTGCCAGCAGGCGCTTGGCGCGGCGCAGCCGGTGGCGCAGCGAGGCGTCGGCGCGGGACAGCTCCTGACGAACCAGCGGCACGATCACCAGCCGGCGATACTGCGCCATGATCTGGAAGCGGTTGTTGAGGATCGCCATGGCGCTGTCCATGTCCAGATGCCGCTTGCCCTCGACGCGATGGGCGATGGGTGCGGTACGGTTGACCTTGGCCAGACCGAGCATGCTGAACAGACGGATCCAGGCCCAGCCCATGTCGAACTCCCACTTGCGCACCGAGAGCTTGGCCGAGTTCGGGTAGGTGTGGTGGTTGTTGTGCAGCTCTTCGCCGCCGATGAGGATGCCCCAGGGTACGAGATTGGTCGCGGCATCACGGCATTCGAAGTTGCGGTAGCCGACCGCGTGACCCAGACCGTTGACCACACCGGCGGCCCAGAACGGGATCCAGATCATCTGCACCGCCCACACCGTCAGGCCGAGGGCGCCGAACAGGGCCAGGTCGATGGCCAGCATCAGCACGATGCCGAGGTTGGGGAAGCGCGAGTAGAGGTTGCGCTCGATCCAGTCGTCCGGACAGTTCTTGCCGTAGATGCGCAGGGTCTCCCCGTTCTTCGCCTCGGCCATGTACAGCTCGGCGCCCTTGCGCACGACGGTCAGCAGCCCCTTGTGCACCGGGCTGTGGGGATCGTCCGGGGTTTCGCATTTGGCGTGGTGCTTGCGGTGAATGGCGGTCCACTCGCGGGTGTTCATCGCCGTGGTCAGCCACAGCCAGAAACGGAAGAAGTGCTTGAGCGCCGGGTGCAGCTCCAGCGAGCGGTGGGCCGAGTAGCGATGCAGGTAGACCGTGACGCTGACGATGGTGACGTGAGTCAGCAGCAGCGTGGTCGCGATGAGTTGCCAGACCGAAAGGTCGAGTAAACCGGTGTGCCACATGGTAACGGGGTGCCTCATGGATAACGGTGCGCCGACGAGACCTTCGTCCGCGTACACCTTGTCAGCAGCCTAACACCCCGCCAATGCGAGTCCAGAGGCGACCTGACCGACCATCCGAAACCTGATGTCTTTTTGATCACATTCCATTTCAATCGCTACGCCTGTGCGTCGATCACGTCGGTGGCCGGAAGGCCGAGCTATCGGCTCTGATGGCATAGAGCTATCATTGTTTTTTTGCCTGGAAAGTTGCGGCTCATGCAAATGTCGTACGTCGCGCGCAGCACCGCACACGATCAGCTCGCACAGCCATGACGAACACCGGTGTATCCCCCCGCTGGATCTTCGCGCTGGGCAGTCTGCTGCTGGTGCTGCTGTTCGGTGGCCTGGCGTTGAACGACTACCGTGCACGCGATGCCGCCTGGTTGCTCGAAGTCGACACGCATGGCGAACTGCAGAGCCTCGCACTGCAGAGCGCACAGCTGAACCAGCGACGCCAGGCCGACATGGTCGCCACCGCGTTGGCCGGCAATGCCGAGGTACTGCGCCAGGTGCGCCTGATCGACAGCGCCCTGCGCAACGGTCTGGCGCTCGATGACGCCCGTGTCGAACGGCTGCGTCAGCGGCTGCGATCGGCGCTGGCGCCGGCCTGGAGTTCGATGCAGCGGCATCAGGCCATGCAGCTGCAGGTGTTCTGGGGCGAGGCCGGGGTCACCCTGCTGCGCATGCAGCGACCCGAGCACTTCGCCGATCCGCGCGCGGCGCAGCGGCCGATGCTGCAACGGGCCTTGCGCGACGGCATCGTCCAGACCGGGCTGGAGGTCGACGCACTCGGCGCCAGCACCCGCGCAATCATCCCCCTGCGCGCCCTGGATGGGCCGAACAGCTCGGTGATCGGCGCGCTGGAAGTCGGCTACAGCGTCTTGCCGGAACTGCCGGCGCTGAGCGACCAGCTGGCGGCGGGACTGGCGCTGGTGGTCAATCGACAGGTGTTGCAGAACGCCGGCGCGGATGTGCCCAGCGGGGTCCAGCTGGGCAAGGGCAGCGACTGGCTGCTGATCGAGCACTCGGCCACGCAGATCCTGCCTTGGGCGCAACAGGGCCTGCTGCCCGAGCCGGAAAGCGGCATGGCCTTGCGCCTGCTCATGGCCGACGGGCGCACCTTCATGCTCAACCAGATCCCGCTGCAGAGCGAGCCCCAGGGGCAGCCGGTGGCGGCGAGCCTGGTCTGGCGCGACATCAGCGCCATGCAGGAGGAGCACCTGCAGGCCGAGCAACGCCTGCTGATCAAATGGAGCCTCGCCTGGGCCATCGCCGAGGTGCTGCTGCTGATGCTGGCCGTGCTGTTGCAGCGGCGCTTCAGTGCGCAGCGGCAGCACCAGTTCGTACAGCAGCAACAGGCGCGGCGGCGGCAGCGGCTGCTGGTGCGCGCGCAGAAGATCGCCAGCCTGCTACCGGGCCTGGTGTTTCAGCTCAAGCGCTTCGCCAGCGGTCGCTACGCCTTTCTCTATGTCAGCGAGGGCGCGCGCGAACTCTACGGCATGGACCCGCAGCGGCTGTTCGAGGACCCGTCACGAGCGCTGGCCCATGTTCATCCCCAGGATCTGCCGCGCCTGAAGGCTGCCCTGCTGCGCCTGGCGATACGCGCGGGCACCGGCTCGGTCGAGTTCCGCATTCAGCATCCGCAGCGCGGCCTGATCTGGGCCGAGGGCCGCGCGACGGCCGAACGCCTGCCGGACGGTACCGTCCTGTGGCACGGCTTCGTCACCGAAATCACCGAGCTGATGGAGGCCACCCGCGCGCTGCAGAAGAGCGAAAGCCGCTTTCGCGCCATGGTCGGCAACCTGCCCGGGGTGGTTTACCGCTGCCGTAACGATGGCCGCCGCCGCATGAGCTACCTCAGCGAGGGCATCGAGCGCCTGACCGGCTATCCGGCCAGCGATTTCGTCGGCGATCGCGTGCGCAGCTACGCCAGCCTGATTCATCCGGACGACTTGCCGCTGGCGCAACAGCACGCCGAGCAGGACACCTTCGAGGGCGTCTACCGGCTGCTCAATGCCGAAGGCCGGACCGTCTACGTCCGCGAGAAGGCCCGCGTCCTGCGCGAGCGCGACGACCCGCTCGGGTGGTGCGACGGCTTCATCTGGGACGTAACCGATCAGGCCCTGGCCCGCGAAGAGATGGAGCAGCGCGAACGCTACCTGAGCATGCTGATCGACAACGTGATCGACGCCATCATCATCATCGACGCGCGCGGCATCATCGAGACCTTCAACCACGCCGCCGAGCAGATCTTCGGCTACAGCAGTGCCGAGGTGATCGGTCGCAACCTGTCGATGCTCATGCCCGAACCGGACCGCTCCGCTCATGACGGCTACCTGGAGCATTACGCCCGCCGCGGCACCTCGCGCGCACTGGAACAGAACCGCGAGCTCACCGCCCTGCGCCGCACCGGCGAGACCTTCACCATCGAGCTGCGCGTCTCGCAGATCAGCCACCACGGCGAATGCAAATTCATCGGCCTGGTCCGCGACATCACCGAACGCAAACGCATCGAGCGGATGAAGAGCGAGCTGGTGTCCATCGTCAGCCACGAACTGCGCACACCGCTGACCTCCATTTCCGGCGCGCTCGGCCTGATCGTCGGCGGCGCGCTGGGTGAGACAGCGCCGAACATGCGTCAGATGCTCAGCATCGCCCATCAGAACAGCCTGCGCCTGGGCCGCCTGGTGGACGATCTGCTGGACATGGACAAACTGGTCGCCGGCAAGATGACCCTTGACCTGCGCGCCCTCGCAGTGCCGGCGCAGCTGCAGCAGGCTATCGCCGCCAACCAGGGCTACGCCGCCAAGCACGACGTCACCCTGGTCCTGCAGCAGGCGCCCGACGTAGAACTGGTGGCAGACGACGACCGGTTGCAGCAGGTACTGGCCAACCTCATCTCCAATGCGGTCAAATTCTCGCCGCCGGGCGGCAGCGTCTCGCTCGGCAGCGAGTGCCGCGGCGCCTGGGTGCGAATCTGGGTGCGCGACCAGGGCCCGGGCATCGCCCCCGAATTCCACACGCGGATCTTCCAGAAATTCTCCCAGGCCGACTCTTCCGACAGCCGTCAGAAGGACGGTACCGGCCTTGGCCTGGCCATCAGCAAGGAGCTGATCGAACACATGCACGGCCGGATCGGCTTCGATTCCGAGCCGGGCGAAGGCGCCTGTTTCTGGTGCGAACTGCCGATCGCACCGGCGATGCAAGATCAACCCTGATGCTTCCGTGAGCGCGGACGCGTACGCAATCTTCTGGAGGCACAATGGCCGAGCTCAGGCGCATCCTGCACATCGAAGACGATCCGTCGATCCAGGCGGTGACCAAACTGGCGCTGGAAGCCATCGGCGGCTACGAGGTGCTGTCCTGCTCCTCCGGTGCCCAGGCGCTGGAGGAAGTCGAAGCCTTCGCCCCCGACTTCATCCTGCTTGACGTGATGATGCCCGGCATGGACGGCCCGCAGACGCTGCTCAGGCTGCGCGAGCGAATCGACCTGGAGCGGATTCCGGTAACATTCATGACCGCCAAGGTGCAGCCGAGCGAGATCGAACACCTGCGCAAGCTCGGCGCCCGCGATGTGATCGTCAAGCCCTTCGACCCGATGCTGCTGGCCGAGCAGATTCGCAGCATCTGGCTTACTGGCCGATACTAGTCGGACTGCCCAAACCGGCGTCGTGACCTGTTGTCCGACCTGGTGCCACTCACCGAATCCGCAAGGCCCTCGACGATGGAGTCACCGCAAGCAAGCCCGGCGCCGACGCCATCCACCACGCAACCGCGGGAACTGTCGCGCCTGGCGGCGCTGCTGCGCTACGAGATCCTTGATACCCCCGAGGACAGCGCATTCGACGATTTCACCCAGCTGGCCGCGCAGCTGTGCGACGCGCCCATCGCGCTGATCTCGCTGGTCGACGACCGCCGCCAGTGGTTCAAGAGCCGCGTCGGCCTGGACGTCAGCGAAACCCCGCGAGAGATCTCGTTCTGCACCCATACCATCCTCGGCGAGGAAATCTTCGAGGTCGAGGACGCGCTGCAGGATCCGCGCTTCCGCGACAATCCGCTGGTGGTCGACGGCCCGCAGATCCGCTTCTATGCCGGCACGCCGCTGACATCGCCGGACGGCTACAACCTCGGCACGCTGTGTGTCATCGATCGCCAGCCGCGGCGGCTCAATTCCGAGCAGCGGGCCATTCTCGAGCGGCTCGGGCGCCAGGTGATCCGCCTCTTCGAGCAGCACCTGCTGGCCCACCGCCACGCCGAACAGGCAGCGCTGCAGCAGGCCATCCTCGACAGTGCATCGAGCGCGGTGCTGGTCACTCGCAGCGACGGCGTGGTGACCAGCGTCAACCCGACTGCCGAGCGCCTGCTCGGTTACAGCGAGCAGGCGCTGCGTGGCCACCCGCTGACCGCGGCGCTGTTCCGCCCCGAGGACCTGCAACGCCGGGCGGCACTGCTGACCAGCGAGCTGCAGCTGCCGATCGAGCCTGGTTTCGGCGTGCTCACCGCGCCGCTGCACCGCGGTCGCCGCGAGATGTCGCAGTGGCGCCTGCGCCACCGCAATGGCAGCACGGTGCCGGTGCTGCTGGGTGTCACCGCGATCCACGATGAGCAGGAGCAGCTGCGCGGCTATCTGGTCAACGCCTACGACCTCGCCTATCAGGAACAGCTGCAACTACGTCTGCAGCAGATCGCCGCGCAGGTTCCAGGCATGCTCTTCCAGTTCCACTGGCAGGCCGACGGGCCATCCTGCTTCCCCTATGTCAGTGAAGGCGTCGAGCAGGTCTACGGGCTCAGTCCGGCGCAGCTGGCCAGCAGCTTCGCGCCGATCGTGGCGCGGGTCCACGGCGGCGACCGCAGCGCCCTGCTCACCAGCATTCGCCGGGCGGCCAGAGAGCTGGCGCCCTGGCACAGCGAGCACCGTGTCGAGCACCCTCGCAAGGGGCTGCTCTGGGTCGAGGCGCGGGCCACCCCGCTGCGCCAGGTGGACGGCTCGGTGCTCTGGCACGGCTTCGTCAGTGACATCACCGCACGCAAGGCCGAGCAGCTGGAACTCGACAAGCAGCAGGAGATGAACCGGCGCCTGCTCGAGGCGCTGAGCGAGGCCGTGATCGCCTGCGACGCCGAGGGCAACCTCACCCTGTTCAACGAGAAGGCCAAGCAGTGGCATGGCGCCGATGCCGAGCCGGGCTCGCCGGACGAATGGGCGGCGCGCTACCAGCTGTACCGCGCCGACGGCGTCACGCGGCTGCAGCCCGACGAAATTCCGCTGCGCCGCGCGCTGGGTGGCGAGCACGTCGTCGACCACGAGATGGTGCTGCTGAGCGGCGGCGCACCGCGGCATGTGCTGTCCAACGCCGATCCGTTGTACACCTCCGATGGCCGGCCGCTGGGCGCGGTCGCCGTGCTGCACGACATCACCGAACGCAAACGCATCGAGCAGTTGCAGCGCGAGTTCATTTCCACCGTCAGCCACGAGCTACGCACGCCGCTGACCTCGATAAGCGGTGCGCTGGCGCTGATATGCTCGAACGTCATGGGCGAGGTGCCCGAGCAGATGCAAGAGCTGCTCCAGATCGCCCAGCAGAACAGCCTGCGCCTGAGCGCCCTGATCGACGATCTGCTGGACATGGACAAGCTGCACGCCGGCAAGATGCGCTTCGAGCTGCTCGAACAGCCCTTGCGGCCGCAACTCGAAACGGCCCTGCAGAGCAACCGCAGCTATGCCGAACGCCATGGCGTGCAGTTGCAACTCGGCGAGTGCCCGCAGGTCCAGGTTCGGGTCGATGCCATGCGTCTGCAGCAGGTGCTCAGCAACCTGCTGTCCAACGCCGCCAAGTTTTCGCCGCCCGGCGAACACGTCGAGCTGTCGGCCCGGCTCCGTGACGGGCAGGTACGCGTCAGCGTCCGAGACCGGGGGCCGGGAATTTCCACCGATTTCCGCGAACGGGTATTTCAGAAATTCGCCCAGGCCGATTCCTCCGACAGCCGCCAGCAGGGTGGCACCGGGCTCGGGCTGGCCATCAGCAAGGAGCTGATGGAGCGCATGGGTGGCCGCATCGGTTTCGAATCCGAGCTCGGCCATGGCGCCTGCTTCTGGTTCGAACTGCCGATTGCTGACCAGGCCAAGGAGAGTCCGTGATGAAACAGCTCAAGCGCATCCTGCATGTCGAAGATGTCCCTTCGATTCAGGTGGTTACCCGCATCGCCCTGGAAAAGCTCGGCGGCTTCGAAGTGCTCAGCTGTCCGTCCGGCCAGGCCGCCCTCGAGCAGGTGCGGGACTTCGCACCGGACCTGATCCTGCTCGACGTGATGTTGCCCAACATGGACGGAATCGAGCTGGTGCGACAGCTCGGCCAGCTGCTGGATCTGCAGCAGACGCCGGTGGTATTCCTCACCGGCCATCTGCAGCCCGAACGATCGCAGGAGTTGCGCCAGCTCGGCGTGCGCCAGGTCCTGAGCAAGCCGTTCGACCCGCTGCAACTGGCCGCTCAGTTGCAGCAGATCTGGGAGGCCGAGCATGGATGACCGGGCGCGCCAGGCGCTGCAGCAGCAGCTCGCCCAGCTCGAGCAGCAGTTCGCCGAGCGACTGCAGGCCGACCTCGCCGAACTTGCCGAACTTGCCGAACAGGCGCAGGAGCTGCAGGCCAATCGCGCCACTGGCCAGCGGCGACAAGTGCTGCTCGGCATCCGCGAGCGCCTGCACCGCCTGGCAGGCGCGGCGGGCACCTTTGGTTTCGCCAAGCTGGGTGAGCGCGCCAGACAGCTGGAACAGCGCGCCGATCGCTGGCTGGAGTCGGCCAAGCCCGGCAGCCGCGCCGCGGACGCCCTCGCGCGCGCGCTGCTGCAGCTGAGCAACGAGACGCCCGGGCAGGAGCGCGAAGGCGCTGCAGAGCTGCCAGAGCACCACGAAGAGCCGGCCCCCGGCTGCCGCATCTACCTGCTCAAGCCCGACCCGGTCGCCGCCGACAACATGGCGCGGACGCTGCGCAACTTCGGCTATCTGGTCAGTCTGTCGGAGGATTTCGCAGCGTTGCAGGAGGCTGTGGCCAACGAACTGCCGGATGCGCTGATCGTCGCCGTGAAACACGACAGCGAACTCGAGGCGCTCGCAGCCCTGCAGCAGAGTCTGGAGAATCCGCTGCCGCTGTTGGTCATCCACGACCGCGCCGATTTCGCCAGCCAGCTGGCGGCGGTGCGCGCCGGAGCCCAGGGCTTCTTCACCCGCCCGCTGGACATCACCCAGCTGGAAAACAGCCTGGAGCGCTGCCTCGATCGGCAGCAGGGCGAGCCCTTTCGGGTGCTGATCGTCGACGACGACGCCGATCTGGCCGCGCGCTACAGCCTGGTGCTGCGCAACGCGCAGATGCAGGTCAAGACCCTCACCGAGCCGACCCGGGTGCTGGAGACCATGCACAGCTTCAATCCCGAGGTGCTGCTGCTGGACATCAACATGCCGGACTGCTCGGGGCCGGAGCTGGCGCAGATGATCCGCCTGCACGATGAATGGCTGCGGGTGACGATCATCTATCTGTCAGCCGAAACCGATTCCCATCGGCAAATGGCAGCGCTGCTCAAGGCCGGCGACGATTTCATCACCAAACCGGTCAGCGATACCGCGCTGGTGGCGGCGGTGTATTCACACGCCCAGCGCGCACGCTCGCTGAGCACCGCACTGGCACGCGACAGCCTGACCGGCCTGCTCAAGCACGCCGACATCAAGGAACAGCTGGCGCTGGAGGTTCAACGGGCGACACGCAGCGGCAAGCCGGCCAGCGTGGTGATGCTCGATCTGGACCACTTCAAGCAGGTCAATGACAACTATGGCCACGCCGCTGGTGACAACGTGATTCGCGCCCTGGCCAACCTGCTGCGCCAGCGCCTGCGGCGCATCGACAGCCTGGGCCGCTACGGTGGCGAGGAATTTGTTGCGGTATTGCCCGAATGTTCGGCACAGCAGGCGGGGCGCATCTTCGACGAGATACGCGAACGCTTCGCCGCCTTGAGCTTCAATGCCGGCGACAGCCATGAGTTCGGCGTCACCTTCAGCGCCGGTATCTGCGAAACCGACGGTCATGGTTCAGGCGCACTGCTCGAGCGTGCCGACCAGGCGCTCTACGCCGCCAAGCACAGCGGCCGCAACCAGATTCGGCTCGCCGGCAACTGAACCGCGGCCACCGCGCCGCGAACCGCTCGCAATAGCACGGGTCTCATGTCAGAGCGCTCATTCCTGCACCCGCGTCCAGGCAGGTGATGACCAGGCGCGTCTGTCGTTTCCGCATGGAAGGAGTCCGGTTTGCCCGCAAGACTCGCGATCGGTTGGCATTCAATCGCTTTTGTCGCTGCATTCGTGCTCTTGGCCGCTCTGGGCTGGCAAGGCAAGCGCACGCAGGAAGCGCTGTTGCAGACCAATCGCGCGGTCAGTGAGAGCCTGGAAGTCATCACCTCCGTTCAGGCCATTCTCTCCTCGTTGCAGGATATCGAGTCCGGCGCACGGGGCTTCATCCTCACCGGTGAGTCGCTCTACCTCGAGCCCTATGAGCGCGCCCTGCGCCAGCTGGAGCGCCACCGCAGCAACCTGGAACGACAGGTCGAGCATCACGCCTATCCCGACCAACGCTGGTTTCGCACACTCGATGCCACCATCGCCGAGCGCCTGCAGGTCGCCGCGAGCAACATTCAAGCGCGACGTGACGCTGGCCTGCAGGTCGCCGCGGATCGCCTGCGCACCAGCGGCGGGCAGTTGCTCATGGACCGCCTGCGCGGGTTGCTCAACGCGGTCGAGCAGCAGGAGCGCCGTCATCTGGTCAATGCCAGCGAAGCCATGGCTCGAACCAGCGCCAGGGCGCAGCGGCTGGCGTTGATCGGTACATTACTCGTGGTCGGATTATTCCTGGCGGCGTTCTGGGCGGTGCAGCGCAACCTGCGGATTCGCCACTCTCTCGCTCAATCGGCACGGGCCGGTGAGGCGCGACTCGGTGCGCTGCTGCAAGCGGTCCCGGACCATCTGTACGCCATCGATCAACAGCGACAAGTGTCGAGTCTGACGAGCGAAACCGGCCAGCGCGCACCGGCGCCCGAAGCCATCGAGCCATTGCTGCTCGATCTCCTGGAACATCACGACGAATCCGGCTTGCGGCAGAAAACCTGGTGCGAGGTGCAGACCCAGCGCACCTTCGAGGTTCGCCTGATGCCCACCGGCCTGGGGGACCATCTGGCGATCGCACGGGATGTCAGCGAACTGCAGCGCAGCCGCGACAGCTTGCACGACCAGCAGATGTTCCTGCGCCGAGTGGTCGATACCGACGACAACCTGATCTTCGTCCGTGACGTGCAGGGCCGCTTCCTGCTCTGCAATACCGCGCTGGCTTCGCTGCTCGGCGCCCGTCCGCAGGACATCGAACAGCGCCGCGCGGACGCGCTGCCGTCCTCGCAGCTGCTGCAGCCACTGCTTTCGGGTGACGAGGAGCTCGCCGAGCTGGCGACCGGCAGCAGCGAGCTGCGCACCACCGAGGTCGCGCTGACCGACGCCCATGGGACGGAGCGCTGGTATCAGGTGGTCAAGCGGCCGCTGCGCATCTCGCCACGCACCTGCCATGTGGTGACGGTGGCCGTGGATATCTCGCTGCGCCGGCGCATGGAGCAGATGAAGACCGAGTTCATCTCCACCGTCAGCCACGAGCTGCGTACGCCGCTGACCGCCATCCGCGGCGCGCTCGGCATGCTGATCGGCGGCATCGGCGGGCAGATCAGCGACGAGGCCCGCCCGCTGCTCGGCATCGCGCACAAGAACAGCGAACGGCTGGTGCGCCTGATCAACGACATTCTCGACATCGAGAAGCTCGAAGCCGGCCGCCTGGCCTTCAACTTCGGTCGCCACGACGTGCGCGCGCTGGTGCTGCAGGCGCTGTCGGACATCACGCCATACGGCCAGGACTACGGCGTCAGCCTGGAATTTTTGGATGATCCAGAGCTGCCGACCAGCGAGGCGACCCTGGACCCCGACCGCTTCGCCCAGGTGATGGCCAACCTGCTGTCCAATGCGATCAAGCACTCGCCAGCCGGCGGCTGCGTGACGGTGGAGCTGCGCCACAGCGGCGAAATGCTGGAGATTGGTGTGCAGGATCGCGGGCCCGGCATTCCGGAAGCCTTTCGCTCGCGCATCTTCGAGCGTTTCGCCCAGGCCGACTCCTCCGACGCCCGCCAACGCGGCGGCACCGGGCTGGGGCTGGCCATCACCCGCTCGCTGGTGCAGCAGATGCACGGGCAGATCGGCTTCGACTCACAACCCGGTCAGGGCAGCCGCTTCTGGCTGCAACTGCCGCTGGAGAGGCACGAACAGGCGGCTCGGCCACAGGCCCCGGTCCAGCCAGTCGGCGCGGCGTCGCCAGCGGATCAGGCCACGCTGATCCTGATTCTCGAACCCGACAGCCATGCCGCCGAGCAGCTGGCCGAGGCGCTGCACCAGCACGGCTATGCCACGCTGATCGCACACGCTGCCGCCGAAGCACGCGAGCTGCTCGATCGACACCGTGTCCAGGCGCTGACCCTCAGCCCGGCGCTGCACGACGAGAACAGCGTGGCCTTCCTGCAGAGCCTGCGCAGCCAGCACCACTACCGCAATCTGCCAGTGCTCATCGTCAGCCTGCAGCCGCAGCGCCGGGACGAGGATGACGGCCTGCTGCGCGGCGGTGCGGTAGGCGTGATCGACTGGCTGCACAAGCCGATCGACCCGGCGCGGGTCATGGAGGTGATCCGCGCCTGCCTGCAGCTCGGCGGGTCGAAGCCGCGCATCCTGCACGTGGAGGATGACGACGATCTGCGCGTGCTGCTCGCTCGACAGATCGCCATGCTGGACATCGAGCTGGTCGGAGCGGCTACCCTGCATGAGGCCCGCCAGCTGATCGCAGCGCAGCCGTTCGATCTCGCGGTGATAGACCTGATGCTGCCGGATGGCGAGGGCACCGAACTGTTCGATCAACTGGCATCGAGCGTTCCGCCGCCCCCGGTCATCATCTTTTCCGCACTCGACACCCCGATCCAGGACAGCCGTCTGGCGCTGCGCCAGCTGGTGAAATCCCGTCACGACGGCGACGAACTGGCCAGGCTGATCCAGCACCTGTTGCAGCACTGGCCACCGGGCCACACACATTCTGACGAGGTTCATGCATGAGCGAATCCGCCAGCAAACGCATCCTCATGGTGGAAGACGAAGAAGACATCGCCTTCCTCATCCGTTACATGCTCGAACGCCACGGCTTCGTCGTCGAGCATGCCGCCGATGGCCGCCAGGCCCTGGAGCACTTCGCCCAGGCCGAGCCGCCGGACCTGACCCTGATGGACATCATGCTGCCCTACCACGACGGCCTCGAGCTGATCGAACGGCTGCGGGCGCAACCCGGCTGGGACAGCGTGCCGGTGCTGATGCTGACCGCCAAGGCGCGCGAGGTGGACATCGTTCGCGCGCTGGAACTGGGCGCCGACGACTACGTGACCAAACCCTTCCAGCCGGAGGAACTGCTGGCGCGTATCCGTCGCCTGCTGAGGGGCCGCCGATGAAGCGAGCGGTCATGCTGCTTGCCCTGGCGCTGCCATGCGGTGCGGCGCTGGCGGATGTCGCCACGGCCGAGCGGCAGGTCCAGGCGCAGCAACTGGATGCGGCCGAAGCGACCCTGCGCGCGCACCTGGCGCAGCGCCCGGATGACGCCGAAGCACAGTTCCTGCTGGCCCGCGTGTTGAGCTGGCAGGGCCGGCCGGAACAGGCCTTGCCGATCTATCAGCGATTGCTGCGCCAGCAGCCGGACAATGCCGACTACCTGCTCGGCGAGGGTCAGGCGCTGCTTTGGGCTGGTCATCCGCAGCGCGCGCTGGTCTCGCTGGAGCGTGCCGCGACGCTCGCGCCGGACTATGTCGAGGTGCAGCAGGTGATCCAGCAGGCCCGCGCCGCGCTGACCGTGCCCAGCACCGCGGCGGCTCCGGTGCCGGTGGTCGACGCCGCGACCAGGCGCCGTCACGAGCTGGAGATCTCGGCGCGTCAGGACTGGCTCGATAGCGGCTTCGACAACTGGCGCAGCCAGCGCCTGGACTACGCCTCGACGAAGCCGGAGAGCCTTGGCTGGTATGCCGCGCTCACCCGCGAGCAGCGCTTCGGCGAGTGGGACGAGGGCGTAGAAGCCGGTGCCGTCATTGCGCTGGACGAAAACTGGACGCTGCAACCGGAGGTGGGCTACCAGCCATCGCCGTATTTCCTCCCCGAGTGGCATGCCGATCTGCGCCTGCAGCGGCGGCTGCCGGACGGCTACCTCGGCGCCGTCAGTGTCCGTCGCACCGAGTACGAGACGACCCGCGTCGACCGCCTGGCGCTGAGCGCCGAGCGCTACTGGAACGCCTGGCGCGCCGGCTACACGCTGAACGTCACCGACGTGGCCAATGCCGGCACGCCGGTCGGCCACGATCTGGCACTGGACTACTACTACCAGGGCCTGAGCTACGCCGGCCTGCGCCTGACCGTCGGTGAGGAAGAGGCGGTGGAGGAACAGCAGCTGATCACCAGCGACGTGCGTGCCGTCAGCCTGCAGGGTCGCCACTGGTTCGACAGTCGCTGGGCGCTGAGCTGGGAAGTCGGCTATCACCAGCAGGGCAGCTACTACGACCGGCAATGGCTGCAGCTCGGCCTGCGTCATGTGTTCTGAACTGCTGGCCGGTTGCCCGCCCTGGCTGTGCGAGGCACCCGGCCGACTCTGGCTGAATGTCTGGCCGGAAGACCGCATGCTGCAGCTGGCGCTGTACGGCGCCTTCGGCCTCGGCGCGCTGACGCTGCTGGTGCTGCTGCAGGTGCTGCTGCTCGGCGAGCTGTCGCGCCGGCGCGCCGTGCGCCGGCAACAGTTCAACGAACAGTGGCGGCCCTACTTCGCCCTCTGCAGCCTCAACGATGAACTACCAACCAGCCATGCACCGCTGCCACGACGGCATCAGCTCTGGTTCCTGCTGCAGTGGAACCGTACCCAGCTGCAGCTGCGTGGCGCCGCGCGCGAGCGCATGAACCGCGCGCTGGTCGCGCTGGGTATGGATCGTCAGGCCCTGAACCTGCTGCGCGGGCGGGTGCGCAGCAAGTTGATCGGCCTGACCTGTCTGCGCCACCTGGCTGACCCGACACACTGGGACGCAGTGCAGTCGCTCTTGCTCAGCCGCAACGCCATCGTCGCCCTTTCCGCTGCGCAGACCCTGGTGGCGATGGACGCCAGCAAAGCCATGCAGCTGATCCTGCCGGCGGCGGTGAATCGCCCCGACTGGGCACTGCCACGGCTGATCAGCCTCTGCCAGCAGGCTGGCGAGCAGGCGGTGACCACGCCCCTGCTGATCGTCCTGTCCTCCTCGGAAGATCCGCGCCGGGAACGTCTGGTCCCGCTGCTGGCGCAAGGTGATCCCCGCCATGCCGCGCCCTGGGCGCGAGCCCGGCTGGACGAAGGCGCACCCGCGGAATACCTGCAGGTGGCGCTGCGTTGCCTGTGCGAACTCGGCGACCCACGTGATCGCACACGCCTGCTGCGTGCCCTCAAGCACGAGCAGGACAGCGTGCGCCTGGCTGCGCTGCAGGCGTTGCACAAGCAGGCGCGCCGGGAAGACGACGAATTGTTCATGCCGCTGCTCGCCGACAGCAGCTGGTGGGTGCGCCAGGCCGCCGCCGACAGCCTGGCGACACTGCCCGGCGCATCCACCGAAGCGCTGCAGCAGCTGCTCGAGCAGGTGCACGACCGCTACGGCAGGGATGCCCTGCGCCGGGCCATCGCGGAGGTGCGCCGGTGACGGTCGACTGGCTGTGGTGGCTGCAGGTCACCTTCATCCTCTACTTCCTGCTGCTCAACGGCATGTACCTGCTACTCAACCTGCTGTCGATGGCAAGCCTGATGGGCTACATCCGTCAGCGCGCGGAAACCGGCGAGCTGGCGCCCTATCTCGGCGTCGAGCCGCCGGTGTCGGTGCTCATGCCGGCCTTCAACGAGGAGGCGACGATCCGCACCTCGGTGCGCTCGATGCTGCAGCTGCAGTACCCGGAGTTCGAGATCGTGGTGATTAACGACGGCTCGAAGGACCGCACCCTGGCCGTGCTCATCGAGGAATTCGACCTGGTACCGCACCCCGAGCCGTTGCGCCAGGCCGTCGCCCACCAACCGGTGCAGGCCATCTATCGCTCGCGGCGCTACGCCAACCTGCGGGTGGTGGACAAGGCCAACGGCGGCAAGGCCGATGCGTTGAATGCCGGTATCAATGCCGCGCGCTACGGCCTGTTCTGTGGCGTCGACGCCGACTCCATCCTGCAGCGCGACAGCCTGCTGCGCGTGGTCCAGCCCTTCCTCGAAGACGAGCGCACCATTGCCGCGGGCGGCACGGTGCGCATCGCCAATGGCTCGCAGGTACGCGGCGGCTTTCTGATCCAGGCCGGGCTGCCAGGCAACTGGCTGGCGCGCTTCCAGATCGTCGAGTACCTGCGCGCCTTTCTCTTCGGCCGCCTCGGCTGGTCGCCGCTCAATGCCGTGCTGATCATCTCCGGCGCCTTTGGCCTGTTCGATCGCGAGCGGGTGATGGCGGTCGGCGGCTATCGCACCGATACCGTTGGCGAGGACATGGAGCTGGTGGTGCGGTTGCACCGTTATCACCGCGAGAAGCGCATCCCCTACCGCATCCGCTACCTGCCGGACCCGATCTGCTGGACCGAATGCCCGGAAGACCTCGGCACCCTCGGCCGCCAGCGCAGCCGCTGGCAACGCGGCCTGGCCGAAAGCCTGGGCCGGCATGCGCGGCTTGCCTTCAGCCTGCGCGGCGGCATGCCGGGCTGGTTGGCCTGGCCGTTCATGGCGCTGTTCGAGTGGATCGGCCCGCTGATCGAACTGGTGGGCTACGGCTTCATGCTGGCGGGCTTCGCCTTCGGCGCGGTGTCCTACGCGGCGCTGGCCGCCTTCCTGCTGGTGGCGATCGGCATGGGCATCCTGCTGTCGGTCAACGGCCTGCTGCTGGAGACCATGTCCTTCCGCGTCTACAGCCGTCGACGCGACATGCTGCAGCTATTCCTGATGGCCGTGCTGGAGAACTTCGGCTACCGCCAGCTCAACACCCTCTGGCGCTGCCGCGGTCTCTGGCAGTGGTTCTCCCGGCGCAAACACCAGTGGGGCGTTATGCGCCGCAGCGGGCAGTGGGGGCAAAGCTAGCTGAACGCTCAAAAAACCGTAGGGTGGATCACGCTTCATCGATCCAACATGGCTGTGCAACAAGGTGGATGTAAAAGGCGACATCCACCCTACGGATGTCGTCAGAGCTGAATCCAGGTCGCCTTCAGCTCGGTGTACTTGTCGAAGGCGTGCAGCGACTTGTCGCGGCCGTTGCCGGACTGCTTGAAGCCGCCGAACGGCGCGGTCATGTCGCCGCCATCGTACTGGTTGACCCACACGCTGCCGGCGCGCAGCGCCCGGGCGGTGCGGTGCGCCTTGGACAGGTCGGCGGTCCACACCGCCGCAGCGAGGCCGTAGGGGGTGTCGTTGGCAATCGCGATCGCTTCCTCGGCGCTGTCGAAGGTGATCACTGAGAGCACCGGACCGAAAATTTCCTCCTGCGCGATCTTCATCGCATTGTCGACGCCATCGAAGATGGTCGGCTCGACATACAGCCCGCCGGTTTCCTCCAGCGTCCGCTGGCCGCCGATCAGCACCTGCGCGCCGGCCTGGCGCCCGGCGTCGATATAGCCGAGCACGGTGTTGAGCTGCTGGGTGTCCACCAGGGCTCCGACGTTGGTCGAAGGGTCCAGCGGATTGCCCGGCTTCCAGCCCTTGAGCGCCTCGACCACCATGGGCAGGAAGCGCTCCCTGATCGAACGCTCCACCAGCAGCCGCGAGCCGGCGGTGCAGACCTCGCCCTGGTTGAAGGCGATGGCGCCGGCCGCAGCCTGAGCTGCTGCTTCGAGGTCCGGCGCGTCGGCGAAGACGATGTTCGGGCTCTTGCCTCCGGCCTCCAGCCAGACGCGCTTCATGTTCGACTCGCCGGCGTAGATCATCAGCTGCTTGGCCACCCGCGTGGAGCCGGTAAAGACCAGCGTGTCGACGTCCATGTGCAGCGCCAGCGCCTTGCCGACGGTGTGACCGTAGCCCGGCAAGACGTTGAGCACGCCGGCCGGAATGCCGGCGTCGATCGCCAGCTGGGCGATTCGGATGGCGGTCAGCGGCGACTTCTCGGACGGCTTGAGCACCACCGAGTTGCCGGTGGCCAGCGCCGGGCCGAGCTTCCAGCAGGCCATCATCAGCGGGAAATTCCACGGCACGATGGCCGCCACCACGCCCACCGGCTCGCGGGTGACCAGGCCCAGCTGGTCATGGGGCGTGGCCGCTACCTCGTCGTAGATCTTGTCGATCGCCTCGCCGCTCCAGCGCAGCGCCCGCGCGGCGCCTGGGATGTCCACCGCCAGCGAGTCGCCGATCGGTTTGCCCATGTCGAGGGTTTCCAGCAGGGCCAGTTCTTCGCGGTTGGCTTCCAGCAGGTCGGCGAAGCGGATCATCACCGCCTTGCGCTTGGCCGGTGCCAGACGCGACCAGCTGCCGGCATCGAATGTGGCACGGGCACTGGCCACCGCGCGCTCGGCGTCGGCCTGGTCGCAGCTGGCGACCTGCGCCAGGACCCGCCCGTCCACCGGGCTGATGCAGTCGAAACGGTCGCCAGCCTGCGCCTCGGTGTATTCGCCCTGAATGAAAGCGCGACCTTCGATACGCAGGTCACGGGCACGCTGTTGCCAATCGGCGAAGGTCAGGCTGGGCATGGTGCTTCCTCTCTCTCAGGTCTTCGGGCTGTGGAAAAGGCACCCTAAACCAGCGGCGCGGACCCTATCAATATTTTTTACGAACGGCCGGTCAATCGCCTTGTTTTGTTCGTTTTATTAAACATAGACTCGAGCAAAACGCTGCGGCGCCGTCGCAGCATAGTCGCTCGTCGCCGGAGCCAGCCCCCATGTCACAGGATTTCCATCCCAACGCCTCGCCTGATCACTTCTGGATGCCCTTCACCGCCAACCGCCAGTTCAAGGCCACGCCGCGCCTGCTGGAGAGTGCCGAGGGCATGTATTACACGGCGAGCGACGGCCGCCAGGTGCTCGACGGCACCGCCGGCCTCTGGTGCTGCAATGCCGGCCATGGCCGACGCGAAATCAGCGAGGCGGTGAGCAAGCAGATCGCCAAGATGGATTTTGCTCCGACCTTCCAGATGGGCCATCCGCTGCCCTTCGAGCTGGCGGAGAAGCTCGCCGCCATCAGCCCCGATGGCCTGAACCGGGTGTTCTTCACCAACTCCGGATCGGAATCGGCGGATACCGCGCTGAAGATCGCCCTGGCCTATCAGCGCGCCATCGGTCAGGGCTCGCGCACGCGGCTGATTGGCCGCGAGCTGGCCTATCATGGCGTCGGCTTCGGTGGCATGTCGGTAGGCGGCATGGCTAACAACCGTCGCGCCTTCGGCCCGATGCTGCCGGGTGTCGATCACCTGCCGCACACCCTCGATCTGCAGCGCAATGCCTTCAGCCGCGGCCTGCCGGAGCACGGCGTGGAGCGCGCCGATGAACTGGAACGGCTGGTGACGCTGCATGGTGCGGAGAACATCGCCGCGGTGATCGTCGAGCCGATGTCCGGCTCGGCCGGGGTGATCCTGCCACCGGTGGGCTATCTGCAACGGCTGCGCGAGATCACCGCCAGGCACGGCATCCTGCTGATCTTCGATGAGGTCATCACCGGCTTCGGCCGCGTCGGCGAGGCCTTCGCCGCGCAGCGCTGGGGCGTCACGCCGGACATCCTCACCTGCGCCAAGGGTCTGACCAACGGCGCCATTCCCATGGGCGCGGTGCTGGTCGCCGACCACCTGTTCGATGCGTTCATGAAAGGGCCGGAAAGCGTCATCGAATTCTTCCACGGCTACACCTACTCAGGGCATCCGGTGGCCTGCGCCGCGGCACTGGCGACCCAGCAGATCTATCAGCAGGAAAACCTGTTCCAGAAGGCCATCGACCTGGAGCCCTACTGGCAGGAAGCACTGTTCAGCCTGCGCGATCTGCCCAACGTGATCGACATCCGCACCGTCGGACTGGTGGCCGGTATCCAGTTCGCCGCCCATGCCGATGGCGTCGGCAAGCGCGGTTACGAAGTGTTCCGCGAGTGTTTCGAGAAAGGCCTGCTGGTACGCGCCAGCGGCGACACCATTGCGCTGTCGCCGGCGTTGATCGTCGAGAAGGCCGAGATCGACCAGATGATGGAGTTGCTCGCCGACGGCATTCGCCAGGCCGGCTGAGGCTTATTCGGCCTGGCGGGCCGTTCTCGCCGTATTTGCAGGGAAAACCGGTGGGCTGAAGCCCACCCTACAGGGGCGGCTATGGACGTTCGGTAGGGTGGGCTTCAGCCCACCAATGCCATTGCGGCGCGGTCTCAGAGCGATTCCAGGCAGTCGGCCAGGGTGTCACCGAGCCCTTCCAGCAGCTTCTCGTAACCCTGCGCATCGGTCGCCAGGCCGACGCCCAGCACGTCCAGTTCCGCCATCTTCACCGGCAAGCCGGCGGTCAGCGTCTCGACCAGGCGCGGACGCGCCGGCGGTTCGCTGAACACGCAGCTCGGCCCGGCCTGCTGCAACCGCTCGCGCATCGCCGCGACATGCCGCGCGCCGGGTTGCGACTCGCCACCGGCACTGAACACGCCGGCATGGCGCAGGCCGTAGGCCGCCTCGAAGTAGTCGTAGGCCTCATGGAAAACGAAGAACGGCTTGTTCTGCACCTTGCTGAAGCGCTGCTTGAGGCGGGCGTCGAGCGCCTCGATGCGCTGGGCGAAGGCCGCCGAGTTGGCCTGGTAGCGCTGTGCGTTGGCCGGGTCGGCGGCGGCCAGGTCAGCGGCCATGCGTTCTGCGATGATCAGAGCGTTGGCTGGCAGCAGCCACAGGTGCGCATCGAGCGTGCCCGGCCGATGGTCATGGTCGTGCTCGTCGGCATGGGCGGTCTCGCCATGCGCGGCCTCGTCATGCTCATGAGCATCATGGTCATGGCCGTCGTGATCGTCGTGATCGTCGTGATCGTCGTGATGTTCAGCCTCGTCGTGCGCGTGCGCATCACCAAAACGACGCAGCGTCAGCTTCGGCAGGTCCTGCACCGCCACGGTCGTGCCTTCGCGAGCGCTCAGTGCGCGCGGCAGGAAGCTCTCCAGATCCGGACCGATCCAGTAGAACAGCTGCGCATCGCGGATACGCCGTACGTCGGACGGACGCAGCGAATAATGATGCGCCGAAGCGCTGGCCGGCAGCAGCACATCGGGTTGGCCGACACCATCCTGCACCGCCGCGGCGATCAGCTGCAGCGGCTTGATGCTGGTCAGAACGCGCCCTTCGGCCTGGGCGGACGCAGCGCCAGCGAGCAGCGCCGCCAGCAACGGAAGGGAGAAAAGACGATTCACGGGCATCACTCGAAGGGGTTGAATTGGTACATAATAACGTCTCTCCCCCAACACGTCGCCGCCCATGTCCAAGACCCCGCTGGCCTGTACGCCTCACGATCACGACCACTGCGTCAGCCACGCGCTGGCCGAAGCCGACAGCCTCTGCGCGCGCCAGGGTGTGCGCCTGACCGCACTGCGCAAGCGCGTGCTGGAGCTGGTCTGGCAGAGCCACAAGCCGCTCGGCGCCTATGACATTCTCGCCGTGCTGAGCGAGCAGGACGGCCGCCGCGCCGCACCACCCACCGTCTATCGTGCGCTGGACTTCCTCTTGGAGAACGGCCTGGTTCACCGCATCGCCTCGCTCAATGCCTTCGTTGGCTGCAATCATCCGGAGCATCCGCACCAGGGCCAGTTCCTCATCTGCCGTCTCTGCCACACCGCCATCGAACTGGAGCGTCCGGCCATCGCCGAGGCCATCGACAGCGCCGCCAGTAGTGTCGGCTTCACCGTCGAGGGTCAGACTGTGGAAGTCGTCGGGCTCTGCTCGAACTGCCGGAACGCCGCATGAGCGAGGTACTGCTGCGGCTGGATGACATCCACGTGCGCTTCGCCAACCAGAACGTGCTGGAAGGCGCGCAACTGCAGGTGCATCGCGGCGAGATCGTCACCCTGATCGGCCCCAACGGCGCCGGCAAGACCACCTTGGTGCGCGCCGTGCTCGGACTGCTGAAACCCGATCGTGGCCAGGTCTGGCGCAAGCCGAAGCTGCGCGTCGGCTACATGCCGCAGAAGCTGCACGTCGACCCCACCCTGCCCTTGTCGGTGCTGCGCTTCCTGCGCCTGGTACCCGGTGTCGACCGCGCCCGTGCCCTCGCAGCGCTGGGTGAAGTCGGTGCCGAGCATGTGATCGACAGCCCGCTGCAGAAGATTTCCGGCGGCGAGATGCAGCGCGTGCTGCTCGCCCGCGCGCTGCT
This sequence comes from Stutzerimonas sp. R40042, assembly GCF_026642215.1. Lineage (NCBI taxonomy): Bacteria > Pseudomonadati > Pseudomonadota > Gammaproteobacteria > Pseudomonadales > Pseudomonadaceae > Stutzerimonas > Stutzerimonas sp. R40042. The sequence goes on along the minus strand of NZ_CP113258.1, from coordinate 46,017 downwards.
GCGCGAGCCGGAGTTGCTGGTACTCGACGAGCCGGTGCAGGGCGTCGACGTCGCCGGCCAAGCCGAGCTGTACCGGTTGATCGGTGTGTTGCGCGACCGCTACGGCTGCGGTGTGCTGATGGTCTCCCACGACCTGCACCTGGTGATGAGCGCCACCGATCAGGTGGTCTGCCTCAATCGCCACGTCTGCTGCTCGGGGCACCCGGAGCAGGTCAGCAGCGACCCGGCCTTCGTCGAGCTGTTCGGTCAGGACGCGCGCAGCCTGGCGATCTACCACCACCAGCACGACCATAGCCACGACCTGCACGGCAGCGTGGTGACCGGCAAACCCCACGTCCACGGCCCGAACTGCAAGCACTAGACAGAGCATCAGATGCCCGATTTCCTTCTCAACGCCCTGCTCGCCGGCCTGGCCCTGGCGCTGGTCGCCGGCCCGCTCGGCTCCTTCGTCGTCTGGCGGCGCATGGCCTATTTTGGCGACACGCTGTCCCACGCCGCGCTGTTCGGCGTCGCCCTCGGGCTGATGCTGGACGTCAACCTGACGCTGGCGGTGGCCGTCGGCTGCGTGCTGCTCGCCCTGCTGCTGGTGACCCTGCAACAGCGCCAGCCGCTGGCGTCCGACACCCTGCTCGGCATCCTCGCGCACAGCACGCTGTCGCTGGGCCTGGTGTCGCTGAGCTTCATGGATGACGTGCGCATCGACCTGATGGGCTATCTGTTCGGCGATCTGCTCGCCGTCGGGCCGAGCGACCTGGCCTGGATCATCGGCGGCAGCGCCTTGGTGCTGTTGATGCTGATTCCGCTGTGGCGGCCGCTGCTGGCGATCACCGTGCACGAGGAGCTGGCCAAGGTCGAAGGCCTGCCAGTGGCCGGTATCCGCCTGGCGCTGATGCTGCTGATCGCCGTGGTGATCGCCGTGGCGATGAAGATCGTCGGCGTGCTGCTGATCACCTCGCTGCTGATCATTCCCGCCGCCGCGGCCCAGCGCCATGCGCGCACGCCGGAGCAGATGGCGCTGGGCGCGAGCATCCTGGGTATCGTCGCGGTATGCCTGGGGTTGACGCTGTCCTGGTACGAAGACACCCCGGCTGGGCCGTCCATCGTGGTCAGCGCCGCCGCGCTGTTCCTGCTCAGCTTCGCCTGGCCGAAGCGCGCATGACTGATCTCAAGTACCTGCGCGGCTACCCCGAGCCGCTGCTGGCTCAGGTACGCCAGCTGATTGCAGAGGACCGTCTGGGCGATTACCTGCAGCGGCGCTATCCCGGCCGGCATCAGGTGCAGAGCGACAAGGCGCTGTACGGCTACGTGCAGACGCTCAAGCAGGAGTACCTGAAAAGCACGCCGCCGATCGACAAGGTGCTCTATGACAATCGCCTGGACCTGACCCATCGGGCGCTGGGCCTGCATACCGCGGTATCACGGGTGCAGGGCGGCAAGCTCAAGGCAAAGAAGGAGATCCGCGTCGCCGCACTGTTCCGCGACGCGGCGCCGGAGTTTCTGCAGATGATCGTGGTGCACGAGCTCGCCCATCTGCGTGAAAGCGAGCACAACCGTGCCTTCTACAAGCTCTGCGAGCACATGCTGCCGGGTTACGGGCAGATCGAGTTCGACCTGCGGCTGTTCCTGCATTGGCGGGAGCTGCAGAGCAGCTGACGAGGCGCCCGGCGTGGATGGCTGCGGCCATCCACCCTGCGTATGACCCGGATTGGTCGTATGCGGAGCACAGACAGGCCGGCGATCTGACCGAAAACCGCGCCACGCTGGGCTGAAGCCGCCCTACAGGTGCAGCCCTCGACCGTAGGGTGGGCTTCAGCCCACCCCCCGCTGCCACGCCAGGCGACGTACGGCACCGCGTGGATGGCTTCGGCCATCCACCCAACGCTGACCCGTTACGCCGGGATCGTTGCCGCTACGGCCTCGCGGGCCCAGACCCGATGCTGGCCGAGCGCCTGGGCGAAGTTGCCGAACACCCCATCCACATCATCGCCTTCCAGCAACCCGGCATCCGGAGTGAGGTTCAGCGACGCCAGTAACGGCCGTGCCGCACCGAGCACCACGATGGGTTTCAGATGCTTGTAGGTCTCCAGCAGGTAATGCTTGGCCTCGCCGGACTTGGCCATGGCCGCCGCCGCATCGGCACCACCTGGGACGAACACCGCGTCGAACATTACCGAGGGCATGCCATCCATCGCGGCATCGACCGGCAGCATCTGGCCGTCCGCCGTCTTCACCGGCGCCGGCGACGGGCCGATGACCTTGGCCAGCGCGCCCTGCTCGGCCAGCTTGGCCTTGAACCCATCGATCGCCGCACCATCGACGCCGTTGGCCACCAGGATCGCCACCTTGCGCGACTTGATATTGCCCGGTACGTGATTCATCAGGCTCAGCGCCGGCGAACTCTGCGGGGTTGGCGTCTTCGGCGTCACGGTCGGCGCGCTCGGCACCGGCAGGCCGAGGTTCTCGGCCACGCGGCGGGCCAGCTCCAGGTCGATGTTGGCGAGGATTTCATTGACCTGCCGCTCGCGGATGAACACCCGCTCCACCTTGCCCAGCTCGAAAGTGTAGGCGCCGATGATGTGCTCCTTCTCCGGCTCGCTCATGCTGTTCCAGAACAGCGTGGCCTGGGAGAAATGGTCGCCGAAGGATTCGCTGCGGTTGCGGATCTTGTGCCCCTCGACCCGCTCGGGATAGCTCTCGAAGCCGCCGCCCTGGGCCGCCGGCGGGGTTTCCTTGGGCCAGCCGCTGTCGATCGAGTTGGGCTCGTAGTTGGCGCGGCCCTTGTTGATCGTCTGGCGATGGAAGGCATCGCGCTGGTTGTTGTGGAACGGGCACAGCGGGCGGTTGATCGGGATCTCGTGGAAGTTCGGCCCACCGAGACGCAGCAGCTGGGTGTCGGTGTAGGAGAACAGCCGGCCCTGCAGCAGCGGGTCGTTGGTGAAGTCGATGCCCGGCACGATGTGGCCGATGTGGAAGGCGGCCTGCTCGGTCTCGGCGAAGAAGTTGTCCGGATTACGGTTGAGGGTCATCTTGCCGAGCTTCTGCACCGGCACCAGCTCCTCGGGGATGATCTTGGTCGGGTCGAGCAGGTCGAAGTCGAACTTGTGCTCGTCGGCCTCCTCGACCACCTGCACGCCCAGCTCCCACTCGAAGTAGTCGCCCATCTCGATGGACTCCCACATGTCGCGGCGGTTGAAGTCCGGGTCCTTGCCGGCGATCTTCAGCGTCTCGTCCCAGACCAGCGAGAAGGCGCCGGCCACCGGCTTCCAGTGGAACTTGACGAAGCGGCTGACGCCCTCGGCATTGATCAGGCGGAAGGTGTGCACGCCGAAGCCTTCCATCGCCCGATAGCTGCGCGGCAGGGCGCGGTCGGACATGGTCCAGAGCACCATGTGTGCGGACTCAGGCGTCAGCGAGACGAAATCCCAGAAGCTGTCGTGGGCCGATTGCGCCTGCGGGATCTCGTTGTGCGGCTCGGGTTTGACCGCATGGACGAAGTCCGGAAACTTGATCGCGTCCTGAATGAAGAACACCGGCATGTTGTTGCCGACCAGGTCGAAATTGCCCTCGTCGGTGTAGAACTTGGTGGCGAAGCCGCGCACGTCGCGCACGGTGTCCGCCGAGCCGCGCGAGCCCTGCACGGTGGAGAAGCGCACGAATACCGGCGTCTCCTTGCCTTCGGCAGCGAGAAACGAGGCCTTGGTCAGCCAGCTGTGGTCGGCGTAGCTCTGGAACACGCCGTGCGCCGCGGCACCGCGCGCGTGCACGATGCGCTCGGGAATGCGCTCGTGGTCGAAGTGGGTGAGCTTCTCGCGCATGATGAAGTCTTCGAGCAGCGAGGGCCCACGGCCGCCGGCCTTGAGTGTGTTCTGGTTGTCGGCGATCTTCACGCCCTGGTTGGTGCGCAGCGCCTCGCCGGTGGCGTCGCTGCGAAACGCTTCCAGCTGATCGAGCTTGGCATTGTGATTGCCGCGGTCGACGGTATCGGTGCCAGCGAGCTCGCTCTGTTTGGGGGTCTTGTGCGTCATGATGGGCCTCGGTTAGCGGGTGAGCTGAACCGCGAACGATCGGGCCATGATCTGGACCTGATACGTGATCGATTCACGGCGTACCGGGTTAGTGACCCCATAGATCGGCGCAAGGTTGCCGCCTGCGTCGATTTGCTTTGCCTATGAGCGCCATGGATTTGCTCAATCACACCCCCGCAGGCGAGCGACGTCGCCGGCAAACGGGTAGAATGCCGGGCTTTCGCCGATTATCCCGGCAGCAGACGTCGCACCCACAAGGTTCGCCCGTGATCGAATTCCATCAAGTCCACAAAACCTATCGGACCGGCGGCAGAGAAATCCCCGCCCTGCAGCCGACGCAGCTGGAAATCGCCCCCGGTGAGGTGTTCGGTCTGATCGGCCACTCCGGCGCCGGCAAGAGCACGCTGCTGCGCCTGATCAACCGCCTCGAGGAGCCCTCCGGCGGACGCATCCTGGTCAACGGCGAGGACGTCACCGCACTGGATGCCGATGGCCTGCGGCGTTTCCGCCAGCGCGTCGGGATGATCTTCCAGCATTTCAATCTGCTGATGTCCAAGACCGTGGCCGACAACGTGGCCATGCCGCTGCGCCTGGCCGGCATCCGCTCGCGCAGCGAGATCGACGCGCGTGTCGCCAGCCTGCTCGACCGCGTCGGCCTCAAGGACCATGCACGCAAATACCCGGCACAGCTCTCCGGCGGCCAGAAGCAGCGCGTCGGCATCGCCCGCGCGCTGGCCACCGAGCCGAGCATCCTGCTCTGCGACGAGGCCACCAGTGCCCTCGACCCGCAGACCACTGCCTCGGTGCTGCAACTGCTGGCCGAGATCAACCGCGAGCTGAAGCTGACCATTGTGCTGATCACCCACGAGATGGACGTGATCCGCCGCGTCTGCGACCGCGTGGCGGTGATGGATGCCGGTGCCATCGTCGAACAGGGGCCGGTCACTGAGGTGTTCCTGCACCCGAAGCATCCGACCACCCAGCGCTTCGTGCTGGAAGACGAGGCGATGGACGAAGGCGAGTTGCACGACGATTTCGCCCATGTGCCGGGCCGCATCCTGCGCCTGACCTTCCAGGGCGACGCCACCTACAAGCCGCTGCTAGGCACCGTCGCCCGTGAAACCGGGGTCGACTACAGCATCCTGTCCGGGCGCATCGACCGCATCAAGGACACCCCCTACGGCCAGCTCACCCTGGCGCTGATCGGCGGTGACATGAGTGCGGCGATGAGCCGCCTGCAGGCCGCCGACGTGCACGTGGAGGTATTGCGCTGATGGGTGCTCTGTTCACCAACGTAGATTGGTACGAAATCTGGCTGGCAACGCTGGACACGCTGCTGATGCTCGGCGGCTCGCTGCTGTTCACCATTCTGCTCGGCCTGCCGCTGGGCGTGCTGCTGTTTCTCAGCGGTCCGCGCCAGCTGTTCGAGAACGGCCCGCTGTATGCCGCGCTGTCGTTCGTGGTCAACGTGCTGCGCTCGCTGCCGTTCATCATCCTGCTGATCGTGATGATTCCCTTCACTGTGCTGATCACCGGCACCTCGCTGGGCGTGGCCGGAGCCATCCCGCCGCTGGTGGTAGGTGCCGCGCCGTTCTTCGCGCGCCTGGTGGAAACCGCACTGCGCGAAGTGGACCGCGGCATCATCGAGGCGACCCAGGCCATGGGCGCGACGACGCGGCAGATCATCTTCAGCGCATTGCTGCCGGAAGCGCGTCCGGGCATCATCGCCGCCATTACCGTCACGGCCATCACCCTGGTGTCCTACACCGCGATGGCCGGTGTGGTGGGTGCCGGCGGCCTTGGCGACCTGGCCATCCGCTTCGGCTACCAGCGTTTCCAGACCGACGTGATGGTGGTCACCGTGGTCCTGCTGCTGGTGCTGGTGCAGGTGCTGCAAAGCGTCGGCGACAGGCTGGTCACCCACTTTTCGCGTAAATGAACCCAGGGCGAGCGAACCCACGCACGCCGCTCCATCCAAGGAACCGAACGATGAAGAAACTGATTGCCGCCCTGGCCACCGTCGCCGCATTTTCCGCCCAGGCCGCCGAAACCCTGACCGTCGCCGCCACCGCCGTGCCGCACGCCGAGCTGCTGGAATTCGTCAAGCCGCAGCTGGCCGAGCAGGGCGTCGAACTGAACGTGAAGGTCTTCACCGACTACGTGCAGCCAAACATCCAGGTCGCCGAGAAGCGTCTGGACGCCAACTTCTTCCAGCACCAGCCGTATCTGGATGAGTTCAACAAGGGCAAGGGCACCAGTCTGGTCAGCGTCGCTGGTGTGCACATCGAGCCCTTCGGCGCCTATTCGAGCAAGGTCAAGTCGCTGGACGAGCTGGCCAACGGCGCCACCGTGGTCATCCCCAACGACGCCACCAACGGCGGTCGCGCCCTGCTGCTGCTGGCCAAGGCCGGCGTGATCACGCTGAAGGACGGCGCCGGCATCACCGCCACGCCGAAGGACATCGCCGAGAACCCGAAGAACATCAAGATCCGCGAACTGGAAGCCGCGACCCTGCCGCGCGTGCTGACCCAGGTCGACCTGGCGCTGATCAACACCAACTACGCGCTGGAAGCCAAGCTGAATCCGACCCAGGACGCCCTGGTCATCGAAGGCAGCGATTCGCCGTACGTGAACATCCTGGTCGCCCGTCCGGACAACAAGGACAGCGATGCCATGCAGAAGCTGGCCGCCGCGCTGCATAGCGAGCAAGTGCGCCAGTTCATCGAGGAAAAGTACAAGGGAGCCGTGGTCCCTGCGTTCTGAGCTGACCGCACAACCCGCGTCAGAAACCCCGCCTCGGCGGGGTTTTTCGTTTTCCGGACGGATGTTATTGCCGGGGTGAGCGCCGCGCTCCCGCCTCGCGCAAGGCCTCTTCCACCTCACGCTCCAGCGCATAGGCCGGGCGCTCCACGGCACGGAAGTCCTGGGTATAGCGCCGGGCGAATTCGGCGACGCCCCAGTCTAGATATTGCTCGACGTGCTTGAGCTCATGGGCCCAGAGCGCGGCGTTGTCCCGGGCATCCTCCTCGTGGCGGAAGACGATGACGTCGATCAGGGTCACGGCATTGACGTCCGGGTTACGCAGCAGGGTGTTGCCGGCATTCAGCACCACCTCGTCGCCGACGCGAAAATGCGCACTCTCCAGCACGGCAAGATCGAAATACGGCTCGAGCTGCGAGCGGATGTGCAGCGGTATCGGCTCGACACCGCCGGCCACCAGGCGGTCGCGCGACTGCTGGATCCAGTTCTGCAGGGCCAGGGTGGCCATACGCTGCACGCGGTCGTAGACGGCTTGTGGATCGCTGGCGGCGGCCGGCACGCAGAGGCAGCTGCCGCTCAGGCAGATCGGCTGCTGCCCGGGCGGGCAAGCGGTTTGTGCCCATACGGGCAGGGCAAGCAGCGCCAGCGGCAGCAGCGCAAGGCGCAAAAGCGAAGTGAACGACACGGGATGGTCTCGACGGCGAGGGCGATGCGCACCCCAGGCGCTGCGCACTATAGCCGTGCGCCCGGGGCGCGCGAAGAGGGCGCTCAGATCACCGGCGGCGCGGCGCTCACCACACGCAGGGCGAGGCCCTCGTACGGATCGAGGTTGATCTGCAACTCGCAATCGTCGCTGAGGTCACCCTCCACGCTCTCATGGATGATGTCCACCACCGCGCCGGGCGCCACGCCGGGCAGGCAGATGGTCTCGCTGATCGGCTCGGCGCCGAAGTTCAGCGCGGTGAGCTGTACGCCCCTGCCGGCAGGCAGCTCGTGAACCATCACCAGGAGTCCTGGCGCCTGCACATCGGGAATCAGGATCTGCTTGCTGGCGGCGATATCGTAGGCCTGGCGCACGCTGAGGATGCGCTTGAGCTGGCAGGCGAAGGACCCCGGGCGCTGCAGCTGCTCGGCCAGGCTGCCGTACAGCGAGCGAGCCTTGGGCAGGCCTTCGGCGGAGACCGACGCCTCAGGCGCCAGATCGGCGAGGTCATAGCCGCCCCGATTGATCCAGCGGGTATCGCCGTCGCCCATCAGGTGCTCGACCTGCTCGGGCGCCAGCGGCAGGGCGCCGACCAGATCCCAGCCGGAGAGGGCGAACACGCCGGGCTGCATGGCATTGAACATCACCAGCAGGATGTGCAGACGCTGAATCTGCTCGACCTCGGCCGGGCCGATGGCATCCAGATCGCGAATGTTCAGCGCCGCGGCGATCACGCTGGCGGTGGTGCAGGACACCCCGTTGGTGACGAACTTGAGGTTGTATGGCGCGTGCTCGCCGGTCAGCCGCTCGTACATTTCCTCGCGGATATGTTCGCGCAGGTGGCCGCCGGGCAGGGTCTGGCCCTTGTAGTGGTAATGGTCGTAGGCGTGCAGCGTCCAGAAGTGCACCAGCTCCAGCGTCAGTTCGTCATGGTTCTGCAGCGCATGGATCAGCGACGCCGGGTCGATGCCGAAGGCGTGCACCTCGCGCAGCATCATGCGCAGGAATTCGGTATCGCCGGTGAGCAACGCATGGTGATAGGCCGGGCGGGTGATGAAGTCGTAGGACAGATCGGCCCCGCCGTGGGACATGGCGGCGATGTCGTCGATGGTCAGGTTCAGCTCCTGGAAGCTGAAGCCGCCGGCCTTGCGGATCGCCCCGGCGAGCAGCTGGTTGCCGGTGACGGACAGCGGATGGCCCTCCGACCAGGCAGTGCCCTCGGCGCGCCGTTCCACGCCGAGGAAACCGTTGGCGTCCAGGCGCAGCACCCGCGCGCCGGCGACGTCGATCGCGTGCAGCGCATCGCCGATGATCAGCTGCTGCGCGGCGAAGGTCGGATCGAGCCAGTTCAGCGACGGCTGGCCCTCCTTGAAATAGTGCAGATAGACCCAGCGGCGCACCTTGCCGTCGATCCCGGTGACCTCGCCGGTGACGCTCCAGTCGGTGTCCTTGATGCCCGGTTCGAAGAAGATCACCCGCTGCAGCTGGCCGACGATGTAGTGCTTTTCCTTGAGCCGGTCGACCACTGGCGGCAGCAGGTTGACCGAATCACGTCCGGCCGGCACTTCGGGCAGCAGCTCCCAGTCCTCCTCGCGGATCTCCACCATGTGGTACAGCCCGGGGTAGTCGCCATAGGCCATTTCCGCCAAGCGGAAGTCGGCGCCCTTACCGGTGTGCGCCGGCACGATGTCGTCGATGACGATGGCGTTGTGCGCCGCGGCCACCCGGCTGAGCTGCAGCATCTGCTCCTCGGTCCCCAGGCTCGGGTCGATTTCGAAGCTGATGCGGTCGAAATTGCCGTCGATGGTCGGGGTGAACTCGCGTCCGCGCAGGCCGCCGGAACGCTTCATCGGCCCGTTGTGGATGCCCTGCACGCCGAGTTCGGACAGCGCGCTCCATAAGCGATCGTCACCGAGGGCCTCGAGTACCGTGCCGCCTTCCGGGGTGATGATGGCCGCCGGGTAGGCGGTGAACCACACCGAGGCGATGGCGCTGGCATCGCGCGGGCGGGCCTGGGCGTAGGGCCGCTGCCAGAGCCGCGCCTGGCCGGCGTAATGGCGCGACCGCTCGCGGGCCGCATGCAGCATGGACTGGTCCACCAGCCACTGGATATAGCTATCGTCTGGGGTGCTCATTCGACGTCGGTTCCCACTCTGCTAAGGGAAATGTAGTCGTTTGAGTCAGCTGTACCGTCATCGTTGCATAGGATCATCTGCCGGGGTTGTTCGGGACGGCCGGGCATCCCGCGCGACCCGTGACCCAACACGCCGTGGCCGAGCACGCAGGCGCCGCCAGCCCAGCAGCACGCCGCTGACGGCGATCACCAGCATGCCGGCGCTGAACGCCAGCAGCAGGCCGTCGCGCAGCAGCGGCCGTTGCAGCAAGGGCAGCCAGTCCCAGCTGTGCAGCAGCTTGAACACCCAGCGAACGGCACGCCGGCGCTGATCCAACTGTTCGATGACGGTGCCGCTGTAGGGATCGAGATGCAGCCAGGTCGACGCCGGATCGTCGAAACGCACCCGCAGCATCGGCAGCCGTCGCGGTAGATGGCTGTAGAGGCTTGGTTCGCTACGGGCGTAGTAGTGGAAGTCTTCCTGCTCCAGCCATTCAAGGCGCAGCGGCTGTTCAGGCCAGGTCTGACGGACCTCGCGCTCCAGCACGGCGCGTTCCAGGCGAAGCTGTGCCGGGGCGGAACCGCTGGCGCGCAGGATGCGCGTTTCGCCCCTGGCATCGATAGCGAGCAGATAGGGCTGATCGCCGAACACCTGCCACTGCAGTTCCACCGGCGCGATACCGGCCTCGCGCAACCGGGCCAGCGTAGAGACAAGGTCCGTCTTAACCACCTCAGCGTTCAGCGGCGCGCTTCTGAGCGCGGCGGCGTCGATGGTCGAACGTTTCTCGAACAGCCCCCAGGGCTCCATCGATAGCATGCCGCTGACCAGCCAGACCAGCAGCGCCACGCCGATCAGCAGACCGCCGACGTGGTGCACGCGGCTGGCGCCGGCCGGGTAGGGTGAGTGCGATCCGTTGCGGTAGCGCCCGGTGAAGCGCCAGCGCAGCAGGCCGATCAGCATGCCCACCAGCACCAGCACCGCGCCGAGCAGGGCGCCATAGACCAGCAGCGGCGACCAGGCGGCCTTCGGCATCACCTCGCGCAACGGATAGAGCCAGTGCAGCCAGGCGCCCAGCAGGTTCCAGGTCCGCTCGTGGGCGCTGGCATCGCGCACCACCAGCCCGGTGTGGCTGGACACGTAGAGCAGACGCCCTTCGCCATCGTCAGCCTGCAAGCGATACATCGGTCGCTCGCGGGCCAGCGCATGATTGCGCGTCCAGGCATCCTCTTCGACCCGGTCGAGCAAGCGCACCTCGGCACCGGCGAACTGCCGCGCGCTGGCCAGAGCCTCGGCAGCGCCGATGTGCTGGATGCGCTTGCCGCTGCGTGCGTCTACCGCCAGCAGCGGCCCGTCGCCGTAGTCCAGCAGGTAGCGCGGCGAGCCACCGGCACCGGTCAGGCGCAGGCTGAGCGGGGTGTGCGGATCGCCACTGGCGGCAAGCGCCGCACCCGGCGCGATGCAGCAATCGGCGCTTAGCGGCTGCAGGCGTGAAAGGTGCTCCTCTGGCGTCAGCTTGGGATAGCCGACGAAGAGCATCACCACGCCGCTGACGATCCAGGCCAGGACGAACAGCCCCAGGGCGATGCCGAGCCAGCGGTGTGCGAGGTACAGATAGCGCTTCATGCGGCTCAGAAGTCCAGGGTCACGGCGGCATACAGCGCGCGGCCATCGCCCGGCGCATGCAGGGTCTCGGCGCCGTCGTACCAGACGTATTCGTGGTAGCGGTCGGTGAGGTTCTTCAGCTGCAGGTCGACGGCCAGCTGCTCGGTCAGCTGGTAGCTGGCGCCCAGGTTGAACAGCACGTAGCCGCCGTATTTGCCCTGGGTGTTCTCGCGTTCGAGGTAGTAGTCGGTCTGGCCGTTGAGCCAGGCGCTGAGCTGCAGCTCCGGCGTCGCCTGGTAGGTGCTGCCGGCCGAGTACAGCCGCTGCGGCACGTGGTCGATCTCCTGGCCCTGGCTGGTCGGCAGGCTCGGGTCGGCTTTCTCGATCTCGGAGAACTGCCAGGAGTGCGCCAGCCACAGGCTGAGGTCCGCAACGGGGTAGAGGTTGAGCTGGGCGTCGTAGCCCCAGCGACGGGTCTGCCCGAGGTTTTCCGATTCACCGCTGGGGTCGTTGAGCCGGCGCCGCACCTCGTCCGTGGCCACCTGCTCCCAGTAGGCGATGCGCCCATCGACCCAGTGCGCCGGGCTGAACTTGATACCGGTCTCCCAGCCATCATTGATCGACGGCGACAAGTCCGCGGTGCGTGGCGGCACCTTGTAGGCGGCTGCGCCGGTGCCGATCTGGAAGGTCCGCCCCCAGTTGCCATACAGGCTCAGCTGCTCGACGGGGGTGTAGATCAGGCTGATCTTCGGCTGCTCGATGCTGCCGTAGTCGTTGATGGCGTAATCGTTGCCACTGAGCTCGTCGGTGAAGTCGCCCTCGATGCGATCGACGCGAAACGCCGGGATGATCTTCAGCGACTCGACCGGCTGGATCACCGCCTGCAGGTAGGCGCCGTAGCTGTCGTAGTCGAAGCGCTGGTCGCGGGTCTGGGTTACGACCTGGCGCTCGACGGTGGTGTAGCGCTCGCTGCGGTTGCGCTGCTGCTCGGTGTCGAGCCCGCCTTCGAGGGCCAGGTCGTATAGCCAGGACACGTCCGGGCGGTAGGTCAGCGAAGTGCGTGCGCCGTAGTGCTTCTCTTCGGTGAAGCGCCGCTGTTGCGGTGCGGCCAAGGAAAAGCGCACCCAGCGGTCGTCGTTCAGGGTGTTGAGCCAGACCTTGGTGGCCCACGACAGATCGGCGGCCAGCTGGCTGTCCAGATGCAGGCTGAGCTGGTTCATGCGCCGCTCGCCCATGTCACTGGACGACAGCGCGTAGGACTGGCGTGGCGAGTGCCGCGCATCCTCACGGGAGAGGTAACCCGGCTCGTCGGCCTCGGCCTCGTAGTGCCGGGCGATCAGGCCCAGGCGCCAGTTGCCGGCATCCGGCGTGTAGAACCATTTGCCGGACAGGCTGCTGCGCTCGCTGCCGGCATGGTCGCGGTAGCCATCGCTCTTCTGCTGGCCGATGAAGTAATTCTGCGTCCAGTTGCCGCTTTCGATGCCCTTGGCCAGCTGCAGCTCCTGGGTGTCGTAGCTGCCGTAGCGCAGCCGCGCCTTGCCATAGTCGCCACCGATGCGCGACTGCACGGCGACGTTACCGGCGATGTTGTACAGGCCGTAGCGCGGGTCGTTGGTGCCACGCACCACCTCGATGCCGTCGATCTCCAGCGGAAACAGCATGTCCAGGTAGGGCATGTTGCCGTCGTTGCTGTTGCTCGGGATGCCGTCGATCAGCAGCTTGACCGCGTTGACCTCGCCCTCGCCGTTGAAGCCACGAAAGGACAGCTTGCCGGAGCTGGTGCCCTGGCCGAACTCGGTGAGCATCACCCCCGGCGCACGGCGGAACAGCTCCCAGCTATAGAGCACCGGCTGCTGTTCGAGGATGTCGCCCCCAAGCAGGTCGACCGAACTGATCACGCTACTGGTCGGCAAACCGCCACCCGACTGGGTGGCGGTGACGGTGCTGCTGCCCAGCGACAGCGCGGAGGCAGCGGTCTCGGCAAGGCTCGCCGGGAGATAGCCAGCGGCCAGGGCCGCGATAACAAGACATGGCAGCGCAGGGCGCCGCGAAGGGCGCGCAGGGTGGTCGAACATCTCGCATGTTCCTTGTGCAACAGACAGGGCCGTACGGCGAATGGCCGCAGGCAGACGCCAGCACCAGCGTGGTCGGTGCAGGCAGTTCAGGCGAAGCAACGAAGGGTGACGCCAGTGGCGTCAGGCGAGGGGGGAGGCGCGAGGATTGAGGGCCGGCCACTGCTGCCGTGGCGAGGGTCGATGGGCGCGGGCTTCGACAATGAGGACAGACCCGCCCCGAATGTCCTGCGGCAACAGCGGCGCTGCGCCGGGCAACGCTGCCAGGCCCAGCGAACCGGCGCAGCAGCAGCACGGCGGCATCCCGCCATGGCTGCTCGGCTCATGCTCGCCATGACCCGCGGAGTCGTGCAGCGCGTGCGAGTGCTGCTGCGCCTGCACCTGCATCAGCGGGCAATGCCCACTCCAGCCGAGCAGCCGCTTGGCATCCGCCGGCAACAGGCCCGACAGCGGCATGCTCAGCAGATGGATCAGCAGGGCGAGGCTGGCGAGCCAGGCGGGGAGGCGGCGTGTCATCGGCGATCTGATCAGGCGCAGGTACGAATGGCGTTCATGATAGGAACGACTCTCAGCAAAAAGAGTTGAGCAAACTCAAGAATGCTTGCTGATCGTCAGGTCTGTCGGTCAGGTTCGCTGCGCGACGCCATTGCCACGCAGCGACCGGCGGACCTCAGCGGGCGTCGAGCAGCGCCTGCGCCGCATCGGCGGGCTGGCCGGCCAGCTGGCGCTGCGCCTGCTTCTGCTGCTTGTAGGCCAGCGCCGCGGCAGGTACCGGCGTCACGGTGCCGGTTTCCAGCCACTTCTTCAGCCGGTTGGCGTCGGCCATGTGGGTGTACTTGCCGAACGCGTCGAGCACCACGAAGGCCACCGGGCGCTGCTTCATGGTCGTGCTCATCACCAGGCAGTGGCCGGCAGCATTGGTGAAGCCGGTCTTGCTCAGCTGGATGTCCCAGTTGTTCTTGCGTACCAGGGCGTTGGTGTTGCGAAAGCCCAGGGTGTAATTGGGCTTACGGAAAGCCACGGTCTTCTCGCCGGTGGTGCTGAACTGCTGGATCAGCGGGTACTGGCGGCTGGCGCGGATCAGCTTGACCAGGTCGTTGGCACTGGAGACGTTGCGCTCGGAAAGGCCGGTGGGCTCGACATAGTGAGTGCGGCTCATGCCCAGCGCCCGCGCCTTGGCATTCATCGCCTGGATGAAGGCCGAGTAGCCGCCCGGGTAATGGTGGGCGAGGCTGGCGGCGGCGCGGTTCTCGGAAGACATCAGGGTCAGCAGCAGCATTTCGCGGCGGCTGATCTCGCTGCCGATGCGCACGCGAGAGAACACGCCCTGCATTTCCTTGGCCTCACGGATGGTCACCGGCAATGCCTGGTCCAGCGGCAGCTTGGCATCGAGCACGACCATGGCGGTCATCAGCTTGGTCACCGAGGCGATCGGCACGACCATGTCCGGATTGCTGGAATAGAGCACTTCGTTGGTCTTCAGATCGACCAGCAGGGCGCTGCCGGAGGCGAGTTCCTGCATGGCCGGCTTGGCGGCCTGGACATGGGCGAGCGGCAACGTGGCCAGGCAGGTGAACAACAGGCTGGCCAACGTACGACGAAATTTCACGATTGGTTTCCCCGCGATGAAGGGGCACGGGACGCGGAATGCGCCGCAGTAGATGACCCCTGTGGACAATGTGACGCAGTATAGGGAATCGCCTGGCGACTCGCCTGCAGCCGATGAACGGTTCGTCGGAAGCAGCACCAGCGTAACGGCCGAACCGAGACACCTTGCCGCGCCATTCGGGCTGCCGGGCCAAGGCCCCGGGCCGCACCTCTGCGGATTTTCGAGGTCAAACCCTCACACTTACCGAGGGGAGGTCCCGCCATGTTCAGCCACAAGCCCACCACCCGCGAAGAAGTCCAACGCGAGATCGACAGCCTGATGCGTGCGCTCGACGAGCTCAAGCACGATGCCAGCCGCGACTCCCGTCATCGCCTCAACACCTTGCGCTCGCGCGCCGAGTCGCTGTGGCACGACCAGCACTGGGACGAGCACTATGCCGACCTGTCCCGGCGCACCCGTGAAGCCAGCCGCGCCGCGCGCGACTGTGCCAAGGAGCATCCGCTGGGCACTCTGGCCCTGGCCGCCGGCGCCTTCGCCCTGATCGGCTACCTAGTCAGCCGCCGCTGACCGGCCACGCGCCATGCTCAACGCCGAAACGCCACGGCTCAAGTTCGCCGTCTACGGTGCGCATGACGATCTCGGCAGCGCGCTGCTGGTCGAGCTGCTCAGCCGCCAGCACGAGGCCGTGGCGCTATTGGACGATCTCAACTCCTTATCCGCCCGGCCGGGTCTGCGGACCAAGCCGGGCGACCTGTTCGATCCACTGAGCGTCAGCGAAAGCGTGGCAGGGATGGATGCGGTGATCTGCCTGTACCACACGCCGCGCCTGCCCAGCACCGATGCCATCACCGGCGAGTCGCCGCGGCGCGATTTCTACCAGGCGGTGGAGGCATTACTGCTCGGGCTGCAGCGGGTCGGCGTCGAGCGGCTGCTGCTGATCGCCGACTTCCCGGCCATCGAGCGACAACCGGAAGTCGAGGCCGCGCTGCAGCGACTCGCCGCCCACCCCCTCGACTGGACACTGGTGGATGCGCCACCGGCCGGCAACCAGCTGACCGTCGAGGCACTAGCCGAGGCCGCTGGCAAGGGCGAGGCCAATCCCTACCGCGACTTGCAGCGCATCGCCGCCGGCATCGTCGACGAGCTGGAACGTCCGCAGCACCTGCACCAGCGCATCCATTTCCGCAGCTAGCGGCCGTTCTGTCAGTTGCTCATGGTCCAGGATGGAGCAGCGCAACGGTCAGCGAGACGTGAGCGCGCCAAAAGTCCTTCAGCCCAACTGCCGCCGTAGCTCGGCCAGTACCGGCGCGGTATTCGGGCGCACGCCACGCCAGAGCTCGAAGGCTTCCGCCGCCTGCTCCACCAGCATGCCCAACCCGTCGCGGGTGGTCGCGCCCAGCGCCGCGGCCCAGCGGCAGAACGGCGTCGGCTCGGCGCTGTACATCATGTCGTAACAGAAGGTCCGGCCGGTATTGATCAGGCTGTCGGCCAGCGGTGGCAGCTCGCCGCTAAGGCTGGCCGACGTGCCGTTGATGATCAAATCGACCGGTTCGGCAAGCTCGGTGAAGCCGCGGGCGGACAACGGCCCGAGTTCGGCGAACTCCTGCACCAGCTGCTCGGCCTTGCTCGTTGTGCGATTGGCAATGATCAATTCAGCCGGCCGATGCGCCAGCAGCGGTGCCAGTACGCCGCGCACCGCGCCACCGGCGCCGAGCAGCAGGATGCGCTGCCCGCTCAGGGCCAGGCCGGCATTGAGCAGGTCGGCGACCAGCCCGGCGCCATCGGTGTTGTCTCCGAGCAGGCGCCCATCCTCCAGCTTCTTCAGGGTGTTCACCGCACCGGCGCGGCGGGCGCGCTCGGTCAGCTCATCGGCCATGCGATAGGCCTGCTCCTTGAACGGTACGGTCACGTTGGCGCCCAAACCGTCGCGAAAGAAGGCCCGAGCATATGCCGGGAAGTCATCCAGCGGCGCCAGCAGCGGCTCATAGCTCAGCGCCTGGCCGGTCTGTGCGGCGAACAGCGTGTGAATCTGCGGTGACTTGCTGTGGCCGATGGGGTTGCCGAAGACGCCGTAGCGATCCATGGGTGATCCTTGCTGTGTGGGGTGCAGGTAGCAGTCGAAGGTCAGGGCTGCTCGGCCAGCCAGTCGCGGTCCTTGAGGAAATACTCGGTCAGCCGCGCTTCCGGCGAACCCGGCTCGGGGTGCTTGTCATAGCCCCAGGCCACCTGCGGCGGCAACGACATCAGGATGGATTCGGTGCGCCCGCCGGACTGCAGGCCGAACAGCGTGCCGCGGTCGTAGACCAGGTTGTATTCGACGTAGCGGCCGCGGCGCAGCAGCTGGAACTGTCGCTCGCGCTCGCCGAACGGCGTGGCCTTGCGCCGCTGGACGATGGGCAGGTAGGCGTCGAGATAGGCATCACCGACCGCGCGCATGAAGGCGAAGCTGGTGTCGAAATCCCACTGGTTCAGGTCGTCGAAGAACAACCCGCCGACGCCGCGCGGCTCATGGCGGTGCTTGATGTGGAAATAGCGATCGCACCATTCCTTGTAGCGCGGATAGACATCCGCCCCGAAGGGGGCGCAGGCGTCCCGCGCGACCCGGTGCCAGTGCACGCAGTCTTCCTCGGCGCCGTAGTAGGGCGTCAGGTCGAAGCCGCCGCCGAACCACCAGACAGGCTCCTCGCCTTCCTTCTCGGCGATGAAGAAGCGCACGTTGGCATGGGAGGTCGGCACGTAGGGGTTGTGCGGATGGATCACCAGCGACACGCCGAGCGCCTCGAAGCTGCGCCCGGCCAACTCCGGGCGATGGGCACTGGCCGAAGGCGGCAGGCTGTCGCCATGCACATGGGAGAAGTTCACTCCGCCTTTCTCGATCAGCGCGCCATTCTCGATCACCCGCGTCCGGCCGCCACCGCCGCCAGGCCGCGTCCAGGCATCCTCGACGAAGCACGCACCACCGTCTTCGGCCTCCAGTGCGGCACAGATTCGGTCCTGCAGATCGAGCAGATAGGCTTTGACGGCTTCGGTCCTGTCGTTCACGAAATCACCTTGCGAATGACCGCACGCAGCCAGCGGCGCATGGCTGAGCGGTGCTTGAAACGGGGGTCGGCCGGCAAGCATAGCATCAGCCCGATTGACGAACGCAGCCCCGGCGGGTTGGATAGGCGCTCTTTCAACGTCCAGGAGCCAGACATGTCCCAGCGCATCCAATTCAGCCAGCACGGCGGTCCCGAAGTCCTGGAACAGGTCGATGTGCCTCTCGGCGCGCCGGCTGCGGGCGAGGTACGGGTGCGCAATCACGCCATCGGCCTGAACTTCATCGACACCTATTTCCGCAGCGGCCTCTACCAGCCGCCGAGCCTGCCGTCCGGCCTGGGCACCGAGGGTGCCGGCGTGGTCGACGCGGTGGGCGAGGGCGTGCAGCACCTGCAGCCCGGCGACCGGGTCGCCTATGCCACCGGCCCGCTGGGTGCCTATGGCGAGTACCACACACTGCCGGCTCGGCACCTGGTCAAACTGCCGGACGCAATCAGCTACGAGCAGGCGGCCGCGGTCATGCTCAAGGGCCTGACCTGCCAGTATCTGCTGCGCCAGATTCACCCGCTGCAGGCTGGCGAGACCGTGCTGTTCCATGCCGCCGCTGGCGGGGTCGGCTCCATCGCTTGCCAGTGGGCGCGTGCCCTCGGGGCCCGGCTGATCGGCGTAGTGGGTTCCGCGGAGAAGGCCGAGCGGGCCAAGGCCCTCGGCGCCTGGGCCACCATCGACCGCAGCCGCGAGGACGTGGTGCAGCGCGTACTGGAGCTGACCGAAGGCAGGAAGTGCCCGGTGGTCTACGACTCGGTGGGCAAGAGCAGCTGGGAAGTTTCCCTCGATTGCGTCGCCCCCCGCGGCCTGCTGGTCAGCTTCGGCAACGCCTCCGGGGCCGTCACCGGGGTGAACCTGGGTGTGCTGGCGCAGAAGGGCTCGCTGTTCGTCACCCGGCCGATCCTGGCCGGCTACGCCGACACCCCGGAACGCCTGCAGGCCATGGCCGATGAACTGTTCGAGATGATCGGCGGCGGCAAGATCCAGGTCGAGATCGGCCAGCGCTATCCGCTCAGCGAAGCGGCCGAAGCCCAGCGCAAACTGGCGGCGGGGGAAACCACCGGCTCGACCATTCTGCTGCCCTGACGCCGTGCCGGCTGCCCTTATAGGGCAGCCGCACAGCGGGTTTCAGCGACGGCTCAGGCCGGACGAATCACCTCGCCCGTGCGCAGGTCGCGAATGACGCTGGGGTTGCGCCGTCCACCCAGCGGGCCGGTGAACACGGCATCGAGCTGACGCGGGAAATATTGCTCCACCCGCAGCCGCGAACGCGCCGCGGGCCGACCGGCCGGGTTGGCCGAGGTCGACACCAGCGGCCCGGTCAGCGCGCAGAGGCGCTTGACCAGCGAATGATCGGTAACGCGAAGGGCGACGCTGTCATGCCGCCCGGTGATCCACTCGGGCAAGCGGCCACGATGCGGTACCAACCAGGTATTCGGCCCCGGCCAGGTTCCGGCCAGGCGATCGAGCCAACGCTCGGGTAGATCGTCCAGCAAGAAATCGAACTGCTCGACGGTATCGGCGATCAGGATCAGGCCTTTCTCCACCGGCCGCTCCTTGAGCGCCAGCAAGCGCAGCACGGCGTCTTCGTCCCAGGGATCACAACCCACGCCCCAGACCGCTTCGGTCGGGTAGGCGATCACTCCGCCGGCCCGCACCACCCGCGCCACCTGCTGCACACGCCAATCGCCAATCATGCCGACCTCTGCCTGGATGAAAAGCCGGCAGTGTACCCAAGGCG
Source organism: Stutzerimonas sp. R40042 (assembly GCF_026642215.1). NCBI lineage: Bacteria > Pseudomonadati > Pseudomonadota > Gammaproteobacteria > Pseudomonadales > Pseudomonadaceae > Stutzerimonas > Stutzerimonas sp. R40042. Next base: position 26,304 of record NZ_CP113258.1, on the reverse strand, counting down.
CCTTGTACCGAGCAGGGGGCGCCTGAACTGTTTCGCAACAAGCTGCAACTGGCAGGCCGCACCTGAACCAGCAAATGGATCAGGCCGCACCCATCGCTACGAAGGGTAGGGCACAAGCACCGACCAGAGGCCGTTGTCGCAAGCGACCCGGCCTTCCACCTCGAGCTCGGTCAGCTGCGCCAGCAACTGGCCCAGCGGCTGATCGAGCGCCATGGCCAGTGCTTCGCTGCTACGCGGCGCGGCCAGCAGCTCGCGTAGCAGCGGGTTGTCCGGGGTCGGCGCTGGGTCTGCGGCGGCAGGCAACTCGACGCGCTGCCAGCCACGCAGGGCTTCGAGCACATCGTCGACCGACTCCACCAGCGCGGCACCCTGGCGGATCAGCTGATGGCAGCCACGGGCGCCGGGATGATGGATCGAACCGGGAATCGCATAGACCTCGCGGCCCTGCTCGGCGGCGAGTCGCGCGGTGATCAGCGAACCACTGGACGGACTCGCCTCGACCACCAGTACACCCAGCGAAAGGCCGCTGATGATGCGATTGCGCCGCGGAAAGTTGCTTGCCTGCGGTGGGCAGTCCAGCGGTAACTCGGACACCAGCGCACCACCTCCGTCGAGGACCTGCTGGGCAAGGCCGACGTGACGCTGCGGATACAGCCGCTCGAGGCCGGTACCGAGCACCGCGACGGTCTTGCCGCCCGCTTCCAGCGCGCCCTGGTGCGCGGCGCCGTCGATGCCCAGCGCCAGACCGCTGGTGATGACGAAGCCACCAGCAGCCAGACTGCGTGAGAACGCCCGGGCATTGTCCAGACCGTGGCGCGAGGCGCGACGACTACCCACCATCGCCAGCTGTGGCCGATCGAGCAATGCCGCATCGCCAGCGATGAACAGCAGGGGTGGCGCATCCGGCAATTCAGCCAGCAGGGCAGGGTAGTTGGGATCGTCCCAACAGAGCAGATGCCGGTCCGGCTGCTCCAGCCAGGCGAGGGCGGCACTGGCGCGCTCGCGAATCTCACTGCTGCAGCGCGGTTCGGCGCAGCTGGCCGGCAGGCCCAGCGAGCGCCAGGCGCTGGCCGGTGCGCTGAGTGCCGAAGCGGCATCGGGAAAGGCGCTCAGCAACTTGCGCAAACGACGCGGTCCCAGCTCGGGCAGCAGATGCAGACGCAGCCGAGCTTCCAGCTCGGCAGGGGATATGGCAGGCATGGTGAACACTCCTTGTCTCGTTGCACCGCATCCGTGCGGTGTTGGCACAGCATGAAAAAGCCCCGCTTTCGCGGGGCTCTCTTGTTCAGGGGTTACGAACCTTGTCGCTCACCGCCAGCGAGCGGGTAGCCTGCAATATCAGGCCGTAGCTGAGTTTGTCGTAGGTGCGGAACACCATCAGCAGACCGGAACGCTCGTCCGGAATCTTCACGTTTTCGCCGGTCACGCGATCGCGCACGGTTTCGCCGGTCTTGTACACCGCCAGCACGTTGCCGTCCTGCAGACCGTCGCGAGCACCCTTGTTCAGCGTGACCACGTCGAACTGGCCGATCTGGGTGACGCCACGCGGTACATCGAGAATCACACCTTCGATCTGGGTGGACGGGGCGCTCGGCATGAAGGTGGAGTTGACCGCACGCTCCTCGCCGGGGAACAGGCGATCACCGATGCGCGCTTCCTGGGTGGTACGGGTCAGCTGCATGGTGGCGATGTCGCCTTCGATCTCGAGGATCTCGACGGAGCCGACATCGTCGGCGTTGATGCCGAGGAACTCGCCGGTTTCCGGATCGAGGTAGGTCTTGCCCTGGCGGAAGATGCCGTAGGCCGGCATGTTCGCCTCGAATGCGCCGCGGCCGTAGATGCGATCACCGGCACCGCTGATCACCCGCTCGGCATTGCCGGCGACGATGTACGGCGCGCCTTGGAACTGCTCGGCCGTGTCGATGATGCGGTTGCTCAGCAGGAAGCTGTTGATCGCCTCCAGTGGGATGGTCGGGATGGCTTCGGCCATTGGCGTGGTGCGCACGGTGGGCGACAGTTTGATGGTGCCGCGCGAGGCGCCGCGGTCCAGAACCAGTCGCGGCTGGCCGTCAACGTAGACCAGGCTCAGGGTGTCGCCGGGATAGATCAGATGAGGGTTGGCGATCTGCGGGTTGGCATGCCACAGCTCCGGCCATTTCCACGGCTCGCGCAGGAAGCGGCCGGAGATGTCCCAGAGCGTGTCGCCCTTCACCACGGTATAGCGCTCCGGATGATTGTCCTTGAGCTGCACCGCGGCCTGCGCGAGCCCGCCGACGGCCACCAGGAGCAGGGCGAGTAGTGATTTCCTCATGTGGTGAATCCCTTTATTATGTGCCTTCACGTAAAGCGCCCTAGCGCCGCGGAACCCTTGTGGATCGCGGCATTAAGCCGTTTTCCATGCTGCTCGGCATCTTAGCAGCGGCTTTTGACTTTATTCCATAAGTGCATCACAAACGCATATGGCCATTCTGAACATCCTTGAATTTCCCGATCCGCGGCTGCGCACCATCGCCAAACCGGTGGATGTGGTCGATGACGAGATCCGTCAGCTGATCGATGACATGTTCGAGACCATGTACGAGGCTCCGGGCATCGGCCTGGCCGCGACGCAGGTCAATGTGCACAAGCGCGTGGTGGTGATGGACCTGTCCGAAGACCGGTCCGAGCCGCGGGTTTTCATCAATCCCGAATTCGAATCGCTGACCGACGAGATGGACCAGTATCAGGAAGGCTGTCTGTCGGTCCCGGGCTTCTACGAGAACGTCGATCGTCCGCAGAAGGTGCGCATCAAGGCACTGGATCGCGACGGCAAGCCCTACGAGCTGGTCGCCGAAGGCCTGCTTGCGGTGTGCATCCAGCACGAATGTGATCACCTCAACGGCAAACTGTTCGTCGACTACCTGTCCAGCCTCAAGCGCGACCGGATCAAGAAGAAGCTGGAAAAGATCCACCGCCAGCAGGCTTGATTCCCGAACCTCGAAGGCTTGCTACGGCAAGCCTTTTTCTTAGCGAGCCCCCATGACCCAGCCCTTGCGCATCGTTTTCGCCGGCACCCCGGAATTCGCCGCCCAGCACCTGCAGGCCCTGCTCGATGCGGGCAAGTCGATCGTTGCCGTCTATACCCAGCCGGATCGCCCCGCCGGTCGCGGCCAGAAGCTGATGCCCAGCCCGGTCAAGCAGCTCGCGGTGCAGTACGACATTCCGGTATTCCAGCCGCAGACGCTGCGTGACCCGGCTGCGCAGGCACAGCTGGCGACCCTGCAGGCGGACCTGATGGTGGTGGTCGCCTACGGCCTGATCCTGCCGCAGACGGTGCTCGACCTGCCGCGCCTGGGCTGCATCAACAGCCATGCCTCGCTATTGCCGCGCTGGCGTGGTGCCGCGCCGATCCAGCGCGCCATCGAGGCCGGTGACAGCGAATCCGGCGTCACCGTGATGCAGATGGAAGCGGGCCTGGACACCGGTCCGATGCTGCTCAAGGTCAGCACGCCGATCGGTGATGACGACACCGGCGGCACGCTGCACGACCGTCTCGCCGCGATCGGTTCGCAGGCCGTGGTGCAGGCCGTCGACGCACTGGCTGCCGGCACGCTGCTGCCCGACGTACAGGACGACAGTCTGGCCACCTATGCGCACAAGCTGAGCAAGGACGAGGCGCGCATCGACTGGACGCGCCCGGCCGTCGAGCTGGAGCGGCTGATCCGCGCCTTTCATCCCTGGCCGATCTGCCACAGCACGCTGGACGGCGAGACGCTGAAGATTCACGCGGCGCGGCTCGGCGAAGGCCGCGGCGAGCCCGGCCGCATCCTCGAAGCGAGCAAGGAAGGACTGACGGTTGCCTGCGGCAGCGGCGCCCTGCGCCTGACCCGCCTGCAGCTGCCTGGCGGCAAACCGCTAGGCTTCGCCGACCTGTACAACAGTCGCCGCGAGCAGTTCGCCCCCGGCCTGGTGCTTGGTCAATGAACCCGCGTCTGGCCGCCGCCCGTGCGCTGAGCGTCGTGCTCTCGGGCAAGGCCTCGCTGGGCAGCAGCCTGCCGGAGGTCTTGGGCAAGGTCGACGCCCGCGATCGCGGCCTGACCCAGGAGCTGGCCTTTGGCACCGCGCGCTGGCAACCACGGCTGGCCGGGCTGGCCAACAAGCTGTTGCAGAAGCCGTTCAAGGCAGCCGACCGCGATGTTGAAGCATTGTTGCTGGTCGGCCTCTATCAGCTGCTGCATACCCGCATCCCAGCCCATGCCGCCATCGGCGAAACCGTCGGTTGCGTCGACAAACTGAAGAAGCCCTGGGCCAAGGGCCTGCTCAACGCCGTGCTGCGCCGCGCCCAGCGCGAAGGCGAAGCGCTGCTGGTCGAACTGGAACACGACCCGGTGATTCGCGTCGCCCATCCGCGCTGGTTGCAGAAGGCGCTCAAGGCGCACTGGCCCGAGCACTGGGAAGCCATCTGCGCGGCCAACAACGCGCACCCGCCGATGATGCTGCGGGTCAATCGCCGGCAGGTCAGCCGGGACGGATACCTGGCCGAGCTGCAAACTGCCGGCATCGAAGCCCACCCCTGCGAATTCAGCGAAGACGGCATCCGGCTCGCCAGCCCCTGCGATGTGCAGCAGCTGCCCGGCTTCGCTGAAGGACGGGTCAGCGTGCAGGACGAGGCCGCCCAGCTGGCCGCCGGGCTGCTCGATCTGGCGCCCGGCCAGCGCGTGCTGGACGCCTGCTGCGCGCCGGGCGGCAAGACCTGCCACCTGCTCGAGCGCGAGCCGCAGTTGGCCGGACTGATCGCCCTGGATCTCGAGCCCAAGCGTCTGGCACGAGTGCAGGAGAATCTCGCGCGCCTGCAGCTCGATGCCGAGCTGGTCGCAGCCGATGCCCGCGCTACCGCGCAGTGGTGGGATGGCAAGCCGTTCCAGCGCATCCTGCTCGATGCACCGTGCTCGGCCACCGGCGTGATCCGCCGGCATCCAGATATCAAGCTGACCCGCCAGCCCGAGGACATCGCCCCGCTGGCCGCCCTGCAGGGCGAGATGCTCGATGCGCTGTGGCCGACTCTGGAGGTCGGCGGCGTGCTGCTCTACGCCACCTGCTCAGTGCTGCCGACCGAGAACCGCGAGGTGATCGGCGCCTTCCTCGAGCGCACACCGGGCGCGCGCGAGCTGGATCTGCCGCCTGGCTTCGGCCTGACGCAGCCGCACGGCCGCCAGCTGCTGCCGCAGCAGGACGGCCACGACGGCTTCTACTATGCCAAGCTGATCAAGATCGCGGCGCAGCCACGTGGCGTCAGTGGCTGAGTCGAAACCCCAGCGCAATGCGCGCGGGCCAAACATGGAAGCGGCGGCAAGCGTCCGCCTCTCAGGAGTGATCGCGTGAAGATCATCATTCTCGGCGCCGGCCAGGTCGGCGGTACCCTCGCCGAGCACCTCGCCAGCGAAGCCAACGACATCACCGTGGTGGACACCGACGGCGATCGCCTACGCGATCTCGGCGACCGTCTGGACATCCGCACCATCCAGGGCCGCGGCTCCTTTCCCACGGTGCTGCGCCAGGCCGGTGCCGACGACGCCGACATGCTGGTGGCGGTGACCAACAGCGACGAAACCAACATGGTCGCCTGTCAGGTCGCCTACACCCTGTTCCATACGCCGACCAAGATCGCCCGGGTGCGCGAGGCGGCCTATCTGGTGCGCTCGGGCCTGTTCAACAACGAAGCGATCCCGGTCGACGTGCTGATCAGTCCCGAACAGGTGGTCACCAACTACATCAAGCGGCTGATCGAACACCCCGGCTCGCTGCAGGTGATCGACTTCGCTGAAGGCAAGGCGCAACTGGTTGCCGTGCGCGCCTACTACGGCGGACCACTGGTCGGCCAGGAGCTGCGCCAGCTGCGTCGCCACATGCCCAATGTCGATACCCGTGTGGCCGCGATCTTCCGTCGCAACCACGCGATCCTGCCGCAGGGCGACACGGTGATCGAGGCCGATGACGAGGTGTTCTTCATCGCCGCCCGCGGCCACATTCGCGCGGTCATGAGCGAGATGCGCCGGCTCGACGAGAACTACAAGCGCATCGTCATCGCTGGCGGCGGGCACATCGGCGAACGCCTGGCCGAGGCCATCGAGAGCCGCTACCAGGTCAAGATCATCGAGATGAACCCGGCGCGCTGCCGCTACCTCTCCGACACTCTGGACAGCACCATCATCCTGCAGGGCAGCGCCTCGGACCGCGACCTGCTGGTGGAAGAGAACATCAACGAAGCGGATGTGTTTCTCGCCCTGACCAACGACGACGAGGCCAACATCATGTCCTCGCTACTGGCCAAGCGCCTCGGCGCGCGCAAGGTCATGTGCATCATCAACAACCCGGCCTACGTCGACCTGGTGCAGGGCGGCGAGATCGACATCGCCATCAGCCCGCAGCTCGCCACCATCGGCACTTTGCTGACCCACGTGCGCCGTGGCGATATCGTCAGCGCCCACTCGCTGCGCCGCGGCGCGGCCGAAGCCATCGAGGTGATCGCCCATGGCGACTCGCGTTCGAGCAAGGTCGTCGGCCGTCCCATCAGCAAGATCGCCCTGCCACCCGGCGCCACCATTGGCGCGGTGATCCGCGATGAGCAGGTGCTGATCGCTCACGACAACACGGTGATCGAGTCGGGCGACCACGTCATCCTGTTCCTGGTCGACAAGAAGCACATCCGCGACGTCGAGCGCCTGTTCCAGGCTGGCCTGACGTTCTTCTGACCTCCCTTCCCCCGAACGAGCGGCCCGCCTCCTGGCGGGCCGTTTTGTTTTCTCAATCGACTACCCTTGCGGACGAAACTCGGCTCGGCAACAGCTTTCTATTCAATCGAGCCAATTCGAACCAGATAGGCTCAGATTTCCATTTTATGTCCAGCTTTTGTACCCTCCGGACTGGTTGCCAGATGCTTCGCTCGATTGATGCAGACTATCGACGCGCAAATACCTGCGGCACCTTGGCGCTTCGAAGGCGTCCTTAACTACGGTCCATGCAGTTACCACTCCTAGACAGATAACGATCCGATTCCTCGGGTCTCTACAAGGAACAGGAGAAACTCCCATGAGGAACAGCACCATCACGACACACTCCCGCCGGCTCCTGATCAGCTGTGCCGCCCTGGCCAGCATCGGTCTCGCCGGCCTCACCCAGGCCGATACCCTGGAAAAGATCAAGGACAGCAGCAGCGTACGCATCGGCTACGCCAACGAGACGCCGTTCGCCTATACCGCGCTGGATGGCAGCGTCACTGGCGAATCGCCGGAAATCGTGCGCAAGGTCTTCGAGCGCATGGAGATCGACACCATCAAGCCGGTACTGACCGAGTGGGGCTCGCTGATTCCCGGTTTGCGTGCCGGTCGCTTCGACCTCATCGCCGCCGGCATGTACATCACCCCCGAACGCTGCAAGCAGGTGCTGTTCACCGACCCGCACTACCGCCTGCTCGACACCCTGCTGGTGGCCGAGGGCAACCCGAAGAATCTGCGCAGCTACGAGGACATCGCCGGCAATCCCGAGGTGAAGATCGCCATCATGTCCGGCACGGTGAACCTCGGTTATGCGCGCAAGGCCGGCATCAAGGATTCGCAGATCCTCCAGGTGCCCGATACCACCTCGCAGCTGCAGGCGGTGCGCAGCGGCCGCGCCGACGCCGCCATCGGCACCCAGCTGACCATGCGCGGGCTTGCGCAGAAGGCCGGTGACGATGTCGAAGCCATCGATGACTTCCAGGACGATCCGTCGCGGGCCGGCTATGGCGCACTGGCATTCCGTCCGCAGGACGAAGCGCTAAGGGATGCGGTCAACGCCGAGTTGAAGAAATGGCTGGGCAGCGACGAGCACCTCGAGACCATCGAGCCGTTCGGTTTCGACCGCTCCAATCTGACCGACAAGACCGCCGCCGAGCTCTGCGGCGCCTGAAGCCCGTCGGGGCGGCTGGTTGGCGCGGCTGACCCGCTGTCCCGCCTGTGAACGCTGACCAAGGCTTCGTAGCACGCTGCGCAGCCTCGGTCAGCGCTCCGGAAACCGGATAGCGCCATCATGATCGAATTGCTTCCTCTGCTCTGGCAGGGTGCCTGGGTCACCGTGAAGGTGACGTTCTTTGGCTCCCTGCTGGCCATTGCCTGCGCGCTGATTGCCGCGCTGGCCCGACTCTCGCCACTGGCGCCATTGCGCTGGCTGGCCATCGCTTACATTGAGGTATTCCGCGGCTCATCGCTGCTGGTACAGCTGTTCTGGCTGTACTTCGTGCTGCCGATGCCGCCGTTCAACATCGCCATGAGCGCCTTCGCCGTGGCAGTGGTCGGCCTTGGGTTGAACATCGGCGCCTACGGGGCCGAGGTGCTGCGCGGCGCCATCCGCTCGGTGCACCAGGGCCAGCATGAGGCCTGTCAGGCGCTGAACATGACGCCGCTGACGCGCATGCGCCGAATCATCCTGCCGCAGGCACTGCTCGCGGCGATTCCGCCCGGCACCAACCTGCTGATCGAATTGCTGAAGAATACCTCGCTGGTATCGCTGATCACCCTGTCGGATCTGGCCTTCCGTGCCCGTCAGCTGGATCAGGCGACGCTGATGACGTTGGAGATATTCGGCCTGGCGCTGGTCATCTATTTCATCCTGGCACAGGCGATCAACTTCGGCATGCGCCAGCTGGAGCGTCGCCTGGCCCGCGGACGGATGCGTGGAGGCCTGTCATGAACTTCTTCGACTGGCAGTTCGCCCGCGAGATCCTGCCGCGTCTGCTGGACGCCTCGCTGACCACCATCGGCATTGCCCTGGCCGGTTTCGCCATTGCCGTGGTGCTCGGCCTGTTTCTCGCCATCGCCCGCCGCAGCCGCCAACGCTGGCTGTCCTGGCCGATCACCGGGCTGATCGAGTTCATTCGCAGCACCCCGCTGCTGATCCAGGTGTACTTCCTGTTCTACGTCTTCCCCAACTATGGCCTCAATCTCAGCGCCATGCAGGCGGGGATCATCGGCATCGCGCTGCATTACGCCTGCTACACCGCCGAGGTCTACCGCGCCGGTCTGGATGCGGTGCCGCGCTCGCAGTGGGAAGCCGTCACCGCGCTGAACATGAAGCCTTGGACTGCCTACCGCGACGTGATCCTGCCGCAGGCGTTGCGCCCGGTTCTGCCGGCGCTGGGCAACTACCTGATCTCGATCCTCAAGGACACGCCGGTGCTTTCGGCGATCACCGTGGTGGAAATCATGCAGCGGGCCAAGAACATCGGTTCCGAAAGTTTCCGCTATCTGGAGCCGATCACCATGGTCGGCGTGTTCTTCCTCATTCTCAGCCTCGGCCTCGCCTGGTGCGTGCGCCGCCTGGAAAACCGCATGGAGCTGGCCCGATGAATACGCCAATGCCTGCCACAGAACAACCGAACACCGCTCACGAACCAGCCGAGGCAGCGCAACCGATGGTGCGCTTCGCCGGCGTGAGCAAGCACTACGGCGAGCTGACCGTGCTCGACGGGCTCGATCTGGAGATTCGCGAGGGCGAGAAGGTCGCGATCATCGGCCCCAGCGGCTCGGGCAAGTCGACGCTGCTGCGGGTGCTGATGACCCTGGAAGGGATCGACGACGGGCTGATCGAGGTGGACGGCGAACCCCTGACGCACATGCCCGATGGACATGGTCGTCTGGTGCCGGCCAATGCCCGCCATCTGCGTCGGGTGCGCGGCAAGGTCGGCATGGTATTCCAGAGCTTCAACCTGTTTCCGCACATGAACGCGCTGCAGAACGTCATGGAGGCACCGGTGCAGGTGCTCGGGCTGAGCAAGGCCGAAGCCCGCGAAAGGGCAGAGGAGTTGCTGGCGATGGTCGGCCTGGAGGACAAGCTGGAGCACTTCCCGGCGCAGCTCTCCGGCGGACAGCAGCAGCGCGTGGCCATCGCCCGCGCACTGGCGATGCGGCCGAAAGTGATGCTCTTCGACGAGGTGACTTCGGCGCTCGACCCGGAGCTTTGCGGCGAGGTGCTGAATGTGATCCGTCGTCTCGGCGACGCGCATAACCTGACCATGCTCATGGTCACCCACCAGATGGGGTTCGCCCGTGAGTTCGCCGATCGAGTGTGCTTCTTCCACCAGGGCCGGATCCACGAGCAGGGCAGCCCGGACGAGCTGTTCAACAACCCGCGCGAGGAACGCACCCGGGAATTCCTCAGTGCGGTCAACGAAGCGCACTGACGTGTCGCACTGCTGTCACGCTCGGCGTGCAATATCCGGCGCGACAACTAAGACCATTGGCCTATGCCGCTGCTCTTGCCCGGTCAACGCTTTGCACTACAGTGAGAAGATTCCTTCCGGCGCCGCGCGCCAATCAAGGTCCGAACATGCTCGAATCGCTGGAAAAAATGCTCTCCCAAGGCATGGACAATCCGATGCTGCGCTTCGGTCTAGGCAAAGGCTATCTAGATGCCGGGCAACCAGGCAGGGCGGCCGAACATCTGCGCCGCTGCGTCGAACTCGATCCGAAGTACTCAGCCGCCTGGAAGCTATTGGGCAAGGCCCTGCAGGCCGACGGCGACAAGCCCGGGGCCCATCAGGCGTGGGAACGTGGCATCGCTGCGGCGAACGCCCAGGGTGACAAGCAGGCGGAAAAGGAAATGACCGTATTCCTGCGCCGTCTCGACCGGCTGACGCCCGACTGACGCTCGCTCAGTCTTCGCGCAGAAACCGCAGGCCGACTCCTTCGGCATCCACCCGCATCACCACCATCCGCAGCTCTGGCGCCGGAATCGGCAGGTCCTGGACCTGGCCGGTGACCTCGTCGCCGGGATGCAGCACCACCAGCTCCGGATGTCGGACATAGACACCGCCATCGGATAGGTCGCGAGTTTGCGCAAAGACCTCGCCAAAGGCCGGATGCGTGATGCGGATGCGGCACTTCATGTTGGTACGCGGATGCTGTCTCTGGTTTTGCATGCGCTCGTCCCTGTCGTTGTTGTTTGAGCCTGATCAGTACCAGCGCTTCTCGCCGGCGGGGCGTTTCTTGAAGCGCTTCATGGTCCACATGTACTGGCTGGGATAGGCGCGCACGTACTTCTCGATCATTGCGCTCATCGCCGCTACGCCAGTTTCCGCATCTTCGCTGTACATCCCTTCGGGCGCGGCCTCGAGGACGACCTTGTAGCCGGAACCATCCTCCAGACGCAACGCATGAAGGAACACCCCAACCGCCTTGCCGCCGGCGAGCATGCCGGGCACGAACTTGCTGGTCAGCGCCTGGGTGGCGAAGAAGGGCACGAAGATACCACTGCCTTCGCTTGGCTCGGGGTCGGCCGGAATGCCCACCGCACCGCCACGGCGGACTTCCTTGATCACGCTGAGAATGCCCTCGCGGGTCGACGGCGCGACCCGATTGCCCAGCTGCACGCGCTGCTGTTGCAGCAGATCGTCCACTGCCTTCAGCTTCGGCGGGCGGTAGAAGATGATCGGTTTGCATTGCGCGCAATAGAAGTGGTTCAGCACTTCCCAGTTGCCCAGGTGGCTGGTAATGCCGACCACGCCCTTGCCCGAGGCCAGCGCCGCCTGCAGCACCTCGAGACCCTCGACTTCACGAACCAGTCTCAGGGTCTTCTCCGCCGGCCAGATCCAGGCGCAGGCGCTTTCGGTGAAGGTCATGCCGGTTTCACGCAGGGTGCGGCCGAGCAGGGCGTCGAGTTCCGCCGGGCCGAGCTCGGGAAAGCACTTGTGCAGGTTGATGCGCGCCACCTCGCGCGAGCGGTTCGGCAGCTTCCACATCAGCCAGCCGATCGCCGAGCCCAGGCCCTGGACCATGCGCCAGGGCAGTCGAGCGAAGAGTCGCAGGGAGCCGACGACCAAGGCACCTTTGAGCTTTTCCACACCGCACTCCGAAATTTTCAGGTCGCCTAGTCTACCTGCAACCGTCGCCGGCTTTCAGGCGCAGCGGCGGCAACAACGCACATCCTGGCAGCTCAGGCGTGCAGTGTTTCAAACGTCGCCGGCCAGCTCGGCGTGGCGCTCGCAATCGGTCAGGTGGTCCATGACCATGCCGCAGGCCTGCATGTAGGCGTAGCAGATGGTCGGGCCGACGAAGCTGAAGCCGGCCTTCTTCAAGGCGCGGCTCATCGCCTCGGCCTCGGGCGAGACCGCCGGCACCTGATCGATGCACTCGAAGCGGTTGATCTTCGGCTCGCCGCCGACGAACGACCAGACGAAACCCACCGGGTCCTCCAGCTGCAACCAGGCACGCGCGTTGCTGCGCGCCGCCTCGAGCTTGCGCCGGTTGCGGATGATGCCAGGGTCCAGCATGCGCTCATCGATCTCGGCATCGCTCATGCGCGCCAGCCGCTCGGCATCGAAACCGAACAGCACCTGCCGGTAGCGCTCGCGCTTGCGCAGCACGGTGATCCAGGACAGCCCGGCCTGGAAGGCTTCGAGCAGCAGAAATTCGAACAGCACCTGCGGATCGCGGGCCGGTACGCCCCATTCGCGATCGTGGTAGTCGATGTACAGCGGGTCCGTGCCGCACCAGGCGCAACGTGGCATGTGGTCTCCTTGTGCAGACCACGTCTGGGTGGCCGAAACCATCGCAAGCGCAGCCATGCGGGGGGTATACTCCGAGGCTTTCTGTCGAAGCCCAGCACAGGTGAAATTTTGAGCCAGACTACGCCTGCCGTGCGCACCTTCCAAGACCTGATCCTCGCCCTGCAAAGCTACTGGGCCGAGCAGGGTTGCGTGGTCCTGCAGCCCTATGACATGGAAATGGGCGCCGGTACTTTCCACACCGCCACCTTCCTGCGCGCCATCGGTCCCGAGACCTGGAACGCCGCCTACGTCCAGCCTTCGCGGCGCCCGGCCGACGGTCGCTACGGCGAAAACCCCAACCGCCTGCAGCACTACTACCAGTTCCAGGTGGTGTTGAAGCCCAACCCGGACAACATCCAGGACCTGTACCTGGAGTCGCTGCGTCGCATCGGCGTCGACACCTCGGTGCACGACGTGCGTTTCGTCGAGGACAACTGGGAATCGCCGACCCTCGGCGCCTGGGGTCTGGGCTGGGAGGTGTGGCTCAACGGCATGGAAGTCACCCAGTTCACCTACTTCCAGCAGGTCGGCGGCGTCGAGTGCTACCCGGTCACCGGTGAGATCACCTACGGTCTCGAGCGCCTGGCCATGTACCTGCAGGGCGTCGACTCGGTCTACGACCTGATCTGGGCCGACGGGCCGTTCGGCACCGTGACCTATGGCGACGTGTTCCACCAGAACGAGGTGGAGCAGTCGACCTACAACTTCGAGCACGCCAACGTGCCGAAGCTGTTCGAATTGTTCGACTTCTACGAGAGCGAAGCCAACCGGCTGATGGCCGCCGAGCTGCCATTGCCGGCCTACGAGATGGTGGTCAAGGCCTCGCACACCTTCAACCTGCTCGATGCCCGTCGCGCCATTTCGGTCACCGCGCGCCAGCAGTACATCCTGCGCGTGCGCAGCCTGGCGCGTTCGATCGCCCAGAGCTACCTGCTGGCCCGGGCCAAGCTCGGCTTCCCCATGGCCACCCCCGAACTGCGTGACGAAGTGCTGGCCAAGCTGGAGGCTGCAGAATGAGTGCACTGGATTTCCTCGTCGAACTGGGTACCGAAGAACTGCCACCGAAGGCGCTCGCCAAGCTGGCCGAGGCCTTCTGCGCCGGTATCGAGAAGGGCCTGAAGGACGCCGGCCTGAACTTCGCCAAAGCGCAGGCCTACGCCGCGCCGCGCCGTCTGGCGGTGCTGGTCGAGCAGCTGGCGACTCAGCAGCCGGATCGCAGCATCAACCTCGACGGCCCACCGCTGCAGGCCGCCTTCGACGCCGAAGGTGAGCCGACCCAGGCTGCTCTGGGTTTCGCCCGCAAGTGTGGCGTGGATCTGGCCGAGATCGATCGCAGCGGGCCGAAGCTCAAGTTCAGCCGCACCATCGAGGGCCAGCCTGCCGCCCAGCTGCTGCCAGGCATCGTCGAGGCCTCGCTGAACGATCTGCCGATCCCCAAGCGCATGCGCTGGGCTGCACGCAAGGAAGAGTTCGTCCGCCCGACCCAGTGGTTGGTGATGCTGTTCGGTGAGCAGGTGATCGATTGCGAGATCCTCGCCCAGCGCGCCGGTCGCGAATCCCGCGGCCACCGCTTCCACAGCCCCGGCCAGGTGCACATTTCCAAGCCGTCCAGCTATCTGGAAGACCTGCGGGGCGCCCATGTGATCGCCGACTTCGCCGAGCGCCGCGAGCTGATCGCCAAGCGCGTCGAGCAGCTGGCTGGCGAGCAGAACGGCACGGCCATTGTGCCGCCGGCGCTGCTCGATGAAGTGACCGCGCTGGTCGAGTGGCCGGTGCCGCTGGTCTGCTCGTTCGAGGAACGCTTCCTCGAAGTGCCTCAGGAAGCGCTGATCACCACCATGCAGGACAACCAGAAGTACTTCTGCCTGCTGGACGCCAACGGCAAGCTGCTGCCGCGCTTCATCACCGTGGCCAACATCGAATCGAAGGACCCGGCGCAGATCGTCGCCGGCAACGAGAAGGTCGTGCGTCCGCGCCTGACCGACGCCGAGTTCTTCTTCAAGCAGGACAAGAAGCAGAAGCTCGACAGCTTCAACGATCGCCTGAAGAACGTGGTGTTCCAGGCCCAGCTCGGCACCGTGTATGACAAGGCCGAGCGCGTCTCGCGCCTGGCCGGGCTGATCGCCGAACGTACCGGTGGCGACAAGCAGCGCGCCGCGCGCGCCGGCCTGCTCTGCAAGTGCGACCTGGCCACCGAAATGGTTGGCGAGTTCCCGGAAATGCAAGGCATCGCCGGCTACTACTACGCGCTCAACGACGGCGAGCCGGAAGACGTGGCGCTGGCATTGAACGAGCAGTACATGCCGCGCGGCGCGGGCGGCGAACTGCCGAGCACACTCACTGGCGCGGCCGTGGCCGTGGCCGACAAGCTCGACACCCTGGTCGGGATCTTCGGTATCGGCATGCTACCGACCGGCTCCAAGGACCCCTACGCCCTGCGCCGTGCCGCCCTCGGCGTGCTGCGCATCCTCATCGAGAAGCAACTGGATCTGGACTTGGTCGAAGCGGTGAACTTCGCCATTGGCCAGTTCGGTACGCAGGTCAAGTCAGCCGGGCTCGCCGATCAGGTGCTGGAGTTCATCTTCGACCGCCTGCGTGCGCGCTACGAAGACGAGGGCGTCGACGTCGCCGCCTACCTCTCGGTGCGTGCCGTGCAGCCCGGTTCGGCGCTGGACTTCGATCAGCGCGTGCAGGCGGTGCAGGCCTTCCGCACATTGCCGGAAGCCGAGGCGCTGGCCGCGGCGAACAAGCGCGTCTCCAACCTGCTGGCCAAGTTCGAGGCCAAGCTGCCGGAAGCGGTCGAGCCACGCTGGTTCGACAACGCCACCGAGTTCTCGCTGTATTCGGCGATCCAGCAGGCCGAACAGGCCGTGCAGCCGCTGGCCGCCGCACGCCAGTACCGTGAGGCGCTGGAGCGTCTGGCGCACCTGCGTGGTCCGGTGGATGCCTTCTTCGAGGCGGTGCTGGTGAACGCCGAAGACGCTTCGGTGCGCGCCAACCGTTACGCCTTGCTGGCCCGGCTGAGAGGATTGTTCCTTGGCGTTGCCGATATTTCCGCACTTGGCTAAGCCCGTGAAGCTGATCGTGCTGGACCGCGACGGAGTGATCAACGAGGACTCCGACGAGTACGTCAAGTCGGTGGACGAGTGGATTCCCATCCCGGGCTCGCTGCAGGCGATCGCGCGGCTGTGCAAGGCCGGCTGGACGGTGGCGGTGGCCACCAACCAGTCCGGCGTCGCGCGCGGCAAGTTCGACCTGAGCACCCTCGGCGACATGCATTTCAAGATGCAGCAGCTGGTGATGGAGCAGGGCGGGCGCATCGACCTGATCGTGCATTGCCCGCACGGTCCGGATGACGTTTGCGACTGCCGCAAGCCCAAGCCCGGAATGTTCCGCACCATCGCCGAGCACTTCGGCCTGGCGGACCTCAGGGGCGTGCCAGTAGTGGGCGACAGCCATCGCGACCTGCACGCTGGCATGCTGCTGGGCGGCGTGCCGTACCTGGTCAGGACCGGCAAGGGCCTGCGTACGCTGGAAGGCAGCTTGCCGCCCGGTACACAGGTCTTCGATGACCTCGCCGCCGTAGTCGATCATCTACTCGAGAGTTCTCGATGAGCCTCCTGTTCCCCCTTCGCATTGTCCTGTTCTATTTCCTGCTGGCCTTCACCGCGTTCGCCTGGTGCCTGGTCAGCCTGGTGTTCGCGCCCTTCATGGCGTTTCGTGCCCGCTATCGCTTCGTGGTGCAGAACTGGTGTCGCTGCGCCGTCTGGCTCGGCAAGACCCTGGTCGGCCTGCGCTACGAGGTGCATGGCGCGGAGAACGTGCCGACTCGCCCCTGCGTGATCCTGGCCAAGCATCAGAGCACCTGGGAGACCTTCTTTCTCTCGGCGTACTTCGAGCCGCTGACCCAGGTACTCAAGCGCGAGTTGCTGCGCGTGCCGTTCTTCGGCTGGGCGATCATGCTGCTCAAGCCCATCGCCATCGATCGTGACAACCCGAAAGCGGCGCTGCGCCAGGTCGCCAAGCAGGGCCACGAACGTCTGGAGCAGGGCGCCTGGGTGCTGATCTTCCCCGAGGGCACCCGCACGCCGGTCGGCCAACCAGCGAAGTTTTCCCGTAGCGGTGCGGCACTGGCAGTCAACGCCGGGCTGCCGGTGCTGCCGATCGCCCACAATGCCGGCATGTTCTGGCCCAAGGCTGGTTGGGGTAAGCGCCCCGGCACCATCCAGGTGGTCATCGGCCCACCGATGCTGGCCGAAAGCGAAGGCCCGCGCGCGGTGGCCGAACTCAACCAGCGCGCCGAAGACTGGGTCAACGCGCAGGTCAGTCAGCTCGAATCACAGGGTCGCCCGACCCCCTGATCAACACCGGGGCCGGCAGGGACGCCCGCCCATCCTAACGAGTCCCTATGCAGCAAATACCCAACCATCAGCTGGTCGCCGAATGGCTGCGCCTGCTGGACGGCTATCCCGCCGAAGCTGCCGCCGCGTTGCAGGCGGTGTCGGCCGAGAAGAGTCAGGAACTGGCCGAGCACTTCTATTCGCAGATGCTCGCCGATCCCCATTCGGCCAGTTTTCTCAGCCATGAACAGGTCAAGACCCGTCTCGGCCAATCCATGCAGAAATGGATCGTCACGGTCTGTTCTTCGACGGCCCACAGCGACCTCGACGCGGTAGTCGACCTGCAGCGCAAGGTCGGCGATATCCACGCGCGCATCGAGATACCGGTCAGCCTGGTGCTGCGCGGTTCCAGGCTGCTCAAGGGGCGCCTGCGCCAGCTGCTGGAACAGCGTGAACTCGACGAGCCGGTCAGGCGCAAGGCCGCGCGCATGGGCGCCGATCTGATCGATCTCGCGGTGGAAATCATCTGCTTCGCCTATTCACAGTCCCACGACCGCAATTCGCGGGCGGAAGAGGCCTATCGGCTGTTTTCGGTTTCGCAGAACATCGGCGTCGAGAAGGAGCGGCAGCGCGCCGCACTGCTGGATTGGGAAAATCAGCTGATGTTCGATCTGGCCATCGGCAACCTCACCGGTGCACTGCCGCAGCTGGCCGGTTCCGAATTCGGCCTGTGGTTTCGCCACAAGGCCTCCCATGCCTTCCAAGGTTCGCCGGAAAGCGCGAGCATCCTCGATTACATCGCGCAGATCGATGAAGAGCTCAAATCCATCGCCACGCTGGAAGATCCCGCCGGACGCCTGAGCAAGCTGCACCAGATCCGCGAGCAGACGCGCTCGATCAAGTTCCTGCTCGACAGCCTGTTCGAGCAGGCCAACGACCTGGAGGCCGGCCGTGACGTGCTGACGCGGCTGCTCAACCGCAAGTTCCTGCCGGTGGTGATGGCCAAGGAAGTGCTCTATGCGCGTCAGTCGAACAACACCTTCGGTGTGCTGGTGATCGACGTCGATCACTTCAAGCGCATCAACGACACGCATGGCCACGACGCCGGCGACCAGATCCTGCAGCAGGTTGGCGCGCTGCTGGCGAGCAACACCCGCGGCGGCGACTATGCCTTCCGCCTGGGCGGCGAGGAATTCCTGCTGGTGCTGGTGGACATCGATGCCAACAAGGCACTGGCGGCGGCGGAGAAGCTGCGCGAGCGCATCGCCCGCGAGCACTTCCGTCTATCCAGCGGCGACGTGCTGCAGGTGACGGTCAGCATCGGCATGGCCGTCCATGACGGTCATCCGGACTATGAACGCCTGCTGCAACAGGCCGATCAGGCGCTTTATCAGGCCAAGCACGGCGGGCGCGATCGCTGCGTGCTGCACGCTGGCTGAAAGCAGACTCCCGTAAAAACAGAAGGGGAGCAACCTGGCGGTTGCTCCCCTTCTTTTTCGCGTTTCGATCAGGCCGGCGCGGAGCTGCGGATCAGGTGATCGAAGGCGCTCAGCGAGGCCTTGGCGCCTTCACCCACGGCGATCACGATTTGCTTGTACGGCACCGTGGTCACGTCACCGGCGGCGAACACGCCGGGGATGCTGGTCTGGCCCTTGGCATCGACGATGATTTCGCCGAAGCGCGACAGCTCCAGGGTGCCCTTGAGCCATTCGCTGTTGGGCAGCAGGCCGATCTGCACGAAGATGCCTTCCAGCTCGACGCTGTGCATTTCTTCGCTGGTGCGGTCCTTGTAGACCAGGCCGGTGACCTTCTGGCCGTCGCCCATGACCTCGGTGGTCTGCGCCATCTTCAGCACGCGGACGTTGGGCAGGCTGTTGAGCTTGCGCTGCAGCACGGCGTCGGCACGCAGCTCTTCGCCGAATTCCAGCAGGGTGACGTGGGCGACGATGCCGGCCAGGTCGATGGCCGCTTCCACGCCGGAGTTGCCGCCGCCGATCACCGCCACGCGCTTGCCCTTGAACAGCGGGCCGTCGCAGTGCGGGCAGTAGGCGACACCACGGCCGCGGTACTCCTGCTCGCCCGGCACGTTCATTTCGCGCCAACGCGCGCCTGTAGCCAGAATCAGGGTCTTGGCCTTGAGCTCGCCGCCATTCTCGAACTGCACACGATGCAAGCCGTCGTCGCCGGCCGGGATCAGCTGACTGGCGCGCTGCAGGTTCATGATGTCGACCTCGTACTCGCGCACGTGCTCTTCCAGCGCGCGGGCCAGTTTCGGGCCTTCGGTTTCCTTCACCGAGATGAAGTTCTCGATGGCCATGGTATCGAGTACCTGACCGCCGAAGCGCTCGGCCGCGACACCGGTGCGGATGCCCTTGCGCGCGGCGTAGATCGCCGCTGCCGCGCCGGCCGGGCCACCGCCGACCACCAGCACATCGAAGGCGTCCTTGGCCTTGAGCTTCTCGGCATCACGGGCGCTGGAACCGGTGTCGAGCTTGGCGAGGATCTCTTCTTCGCTCATGCGGCCCTGGGTGAATAGCTCACCGTTGAGGTAGATGCTCGGCACCGACATGATCTGGCGGGCTTCGACCTCGTCCTGGAACAGTGCGCCGTCGATGGCCACGTGCTGGATGTTCGGGTTGAGCACGGCCATCAGGTTCAGCGCCTGGACCACGTCCGGGCAGTTCTGGCAGGACAGCGAGAAATAGGTTTCGAAGCGGTAGTCGCCGTCGAGCGCCTTGATCTGCTCGATCACCTCCGGTGCGGTCTTCGACGGGTGCCCGCCGACCTGCAACAGGGCCAGCACCAGCGAGGTGAACTCGTGGCCCATGGGGATGCCGGCGAAACGCAGGCTGATGTTACCGCCGATGCGGTTGAGCGAGAACGACGGCTTGCGCGCATCGTCGCCGTCGGTCTTCAAGGTGATCTTGTCGCTGAGGCTGGCGATGTCCTGCAGCAGGCTCAGCAGCTCCCGGGATTTCTCGCCGTCATCGAGGGACGCGACGATCTCGAAGGGCTGGGTGACCTTCTCCAGATAGGCTTTCAACTGGGTCTTGAGATTGGAATCCAACATTGGCGACTTACCCCGTCAAAGTGTATTAGCCCTGAGGGCTCTTAAGATGAATGACTCGAATGAGGCAAACTCTACTCCGCAGTAGGGGTATTCCGAAATTGATTAAAACAGTCGCGCCGATTCGATTTGTCTATTTTGAAAATGAAAACCCCGGCGGGGCCGGGGCTTTCTTTGCATCACTTTGAATCTACAAGTGCCGCCGCATCAGAAGTCCAGATTGGAGACTGCCAAGGCGTTGGACTCGATGAACTCCCGGCGCGGTTCCACTGCATCGCCCATCAGCGTGTTGAAGATCTGGTCGGCCGCGATAGCGTCCTCGATCGTCACCTTGAGCATGCGCCGCACGTTCGGATCCATGGTGGTTTCCCACAATTGGTCCGGGTTCATTTCGCCGAGACCCTTATAGCGCTGCACGCTGTGCCGACGGGTGCCTTCGTTCATCAGCCAGTCCAGCGCTTCCTTGAAGCTGGCGACGGGCTTCTTACGCTCACCACGCTGTACGTAGGCACCTTCTTCCAGCAGGCTGTTCAGCTTCTCGCCCAGTGCCGTCACGGTACGGTAGTCGTTGCTGCCGAAGAAATCACGGTTAAAGGTGATGTAGCTGGCCAGACCGTGGGAGCTGATCTCCACCTCCGGAAGCCACAGATGGCGTTCCTTGTCCTCGCGCAGGCTGACGTTGTAGACCAGCCCAGAGCGCTCGCCGCCCTTGAGCCGCGCACTGTACTGTTCGAGCCAGGCCTGCATGGCGGAATGGTCCGCCAGCTGCTCGAGAGAAACTCGTGGCAGGTAGATGAAGTGCTCGGTCAGTTCCAACGGGTACAGCCGTGACAGGCGCTGCAGGGTCTTCATGACCGTACGGTAGTCGTTGACCAGCTTCTCCAGCGCTTCGCCGGCCAGGCCTGGCGCATCATCGTTGACGTGCAGGCTGGCATCTTCCAGGGCCGATTGAGTGAGGTACTCCTCCATCGCCTCGTCGTCCTTGATGTACTGCTCCTGCTTGCCGCGCTTGACCTTGTACAGAGGCGGCTGGGCGATATACACATAGCCACGCTCGATCAGCTCGGGCAGCTGGCGGAAGAAGAACGTCAAGAGCAGGGTGCGGATGTGCGAACCGTCGACGTCAGCATCGGTCATGATGATGATGTTGTGGTAGCGCAGCTTGTCGATGTTGTATTCCTCGCGGCCGATGCCGCAACCCAGCGCGGTGATCAGCGTGCCGACTTCCTGGGACGAGAGCATCTTGTCGAAGCGTGCCTTCTCGACGTTGAGGATCTTGCCCTTGAGCGGGAGGATCGCCTGGGTCTTGCGGTTGCGGCCCTGCTTCGCCGAGCCACCCGCGGAGTCACCCTCCACGATGTACAGTTCGGACAGCGCAGGATCCTTCTCCTGACAGTCGGCGAGCTTGCCCGGCAGGCCGGCGATATCCAGCGCACCCTTGCGGCGGGTCATTTCCCGCGCCTTGCGCGCTGCCTCACGGGCACGCGCGGCGTCGATCATCTTGCCGACCACAGCCTTGGCTTCGTTGGGATGTTCCAGCAGGAAATCGGCGAAGTACTTGCCCATTTCCTGTTCCACAGCGGTCTTCACCTCGGAAGAAACCAGCTTGTCCTTGGTCTGCGAGCTGAACTTGGGATCCGGCACCTTGACCGAGATGATTGCGGTCAGGCCTTCACGCGCATCGTCACCGGTGGTGGAGATCTTGTGCTTCTTCGCCAGACCTTCCTGCTCGATGTAGTTGTTCAGGTTACGCGTCAGTGCGGAACGGAAGCCGGCCAGGTGGGTACCGCCGTCACGCTGGGGAATGTTGTTGGTAAAGCAGAGGATGTTCTCGTTGAAGCTGTCGTTCCACTGCAGCGCGACTTCGACGCCGACGCCATCGTCACGCTGGACGTTGAAGTGGAACACCTGGTTCACCGCGGTCTTGTTGGTGTTCAGGTACGCGACAAAGGCGCTGAGGCCGCCCTCGTACTTGAACAGTTCTTCCTTGGCCGTGCGCTCGTCACGCAGGACGATACCCACGCCGGAGTTGAGGAAAGACAGCTCGCGCAGGCGCTTGGCCAGAATGTCCCAGCTGAAATGGATGTTCTGGAAGGTCTCGGCGGACGGCTTGAAATGGATCTGCGTGCCCGATGTATCGGTTTCGCCCACGGCCGCGAGTGGGGCTTGCGGGACGCCATGGCGATAGAGCTGTTCCCACACCTTGCCTTCGCGGCGGATGGTCAGCAGCAGCTCCTCGGACAATGCGTTCACCACCGAGACACCCACGCCGTGCAGGCCACCGGATACCTTGTAGGAGTTGTCGTCGAACTTACCGCCAGCGTGCAGCACGGTCATGATGACCTCGGCTGCCGATACACCTTCTTCGTGAATATCCACCGGAATGCCGCGCCCGTTGTCGCGCACGGTAATGGATTCGTCGGTATGGATGGTGATGGAAATATCGCTGCAGTAGCCGGCCAGCGCTTCATCAATCGAGTTATCGACGACCTCGAAGACCATGTGGTGCAGGCCGGTGCCGTCATCGGTGTCGCCGATATACATGCCAGGGCGCTTACGCACGGCATCAAGACCTTTCAGCACCTTGATGCTCGAAGAGTCGTACGTGTGGTTCTCACTCATGCCTTCACTCCCGAGGGGCCGTGGAGCTGGGTTATTTGCCCATGTTCCACGTGAAACATTGAGACTGGTGTCTGTTCACCCCAGCCTTCTTGCAAAACGGTTGAATCGACGCAGGTAATAAACACCTGACAGTTCAGCTGTTCGAGCAACCTGCACAACGCCAATCGGTGCTGCGCATCCAGCTCCGAGGGCAGGTCGTCGACCAGATAAATGCATTGCCCGCGCTTGGCCTCGCTGACGAGATGACCTTGGGCAATGCGCAATGCACACACCACCAGCTTCTGTTGCCCACGCGACAGCACTTCTGCCGCGTTATGAGTACCCACCTTGAGTCGCAGATCCGCGCGCTGCGGGCCAGATTGCGTATGGCCCATCGCACGATCGCGCTCCAGTGACGAAGCCAATACATCGACCAATGGGCGATCCTTGTCCCAACCGCGGTAATAGCTCAGCGTCAGGCCATCCAGGTCCAGCAGCGCCTTGAGCGTCTTCTCGAAGACCGGTTTAAGCGCTTGGATGTAAGCCCGGCGATAACCATCGATCTCGTCGCTGGCCAGGCTCAGTTCCCGGCTCCAGGCGGCGTCCGAAGCGCCGTCCAGTGTACCATGCCGGAGCCATGAGTTCCGTTGCCTCAGGGCCTGCTGCAGGCGCTGCCAGGCACTCATGAAACGATGTTCCACGTGGAACACACCCCAGTCCAGGAACTGCCTGCGCAGCTTGGGGGCCCCCTCCAACAAACGGAAACTGTCCGGGTTGATCAGCTGCAGCGGCAGAGTGTCAGCCAGCTCGGCGGCAGAGCGAACGCTCTGCCCATCGATACGAATTCTGACTTCGCCACTGCGATCTCTGGAAACCCCCAGGGCTCGACTGTGCTGGTCCGGTAGCTCGACCTGGCCGAACACCGTGCAGGCCGGTTGCTCGTAGGTGATCACCGGGTTCAGTCGAATACTGCGAAAGGAGCGTGCGAGGCCGAGCAGGTGGATGGCCTCCAGCAGGCTCGTCTTGCCGCTGCCGTTGTCGCCGAAGAGGATGTTGATGCGCGGGGAGGGGGTCAGCGTCACCGGGTGCAGATTGCGAACCCCGGTGACGGAGAGACGGCTGAGGGACATTAAGCGGATTTACAGACGCATCGGCATCACGACGTAGGCGGAATCGTCGTTGTCGAACTCCTGCACCAGAGCGCTGCTGTTGGCGTCGGAGAGAATCAGACGCACCTGCTCGGTGGTCATCACGCCCAGGACATCGAGCAGGTAGCTGACGTTGAAACCGATCTCCAGCGATCCTCCGTTGTAATCGACCGCAACTTCCTCCTCGGCTTCCTCCTGCTCCGGGTTGTTGGCCTGGATCTTCAACAGACCGCTTTCCAGTTGCAGGCGAATGCCACGGTACTTCTCGTTGGAGAGGATCGCCGTGCGGCTAAACGCCTCGCGCAGCAGCTGACGATCACCGACCACCAGCTTGTCACCGCCCCGCGGCAGCACACGCTCGTAGTCCGGGAATTTTCCGTCCACCAGCTTGGAGGTGAAGGTGAACTCGCCAGTAGTCGCGCGAATGTGATGCTGACCCAGTACGATGCTGACTTCGGCATCCTGATCGTTGAGCAGGCGCGCCAGTTCCAGGATGCCCTTGCGCGGGACGATCACCTGATGGCGATCCGGCTGTTCGATGCCGGCCTGCATCGAGCACATGGCCAGGCGATGGCCATCGGTGGCCACGGCACGCAGCATGCCGCTAGACACTTCGATCAGCATGCCGTTGAGGTAATAGCGCACATCCTGCTGGGCCATGGCGAACGCGCTGCGCTCGATGAGCTTGCGCAGCTTGCCTTGCTCGACGGTAAACGACAGTGAGCCAGGACCTTCTTCCACGGTGGGGAAATCGTTGGCCGGCAGGGTCGACAGCGTAAAGCGGCTGCGCCCCGACTTGATGACGACCTTCTGGTCATCCAGGCGAATACTGATCAGCGCATCGCTCGGCAGGCTCTTGCAGATATCCATCAGCTTGCGTGCCGGCACGGTGATCTCGCCAGGCTCGGCGGCATCTTCGAGCGCGACGCGCCCCACCAGTTCGACCTCGAGATCGGTACCGGTCAGCGACAACTGCTGCCCCTGTACGACGAGAAGAACGTTGGACAGCACCGGCAAGGTCTGACGGCGTTCGACGACGCCAGCAACCAGCTGCAGGGGTTTCAACAGGGCTTCGCGCTGAATGGAAAAATGCATGGTCTGGTCCCTTGCCTATAGATTAGGTCGCACTCAGGTTGTCAAAGTTCGCAGCAGATTTTTGTAATCTTCGCGTATATCCGCGTCTGTTTCCCGCAATTCGGCGATCTTACGACAGGCATGCAGCACCGTGGTGTGATCTCGACCGCCGAACGCATCGCCGATCTCCGGCAGGCTGTGATTGGTCAATTCCTTGGACAAAGCCATGGCCACTTGCCGCGGACGCGCGACCGAACGGGAACGCCGCTTGGACAGCAGATCGGAAATCTTGATCTTGTAGTACTCGGCCACGGTGCGCTGGATATTGTCGACGCTGACCAGTTTATCCTGCAACGCCAGCAGGTCTTTCAGCGATTCGCGTATCAGCTCGATGGTGATGTCGCGCCCCATGAAGTGGGCATGGGCGATCACCCGCTTCAGCGCTCCCTCGAGTTCGCGGACGTTGGAGCGAATGCGCTGGGCGATGAAGAAGGCCGCATCGTGGGGCAGGTCCACCTTGGCCTGATCCGCCTTCTTCATCAGGATCGCCACACGGGTCTCCAGTTCGGGCGGCTCGACCGCTACGGTCAAACCCCAACCGAAACGCGACTTCAGACGCTCTTCGAGCCCATCGATCTCCTTCGGATAGCGGTCGCTGGTGAGAATGACTTGCTGGCCGCCTTCAAGCAGCGCATTGAAGGTATGGAAGAATTCTTCCTGGGAGCGCTCTTTCTTGGCGAAGAACTGAATGTCATCGATCAGCAGCGCATCCACTGAACGGTAGAAGCGCTTGAACTCGTTGATCGCGTTGAGCTGTAGGGCCTTGACCATGTCGGCCACGAAACGCTCCGAGTGCAGGTACACCACCTTGGCATTCGGGTTCTTTTTCAGCAGATGGTTACCCACAGCATGCATCAGGTGGGTCTTGCCCAGGCCCACTCCCCCATAAAGGAAGAGCGGGTTGTAACCGTGCTTGGGGTTGTCCGCCACCTGCCAGGCCGCAGCCCGCGCCAGCTGGTTGGATTTGCCTTCGACGAAATTCTCGAAAGTGAAGGTGCGATTCAGATAGCTGGTGTGCTTTAGACCACCTTCGACCTGGACGGTACGCTCGGTACGCGGCGGCTCCGGCTCTGGGGGGTCGGCAACCACCGGCTCGAACCGGGCCGCTTGCGGTTGCGCCACCGCTGCGGGCGTGACCGGCGTGGTTGTTGCTGGTTGCGGCTGGGCGCGCGCAGCTGCGGCCGCGGAGGGCAGGGCGGCGGACGAGGTGCGCTTGCTACCTATAAGAAGGGAGAGTGCCGGCGCCAGCCCAGTCGACCGTTCGGAAAGCAGCTCCAGCAGTCGCGACAGGTACTTTTCATTGACCCAGTCGAGCACGAAGCGATTGGGGGCATAGACGCGCAGTTCATCGCCGTCGCCCTCCACCTGCAGGGGACGAATCCATGTGTTGAATTGCTGAGCAGGCAGTTCATCGCGCAAAAGCTCAACACACTGCTGCCAAAGTTCAACCGACAC